>CAVVIK010000001.1:0-54370 GCA_963748315.1 uncultured Thermoleophilaceae bacterium
CCTGACGATCAGCATCATTCCCGCGAGCAGCCCGATCGTGTTGAAGTCGATCGCGCCGATCGCCTCGTCCTGGTCGATCGTCTGCGAGATCACGACGGCGGCCGCGCCGAGCATCGCCACCTTGGTGCGGTGGACCCACTCGAGCGCGATCACGGCGAGCGCGACCACGAACACGGCGACGGCGAGCTCCATCCCGGTAGCTTTTCGCATTGTGGACAGCTGGGACATCCAGACACTCGGGGTCGAGCCTCACCAGCCGCAGGTACTGCGCACCGACGCCGAGGCGCGCGTCGTCGCGATCAACCTCCCGGCGGGAGAGGCGCTCGACGATCATCAGGTCCACGAGCGTGCCTACGTCCTGGTGGTGGAGGGCGAGGCGCAGGTCGGCCCGGTGGCCAGCCCAGAGCAGGCCGGGCCCGGCTTCTTGGCGCATTTCGAGCCGAATGAACGGCACGAGGTGCGCGCGACGAGCGACACGCGGCTCGTCCTGTTCCTGGCCCCATGGCCAGGCGAGGGTCACCCGAGCCAGCGTTGACACAATGAGGGGTCCGTGGACCCCTCGCGCAAGCGCAAGATCCGCCTGGTCGTCGCACTGTCGGCCGCCGTGCTGCTCGCGACGGCGCTTGTCGTCGTGAGCTTCTCGCGCGGGCACGAGCCAGCTCCTGCCGTCGGAGGCGATCGCGCAGCAGCCCGACGAGCGCTTCGAGCTCGGCGGCACCGTCGTCGACGGCTCGCTGAAGGAGCAGGGCGACGAGCTCGAGTTCGCGATCAAGGACCCGAACGGCTCCGCGCAGATCCCGGTCGTCTACAGCGGCGCGGTCCCCGACCCGTTCCGCGAGGGGCGCGAGGTGCTCGTGAAGGGCGAGCTGGAGGAGGGACAGTTCGTCGGGAACGACATGACCACCAAGTGCCCCTCTAAGTTCACGGCCGAGTGAGCTCCGCGGACGTCGGCACCGCCGCGCTCGTCGTCGGCTTCGGGACCGCGCTGTACGCGGTCGGCGCCGGGGCGTACTCGGGCTGGACCGGCCGGCGTGAGTGGGCGGTCTCGGCCCGCCGCGCGATCTACGCCCTGCTCGGGCTGCTCGTGCTCGCGATGGCGCTGCTGGAGGCGGCCTATATCCGGTCCGACTTCTCCTTCGAGCTCGTCGCGCAGAACTCCTCGACCGACACGCCCACCTTCTACAAGCTGACCGCGATGTGGTCGAGCCAGGCCGGCTCGCTGCTCTTGTGGGTCTTCCTGCTCGCCCTGTTCTCGAGCGCCGTCCTGTTCCTCACGCGCCGGCGGCTGCGCGACATCACGCCGTACGCGACCGCGGTGCTGGGCGGAGTCGCCGCGTTCTTCCTGTTCCTGATGCTCTTCTACGCGAGCCCGTTCGCGACGCTCGCGAGCCCGCCGGCCGAGGGCGCCGGGCTGAACCCGCTGCTCAGGCACCCGGCCATGATGTTCCACCCGCCGATGCTCTACACGGGGTACGTCGGCTTCACGATCCCGTTCGCGTTCGCCGTGGGGGCGCTGCTCAAGCGGCACACGGGGCCGGAGTGGATCCGCGCAACGCGCCGGTTCGCGCTGGTCGCGTGGACCTTCCTCGGCTTCGGGATCCTGCTCGGCTCGCTGTGGTCGTACTCCGAGCTCGGGTGGGGCGGCTACTGGGCCTGGGATCCGGTGGAGAACGCGTCGCTCATGCCGTGGCTCACGGGCACGGCGTTCATCCACTCGATCATGGTCCAGGAGAAGCGCGGCATGCTCCGGATCTGGAACGTGTCGCTGATCGTCGCGACGTTCATGCTGGCGCTGCTCGGCACGTTCCTCGTGCGCTCGGGCATCCTCGACTCGATCCACGCGTTCGGCGAGTCGACGCTCGGCAAGCCGTTCCTCGTGTTCATCGCGTGCGCGCTGATCGCCTCGGTCGCCCTGGTCGTCAGCCGCCGCAACGACCTCCGCTCCGAGGCGCGCGTCGATGCCCTCCTGTCGCGCGAGGTCTTCTTCCTGCTCAACAACCTCGTGCTGATCCTGATCTGCATCGTGATCTTCTGGGGCACGTTCTTCCCGCTGATCTCCGAGGCGCTGACGGGGACGGAGGAGAGCGTCGGGCCGCCGTTCTTCAACGGGATCATCGCGCCGATCGCGCTCGTGCTCGTCGGCCTGTCGGCGATCGGGCCGCTGCTCACGTGGCGGCGGAACACGTGGAAGTCGCTGCGCCGCGCGTTCGTCGTGCCGCTCGCCGTGGGCGTCGCCGCCTGCGCAGCGCTCGCGACGTTCACCTCGGCGGCGGACAGTGTGCCGGCGCTCGCGATGTTCACGCTCGCCGCGTTCGTCGTCACCGTCGTCGCGCAGGAGCTCGCGCGCGGCATGCGGGCGCGCCGCACGATGACGGGCGAACCCCCACCGCTCGCCCTGTCGCGGCTGGTCGGGCGCAACCGGCGCCGCTATGGCGGCTACATCGTTCACGTCGGCATCGCCGTCCTGCTGCTCGGCGTCGCGGGGTCGTCGTCGTTCCACGAGCAGAAGGACGTACGGCTCTCGCCGGGCGAGACGGTGAAGATCAAGGACTACGACGTGACCTACCGCGAGCCGACTGTCGCGATCGAGGACGACCGCTCGGGCACAGGCGCGCCGCTCTCCTTCGGGGCAGTGCTCGACGTGCGCAAGGGCGACGAGCACTTCACGATGCGCCCCGCCCGCAACTACTACCCGACGCAGGACGGCCGGATGGGCCCGGTCGGCCGCTTCTTCGGCGGCGAGGCCACGAGCGAAGTCGACCTGCGCTGGGGCCTCAAGCAGGACCTCTGGCTTGCGATCCAGCCCGATCTGCGCAAGCTCAAGGGACCGATCAGGCGCGGCAACGACCTGCCCGAGCGGTTTGCCGGCCAGGCGATCGTCGCGGTGGCGCGCAGCTACGTGGACGATCCGCCGCCCGCGGCCTTCCGCGCGATCGTGTCGCCGCTCGTCGTATGGATCTGGCTCGGCGGGGGGATCGTGATGGCGGGTGCGCTGCTCGCGTTGTGGCCGTCACCCGAGGCCCGGCGGCGGCGCGTCACGAGCCTGTACGCGGCCCGGCTCGGGCGCGAGCTCTCGCGCGCGTAGTGGAGGTGGTCCTGCTCGTGGCCGTGCTCGCGGCCCTGGTCGCGCTCCTGGTGCTCCAGCCGCTGCGCGCGCGCACGGCCGCGGAGCCGTCGGCGGACCCCCGGGCCGACCTCGAGGCGGCGAAGGAGGCCAAGTACCGCGAGATCAAGGACGCGGAGCTCGACTTCCGGATGGGCAAGACATCGGAGGAGGACTGGCGCGCGCTCGACGCCGAGCTGCGGGCGCAGGCGATCGAGATCCTGCGCAAGCTCGACCGAGTTGACTAACCTGCCGCCGGTATGGAGTTCAGCCTCGAATCGATCCTCAGCGGCTTCCAGATCTTCCTGGCCGTGATGGTGATCGTGCTGATCCTGCTCCACTCCGGCAAGGACACGGGCCTCTCGGGCGCGTTCGGCGTGGGTGCGGCGGGCGGCCCCTTCGGCGGCGGCTCACTGGTCGAGCGCAACCTCGACCGTTGGACGATCTTCTTCTGCCTCGTCTTCGTGGTGAACGTGATCGTCCTGCTGAAGATCGGCTGATTTCTAAAGAGGGTCTGACCCTCTTCAGAAACGCTACGAAGCCTGAAGCAGCTCGCGCAGCGGCAGCGCCGCGCTGTGTCCGCGCAGGCGCTTGAGCGCGGACTCCTCGATCTCGCGGATGCGGCCCGGGCGGACACGCAGCTGGCGGGCGATCTCCGGGTAGCTCTGGACGCGCTCGCCGCCGATGCCGAACCGAAGGGTCAGGACACGGCGCTCGCGGTAGTCGAGCGACTCGAGCGCACGCTCGACCGCCTCGACCTCGGCGCGCTCGCGCACCTCGTCGTAGGGGGTCGGCCCCTTGTCGGGGATCAGCTCGCCGCGCTCGGCGTCGCCCTCCGGCCCAACCGTCTCGTTGAGCGAGGCGGGGCCGGCGGCGGCCTGGCGGAGCAGGCGCGCCTCTTCGACGTCGATCCCGACCGCCTCGGCGACGGTCTCGATCGAGGGCGACTGGCCGCTCTGCGCCTCGAGCTGGCGCTCGGTGACGTCCAGCTTCCGCAGGCGGTCGCCGATGTGGACCGGCAGGCGCACGACGCGCGACTTGTCGGCCAGGGCGCGCGCGATCGACTGCTGGATCCAGAGCGTCGCGTAGGTGGAGAACTTGAAGCCCTTGCGCCAATCGAACTTCTCCGCGGCGCGGATGAGCCCGACCGTGCCCTCCTGGATGAGGTCCATGAACGGAAGCCCGAGGCCGCGGTAGCGCTTGGCGATCGAGACGACGAGACGCAGGTTGGCCTCGATCATGTGCTCCTTCGCCTCGTACTCGCCGCGCTCGATGCGCTGGGCGAGCTCGACTTCCTGCTCCGCGGTCAGCAGCGGAGTGGCCGCAATGCGGTTCAGGAAGAGGTCGAGGCTGTCTTCTTCTTCGCGTCTCATGCGTGCGTAAAGCGTGGAGCCCACGGCTAAAGGAACCGTTAACGGGCGGGAAGGGTGCGGTGCTCGGCGCTAACTCGTCAGCTCGTCGAGCAGGTGCACAACAGAGCGGTATTGCCACCCCGTGCCGATTTCTAACCCGATTTCGCATGTTCGGTTACTCGAGACGTGCGCGTCGAAGCGCTCCGAGTCGAGCTCCTCGGCCTGCGGACGGGTGGCGGAGCGCGGCAGCTCGGGGTGCAGAAGGCCGCGATCTCCAGCCATTCCGCAGCAGGTGGCGGTGGTCGGGAGCACGACTTCCTCGGCCAGCGCCTCAGCCACGCGGCGCAGCTTCGGGACCAGTGTGAGATGGCGCACTGAGCACGGTGGATGGACCGCGACGGCGCCCGCCTTCTTGGTCACCTCGAGCCCCGGCAGGACGCGGTCGTGGAGCCACTCGATCGAATCGAGGACCTCCACGTCCTCCAGGAACGCGTGTAACCCATGGGTGCACGAGCTGGCGTCGGTCACCACCGGTAGGCGCTCGTCCCCGATCCAGCGCCGAACGGCCTCGGCAGTGTGCTGGGCCATCCAGTCGCCGCCCTCGGTCAGCCCCTTCGAGGTCCAGGGGACCGCGCAGCAGTGGCCCGGCGCGTCGTCGGGGATCCACACCGGCACGCCCGCGCGCTCCGAGACGCGCACGAGCGCCCCGGGCAGGCTGGGGCCGAAGATCCGGTTGATGCACGCCGGGAGGTAGACGGCGGCGGCGCCTTCGCGGCGGGTCGCGGGCAGCTTCGCGGGCGCGGGCGGCGGCATCGCGTCCGGCCACGCCGGCACGAGCTCGTCGCTCAGCAGGGTGCGCCCGGCCGCGCTCAGCGCCTTCGACACGGGCCGGGCGCGCAGCCCGGCGCGCGACGCGCGCTCGACCGTGGCCCAGCGCTTCGCCGCCGCGAGGCCGGCGCGCTGCGCGCGCGGTGTCCGCTCGCGGGCGCGGAAGCTCTTGATCAGCGTGCCGGTGTCGATCCCGAGCGGGCACGCGAGCGCGCACGTGCCGTCGGCGGCGCAGGTCTGGATCCCGTCGTACTCGTACTGCTCGAGCAGCGCCTCGAGGACCGGGGAGCCGGCGGGCTGGCGCGCCATCTCGCGTCGAAGGACGATCCGCTGGCGCGGCGTCGTCGTCAGGTCGCGGCTCGGGCACACCGGCTCGCAGAACCCGCACTCGACACAGAGGTCGGCGCCGCCGTCCTCCTCGATCGTCGGCGTCATCTTCAGGTTCTTCAGGTGGCAGGCGGGGTCCTCGTTCAACACGACGCCGGGGCCGAGCACGCCGTCGGGATCTGCCAGCCGCTTGACGCGCCACATCAGCTCGGTCGCCTTCGGGCCCCACTCGCGCTCGACGAACGGCGCCATGTTCACGCCGGTGCCGTGCTCGGCCTTCAGCGACCCGTCGTACTTGTCGACGATCAGCTTCACGAGCGCCTCCATGAAGCCGTCGTAGCGCTCGCGCTCGGACTCCTGCCCGAACTCCGGCGTGAGCATGAAGTGGAGGTTGCCGGCGGACGCGTGGCCCGCCACTCCGGGGAGGAACCCGTGCTCCCCGAGCAGCTCGCGCACGTCCTTCGCGCACTCGGCGATCCGGTCCGGCGCCACGCAGACGTCCTCGACGATCAGCGCGGTGTGCGGCGGGCGCATCCGCCCGACCAGGCCGTGCATGCCCTCGCGCACGCGCCAGTAGAGCTCGGTGACCTCGGGGTCGGTCGTGAACTTGGCCGGCTGGACCAGCGGGTGGTCGGCGACGATCTTCTCCGCCGCGGCCTGCCGCTCGGCGAGCTCTGCGGGATCGTCGGAGCGGAACTCGACGAGGATCGCGGCGGTCTCCCACGGCGCGTCCTCCCACTCCTGCGGGATCGTCACGAACGACGACGCAGCCTTGAGCGTGAGCGTCAGCATCAGCTCGACGGCGGTCGCGCCGCTCTCGACGAGTGCCGGAACCGAGGCGACGGCCGTGTCGATGTCGGGGAAGATCAGCATCGCGGCCGTCGAGCCGCGCGGATGGGGGACGGTCTCGAAGACCGCCTCGGCGACGAAAGCCAGCGTGCCCTCCGAGCCGACCACGAGGCGGCGGAAGATCTCGAGCGGCGTGTCGGCGTCGAGGAACGCGATCAGCCGGTAGCCCATCGTGTTCTTGATCCGGAACTTGTTCCTGATGCGCTCGGTCAGCTCAGGGTCGGCGCGGATCTCGTCGCGGATCTCGAGCAGCCCGCGGGACAGTTCCGGCTCCGCTTCGGCGAAGCGCTCCTCCGCGTCCGGCGCCTCCGTGTCGATCACCGTGCCGGACGGCAGCACGAGCTTCAGCGCGCGGAGCGTCTGGTACGCGTCGTGGACGACGCCGCAGCGCATGCCGCCCGAGTTGTTCGCGATCACGCCGCCCACGCACGCGATGTCGGTGCTCGCGGGGTCGGGGCCGATCCGGCGCGAGTACTCGGCGAGCACGGCGTTCGCGCGACCGAGCACGGTGCCCGGGCGGACGCGCACTCGCTCGCCGTTCTGCTCGACCTGGACGCCGGTCCAGTGCCGGCGCACGTCGATCAGGATGCCGTCGGTCTGGCCCTGGCCGTTCAGGCTCGTCCCGCCGGCGCGGAACGTGACCGGGATCTGTTTCTCGCGCGCGTACGCGAGGGTCTTCGCGATGTCGCCGGTGTCGCGCGCCATCACCACGACTTGCGGCAGCAGGCGATACGGGCTCGCGTCGGACGCGTAGCGGACGAGGTCGAGCACGCGCGTGAGCACGCGGTCTGCGCCGAGCAGCGCCGTGAGCTCGCTCCTCAGCGGCTCGGGGGTGCCGCCGGCCCAAACGTCTGCGATCCGGTCCGGTGTGGGCGCGGGGTCCGGTGGGGCGATGCGGCGGACGTCCGGCTGGAGCAGCTCCACGGCCGCGGACCCTATACGCGCGCGGCTAGCTCCTGTGCCCGTTCCAGGTCGTAGTCGCCGGCATCGGTTCCGAGCCCCTGTGCGACGAGCGCTGCCGTCGCGCAGCCGAGCACTGCCGCGTCGCGGCGGGCGGTGCCGAGCGCGAGCCCGCGCAGGAAGCCGGCCGAGAAGGCATCGCCGCAGCCCGTCGTGTCGACCACGTCCACGTCGAACGCCGGCACCCGCTCGGACCCGTCAGCGTCGACGATCAGGACGCCGTCGGCGCCGCACGTCGCCGCCACGCAGCCGACGCCTGCGCTCGACCAGCGCGCGACAGCCCGCCTCGAGGTCGTCCGCGCCGGTGAAGCCGAGCACCTGTTCGTCGTTCGGCAGCAGGTAGTCGAGTTCCGGCAGCGCGTCGCCCGAGCCACTCGAGCAGGCCGGGATCGCCGGGCGCGAGCACATCGGCCGACGTCGTGGTCCCGTTCTCGCGCGCGTGGCTGAGGATCTTCGCGGCAGCCTCGCCGCCCATGAACTCGGGCCCGCCCAGGTGCAGGTTGTCCGCGGCGGCGATCGCGTCCCAGGGCGCGTCGTCGGGGCCGTAGGTCGCGTTCGCGCCGACGACGTGGAAGGCCGGCCGGTCGCCGTTCGGCCGGATCGGCAGGACGCTCGCCGAGGTCTGCACATCGTCGCGGCGGAGCAGCAGGCCCGTGTCGACGCCGTCGCGCTCGAGCAGCGCGAGCAGCATGTCGCCCGCCGGATCGGTCCCGATCGCGCCCGCGCTCTGCACCTCCGCGCCAAGCCGGGCGAGTACCAGCGCCGCGCCGCCGGCGGACCCTGCGGCCGTGACGCGGATCTCGTCGACGAGCTGGCCGCCTTGGCCCTCCGGGATCGCCTCCACCGGGCGCACAAGCACGTCGAGCACGTGCACGCCCATGGCGATCGCCTTCACCGGTTCGCCTCCTTCGTGCGGCCATAGCCGCGCGTCAGCGCGGCCTCGATGACCGCCTGGCGCTCGTTCTCGCCGAGCGCGCGCGGCTTGCCGATCGCCGCCGCCCGCCAGTAGACCGTGCAAGCCCACTCGAGCAGGCGGGTTAGCTCGGCCGCCGCCTCCGGCTCGGCGGCGTAGGTGAGGGCGCCGTGGTTGGCCATCAGCACCGCCGTCCTGCCCTCGAGCGCGTCGAGTACCGACGCGGCGAGCTCCGGCGTGCCGAACGTCTCGTAGCGGGCGACCGGCACGGGTCCGCCGAGACGCAGCATCTCGTAGTGAACACACGGCACTTCGTCGACGACGCACGAGAGCGCGGTCGCGGTCGGCGGGTGGGTGTGGACGACGCCGCCGGCGTCGTAGCGCTCGTACACGCCCAGGTGGAGCTCGATCTCGGATGTCGGCTCGAGCGGACCCTCGACGAGGGCGCCCTCGAGGTCGACCACGGCGACGTCATCCGCCTGGAGATCGGCGAGCACGCCGCCGGTCGGGGTGATCGCGACATGGTCGCCGGAGCGCGCGCTCACGTTGCCCGAGGTGCCGCTCACGAGGCCGTCCGCCGCCAGCGATCGGCACACCGCAGCAACGGCCTCCCGCTCGTGCTGGAGCAACCGGACCCCCATCTTCGGCAGGATGCCAGTTCGAAGGGGGCGACACATGAGCGAGCTGACACGCAGAGGACTGTTGGGCGCGGGCGCCGCGGGAGCGGCCGCCGGTGCGATGCCGGGCGTCGCGGCGGCCAAGAGCCGGCGCGGAAGGCGAAAGCGGCATGCGGATGTGGTGGTCGTGGGGGCGGGGCTCGCCGGGCTGACCGCCGCGCGCGAACTGCGGCGCGCGGGGAAATCGGTGATCGTGCTCGAGGCCGACCGGCGCCCCGGCGGCCGCGTGTGGAACCACCCCCTCGGCGGCGGGCGAGGTGTCGGAGCGGGGCGGCACGTTCGTCGGCCCGACCCAGGACCACATGATCGACCTCGCCAAGGAGTTCGGCGTCGGGACCTTCCCGACGTTCAACGAGGGCGAGAACGTCGCGTACATCGGAGGTGACCGGTTCGAGTGGAGCGACACCGGGCCGACCGGCACCGCGCCGCCCGACCCGCAGATCGTGCCGGAGCTAGCCGCAACGGTTGCGCTGCTTGACGACATGTCCACAAACGTCCCGGTGGACGCGCCGTGGGAAGCGCCGAATGCGCTCGAGTGGGACGGCCAGACACTCGAGACGTGGATCAAGGACAACACGGCGACGCAGCGCTTCCGCAACGTGGTGCCGCTCGCGACAAGGCCGATCTTCGGGACGGAGCCGCGCGACCTGTCGCTCCTGTTCGTCCTCTTCTACATCGCGGCGTCGGGGGACGAGACGCACGCCGGCACATTCGAGCGCAACTTCAACACGCGCGACGGCGCGCAGATGTTCAGGCTCGAGGGCGGGTCGGGGGCGGTCGTCGAGAAGATGGCGGCCGATCTCGGGCGCAGGCTCAAGCTGCGCCAGCCTGTACGCCGCATCGCGCAGCGGGCGGGCGGCGTCCGGGTCGAGACACGCAAGCTCGTGGTGAAGGCGAAGCGCGTGATCGTCGCGGTGCCGCCGGCGCTCGCGGCGCGGATCGACTACTCGCCCGCGCTCCCGTTCGAGCGCGACCAGCTCACCCAGCGCCTGGGACAGGGGACGTTGACGAAGGTCGCCGCCCGCTACGCGAAGCCGTTCTGGCGCGAGCAGGGCTTCAACGGCACCGGCCTGTCCGACAGCGGCCTGGTCACGGCGACGTTCGACGACTCGCCGGAGGACGGCAGCCCCGGGATCATCTTCGGCTTCGTGGGCGGCGACAACGCGCGCGTCTACGAAGGGCTGTCGAAGGCGGAACGGCGGTCGCGCGTGCTCGCCGACTTCGCGCAATTCTGGGGCTCGGAGGCGCAGAACGCGGAGGAGTTCTTCGACACACGCTGGCCCGCACGGCGGTGGAACCGGGGCGGGCCCGTGGGGGTCCACGGGCCGGGGAGCCTCGTGGCGAATGGCCGCGCCCTGCGCGCGCCGGTCGGCCGGATCCACTGGGCGAGCACCGAGACATCGACGTACTGGAACGGCTATATGGACGGCGCCGTCCGCTCGGGCGAGCGTGCTGCGCGCGAGGTACTGGACGAGCTGTGAGAAAAAGGCTCCTCGTCTTGGTCGCCGCCGCTGTTGCGGCGGCGGTGCCCGCAGTGGCCGCGGAGCGCGCGAAGTGGGACACGAAGGTGCTCGCGATCGTGCCGAAGCCCGGCTATCCCGCGCACGCCTACGTCCACCCGAACGACCGCATCTACGCGGGCACCTACGACAACCCGTCGGGCGACTCGGTCGCCTCGCGTGTATTCGAGTACCAGGCGGACGGCACGCTGCTCCGCTCCTGGGTCGTGAAGGGACAGGACCTGTCCCAGCCGCACGGCGTCCAGGCCGCCACCAGCGACGCACGCGGGCGGCTCGTACTGCTCGACAAGAGCCCGCCGCGCGCGCTCCTGCTCGAGCGCGGGTCGGGCCGCCAGTCGCAATACGCCGCCTTCCCGACGGGATCGATCCCGAACTACGCCGCGTGGGGGCCCGACGGCAGCCTCTACGTGACCGACTACGGGCAGCCGATCATCTGGCGCGTCCCGCCGGGCGGCGGCGAGCCCGAGGAGTGGCTGAGCGATCCGCGGCTGGACGGCGGCGAGTTCGGCACCACCGGGCTCGCGCTCGCGGCCGACCGCAAGACGCTGCTCGTGGCGACGCAGAGTGAGGCCGGAGGTGCGGCTGGGAACCCGAGCAGCGGCCGCCTGTGGAAGGTCCCGATCGAAAACGGCAAGGCCGGGGAGATGGAGCAGCTGTGGGAGAGCCGCCCCGTGGACGGCCCCGACGGCTTCGCCGTCGCGCGGTCGGGCAACGTCTACATCACCCTGCTGGCCGCGAACCAGGTCGCGGCGATCGGCCCCGACGGCACGGAGCTCGAGCGCTTCCCGCAGGCGCCCGGCACCGGCGATAACGGCAGCGAGGTGCCGTTCGACTCGCCCTCGAGCGCGCGCTTCCTCGGCACCAGCCTGATCGTCGCGCAGCAGTCGTACTTCATGGGCGACCCGACCCATCAGGCGATCCTCGACGTCGAGGTGGGGGAGCGGGGGCTGCCCGAGCTGATCCCGGCGAACGCGGGGCCGCGCGACACGGAGGCGCCGCGCATCACGCGGATCCGCTTCACGGGGAAGCGGCTCCGCTTCAAGCTGAGCGAGACGACGACGCTCTTCAAGGCGGTCGGGCGGCTGCGCACGGCGACAGGCCGCCACCGCCGCGTCAGCATCCGCGCGCACGGCTACGGGCCGGGGCGCGCGTCGCTTCCGTTCAAGCTCGAAGACGAGGGACGCTGGCGCGTGACGATCAAGGCGCGCGACGCCGCAGGCAACCGCTCCCGGGTTCGGCGGACTGTGAGGATCGATTGATCCAGGCTGAGCTCATCGAGGACCTCGCCGCACTGAAGCGCGGCGCCGGGTCACCCGGCGAGGAGGTCGCGGCGCACCGGCTGCGCGAGCGCTTCGAGCACGCCGGCTGCACCGCGTGGGTCGACGAGGAGGAGTACTACGACGGGTACGCGCGCCTGCACGCAACGCTGTCGGCCGTGGGCGCTCTCGCCGGCTTGGCGGCGCTCAAGGGGAAGGCGCGGCCGGTCGCGTTCCTCGCCGGCGCGGCTGCCGCAGCCGCCATCGCCGACGACTGCGCGAACTGGGCCCGCTTCGCGCGACGGGCCCTCTCCGAGAAGCGCATGACGTGGAACGTCGTCGCTGAAACTGGCGACCGGGACGCGGACCACACGCTCGTGGTGATGGCGCACCACGATGCTGCGCCCACAGGCTTCGTCTTCGACGACAGTGGCCAGCGGATCGCGAACGACCTGGCTCCCGACGTGATCGAGGCGATCGACACCGCGCTGCCGATGTGGTGGCCGGTGATCGCAGGACCGGCTCTGTCGGCGCTCGGCGCGCTGACCGGGCGCCGCGGGCTTGCGGGCGCGGGCCTGGTGCTGTCGGCGGGCTCAGCGGCGTCATTCGCCGACATCGCACGCGACCGGATCGTCCCCGGCGCGAACGACAACCTCACCGGGGTCGCCGTGCTAATGGCGGTTGCCGAGTCGCTTCAGGCCGAGCCGGTGGAGGGCGTGCGCGTGCTGCTCGCATCGTGCGGGGCCGAGGAGGTGCTCCAGGGCGGCGTGTACGGGTTCGTCGAGCGCCACCTGAAACCGCTCGACCCGAGCCAAACGCTGGTCTTGAACATCGACACAGTCGGCTGCCCGCGGTTGATCATGATCGAGGGGGAGGGACCCGTCGTGATGGAGGACTACTTCGATCCGGAGTTCCGCGAGCTGGTCGCGCGTGTCGCCGAGGACGCCGGCATCGAGTTGCGACGCGGGATGCGAGCGCGCACGAGCACGGACGCGGTCGTGACGAGCCATGCGGGCTACCCGACGGCCACGATCGGGTCGATGAACGCGTGGAAGGGCCTCGACAACTACCACAAGCCCACGGACGTCCCCGAGAACGTGAACTACGCGACCGTCGAGGACGCCGCGCGGCTGGCCGAAGCCGTTACGCGGGAGCTCGCTCGCTCGTAACGGGCGGGAAGTCCGGCTCCCGCTTCTCGACGAAACTCTGAACGCCCTCGGCGAAGTCCGGCCGCTGGAAGGACTCGAGCATCAGCTCGTTCGCCTCGTCCGCGGCGGTTGAGAGCCCGCGCTCGAGGTCGGCGTAGACCTGCTTCTTCATCGCAGCCATGCTCGCCGGTGACGAGAAGGTCGCGAGCTCCCGGGCGTAGGCGAGTGTCTCGTCGAGCACCTGGTCCACGGGCACGGCCCGGTTCGCGAGGCCGAGCTCCGCGGCGTCCGCGCCCAGGATCACGCGGCCCGAGAAGAGCAGGTCCATCGCAGTTGCCGGGCCTACGAGCCGCGGAAGGATCCAGCCGATCCCGTACTCGGCCACGAGGCCGCGACGCGCGAATGCCGTGGTCACCTTCGCGTCGTCTGCGATGAAGCGCATGTCGCACATCAGGGCGAGGACGAGCCCGATCCCGGCCACCGGGCCGTTGACTGCCGCGATGATCGGCTTCGGGATCTCGGTCGGGAACGTCTGCGGCCGAGGATCGGCACGGCGCTCGGCACTGTCGATATCCCCGGAGCCGATGGCCTGAAGGTCCTGCATGTCCGCGCCGGCGCAGAACCCGCGGCCGGCGCCGGTGACGACGATCGCGCGGACCTCGGGGTCGGCGGCGCATTCCTCGAGCAGGTCGAAGTACGTGCTGCCGAGCTCCGGCGTCCACGCGTTCAAGCGATCGGGCCGGTTGAGGGTCAGCAGGGCGACTCCAGCTTCGACGGACTTCGTGACGACTTCGCTCATGACAGCCTGAACCTCGCTCCTCCGATTTCGATTGTCTCCTGCCGGCCCGGCACCTCGAGGTCGATCTCGACGATCCGATCGGCCTCGCCCTCTTCGAACGCAACGTAACCGCCGTCGAGCTCGAGCGGGTCGACACCGATCAGCTCGCCCCAACGGGCGGCCGTCGCCTGCGGGTCGCTCACCTGGATTGTCACTCCGCGCAGTTGTCCGGGCGCGCCGGCTCCGGCCTTCCCGATCCAGTCGGGGCCTCCCCAGCGCCACGACCCGGCCGGGTCGGCACGGTCGAGGGACACGATCGCGCCGCCCGTGTCGGCGGGGTGGAGGTGGGTGCCCGAGATGTCGTCCAGGTCGAGCTGCCACACGGTTCGCATGCCCATGTCCCGCGGCCCGCTCGCGGGCGGCGTCGAGGTCGGCGAACTGGAAGATCAGCATGTAGCCACCGTCACCGCGGCGGTCGAGGTAGCGGCCCGCCGCCGTGTCCGGCTGGTTGGGCGAGATGACCTCGAGGAACGCGTCACCGATCGCGTACACGGCGTTGTGCAGCCCGAATGCGCCGACGCCCGGGTCGGCGAACGGTTCGCCCAGCCCGAGCTCCGCACGCAGCTGTTCGGAGACGGGTGCCAGGTCGCGGGCGACCAGCACCGCCTGTCGCAGCCGCACGCCGGCCTCTGCGCTCATCGGCACAGACGCTATCGGGCGTGGCGCATACTCTCCCGGCGCATGTCCGAGGCACAGGCACTGGTCAAGCTCGGCGTCGAAGAGCTCGCGTCGGCGCCGCAGGGGATCAAGGGGTTGCACATGGCGATCGCGAAGCGCGCGTTCGATGGAGTGGGCCCGGCTGCGCTCCCGGTCAAGGTCGCCCATGATGCGATCTCGGGCGCCGTGTACGGAGGCCTCAGCCAGACGACGCGCTTCGGGGGCCGCGCACTCGAGGCAGCGATCGGGCGGAGGTACAAGCAGCAGCTCTCGGAGACCCCCGGCGGGGCGGCGCTGATCGCGATCATCAACGGCCTGGTCGGCGACACGCTCGAACAGCAGCAGAGCGAGCTGGCGAAGCCGATGACGCAACGCGTGAGCGGCACGCGAACGCCGCGGATCGCCGTCTTCCTGCATGGCTTGATGGAGACCGACTTCTCCTGGGGGCGGGAGCCGAACTACGGCAGCCGGCTCGCCGAGGATGCCGACTGGACCCCCGTCTATGTCCGGTACAACACCGGCCTGCGCATCTCCCAGAATGGCCGCTCGCTCGCGCAGCTGCTCGAGCGCACTGTCGCCGACTGGCCAATGGACGTGGAGGAGATCGCGTTGATCGGGCACTCGATGGGCGGGCTGGTCTGCCGCAGCGCTGCCTACCGCGCTTCCGAGGACCGGATGAGCTGGGTGAAGAACGTGAGCCACGTCGTCTCGCTCGGCACTCCGCACCGCGGCGCTCCGCTCGAGGAGATCGTGCACGTCGGCAGCGCCGCGCTGAACGCGCTGCCCGAGACGCAGGGCGTAGCGCGCTTCCTGCGTCGCCGCAGCGGCGGCATCCGCGACCTTCGCCGCGGGTCGCTGGTGGACGAGGACTGGCAGGACCGCGACCCGGACGCGCTGCGAGCCGTGGCCTGCCAGGAGATCCCGCTGCTCGAGGGCGCAAAGCACTGCTTCGTGTCGGCTACCGGCGACCTGCTCGTGCTCGCGCTAGAAGTGCCGCGCCATGGCGGGATGAGGAGGCCTGCACGGTCAAGGGTGGCCACTTCGCCCTTCTCAACCACCCGCAGGTGTACGAGCGCCTGCGCGGGTGGCTCGCCTAGCGGCGGCGGGTGATCTTCAGCAGGAAGCGCGCCAGCTCGCGGCTCGAGCCCTCGCGGCGGCCGTCGTTCTGGCGCCACGCCGCCGTCGCCACGTCGAGGTGGTTGTAGCCCGGCAGGATCGCCTCGCGGCTGAGGTCCTTGTCGTTCGGCTTCTCGCCGGTCTCGGTCGGGCCGGAGTCGTCGGCGGTGTCATTGCCGTCGCTGTCGCCGGCCTGCACGAGCAGGATCGGCTTCATCGCGGGCCCGTCGTGGCTCATCGCGGCGAGGGAGCCGCTGCGGTCGCCCGAGGTCATCGCGGCGAAGTCGGTCACCAGGCGCGTCGGGAAGTAGCTCTCGATGAAGTTCACGGGGAACTGGTAGAGGGAGCGGCCGAGCTGGCGGACGTCGGTCACCTCGCTGTCGCGTGAGGTGTAGGGGTCGCCCTCGTCGTTCAGCTCGAGCTCGGCACCGTTCGCGCCGACCCCGGAGTAGTTCTGCCAGTGGTACAGCGGTCCGTGCGGCTCGTCCGGCGAGGCGAGCGTGGGATCGTGCGACGGGAAGGTCTTGTCCACGAGCGGGCCGCCCGTGTACATGCCGATGCTCGCGCGGAAGATGCTGATCGGGGACGAGTTGTCGTCGAAGATCGCGGCGAGCGCCGACGCGTTCGTCACGCGGAAGTCGCGCACGCTAGGGCTGCCGGTGGCGAAGTCCTGCGGGTTGCGCGAGAAGAGCAGCCGCTGCGTCAGCTCCCAATCCGGATCGCGCGGGATGAGCTGGGTGACGATCGTCTCCTCGTCCGGCTTCTGGAACGCGGTCACGCCGATGAGCGCCGGGGCGAGGAGCGTCTCGGGCGTCAGCGGCGGCGCGTTCACGTACGGAGAGGCGCCGCTCTGCGACGCGGCGGCCGTGATCAGCCCGACGCCGGCGCCCCCGCCCTCGCCGCCCGACAGCGAGACCGTCGTGTCGAGCCCGACGAACGCCGCACACTGGTTGTAGCCCGCGTCCTCGTCGGTCTCGGGGTCGCCGTCGAAGTCCCAGCTCGCGAGCGCCGCCGTCAGCGGGCCGCCAAGCGAGTGGCCGCCGCAGATGAGCTTGCGCTGGCGCTTGCGCCGCGACGGCATCTCGCGCGTGATGACCGTGTGCCAGTCCTCGATCGTCTGCGCCAGCCCGACGTCGCGCAGGAACGCCGCCTCCTGGTCGTCGGCGAACCCGGGGAACGTATGGCCGTTCACCTCGCGGCCCTCGAAGTAGTAGCCGAAGGACACCCGCGGGTCGCCGGATTTCGCCCCAGCGCGCACGCCGCGGTGGTCCTCGAGGCAGTTCGAACGCCGGTCGATGCCCCAGACCTCGACCATGCGGCCGCGCTTGGCGGCGCGCCGGACCGTGTGGCGCGCGACCTGGTCGAACGAGCCGCCGCCGGCGAAGATGCCCGGCATCAGGGTGAGCACGGCGTCGGCCCGGGGCGCTCGGCGCGGGCCGTCCGCATGCCGGAAGCGCAGGTATGAGATCCAATCGCACGCCTCGGGGTGTTCCGGCGACGACTCCGGCATCGGCGCGTACAGGCGGACCGCGGACTCCTTCACGACGCGGGCGTCGGGGGCGGGGGTGCGCACCTTCTTCTCGATCCGCGTGGGCTCCGCGGCGATGGCGACCCCCGGAAGGGCCAGTACGGCGGCAATGGCCAGGGCGGCACGCACTGCCGCGCAGTGTGACGGCTCCGTCATAAACTCGCGTTATGAGGGGGGCTGGACTTGCCTTGCTGGCGCTGCTGCTGCTCGCGGCGCCCGCGCATGGAGCGGAGACGAAGTACTCGGTCGCGAACGGTTGCTTCGCGGTCGCGTCCGGCGCGCCCGAGGGGCCGTACCGGATGAAGGCGACGACGCTGGCGCAGTACCTCCTCTACACGCAGGACGAGCAGTTCCTGACCCCCGACGGCCCCGCGGCGGCGCCCAGCGAGGCCGCCGAATGGCGCGCGACGGAGGCGGGCGGCGCGATCGAGCTCGAGTCGCTCGAGGGCGGTGCGAAGCTGACCCTCGGGAAGCGCGCGAGCGGCTGTCCGCGGTACCCGGAGATAGAGCTGAGTGTCAGCGGCAAGCCGCTCACGACGCCGTTCCCGTTCGGCGAGGTTCGCGGCCTGCTCGAGGGACACATCCACGGAATGGCGTTCGAGTTCCTCGGTGGGAGCGCGCACTGCGGCCGGCCGTGGGACGAGTACGGCGCGCCGTACGCGCTCGTGGACTGCCCCGACCACGCGGCGACGAACGGCTGTGGCGCGGTGCTCGAGACCGCGCTGGCCGGAAGCACCTGTCACGACCCGTCCGGCTGGCCGGAGTTCGAGGGCTGGCCGAACCACGCGCTGATGACGCACGAGCAGACGTACTACCGCTGGCTCCAGCGCGCGTGGATGGGAGGGCTGCGCCTCTACGTGAACCTGTTCGTGGAGAACAGCGTCCTGTGCGAGCTCTACCCGCTCAAGCGGAACTCGTGCGACGAGATGGACAGCGTCCGGCTGCAGGCACGGGACATCTACGAGCTCCAGGACTACATCGACGCGCAGAGCGGCGGGCCGGGCAAGGGCTTCTACCGGATCGTCACCAACCCGTTCGAGGCCAGGCGGGTGATCGCGAACGGGAAGATGGCCGTCGTGCTCGGGATCGAGGTCTCCGAGCTGTTCAACTGCAGCCATTACGACTACGTCCCGGACTGCAACAAGGACGACATCGACCGCCAGCTCGACGAGGTCTACAAGCTGGGCGTGCGCGACATGGAGCTCGTCAACAAGTTCGACAACGCGCTCGCCGGAGTGGCGGGCGACGGCGGTGCCGCCGGCCCGGTCGTCAACAACGGAAACAAGTACGAGACCGACACCTACTGGGACTTCGAGACGTGCCAGACGACCGAGGGCGACAAGGAGCAGCCCGCGCTTCCGCGTGACGCGCTCATAGGCAACGGGCTCGCCGCCCTCCTCCCGCCCGGATCGGCGCCCGTCTATCCCGAGGGGCCGCACTGCAACACACGCGGCCTTACCGACCTTGGCGAGTACCTCGTCCGCCGGATGATGGAGAAGCGGATGATCATCGACCCGGACCACCTCAGCCAGGCTGCGCGCGACGAGCTCCTCGCGGTGACCGAGTCGAAGCGTTACTCCGGCCTGATCTCGAGCCACAGCTGGTCGAACGAGAAGGACTACCCGCGCATCTACGACTCGGGCGGTGTCGTGGCGCCGAGCGACAACAGCACCGAGGGCTACTACGAGGACTGGAAGCGGCTGCGCAGCGAGCGCGACCGCACCTACTTCTACGGAATCGGCTTCGGCGCGGATATGAACGGCTTCAGCGCTTCCGCCGGCCCGCTCGACGAGGAGCACCAGATCAAGTACCCGTTCAAGTCGTTCGACGGCGGGGTGACGATCGACAAGCAGCAGAGCGGCGAGCGGACCTTCGACATCAACGAGGACGGCATCGCGCACTACGGCCTGTTCCCGGACTGGGTCGAGGGCCTCCGCCAGTACGGCGGCGACGCGATCGTGAACGACATGGCGAACGGCGCGGAGGCTTACCTCCAGATGTGGGAGCGCGCGGAGGGAGTGCCCGGGCCGCGCTGCCGGTCGCGCAGCAGCGACATGAGGCGCAAGGGCGTGCGCCGGGTCGAGCTCGGCCTCCCGGCGGATCAGCTGCTGCGCCGGGCCGGACAGCCCCAGGATCGCGATGGCCGAGTGTGGCGCTGGTGCCTGAACAAGCGCGCGCTCGACAAGGTCGCCATCACGGCGGTGCTGACACGGCGTGGCCGCTCGGCGCTCGTCGCTACGCAGGCACGTGGACAGCGCGCCGGGAAGGTCGCCGTCGGCGACAAGCGCAGGCGGGTCGCGCGTCATGCCGAGCGGCGCGGGCGCGGACTGTGGACGACCTCCGCGGGCGGCGGCCGCAGCTTCGTCTACGGCGTCCGCGGCCGCCGGGTGCGGTTCGCCGCGGTCGCGACGCATGCCGCGGCGAATAACGTGCGCCGCTACGTGAGGCTGGGGGACCTGTGATGAGGCGACTGCTGACGCAGCCGCTGTGGCCGCGCTCACGGTCGCACCCGCGGCTGAGGCGAAGCCGCTCGAGGCGAAGATCCAGCGGACGAAGTACGGCGTGCCGCACATCACCGCGAAGAACATCAAGAGCCTTGCCGCCGGCTTCGCGTATGCGTTCGCGCGCGACGACCTCTGCACGATCGCGGAGGAGTACGTCACGGTCAACGCGGAGCGGTCGAAGTTCTTCGGGCCAGACAAGACGTGGTACTTCTCGGGCAACGGGTCGGTGTACCCGAACCTCGAGGCCGACTTCTACTTCCAGTGGGTGAAGCAGCGGGGGATGGTCGAGGAGCTGGTCGCCCAGAAGCCGCCGAACGGACCGCTGCCGGACGTGCGCAAGGGCGTCCGCGGATACGTGCGGGGCTACAACCAGTACCTCCGCGACACCGGCGTCGACAACATCCCCGACCGCCGCTGCCGCGGCGAGGAGTGGGTGCGGCCGATCAAGCCGATCGACGTCTACCGGCGCTTCTTCCAGCTCGGCATTCTCGCGAGCTCCGGCGCGGTGATCGAGGGCATCACCGGCGCGGCGCCCACCTCGCCGGCCGCGGCGAGCGCGCAGGACGATCGTCGCAACCAGATGCTGGCGAGCGGTGAGGGGCTCGAGCGGCTCCAGCCCGACATCGGCTCCAACGCCTACGGGTTCGGCCGCGAGGCGACGGATAACGGGCGCGGCCTCGTGCTGGGGAACCCGCACTTCCCATGGGACGGGTCCGAGCGCCTGTACCAGTCGCATCTGCGCATCCCCGGTGAGATCAACGTGACCGGCGGATCGCTCTATGGCGTGCCGCTCATCAACATCGGCCACACACGCGGGCTCGCGTGGTCCCACACCGTCGCAACGGCCTGGCGGTTCACGCCGTTCAAGCTGGAGCTGCCGCCCGGAGACCCGCACTCGTACGTCGTGGACGGCGAGACGAAGCCGATGGAGGCGACCGAGGTCAAGGTCGCCGACGAGACGCGCACGATCTACTCGACCGAGTACGGCCCGATGATCACCGACCTGGTCGGCATCCCGCTGCCGTGGACCGAGGGCTCGGGCTTCGCGCTGAAGGACGTCAACGTGACGAACTTCCGCTACCTCAACCATTTCATCGAGAACAACCGCGCCCAGACCGTGGCCGAGTACGACGCGATCCAGCGCAAGTACCAGGGCATCCCGTGGGTGAACTCGATCGCGGCGGACAGCCAAGGCAACGCCTACTACTCGATGCAGGGGGCGATCCCGTACGTCCCGGACGATCTCGCGGCCGAGTGCAATGTCCTCCAGCCTGGGTTCGACACGCTCGGCCTGCCGGTGCTCGACGGCTCCCGCTCCGAGTGCGACTGGCGCTCGAGCGACGACGCGACGGCGCCGGGCACGTTCCCGCCCGACGAGGTGCCGACGCTGATCAGGCCGGACTACGTCACGAACGGGAACGACAGCCACTGGCTCTCGAACCCCGAGGAGCCGCTCACGGGTTTCGACCGCATCATCGGCATCGAGGAGGCCGAGCGGACGCTGCGCACGCGGCTGGGCCTGATCCAGGTCGCGGAACGGCTCGCGGGCGAGGACGGCCTGCCCGGGAATCGCTTCAACCGCAAGCTGCTCCAGAAGGTCGCTCTCGGCAACCGCCAGTACGCCGGCGAGCTGTGGCGCGACAGCGTGGTGTCGATGTGCGAGAGCGCGCCCGGCGGCTACCTGCTCGGCTCGTCCGGGCCCGTCGATGTGAGCGGCGCCTGCGAGCCGCTCGCGAAGTGGGACCTGCACGACAACCTCGACTCGAACGGCGCGATCCTGTTCCGGCGGTTCGTGTCCCAGGTCATGAACGAGTTCACGACGCTGCCGACGGGGCTACAGGGCGGGACGACGCCCGGGATGGAGACCGTGTTCACGACGCCGTTCTCGGTCAACGACCCGGTTCATACGCCGAGCGGCCTGAACACGGCGAACCCGATCGTCCAGGGCGCGCTCGCCGACGCCGTCTCCGATCTCGAGGGTGCCGGCATCCCGTTCGACGCGCCGCTCCGCGGGCACCAGTACGAGGTGCGCGGCGGCGACACGATCCCGATCCACGGCGGCCCGGGCCAGCTCGGCGTCTTCAACGCGATTAACGTCAGCTGGGATCCGGAGCACGACGGCTACGGCGACGTCGAGCACGGCTCGAGCTTCATCATGGCCGCGCAGTTCGTGGACGGAAAATGTCCCGTAAGCGCGGGGACCTTCGTCACCTACAGCGAAAGCGAGAACCCGCGCTCCCGCCACGCGAACGACTACACGCACGCGTTCTCCCAAAAGCGCTGGAACCACGTGCCTTTCTGCCGGAACCAGGTCCGGCGCAAGGCGCTCTCGACGAAGCGCGTCGTGTTCAAGCGCCGGTAGTTCGAGAGCAGCCGCGCCTGACGGCACTCGTCAACCTCGCGCACTTCGGCGCGTTGATTCACCGGGGATGGCGCCGCTCGAGCGGACAGATGACGACTTGGATGACGAGCCGGTCCCGGGGCTGCCGGAGCTCGCCGAGCTGCTCGAGGAGCGGGATGCCGAGCTCAACGCGCACGGGGTGCGGGTCGCCGAGTACGCGGAGCAGATCGCGCGGGAGATGGGCCTGCCGGTGCCCGCGATCGGGCGGGTGCGGGCTGCGGCACGGCTCCATGACCTCGGCAAGGTCTGGATCGCGCGCGACATCCTCGAAAAGCCCGGCCCGCTCAACGACAAGGAGTGGGGCGAGATCCGGCGCCACCCCCGCCTGGCCGCGCAGGCGCTCCGCGTGGGCGGATCTCACGACGTGGCCGCGATCGTCGACGCCCACCACGAGCGGCCTGACGCCGCGGGCTATCCGGACGGAATCCCTTCGGCGTATACGCCGGTCGAGGCCCAGATCGTCGCGGTCGCAGACGTCTACGACGCGATGCTCTCCGAGCGGCCGTATGCGCCGGCTCGCACCGCCGAAGGGGCAAGGAAGGAGCTCGAGCGGGTCGCCGCGACCCAGCTGGACGCGAACGTGGTCGAGGCGTTTCTACGCGTGCTGGACAGCCCGCCGCGGGCGCGCGCTGCCGCTTCGTAGCGGGCCGCACGCGACGAGCCGCTCCCACATCTCGTCCGCGGTGATGGCGCTCCAGCGGTCCATCTCTACGAGGAGCGACAGCGCCAAGGCTGCCTTGCCCCGCAGCTCGTCGAGCTCGCCGTCCGAGTCGTCGCGGGCCAGCAGCATGCCTTCGGCGACGTCGAGCAGAAGCGCCTTTTCGTCGTCTGCGAGCGCCTCCTGCGTTAAGAGTTCGAGCTCGGTACGAACCCTCCGGTATGCGTCATAGCGGCGTGCTGTCAACGGATTCCTCACGATTTGCAGGAGGTCCGCGACTGGCCGCTGCGGTGCCGATCGGTCCCGTACTGGTTTTTCCCGCGTGAGCGAATGGACAAACGCGGGTGGACGGACTACGGTGAAAGAGCACGAGCCGCCCGCCTGGTCTCACTCGCTTCTCTTCCTTCCGCGCGGTCCTGCCTGAAGAGGAGCGTCGGAAGGCCTTCATGGATAGCGCGGACGCGGCGCACGATGGCGCTGGCGACCCTGGCCAGTCCCTCTTATTGGCCGTCTCCAACGAGATGGTACGGATCTACAAGGAGCAGTTCGGGCGCGGCCCCACGAAGGTCCGCACCGACTGGGCTGGGCCGGATGTGATCCTCTGCACACTCCGGGACAGCTTCACGCCCGCCGAGAAGAATCTGGCGGCGATGGGCGAGCTTCACCGCCTGCGAGACACGCGGATGTTTTTCCAGTACGCGACCGAAGCGGAGTTCACCGCCGCAATCGAGCGACTGGTCGAACGCAAGGTCGTCGCGTTCGTCAGCGGCATCGACGCCAGGACGGACGTGTCCACGGAGATCTTCTACTTCGAGCCGCAGGACTAGCGGCCGGCATACTGCGCCTGCTCGGCGCAAGCGTCGTTATCTTCGGCCGATCGTCCGCGCCACCCTCCTAGCACTCGGTCTGTCCCTCGTCGCGGCCTCCGGCGCTTTCGCTCAGGACGGCCCGACTGAGCTGCCGGTGCCTCCTCGGGCCGACTGCGGGCCGGGCGCGCGGCCCGAGCCGGGGCTACAGGGGCGCGTGCCCGCCGACGTCCCGGACGACGGCTACGTGTGCAACACGGAACTCGTGAGCCACGAGGGAAGCGCCGGCGGCTTCAAGGTCGAGCGCTTCGTCGACGCCGCGGGCCATCAGTGCGCCTACTACGACACGACGCTGCTCTTCCCAGTGCAGGCGATCCAGCAGCTGCGAGACCAGTCGACCGGCGTAGCCGTCGTCGACATGACCGACCCCGAGCATCCGGTGCGGACGGAGACTCTCAAGACGCCCGCGATGCAGACCCCGCACGAGTCACTCGTCCTGAACGAGAAGCGCGGCCTGCTGGTGGCGGTGATGGGCAACCCGGCGTTCAATCCCGGCGTCGTCGACGTCTACGACGTGAACGCGGACTGCCGGCACCCGGTGCTGCAGTCCAGCTCTCCGGTGGGCCTGCTCGGGCACGAGAGCGGCTTCGCTCCAGACGGGAACACGTTCTACGCGACGTCGCTCTTCAACGGCAGCATCACAGCGGTCGACCTGACCGACCCGAAGCTGCCGCGGCCGCTCGGCGTCTACAACTACCCGTCGCACGGCTTCGCGCTGTCGAGGGACGGCAACCGCGGCTACATCGCCGCTTACAACGAGGGCCTGGTGGTGGTCGACACGAGCGAGATCCAGGGCCGCGCGCCGAGCCCGCAGATGCCCGCGATCAGTCAGCTCGACTGGCCGTACCGGAGCGTGCCGCAGATCAACATCCCGGTCACGATCGGCGGCAGGCCCTACCTGGTCGAGGTGGACGAGTTCGCCACCGACGAGCAGGGGAACTATCAGCTCGAGGGGAACGGCCCGCACGTCGGGGCGGCGCGCATCATCGACATCTCAGACGAGCGCGAGCCGGTGGTCGTGTCGAACATCCGGCTCGAGGTCAACCAGCCCAAGTACCGCGACCAGATTGCCGGCGACCCCGGGGCGTCAAGCCCGGTGCAGGGCTATGCCGCCCACTACTGCGGCGTGCCGCGGCAGAACGACCCGCCGATCGTCGCGTGCTCCTTCATCGCGTCCGGCATGCGTGTCTTCGACATCCGTGACCCCTACCACCCGGCCGAAATGGCGTACTTCGTCGCGCCACCCGCGCCAAGCCCCGTCGTAGCCGAGCGGAGCAACTTCGCGATGTCGAAGCCATCGTTCGATGCCGCGCGCCGGACGGTCTGGTACAGCGACGGGAATAGCGGGCTGTACGCCGTGCGGCTGACGAACCGGGCGTGGCCCGTCGGGTCCGCGCCCCGCTGCGTGCGCCGGCGCAGCTTCGTCCTCCGCCTGCCGCGGCGGCTGCGCTCGGCGAAGGTGAAGGTGGACGGCCGCCGGGTGCGGGTGCGCCGCCGCGGGGGTCGGCTGCGCACCCGCGTGAGTCTGAGCGGCAAACGCGATGGTGAGCTGGCGGTGGTGCGGATAGTGGGCCGGACGCGCGCCGGCGAGCGCGTCGTGCGTACGCGCCGATACCGCGCCTGCTAGCGCGCCGCCGGAATCTCACGCCCGCTGCCTGATCGTGGCGGCGGGCTCGGCCCAGGCTGTGTCTACCGCGCACCAGACCTCGAAGCCGTCCGGGCCTCGATCGACGCCCCACTCGCGCGTGAGCATGGCGACGATCGCCAGCCCGAAGCCGCCGTTGGCCGCGCCGTTCCGGGATCGGAGCGAGGGCTCGAACCCCGGCCCGCCGTCGCGGACCGAGAGCCACATGTCTCCATTCGCGGCCGTCATCTCCAGGTCGATCGGATCACCCGCTGCAAGCCCGGCGTGGCGGAGCGAGTTCGTGACGAGCTCGGAGACCACGAGCGCGAGCCTGTCGCGCACGGGCTCGCGCAGCGGCAGGCTCGACACGGCGTGTCGAGCCTGCGCCGGCGCGTCCAAGCCAGCCCGAAGGCTGCGGCTGACGGTGGGCACCGATTCGGAGACCACCTGCAGCTTCGCTTCGTCAGGGAGCGGCACATAGCAGTTGGCGCATACGCCCGCCGTCGAGTAGGCAGCCACACTGTGGCTCAAAAGCCCACACGCGGGACAGCGGTAATACGGCAACTGGCCTGCCTTCTGCGATCCGCCCACAACCTCAGAAGAAGGCGGGACGTCTCACGTCGGGGCCCGGCGTTATCCCGCAGGCGCGCTCCCCAGACAGCAGTCGCACGCTCACTGAAGAGCGTCGGTTTTGGGAAGTCTACGCCTCGCTCGGCTGATGCGCAAATGCGCCAAAAAGGGGCAGCCGAGGCCGCCCCATTTTGGTTACGGCAAGCGCACCGCGCGCGCCTGCCACGTCACCAACACGACCGGCAGGCCGAGCTCGAGGCCCATCAGGATCAGCTGCCCCGCCGACGGCCAGTCGGTTGCCGCGGCCGCGAGAAGCCGGCTCACCCCCGAGAGGAAGAGCAGCCCGGCGAAGACGCGGGCCTCCAGCGTGCGCTCCGCGACGCGCGGAGCGAGCCAGATCAGAAACAGACCGGCGCCGATCCACCAGACCGAGTAGAAGCGCAGCTCCGACTCGAGGTTGGGGGAGGGGTCGCCCGGGGACGGCACCGAGTCAGAGCCGAGGAACAGCGTGAGCGCGCCGGCCACGATCGGAACGACCGCGACGACGTAGAGCGTCCGCGTGAGGCCTTTAGCCACGACGCATTAGCCGGCCGACCGCTCCCATCAGCTCGTCGGTGAGCTCCTCCGGCGTTCCCTCACCGTGTCCCTCGACGACGCAGTGCCGCGCGTGCTGGTCGAGCAGCCCGAGCGCGACCTTGTCGAGAGCGGCCTGCACCGCCGCGATCTGCGTCACCACGTCGACGCAGTAGCGGTCCTCATCGACCATCTTCTCGATCCCCCGCACCTGTCCCTCGATCCGGCGGAGCCGGTTGAGCAGCTGGTCCTTGGTTGCGGTGTACCCGCGCGTCTCGGTGGCCATCGGGACAGCGTACCGTACCCCCCGGGGGTATATGGATTCCGCACCCGCGATATGGGTATCCGATCCACATGGCTAAAGATCACGGTCCCAGCGTCAAGAAGGACAAGCAATACGAGGGCCTGCGCAAGAAGGGAATGTCGAAGGAGCGCGCGGCCAAGATCTCGAACGCGAACGCCGGCTCGAACAACGCCGCCTCGAAGAAGGGCGGCAAGAAGGGCGGCAAGAAGAGCTAGTCCGGCGAGGACTCGCGCACCGACTCGTTCGTAAGCGCGCGGCGCGCCTCGTGTAGCGCCTCGCGCAGCGCATCCTCGCCGGCGTCGGGGTCGAAAGCGACCTCCTCGATGCATCGGCGGGCGCGCCGCAGCGCCGCCGCCAGGCGCGCGTTCTCCTGCTCGAGTACGTCGGAAACGGCCATCACGGCTCGCTACCCCTACGGGGGCGCGCGAAACCGTCTGTCAAGCCTTATGACGGATTGTGGGCGGAACCTACGAGCGCCTTGAGGCTCTCGTGGTCCTCGTGGCACGCGGGGCAACCCTCGAGGTGTGCCCGCATCCCCGGGATCGCGGCGTCGGCATCCGAAGCAGCCAGCTCCAGCTCGACATAGCGGTCGAGGTTGTCGAAGCATTCGTCGCAGGTCAGCTCAGGACCGTCGGGGCCCAGCATGGCCTTGATCAGTCTGCGGTCGTCGTTCATGTCTCGATGTGCGCACGCAACTTCTTGCGCGCGTCGTGGAGTGTCTTGTACAGGGCACCGCGGGTGGTGTTCAACCGCTCCGCGAGCACGTCGATTGGCACGTCGTTCAAAGTGAGCGCGACCAGCACCTCGCGCTGGTGCGGGCTGAGCTCCTGCTCTATGCCCGTCTTCAGCTCCCGCAGCAGTTCGCTCTCCTCCGCGCGGGCGTGCGGCGAGGGGCGCTCCGCCGAAAAGACGTCCCAGGTCTCGGGCTCGAGCGGGATCTCGCGTCCCTGCCAGGCGCGGCGGCGCAGCTTCACCGCGGCCTCCAGCAGCGCGAACTTGTACGCCCACGTCGTGAACCGGCTGTCACCGCGGAACGTGTCGAGCTTCTTGAGGATCGCGACAAGTGCGTCATCCGCGCTCTGCACGGCGAGGTCGTCGAAGTCGTCGCCGCGCAGGTGCGGCAAGCTCCTGCGGCGGCGGTTCACCTCGAACCGCGCTGCACGGAGCAGCAGCTCATGGAGGCGAGAACAGGCCTCCTCCCGTGCCGGTCCCGGCGACGTAAGAGCGGCGACCCAGGCGTCCGAGTCGTCGTGCTGATGGAGCGCGCGCTCCATCGGCATGACGCTAACACTCGCGGTGCTCACGCCTTCTATGCGTCCTCTCGCGGAAGTTTCTTACGTCACTCGTCGAGGATTCGGGCCGCCAGGTCCGGCGGACAGCCTTGATCGAGGAGGTTGAGCAGCTCGTGGAGGTCGGTGTCGGTGGTCGCCAGCTCGGCCGCCAGGGTGGGGTCGAAGCCAACGGTCTCGAGGTGGCGCTTTCGCCAGGCCTCCATACCCTCGGGGGGATTCGAGCCAAGGAAGCGCATCGTCTCCGCGTAGCCCTCCTCGATCAGCAAGTCCGCCCGTGAGAAGTCGCTCGGCTGCACCGTGATCGGGCACGGGGGCGGGAGTACCACCACCCGCTCGCGGCCCGGAAGCGTTGCAAGGTCATGGGCCAGCCCCTGCCGCACGAGCAGGCCGGTCGCGTGGACCAGCATTGCCAGCGCACCGCGCGGCGGTTCGGCGAGCTCGCAGGGGCCCGCCGTCGGCAGCACGTAGACCCGGTCGGCTCCGAGCTCGAGTGCGTGCCTGATCGGCGCGTTGTTGGATACCCCGCCGTCCACCAGCTCGCGGCCTTCCCAGCTCACGGATGGGAGCACGCCGGGGATCGCCGCGCTCGCAAGGACGGCATCCGCCAGCGGCCCTTCGGAAAGCCGTACCTCTTCTCCGCGCAGCACGTCCGTGGCGATCACATGCAGCGGGACCAGGGTGTCCTCCAGGCGCTCGGCGACAACGTACTTACGGACGAGCTTGCGCAGACCCGAGTCTGGAACGAGATGGTTGCGTGCGCCGATGAACCCGAGCGCGCCCGTGAGCGGGTTGACGGGGAACACCCTGTTGCGGTTCAGGCGCCGCCACACGTCGCCAAGCTCGCGCGCCGTCTCCGGCGTTTGAGGACGGTCCGCGACAAAGGCGCCGTTCAATGCGCCGGCCGATGTGCCCACGACGAGGTCGGCCCGGATGTCGTGTTCGTATAGGGCCTCGAGCATGCCCGCCTGGATCGCTCCGAGGCTGGCACCGCCTGTCAGCACGAATGCGGTGGTCATGGCGCTCCGCTACACCCCGGGGCCGCTTTCGGCCGGGGCAGCGGAGTAGGCGGTCGCAAGACGCGACAGCGTCAGCGCGCCGAGCAGGAGACCGAAGTCCCTGAGCGCGATGTCGCCGTAGCCGCCGACCAGCAGCAGGCTCACGATGATGCCCCCGAGCCACCCGGCCACGAGCAGGCCGCCGAAGCGGGGGGAGAAGAGGACGACGAGCCCGGCGACGATCTCGACGGCGCCCACCATGTACATGGCGTCCTGCGCGCTGCCGGGGATGATGTCGTTGAACTCGGTCGCGAGGTAGCGCGTCCAATCGTCGGTCAGGACCTCGGCGAACTTGTCGATTCCGAACAGGATCGGCGCGACCGTGAAGGCGATCCGCAGGAGCATGAATGCCTGCGCAGCGGGGTCGCTGCGCAGCACGTTTGGCTTCGGGACCGGGACTGGCCGCAGAACGGCGGCGATGGAACTCATTTGGGCCCTCCTTCAGGGGGAATTCGGTTCTGATCCCTTCGCGTCGGGCGCCCGCTCGGTCTTACGGGGTAAGGACTTCGGGCCGTGGGTAGCTAAGCCCGCGTGACCAACTCGATAGCCGCACTCCACGCCGTTCCCCCCGATCCGTCCTTCGTCGACCTCGAGGCGGCGGAACGCGCCGCCGCCGACCTGATCGAGGCGCTCGGCGCCGACACCGCGTCGGAGAGCCTGGAAGGGACGCCGCACCGCATCGCCGCGATGTATGCGGAGCTGCTGAGTCCGGTGCCGTTCGACGCAACGACGTTCCCGAACGACGGCGGATACGACGAGCTCGTCGTCGCGCGCGAGATCCAGTTCCACTCGCTGTGCGAGCACCACCTGCTGCCCTTCACGGGGGTCGCGCACGTCGCCTATCTCCCGGGGGAGCGGATCCTCGGCCTGTCGAAGCTGGCGCGCGTCGTCGACTACTTCGCGCGCTCGCTACAGGTGCAGGAACGCCTCACCACGCAGGTGGCCGGCTGGCTCCAGCGCGAACTCGAGCCCAAGGGCGTCGGCGTCGTGATCGAGGCCGAGCACCTGTGCATGTCGCTGCGCGGAGTCCAGAAGCCTGGGGCAAAGACGGTCACGTCTGCGCTGCACGGGCTGGTCCGCGACGACGCGCGGACGCGTCAGGAGTTCCTTGCGCTCACGAAATCGCGTGCGGCCTGATAAGTCGCCGCGAACGTCGATCTCGCGGCAGGAGATTGCAACCAGTCGACGTAACCAGGCCTTACGAGTTCGCGCTCTGAGCGGCGCGCTCACGGACGCCATGACGACCCCGCACCCAAGCCGGTCCACCCAAGTCCGCCGGGCGGCGGCGTCGCTGGGTCCGGTGGACTACGCGGCGACGCTCGCGCTGCTGGCCGTGTATGCGGTCGGGACAAGCCTGGACGACGCACCGGGCACAAGTGGCGACTTTTATCGCTCCGCCGCCACCGTCATTCCCACGTTGCTGATCGCCGTCGCGATCCAGGGGCGCGTCCTCGAGCTGTCGCGCAAGGCAACGTTCCGGCATCAGTACCGAACCGTCTTGTTCGCCATTGTGATCTTCGGCGGCGAAACGGGGGCGCTGATGACTATCGCCAGGGACGAGACGAACTGGGCGGCGCACCTATACGTGTACCTCGCCTTGATCTCGCTCGGTCTGACGCTGCTCTATCAGGCGCTGCGAGGCACGGAGACCGGACGCACCGACTAGCCGCCGCCGTTTGGAGCGACGTCGAAGCTGAACATCATTCCGCTCTCATGGTGCTCGGCAATGTGGCAGTGAGCCATCCACCGGCCGGCGTGGGTGATGTCGAGCAGGATGTCGAGGACCTCGCCGGTTTTCACCAGGACCGTGTCCGTCCAGACCAGGTTCGGGTCCTCAACACCGTCGCGGCTGAGTACGAGGAAGCGGCCGGCACCGTGGATGTGGAACGGATGATGCATGGGATGGTCGGAATCCATCTCGTTGACGAGGCGGATCTTCACCCGATCGCCGACACGGAACTTCCAGTCGATCGCATGATTCTGCGCGCCTGTCGCGCGGTCAATCAGCTTCCAGCGCGTGTTGGCGGGCGTGGTCTTCCGGTTGACGTCGACCATGTCGTCTTCCCACTCGATCGCGCCCGACGCGTGCGCGTGCGCTGTGTCATCGCCATCGTCGTTGTCGCCATGGTGGGCGCCGGCGTTGTGTTCCGTCGTCGCTTCGGTGACGACTAGGCTCGGCATCAGCTTCATCCCGCACTCGGGGCACTTGCCTGCGACCGCGCTGGTGATCTCAGGGTGCATCGGGCACGTGAATACCACTGCGGCCGCCTTCGGCATCAGCTTCATCCCGCACTTCGGACATGACCCTTCCTCGGTACGTACCACCTCGGGGTGCATGGGGCACGCGAAGACGACGTTACCTTCCGGCGCTTCGAAGTCCATTTCGGCCACGAAGGCGAGCGTCTTGTCTGGCTCAGCGTCGCGGTACGGCTCAATCCGCTTGCGCTCGGCGACGAGCTCCGGGTTCGTGCGGAGCGTTTCGAAGGCCTGCGTCGGCTCCGGGTCGATTGCTTCCTTACCGACGGCGATCGAGGCGAGGACGTAGGTGTGCTCGGGCGTCCGGTGTTCGAGAACCGCCTCACCCGCTTTCGGAAAACAGACGTCGACGACGACTCGCTCCGACGGGGCGAGCACGACCGAGTCGACGAACTGTTCGTGCTCACAGCGCCCGCTGTCACCACCGACGAGCTTCATCCGCCCCCCGCGGAGGGCGGCATTGAAGACCCGCGTGTTCGCGGTGTTGGTCAGATATAGGCGCACAACCTCGCCTTCCAGCGCCGTGAGCGCGAAGTCGGGCTCGCCTTGGACGAGCATCCGGTTCCCGAAGCGCCCCATCGCCGAGTACGTCGTTTCAGTCCGGCTGAAATGGGCGACTTCGTCGTCCGCGAGCAGGATGTCGTCGAGGGTGAGTGCGACTTCACGGTGGGCGGGCGGCCAGTAGTTCGGGTCGCTTGGGACGACCACGATGTTTCCGTAGAGCCCGAGCTCCTGTCCATAGTCCTGGCGTACGTGCGGGTGGTACCAGTAGATGCCGGGATCGGGAAATGTGAGCCTGTACTCGAAGCTCTCGCCGATGGCCAGCGGGCGCTGCGTTTCGTGCGTACCGTCGTAGCGATTGTCGAGACGCAAGCCATGCCAGTGGACGGTCGCCTCGAGGTCGCCCTGGTTCTCGACGCGCACGGCTATCTCCGACCCCTCGGCGACTCTGAGCGTCGGACCCGGGATCGAGCCGTTGTAGGCGAGCATCCGGACCGTCGCGCCATCGATTTCTTTCGTGACCGGGGCGATTCGCAGGTCAATCGAGTCGCCATCGGGGACGTCGATGATCGCCGGTCGCTCGCTTGGCCCCAGTCCGCCCACTTCGGTCGGGAACTGATCGGTATTCGTGCTCATGTGTACGCGGATCCTCTCCCTACGAGTCCGGGGCATCACCTGATGCCGAAGCGCCGAGTCTGGCAGCAACCCAGCGCGTAAACCACCGTCCGATTGGAGGGTGTGTCGTCCTTCCCTCGGAGGACCGGCGTGACGACCGCCGCCTCGAACCTAGACTCGGTGGATGGGCCAGACGCGGCCGGGGCTTCTGCTCGTCCCTTCGATCTCCGAGCTCGAGTGGGATCGGATCCGCCCTCTTCTCGAGGAGTGGGCAGATGTCGCGTCGTACGACCTGCCGGGGGTTGGCTCAGACGCGCCGGATGAAGGGCTCAGCGTCGAGGCCACGGTTGAGCGAGGCATTGCGGAACTCGACCAGCAGGGCTGGTCGGAGGCGATCATCATCGGTGACCAGTTCGGCTCGGGTCTCGCCGTTCTCGTGGCGACACAGTGGAGCGGACGCGTTCGCGCGCTCGCGCTCGGCCACGCGTGCCTTCACTTCAGGCGGGACGGTGCACGCCCGGCGATCAGTCCTGCCGTGGCCGCCTTCCATCTGCAGCTCACCCAGGTTGGTCAGGCCGCGGCGGAGCAGATGTTCGTCCAGGGCATCGATATGACTTACGGCAGTGACGTGGCTGCCGGAATTCGCGAGCGGCTATCCGCAAACTTTGCGCGGGAATACTCCGAGCTTCTGCTGTCGCACCAGGACATCGAGCTCGAGCCGCGGCTGCGGGCGCTCGACGTTCCGGTTCTCCTCGTCGAGCACCGAGACTGCCCGCTATGGACTGCCGAGGGGTACGAGGACGCCGTGGCTGCCTTTCCGCATGCACAGACAGCGGCCACCGGAGACAATCCGGGCTCGAGCCCGGAGTTCGCCGCCGCGCTACGCGAGTTTGTGCTCGGCCTCGCGCCGAGGTAGTGGCGGTTTAGCTAGAACTCGCGCGCATGAAGCTCTACGTCTGCTGGGGAACCTTTCCCGTCCCGTGGCCAAGGCGTGGCGCTTCGTGGCGGCCTGGTGCGCACCCATGCAAGAGAGCCCATGACGCTCTCGAGGAGGCGGGGCACTCGCCCGAGGTGGTGAAGGTTTACGGCCTCGCGCCGCTGCCCGACGTCACGAGTGGTCGCAAGGAGGTCAGGCGATTGACGGGCGAGAGTTACGTGCCGGTGCTCGTCCTCGACGACGGTCGGGTCATCCAGGACTCGGAGAACATCGTCACCTGGGCACGTTCACACCCGGCGAGCCACTCATCGAGTGACCGCTAGACGGATGCCGCGCTACGCGCTGATCTTCGTCTCGCCGTTCTCGAACTTCGTCTTACGGCCCGGCTTGACCCACACGATCTGACCCTCGCCCAGCTCGAGCTCCTCGAGTTGGGGCTGGGTGAGCTGCACGTTGAAGTGCGAGCCGTTCTGATGGGTCAACTCGACGCGCACCTCGAAGCCGAGGTGGATGATCCGGTCGATCATCGCCTCCGACGCCTGGTCCGATGGATCGACCATCACGTCGATGTCGTGCGGGCGGATGTAGTGGCCGTCGAGCTGGTTGACCGGGCCGACGAAGCTCATGACGAACTCGTTTGCCGGCTGCTCGTACAGCTCGCGCGGCGTGCCCTCCTGCTCGACGTGCCCCTGGTTGAGGACGACGATCTGCTCGGCGACCTCCATCGCCTCCTCCTGGTCGTGCGTGACGAAGATCGTCGTCACGTGCACGTCCTCGTGGAGACGGCGCAGCCAAGCGCGCAGCTCCTTGCGGACCGTCGCGTCGAGCGCGCCGAACGGCTCGTCGAGCAGCATCACCTTCGGCTCGACCGCGAGCGCGCGGGCGAGGGCCATGCGCTGACGCTGTCCGCCCGAGAGCTGCGCCGGGTAGCGGTGGGCGAAACCGTCGAGGTGGACGAGCCCGAGTAGCTCCTCGACGCGGCTCTGGATCTCGTCCTTCGGCCGCTTGCGGATCTTCAGGCCGTAGGCGACGTTGTCGCGCACGGTCATGTGCTTGAACGCCGCGTAGTGCTGGAAAACGAACCCGACGCCGCGCTCGCGGGCCGGTGACTTCGTCAGGTCCTGGCCGTCCAGGATGACGGTGCCCTTGTCGGGCTCCTCGAGTCCGGCGATCACACGGAGAAGGGTTGACTTGCCGCCACCGGACGGGCCGAGTAGCGCGGTCAGCGACCCGCTCGGCACCTCGAGCGAAACGTTCTCGAGCGCGACGAAGTCGCCGAAGTTCTTCGAGACGTTCTCAACGACGATTCCCATTACGAGTCCTCCTTCTTGAAGATGTTCATCGCAAGCAGCGTTGCCAGGGCCATGACGGCGAGGATCATCGAGGCGGAGTAGGCGCCGATCATGTCGAAGTGCTCGAAGCGCTCGTCGACGCGGAGGGTGAGCGTCTCGGTCTCGCCCGAGAGCTTTCCGGACACGACCGAGACGGCGCCGAATTCCCCAAGGGCGCGCGCGGTTGTGAGCACCACGCCGTAAGCGACGCCCCACCGGATCGCCGGCAGCGTGACCTTCCAGAACGTCTGCCACGAGTTCGCGCCCAGTGTCTCCGACGCCTCTTCCTGCTCGGTGCCGATCTCCTTCAGCACGGGGATCACCTCGCGCACGACGAACGGCAGCGACACGAAGATGGTCGCGAGGACCATTCCGACGGGGGTGAAGATCACCTCGATGCCGTTGTCCACCAGCCAGCCGCCGATGGAGGAGTTGTTCCCATAGGCCAGGATCAGCGCTAGCCCGACGATTACCGGCGAGACCGCGAACGGCAAATCGATCACGGCGTTCATGAACCATTTCCCGGGCCAGCGCTTCCGCACCAGCAGGAGCGCCATGACTACGCCGAAGATCGTGTTCAGCGGCACGGCGATGATGACCATGAGGAAGGTGAGCCAGAGGGCGTGCTGCGCCTCGGCCGTGGTGAGCGAGTCGATTACGGGCTGCAGGCCGTCCTCGAACGTGCGGTACATGATCATGGCCACCGGAGCGGCGAGCAGCAGACCGAGATAGGTCAGCCCGATAACGCGCGGCGCGTTTAAACGCCGACGCTGGCGCCGCCGCGTGGGCTTCGCGCCGATCCGCGGGATTGCGCCGACGTTAGAGCTCATGCCGGGCCGCCCATCGCGATAGGAGGGAGATCAGAACCAGCACAACGAGCGCAACAACGAGCAGCACGACCGAGATGGCAGCTGCCGCAACGAGGTTGTTGCTCTCGACCTGGCTGAAGATGAAGACGGAGGAGACCTGCGTCTCGAACGGGATGTTGCCCGAGATCAGGACGACCGCTCCGAACTCGCCCATTGCGCGCGCGAACCCGAGCCCCGCTCCGGCGAGGATTGCCGGGCGCAGGTTCGGCAAGACGATGCGCCTGAACGTGGTGAACTTCGACGCGCCGAGTGACTCGGAAGCCTCCTCCATGTCCTGGTCCAGCTCCATGAGGACCGGCTGCACGGCGCGCACGACGAACGGCAGAGTCACGAACAGGAGCGCCATCACAAGGCCAGCCTTGGTGTACGCCGCGTTGATTCCGAACGGGCTCTTCGGGCCGTAGAGCGCGAGCAGCGTGAGCCCGGCCACGATCGTCGGCAAGCGCAAACGGCAGGTCGATCAGCGAGTTGACGACAGCCTTGCCGCGAAACTCGTCGCGCACGAGCACCCACGCGATCACGGTGCCCATCACGATGTTCACGGCGACGACGATCAGCGAGACCGTGACCGTCAGCTTCAACGTGGACGTCGCCTGCGGCGACGAGATCGCGTTCCAGAATGCGTCCCAGCCGCCCTCGGTCGACTTGCTGACGACCAGGGCGAGCGGGATCAGCACGATGATGCTCAGGTACGCCGTGGCTATGCCGATGCCCAACGGGGCGCCGCCAATGCGACGCCCCGTTCGGGCCGGCAATCCAACTGCTTCCGCTGTGGCTGAGCTAGCCCTCAGTGGAGACCCCCAGGTCCTCCTCGATCTGCGCGACCGAGCCCTCCTCCGGGTCGAAGAACTCCGATCGGACCGAGGCCCAGCCACCGAACTTGCCGATCTCGAACAGGTTGGGTGGTGTCGGGAACTCCGACTCGTTGGCGAGGTTCTTCAGAACCGGGCGGTAGCCGTGATCCTGGTAGATCTTCTGCGCCTCCTCGGTGAAGAGGAAGTCGCGGAACGCCTGCGCTTTCGGATCGGCGTCCTCGGTCACCGCGACCGGGTTCTCGATCAGGATCGTCTGGTCGGGGATGACGTAGTCGAGCTCCTCGCCGGCCTGCTGGGCGGCGATTGCCTCGTTCTCGTAGGCGAGCAGGACGTCGCCCTTGCCGCCGACGAACGTCTGGAGCGCGTCGCGCGCCGACGCATCCTGGACCGACGTGTTCTCGAGGATCTGCTTGAGGAAGTCGAGCCCCTCTTCCTCGGACTTGCCCTGCTCCAGCTGCGCGCCGTAGGCGGCCATCAGGTTCCACTGTGCGCCGCCCGACGTGAACGGGTTCGGCGTGATGATCTCGACGTCACCCGTGACGATGTCGTCCCAGTCCTGGATGTTCTTCGGGTTGCCCTTGCGGACCGCGAACACCACGACCGAGTTGGTGACGAAGCCGTCGTACTTGTCCTGATTCCAGTCCGGCGCGACGATTCCCTCGTCGACAAGCCCCGTGACATCCGGCTCGAGCGAGAGCGCTGCGATGTCCGCGTCGAGGCCGGCGATGATTGCGTTTCTCTGGTCGCCCGAGGGGCCGTAGGACTGCTTGAACGACACGCCCTCGCCCTCCGGCGTCTCGTTGAACGCCGGGATGATCTCCTCGTACGCCTCCTGCGGGGTGGAGTAGGCGACGAGTGTCAGGTTGCCGCCGCTGCCGTCGCCACCGGAGGCGCTATCCGAGCCGCCGCAGGCGGCGAGCCCTACGGCGAGCCCGAGGACCGTGAGCGCGGCAGAGATCTTCCTGAGAGAGCCAGTCAAGTCCATTACCTCTTTCCCGATAAACGTAGTATCTAGATCAAACTTGTGGAGTTAGACGGCGGCAATCTAGCAGACGGTCTGGCGGGCGCCGCCACCGCGTTCGTCCTCGCCGTCGTAACAACGCCGGTGGGGGTCTCGGGTGCAGTGCTCCTGCTGCCGTTCCAGGCGAGCGTGCTGAAGGTCGCGACCCCCGCGCTGACCCCCACGAACCTGCTCTACAACGTGGTCACGGCCCCCGGTGCGCTCAGCCGGCTGGCGCGTGAGGGGCGGCTGCGGCATCCCCTGGTGGGGCGACTGCTGGTGGGCACGCTGCCCGGCGTCGCCGTCGGCGCGGTGGCGCGGGTCGAGCTCCTGCCCGGGCGCGATGCGCTCTACGCGATCGCCACGTTGGTGCTGCTCCCACTCGGGCTGTGGCTGCTCGCGCCCCGCGAGCCGCGCGCTGCCGTCGCGTTCGGCCCGCGGGCGCTCTTCGCGATCGGCTTCTTCGTGGGCGTCGTCGGCGGGCTCTACGGGATCGGCGGCGGCTCGCTGCTGGCGCCGATCGTCGTGGCGGGGGGCTACACCGTGACCGCGGTCGCGCCGGCCGCGCTCGCATGCACCGCCGCGACGTCGACGGTCGGCGTGGCCGTCTTCGCGCTGCTGTCGCTCGGGTCAGACCAGTCGGATGTCGCGCCGATCTGGTGGCTCGGCGCCGCGATGGGAATCGGGGGAGCCGCCCGGTCCTACATCGGAATCCGGATCCAAAGCCGCTTGCCGGAGGCGTTCCTGCGCCGGCTGCTCGGAGTGCTCGCGGCCGGCATCGGCTTCGCCTACGCGCTCGAGCTGCTCTAGCCCAGCGACGCGAGCGCGCGCTGCGCGCGGGGCGCGTGCAGCGGGCGAGAAGTGCGGGTTCCGCACGAGCGCCTGGGTGAGCCACCGGCGCGCGAGCATGTGCTTGCCGGCGAGCTTTGCGGCCATGCCCGCGTGGTAGCGGACGTGCGGATCGCGCCAGCCGGTTCGCAGTGCCCGCTTCGCCCAGTGGAGCGCCTGCTCACCGCGGCCGGCGGCGGTCAGTGCCCAGCTGTATGCGTCCGCCGATGACACACTCGGCGCCTTCCGGACCGCGGAGCGCCCAAGCTCGACCGCGCGCGAGGCGGACCCGTGGTCGGCCTCGAAGATCGCGAGCTCCGCGTCGGTGTTGACACCTCGGCTGCGCTCGAGCGCCTGGTTCTCGTGGATCGCGGCGATCTCGTGGCGCGCGGCGGCATCGCGGCCGTCGGCGAGCTCAGCCTCGAGAAGGAGCAAGTGGAACTCGTGCACCGCCGACGTGGCGACGACGGCCTGGTAGCGGCGGATCGCTGTGTTGAGGTCGCCCTGCGCGGCGTCGACCGTCGCGAGGCCGGTCCGGGCGGGCAGGTACTCGGGCACGCGCGCGAGCGCCGTGCGGTAGGCCTCGCCCGCGGCGGCGATGTCGCCGCGCTGGAACTGGAGGTTCCCGAGCAGCGTCTCGACGTAGGCGACGTTCTCGGCGGAGCCGCCGCCTGCGGAGACCGCGAGGCGCATCGCGTCCAGCGCGCCGTCGAGGTCTCCGTGAAGCTCGCGGAAGTAGGAGATGCGCGCGTAGGAGGCGAGGTTCGGCTTGAGCGAGACCATCCGGTCGAGCGAGCGGCCGGCCGCGCGGTAGCGGCCGAGCTCGACCTGGCCGTCCACGATCGCGGAGTACGGCCGGACGGATTCGGGGGCGAGCGCGAGTGCCCGCTCGGCGTACCCCAGCCCTCCGGCGAAGTCGTGTTTGGCGAGCGCGAGCGTTCCGAGGCCGCTGGTCGCCTGTGCACTTAGCGGATCCAGCTCGAGCGCGCGGTCGTACGCATCGTGCGCCTTTTCGTTCCAGGTCGCATTCGCCGTCTCACGTCCGCGCTGGTAGTAGAGGTCGCCGAGCGTTGCGCGGAGGGCGGCGTCACCCGGCTCGTCCTGGATAGCCGCGCGCGTCGCGGCGATCGTCTGGGCGGTCGAAGCGCCGGGGGGGACGTCGACCGTGGCGGGCCCCGGCCTGTCGAACATCGCCGGGGCGGCGGCCCCGCCGCCCCCCTGCACCGCGGAGAGCAGTGCAAGGGTGGCGGCGAAGGCTGCCACCGGCGCGAGCAGCCATAGGAGGCGTTTCGGCGCCGGTGCTGTCATCAGGAGCCGCCTCCGGCCGGAACCGGGTCATGGGGCGGCTCGGTCCGGTTGGACGGATCCGAGTCGAATCCGGACGTGGGCCCGGGCAGGTACGGGAACGTCGACAGGAACGGCTTGTCGTTCTGGTCGACGCCGTCCCCGAGCGGCACCGCATTGCCCTTCAGGATCCCGGCGACCACCTGGAGCTCGATGTCGACGACGTCGTCACCGAGCCGGCGCCCATTCGGGAACCCGGCGTTGTCGCCGCCGATCACTCCGAAGCGGTCCTCGGTCTCCGCGGGCGGAACGCCGAGGTTGAGCTTCAGGGTGTCGACCGGCAGCGGGTCGTTCGTCTGCTGGTTGAGTCCCGGCAGACCTTGCAGGAGCGCCTGGACGATGTCGGTGCGGTCCGTCTCCGGCGCGCCGATGTCGAACAGAGCGTTCAGGATCTTCGCGAGCTCCGGCTCGACCACATACTGGCCGTAGTTAGCGGCGTCGTTGTGCGGCCGGGTCCGGTTGAACTTGTCCTTCTTGCCTGCGGGGATCACGACCTCGTTGACGAGCGGGTTGCCCAGGCGCGAGACCTGGACCCACTTGCCCTTCGACCCCTTGTTCGAGTCGAAGTCGGCGCTCGTCACCTCGATCTTGCGGCGCTCGGTCGTCGACCACACGCCCACGACGGCGTTGCCGGCGTCCGGGCCGGAGACCGCCCGATGGTTCTTCGTCACCTTCGACTCAGGAACCTGGAGGACGATCGCGTGGATCGAGAAGCCGGACAGGTCGTCCTTGCCCTGGCCCTCGTTGCCCGTGCCGGCGCGGAGGTTCGCGGCGTCGAAGATCGCCCCGAGGTCCACGAAGAACGGGTCGTCGCGCTGGCCGGCGAACACCTTGCCGCCGCTCTTCAGGTTTCGAACCGCTCCGGCCGCGACGTTCTCGTAGTTCGGGAACGTCTTCGGGCCCGCGTACGACGGCGCGGCGGGAAGGTTGTTCGCGATGCGCTTCACCTTCTCCTTGCCGTTCGACTTGTGGGTCTCCCGGTAGATGTCGTACGTCTGGCGCTGGTACAGCTTCGGGTCGCCGATCGAGCCGACGCCCGGGAACGCCTGGAGATACGAGTCCTGGTTCACCTTCGAGTTGAAGACGAACCGGTACGACACGTCCGGCTTGCCGTCGCCGTCGTTGTCGACGTGGATGTAGTACCGGGCGCGGTCGTCGAACCTGAAGAAGTTCGGTCCGTTCGCCGGCACCTCTCCCGGGATCCAGTTGGCGACGACGGTCAGTGCACCGGGAGCGTCCTTCGCCGTGAAGGCGTAGGTGTCGGTGTTGTCCGCCGTCGGGTCCAATGCGATGTTGGGCGCTTCGCGGTGGCTCGATCCGATGCTCAACGGCACCGCGATCGCGGCAGCCACCAACGCGGCGCCGATGGACAGCTTCCTCATGTGAGGCTCCTTCGGTGGGGGTTTGCGAGTGCCCGTTATTCGCGGCCGGCTGTGACCCGGATCACTGTGATCCAGAAAGTCGCGCTCTTCGTAGAAACTGGTGCTGTGAACTACGCAGCGGCTTGCCGATGAAGAGCTGATGCAGGCCGTGCAGGCAGGGGACCCGATGGCTTTCGAGACGATCTACGACCGGCATGGCGGGGCGGCGTTCTCGCTCGCGTACCGCATCGTCGGCACGCGCAGCGCCGCGGAGGACGCGACCCAGGACGCATTGCTCGCGATCTGGCGCAGCCGTGTGCGTTACCAGCGCGATCGCGGCAGCGTTCGGAGCTGGATCCTGGGGATCGTCCACAACCGGACGATCGATGCGCTCCGGCGCAACCAGGTGCATGCGACCCGGCGAGCCGATGCCGAGGGCATCGAGGAGCGCGAGGCCGCGACTGAGCTGACCGACGTCGAGGCCTTCAGGCGAGAGGAGCAGAGGCGTGTGCGCGCGGCGATCGAGACCCTCCCCGAGGCCCAGGTCAAGGTCATCGAGCTGGCCTATTTCGGCGGTTTTACGCACAACCAGATAGCCGAGATGCTCCACGAGCCCGTCGGTACCGTGAAGGGCCGGATGCGGCTCGGGCTCGACAAGCTGAGGCGCGAGCTCGCAGGGGCGATGGCATGAGCGCGCACGCCGATCATGTCGAGAGCATCGGCGCGTACGCGCTGGGCGCCCTGCCCGAGCTGGAGGCGCAGGTGTTCGAGCGCCACCTGATGTCCTGCGAGGAATGTCAGGGGGAACTGCACCGACTGAACCAGGCCGTCGAGGCTTTGCCGCGGTCGGTGGCCCTGCACCAGCCACCTCCGTCGCTGAAGGCGAGCCTGATGGACACGGTCAACGCCGAGGCGGCGGCACCGGCGCTGGCACCTCGACCGGCGCCGCGGCGGTTCACGCTCCCACGGCTGCGGCCGGCGTTCGCGTGGGCGGCGGCAGCGTGCGTGCTGGCGGCGGGAGTGGGCTACGGCGCATCCGAACTTGGGAATGAGAGCGGCGCACGAACGCTGTCCGCCCAGGTGGACGACCAACGCTTGCCTGGCGCGAGCGCGCGGCTGTCCGTTTCCGACGACGGCTCCGTGCTCGAGGTCGAGGGAATGCCCGATGCCGGCCGCGGTCGCGTCTACGAGGTCTGGGTCGAGCGCGACGGCGAGGTCGCGCCGGCATCGATCTTCGACGTGGACGCGAGCGGGAGCGGTGCCGCGGCAGTGCCCGAATCGCTCGATGACGTCGACGCGGTAATGGTCACGCGCGAGCGGCGCGGGGGGGCGCGGCAGCCCACCGAGATGCCCGTGCTTCGCATAGACGTCTGAGCCGATTCAGGCTGATCCGTACCGGCGCTTCGAACGAATCACTCGGAAATGCCGCTCAGCGAACCCATCCCCAGCCGCGGGAACTGGAAGCGGGACCTCGCCCCTTATCTGGAGGTCGACCGCCGTCGCAGCCTTGCTCAGCTCGCAAGCGTCGTCCTGCCGTACCTCGGGTTGTGGGCACTCGTCGCGATCGTCCGGCCGAGCGTCTGGCTCGCCGTCGCGCTTGGGTTCGTGGCCGCCGTCTTCCTCATGCGGATGTACTCGTTCTTCCACGACCTGACGCACAACTCGATGTTCGAGTCGCGGAACGCCAATGGCCGCTGCGGACACCTGCTGGGCTTCCTCCTTTTCACGCCGTACCGGTGGTGGCAGCGCCAGCACAGCCTCCACCACGCGGGCACCGGGAACCTCGACAAGCGCGGTCCCGGCGAGATCAGCACGATGACGCTCGCCGAGTACGAGGCCGCGTCACGGCTACGTCGGCTCGGCTATCGGCTGTACCGCAACCCGCTGCTCATGCTGTTCGTCGGCCCCAGCCTTGTCTTCCTGTTCGAGCGCCGCTTCCCGCAGCGTGGGATGTCGCGACGGATCCTCTTCAGCGTCGTGGTCACGAACCTCGCGCTCGTCGGCTGGGCGCTGGGCTGGAGCGCCCTCGTCGGCTGGCAGACCTTCCTGCTCGTCCAGGGAACGACCCTCGTCGCCGGCGGTGCCGTGGCCGCGTGGATGCTCTACATCCAGCACCAGTACGAGGACACCTACTACCAGCGTCCGGATGAGTGGCGGTTCGAGCTGGCCGCGTTGCAGGGCAGCTCCTACCTGCGGCTTCCCCGCCCGCTCGCGTGGATGGTCGGCAATGCCAACTATCACCACGTGCACCATCTCAGCGCGAAGATCCCCAACTACCGGCTGCGCGCGGCACACGAGGCGTACCCGATGTTCAAGAGCACGCCCGTGATCACGCTGCGCAGCAGCTTGGGCGCGCTGCGTCTGAAGCTCTGGGACGAGGAGCGTGGCTGCCTCGTACGCATCCCCGCGCGCCGCGCCCGCGCCGGGGTGACCGTATCTCCGAAGACCCCTCTACACGCATAAACGCCTAGCGTTCAGGGTGCGGTTCAGGGTGGCGCCCCGATGTTCCCGCGCGCGCGTGAGAGCAGGATCGCTGCATGCAATCGAGTGGGGCGCGACAGTGGAGACGGTGACCGGGCGCCGGCTCGTGCTCGCAGTGCTGATCGGCCCGACGCGATGGGGCGGGCGTTTCCGCCGCACGGTCGAGCCGAGTGACGCGGAGGGAGAGTTGTCGGACCGCGAGCTCGAGGTGGTACATCACGGCGCGCACGGCCGCAGTGGCCCCGAGATCGCGGACGAGCTGGGCATCGCACACGACACCGTGCGCACGCATGTCCGAAACGCGATGGAAAAGGTCGGCGCCCGCTCGCGGGCGCATCTCGTGGCCAAGGCGCTCGGCGAGGGTTACGCGCTGCGCTGATCAGGACAGGCCGGAGAGTCCCGCGGCGACCGCAAAGCCGAGGACCGAGATCAGACCCGCCGGCGTGCCCGCCTTCTTCCGCGCCTCCGGAATCATCGAGTCGACGAGCATCACGAGCAGCGCGCCTGCCGCGAACCCGTTGATCACAGCCTGGATGTCGCCGGAGACGGCGTCGGCGAGCGCATAGCCCGCGACTCCGGCCAACGCGCAGGCCGCCGCGATCCAAATCCAGATGCGGCGAATCGCGCCCGGCGAGTGGCCGGCCGCGCGAAGGTCGTCCGACGCTCCAATCGACTCGGGCAGGTTCGACACGAAGATCGCGACCAGCAGGCCGACGCCGACGCCGTCACCGGCGGCGATGCCGATGCCGAGCACCATCTGCTCCGGGATGCCGTCGAGGAGCGCCCCGAGAGCGAGGTCGGTCCCGCCGCCGCCCCGGCGGTCGAGTTGCCGTGAGGCGACGAAATACGCGATCGCCCCGCCCGCGAGCCCGAGCGCGACGTACCCGGGCCCGCCGATGGCCGCGCCCTCCTGCGCCAGGTCGAAGCTGACGGCGCTGATCAGCGCGCCGGCCCCGAATGCAAGTACGAGCCCGACGCCGCGGTCGGGCCAGTGGCGTGCGACGCCGAGCAGGCCGCCGATGACGAGCGACGACGCGGCGAGAGCTGCCCAGCCGAGTGCCTCTTCCACGGCTACAGACTCGCGCCTGCCGCGGTCGAATGGAACCGGCGGCGGTGCAGGATTGCCGCGACCGCCCCCAGCGGGAGGGGGAGCCAGTAGGTCAGCAGCCGGTATGCGAGCGTCGCCACCAGCGCATCGGAGGCCTCCACGCCGGCCAGCGTGAGCGTGGCGGTCAGCCCGACCTCGACGAAGCCGAGTCCGCCCGGGGTGAGGGGCAGCTGCGCGAGGAGCTGGGCGGCGCAGAAGGCGAGCAGGACGACACCCGGGCGCGGCGTCGAACCGACGGCGGCGAGCGCCGCGAGCAGAGATGCATAGTCGAACGCCCACCGGCCGACGCTCGCGGCGAGTGCGGACTTCCACCGGGGCGCGACCGCGGCGAGGATGCGTTCGCGCTCGCCCAGGAGGCGCGCCGGGAGCTCCTGGACGGGCGTTGCCTTCGGGCGCAGCCGGTTGCGCGCCCTCTGGACCACGCGGCCGACCCAGAGCAGCGGGCGATCGAAGGCGAACATCAGCGCGCCGGCGGCGAAGAGCAGTACGAAGAGGCCGAAACCACCCAGCGCCACCTCGGCCAGGCTGCGGTCGACGGCGCCGCGGATGAAGGCCGGGATCGCGAAGACCGGCAGCGCCAGCACGACCGCCAGCGCCAGCAGGTTCGCAGCGGTCAGCCCGGCGATCGCACGCCCCCGCGACAACCCCTCCTCGGCGAGCATGCGGTATTGCACGGCGGCCCCGACCGCGCCTCCGCCCGGCGCGACCTTCGCCATCGCGTTGCCCGCGAGCTGCGACGTCGCCACCCCATACCAGCCCGGACGGTGAAGGGCGATGCGCTGCAGCCACCAGAGGTTGACGACGGCGGCGGCCTGCAGGACGAGCATCACCGGCACCCAGCCCGGCGAAAGCTCGGTAAGGCTGTGCCAGGAGGAGAGCGTGTCGAGCAGCGCGGGCGCCACGAGGTAGAGCGAGACGGCGGTGATGCCGAGCCAGACGACAGTTCGGACGAGGCGGTGGCGGACGGGCTGGGCCGCCTCGCCGCGCGTGATCTCGCCCTCGACGTCCGCCCGGTGCTCGAGCGCCCCCTCCAGCCGATCGCCGATTTGCGTGCGCGCGGAATCCCGCACCGCGCTGCCCCTCAGGCAGCCGCTGCGACGGCCGGCTCGAATGGCCGCTGCTCGAGCACGCCACCCCGGCGGACGGTGACCGCGGTGCTCTCTGGGATCTCGTGCCACACCCCGGGAAGGTCGGAGAAGGGCTCGGACACGATCAGCCGGTCGTCAGGGCTCAGGCGCTGAAAACGCTCGTTCTCGGGATGCAGATGCCTGATGGCATCGACGTCACTCGACGCGAACAGGGACCGCGCCGGCCCCGCGCTCGAGTAGCGCACCGCCCACAGATCGGTGCCGTCCGACACGCCGAAGGTCGCCTGTACGGGGTCGTCGACTCCGTGCCGACGGGCGGTCTCCTCGATGAACCCGACCGTCGCCTCGAGCGCGCGGATCGGGTCTTCCTCGAGGCCAAAGGTCAGCGCAAGGTGGAACACGACCTCGGTGTCCGTCGAGCCCTCGATCGCCGCGAACCGGCTCGGCTCGATGGCGAGCATGAGGTCGCGCCGCAGGCGATGGAGGTCGGCGACGTAGCCGTTGTGCACGAACAGCCATCTCCCGTGGCGAAATGGATGGCAGTTCGTCTGCTGCACCGGCGAGCCGATGGCGGCCCGTATGTGTGCCAGGAACAGTGGCGACTCGATGTGCGCGGCGAACTCGCGGAGGTTGGCATCCGCCCACGCGGGCGAGATGCTGCGGTAGACGCCCGGGGCCCTCACCGACGCCGTACCAGCCCAGCCCGAAGCCGTCGCCGTTGGTCGGCTCAGCGCCCATGCGCGCGTGCAGGCTCTGGTCGACGATCCCGTGCTGTGTCTTGAAGAGCAGCTCCTCCACCAGGAGCGGCTGCCCGAGCCAGGCCATCCAGCGGCACATCCGATGCTCCCTTTCAGGCGTCGACCGGAGTCTCGTCTCCGGCCCCGGCCTGCGCGAGGGGGCGGGCATGCGAATCGTGGGTGATGTGGGCGTCCCCGCTGTTGCAAGCGTTGCGCCACTCCCGCAAAAGGCGGTGGACGGCCTCGGCGCCGACGATCGGCCCCGTCTGGCACGGCGAGGTGGGTCGGGTGCAGGATGAATGGGCGCGTCTGCGGGCCGCCCAGGCCGCCGTGGAACGAGATCAGCTCCTCGAACGCGCAACCCTCCTCCGTTACGGGGTCGAAGAAGCTGTTGACGACGATGTCGGCGACGTGCGGGAACCCGTCCGTGCGCTTCAAGTGTTTCGCTGCGCGACTCGAGAAGCCGGCGAGCGGGTCGGCGCCGGTCACGTGGCCGTCGCTCAGCCTGTGTGCGCCGGCGCCGCCGAGCACGATCGGTCCCTCGGAAGCGGAGCGCACGAGCGCGAAGGCGACGTGCGGATGGGCGCACAGGGCCCGGATCAGCTGCGGATGCCGCTCGTCGATCTCCTCGAGCGTCAGCCGGTGCGGGCTCGCCATCAGGTAGATCAGCCCAAGGTTCCCGGAGCCGAGGACGACCACATCGCGCTCGGCCGGATCGTCCGTGCGCGAGCGTTCGTGTGTCCGTGCCGCTCGGCCGGTTGCCTCCTGCATCGCCTTGTTGACGGCGGTCGCGTTCTCGTCGCCGGCCTCGACGTCCTCCACATCGCCGCTTGCGAGCGAGCGCTCGACGAGCTCGGCCAGGCTGTAGCCGTTGCGCTGCCGGAACGTCGCGCCCTGTGTCTGGCCGTGGTCGGAGAGCACGACGATCTCGTATGGGCGGGGTGCATACGCGCGCGCGCGTTCGATCAGACCGAAGCGCTGGTCGAGCTTCCGTAGCGCCTCGAGCGTGTCGGGGCGCTCCAGTCCGGAGTGGTGCGCGACCTCGTCGTAGCTGGCGAAAGTCGCGTAGACCGCCGGCGCTCCGCGGAACATGTCCTGAAGCACGGAGAAGACGACGACGTCGCGGACCCAGACGCACAGCCCCGCGCGCAGCAGGGGATACGTGCCCCCTCGATGTCCGCGCGGCCGGACGTCGCGCCGGCGTTGGCGCGTGGCGGCGACGAGCTCGAGGCAGATCTCCCAGAAGACGAGCACCAGGGTCCTCGTGACGTTCGACCCGTTCGCGAGGAACGCGCGATAGCCGGGGTTCGCCGACTTCTCGTCGGCGAGCCGGCTGACCGTCAGGATCGCCTTGTCTGCTCCGCCGGACAGCAGGTTTCCACGGCTCGTCCCGCCGTCCGAGAGCAGGCCAGTCTCATGCGTGCGTAGCCGCTCGATTGCCGCGCAGTCGTTCGGGTTGGAGCAGGTGACCATTCGTCCGGTGGCCTTGTCCACCCAGCGAAACGCGGGGATGTCGTCGTTGTCTCCGAGGAGGATGCCCGCCTGGCTCGCGCCGGTCTGCGAGGACAGATCCGTCTCCCACTCGGCAAGCGCATGCGTGCCGTCGGCGAGCCAGCGCGCCATGTTGGGGACGTTGCCGTCGCGCATCGCCCGCCGCAGAACCGGCAGCGCCAGCCCGTCGATCTCGAGGAACAGGATCCCCGGTACGTCGGTCTCCGTCGGTTTTCCCTGGCGTCGCGCGACCCGTCGCGCGACGCGAAGCGTGTATGTGTGGTCGTCGTCGATGCCGGCGATCGCGCTGATCCCCGCACTGACCGCCGCGGCGATCAGGGAGACCGCGAGGGCGGCGGCGAAATCCTCCACGTGCAGCTCGTCGGGGGCGATCTCGGCCGCGAGCAACAGCATGGCGGCATCGACCGCGAGCACGAGCAGGAAGCCCGCCACTGCCATGAACGGCAACCGCAGCGCCGCGACGAGCGGTGGGAGCACCGCGTTCAGCACCGCGACGACCGCGACCACGGCAATCGCGCCGCCGATGCCCTTGACTTCGGCGCCGCCGACGATGCCCGTGGCTACGAGCAGGGCCAGCGCGGAGGCGAGCCACGCCGCGACCAGGCGCACAGGTCGCAGGCGGGGTGAGCCTACGCCCGTGGTCATGCCCTGACTGTCGCGCACGGTGTAACGACAGGCAAACCGGCACGCCCGCCTCGCGCGGTGGGGTGCGCATCCCCGCCCGCGGAGCGGCGTTTGGTCAGGCCGGCTCGGCCTCGGCGAGGTAGATGAGAGCGGCCTTCACTCGCCGGCTGACGTCCGTCGCGTACGTGAGGTTGAGCTTCAGGAAGATCGCGTTGATGTGCTTCTCGACGGCCCGCTTCGTCAGCACGAGCTCGTCGGCGATCGCCTGGTTCGAGTGGCCGCGGGCGACGAAGGTCAGGATCTCGAGCTCGCGGGGCGTCAGCTCCGCGAGCGGCGAGCGCTCGGCGCGCTTGCGCGCCTCCACGAGGGTCTCGACCACCTTCGCGTCGATCACGGATCCTCCGTCGGCCACCGCTTTGATCGCGGCGACCAGCTGGCCCTTGTGCTGCACCCTCTCCTTGAGCAGGTAGGCGCGTCCCTCGGAGCCGCCCTCGAGCAGGGCCAGGCCGTACTCGGGCTCCGCGAACTGGCTCAGGACGACGACGCCCACCGCGGGGTGCGTCTCGCGCAGGGTCGCTGCCACCTGCAGGCCCTCGTCGCTGTCGCTCGGTGGCATCCGGATGTCGGTGACGACCACGTCAGGATGCGAGTCCTCGACGGCCTTCAAGAGCGACTCCGAGTCCTCGCAGCGTCGCGAGCACCTCGATGTTGTCGGCATCCGCAAGCACGTGACTTACCGCCTCGCGCACGAGGTAGCTGTCATCGGCAAGAACCACGCCGATCGTCGGTTCTGCGTCCGCCGCTCCGTGCGGCACAGCCCCAGAGGCCATGGGACCAGTATCCGCCAATGCTCGTGTGGGCACAACCGCCGCGGGGTGGAGGGTCTCCTTGTGCCAAAACGCGTGTCGGCGGAGAGTGTGTTCGTGGGCCCATGCCCCGTCACGGTCCTGACGGTCGACGACCAGGCGGTCTTCCGCCGCGCGGCGCGCAAGCTGATCGCAGCGACGCCCGGCTTCCTGCAGGTCGGGGAAGCGGCGTCGGGACGGCAGGCGCTCAAGCTGGCCGCGGAGCTGCGGCCGGACCTGGTACTCGTCGAGGTGCGGATGCCGGGGATGGACGGTCTCGAGACCACGCGGCTTCTCGCCGAAGCCGCGCCGGACGCGGTCGATCGTCCTGACCTCGCTGGAGGAGCTGCCCGAGCTGCCATCCGCGGTCGGCTCAGTCGGCGCGGCGACGCACGTGAGGAAGCAGAGCCTCTCGACCGATGCCCTCCAGGATCTCTGGAAGGAGCACGCGCCTGCGGGCTAGTCGTCCGCGAACGGGCCGGCCGTGGGAACCCAGCCGCGCACGGTGGTGCCGACAGCGGCGGTCGACGTGATCCGCACGTCACCACCCAGTGCCGCTACGCGGTCGCGCATGTTCGTGATTCCCCTCCCGTCGGCGACGGTGTCGGCCGACATCCCGGCGCCGTCGTCGCGCACGCTGAAGCGAAGACGCTCGGCCGACGCGGTCGAACTGCACGTAGACGTTGCGCGCGCCGTCGGCGTGCTTCAGCGCGTTCTGGAGCGCCTCCAGCACGCAGAAGTACACGGCGCTCTCGAGCTCGGTCGGGAGGCGCCCGACGTCGTGGGCCTCGACCTCCGCATGGATCGGTGCACGCCGCGCGACCGCGCGCACGGCTTCGACGACGCCCTCGTCAGCGAGGAGCGGCGGGTAGACGCCGTGGGCGAGAGCGCGGACCTCCTCGAGCGCCGTGTCGACCTGGCCCCTGAGCTCCCGCAGCCGGCGGATGCCTCTGTCGGGGTCCTTCTGCACGAGGGTGGTGGCGAGCTCGAGCTCGATGCCCAGCGCGACGAGGCGCTGCTGGGCGCCATCGTGCAGGTCGCGCTCGATGCGGCGGCGCTCGCGCTCCGCGCTGGCAGCGATGCGCGCAGTGGAAAACCGCTCGCGCCGCGAGGCCGACTCGGCCTCTACCGTGAGCCGCTGGTTGTCGAGGGCGACGGCCGTCATCGCGGCCCCGGCGTGAAGTAGCGGACGGTTGGCCGCAAGGGCCTCGTCGTGCACGAGGACTGCCACGAGGGCGCCGTGGTGGTCCACGTCGGTAAGACTGCGTCCGCTGCCCGGCGCCGGTAGCGCCACTGGGGCACCCATGCAGTCGATCCACGGGCCGGTGCCACCCGACGACGGGAACACGACCTTCAGCGTCGGATCGCTCAGCGTCGTCGCGAGCGCGTGTTCGAGTTGGACCGCGTTCGGTGAAGTGTTGACGCGTTCGGCGAGGCGCTCCAGGGCGTCGCTGGCGAAGAGCCGCCAGCTCACGAGTCCGGCGAGGAACGCGAGTGCGATCGCAGGGAGGGAGAGCGCTACCAGCCACGTGGCGGCTTCGACCGGCCAGGCGGAAGGGTCGAACTCCCTGCCGATGAAGCCGATGCCCACGAGCGCGACTCGAACGGCACCGATTGCGAGCACGGGCGTAAAGATGCGGCGCGCAAGCGGAGTGGCGTCCCGGATCCGCCATGCCAACCGGACGACGACGCCACCCATCACCGCGAAGACGAGGAAGCTCGCCGTCGGGCGCAGTAACGCATCCACGAACGTCGGCTCCTGCTCGGGCACGAGGAACGCGTTCGCGGGACAGTCGGCGGTGCAGCTCGTGAACGGGCTCGGAACGGCGAAGCTGTGCTCCAAGAAGATCTGTGGGACAAAGGCCGCGGCGATCACGGCGGACATCGCGCCGAAGAGAGCGCGATCCGTGCGCGTGGACAGCCGGCCGGACGGGAACGCCAAGATCAGGTACACGACGAGCAGCTCCACGAGCCAACCGGACGCTCGTCCGATGCTGTAGAGCAGGGAGTCGCTCGTCTCCGCGAGCGTCGTGACGAACAGTCCCGCGCCGGCCGCCGCGAGCAGCAGCCCGAACCGCTCGTTCGGCCTCGTCTGCCACGTGTAGAGCCCGACCGCCATCGGCACGCCGACGATCGCCGCACGCGCGAGCGCCACCAAGGCGGCGTCGTCGGGGCCGGACGCGGCGATTGCGGCAGCTCCGACCGCGGCCGCCATCGACACGAGCATGCATGTGGCAAGACGGATCCGGCTGTTGTCTCGGTGCGCGAGCCCCTCCGCCACCGAGGCGGCGAGTTCCATGGGCAGGAATAACTTTACGCCGCCGGCTGCGGCCGCGCGAGCGGAGCAAGCTCGCGCCCGGGAAGGCGGCGCGTAAACCACAGGGCGAGTACGGCGAAGATCGCGACGCCCCCGATCGCGCGCTTGAGGCCCTGGAGCTCGGCGGCGCCGTAGTCGTCGGCGATTGCATCCGCCTCCTCACTGCTCACTCCCGCGTCGAGTGCCGCCTGCTCGACGTCGTCGACGGGAACGACGGGAATTCCGGCCTCCGCCGCCTGGGTGACCTCAGCGGCTACTTCCGGCGGGATATCCGGGTTGTTCTCCACGCGCGATGTGAAGCCGCTGGTGAGCGCGGCGATCAGGATCGCCCCGATCAGCGCGGTGCCCAGCGACGCGCCGAGGTTCTGCGCGGTTCCCTGGAGCCCGCCGGCCTCGTTCGTCTTGGCCGGGTCGACCGACGACATGATCACGTTGCCGAGCTGCGAGAGGAGCAGCCCGGCGCCGATCCCGAAGAGCGATAGCGCGACGGCGAACTCGGTCTCCTCCAGCTCGACGTCGATCGTCGCGAGCAGCAGCGTCGCTGCGGCCGCGAGGGTCAGCAACCCGATCTGTGCGACGCGCTTCGGCGCGAGCCCCGCCGCGAGCCGCGGCCCCGCCAGAGCGGCCGCGAACATCGTCAGCGACATCGGGAACAAGCGCTTGCCGGTCTCGAAGGCGTCCAGGCCGAGCACGACCTGCAGGTACACCGGCAAGATGAAGAAGGTCCCGAGCAGGATCAGCTGCTGCATCATCAGGGTCGTCAGCCCGGCCCGTAGCGCGCTCGATCCTGAGCAGGGAGCGGTCCAGCAGGACGTCGCGGCCCAGCCGTTCGCGGCGCTCCTCCCACATCGCGAACGCGCCGAGCAGGGCCAAGCCGGCGAGGATCAGGAACGGCACGACCGAGAACCCGAACGGCGTGATCTCCTCGCCGCCGATCGTCATCGCGCCGCGCGGCTCGACGAGGCCCCACTCGCTGCTCTTCAGGATCCCGAACACCACGAGGCCAGGCCGACCGCGGACAGCAGCACGCCGACGTAGTCGAGCCGGGGCGGGTGCTCCACCCGCCGGGCTGGATCAGCTGCCTGCGGACGAGAAGGATCGCCGCCACCACGACGGTCTCGGCGGCGAAGACGTAACGCCAGGTGAACTCGGTCGTCACCCAACCGCCGATCAGCGGGCCCGCCGCGACCGCGGCGCCGGCGACGCCGCCGATCAGGCCGAACGCCAGCGCGCGCTGCTTGCCGCTGTAGGTGCCTGCGATCGAGCGAGACGATCGCGGGGATCACGAGCGCGGCTCCCAGTCCCTCCACCAGCGACCAGCCGATCAGGAGCACGGTGAGGTTCGGGCTGAGCGCGGTGGTGAGCGAGCCGGCGCCGTAGATCGCGAGCCCGATCGCGAAGGCGCGGTCGCGGCCGAGGATGTCGCCGAGCTTCGCCCCGGCGAGCATGAACGCCGCCATCACCAGCGTGTACATCGTGATCGCCAGCTGGACGCCCTGGATGTCGTGTCGAGGTCCTCGACGATCTGCGAGATCGACACGTTCATGACGCTGCTGTCGAGCACCATCACGAACTGTGCGGCGCCGAGGATCGCGAGTGGCAGCCACACCGACCGCCGGCCGCTTGCTTCCATGGGTCGATCGTATTCCGAAGGGGTGTCCGCACCTGGTGCGACGCTTGCGGGGTGCACGCGCCAGCGAACGCGTCGCGCCTGTTCGGGTTGCTCTTTCTCTCGACCGTCCTATCGGTCGCGGCGCAGGGAGTGGTCGAAGCCGGCGACGTCCGGAACGTGCTCGTCACGGTGCTTTCCGCGGCGAGCCTGCTTCTGGCCCTCCGGGCCGCCGAGCTCAAGCCGCCTCTGTTCGCGGTCGCCGCGGCGTGTACTGTCGACGCCGAGGAACTGGTGCAGCGGCTGATGCAGCGCGCCCAACCCGAGGGCCGGGCCGACGACACCGAAGAGGTGATCCGGCGCCGGCAGCAGGTCTACACCGAGCAGACCGAGCCGCTGATCGAGGTCTATCGCGACCGCGGGATCCTGCTCGAGCTCGACGGCATGGGTGAGGTCGACCAGGTGACGAGGCGGATCTTCGACGCCCTCGACGTCGTCCCCCAGAGCTGACAGCGCGATGGGATGGGCCGACCGCGGAGTCGAGATCAAGACCCCCGAGCAGATCGAGGTCATGCGCCGCGCGGGCCTGGTGGTCGGCCGTACCCTCGAGCTGATGCGCGAGTCCGTACGGGCGGGGATCACCACCGGCGAGCTCGACCGCATCGCCGAGGACCACATCCGCTCCAGCGGCGCGGTCCCGTCGTTCAAGGGCTACAGCCACCCGCCGTTCCCGGCCTCGATCTGCGCCTCCGTCAACGACGAGGTGGTGCACGGCATCCCCGGTGACCGGCAGCTCGTCGACGGCGACGTGATCTCGATCGACTGCGGCGCCATCGTCGACGGCTGGCACGGCGACGCGGCGATCACGGTCGGCGTGGGCGAGGTCGCCGCCGAGGTCGCCGAGCTGATGCGGGTGACCGAGGAGGCGCTGTGGCACGGCATCGCCGCCGCCCGCCTCGGGGGCCGGGTCACCGACATCTCGCACGCGGTCGAGAGCCACGTCCACTCCCAGCCGCACCCGACGGGTGGCTCCTGGGGGATCCTCCAGGAGTACGTCGGCCACGGCATCGGCTCCGAGATGCACCAGCCCCCCAACGTGCCCAACTACGGCAGGCCGGGCCGTGGGCCCAAGCTGGTCCGCGGCCTCGCCCTGGCCGTCGAGCCGATGGTGGTGCTCGGCAGCAGCCGCACCGAGCTGCTCCCCGACGAGTGGACGGTCGGCACCGCCGACGGCAGCTGGGCCGCTCACTTCGAGCACTCGTTCACCCTCACC
>CAVVIK010000002.1:0-95546 GCA_963748315.1 uncultured Thermoleophilaceae bacterium
GAGTGAAGATCTCGACGAGCTCGCCGAAGCGGATCTGCCCGAGCGTCGGGTCGTCGGAGGCGGGGAGGTAGCCGGTCGGGCCGATCGAACCCGCGACGAAGCGGTCCTCGCCGACGGCCTTGCGCGCGATCTCCGCGGCCTTGGTGTTGATCTCGAGCGTGTGCTCGCCGAGACCCCACTCGTCGAGCTTCAGCCGGCTCGCCTGGAAGGTGTCGGTCTCGACCACGATCGCGCCGGCGTCGACCATCGAGGCGTGGACGCCCTCGATCACGTCGGGCCGGTTGAGCACGAGCGCCTCGTGGCACTTGCCCTGAAGGCCGCCGTAGTCCTCCTGGGTCAGGTCGAACTGCTCGAGGGTCGCGCCCATGCCGCCGTCGAAGACGACGACTTGACGGCGGACGGTGTCGAGGAAATCGCGCATTCGGGGGAGACCAACCTTAACACGGTTGTGTCAAGGTCTGGAACGGCTCGGATTGCTCTCTATCCTCGCGGAACGTGCTCTCTCGCGCCCTGATCGCAGGGGTCTTCGCGCTCGCGGCAGCCGGCCCCGCCTTCGCCGCCGACGAGTTCCGCGACGAGCAGTGGGGGCTCGACATGGTCCACGCCGAAGAGGCCTGGCCCACGTCGACGGGCGTCGGCGCGGTCGTCGCGGTGATCGACACCGGCGTCCAGCGCGACCATCCCGACCTCGGCGGGCGCCTTCTTCGTGGCTTCGACTACGTCGGTGACGACGTGGAAACCCCCGACACCGACTCGGATCCGACCGACGGCAACGGCCATGGCACCCACGTGACCGGGATCGTCGCCGCCAATCGCGACAACGGCGAGGGGATCGCCGGAGTCGCGCCGGGCGCTCGCGTCATCCCGATCCGCGTCCTCGACGACAACGGGGAGGGGTACGCGGACGACACGATCAAGGGGATCGACTACGCGATCGAGCGCGGCGCCCAGGTGATCAACCTCAGCCTGGGTGACTTCGTTCCACTGCAGTCCACGATCTTCCCCGACCGCGCGTACCAAGCCGCGCTGGAGCGGGCGCTCGACGCCGGGATAGTGGTGGTGCTCGCGGCCGGCAACAACGGTTTCGTCAAGTGCGAGAACCCGGATGTCGAAGACGTGCTCTGCGTCGGCGCGGTCGACCGGACTCCGATGCGAGCGGGGTACTCGAGCTTCGGCTCGAACGTCGACCTGATGGCTCCCGGAGGCTCGTGCCTCGGGGGGAGCTCTGAGGACGTCCTCTCCACGGTCATCCACAGCGACTACGACGCGTTCTGTGGCACCTCGCAGGCGGCGCCGCACGTCGCCGGCGTCGCCGCCCTCCTGGTCTCGCTCGGGGTATCGGGGCAAGCGGCTACGGACCGGATCATCGCGACCGCCGCCGACTCGTGCGTCGGGCTGCCCGGCGAGTGCAGCGCCGGCGTGGTGGATGCGGCTGCCGCGGTCGACGGCCTTGCGCCGCCGAATGGTGGGCCGGGCGACCCGAATGCGGCAACGGGCAGCTTCTCGACGAAGCGGCGCGTGAAGCGCCGCGCGGTCCGCCGGCGCGGGTTTCGCGTGTTCTGCGAGGCCGCCCGGCCCGGCGAGTGCAGGGTCCGCGTCCGGCGTCACGGGCGGCGGATCGCCGCGCGGTCGCGACGACGTGCCGGCGGAGATCCGGACCCGCGTCAGCGCCGAGCTGAACCGCGCCGGCAGGCGAAAGCTGCGGCACATGGGCCGGCGCCTGCGCGTCAAGGTCTTCGTCACGCTCCCCGGCGAGCAGCCGCGGAAGCGCCGCGTCACCGTCCGACGCTAAACGGCTTCGAGCGTCGTTTCCAGGCGGTTTCGACCGGCTGGCGAAAACGACGCGCGAAATATTCGACCGGTGGCTAAAGACCCCTGGACCGGCGGTCCATAGCTTGGCCTCACAACCACTATCAGGAGGTCAAAAGCGATGAAACGCGCCCTCGGGCTCGCGGCGCTGGCGCTGACAGCCACGCTGCTTCTGCCGGTAACGGCATCAGCTGACTCCCTCGATGCGTCGAGCAACGGGGTACTGGGAGACACGGTTGCGCTGAACACGATGCTCGTGTTCTTCGCGGCGGTGCTCGTGCTGTTCATGCAGGCGGGATTCGCCCTGCTCGAAATCGGCTTCTCGCGCTCGAAGAACGCGGGGACGGGGATCGCGAAGATCCTCACCAACCTGTCGATCGCCGCGCTCGCGTTCTACGCGGTGGGCTTCGGGTTCGCTTTCGGGAACGGCTCGTTCATGGGCACCGATGGCTTCCTGCTGCAGGGCTTCGGCGATCCGCAGACGACGTTCGGCGTGATGGGGCTCTCGGACGCCACCATCGAGTCGAAGTGGCTGTTCCAGTTCGCCTTCTGCGCGGTGTCGCTGGCGATCGTCTGGGGCACGACGCTCGAGCGGATCAAGTTCGGCGCCTACGTGGCGTACGCGATCGTGTTCGCCGCGGTCATCTACCCGATCGGCGCCCACTGGGTGTTCGGCGGTGGCTGGCTGCAGAATGGCGGCTTCTTCCTCGACGACCTCGGCCTCACCGGCATGCAGGACTTCGCGGGCTCGACGGCGGTTCACCTGATCGGCGCCACCGGCGCCCTCGCGGCCCTGCTCCTGCTCGGCCCGCGCAAGGGCAAGTACGGTCCCGACGGCAAGCCGCGGGCGATCCCGGGTCACTCCATGCCGCTGGTCGGCCTGGGCATCCTGATCCTGTTCGTCGGCTGGTTCGGCTTCAACCCGGGCTCGGCGCTGGGCGCGGGTGACGTCCGCTTCGCCGAGGTCGCCGTGGTGACGATGCTGGGTGCGGCCGGCGGTGTGATCGGCGCGTTCATCACGACGCAGCTGATGCAGCGCACGATCGACATCGGGATGGTGGGGAACGGCATGATCGCCGGCCTCGTCGCCATCACGGCGCCATCGGGCTACGTGGAGGCGTGGACCGCTCCGATCATCGGCCTGGTGGCCGGGCTGATCGTGGTGGCGGGCGTCATCCTGATCGACCGCAAGATCGACGACCCGGTCGGTGCGCTGTCGGCGCACGGCCTTGCGGGCATCTGGGGCACGCTCGCGTGCGGCATCTTCACGGCGCCGCGCTTCGCGCAGTACAACGCCTTCGGCGATCCCGACGGCGGCCTGATCTACTCCGGCGCGTTCACGCAGCTCGCCACCCAGGCGATCGGCGTGGTCATCGCGTTCAGCTTCGTCTTCGCGATGAGCTTCGTCACCTTCTGGGTGATCAAGAAGACGATCGGCCTGCGCGTGACGGAGGAGCAGGAGGACGCCGGTCTCGACATCGTCGAGCACGGCATGTACGGGTACCCGGAGCAGTTCATCCCGGCGCCCGAGATCGGCGCCGGCTCGACCGGGTCCGGCCGCACCTGCATACGTGGGGGGCGGGAGCCCGGCGAGTGTCAGTGCCATGACCCCGGTGGAGGTGACCCGATGAAGATGGTCGTCGCCTACATCCGGCATGAGGCGTTCGAGGCGATCCGCCAGGATCTCCTCGACGCCGGCTTCCCGAGCCTCTCGATCACCGAGGTGAAGGGCTCGGGGCGGCAGAAGGGGATCACCGAGCACTACAGAGGCTCGGAAATTGCGATCCACCTGAGGCCGAAGATCAAGATCGAGTGCGTTGTCGAGGACAATGCGGTCGGGGTCGTGACGGAGACCATCCTCCGTCACGCCCGCACCGGATCCGTCGGCGACGGCAAGATCTTCACGCTTCCCGTCGAGGACGCGATTCGCATCCGCACCGGCGAGGCCGGTGAGGAGGTCCTACAGGCCCACGACTCTGAAGGAGTTACCGCGTAGATGGAGGTCGCTACGGCGAAAACCAATGGAAAGGCCGACCCGGGCGAGGTCCTCGCCCGGGTCGAGCAGGAGAACGTCGAGTTCGTCCGCTTCTGGTTCACGGACATCCTCGGCCAGCTGAAGTCGTTCGCCGTCGGCAAGGACGAGTTGGAAGACGCGTTCGCCGACGGCATGGGATTCGACGGCTCGTCGATCACCGGGTTCAACCGGATCGAGGAATCGGACATGATCGCGATGCCGGACCCGTCCACGTTCAAGCTCCTCCCCTGGAGGGGTCCCGACCACAAGGTCGGGCGGGTCTTCTGCGACGTGCTGAAGCCGGACGGCCAGCCGTACGAGGGCGACCCGCGCTATGTGCTGAAGCGTGCCCTTCAGCGCGCGAAGGACATGGGCTTCGACCATTACTACCTCGGTCCGGAGCTCGAGTTCTTCCTGTTCAAGGACGACCAGGGCACCGAGGTGCTCGACAAGGGCGGCTATTTCGACCTGACCACGCTCGACGTGGCGTCGGACTTCCGCCGCGACGTGGTGTTCACGCTGCGGGATCTCGGCATCCCGGTCGAGTACACGCACCACGAGGTCGGGCCCTCACAGCACGAGATCGACATGCGCTTCGCCGACGGCCTGGACATGGCCGATCGGACGATGACCTACCGCATCGCGGTCAAGGAGGTGGCGATGGCCCATGGCTACTACGCCACCTTCATGCCGAAGCCGCTGTTCGGCGAGAACGGGTCGGGCATGCACACGCACCAGTCGCTCTTCAAGGGCGACCAGAACGCGTTCTTCGACGCGGACGACCAGTACCACCTGTCGGACGTGGCGAAGTCGTTCATCGCCGGCCAGCTCAAGCACGCGCGCGAGCTGTCGGGGCTGTTCGCCCCGCTCGTGAACTCGTACAAGCGGCTGGTGCCGGGCTACGAGGCGCCGGTCTACATCGCATGGTCGCGGCGCAACCGCTCCGCGCTCGTGCGGGTGCCGATGTACCACCCCGGCAAGGAGAAGGCGACGCGGATGGAGCTGCGCTGCCCGGATCCGTCGTGCAACCCGTACCTGACGTTCGCCGGGCTGCTCCAGGCTGGTCTCGAGGGAATCGAGAAGGGCTACGAGCTGCCGGAGCCGATGGAGCGGAACCTGTACGACCTCGACGCCGGCGAGCGCGAGGAGCTCGGGATCGAGCAGTTGCCCGAGACCCTCGGCGAGGCGATCGAGGAGCTCGCCCACTCCGAGCTGATCCGCAAGGCACTCGGTGACCACATCACCGACCGCTACGTGGAGCTCAAGCGGAAGGAGTGGGAGGAGTACCGAGTGGAGGTCACGCCCTGGGAGCTCGACCGCTATCTGGCGGTTACTTGACGGGCGGATTGGCCACTCCTGAGCCAATCCCGTCGCCACGCGGCGCCCACCTCGAGATGGTGGGCGCCGTCGTGGCAGGCGAGGGGCTCGAGCGCGTCGCGGAGATCGCGGGGCGCCACGCGGGGGCGCCGGTCGCGGTCGTCGTGCCGCGGATCGGTGTCCCCTCCGAGTGGGCGCGGTACGAGCGCTACGTGGGCTCGCGGCTGGCGGGGGGCAAGCCCGAGCGTCCTGCGGAGGTGACGGCCGAGGTCGCGATCTCCTCGGGCGGCCACGACGTGGGGGCGGTCCTGATGCTGGGGCCGGGTAGGGACGACGCCGGGGAGTACCTCCACGTGGCGGCGATCGCCGCGCTGACCGAGGTCGCCGTCGCCGAGGCACGCGACGAGACGGAGCAGACCCTGCGGGGGTCGTTCCTCGAGGAACTCCTGAGGCGTGACGACCTGGTGACGGACGACGTGATCCGGCGCGGCCGGCGGCTGGGTTGCGACCTGGCCGCCGGCGCGGTCGGGCTCTGCGCCGAGCCGCGCGAGGGCACACCGGGCCGGATCGTCGCCAGCATCGCCAGCGAGCGCTCGGATGTGCTCGCCCAGGCGATCGACGGGCGCGTGTACGCGCTCGTGCCGGGGTCCGTCGAAGATGCGCGCAAGCTCGCGACCCGGCTTGGCCGGCGGGCGACGGTCGGCATCTCGTCGCGCTACTCGGACGCGGCCGGCCTGCGGCGCGCGCTGGAGGAGGCGGAGCTCGTGCTGAAGGTCAGTGCGACGGGCGCGGTGCCGGAGGGCGGCGTAGGCGAGAGCACCTACCGGCTGCTCTTCCACGTCCTGGCGAGCCGCCCGGAGGAGATCGAGTCCTTCTACGACGACACCGTGGCGTCACTCGTCGGCTACGACGAGCAGTACTCGACCGACTTGATCGGCACGCTCGAGTCGTATCTCGCCAACGACTGCAACATGAACCAGACGGCGACCGCGATCCATGCGCACCGCCATACCGTCAGTTACCGGCTCGACCGCATCCGCGAGCTCACCGGGCTTGACCCGAGCCGATCCGAGGATCGCGAGCGCCTCGGTCTGGGCCTGAAGGCCTATCGGATCATCAAACCACGCCTGCACCGTTAGTAGATCGCCCCTTCGGGGTACTATCGGCGCGCCATGAAGCTCACGGCTGACCACGCCGAGATCCGGCGCTGGGTCGAGGAGCATGGGGGGTACCCGGGCCTCGTCGACGCCGCGGACGGACGCGAACGGCTCGCAGTCGCGTTCGACGCGGAGAACGATCGGCGCGCTGTCGTGGGAGGAGTTCTTCGAGCGCTTCGACCGCGAGTCCCTCGCGTTCGCCTACGACCCGGACGGCAACGGCGACGCAACCGCCACCGCCAAGCTCGTCAGCCGCTAGACGGCCTCGAGCTCGACGCGGTTGTCGTTGAACGTCGGCGCTTCGCCCGACTCCGTGAGGAGTTGAGAGGTCGTCGCCTGCGCGCCGACGCCGCCTTCGTAGTCACCGCTCCACCAGCCCATCGGCGCCACCACGACGCCCGGGCGCGTCTCGTCCGAGATCTGGACGTCCGCCACGAACGAGCCACGCCCGTTGTACACACGCGCGCGCGTCGAAACTCCCCGCGGGCCGGCGTCGTCGGGGTGTACGACCACGAACGGCTTCGGCTGGGCACTGTGCTGGCGGGCCTGGTTCGCGAACGTGCTGTTGAGGAAGAGGTGGGTCTTCGGCGTGATCAACGCGAGCGGGAAGCGCGCCGCGAGCTCTGAGTCCGCGACCTCGGCGGGAGGCTCGTACACCGCGTGCAGATGCAGCTTCCCGTCCGACGTCCCGAAGCCGCCTTCGGCGTGAGGCAGCTCGCCCTGGCCGAGGTCGATCTTCGCCCACCCGCGCTCGCCGAGGCCGTCGAGCTTGACGTGGCTCGGCGCCGTCGCCAGCACCTGCTCGACGAGCTCCTCGTCGGAGTCGCGGAAGCACGGGTCATCGAGCCCGAGTCGCGCGGCGAGCAGACGAAAGATCTCCGTGTTCGGCTTCGCCTCCCCGAGCGGCTCGATCGCGGGACGGCTGAGCGTCACGTAGTGATGGCCCCACGAGAAGATCACGTCCAGGTGCTCGAGCTGGGTCGTCGCCGGGAGCACGACGTCGGCTTGCGCGGCCGTGTCGGTCATGAACTGCTCGAGCACGACGGTGAAGAGGTCGGGTCGGGCGAGTCCGGTCAAGCACCTTCGTCTGGTCGGGCGCGACCTGCGCCGGGTTCGAGTTCCACACGACGAGCGCCTTCACGGGCGGGTCGAGGTCGCCGCACAGCGCGTCGCCCAGCTGCGACATGTTGATTCGCCGCACGTCTCCCTTCCGCAGGTCCGGGCGGCTGGGAGGAACGGCCGAGATCGCCGCCGCCGTCGCTGTCGGGATATACGAGCAGCCGCCGCCGCGATGCCGCCAGGCACCGACCAGCGCGGGCAGCGACGCGAGCGTGCTGTACGCCGCCGGCGCGCCCAGGTGGCGCTGCGCGCCCACGCCCAGTCGCAACAGGGCAGGCTGGGTGCGGGCGAAGTCGAGCGCGACGCGCTCGATCTGCTCAGCGGGCACCCGGGTGATCTCGGCACAGCGGTCGAGCGCGAAGTCGTCGAGCCGCTCGAGCAGCTCGTCGAGGCCGGTCGTGTGCGCGCGGCACCAGTCCTCGTCGACGAGCCCGGCATCGCGGATCGCGCGCATCATCCCGAGGCCAAGCGCGGCGTCGGTGCCCGGCAGCGGCTGCACGTGCTCGTCCGCGAGGCGCGCGGTCTTGCTCCGGTACGGGTCCACGACGACGAGCCGCGCGCCCGCGCGGTGTGTCTCGAGCAGCAGCCGCCATAAGTGTGGCGCCGTGCTCATCGGGTTCCACCCCCACAGCAGCAGGTAGCGGGCGTGGGGCCATTCCTCCGGGTCGACCTCGGGCGAGATGCCGTGCGTCGCCGTGACGCCGGCGATGCCCGCCGTCGCGCAGATCGTCCGCACGAGCTCGCTCGCGCCAAGCGCGTTCATCACGCGCTGGCTCATCAGATTGCCCTGGACGAGGCCCTGCGTGCCGGCGTAGCTGTACGGCAGCACGGACTCGCCGCCGTGGGTGTCGATCGCCTGCCGCAGCCCGTCGGCCACGACATCCAGCGCCTCGTCCCACGAGGCCTGACGGAAATCGCCGGCTTCGCGTATCAGCGGATGCAGGATGCGCTCGTCCGAGTAGACCCGGTCGAGGTAGTTCGACACCTTCCCGCAGAGGAAGCCGTGCGTGATCGGATGGTCCGGATCGCCCTTGACCTGAACTGCGCGGCCGTCCTCGACCGTCACGTGCATGGCGCAGGTGTCGGGACAGTCGTGCGGACAGGCAGCACGTACGATCCTCATTCGAGGATGACGGTACACCCGCCCGCCGGCCTCTGCGACTCCTGCCGGTGGCAGAAGCTGATCCACAACACCCGCGGCTCCACGTTCTCGATGTGCCGGAACCCCGAGCTGCCGAAGTACCCGCGCTTGCCCGTAAGGAGTGCCCGGGCTACGAGAAGCGCGCTAACCCGGAGGGCTGATTCCGGGTCAGCGACCAAGGATGCTGGGTTTTGGGGCCAGGAGCCCCAAAAGTGACCATTGCTCGGTCGTCGGCGGCGCTACTCGTCGGCGGGGATGACGGTCTTGCCGTCGGCGGCGATCTTCGTCTGGGGCGCCTCGTCTGAGACGGTCCCGCTGAACACGCCCGTGGGGGGATCGCCGTTGGCATCGACCGCCCGCGCCTTGCCGTCCAGCCCCGCGGCCACGGTGTAGTCGAGCTCGTAGGGACCGGCGACGACCGCGGTCACGTCCCACTTGAACTCCTTCGACTCGCCCGGCTCGAGCGGGCCGAGCGACCAGGTGTTCACGTAGGTCGGGTTCTCGACGCCGCCCGGCGTGATCGCCTGGGCGTCCTCGATGTTCCCGAACTTCTTGAACCTCCCGTTCACGACGAACTGCGGGCGCCGCTGGTCGGCTAGCTCCGGGTCGTCCTTGCGGTAGTCGAGGCCGTTCATCGTCACGGCGATGTTCGGAATCCGCTTCGTATCCGCGTTCCTGACCACGATCACGAGCTCCGAGCGCTTGGCGAGCTTCTGATCCGACGGGAAGGAGGCCTTGACGACCTCGACCTTGAAGTCACCCTCGGGCTCGTTCTCGTCCTGGCGCTCGCCGCCGCCACAGCCAGCCAGGGCCGCGAGGGCAGCCGCCGACAAAAGGAACGCAATCCTCCCCCTCAAAGCGGGCGCAACATACCACCGAAACCAGCGCTTTCGCGCGGGTTCCCCCTTGTGGAGTCTCGTTTCTATGGGATACCTTTCCGACGCTGCCATGGGGAGGAGTAATTAGTTGGTTCGTGCAGTAGCGGATAGGGCATTCCTGCCCACGAAGAACCTGCTTGAACAGGTCGGGGACATGATGATCCTGACCGGCAAGACGATGATGTCTGCTCTGAGGCCGCCGTATCCGTACGGCGGGGAGTTCATCGGCCAGTTTCTGTTCGCCCTGCGGCTCTGCTGGTTCCCGCTCCTGATCTCGACGGTGGCGTTCGGCTATGGCGCCCCCGGGCTGCAGGCGGGGAACTTCCTCGTGCTGTTCGGCGCCTTGGACCGCCTCGGTGGTTTCTTCGTGCTCGCCTCGATCCGTGAGTTCGCGCCGTTCGTGACGGCGATCATCCTCGCCGGCGTCGCCGGCACCGCGATCACCGCCGACCTCGGCGCCCGCAAGATCCGTGAGGAGCTCGACGCGCTCCAGGTGCTCGGAGTCGACCCGGTCAAGAACCTGGTCGTGCCGCGGTTCCTCGCGTTGATGATCGTGACGGGGCTGTTCAACATCTACGCCCTGCTGTTCGGGATCTTCGGCGGCGTCCTCGCCACGCTCACCTTCGACGCGCCGTTAGGCCCGTTCTTCTCCACCCTGCTTACGAACGCCAGTACCACGGACCTGTGGGGCTCGGTGGTGAAGACGACCCTGTTCGGGGCGATCATCGCGATCGTCTCCTGCTACAAGGGCATGACCGCGAGCGGTGGTGCCGAGGGGGTGGGGCGCGCCGTCAACCAAGCGGTCGTGATCTCGTTCCTCGGAATCTTCGCGTTCAACTACGTCTTCACGCAGACGTTGCTCGCCACCCATCCTGAGATTTCGGTGATCAAGTAGTGGGACGCACCTGGCTGGCAGTGCCGAGGGACTGGATCGCGAGCTTCGGCGACATCGCCAAGTTCTGCTCGCGGGTCGTGTTCCGCGAGGTCTTCGGCGGGCGTGTGTTCCGCTTCTTCGGCGAGGCGCTCCGCCAGGCCGGCGTGCTGATCCTCGGGTCGACCATGGTGATCTGGGGCCTCGCGTTCATCCTCGGGCTCCAGTGCGGCATCGAGGGCGCCTACTTCAACCGCTCGGTCGGGGCGCCGGCGTACGCGGGCGTCTTCAGCGCGTGGTGCGACCTGCGCGAGATCATGCCCTACGCGTTCGGCTACATGATGAGCGCGAAGGTCGGCACCGGCATCGTCGCCGAGCTGGGCGCGATGCGGATCTCGGACGAGATCGACGCGCTCGAGGTGATGGGCATCAGCTCGATGACCTTCCTCTGCGGCACGCGCCTGATGGCGGCCTGGATGGTGCTGCCCTTCATGTACATCGCGGCTGTCGGGGCCGGCTTCTTCGCCTCCTACTTAGCCGTCGTACAGCAGATTGGAGAGGTCTCCTCAGGAGGCTTCTTCTTAATTTTCTGGATGTTCCAGAACCCGCCCGATCTCTTGTATTCGGTGATCAAGGGCATGGCGATGGCCACCGTGATCGTGCTCGTGGGCTGTTACTACGGCTACACGGCGAGCGGCGGCCCCGTCGGGGTGGGAACCGCGACGGCGAAATCGATGGTCTTGAACACGGTGATGGTCCACCTCGTGGGCATGCTTGGCACCCAGATCTTCTGGGGCGCGAACCCGAGAGCACCGATAGGCGGATGACAAGGAGCGAGTGATGGCTTTTCTGCGCAGGCGAAACGGCGGGGACGGCGACGGGCAGCAGCCCCCGGCCGAGCAGCCGACCGAGGTTCAGCAGCCGTCGGAGCCGACCTACGAGCCGCCGGAGGCCCAGGCCGCACCCCCGGAGCCTCAGGACGCGCCCCCACCGGCGGCCGAGCCGCCCCCGGCGGAGCAGCCGACGGCCGAGCAGCCCGCGCCCGAGCCGCAGGCCGCCGTGACGTCCGAGCCGGGGCCGTCCGAGAGGGATCGTCAGGCCGCCGCCGAGCAGCAGCACATGGACGCCCGGCCGCAGACGGACGAGGACATCCCCGACAACATCTGGGACCAGACGCGCGAGGGCGAGGAGCCGTACAAGTGGCACTCGGGCACGAAGCGCCCCCACGGCTCAACCGACGCGATCGAGTTCATCGACGTCCAGAAGTCCTTCGGCCGGAACACGATCCTGAACGGGCTCAACCTGGGCATCCCGGATGACCAGATCTCGATGATCCTCGGCCCGTCCGGTACCGGGAAGTCGGTGTGCATCAAGCACATGGTCGGGCTCCTATACCCGGACGAGGGCGACGTCCTCGTACACGGCGAGTCGGTCCCGAACATGCAGGACGACGAGCTGTTCGAGATGCGCAAGAAGTTCGGCGTCCTCTTCCAGGACGGGGCGCTCTTCGGGTCGATGAACCTCTTCGACAACGTCGCGTTCCCCCTCCGGCAGCACACGGACAAGGGCGAGGACGAGATCCACGAGGTCGTCTCGCGCCGCCTGCGCGAGGTGGGCCTCTCCGGGGCCGGCGACAAGATGCCGAACGAGCTCTCGGGCGGCATGCGCAAGCGCGCCGGCTTCGCGCGCGCCCTGGTGCTCGAGCCGGACATCGTCCTCTTCGACGAGCCCGACTCGGGCCTCGATCCGGTGCGCACGGCGCTCCTGTGTGAGCTGATCAAGGAGATCCACCAGGAGAACGGCGGCGCCTACGTGGTGATCACCCACGACATCATGAGCGCGCGCCGCGTGGCCGACTACATCGCGGTCCTCTGGAAGGGCCGGATCGTGGAGTCGGGCCCGGCCTCGGAGCTCTTCAACTCGCCCAACCAGTTCGTGCGCCAGTTCCTCTCCGGGGAGGCCCAGGGCCCCCTCGGGATGGAATGAGCACCGCTTCAGCTCCCGCTCGTTGAGTAGTCGTTAAGAGCCGGATTGCTGGCGCGCCCGTTTCCGGGCGATGCTGAGATACTGAGGTATAAGGGAGGCGCCTAAGCGGAGGCGCTTGATAACCCGAACTCCCAGCTCCCGGTTTTGACTCCCGCGCGAATAGCCGCCCTTGGCGGCATCGTCGCTGCAGCCGTGCTCGTCGGGGTGCTGATGCTCTCCGGGAGCGACAAGTACACCGTCAAGGCGACCTTCGAGACCGCCGGGCAGCTTGTCAACGGCAACGAGGTCCAGGTCGGCGGCAAGCCGATCGGCAAGGTGTCCTCGATCGAGCTGGCCGACAACGGCCAGGCCGAGGTCGAGATGGAGCTCGATTCGGAGTTCGATCCCCTGCACGAGGGCACCCACGCCGTCATCCGAGTGGGATCGCTCTCGGGGATCGCGGGGCGCTACGTGTCGCTCACCCCGGGCCCCAACGACGCGCCCGAGATCGACGACGGGGGCCAGATCGACGCCGACGACACCACCACCCCGGTGGACCTCGACCAGCTCTTCAACACGCTCGACCCGAAGACGCGCAAGGGCCTCCAGGAGATCGTCCAGGGCGGCGCGACCCAGTTCGACGGCGTCGCGAAGGAGGCCAACGACGCGGCGCATTACTTCAATCCAGCCCTGTCTTCGGCCTCCCGCCTCACGCGGGAGCTGGTCCGGGATGACGACCAGTTCGAGGACTTCATCGTCGAGACGGCCACGGTGGTGGGGGCGATCGCCGAACGGCGCGACGACCTCGCGGACCTGGTGTCGAACGCAAACACCACCGCGCGTGCGATCGGCGATGAGAACGCCGCGCTCGCACGGGCGCTGGGCCTGCTGCCGCCGACGCTTCGGAAGGCGAACACCACGTTCGTCAACCTCCGCGCCGCCCTCGGCGACCTCGACGTGCTCGTGGCCGAGTCGAAGCCGGCCACCAAGGATCTCGCCCCGTTCTTCCGCGCGCTGCGCCCGCTGGTCCACGATGCCGAGCCGACGATCGAGGACCTGCGCTTCCTGATCAGGCGGCGGGGCGAGGACAACGACCTGATCGAGCTGACGCGCAAGCAGCCGCGGCTCGCGGCTGAGGCCGAGGTCGCGTTCCCGCGCTCGATCAACGCGCTCCAGAAGTCCCAGCCGGTGATCGAGTACATCCGGCCGTACACGCCGGACCTCGCCGGCTGGCTCACGAAGTTCGGCCAGGGCGCCTCGAACTACGACGCCCACGGGCACTTCGCGCGCATCCAGCCGATGTTCAACCCGTTCTCGATCACCTCGACGCCGCTGCTCGGGCAGGTGCTCACGCCGACGCAGAACGCCACGCGCCTCGAGGGCCTCGAGACAACTCAGTCCTTCCGCTGTCCGGGCGGCGCCACGCAGCCGCCGCCCGACGGCTCGGCCCCGTGGCGCGACACCGACGGCAGTGTCGACTGCGATCCCTCGACCGTGCCACCGGGCCCATGAGGCGGATCTTCGCCATAGCCGTTGTGATCGCGTGCACCGTGGCCGCGCTCGTCCTCGGGGTCGGTGCCTCCGACGACCCGGGCGCGGGCTACGAGGTCCGCGCGATCTTCGACAACGTCTCCGGTGCCGTCGAGGGCGAGGACGTCAAGGTCGCCGGGGCGAAGGTCGGCGCGATCGACTCGCTCGACGTCACCGACGACAAGAAGGCGGTCGTCGTCCTCCGGATCGACGAGGACGGGTTCGCTCCCTTCCGCCAGAACGGCACCTGCACGATCCGCCCACAGTCGCTGATCGGCGAGAAGTTCGTCGAGTGCGATCCCGGCAGCTCCGACAGCCCGGAGCTCGAGGAGATCCCCGACGGGGAGGACGGCGAGGGCCAGCATCTGCTGCCGATCGAGCAGACGAGCTCGCCGGTCGACCTCGACCTGATCAACGACATCATGCGCCTGCCTTACCGCGAGCGCCTCGCCCTGCTGATCAACGAGTTCGGCACCGCGCTGGCCGGCCGCGGCGCCGAGCTGAACGCCGTCATCCACCGCGCGAACCCGGCGCTGCGCGAGACCGACAAGGTGCTGAAGATCCTCGCGAGCCAGAACAAGACGCTCGCGGACCTGGCGCGCAACGGCGACCGGGCGCTCGAGCCGATCGCGCGCGAGCGGGCGCGGGTGGGCGACTTCATCGTTCAGGCGAATGAGACCGCACAGGCGACAGCCGAGCGGCGCGGCGAGCTGGGCGAGTCGTTCGAGAAGCTGCCGCGCTTCCTCGCAGAGCTCAAGCCGACTATGCGCGATCTCGGCGCACTCTCGGACGAGATGACGCCGGTGATCTCCGATCTCGGCGATGCCGCTCCGGACCTCAACCGCTTCATCCTCGCGCTCGGGCCATTCTCGCGCCAGGCCAAGCCCTCACTCGACAGCCTCGGTGACGCGCTCGCGATCGGCGGCCCGGCGCTGCAGCGGTCCGAGCCGCTGATCCGGGACATCGGCGACTTCGCGAAGGACGCCGACCCGCTGAGCCGCGACCTCGCTTCGCTCGTCACCAGCTTCGACGAGACGGGCGGGATCGAGCGCCTGATGGACTACATCTTCTTCCAGGTCACGGCGATCAACGGCTTCGACTCGCTGAGCCACTACCTGCGCGCCGGACTGATCGCGAGCGCCGCATGCTCGCGCTACCAGATCACCGTCGCCTTCGGCTGCGAGTCCACATTCGGCCCGGCCGAGGTGGAGGGCTCCTCCGCGCGGCGGGCGAGCGCGCGGATCCCGTCGCACATCGCGGAGAGCGACTCGCCCGCGGACTCCGACGGGGCCGACGACGTCGACTCCCTCCGGGATGACATCGAGCGGATCACGCGCATCGAGGACCCGGAGATCGTGAAGGAGCGCGAGGAGCACCTCAAGGAGATCCGCGAGGGCGCGACCAGTCCGCCTAAGGGGCCATACGGCGACACGCAGCCCTTCCTCGACTACCTGCTGGGGAACGACGAATGACACGGCGACGCGGCGCAGCGAGCCTTTTCGGCAGCCCGGTCCTCGTCGGGGCGATCACCCTGCTCGTGGCGATCGTCGCCGTCTTCCTGTCGTACAACGCGAACAGCGGCCTCCCCTTCGTCCCGACGTACGACCTGAAGGCGCAGTTCGACAACTCGGCGAACCTCGTCGTCGGTAACGACGTTCGCATCGGCGGCCAGCGCGTCGGCGCCGTGTCGGAGATCGACCCGGTGCCCGGGGAGGGGGACGAGCCGCCGACCGCGGTCGTCGAGATGAAGCTCGAGAAGAAGGTCGACCCGCTGCCGGTCGACTCGACGATGATCATCCGCCCGCGTTCGGCTCTGGGCCTGAAGTACATCGAGATCGACCCCGGCGACTCGGACGAGGGCTTCGCGGCAGGCGACACCATCCCGGCGTCGCAGGCCACGCCCGAGCCCGTCGAGATCGATCAGGTCTTCAACGTCTTCGACGCGAAGACGAGGCGCGGCGCGCAGCGAAGCCTCGACGCCTTCGGGACCGCCCTCTCCGGCCGCGGCGCGGACATCAACGAGGCGATCGTCGACCTCGGCCCGCTGCTCTTCTACCTGGAGCCAGTCGCGAGCAACCTGGCCGATCCGCAGACGGAGCTCGCGCGCCTGTTCCAGGCGCTGGGCCGGGCCGCCGAGGAGGTCGCCCCGGTGGCCGAGACGCAGGCGGATCTGTTCGTGAACCTGGACACCACCTTCACGGCGCTGGCCAGCGTCGCGCGCCCGTTCATCCAGGAGTCGATCTCGCGCTCGCCCGCCTCCGAGCAGGCCGCGATCGAGGGCTTCCCGCAGCAGCGGCCGTTCCTGCGCAACACGACAGGCCTGTTCCGTGAGCTGAAGCCGGGCGTCGCGGTCCTGCCGACCACCACGCCGGTGCTGGCCGACGCGCTCGAGATCGGGACCGACACGCTCGCGAAGACGCCGGCCTTCAACGAGGACCTCGCCGACGTGTTCCGGGCGCTCGAGGACTTCGCGACGGACCCGCTCGTCCCGCGCGGGATCCAGCGGCTGGGCGACACCGCGGAGACGCTGCGGCCGACGGTCCACTTCATCACGCCCGCGCAGACCGTCTGCAACTACATGACGCTCTGGTTCCGGAACATCTCGAGCCTGCTCTCGGTCGGCGACGCGAACGGCACGTGGCAGCGGTTCATCATCCTCGCAACCCCGCTCGGGCCGAACAACGAGGGCGGCCCGTCTGCGGCGCCGGCAAACGGCGGCGGCCCCAACCCGCAGGCGAACTACCTCCACTCGAACGCGTACCCGAACACGGCCGCACCCGGCCAGACGCGTGAGTGTGAGGCGGGCAACGAGGTCTTCAAGGTCGGCCAGCAGGTGATCGGCAACGTGCCCGGCAACCAGGGCACGGAGACCGAGGGCCAAGTGGAGGGTCAGGGCTGATGGCAGAGCGCGTCGACGGCCACAGGCACGAGCGCTCGCCGTTCCAGGTCGGCGCGATCGCCCTCGTCGTGCTCGGGATCCTCGTCTACCTCGGGTTCTCCAAGGACATCCCGTTCGTGAACCCGCCGTACGAGCTGAAGGCCGTGTTCGCCGACGCACAGAACATGTCCACCCGCTCGCCGGTGCGGATCGCCGGCGTCGAGGTCGGCCAGGTTAAGAAGGTCGAGCAGTACTCGGACGACTCCGACCTCACGGTCGTCACGATGGAGATCAAGGACGAGGCGCTGCCGCTGCACGAGGACGCCGAGCTGAAGATCCGGCCGCGGATCTTCCTCGAGGGCAACTTCTTCGTCGAGCTCGACCCGGGCTCGCCCTCGGGGCCCGAGCTCTCGGAGGGCTCGACCATCCCGGCCGCCCAGACGAGCAGCTCGGTCCAGCTGGACGAGGTCCTGACGTCGCTTCAGAGCGACACCCGCGCCGACCTCCAGAAGCTGCTCCAGGGCTACGGCGATGCGCTGAACGGCCCGCCGCTGCCAGGTGAGGACGCGGACCAGGAGCAGATGACGAAGGGCCAGACCGCCGCCGAGTCGCTGCACGACTCGATCCCGACCGCGGCTGACGCGCTCCGCGGGATCGCGATCGTCAACGACGCGACCATGGGGACCGAGCTGCACGACCTCTCCAGCCTGATCGGGAGCCAGGCGCGCATCTCGACGGCGCTGGCGGCGAAGGAGGACCAGCTCAAGGACTTCGTCACCAACTTCAACCTCACCGTGGCGGCGTTCGCGGCCGAGGAGGACAACCTCCGGCGCACGATCGGAGAGCTGCCGGACGTCCTCGAGCGCGCCGGGCCGGCGCTCGACGAGCTGAACGCTTCGTTCCCGCCGACGCGCGAGTTCGCGCGGGCGATCCTGCCCGGCGTCCGCGCGACGCCCGACGTGATCGAGAACTCGTTCCCGTGGATCCGCCAGGTCCGTGCGCTGGTGTCGCCCGCCGAGCTGCAGGGGCTCGTCAACGACCTGCGCCCGGCGATCGACGACCTGGCCCAGGTGACCGACGACTCGATCAACCTGCTCCCGCGGGTCGACGACGCCAGCCGCTGCTTCATCGAGAACGTGCTGCCGGCTGGCGACATCGTCATCGACGGGCCGCCCGGCTACCCGCACGAGACCGGGGTCGAGAACTACAAGGAGTTCTGGCAGAGCCAGGTCGCGCTCTCGGGCGAGAGCCAGAACTTCGACGGCAACGGGGGATACACCCGCTTCCAGCCGGGCGGCGGCGACCAGACGTTCACGACCACCAACACGCGGATCGGCGGCTCTCCGTTCTTCACCAACCCGAGCCTTGCCCCGATCGGATCGCTGCCGAAGTACCCGGCCCGCCGCCCGCCGTACCGGCGTGACGTCAAGTGCTTCAACAACGACCTTCCGCGCGTGAACGAGAACGCGGTTCTGGGAGGCGGCCCATGAGGCGCGCGATCCGCAAGCACCTGCGCGACTTCATCGCGATCCTCCTCCTGGTCGTGGTTGCCGCGGGCACGGCGGGCTACATCCTGTCCAACCAGCGCTTCTACCTCCCCTCGTGGGTGCCGGGGATCGGCTCCGACTTCTACACGGTCGAGGCGGAGTTCGAGACCGGCCAGGCCGTGGTTCCGGGCCAGGGCCAGACGGTGAACATCGCGGGCGTCAAGGTCGGCGACATCGGCGAGGTCGAGCTCGAGGACGGCGTGGCGGTCGTCGAGCTCAACATCCAGGACAAGTACAAGCCGATCTACCGCGACGCGACGATGCTGCTGCGGCCGAAGACGGGCCTGAAGGACATGTTCGTCGAGCTCGACCCCGGCACGCAGGCGGCGGGCGAGCTGCCCGGAGGGCGGGCGCATCGCGCTCACGCAGACGAAGCCCGACGTCAACCCGGACGAGGTCCTCGCCCAGCTCGACGGAGACACGCGGGCATACCTCCAGATCTTGGCCAACGCCGGCGGCGAGGCGTTCACGGACGACCCGTCCAAGGGATATGCGCAGTCCTACGCGGCGGACCTGCGCGAGACGTTCAAGCGCTTCGAGCCGACGAACAAGTACATCGCGAAGTTCACCGGGCTCCTGTCGGAGCGGCGCGATAACGCGGCCCGGGCCATCCACAGCTTCCGGCTGCTGGCCGACGAGCTGGCGAAGAAGGACACCCAGCTCGCTGCGCTCGTCGACTCGTCGAATGCGAACTTCCAGGTCTTCGCCGAGCAGTCGCAGAACCTCCAGCGCGCGCTCCAGCTGTTCCCGTCCACGCTGACGACCACCGAGGCGACGCTCGGCAAGGTCGAGCGGCTCGCCTCGGAGCTCGGCCCGAGCTTCCAGGCGCTGCTCCCGTTCGCGCGCCACCTCGGCCCGGCGCTCGACGAGACAGGGCCCGTACTCAAGGCGACCGCCCCGATCATCCGTGACGAGATCCGCCCGTTCGCGCGCACGGCTCGCAGCCCCGTGCGTTCGCTGCGGCGCGCGGCGGAGCGCCTGGCTCCGACCACGAGCCGCCTGATCACGGTCTTCAAGGTCGTGAACAACCTCCTCGACACGCTCGCCTACAACCCGCCCGGGGACGAGGAGGGCTTCCTCTTCTGGACCGCGTGGGCGAACCACAACGCGCCGTTCGTCTTCAACACGCAGGACGCGCACGGGCCGATCCGGCGCGGCATGTTCCTCGTCGACTGCGGCAGCCTCGTGGCCGTCGAGAACCTCGTCACGACCCTGCCGCAGCTCGAGGTGCTGTTCGAGCTGCTGAACGCTCCCTCGAGCGACGAGGTCTGCGACCAGAGCCCGACGGCGCCGACCGCGCGTAAGCAGGCGAAGGCGGCCCAGGGAGGCTTCGACTGATGCAGAAGCAGGCTCCCAGCGTCGGCCGGATCTTCGTGATGGTGCTGTTCGCGCTGTCCTGCTTCGGGATCCTGCTCTACCTCTGGCTCGTCTTCGGCGGCTCGACCCCGCTGAAGCCGCAGGGGTACCGCTTCAAGGTCAACTTCCCGGAGGCGACTCAGCTCGCGCAGGAGGCCGATGTGCGCATCTCCGGCGTGCCGGTCGGCCGCGTGAAGACGAAGGACCTCAACCTCGAGGACGAGCGCACATCTGTCGAGATCGAGATGGACGATCAGTACGCGCCGCTGCCCGAGAACACGCGCGCGATCCTTCGCCAGAAGACGCTGCTGGGAGAGACCTACGTCGAGCTCAGCCCCGGCACGAAGGCCGGCCCGATGCTTGCGGACGGCGGCGAGCTCCCCGACGGGCAGGTGTCGCCGACCGTCGAGCTCGACGAGATCTTCCGGGCGTTCGACGCCAAGACGCGCGAGGCGTTCCGCGTCTGGTTGGACCAGCAGGGCCGGGCATTCCAGGGGAGGGGCGAGGACATCAACGACGCGCTCGGCAACCTCGCGCCGTTCGCGAACGACACGCGCGATGTGCTCGAGATCCTCAACCGCCACGAGCGTGCGACGCAGCAGCTCGTCCGCGACACCGGCGAGGTGTTCTCCGCACTGACGGAGCGCCAGGGCCAGCTCCAGTCCCTGATCGTGAACTCGAACAGGGTCTTCGAGGCGACAGCGTCCCGCGATGACGAGCTTGCGGAGACGTTCCGGGTCCTGCCGACGTTCCTCGACGAGTCGCGGCTGACGGTGAACCGGTTGACCGAGTTCAGCCAGGACACGAACCCGCTCATAACCCAGCTGCGGCCGGCCGCGCGCGAGCTCAGCCCGACGCTGATCGACCTCGCCGGCCTGGCCCCCGACCTGAAGGCGTTCTTCCGCGACCTCGATCCGCTGATCCGCGTGTCGAAGCGCGGCCTGCCGGCGCTCGAGAGCTTCCTCGACGAGACGACGCCGCTCCTGGCCCAGCTCGACCCGTTCCTGCGCCAGCTCAACCCGATCCTCACCTACCTCGGCCACTACAAGCACGAGATCACGGCGTTCTTCGCCAACGACGTGGCGGCGACCCAGGCCACGCAGACGCCCACGGGGACGTCGACCCCGGTCCACTACCTGCGCACCTCGAACCCGGTCAACCCGGAGAACCTGGCGGCGTGGCCGTACCGGCTGTCGACGAACCGGTCGAATCCGTACACCGAGCCGCTCGGCTACAGCAAGATCAAGACAGGGCTCGAGGTCTTCGGCGAGTACCTCTGCACCTCGAACGCCGTCCTCCCGATCACCCCGCTCGCGTCGGTGCTGCTCCCACAGGAGCTGCGGGACCAGATCCAGGAGTTCGTCTACGGCGGCCAGCGGGGCACGGTCGCGCCGGAGTGCAAGCCGCAGGCTCCGCTCGGCCCGCGCCTCACAGGCACGCCCGGCGTCTACCCGCATGTCGAAGCTGCGCCCGAGCGCTAGGCGTCTCGTAACCTGACCGCTCGTGGCTCGTCGTGACCCGTTTGGGAGCATCGTTCGCTGGGTCGCGCGGCGCCCGGTGGCGGTTCTCGCCGCCTTCGCCGTCGTCGCCCTCGTCGGCGCCGCGCTCGCGCTGAGGCTCGATCCCAGCGCGTCAACCGACACGCTCGTCGACAAGGGCTCGCCCGCGTTCAAGGCGACCGAGGACTTCCGCCAGGAGTTCGGCGAGGAGCCGGTGGTCGTGCTCGTCAAGGGCGAGCTCCAGCAGACGATCCTGACGCCCGACCTGGGCGTCCTCCTGCGGCTCGAGGGCTGCCTGTCGGGCAACGTGCCGAAGGAGGGCCTGAAGACGCTGCCCGAGGTCTGCACGTGGTTCTCCGAGGAGCAGCCCGCGAAGGTCGTGTACGGGCCGGGGACGTTCGTCAACACCGCGGCAGGCCAGATCGCCGAGGGCTTCAGCGCAAAGCAGGCGGCCAAGGCGAAGGAGGCGGAGGCGGCGGCCGACGCCGCGCGCAGGCTGTCGAAGCGGCGTGGCGACCCGCCCGCCGAGCAGGAGCGCCTCGCCGAGCAGGCGCGTTCGCTGGTCTACGCGCAGTTCACGGAGGAGACGCTCCGGCTCGCACTGCGCTACGGGCTGACGAGCATCCCCTCGCTCGACAACGTGGACTTCGTCTCCCAGCTCGTCTTCGATCCGAGCCGCGGGGTCGGCGAGCCGAAGGCGCGCTTCGCCTACCTGTTCCCGTCGAATGACGCGGCGCTGATCCAGATCCGGATGAAGCCGACGTTGTCCGAGTCGCAACGCGAGGAGGCCGTGGACAAGATCCAGGAGGCGGTCGCGCACCAGCAGTTCGCGCTCGACCGCGGCGCCCAGTACTACGTGACCGGCGTGCCGGTCGTCGTCGATGGATTGGCCGACGCCGTCAAGGACTCCATCTTCATCCTGCTCGGGGCCGCGCTGCTCGTGATGGCTGCGACCCTCGCGCTCGTCTTCCGCACCCGCCTGCGGCTCCTGCCGCTCGCGCTTGCGCTCGGGGCTGTCGCACTCACCTTCGGCGCCTTCTCGGTGGCCGGAGCGAGCCTGACCATGGCGTCGATCGCTGCGCTCCCCGTGCTGATCGGGTTGGCGGTCGACTACTGCATCCAGTTCCAGGCTCGGTTCGAAGAGGTCGAGGAGACGGCGGCGGTGCGGCCCTCGCCCGCGGCCGCGGCGCCGGCGGCGGCGCGAGCGGGCGGCCCGACGATCGCCACCGCCGGGCTGTCGACCGCGGTCGGCTTCCTGGTGCTGCTCTTGTCGCCCGTCCCGATGGTGCGCGGCTTCGGCGCGTTGCTCGTTGTCGGCATCTTCGTGGCGCTGGGCTGCGCGCTCACGGCCGGCTTCGCTGCTCTCGTGCGCTTCTCCGAGCCGCGGCCGGGTGTGCCGCCGATGCTGCCGCGGCTGCGCGCCACCGCCGCCGGCTGGTGGGAGGCGATCGCCACCAGCGCGCCGGGCCAGCGCCTGGGCGACGCGGGCGCGGCGCTCGGCCGGTGGGGCCGTCGCGGCATCAACGTCGCGCTCGAGCGGCCGCGCCGCGTGTTGATGATCGGGCTCGCGATCGCCGTCCTCGGCTGGGTGGCCGACACGCAGACCGAGGTGATCTCGGACGTACGTGAGCTCGTCCCGCAGGATCTCCAGGCCCTCCAGGACGTGAACGTGCTGCAGGAGGCGACGGGCGTCTCGGGCGAGATCGACGTGACGCTGTCGGGCGACGACCTGACCGACCCGAAGGTGATCCAGTGGATGACCGAGTTCCAGTCGGGTGTCCTTCAGGCCCACGGCTACACGGTCGGGTCCACGTGTGCGCAGGACAACGACCCGCCCGAGCTCTGCCCGGCGTTGTCGCTCCCTGACCTCTTCAGGTCTGGCACGCCCGCGAGTGAGGAGAGCGTGCGGGCTCTGCTCGACGCGGTCCCGCCCTACTTCTCGCAGGCGGTGATCTCGAGCGACCGCACCACGGCGACGCTTGCGTTCGGCATCCGGCTGATGCCGCTCGACCGCCAGAAGGACGTGATCGACGACATCGAGTCCCGGCTCGACCCGCCCGAGGGCGTCGACGCGGCCGTGGTCGGGCTCCCCGTGCTCGCCGCCGACGCGAACGACTCGCTGGCCGACCCGCTGCGACGCTTCCTCACGCTGGTCGCGGGCCTCTTCCTCGTGTTCCTGGTGCTCAGGATCATCCGACGGTCGACCCGAGAAGCCACCATCCCGCTGATCCCGATCGCGCTCGCGACCGGCTGGTCGGCCCTCGTCCTCTTCCTGCTCCGCATCCCGCTCAACCCGATGTCCGCGGTCTTGGGCGCCCTCGTGATCGCGATATCGACGGAGTTCAGCGTCCTCTTGTCCGCGCGCTACCGCGAGGAGCGGGCGGGTGGCGCGGAGCCCGAGGAGGCGATCGAAGCCACCTACGCCTCGACGGGATCCGCCGTGCTCGCCTCAGGCGTCACGGCGATCATGGGCTTCGCGGCACTGATCGCCTCGGACATCCGCATGCTGCGCGACTTCGGCGTGGTGACGGTGGTCGACCTGACCGTGTCTTTGCTCGGCGTGATGATCGTCCTTCCGGCTGCGCTCGTCTGGGCCGAGCGGCGCCGCTTCGGCGCGGGCGACCTCGACCCGCGCGCCTGGTGGCGCGCCGTGCGCGAGGAGCTCGCCGGCGCGCGGCTCCCGCGTCCGCGCGCGTCGCTACCGCGCCCGCGGTGGCCACGCGCGCGCCGCTCGCGTGCGTGATGAGCCCTGACGACCGCTTCGGCGACCTCGGCCCGCGCGAGCCCACCGCCGCCGAGCGGTTCGCGGATCTCGACGAGGGGGACATGGCCGCCGAGCGCAAGGAACGCGAGCGGCAGGCGCCCGGACCGCCGCGGACGGGCGGCCGCTACACGTGGGTCGTCGGGGTCGCCGCGCTGATCGTGATCATCGTCGTGGCGATCAACTCGCTCCCGAACGCGGGCCGCGGCTACCAGGGCCCGGAGGAAGGGGAGCGTGTGCCGGTCTTCGCCGCCCCCCTGCTCGAGAGCGATCTCGAGGGAGATACGAACATCAAGCAGGATCGAGAGGACGACAACGCCGATAACGAGACCCCGGCGTGTCGGGTGGAAGGCGAGGACGTCTTCAACCTCTGCGAGCTCTTCGCTGACAAGCCGCTCGTGCTCGTTCTCGCCGCCACGAGCGACGACTGCGAAGACGAGCTCGCCGCGGCCGCGCGGCTCAGCGAGCAGATGCCGGAGCTGCAGTTTGCCGCGACGATCACGGGCAACTCGCGTGAAAAGGCGCTCGAAGCCGTACGGAGGGCGGGGGTCGGCTTTCCCGTTGGCTGGGACGAGCCGCCGCCGGTGCTCTTCAACCTCTACCGGATCGCGTTCTGCTCGACCGCCTTCGTCGAACGTGGGGGCGACTTGCGCGAGTTCAAGTCGAATAGCCCACTATCGGAGGCCGAACTGCGGGCGGGTGCGGAAAGGCTGCGTCAGTGAGCATCGAGACCGGCTGGGTCGACGCCGACCTCGAGGTGGAATTCCCCGAGCTGCGGCTGCGCTGGATCGCCTACGACGGCGGCTCCGGCCGCACGCCGCCGGAGATCAAGGAGCGGCTGCGGAAGCTGAGCGACCGCTACACGGGTGGCAAGGCCGTCCACCTCCGCCAGGAGCCCATCCCGTGGGCCTACCGCGTCTTCTTCCGGCAGGTCGGGATCGACCCCGACGACCACCGCACGCCGGCCGAGCAGGCGGCGCTCGACCGGATGAAGCACGGCTCGTTCCGCAGCCGGAACCTGCTGGACGACGCGCTGGTGATCGCGACGGTCGAGACGGGCGTGCCCGTCATGGCGCTCGACGCGGACAAGGTGACGCCACCGCTCGGGCTGCGGCTATCGCAGGAGGGCGAGCGGCTCGGCGGGAGGAGGGACGGCCGCTCTCGGTGCGGCAGATCGTGCTGGCCGACCCCGACCGCTCGGTCGCCGTGCTGTTCGGCGATATCGCCGAGGAGCGCGGCGTGGACCCCCTTACCAAGCGGATGCTCCTGTGCAGCGTGCAGGTCAAGGGCGTGCCCGAAATCAGCGTCGAGGAGGCCCTATGGACGGTCACGGAGGTTCTGCGGACCGCTTCGTGAGGGGCTATCATCGGCGCGTGGCCAGCGTGCTGAAGCCACCTCCGCCGTCCGTGCCGCTCGTCACGACGGGCCCGGACGAGCGTGCCGCGCGCCGCGACCTGCTCGAGCAGATCGCCCGGCTCGAGTCCGACCTGGCCGCGCTCTTCTGCTCCGCCTATCCGCGCGGGGGCTTCGACTGGGCCGTGAGGTCCCGCGGCGGCGGTCCGCGGGTGCTCTCGCTGTCGGAGCTCGAGCGCCTGCGCGACGACCTCGCCGAGCGGCTGCACGACGTCCGGCGCACGCTCAGCGACCGCACCTGGGTCGAGGAGCAGAACCGCAGGCTGATCGAGGAGATGATGCTCGAGCCCGAGAAGCACAAGTGGGTGCGGGTCGGGGCCGAGGACATCGGCGAGCGCGGGTGCAAGCACTGGCACGTCCGCCCGCGCTGGGGCATCCTCGGCATGATGCTGAACTGGTGGCGCGTCCGGATCTCGTCCGGCTGCCCGTTAGCCACCTGACATCCGATGGGACGTCGTAGCCGCAAGCGGATGGCTGAGGGCGCGCCTGCGCCGGGGGCGCCGACGCGCGCGCAGCGCGACGAGGCCCGCCGCCAGCGAGCCGAGGGGGCGCAGACACGGCGCTCGTACGCGCGCGGGCGGCCGTCGAGCGACGATCGCCCTCCGGCGCCCTGGGGCGGCTTCCCGCTGTCCGAGCTTGCGGTGCTGGTCTCGATCGTCCTCCTGATCGGCAGCTTCATCGTGCGGGGCGACCAGGGCGTCGTCATGTTCGCGGCCGGGCTGCTCCTGGGCGCCCTCGCGGGCCTCGAGGTGTCGATCCGCGAGCACTTCGCCGGCTTCAGGTCGCATTCGAGCCTTCTCGCCGGCTCGATCGCCGTGCTCGCGATCACCGTCATCGCCCTGGCCGCCGGCAAGGTCTTCCTGCCGCTCCTCCTCGCCGCTGGGCTCGGGGTCTTCGGCATCTCCTTCTGGTCCTTCCGCGAGGCGTTCAAGCGCCGCTCGGGGGGCGTCAGCTTCCGCTGAGCGCGCTGCTCCTCATCGCGATGGTGCTGATGGCCATCGTGCTGTGGGCGGGGGTGCCATTCGCGTGGCTGTGGGCCGGGTCGCAGGTCCAGGCGGAAACCGACTCGATCGGCCTGGCCCTGCTCGTGATGGCGGTCGGCGTCGTCCTCAGCATCGCCGTGCTGATGCGGCTGCTCGGGTGGCTCAACCTGCAGCTCATCCACGCCCGCGAGCGCCGCGGGCTCGAGACCTATGGCAACGTCACGCTCGAGGGGGTCATGGCCGTCAGTGCGGGCGTGGCACTAGTCTCGTTCTGCATCTGGTTCTTCCTCTTCTCGGGCTCGAGCCCCGTCCCCGTCAACCTTGGCTTCTGAAGAGCGCCGCCTGCGGATCGCGGGCATCCACCACATCACGCTGATCAGCGCGAACCTCGAGCGCTCTGCGGCCTTCTACCGCGACCTGCTCGGGCTGCGGCTCGTCGAGGCGGGGGTCAACCAGGACGACCCGGGGGCGCGCCACTTCTGGTTCGGCGACGCGGATGGTGCGGCCGGGACGCTCGTGTCGCTGTTCGAATACCCGAACATGGAGCACGGCGCCGTCGGCGTGGGCTCGACGCACCACTTCGCGTTCCGCGTGTCGAGCGAGGACGAGCTCGAGGGCTGGCGCCGCTACCTCGACCTCGCGGGACGTTCCCTGCACGCCGGTGCTCGACCGCGAGCGGTTCAAGTCCATCTATATCCGCGACCCGGATGGTCACATCGTGGAAATCGCAACGGACCTGCCGGGGTTCGACCCGGCAGGCCCGCCGCTCCAGTCTGGCTAGACCGGGCTGAGGGACAGCCCCATCGGGCGGCTCTCCTGCTGCCGCTCGACGCGTGGGGGTCCCATCTTGGCCGAGAGCATCGCCGCGAGAGCAGCGCGTTGGCGCTCGGTCATCGTTCCGATCTGCTTGTTCTCAGGCAGCCCCAGTGTCAAGAGGACGCGGCGGCACCGCGTCCTTCCCCAGCGGCGCTGGCTCATCAGCAGTTCGCTGATGGACATGCTCTCCGCCTCCCACGGGCTGGCCATGATCACTTCGGCCGCGCTGCGCTCACCCGCCGCCACTTTGCGCTTCAGGGCCGCCCGTGCAAGACGGACCCGGTTAGCGCGCTCGAGTGCCTTCAGGTGTTGTGGCCCAGCATCGACCATGGCGCGATCGCCCATCAAACCTCCCCGCAAATCCATTGTTTTTTTAGGTATGCGCCGCCACGCCAGACGCCCTGAGGAGACCCTGGACGGCGCGACTGCGAGTCCTCTGTTCGTCGTCCGGGGTCCTGATTTCTAGTCCCCCGTATCTGGCATGAACGCTTCGGCGAACTTACGCCGAGACTGAAGACCGGTCAACCAGAAAATTTCGAGGTCCTGCGCTAAGAGCGGCCTTTTTTTCGGGCGCCTTCCCGCTGGGTACTCTCCGCCGTCATGGGCGCCATCCGGTCGACCAAGATCGTCGCCACGATCGGGCCCGCTTCGCGTGACCCGGAGGTCCTGCGCCGGATGGTCGAGGCGGGCATGGACGTCGCCCGGCTCAACTTCGCGCACGGCTCGCCGGAGCAGCACGCCGAGACGGTCGAGCTGATTCGATCGGCCGCGGCGCGGCCGGCCGGGAGGTCGCCGTCCTCCAGGACGTCCCGGGACCGAAGCTGCGGCTCGGGCCGATCCCGGGCGACGTCGCCCAGCTCTCAGTCGGCAGCGACGTCACTCTGGTCGGCGGCGACGACAGCGGAGCGGGAACAGCAGGCTCCCGGTGGCGTGGCCCGGGTTCGCCGAGTTGGTGGAGCAAGGACAGGTCGTGTACCTCGCGGACGGCGCGGTTCGCCTGCGCGTGCGCGACATCGCGGGGGAGGAGGTCCGCTGCGGGGTCGAGGTGGGCGGCACGCTGGCCTCGCGTCAGGGGATCAACCTGCCGAACGTCACGGTCTCCCTGCCGGCGGTCTCCGGCGAGGACCTCGCCCTCATCGACGCCGGGGTCGCGATGGGAGTCGACTTCATCGCCCTGTCGTTCGTGCGCAGGCGGGAAGACCTCGAGCCGGTCCGTGAGCACCTCGGCGACCGCGACATCCCCCTGATCGCGAAGATCGAGAAGCCGGCGGCCGCGAGCAACGCCGAGGAGATCATCCAGTACGCCGACGGCGTCATGGTGGCGCGCGGCGACCTCGGCATCGAGCTGCCCATCGAGCAGGTGCCGCTCGTCCAGAAGCGGATCCTGCACATCGCGGGGAGGCAGCTGAAGCCGTCGATCACGGCCACCCAGATGCTCGAGTCGATGGTGCAGTCCACCCGCCCGACTCGGGCTGAGGTTGCCGACGTGGCGAACGCGATCTTCGACGGCACGGATGCCGTGATGCTCTCCCAGGAGACCGCGGTCGGCCGCCATCCCGTCGAGGCGGTCGCGATGATGGCCGCGATCGCCGTCGCCACCGAGCGCGAGCTGCCGTACGGACGTTTCATGACCGAGCGCGCGGAGCGGGGGAGCGACGAAGCGGCCACGATCGCGTTCGGGGCGGTGGGCGCGACCTACCAGCTCGGGCTGAAGGCGATCGTCGTGCCGACGATGTCGGGCGGCACGGCGCGGGTGATCTCGGCCCACCGCCCGCGCGCGCCGGTGCTGGCGCTCTCGCCGCGCCCGGAGGTGGTCCGCCGCTGTTGCCTGCTGTGGGGCGTCCGCGGCGAGCTGAACCAGGAGCCCGAGGGCACGACGGCGCTGATCGACTCCTGCGCCGCGGCGGCGCGCCGGGCCGGCTTCGCCGACGTGGGCGACAAGATCGGCATCACCGCGGGCCTGCCGGCCCACCGGGCCGGGGGCACGAACCTCTTCAAGGTGCATCTGATCGAGTGAGCAGGCTCGCCGACAGCCCGCGGCGCGGCGTGGTCGTGCTCGCGCTATTCGTCCTGACGCTCGGGGTGGGAGCACTCGCGCTGCCGGCGCTGGATGACATGGGCGATGTCGGCATCGTCGAGTTCGAGCTCGCGCGGACCTCCGAGCAGGCTTCCGAGTATTACGGCGAGCTGGGCGAAAGCGGTCGTGACGCGGCCCGGGAATCGCTCTACCTCGACTTCCCGTATCTCGTCCTCTACGGGCTCTTCTATGCGGCCGCATGCGTCGTCGTGGCCGCCCGCGCGGCGGAGCGCGGGATGTCGCGCCTCGCCCGCTGGGGACGTCCGCTCGCCTGGGGGGCGCTCGGGGCCGCTGCCTGCGATGCGGTTGAAAACGTCGCCTTGCTGCGCGTGCTCGACGGCCATACCGACCAGCCCTGGCCGGGCGTTGCGTTCACGTTCGCGACGGCGAAGTTCGCGCTGATCGCCGCCGCGACGCTCTATGCGGTGATCGGCTTCCTCATCACGTGGAGGGCTTCACCTTCTCGAACATCTCGAGAGCCCGATCCAGGTGCTCCCGCTGATGAGTCGCCATGACGCTGGTCCGCAATAGCGCGCCGCCCGGCGGCACCGCGGGGTGGATCGCGACGTTCACGTAGACGCCGGCGTCGTAGAGCGCGCGCCACATCAGGACGGCCTGCCAGTCGTCGCCGATCAGCACGGGGATGATGGGCGTCTCCGGGTCCGAGTCGATCGTCTCGTAGCCGAGCTGCTTGAACCCGTCGCGCAGGTAGCTCGCGTTGTCCAGGACGCGCGCAAAGAGCTCTGGCCCCTCGTCGGAGCGGATGATCCGCAGGGCGCCCAGTGCAGCGCCGACGGCCGCCGGGACCGCAGACGCGGTGAACATGAAGGCACGCGACTGGATCCGGAGGAAATCGATCACCTCGCCCGGTCCCGCGATGAAGCCGCCGCAGCTGGCGAGCGACTTCGAGAACGTCCCCATGCGCAGGTCGACGCGGTCCTCGACGCCGAGCACCTCGCAGGCGCCCGCGCCACGGGCCCCGAGGACGCCGACGCCGTGCGCCTCGTCGACCATCAGCCGCGCGCCGTGCTTCGCGCACAGCTCGACGATGTCCGGCAGCGGCGCGACGTCGCCCTCCATCGAAAAGACGCCGTCCACCACGACCAGCACGCCGCCCCCGTCGTCGGCGGCGCGCCCGAGCATGCTCTCGAGCTTGTCCATGCGGTTGTGGCGGAAGGGGCGGATCCGGGCCCGCGACATCATCACCGCGTCCAGGATCGACGCGTGGTCGCCGGAGTCGCAGATCACCGTGTCGCCGGGGTCGAGCAGGGTCGCGATGCAGCCGACGTTCGCCAGGTAGCCGGCGGTGAACACGAGCGCGTCGTCGGTCCCCATCCAGTCGGCGATCTCGCGCTCTAGCTCGATGTGCAGCGGGATCGTGCCGTTCAGGAAGCGCGATCCGGTCAGCGCGGTGCCGTAGGTCTCCAGCGCGTCCCGAGCAGCCTGCTTGACGCGCTCGTCACCGGTGAGGCCGAGGTAGTTGTTCGAGCCGAGCTGGATCCGCTCCTTGCCCTCCATCGTCACGACCGGCCCGGCGTGCCCCTCGAGCAGCCGGAAATAGGGCATTACGTCCTGCTCGCGCGCCATGCGCAGCTGCTCGACCCGGTCGTGCGTGCGGGCCTTCTCGAAGAGGTCGATCGCCGTTGTCATTCGATTAGGGTCCGGGCGCAGTGGCAGCGATCGAGGTCAAGCCGGTTCGGTCCCGCGGGGACCTGAAGCGGTTCATCAAGCTGCCTTGGCGGATCTATCGTAACGCCGAGAACTGGGTGCCCCCGCTCATCATGGAGCGCAGGCGGCACCTCGACCGCGAGAAGAACCCGTTCTTCGAGCACGCCGAGGCGGAGTACTTCCTCGCCTGGCGCGACGGCGAGCCGGTCGGCCGCATAACCGCCCATATCGACCACCGCTTCAACGAGTTCCAGGACAACGAGTGGGGCATGTTCGGCTTCTTCGAGGCCGAGGACGACCAGGAGGTCGCCGCGGCGCTGCTCGGGACGGCCGAGGGGTGGCTGCGGGAACGGGGCCGCGACCGGATGGTCGGGCCGATGGACTTCTCCACGAACCACGAGTGCGGCGTGCTTGTCGAGGGGTTCGACGTCAAGCCGCAGATCCTCGAGTCGTGGCACCAGCCCTACTACCAGCGGCTGCTCGAGTCCTACGGGCTGACGAAGGCCGCGGACCTCTACAAGTGGAGCCTCCACATGTCGGCGCGCCAGAGCCGCCTGCTGCCGGTGCTCGAGGACCTCGCACAGAAGCTCGAGCCCGAGCACGGGATCACGGTGCGCAACATGTCGCGGCGGGACTTCCAGCACGAGGTCGAGCGCTTCATGGACGTCTACAACAAGGCCTGGGAGCGCAACTGGGGCTTCGTGCCGCTCACGGAGAACGAGCTGCGCGCCTATGCGAAGGACCTGAAGCCGATCCTCGACGAGAACTGGGCGTTCATCGCCGAGAAGGACGGTGAGACGGTGGGCGCGGCTTTGACCCTGCTCGACTACAACGAGATTCTCGCCAAGGTGAACGGCCGCCTGCTGCCGTTCGGCTGGACGCGCTTCCTGCGCGCGAAGGACACGATCAAGTGGGTCCGGGTATGGGCCCTCGGCGTGCTGCCCGAGTACCAGCACACCGGCGTGGCGGCCAAGTTCTACATCGAGCACTTCGAGACGGCCGCCCGCCGGCCCCAGAAGGGCGGCGAGACCGGCTGGATCCTCGAGTCGAATACGGCGATGAACAAGGCGATGGAGGCGATGGGCGGCGACATCGTGAAGACCTTCCGCATCTACGAGAAGCCGTTGGCTCCGCCCGGTACCGGGGTAGACTCGCCGTCTTGACGGAATCGCTCCCAGTCCTCTCCGAGGTGAACGAGGTGCGGCCGGTGGAGCGGCCGCCCATGACGCTCGCTCAGCGGATCGTCTCGCTCCCGGCGCCGATTTTGGCCGCGACGGGCGGGTTCCTGGCCGGCGTGGCCACGTTCGTGCTCTGGCGGATTCGCCACCCGCGGAGCCGCAAGGTCCGGGTCGGCGGCCGCCGCGGCAAGAAGATCGAGATCGCCGAGTCCCGGTCTTTCCTCGTCGACATCCACCTCCTCAAGCGCTGAGCGTCTCGCTGCAGCGCGACTTCGTGCCGCCGGGGCCGTACCGGCTCCCGCGGGCGTCGCGCTGCGGGCTGTTGAAGCGCCGCGGGTCGGGGGTCGTGCGGTGGGTCCACTTCCGCGACCAGCCGGTCATCGCGCGCGCGTGGCCGGGCCCGGGGGTGATCCGCGTCGCCGCCGACGCGCCCACGCGCGAGGCGGCGCTCTACGGCGTCGAGCGGATGGCGTTCCTGTGCGGGCTCGACCAGGACCTCTCCGAGTTCCATGAGCGCTTCCGCCGCGACCCGCTGCTCGGCCGGGTGATCAGGCGCTGGCCGATGATCCGGCCGGAGCGCAAGGCGGAGCCGTTCGAGGCGCTCGCGTTCGCCATCACCGAGCAGCTGATCGAGGGTGGCCGGGCGTACGAGATCCAGCGCCGCCTGATCTGGCGCTGGGGCCGCCGCAGCGACTGCCGTCGCTGGCGGGACGCGCCGACGCCCGGGGCGGTCGCCGGGCTCGCGCCCGCCGAGCTGGCGGCATGCGACCTGGCCCCGAAGCGTGCACTCGCGATGGTCAAGGTCGCGCGCGAGGTCGCGGCGGGCCGCATCGACCTCGACGAGCACGAGCCCGCGTGGCAGCGGCTGCGGGCGATTCGCGAGATCGGCTCGTGGACCGTGGAGAAGCTCGCGCTCGAGGGCCAGGGCCGCGACGACATGATCCCGGCGGGCGATCTCGCCTACGTGAAGATCGTGGGCCGCCTCGCCGGCCTCGGCCGCCGGGCGAGCGAGGACGAGGTGCGCGAGTTCTTCGAGCCCTACGCGCCCTTCCAGGGCCTTGCAGGCACCTACGTCATCGCCGGCCGGCGGGCCCTGCTGCGGGACATTCCGCCGCGCTGGGCCGCGGGCCGGATGCCGCCCGCGGTCGGTCGGGCCGCGTAACTACGGCACCTCGCCCGGCAGGTAGTCGTTCGTGAACGAGCCCTCGGCGTCGATCAGGTTCTCGAGCAGCTCGTTGTCGCGCATCCACTTGGCGAACTCGTTCCACTCGCCCGGGTCCTGCCAGCCGTAGGGCTTGCCCTTGGGCGGCTGGAAGAGCGGCATGGTCACGTCGAGCACCTCGCGCTGGAGCTTCGGGTCGAGGTCTGGGTTCGCGTCGAGAAGCCCGTTGAGCGCCTTGTCCGGGTCGCGCCGCAGATCCTCGACGCCGCGCTCGAGGGCCGCCACGAAGCGCTTGATCCGGTCGTCGTCCTGATCCGCGTTGGCGACGAGCACGAGCTCGTCGTAGGTCGGCACGCCCGCCTGCTCGATCCGGATGATCTGCGGGTCCTTGCCGCGCAGCCGAAGGTCGGTGCCCTCGTAGTTCCAGAACCCGCCGAGGATCGCGTCCACCTTCTTCGCCAGCAGGGCACCCGTGAGGTTGAAGCCGACGTTGCGCTCCTCCACGTCGGCGCCGGCGCGCTTCGCGATCGCGTCGAGATAGGCGGACTGGTAGTCGATCCCGGCGGTGCCGACGACCTTTCCGTCGAGGTCCTCTGGCCGCCGGATTCCCGCGGACGGCAGCGAGATGATCGATGTCAGCGGCGCCTGGACGAGCGCGCCGACGGACTCGACGGAGAGGCCGTCGTCCCGCGCCCTCAATACCTCCGGCTCGTACGAGATCGCCAGGTCCACGCGCCCGCCCACGACCTGCTTGAGCGGCGCCGCCGGGTCCGGCGGCTCGCGGATCTCGACGTCGAGGCCGACGTCCTCGAAGTGGCCGGCCGCCTCGGCTGCGTAGATCGGGGCGTGGTCGGCGTTCGGGAAGAAGTCGAGCATGATCTCGAGCGGCTCGGGGGCGCCGGGGTCGAGGCTCTCCTCCTTCTCGCCGCAGCCGGCGGCAAGGGCGCAGACCGCGGCGAGCGCGGCGATAGCTGGGAGCAGTCGTCTCAAGTCTTGGTCCTCCAGGGAACGGCAGCGCGCTCGGCCAGCGACACGAGCGCGAACAGGCCAACGGCCATGATGGTCAGGATCACGACGCCCGCATAAACGCGCGGCGTCTCGAGCTGGTTGTTCCCCAGGAATATCAGGCGGCCGAGTCCCTCGTCGGCTCCCGCCAGCTCTCCGAACACCGCGCCGATCACCGCGACGGAGGCCCCGATCCGCAGGCCGCTGAAGAAACCGGGCAGCGCCGCGGGCAGCTCGACCCGCGACAGCCGGAACACGCGGCTCGCGCCGAGGCTCTGCATCAGCTTCAGAAGATCGGCCTCGACCGACCGCAGGCCGTCGAGCAGCCCGACCGCGATGGGGAAGAACGAGATCAGCGCCACGAGCGCGAGCTTCGGGCCGATGCCGTAGTCGAACGCGAGCACGAAGATCGGCGCCAGCACGAATATCGGGATCGCCTGCGAGGCGACCAGCAGCGGGTAGGCCGCGTCGCGCAGCGGGCGGACGAGGTGCATCGCCACGGCGAGCACGAACGCAGCGGCGATCGCGATCGCGAGCCCAAGGAGCACCTCGACCAGGGTCACCCAGGCGTTGTCGAGGAGGAGCTCGCGGTCGTCGCGCAGCGCCTGCCAGGTCTCGGACGGCGACGCCAGCAGGAGGTCGTCGACCGAGTCCCAGCTCGCCACCCACCACCACGCGGCGAGGGCGAGCAACAGCAGGCCGAGCGCCGGCAGCACGCGCTTCATAGGCCGAGGGCCTCCAGCGCCCGCTCCTTCAGCTCGACGAACGCCGGGTCGGTGACCGTCTCGCGCCGGGCCCTCGGGCGCGGCAGCGGCACCTCGAGCTCCGCCACCACGCGACCCGGCCGCGGGGACATGACCGCGACTCGGTCGGCCAGGTAGAGCGCCTCCTCGACGTCGTGGGTGACCAGCAGCGTCGTGCGCGGCTCCGCCTCGAGCGCATCGGCCAGCCACGATTGCATCTCGGCGCGGGTCAAAGAGTCGAGCGAGGCGAACGGCTCGTCGAGCAAGAGCAGCGGGCGGCCGGGGAGGAGGGTGCGCAGGAACGCGACGCGCTGGCGCATGCCGCCCGAGAGCTCGTACGGCGGAGTGCGCTCGAAGCCGCCGAGGCCGAACCGCTCGAAGAGCGGTGCCGCCCGGCGCCGGGCCTCGCCGCGCCGCACACCGCCCGCCTCGAGCGCCAGCGCCGCGTTGCCGAGAGCGTCGCGCCACGGCAAGAGCAGATCCTTTTGCGGCATGTACGCCGCGGCCGGGGCGGCGACCTCGCCCGCGTCGGGCTCCTGAAGCCCGGCGATGAGCTCGAGCAGAGTGGACTTGCCGCACCCGGACGGCCCGACGATCGCCACGATCTCACCGTCCCCGACCGTGAGGTCGACCCCGGCGAGCGCCTCGACCTCGCGAAAGCGCCGGCCCACTGCGCCCAGTTGGACGGCGGCGGTCTCCTTGACGAGAGTGGACGGCAACTGCGCTCCCTTCGCGGGCATTACCCCACAGGTTCGAAGGGTCAGCACCGGGTCGTGGGTGCTATCTCAGCCCGCCTCCGCGAGCCCCCCTGTTACGAGGCGGCAGTCTACTCCGGCTCTATACTGCTTACCCGTTGTAAGTAGCTATGGAAACGGAAGCTGAAATGCCCAATCTTCTTCTTGTCCCCCTCGAGGACGTCGTCGTCTTCCCGCACATGAGCGTCACCCTGCCGGTGGACGTCGGCGACGAGGAGCGTGTCCTGCTGGTGCCCCGGCACGAGAACGCCTACGCCGAGGTCGGCACGATCGCCGAGGTCGGCGCCGCGATCAGGCTGCCGGGCGGCGGGCGCGCGGTCGAGCTCGACGGGCTCCACCGCGGCGTGATCGGCGCTGCGAGCCCCGATCCGAGCGGTGCCTTGCGTGTCGAGGTCGACGAGCATCCGGACGAAGAGCCGCGCGACGGCCGCACGCGGGAGCTCGAGCGCGAATATCGCGCCGTGGTCGAGGAGATCCTCGAGCAGCGCGGCGATGACGGCCGCATCGCGGCCTTCCTGCGCTCGATCTCCGAGCCGGGGCCGCTCGCCGACACCGCCGGCTATTCGCCCGACCTCACCTTCGAGCAGAAGGTCGAGTTGCTGGAGACGCTCGACGTGACCGACCGGCTCGCCCTGGCGGTGAAGCTCCAGCGCGAGCGGCTCGCCGAGATGCAGGTCCGCCGGCGCATTCGCGACGACGTCGAGAGCGGCGCGCAGAAGCAGCAGCGCGAGTACTTCCTGCGCAAGCAGATGGAGTCGATCCGCAAGGAGCTCGGCGAGGACGAGGGCTCGGTTGCGGACGAGTACCGCGCGAAGATCGAAGAGGCCGGCATGCCGGACGCGGTGCGCGAGCAGGCCGAGAAGGAGCTCGCGCGCTTCGAGCGCATGGGCGACTCCTCGGGCGAGAGCTCGATGATCCGCACCTACCTCGACTGGCTGATCGCCGTGCCGTGGTCGAACCGCTCCGAGGAGCGCCTCGACCCGAACCACGCGCGCGAGGTGCTCGACGCCGACCACGCGGGGCTCGAGGACGTCAAGGACCGGATCACGGAGTACCTGGCCGTGCGCAAGCTGCGCCAGGACCGCGGCATCGAGGAAGACAAGCGCTCGGGCGCGATCCTCACCCTCATAGGCCCGCCCGGCACGGGCAAGACGTCGATCGGCGAGTCGATCGCCCGCGCGACCGGGCGCGAGTTCGTCCGCATGTCGCTGGGCGGCGTGCGCGACGAGGCCGAGATCCGCGGCCACCGGCGCACGTACATCGGCGCGCTCCCGGGGCGGCTCGTCCGCGCGCTCCGCGACGCCGGGACGATGAACCCGGTGATCATGCTCGACGAAGTCGACAAGGTTGGCGCCGACTGGCGCGGCGACCCTTCGTCCGCCCTGCTCGAGGTGCTCGACCCGGCCCAGAACGACTCGTTCCGCGACCACTACCTCGATGTCGAGCTCGACCTCTCGGAGGTGCTCTTCATCGCGACCGCGAACGTCGCTGAGACGATCCCTGGGCCGCTGCTCGACCGCATGGAGGTCATCCGCTTCGACGGCTACACGACCGACGAGAAGGTCGCGATCGCGCGCGGCTACCTGTGGCCGCGCCAGCTCGAGCGCAACGGGTTGCGGCCCGACGAGGTCGAGATCTCGGACGAGCTGCTCGAGCTCGTCGTGTCCGAGTACACCCGCGAGGCGGGCGTCCGCAACCTCGAGCGCGAGCTCGGGACGCTGCTGCGCAAGACCGCGACCCTGATCGCATCCGAGAAGGCGGAGGCGCCGGTCGTGATCGACCTCGACGCCGTGCGCGACGCACTCGGCCGCCAGAAGTTCTTCCAGGAGGCGGCGGAGCGGACCGCGGTGCCCGGCGTCGCCACCGGGCTGGCGGTCACCGGCACCGGCGGCGACGTCCTGTTCGTCGAGGCCACCGCGATGCCCGGCAAGGGCAGGGGCGGCCTGACGCTGACCGGCCAGCTGGGCGACGTCATGAAGGAGTCGGCGCGGATCGCGCTCTCGTATGTCCGCGGCCGCACGGCGGAGCTCGCGATCCCGGAGGACGCCTTCGACGAGCGGGATTTCCATGTCCACGTCCCCGCGGGCGCGATCCCCAAGGACGGCCCGAGTGCCGGCATCACGATGACGACGGCGCTGGCGTCACTCCTGTCGGGGCGGCCGGTGAAGCACACGGTCGGCATGACGGGTGAGGTCACCCTCCAGGGCCGCGTGCTGCCGATCGGCGGGCTGAAGCAGAAGGTGCTGGCCGCTCACGCGGCCGGGCTGACCGACGTGATCCTGCCGGAGCGCAACCGCGCCGACCTCGACGACGTGCCCGAGCACGTGCGCGACGAGATGACCTTCCACCCGGTCATGACGATCGGCGAGGTGCTCGAGCTTGCGTTGGAGCCGGCGCGCGAGTCGCTAGCGGCGTAGCGCCGGCTCCAGCAGCCGGGTCCATACCGTGTCGTTGTCGGCATCGTCGACGGCGACGACCGAGAACTGAAGGCGCGGGTGGTCGGTGCGGCGGAGCCACCTGATGTGTTCGCTTGCGCGGACGCAGGTAGACGCGATGCGTGCCCGCTTCCAGCTCGTCGCGCACACGCGCGACGCGTCGGTTGCGCCGTAGCAGCCGCAGGTCAACCGTCCCGCCCTCGTCGAGTGTCACGCCGACGCGGAGCCGGCCGGTGCGGCGCAGACGGCGGAGCCACCTGCGCTCGGCGAACTCGAGTTGGAGGGCAGGCCCGGTGACATCGGCTTCGCTGCCCGGATCGGGCTCGGGGTCGGGCTCCGGGTCGGGGTCGGGCTCCGGGTCGGGCTCCGGGTCGGGGTCCGGCTTCGGGTCGGGGTCGGGGTCGGGTTCGGGTTCGGGGGTCGTGTCCACCGCCCAGGCCCGCGCAGCGGGCGACGGGTCGGCGTTGCCTGCCGCATCTGTCGCCCTGACGGAGAACGTGTGGCCGCCGTCGGCGAGGCTCGCATACGACCGCGGGTCGGTGCACGGATGCCAGGCTCCGTCGTCGAGCTTGCACTCGAACGACGCGCTCCCGTCCGGCGACGAGAAGCTGAACACCGCCGAAGCCGACGTGACCGTCCCGACCGGGCCGGCGGTGATCTCGGTCTCCGGGGGTGTCAGGTCGATCGTCCAGACCTGCGATGCCGGCGAGGGATCGACGTTCCCGGCACTGTCCCGCGCCCGTACCGAGAACGTATGGGGACCTTCGGAAAGGCTCGCGTACGTCTTCGGGTCCGCGCACACCTCCCAGGCGCCCGCGTCGAGCTTGCATTCGAACGAAGCGCTGCCGTCGCCGGATGAGAACTCGAATGCCGCCGCGCTCGAGGACAGCGTGCCGCTCGGCCCGCCCGCGAGCGAGGTGTCCGGAGCGGTTGTGTCCACGGTCCACGTCCGCGACGTCGGCTCGCCGTGCACGTTGCCGGCGGTGTCCCTCGCGCGCACGTAGAAGGTGTGGCTGCCCTCGGACAGGCCGGAGTACCCCTTCGGGCTGTTGCACGGCTCCCAGTCGTCGTCCGACTCAAGTGAGCACTCGAACGACGCACTCTCGTCCGCGGAGAAGAATTGGAAGGACGCGTTGGCCGAGGCGACCGTCCCGCTTGGGCCCTGGCTGATCGACGCGGCGGGCGCGGTCAGATCGACCGTCCAGGCTCGCGACGCCGGGGTCGGGTCCACGTTCCCGGCGGCGTCCTTCGCCCTGACCTCGAACGTGTACGGGCCGTCCGGCAGCGCGGTGTAGTCGTGCGGGCTGGCGCAAGATTCCCAGGCCTCAGAGCCGAGCCTGCATTCGAACGATGAGCCGGCGCCCGACGAGAACTGGAACGACGCGGAGCTCGACGCGACGGTCCCGGACGGCCCGGCCGTGATCGAAGTGTCCGGCGGTGTCGTGTCGACCGTCCATGCACGCGACTCCGGAGTGGCGTCCGTGTTCCCGACCGCGTCCTTCGCACGAACGTAGAAGATGTGGCCGCCGTCCACGAGGGCGGTGTATTGCTTCGGGCTGCTGCATGCCTGCCAGCCGGCGGCGTCGAGCTTGCACTCGAAGGACGCGCTCCAGTCGTCCGAGGAGAAGCCGAACGAGGCGGCGGTCGAGGCAACGGTTCCGGAGGGCCCGGTCGCGGCGAGCGTGGTGTGCGGTGCAGTGGTGTCGACGGTCCATGTCCGCGCGGCGGGGGTCTTGTCGACGTTCCCGGCCGTGTCGATCGAGCGGACGGAGAAGGTGTGCGAGCCGTCCGAGAGCCCGCTGTAGGCCTTGGGGCTCGAGCACGCGGCCCAATTTCCCGTGTCGAGCTTGCACTCGAACGACGAGCCCGCCTCCGATGAGAACTGGAACGACGCGGAGCCCGACGCGACGGTCCCGGACGGCCCGCTCGCTGCGAGCGACGTCTCGGGATCGGTCGTGTCCACGGTCCAGGTCCGCGCCGGCGGAGACGCGTCGGCGTTGCCCAGACCATCCTTGGCGCGCACCGAGAAGGTGTGCGATCCGTCCGAGAGCCCGCTGTAGCCCTTCGGGCTGGTGCATGCCTGCCAGCCGGCGGAGTCGAGCTTGCACTCGAACGTCGCGCCCGGCTCGGGTGAGGAGAATTCGAACGAGGCGGAGCCCGAGCCGACGGTTCCGGAGGGGCCGGTCGCGCGCGAGCGTGGTGTCGGGCGCGGTGGTGTCGGAGGTCCACGTCCGCGTGGCCGGGCTCTGGTCCACGTTCCCGGCGAGGTCGGTCGAGCGGACGGAGAAGGTGTGCGAGCCGTCTGAGAGCCCGCTGTAGCCCTTCGGGTTGGTGCATGCCTGCCAGCCGGCGGAGTCGAGCTTGCACTCGAACGACGCCCCCGCCTCGGTGGACGAGAACTCGAACGAGGCGGAGCCCGACGCGACGGTCCCGGACGGGCCGTTGGTAATCGAGGTGTTCGGCGGGGTCGTGTCGGGCGGGTCCGAACCGGGCGGATTCGCTGGGACGTTGGGGGCGGACCCGTCGAGGCGCACCCACTTCGCCACCGACGGCACGCCGTCGTTCAGCGCGAAGAGCATGTACCAGCCGGGCGGCGCGACGTTCGCGGAGGGCGGGGTCTGGAGCGTGTACCCGCTGCCGGCGTGCTCGGCCACGACCGCCAGCGGGACGAGCCGCTGGCTCATGTCGTTCGCATGTGTGACCGCCGAAGGCGCGACCAGGACCGCGCTGTCGATGTCACCCGTCGTGCCGACGCCAACTGGCACGTTCCAGCGGAACGCCTCCGGGACGGAGGAGATCTCCGGCCGTGGGCCCTTGAAGAGATAGGGCGGCGAGTAGATCTCGCCGGTGTCGTCGGGCGCGACCGGGTTTCTGTCGTCGCCGGTCGACAGCACGCGCCCGTCCGGCAGAAGCAACGCCGTGGAGTGGTAGGCGCGCGTCTCGACCTGGCTCGGGCCGGTGCGCCAGGTTCCGGTGACCGGGTCGTACAGCTCGACCGCGCGCTCGACGGTCGAGCGGTCGACCTTGTCGGTCCCGCCGATCGTGACCATCGATCCGTCGGGGAGCTGCACCGTGTTCGCCCATTGGCGCTGGACGGCGAGGGCCGGGAAGCTCCCCCAGGCCGGGGTCGCGTCGGCGACGTCGATCATCTCGTTGAACGTGGCCGGCGGCCCGCTGGACGGGCGCCCGCCGATCGCGGCGACGCTGGTCGATCCGTCCGGCCCATCTGGGAGGAGGACCGCGTTCGCTCCGTCCCGGCGCGTGGCGAGAGGCGGCAGGTCGCTCCACGGATCGGCGAGGGTCGCCGGGTCGAAGACGTCCGACTCCCACCGGCCCGGGCCCGCCAGGAGCACCGTCCCGTCCGGCATCGTGAACAGGTGGGGATATAGATCCATGTCCCGTCGCTGCGCCGGCGTGTCGAGGAGCGTGAAGGAGTTCGTGTCGGCGTTGTAGATCTCGGGCGCGTCGTTCAGAAGCCCGCCGGGCGCGTCGCTGCTCAACCCGCTCACGACAAGTGTCCGCCCGTCGCCGAGGAGCACCTGGGTCGGGTACCAGCGCCCGTCCGATCCCGCGGGCCGCGGGAGCTCGGTCCACTCCTCGGTGGCGGGGTCGAAGACGACGGCGGCATCGAGCCCGGCCCAGTCCGTGAACGCGTCATCCGGGTCCTCGTTCCCCTCCATCAACGTGCCGCCCACGACGAGGACCCGTCCGTCCGGGAGGAACGACATGCCCGAGCAGAAGATCGGGATGTTGGCCCCGCTCGCACCGGTCGGGGTGACGTCGCGGATCGCATCGGCGCCGTAACCCTTGGCCGGGTCCCAGAGCCATGCGTCGGTCCCGGTTCCGAGTGGAGCGCCCTGCCGGCCCCACATCAAGACCTTGCCCGTGTGGAGCATGGCTGCGTGCACCGCGTAGCCCTTCCAATTCGTGGTCATCACGAACGGCGGCGCCCAGCTGCCGTCCGCGCTTGGTTCTCCCGCGGCGGTATGCGCGCGGACGAAGACGTCGCGCTCCGCACGCCGCTGGGCGCGCCTGGCTCGCCGCCGCTCGGCAGGCGTCATGCGCTTCCACTGCCGGCGCGCGCGCATCTGGGCGCGCTCGATCTTCATGTGCTCGAGCGCGTGCTGGCGCCCGATCACGGACTCTTCGGGCACGCCAAGCTGATGCCCGTGAGCAAGGGCGGGAGAGAGCAGCAGCCCCGTGGCGACGGCCAAAAACGCCGCCAGACGACCAGCATCCGTGCGAGTCACCCGTCGAGCATGGGGCTTCCTAGGCGATTTTCGCCATCGAACGGACGTCTAGTTGCGTGGCTTGAGCAGCCGGCTCCAGGTGGTGTCGTTGTCGGCAGCGTCGATCGCGACGGCCGTCAAGCGCATCCGTGGCGACTCCGTCCGCCTCAGCCACCTGAGTGCCCGCTTTCGAGGACGGAGGTTGACCCGGTGCTTCCCCGCGCCCATCTCGTCGCGCACCCGCGCGATACGCCGGTCGCGGCGGAACAGTTTCAGGTCCACGGTCGCGCGCTCGTCGAGGGACACGCTGACGCCGAGCCTGCCGGTGCGGCGCAAGCGGCCGAGCTTGCTGTCGCCGAACTTGATGCGCAGCCGTGGGCCGCTGAGCGTGGTCGGCACGTCGGGCGCGGCGGGATCGAGCTGAATCCATTTCGCGATCGAGGGGACACCGTCATCGAGCAAGAAGAGCATGTACCAGCCCGGCGGAGCCACCGCCGGCGAAGGCGGGCTCTGGAGCGTGACCTCGCCTCGGCGGCGGCCGACCTTGACGAGCGGCACGAGCCGCTGCGTCATGTCGTTCGCGTGAGTGACAGCCGACGGCGCGATCAGGACCGCGTCGTCGATCGCGCCCTTCTTGCCAACCGCGAACGGGACGTCCCAGCGAACTGCTTCCGGCGCCGAGCGGATCGACGGTCGCGGCCCCTGGAAGAGATACGGCGGCGAGTAGATCTCACCGGTTTCGTCGGGCGACTGGCCGTCGGGCGTGTCGACGACCGGGTGCCGCTCGTCGCCCGTGGAAAGCACGCGCCCGTCCGGCAGGAGCACCGCGGTCGAGTGGTATCCGCGCGTCTCGACCTGGCTCGGGCCGACCGTCCATGTTCCCGTGGCGGGGTCGTAGAGCTCAGCCGCGCGCTCCGCCGGTGGTGAGTCGTCGAGCCTGTCGTCGCCGCCGATCGTCACCAGCGACCGGTCGGGCAGCACCAGCGTGTTCGCGTTCCAGCGCTGCGTATGCAGATGGGGGAAGGCCGACCAGCTCGGTTCCGGGTCGTCGAGGTCGAGCATCTCGTTGTCCGCCGGGGGAAGCTCGTCCCACGGACTGCCGCCAATCGCGGCGACCGTCGTCGACCCCTCCGGCCCCTCAGGCAGCAGGACCGCGTTGCCGCCGACCCGCTGGTGCGCGAGCTGCGGGAGGTCCGTCCAGGGGTCTGCCAGGTTGCCCGGGTCGAAGATCGCCGAGTCGTCCCGGTCGGGCCCGGCGAGGAGCACCGTCCCGTCGGGCATCGTGAACAGATGCGGGTACAGCCCGGTCGCTCGCAGTTGGGTCTGCTCGTCGAGAAGCGTGAAAGCGTTCGCCTCCGGGTCGTAGATCTCCTCGCTTTCGACGAGGATGCCGCCCGGGCGGTCGTCCGCGTACCCGCTGACTACGAGCGTCCGGCCGTCGGCGAGCAGGACCTGCGTCGGATACCAGCGCCCCTCTGCGCTTGCAGGCCGCGGCAGCACGGTCCAGGTCTCGGTGGAGGGATCGAAGGTGACGGCGGAGTCGAGGCCGGCGAAGTCGTTGAACTCGTCGGTCGGGTCATCCTCAGGGCCCGCGAGCGTCCCGCCGACCACGAGCAGCTTGCCGTCGGGGAGGAACGACATTCCGGAGCAGAAGATCGGAATCATCGCTCCGGTCGAGTCCCTGGGCGTGACGTCGCGGAACGCGTCGCGCTCGTACCCCTTCGCCGGGTCCCACAGCCACGCGTACGTGTCCTGCCCGGCCGAGAAGCCCTCGCGACCCCACATCAGGACCTTGCCGGTGTTGAGCATCGCGGCATGCACGGCGTAGCCCGTGTAGTCCGTGGCCGTCACGAACGGCGGCGCCCAACTCCCGACCCGGCTCGGGTCGCCTGCCGCGGCGTGTGCGCGCGCATACGCCCGGCGCGTGGCGCGGCGGTCACGACGCAGCGTGCGTCTGCGCTCTGCGGGCGCGAGCCTGCTCCAGCGCGCCTTGGCTTTCTCCTGCGCCTTCCAGATCTCCGCGTGTTGGCGCAGATGATCAAGCTCCGAGGGAGCTAAAGACGCATCAGCGGCGGCGGGGCCAGGCAGCACCAAGGCGAGACGCAGCCGCAATCCATGCGGCTGTGCGAGTCATTCTTCGATTATCGGCCGGTTTGGCCGTTTTCGCTAGCGAGTGGGACGTTGATCCGTGAGGGCGTTGACGAATCCCTCGAGCTGCTTCGTGGTCCAGCACTCGAACACGCCGTCGCAGTAGGGCTCGTACGCCGCCATCACGGAGTCGCCGTAGTTCCAGTACAGCTTCGGCTCGGGGTTCATCCAGAACATCCGGCTCGCCCTCTCCGCGATCGCCCCGAACGCCTTGGCGTGCGGCTCGCGCCCGTTCGTGCGCGCGTCCCCGAGCACGATCACGGTCGAGCGCGGGTCGAGGTCGTCGATCACCTGCTCGTAGAACTCGAGCCAGACGCGCCCGTAGTCGGTGTAGCCGGAGACGTCGGCAACCCCGGAGTCGGTCGCGATGGCGCGCGAAACCGCCTTGAACGAGCGCTCGCGCTCGAACACCTCCGTGACCTCGGAGATCCGCTCGACGAACACGAACGAGCGCAGCTTCCGGAACGAGTCATGCAACGCGTGCAGGACCGACAGGAAGAAGACGCTCGCGCTCGTGACGCTCGTCGAGACGTCGCACAGGACGAACAGCTCGGGGCGCCTGGGACGCTTCGGGCGGTAGCGCAGGCGGAGCGGAACCCCGCCCGTCTCGAGCGACGAGCGCATCGTGCGGCGTACGTCCACGACGCGGCCGCGGCGCCGTCCGCGCATCTCGTGCCCCTGCGTCGCGAGCCGCCGCTTGAGCTGCATGACGACGCGGTGAACGGCGGCCAGGTCCTGCAGCGGGTTCGTGGGGAGCGCGCGGTCGAACTCCCGCAACGGGCGCGCCGGCGGCAGCGACTCGGTGCGCTCGATCATGTCCCGCTCCAGCTCGCGCCGCAGGTGGCGCTCGAACTGGCGCAGCCGCTCGCGCGGGACCGCGTCCGGGTCCGGACGGGCGGCCATCTCCTGCTCGCTCTGGCCGCGGAGGCCGAGGGTCCGGCGGATCCGCTGTACGTCGACGCCGATCACGCCGCTGCCCGTCCCCTCGCGCCCGAACGCCGCGATCGCGAGCCGGGCCAGGTCTCTCATCTCGCCGTCCGAGCCCTCGCGGACGGCATTGCGAATCTGGTTCCGCAGGCTCTCCAGGTCGATCATGTTCTGGTCGCCCTGGTAGCCGCCGTCCTCGGCGAGCTGTTGCTCGGTCAGTCCGCGATCGACTGCCTCGCGCTCGACCGCTCTGAAGAAGTAGCGGTCGAACAGGATGTCGAAGACGCGCCGGTCCTCCTGCGACTTGGCGAGCGTCGCCGCCAGCGCCGACCGGAAGTCCTCCTCAGAGGTCCACGGCACGTGCTCGAGCGCGGCGAAGGCGTCGAGCAGCTCGGACGTCCCCACATGCATGCCCTCGTCGCGCAGCTCGTCGGCGAACTCGAGCAGCCGCGGCGCGAAGCCGCTAGGCCGACTGGCGTCCGACGAGGCCATCGGTCAGCTTCACCCCGACCCGCTCCGCGACCATGTCGAGGTCGGTGCGGTGCTTGATGATGATCGACATCGTGTGCTCGAGCACCGACTGGTCGATGTCCTCGGCACCGAGTAGGAGCAGCGCCCGCGCCCAGTCGATCGACTCCGCGATCGACGGCGGCTTCTTCAGGTCGAGATTGCGCACCTGGTGCACTACTTCGACGAGGCGCCGCGCGACCGAGTCCGGCAGGTCGGGCGCGTGCAGCTTCACGATCTCGTGCTCGCGCTCGGCGTCCGGATAGTCGAGCCACAGGTAGAGGCAGCGGCGTTTGAGCGCCTCCGTCAGCTCGCGCGAGTTGTTCGAGGTCAGGATCACGATCGGATGGGTGCGGGCCTCGATGACACCGAGTTCGGGGATCGAGATCTGGAAGTCGGACAGGAGCTCGAGCAGCATTGCCTCGAACTCCTGGTCGGTCTTGTCGATCTCGTCGATCAGGAGGACGACGGGCTCCTCAGCCGCGATCGCGGTCAAGAGTGGCCGCGCCAGCAGGAACTCCTCGCCGAAGATGTCCTCCTTGACGGTCTCCCACCCGGCCTCCTGCGCCTCGGTCTGGATCCGCAGGAGCTGCTTGCGGTAGTTCCACTCGTAGAGGGCCTTTGCCTCGTCGAGCCCCTCGTAGCACTGGAGCCGGATCAGCCGGCGCTCGGTCGCTCGCGAGAGCGCCTTGGCGAGCTCGGTCTTGCCCACCCCGGCCGGCCCCTCGACGAGGACCGGCTTGCCCAACTGGGCGGCGAGATACGAGACGAGAGCGGCGGGCTCGTCCGCCAGGTACCCCACCTCGCCCAGTCGCGACTTGACCTGCTCGACGCTCTGGAGCTCTGCCGCCACCGGCTCAAGGATACTTCCGGGGTGCTCGCGCCTCTCCTCGCGCAGTTCCTAGATCCCACCGAGGGCCCGGAGCCGACCGGCGACTGGTCGGCGGAGCCCGAGAAGTTCATCGCCCTCGTGCTGCTCGGCTTCCCGTCGGGATCCTCGGGCACCTCTTCAAGGTCAAGACGATGATCGCGACCGGGATCCTGATGATCTTCCTGGCGACCGTCGGGCTGCCGGTCTGGCTGCAGCTGACGCGCTAGCGCGACGACAGGTGCCAGCCGCGGCACCACGGGCATTCGTAGACGCTGAGCTCCCTACCCGTCGTGCGCGCCTGATGGTCCGCGGTCGCGCGCGCGTCCGCCTCGGTCTCGTAGCGCTGCTTCTTCTCGCACTCGGACTGGCGGCGCTGCTTCATGCGCTGCTCGATGTCCATCACTCGAGTGCGGCGAGCGCCTGCTGCGCGGCCTCGTTCGGCGGGAAGACGGGGTAGATGACGCGCTCGACGACGCCGTCGCGCACGATCAGGGTCAGTCGCTTGTAGAGCGTGACGCCCTCGACCTCGAACGTCGGAAGGCCGAGTGACGCGTCCGCGTCCGAAAGCAGGGGGTAGGGGAGGCGGAGGCGCTCGGCCGCCTCGAGCTGGTCTTGCGGGCTCTGGGTCGACAGGCCGAAGACGCGCACATCGAGGGCGTCGAAGCGGGCCTCGTTGTCGCGGATCGCGCAGGCCTGCGGCGTGCAGCCGCGCGCGCCCGGGATGGCATCCCACGCCTCGTCGCCTCCGAGCGACTGCTCGCCGGGCTTGCCCGTGCGCGGGTACGCGAAGACGACCGACCGGCCCGAAAGCTCGGCGAGCGTCACCTCCGACCCGTCGGAGGCCGCGAGCGTTACGACCGGCAGTCGCGATCCGGGCAGGTGGTCGGCGGCGCCGTCGTCGTCGGGCACCGGCAGGCCTTCCGGCAGCGTGTAGAGGTCGTCGCCCCTCACAGCGGCCGCCCGATGAAGAGCGTGCGGCCCGGCGGCTTCGGCTCGGTGAGGAACCCGCACGCTTCGTACAGCGCGCGCGCCGCGGCGTTGTCCTCGTTCACGTCGAGCTCGATCCGCTTGCAGCCGCGCTCGCGGGCGCGCTCCACCGCGGACTCGACCAGCGCGCGCCCGAGGCCGGACCGGCGCGCCTCCTCGCGCACGAACAGGTCCTCGAGCCAGCAGTCCTCGGCCGACTTCCACACGCTCCAGCGGAAGCGCAACTGGCAGACGCCCATGGGCTCGACCGTCGACGGCCCCGAGCAGGTACTCGCCGTCGTCGCCCGCCATGATCCGCTCGACGCTCGCGCGGACCTCGTCCTCGGGCAACACGTTGTGCCCCCACCACTCGCCGAACTCGGCGATCAGCCGGGCGACGTCCGCCGCGTCCCCGGCCTCGGCTCGCCAGACCTTCAACGCTCCGCGAGCGCTTCGACGGCCGCGACGACGGAGTCCCAACCGGCGCGGACGCGCTCGATCGGCATCTCCCGCTCCTGGCGCAGGTGGCGGTACTGGTCCGCCGCGAGCACGGCGAGCAGCGAGTCGGCGTGGTACTCCGCGTCCAGGCGCGGGTCGAGCTCCACGAGCAGGCTGGTGACGTGGGCGCGGTGTGCGCGGAAGGGAGCTGAGCCGGAACCGCGCACAGGGTGAGCCCGACTCGCCGACGAGGATCAGGTCGCCGTGCGTCTCGAGCAGGTCGATCATCGCGTAGCCGAACGCGCGCAGCCGTTCGATCGGCGGCGCGCCGGGGCCCAGCGGCGGCTCGCCGCGGATGAACGCCTCCTGGAACTCCTGCACGTGCTCGTCCAGTAGGGCAAGCGCGAGCGTCGCGCGGTCGCCGAAGCGGCGGAAGATCGTCCCCTTCCCGACGCCGGCCTCCTCGGCGACCATGTCCATCGAAACGTGCTCGATCCCGTGCCGGGATGCGAGCCGTTCGGCCGCCTCGAGGATCTTCAGGCGGTTCCGGGCCGCATCGGCCCGTTCCGGCGTGGAGCCGGCGACTGGCAGTGGGTTCGTGGCCATCAGGGTTGCCATTCGATTATGCAGCGCGCATCAGCGCTTCGCCCGACGACACCAATTCGCGCAGCAGATCGGCGAGCCGCGTCAGGAGTTCGTGGTCCTCGAGGCCGTCCGGCGCCTGCGCGACGGGAAGCTCATCGTCGAGCACACGCGCGCCGAGGGCGCCGAGCACCTTGCGCGTCTCGGCCTGAGCCCAGACGGCGCCGAACATGCCGGTGCTGGCGCCGATCACGAGCGCGGGCTTGCCGCGCATGGGATTCGCTGCGATCGGACGCGAGACCCAGTCGAGCGCGTTCTTGAGCACGCCCGGAATCGAGTGGTTGTACTCGGGCGTTGCGATCAGCACCGCATCCGCGTCGGCGATCGCCTCCTTGAGCGCGAGCACCGCCGGCGGGGGAGAGAGCTCCGAGTCCTCGTCGAACGGCGGGATCTCCCCGAGGCGGTCGAAGATGCGCAGCTCCGCTCCGGGCGGCAGCAGATCCGCCGCCGCCCGGAGGAGCCGCGTGTTGTGGGAACCGTTGCGGAGGCTCCCGCTGATTCCCAAAACGGTCATCGCTAGCCCTCGGCCTTCACGAGCTCGAGCGCGACCGTGAGCGTCACGTCGTTGCCGAGGACGAAGCCGCCCTTCGGCAGCGCCGCGTTCCACTCGAGGCCGAACTCGCGCCGGTCGACGGTCGTCTCGAGCGCCAGCCCGATTCGCTCGCCGCCGCCCATGTCCGCCTCGACGTGCACGTACCGCCCGCGAGCGGTCACGGGCTTCGTGATGCCCTTGATCGTGAGGTCGCCCTCGAGCGTCACGTTCCCCTCGTCGTCGATCGCGAGATCGCGCGACTCGAAGCGAAGCTCGGGGTGGAGCTGCGCGTCGAAGAAGTCGGGCGACCGGAGGTGCGCCTCGAGGTTCTCGTCGTACACCTTCACGCTCGGGACGGCGACCGTCCCGATGAGCTTGCCGTCCACGAGCTGCGCGTCGTAGTCCTCGAACCGCCCACGGAAGGTCGAGACCATGTGCTCGACCTCGAAGCCGATCGAGGAGTGGACGCCGTCCACCGTCCAGGTACCGGCAGGCACTGCGGTTGCCACTGACATATCCCTGCTCCTTCTGGAGAATGTTCCGGACCGAAGTCCGCTTACTATTCATAAGGTAGCAGTGAACCGGACTACGGTCAACTTATGGCGGGGAGTGCTCCGCTATCCAGGTGACGAGGCCGTCGAGGTCGCCCTTGTCGAACTGCGCGGTGGCGCCGGCGCGGAGGAAGTCGTCGATGACGGCGTCCTCGGTCGCGGATGTCAACGCGACGACGTCCACATGCGGGAACAGGACCTTGATCTGGCGAGTCGCCCAGATGCCGTCGTGGTCGGGTAGGGACCAGTCCATCACCACCACGTCGGGCCGATGCTCGGCGACCGCGGAGGTCGCATCAGCGGCGCGCGTGACCTCACCGACGACCTCCCCGGTGCCGCCGTCCTCGACGAAGCGGCGGATCAGGTCGCGGAAAAGTGGACTGTCGTCGACAACGAGGACGCGCATGCCTGAGCAACTATTCTCCCGCCTCCGAGCGAAAGGAGCGCATTGAGCGAGGTCAAGTCAGGGCTCGAGGGCGTCGTCGCCTTCGCGACTGAGATCGCCGAGCCGGACAAGGAAGGCGGCGCGCTTCGCTACCGCGGCGTCGACATCGAGGACCTCGTCGGGCGCGTGCCGTTCGAGAAGGTCTGGGGACTGCTCGTGGACGGCCGCTACGAGCCGGGGCTGCCGCCGGCCGAGCCGCATCCGCTCACCGTCCGCTCCGGAGACTCGCGCGTCGACCTCCAGGCCGCGCTCGCGATGCTCGGCCCGGAGTGGGGCATGCAGCAGCTGCTCGACATCGCCGACGACCAGGCGCGCGAGGACCTAGCGCGCGCGTCGGTTATGGCGCTGTCGTTCGTGGCGCAGTCCGCGCGCGGCGCGGGCGTCCCGCCGGTGCCGCAGCGCGAGATCGACAAGGCCCGCTCGATCCCGGAGCGATTCCTGATCCGCTGGCGCGGCGAGGCCGACCCGCGGCACGTGAAGGCGATCGACGCCTACTGGATCTCGGCCGCGGAGCACGGCATGAACGCGTCCACGTTCACGGCGCGCGTGGTGGCATCGACCGGCGCCGACGTGGCCGCCTGCCTGTCGGCCGCGGTTGGAGCTCTCTCCGGGCCGCTGCACGGGGGCGCCCCGTCGCGTGTGCTGGACATGCTCGACGACGTCGCGCGCGAGGGCGACGCCGAGGAGTACGTGAAGAAACTGCTCGACCGCGGCGACCGCCTGATGGGGTTCGGCCACCGCGTGTACCGCGCCGAGGACCCGCGTGCGCGGGTGCTGCGTCGCACGGCGCGTGAAATCGGCGCGCCGCGACTCGAGGTTGCGGAGGAGCTCGAGAAGGCGGCGCTGGCCGAGCTGAAGGCGCGCAAGCCGGACCGCGTGCTCGCCACCAACGTCGAGTTCTGGTCGGCGGTGGTGCTCGACTTCGCCGGCGTGCCGGCGGACCTCTTCACGCCGCTCTTCTCCTGCGCGCGTGTTGGCGGCTGGTCCGCCCACATCCTCGAGCAGAAGCGCGAGGGTCGCCTGATCCGGCCGACGGCCAAGTACATCGGCCCCGGGCCGCGCAAGCCCGAGGACGTCGAAGGAGACCTCGCGGCGGCACCCGCCTGATGGAAACCGCAACCGCGGTCAGCAGCTTCGCGAAGTCGCTCTTCCTCGGGGAGATCCACGAGGAGCTCGTCTTCCCGTATCCCAAGCCCGATCCCGAGGAGCAGGACAAGATCCGCGCGCTGATCGCGCGGCTGCGCGAGATCGCGGACGAGCTGATCGATCCGCGCAAGGCCGAGGAGCAGGGCTGGATCGGCGACGACGTGATCGCCGCGCTCGGCGAGGCCGGCCTCTGCGGCCTGTACGTCGACGAGGAGTACGGCGGGCAGGGGCTCTCGCAGACTGGTTACTGCCGCGTCTCGGAGGTCTTCGCGCAGATCGACCCGACGTTGTCGGTGATCATGGGCGTCCACCAGTCGATCGGGATGAAGCCGATCGCGCTGTACGGCTCGGACGAGCAGAAGGCGCGATTCCTGCCGGACCTCGCCGCCGGCCGCAAGCTCGCCGCCTTCGCGCTGACCGAGCCGAACGCCGGCTCGGACGTGAACGGGATCGAGACGACCGCGACCCGCCAGGCGGACGGGTCATGGGTCGCTGAACGGCGAGAAGCGCTACATCGGCAACGGGTCGAAGGCGTCGGTGCTGTCGACCTTCGCGCGGATCGAGGACACCGACGAGTTCATCGCGCTGATTCTCGAGAAGGGAATGAAGGGCTTCGAGGTCGGCCATCGCTACGACACGATGGGCCTGCGCGCGAACGACCTCCGCCACCTCCACTTCAACGACGTGCGGATCCCGGCCGAGAACGTGATCGGCGAGCCGGGCGACGGCTTCAAGATCGCCATGCACACGCTGAACAACGGGCGCATGTCGCTCGGCACGGGGTCGGTCGGCGGCACCAAGATCCTGCTCGACCGGGTCATCGACCACGTCAAGGAGCGGCGTCAGTTCGGCATGCCGCTCGGCGAGTTCGAGCTCGTCCAGGACAAGATCGGCTGGATGGTCTCGTACCTCTTCGGGCTCGAGGCGATGGCCTACATGACCACCGGGCTCGTGGACGCGGGCGTCCCGGACTACTCGCTCGAGTCGGCGATCGTGAAGGTCTCCGCCACCGAGTTCCTCTGGTACGGCACGAACCGCGCGCTGCAGCTCAAGGGCGGCGCCGGCTACATGCGCGACGAGCCGTACGAGAAGGTGCTGCGCGACACGCGCATCTTCCCGATCTTCGAGGGCGCCAACGACGTCATGCGGGCGTTCATCGCGCTGTCGGGGATGAAGCCGGTGGGCGAGAAGCTCGAGGGGCTAGGCGACCTCGACTGGAGCTCGCCGATCGGCTCGATCGGCGTGCTCGCCGAGTACGTCGGCGAGCGGATCCAGCGCGAGGTGCGACCCGACCGGATCACGCTGGCCCACGAGGAGCTGAAGCCGCTGGCGGACGATCTGTCAGAGCAGGTCAAGGAGCTGCGCGACCGGACCGAGGGCCTTCTGCGCGAGCACAAGAAAGGGATCATCGAGCGTCAGTTCCAGCAGAAGCGGCTGGCCGACGCCGTCTCCGACATCTACGCGCAGATCGCCGTCCTCTCGCGCGTCACGGCGATCCTCGAGGAGCACGGGGTCGAGCCGTCAGGGCAGGAGCGCTACATCGCGGAGACGTTCTGCACCCGCGCCGGCAACCGCGTCCGCCAGAACTTCGGCCAGATCGAGCGGAACGACGACGACCGGATGATCGCGATCGCCAAACTTGCGCTCAAGCGTGGCGAGTACGGATACGCCTTCTTCGAAGACTGAGTACGGGCGGCTTCGCCGCACTCACGGCTACGTCAACTTCTTCGCGGCAGCCACGTCCGCCCGCATCGCCGACGAGATGCTCTCGGTTGCGGTCGTGCTGCACGTGCTCGACCGGACGGGGAGCGCGGTCATCGCCGGCGCGACGGTCGCCTGCGTCACGTTCCCGAGCCTCCTCACCGCGCCGCTCCTGGGCGGATGGCTCGACCTCACCGGGCGGCGGCGGTTCGCCATGGTCTGCGACCAGCTCCTGGCCGCGACCGGGCTGACGCTGCTCCTGTTCCTGCCGGGCACGCTGCCCGACGCGGCCGTGCCGGCGCTCGGGGTGGTCGTGGGGCTGACCTATCCGCTCTCGTTCGGCGGCTTCACGAGCCTCATCCCGGTCGTGGTTCCCGACGACCTGCTCGCACCCGCTAACGCGCTCGAGGCCACGAGCTTCAACACGGCGATGATCGCGGGCCCGGCGCTCGCCGGCACGATCGTGGCGGCCTTCGGGCCGGCTGAGGCGGTGGCGGTCGAGATCGTGCTCACGCTGGCGGCGCTCGTGCTCATCCTGCGGATCCCGGGGCTCGACCGGCCGCCGCGGCGCGACTTCGGCTCGCTCGGGGAGGTGGTCAGAGCGGGACTGCTCCATCTCGTCCGCACGCCGCCGCTCCTGGGAGCGACCCTGATCGGCGGCATCGGGCTTGCCGGGCTCGGTCTGCTCACGGTGACGTTCCCGTTCTTCGCGGTCGACCATCTCGAGGCAGGCCGCGGCGCGGCGGGTTACCTGTGGGCTGCGTTTGCGGCCGGCTCGGCGATCGGCGCCGTCGCGTTCACCGGACTCCAGCGGCGTTTTGCGCCCGAGCGCATCATGGTCGTCGCGATCGGCACGCTCGGCTTGATCATGCTCACGTGGCCGCTCGCGCATTCGCTGCCGGCCGCGATGCTCTTGATCGGCCTCGGCGGCCTCGCCGACGGTCCCGCGCTCGCCTCCACATTCGCCGTCCGCCAGCAGCACACGCCGCGGCATTTGTACGGCCAGGTGATGACGACCGCGGTCGGCCTGAAGATCGGCATGCTTGCCCTCGGCGCGGGTTCGGCCGGTGTCCTCGTGGACGCGCTCGACTCGACGTCGGTCGTGCTGATCGCGGCGGCCCTGCAGCTCGTCGCGGTCTGTGTCGGCTGGATTGCGATGCGCGCCCGGGAGCCCGTGCCGGTGCTACCGTGACTCAGCCGGTGCCCGATTTCTCTGTCTATCTGGCCGACGCTCCCGAGGGTGTGTGCCGCCTCAAGCTGGCCGGCGAGTTCGACATCTCCGGCCGCGAGCTGGCCGACGAGGTGCTTGCAAGCGTCGACGCGGGCCGCAAGATCGTCCTTGACCTGTCGGAGCTCGACTTCATCGACTCGATGGGCATCCACTTCGTCGTGACCGCCCACCAGGCAGCGCAGGCCGAGGGCCGCGAGTTCTCGATCGTCCGCGGCGGCCCGGAGGTCCACCGCATCTTCCAGCTCGTAGGCCTCGGCGACATCCTCCCGTTCGAGGACGCGCCGGCGCGCTAGCCCCGGCCCGCCGGCAGGTCGTCGGGCGCGGGCGGATCACTCGGGTCCGGCACCTCGTACGGGTTCGGCTCGTCCATCCCCGGCAGCTCCTTCTGGCCCGTCAGCCTGACGGTCCGCTCTTCGTCGGCCGGGAGTGCGCGCGTGACGTCCTCGCGCGGGCGGCTCCGGGCGCGGCCGGCGGCGACGGGCCGGCCTCTCCTCCCAGAGCGTGTCCTGGTCGCGCGGCAGGTCGTCCATCGGCCGCCGTGCACGCTCGCGCACGCCGGCGGCGAACAGGAGCGCGGCACATGCGAGCGCCAGCATGCCCTGCCCGAGCGGGCGGTCGAACAGCCGGATCAGGATCAGGAGCGCGGACCAAGCTCCGGCGGCCGCGATGACGGTCCCGTCTCCGAACGGCAAATGGAACGGCCGGCCCTCCGCGCGCCGCTTGAGCAGCAGAAGCACGGCGACGCCGACAAGGACGATCGCGAGCTCGACCCAGGAGAACGGGCCGAGCGTGCTGACGATCAAGAGCGTTGAGGCAACGGCCGCGACGCGCTGCTCCGCGTTCCACGCTCGCCACATGGCGGCGACCTCGCTAGAGCGGCTCGCGGCCGGCAAAGCCCGCCTCCAGGTCGTGCCAATAGCCGATCTCGTCCTCGCCCTCGAGCCAGCAGAGATACACCTCGCGGTCGTCGCGGATCGCGGGGAAGTCGACGAGGCCGCGGTCGAGGTCGCGCAGCACGATCTCGGCGTCCTGCAGCCGTGCGAGCGAGTCGCGCAGCCGGAGGAACGCCTCCGAGACGACGCGGCCCGGATCCCCGCCGCCGTTCTGGGGCCCCGCCTCGGCGAGTGCCTCACGCGCCTCCTCGTCGGAGAGGCCCTCGCGCGCGGTCCGGAGCGCCGTGATCGCGTCCTGCACCCACCCGAGCGCGGCGTTGGCCTCTTCGAGCGTGTAGTGGCGGCTGTGCCTCACGAGCCGCTCTCCATCAGCCCGCGCAGCGCGTCGATGCGGCGCTCGACCAGGTCGCGCACCTCGGGTGCGACATCGTCATCGCGGGCGGCCTCGCGCGCCTCCTCGAATGCCTCCATCGCCCGCCCGAAGCGCTCGGGCCGCGCGCTCTTCAGCAGGTTGTCCCCACGGAGGAGCAGGGTGCGCACGCGCTCGGCCGTCACCGCATCCGGTTCAAGATCAGGTCGCGATCGGCCTCCGAGACGGTGCGCAGCTGGCCCTGGAAGGCGAGCGTCCAGTGCTCGGCGGGCCACTTGCGTGCATGCTCGAGCTCGGGGGCGAGGCCCTCGGCCGGCACCCAGTCGTCCTCGTCGAGCACGACCTCGGGCTCCGTCTCGAACCGCCACGGGTACGGGTCGGGCTTGCCCGGCTTGCCCGGCCAGATCTTCGAACGGTCCTCGTAGAGCTCTCCGGTGATGCGTACGGCGCCGCCGAATGCCTTGACGCGCGTCAGGTAGAAGACGATCAGGTCGCCCGGCTCCATCTGCTGGGCCATGTTGCGCCGGCCCTCCTTCATGCCGATCACGCGGAAGCCGTGCGCACGCGTGGCGGCGAAGTTCTCGGGCGAGCCGGTGAGGATCCAGGTCTTCGAGGCCACCGATGCTCAGGTTACGCTGGAGCCATGAGCGAAGACGACACCCCTCTGATCGGCCCCGACGACACCGCGTACAGGCTCGAATTGACCCCTGCGCAGCTGAAGATCACCTACACCGCGCTGAAGTCGCTCCTGGACGACTTCGGTCACGACGAGCCGGACGTGCACCGCGTGATCCGAGAGGTGATCGACAAGCTGCCGGACGAGCACAGCCTGCGTGACATCCGCATCGGATCCGCTCTAGTCGATCCGGATGCTCCTCGACCTCCGGCTTGCGCTCGCCGCGGTCGAGGCGCTCGAGATACCAGTCGATCAGGGCGCGCAGCGTCAGCAGCACCTCGCGCAGCAGCGAGGTGAACTGGCCCTGGAGCTCGCGCGGGAGGCCGCGCCGTAGCGCGTCGACGATCGCGAACAGCGGGCTGAGGTCGGGCCCGCCCGTACGCGGCGGGGGCGGGGGAGCGTCGTGGAACTCGCGCTCCCACTCGCGCGTCCAGTCACTGTGCAGTCGCTGACCCTGTTCCTGCTCCACTCTCGCTCCTCTCGAAATCCACCCGCAGCGCGCCGTCCTCGAAGTGCGCGCCCGCCGGACGGTAGCCCGACATCGCGGTCGGCAGCATGATCGTGCGCTTCTGGCCGCCGACGCGCACGATCACCTCGAGGCCGACTTTCTTCAACTCGATGTCGCCCTTCTGCACGAACGGCAGCGGCAGCCTCAGCGTCGCATGTCCGTTCTCGCTCTGCAGCTCCTGCGTGAGCTCCTCGTGCAGCACGGCGCCCGGGTCGGCCTGCTCGAAGACCTCCGCGCCCAGGCGGTCGAGCATCTCCGGGCCGATCACCTCCTGCTCGAAGAACGGCGCGGTCAGGATCGGCACGGGGGAGAACGCCGACTGCACGAGCTCCATTTGCTCGCGCTGGTGCTCGCGCCATGAGGCGAAGAAGCCGTTCATGTCCGGGAAGACGCGGTTCACGACGACGGCGTCCGTGAGATAGCCGTACAGGTTCAGGTACGTGAAGGTCCGCATCGACTCCTTGACGACCATGCGGTCCGGGTTCATCACGAGGCGGATCGACGTGTGGCTGCGGTCGCGGAGGATCTCGTGCATCGCAACGAGATTGCGTACGAGCCGCTCGACGTCGTCGTAGACCGCATCGCTGGGCAGCGACACATCGAGGAGCGTGCGCGCCAGCGGGCGCGCGGCCGACATCACGCGCCGCTCCCACGGGAAGACCTTCTCCAGCCACCAGCTGGCGACGTCGGGGAACGACAGGAGCCGGAGCGTCTCGCCGGTCGGGGCGCAGTCGACGATGATCGCGTCGTACTCGCCAGACTCGTGATGCGCCTTGATCTGAAGCAGCGAGAAGAGCTCGTCCATCCCGGGCGGGACGGTCAGCTCGTCCGCGGAGATCGGGTCGACGCCGCGGTCGGCGAGCAGCTCGCCGAGCCAGTCCTGGACTGCCTCCCAATGGCGCTCCATCTCGTCCTGCGCCTGCACCTCCTGGCCCCAGAGCAGCGTCCCGCACGGCGTCGGGACGCCGGCGAGCTCGTGTCTCGAGCGAGTCCGAGAGGCTGTGCGCCGGGTCAGTCGAGATCACGATCGTGCGCATGCCCGCCGCGGCGCAGCGGCGCGCCGTGGCGGCGGCGACGCTCGTCTTGCCGACCCCGCCCTTGCCCGTGTAGAGAATGGTCCTGGGCGCCATCAGAGCGCCATCGTACGGCCCTAGGACCCGTCGCGGACCGTGATGGTGCCGCTCTCGGAGCCGTGTGCGCCGTTGAACGAGTCCGCTGCGAGCGTCGCGACGTAGTCGCCGGGGCGGGCCGGCGTCCACGAGAACGCGTGCGTGCCATACGGGACGGACGCCGAGGCGGAGTAGACGACGTTTCCGTTACGGCTCAGCGTGAGGCGGACGGTCGATTGCTTCGAGACGGTGAAACGGACGTACTGGAGGTTGTCCTCGGTGAGTCGCGACGTGTGCAGCTCGAGCCGCGGCGACTCGGTCAGGTAGCCCTCGAACCGCTCCGCTGCGCTGCAGTAGACGCCCGGGCCGAGTTTCTCGCACAAGTTGCCGAGGAAGTCGGTGGCGAGCTGGTGGTACTCGAGCGTCGCCTCCCTGCCGGCCAGCGAGTAGAGCGTCCACGCGCCGGTGTCGTAGTCCGGCAGCTCGGCTCGCAGCGACTGCTCGCCCTTCTCGAACAGCCTCATCGCCCGCTCGTGCTCGGCGATGGTCGCGTAGTCGTACAGGCCGTTCAGGCTCTGCGCGAAGGCGTTCAGCACCCGCAGCCCGCGCGAGAACGAATAGATCAGGTAGTGGTTGCCGCCGTCGCGCCCGCGCACGCGTACACCGAGCGGCGCACGCGTCGAGAACGCGCGGATGCCGCGCCGGGCCACTCTCAGGTACGACGGCTCCGCGAGCAGCTCCGACGCACGCGACAGCGCCTGGATGGCGGTGCCCTGGGCCATCGCGCTCATCCACGGCGGGGACCCGCCTCCGAACGGGAACCAGTACTCCCAGGTCGTGAAGCGCCCGCGGCGGGACGCGATTTCGACGAGCTCGTCGAGCAGCGTCCGGAGGCGCTGCTCGCGCTCGCCGCGCCACAGCCCATTCGCCATTCCGAAGTTGGCGAGCGGCTGGATCTGGAGCCCGTAGCCGGGGTAGTACTGGAAGATCAGCTCGCTGTCGCCGAACGAGACGCGCTGGCCGCTCGCGGGGTAAGGCCGGTCGGGCCAGTACTCGGTGTTGCGCTCGAGCTGCAGGAACAGCGCGGGCATGCGGCTCGCATCGAGCTGGCCCGCGCGCGCGATCCCCTTGAGGATCTCGATCACTGCGCTGAGCTGCGTCCGGCGTGGCCCCGAGAGGTCGGCTCGTGTGCGTAGCGCCCGCCGGTACATGCGCCGCCACTCGCGCCGCTCTTCCGCCGTGATGTGGCCCGCCTCGAGCGCGTCAGCGAGCGCCTTACGGACGGTGAGCCCCGCGGCTGCACGCGCCGCCGGGGCGGGAGCCGGCGCGGGGCCGCCCGGTGGCGCAAGGTCCGTCTGCGCCCGCGGCGGTAGATACGGGTCGTCGCGCAGCACGGTGCGGTCCTGCCTCACCTCGAGCACGGGCGCGGCGGCGGCCGGCGCGGCGAAGACCGCCGCGGCCACCGCGACTGCCGCTACAGGTAGCCGCATCGCCTGCCGCTTCCGGGGTTGCCTGGTGGCGGAGGCCCGCCGCGCTCCCTCGAGTAGCGCGCGAACCGCCGGGCCGTGCGGCAGTAGACGCGCGCCCCGGTTCGGTCGCACAGGTTCTCGAGGAACCCGGTCACGAGCACGTGGTAGTCCCACGTGGACAGGTTCTTGTTCGGGAGCGCGTAGTAGGACCAGTTGCCGGTGTCATAGCGCGGTGTCTCCCGGCGTGCCCGTCGGTCGCCGGCATGAAACAGCCTTCGGGCGCGGCGGTCGTCGCTCAGCTTCGCGTAGTCGTACAGCCCCGTAATCGCCTGCAAGAAGGCGTTCAGCACGCGCAGCCCCGGCGCGAACGAGTAGAGGAGGTAGTGCGCTCCGCGGCCCGACTCGAGGCGCACACCGAGCGGCGGCGGCTTCCGGAATATCGGCAGCGCTTTCCTCGCCGCGGTCATGAACCGCGGCTCGCCGAAGAAGATGGCTCCGCGCGCGAGCGCCTGCATCCCGGTCGCCGTTGCCATCCCGCTGGCCCAAGGCGGGGACCCGCCTCCGAACGGGAACCAGTACTCCCACGCTTTGAAGCCCGCGCGTCGCGACGACACCCGCAGCATCGACTCGAGCAGCGCGCGGAGCATCTTGCGCCTGCAGTCGCCCGGGCGCTCCTGGCACTCGGTCCAGAGCCCGTTCGCCTTCCCGAAGTTCCCGAGCGGCTGGATCTGGAGGCCGTAGCCGGCGTAGTGCTGCAGCTGTAGGGGGTCCTTCCCGAACGAGACCCGCTCGCCGAGCCGGATGTCCGGCTCCTTCTCCCAGAACTCGACGTTGCGCTCGAGCTGCAGGAAGAGCGCCGGCATGCGGCTCGCATCGAGGCTTCCGCGGGCCGCGATCGCGCTCATGATTCCCAGCACGCGGCCGACCTGGGAGCGGCAGCGACGGCCGACGTCGCCCCGGTCGTACAGCCTGTGCGCGTCGTTCAGGATGCGCGTGAACCGACGCTGCTGGTGGTCGCCGATGCTGCCCTTCGCGGCCGCGCGCTCCACCGCCTGCTTGATGAGCCCCTGGGCCGCGTCTCGCGCGCTCGGTGGCAGCGGATCGGGCGCCAGCGGCTGGGGATCCGGCGTCAGATACGGGTCCCACCGCTCGTGCACCTGCCCGTCCTCCACCACCAGCGCGCGCTCGCCCGCGAGGGCGGTCGGCGCGGCCACTAGCAGCGCGATTGCGGCGATCAGCGGAACGAGCATCTCGTCTTCAACGATCGACGGCGGGGGTAGTTGCGGGTCCCTATACGCCTCCTAGTAGCCTGCCCGCCGTGCTCGCCCCGCTTCGACGCTTTGCGGCCGTGCTTCTCCCGGCTCTCCTGGTCAGCGTGCTGGTCGCGGGCTGCGGTGGCGACGACAGCGAGGAGGTCGCCGACCTCCTCGACAAGGCGTTCCAGACGCCAATCGGCTCGGCTGACATGACGCTCGACATCGAGGTCCAGCTCGACGGCGTCGACGAGCTCCAGGACCCGATCGAGGTCAACCTGACCGGGCCGTACGAGTCCGGCGGCGACAAGCAGATCCCGAGCGTCGATTGGGACATCACCGTGAGCGCCCAGAACCAGAGCTTCAACGCGAACGTGACCTCGACGGGCGACCGCGCGTTCGTGGGATTCCAGGGAACCAATTACGAGGTCAGCCAGCAGACCGTCGCTGCTCTGAACCAGTCGCTCGCCGCGAACGCGGGCGACGAGGACGGGCAGGACCTCTCCGACTTCGGCGTGAACGCGCGCGATTGGGTCGTCGACGCGAGCGACGAAGGCGACGAGGACGTCGCCGGCGTCGAGACCACGCACGTCTCGGGCAAGCTCGACGTGAGCGCGGTGCTCGAGGACCTGAACACGATCGTCCAGGAGGCGGCCAAGCTCGGCGGCCAGGTCGGCCAAGCGGCGCCGCCGGAGCTGACCGACGAGCAGAAGGGTCAGATCGAGGACGTCGTCGAGGATCCGAGCTTCGACGCATATGTGGGGAACGACGACGACCGCATCCACCGCCTGTCCGCCGACGTCGACTTCGAGGTCCCGGACGACGCGCAGGAGCAGGCGGGCGGCCTCGAGGGCGGCCGTGTCTCGTTCTCGATCGAGTTCGCGAACGTCGGCTCGCCAGAGCCGATCTCCGCGCCGGAGGACGCGCGGCCGATCTCGGAGCTGACCCAGCAGATTCAGGGCCTGATCGGCGGGGCGCTCGGCGCGCCGCAGACTGGCGGGAGCGGCACCGCCGCACCCGAGGAGCCCCAGACCGACGCGGAGAAGCAGAAGGCCTACGAGGAGTGCATAAAGACCGACCCCAACGACGAGTCGGTCAAGTCCTTCTGCGAAGTGCTTCTCCAGTAGGGGCGGCGTGGACCTGAGCAGCGTCGCCCCGTACGCGGCGCTCGCCGTCGCTCTCGTTGTCTTCCTCCTGATCGACCTGCGCTTCTTCGCGCGCGGGCGCGAGCCGAGCTTCCGGGAGGGCGTCTGGTGGTCGATCGGCTGGCTCGTCGTCAGCCTGCTCGCGGCGCTGATCGTGTGGTGGTTCGACGACGGCGAGGCGGCGGTGCTCTACACGACCGTCTACCTGATCGAGCGGTCGCTGTCGCTCGACAACCTCTTCGTCTTCATCCTGCTCTTCGCCTACTTCGCGGTGCCGTACGAGCTGCGCGCGCGGCTGCTCTTCTGGGGCATCGTCTTCGCACTGATCCTGCGCGGCATGGCGATCGGCGGCGGGATCGCGCTGATCGAGCAGTTCCACTTCGTCATCTACGTGTTGGGCGTGCTCCTGATCGTGCTGGCGGTCCGCATCTGGCGCGGTGTCGAGGAGAACGTGAACCCGGACCGCAACCTGATGGTGCGGCTCGTCAGGCGAGTGTTCCCGGTGAGCAGCAGCTACCACGAGCACCACTGGTTCATCCGCGAGGGCGGCACCCGCTACGCCACCCCGCTGTTCCTCTGCCTGGCCGCGATCGTCTTCGCGGACATCGCGTTCGCCATCGATTCGATCCCGGCCGCGTTCGCCATCACGCAGGACCCGCTCCTGATCTGGATGGGGAACGTCTTCGCTCTGCTCGGGCTCCGGGCGCTCTTCGTGCTCGTGGAGGGCCTGATGCGGCGCTTCCGCTACCTCGACGAGACGATCGCCGTCGTGCTCGGCCTCGTGGGCGTGAAGCTCCTGATCGAGGACCTGGTCCACGTCAGTCCTGGCGCGAGCCTCGGCTTCGTCGCGCTCGCATTCACGATCGGGATCCTGCTCAGCATTTGGGCGGACCGCCGCCTAGGCGAGGTAGAAGACGATCCCGAGGACGGCGTACAGACTCAGTAGCTGAACGCCCTCGAACCAGTTCGACTCGCCCTCCTGGGTGAGGAAGTTCGCGATCAGCACCGCGAACAGCAGCGCGCCCAGCTCGTACCCGTTGAATACGAGCGGCATCGGGCCGGGGCCGACGACGTAGGACAGCAGCACCAGGACGGGCGCGACGAACAGCGCGATCTGTGCGCTCGACCCGATCGCAATGTTGACGGCGAGGTCCATCTTGTCCTTCGCGGCGACGAGCACAGCGACCCAGTGCTCAGCGGCATTGCCGACGATCGCGACCACGAACACGCCGACGAAGAACTCCGACAGGCCGATGTCTTCAGACGCCTCCGAGATCGACCCGACGAGGATCTCCGACATGACACCCACGAAGACCGCAGCGATCGCGAGGAGGACTACGGCCTTGCGGACCGACCAGCCGCCCTCCTCGTCGTGCTCCTCCTCGTACGGGTTGAAGACCCTGCGGTGCGTCTTCATCGAGAACAGGAGGCCCGAGAAGTAGCTCAGCATCAGGATGATCGCCACGCCCATCGAGAGGTCCTCGACCTCGCTGCCGAATGGGTGCCGCTCCTCGCCCACGGCCGGCAGGCTGCCGCCGTGGATCAGCTGGAACACGGCCGGCAGGATCAGGGCCGCGAGCGCGAGCAAGAGCATCGCCGACTGCGCGTTCGCGGCTGTGCGGTTGAACGTCTGCGTGTCGCGGTTCCACCCGCCGACGAGCATCGCGGCCCCGAGCACGAGCAGAACGTTCCCGATGATCGAGCCGACGATCGAGGCCTTCACGACCTCGTGCAGACCTTCCTTGAGAGCGAAGAAGGCGATGATCAACTCGGGCGCGTTTCCGAACGTCACGTTCAGGAAGCCCCCGATGCCGGGCCCCGTCCGCTCGGCTATCTCCTCCGTAGCGGTCCCCATCACCGCCGCCGTGGGGATCACGCCGAGCGCGGCCGCCGTGAACACCAAGACCGGCGAGGCGTGCGCGAGCTCGAGCGCGATCGCCGCCGGGATGAATACGCCTAGGTAATAAACGGGCCGCACGTTCGGCCCGGCACCCTAGTCGTCGGCTTCGTCGTACTCCTCGTCGGGCTCGAGGTCGTCCTCTTCCTCGTCGTCCTCGTCGAAGCCGAGGTCCTCGTCGTCATCATCCGAGAGGGCCCGGCGGCCGTCGCCGCCGTGGTAGGTCGATTGGAAGTTCTCGAGGAGTTCGTCGCGCTGCGACTCGTCCAGTGGCAGGTCGTCGGACACGAGCACCCAGTCGGCACCCTCGAACTCCTCCATGTTGAAGATCTCGGAGTCCATCGAGGGTGAGTCATCCACGACCACCATCACTTCGGTCTGCGGATTGAAGTACGTGCCCGGGCGGATCAGGAGATCCTCGAGCTCGAAACGTCTCTGCTCTGCCATCGAGCGCTATCTATACCCGATATGACGGAGCCCGACCACGTCGCAATCGGGACCTGGAGCGGCGGGCGATTCATGCGATTCGGTGAGCCGATCGACGAGGACCGGCTGGTGTCCCTGCTGCGCCCCGGAGACGGCATCAGCACGGTGTTGACCGCCGACGTCTACGGGGAGGGAGAGGCGGACCGGCTCCTGGCACGCGCCCTGCACGGGATCGACCGCGAAACCTATTTCGTTGCCGGCGCGGTCGGCCACGACTTCTACGAGGGCGAGCGCCAGGGCGCGAAGGGCTTCCCGCGCTTCACCCAGACGCGCAGCGACTACGGCGGCTACCTGAGAATGGCGACCGAGCGGTCGCTCGAGCGATGCGGCCTCACGTCTTTCGACCTCCTGCTCCTCCACAACCCCGACCGCGAGGGTTACACGAGCGAAACGGTTTGGGAGGGCATGCGCGCGCTCCGCGACGAAGGCCTCGCGCGGAAGATCGGCGTCGCGCCCGGGCCCGCGAACGGCTTCACGCTCGACCTGATCTCCTGCTTCGAGCAGTTCGGCGAGGCGATCGACTGGGCGATGATCATCCTCAACCCGCTCGAGCCGTGGCCCGGGGAGATGTGCCTGCCGGCGGCGCTCGAGGCGGACGTGCGCTTGATCACACGGGTGCTCGACTACGGCGGGCTGTTCCACGACGACGTCCTCCCGGGCCATCCGTTCCCCGAGCACGACCATCGCGGCTTCCGGCCGGCCGGATGGGTCGAGGAGGGGCGCGAGAAGCTCGAGCAGATGCGCCACGTGGGCGCGGCCCACGGCCTGACCCCACTCCAGCTTGCCGGCCAGTGGAACCTCGCGCACGAACCGGTCGAATGTGTCGTGCCGACGCTGATCCAGGAGCCGGGCGACGGGGCGAAGTCGATCGAGGAGAAACGCGCCGAGCTCGCCGCGGTGCCGCGCGACATCCGGTTGAGCCCCGACGAGGTCGCGACCGTCGCCTCGATCGGCAACAACAAGGGCTGCATGAAGCTGAAGGGCGGGGTCCCGGACCACGACGGCCCGGAGCTACCGGACCGCTGGGAGCTGACCCCTGAGCTGGCCCAGGCGGCCGGCCGATGGGGGATAGAGCCCGAGAAGGACCTGGTGCCGACGCACTAGAGGCAACGTCGTCAGACGCCGAGATCACGTAGCTGCCGCTCGACCTCTTCCTCGACATCGAGTGGCGGCTCGCCCCGGCGCGCACGGCGTTCGTTCTTTGCGATCACGAGCTGTCGCACCTCGTCCCGCAGGGCCTCATCGCGTCCGCCCGGGCTCGAGCGCGTGAGCGCGGCGTATTCCGCTTCGACGTCGAGCGGCGCCTCGCCGCGCGCGACCCTCAGCGCCGACTTTGCCTCGAGCATCTGGCGCGTTTCAGCCTCGGCCTCCGCGTCGTAGGCGGCGGTGCCGGGCTGCGGCCCCTTCGGCCGGTCCGGCTGATCGAGCGAGAACGCGCCCTTCCCGATCCCCTCGTAGAGCCGGCCCGAGCCCACATAGACGAACGCGGCGACGAGCGCGGCGACGACCGCGATGACGATCACGACGGTGCCGAAGGTCTCTTCCACAGCCTCTTACAGTGTGACCCCATGTGGTCCAGGCTGCGGCGGAAGACGATGACCCCGAGCCGTCCGGCCATATTCCCGGAGCAGCTCGGGCTCGTGCTGCTGTGCGCCGCCGCGATCGGGTTCGGGATATGGCTCTTCATCCGCCTGCTGACGGGGTAGAGAGCTTTCGGTACCCTTCGGGACAGCAACTTTGACTGACGAATCAATCAGGAGCGTCTAAGTGGTCGATTTTTCGCTTACCGACGAGCAGAAGGACATGCGCGAGATGGCGCACAACTTCGCCGAGAAGGAGATCCGCCCCGTCGCCTGGGACTACGACCGGGACGGCACGTGGCCGCAGGAGATCATCGAGAAGGCCTGGGAGGTCGGCTTGATGAACACCCACATCCCGGAGGAGTACGGCGGGCCAGGGCTCGACTACGTCACCGGCTGCATCATCGAGGAGGAGATGGGCTGGGGCTGTTCGGGCATCGGCACGTCGCTCATGTGCAACGGCCTTGCCACCGCGCCGATCGGGATCGGCGGCTCCGAGGAGACCAAGAAGAAGTACCTCGGCGCCCTCACCGAGGAGCCGAAGCTGGCGTCGTTCTGCCTCACCGAGCCGGACGCCGGCTCGGACGTGTCGGGCATGAAGACGACGGCCGTCCGCCAGGGTGACAAGTACATCCTCAACGGCTCGAAGTGCTTCATCACGAACGGCGGCTACGCCGACTACTTCACGGTCTATGCCAAGACCGACAAGGACGCCGGCCACAAGGGCATCTCGGCGTTCGTCGTCGAGAAGGAGTGGGGTGTCCAGGTGGACAAGAAGGAGGACAAGCTCGGACAGCGCGCCTCCAACACCGCGACCGTCAGCTTCAACGACGTCGAGGTCCCGGCCGAGAACCTGCTCGGCGAGGAGAACAAGGGCTTCAAGCTCGCGATGATGACGCTCGACCGGACGCGGCCGGGCGTGGCTGCGATGGCGGTCGGCATCGCGCGCGCGGCCTTCGAGTTCGCACGCGACTACTCACTCGAGCGCGTGCAGTTCGGCGTCCCGATCGCGATGCACCAGGCGATCCAGTTCATGATCGCCGACATGGCGACGAAGATCGAGGCGGCGCGCCTGCTCGTGTGGAAGTCGGGCCAGCAGCTCGACGTCGGCGAGCGCAACACGCTCGTCTCGTCGCATGCGAAGCGCTTCTCCGCCGACACCGCGATGGAGGTCACGACTGACGCCGTCCAGGTCTACGGCGGCTACGGCTTCATCAAGGAGTACCCGGTCGAGAAGCTGATGCGCGACGCGAAGATCATGCAGCTGTACGAGGGCACGTCCCAGATCCAGCGCCTGGTCATCGCACGCGAGGTGCTCATGCCGCGCAACATCTCGGCGCCGCAGCCGGAGGCCGTGGCGGCCGGGGCGTAATCTCTACGCCAACAGGCGAGTGTTTTGGAAAGGGTCGCCGCAAGGCGGCCCTTTCTCGTTGAGGTGGAGGCACAGACCGGACAGCGGCGCCGCCTGACGGCGGCCATGCGCGAGGGCGAGCAGGTCTCGCCGCTCGAGCTGTTCTTCGACCTCGTCTTCGTCCTCGCGCTGACGCAATGCACGCAGCTCATGTCGGACCACCCGAGTTGGGCCTACGTGGGGAAGGGCCTGCTCGTGCTCGGGCTCCTCTGGTGGGCGTGGGTCGGCTACTCGTGGATCACGAGCGTCGTGGATCCCGAGGACGATTCGGTCCGGCTCGTGATCTTCGCCGCGATGGCGGCGATGCTGATCGTCGCGCTCGCCGTGCCGAGGGCCTTCGGCGGGCTGGCACTCGAATTCGCGCTCGCGTACGCCGCCGTCCGCTACGGCCAGCTCGGGCTCTTCATGATCGCGAGCCGCGACGCGCCGGAGTTGCGCCACTCGGTGATGACACTCCTCCGGAGCACCACGGTCGGTGTGGGACTCCTCGTCGGCGGGTCGTTCCTCGACCCAGGCGCGCAGGCCGCGGTATGGGCGGTGGCGCTTGTGCTTGACATGGCCGGTCCCTACTTCTTCGGCAGCGAGGGTTGGCGACTCGTGCCCGCCCACTTCGCCGAGCGCCACGGGCTGATCGTGATCATTGCGCTCGGCGAGTCGATCGTCGCGATCGGGGTCGGGGTCGGGGGGGAGCTCAGCTTCGGCCAGGGCACGGCCGCCGTCGTCGGGGTTGGCCTGGCCGCCGCGATGTGGTGGCTCTACTTCGACGTCGTCGCGCTCGTCGCCGCGCGCCGGCTCGCGCGCGCGGAGCCCGGTCGGATTCAGAACGAGATGGCGCGGGACTCGTACTCGTACCTCCATTTCCCGATGGTGGCCGGAATCGTCCTTGTCGCACTGGGGATGAAGAAGACCCTCGCCCACGTCGACGACCCGCTCGAGACCGTTCCCGCCTTCGCGCTCCTCGGCGGACTGGCGGCGTACCTCCTCGCTCACGTGTCCTTCCGCTACCGCCACATCCACACGATCAACACGCGCCGCGCGGGCCTGGCGGTGCTCCTGCTCGCGTTGCTTCCGGTCGCGACGGAGATCCCCGCGCTCGCCTCGGTCGCGATCGTCACTGCCCTCGCCTGGCTCCTGATCGTGGTCGAGACGCGCAACTACGGCGAGAGCCGCCGCCGAGTACGGCGCGAGGAGTACGCACATGAGGCATCCTCGTAGCGTGCGCCGGTTCGCCCTCATCGCCGCGCTGGCGATCGCCCTCGGCGGCTGCGGCGGCGGCGACGGTTCGGACACGATCACGGGCGGGACGAGCGACGACAAGCTGACCGGGACAGACGGCGACGACGTGCTCGACGGCGGCGCGGGCGAGGACGTGCTCGAGGCGGGCGCCGGCAACGACGAGCTAACGGGCGGCGACGACCCGGACTTCCTCTACGGCGGCGACGGCGACGACCGCTTCCTCGCGAGCGAGGACGATGCCGTCGACGTGCACGACTGCGGCGAGGGCGAGGACTTCGTGGCCGAGCCGGACACGCGTGACCAGCTCCTGCCCGGGTGCGAGGAGGCGGCCTGGCGCGATCTGCCGCCGGGCGAGCCGTACAACAACAGGATCTCGGTGGAGCCCACGCTGACCGGGCGCTCGGTGAAGTTCGAGGGCACCTGTCCGGACGGCTGCGCCGGCACGATCGACCTGGCCTCTCCGACCGACCGGAAGGTCCTCGGTCGCGGCCGTTTCCAGCTTGCGGCGGGACAGGCCAGGCCCGATCACCGCCGTCCTGACCGACATCGGCCAGGAGCGCGTCACCGCGGGCAGCTACTTCCGCGTCACGCTGCGCGGTGCGCCGGGCGTGCACAGCGGGTTCACGACGTTCGTGCGGCGTTAGGCTCGCCGCATCGAGGAGAACGCCTCAAGCACCGGCCTGACCGGCGCGACCGCCACGGTCGCAAGCGCCGGAGTCGTGGGGTCGGCGGGAACGCTTGCAAGCGCGGGCGTGATCGGGTCCGCCGGGACGGTGGCGAGCGCGGGTGTGATCGGCTCCGCGGGCACCGTCGCAAGCGCCGGCGTCGTGGGGTCCGCTGCGACGGTGACAAGCGCCGGGATGCTGCTCAGCGCGGCGAACGTCAACTGCGCCGCGTGTCTGGTGTGCGTCGGATGTGTCGACTGCGTCGGCTGCGTGGCGTGCGTGGGCTGCGTTGGCCTGCGCGGCGCGGTCGGGCAGGTCGGCGAGCGGGCCTAGGCCTACGATCCCGCCGTGGCCGCTCAGCGCAAGCCCCGCGGCGCCACCAGGCGCGCCGTCGCGGAGACGACGAAGCTCGCCGACGCGCAGGCGGCGGTCCGCGAGCCGGTGCGGCGGCGCGGGCCGGCCGATCCCTTCACCGGCGAGCTGCGCCGGCGCGACGTGCTCCCGCTGCTCGTGATGCACGTGATGGCAGGCGGGCCCTCGTACGGGAACCAGCTGATGGACCGGATCTCGGAGCTGACCGAGGGCGTGCTCTCGGTGAACCCAAACACGATGTATCCGCTGCTGCGCGAGCTCGAGAGCCGCGGGCTGGTCGAGGGCCGCTGGGAGCACCCGGAGCGCCGCAGCCGGCGCTACTACTCCCTCACCGCGAGCGGCAAGAAGGAGTACCGGCGCCTCCGCAAGGACGTCCGGCCATTCTTAGACTCGGTCGGCCGTTCGATAGACGAGATCGTGCGGGAGGTCTATGGGGGTAAGTAGCGCGGTGCGGCACGTCGAGCTCGACCCGGGTCATGCCTGGGCGCTGTGGACCGACGTGCGCCGCTGGCCCACCTTCGTCGAGGGCTTCTCGCAGGTCGTCGAGCGCAGCCCGGACTGGCCCACCAATGGCGCGAAGCTCGTCTGGAGCTCGACGCCCGGTGGCCGCGGGCGCGTGACCGAGAAGGTCACAATCGCCGAGCCGGCGGGACGGTTCGAGACGCGCGTGTTCGAGGACGCCCTCAGCGGCACGCAGCTCGTCTCCTTTGCGCGCGCGGAGGACGGCCGGACGCGGGTCGAGCTCCGGCTGGACTACGAGCTGGCACAGAGCGGCCCGCTGCGGGCGCTCGCGGACGTCCTCTTCATCCGCCGCGCCCTCACACAGGCGCTCAACCGCACGCTCGCCCGTTTCGCCACCGAAGCGGCTGAAGAGGCGGCTCTGTAGCCTGCCGCGGGCCGCTACCACGGAGGAACCGACCGTATGTACGTATTCAAAGCTGCCGTAGTGGGCGCCGGCACCATGGGCGGGGAGATCGCCCAGGTGATCGCGTCCTCGGGCGTCGACGTCGTCCTGAAGGACGTCGAGCAGAAGTTCGTCGACCAGGGCCTCGAGAAAGCGCAGCAGGTGACGCAGACTCAGCTCGGCGGGCTCGTCAAGAAGGAGAAGATCTCCCAGGAGGAGGCCGACAAGCAGGCCGAGGAGATCGTCGGCCGTATCACCGGCACGACCGAATACGAGGGCTTCGGCGACGTCGACTTCGTCGTCGAGGCCGTGCCCGAGCGCATGCAGATCAAGCAGGCGGTGTTCGCCGAGCTCGATACCGTCACGCCGGGCCACGCGATCCTGTCGTCGAACACCTCGGCGCTCTCGATCAGCGAGATGGGCGAGGCCACGAGCCGGCCGGACCGGGTCGTCGGATTCCACTTCTTCTACCCGGCGTCGATGATGCGGCTGATCGAGGTGATCGAGGGCGACGAGACCTCGCCCGAGACCGTTCAGGCGGCGGCCAACTTCGCGCAGCAGATCAAGAAGACGCCGATCAAGTGCGGTGAGGCGCCCGGGTTCGTCGTTAACCGGATCCTCAACTCCTCCGTGTCCGAGATCTGGCGGGTCCAGGAGGAGGAGGGCATCGACGTCAAGGAGCTCGACAAGGTCATCCAGGAGTCGAAGACCGTGCCGATGGGGCCGTTCTTCCTCACCGACCTGCTCGGGCTCGACACGGTGCTGCACGTCGCCGAGCACCTGAAGGAGAGCTACGGCGACCGCTTCTACGTCCACTCAGGCATGAAGGAGCTGGTCGAGGCGGGCAACCTCGGCCAGAAGACCGGAAAGGGCTTCTATGAGCACGGCAACTGAAGGGACCTCCGCCACCGACACCCTCGTCGAGCGGTTCGGCCTCAAGGCGCTGGTCGAGTCCTGCCTCGTCCTCGAGGAGGGCATCGCCTCCGCGAAGGACATCGAGATCGGGATGATGATGGGCGCGGGCATCCTGCCGGGGCCGTTCGCGCGCGCCGACGCGCAAGGTCTCGACGACGTGCTCGAGGCGCTCGAGCGTGCGAGCGGCGAGTGGGGCGACTCCTTCGAGCCGCCGCTCATCCTGCGCCGGCTGGTCGCTCAGGGGAGGCTCGGCCAGAAGACCGGCCAGGGGTTCTTCCCCTACCCGCAGGTCGAGGGCGACGACATCGTCAAGCTCGAGGACCGCGGCGAGATCGGGATCGTGTGGCTCAACCGGCCGCCGGCCAACCCGCTGTCGCCCGAGTTGATCGAGAAGCTGATCGAGACGTGGGGTGAGGCCGAGGGCCGCTTCCGGGCGGTGGTGATCGCGTCGTCGAACATCTTCACGTTCTCGGCGGGCGCGGACATCAAGGCGTTCACGAAGATGGACCCCGGCAAGGAGGGCCGCAAGCTCGTCGAGTCGGCACACCGCTTCATGCGCGGCATGGAGCAGTCGAAGACCGTGACGATCGCCGCCGTGAACTCGATCGCGTTCGGTGGCGGCTGTGAGCTGGCGATGGCGTGCGACTTCAGGATCGCGGCCGAGTCGGCGACGTTCGGCCAGCCCGAGATCAACCTGGGGATCATCCCGGGCTTCGGCGGCACCCAGCGGCTGCCGCGGCTCGTCGGCGAGGCGAAGGCGCTCGAGATGAACCTCGTCGGCGACCCGGTCGACGCGTACGACGCCTATCGCTACGGCCTCGTGAACCAGGTCGTGCCTGACCACGAGCTGTTCGACACCGCGCTCATGTGGGCGCGGAAGCTGTCGCAGCAGGCTCCGCTCGCGATCGAGCAGATCAAGAAGGTCTCGGCCCAGCCCGAGCTCGACAAGGGGCTCGAGATCGAGGGCGAGGGCTTCGCGACGGTGTTCGGATCCGAGGACGCGAAGGAGGGCATCGGCGCCTTCCTCGGCAAGCGCCAGCCGAGGTTCCAGGGCAAGTGAGCTTCGCCACCGGCACGTCCGCTGTCGCGCTGGCGGAGCTGCTGGCGACGGCCGAGCGGGCGGTCGTGCTCACGGGCGCGGGGATCTCGGTGCCGTCCGGGATTCCCGACTTCCGCACGCCGGGCAAGGGGCTGTGGGAGAAGGTCGATCCGATGAAGGTCGCGCACATCGATGCGTTCCGGAGCTCGCCGGACGAGTTCTGGACGTTCTACGGGCAGCGCTTCGCGATGCTCTCCGGGATCCGGCCGAACCCGGCGCACGAGGCGGTTGCCGAGCTCGAGCAGCGCGGTGCCGTGCGGGGCGTGATCACGCAGAACATCGATCGCCTCCACCGCGCTGCGGGCTCGGAGAACGTGATCGAGGTGCACGGCTCGATCGAGTGGTGCGTATGCGAGATGTGCGGCGGCAAGGTGGGCTACGACGAAGTCAGCGAGATGCTCGCGGGCGGCACGCCGACGCCCGAGTGCTCCACGTGCATCACGCCGCTCAAGCCGAACGTCGTGCTCTTCGGCGAGATGCTGCCTGAAGACGCGATGGCGGACGCCACCGCGCTCGCCGCCGAGGCCGACCTGATGGTCTGCATCGGATCCTCGCTCGAGGTCTACCCGGTGGCCGGCCTGCCGGGCCTCACGCTCGACAAGGGCGGGCGGATCGCGCTCGTCACGCAGGGCCGCACGCCGTATGACGGCGAGGCCGAGGTCAAGCTCTCGGGCGACGTGGTAGCCGAGCTCGAAGCGGTCCTCGCAGCGCTGAACTGAAGCCCGAGACGCTCATCATCCTGATGATCGCGGCGCTCTTCGGCGTCGGGGTGCTGACGGGGGAGGGGTCAGACCCCCCAGACGAGCCCTCGGAGGGGTCTGACCCCTCCCCGGATGTCGAGCAGGTCGCCCACCGGCTCGAGCGTGTGCGCAAGCTCCAGTTCGAGCGCATACCACCGGTCCGCACGATCAGCGCCGACGATGCGCGGGAGGAGGGGCTCGCCGAGCTCGACAAGGACTATCCGCGAGAAGCGCCGCGCCGCCGACGAGCAGATCCTGACTCTGCTCGGGCTCCTGCCGGAGGGCTCCGACGTGCGCGAGCTGGCCGGGACGGTGTTCGGCGAGGAGGTCGCCGGTTTCTACGACGACCGCACGAAGGCGATGACGCTCGTGGAGGGGGCGAGCGCCGGAATGGAAGGCGAGATCACGCTCGCGCACGAGCTGACGCACGCGCTCGAGGACCAGCACTTCGACATCGCACCCGAGTCGGGTCTCGACGACGAGCGGACGGCGCACACCGCTCTGGTGGAAGGGACGGCCACGGTCGCGATGGCCGACTACGCCGGACGCTACCTGACGGGCGGGCTCGCCAAGCGGGATGACTTCCTCGACCAGCTCGCCCTCACGGACCTGCTCGGCGGCTCGAGCAACCTGCCTCCATACATGCAGCACTCGCTGCTCTTCCCCTACTCGGCGGGCGCGCGGTTCGTCGACGCGATCGGGACCTGGGGACCGGCGAACGCCGCCTTGCGCGGGCGCGGCCCGGTCTCGACAGAGCAGGTATTGCATCCGGCGAAGTACCGCCTGGGCGAGCGCCCGCTGCCGGTCGAGGCTCGGCCGGCGCCCGGGCCGGTCTGGGAGCGCGAGGCGCACGGGACGATCGGGGAGTTCGACACCGCCGAGATCGTTCGCACGTCCGACTCGCCCCTGCGCGCGGCGCGGGCTGCCGCTGGCTGGGGCGGCGGTCGCTACGACCTGTGGCAGAAGGAGGGCGAGAGCATGCTCGAGCTCGCGTGGCGCTGGGACACTCCGCGCGACGCGGCGGAGTTCGCCTCCGCGCTCCCGCGTTACGTCGAGCGCTCCCTCGGCGACGTGCCCGCGAAGGTCGAGGTGGGCCCGACCGTGCGGCTCGCGATCGGCCCGGCCGGGTAGGGTCGCCCGCCATGCCGCGCACGTTCGTCCACCGCGAGCGCGTCCGCTTCGGCGACCTCGACGCGATGCGCCACCTCAACAACGTGGTCTTCCTGCGCTACTTCGAGACGGCGCGGATCGCCTTCATGCGCGACCTCTTCCCGACGCACGACCCCGCTCATCCGGAGACGAGTCGCAGCGGCCTGATCTTCGCGGAGTGCCACATCAACTACCGCTCGCCCGTCCATTTCGACGAGGAGGTCGCGATCGAGTGCGCGGTCGGCGAGATCCGCCGGTCGGCATTCCAGATGCGCTTCACGATGACCGTGGACGACCGACTCGTGGCGGACGGCTACGGCTGGCTCGTCGGCTTCGACTACGAGCAGCAGCGCTCATCGCGCCTGCCCGACCCGCTGCGCGAGGCGCTCGAGGCGGCCGCTACGTGAACGCGATACGGCGGACGGCGCGGTCCTTGTTCCGCGTGCCGTCCTCGTTCGTCAGGTAGCCGCAGAAGCGGCCGGTCGTCTTCTTGTCTCCGCCGAAGATCTTTCGCGACACGTCGAACTGCCCGTCCTGGTTGGTCATGACCCTGCGCAGGTAGAAGACCTCGCCGTAGCGGTTGGTTGTTACTTCCTTCTCGAGTTTCCGCTCGCACCGGCCCTGGCTGTCGTCCTGGAAGAGGACGCTGAGGTAATAGGCCCGCTGCGGCTTGGCTTGGCCGAACGCCTTGAGCCTGAACTTCTCGGCGCGGTCGATCTCTTTCGGCGCTCTGATGTGCAGGGTCGCCGCCGAGGCGGGTGTCGCCGTCGCGACTACGGCGGTGAGTGCCGCGAGCGCGGCGCGGCGAGTCAGCCTCATCCGGCCTTAGCCTAGTCGTGGCTACTGCTCAGATGCGCGTAGCGCGGGTCGGCGCCTCCAACTTCGCGTCCGTTGAGCCAGACGCGGCCGGTCGGCCGCCGCAGTTGCCGCCTCGCCTCGATCGCCCGCGGCATGCGGGGGTCGCGGAGACGCGCGGCGTTCATTGGGACCACTGTCGCTCTCATACGGATAGCTTCACCTCCCCTCGAGCCCTTGCCTTCCTCCCATCGGGCCCAAATTTCACCGCCAGTGTTCGACATGCGGGTGAAAATGCGGTGAAGCGAAGTTGGCTACGTGCCGCCGGCCGCGCTGCTGCGCCTGGCCGCTGCCGCCATCTGGCTCACGGCGTCTTTGACGGCGGCCTCGTCTTCCGTGGACAGGTCGCCGTCCAGGGCCGCGTTCGCCGTGCGGGCTACCGGCTCGCGCAGCGGGCGAAGCGGCGCCGCGAACTTCTCGTCGAGCTCGCCGAGCAGCGCCTCGAGGGCGATCCGCGCCTGCAGCGCCGCCTCACGCGGGCGCCCGGCGTCGAGATCCAACCGCGCCCGCAGCACGAGCTCCTCGCCGACGAGCAGCGAGTCGCGCCCTCCGAGCACCGCGGCCAGCCGCTCCTGCGGTGCGAGTGCCTCGCCCCGCTTGCGCTTGGGCGGCTCCCTGGGCAGCTCGACGGCGCGGGTGAAGCGGCCGTCCGCAACCTGCTCGCCCTCGCCATGGCCGAGCCGGACGACGAGCGCATGGCTCGCGCGGATGTCGCGCGCGTACGGGTCCCCGGCCGCGGCGCGGTGACTTCGCAGCACGAAGTTGAGCTCGCGCTCGGCTGCCGCGACCACATCCTCGCTGTCGCTTCCGGTCGCGTCGAGCCAGTCGTCCGCCTCCGCGGACGACTCGAACGGATTCGCCCGAACGATCGTCGCGCGCGAGGTGGGAACCGGCTCGACCTCCCCGCCGCTCACCTCCTTCGTGCGCCGGCGACCGAGCAGGCGCCGCTGCGGCGCGCCCAGCGTCCTCAGGACGACGACGTGCTCAGGCTCGGCGTCCGGGCTCGCCCGGCGCAGGTAGCGGCCGTCGTGCGGCCCCAAGAGGAAGCCGAACTCGAACTGGACGAACGGGAAGTGAGCTATTCGCCCTGGTGTGCGTCGCTCGAGCGGTGCTTCTCGACCGGGAGCGCGAACTTCGACGTCTTGGTCGGCACCGTCGGGTTGTCGATCTCACCCAGCCGCTCGAGGAGGTCGTCCCACTGGCCCGGCTTCAACACGGCCATGGCCTGCATGCCCTGCTTCGTGTTCGCGCCGAACAGCGGCTGGAACCCGACGTGAATGTGGTCGTTGTGGTCCGCCATCGCGAACGTCGGGCCGCCCTTCTCGATCAGGGAGATGATCTGGTCGGCCTGCAGCGTGCCCTGCATCTGCAGGAGGACGTTGATGACCTGGTCGGTGATCCCGCCCGGCTCCTGGTGGCCGAGGATCGGGATGCCGTTGACCGCGGCGATGTCGACCGCGTTGCCGGACGAGTGCTGCGAGACGTTGCCCGACGACGTGTAGACGGAGTGGCCGCACTTCAGTGAGGTGACCGTCGTGCGGAAGCCGCGCTCGGCCAGGACCTCCAGCGTCGCGAGGACGCGGCGGTCGATCTGGCCCGACTGGACGTCCTGCTGGCCGCACGGGTAGAGCTCGACGCGCTCGTCGGCGAGCACCCGCCTCTCGAGGAGCGGCTTCGGCATCAGCAGGATCTGGCCGATCGAGGTCTCGTCGTCGCCGTAGAGGGCGTTCTCGCCCGCCGCGCGGTAGATCGCGGTCGCCTCGAGCAGCTTCCAGCCGTCGAGGATCGGCTTCGGGTCGATCCGCGGGGCGCCGCGGCCGACCGGCTGGATCTCGAAGTACACGTGGGCGGCCTTGCCCTCGATCGTCTGGCCGATGCGGCCGAGGATCGTGCCGCCGATCACCCGCGAGCCCTCCTGCAGCGACTTCAGCCGGACGTCACGGGCGTTGAGCCCGAACGCGCGCGAGAAGTAGTTGCGGAAGGTGGTGAAGCCGTCGAGCTTGCCCTTCGAGCTGAGGATCTGGTCCTCGCCGCCGGCGGCGTTCGCGTTGGGCCGCTCCGGATGCGCGAACAGGCGCTCCTTCAGCGGGATGGTGGGGCGCGGGGAGCCGGCGCCCGTATCGCTCGCCGAGTTGTCGCTCTTGATCCGGACGGAGTCGTCGAGCTGGCGGCCGGCCGACGCCGGGCGCGTCGGCTTCTTGTCGTTCGCCGCAATCGCCTGCGCGTGCTGGTCGGTGCCCGCGTCCTCCTTCGGAACCGGGTAGCTCTGCGAGACGGATCCGAGGTGTGCGTACGTGAAGCGGTTGCCGTAGACGTCCTGGAGGACGACGTGGCGGCCGAGCTCGCGGCTGCGGCCGATCTTCTTGATCACGCCGTCGTTGACCGCGACGACCGGCGAGCCTTCGCGCGCGAAGATGTCGATGCCGCGGCGGGTGATCGAGTCTTCGACCAGGTTGGCCGCGTTCTCGCCACGCGAGAAGCGCCGCTCGGCCTCGAGCTCCGAGAGGTCGTCCGCGTAGCGGGCACGTGCGGCGACCGGGAAGCGGCCCTCGGTGAGACCGGTCAGCGAGGACACGAGGTCGTCAGGCATCTGCTTGATGCGCGTCGCGCGCAGCAGGACGGAGTCGACGTACCAGTCGGCGTGGTTGTAGGCGAAGATCGCGCGGCGGACCGATTCCTCATAGCCGGCCGCGTTGAGGTAGCGCGCGGCGGCGAAGATCGCGTCGACCGGGTTGTACGGATCCTTCTTGCCGTCCTTGTTCGCGTCGACGCCGTACATCTGCCACGTCGACGGCAGGAACTGCATCCAGCCGAGGGCGCCGGCCGACGACACGTTCAGGTTGCGGCCGTAGTCGGTCTCGATCTCGTTGATCGCCGCGAGCACCTGCCAGTGGATGCCGTACTGGATGCCGGCGGCCTGGTAGATCGAGAGGAGGAAGATCGGAACCTGGAACTTGCGGATCACGAAGTTCGGGACACCGGTGACTCGCGCCGGGCCGGGGAGCGCGTCGAAGAAGGTCGGGTTGGAGCGGGTGGGCGAGCCGTCGGGGTTGCGAAGGTCGTCGCCTCCCTTCCGCTTCCGGTCGCGCGGGCCCTCGACGTCAGCTCCAGGTCCAAGGTCGATCTCGTCTCGGCTCGCCTTGTCGTCGTCGGCGTTCTCGGTGCCGTCGCGAGTCTGCGAAGGCTCCTGCCCCTCCTGGTCCGTGCTCTCGGGCGTGCCGGTGTCAGTCGGGTCGGTCGTGTCGCCGCCGGAGCCGCCGGAGTCGCCACCGTCCCCACCGCCGTCGGGGTCGGTCACGTCGGGCACCGTCGGGATCTCGATGTCCTCGAGCGGCGTGCCGGGCGGGACGTCGACCTGGACCTCGACCAGCTCGCCACTGTCGAGCCGGACCTGGACGGTCTGCAGCTGGGCAGTCGCCGGGAGGCTCCCCAGACCAACCGCCGCGACCGCAACCAGCGCGGCCACGAGCAGCGTGTAGAGGAGCCTGATCTTCATGCCCGGTCTCACTGTCCTCCCTCAGGCCCTTCGAGCGGCCCGCTTCCCGCGCGCAAGCTACCAGACGCGCCCTTAATCGCTGGAACGCTATCTAGTGAAATCAGCCTACGCAATGGGGAACTGTCGCGCGCCATCCGTGGTGGTTCTTTCGGCTTACCCATTACTCCTCCTGAGGGAAACAAACGTCTCGCGGACAGTCAACTTGCAGTTGCCCCGATTCGCCACTGGCCGAACGTATAGGCAAACCCTCGACCCAAGATCGAGATCCTCATTGCTTCGGCGGTGATCGGCTACCGTCCCCGCCATGCCCGAGCCGACCGATGAAGGACTGAAAGAGCGCCTCTCCCGCCAGGGCGAGGAGGCCCTCGGGAAGGTCGCCGAGGAGCTTGTCGCGAACCCCGTGATCAACGCCGCGCTTGCGCGCGCGTTCGAGGCTCGCGAGAAGGCCGTCCAGGCCCAGGAGGCTGCGATGGGGGCGTTGGGGATCCCGTCGGCTGCCGACATCGAGCGGCTCACGCGCCGCCTCCGGTCGGTGTCGCAGCGACTCGAGGGCATCGAGGACGCGGTCGACCGGCTCGACGAGCGACTCGCGTCCATGGGTGCGCGGGCCGGTGGCGGCGAGCTCGCCGAGGTCGCCGAAAGGCTCGAGGCTCGCATCGACGAGCTTGCACGCGATCTTGCCGCGGTACGCGAGGCCGTGGCGCCCGCCGACGAGGTGCCGCCGCGCGCACAGGAGCGGCTGACCGTCTCGGACGGGCCGACGGCCTAGCCGCCCGCCGACGCGAGCGCCGCCCAGGCCGTCTCGCCGAGAGCGGTCCCCATCTCTTCGACGGCGTCGAAGTCCGCACGCACGCGCCCGCCGGCCAACAGGTCGGTCACGGCGAGCAGGCAGCCGGCGCGGGCGCCGCGCAACGAGGCGACCTGCAGCACGGCCGCCGCCTCCATCTCGACAACACCCGCGCCGTCGGCGACCCAGCCGCGCGCCATTTCTTCTCGCGCGTCATAAAAGAGGTCGGTCGAGACGCACTGAACCGCCGCACGGCCCGACGCCTCGGCGAGGCCCGATGTGATCGCAGCGTCCGCGGAGACGCGACCGTCGGCTCCGAGCGCGCGGCTCGTCCCGTCGGCCGCGATCGCCGACCGAACCGGCACGAGCGTCCCGAGCTCGAAGCCGTCGACCAGTGCGCCGCAGGTTCCGATCCGGATCAGCGTCCGTGCACCGAGCCCGATCAGCTCCTCCACGACGATCGCCGCGCTCGGACCGCCCATGCCCGTCGACTGAACCGTGAGCGGTGAGCCGTCGCGGGCGGTGCCGGAATAGCCCCAGAGCCCGCGGTGGTGGTTGAACATCTTCGGCTGCTCGAGCAATGCCTGCGCGACGTGAAGCGCGCGGTGCGGGTCGCCTGGCAGCAGGACGCGTTCGGCGAGTTCGGCGGCCGGGCGCAGGTGGATCGGGGCCTCGGGCATCGGCGCCACGATATGGAACACTGGGCGCTGCCCATGGCCAACCGCCGGACAAACCCCAAGGAGCTCCCCGACGCGGTCCGCGACGCGGTCGAGCGGACCGTGCAGGCGACCGTCGGCGGCGCGCAGAGCACGCGCGATCGGACGCGCGACACGCTCGACGAACTGGTCAAGACCGCCGAGTCGCAGGCGCGCGAGGTGCGTGAGCGCGTGCGCGAAGCGATCGGCGAGCTCGAGGAGCGGCGTCCGGCCACACAGGAGGACGTGGCCGCACTGCGCAAGGAGCTGCGCGCGATCTCGCGCCGGCTCGACGCGATCGAGGAGCGGCTGCCCGCGAAGCGCGGCAACTCGGGCCGCAGCACGAGCTCACGTAAGAAGTCGACGTCCCGCTCGTCGAAGGTCGACGCGGCGCGGTCCGCGGCGAAGCGCTCGTCGGGATCGCGTTCGTCCCGTTCGCGATCTAGCTGACCGTGGCCGGCCGGCGCGTCCTCATCACCGGGGTCGGCAGCCACCTCGGGACCGAGGTTGCGCGGCGCCTCGAGCGCGATCCCGAGATCGAGTACGTCGCCGGGCTCGACACCCGCCCGCCGCGAGCAAAGCTCGAGCGCACCGAGTACCTGCGAGGCCGACATTCGCAACCCCGTCATCACGAAGCTGCTGCCCCAGGCCGAGGTCGACACCGTCGTCCACAACCAGATCGTGCGGCGACCGGAACCCGGGATGTCGACACAGGCGATGCACGACATCAACGTGATCGGCTCGCTCCAGCTCCTCGCGGCATGCGAGCGGTCGCCCTCCGTGCGCACGATCGTGATTCGCGGGTCGGCCGGCATCTACGGCTCGGAGCCGCAGGCGCCGCAGTTCTTCACCGAGGAGATGTCACGGCTCTACCCGCTGCGGACGCGCTTCCAGCGCGACGTCGGCGAGATCGAGAACTACTTCGAGACGTACTCGCGCCGGCACCCGCAGGTCACATGCATGATGCTGCGCTACCAGCCGGCCATCGGGCCCGCGACCGACTCGCAGGTGACCCGCTACCTGGGCCTGCCAGTCGTGCCGACGTATCTCGGCTTCGATCCGCGGCTTCAGTTCATCCACGTGAGCGACGGGCTCGAGGCGCTGCTCGCGTCGATCAAGAACCCGCTTCGAGGCGCGGTCAACGTGGCGGCTCCCGGGACCATCGGCCTGACGAAGATGATCCGCCTGGCCGGCAAGACATCGGTACCCATCGCATCGCCGCTGTTCCCCGCCGCCGCGACGCTCGGGCGCCGCGCGGGCCTCTTCAGCAGCCTGTCACCCGACTTCCGGCGCCTCTTGCGCTACGGCCGTGCGGTGGACACGCGCCGGCTTGTCGAGGAGGTCGGATTCCGGCCGCGCTTCGACATCGTCGCCGCGGTTGAGGACTATGCGCGCACGCAGAGCGGCAGGCGAATCGTGCCGAGCGTCCGCGACCTGGTGGCGTCGCAATGAGCGTGCGGCCCGGCGAACCCGCAGTCGGCCGCGAGCCGCCGCCGTCGTGGCTGCCGCCGCGCGCAACTCCGACCGGGGAGTCGGCGCTGTTCCCGGTCGGCGCCGCGCTCAGCTTCATGCGCCGCCTGCGCGAGGGCGTCGAGTCGGGCTCGGATCCACTCACCGCGCTCGCGGGCGCGGTGGGCGGCCTGCCGGCTGACGCGCAGAAGGGACTCGACAGGGCGGTGCGTCGCCTCGGAGGCGACTACGCCGAGGACGAGTGGGGCTTCGACGAGGAGTTCGCCGATGCGCTGTTTCCGTTGCTCGAGTTCATGTACGAGCGCTGGTGGCGAGTCCAGGTCGACGGGACGGTGAACGTCCCGTCTCACGGACCCGCGCTCATGGTCGCCAACCATGCGGGGATCGTCCCGTGGGACGCGATCATGATGGGGACGGCGATCCTGAAGGAGCATCCGCTGCCGCGCTACCCGCGCTTCCTGGTGCTCAACTGGGCGTTCACCCTGCCCTACATCTCGCTCGCTTTGCGCAAGGTCGGCGCGGTGGTCGCGTCGCCCTACAACGCGATTCGGCTGCTGGAGCAGGGCGAGCTCGTGGGTGTCTTTCCGGAGGGCGTGAAGGGAGCCGGCAAGGACTTCAAGGACCGCTACCGGCTGCAGCGGTTCGGCCGCGGTGGATTTGTCGAGATCGCGCTTCGCACGCGGGCACCGATCGTGCCGGTCGCGGTGGTCGGCAGCGAAGAGATACATCCGAAGATCGGCGAGTCGGGTCTGCTCGCGCGCGCGACCGGCGCGCCGTACTTCCCGATCACGCCGACGTTCCCGCTGCTCGGCCCGTTGGGGCTGATCCCGCTGCCGTCGAAGTGGCGGATCGAGTTCTGCGAGCCGATCCCGACCGAGGAGTACGGGCCGGAGGCGGCGGAGGACCGTGGCCTCGTCTTCGAGCTCTCCGAGCAGGTTCGCGAGGTGATTCAGGCGAAGCTGTACGAGAGCCTCGTCAAGCGGGGCCGGGCGTTCGCCTGAGTCGCTAGGCGGCGACTCTGTCGCGCGCGTCGGTCACGGGCGCGCGCGAGAACTCGATGCCCTCGTCCTCGAGGTCGCCGCGCTTGATCATCAAGATGTCGCGCGGGTAGTTCTGGTACATCCGCCAAGGCGGTCGGCTGCCCTGTTTCGGGAACTTGTCGATCGACCGCAGCACGTAGCCCGACATCAGGTCGATGAACGGGACGATCTCGACGGACGGGCCCGGGCGCTTCGGCATGACGCGGTCGTAGCCGTTCTCGTCCATGTGGTTGAGGATGCGGCACACGTACTCGCAGATCAGGTCGCACTTGAGCGTCCACGACGCGTTCGTGTATCCGAGCGAGACCGCGACGTTCGGGACCCCGCTGAACATCATGCCCTTGTAGCCGACTGTCTTCGAGAGGTCGACGTCCTCACCGTCGACGGCGAACTCCATCCCGCCCACGGCCAGCAGGTTCAGACCGGTGGCTGTGACGATGATGTCCGCCTCGAGCTCCGCGCCGGAGGCGAGCTTCAGCCCCTTCTCGGTGAACGTCTCGATCTCGTCGGTGGCGATCGACGCGTCACCTGACGCGAGCACGTCGAACAGGTCGCCGTCGGGCACGAGGCACACGCGCTGCGTCCACGGCCCGTAGCGCGGCGTGAAGTGCGGGTCGAGGCCGAAGCCGGGCGGCAGATGTCGCTGGACGCCGCTCAGGAAGAGCTTGCGCATCGCCTTCGGGGCCCGGTGGCTCAGGTGGAAGCTCGCCTGGGTCAGCAGCGCGTTCTTCCAGCGGAGCAAGGCGTAGGCGACCCGCGTCGGCAGCACGCGCAGCGCCACCTTCGCGATCGGGTCCTCGGAGGGGAGCGAGACGATGTAGCTCGGAGACCGCTGGAGCATCGTGACGTGCTCCGCGCGGTCGGCCACGGCCGGCACGATCGTGACCGCCGTGGCGCCGCTGCCGATCACGACGATGCGCTTCCCGTCGTAGTCGAGGTCCTCCGGCCAGTGCTGCGGATGGATGATCTGTCCCTGGAATCGCTCGGTGCCTGCGAACTCGGGTGAGTAGGGCTCCGTGTAGTGGTAGTAGCCCGTGCACGGGAAGAGGAAGTTGCACGTGAGCTGCACCGCCTCCCCGGTGTCCGTGCGCTCGGCGTGCACCATCCAGTGCGACTCGTCGCTCGACCACTCGGCGCGCACGACTTTGTGCCCGTAACGGATCTTCTCGTCGACCCCGTACTCGCCCGCCGTGTCGTTGATGTACCTGCGGATCGCAGGACCGTCGGCGATTGCCTTTGCCTCCGCCCACGGCCGGAACGAGTAGCCCAGCGTGAACATGTCCGAGTCCGAGCGAATGCCCGGGTAGCGAAAGAGGTCCCACGTGCCGCCCATCGCGTCGCGCGCCTCGAGCAGGACGAACGACTTGTCCGGGCACTTCCGCGTCAGGTGACAACCCGCGCCCACGCCCGACAGGCCGGCGCCGACGACGATGACGTCGAAATGCTCGGTGTCAGGCGGCGACATTGGAAGCAGCTTGTACCGGACAGCGCCGTTGGCTTGTGTGACCGCGCGTCACAGTCCTACGGCTGCGAGCGCTTCCTCGGCGGTTCTGAAGACCCGTCCGCGCTTCAGCTGGCCGTCCGCGACCGTCCAGACCACGGCGAACCGGAGATCGACCCAGGACTGGCTTCCTCGGGGACGCGCTCGCTGGTGAAGGATCGCGACCACGTCGTGGTCGCCGCCGTCGATCACATCCTCCACGTGTTGCTCGAACTCCTCGTACGCCTCGGTCCACTTGGCAATGAACTCGTTGAATCCCTCCGGCCCGAAGTACTGCTGGGCGTCGGGCCAGACCTCGAGGGTGCTCACGTCCCAGACGAAGTCCGCCGCCGCATATGACGTAGCGCGCAACGTCTCTTGAAACTCCTGCTGGCTCGCGATGACCAGCTCCACGTTTTCCCTCGACATGGGCGCGCTAGAAGTGCACGCCGCGCATCAGGTACGCCATCGCGACCGCCTCGGTCGAGATCTGCTCCTCCGGCTCTTCCTTGGCCGCGGCGCCGTCCTCGCCGGCGGCGAGCTCCTTCTTCTTGCCGCGCGCGGCCTTCGAGTCGGGGAACAGGTTGTACGCCGTGTTGAGCACGATGTCGGCGGACTTCGGAGACAGCGTGTAGAGGATCTCGCCGAACGTGCCGAGCCGCGAGGCGATCTTCTTCGGCTTGTCGATCATCGCGTTCGTGATCATCTCGGCGGCCTCCTCCGGCGAGAGCGTTGGGAAGGCCTTGTACATGTCGGTCGGCGCGATCATCGGTGTCCTCACGAGCGGCATGTAGATCGTCGTGAAGCGAACGCTGTCGCTCACCACCTCCGGTGCGACACAACGGCTGAACGCGTCAAGCGCCGCCTTCGATGCGACGTAGGCCGAGAACCGCGGCGTGTTCGTCTGCACGCCGATCGACGACACATTGATGATGTGGCCGAACTTGCGCTCGCGCATGCCGGGCATGAACGCCAGGATCAGCTTCAGCGCGCCGAAGTAGTTCAGCTGCATCGTGCGCTCGTAGTCATGGAAGCGGTCGTACGAGCGCTCGAGCGAGCGCCGGATCGAGCGGCCCGCGTTGTTGATGAGGATGTCGACCCCGCCGTGCTGCTCGATCACCTCGTCGGCCATCCGCTGGATGTCGTCGAGGTCGGACAGGTCAGCGGGGTGGACGTGGGCCTCGCCGCCGCGCTCGCGCACCTGCTCGGCGACCTCCTCGAGCTTCTCGCGCGTGCGTGAAACCAAGAGCACGCAGCCGCCGGCGTCGCCGACCTTCAGGGCCGTCTCCAGCCCGATACCCGAGGAGGCGCCGGTGATCATCACCTTCTTGCCCTCGATCGAGCTCGCCAGCGAGCGCTCGCGGAAAAGCGCGGGGTCCATGTTGCGCTCCCAGTAGTCCCAGAGCCGGCCGGCGTACGACTGGAGCGGCGGCACCGCGATGCCCGTTCCCTCGAGCGCGCGCTGGGTGTCGCGCGAGTCGAACGTGCAAAAGAAGTCGCGGTTCTCGATCGCGCTCTCCGGGATCCCGAAGTCCTTGAGCGCCTGCTGGCGGATCCGCTTGACCGGCGGCAGCTGCTTGAAGCCCTGGCGCACCGGCTTCGGAATCGCGTTCGTCAGGTGGCTGTCGACGCGCATGGCGAACTGCGGCGCGTGCCCGGCCTTGGCGAAGGTGTTCAGCGCCTGGCCGACCGTCATCGGCTCCGGGTTCGTCAGGTGGAACGTGTCGCCGGGCAGCTTGTCGTCGGGCAGGTGCGCGATGTGGTCCATCGCCTTGGCGACGAAATCCACCGGCACCATGTTGGTCTGACCGCCCTCCGGGCCCGCGAGCGGGAACCACTGCGGCAGTCTCTTGCGCAGCCGCTGGAGCAGCTTGAAGAAGTAGTAGGGCCCGTCGACCTTGTCCATCTCGCCCGTCTCCGAGTGGCCGAGCACGATCGCCGGGCGAAACACGATCAGCTTCGTCTTGACCTCTTCGCGTGCGACCTTCTCCGACTCGTACTTCGTCTGGTGATAGGCGTGCGGCAGCTTCTGGTCCTCGTCGAACATCTCCTCCTGCCACGTGCCCTTGTAAGCGCCGGCTACCGCGATGGAGGAGACGTGGTGAAAGCGGCCGACGTCTTGCGCGTTAGCGAACTCGACGACGTGCCGCGTGCCGTCGACGTTCGACGTGCGCATCGACTCGTCGTCGGCCGCCATGTCGTAGATCGCGGCGAGATGGAAGAGGTGATCGATCTTCTCGTTGAAGCTTCTCGACGCCGAGCGCGGGCTTCGACAGGTCACCGGGCACCGGCACGATCCGATCACCGGCGCCGAGCCTTTGCGCGAGCGAGTCGAGCTTGCCACGCGATCCCTCGCGCACGAGCGCGTAGATGGTTCCCTCCCGCTTGAGCAGTTCCTCGACGAGGTGCCGGCCGATGAACCCTGTTGCCCCGGTGACGAAGTAATTCATTTGGGTGAGCGACTCTACAGACGGAGACTTGACACGGACACCATCGTCAGAGGACACTCCATTGCGTCAGGCAGCAGGCTGGATAGTGGGGGAGGAGAGAGCCACCCGCGAGGCGCTCGATTGCGTCGCCAGCCTACGAAGGGGGCCGCTTCGCCCCCATCGCGGCGGGACCGCCAAGGTGGTCCCGCCGCTAGTTTGAGCAGGCGGTGGCTTCGACCCTGACGCTCAAAGAAGCAGCCGACCGCGCGGGCGTCTCGTCGGCAACGTTGAAACGCTGGGCGCAGACCGGCGTCATCCCGGGCGTGAACGGCAAGAACCCGGAGTGGACTCCTGCGGCGATCTCCCACGCGCGCATCGTCGCGCGTCTGCGCGAGCGCGGTCACACGCTCGAGCAGATTCGGCGGGCGGGGAAGGAGGGAAGGCTCGCGTACGGCTTCATCGAGGACCTGTTCCCCGACGGCGCGCGAGACGCGCACGGTCGACGAGGTCGCCGAGGAGACCGGTCTCGAGCCGGCGCTGATCACGCGGATCTGGACGACGCTTCGGGTTCTCCGCGCAGTCGCTCGACAGCCTCACGCCGGAGGACGTGCAGGCGCTGCGCTACGTCGCGTCCGTGCTGGATGCCGGCTTCCCGCTCGTTGCGTTCCTCCAGCTGGCGCGTGTCTACGGGCAGACGCTGTCGCAGGTCGCGGACGCCGAGACGCGTCTGTTCCACCTCTACGTCCACGAGCCGCTCGATGCGCGACGGCATCCCCGGCCTGCAGATGGCGGAGGAGATGGAGCACCTCGCGCGCGACCTGCTCCCGCTCGCCTCGCCGATCATGGACTACATCCACCAGCGCTATCTCCAGCACTTCGTCGAGCAGGACGTGATCGGGCACATGGAGATGGATCTCGAGGACGACGCCGAGCTCGGGCGCGTCAAGGTGGCGGTCGCGTTCGCCGACCTCGCCGGCTACACGCGCTTCACGGAGGAGGAGGGAGAGGAGGAGGCCCTCTCCTACGTCGAGCGCTTCATCGAGGCCGTGCAGGACACGATCCCCGAGGACGCGCGCGTCGTGAAGACGATCGGCGACGAGGTGATGGTCGTCGGCTACGACGTCGCCGCGCTCGTCGACTGGGCCGTCGGCTTCCAGACGCTCTGGACCGACCGGCCGACGGCGCGCATCGGCATCCACTACGGGTCGACGCTCTACCGCGACGGCGACTACTTCGGGCGCGACATCAACCTCGCCTCGCGCGTCGTCGCCCGCGCCCGAGGCGCGGAGGTGCTCGCCACCGACAGCGTCATGGACGCGATCGGCGCGCAGGACCATCTCGAGTTCGAGAACCTCGGCGAGGTGAAGCTGAAGGGCTTCGACCAGCCGCGCAGCCTCTGCCGCGTATACCGGCCGGAATGACCGCGCTGGAGGCGGCCCGAGCCAGCGGGCTCGTCGTGGCGGGCGAGCCGCTTCTCGTCCTGCTCTCCGGCGGCGCGGACTCCGTCTGCCTGCTGGATGTCGTGATCGAGCTCGAAGCCGGCGTCGCCGCCCTGCACGTGAATCACGGGCTGCGCGAGGGCGCGGACGCCGACGAGGAGTTCTGCCGTGACCTGTGCGAGCGCCTCGGCGTGCCGCTGACGGTCGAGCGCGCTTCGGGTCCGCCCGAGGGGAACGTCAGAGGCCTGGGCGCGGGAACTGCGCTACGCCGCGGCGGAGCAAACCGCCGAGGGCGACTACGCCACCGGGCACACGCTGTCAGACCAAGCCGAGACGGTCGTCTACCGACTCGCCACCTCGCCCGGGCGGCGTGCGCTCCTCGGCATGGAGCCTCGGCGCGGGCGGCTGGTCAGGCCGCTGCTCGAGGTGACGCGCGAGGACACGCGCGCCTGGTGCCGCGAGCGCGGGCTCGAGTGGTGTGAGGACCCGACCAACGCGGACACCTATTACGCGCGCGCGCGTGTGAGGCACGAGGTGATGCCGCACCTGCGCGAGCTCAACCCTGCCGCCGAGCGGAACATCGCCGAGACCGCACGCCGCCTTCGCGACGAGCAGGAGCTGGTCGATGCCGCGGTCGATGCCGCGCTGGAGCGACTCGGGCCGGCGCCGGAGCTCGCCACGCTGCGGGAGGAGCCCGCGGCGCTGGCACGGCTCGTGCTCACCCGACTCGCAGGGACGTCCGTGTCGCCGGCTCGCGCCGCGGCGATCCTCGGCCTTTCCGACCAGGGCACCCACGAGCTCGACGTCGGGGCCGGCGTTCGCGCCGTGGCCGAGTACGGGCACGTGCGCTTCGCGCGCGGCCCGGACGCGGCTTCGCCCGAGCCCGTCGCGCTGCCGATCCCCGGCGGCGTGCGCTTCGGCGAGTGGGACGTCGAGGCGCACCTGGGCGAGAGCGGCGAGGCGGTGCTGTCGGCCGACCAGCTCGGGCCGAAGGTGATCGTGCGCGCGTGGCGCGAGGGGGACCGGATGCGGCCGGCCGGCCTCGGCGGCACGAAGACCCTTCAGGACCTGTTCACCGATCGCAAGGTGCCGCGTGCGCTGCGCGGCCTGCTCCCGGTCGTCGAGGCCGGCGGCGAGATCGTCTGGGTCGCCGGGGTCGCGGCCGCCGAGCGCGGCGCCGGCGATCCTGTCGCGCTCGACGCGCGCCAGGTCAGCGGTGCCGGTGCCGCCTGAGGTCGATCTCGAAGTCGGCCGACCCGCGCCTGTAGCCGACGAACACGCCGAGCCGGTCCATGCGCGCGCGGCAGCGGCTGCGGCAGCCGCACGCTCCATTCGCGCCCCTCGCCTCGCGGGGTGAGCTCGAAGGTCGCGCGGCTGCGGCGATCGCGCAGCTCAGGGTGGATCTCCTCCGGCTCCGCCCGGAATTCGAGCCTGATCCGGCCGCGGGCGTGAACCGGGAGGCGCTTTTTCGGTCTCGAGCGGGTAGATCGAGTCGGCGCAGGCCATCGCGCCGCCGCTCGGCGTGCAATGGCTGCCCAGCGTCGCCTGGACGGTCTTGTGGTGGCTCGTCGCGGTGAGGTCGTGCTGCCGGGGGCGGTCGCGCGCGGACACACCTACCGCGAGCGCAACCGCGAGCGCAGCTGAGAGAGCGAGCGACCGGAACATGGCCGGAAGCCTAGACTCGCGGGCCGTGCCAGCCGTCGGTCAGATCCTGGTCCAGCCCGACGACCTCTCGCACCGCGTGCAGGAACTCGCCCAGGAGGTCTCGCGCGACTACGAGGGCCGCGAGCTGCTTCTCGTCGGCGTGCTGAAGGGAGCGGTCTTCTTCCTGTCAGACCTGATGCGCCAGCTCACCGTCCCCTGCGAGGTGGATTTCATGGCCGTGTCCTCCTACGGCTCGTCCACCGAGAGCTCCGGGGTGGTCCGGATCATGAAAGACCTGGACACGCCGATCGAGGGCCGGGATGTCCTGGTCGTAGAGGACATCGTGGATTCGGGTCTAACCCTGAAGTATCTGCTGCGTACCCTCAGCGCCCGGAACCCCTCCTCGCTCGAAGTCTGTGCACTGCTCGAGAAGCCGGAACGGCGCAAGGTCGACCTGGAGATCCGCTACACGGGGTTCGAGATCCCCAACACCTTCGTGATCGGGTACGGGCTCGACCACCTGGAGCAATTTCGGAACCTTCCGTACGTGGCCGCCCTCAACCAAAACAGCCCCGCGGACGAATAACCCCTTGCTAGGCTGGGATTTCCCCTTCCTGGGCCGGGAAGAGAGTTTTTCGTGAGCAGATTCTTCAAGAGCGCGGCGTTCCCCATCCTCATCGTGGTGGTGCTTGCGTTCTTTGCCCAGAAGCTGATCAGCCCGGGCGATCGCGAGCAGGTCCCGACCTATTCGCAGTTCCTCACCGACGTTGACCAGGGCAAGGTCAAGTCGGTCACGATCAACACCAAGGACAATTCGCTCGACGTAGAGCCCGTCAACGAGGACGAGAAGAAGTACGAGACGGCCTATCCGGACAACACCGAGCAGTCGCTCGTTGCGCTCCTGCGGGACAAGAACAAGCCCGGCGGCGAGGTGGACGTCCAGGTCAAGGGCAAGGGCGGTGGTGGCTGGCTCACTGTCCTCACGTACGTCTTGCCGTTCGTGATCTTCCTCTTCTTCTGGCTATTCATCATCAACCAGATGCAGGGCGGCGGGTCGAAGGTGATGTCCTTCGGCAAATCCCGCGCAAAGCGCATGTCGGTGGACTCGCCGAAGATCACCTTCCGCGACGTCGCCGGGGTGGACGAGGCCGTCGAGGAGCTGCACGAGATCAAGGAGTTCCTCGAGAACCCGAAGAAGTTCCAGGCGCTGGGCGCGCGCATCCCCAAGGGCGTATTGCTCTACGGCCCGCCGGGCACCGGTAAGACGCTGCTTGCGCGCGCGGTCGCGGGCGAAGCCGGCGTGCCGTTCTTCTCGATCTCGGGCTCCGACTTCGTCGAGATGTTCGTCGGCGTCGGCGCCTCCCGTGTCCGCGACCTGTTCGAGCAGGCGAAGCAGAACTCGCCGTGCATCATCTTCATGGACGAGATCGACGCCGTCGGGCGCCACCGCGGCGCCGGCCTTGGCGGCGGCCACGACGAGCGCGAGCAGACGCTCAACCAGCTGCTCGTCGAGATGGACGGCTTCGAGATGAAGGACAACATCATCCTGATCGCCGCCACCAACCGGCCCGGACATCCTCGACCCGGCGCTGCTCAGGCCCGGCCGCTTCGACCGCCAGATCGTCGTCGACCGGCCCGACCGCAAGGGCCGAGCGAAGATCCTGGAGGTCCACACGCGCGGCAAGCCGCTCGCGAAGGAGATCGACCTCGACAACCTGGCCGCGCAGACCCCCGGCTTCACCGGCGCCGACCTGTCGAACCTCGTGAACGAGGCCGCGCTGCTAGCCGCGCGCACGGGCAACCGCGAGATCGACCACCGGCACCTCGAAGAGGGGATCATGCGCGTGATCGCGGGGCCGGAGAAGAAGACCCGCGTGATGAGCGAGAAGGAGCGCCGCGTCACGGCCTTCCACGAGATGGGCCACGCGATCGTCGCCCATTACCTCGAGAACACCGACCCCGTGCACAAGATCTCGGTGATCTCACGCGGCCAGGCGCTCGGCTACACGATCTCCCTCCCGACGGAGGACAAGTTCCTCACCACGCGCGCGGAGCTGAACGACACGATGGCGATGACGCTCGGCGGCCGCGCCGCGGAGGAGATCGTCTTCGGCGAGGTCACGACAGGGCGCGTCCAACGACCTCGAGAAGGTGACGGCCAGCGCGAAGCAGATGGTCATGCGCTTCGGCATGTCGGAGAAGCTGGGCCCGCGCGTGTTCGGCCACGACCACGGGCAGCCGTTCCTCGGCCGCGAGTTCTCGTCGGAGCCCGACTACTCGGACGACGTCGCCCGCGAGATCGACGCCGAGATCCGGCGCATCGTCGAGGAGGCGCACCAGGTCGCCCGCGACATCCTCGCCGAGAGGCGCCAAGAGCTCGACGTGACCTCCGAGATCCTGCTCCGGCGCGAGACGATCGAGCGCGAGGAGTTCCTCCAGCTCCTCGACGGCAAGTCGGAGGAGGAGGTCTTCGGCGCGGACGAGCCGACGCGCCCGCAGCTTCCGCCGCCCCCGCCGCAGCCCGCTCCGGAGCGCCCCGAGCGCGCCCCGCGTCCGCTGCCGCGGCCCGGCTTCGCCGGCGGCGCGACCGAGATGCGCTCGGACGACGCTCGCGCTAAGGGCTCGCCGCGGCGTGCGCTGACGCCACGTCGCTGAACTCCTCGATGCGGCGGATCTTCCCGTCCTCGAACGTGTAGACGGCCGCGACCTGTTGCTCGAGCGCTACGCCGCCGCGGCGCGTCGTGCCCGCGATCTTCGCCTCCACCACCACCTTGTCGCCGACCTCGACGAACCGCTCGGGCTTCAGGCTGTAGGACTCCCACATCTCGGCGTACTCCCTGTAGACGGTCAGGAAGCCCTCGACTCCCCTCTTCGCGCCCGGGAAGCCGACGCTCTGGCGGACCGTCACGAACTCGAAGTCCGGCGCGATCAGCGGCGCGAGGCCCTGCCTGACGATCGCGACCCATTCCGGGTCCTCGATCGCCGCGACGAGATCGTCGGGCGCGCCCGCGAAGAACGCCTCCACGAGCTCCAGGTTGGTCATCCGAGCCGCCGCCTGAAGGCGCCCGCGCCTTCGACGGTCGCACCGTGCTCACGCACACGCCGCGCGAGGTCGGAGTCGGAAGTCACGACCGTGATGCTGCCCGGGTCGGGGTCCTCCCGCACTCGCGCGGCGATGTCGTCGTCGGCTGCATTGCGCCCGCGCCGCGACGCGAAGACGACCTCGGCCTGATTGCTCTCGAGCTCGAACGGCGCACCGTCGAGCACGACGGTCACCTCGCCGTCCAGCCGCCCCAGGTCGTCGACCAGCCGTCGCATCGCGCCGTGGCGGTCGCGCCACCAGCCGTCGGGTCGCGACCCGATCACGTTCATCCCATCCACCAGCCAGCGCATCGGGAGGGCGACGATACTGCCGCCATGGACCGATTCCGTGTCATGGGGGTCGTCAACGTCACGCCCGACTCGTTCTCGGACGGCGGCGAGTTCCTCGACCCAGGCGCTGCGATCGCGCACGGCGGGCGCCTCGCCGCTGACGGCGCGGCCATTCTCGACATCGGCGGTGAGTCGACTCGCCCCGGCGCGCGGCCGGTCGACGCGGACGAGGAGCTTCGCCGCGTCCTGCCGGTGATCGAGGCGCTGGCGGATGGCGACGCGCGGATCTCGATCGACACGACGAAGACGGAGGTCGCCTCGCGGGCGCTCGCAGCCGGCGCGTCGATCGTCAACGACGTCTCCGCGTTCCGATTCGCGCCGGAGCTCGCTGAGCTCGTGGCGGAGGCCGGCGCCGACTGCTGTCTGATGCACATGCTCGGCGAGCCGCGGACGATGCAGGAGGATCCGCGATACGACGACGTCGTTGCCGACGTAAAGGCCTTCCTCGAGGAGCGCATGGAGTTCGCAACCGCGGCCGGCGTGCGCGAGGAGCGGATCTGGCTCGACCCCGGGATCGGCTTCGGCAAGACGCTCGAGCACAACCTCGAGCTCCTCCGCCGGCTCGACGAGATCGTCGCGCTCGGGCGCCCGGTCGTGGTGGGCACGTCGCGCAAGAGCTTCCTCGGCAAGCTGACGGGCAAGCCCGAGAAGGAGCGACTGCCGGGCACGATCGCCACGAACGTCATGGCGCTCGAGCGGGGCGCGCGGATCTTCCGCGTCCACGACGTCGCGCCGGTGGCCGAGGCGCTCACCGTGGCCGCTGCTACGTTGGGCCGCGAGTGAACGACGACGACGAAGACGACGTCCTCGAACCCGTCGTAACGATCGAGGTGCGCGGCCTGTCGCTCTACACCCACCACGGCGTGGGCGCGGCGGAGCGCGAAGTTGGCCAGCGGCTCGTCTTCGACGTCACGTTCGACGTCGAGGACTGCGCGGCGACCGTCACGGACGAGGTCGAGGACACGATCGACTATGGCGACGTCTGCCAGTACGTCGCGCTCGCGGCGTCCGAGCGCTCGTTCAAGACGCTGGAGGCGCTCTGCTCGTCGATTGCGGACCGGCTGATCGACCGCTATGGGGCGACCGCCGTCAGCGTGCGCGCCGCAAAGCCGGAGCCGCCGATCCCGCTGCCGGTCGAGGAGGTCGCGGTCGAGGTCTTCAAGGAGGGCCGCTCGGACTAGGGGCAGCCGAGCCGGCCGCAGACCTCGAGCAGGCCGTCGACGGCGTCCTCGACCGTCGGTCCGACTACCGGTGTGCCGCCGGTGGCGTCCTGCAGCGCCTCGCCGACGCCGTCGACGACACCGGGTTGTCCCGGCACGGGGGGCGCTGGCGGCGCGGGCGTGCCGTCGCCACCACCGCGGCGGGGTCGGCTGACCGCCGCCGCCCGGCCCGTCGCCGCCGGGCGGAGGCTGGGTGCCACCGGGGACCTCGCCGCCCCCACCGCCGCCACCGGGGGCACCGGGCCCCGTGAGCGTGTTCGGGGCGCCCGGGGTGACGGGCGCGCCGGGGCCCCCAGCCGCCAGCTGGGTCACGGCACTGCCGATCTCCGAGTCGCCGTCATCCACGGTCAGGTCGCTGCCGGCGGCGCGCGGGCCGGACACGACTTGCGAGAACGCGCCGAGCCCGCCGAGGCCGCTGCCGCCGACGGCCGTCAGCAAGAGGGCGACGATGATGGCCACCGGCACCACGACGGCCGCTCCGGTTGCCCGCAACGCCTGTCCCAGCCACGACCGGACAAGGTCCACGGTCCTTATCGTAAGCCCCATGCGGAAGGTGTCCATCGGGCGCGCCGTCTGGGTGGGGCTCCTCGGCGTGACCCTGCTTCTGGGCGCGATCTCGGCTTTCGCCGTCGCCGGGATCTTCGACGCGCGGCAGGACTACGAGGACAAGCTGGCCGATTCCTACGACCTTCAGGTGTCGGCTGGAAGGCTCCTCACCGCGGGCGTGCTCGAGGCGGCGGTCCTCGAGCGGCGGGGAGAGCGCGCGGTGCGCGCGCGCGAGCTTGCGCGCGAGGCATTCGAGGAGGAGGCGCGGACGGCTGGGCAGCTCGCCCAGTCGGATCCTGAGAGCGCGGACATCATCCAGCGCCGGATCGCCGCCCAGGAGCGGGCACGCGAGATCGCGCAGTCGGGCACGCTCCAGGAGGACGGCCCCGACCCGCTCGGCAGCGCGCTGCTCACGGCGCGCGCCCTGAGCCGCGACCTGTCAGCGCGCCAAGAGGCGCGGCGCCAGGAGGCACGCGACGAGGCGAACGACGACACCCGCCGGTCGGTGATCATCGCGGTCGCCACCGGGGCCGGCGCGCTCATCGGAGCGATTGCGCTGATCACGCTGCTCGTCGCGTCGATGCGGCGCCCACTCGACGACCTGGTCGGCGCAACCGGGAGGATCGCTGGGGGCGACCTTGACAGCCGCGTCGAGCCGTCCGGTCCGCGTGAGCTGCGGGACCTCGCCGAGTCGTTCAACACGATGGCCGGCGAGCTCGACGCCG
>CAVVIK010000003.1:0-143413 GCA_963748315.1 uncultured Thermoleophilaceae bacterium
TTCTGTCGTGTACCTCTTCGAACAGACGTATTGCTGCATCCCGACACTCCCAGGGCCGACCGTCGTGAGCATCCGGTTCCAGGTGAGGTCGTCCACGACACCCGTCGGCTTCAGGCCGTGCGTCTGCTGGAACCCCACCACGCCGGACCGTGTCGCCGTCCCGAAGACGCCGTCGAAGGTCATCGGGTAGCCGAACGAGATCAGCAGCGCCTGGATCGCCCGCACTCGGAACCCCGGTCGCCGAGGCTCTGCGTCGGGTAGCGGACGGTCAAGGCCGCCGCGCCGGTCGCGGTGACCGCGATGGCCAGGCACGCCAGGAAGAGCGGAGCGAGGAGTCGCCGGCGGATGCGCATCGGGCTCAGGGTACCCGCCGACCGCGAACGCGCCCAGTCAACGGACGGGCCAGCCGGCGTCGGTACGTGTGGCGGGTCCGCACCGGCTCGTTGACTGGTCAGGCTCGCGACTTCGACGGCGCGAGTCACGGCCTCGCGTCACGGCGGCCGGGTCGGCCAGTTCGGCCCGCCCGAGACCCGCTCGATCCAGCGGGCCAGGAAGGCGCCACCGAACGCGTCGCCGCTCCCGACGGTGTCCACGACGGCGACCTCGGGCACCGGGAACTCCACCTCGAACGAGCGACCGAAGGCCCACACCGGACGGGCTCCGTCGGTCAGCAGGACGACGCTCGGGCGGGCGGCGAGCAGGTCCGCGCCGCGTCGACCGCCGGTCGCGTCGGCGCCAGGTAGGCCAGATCGTCGCCGCTCACCTTCACGACGTCGGCTCGAGCCAGGACCGTCGCCAGGCGGGCGAGGTATCCATCCCGGTCCGTGATGACCGCGGGCCGGCAGTTCGGATCCACCATGAGGAGCGTCGGGTCGGCCAGCGGGCCACGCCCGCCGCCAAGGCGGACGCCATCGGCTCGAGGACGAGGCCGAGCGTGCCGATGTGCACGGCGTCCGGCGCGCTCGGACCGCGGCCAGGACGTCGTCGAGTCCCAGGCCCGGTGCCGACGTCTCGGCGGTGTGGAACCGGTAGGTTGCCGCGCCGGACGCGTCCAGTTCGGCGACGGCCAGGGTGGTGGGCGCCTCGGTCGACGGCCAGGGTCACGTCCACGCCGTCCGCCTGGAGCTCGTCTCGAAGCATCGCGCCGAAGCGATCCGTGGACAGCCGTCCGACGAAGGCGACCTCGCCGCCGAGCCGTCCGATCGTCCGAGCCGTATTGAAGGGACCGCCGCCGGCGACCGCGGTCAGACGGAGGTCGGGGTGCAGGATGAGGTCGATGAGGGCCTCGCCCGCGACGACGATCATGCGATCGCGGGCGCGCTCACGGGTCTGACGCTGGCCTCGGAGCCACAGGCCGGCGGCGATCCCGACCAGGCCGGACAGGACGCCACCGATGGCGATCGCGACCGGCGACCCCGAACGCCGAGCGCGATGGCGCCCATCGCAGGCCGCCGACCGGGGCCGAGCTCGCGAAGATCGTCGTGTAGACGCTCATCACCCGACCGCGCAGGTCGTCGGGGACGGCGAGCTGGATCGTGGCGTTGGCGGTGGCGGCCATCGGGATGCCGCCGTAGCCCGATGAGGACCATGAGGACGCAGCGGCGACCGGCGTACGCCCGTGAACGCCGCCAGGGCGACCGAGCCGATGCCCAGGATCATCGCGCCGGTCGCGATGCCGGCTCGGCGCGCGGCTTGCCCGGAACGCGAGCGCGCAGCGCGGCGACGAGCGAGCCGACACCGGACGCGGCCATGAGGAACCCGTAGCCGGCCGCGCCGCTGTGCCAGGTCGTCCGCGGCGAAGGCCGGGATGAGGACGTTGAAGTTCATGCCGAACGTCGCGACGCCGCCCACGACGAGCACGGCCAGCAGGACGACCGGCGTGTGGCGGACGTAGCGCAGGCCCTCGACGAGGTTCGTCGCATGACGGCGCTCGACCGAGACCGGGCCGAGCGATCCGCGGTGGGCGTGCAGCTCGTCTCGTCGACGCATCAGCAGAGCGCGACGATGACCGCGAGGAAGCTGAAGGCGTTGATCGACGAAGGCGGCGCCGACGCCGAACGCGCCGATCGTCAGGCCGGCGAGGGCCGGTCCGATGATCCGCGGGCGCCGTTGAACATCGCCGAGTTGAGCGCGACGGCGTTGCCGACGTCCTCGCGACCGACCAGCTCGATGGCGAAGGACTGGCGGACGGGCATGTCGACCGCGTTGGCGCAGCCCGAGCAGGATCGCCAGGATCAGGATCATCCAGACCTCGACGAGGCCGGTGATCGTCAGGACGGCGAGGATCGACGCGCGAGGACCATCATCACGACCTGGGTGCCGACCAGGGTCTGCGCGCTTGGGCAGGGCGTCCGCGGCGACGCCGGCGAACAGGCCCAGGATCATGACCGGCATGAACTGGGCCGCGGCCACGATGCCGAGCCAGATCGGGTCGCCGGTCAGCTCGAGGACGAGCCACGCCTGGGCGACCTGCTGCATCCACGTCCCGACGAGCGAGACGGCCTGGCCGCCGAAGAACAGCCGGTAGTTGCGATGGCGGAATGCGCGTCGTGCCGCGCTCGCGCGTCGCCGCGGCCGCATGGCCGAAGGATCGCGCCGGATCACGGCTCGCGCGCTCCGGGTGCGGCGGCGGGCCGCCGTCGAGCTCGGCGAGGTGCTGGTCGAGGTGTGGGCCGGCGCGTCTCTCGCCTCGGCGATCATCGTCGCGAGACGCGCGGCCTTGGCCTCGAGGGTCGCGATCTGACCTCGACCCGGGCTCGCGCATCGAGGATCAGCGACCGCCGCTCGTCGGGGTCCTGGGTCGTCTTGAGCCGCTCGCGGTTGCGCTCGCGGGCGGTTCGTCCTCGAGCAGCTGGCCGATCTGCGCCAGGGAGAACCCGGCATCGTCGCGCAGGCTCTTGATGAACCGCAGGCGCTCGAGGTCGCTCGCGTCGTACAGGCGATAGGCGCCATCCGATCGCGCGGCCGGCTCGAGGAGCCCGATCTCTTCGTAGTAGCGGATCGCGCGGGTCGTCAGGCCGGTCTCGGCGGCGACCTCCTGGATCCGAGGAGCGGGGCGGCCGGCAGCGTCGGGCGCGGCGTCAGTGGGCGTGGGCAGGGTCATCTCCCCCCAACGCTACCACAACCTTAACGTTAACGTGAAGGTCAGGCATCGCATGGCGCCGGCGTGACCAGTCCCTGGGCTCAGTCCAGCGTGAAGTCGTCCGGATCGGAGTAGCGGCCGGAGCGCTGGAACTCGATCTGCATCAGCACGTCGTTGAGCAACGACGAGGCCCCGAACCGGAACCAGTCCGGCGACATCCAGCGCGGCCCGAGGGTCTCGTACAGGACGACGAGGTACTGGATCGCCTCCTTGGCCGTGCGGATCCCGCCGGCGGGCTTCATGCCGACCTGGCGGCCGGTCGCGCGCTCGAAGTCGCGGATCGCTTCGAGCATGACGAGCGTGACCGGCAGCGTCGCGGCCGGCGTGACTTTGCCGGTCGACGTCTTGATGAAGTCGGCGCCGGCGGCCATCGCGAGGACGCTGGCGCGGCGGACGTTGTCGTACGTCTCGAGCTCGCCGGTCTCGAGGATGACCTTGAGGTGCGCCTCGCCGGAGGCCTCCTTGACGTCGACGATCTCGTCGAAGACGTCGGCGTAGTCGCCGGACAGGAAGGCCCGCGGTCGATGACCATGTCGATCTCGTCGGCGCCGGCCTCGACGGCGGCGCGGGTCTCGGCGAGCTTGATGTCGCGGAAGTCTGGCCCGACGGGAAGCCGGTCGCGACGCTGGCGACCTTGACGGTCGGCCGCTGCAGCGCGTCCTTCGCCTCGGCGACCAGGGCCGGGTAGACGCAGACCGCCGCGACGGACGGGATCGTCGGGTCGCCCGGCTGCGGGCGCACGCCTTGAAGCACAGCGCCCGGACCTTGCCGGGCGTGTCCTTCCCTTCGAGCGTGGTCAGGTCGATCATCCGGATCGCCAGGTCGAGCGCCCACATCTTCGACGCCTTCTTGATCGACCGCCGCTTGAGCGCGTCGACCCGCTCCTCGACGCCGACCTGGTCGACCGACGTCACCCGGCCGAGCAGATTCCCGAGCGGTCCGGGGCGCCGATCCCACGCACGGACAAGCTCGTTCGCGCGCTCGCGGGCAGGGCTGTCGGGGCGTCTCGTGGCAGTCATGGGAGCGAGAGGATACACCGCTCGTTCGCGAGCGCCAGCGGTGGCTGGCCGGCGAGCGATGCCCGCCGGCCGTTGGTCAGGTCGGGGCGTCGGTGTCCGACGTCTGGGCGTCGTCGGCGAGCAGCCGGTACAGGCTGCGCCGGGCGTCGCTCAGGATCGTCGCGGCCGCCTCGATGGTGGCCGGCGAGCCGACCCGAGTGACCTGCATGGCGGCGATGCCGAGCTCGCGCGTGAGCCCGCGCAGGTCGCCGTCGCGTTCGCGGCCACCGGTCCAGGCGCCGTCACCGGTCTGGGCGGGGATTGGTCGCCGCGGCGCTACGGCCGGCGTCGGTCAGCTGGAACGTTCGGCGACCGTCGATCTCGTCGACGCTCACGAGCTGCTCGTCCTCGAGCTGCTGGAGAGTCGGATAGACGGAGCCCGCGCTCGGGCGCCAGCGGCCGCCGCTGCGGGCCTCGAGCTCCTGCATGACCTGGTACCCGTGCATCGGCCGTTCGGCCAGGAGGCTCAGGATCGCCGCGCGCAGGGCGCCTCGACGGGCCTGGGGTCGGAGGCCGCGCGGCCGCTCGGCGTGATCGCCGCGATGCCGGCCGCGGCCGTGGCCATGGGGATGGGCGCCCTCGCCGTCATGGCCGGGCGCGTCGTTGTGTCGATGGCGGCGCATGCCGCGGATCGACGAGTGGGTGGGATGTCCGAAGGACAAGGGTGGGTGCTCCTTTCGAGCTGGTTGTAAGTTCGCGCTTCATTGCGCACTATCACGATATATCGTGTTGTATCGAATGTCAAGCTGGGTCGATGGCGGGGATACTTGCGATCCGACGCACGTCCAAAGTCCGCCCGACCGCCGAGGAGGCACCTTGAAGCTCTTGCTCACGTCGGGCGGCGTCACGAACCCGAGCATCCACTCGGCGCTCGTGCAGCTCTCGGCAAGCCGATCGCCGAGAGCCACGCCTCTGCGTCCCGACGGCGCAGTGGGGGCACCCGATGTGCGGTCCGACGTCGGTGCGGGGCTTGGTGGCCGCTGAGCCCGACGTGGCAGCACTTCACCGGCCTGGGCTGGGCGTCGCTCGGTGTCCTCGAGCTCACCGCACTACCCACCATCGACGCGGAGCGATGGGTGCCCTGGGTCCGGGAGGCCGACGCGCTCCTGGTCGACGGCGGCGACGCGACGTACCTGTGCCACTGGATGCGGGAGTCCGGGCTGGCCGACCTGCTGCCGTCACTGCCCGACACGGTCTGGGTGGGGGTGAGCGCCGGAAGCATGGTGATGACGCCGCGGATCGGCGCGTACTTCGTCGAGTGGCCCTCGGCGCCGGACGACCGGACGCTGGGGGTCGTCGACTTCTCGATCTTCCCGCACCTGGACGCGTTCCCGACGAACACCCTGGCCGACGCCGAGCGATGGGCCGCCGACATCGGCGTCCCGGCCTACGCCATCGACGAGACAGACGGCCATCAAGGTCGTCGACGGCGCCGTCGAGGGGTCATCTCAGGGACAGTGGAGGACGTTCGGGGCGTAGCGCATCTGAGTCGGGCTGTGGGCTGACTCGGCTCCGAGCGTCGTAGTGCGATACTGAGCCATGCCAGTCCGCACGGTCATCGAACGCGGGCCCAAGGGCAAGCGGGCCGTGGCCTTCGCCGTCGACTGGCCAGGATGGAGCCGCGGCGCGAAGAGCGCCGAGCTCGCCCTGGAGACGCTCGAGTCGTATCGGGAGCGCTATCGGCCGGTCGCGGACCTCGCCGGGATGGCGCGCGAGTTCGATGCCGCCGGGCCCCTCGAGATCGTCGAGGACCGGGTCGGGACGGGCTCGACCGACTTCTGGGGCATCTCCTTCTCGCCATCGGCGACCGAGCACGGTCCGATGGAGCGAGGCGGAGCTCGAGCGCAAGATCACGCTGCTGCGGGCCTGCTGGGCGTTCTTCGACGGCGTCGCGGCGCGGGTCTCGCCGGAGATGCGCAAGGGTCCGCGCGGGGGAGGGCGCGACCGCGACCGGATCATCCGCCACACCATCCGCAACGAGAGCGAGGACTTCGCGAAGCAGGTCGGGTTGCGGATCCCGGAGGAGGCGGCGCTGACCCCGGACGGCCTGCGGCAGCATCGGAAGGACTACGTCGCGGCGATGCGCGCGTACAACGCCGGCGAGGTCGAGCGGCGCATGCGGTCGTGGACGCTGCCGTTCCTCATCCGCCACTCCGCCTACCACACGCTCGACCACGCCTGGGAGATGGAGGACAAGGACCTCTCCGCCGAGGACGGGGCCTGACCAAACCTTCCGTCGCCGACCGCCCGCGATGAACGGGCTTGGCCGAAACGCACGGATCCACCTAGTCCCGCGGCCCCGGTGATGCCGCCGATAGGTCAGCCGGGAGGCAGCCTGCGACCGCGCCGGACCTAGCGGCCGCCGCGGACCTTGGGGAGCGGCGGCAGGCCGCGCTTGCCGTCGACCAGGAAGTGCCGGAACCAGCCCACTACGATCTCGAGGTTCTCGACCCGGCGGTACGGCGTCCCCGAGCGGGTCAGCTCGTGGGTCTCCTCCGGGACGCGCAGGAGCCGGACCGGCTGCTTGAGCGACCGCAGGACCGTGAACAGCGCCTCGGCCTGGCCGATCGTCGTCCGCAGGTCGCGCTCGCGAGTGCTGGATGAGCAGCGGCGTCTGGATCCGGTCGGCGTAGGTGATCGGCGAGATCTCGCGGAAGTAGGCCGGGTCGTCCCACGGCGTCACGTCGAACTCGAGCTTGGCCCAGTCGCCGCCGCTGATGTCGCCGGTCAGGAACAGCATCGCCCATGTCGCTGACGCAGCGGCAGGTCATCGCCGCCCGGAACCGCTGGTCGTGGGCCGACGATCCAGTTCGTGAGGTAGCCGCCGTACGAGCCGCCGGTCACGCCGAGGCGATCCGGGTCGGCCAGGCCGTCGGCGACGAGGGCGTCGACCCCGGCCAGCACGTCGCGCATCGGGCCCGGGCCCCAGTCGCGGATGGTTGGCGTCGTTGAACGCCTCGCCGTAGCCCTCGGAGCCGCGCGGGTTGCAGTAGAAGACGCCGATCCCGGCCGCGGCGAGGATCTGGAACTCCCAGATCGGCGACCAGCCGTAGAGCGTGTGCGGGCCGCCGTGGATCTCGGTCGACGAGCGGCGCGCGCGCCGGCTCCGTCGCCGGCCGCGGGATGAACCAGCCCTGGATGTCGCGACCGTCGACGGTGACGTGGCGCTCGCTGCGGCTCGCGCGAGCGCGAGGTCGCGAGCACGTCGTCGTTGAACGTGGTCAGACCGGTCGCGGGTTCGACCGGCACGCCGTCGCGGAGCCACAGGTCGGGCGGCTCGGTCGGCGTCGACCGCAGGTAGGCGATCGCGCAGCCGACGCGCCGACCCGCGCGCCGTGACCGCGGTCGCCACGCCGAGATGTAGTGGCGGCCCGTCCGTCATCCGCTCGAGCCGGCCGTCGGCCGACGGCGATGCGCCACAGCTCGTAGGCGCCCGTCGATCGGGGCCGTGAACGTGGAGCCAGCGCCCCGTCGGCGCGACGGGACAGGCGGGTCTCCTCGCCGCGCGTGACGTCGCTGTTCATCGCCGAGCCCGGCATCAGGTCGTGGCGTCGCCGACAGGTTCCGGCCGCCGTTCGGCGTCGCGTCCGATCCGTCCGCCGCGAACAGCCAGATGTCGTTGCGGCTGCCGGCTCCGGCCCTCGAACCGATGCCCGAGCGCCGCGATCGTCCGGCCGTCGGGCAGCCACGTCGGGCTGGCGAAGACCGAGCGCGGACCGCGCGGTGACGGCCGTGACCGCACCGGTCTCGACGTCGACGACGTGGATTCCGGTCGGCTGGAGACGCAGGTCGGCGTCGCGATGGCGGTTCGACGCGAAGGCGATCCGCGTGCCGTCGGGCGACCACGCCGGCTCGGTGTCCGGCAGCCGGGCCGTCGGTCAGGCGGCGTCGCCTCGCCGGTCGCGACGTCGACCAGCCAGAGGTGCGGACCCGGTCGTAGATGAACCCGGTCCCGTTGAGCATGTAGTCGAGCCGGTCGATGAAGCGGTAGTCGGACGCGCGGCGGCGCCTCGCGGTCGGGCGTTCGCTCGAGCCCGCGCGGCGCTCGTCCTCCTGGCGGTCGCGCCGCGCGAGGTGCTGACGACGACGAGCCGCGTCCCGTCGGGCGACCATTCGAAGCCTCGACGCCGCGCGGCAGGTCGGTGAGGCGCCGCGCTTCGCCGCCGTCGAGCGGCAGCAGGTGGACCTGGTGCCGTCCTCGCGGTCGCTTCGATCGATCGGCGCGGCGATCGAGGCTCCTCCTCGACGATCGGAGCGGCGGTCCGAGATGAACGCGAGCGTCCGGCCGTCCGGCGAGAAGCGCGGATGCCGGTCGTGCGCGCACCGATGCGTCAGCTGGCGGGCTCGCCGCCGACCCGTCGGTCGGGACGAGCCACAGGGCGCTGGCGATAGCCATCGAAGCCCGGGCGCGACCGTCTGGAGCGTGACGACCGCGAGCCGGCCGTCGGGCGACAGGCGCGGCTCGGTCGGCGATCCGGAGCCGGATACAGGTCGTCGGGGCGGGGCGGACGCGGCACGGGAACCTCCGGGCAGTCGGGACGACCGAAGTCTAGCGGGCTACCATCGGCCGACGATGGCCGACCAGCTCTCGCTGCGCCTCGAGGCCGACCGGCTGCCCGATCTGCCGGACCTGCGGCCGATGCTCGCCGCGCCCGCTGCCGGCGCCGTTCGACTCGGACGAGCACCTGTTCGAGCCGTGGTGGGGCGGCGACGCGGGCGCTCGTGTCGATCGGCCCGGCCGACGCGGCCGGGAGCGGCGAGGTCGGATCGCGACGCCGACGGGCGCGACCTCACCGCGGCGCTCCCCGAGCTGGCCGGCACTGGCCGTCCGGGTCGCCGCACGGTCGGCGATCCTCGACGGGGAGCTGGTCGTCGTCGACGCCGCACGGCCGGGCCGATACCGCGGAGCTGGAGCGGCGACTCGCCGGCGAGGCCGGCCGGCCGGCCGCGTTCCTCGCCTTCGACCTGCTCCATCTCGACGGGCGGTCGCTGCTGTCGCAGCCGCTCGTCCGACGACGCGAGGCGCTGCGGCGGGTCCTCCGGCCGGGCGACGAGGTCGTCGCGGTGCCGGCGATCGCGACGGAGGGCATCGCGCTGTTCGATGCGGTCGTGGCCCAGGGCATCGCCGGGATGCTGGCCCGCCAGCGGCAGGGCCCCTACCTGCCCGGGCGTCCGCAGCCGGCTGTGGCGGTTCATCCCGGCGGCCAGCCGGAGAGTCCCGTCGTCGAGGCGGAGCCGAGGACCGCCGGCCGCACCGACCGCGGCGACCGCGCCGGTCCTGGCGCTGATCAGCCGACTGCCCCTCGACGACGAGGCGTAGGCCGGGCGACTCAGCGCCGCGCGCGCGCGCCGCCGCGATGAACGCCCGGATCCCCGGACGCTGGCCGTACAGCAGCACGCCGGCCGCGTACATCCGGGTCGCGACCATCGCCACGACCACGATCGCCGCCACGAGCAGCCCGATCGACAGCGCGACCTGCCACGGCTGGACGGCGCCGACCATCAGCCGGGCGAGCATCACGAACGGGCTGAACGGCGGCAGGAACGACGCGATCGCGATCCACGTCCCGCCGCCGCCGCCGAGCGCCACGATCGCGGACAGGTAGCCGGCGATCGGCGACGAGGCTAGCGGCAGCGACAGGGTCTGCAGGTCATCCGGGCCGGCTGACGAACGAGCCCATCGACGCATAGATCAGCGCGAACAGCGTGAACCCGAGCAGGAAGAAGACGCCGTACCCGAGCGAGCAGCCCAGGGTCAGGCCGACCGGCGGCGCGCCCGTCGGCCCAGCCCGGCCCGAGGACCGCCTCGGCGATCCGGTCCTGGAACGCGAGGAGGACGAGCGCCGGCACGGCGATCGCGACGTACTGGGTCAGCCCGGCGGCGCCGATCCCGACCACCTTGCCGGTCAGCATCTGGCGCGGCGACGCGGCGCTGATCATCAGCTCCATGACCCGGCTGCTCTTCTCGGCCGCGACGCCCGTCGCGACCCACATCCCGTAGATGACGACCGTGATGAACAGCAGGATGACGAACACGATGCCGAGGAAGGCGCGGCTGGCGACGCCTGCCGGCGTCGAGCGCACGTCCGCCCTCGGTCGGCGACGTTGGCGACTCGATCCTGAACTCGGCGGCTGGAACGCGCCGAGCTGGGAGTCCTCGGGCAGGGCCGACGTCCAGTCGACGATCGCCGAGGCCCAGGGCCGCGAACCCGACGAGCTGGGCTGCGGACGCTGTCGGCCGGCCCGTTCGTCGCGATAGACGACGTCGATCTGGCCGTCTGGGCAGTCGCTCGACGATCATGACCCCGCCGATCGTCGCCGCTCGCGACAGCGTCGCGGCGGCCGACTCGGCGTCGGTCGCGCGCTCGACGATCGAACGGCTGCTTCCAGGTCGCCGGCGTCCACGCCCTGGGGCACGATGTTGAGCAGGCTGTCCGCGACACGGCGATGGCCCGCGGCGCCAGGTCTTCGTCGTCGGTCGACGACCGCGATGCGGGTGACCGTCTGACGGTCCAGGTAGCGGATCCCGATCGGGGCGAGCGCGACGACCAGCGCGAGCCCCATCAGGATGATCGTCGAGACGCGAAGAACAGCGGGCTGCGGACCCGGTCGCGGTACTCGCGGCGGGCGACGATCCCGGCGTTCGGCAGGAGCGGGTCGCGGCGCGCCATCAGGCGATGTCCCCGACGGGTGCGCTGGCGCCACGCGGACGCCAGCGTGGTGTCGTCGTCGGCCGGGCGCCCGACATGCTCGATGAACATCGCCTCGAGGCTCGGCTCGGCGAGCTCGAAGTGGCTCACGGGCGCGCCCCGCGCCACGAGCCGCGGCCAGGACCGCGCGCGGTTCGCGCCGGGCAGCAGCTCGAGCTCGGCGGCCCGGCGTCGGGCCGGACGGCCGCGACGCCGGGCGAGCTCGGCCAGCCAGGCCGGCGCCGGACTCGCCGTCGACGCCGAGGCGGACCGTCCGGCGCGCCGCTGGCCCGCTTGAGGTCGCGCGAGCGGCCGCCCGCCACGAGCCGCCCGCGGTCGACGATCGCCACCGATTCGCACAGGGCCTCGGCCGCTTCCATCTGGTGGGTCGAGAAGATGAGCGTCCGGCCCGCGGTCGCGCAGCTCGATGAACGCCTCGCGCAGCAGGACGAGGTTGACCGGATCGAGCCCGGTGAAGGGCTCGTCCATCAGCAGCACCTCGGGGCCGTGCAGGACCGCGGCGATGAACTGGACCTTCTGCTGGTTGCCCTTCGACAGCTCCTCGGCCCGCCGGTCGGCGTAGTCCGGGATGCGGAAGCGCGTCGAGCCAGGCGAGCGCCTCGCGGCGCGCCCGGTCGGGCGGGTCGCCGTACAGCGAACCGAAGTAGACGAGCTGGTCGAGGACGCCCATCCGTGGATACAGGCCGCGCTCCTCCGGCAGGTAGCCCCACGTCCGCCGCGGCAGCGTCCGCCGTCTGGCGGCCGTCCCAGCGGATCTCGCCGGCGTCGGCGTGCGAGGATCCCGAGGCAGATCCGCATCGTGGTCGTCTTGCCCGCGCCGTTGGCGCCGAGGAATCCGAAGACCTCGCCGCGGCCGACCTCGAAGGCCAGCCCGTCGAGGGCGACGGTCGTCGCCGAAACGCTTCGTGACGTGATCGATCTCGAGGCTCACAAGGCGAGCATGCCGCGGAACCCGAGATGCGCCGTGAGCCGATGGTCCCGGTCGGCCGCGGTGACGGCACGGCGCAGCGGCGGTCACGCGACCCAGGCGCGTCCCGTCGTGGTCCGGACGAGCTCGGCGAGGAGGGCCGGGGCAAGGGCGATGGCGGCGACGAGGGCCCACTCGGAGCCATCGAGCGGCGTCGCCCGGAAGGCCTCGGCGAGCGCCGGCACATACGGGATGAGGGCCTGGATGACGACGACGAGCAGGCCCACGACCAGCAGGAAGCGGTTAAGCGGCAGGCGATGGAAGGGCTCCGCAGGCTGCGGTTCGCGTACGCCCGGACGCGCTTGGGCAGCGACGAGCGTCGTGAACGCCAGCCAGCGGCCGTGCTCGAAGCCGGCGCCGCTGGCCGATCATGACGCCACAAGCGCCGCGACCGCACTGAAGCCGCCCGCGACGCGCGATCCGCGCCAGGAGGCCACTGCGTCAGCAGGGGCCGGCCGGCGTGGCCGCGGTGGCCGGGTCATGAGGTCCGGCTCGGGCGGCTCGCGCTCGAACGCGACCGACGTCGACGAGGTCGATGAACAGCTCCAGCCACAGGATCTGGATCGGCAGGAGGGCCTGGCTGAACGCCGGAGATCGTCGCGATGAGGATGAAGCCGAGCAAGCGCGACGTGGGTCGAGAAGAGGAAGACGAGGCCCTTCTGGACGTTGTCGACGATCCGCCGACCCTCCGCCAGGCCGTACATCAGCGTCGCGAACGAGTCGTCACCGAGGACGAGGTCGGAGGCCTCCTTGGCGACCGCGGTGCCGCTGCCCATCGCGACCGCGACATCGGCGCCGTGGAGCGCCGGTGCGTCATTGACGCCGTCGCCCGTGACCGCGACGAGCCGACCCGCCGCCGGGCGGCGTCGACGAGCCGCACGCTTCTGGTCGGGCGTGGACCGCGCCACGACCGCGCAGAGTCGCCGGCAGCTCGCGCGCCAGCCGCTCGTCGTCCCACGCGCGCCAGCTCCGTCGCCGGTGCACGATCCGCTGGTCGTCGAGGCCCGCCTGCGCGGCGATGGCCGCCGCCGTCGCGTGGATGGTCGCCGGTGACGACGACGACCTGGATCCCGGCGCCGCGCGCCGTCGCCATGCGCCTCGCGGATCCCCGCGCCGGATCGGGTCCGCGAAGCCGAGCGAGCGCCCGCATGCGCCCACGGCCCGTCGTCGATCCGGCCGGCGAGCGCCGACGACGCCGCTCGCCCGCGGCGGCGCGGCTCCTCGACGACGGCTCGTGCCACGCGTCGGGTCGCCAGCGCTCGCGCCGGCCGGCGAGCATGGGCAGCACCGCCTCGGGCGCCCCGAGCGCCAGCTCCTCCACGCGGCCGTCGCGACGGCTGCGCGTGCCGAGTACGGCCGGTCATCCGTCGGACGGCTCGCGCTCGACGAGGTCGCCGGGATCGAGGGCACGCGTCGCCGCCGGCCGCCTCGACGGCGCGTCGCGCAGCGCCCGCGTGAACGAGCCCGGCGGCCGACCCGCGCTCGCCCAGCCCAGGCGTCGTCTTCGGCGCGAAGCGCCTCCGCGCAGCACGCGCGAGCCGGCTCGTCGGGCTCGGTCGACCGGCGCCGTCCGGTGTCGCGACGGAGGCGACGACCAGCCGGTTCTGCGGTCAGCGTCCGGTCTTGTCGGTGATGATCAGGTCGACCGCGCCGAGCGTCTCCTCGGCGTTGAGCCGACGGACGAGCACGCCGCGGCGCAGCAGCCGGTAGGCGCCGAGGCCGAGGATCGACCGCGAGCAGGACCGGCGGCTCCTCGGGGATGGCGGCGATCGCGGCCGAGATGCCCGCCAGCAGGTTCTCGCCGAGCGGGTTCCCGCGCAGCGAAACCGAGCCCGATGGTGATCGCGATGAGCCCGACCGCGACGACGAGCAGGATGCGCACGAGCCGATCGAGCTCGCGCTGCAGCGGCGAGCGGCGCCGCTCCGCGCGTCGCCAGGCTCGCCCGCGATCCGGCCGAACTCGGTCGCCGGGCCGGTGGCCACGACGACGCCCTTCGCCGCGCCCGCCGACGACGCTCGTACCCGAATACGCGATCGAATGCGGCGGTCGAGCGGGGGCGCCGCGTTGACGTCCGGCTCGACACTCCCCGCCTCCGGGAGCGGACTCGCCGGTCAGGATGCTGCGGTCGAGGAGGAGGCGCTCCGGACGCGGATGAGGCGGAGGTCCGCCGGCACGACGTCGCCGACCTGGAGGAGGACGACGTCGCCGGGGACCAGGCGCCGCCGCGGGCGATCTCGACGACGCGCCCGTCGCGACGGACACGGGCGGCCGGCGCGCGAGGCGTCGCGAAGCGCCTCGAGGGCGCGCTCACCGCGGTACTCGGTGACGACGTCGGCGCCGACGATCGGGACGAGGCCGAGCCAGGATCGAGCAGCCCGTCGCGGACCTCACCGAGGAGGATGGCCAGGACGCCCGGCGACGACGAGCAGCGAGCACGAAGGGCTCGGTGACCGCATCGAAGACCATCGCGAGCACGGGCTCGCGCTTGAAGGCCTCGAGCTCGTTCGGACCGGCGTCGGCGGCGCGGCGGCCGGCCTCGGACCCGGACAGGCCGATCGCCGGGTCGACGAGCAGGGATCGGGCGACGTCGTCGTATGGGTGTGCGAACGGGGCTCGCAGCGGATCGCGACCGTCCTCATCCATCCGATGCCATCTTCTCGCAAACGGGTACGATCGAGTGGATGCACACCCATCGACGCCCGCCGACCAGGTCACGCCGACGCGATCCACGCCGACCGGGCGCCGGACGGCTCTCGATCGAGTGGCCCGACGGCCACGCGACGGGCTACGACCTCACGCGCTGCGCTGGCTGTGCCCGTGCGCCTACTGCCGCGGCGAGGCCGGGATGCCGGGCTGGCTCGACAGCGCACCCGACGCTCACCGCCGAGCAGACCCGGCTGGTCGACGTCCGCTGGTCGGCGACTACGCGATCGCCCCGGCCTGGGGCGACGGCCACCACACCGGCTACTACACCTTCACCCTGCTGCGCGAGCGCTGCCCGTGCGCCGAGTGCCGGCCGCGCCGCGGCCGGCGAGCGCGCCAGCCGCGGTCACGACACGCCGACCGCCACGAGGAGCACGCATGATCGTCGTCACGACCCCGTTCCTCGCCGGCCACCGCATCGTCGAGACCAAGGGCATGGTGTTCGGGCTCGTCGTCCGCAGCCGCGGGCTCGGCGGCAACCTCATGGCCGAGCTCCGCTCGCTCGGCGGCGGCGAGATCCACGAGTACACGAGCCTGCTCGAGGACACCCGCCGCCAGGCGCTCGACCGGCTCGTCAAGAACGCCACGCTGCTCGGGCGCGAACGCGATCATCTCGATGCGCTTCGACAGCTCCGAGCTGTCGGGGACGATGAGCGAGATCGTGGCCTACGGCACGGCGGTCGTCGTCGAGCCGGACGGCGGCGCGTCGCGCGCCCCGGCCGGCACGTCCAGTCGAATGAGCGTCGGACTGAGCCTCGCCGCGGTCTGTCGTCATCGTCAGCGGGCTGGCGGTCCTCGCTGCTCGGGCTCTGGCTCATCGCCGCCCGGCGGCTCGGCGGACGGTCGTCGGGATCTGGACCGTGCTCTGGTCGGCGCTGGCGCTGGTCGTCGGCGCCGCTGATCGAGCGGATGCGCTACCGCTCCGATGCGATCGGACCGCTCCGGGCCCCGACCGGCCCGGCGGCGGCGAGCCGCCCGGCGACGCCGCTCGAGCCGCGGTTCCGGCGGACCGACGAGGTCTTCATGGACCCGACGACCGGCCACCGGATGCGCGTCTGGCATCGATCCCGCGACCGGCGAGCGGCGGTACGTCGCCGAGCGCTGAGGGCCTCGACCGGGCGACCTGCGGTGCGTATCCTCGCCGGCCGGGGTACGCGTCCGTCATCGGCCGGCCACGTCATCGACCCTCAGGAGCGCTCGACCGCAGCCGATGGCCGCGATCCGTCCAGGGGTACCGCGACCGGTCCCGCCGCGTCCGGCCGTCGCCGCCGCGCGCCCGGCGTACGGCCCGCGACCCAGGCCGACCTTCCCGTACCTCAACCGCGAGCTGTCGTGGCTCGAGTTCAACGCGCGCGTCCTGCACGAGGCCCGCGACGAGCGCAACCCGCTGCTCGAGCGGGTCAAGTTCCTGGCGATCTTCGCCGGCAACCTCGACGAGTTCTTCCAGGTCCGCGTCGCCGGCCTGCGCCAGCAGGTCGAGGCCGGCAAGGTCGCCCGCTCGCCCGACGGCCGGACCGCCGACGAGCAGCTCGCCGCCGCCGCGAGCCCGCGTCCTCGAGCTCGTCGCCGAGCATCGGCGATCTTCGTCGACGTCCGGCGGACGCTCGCCGCCGAGGGCATCGAGCTCGTCGACTACGCCGCGATCCCCGAGCACCACGAGGCCCTCCGCCAGCGCTTCCTCGACGAGATCTTCCCGGTCCTGACGCCGCTCGCGGTCGATCCCGGGCACCCGTTCCCGTACATCTCGACGCTCAGCCTGTCGATCGCGGTCGGCCTGCGCGATCCGGAGACCGGCGAGCGCGGCTTCGCCCGGGTCAAGGTGCCCGCAGATCCTGCCGCGCCTGATCGAGGTCGAGCCGTCCCGCTTCGTCCTGCATCGACCAGGTCATCGAGGCCAACCTCGACGCGCTGTTCTCCGGCATGGAGGTCCTCGAGCACCACCTCTTCCGGGTCACCCGCAACGCCGACTTCGACGATCGAGGAGGACGAGGCCGACGACCTCCTCCTCGCGATCGAGGAGGAGCTCCGCCGGCGCCGGTTCGGCGAGGCGGTCCGGCTCGAGGTCGAGCGGTCGATGCCGGCCGGCGACGCGGACCCTGCTGCTGCGCGGGCTCGGCCTCGAGCCGAGGACGACTGCTACGAGGTCAGCGGGATGCTCGACCTGACCGGGCTGTGGGCGATCGCCGACCTCGACCGGCCCGACCTCAAGCTCCCGCCGTGGACGCCGGTCACGCCGCCACGCCTGATCCCGCCCGACGAGGACGAGCCCGCCGACGTGTTCGCCGCGATCCGCGCCGGCGACATCCTGGTCCACCACCCGTACGAGTCGTTCGCGGCGTCGGTCGAGCGGTTCATCACCCAGGCCGCCGACGACCCGGACGTCCTGACGATCAAGCTGACGCTCTACCGGACGTCGGGCGACTCGCCGATCGTCCAGTCGCTCATCCGGGCCGCCGAGCGCGGCAAGCAGGTCGTCGTCCTGGTCGAGATCAAGGCCCGCTTCGACGAGGAGGCGAACATCGTCTGGGCGCGCAAGCTCGAGCGGGCCGGCGCCCACGTCGTCTACGGCCTGGTCGGGCTCAAGACCCACTCGAAGATGGCGCTCGTCGTCCGCCGCGAGGGATCCGGGCTGCGCCGCTACGTCCACATCGGGACCGGCAACTACAACCCCAAGACCGCCCGCCTGTACACCGACCTCGGGCTGCTGACCTGCCGCCCCGAGATCGGCGCCGACGTCACCGACCTGTTCAACGTCCTGACCGGGCTGTCGCGCCAGCGGACGTTCCGGCGGCTGCTCGTCGCGCCGCACAGCCTGCGCAGCGCGGTTCCTCGAGCTCGTCGATCGCGAGATCGGCGCACGCGCCGGCCGGGCGCGCCGGCGCGGATCGTGCTCAAGATCAACGCGATCGTCGACGTCGCCGTCATCGAGGCGCTCTACCGCGCGTCGAGGCCGGCGTCGACATCGATCTCATCGTCCGCGGCGTCTGCTCGCTCCAGCCCGGGCGTGCCCGGCGTCTCGGAGCGGATCCGCGTCCGCTCGATCGTCGGCGAGTTCCTCGAGCACTCGCGGATCTGGGGCTTCGAGAACGGCGGCGACGCGCGAGTGGTACATCGGCTCGGCGGACCTGATGGACCGCAACCTCGACCGGCGCGTCGAGGCGTCGTGCCGGTCGAGGACCACGAGCGCAGGCGCGCCTGGCGGAGATCATCGAGTGCATGCTCGCCGACGACCGGCGCTCGTGGCAGCTCCAGCCGGATGCGTCCTGGGTCCGGACCGAGGAGATCAAGGGACGGCCGGGGACGATCGACACGTTCGAGATGCTCAAGGAGGACGCCCTCGCGCAGGGCAGGTCGCTCGCGCGCCGCACCGGCCCGGCGCCGGCGCCGGCTCGCTGGACCCGCGGGCATGACCGACACCGTCGAGCCGTGGCCGCGCCACCTCCCGTCGAGGTCGAGCTGAAGTATCGCGTGTCGTCGACCTGGCCGCCGCGGAGCGGTACCTGGCGGCCGACGGATCGGCGCGTTCGAGCGGCACGACGGCGGCCGCGCGCGTCGCAGTTCGAGGACCGCTACGTCGACACCGCCGACGGCGCCATGGCCCGGGCCGGCTTCGCGGTCCGGCTCCGCCAGACGAGGAAGGGCACGACGTGTCACGGTCAAGTCGCTCGCCCAGACCGACGGACGCGGGCGGGCGATGCGTCGCGAGGAGCTCGAAGGTCCGGCCGACCCCAAGGGCGGACCCGGCGAGTGGCCGACCAGCGCGGCTCGAGCAATACGGCGATCAGCCTCGGCGGCACCTGGTTCAGGTCTTCTCCGTCTACTTCGTTCAGTTGCGTCTTGCTGACCGATCCGAAGATCATGGACCAGGCCTGGATCGGCAAGCAGGCGAAGTTGCCCGGGCCGCAGCTGCTTTCGCGCGCCGTCGGCGCGCGTGACCTGACGCTCGGAGCCGGCGGGCTGCAGGCGGCCGTCCGCAACGACGGCTCCGCGCGGCCGTGGCTCGCGGCAGCGGCCGTGTGCGACGCCGTCGACTTCGGCGCCACCTACACCGCGGGCCGCGGGATACCGCGCAGCGCTCGCACCACCGTGCTCGGGATCGCGGCGGTCGCCGCCGTGCTCTCGCTGATCGCGGCCGCAGGAACCGGGAAGCGGCGCCACGAAGAGCCGCTCGAGCCGGGTCACGACTTCAACGAGGTCGCCGCCGTCCCGAGCGAGCCTGTCGGGACCGCCTAGCGCTTCTCGAGGGCGTGAACCTCGAAGATCTCCGGCTCGCCGGAGAACTCGACGCCCGCATCGGCCAGCGCGGGCATCAGGCGCTCGCCGAAGGCCTCGAACTGCTCGCGTGAGTCCCATATCTCGCTGACGCGTAGGTCGCCACTCTGGCCGAAGCAGACGTGGTAGTCCATGCCGTCGGGCGGGAACTCCACCCCCGCCTCCTCGAGCTTGCTGGTGGTCGAGTCGTACAGCTCGGCCGTGAGATTCGTCGGGCTGAAGCGGACGACGATGCTCATGGCCAGTCCTTCCGTCGGGTGTCAGCCGACCCTACCTCGCCCGCTAGGCCGTGAGCGCGTGCGGCTGCGTTATCCGCGGCTTCGCGATCGACTCGGGCTCGGGCTCGTCGTCCGGCGCCGGCTTGTCCAGCAGCTGGTAGGCCAGGCGCGTCGCCAGCGCCATGATCGTGATCTGCGGGTTCACGCCGATCGAGCTGGGAATCACGCTCGCGTCCGACACCCACACGTTCTCCATCTCGTGCAGGCGCAGATCGCCGGTGACGACGCCGTGATCCGGGCGCGCGTCGGCGCGCGCGGTGCCGAGCGGGTGGAACGCCATCAGGACGAGGTCCTGTGCGTTCAGCTCGGCACGGCGCAGCGGCTCGAGGTCGCCGCCGAGGATCTCGGGCACGCCGGCGACCGGCGGGTAGATCGCGCGCGCCCCCGCGGCGACGAACAGCTCGCACAGCCGCTCGATCCCCCGCGCGAAGGTGGCGGTGTCCTCGCGGTTCAGGTCGTAGCGGATCTCGACACGCCCGGCGCGCTCGCGCACGTGGCCCCGTGAGAGGTCGGAGACCATCAGGCCGAACTGAGCGATGTTCCGGAACTGGAGCATCAGCTCGCGGTGCTTCTCGCCCGCGAACGGGAATGTCATCGCGGCGTAGTCCGGCGGCCCCGCGGCCCCCTCGAGCATGATCCCCTCGTCCGCGAACTCGTCGATGAAGTACGACTGCGGCACGCCGTTCGCCATGTCGATCTCCTCGTCGAACAGCGCGCGCACCGCCGTCGCGGGATGGATCGCGAGGTTGCGCCCGAGCTCGCCCGAGCGCCCGCCGAGGCCCTGCTTGGCGAGGAAGACCGGCGTGTGGATCGCCCCGCACGCGACGACGACGTGCGCGCACGTAACGCGCACTCGTCCGCCGCCCGCGGCGGTGGCGATCACCGCCTGCGCGCGGCGGCCGTCGTGCTCGATCCGCTCGGCGCGGCACTCGGTGAACGTCGTCGCCCCGGCGGCCCACGCTCTCGGCACGTAGCTCAAGCCCGACGTGCTGCTTGGCGGACGTCGGGCAGCCGAAGCCGCAGACGCCGGAGCCGACGCAGCCGCGCGCGTTGCGCCAGATGAAGTCGCCCCTCCACCCAATGCGTCCGCACCGCGCTTGGCGATCAGCGCGTTGCGGCCGGCGCGGTCCTCTGGCACCTGCACAACGTTCAGCTCTCGCTCGACGCGGCGGAAGTAGGGATCGAGCTCGGCCAGGCCGTCGAGCCCGAACCGCTCGCCCCACATCTCGAGCACCGGCTCCGGCGTGCGGAAGCACGTGCCCGAATTGATCATCGTCGTGCCGCCGATGCCCTTGCCGAGCGGCAGGATGATCGGCGTGTTGCCGACGGTCACGACCTGGCCGGCGTCGCGGTAGAGGATCGTCGACATCTCGCGCGGCCGGGCCGTGAAGTCGTCGGTCGTGAAGTGCCTGCCCTCCTCGAGCATCACGACGCTCATGCCGCCCTCTGCGAGCTCCTTCGCGAGCGGCGCGCCGCCGGCGCCGGTGCCGATCACGCACACGTCGCAATCGACCGAGCGGTCGTTCGGGATCCGCCCGCCGTCCTCCACCCGCGGCTCGACGGGTGGGTCCGGCGCGCCCCACTCGCGGTAGGCGTCGCCGGTCGTCGGGCGCACGCTCACGGGCGCCCGTCCCGCTCGCGGACCGACCGGCCGCGCTCGACGTTCGCCTCGGCGTCGTAGCCGATCAGGAGCATCACCTGGTCGTCGCCGTAGTAGGCGAGCTGCCCGAAGCCCTGCATCAGCTTCCCGAGCTGGCGCAGCTGCGGGAGCCGGTTCTGCTCGATCGCGCGCAGGTACTCCGCGCGCCGCTTCGGCGTGAGACTGCGCATCCTCGCCCCGAAGCCGAGCAGGCGCGGCCCGGTCTCGAGTGCGTACAGGAGCGTGCGCAGCGCGACCCGGTTGGCGCGTGGCGCGCGGCCCATCATGCGGTCGAAGAACGCCACCGCGTCGGTGTCGCGCACGGGCGGCAACACCGGCTCGGGCGCGACCACCGTGTCGGCGAGACAGGCGAAAATCGAGGCCTCGCGCGGAGAGAGCACGGCCAGTTGGGCCATGGCGGGACCCTACCTCTGATAGTCAGACAGGCCGTGCGCCGCCTGGTCCTGCTCGTCAGCGCGATCACCCTGCTCGACGTCGCCTTCTTCGCGGCGGTGGCGCCGCTGCTCCCGCACTACGTCGACGAGTTCGACCTCTCCAAGAGCGCCGCGGGGATCCTCACGGGTGCCTACGCCGCCGGCAACCTGGTCGCCGCGATTCCCGCCGGCTGGCTCGCCGGCCGCTGGGGAGTGAAGCCGACAACGATCGCGGGCCTGGCCGGCCTGGCTGTCTCGAGCCTCGTGTTCGGGCTCGCGCAGGACATCTGGCTCCTCGACGCCGCCCGCTTCACCCAGGGCCTTGCGAGCGCGTGCACCTGGGCCGCGGGCTTCGCGTGGGTCGTGGAACGCGCGCCGGCCGGACGGCGGGGTGAGGTGATCGGCACGCCGCTCGCCGCGGCGGTTGCCGGGACGCTCGTCGGACCTGTCCTCGGCACCGCCGCGGACGCGGCCGGGCCGGAGATCGTCTTCGCGGGCGTCGCGCTCGTCGCCGTCGCCCTGATCGTGCCGGCATCGCGCGAGCCGGCGCCGCCGGGCGAGCCGGCCGACATCCGGCGGGTCGTCGCGGCCACGCGCATCCCGGCGGTCAGGCTCGGGTTCTGGCTCGTAGCGCTGCCCGCGCTCGCGGCGGGCGTCCTGAACGTCCTCGTCCCCCTGCGGATGGACGCGCTCGGTGCCGCCAGCGTCGCGATCGGCGGGACCTACCTCGTGGCGGCGACCCTCGAGACGATCGTCAACCCGCTCGTCGGCCGCTTCTCCGATCGCCGCGGCAGGCTCGTGCCGATACGCGCCGGGCTGCTCGCCGCGGCGGTGCTGCTCGTGTTGCTGCCGATCCCGGAGTCGGCCCCGGTCGTGGCTGTGCTCTTCGTGTGCACGGCGCTCACGACCGCCGCGTTCTGGACGCCGGCGATGGCGCTGCTCTCCGACGAGGTCGAGAGGGCGCGCGTGCACCAGGGATACGCGTTCGCGTTCACGAACATCGCGTGGTCGATCGGGCAGCTCGCGGGCAACGGCGGCGGCAGCGCGATCGCCCAGGCGACCGCGGACTGGGTCAGCTACGTCGCGGTCGCTGTTCTCTTCGCCGTCACGCTCGCGCGTCTGACGCGTCGGCCGGCGTAGTACGCGATCGCTGCGCCCACGAGCGTCAGCGCCACGCCGAGCCACGACGGGCCGGAGCTCCGCTCCGTCGCCGCCGGCTCATCTGCCGGTTCTAAGACAGGCGAGGCGTCGTCCTCCGAGATGCCCTGCGCCGGTGCCGGCCCGGGCACGTCCTTGTCAGCCGCTTTCGGCTTTTCCTTCGGTGGTTTCGCCGTTCCGCCCCCGTTGCCGGCACCACCGGACACGGGCGCCCCGCCACCGCCGCTCGAGTCGGTGGCCGCTCGCGTCCGCTGGCGCGGCACGGCTGCGAACGGCAGTGGCTTGCGCTTCAGGGCCATCAGCGCCTGCGCTGTCACCCACACCGGCGTCTGCGCGCTGACGCGCGAGTAGTCGACACTGCCGTCGCCGTTCTGCCGCGCGCGCAGGTAGCCGATCGGCGAGTTGCCGCTCTTGCGGAAGCGGCCGGGGTTGCGCTCAGCGGCGACGAGGCCCTGGACGGCGTAGGCGGTCGACTGCGAGTTCGAGCTGCGGCCCTCGAACTGCCCGAAGCCGCCGTCGCCGTTCTGCGCACGGCGCAGGTAGCCGACCGCGTCGTCGAGCGGGCCACCCCGCCCGGCCGTGGCCAGCGCCTGCATCGCTGCCCCCGTGTTGTCGACGTCCGACTGCGCGCTGGGCGACAGCCCGAACCCGCCGTCCTCATTCTGCTGCCGCGCGAGCCAGCGCGCCGGCTTGTTCGTGCCGGCGTCGGCGGCGCGCAGCGCGAGGATCCCGAACGCCGTGTAGGAGATGAAGCCGGAGAACGAGCCGTCGGCGCGGCGATAACCGTTGAGACGCGCGACGAAGTCGCGTCCCGCGAAGTCGCGCGCGTTCAGCCCAGCCGCTTCGATCACGAGAATCGTTCGCTCGATCTCCCCCACGTCGCGGATCTGGCGCGCGCCGGAGCGGATGTAGTCGATCGCGCTGTGGCCGCGGCGCTCCACGTCGCGAGGATTGCGCCCGGCCGACGCGAGGCCGAGCGACGCCCATCCGGAGTACAGCGCGCCCGACGCTGTGCCCGGCGTGCTTCCGAACCCGCCGTCCTTGTTCTGCGCTTTCGCCATGTACGCGGCCGCGCGCTTGCTCGGGGACGCAGCGGATGCGCCGGCGGGCAGCGCGAGCATTAGGAGCACGGCGCCCGCGGCCACTGCGGCGGGCGCCCAGCGCACCTCGAAGCGGCGCCGGTAGCGCGACAAAGCGCGCAACAGCCCGGGCCCGATCAGCAGGCAGAAGACGACGTTCCCGATCACGTGCGCGAGGTTGTACGGCAGCGAGCTGGCGCTCACGGCGATCCACGTGGCAAGGTCCTGCTCCGCGGCGAGCGTCCACTGGTAGGTGTCCATCACCGCGCCGAAGCCCGCGCCGGCGACCGCGCATGCGAGCGCGAGCGGCCAACGGCCGAGCTCGCGTCCGCGCGTCGCGCGTGCGAGCAGCGCGCCGCTGACGCCGACGCCGCCCCAGGCGACCATCTGCCACGGCGTCCACGGCCCGTGGCCCATGAAGATGTTCGAGACGACCGGGGTGATCGCGCCCACCGCGAACCCCGGCGCGCCGCCGAGCGCGTATCCCGACAGCAGGATGATGTCGGTGGTGGGCTTCACGTTCGGGAACGCCGCGAACGCGAGCCGCCCGACCACGGCGAGGCCGGCCATCGCCGCGACGAGCGCGAGCACGCGCGCGCTCGGGCGCGAGCGCTCGTACCAGGCGAAGCCCGCGTCAGGACGACCGCGAGGATCGCGAATGACGCGAGCTGCCAGGTCATCGGACGAGCTCCTCCGCCAGGAGCGCCGCGCCCGCCTCGGGCGTGAGCGCGCCGCCGGCCCCGTCGAGGATGCGCGCGACGTCCGTCGCGAAATGCCTGCCGCCGGCGAGGACGCTCGCCGCCGAGCCGTCGGCGATGACGTTGCCCTGGCCCATCAGCACGATGCGCTCGGCCCAGCTGGCGGCGAACTCGGTGTCGTGCGTCGCGACGATCACTGCGAGGCCGCGGCCGGCGAGCTCGCGAAGGCGCTGGCCGAGCGCCTCCTTCCAGCCGCGGTCCATGCCGCGCGTCGGCTCGTCGAGGCACACGACCGCGACGTCGTCTCCCTCGAGCACGATCTCGAGCGCCAGGCGCTGGCGTTCGCCGCCGGACAGGTCGCGCGGGTGCTTCGCCTCGCGGCCCGCCAGCCCGGCGCGCGCGATCGCGTCCGAGCCGGCCTCGTCGGCCACGTGCTCGTGGATCAGGAAGTCGCCGGGGTTCTGGAGCAGTAGCGCGACCTCGCCGCCGCGGACGACGCGGCCGCGTGTCGGATCGACGAGGCCCTTGGCGTGGCGCAGGAGCGTGCTCTTGCCCGCGCCGTTGCGCCCCATCAGCGCGACAAGCTCGCCCGGCCGCAGGTCGACATCAATGCCGCGCAGGATCGCCGGCCCGTCGGCGATCTCGTGCCAGACGCCCTCGAACCGCAACGCGGGACGGGCCCCCGCCTTCGGCGGATCCGGCGCCGCGGCGGCGGCGGCCGGCGCCAGGCCCGCGCCGTGGATCCGGTCGCGCGCCTCCTTGACCGACACGGGCGGCGGGCCTATTCCGGCGAGCGAGAACAGCCGCGCGGCCGGCGTCGCGAGCACGGAGCCGCGCTCGGTCGCCCAGTCGAGAAACGCAGCCGGGCCCGCGTCGAACACGACCCGCCCGTCCTCCATCGCAAGCACGCGGTCCGCCGCCGGCAGGCAGCGCTCGACACGGTGCTCGGCCAGGAGGACCGCCGTTCCCCACTCCTCGTTCAGCCGCCGTAAGAGCCACACGAGGTCGTCGCCCGCGACCGGGTCGAGCTGCGAGGTCGGCTCGTCGAGCACGAGGAGAGACGGCTTGCCGGCGACGGCCGCAGCGAGCGCGACACGCTGCAGCTCGCCGCCCGAGAGCGTGTCGGTGCGGCGCTCCAGGAGATGGGCGACGCCCAGCTCGAGCGCAGCCTCCTCGACCGCGCGGGCGATCGCCGCCGCCTCGAGCCCGCGCTGCTCGAGTGGGAGCGCGAGCTCGGCGCGCACGCCGCTCATGACGACCTGCGTCTCCGGGTCCTGGAGCAGCGTCGCGCAGCTCGCGGCCAGCTCGTTCGGGCCGTGGTCGCGGACGCTCATCCCGGCAACCTCGAGCTCGCCGTGCGCGTCGCCGCCGTGGAAGTGCGGCACTAGGCCGCACGCGGCGCGCAGGAGCGTCGACTTGCCGGAGCCCGACTCGCCGACCACGAGCGTGAAGGACCCCGGCTCGAGCTCGAGCGTGAGATCCGCGAGCGCGTCCTGTGCGGCGCTCGGGTACCGGTAGCCGAATCCCTCGGCGCGGAGCACGGGCTCAGGCATGCGCCACCCCCAGCCGCGCGCGGGCGCCGGCGAACGGTGCCAGCGCGAGAAGCGGCAGCAGCACGACCGCGGCGACGTCGGCCGGGGCCGCCGCGACCGCGAGCGTCGGGTAGGGGTCGAAGCCGCCGGCGCCTGCCACGCGCGTCGCGATCGCGGTTACCGCGATCGCCCCCGCTGCCAGCGCCACGCGCACGTCGTGGCGCGACCACGGCGCGGCATACCGCGGCGGCCGCTGCGCAGACGCATACCCGCGCAGCTCGAGCGCCGCCGCGACGTCCACCGCCCGCTCGAGCGCTCCCGCGAGTGTCGCGCGCGCGACCGCTGCGCGCGCGGGCGGCCGCGGCCGGCAACGCGCCGCGTCGCCCATCCTGAGCGCGTCCCGCGCGAGCACCGGCGCGAGCCGGGTGGCGAGCGACGCGGTGAGCGCGCTGCGGTACGACACGCGCCGCACGAGTCGCAGGAGGTCATCGGGATCGACACATGCGGAGAACAGGGCCAGCGCCAGCGCGAGCACGAACAGGCGCAGGCCGGCGGCGCCGCCGTAGGCGATCGCCTCGAGCGTGATCTCGATCCGATAGCCGAGCACCTCGCCGCCGCGGAACAGGAGCGTCGCCCCCTCGCGGTAGACGAGCGGGTTGATGATCACGATCAGGAGCACGAGCGGCACGGCGAGCCGCGCCGCGCGCGCGAGCTCCGCGCCGACGCCGGCCGCGATTCCGGCGAGCGTCGCGGCGGCGAGCCCGCCCGCGAGCACGAGCGGGCTGTCGTAGAGCATCGGGACGAGTGCGAGCGCCGCGCAGAAGGACGTCGTCGCGCCGGCGCGGGCGGCGTGGAGCGGGCTCGGCCGCGGCTGGTATGTGGGCACGAGCCTCATTCGCCGTCCTCCGGCAGCGGGAGCTTGACCGGCCCGTCTGCGGTGGCTGCGACGGCGAACGCGTTGCGCAGCGAGCGCGCGTCGAGGATGGAGGCCGCCGCCTGGACGCCGAGGTCGTCGAGCCCGGTCACGATCCACACCACGGCCTGCTCCTCGAGCGCGGTCGCGGCCACGAGGCCGGTGCCCGGGTCGGCGGTTTGCACGGCGTCGCCATCCTCGTCGAGTAGCTCGAGCCGCTGGCCGTCATCGGTGAAGCGCGCGAACACCCCGCTCGCCTCGGGCCCCTCCTCGAGCAGGGCGGGCGTGCGCACGTCGCGCAGCTCGTCCCACGTCCCCACGAGCACCCGGACGAGGTCCTTGCCGCCCGAGGCCGCGAGCTGCGATGAGCTGACACGCGCGCCGACGCCGGTCAGCGAGTCCTTGACGGAGGAGCACGCCTCGTCGTCCGAGTCGGCGCACTCGAGCCGAACCGGCAGCCGCTCGCCCTCGAGACCGCTGCGGAACGGCTCGGGGTAGGCGCCGACGATCGCCGGTATGCGCTCCTTCGCGCTCCAGTCGCGGTTGTCCCACTGGATCACGTCGCCGGCGTGCACTTCCCAGTCCGCCGCGCCGCGGTCGGCCCAGATGCCGTTTACGTAGTAGAACCAGTCGCGCGTGCCGCCGCCGCCCCCGGAACCCTCGAGGCCGTCGATCGCCTCCACGAAATTGCCGCCGAAGCGCGTGTCGACGTCGTGCTGCGACTGGAGCAGGCGCATGACGCTCTCGTCCTCGTGCACCGTGTCGATCTTGTCGGCGGCCAGCTGCTCGTGGCCGAAGTCCTTCGTCACACGGATGTCTGCGCCGCCGTCCTGCGCCTCGCCCTCGCCGAACCCGCATCCGCCGAGGCAGATGGCGATGGTGAGGGCGACGGCGGCGACGCGTGTCACTCGACGCGCACCCTCTCTGCGAACGAGCGGACGAAGCCGTCCTTCTCCGCGTACAGCCGGTGTGCGCCGGAGGCGAGGGCCAGCGTCGCGGTCCCGTCCGAGTCGGTCTCGGCCGTGCGGTTGCCGGCATGAACCGTCGCGCCCGCGAGCCGCGTGCCACGGCCCTCGTCGTCGTATGCGGTGACTCGCGCCGAGACGGTCCCCCCGCCCTCGTCGCGCACTCGCAGTCCGAGCGTCCGCTGGCAGCCGCCGACACGGAAGACGCAGTAGAACCACGTCACCCGCACGCGCCGCTTGATGCGCCCGCTGCCGAAGGGCCCGCTCGGGTCGGCGGCGCCGGTCGTGCCCTGCCGGTTGCCGACCTTGTAGACCCAGCCCGAGTCGCCGCGATTCCGGTCGTCGCCAATTTTGCGTACGAACAGGCTCGCCGGGTCGCAGGAGCCGGAGAAGTCGCGCACCTTAGCCTCGCCACGTCACTGCGCACGAGTGCGGCCAGCGGCGTCGCGCTGGGCACGCGGCAGCGGTGGTCACTCGCGCGTGTGCGCGTGCGTGCCGTGCCGACGGTCTCGCTCTTGGCCGTCCCGTCGCGGAAGACGACGAGCTGATCGAAGCGCGGCGCGCCGTTTGCGAGCGGCGCCACCGCCCCCGCAAATGCGAGGACGGCGGCGATCACGATCGCGGCTCGGGTCACCTGCGCCTGACCGTCTCGCAGTTGCGCTTGACGCGGTCGAGCTGGTCGACGCGCGCGACGTCGTCGCCGCGGCCGCAGCGGATCTTGTCCGACGCGTCGTCGCCGCGCGAGTTGATCCTGTCGTCGCCGGCGCGGCCGGCGAACCGCTCCGGGTTGTCGGTGCCGCGCATGCGGTCATCGCCACGGGTGCCAATTGTCCAACCGGTCAGCCACCTGTCGCACTCGGAAGCGGAGTCCTCCCACACGCACAGGTGCAGCAGGTCCGTCTGGACGTCGCCATCTCGAACGCCGCGGATGAACGGCCGGCTGGCCTCGTCGAAGACGACCTCCGCGGTGCCGTCCGCACCCGTCATCACGTCGCCTGCGCCATCGAGTCGAACGCCCGCAGCCGGCATGACCGCGCCGTTGTCGTCGTATTCACGGACGTTCACGTCCACGGGAGTGCCCGCCTGCACCACGTTGTCGGACAGGACGAGTTCGAGCTCCTTGCCGACGTTCGTGCCGGTGTCGAGGTTCAGGAAGTACCACAGCACCTCGCCATGCGAGCGGTTGATTGGGAACTGGTCGGCGCCGATCTCCGGCAGGACGTGATCGACCTTGTAGCTCCAGAACGCCGTGTCGCTGCCCACGAAGCCGCCGATACCGCATACGAACTTGCCGAAGTCGAACTCGTCGCTGACCTGCACCGGACGCAGGTCGCGGGTGAATTCGGCCGCCTGGAATACGAGACCGAGGGCCGACGGGCCGTCGATCGCGTAGCTGTTGCTAGTGCCGCCACACGCGGCGCTCGCTTCGTACGTCACGGAGTCGTGCACGTAGCGGAAGCCCGGGCCGATGTCGTGGCCGCCGGCCTCGACACGCAGCTTGGTGGTCACGGCATCGGCGATGGCGGGCGAAGCCGCCATCACCACGAACACGCACACGGCAAGAGCCGCGCGCTTCAGGGAATGGATGTGCATCAGAGGCACCCTTTCCTCGAGGGTTGACGTTGCCTGTGACCGGAGGCAGGTCTCCTGGCTCCCGGATTCGCCCTTCCGCGCCTTCCCGGGGTGCTGTCGCTCCCCAGTGGCTGCCATTGGCGGATGGCCTAGCCGGTCACAGTGGCGGGACCGCGCCGGATTTGCACCGGACTTCCCTTGACCACCGGTCGCCGCCCAGGATACACGCGCAACCCTCCAACTTCGCGCGCGCCCGAGCGTTCAAAAGTCGAGGACCAGGGCCGGGGCGTTCGCCGACTTGTCAATCGGAGGGCATGGAGAGAACGCCCTTCGGCGAGTGTGTCTCCGCCACCAGCCGAAGGCCCAACAGGAAGTACCCCCAAGGGAAGGGCGCTCCATGACGGGGCGCCCTTCCCGGTTTCAGCGCCGGTCGTGGACGGTGAGCACGGCGCCGACGAGTAGGGCCACGAGCACGGCCGTGGCCGCGGCGACCACCGCGAACGTCGTGTGGCCCTCCGCGTAGCCGGTCACGCGCGGGAGGCGCTCGAGCGCCAGCCAGCCGACCACCACGAGCGGCACCAGCATCGCCACCACGGCGGGCCACCACGCGTAGGGCTCCTCGCGCGTCGGGAGGGCGGCGTTCAGCCGGCCTGTCCGCAGCACGGCAGCGCGGCGAAGCACCACGTCGTGGCGACGAGATACCCGCCGGCGACGTCGCTCGGGAAATGCCAGTCGAGCGACATGATCGCGAAGCCAACCGCGAGCGCGAAGAGTGCGCCGATGCAGCCGACCAGCGGCTTGAGCCGTGCGGGCGCGACCATCACCGCCGCCAGCGCTAGCGACATCGCCGCCGTGGCGTGCCCGCTGGGGAAGGCCTCGGCGGCGACGTCGAACTCGCCGAACGTCCCGCGTGGGTTCGCGAGCAGCGGCTTCAGCACCTGGCTCGTCACGTTCGCCCCGACCAGCATCACGCCCGCGGCAAGTCCGACGAGCGGATATCCACGCACGAACGCGATCGCGACGAGAATGAGCCCGATCAGCGCGAAGGGCTTGGGGTCCGCGAGCGTCGCAATGTTGTCCGCAAGTTCGGCGAGGCGGGGCCGCTGGAGCTCGCCAAAGCCGTGAAGCGCGCGCTGGTCGGCGGCGGCACCCGGCTCGGTCGTGTAGACGACCGCCAGCAGGACCAGGAAGGCGGCGACGCAGACAGCCGCGGCCGTCCAGAGCCGCCGGGGCGTATCCAGCATCCGTTCGAGGCTACTGAGCGCCCCCGCCGCAATCGCGGCCAAGAACGACCACGGCCGAGCCTCTAGAATCGCCCGTTCCCAGGCCGCCATCGTCTAGGGGACTAGGACGCCGCCCTCTCACGGCGGAAACCGGGGTTCGAATCCCCGTGGCGGTACTACGAAGCCCGCTCTATGAGCGGGCTTCTGCGCTGTGGCGCGCTCGTGGGAAACGCCTCGGGAAACAGTGTTCTGCACGGAATAGGTGCCCGTGGCTGAGATGCGGCGAGCCGCGTGTGCACCCCGCGCAAAGCGGCAGCGGCGGTAATGCTTAGGCGGCGCGTGAACCCATAAGGAAGAGGGGCGTCCTCGCTGGCGCTCCGCAACGGTGCGGAGCTCCGCAAGCGTGCTCCGAGAATACGACCTTCGTGTTGCTCGGACTCGGCGTGCGATCGCTGCGGCGGCGGAGGCACAGGGGACGCGCTGCGCCTATCGCGCCTGTTCCTAGCGCCAGGGCTTGCGCTTACATGATTAGCGAGTCGCGAGCGTTGAGCTGTGCCGGCGGAGCCGGGCCGCCGCTTTTCCGCCACGTGCCGCGCAGCGTTGGGGACAGCGTGGTACGGCTCCACCCCGCACACGTCCCGTGCGGCCCCGGGGCTTACGGAACCAGCCGCCATGCGGTGACTCCATCTTGAGCCGCGTATGCGAACGCGCCTGCGATGTTGTCGAACTGCTTGGTCGGCTGTCCCCTCGGGCCGGTGGCGAAGTACACGGTCTTCGGGACCTTCTCGAGTTCGTAGACCGTCTTGCACTTGTACTCGTAGTCCTGGCTGTAGAAGTCGTATTCGTTCGCGCATTTTTGGATCGGCCGCCGTTCGTTCACGGTGATCGTCCCCCGTGCGACCTGTACCTCGCCGTTCGGTGTGTAGCCACCGACTGCCCTGCCCGCGCGCGCGGCCTCGTACGCCTGCTGCCCGTTGAGCGGGTACCCGGAGGGTGTGGGCGCGGGTGACAGCCTCGGCGACGTGCCGGGGCTCGGGCTGGGTGTTGGTGTTGGGCTGCGCGCTGGCGCCGGCGCCGGCGCCGGCGCAGGGCTAGGCGCCGGACCCGGATCCGAGTTGGGGTCCTCGCCGCAGTCCGATGCCCCTGTGGCCAACAGCGCGAGACAGAGGAGCGGTACCAGCTTTCGCATGGAAGGGCCTAACCCAAATGTGGGTCGCACGAACGGGGAGTCATCTGTCGCGACGGTTTCGCGATAGACCGATAGGAACGGCGCCCTTCTAGTCGGTGGTGGCGGTGTTGATCACGTCTGTGTTGTCAAGACCGAGATCCAAACCGGCCGCCGCAGCCCAAAGGACGCACGCGTTGACGAGAGCGACGATGAAGGCGCCGAGAATCTGAGAGCCCTTCAGGTTGCCGGCCTCCAGCGCCTGCCAGAAAAAGAAGATGCCGAGTACCCCGGCGACGATTCCTGGGAACCAATGTCCTTCCCAACCAAACAGGGCATTGGCGACCTTCCACAGGACCGTGATGACAACGGATCCTCCGGCGAACGTAGCCAGGCTTTGTGACGTAATGAAAGCTGGTTGGCTTACCTGCTCTGCGGGCGCGGAGTTGCCAGTATTCGCATCTAGGGGCGCGTCTCGTTTTGTCGTGATGTTGAAAAGTGAGTCCATAGATTCACCCTACCCCCAATAGCGGTAATGCGCCACTCGAACGGGCGCCGGACGAGGGTCGGCGGGGGTAGTAGCGGGGCGATACCGGAGTTAGGTCTTCGCCTGCCTCAATCTTCATGGTGTCGACGGCAGCCCGGTGTTCCGTGAGTTCGGGCTGGCAATCAGTTCCCGCGAAATGTGGACGGCTCGGGGCCACGGCCCCACGAAAATCGACTCCGCCATGCTCGGTAAGCGATGAGGAGTTGGCTAAGCGATAGCGCTCTCAGTTGGTTGCAATTGTGCGCTGGCATTGACCGCATGACACGGCGACCAATGACCACCTCCGGTCGGTCGACAAGGGGCGCGGCCGTGTCACGCGGGATCCGCGGACGACAAGCTCACGTGGAGTCCGGCGGCGGTGAGTCCATGCCGAGCCCATCGCAACAAGCGAGTAGCGACGGCGCCGCCCCACACTTCCGGACCCCCGGGCGCCTGGGAAACCAGGGGGAAACGCTGTCTCGATCCCAGCGGTCTCAGGCGGTTTCAGCCAACCCCGATTTCGCAGCGCCACGCGAAATCCCGCGCCCCAGCCAGAGCCGGGGCCGTTTCGAATCCCCGTGGCGGTACTCGTCCCTGCCGTACTGGCGGCCAGGAGGCGGGCAAAAAGTGCAGAGAAGTCCTGCATAGGCCGATTTTCGACCGCATGCGCGCAGCCGCACTCGCCTTCGTGCTTGGGATTGGCCTCGTCCTGCCCGCGGCCGCTGACGCCAGCCGCGCGAACGTCGCCGCCCTCCAGGTGGCGATGCGTGCGCTCGGGTTGTACGGGAGCTCGGTCGACGGAATTGAAGGGCCTCTGACTCGCGGCGCCGTGCGCACCTACCAGCGCCGGCACGACTTGCAGGTGGACGGCATTGCGGGACCGCGCACGCGTCATGCGCTGGGACGACGTGGTGGGCCGCGACTCGGCAGCCGAAACATGCACAAGGGCATGCGCGGCTGGGACGTCGCCGCCCTCCAGTTCCTGCTTGCCAGTCGTGGCTACGGGCGGGGCGGATACGACGGCGGCTTCGGGCCGAACACGAAGGACGCTGTCCTCCGCTACCAGCGCGCTGTGGGGCTGACCGTCGATGGCATAGCGGGTCCCGCGACGCTGAGCGCACTCCGGCACCGGCGCGTGTACTCCACTCCGGGTGACCCGGTCCGGTTCTTCCGGCCGATCAGCGCGACGATCACCGATGGGTTCGGATGGGTCAGTGGACGCCAACACACCGGGCTCGACATGCCGGCCGCCTATGGCAGGCGCGTCGGCGCCGCGGGTCGTGGACGCGTGGCCTTCGCCGGCTGGAACTCAGGCGGCTACGGCAACCTCGTCGTCATCAAGCACCGCTTGGGCTTCGAGTCGTGGTACGCGCACCTGTCGAGCATCGCCGTGTCGCCGGGGCAGTGGGTCGTCGGCGGAAACACAATCGGCTACGTCGGCTCGACCGGCCGCTCGACCGGGCCACACCTCCACTTCGAAGTGCGCCATTTCGGCACTCCGATCGACCCGAGGCCGCGACTGCTCACCGCGGCGGCGGCACGCCTAGCGCCGAAGCAGGGCGCTCGCCGGCTCACCTGTCGCCCCAACGCGGACGCTCGGCGGACCAGGGGCGCCGATCCGCCGGTCGCTCGCTTCGGCCGCTGTCCGTGATCCTCATCACTAGTCGCACAGGTTTCTTGCTCCTCCCAGCGCCTTTTGGAACTGACGTTTTACGCCCGCGATCAACGCGGTAAGCCAAGCCCGCTAGCAACCACTGAAAAGGGAGACACGTGAAGAAACTCATGCTGATTGCGGTTGGGCTGGCACTGGTGGCGCTGCCTGCAAGTGCAGGCGCCAAGCAGGGCACCGCCGCAAAGAAGAAGGCAAGCGCAGAGTGCCGCGCCGAGCGGGGCGCTGCAGGAGCGGAGAACTTCCGCACCCTGTACCGGAGCTTCGGTCAGTGCGTGAGGCTGACGGTGCGCGAGAACCGGGCCGCGCGCGCGCAGGGGCGTGCCGCGGCGCGGGCCGAGGATCAGGCCGAGCTCAACGCGGCGCGGGAGTGCCGCGCCGAGCGCGATGAGATCGGCGACGAGCCGTTCGCCGAGCAGTACGGCACCAACCACAACAAGAGGAATGCCTTCGGCAAGTGCGTCTCCGGACGCGTTGCGCAGGAGGAGACCGAGGAACCGGAGGCAGAAACGACACCCGACGACGGCGAGGAAACCGAGCCGGACGACGGCGATGAGGAGACTCAGCCCGAGACCGGTGAGGAAGAGACTCCGCCGGACGACGGTGAGGAGACCCCTGACGACGACACCGCGGAGGACGTCGCGTAGTCGCTCGACACAGGTCTCATCAGCTGGAGCGAGGGGCGCCTACTGGCGCCCCTCGTCGTCTCATCCGTAACGGTTATGAATGGGCCGGCTGCCGAACAGCGCGCATACCTCGCACCCCTGGCGAATCCACGAGATCACGCGCGACTTCCGGCTCGAGGACGTGTGGGCGCTGCCGACGCCCGGCGGGCCGGACGACTTCCCGCTGCTGGTCGACGCCCTCGCGTCCGGCGACCCGGAAGCGCAGAGCCCGTCCCGCCTCGCCCGCGCCCTGTGGGCGCTCCGCTGGAAGCTCGGCGAGTGGTTCGGCTGGGACGACGAGGACACCGGCGTCGGCTCCCGGGTGCCGACGCTGCGCGACCGGCTTCCGGCCGACCTGCGCGAGGGGCCGACAGGACCCGACTTCTCGACGCTGCCGTTCACGCCGATCTACCTGACCGACAGCGAGTGGGCGGCGGAGGTGGCGAACAAGACCGTGCACGGCGTGATGCACCTGGGCTGGGTCTCTGACGGCACAGGCGGCTACCGCGGCCAGATGGCTGTGCTCGTGAAGCCCAACGGACTGTTCGGCAACATCTACATGGCCGCGATCAGACCGTTCCGGCACCTGATCGTGTACCCGCCGGCGATGCGCCAGATTGGTCGCGCATGGCGGGAGCGAATCTGAGAAAGTCCCCGCTCGATGAGGAGGGGGGTCTCCTGCGCAGTGATCGCGCTCGCCGCGTTGCCGGCGACTGCAGCCGCGCAGGATCCACCTCCGGTCACCGCCCCCGTCTTCCAGGGCTTCCGGTCGGTGCTCGCGCAGGGCGAGGGGCAGCAGCTCAACGCCGTCGAGTTCGGCTCCTACCAGCTCTCCGGCGAGCCGCCCGAGACGTACACGAGCCAGCAGCCGCTCTACGTCGACATCATGCCGCGCGCGTCCGCGCTGACGACCGACGACCTCGACCGCTACTACAAGCACACGGAGTTCGGCGAGATGCCCGGCGGGGTCGGCACGCAGTACTCGCCGCGGCCAGGCGCGCAGGTCTTCCGCGACGCCGAGTTCGGGATGGCGCACATCTACGGCGACACGCGTTCCGACGTGATGTTCGGCGCGGGCTATGCGACGGCGGAGGAGCGGCTGTTCGCGATGGACATCCTCCGCCACGCAGCGAAAGGAACGCTCGCCGAGCTGATCGGCCCGGACGGCGCCGAGATGGACCGCGAGCAGCTAACCGACCAGGACTTCACCGACGAGGAGCTGCGCGAGCAGTTCGACAACCTCCCGGAGCAAGTTCGGCGACACCGGCGTGCGCGGGCAGCAGGACATCCTCGACTACATCGCGGGCATCAACGCGCGCATCGACGACGTGAAGAGCGACCCGACGATCCTGCCCGCCGAGTACGCGGCCCTCAACGTCAGCCCGGACGAGTGGGACGTGTCCGACAGCGTCGCGATGGCGGTGCTGCTGGTGACGCAGTTCACCGTGTCGAACGGCGGCGAGGAACGGAACGCGATGATGCGGCTCGAGTTCCGCAAGCGCTTCGGCAAGCGCTGGCGCGCGCGTTTCGACGACTTCCGCAACCGCGACGACCCGGAGACGTTCACGGTCGCGCGGCGCGAGCACCGCTCGGACAGGCCGGGCAGGCGGCGCGCGGGCGTGAACGTAATGCCGGACCTCGGCTCGATCGAGAGCTTCAATCCCCAGACGACGGGCCCGGGCGCCGCCGAGGCGGGCGCGACCGCGCCGTGGGTCGAGCGGGTGTCGAAGTTCAAGCGCGCCCTCCCCCACCACGCCTCGAACGGCGTCGTGGTCGGCTCGCGCTTCTCGGAGACCGGCCGGCCGCTGTGGGCCGCGGGCCCGCAGGTCGACTACTGGTCACCGCAGATCTTCGTCGAGTACGAGCTGCACGGAGGCGGGCTCGACGGAACCGGAGTGACGTTCCCCGGTGCCAGCCCGTGGCCATTGATCGGACACGGGATCGACTTCGCATGGAGCGGCACGAGCGCGAACGGCGACAACCAGGACACGTTCGTCGAGTGGCTGTGCGAGCCGGACGGGTCCGACCCGACGTCCGGAGAGCCGCAGCTACATGTACAAGGGCGACTGCACGCCGTTCCGCGAGCGCGACGTCTCGGTGACCACGCCGCCTCCGTCGGCCGGCAACATGAGCCCGCAGGAGGAGATCGTCTACCACCCGCTGCGCTCCGTGCACGGGCCGGTCTTCGCGTTCGCGACGGTCGACGGCAAGCCCGTCGCGCTGACCAAGGCGAAGGGCGTCAACTTCCGCGAGCTCGACGCCGTGCTGCCGTTCATGCACGTGGCCGAGAACGAGCCGACCGGCTACCGGAGCTTCGTCCGCACCTTCAGCCCGTTCCCGGGGACGGAGAACTGGTTCTACGTCGACAACGAGCGCGCGGGCTTCATGCAATCCGGCTACTACCCCGCGCACGCGCGCGGAGCGGACGTCGACCTCCCCTACAACGGCGACGGCAGCGGCGACTGGCAGGGCTTCGACCCCTCCGACTACACCTACGAGCACATCCCGCTTCGCCGGCGCCCGAAGGCGGTCGACTCGCGGCAGCCGATCATCATCAGCTGGAACCAGAAGGAGGCGCCCGGCTGGCGCAAGGGCCCGACCGAGTGGGGCGACGGGTCCGTCCACCACGCCGAGATGCTCAACCGCTGGGTGCGGCGCGAGATCAGGAAGGGCGACGGCAAGATCGACCTGACCGCGCTGACGCGGGCGGTCAACCGCGCGGCGACGACCGACCTGCGCGCGCAGCACGTCTACCCGTGGATGCGGCGCGTGATCCGCGGCGCGCGCGGCCAGAACAAGGAGCTCCTGGCACTCATCGACGAGTGGTGGAAGGCCGGCGGCCAGCGGCTCGACGAGGACGGCGACAACATCTACGAGCACAGCCCCGGTGTCGCGCTCTTCGACCAGTGGTGGCCGCTCTTCGTGCGCGCGTCGTTCCAGCCCGCGCTCGGCAAGAGCCTGTTCGACAAGGTCGAGGGCTTCCTCCCGCTCAGCAGCACGGTCTCAGGCGACTGGGGCTGGCGCTGGTCGAGCAACGTCGAGAAGGACCTGCGGATGGTGCTCGGACGCAGGGTCAGGGGCGCACACTCGCGTCTCTACTGCGGCGGCAAGAAGCAGCGCGGCGCGCGACGACGCTGCCGGGCGGTCCTGCTGCGGACGCTGAAAGACGCCGCTGCGGCCACCTCGGAGGAGTACGGCAGCGCCGACCCCGGCAACTGGCAGGTCCCGGCGCTGTGCGACGACGCCAGCCCGCCGACCTGCGACCAGAACGTCCCGACTGCGCTCGGGGCCGTGGACACCCCCGCCTTCCCGTGGCAGAACCGCGGGACCTACCACCAGGTCGTCGAGCTAACCGAGCACCGCTAGCTCGGGAGGTCCTCGAGCCCCTCGTCCTGCTCGACGCCGAGCGAGTTCAGCGTGAACGCGACCATGTGGTACTGGCCGACGACCATCGGGATCTCGATCAACTGCTTCTCGTCGTAGGCCTTCGCCAGCTGCGCCCAGGTGTCGTCGCCGATCTTCGCGTCCGCGTGCAGCTCGTCGGCCGCGCGCAGGAGCGCTGACTCCGCGTCGGACCAGCCGTCGGCGTCCGGGCCGTCGACGACGCGGTCGATCGTCTCGCGCTCGATCCCGCCCGCCTCGGAGATGCGCACGTGCTGTCCCCACTCGTACGGCGAGGCGCAGTTGAGCGCCGTGCGCAGGATCAGGAGCTCACGGTCGCGGCCCGACAGCGTCCCGGCCGTCAGCAGGTAGCCGCCGAACGGCATCCAGGCCTTGAACAGCTCCGGGTTGCGGGCGAAGGTCGAGAAGATGTTGAGCCGGCCGAGCGGCATGTCGGTGCCGGGCGGCTTCGCACCCAGGATCGGCGCGACGTCCTCGCCCCACTGGTCCTCGGGGAGCGGATCGATCCGTGCCATCAGGTCCTGAATCCCACGCCGAGCCCGCCGTCGACGACGAGGCTCTGGCCGGTCATGTACGAGGACTCGTCGCTCATCAGGAACAGCGCAGCGTACGCGACCTCCGACGCCGTGCCCTGGCGGCCGAGCGGGATGTGCACCTCGGCGCGCTGCGGCGCGAGCTTCGTGGCGAGCCGCCCCAGCGGCGTGTCGATCAGGCCAGGGATCAAGAGGTTCACTCGGACCGACGGCGCTCCCTCGATCGCGCCGTTGCGTACCAGCGACTCGAGCGCCCCCTTCGATGCGGCGTAGGCGGGCGAGGGCATCGTCTCGCGTGACGCCAGCGATCCGGTCAGGACGATCGAGCCGCCGTCGGCGAGCGCCGGGAGCCCGTGCTTGAGCCCGAGGAAGTGACCGCGCGCGTTCACGGCCATCACCCTGTCCCAGTCCTCGACCGTCGTCCCCTGCAGGCCGAGCCCGCCCGCGACGCCCACGTTCAGCACGATTCCGTCGAGGCCGCCCAGCCCCGACTTCGCCTCGCCGACCATGCGCGCGACGTCGTCTTCATTCGAGGCGTCGGCTGCGATCGCTACGGCCGTGGCGTCCTCGGCCCGCACGAGTTCGGCTGTTTCTTCGGCGGTCGCCTCGTTCAGGTCGGCGACGGCGACCGTGGCGCCCTCGCGGGCGAAGAGCACGGACATCGCCCGGCCGTTCCCGACCGGCGGATCCTCGATGCCGTAGTTCTCCTGGCCGCCGCCGACAATGAGGATCTTCCGGCCCGCCAGTCGCTCCGCGCCCACGGGCGCGACCCTACAGCTACGTCAGCGCGACCGCGTGTCGCTCGGCTCGACCTCGGCATCCGGGTCGATCTCGGCCGCCTGCCGCTGGTGCTGCTCGGCCTCTGCCCGCGCGCTCTCGGCGCGAGCTGCCTGGTGCTCCGCGGCCGCGGCCTCGCGCCGCGCGCGAGCGGCCCGTTCCTCAGCCTGAGCCTTCTGCTGGTCGGCCTCCAGCCCACGGGTGTGTGCCGTCTGCCGAAGCTCGCCGGCTTCCTCGCGACGGCCCTCGAGCTGGCGCTCGCGTTGCTTGCGTACGAGCATCCAGATGATCGCCAGGACCACGAGCGCTGCCAAAACGATGAGCACGACTTCCATGCGAACTCCCTCCTCGGGGTTTTGCAGCCCGTCCGCCCTAGGAGTGCCCGGTGTGGGGGTTCCCTAACCGCTCCGATGCCGCTCTGAGCGCTCGACCTCGGACACCCTGAGCTCCTTCGGCGCACCGGGCGCCTTCAGCCGCTTCGCCCTGGCGATATCGAACAGCTCCGGATCGAGCGCGCGGCAGCTGACCTCCGACACGAGCACCTGCTGCGGGCTCGCAGCCTCGACGACGCGTGCGGCGATGTTGACGTCGACGCCGAGGTAGTCGCCACCGAGCTTGCGCGGCTTCCCGGCGTGCACGCCGGACCGCAGGCGGGGCCGGTGCCCCGCAACTTCGATCTCCCCCATTCCGTCGCGAGCGTCGAGCGCTGCGACGACCGCGTCATTCGAATGCTCGAACACGGCCATGGTGCCGTCGCCGAGGTGCTTGACGACGGCGCCGTCGTGTTCTTCGATCGCCGTGTCGATGACATCGCCGACTTCGCGCAGCAGCGCGATCGCCTGCTCGTCACCGACCTCGAGCGCCCACGACGAGAACCCGACCAGGTCGGTGAAGAGGAGTGCGACCTCCTCCGTTCCCCGGCCGCGGCCCGTCGCCTCGGACAGGTTCTGCCACACCTGGAGCGCGCCCAGGCCGAGCTCGTGGGCAACGCTCGGGCGATCGCTGCGCTGGAGAGCCGAGACCTGGCGCGCGATGACCGCGGGCGGCGCGTCGCCGGCGGTCGAGAGCGGGTCGCCGAAGCGCGCGTCTCCGGGGAGCCGCTTGCGCAGCCAGCGGGCGACAGCCAGCAGCTGTGGCGCGCTGTCGGCCTGGACCGCCCTGGCCCTGATCCGCGCCAGTCGCCGCTCCCGCTTGCCCTCGGTCTCCTCGAGCTCCTCTGCCACGGCGGCGAAGGCTCTCACAAGGCCGGTCGCTTTTCCGCGCTTGTCTTCGCGCGCGTGCGCGCGCACGCGTGAGTGGCCCATTCGGCTAGGGGTCAGGGGCGGACTTCAAGCGCTGGGCACCCGTGCCGATGCGATTCCCATGCAGGCTGTGCTTGTCCTGTTCGTGCTTGCCGTGGTCGGTTCCACGGCCTGGCTAGCGCTGGACGCGTCCAAGCGCGACTGGACCGACAACAGCTTTGCCAAGAACGTCCCTTCGTGGGCGATCGGCTCGCTGCTGCTCTGGCCGATCGTCTTCCCGATGTACGTGTTCTCGCACCGGAAGAACGCGCCGCTGCTCGCGAAGCCGGAGGCTGCTCCAGCCGCTGCGATGGCCGCGGCCGGCCCGTCCGAGCAGTACGGCCCATCGATCGACGAGATCGAGCAGGAGCCGGCCGTCGAGATCGTCGAGCCGGAGCCGGTCGTGCAGGTGGAGCCTGAGCCGGTCGTGGACGTCGCCCCGCCGGAACCTGTGGTCGACGTCGTCCCCCCGGAGCCAGTCGTCGACGTCGTCCCGCCCGAGCCCACCGTCGAGGTGGAGCCCGAGCCCGTCGTCGAGATCAGCCAGCCCGAACCGGTCGTCGATGTTGTTCCCCCTGAGCCCGTCGTCGACGTCGTCCCCCCGGAACCCGTCGTCGACGTCGTCCCGCCCGAGCCCACCGTCGAGGTGGAGCCCGAGCCGGTCCTCGAGATCAGCGAGCCCGAGCCGGTCGCATTCCAGCCTGAGCCTGAGCCTGACCCCGTCGCCCCGGAGCCTGAGCCAGTCGTTCCGGACTCCGAGCCGGCGCCGATGATCGACGCGGGGCCCGAGGCGGACTCCGTGCTCGAGATCTCCTACCCCATGCCCGACGACGCACCCCCCGGCCTCTCCGTAGACGCCTTCAAGGACATCAAGCCGGTCGCCTTCGGCGGCATCGTGGTCGAGGAGACCGAGCGCGCGCCGGAGCCCGCCCCCGAGCCCGAGATCGAGGCGCAGCCCGAGCCGGTGGTCGATGTCCATCCGGAGCCGATCGTCGAGGAAGCCCCCGCCCCCGACTTCGAGCCGCTCACCTACCCGGGCGTCGAGGACGTCCCGCCGCTCGCGCCCGAGTTCGAAGCTGAGCCGGCCATCGAGCCCGAGCCGGCGATGGCGCCGGCCGTCGCCGAGCCCGTGGTCGAGGAAACAGTGGCCGACGAGCCCAAGCCGAAGAAGCGGGGCTTCCGGATCCCGAACCCCGAGCTCAAGCTTCCGAGCTTCGGCAAGAAGAAGGCCAAGGCGGATGCCCCGGCCGAGCCGAAGTCGAAGGGCGGCCTGAAGCTCCCGCAGATCACCCTGCCGCCCAACCTGCAGGGCCCTCTGAGCGACCTCGAGCGCAAGATCGCCCTCGGCTCGATCCTGGCGATCGTGGCCGCCGGCGCGTTCGGGTATTCGACCGCGCCCTCGGACGACGCGGGCGCTCCCCCGCCGACTCCCACTCCCGCGGCCGCCTCGCGCTAGCGCTTGCCCGCGCCAGCAGGGGAAAATCCGCTTTGCGGACGCCGAAAGCTGCGCTAGATTCGCTCTATGGACGCGCGCCGTACGGATGTGCTGAAGGCCTCTCCTCGCATGTTCGAGTCGGATCTCCTGGACCGCCTCTCGCGCGTGCATCCGGTCGTGCCTGTCCTGATCTTCCTGCCGGTGATCACCGTGCTGGCCGGAACGGCGGCCGAGCGCATGGGGCCGTTCGAGACGCTCGCATGGATCGGTGGCGGCTACGTCTTCTGGACGCTCACCGAGTACTGGCTGCACCGAGTGATCTTCCACTTCGAGCCGGAAGATGGGATCGGCGCGCGGCTCCACTGGATCATGCACGGCGTCCACCACGACCATCCGAACGACCCGATGCGGCTCGTGATGCCGCCGTCGGTCAGCGTCCCCCTGTCGGCGCTGTTCTACCTCGGCTTCTACCTGGTGCTCGGCGACACCTACGCGCTCGCGTTCGGCGCCGGGTTCCTCGGCGGCTACCTCCTCTACGACATGACGCACTACCACGTGCATCACCACAAGCCGCGCACGCGCGCCGGCAAGCGCTTGCGCCAGCTGCACATGCGCCACCACTTCCAGGACGACACGCGCGGCTTCGGCGTGAGCGCGCCGTGGTGGGACCTCGTGTTCGGCACCGCTCCGCGGAACCGGCGCGGCTAAAGGCGCTCCACCGCCACTGAGCTGTCGACCTCCTCGACTATCCGCCAGTCGGGTAGGGCTCCGGGCCCGCGGAAGAGCGAGTCGACGACGAGCGTGGGTCCCGGCCCCGCATCGCCACCGCCAGGGTGACCGACACGCGCGTCGTGGAAGATGACGACGCCCCCGGTAACGACGTGCGGCGAGAACGCCTCCCAGTCGCTCCGGGCGCCTGCCTCGGAATGATCGCCGTCGATGAACAGCAGGTCGATCGGGTCGGACCATCCATCCGCCACCGCGGCCGAGCGCGCGATGTGCCATTCGACGTGCGGGCCTCCACGCTCGCGGGTGGCGCGCTCCATGACCCGCCGCGTGGCACGCTCGGTGCCCTTCCAACCGAACAGGAGCGCATTGCCCTCGTACGAGTCGATCAGGTGGAGCGTCGCGTCGGCATCCATCGCCCGCGCGAACACGACGGCCGACGACCCCTCGTACGTCCCGATCTCGACGACCGTTCGGCGCCCAGGGGCGAGCCGCGCGAGGAGGGCGGCCTCGGCATCCGAGTGCATCGGCCGCGGAGGGACGAGCCCGACCCGCAGCGCGAAGCCGCGGATCCGCTCGGAGTTCTTGATGCGCTCCGGGGTGGCATGGCGAACGGCAGCCGGAAGAGGCACCGGCGCATTGTGACCGGAGGGCGGTCGCGCTGACCCGTCCCGTATCGCTCTCCCCGGCCGACCTCTCGGCCGTGCAGGCCGAGCAGGGCCCCGTCCACATGCACGTGGGCGGCGTCCTGATCCTGGACGGGCGCGTCCCGGCCGCCACCGTGATCCGGCGAATCGAGGAGCGGATCCACCTGATCCCGCACTACCGGATGCGGCTCGTCGAGAGCGCGCCGGGCGGGCTCGTCAATCCGGTGTGGGAGGACGACCCGAACTTCGACGCCGCAAACCACGTCGCGGCGGTGCCGTGGCCGGAGCCGGGCGGCGACGCGGAACTGTGCCGCATCGTCGGCGAGGCGATGTCGGAGCGCCTCGACCGCTCGCGGCCACTCTGGGAGATCCTCGTGGTCGACAGCCCGGAGCGCGGACAAACAGCGCTCGTCGTGAAGATGCACCACGCGCTGGTCGACGGGATCGCCGCGATCGGGGTCGGCACGATCATCTTCGACCCGACCCCGGAGCCCCTCGACCTGCCGCCGCCGACGGGCGCACCGGAGCAGCGCCAGCGAATCTGGCTCGACGAGCTGTCGCGGCTGATGCCGCAACTGAGGGCGGAACGGCGGCTCGAGCTGATCGAGCCGCTGATACGCCGGGTGCCGGCCGACCTCGTGCCCGATCGCCGCGCGCTTCAGCGCGTGGCGACGGCCCAGCTCGACGTGCCTCGGCGGTTCGCACGCAGCGCGGTCGAGCGCGCCCGGTCACTCGACCCCCGTCAGGCACACAAGCGCGTCGGCGAGGGCGTGCAGTTGGTCCGCGATCTCGCACGCGTTCGCCCCGCGGCCCCGCCGACGCGACTCAACCAGGAGATCGGCCGCAACCGCCTGTTCGCCCTAGGCCGCGGGCGGCTCGACGACGTGAAGCGGGTCAAGACGGCCACCGGCGCGACGGTGAACGACGTGCTGCTCACCGCGGTCGCGCTGATGCTGAGCGAGTACCTGGGCGAGGAGGCGCCCGAGCGCGCCGTTGCGCTCGTGCCCGTCTCGGTACGCACGGAGTCGCACACCGGCGAGCTTGGCAACCGCATCTCGACCGTCTTCGTCGATCTGCCCATGCGCGGCGAGCCGCTCGAACGGCTCGCGGCGATCTCAGCGGCGATGCGGGACGTCAAGGACTCCGCGCAGGTCCGCGCCGGGTCGCTGATAGTGGGCGCGGCCGGACTCGCGCCGCCGATCGTGTCGGGACTCGCCGCGCGCGCGATGAGCGCACCGCGGGTGTTCAACCTGGTCGTCTCGAACGTCCCGGGGCCGCAGCAGACGTTCTACCTCGACGGCGTCCCGCTGCGGGAGGTCTACCCGGCGGTGCCGCTCAACCCGCGCAACCAGGCGCTCAGCATCGGGATCCTGAGCTACGACGGCGGCGTGCACTTCGGCCTGCTGGCCGACCGCGGAGCGCTACCCGACGTGGCCGATGCGGCCGCTCAGCTCGAGGCGGCCGTCGCGCTGCTTGCGGCGGCGGCTCCGTCCGGCTGACGACGCCGGGCAGTCAGCGGCGCGGCGAGGCAGAGAAGGAATCCGATCCCCGCCGCGATCGTGGCGCCGTTGTGGATCTTGTCCGCCAGGGAGGGCGCCTTCTCCATCACGTCGTAGCCGTTCGGCCCGAGGATGAGCGCCCAGTCGTTCTTGTCGTCGCCGAGCAGCTCGAGCGTGGGCTTGGGCGCGTCGGCCACGTAGAGCGAGACCTCGAGCGCGGATGCCGCCGCCCACACCAGCAAGACACCGGCGAGGACCCAGTCGCCGCGGCGCAGGAAGAAATAGATGGCGAGCATCGCCGGGATCGCGACCTGCGCAATCGGGCCGGCGAGCGAGTTGGTCAGGTCCGAGTTGGCGTACGTCAGCATGTGCCCCAGCTGGTGGAGCCCGGTGTTGACGTAGGTCAGGCCGGGGACCTTGTCTTCCTGTGCGAACGCGAGGACCCACATCGCGACGATGAGGCCGAGGCCGATTAGCCAGCGGGCCGGTGACCTGGTCGAAAAGCCCTTCCCCATGGGGGAAATATCGGCGCGAAACGGCAGGCGACATTACGTTTGCCCACCCAGTTCTGGACGCTATGGTGATGCGGCCACGCGGATGTGGCGGAATTGGCAGACGCGCGGCGTTCAGGTCGCCGTGGGGGCAACCCCGTGGAGGTTCGAGTCCTCTCATCCGCACTAACTCAGAGCCCGTACTCCTCCAGGAAGTAGAGCCACAGCTCGCTCCGGGCGGGGAACGGCGGCACGGCGTGCGCGAGCTTCGTCAGCGGCACCTCCCCGACCACGGCGACGGTAGCCGCCTGGACGAATTCGGCGACCTCTGGCCCCACGAACGTCACGCCGGCGAGGATTTGGCGGTCCTCGTCGACGATGAACCGCGTCGTCCCCTCGGCGCCGCGGCCGTAGAACGAGCCGCCTGCCGAGCCCTCCGTCGGGACGTCCACGTGCCTCACGTTCAGACCCTCCTTCTCGGCTGACGCGAGCGTGTGGCCGACGGCTGCGACCTGCGGGTCGGTGAAAACGACCCGCGGCGACCGGACGCCGTCGATCTCGATCCGCCCGTCGCCGCCCGCGATGTTGTCGGCGGCCAGGCGCGCGTGGTACTTGCCCATGTGCGTCAGCGGCGCGCGGCCGTTGACGTCGCCGATCGCGTACAGCCACGGGTGCTCGGGCACCTTGAGCGTGGAATCGGTGTCGACGTACTTGCCGGGCTCGAGGCCGACCGTGTCGAGGCCGACGTCCTCTGTGGGCGGCTTGCGGCCGACGACCACGAGCAGCTCGTCCGCCTCGGCGGTGTCACCGCCTGAGAGCGACACGACCACGCGCCCGTTCTCGCGCGCGACGCGCTCCGCCTTCACCTCGATCCGCAAATCCACCCCGGCCTCGGCGAGCGCCGCGGCAACCTGGTGCCCGGCGAAGGGCTCCTCGCGCGCGAGCACACAGTCGCCCGCCTCCAACACGACGACCTCGCTTCCGAGCGACCGCCACGCCTGCGCGAGTTCGACCCCCGCCACACCGCCGCCGAGCACGACCAGCGAATCCGGGACCGTCTTCGATGTGGTGCCCTCCCGGTTGGTCCAGACGTCGACCTCGTCGATCCCTTCGATCGGCGGGATGTTCGCGAGACTGCCGGCCGCCAGGATCACGGCCTTCCGCGCCTCGAGCGTCTTGCCGTCCACCTCGACCTTGCGCTCGCCGGCGAGCCGCCCGCGCCCTCGCACGAGCGTGATCCCGCGTTCCTCGAGCCACGGCAGCTGGCTCGAGTCGTCGAGGTCGTGCACCACCTCGTCGCGCCTGCGCAGGACCGCATCGGCTTCCGGCCCGGTGGCCGTGACGCCTGGGATCCTGCCCGCCTCCCGGACGATCTCCTGAGGTCTGAGCAGCGCCTTCGAGGGCATGCACGCGTAGAAGGAGCATTCGCCGCCGACGAGGTGCTGCTCGACGAGCGCGACGTCCAGCCCGTGGCGCTTGGCGAGACGCCCCGCGGCGACTTCGCCCGCGGGTCCGGCGCCGATGACGATTACGTCGTGCGAGTCCGTGCGGTCAGGCTACAGCGGCGGGCGCCGTGGATGCACGACTTTCGATCTTCTGGCGCGCTCTTCCGCCCAACGCTCCGAGCACGATCCCGAAGACGGTCGTGATCACGACCAGCAGGATCTCGGGCTCGGGCAGGTGCGCCTTCCGCTCGAGCCCGGTCACCGCGTGCGCGGCGAGGATGAACGTGCCGAAGAGGATGCCGCCCGTGAACCCGCGCGTCGCGCCCTCGCTCGCACCGATGTGCTCCTTGCCGGCCATGTAGCCGCCGCCGATGCCGAGGATCGACAGCACGAGATAGACGATCTCCGAGACCCCCAGGAAGATCCCCGTGATCGCGCCGAACACCGACGGCACGACGAGCGCGAGGATCAGCTGTGTCTCTGGCGAGTGTGACTCGAGCAGGTCCGGCTGGCGCATCCCGGCGGGTATTCAATCACCGAATCAGGGCTCGGGGCGGCAGGTCTCCTCGCCGTGGCTCAGCGCAGCGACGATCGTGGCCACGTTGACCGTCATCGCGCCGAGGTAGGAGCCCGCCGGCATGCCCGGCATGTCGAGCGTGTCAGCCCAGAGCCTCCTCCCCACGTCCGCGCCCCGGCCATCGGGGCCGACGATCGACATCCCGTAGCGATCGTTGAAGTAGGCGAACCCGTCGTGCTGCGCGGCGAGCCTCCCGCGCGGGCGATCCAGCAGCGACATGCAGATCCGCGTGTCGCGGTGCAGCCGCCGGAGGCGGTCGAGGAAATCCGCCGTCGCGGCCTCGTAGTACCCGGCGCCTGGCACGTCGGTGCGCGCCAGCTCGTTTCGGATCTCCTTCGCCGCCCGCTCGACCCGGACCGGGTCCTGCCACCAATGCGGATCGCGCCCGAGGGGATCGACGAGCGGCAGCAGGCCGAGCTCGCGCTCGGGGTCTTCGGCGACCGCCCAGCGGTCGACCGCGCCGCCCGTCCACACGACGAGATCCGCGGTCCGCAGCGCCTGGCGCGCGTCCGCATCGGGGCGCCATCCATGAGGGTCGACGCCGGGCGGGACGAGCGTGGTCACCCGAACTCGGCGCCCGCCCGCGTTGTGGACGATGTCCGCGACCGGCGCGAGGGTCGCGGCCACGTCGACCGTGCCCTCGCCGCGGCTCGCGCGGTCGCTGCCGCAGCCACCCAGGGGTGCGAGCGCGAGGGCGAGGCAGGCGAGAGCCGCGAGTCGTCTCATCGCGACGATGATTCCAGCCCTCGTGCGGTCTTAGGCGTGCTCTAGCCTCTCGGACCTGTGAAGCCGAGTCTGGCCAAGCGCGGACCGATGCGCCGACGGTTACGGATACTCCGGCGTCGCCGCGAGGCGATGTTGCTCGACCTCGGCGCGCTCGTGCTCGAGATGCACCGGCACGGCAGATTCCTTCCCGACAGCCTGCAGCGCCGCGCCGGCGAGGCGGTCGGGACGGACGCAGAACTGCGCGCGCTGTCGCGCTCGCTCGAGGCGGGCGACGGCAATCCCGACCTCGTCGCGGCCGGCGTGGCCGGCAACTGCGACCGCTGCGGCGCCCTCCACACGATCGGCTCCGCCTACTGCTCGCAGTGCGGCAATGAGCTCGCCGGCGGCGTGCTGCCGCGCAAGGCGGCGCTCGGCAGCGACCCGGAGCTCGTCGGCGGCGCCCCCGTACCGCGCCGCACGGTCACCGCCGCCGCCCCGGCGGCCGCCACGGCGGAGGCCACAAAGGTGATCGAACCGGACGAGGCCGAGCCCGAGGAGACAGCGGACGCGGAAGCGGAGACGAAGGACGAGCAGCAGCCCTCCGCTCCGGAGCCCGCGGCCACCAACGGCGACTCCGCCGCTCTCCCCCCGATCTCACGCCGCGCCCGCGCGACGCGCGTGCGGCAGCGTCTCGACGAGCCCTCGCGCAGCCCACAGTCGCTGCCCACCGGACTGCTCGCGGGGATCGCGGGAGGCCTGATCGTGATCGTCGTGGGCATCCTCCTGCTCTCGGGCGGGGACGACGGAGGCGACGAGCCGAACCGTGCCGCGCAGGCGCCGGCGCAAGGCGAGCCCGAGCCGCCTCCGCCGGACGAGGCCGCGTCGCCGACAGGCGCCCCGAGCGACGACCAGGGCGCGGCCCCTGCGGCGCTCGAGCCCGTCAGCGCCGTCACCGCGACGGCCTACGACCCGAGCGGCGACGACTCCGAGCACGACGAGGAGGCGCAGCTCGCGGTGGACGGCGACGCCGCCACCTCTTGGCCGACCGAGGAGTACGACACCGGCTCGTTCCAGAAGGACGGCGTCGGGCTCGTGCTCGGCCCCGCATCGCCGGTACCCGCGCGCGGGCTCGACATCCAGACCTCCACCCCCGGCTTCGACGTCACGATCTACGGCTCGGACAGCTCCGTCGTCCCGGACTCGGTCGAGTCCGGCTGGACTGAGATCGCGAGCGAGGACGCCGTCGACGGCAAGGGCCGGATCGACCTCGACTCGGCCGGCAGCGACTTCTCGAATTACCTGATCTGGATCACGACCCTCCCCGGCAAGGAGAACAAGGTCGAGATCCAGGAAGCCCAGCTGCTGCGCTAGCCGCCTATCTCGATCCGCCGGCGGACGGGCGGCATCGAGCGCGCGGTGATCACCAGCTTCTGCGTGCCCGCGGGTAGGCCGTCCGTCGAGATCTCGATCCGGCCCGCGCCCGCTGGGAGCTTCACCGACGCCTCGCGACCGGCGAGCTCGACCGTGCCCTCCGTCGGAGCGGTGAAGAAGAAGCGGACGACGACCGGCTCGCCCTCCGCGACGCGGGTTGCCTTCGGCGAGGCGAACCCGCCCTCCGCGACTTGCGGCGCGATCTCGCTCGCGCGCAGGGCCTCGCTCTGGAGCTGGGCCCCGCTCTCGCCCTGGCCCCCTCCGACCGCGTCAAGCGACACCCTGGTCGGAGACCACCGCCACTTCGAGGTTCGAGCGGCCGCCGTCGATCGTCGTCGGAGATGACGAGCGCGAGCACGACCGCCGCGGCAGCCGCGGTCGCCACGGCGGGGATCACGATCCGCAGCGACGGCATCCGCCGGCGCGGGCGCTCACGCAGCCACTCGGCGGCGCGCTCATCGAGCGCGCGCGCGAACTCCGGCGCCGGCTCGGCGCGCGTCTCGCGCAGCTCGCGTCCGATGTCGTCGTGCTCGCTCAACCCATCGCCTCTCTCAGCTTTGCCATCGCGCGCGACAGCCGCGTGCCCACATTGGTCTCGGTGATGCCGAGCACGGTGCCGATCTCCGCGCCCGAGAGGCCCGCCTCGAACCTGAGCGCGACGAGCTCGCGCTCGTCTTGGGAGAGCCGGCCCAGCGCAGCTGCGAGCGCCGCCCGCCGCACCGCGACATCGGCCGTGGTGTCGCCGGTCGGCGCGCTGCGCTCCTCAGGGTCGGCCGCCGGCTCGGTGCGGCCGCGCCGGCGCAGCTCGTCATAGGCCGCGTTGCGCGCGATGCCGAAGAGCCATGCGCGCGGGCTGCCGCGCCCGGGCTTGTACGAAGAGCGGCGCGTGAGCGCGCGCTCGAACGCCGCGGCCGTGACCTCCTCGGCACTCGCCCGGTCGCGCAGCATCCCGGCGACGAACGCGTACACGTCGTCGCGGCTCGTGCGGTAGAGCGCCTCGAAGTCGATTTCCTCACCGGCCGTTCTACGGGCCACGGCGAGATGTCGTCACAGGCACTAGCGGGTGACCCAGGCGTCCGGGTCCTTCGCGAGCTTCTCGATCTCGGGCGGGAGAGAGCCCGATGCCACGTCGGCGACGGTGACGTGCTCCACCACAGCCCGGAGGTTCGCGCGCACCGCGATCCACACCTGTTCGAGCGCCTCGGCCGGGCCCGCGTAATGGACCTCCTCGGGCGGCTCACCCCTCACGTGGGCGAGCGGGCCCTCGACCGCGCGCACTACATCGGCAATCGTGATGTCGTCAGCGTCTCGCGCCAGCCAGTAGCCGCCGTCGCGCCCGCGCTGGCTTCGGACAAGTCCCGCATGTCGCATCTCGATGAGGATGTTCTCGAGGAACTTGAGCGGGATGTCCTGGGACTGTGAGATATGGTCGCCCTTGACGGGAGCCTCACCCGATGCGAGCTCGACTGCTGCTCGCACGGCATAGTCCGCCTTCGCTGAGATACGCACGTACCCCATTGTCAACTATTTCGCTGACGAAACGTGAAATTGGCATTGCCGTCCTCCTCGGGGTGGCGCTCGCCATCGTCATGCACTGGCCGCTGCCGCTCCACATCGGCAGCGATATCCCCAAGGACCTCGGCGACCCGCTCATCCAGGCCTGGCAGATCGCCTGGGACGGCAACGCTCTCCAGCACCAGCTCTCCGACTTCTGGCAGGCGAACATCTTCTACCCGCTCGAGAACTCGCTCGCGTTCTCGGACGCACTTGTCGGGTACGCGCCGTTCGGCCTGATCGGCGAGGGCTTCGAGGCCGCGATCGTCCGCTACGACCTGCTGTTCCTGTTCGCGTACGCGCTCGCGTTCATCGGCGGATACCTGCTCGCCCGCGAGCTCGGCGTCGACCGTTTTCCCGCGGCCGTCGCGGGCGTCGCGTTCGCGTATGCCCCATGGCGGCTCGAGCAGGACGGGCACATGCACGTGATCTCGAGCGGCGGCATCCCGCTGGCGCTCTTCCTGCTCGTGCGCGGCTATCGGCGCGGCAGCGTGCGGACGATCCTTGCGGGCTGGCTGGTCGCGGCATGGCAGCTGGCGCTCGGGTTCACCCTCGGACTGATGCTCGCGTACCTGCTCGCCATCCTCGCCGTCCTCGTGCTGCTTGCCTGGAGGCGAAAGCGGCCCTCCGGTGACGTCATCGCCGCCAGCCTGATCGGCGCGACGGCATTCGCGGCGATCGCCTTGGTGCTCGCCCTCCCGTATCAGGAGGTGCGGGACGACCACCCCGAGTCCGCGCGGACGAAATACGTAGTCGCCGCCTTCTCCGGCGGGCCCGAGATGTTCCTGGCCGCCCCGGACCAGAGCACCGTCTGGGGGTCGATAACCGAGCCCGTGCGCGACGGGCTCGACTTCGTGCCCGAGCAGACGCTCTTCCCCGGACTGCTCGTCGTCCTGCTAGCCGGTTTCGGACTGTCGCGAGCGTCGCCATTTTCCAAGCGGCTGCGGATCGGGCTGGGGATCGGGGTCCTGGCTGCGGCCCTGCTCTCGCTGGGATTCCAGATTCCATCCCATGGCGTGCCTTATCCCTACCGCGCGCTCTACGAGTTGCCCGGCTGGGACAGCGTGCGTACGCCGGGCCGGCTCAACACGCTCACGTCGCTCGGCCTCGCCCTGCTCGCTGCGGCGGGCGCGCACGCTCTGATCGCCCGCGAACGCCCGTGGATCCGCCGTATGCGGTGGCCTCATGGACGCACGGTGCTTGCGGTAGCGCTACCGCTGCTCGTGCTCGTCGAGGGCATGGGGTTCCCGGCACCGCACCCGACCGTTGCCAAGCCGCCCGCCGGGCTCGAGCAAGCAACTCCGCCGCGCCTCCACCTGCCGATGAACGCGTACGAGTCGCGCCGGTTCATCTTGTGGTCCACGAACGGCTTCCCTGAGATCGTCAACGGGCGCGGCAGCTTCGACCCCACGTTCTTCGTCGACCTCGAGGAGGAGATGGCGGCGTTCCCAGACCCCGCGGTCGTCGAGCACCTGCGCGAACTGGGTATCAACACAGTCGTGCTGCATCCGGAGCTCGTGGCGGGCACCCCATGGGAGAACTGGCAGGACTGGCCGCTCGAGGGCGAGAGCGTGGGCGGAATGGTCTTCTACCGGTTGAATACGGCCGGTTGAGGGGCGTCGAGCGCCAGTCCCAGGTCTACGTCGGCGGCATAAGCGGCCGGCGGCCGCGTGTGCCGGTCGACTTCTCCGAGCTCGAGCGCCGCGCCGAGGCCGCGATGAGCGAAAAGGCGTTCGCGTACGTCGCCGCGGGCGCCGGCCTCGAGGAGACGATGCGCGCGAACCGCGAGGCATTCCGGCGCTGGCAGATCGTGCCGCGAATGCTGCGGGACGTCTCCGAGCGGGACACGGGCATCGAGCTGTTCGGCCGCCGCATTCCCTACCCGTTCCTGCTCGCGCCGATCGGCGTGCTCGAGCTCGCGCACCGTCAGGCCGAGCGGGCCGTGGCCCCGGCCGCCGCCGCGACCGGCATCCCGATGATCTTCTCGAATCAGGCGTCCACCCCGATGGAGGACGTGGCCGGGCTCCTGGGCGACAGCCCACGCTGGTTCCAGCTCTACTGGAGCGTCTCGAACGATCTCGTCGAGAGCCTCGTGAGCCGCGCCGAGGCGTGCGGATGCGAGGCGATCGTCGTCACGCTCGATACGACGGTGCTCGGTTGGCGGACGCGTGACCTCGAGCTCGCCTACCTACCGTTCCTGCGCGGCAAGGGAATCGCGCAGTACACGAGCGACCCCGTCTTCCAGCGCCTGCTCGACGAGGATTCCTCGGGCGCCCTTCCTGGCGCCGCACCCCGGCCCGGGCCGGCGGCCCTCGGCACGCTCTTCCAACTGATCCGCAACTACCCGGAGCGCTTCAACCCCGCACGCGCACGGAAGGCGGTCGAGCGTTTCATCCAGGTCTACTCGCGCCCGTCGCTCTCCTGGGACGACCTGCCCTTCCTGCGCGAGCGGACCAAGCTGCCGATCGTGCTCAAGGGCATCGTGCATCCCGACGACGCGCGCCGCGCGGTCGACGCCGGCATGGACGGGATCGTCGTCTCGAACCACGGCGGCCGCCAGGTGGACGGCTCGATCGGGACGCTCGACGCGCTCCCGGGGGTCGCCGAGGCGATCGACGGGCGGATCCCGGTGCTGCTCGACAGCGGCGTCCGCGGCGGCGCCGACGTCTTCAAGGCACTCGCCCTCGGAGCGAGCGCGGTGCTGCTCGGCCGGCCCTACGTCTACGGCCTCGCGGTCGCCGGCGAGCCCGGTGTGCGCGAGGTGCTTCGCAACTTCATGGCCGACTTCGACCTGACGATGGGACTGGCTGGGTGCGGGTCGGTCGAGGCGATCGATCGGCAAACGCTCGTCGCGAGCCGCCTGAGCGGCAACGAAACCGCGATCGCCACGAGGCCGGCGACGGCGGCCGCGGCGATCAGAGGGATCACCGGGTGGCTGTCGGGACCGAGGTCGCGCCCGCGGATCTCGGGCAGCGCCACCGCCAGGACCGCCCAGAGCAGCACGACGCCCACGGCCGCAAGCCGCTCCCGCGACCGCCACTCGACCGGACCGGTCGCGCGCGCGGCGAGCACGGCCGCGCCGAGCAGCGCGGCCACGAACGGCAGGAGCGCGAGCCAGCCGTTGTCGAGCCCGGCAACGCTCAGGACGGTGTGCTCGAAGGACTCGAGCTCGACGATGTGGCCCCAGTAGCCGATGTCGTCATTCCCGATCAGCGGCAGCGTCACCGTGGCCGTCGCCATCAGCAGGGCGGACACCGAGGCGAGCGCGAGCGCGGTCGCCGGCCATCGTTTCCACGCAACCGCAAGCGGGATCGCGAGGAAGGGCAGCACGGGGACGAGGAAGCGCGGCCCGGGCGAGCCGCCGCCGAACGGCAGCCAGTAGCCCGAGTTGTACGTGAGGTAGACCAGGAACAGCCCGCCGATCACGTACGCCTCGGCGCGGTGGCCGCGGCGATGGAGCAGCACGATCCCAACGAGGCCGAGCGCGAGCACCGGTGCGAGCGTGATCAGGCCCTTGTTGGCGAACAGAAGGTCGAGCGCGATCTGGAAGTCCGGCGGGTCGATGCCGAAGAACCCGCTGTCGTTCAGCCCGACGACGTCGTGTCCGGTGTCACCCTGGATCGCGACGGCGCCGGTGTACGAGGAGTGCGTCACGCTGCCGAAGGCCCACAGGTTGTAGGCGACGAGCGGTGCGATTCCGGCCGCGAAGCCGGCGGCATAGGCGACACCGCGTCTCAGCGACCGTCGCATCGCATAGAGCCCGAGCACGATCGCGGCGAGCCCGAGCGGGTACTCGGTCACGATTGCGAAGCCCGCCAGCGCACCGCCCGCCGCGACCAGTAGGAGGCGTTCGGGTCCCGCCCGCTCCCGCCAGAGCACGGCGAACGCCGCAAACGCGAGCATCGCCGACATGACGTGCGAGAAGAACAGCGTCCCGAACGGCAGGATCAGCGTGCCGGCGCCGAGCGCGACCGCGGCCGCCGTCCCATAGCCCGGCTCGATTCGCTCCGCAACGGATCGCACGAGCAGGAGGAGCAGAAGCGCCGGCAGTACGACGCCCACGAGGCCGAGCGCCCACACCATCGGCGTCTCTTCCTCGATGTTCGTGCGCACCCGCTCGGCGCGCTGCGGATCATCCGAGTAGAGGCCCTTCGAGGTCCCCTCGCGCTCCCACCGCGTGGCGCCGCCTTCGCGCGCGGTCCGCGCAAGATCGGCCGATGCGCCGGTTCCTCCGACCGCGGTGAGCGCCTTGTAGGCCGGCGTTGCCACGAGCGCCAGGCCCGGAGCCTTGACGGAGTAGAAGTGGCCGTCGTGCCACGACTTGTCCTTCGTCTCCCACTGCCAGCGGTCGATCTCGGGCTTGCCGTCGGCGAACGCGCGCACGAGCGCGAAGTTGGACGTCTCCGCCCACCCGAGGGAGTGCATGACCATGGCGTAGGCGATCGCGAGACACGCGATCGCTCCCAGCCCGTAGCGACGCTTCACCCGGTCGAGGATGCCAAACGCTCGGCCAGCCGGTTCATCCCGCGCTCACGCACGGCTTCCGCACCCCCGGCTCGGTCGGTCTCGCGGTCGGCGGGGCGCTCGACGTCGAGCCGCTGCAGAGACGCCATCTCCTTGTAGGTGCGCAGCTGATCGGCGACCGGCGCGAGCTTCCCGGTGAGCGTTCCCTCCAGCGAGCCGTGCCGGTTCAGCAGGCTGGCCGCGGTCTTCTCGCCGACGCCCTTCGCGCCGGGGATCCCGTCGGAGGGATCGCCGCGCAGCGCGATGAAGTCGGGCACGAGCTCGGGCGGGATGCCGTAGCGCGCCTCCACCTCAGCGGCGTCGACCGGCTGCGCGCCCTTCGAGCCCGTGCGCACGTAGAGCACCTTCACGTGGTCGTCAACGCACTGGAACATGTCGCGGTCGCCCGTGAGGATCAACGTGTCTCCGCCGGCGTCCGTCTCCACGATCGCGTACGACCCGAGCAGGTCGTCCGCCTCGTGGTCATCGCTCTGCGCGACGTACCAGCCGAGCGCCTCGTACAGCCCGGGGGCCAGCTTCCATTGGGGCGAGAGCTCGTCGGGCATCGGCGGACGATCCGCGTGGTAGTCGGCGAAGAGCTCGACCCGGTACTCGGCCGCGTCGATGCCGAAGCACATCACGACCGCGCGCGGGTTGTGCAGCTCGATCTCGCGCAGCACGATGTTGATCGAACCGAGGAGCGCATTGACCGGCTGTCCCTCCCCATCGGTGATCGACTTCGGCAGCGCGTAGAACGCGCGGTACAGAAGCGACGGTGCGTCGACCACTAACAGCGGGCGTGCCACGCCCGCAGGTTATGCGAGCGCTAGCGCAGGTACCCGGAGGGGTGCTCTTCGACCTGCATGGTCAGGTGGTCGAGCAGCAGCTCGCGCGCGACCCCGGCGCGGTAGAGCGCCTTCGAGAAGTCCTTGCCATAGGTCCCGAGGACCGCGAACAGGAGGTCGATCGTGCCGACCACCCTGCCGCCGCGCGCGCGCGCGTACATCTTCGCCCGCTCCGCGACCTCCGCGATGGACACCGTGGGCTCGTTCTCATACGCCATGCGCGCCTCAGCCGCGCTCTCGAGCGGGCCGTCGGGCACGCCGAGGGCACCCAGCGCATCACCTGTGCGCTCGAGGCGGCGCAAGATCCGCAGCCAACGCTCGGCCTCGCCCTGGCGCGAGCGCGCATACGGGACCGTGGTCTCGGCCAGCTCGAGTGCAATCACCACTTCACGCGAAAGGTTCATGCGTTTGTGGTCGGCCGCGAATTCGCGGCCTAGAAGCGCAGGGCGCCGCAGTGGACGAACGTTTTCGCGCTACGGAAGGCCAGGCGTGGCCATCTTCGCCAGCCGCTCGTGCCACTCGGTCACGTGCTTCTTGACCGCGTCGTCATCCGGCCGGTCGTGCACGAGATCCCAGGTCCGCTCCGCGATCCCCTTCGCGGTCTCCGGCGTGGCCTGCGCGCCGAGCGCGTCGACGAGCTTCATCTCGAACTCGTCGACCTGCTTCTCGGGGTCGCCCGGTGAGAGCTTCGGGAGCGGCTCCTCGACCGCCTCACGCCACATGCCGGCAGCGATCGCCAGCCTGTTCTCGAGCCTGCGCGCGTCCATGGTGCGAGCGTAACCGACGGCGCCGGATACGATGGGCAGCATGAGCGACCTGGAGCGCCGAGGCAGTTACACGCCGCGCCGGACACGCGAGCAGCGCGCCTACCGGCTCGCGGTTGCCGGCGGAGTGGCTGGCGCCATCGGTGTCGTCGGCCTTGCGCTCGCGATCTTCGGCGTCGTCGGTGCGGGGATCCCGCTCCTCGCGCTGGTCATCGCCGCGGTCTGCGGCTTCCTCTTCCGCCGAACCGTCTCGCGTTAGCTAGCCCTTGGATGAGGCGGCGGGACACTCGCCGCCGATGCCGCCCGCGGCCGACGCTGCGGAGACGAAGTAGTAACCGTCGCGAGTGCAGAACCCGAGCTCGCCCCCGCCGTCCTTGAACGGATCGCTGACGAGGTACATGCCGCCGCCGAATGCGAAGCAGGTCGCCTCACCACCGACCGAGCTGGTGCACTCGCGCGCCTTCGGCAGTTGGCCGCCGCCGGTCTCGTCACCGGCGGAACCGTCCGGGCATTCAACGCCCGCACCGCCGTCAGGAGTCGGCCCCGCGACGAAGTAGTAGCCCGAGCTCGTGCAGAACCCCATCTCGCCGGCACCGTCGTTCGCGGCGTCTCCGACGAGATAGCTGCCGTCGGGGAACTCGACGCAGATCGCGTCGCCCCCGATCGCGCTCGTGCATTCCGTGATCTTCAGCAGGTCGAGGACGCGCTCCCGCACGCGCGGGATCACCTGCGTGATCTGATCGACGTCGGCCCGGCCGGAGCTTTGCCGCTGCTGCTCATCGCCTGAGACGACGAACGCGGCGGCGACTGCCTGTCCGCTGCGCGAGGCGTCGCCCCAGCTCCCCTCGCAACGCCGGTCATCGCCGCAGTGCTTCGGCTTGGCGCGCTCCTCGTCGGCGGCGCGGGGCTCCTCGCTGCTCGACTGGGCGCCGAGCACCTCGCCCGTGGCGGGTGGTTTCGCGCCGGTGGCGCCGGCGATCTGACCGACCGAGCCTGAGCCCGAGTGCGACTTGTCGGCCTCCCGCGTGTTGATCAGGCTGTTCGCAGCGGCGAACGTCACCGCGATACCGGAGATGATCAGCGCGATGGAGACAACGAGGCGAGTGCGAGTCGAAGGGCGCATGTGACCAACAAACGTGCGAATTGGCGCGTTCTTGCGCGTTTCATCACGGCGTTTGCCGTCGCGGTGGCGGCCCTCCCTGGCACCGCGTCAGCCGGGTCGCCCGCGCTCGCCCAGGCCTACGCCGGGCTCGGGACCTGGATCGACATCTTCGACGACGCGGCGTGGGAGCACCCTGAGGCGACGGTGCGCGCGGCGTACCGCAAGGACGTGACGATCCTCTTCCTCCAGACCGCCAGCAGCCGGCCCGGGCGGGCCGTCCACCGCCCCGCGCGAACCGCGCGCTTCCTGCGCGCCGCGCACGAGCGCGGCATGACCGTGGTCGCGTGGTACCTCGCACCCTACGTGGACCGAAGGTACGAGACGCGCCGGGCGATCGCGGCGATCCAATTCGAGACGTTGGACGGCGAGCGCTTCGACTCGTTCGCGCTCGACATCGAGACGGCGGCGGACTCGCCGCCCGCTGCGGTTCGCAATCGCCGCCTACTGAAGATGTCGGAGCAGCTGCGCGACGTGGCCGGGCCGCTGTACCCGCTCGGCGCGATCACTCCCTCACCCGCCGGCTTGGCGATGCCGCACGGGCAGGCGTGGTGGCCGGACTTCCCGTACCAGGACCTCTACGAGCTCTACGACGCGTTCCTACCGATGGGCTACTACACGTACCACGCGGAGACCGCCCACGACGCGTATCGCGACACGCGCCGCAACATCCGCTTGCTTCGACAGGAGACGGACGATCCGGACGTCCCGATCCACCTCATCGGCGGCGCGGCCGCTGACTCGAGCGGCGCCGAGGGACGGGCGTTCGCCCGCGCCGCCAACAACTACGGAGTGCTCGGCGCGAGCATGTACGACCAGATGACGATGGGCGCAGAGGACTGGCGGGCCGTACGCGCCATCGAGTTTCAGCTGCCGCAACTCTAGGTATCCAGGGGGTTCTCCCCTCCGATGCTCAAGACACCTCTCCTCGTACTCACCGCCCTGCTCGTCCTCCCGTCCGTCGCGTCGGCCGCGATGGTGACCGCGGACACGGAGCTCCGCCACGGCGCCCTGTTCGGACCGGTCAAGCTCAAAGCGAGCGCCGGCGAGCGGAACGTTCTCACGGTTACCCAGGCGAACGGCCAGCTGCGCTTCCACGACACTTCCAACCCGGTCGTCGCACAGGGCGACTGCGACCAGGTGGATGTGCACACGGCGACGTGCCCTGTCACGGAAAACTTCGCCAGTGTCAGGCTGGCCAACCGCGACGACGAAGCCAAGGTCGAGGGCCGGGTCTTCATGTTCGGCGGCAGCGGTGACGACGTTCTGCGCGGCTCGCGCGGCGCGGACATCCTGCACGGCCAAAGCGACGCGGACCGCCTGATCGGCAAGGGAGGCAGCGACCGCCTTACCGCCGGCCCCGGGTCCGACACCGTGCTCGGCGGCGGCGGAGATGACGACCTGATCGACGGAGAGACGGACACGCGTCCCTTTACGGACGTATTCCGCGGCGGGCGCAGCCGCGACACAGCCGGTTCCGATCGCGGCGATCTGATCTCCTACTCGATGCGCGAGCGCGCGCTCGAGATCAGGCTCAGCCAGGGTCGGGACACCCCCGACGGAGATGTGCTCAACAGCCTCGAGAGCGTCGAGGGCGGATCGGGGAATGACCGGATCGTGGGCGACTTCGACGACAACTGGCTCCAGGGCAACGGCGGCAAGGACCGCCTGGATGGGCGGCACGGCGACGACACCGTCACGGGGGGCAGCGGCGACGACGACGTCCGCGGTGGCCCTGACGACGATCTTGTATCGGGAGACGCGGGGCACGACCGGTTCAACGGTCAGGGGGACGACGACATGTTCATCGCGAACGACTCCGTCGCCGAGATGGATCAAGTGCAACCTCGGCTTCGACACCGCGCGCGTCACGCGCATCGACAAGCTCGTCGATTGTGAGGTCGCGAGCTCGGACCCGCTCTTCATCCGCGTTCGACCGGAGATCAGCGGCGACACGGCCACGTTCCTGGTCGCGTGCCAGCAGTTGAACGGCTGCGACGGAACGCTGCAGCTCAGCGGCCCGGACGGGCAAGACTTTGGGCGCGGCACGTTCAATGATCTGCCGGACGACCCCGAGACGTTCTCACCGGTGATGGTCAACCTGACCGATGCTCGCCGTCGAGGCTCTCGCCGCCGGCGTCATCGTGCAGGTCGCGCACGGTGACACCGGCGGCTACAAGGCCTTCATGCAGAGCGGCTAGGCCTGCGGGTTCAGCATCGGGTGCTCGAGCCCGTACTTCTCGCACAGCTCGGCAACCGTCTCGGGCTGGAACTCGATGCCGTAGCGCTCGCCTAGCTCGCCGAACTGCTCCGGCTCCGGGCCGCCGCCCTCGACCAGCGTGCCGAGCTCGTCGAAGAAGTGCTCGAAGCCGCCGGGAGCGATGATCTCGAGGATCCGGCACGGCTCGTCGCCCGCGTTCCAGAACGTGTGCCACTGGTGGCGCGGCTTGAACACGGTGTCACCGGCCTCCGCGTAGACGACGTCATCCCCGAGGAGGGCGCCCATGCGGCCCTCGAGCACGTAGCTGTACTCATCCTCGCGCGAGTGCTTGTGGATCGGCGCGGCCAGGCGGCGCGGGGGCATCGGGTGCTCGAGGAGCGAGAACGAGCCGTTCGGGACGTCCTCGGTCCAGATCATCATCCGAGCGGCGATCGAGCCGAGGTCGGCCAGCCTGCCGTCGTTCGGTCCGACGATCTTGGGGCCAGTCGTGGTTGCGGGTGCCATTGCGGTCCTCCTCCTTTTGGTTGAACACTGCTGTATAGTGAACCTACCACCGTCCAAATCGTCTGTCAAGATTGATTGAACAAAGATGTCTAACGAAACTCGCAAGTACACGAAACGGCGCCGCGCCGAGAGCGAGCAGGAGACCCGCCAGCGGATCACCGAAGCGGCCATGTCACTCCATGGAACGATCGGACCGGCACGGACCACGATCAGCGCGGTGGCCGACAAAGCGGGCGTCCAGCGGGCGACCGTCTACCGTCATTTCCCCGACGACGAGTCCCTGTTCGCGGCGTGCAGCGGTCATTACGCCGCTCTGAACCCTCCCCCCGACCTGACCGCCTGGAGCGAGGAGAAGGACGTCGATGCGCGTCTACGTCGAGCTCTGACCGAGATGTATTCGTGGTACGCGCGAACGGAGCCGATGCTCGAGAACGTGGTCCGCGACGCGCCGGTGGTTCCCGCGATGGGGGCAGCGGTCGCCAGGCGGCTTGCCTACCTCGACATGGTCTTGGACGCGGTGCTCAGCGGCCGGAGCGAACGTGGACACGCGCGACGAAGGGTGAAAGCTGCGCTCGCGCACGCTTTCGCATTCCCGACGTGGCAATCACTCGTCCGCGACAACGGCCTCGAGGAGACCGAGGCGGTGTCGCTGATGGCCGCGATGGTCGAGGCCGCGGGCCGTCCCTAGCCGGGCTGGTAGTAGAACGCGACCGGGACGGACCCGGGTGGCCGGTCGAGCAGCTCGAGCGGGGACGCGCGTGCCGGCTCACTGGCTCGGAAGCGCAACCGCTCGAAGCTGTCGGTCTCCGTGGAGTCGACCAGCTTGAACTCGGACGGCGGGCGGACGTCGATGCTCGGGTCCCCCCGGGTGTCGGCCCCGACCACCGCCAGCAGCAACAGGAGCAACGCGCCGGACGCCGCGATGACGCCGGCGACCTGCGCGCCCCGACGAGTCTCCGGATCCGCCCGTCTGATCAGCAGCCAGAACGACAAGAGGACGAGCGCGCCGCCGGCGATCGCGAGCGGAACCTCGAGCGGTATGTCGTACCCCACCAAGAACTGCTTCGGAAATTGAGCGACGCGGGTCGCCAGCGCCGTCGCCTCGGGCTCACCGCCACCCGCCTGCTCGCTCTGTTCGACGATGAGCGGGATGAGCGCCGCGCCCGTGATGGCCGGCGGCACCATCGCGGCGATGACGGGCCGGCGTGCCGACGCGGCCATGTAGAGCCAGACCGCCTCCGGAACGATCACGAGCGCGGCGAAGTAGTGCGTTAGGAGCGCGGCGGCCGACGCGGCCGACCAACCGACCAGGTTCCAGTTCCGGCTTCCCGCGTCGCGCAACAAGCGTGCGAAGAACCAAAGCCCGAGCGCGGTCAGGAACATCAGCAGCGCATACGCCCGTGCCTCCTGCGCGTACCAGACAGCGAGCGGATTCACCGCCATGAGCAGCGCAGCGACCAGGCCGACGCGTGCGTTGACGAGCGTCTTGCCGATCGCGTACGCGACGGGCACGGTGGCGATCGACAGGATCGCGGGCAGCGTTCGCAACCCGACCTCTCCCGTGCCGAAGAGCTGCGCCCAGAACCAGCTCAGCACGTAGTACAGCGGCGGCGTGCCCTCGAACTCCGGGATCTCGGACACCATCGATCCGAAGTCCATGCGCTGCAGGACGACCGTGTAGGTCTCGAAGTCGCCGAAGCTCTGGCTGTCGATCGTGGCGAGCCGGAGGAGCGCGGCGCCGACGACCGTCGCCCCCAGGAGGATCCCCGTGCGCTGCACGGGCGGCGACTCTAGCGGCGCGTCTCGAATAACCAGATAGCGTGCCCGCGCAATGACTGCGGAACGCCAGGCGGGCATCAGTGGGATCGCGGTCGCCGTGCTCTTCGGCACCGGTAGCGCGATCTGGGGGCTCGACATGCCCGAGGACGGCACCGCCGTCATCGACGTAATCGACTTCTACCGCGACACCGCCGACCGGATCGTCGTCGGGGCGTCCCTCAGCCTGCTCGCGATCGCCGCGTTCCTGTGGTTCGCGGCCGCGCTGCGCCGCGTCCTCGCCGACGCCGAGGGAAGCGACGTCCTGGCGACGACCGCCTTTGCCGGCGCGCTGCTCAGCATGGCGGCGGGGATCGGCGCCGAGACGATCAACATGGCGGCCGCGCTCCGCGCGCAGGACGACGAGCTGAGCGACGAGCTCGCCCGGTCGCTGTTCGAGACCTCACAGGTGCTCGGCTCGGTCGCGACCGCCGTCGGGCTCGGGGTGTTCGCTCTGGCCACCGCCGCAGTCGCGCTCCGCAGCGGTCTCGTCCTGCCCCGCATCATCGCGATCGCATTCGGGGTGCTGGGCGTGGTGCTGCTGAGCCCGCTCGCGCATGTCAACTGGCTCCCCGGCGCCGCCTTGGTCGTGATCACCCTCGTCACCGGCATCGTGATGCTCCGCGAGAACACAGGAGGAAGAACGCGCGGCCCGTAGAACAGCGGGCATAACGTGCGGAAACTCTTGCTCCTGTCTGCTGTCCTCGTCGTCGCCCTACCGGTTCCGGCGAGCGCACGCGAACCGTCCGGGCCGGTGGTGGCGCCCGAGTTCGCGAATAGCTTCCCGGCGCTCCTCCCCGTGCAGGAGACCGCGAAGGCCGATCCGCCGGCCTCGGGCGCTCTGGGGCCCGACGAGCGCGTACTGCTCGCCGCGACCTTCTGGCTGCTGCTGGCCGGCCTCGCGATCTCGCGCGCCGGCCGCCGGCCGGAGCACGATCCGACCCCGATCACGGGGTGGGTCCTCGGCTACGCGCCGCCGCTGCCTCGTTAGCTAGCCGCTCGTCCTCAATCCAGCCGGGAACTGCGTGATCGTCTGGTTGCCGCTCTTGTCGCGCGCCAGCACCTCGCCCGCCGTCTTCGTGTCGGGCTTGAGGAACTCGCCCGGGATCGTCCCGCTCGTCGCGTCACCCGGCAGGTACATGTCGAACGTGCGCTCGCCCTGCTCGACGATCACCTCGTAGGTGACGATGTCGACGCCGGCCGGCTTCGTCACGCGGTCCCAGGTGACGACGAAGCCATCCGGGTCGAGCGTCGAGTCCTTCGCCGGGAAGGTCAGGTTCGGCCCGTCCGGGATCAGATGCGAAAGCCGGTCGGAGCCGACCATCTTGCGGCCGGACGGCGTCTCGCCCCTGAAGCGGTACTTCCCCTCCGGGAACTGCTGCTTGAACTTGCTGAGCGGCACCTCGTCGAACGACGGCTCGCTGGCCTCGAGGAAGAGCTCGGACAGGCCAACCTTGCGCACCTTTCCCTTCGTGTTCAGGTTGATCATCGTGTTGCCGTTCTTATCGAGGAGCTTGAAGTGCCTCCACTCCTCACCGTCCGCGAACAGCTGCAATCCGGCGTCCTTGTCGGTGTCGTTCGTCTCTATGTAGAGGTCGTGCGCCTCGAACTCGAGCGGCTTCTTGGCCGCCGTCTTGCCGTCACCGCCGCCTGCTGCGAGGGCCGCGCCGACGGTCCCCATCACTGCGATAGCGAATACGGCTACTCCAAGCCTGCGCCTCATCTCGATCTCCCGGGTCGTGTGTCTCGACGCGCCGACGCTAACTCGCACATATGAGGCCGAAATGAGAGGCTCTCCCCGATGGCGACTTTCGTCCTGCTGCACGGCGCCTGGCACGACGCCTCCTGCTGGGACCAGCTGATCCCCGAGCTGCGCGAGCGCGGACACGAGGGGATCGCACCCGCGCTACCGCTCGACGACCCCGAAGCGACGTTCGAGGACCGCGCACGCCCGGCAATCGAAGCGAGCGTGAACGTGGCAGGACCGGTGATCGTCGTAGGCCACTCGATGAGCTCCGCGTACGCGCCTCTCGTCGCGGACGCGCTGGACGGCGCGCTGCTCGTTCACCTGTGCCCGAGCCTCTCCCCCTTCCCGCCACCGCCCGAGGCGCCGGACAAGTTCCGGCCCGAGCTGCCGTTCCCGCCCGCTCGCCCCGACGGCTCGACCGTCTGGGACCCCGACGAGGCGCTCGAGTCGATCTACGCTCGCCTGCCGGAGCCGACGGCGCGCGAGCTTGCCGAGCGGCTGTGCCCGATGTCGCCGCCGCCGGACGAATTCCCGCTCGACGGCCACCCGGACGTGCCCACCGTCCTGATCTATGCGGCCGACGACGAGTTCTTCAACCCCGACTGGGAGCGGTTCATGGCGCGCGAGGTGCTCGGGCTCGAGCCGATCGAGATCCCCGGCGGGCACTTCCCCATGGCCGAGGACCCGGTGGCGCTCGCAGATCTGCTGGCTTCGCTCGCGGAGCGCCCCGGTACCTAGTCAGTGCTCGACGTCCACGTCGAAGCCGGCGGCGCGCATCGCCTCGGTGATCTCGAGCGCGTGCTCCACGCCGCGCGTCTGGATGACCAGCCGGATCAGGGTCTCGCGCACGTGCAGGTCGACGCCCTCGCGCAGGTGCTCGACGTCGACGATGTTCGCGCTGTGATCCGCGACGACCCGCAGTAGCGCGTCGAGCGCACCGGGGCGGTCGGGGACCACCGTCTTCAGCACAGCGCGCCGCCCCGCCGCGGTCTCCCCCATCCGGATGCACTCCGCCAGGAGCGACGCGTCGACGTTGCCGCCCGACAGCACGATGCACGCCGATCCGCTCGGGGGCGCCTCGACGCGGCCGCACAGCACCGCTGCCACACCCGCGGCGCCCGCGCCCTCCACGACGAGCTTCGATCGGTCGATCAGGTGCACCATCGCCTGGGCGATGTCGTCGTCGGAGACGGCAACCACGTCGTCCACGTGTTCCTCGACCAGTCGCGCGGTCAACTCGGCGGGCTTCTTGACGGCGATGCCGTCGGCGATCGTCCGTTTCGTGCGCTCAGCCGCCTGGACCGCGACGATCCGCACTCCGTCGAGCCGATCCTTCGCGGCTATCGCGACGCCCGAGACGAGCCCGCCACCGCCCATCGGCACGACGACCAGCCGCGTCTCCGGCGCATCCTGGGCGATCTCGAGAGCGACGGTTCCCTGACCCGCGATCACATCGGGGTCGGCGAACGCGTGGATCAGCGACAACCCGTCGGCCTCGGCCAGCTTGCGGGCGGCCTCCTGCGCATCCTCGTAGCTGCCTTCGACGAGTTGAACGTCCGCGCCCAGCGCGCGTACCGCCTCGAGCTTCGCAAGCGGGCAGTCGGCGGGCATGCAGACCGTGACCGTCGCGCCGGCGTCCGCCGCGGCACGCGCCACGGCCTGGGCGTGATTGCCCGCACTGGCCGCGACGAGGCCGCGCTCGAGGCGCTCGCGCGGCAGCTTCGCGATCGCGTTGGTCGCGCCGCGCAGCTTGAATGACCCGGTGGCCTGGAGGTTCTCCGCCTTCAGCCCAACGGGCACGCCGAGCTGCTGCGACAGCGAGTCGGAGGCGAGGATCGGCGTGCGCCAGGCGAACCGCTCGACGCGGGCTTGGGCGTCCTCGATGTCAGCCGGAGTTACGACGCCGAGAAGGCTACGGCTCGTAGTCCCTGCACGGCTCGCCCCTGAGCCCGGGACACGGCGGCAGCTCGGTCGGGACGTCCACGCCGGGCACCACCGGCAGGATCAGGCGCGACGGCCTGTTCGCGGAGCGGGCGATCTCGACCTTCGCGCGCCGCTTCTTCGGCTTCGGCTCTTCGAACGCCCAAATCGGCTGGTCGCCGTTCGGGTCGCTGATGGTCACGCGGATCTGCGAGTCGGCCCGGTACGCGTGCCCCTGGTAGTAGAGCGGGATGACGACCTTCACGAAGCGGTCGTCCGGCATCGGCTTCACATCCCGCGCCCGGAGGCTGAGCACCGGCCGCAGCAGCGTGCTCTGCTTCCGGTCGAGCTTGCGCATCTCGCCGCGCACCCATCCGCTCTGCACGAACGTCTCCTTGCCGTCAGGCCGGACCTCGGTGACGGTGGCGATGAGGTCGACGGTCGGCTTCGACGAGCGGACCCAGGCGTGCACCGCGCCCGAGCCGATGACCGTCGTGTCCTCGCTCAGCGGCTCGCTCACATATGAGAGGCGGTTGCCTTCGGGCGCCTGCACCCAGTCGTAGGCGGGCGTCGCCGTCCACAGCCCGTTCTCGCCCGCGGCCGTGCTCGTGCCCTCGATGAGGTCGGTGAGCGGCTTCGTCTTGGCGTTCCACTTGAACGAGTCGACCCCCTCGCCGCCGGGCGGGTCGGCCTGGAGCGCGCCGTCGGCGCCGAAGTACCACGAGCTCGCGGTGGTGTCGGGCACCGGGAAACTCGAGAACGACTGCTCGTAGCCCGGGTTGGGCTTGCCCGGGTCGCCGCCCGCACCGTTGTCGAACAGAATCCGGATCGGCTCCTGCGCCTCGAACGCTGCGAGCGCGCCGTCGTAGCTCGGCTCCTCCTGAATCGGGTCCGGCGGCAGCTGCTGACCTTCGACTCCCATCGCGGCCTCGTAGATGAGCGGCGCCGCGGCGCGGATTCCCGCCTGATTCTTCATCGGCGTGTCTCTGGCCACGTACAGCGTCAAGAAGTCGTACCAGCGGTTGAACGTCTCCGGCGCGAGTGAGTCAACGTGCGTTCCGTTCGTGAACGTGAACCACTTCTTGTCGGTGCCGGTGAAGCGCTCGGGCAGCGTCGGGCAGTGGCCGCCGGTCTGCTCGTCCGTCCACTGGCAGGCCATGAAGACGGGCACGTCGATCTCGTCGACGAACGTGACCGGCGACAGCGGGTCCGCGACCTTCGGCCGGTACGTGTTGTTGGCGCGAACCTTCTTGATCAGCTTGGCGGCCTCGCCGTGCATGACCTGGTTCTCCTCGCAGGTCTCGTCGCCCTCCTGGATCCGCTTGTACGCCCACTCCTGGCCGTCCTCGGGACCGGCGGGCCTGGCCTCCTCTGCGCGCTCCTTCGCCCAGTTGAACGCGAAGCCCGTGTTCAGGATCCCGCCCGGGTAGAGCGTCGTCTGCACCTGGTCGATCACCGACAGCGGTGAGATCGCGGCGAGGCTCGGCGGCCTGGTCTGCGCGGTGAAGAGCTGGCTGATCCCGCCGTACGAGATCCCCATCATCCCGACCTTGCCGAACTTGACCCACGGCTGGCGGGAGATGGTCTCGACGATGTCGTAGCCGTCGAGGCTCTGCAGCGGCTCGAAGAAGTCGAATGCGCCGCCCGAACAGCCGGTGCCGCGCATGTTCACGTCGACGACGGTGAAGCCCATCAAATTCGCGAGGATCGAGATGCCGCTCTGCGGGCCGGCCGGGTCCGCGTAGCCGTAGCCCGAGTACTCGATCAACGTCGGCGTCGGGCCGGCGGGAACGTGCGGGACGTAGCCGGTCGGAAGCGCGTTCGACACGTCCTCCGGCGGGTGCACGTAGATCGCGAGCTTGGTGCCGTCGCGGGTGGTCAGGTACTGGTAGCCGCTGTCCGCGATCTGCTGCTCGTAGCTGTCCTCGTTCGGCGGTGCCGAGCGCTCCGAGAAGACGGTCAGCCGCTCGGACTTCGCCCCTCCCGAGCGGACGCGGTACTCGCCCGGCTTCACCTTGCGGAACAGCAGGCCGCCCAGCTCGTTCGCCCGCCTGGTCGCGATCGTCTCGCCCGACCTGACGAGCTTCGTGCGCGCGCCCGCCTCGAGCCCGGTGACGTACACCTGCTTCGCGCTGGCGTTCGCGCTGAAAGGCGCCTCGGCGGCACCTGCGGCCGCCGGAAACGCGAGTGCCGCCCCGGCGACCAGGAACAGACCGGCTCCCCTGATCACAGCCGCGGACTCAATCACAGCCCGGCTCTGCGGCGTCGCAGTGTCACTCCGCCCTGATCAGCTCGCCGTCAGGGTTCAGCTCGACGAAGTGCGACGCATCGCCCTGGCGGTAGCGGTGGCACTGGTTCTCGGCGTCGTCGTCGACGTCCTCGCGCGGGTCGTGTGCCACATCGGCAACCCAGTCCGCCAGCTCCGGCAGCGACTCGGCTAGGCACGGCCCCTTGTCCAGGTCGTCGCCGCGCGTGAGCGCCTGCTGGTACGCCTGCTGCGCCGCCGCCACCGCCCGGCTGCGCTCGTCGTCGGAGACGTCATCGCCGCCGCCGCATCCGGCGAGGGCGATCGCCGTCAGCGCTGTCGCAACCGCGATCTCAGAGCGCGAACGCAATGAGCAGCACGACGAGCAGGACCACCACGCCGAGCGCGACCGCCGCGGCGACCGCCGGGCTGACGGCCGGGCCGCCGCTTCGAGGAGCGGCCGTCGTCTCCACCGGAACGATCGGCGGCGCCGGCAACGTCGGTGTCGTCTCGCGCGCGGGCGACGGTGGTTGCGCGCCGCGGCGCTTCTCGCCTTCCGTGCGCACGCGCGAGATCAGGACCTGGCGCTCCTGCCGGGCGCGGTCGCGATCGCGGATCGCGGCGTCGCGCTCGCCACGCGCCGTGGCGGACTCGCGCCGAACAGCGTCGCGCTCGCTGCGCGCCTCGGCGGACTCCGCACGAGCCGCGTCGCGCTCCACTCGCAGTTGTTCGACCTCATCCGCCGCGGCCTCGGAGGCCTCGGCGGCGAATGTCGCGCGCTCGTGCTCGAGCCCCGCGCGCTGGGCGGCGACGTCCGCTCGCGCCACCGCGAGCTCGTCGCGCACCTTTCGCAGCGCGGTCTCGAGCCGCGCAGCCCTGTCGCGTGCAGCATCGAGCTCGCTGCGCAGGTCGGCGAGCCGGCGCTCCGCCTCCTGCTCGGCGCGCGCCTTCTCCGACCGCACGCGCTCGAGCTCCTCCTCGCGCTCGCGCGAAGTGCGCACCATGTCGGCGGAATGCTCGGCGCGGGCTTCGTGGAGGTCGCGCGCCAGCTTCTGCGCCTTCTCGCGCTCGCTCGCGAGCTCGCTGCCGAGCACGTCGGCGCGCGGCGGCCGTGCAAAGCGCCGTTCGACGGTTTCCCGCTCAGTCGCGGGAGTGAGCTCGACCGCGATGCCGGGGCCGACCGTCAGCTCGCTGCCGGCCAGGTCGACCGGATCGCCGTCCCACGCGAATGCCGCGATCCACTCCTGGCCGTCCTCGACCGCCCACGGCTTGTGGTCGAGCACGGCTAGCAGCCGGCGCGGCTCGCCGCCGGCGTCGACGTAGAGGGTCGGGCGAATGAACCGGCGGCCCCGGACGCCGAACCAACGGCCGACTACCTCGAGCCGGTCAGGGGTCGGCCACCCGGCGCGCTCGACCTGGAAAGCGACCTCGGCGGTCGCGGTCTGGGTGTGATCTCGAACAGGGGACATGCCTACTGAGATCGGCTGCCCAGGTTATCCGCTGCTGCCCGGCGCCGCGCTCAGGCAGCGATCGGGCAGCGCTCACGCGCCGCCTCACGGAGCTGCGCGTCCACTTCGGGCATCTCGCTCGCGATGTGGCGCAGGTCGCGCGCAGTCATCACGACGACCTGCATCGGCGTGCTGGCGACGACCGTAGCGGTGCGGTGACCCTTGTCGAGAGCCGCGATCTCGCCGAGGAAGTCCTGCGAACCCAGCTCGGCGACCTTCTCGCCGTCGCGCACCACGTCGGCGCTGCCGTCGATGATCACCATGAACTCGTATGCGAAGTCGCCCTGGCGCAGCAGCTCCTCGCCCTCCCGGATGTCGACCTCGTCGGTGAGCCCCGCGATCGCGCGGAGCTCGCTCTTGCCGAGGGAGCCGAACAACGGGAGCTGACCCAGCCTGTGCTCGTCCATAGGGCCATACTCAGAGCCGCGCGAGCGGCTGTCAAGTCACTCTTTGGCGATCATCACGTCGGACGCCTTGATCACCGCGACGACGTCGTCGCCCTCGCTGATGCCAAGGCTGTCCACCGCCTCTACCGTGATCGACGCGACGACCCGCTGGCCCTGGACGTCGACGTCCACGTTCGCGATGGCGGCGCCGCGGTTGATACGCGTGACGGTGCCCCGGAGCTGGTTGCGTGCGCTGAGTTTCATCGCCGCAGTGTCGCGGATACGACGGGAGGAACGTCCGAAGTCCCGTTGAAGGTGGTCGCGTGCTGGTTGTGCTCACAGTTTCTCTCTGTCTCTGCGCCGTCGCGATCGCCGCGACCGCGAAGGTCGTCGGGCTGGTGATGGACCGTTTCGGCCTCGACCCGATAATCGTGATGCTGTGGTTCGGGCTGGCCGAGTGGCCGAGCGAAAGACCGGCCCCACGCCGAACGCGGACGACCAAAGCCGTACACGACGGATCCACCCGGCGCCGCTCACCGCATCGCTCGCTCGGGCGCCGGGCCGCCCGCCGGCGGCCCGCTCAGCCGAGCGTGTAGCGCCAGTAGCCTCGGGCGATGCCCAACCGCCGCATCCGGGTGGATCCCGCGACGGGGATGCGCGAGGGCTTCGACGCTGTGCGGCGCGAGGCCCGCGTGCCCGAGGCGTTTCCCGCGGACGCTCAGCGGGAGGCAGAGGAGGCGGCCCGCCGCCGGCCTGACCGTGAACGCATCGAGGTTCCCTTCGTGACGATCGACCCTCCGGGGTCACGCGATTTGGATCAGGCCCTGCATATCGAAGGTCGCGATGGCGGGCACCGGATCCGGTACGCCATCGCGGACCCGGGTGCCTTCATCGCTCCGGGTGGCGCACTGGATCGCGAGACCCATACGCGCGCCGTCACGGTCTACGCGCCGGACGAGAACGTGCCGCTGCACCCCGAGGTGCTGTCGGAGGGGGCGGCGAGCCTGCTGCCGGGGCAGTGGGGGCCGGCTGTCCTCTGGACGCTCGACCTGGATGCCGCAGGCGAATTGGTGAGCACCGAGGTCGCACGAGCGGAGGTACGCAGCGTTGCTCAGCACACCTACGCCGACGTCCCGGACGAGCTCGCGCATCTGATGGGCGAGGTCGGGGAGCGGAGGCGCGCGGTCGAACGCGCCCGCGGCGGAGTTCGGCTCGACGTTCCCGAGCAGGAGGTCGTCCGAGAGGGAGCCGGTTGGACGACGCGGTATCGCGTCCCTTTGCCGAGCGAAGCTCACAACGAACAGATCTCGCTTCTCACCGGCATGGCGGCGGCGAAGCTGATGCTCTCGGCGGGCTGCGGTGTGCTGCGGACGCAAGAAAAGCCCGACGAGCGCTCGTTCAGCCGTCTGCGCCTGCAGGCCAAAGCGCTGGGTGTGGACTGGCCGTCCGACATCTCCTACGCCGAGTTCACGCGCGGCCTCGATCCAAACCGGGCCGCTGATGCCGCGGTCATGGACGAAGCGGCGGAGCTCGCGCGCGCGGCGACCTACACCGCCTTCGACGGCACGCCCCCTCCAGAGCCCGAGCACTTCGCGCTCGCCGCCACATACGCGCACGCGACAGCCCCACTGCGGCGGCTTCAGGACCGCTACGTAAGCGAGTGCTGCCTGGCCGCGTGCGCCGGCACGCCGCCGCCGGAATGGGTCCGTGCTGCACTTCCCGCCCTGCCCGACGAGATGGACGCCGGGGCGCGGCGCGCAGCCGCCGTGGAGCGTGGCGGTCATCGATCTCGTCGAAGCGGTCCTCCTGCAGGGCCGCGAGGGCGAGCAATTCGACGCGGTCGTGATCGACGACGGACTCGTGCAGCTGCGCGATCCGGCCGTGCGCGCCAAGGTCGTCGAGAGCTGTCCGCCGCCGGGCAGCGAGATCTGCGTGCGGCTCGAGCGCGCCGATCCTGCGATGCGCACCGTGACGCTCGCAGTGGCCTAGCTACGAGCGCTAGACGGGCTTCGTGGTCATCGCCCAGAGGGCGACGAGGTTCAACACCAAGAGGAGCGCGATCAGGATCGCCGCTGCGCGGACCGTCCCGCTCGGCGTGCCGTCGGCGCGCACCTTGCGGAGCGCGAGCCAGCCGAAGAGTGTCGACAGCAGGATCAGCAGGAAGCCCACATCCGCGGCCATGTAGCCCAGGTCGATCCAGTCGGGCGGATCGTCGAGGTCGACGTAGCCCTCCTTGTCGGCGATCCACTCGGCACTGCCACGCAGGACGACCCACGCCGGGATGACGCCCAGCGTGAGCGAGCGCACCGCGAGGCGGAGGTTCGTGGCCGACGCGTCACGCCAGGCCGTGAACAGCATCGCGCTAGCGAGCACGAGCGCACCGATCAAGGCCAGCGCCCCGAGGACATGGATGAAGAGCGGCAGCTCCCACTCGTTCGGGCGGATGGTGGCGAGCACGCTCATACCCACGGCTTCCAGACCATGTCCGCAAGCAGGAGCACGACCACGACGACGCTGATCCAGTGCGTGCGCACGATGGCGGGCGGGACCGGCACCTGGCCCCCGCTCTCCTTGTAGGCGGCCGGGAGCTTCTCGCCCGTGGCGCCGGCCACGAGCCACAGGCCGATTGCGATCAGCACCCACACGTCCCAGGGGTCGTAGGCATCGATGTCGATCGCGAGCGCAAGGCCGAAGAGGAACACGCCAACCAGGCCGGCGTGCCAGAACGGAAGGAGCGTCCGCACCACCCCGAGCGGAAGACGAGCTCCCAGGACCACTGCGGAGAAGCAGACGAGCGCGGCGAAGAGCGAGGCCGCGGAGAGCAGGTGGAGGAAAAGAAGGGTGTCCGTCAAGAGGTCGCAGCGATCCTAACCGCGCGTCCGGAAGGCGCCCCTGGACAAATGGTCGAGCGTCAGCGACGCCTCGGCGGGGCAAACCTCCAGCACGCGACCAAGGAGGTGAGCATGTACATCGGAATCGGCACAGCGCTCCTGATCATCATCGTTCTACTCATCCTGCTCTAACGAGCGGATCAACTTAGGAATGCGAAAAGCCCGCCTCCCGGCGGGCTTCTGCACATCTCAGCGCTTGCGCGCGGCTCCCGCGAGACTCACGACCGACTTGCCGGCCTTGAGCGCGGCGGTGCCGACCAGCTTGCCGGCATTGCCGAGCCCGGTGACGGCGCCCTTCGCCCTGCTCGTCGCCTGGTCGAGCGCGCTTGCCGCCTCGTTCCTCTGGCGCGTGGCGGCCGCCTTCTTCGCCGCCGCCTGCCTGTCTGCCTTCGTCGTCGTAGCCATTGCTAGTCCCTGTCCTTACCTACGACGTCCTTGGCCTTGTCGGCGACGTCGTCAGCAGCGTCCTTGACCGATCCTGTGGCGCGATCGACTTGCCCTCGTTCTTCAGCTCTTTGTCGTCGGTGAGGTCGCCGCCCGCCTCCTTGAGCCGGCCCTTCGCCTCATCGAGCTTTCCGTCGCTCATCTCTTCCTCCTTGATCGGGGTCTTTCGTGGCGTTACCCCACACGGACGTGCTCTAGTCCGGTTTCCCACCCGTCGGCCTGGGCACGCCACCGGTAAGAAGTCTTTTCCGGCAACGGGCAAGGGGTACTGAAGATGCAGTTCCGCGCAGACTTGGAGGCGCCGGCCAAGGCCCGCCGCGCGTGCACGGCTGAAACGCGAGACGTCGTCCCCGGCGCCGTGGCGGACACCGCATGCCTGCTCGTCAGCGAGCTCGTGACGAACACCATCCGTCACGGGGACTGTCAACCCGACGACAAGCTCGAGGTCCTCATCGACCGCGAGCCCAACTGGCTTCGCGTCGCCGTATGCCAACGCACCGCGATCGGCGCGCTCGAGGTGGCCGCGGGCCAGGAGGTACGAGAAGGCGGATGGGGCCTGATGCTGGTCGACAAGCTCTCGGACGAGTGGGGCGTCGAGGAAGAGCCCAACTGCGTCTGGTTCAAGCTCGCCGCCTGACCGCGTAACGCCTACCTAAGGTGAGTCGCTGCATGGCGGCGCGCTCCGACATCCGCAACGTCGCGATCATCGCGCACGTCGACCATGGCAAGACCACGCTGGTCGACGCGATGCTGAGCCAGGCCGGCGTATTCGGGGCGCACGAAGAGGTGTCGGAGCGCGTGATGGACTCGATGGACCAGGAGCGCGAACGCGGCATCACGATCCTGGCCAAGAACGCCGCCGTGCGCTACGGCGATACGAAGCTGAACATCGTGGACACGCCCGGCCACGCCGACTTCGGCGGCGAAGTGGAGCGCGGGCTCAGCATGGTCGACGGCGTCCTCCTGCTTGTCGACGCCTCCGAGGGGCCCCTGCCCCAGACGCGCTTCGTGCTGCGCAAGGCACTCGAGCGGCGGCTGCCCGTGATCCTCGTGGTGAACAAGGTGGACCGCCCAGACGCGCGAGTCGCGGAGGTAGTCGACGAGGTGTACGAGCTGTTTCTCGACCTCGACGCGAACGAGGAGCAGATCGAGTTCCCAATTGTCTACACGAACGCAAGGAAGGGCTGGGCGTCGGCGGAGGCGGGACAGGAGGGGACCGACCTGCGCCCGCTGCTGGACCTGCTCGTCGCGCGTGTGCCCGCGCCGGAGTACGAGGAGGACCACGGCCTGCAAGCGCTCGTTACGAACCTCGACGCGTCCCCATACGTCGGCCGGCTCGCGATCTGCCGTGTCCACAACGGCGTCCTGCGCAGGGCGGTGCCCGTGGCGTGGTGCCGGCGTGACGGAACTGTGGAACGCGCCGCAGTGACGGAGCTGTACGCGATGGAGGGACTTCGGCGGGTGGACGTCGACGAGGCCGGCCCCGGGGAGATCGTCGCACTCGCAGGCATCCCGGAGATCACGATCGGCGAGACGATCGCCGACCCGGAGAATCCGGTTCCGCTGCCGCCGATCGCGATCGACGAGCCCGCGCTCGGCATGACGATCGGGATCAACACCTCCCCGCTCTCGGGTAGGTCCGGCTCGCGCCTGACCGCCCGGCAGGTTCAGGAGCGCCTCGAGCAGGAGTTGGTCGGCAACGTCTCGATCCGCGTGCTCGAGACCGAGCGCCCTGACACATGGGAGGTCCAGGGCCGCGGCGAGTTACAGCTCGCGGTGCTTGTCGAGGCGATGCGGCGCGAGGGCTTCGAGCTGACGGTGGGCAAGCCACAGGTGGTCACGCGCGAGGTCGACGGACACGTCCACGAGCCAGTCGAGCGGCTGGCGATCGACGTGCCCGAGGACTTCCTAGGAGTGACGACTCAGCTGCTGGCCCTGCGTAAGGGCCGCATGGAGCACATGGTCAACCACGGGACGGGCTGGGTGCGCGTCGAGTATTTGGTGCCCGCGCGGGGGCTGATCGGCTTTCGCACCGAGTTCCTGACGGAGACACGCGGCTCGGGCATTCTGCATTCGGTGTTCGAACGCTACGAGCCCTGGTACGGGGAGATCAAGTCGCGGCCGACCGGCAGTCTCGTGGCCGACCGCAGCGGCGAGACCGGGCAATTCGCCCTGCTCAAGCTGCAGGAACGCGGCCAGCTCTTCGTTGGGCCGGGCGCGGAGGTGTACGAGGGCATGATCGTTGGAGAGAACGCGCGCGCCGACGACCTCGACGTGAACGCCGTGCGCGAGAAGAAGCAGAGCAACGTGCGCGCGGCGGGGTCCGACGACACCGTCCGGCTGGTTCCGCACCACCAACTGTCGCTCGACCAGGCGCTGGAGTTCATCCGCGTCGACGAATGTGTCGAGGTCACTCCCGGCGAGCTGCGTCTGCGCAAGGTCGCGCTGAACGCGGGCGAACGTCAGAAGCTCGCCCGCGCTGTCAAGCGCGCGGACGGCGCTTGAGATGCCGCAGGACGTCCCCATCCGCGGGGAGACGATTCGCTTGGGCCAGCTCCTGAAGCTCGCGGGCATCGTGGGCGGTGGCGGCGAGATCCGCCGGTTTCTCGCCGAGGCGACCGTCCTGGTGAACGGCGAGCCCGAAGCTCGGCGCGGCCGACAGCTGCATCCGGGCGACACTGTGCGGGTGAACGACCTCGATCTCCGCATCGCACGCGGGCCGGACTAGCGGCCCATGCGACTCGCCCTCCTGACCACGTGTCTCGTGCTCCTGGGTTGCCAGGCAGCCGAGGCCGGGTGTGGACATGTGCGACTGGCGCCAAGAGGCGGGCTTGCAGGTGCCGCACCGCTCGCGATAGGGGACTCGGTCATGTACGGCGCGGCTTGGAAGCTCGCTCACCGCGGCTTCGAGGTCGACGCGATGTGTGGGCGAAGCCCCGACGGCGGCCTCTTCACCCTGCGCAACCGGCGACGGAAAGGAACGCTGCCGGAGATCGTCGTCGTGGCGCTGGGCACCAACGTCTTCCCCACGTCGCGTGACATCGCGCGAATGCTTCGGGTGCTCGGGCCGCGCCGGACTCTGATGCTCGTGACGCCGTTCCGGTCGTGGCGGCCGGTCGGCGGCGCCGCTATCCGGCGCGCGGCACGGCGATACCCGCGCCGGATCGAGCTCATCGACTGGAGTAGTCGTGCGCGCTTCAACAGCCAATGGTTCTGGAGTGACGGCACACACCTACGCACCGCCGGAGAATTCGCCTACGCGCGCCTCCTGCACAGCCGCGCCTGGTCGAGGCAGCGCGGCCGCTTCGGCGCTTCGTAAGCCCGCTTCAGGGGCCGCGGCACCGGCTTCGGGACAAACTTCGTGCACTTCTTGACCCCCCTCTAGGGCGGGCTCGGAGGCCTGGGCATGGTGCCTGCTGCGGATGTCGGGAGGCAACGCAGCCAAGCTGATCGCCGGCGTCCTGGCGCTGTGGCTCGTGGCTGCCGTGGCTCCGGCTATCTCCGGAGCAGCGCCCCTCGCGGAACCGGTGAGCCACGGTCCTGACCCGGCGTCTGTCGACCGCCTGCCCGAGCTGCAGCTCCGCCCGGCTCTGGCGGCCGCAGCTTGGTGCGGAGCGACGCGGCCAGATGATGACCTCGAGCACGAGGTGTCGAACGGGTCTTACAAGTACCACGCCATCTATGCGGTTCCCAGCGACGCTCCTACACGGTTTTCGGCTTGTCGCCGGCCGCCTGCAGACCGACGCATTTCAGGCGTCCGGGCTCCTCGAGCGTTTGTACGGGCGCGCCCTTCGCTTTGACATGGGCACCTCGTGTGGGCCGGGCTACCTCGACATCTCGTCGGTACGCCTCGCCTCGACGACAGCGGAGCTCCAGGAGGCAGCTGCGTCATCACAGCCCTGGGTGATCGACCGCGTCGTCGTGGACCTGCGGGCGGCCGGATTCGGGGTTATCCCCACGTCGGCCACTCGGGTCGAGGCATCCGCTTTCACGAAGAACCTCCTCGTCTGGCTCGACGGGCCGGCACCCGCCAATACGTGCGGCGAGGCGGACTATTACGACGACCCGACCCGCGGGACGGACAACTGGAACAACTTCGGCGGCAAGCTCGCGCTCATCTACAAGCTTGGAAGCGAGTTCTGCGGCTCGAACACGGTCCGCCACGAGATCGGTCACAACCTCGGCGCGCTCCAGCCGGGCGCACCGAGCGCGTTCGACGGGGCGCATTGCGACGACGCCTACGAGGACACCATGTGCTACGCCGTCGCCCCGCGGCGAGCGTCGGGCGAGGCGAACGCACTCTTCTTCGACTACGGCAACGACGACTACTGGGATCCCCCGGGCGGCGCCCTCTCCCGGTGGACGGTGAACCTCAGCAGGTTCGTCTGCCCGACCGTGGAGTGCAACGGGCTCGACCCGACGGCCGGCGTCGCGATCGACCCCGACGGCGACGCTCTCCCTGGCGTCGTGGACCGGTGCCCCGCGACGCCCGGAACAGAGTGCGACGCGACCGCGGATGCGCCGCGTCCGGCACCGAGCCGCGCGCGAGCAAAGGTCACACGCCGGAAGGTCACGCGCCACCGGTGGAGGTTGCGTGTCCGAGTGCGCGGCCGCGGTCGCGCGCGAGTACGCGTCTTGTGCGGCCACCGGCGGCGGCGCGCGCGGGTGGTCCGAGTGCCCGCCTCGCTCACCTTCCGTGTGCGCTGCGACAGACGCGTCCGCGTCAGGACCCGGGCGCTTCGGCCGCAGGAGAAGCGATGACGATGCCCCGGCTCGCACGCGCGCTCGCCACGTTCGCTCTTGCCGGGTTGGCTTCCACGGCGCCGGCGCAAGCTGATGACGGGACGGCCGAGTCCGGCTCCTACGGCGGCGCCGAGTACGGCGAGTATCCCTCTCAAGAGGCGGAGCCCGAAGAAGAGCCCCGCGAACCCCCGCCCAGCGAGGAGGACCCGCCCGAGCGGAGGGAAGATCCAGTCCTGCAAAGGCCGGACGACGACGGCGGACGACCTGTCCTCAGTTCGTTCTCGGTAAGCACGTCGCGGCTCTACCTCTACGGACGCGCGGCGCGAGTGAGGTTCCGCATCGACGACGAAGCCGAGCTCGTCGCCGTCGCGCTCGACGTCAGGCGCCCCGGCAGCAGCGCCGCCGTGCGTGCGATCGACCTCGGTATGCGGGCCACGGGCGAAACGCACGTATATCGGCTGACCGGCCGGGAGGGGGCAGCGCTACCGGAGGGGCCCTACGAGGTGAGTCTGATCGCGCGCGACCCGGCAGGAAAGACGCTGCTCGCGACGCCCCGCGCGAGCGCCGTAGACGTCCTCTCCTTTCACTGGCACCGCTTTCCGCTGCGCGGCACCTTCTCCTACGGCGGGCCAGACGCCCGTTTCGGGGCAAAGCGCAACGGCCACATCCACCAGGGCCAGGATCTCATCGCGGCAGAGGGCACTCCGGTGCTCGCTCCGCGCGGAGGCGTTGTCGCGAAGGTCGACTTCCAGGAGGGCGGGGCGGGCCATTACGTCGTCGTCGACGGGGCCGGTGAGGACGACACCTATGTCTTCATGCACCTCGTGGCGGGCTCCATCACGGTCCGCGAAGGCCAGCAAGTGCGGACTGGTCGGCGGCTCGGCAGCGTGGGCAACACCGGCGCGTCATCCGGCGCGCATCTCCACTTCGAGATCTGGGACGGCACGTGGTACGGAAGCGGGAAGCCGTTCGACCCGTACCCCTTGCTGAAACGTTGGGACGGCTGGTCGTAAAGACCGCTCGACGCTAGTCAGCCCACCAGTCGCGCCGGCCCTCGACGTCTTCGCGCGGATCCTCGCCGAGATTGGGCGCGCCGATGACGAAGATCTCGAGCCCGTCGGGCCCGGCCTCGTAGCCGCGCCACGTACCGGGCGGGACGCGCACCGCGTCCCACTCCTTTAGGGCGACGATCTCGTCGTCGAGCTTCATTCGCCCGCTCCCGCTCAGGACCACGTACACCTCTTCCTGCTTGTTGTGCGTGTGGCCGTACGGAAAGCGATAGCCGGGCGGGACGCGCTGGTAGCTCAGGCCGGATTGCTCGAGCTCGAGCGTCTTGGTCGCCAAGCGGAACTCCAGGTCCGGCGCGCCGTCGAAGTTGGACCCGACGTCCTCTACGTCCTCCTTGAGGTTCTTCAGCGTGAATGCTGCCTCATCCACTGACTCCACCGTACGCTCTCTTCCTGACGTGCGCGGGCTTGCGGGTGATGATCCACAGCTTGTCGGCGCCCGCCCAGGCCGCGAAGCACAGTCCCCCGATGGTTCCCGTCACTGTGAGCAGTACGCCGGCGGCGGCCGTCGCGGCTACGCCGTCGCTGCCAAGGATCAGTACCGCCGCGGCTGCACCTACACCCGGACCAACCGGGAGCTGACTGAGCGTCACCAGCGCTATCAGCACAGCGGTCGCATCGAAGAGCGACGCATCGACGCCGACCGCGTGGAGCAGTATCCAGTTCCGGAAGATCTGCGCGAAAACCGCTACCAGCACAAAGGCGACCACACGCCGCCCGCGGCTCGCGCTCCGCAGCACCGCGAGCCCCTTCCACAGGTCACGGCCCCTGCGGAGGGCGAGATGGCGGAGGCCGGCACTGGCAACCCCGACTACCGCGAGCAGGATCAGCGGTAGCCACCATGGGAGACCGAGCGGACCGATCAGCGTGAATGACGCCAGCGCCGCGAGTGCCGCCTCGACGGCGATGATCGGAAACTCTGCCGCGATAAGCGTCGGCACCTGCGGACTGACCTCGGGCGACGAGCGGCGAAGCGCTGCAATCCGAGCGGCGACCCCGAGATGCCCGTTGATCATGCCGCCCAGAACCTGCATGCTCGAGGCGCGGAAGAGCACACGGCGCGCGACCGTCCCGCCAGCGGCCCTGATCGTCAGGTGCCACGCCTCACTGCGCGCGAGTAGAGCCACGATCTGCAACAGCGCGGTCACTGCCAGGACCCCCACGGATGCTCGGGTAAACGCGTGGGCGAACTCGTCGCCGCGTCCCGCGAGCAGGAGCGCAAGAGCTGCTGCCGTGGCGACAGACCCCAGGACCGTGATCAGTGTGCGATGACGTCGACCGACGTCACGCAGATTCGCCACGGGACTGCAAGACGGCCTCAGGCTGGTGTGTTGTCGACCCAGTTCAGCCATGCCTGCCTCGCGGCGACCTGTTCGCTCGCACGCTGAAGGCGGACGTACGCTCCGAACTCGGTAGACGTTCCAACGGCCGCGTCGAAGGACATGCCCAGCCGGTCCTGCTCGACCAGGGCCTCCTCCAGCCGTTGAACAGCGCCGTCGTGGACGTGATCGGTCGCCTCCTTCAGCTGCGCCACGCCGTTGCCCGCCTGCGCCGCCGTAGAGAAAGGAAAGGTCAGGCGAACCTCGGTTCCTCCGGACCCGGTCCGGACATCCAACCGTCCGGTGAGGGCAGCGATGAGGGCCAGGCCCGCGCCCATACCCGCCCCGTCCACCGCCCGCGGTCTTGGCGTAAGCCCTTCGCCGTCGTCAGCGATGGTGACGAGCATCTCCAGATCGCCCACGTCGACGCTTAAACCGACGTGGGGATCGTCACGGCCCACCGACCCGTGGACGACGGCGTTCGTGGCTGCTTCTGAGACGGCCAGCGCGACATCACCGAGTTGTTCACCTTCGATGCCAAGCTCGCGAGCGACGGCCTTTACCTCGCCGCGAATAACGCCTACACACGAAAGGTCGGCGGCATACCGAGCGCGAAAGCGTGGGACGGAATTGGGCAGCACGTGCGCCTCCGCTCCTCTACTGCGCGGCCGGTCGAGATTCGGCGCCGCCTGAGCTGCCTCATCGGCGCGGCGGATCAGATCGTCCAGAGAATCTTGTCGGCGCCGGTCGGCGAGGCCGACCGTGAAGGATGCGCATGTCTTCCCCCCGGCCAGCCGGGCCGAGATCTGGTCGAAGCGCTCAGTCGCGCCGGCGACGTCTTGTCCGGCGAGCGAGCAGACGAACTCGTCGCCGCCGATCCGGGTGATCACGTCGTAGGAACGCAGACGATTCTTGATCGCGTTCACCGTTTCGCGCAGCAGCTCGTCGCCGGTCTCGTGACCGAGCTCCTCATTGACGGTCTTCATCCCGTCGACGTCGACGAAGGCCACCACCAACGACTCGCCGCTTCGCGCCGTCCGGTCCATCTCCCGCTGAATCGCAGCGAGCCCGACGCGCCGGCGCAGCGCGCCGGTCACGTAGTCGAATCCCTCGAGAGCAAGCTCCTCCGCGGCCGTAGCGCGGTCGAGCGCGGCCTGCTTGCGGTCGAGCGCGGCTTCCTCGCGGTCGAGCGCGGCCGCTCCGCGCTGGGCCGCCGCCCGAGCCCGGCTCTGCGCCGCCCGCTTGCGGTCACCTGCAGCGTGCAGGAGCAGCTCCACTCCCCTGATCCCCTTGCCATCCCGCGACTGGCTCGCAGCCTCGAGGTGCTCGATCTCGACGTCGAGCCGCGCGGCGAGCCGGTCGCGCGCCTGGGCCGCCCGGTCGCGCTCCTCGGCGACTCGATCACGCCCACCCGCGGTCTCATCGCGGATACGCGCGCTCTCCGAGCGCGCCTCCGAAACCTCGTCGCGCTCGCGCGTGCTCTGCGACCGTTCGCGCCGACTACGCGCGTAGTCCTCCCCGTGGTCCCCGCGAGGATCACCCCCATCGACGACCGCCTGGTCGCTATCGGCCGCCCGCTGGTCCCGATCCGACGCCAGCTGGTCCCGGACGGACGCGCTCCGGTCAGCGTCCGAGGTCGTCTGGTCGAGATCCGAGCCGGTCTGGTCAGTGTCCGCCGCGATCTGGTCGCCGTCGGAGAACGTCTGAGCACGCGCCTCAAAGTCTGGATCGGTTGCCATCTATGCGACCTTGCGCGTGTCGTGGCATCCGCGCGTCACTTGCCGTTCGCCCCACGCGGCTCGAGGATGAAGACCTCAACAGCGAGGTCGGGGTCGATGTGGTTGTCGCTCATGAAACCGATCACCTTGCGGCCGGTGAGCTCCTCGATCTCGCGGCTGACGTCGGCCTGCATGACCGCCTGCCAGCGTCGGCGCAAATCGAGGACTGCCTTCCCCTGGCCCGCGTTGCTGAGCGTCCGCTCGCCATGCGTAAGCGTGTCCTGCAGGACGACGAAGACGCCGTTCTCGCCGATCGTCGTCTTTGCCTTCGTGGGACCACGGCCGGTCGTCTCGGAGAGGGCCCGCACGACGGTCCGGGATATCTCGGCCGCGAGCTCGCCGCCGACGTGTCCCTCGTCACCGATCATCTGCGCGCGCGATCCCGCGGTCGAGTAGCGGGCGACGCTGTAGGTGGTCAGCCCACACTCGGGACAGCGGAGATACGGCATATGCGCCTGCTTCCTGCGATCCGCCGGCCTCTCGAAAAGTCCCGGCGTGCTCGCATTGGTGCCCGGCAAGTTCCCGCGCAGCGCTCCCGGTGGCGTCCGGAAAGCGTTCACTGAAAAGCGTCGGTTGTTGCTCGAGTGTAGTCCTTCGCCGGGTTAGTGCCAAACAATCCACGACGCATTCGGGGCCAATCGAGCTCGGACGCCGCGAACTTGCTAGATCGGGGCGACTGGATTCGAACCAGCGACCGCTCGGCCCCCAGCCGAGTGCGCTACCAGACTGCGCCACGCCCCGTGACGTCACGAACAGCGTAGCCGCCATCCGATAGAGCGGGCGACGGGAATCGAACCCGTTCCTCGACCTTGGAAGGGTCGCATGCAGCCGTTAACACCTCGCCCGCGGGTGCGGTGAGTCTAGGTCAGTGCGACCAGAAGGTCGTCTTCTTGCGAGCGCCGCGCCAGCTCAGACCGAAGTGGATGTGGTCCTTGTGGGCCTGGGTGTAGTCCACGTGCTTCAGACGCTTGCCCCTGTCGTTGAAGCACACCGAGTACTTGCCCATCCCGTCCGAGCCTGACCACCAGGAACGGCAGTTGTAGATGATCTCCTGAATGCCCATGCGGCGGGCGAGGGCGTGCTCGTTGCCCTTCTTGTCGGTCGCGAGCAGAAGGTCGATCAGGCGGTTCGCCGCGCGCAGTTGCTTGCGGTTACGCGAGTCGAGGTGCCAGTCGAGCGCACGGCCCTCGGCGTGGAGGCTGGCGCTGTTCTTGCCCCACCGCTCGCAGCGCATGATTCCCCACGACACGCCGGCCGCGTTCTGCTCCAGCCAGTGCTGGAGCGCGACCGTGCCGGCCTGCGGGTGCTTCTTGCAGTCCTCCGCGTGGTCGTACGCGTAGTCGTCGATCGGAAGGTTCGCCAGGCGGTTGGCTGGGTTGCCGTTGGGCAGAGCCTGGGCGAGCCCGGTGCCCACCACGGCGGCGAGCGCAAGCGTGCAGAGGAGGAGACGCATGGACGCTCAATCGACGCCCGGCTCCGCCGCGATGAAGCGATGCCCGTAAAACTCCCCCACGTGTCTACACCCGATGTGGTGACAACCGAGCGCGCCAGTGGCGTCGCGGTCGTGACGCTCAACCGGCCGGAGAAGCGCAACGCGCTTTCGCTCGAGCTGCGGGCGCGGCTCACCGAGGAGCTGAACACGCTCGCCCGCGACGACGAGGTCCGCTGCCTGCTCCTCACCGGGGCCGGCTCGGCCTTCTGCGCCGGTATGGACACGAGCGAGTTCGGCGGCGACCGCGCCCACAAGGAACGCATCGTCGAGCTAAGCGTCGGCCTCTTCAGAGCGCTGGGGGCGTTCCCCAAGCCGGTCGTGGCTGCGATCAACGGCCCGGCCGTGGCGGGCGGCTTCGCGCTCGCACTCCTGTGCGACATGCGGCTCGCATCGACCGAGGCGCGCATGGGCTTCATCGAGAACAAGGCGGGGATCCCGCCGAGCTACGCGGCCGCGCGCGCCGCGCTTCCAGCCGCACTCGCTGCGGAGCTATGCCTGACGGGGAGGCTCCTCGACGCCGATGTGGCGGGCGGCCTGGGCGTCGTGTCCGAGGTCCACTCGCCCGAGAACCTCATGCCGCGCGCGCAGGCGCTCGCGGAGGAGATAGCCGCTGCGCCGCCGAGCGCGTCGCTCGAGACCAAACGCCGAATCCTGATCGAGCGCGAGACGTGCTGGCGCCCGCTCTTCGAAGCGGAGGAGCAGGCACTCGTCAGCGCGCTGCTCGGGTCCTAGCCCGCGCTGCCTCCCTGACGTCTGTTGTCTTCGCCCGCCTCCTGCGGCGAAACCAGGCCTAGCTGGCGATCTCGGTCACCGACGTCTCGGGCACACTCGCCCGGCGATCGGTACCGCCTCTCCAATCGGGCCAACGCTTCAAGAACCGTCTCCGGCGTCTGTCATCTACGTGACGACGCTCATCGCCCGGATCGGCAAGGACCAAATGCCCGCCGCACTGGCTACAGCCGTGCTGGCCGGGTCCCCGCCAAAACAGCGCCGAGACAGCCTTCGCTCCACAGTCGACGCATCGCAAATCCACTCCCACGCCGAGCAGAGTACCCCGATCGTCGCGCGTCCACAAGGAGGGGTAACCACCTTTTTTCAGGCTTAGCAGCGCAAATCGGCCACTTATGTCGGCATCTGGGACGGGAACGCTGTGGACCAGCGGCGTGGCTAAGCTGATCGATCCCCCGGGGGACTGGTGTAACGGCAACATTGCGGTCTCCAAAACCGCAGCTCGAGGTTCGATTCCTCGGTCCCCCGCTTACGCCGCCTGTCGTGCAGCGAACCATCGAGCTCGAAGCCGGCTCGACTGGCCGTCCGCCGGCGATGACAGTTCGCGCAGACCACCTCGCACTGTTGGATCTCGTCGAGGATGCATTGCCAGCCCTTGTCACGTAGGCCCTGGGAGATGCTGAAGGCCTTTTCTCCGACGTGATCGAACTCGAGCACTAGCGGATCGGTTTCACCGCAGTCCAAGCAAGGATGCGTACGGAAGAATTCCACGAGAAACGCCGCGCGCTCGCGAACGACCGTTCGCTGTACGCTCCCGCGCCCGATCGATGTACAGCTGCTTGTTCAACCGATAGTGGACCCGGTTGTACGCGGCCATGCAGGCTCGGCAGTAGGGCTGCCGAATCCCGGCCGTCTTGTTGCGCCAAGCAAAGTGGTCGATCGACTTCCAGAGCTCGCATCGCGAACAGCGCTTGCCTTCGTCGAACATATGTTCGTATCTTCCTGTGCGCAGCGGACAGACCCCCGACAGGCCCGGGCGTCGTCGACGCACGCCTAGAATCGGCGCGACACGCGGGCGTGGCGAAACTGGGAGACGCGCGAGCTTTAGGTGCCCGTGCGCCTTAGAGCCGTGGGGGTTCGAGTCCCTCCGCCCGCATGGTCGAGCGCGCGCAGAACCGTCGCATCCCGCTCGTATGCAGGGATAGACTTCGCACCGCGATGGAGGCATCCGCGCCCGCAGTTCAGATCGATCATCCGAATCGGGACAAGCCTGAGTCGAAGGCGACGAAGGCCGCGGTCACGCTGCTCCTGCTCACGAGCGCCGGCCTGACCGCCGTAATAACGCTCGGAGGCTGGGAAGCACTCCAAGGCGCCGAGGCGGGAGCGGTCGCCTACATCATCATCTACCTCGTCATGGCGTACTACGTCACGCGCTGGAACCGTGGCGTACTGCCGGTCGCGGCCGCGCTCGCGGTTCTCTTCATGGTCATCGCCATCGTCGCCGCGCCCGGCTGGTTCGCGCGCGACAAGGAGGGCTTCGACGACCCCGCCCTCGAGCCCGGCATCCTCGGCCTCCTGACCTTGATCCTGATCCCGGTCCAACTGCTCTTGATCGCCTTCGCGCTCCGCGGCTTCAACCAGGAGTGGAACGTCGAGGTCGAGGTCGGCGGCGGCGAGACCGAGGAGGAGCGCCAGGCACGCGAGGCACGCGAGGAGCGGGCGCGCAAGGCACGCGAGCAGCGCGCGCAGACCGCGATGCCCTGGGAGCTCCAGCAGCAGAAGGAGCAGGAGCTGCGCGAGGAGCAGCAGCGGCACATGGGCGGCGAGCCGCCCTCCGGCGGCGGCCAGCCTCCGCCGGCCTAGCTACGCTGGATCCGCCCAAGCGGCGGTGCTGGAACTGGCATACAGGGCAGGCTCAAAACCTGCTGCCCCTAGGGGCTTGTGGGTTCGAATCCCACCCGCCGCATTGACCGCTGCACGTATCCCCCGGCAGCGATAGCCGCCGCGGCCAGCGCGGCCGCGAACGCCGCGAGCTTGCGCGTCGTGTCGATCTCGAGGCCGGGGATCGCCACGTCGATCGGCGGCGGCGGGTCGATCAGCCGAACGACGATCATCACGAACAGGATCGCGCCCGCCGCCATCACCAGCGCGCCCTGCTCGATGGGCAGGGGCGGGACCGAGTCGCTCGCCCGCGCGAACGCGATCGCGATTGGAAGGCCCGCCAGGACGACGAACGCGATGTCGAAGACGCCGCCGTACGACTGCCACCCGGTATTCGTCGGCACCACAACTCCCGCCTGACCGCCACCGCTCAGCTCGCTACTGAACCACGGTAGGAACATGCAGACGAGCAACACCAGGCCGCCAGCCGCGGCGATCATCTCGCCGAGGCTGACGCGCGAGGTGTCCAAGTCAGGCTGTCTCTGTCTCTGCGGCTAGACCGTCGGCGTTGCCGGGGGCGGAGGCGGCGGGGGCGCCGGCGGCTCGCTCCTGGCGGTCCGGGTGGGGGGCGTAACGCCCTGTGCCAACTGCATACCGCCCACGATCATCGCGATCGTCCCGATCAGCGCGAGAAACACGCCAAACTTCTGATCGTCACCTTCGAGGATGAACGTGGCCACGATCGAGAACGCGATGATGCCCGACGTCGTCACGATCCCGCCCGGGCTCGACGGCAGGTTGGCCGTATTCCCGGTCGCGAGCATCGCTCCGATGCCGATCGCGATCAGGGCGAGCACCGCCAGGATGACGTCGACGATGTCCATGAACTCCCATGCGCTCCCGAGCACATCGAACCAGTCGAGGAACTCGGAGATGAAGAGCAGCAGTCCGCCGCCGGCCGCGATCAGCGGCCCGTTCTTTCCGTCCAAAGCGACCTCCGGCAAATCGGGATCAGGTCGATCGGGGACTCTAACTGCGTAATCGGGGGAATATGGGGCGAATGACCGTGGACCCCCTGCAGGAGATCGACGGCCTCGTCGCGTTTGAGGGGCGCTGGCCGGGCACGGATGCCGAACGCCGCGCCGCGCAGCATCTCGAGCAGCGACTCGAGGCGCTCGGCCGAGACGCGGATGTCGAGCCCGCGAGCGTCTACCCGAATTACGGCGTCACGCACGCGATTCACGCCCTGATCGGAATCGTCGGAAGCGTCCTCTCCGTCTACACCCCCGTTGCGGGCGCCGCGCTCGTCCTGTTCGCGACCATCTCCGCGTTCGGCGACCTGACCGGCAGCCTCTACATCGTGCGCCGTCTGACGGGCCGTCGCGCGTCGCAGAACGTGACCTCGAAGGAGGGTGCCGACGGCAAGCGGGGCACCGTGATCTTGACCGCCCACTACGACGCCGCCCGCACGGGCACCGTCTTCAGCCGCAAGGCGGTCGAGCGCCGCGCGACATTCGGGAAGCTGATCCGGCGCGGCCTCGGCCCGTTCGAGCCGTTCTTCTGGTCCCTCGTCGTGATCCTGGTCTGCTCGCTCCTGCGCCTGATCGGCTTCGAGGGCACCGCATTCACGGTGGTGCAGTTCATTCCGACCGTCGTGCTCATTGCCAGCGTCCCGCTGCTGATCGACATCGCTCTCTCGGACGTCGTGCCCGGGGCGAACGACAACGCGTCCGGAGTCGCCACCGTGCTGCGGCTGGCAGAGCGGTACAGCGGCCGGCTCGAGAACTTCAACCTCTGGGTCGTCTTCCCCGGGGCCGAGGAGGGCCTTCTGCTCGGAATGCGCGAGTGGCTCGAGAAGCACAAGGGTGAGCTCGATCGCGAGCGGACCGTCTTCCTGAACATCGACATGGCGGGAACCGGCACCGTGCGCTGGGTCGAGAAGGAGGGGCTCGTGATGGCCCTCCGCTACCACCCCGCCCTCATCGAGCTATGCGAGGAGATCGGCGACGGCCGCGGGATGGTCTCGAGACACGCGACCGACGCGCTCGTGCCGCGGTCGGCCGGGTTCCCCGCGATCACGATCACCTCCCGCAACGCGCTCGACTACGCGCCGCACTGGCACCAGCCCACGGACACGCCGGACCGCATCGACCTCGACTCGCTGGAGCGGACCTACGCCTTCTGCGGTGCGCTGCTCGAGCGCCTCGACGAGTCCATTGGGGCCGAGCTCGCGTAGCTGACGAACCAGTCGAACGCCTCGGGGTTCGCGAGCGAGTCGCGGCTGGCCGCCTTTTCCGGGTCCGCGCCCATGAAGATCTTCTTCACCGGCACCTCGAGCTTCTTGCCGCTGAGCGTGCGCGGCACCGCGTCGATCCGGACGATCTCGTCCGGCACGTGGCGCGGCGAACAGCGTGACCTGATCTGGCGGCGGATCTCGTCCTTCACGTCGTCCGTGAGCTCGCCGCGGGTGACGACGAAGAGCGGCATCCAATCGTTGACGTCGATCACGAGGCTGTCGAGGACCTCCGGCACCGCCTCGACCGCGCTGTAGATCTCGCTCGTCCCCATCCGGATGCCCTGGCGGTTGATCGTCGAGTCGGAGCGCCCGTAGATCACACCCGTGCCCCGCTCGGTGATCTTCAGCCAATCGCCGTGCCGCCAGACGCCGGGGAACATGTCGAAGTAGCTCTCGCGGTAGCGCTCGCCATCCGGGTCGTTCCAGAAGAAGAGCGGCATCGACGGCATCGGCTCCGTGATCACGAGCTCCCCCACCTCGCCGACCACGGACTCGCCCGCCTCGTTCCACGCCTCGAGCTTCGCCCCGAGTGCGGGGGCCTGCAGCTCACCCTCGTACACCGGCAGGATCGGGCTCGCGCCGATGAACGCGGTGCAGAGGTCGGTGCCGCCGCTCGTCGAGAACAGCCAGACGTCGTCCTTGACCTGCTCGTAGATCCACCGGAAGCCCTCCGGCGCGAGCGGCGACCCCGTCGAGCCGATGCTCTTCAGCTTCGGGAGCTCCGGCGGAGCCGCCCCCTCCTTCATGCAGTTCGAGATGAACGCTGCACTCGTTCCGAAGCAGGTGACTTCCGCATCGGCCGCCAGCCGCCACAGCGCCTCAGGTGCCGGCGCGCCGTCGTACAGGACGATCGCCGACCCGGCGAGGAGCCCGCCGACGAGGAAGTTCCACATCATCCAACCGGTCGTGGTGAACCAGAAGAAGCGGTCGTCCGGCGTGAGGTTCGAGTGCAGGTTGGCCTTCTTGAGGTGCTCGAGCAGGATCCCGCCCTGGCCCTGGACGATCGCCTTCGGCAGCCCGGTGGTCCCGGACGAGTAGAGGACCCACAGCGGATGGTCGAACGGCACCTGCTCGAAGGTGAGCTCGTCCGCCTCGGGCAGCTCCCACTTCTCACCTGAGAGGTAGGGCACGCGAATCGTGTGCTCGAGGCTCGGAATCGCGGCCTCGATCTGCGCGACCTGGTCGCCGCGGTCGAAGTCCTTGCCGTTGTAGCGGTACCCGTCGACCGCCAGCAGCACCTTCGGCTCGATCTGCGCGAAGCGGTCGATCACGGTCGGCGCGCCGAACTCCGGCGCCGCGCTCGACCAGATCGCGCCGATGCTGGCGGTCGCGAGGAACGCCGCGACCGTCTCCGGGATGTTCGGCATGTACGCGACCACGCGATCGCCGCGCTCGACCCCGAGGCGGCGCAGCTCCGTCGCGACGCGCGCGGTCATGTCCGCCAGCTCGTCCCAACTCAGCTCGGACAGCTCGCGCAGCTCGGACGCGTGGAGGATCGCGGTCGCACCCGGCCGGCGCTCGTAGAAGAGGCGCTCCGCGTAATTCACGCTCGCGCCAGGGAACCACTCCGCGCCGGGCATCTCGCGCCGCGTCAGCACCCCGTCGTGCCCGCCGGGCATCTCGAAGTACTCCCAGAGCGACCCCCAGAAGGCCTCGAGGTCTTCGACCGACCAGCGCCAGAGCTGGTCGTAGGTCTCGAAGCCGCGGTCGAGCCACCGCATGTAGTGAGTCAGCCGCGAGCTCTCGATCCATTCGGGAGAGGGCTGCCAGAGCAGGTCGCCTTCGGCCATCGGTGCTGTTTTAGCCGAGTCGCGCGCGCGCCGCAGCGATATGGCGCTTGCCCGCGGCGATCGCGGCTCTCGCCTGGTCGACGCGGTACTCGGTCGGATCGCCGGACAGGAGCTCGTTCGCCTGGTCGTAACTGGCGATCGCCTGTTCGTACTCGGCGAGGGCAGCACGGCTCGCGTCCGGCATCGAGGTGTCGAGGTCGAGCGATCGAATGCCCTCGCCGAGCTCGACGAGCTCGTCATCCGCGCTCCGCTCGCCCGCCTCGCGCACCTCCCGCTCCCGCGCCCGACGGCGACGCGCGCGGGCGCCCAGCAGCACGGCGCCGAGGAGGAAAGGCAGTGCGATCGCACCCGCGACGATCAGCACGCCGAGCTTGAACGCATCCCCGATGTCGTCGAGGAAGTCGTCGCCATCCGGGATCGGCGTCGAGACGGGCTGGCCCGGCGGACCCGGATCCGCCTCGGGGCCCGGATCGATACGCGCGATTCGAGGGATTGCCGCCACGAGCTCGTCCGCGAGGCTGTCGTTCGGCCGCGCGTTCACGGCCGTCTGGAGCGCGGCGGCGGTCGCGTGCGACTCCGGGTATGAGGTCACCGCCCAGTAGTCGCGACCGGCGATCATGATCAGGGTGCCGCGTATGTGCAGCGTGCGGTCGACCTCGTTCGCAAACGCACCGGCGCCACCGGACGCGACGGCGGCCGGGACGACCGCGACCTTGATGCGCCCGATCGCCGACTCGACGATCTCGAGCCGCACCCGACCCCGCTCGGCGACGCTCATGCGGTCCGCCGCCTCGGGGTGCACGTAGACGGGATCGCCCTCCAGCGCACGCGCCACGGTCTCGGCGGGGGTCGCGGCCTGGGCCGGCGCGGCCGCCGCCATCATCAACAGCAGCAGGGCTCTAGACAGGCGTGACCGGATTGCGCTTGTCGGGCCACTCCCGCGCGCGGCCCTCGTAGAGGGTGAAGCGGCGCGCGATCTCCGCGCGGAGGTCCTCCGGCTGGATGACGGCGTCGACCACGAGCTCCGACGCGAGGTGAAGGATGTCGATCTCCTCCGCGTACTCGCGGCGCAGCTCCTCGGTCCGGCGCGCGCGCTCCTCGTCGTCCTCGATCGCGTTCAGCTGGTTGTAGAAGACGGCGTTGATCGCGGCCTGCGGCCCCATGACGGCGATCTTCGCGCCGGGCAGCGCGATGCACGCGTCCGGATCGAACGCCGGGCCGGCCATCGCATAGAGGCCGGCGCCGTACGCCTTCCGAATGACCACGGACAGCTTCGGCACCGTCGCCTCCGACACCGCGGAGATCATCTTCGCGCCCGACCGGATGATGCCCTGGCGCTCGACCTGTGTGCCAATCATGAAGCCGGGCACGTCGGCTAGGAACAGCAGCGGAACGTTGAAGGCGTTGCAGGTCCAGATGAACCGGGCGGCCTTGTCCGAGGAGTCGACGAACAGGACTCCCCCGCGCTGCTTCGGCTGGTTCGCCACGATCCCGACGACCCGGCCCTCGATGCGGGCGTACCCGACGACGAGCTCCTTCGCCCAGCGCTTCTGCACCTCGAGGAACGAGTCGGCGTCGACGAGCGCGTCGAGCAGGTCGTAGACGTCGAACGGCTTGTTCTCGTCGTCGGGCACGATCTCGCGGATCGCCGCGTCGCTCGCGGGCGCGGCCGGTGGAGCGTGCGGCGGCTGCTCCTGCCAGTTGGTCGGGAAGTAGGAGAGGTAGCGCTTCGCGAGGTCGATGCCGTCCTCGTCGGACTTGACGAGGAAGTGGCCGCAGCCCGAGACGCCGGTGTGCATCTTCGCGCCGCCCATCTCCTCGAGCGTGACCTTCTCGCCGATGACCATCTCGGCCATGCGCGGTGAGCCGAGGTACATCGACGCGTTGCCCTCGCGCATGATCACGACGTCGCAGAAGGCGGGTATGTACGCGCCCCCGGCGGCACTCGGCCCGAACAGGACGCAGACCTGCGGCACGATGCCCGACAGCTTCACCTCGGTGTGGAAGATCCGTCCGGCGCCGCGGCGGCCGGGGAACATCTGCACCTGGTCGGTGATCCGCGCGCCCGCCGAGTCGACGAGGTAGATCATCGGCACCCGGTGCTGGAGCGCCTGCTCCTGGATCCGGATGATCTTCTCGACGGTCTTCGGCCCCCACGAGCCCGCCTTGACCGTGGGGTCGTTCGCCATGACCGCCACCTGGCGGCCGGCGATCGTGCCCATCCCCGTCACGACGCCGTCGGCCCCGAAGCCGTCCTGCTCCCAGTTCGCGAGCAGCGCCTCCTCGGCGAACGAGTCGGAGTCCAGCAGCCGCGCGATCCGCTCGCGCACGGGCAGCTTGCCCTGCTGCGCGGACTTCTCGTGGTGGCGCTCAGGCCCGCCGGAACGGGCGCGGTCGAGAGCCTGCTTCAGGTCGGACATGCGGCGCCTGAGTGTACGGCGCGGGCTCTAGTAGTTCGTGTAGAGCAGACGCGGGTTCGTCGTGCTCGACGACTTGACCACGTTCGGCGTCGCGTTGTTGTAGAGCGCGCTCCGCACGGCCGCGGGACTCGCAGCCGTATCGGTCTCGAGGTACTGCGCGGCAACACCCGCAACGTGCGGCGTGGCCATCGAGGTGCCGCTGATCGTGTTCGTGGCGGTGTTGCTCGTGTACCAGTCCGAGGTGATGCTGACGCCCGGCGCGAACAGGTCAACGCACGATCCGTAGTTGCTCCAGCGCGGCTTGGTGTCGGTGCGATCCGTTGCGCCGATCGTCATTGCCTCGGCCACGCGCGCGGGCGAGTAGTTGCACGCGTTCTGCCCCTTGCCACCCGCATTGCCGTTGCCGGCCGCTATCGCGTAGCTGACGCCGTCGCCAATGGAGTTGCGTACCGCGGTGTCGACCGAGCTGCTGGCGCCGCCGCCGAGGCTCATGTTCGCCACAGCCGGAGCGCCGGTGCCGTGCTGGCCTGTCACCCAGTTGATGCCGGCGATTACGCCGGACCACGTGCCGCTGCCCGAGCAGTTCAGCACCCGAACGGCGACCAGCGACACGCCCTTGGCGACACCGTAGGTCGTTCCTCCGACGGTGCCGGCGACGTGAGTGCCGTGCCCGTTGCAGTCATCGGCTGACCCGCCGTCCACTGCGTCGTAGCCGCTCGTGGCGCGGCCCCCGAAGTCGTTGTGAGCGAAGCGGATGCCCGTGTCGATGATGTAGGCGGTCACGCCCGCACCGGTGTTGGTGTAGGTGAACGAGTTGCTGAGCGGCAGCGCGCGTTGGTCGATCCGGTCGAGTCCCCAGGTTGCACTGGTCTGCGTGGTGGTCGCATGGACGACGCCGTCGGGCTCGACGTACGCCACGCGCGGGTCGCTTCTCAGCGCGTCCACGCGGCCTGGCGGAACCTTGCCGGCGTATCCCTCGAGCGCGCTGCCGTAGACGACCCGGTCCGTGACCCCGTAGCGGCGCGCGTGATCGGCGGCGACGGCCTGGGAATCGGCGGAGCTCTTGAGGACGACGATGTAGCGGTCCTTCACCGACGGCGCCGCGGAGGCCGTGGCCGGGAGGGAAAGCGCGATCAGAGCAGCGAGAAGAGGGAGGGCGCGAGCCACGTATCCAATGTAGACCACCTAGACCGCGTTCGCCAGTCCTTTGTTCTCCTTCGGCTCGTCGCCCGAGTAGTCGTAGAAGCCCATCCCGGTCTTGCGCCCGTACCAGCCGGCCATGAGCATCTTCCTGAGCGTCGGCGGACGCGAGAACCGGCGCTCGCGGAACTCGTCGAACATCACGTCGCAGATGGCGCCCATGGTGTCGAGCCCGACGAAGTCGGCCAGCGTCAGCGGCCCCATCGGATGCCCCGCCCCGGCCTTCATCGCCTCGTCGATCTCCGTGATCGTGCCGACGCCCTCCTCGTAGGCGCGGATCGCGTCGAGCATGTACGGCACCAGGAGGCGGTTGACGATGAATCCGGCCTTGTCCTTGGTCTCGACCGTCAGCTTGCCGAGGCTCTTGCCCCACTCGACGCCCGCCTGGAACGCCTCATCGGAGGACGCGACCGAGCGGATCACCTCGAGCAGCTTCATCATCTGGACCGGGTTGAAGAAGTGGAGCCCGATGAAGCTCTCGGGCCGGTTCGTCGCGGTGGCCTGCGCGATCACGGGCAGCGACGACGTGTTGGTGGCGAGCACGGCGCCGTCCTTGACGATGCCGTCCACCTCGCGCCACATCTCGACTTTGAGGTCGAGGTCCTCGGTGATCGCCTCGATCACCAGGTCGCAGTCGGCGAGATCGGAGTAGTCCAGGGTGCCCTGGATCCGGCCGCGAACCTCGTCGGCGGCGGATTGCTCGAGCTTGCCCTTCTCGACGGCCCGCGCGAGCTGCTTCTCGATCTTGGCGAGGCCCTTGTCGAGCGCGGCCTGGTCGGCCTCGCGGACGACGACGTCGTAGCCGGACTGGGCGGATGCCTGCGCGATCCCGTGGCCCATGAGCCCGCAGCCGACGACGCCCACCTTCTTGATGTTCATTAGCCTCCGATCCTCAAAGAGCGGAGGAGCCTACATGGGCCTGGTCCTTACAGAAGACCGCGGTGCGGTCCGGCACATCGTCCTCAACCGTCCCGAGAAGCGGAATGCACTCGGGGCCGACGTGATCGCAGAGCTCGGGGCCGCGATCCAGGAGGCCGCGTACGACGACGCCGTCCGCGTGGTCGTCCTCCGCGGCGAGGGGCCGATGTTCTCCTCGGGCATGGACGTCGGCGACCTGAAGAACCTCTCCGACGACCCGTCCGACCTGCGTCGCTACCGCACGCCGATCCTCCAGATCTGGAATTTGCTCGAGGAGATGCTGAAGCCGACGATCTGCCAAATCCACGGCGCGGCGCTCGGCGGCGCCTTCGAGCTCGCCACCGCGTGCGACATGCGCACGATGGCCGAGGACGCACTCGCCGGGATCATGGAGGTGCGCGTCGGTCTGCTGCCCGACGTGGGCGGCTGCTCGCGGTTGCCGGCGATCGTCGGGCTCGGCAACGCGAAGGAGCTGATCATGACCGGCAAGGTGATCGACGGGCGTGAGGCGCACCGAATCGGATTCGCCAACAGGATCGCCCCGGCCGACCAGCTCGACGAGGTGACCGAGGCGTTCGCGAACGAGTTCCTCGCGTGCGCGCCCAAGGCGGTCGGGTTGGCGAAGCGGGTTCTCGACGCCGCCGCGAAGCCGGCGCTCGCCGCGACGCTCGAGCAGGAGGTTCAGGCGCAGCAGCGGCTTGCCGAGACCGACGACTTCAAGGAGGGCGCGCGGGCGTTCTTCGAGAAGCGCCAGCCGGACTTCGCGGGCCGATGAAGCTCGACATCGAACTCCCCCCGGCACCGCCCGCCGCCGGCAACTACCAGCTGATGAAGCGCCACCGCGACCTCGTCTTCCTCTCCGGCCACGGCCCGATCGAGGACGGCAACCTGATCACCGGCAAGATCGGCGCGGACCTGACGGTCGAAGAGGGGGCTCACGCCGCGCGCGTGACCGGCCTCAACCTGCTCGCCACGCTGAAGGCCGAGCTCGACGACCTCGAGAACGTGACCTCGGTGTTGAAGCTGCTCGGGATGGTGAATGTCGCACCTGGCTTCGATGACCTGCCGTCGGTCATCAACGGCTGCTCCGACCTCTTCGTCGAGGTGTTCGGCGCGAAGATCGGAAAGCACGCACGCTCGGCCGTCGGCATGGCCGAGCTGCCGTTCGGGATGGCGGTCGAGATAGAGGCCGTCGTGGCAGTGCGCTAACGGCCGAGCGACGGACCTCAGATCGTCGCTATGCCGTATTAGGGGCGTGGTTCGACTGTACCTCGCCCTCGTCTGCACGCTCGGTGTTCTCCTCGTCATGCCACAGGCGGCGGCGGGCGGGGGTTGGTGGTCCTACATCGACGCGAGCCGCTCCCACGCCGCCCCGGGACAGAGTGTGGAACTAAAGGAGGCTGATCTGCTCTTCAGCTCGGCCGCGGCCGCCCAGGCAGCGCAGCAGGCCGATCGATTCCACGTCTATTTGTTGCGGGGCTTTGACTACTCCGTCGTCGAGCGGGCGATGCACAAGGCGTCGCCGGGCAACTGGTGGTCCCTGGGCGGTGCCGAGGCGATCGAGGTCGGGCAGGTGACGGTGAAAGCGTCGGACGGCGCGAACCTCGGCAAGGCGCGCGCCGCATTCACGGTGCCGGAGCTTCCGCCGGCGATGTACCACCTGATGCTCTGCGACACGGGATGCACCGAACCTCTCGCCGACGTCATCCCCACTCAGGCCTTCACCGTGGTGGCTGATCCGGCTACTGCGCGGATAGCGAACCGTGTCGACCGCTTGGAGCGCCGCCGCCGGAATCAGGCTTATCAGCTCGCCGCCGCGCGCGCGGACAGTGACCGGGCGGTGACGGCAGAGCGGAATGCCCGCGCGGAGCTTGAGCAGCTCGAGGCCAGCGTGGCGTCGCTGGCGAACGAGGACCGGAGTACGCCGCTGGCGTCCGCCGGGTGGCTGGTGGCCGGAGCGCTTGGCGGGGCTCTGGCCCTGCTCGTCGTGCGCCCTAAGCCTCGTGCCCGGGATCGATCTCGCGGGCGCGCCGGAACCGCATAGGCGTCGCGGCGCCCTCCGTCGTCTCGACTTCGAGCACGAAGGCCACGTGATCGCCGACATCCACCCGGTTCAGGATCGAGCCGGCCGCATATGGACACCCGGCGATCAGCGGAGCACCTCCGGGGCCGGGTGACCACTCGACCCGCTCGAGCTTGTCCACCTCGTCCGCCGTCTCGCCGCCGAACAACTCAGCGAGGTCAGCACGGTCCTCAGGGACGACGTGGAGGGCCATGTGGGTTGCCTCCCGCCCGAGCCGGTAGGTCCTGTTCTTGTTCGACAGGCACACGAGGAACCGCACCGGGTCGATCGAGCACTGGGTCGCGAAGCCGACGAGGCAGCCGTCGCCGGGGACGGTCGCTATGAACATCGGGTAGTCGAGCTCGTCGAGCACGCGACGACGTTAGCCTGCGTTCATGCCTACAGCTGAAGGCCTGTACTACGAGGAGGCGGGCGAGGGCGAGCCGCTGGTGATGGTCCAGGGCCTCGGGACGGACCACCTCGGGTGGATGCTCCAGGTGCCCGAGTTCTCGAAGGCCTACCGCGTCATCACGTTCGACAACCGTGACGTCGGCCAGTCGAAGCAGGCCGACGGCCCGTACGAGATCGCGGACATGGCGCGCGACGCACTCGCCCTCGCCGACCACTTGGAGCTCGACGAGTTCCACCTGATCGGCATGTCGATGGGCGGCGCGATCGCGCAGGAGATGGCGCTGCAGGCGCAGGAGCGGCTGCGCACGCTGACGCTCGTCGTGACCTTTGCCGGCGGCGGAAACTGGGCGACCGAGCGCGCCGCGCTGTGGTCTGAGATCCGCGGCCTGCTCGACCACGAGACCCACCTCGACTGGCTGCTGCTTTACGGCATGTCGGAGCAGTTCTACGCGGACCCCGACCGCATCGCCTACTCGAAGCAGCTGATGCGCGCGAACCCGCACCCGCAGTCGGTCGAGGCGTTCCAACGCCAGATCGAGGCGAGCGGCCGCCACGAGACGCGCGACCGCCTGGGTCAGATCACGGTGCCGACCCACGTCATCGGCGCCGAGCACGACACGCTGGTCCCGGTGTGGAAGTCGCAGGAGATCGCCGAGCTGATCCCCGGCGCGGATTACTCGGTCATGCCGCGCGCCCCGCACGCGCTGAACATGGAGCGCGCCCAGGAGTTCAACGAGCTGGTGCTCGGCTGGCTTCGGTCAGCGGGGCCCGGGGTTCCAGTCGACGGGGCCGGCGACCAGCACGTGGCTGCCGAGCGTCCTGCCTAGCACCTTCTGCGCCGAGCCGGCGGCCTCGACCAGCCGCTCGAGGTCGATCCCGGTCTCGTAGCCCATCTCGTGCAGCATCGAGACGAGATCCTCCGTCGCGATGTTCCCGGTGGCGCCGCGGGGCACCGGGCAGCCGCCCAGCTCCCCGAACGACGACTCGAATGAGCGCACGCCGGCCTCGAGCGCGGCCAGAACGTTGGCGAGGCCCTGGCCGCGCGTGTTGTGGAAGTGGGCGGTCAGCTGGGTGCCGGCGAGGCGCTTGTTCGCCGCTTCGAAGAATTCACTCACCTGGCGCGGGTTCGCCATCCCCGTCGTGTCGCCGAACGCGATCTCGGCGCAACCTGCGGTGATCAGCCGTTCCGCGATCCCGAACACGCGCTCGGGCGGGACCTCGCCCTCGTACGGGCAGCCGAAGCTGACGGAGATCACGCCCTCGCATCGCAGCCCCTCCTTCAATGCGCGCTCGATCACGCGCTCGAGGCCCGCGAGCGACTCCTCGACGCTGCGGTTGACGTTCTTCACGTTGTGCGTCTCGGTCGCGGACAGGAAGAGGTTCACCTCGTCGAACCTGTCCCGCTGGCCGAGTGCGTTGTCGAGCCCCTTCTCGTTTGGAATGAGAACCGTCACCGAGACGTCGTCGGGGATGTCCGCCTTCGCCAGGACCTCCGCCCCGTCGGCGAGCTGCGGGATCACCTCGGGCTTGACGAAACTCGTCACCTCGAGTCGGGACACCCCCGTTCTCGCAAGCAACTCGACCAGGCGGATCTTCTCGGCCGTCGGGATGACCTCGGGCTCGTTCTGGAACCCATCCCGCGGCCCGACCTCGCGAATGTCGACGCGATCGCTCACGCCTACATCATGCCGAGGCCGCCGCTCACTCCGATCGTCTCGCCTGTGACGTATGACGCGTCGTCCGACGCGAGGTATGCGACAGCGGCCGCGACCTCATCCGGCCGGCCGATCCGGCCGAGCGCGGTCTTGGAGACCATGCCCTTCACCAGCCGCTCTCCCAGCTCCCCGAGATGCTCAGGGGCCGCCATCAGGAGCGGCGTCTCGATCGGCCCGGGCGCGATCGCGTTGCAGCGCACGTTGTAGCGCGCGCTCTCCTGCGCGATCGCCTTCGTGAAGCCGATCACCCCGGCTTTCGCACCCGAGTAGGTCGCAGACCCCGGCGAGCCGACGCGGCCGGCCTCGGACGCGATGTTGATGATCGTCCCTCCCCCGCGCTCCTGCATCCCGGGCAGCACGGCGTGCGTGACGGCCAGGACGCCGATCAGGTTCACGCCGATCACGAGGTCCCACATCTCGGGCGTCGAGTGGATGAAGAAGCCGAACGCGTCCGTGCCCGCGTTGTTCACGAGGATGTCGATCGCGCCGGCCTGGTCGACCGCGGCCTTGATCGACTCGGTCGAGCGCACGTCGAGCTCGTAGGCGTCGCCGGACACATCGGCCGCGATCTCGCGCGCGGCCTCGCCGTTGATGTCCGTGACGGCGACGTGCGCCCCCTCGGCGGCGAGCCGCGCGCATGTCGCCGCGCCGATGCCGCTGCCGCCGCCGGTGACGAGCGCCGTCTTTCCTTCGAGCCTCATCGGCGCGCAGCGTATAGCGTGGCTGCGAATGGAACCGGTACCCATCGTCGGCGCCACCGGCGCGCTTGGATTCGGTCTCGCGCTGCGGCTGGCGAAGGCGGACGTGCCGGTCGTGATCGGGTCGCGCCGTCCCGACGCCGCCGCCGAGAGCGCGGAGAAGCTGCGCGAGCGCGTCCCGGGGGCTCAGGTCGACGGGCTCGAGAACACGGAGGCCGTGACCCGTGGCCCGATCGTCGTGCTGTCGGTGCCGTTCCGCGCGCAGTCGGAGAACCTGACCAACCTGAAGACCGCTCTCCAGCCGGGCCAGATCCTCGTCGACGCGACGGTCCCGCTCGCCGCGGCGGTGTCCGGCAAGGCGACGCGCCTGCTCGGGGTGCCGCAGGGCTCGGCCGGCCAGCAGGCGCAGGAGATGGTTCCCGACGGGGTCGAGGTGGTGAGCGCGCTCCACACGGTCAGCGCTCCGGTGCTGAACGATCTCGAGCAGGAGCTCGACGAGGACGTGCTGCTGGCGGGTGACCGCAGGGCGACCAAGGCGCGGGTCGCCGAGGTGATCGCCCGTATTCCCGGCCTGCGCCCCGTCAACGCCGGCACGCTCGAGACGGCCAGGCTGATCGAGGGCCTCACGCCGCTCCTGATCTCGGTGAACGCGCGCTACAAGACGCACGCAGGGATCAAGCTCACCGGCCTGCCCGACGAGCTGTGGTAGCCGTCCTCGCCGGTGGCACCGGCGGGGCGAAGCTCGCGGCCGGGCTCGCGGAGCTCACCGACGTCGCCGTGATCGCGAACACGGGCGACGACATCGACATCTATGGCGTCCATGTCTCTCCCGATCCGGACCTCGTGACGTGGTGGCTCGCGCGCATCATCGACGAGCGCGGCTGGGGCATCGCCGGCGACACCTTCGAGGAGATGAAGCGCCAGGACGACCCGTGGTTCCAGCTCGGGGACCGTGACCTCGAGCTCTGCCGCCTGCGCACCGACGCGCTGCGCACGTCGCGACTGACGGAGGCGCACGCGCGGGTTGTGGAGGCGGTCGGCGTGAAACAGCGCGTCCTGCCGATGTCTGACGACCCGGTACGCACCCAAGTGCGCACGCCTAGGGGCTTGCGCCCGCTTCAGGAGTTCCTGATCGTCGACGGGGCCGCGGGGCCGATCGAGGAGGTGGTCCTCGACGGGGTCGATGCGGCACGCCCGACGCCGGAGGTCGCCGAGGTGCTCGCCACCGCCGAGACGATCGTGATCGGGCCGTCCAACCCGGTGATCTCGATCGGGCCGATCCTCGCCGTCCCGGGCATCCCCGCGGCGCTGCGCGAGGCCCCGGCGCCTGTGATCGCCGTCAGCCCGTTCGTGGGCGGCCACGCGATCAAGGGGCCGACCGACGAGTTCTGTCGCAGCGCCGGGATCGAGCTGTCCGCTCAGGGCATCGCCGACCACTATCGCGACGTCATCGACGGTGTCGTCGCCGACGAGCCCGTCGAGGGCGTTTCCGGGCTCCTGACCGACACGCTGATGACCGATGCTGGCCGGCGGGAGGCGCTGGCTCGGAAGATCCTGGATTTTGCGGAATCGGGACCCTCGCTTGGCGCCGGATGACCGGCTAATGTCGCCGGAGGCCCATGCGTACGCTCGCCATCCTGCCGGTGAAGAGCTTTGGAGCCGCCAAGCAGCGGCTCGCGCACTTCCTCGGCCAAGGCTCCCGTGAGGCGCTCGCGCAGGCGATGTTCTCGGACGTGCTCGCGTCGCTGCGGCGGGTGAAGGGACTCGACACGATCGCCGTCGTCACCGACGACGCGCGCGCCGAGTCCGCCGCGCGCGGCGGCCGCGTGATCGTGATCCGCGACCGGGACGAGACCGGGCAGTCCGACGCCACGCAGCTGGGGATCCAGCACGCGCTCGAGTGCGAATTCGAACGCGTCCTGCTCGTGCCGGGTGACACGCCGCTGCTCGACCCGCTGGAGATCGACGGCATGCTCACGCGCGCGAGCGCGGAGCAGCTCGACGCCGTGATCGTGCCGGACCGCGCCGGCGCCGGCACCAACGGACTGCTGTTGCGGCCGCCAACCGTGTTCGCGCCGAGCTTCGGCCCTGGGAGCTTGGAGCGGCACATCGAGGCCGCGTCGCACGCCGCGATCAGGTTCCGGGTCGAGCGCGTCCGCTCGCTCATGCACGACGTCGACACGCCCGACGACCTCTCGGACCTCGCCGTGCTGCTCGACGAGCGCCGCAGCGTCGCGCCCCGCACCCGCGGCGCGCTCCACCAGCTCGACCATTCGCAGGCGCGCGCGGCGACCGGGCGCCGTCGCCTCGTCATCCAGAGCGCCGCCTGATCTCCCTACGCGCAGTCCCCGGACTGCCCGAGGTCCAGGCCGGTGACGACCTCGCGGCACTGCTGCCGCCGCTCGCATCCGACGAGATCGTCGTCATCTCGCACAAGGTGGTGTCGAAGGCCGAGGGACGAGTCGTCGAGCTGGCATCGATCGAGCCGTCGGACGAGGCGCGCGCGCTCGGCAAGCAGGACCCGCGCGTCGCGCAGGTGATCCTCGACGAGTCGGCGGCGATCGTCGCCGCCCGCGACGGCGTCGTTATCTGCGAGACGCGGCACGGGCTCGTCTGCGCGAACGCCGGCGTTGACCAGTCGAACGTCCCGGGTGACGAGTCCGTCGTGCTGTTGCCGCTCGATCCGGATGCCTCAGCCCGCGAGCTTCGGTCGCACCTCCCCGAGCGGCCCGGCGTGATCATCTCCGACACGTTCGGCCGCGCCTGGCGGACCGGGCAGGTGGAGGTCGCCATCGGGATCGCCGGCGTTCAGCCACTCGACGACTGGCGCGGGCGCGTCGACGCGGAGGGCCACGAGCTCGCGGCGACGCAGCTGGCCACCGCCGACGCGATCGCCGCCGCGTCCGAGCTGACCCGCGCGAAGGACAGCCGCGAGCCGGTCGTGGTCGTCAGCGGCCTAGGCCGCTTCGTCACCGACGACGACGGGCCCGGCGCCGCCGCCCTGATCCGTGCTCGTGCCGAGGACCTCTTCAGGTAGCGGGAAGCGCCGCCTGACGCCATAGAGCGTCGTGCGCTCGGCTGCCGGGCGGCCGGCCGCGTGTGCCGCGCCGATCAGGTCCTTCGGCTCGAGCTTCACGCCGTGGTAGGAGCCGGCCAGGCGCGAGATGTTCTCCTCCATCAGCGTCCCGCCGAGGTCGTTGACGCCCCAGTCGAGCGCCTCGGTGGCGGCGTCGAGCCCCATCTTCACCCAGCTCGCCTGCAGTGAGCGCACGCTCTTGCCGAGCGCGAGCCGGAAGACGGCCGTGTGCTTCAGGTTCTCCTCGCGCGAGATCTCCTCGATCCCGTGCGTGCGTCCGAGCAGGGTGTGGAACGGGATGAACGAGAGCGGCACGAACTCGTTGAACGCGTCCGTTCGCTCCTGCAGCTCGCGGATCACCCGCATGTGCTCGGCGAGCTCCCATGGCTCCTCGATGTGGCCGAACATGACGGTCGCGCTGGTCGACGCGCCGGCCCGCGCCGAAGCCTCCATCACCTCGACCCAGCGGCGCACGGGCAGCTTGTTGGGCGAGATCCGCTCGCGCACACCGTCGTCCAGCACCTCTGCGGCCGTGCCCGGAGTCGAGCCCAGCCCCGCGTCCTTCAGTCGCGCGAACGCCTCGTCGAGCGGCAGGTCGCCCGCGAGGTGGTCGACCTCCATCGGCGAGTACGCATGGAGGTGGATGTCGGGCGCGACCTCCTTCGCGACCCGCAGCCAGCTCTCGTAGTCGTCGATCACCCAGTCGGGATGGATGCCCGACTGCATGCAGATCTCAGTCGCGCCGAACTCGACCGCCTCCCGCACGCGCCGCGCGAACTCGTCGCGATCGTGCTCGTATGCGTCGGGCGAGCGCCGGCCCTGGCCGAAGCCGCAGAACGCGCAGCCGACGACGCAGATATTCGAGACGTTGATGTTGCGGTTGACGACGAACGTCACCTCGTCGCCCGCGAGCTCGCGCCGTAGCTCGTCGGCGGCCTGTCGCATGTCCTCGATCGCCTCGGGACGTGTCTCGGAGAACATCGCCGTGAGCTCCTCCGCGTCGAGCCATCCGCCGTCGCGCGCCTTCCCGATCGCGGGCGCGACGAGATCGCGGTGGATGGGGCGATCCGATCGGCGCCCGGACCCGCGCCGTGGGATGAAGCTCCAGTACTTGCGCTTGATCACGTCGAGGACCCCGGGCTCGAGCCACTCCGCGTCCATGTACTGCGGGTACACGCACAGCCGCTCGGTCAGCGCGTAGCCGTTCGGCTGGAGCAGCTTGCGCATCTGGTGCGGCGACGGGAACGGGTGCTCCGGCGAGATGTGGTCGCCGTTCGCCGACAGGCCGCCGAGGTCGGTCGCGCCCTCCTCGACCAGGGGCAGCCACCAATCCGAAAGGTTCGGCGGTATCTGGATGCCGACGTCGGGCATGAGGCGGTGGGCTCGCAAGGACCAGCAGCGCATGTCTTCCAGCGTGATCGTTGGCCCATGCCGGCAGTTCCGCTTGCTCGTTGCTCGTTGCCCGTTGCTCGCGCTGAGCTTCGTCGGCGATCTCCGCAGGCTCCGCGCCGTAGTAGCGCGGGTGCGGGACGAAGTTCTGCAGGATCACCTCCTGGAGGTGTCCGTACTCGGCGTGCACGGCTGCGAGCGCCTCGAGTGCCTGAATGCGCTCCTCGGGCAACTCGCCGATGCCGACCAGGATGCCGCTCGTGAAGGGGATCTTCAGCTCGCCGGCGGCGCGGATCGTGTCCAGGCGCACGCCGGGGTGCTTCGTCGGCGAGCCCTGGTGGACGACGAGGTCCGGGTTCGTGGACTCGAGCATGAGGCCCTGTGACGCGCGTGACCTCGCGCAGCCGGGCGAGATCGTCCGGCTCTCGATCACGCCGATGTTCGTGTGCGGCAGGAGACCGCGCTCGAGCGCGCGCTCGCACGCCCACGCCACGTAGGCCGTGAAGTCCGCGTGGCCGTAGCTTTCGAGCCGCGCGGCGACCTCGGCGTTCACCTCCGGCCGCTCGCCGGTCAGGATCAGCAGCTCTTTCGCGTTGCGGCGGACGGCGTCGTCGAGCAGCCGCTCGACCTCGTCAGGCGCGTACAGGTGCGCGCGGTGCGTCGCGAACGCGCAGTACTTGCAATAGCACCGGCACGTTCGCGACAGCGACAGCGTGAAGTTGCGCGAGAAGGTGACTCGCCGGCGGCTCAAGGCCGCCGAGATTACTCCTGACGGCCGAGCGTCAGCCGACCGGCTCCATCCCGCCCGGTCCCTTCTTCCCGGGCACGATCACCATCCGGAAGTAGGCAAGGGCTCCCAGGACCGCACCGATCACCGGCGCGAGGACGTAGGTGATGATGAAGTCGTCGGCACCGCCCCACTCGCCGGAGACGAGCGCGGGACCGAACGCGCGCGCCGGGTTGAATCCGGCGCCCGTGAGCGGTCCGGCCACCATCACGAGCAGGCCAAGCGTCCCGCCGATGACGAGCGCCGCCCAGCCGCGATCGCTGCGCGGGTTCACGGCCACGCCCACGATCGCCCAGACGAGGAAGAACGTGCCGAGGAGCTCAACGGAGAAGCCGCCCCAGAAGACCTCGCCGCCGATGCGGTCGCTGATTCCGAGGGCACCGAAGTTGACGGCGTCAGCATTGGCGTAGTCGTCGAGCAGCAGCTTCGTGCACAGCGCACCAAGGGTGGCGCCGGCAAGCTGGACCACGATGTAAATCGCGGCGTCGATCGGCTTGATCTCGCGGATCACCGTGAGGGCCGCGGTGACCGCCGGGTTGAAATGGGCCCCGGACACCAGCGCGAGTGTCTGGATCATGAAGAAGAGCACGAACACGTGCACGAGGCCGATCACGGACCAGTCGATGAACGGAGCGACGGGTGAGCCCGCGGGTGTGGCGACGTTGAACTGTGAGACCACCAGAGTCACGAACAGGACGAGTGCGAACGTCCCGATGAACTCGGCGATATAGGCGGAAGTCCCGCGGTCGGCGGGCACGGGCACCGTGGTTGAAGCCAATGTGATCCTCCTGCTGGTCGTTGGCGCGCGGCAGATTACCGACGCGGCCTAGCCAGTTACGGTTCGGCGCCGATGCGCCGATTCCTCGTGCTGATCGGGGATCGCGGCCGCCCTCGCCGGATGCGGCGACGGCGACGGCGACAACGGCTCCGAGACATCCCCCACGGTCACGGTCGGGCTGGACTTCACGCCCAACGCCGCGCACGCGGGGATCTACGCGGCGGTCAGGACCGGCCGCGACGAGGAGAACGGCGTGCGCATCAGTATCCGCCCGCCCGCCGGCGGCAGTCCGGACTCGCTGAAGCTGCTCGCCACGCGGCGCGCCGACATCGCGGTCCTCGACATCCACGACCTCGGCCTCGCGATCGAGCAGGGGACCGACGTGGTCGGCGTCGGGGCGCTGGTACAGCGACCGCTCGCCGCGGTGATCGCGCGCGCCGACCGGGACATCGGCCGGCCGCGCGAGCTCGAGGGGCGTGACGTCGGCGTCGCGGGCCTCCCGTCGGACGACGCCGTGCTGCGCGCGGTCGTCGAGGACGACGGCGGCAACTTCGATCAGGTTCACCGCGTCACGATCGGCTTCGGCGCGGTGGCGAACCTGCTGGCCGGAAAGGTCGACGCCGCGACCGCCTTCTGGAACGCCGAGGGCGTCGTGCTGCGCGAGCGCGGCCTCGAGACGCGCGAGTTCCGCGTGGACGACTTCGGTGCCCCCCGCTATCCCGAGGTGGTGCTCGTCGTCCGCCGCGACACGCTCGAGGACCGCCGCGACGACGTGGCCGCGGCGGTTCAGGCGATCGCCGAGGGCACCGAGGACGCGCTCGATGACCGCGGCGCGACGATCACGGAGATCGCGAAGGCATCCGAGTCCGACGAGGACCTCGTTCGAGCGCAGCTCGACGCCGTGGCGCCGGCGATGACGCCTCCAGCTCGTCCTGCGTCGCAGCGTGCTCGAGGGCTGGTCGCGCTTCGACGCGGAGTTCGGGATCCTCGAACAGCCGGTCGACGTCGATCGCGCGTTCGTCTTCGACCTTCTCTCATAGCGGCCTCATCGCGCGGCCGTAGCGTCGCCGCCATGATCACTCAACGAAGGACCGCAACGCTCTTCCTGATCTTGTCCGCGCTGGGCGTGGCCGCCTGTGGCGGCGACGACGGCAGCAGCAGCCGCCAGCACCAGCTCCGGGCAGGATCTCCCCAGGGCAGTGAGCATGTCGAACTCGACCCGGCCGACTTCACCACGGAGATCGACAACGCGTGGTGGCCGATGACGCCGGGCAGTCGTTGGGTGTACCACGAGTTCGACAGCGAGGGCGCGAACCAGAAGGTCGTCGTCACGGTCACGGATCGCACGAAGACGATCGCGAACGGAATCGAGGCGCGCGTCGTGCACGACGTCGTCACCGAGGACGGGAAGTTCGTCGAGGTCACCGACGACTGGTACGCCCAGGACGAGGACGGGAACATCTGGTACCTCGGCGAGGACACGACCGAGTACGAGAACGGAAAGCCGGTGTCGAAGTCCGGGTCGTTCGAGGCCGGCGTCGACGGTGCCGAGCCCGGGCATCATCATGCCCGGCGAACCCGAGCCCGGCATGACGTATCGCCAGGAGTACTACAAGGGCGAGGCGGAGGACGCGGCCTAGATCATGTCGCTCGACCAGCAGGCCGAAGTGCCCGCCGGGTACTTCAAGCGGGCGTCTCATGACGCGCGACACGAACCCGCTCGAGCCCAAGGTGAACGAGTTCAAGTTCTTACGCGCGCGGCGTCGGCCCCGTGCTCGCGATCGCCGTCTCAGGCGGAAGCGACCGCGAGGAACTGCTCAGCTACCGAGCCGGCTAGCCGGCCAGCTTCTCGACGAGTGCCGCGGCTTCGCGGTTCATCCGCGACCGCGGCACCACGAGGTCGAAGCCCGCGTGCTCGGCCCGACGGCGGGTCTCCTGGTCCACGTGCGAGTAGAACCCGAGCGTCGCCTTCCCCTCCAGCTCGCGGCCCATTCGCATCGACTCGACGAGGATCGCGCCGTCGAAGTTGTCGTCGGTCAGGTCGACGACCAGCACGTCCGCCTCCGGCACGGCCGCGCGCGCCATGTCCTCACCGTCGTACCGGGTCACGTCGTGCCCGCCGGCCCGCAGTGCTCCCTCGACCTTCGAGCCGAACAACAGGTCCGGGCAGAGAAGCGCGACGCGCGCCACTACTGCGCGCGGCGGCGCCGGAACTCCTGCCTCACCGACTCCGGCCGGCCCCACATCTGCGTCACCTCGACCCGGCCCGAGCGGACCTCGCGCACCGCGAGCTCGCCGCCGATGCCCAGGTCGTCCAGCACCTTGAGCGTTCCGTGGACGGTCTCCGCGGCCGCCGCGTGACCGAACTCGTGCGCCACCAGTACGCGCCAGTGCCAGTCGTGCTTGCTGTAGCCCTGCGCGTTGACCTGCACGAGGATCGTGGCCGCCTCGATGTAGCGGTCCTCGTCGTCGATCCGGATGTCGAACTGGAGATGGCTCCAGTCAGGCGGGAGCGAGTCGATGACCTGCTGGAAATCCTCTGCCAAGGGCACAGGCGCAGCCTACTCGCACAAGTGTCCAGCGAAGGCTCGGGCGCTGAAGGACGAAAACCCGCTGCCGATGGGGAGAACATGCAGTTCCTCGTCATGAACCGTCGCACCCGCGTTGCGATGAACGCCAGCGGTCTCCTCTTCGCGTTCTCGCTGATCGCGCTCGTCTCGCACAGCGCCTAGCTGACGCGCATAGAGCGTGCAAGGCCGAGGCCGAGCGGAAGCTCGCGCGCGCCGACACGGACGTTGAGCGGGCCGCCGAACGGCTCGCGCCCGACGACCTCCATGCGCGTCCCCGGCTCGATCCCGCGGTCGCCCAGATAGCGCAGCATCTCCGGGTCCGAATCGGACACGCGGGTCAGCACGACGTGCTCGCCCGGCTCGCTGTCGGCCAGCGAGCGGGTGGCCGGCTCCTCGATGTGGCCGTCGCGTGTCGGGATCGGGTCGCCGTGCGGGTCAAGTTTCGGATCGCCGAGCTTCTCGGCGATCAGGTCCGACAGCTCGCCCGAGATCGCGTGCTCGAGCACTTCCGCCTCGTCGTGGACGCGGTCCCAGGGCATCCCGAGCGCCTCCGACAGGTAGAGCTCGATCAGGCGGTGATGGCGGATCACCTCGAGCGCGAGCCGCTCTCCGGACTCCGTCAGCTGCACGCCCTTGTACGGCTCGTGGCTGACAAGGCCGAGCTCGGCAAGCCGCTTGGCCATGGCCGAAGCCGACGCGGGCGACACGTGGAGGCGGTCGGCGAGTGCCGACGTGGCGACCGCCTTCTCACCCCGCCGTGACAGCGAGTAGATCGCCTTCGCATAATCCTGAACCGCGTGTGAAGTCTCGGTCTCCACGGTCACACCGAGATCAGGAGGCTGGTGGCGTACATGAGCACGAGCCCCGCCGCGAGGCCGGCGGCAGCGAGCGGGTGGAGCAGCCGTCCGGCGCTGTCGCGGACCTGAGGCGCGATCTGGACGATGACGCGCGCGATCGCCCCCACGCCGACGCCGAACATGAACGCGGCGAGGCTCGGGTCGAACGCGGACGCACCGATCCATGCACCGAGGATCGCGGGAGCGCCCGCGATCAGCCCGAGCAGCGCAAGTCGCGCGACGCGCGGGGGGCGCTCGGCCACCGGCGCGACGATCGCAAGGCCCTCGGTCGTGTTGTGAATCGCGAAGCCAACGACGAGCGCCGCGCCGAGGGCCAGCGATCCGATTGCGTACGCAGACCCGATCACGAGCCCCTCGCCGAGGTTGTGCAGCCCGATGCCGATCGCGACGAGCAGCGCCACGCGCTCGCTGCCTCCACCGCGGCGTGCGAGCCACCCGTCCACACCGGCGAGCAGCAGGTACGCGAGTGCCGCGCCCAGCCACATGAGCGCGCCGCCGCCGAGCGACTCCGCGCCGGACGCCCCCAGGTCGAGCCCTTCCAGCGCGGCGTCTATGCCGAGGAAGACGAGCAGGCCGATCGTGAGCGCGAGGAGGAAACGGAGCCAGCGCCGGTCGAGCTGCCGCAACCAGGGCAGCCAGAGCATCCCCACGGCGATCGGGATGATCCCCACGTAGAGGCCGATCAGGCCCATGAGCCCGTAGAACCCCGCGTCCGCGTCGGGCGTCTCCGTGGCCACGTCGATCGACGTGTCGACCGTCCCGCCGGTCGACGTCAGGAGCACGACCTCATAGGCCTCCCCCTCGATCCACGGGTACTCGACCGTGACCTGCGAGCGGTCGAGCCGGCCGAGCTCGTCGTCGTCCTGTGTGAACGATGCAAACCCGTCGTTGACGATCGCCTGCACGATCCGGACGTCGTCCGGCCCGTCGTTCTGCAGTTGGAGCTGGATCTCGCCGGAATGGAGCTCGGTGCGCTCGACCGTGACGTCCTCGACCGGGATGCCGTTCCGCTCGAGCCCGGGCGCGTCGAGCACGATGAACACCGCGATCAGCGCGCCCAGCAACACCAGCGGAAGCAGCGCGGCGAGCCACGCGGGCGCTCGGCGGACGGCGGCGGCCTCCATCACACGACCTCGAAGAAGCCCATCCAGCCCAACTCCGCGAATTCGGAGACGTGCGCGTGGAACATGTACCTGCCCTCGTACGGGAAGCGCAGCTCGAGGACTCCGCGCTGGCCCTGCCCCTGGATCACCGTGTCGGTCAGCTCCGTCGGCTCGAGCGCCGTGCCGGTCGGGTAGTAGTGGAAGAAGTTCGCGTGGACGTGGAACGAGTTGACGAGGTCGAACTCGAGCGCGTTCACGAGGTAGATGCGGACGAGCTGGTCACGCTTCACGCGCACCGGCTCGTGTTGGTACGCGAAGGCGACCGTGTTGACCGCGTACACCTCGTTCGAGCGGTCGAAGTTCGTGTCGAACCCGTTCATCACCATCACGAGCTCGTCGGCGTCGGGCCGGCCCTGCTTCGGGTCGATCACGAATGCGCCGTACAGGCCCTTCGCGATGTGGTCGGCGAGCGGGATCGAGTGGCAGTGGTAGAGGTGGAGGCCGAACGGCTCCGCCGTGAACTCGTACGCGGTCTGCTCGCCCGGCTCGATGTTGCCCGCGCCCACCCCGGGGACGCCGTCCATCCGCGCGGTGTGGATTCCGTGGAAGTGGATCGTGTGCGGATGGTCGGAGGCGTTCACGAACCGGATCCGGAGGCGCTCCCCCTCGCGCGCCCGCAACGTCGGTCCCGGGACGCGTCCGTTGTACGCCCACGCGGCGTACTTGACGCCCGGTGCGACCTCGATCTCCTTCTCATCCGCGACGAGCTCCCACTCCCGCACGCCGTCGCGGACCACGCCCTCGTCGAAGTCGCGCAGGATCGCCTGCGGGTCGAAGCCGTTCGAGGCCGGATCGACCATGCCGACGGTCCCCAGGTGGGCGGCCGCCCCCATGTGCGCCGCATGGGGCTCAGCGGCGAGCGCCTGCGCCGCGGGCAGCGCTCCCGCGACGAGCGGAATCCGGCAGAGAAAGTTTCGACGGGACAACATCAGATTTAGACGCGCCTAAATCTACACTACGTCCATGATCGTCGATCGCAGCTCGCGCGGGAAGGTCCGCCTCCGGGGCGGGGAGGCCGCCGAGTTCCTCCAAGGACAGGTCACGAACGACGTGGAGGGCCTCGAGCCCGGCCAGGGCTGCTACGCGGCGCTTCTCAACCACAAGGGGAAGATGCGGCTCGACATGCGGATCCTGCGCGGGCCCGACTGGATCTGGATCGACACCGAGCCGGGCGCCGACGCGATGCTGCTGAAGCACATCGAGACCTACAGCCTGGGCCGCGACGTCACGTGGGAGTCGGCCGACGAGGGCATCGTGTCGGTCGTGGGCGAAGTCGAGCTGGACATCGAGCCACCCGCGGGGGAGCACTCGTGGGTCGAGGGCGAGCGTGGCATCTACGTGCGCACGTACGCGGGCGTGGACATCATCGGCGACGACCTACCGGGACCGGACGGGTCCGAGTCGGACGCCGAGTGCGTCCGGATCGAGGCGGGCATCCCGCGTTTCGGCCTCGACATGGACGGCGACACGATCCCGCAGGAGGCCGGCATAAACGACCGCGCGGTCTCGTTCACGAAGGGCTGCTACGTCGGCCAGGAGACGGTCGCACGGCTCTTCTACAAGGGCAAGCCAAACCGCCATCTGAGGGGGCTGAAGCTGAGCCGTCCTGCGGATCACGGCGAGCCGATCGTCCTGGGCGAGCGCGAGGTCGGCCGAATCGGATCCGCCTGCGTCTCCCCCACTCACGGGCCGATCGCCCTCGCGCTGGTCAGGCGGGAGGCCGCTCCGGGCGACACCGTCGCCGTCGACGGCGCCACCGCCGAGGTCGTCGAGCTCCCGTTCGGCTAAAGACTCGCCGCCGGATCGCCGACGAGGTGGGTGGGACGTGGCTGCGTGCTCAAGCGAACCCTGCCTACAACCCTCCTAGTACTGCTCGCCTGCGCCCCCGTCGCGGCCGCGGCTCCGCGCGCCCATTCAGCGGCGCAGCAGCGCGCCGAGGCCTCGCTGAGCGAGGCCGAGCGGCTTCTCGACGGGCACGGCGTCCGTACCGGCCGCGAGGCCACCCCCGCCCTGCTCGAGGTCGCCAGGCGGATGCACCACCTCCGGGGCGACGAGCGGCGCGAGGCGATCGCGCTGCTGTCGCGCCCGACGAGCCCCGACGCCCCGTCGGACGAGCGGTTCACGGTCCCGGAGGAGCCGCCCCTCTGCGACGCGAGCTTCTGCGTGCACTGGGTTGCCAGCACCGCTGACGCCGCGACCGCGCTCCAGGTTGCGCGCGTCCTCGCCGAGGCGAACGCGGCGCGCGGATTCGAGAACGGGACGCTCGGCTGGCGCGAGCCGCCCGACGACGGCGATGGCCGGATCGACATCTACCTCAAGGACGTCGGGGAGCAGCGCCTGTTCGGGTTCGCGACCACGGACCCCGACCAGGCGGAGGTGCGGCAGCACTCCTATCTCGTCATCGACAACGACTTCGACCCGCTCCAGTACGGCGGGGCCGACGAGCTCGAGTCGCTGCGAGTCACTCTCGCCCACGAGTACGCCCACGTCCTCCAGTACGGCTACGACGTGCTCGCCGACGGCTGGCACTTCGAGTCGAGCGCCGTCTGGATGGAGCAGCGGATGTACCCGGAGATCACCGACTGGCTTCGGTTCTTGAACGACGGGGCCACGGGAGAGGGCTGGCGCGCGCTCACCGAGCTCTCGCTCACCTACTTCGAGCTCGACCCCGACGCCGAGGACGCGCCGGACCCGCGGACGGCGAAGCCCTATGGCGACGTCGTGTGGAACGACTTCCTGAGCGCGAAGTACGCGACGGAGGGAGACGCCCTGCAGCGCGCCACGTGGGAGAACTCGAACGGCCTCGAGTCGCCGAGCACGGACGCCTACGACGCTGCGATCCGCGCCGTGGGCGGCGACGGCTTCGAACATGACTTCGGCGAGTTCGCGGCCGCGGTCGCGGAATGGCAGGTGCCCGCTTCGACGTTCCCCGCCGCAACGGAGCTCCCGGACGTCGAGCGCCGCGGCGAGCTCGTCCGCGACGGCAGCCCCGACTCCCTCCGCATGGACCACCTCACCTTCGCCCTCTACGACGTCCCCGCGACGGACGGCCCGCTGCGGCTCGCCGCATCGTTGCCGAAGGGCACGGCCGGGGCGGTCGCACTCGTGGGGCGCTCGGGCACGGCCGCGGACGGCGAGGTCACGACCGAGCTCCGCCAGCTCCCGGACGGCGGCCTCGGAGCGGTCACGATCGAGCAGCCGAGCTCCTTCTACGAGTCGGGCGGGCGTGTGACTGCGGTGGTCGTTAATTCGGACGCGTCGCACGGCCTGCTCTGGCAGGACGACCTCGGGGACTGGCGCTGGAAGCGCGACGATGAGCACGTCACGGCGCGCGTCACGTCGGACACGCAGACGCCGCGCGCGTCCCTGCGCCGCTTCCGGCTGCGCTCGCGCGACGACAATCCCCTCGCCTTCGTCGCGATCCTGAGCCAGGACGGCCACAGGATCGGACGCCGCAGCGGCCAGCTCCGGCCCGGCGCGGCCCGCCGGTTGCGGATCGGCGGCGGTGAGGAGGGCCGGGCACGCCTCGTGGTCAAGCTCGCGGACCCGAGCGCGAACAAGAAGCGGCTCACCCGCACGCTCCGGCTGGCGCGCTAAATACGATCTGGCGCGTGGCCGACGGCTCACGTAGCCCATTTGGACGCAGGGGACGGCTGAGCGCGGACAGCCCCCTGACCGGCAGCATGCGCGAGGCTGACGTCGGCTTCGACCCGCGCACCGAGGTCCTCGACATGCCGGAGCCTCAGCCAGAGCCGGAGGCGGCTGCCGATCCGCGCGCTCTCAGCCGGCTGATCCCCTCGGAGGAGCCCGGCCGCCAGATCGACGACTGGGGCCGCTCGGAGACGACGTTCCAGCTCGCCGAGCCGATTCTCGACTTCTACTACCGCTACTGGTTCCGGGTCGAGCTCCAGGACGTCGCGAACGTGCCGGCCGAGGGCGGCGCGCTGCTCGTCGCCAATCACTCGGGCGCGCTCCCTCCCGACGCGCCGATGATCATGCACGGGATCCGCACCGAGCACGCCCACCCGCGGCCCGTCTACATGCTCGGCGAGCACTGGTTCAAGGGCTACCCGGGCGTCGGCATGCTCGCGAACAAGATCGGGCTCGTCGCCGCGCATCCGGCGAACGCGCAGCGGCTGCTCTGCGACGAGGGGCGGCTCGCGCTCGTGTTCCCGGAGGGCCAGAAGGGCTCGCGCAAGCTCTACTGGCAGCGCTACAAGCTCCGGCGTTTCGGACGCGGCGGCTTCGTGCGTACCGCCATGAAGGCCGGTGTGCCGATCGTCCCGATCGCGGTCGTCGGCGCCGAGGAGGCCATGCCGATCTTCGCGCACGTCCCTCTGCTCCAGCGGCTGACGGGCCTCATCTACTTCCCCGTCAACCACGCCTTCCCCCATTTCGGGCTGGCTGCCGGTTTGATGTACCTGCCCGCGAAGTTCAAGATCCGCTTCCTGGATCCGGTCGATCTGAGCGGATACGGGCCGGAAGACGCGGAGGACGTCGCGCTGGTCCAGTCGATCGCCGAGGACATCCGAGCCACGATTCAGCGCGAGGTCGACGATCTCGTAGCCTCGCGTGAATCAGTGTGGTTCGGTTAGGGTTCCCGCCCGAGGGATGGAGGGCACTTGATGACGCGACGGATACGCGCCGGGACCTTGCTCGTCCTGGGCGCCGCGGGACTGGCGCTTGCGGCGTGTGGCGAGGACGACTTCGAGAACGAGCCGCGCCCGGCGGTCCCGAAGCAGCTGACCGGCGTGATCACCGCCCAGAAGCTCACGGTCTCGCCCAGCACGCTCGGCGCGGGCCCGGTCGTAATCACCGTCTCCAACCAGGACGACGCGGCCCACACGGTCACGCTCGAGAGCGCCGACGGCGACGGGACCATCCGCGAGCAAGTCGGCCCGATCAACCCGCTCGACACGGCGACGCTGCAGCGCACGCTCACCACGGGCTCCTACACGGTCTCCGCCGGATCGGAGGCCGCTGTCGAGCGCGAGATCAAGCCCGCGACGCTGACGATCGGCAAGGACCGGAAGTCCGGCTCCGACGAGCTGCTGCTGCCCTAGGGCGAAACTCATAGCTACCGTGCGCGTTACCTGCGTCATGGCCATCCGCACGATCGCCCTTGCACTCCTCCTGTGCGTAGCCGCGCCCGCGCTGCCTGCAGCCGCGGATCAGACGGCGGGCCAGAAGCTCTTCCGCAAGCGCCTATTGAACGACCGGGGCGTCAAGCCTGAGGTGAAGCGCGTGCTGCGAAACGGCGGGTTCGTGGACCGCGACATCCGCTTCGGCGACATCACGGGCGACGGCAAGTCCGACGCGCTCGTGCTCGTGAACGAGGGCGGGTCCGCGGGCCGGATCGCGCTGTACGTCTACAGCTCGCACCCGCCCCGGAACAGCGACGGCGGCGGTGGCGACATGTTGCGAATCCGTTACAAGGACCAGAACCTGTACCGCGCCCGCGCGAAGCTGAAGCAGACCAGCGCGAAGCGCCCGAACGGCGCGGTCGTCTACAAGACTCCGATCTACGACCCCGGTGACGACCTGGACGACCCCGGCGCGAACGAAGTCGTCGAGGTCCGCTGGCGCTCCCGCAAGTCGCGCTTCGGCGTCCATAGCCGCAAGACAGTCGACCGCGTGCGCTCTCGCTTCTGCGCCGACAGCGGCGACTACTGCACCAAGACGATCAAGTCTCCCCGCGGACGCACCTACCTCCAGATCCGCTCCGTCACGCTGAGCGGCCGCTACACGCTCTGCGTTACCCCGCCCGCCGGCACGCAGCAGTGCCACTTCTTCACTCTCCGGCGGATTGGCGACGAATACTTGTCGCGCGTCGGCTGGAAGGCCAACTTCCCGGACGGCGGCCCCGGCCGCTACCAGGTCGTCTGGCGGCTGGGCTCGCAGCAGCTCGGCCCGGCGCTCGGCTTCCGTCGCGACTGAACGTGACCTGAATCACACGGCGTCGCTTGCGCTCGCGCAATACTTGCGTAGATGCAAGCAACTGCGGATACCGCGCGCTGTCTCCTTGAGTTCCTCCGCTTCCTGACCCAGTCGGCCGGCAACGCGTTCGTCCAGGCGGTCGAAGACGCTGGGCTCTCGCTGACGCAGCTGAAGGCGATGCACATCCTCGCCGCCTCGGACGAGGAGCTCTCGCTGAACGGCCTCGCCGAACGGCTCGGCGGGCTCTCCCTCCCCACGCTCAGCCGCGCCGTGGATGCGCTCGTGCAGCGCGGCTACGTCCGCCGCGCCGAGGACAGCGCCGACCGCAGGGTCAAGCGCCTCAGCCTGACCGCGAAGGGCCGCCGGACGATCGACCGCCTGCTCGAGATCCGCGTGGCCGAGCTCGGGGCCGTCCTCGAGACCCTCACCGACGACGAGCGCGACCGCCTGGCGCGCGCGCTCGAGCCGATCCTGGAGCGCCGCGCATGACGGACCGCATCCGCCTGACCGAGGCCAACCGCCGCTGGTGGACGCTCGCGGCCATGTGCTTCGCGCTGTTCATGATCATGCTCGACAACACGGTCGTGAACGTCGCGCTGCCGTCGATCCAGGCGGACCTCGACACATCGATCGGGAGCCTCGAATGGACGGTGAACGCCTACACGCTGACGTTCGCAGTCCTGCTCGTCACCGGCGGCCGGTTGGGCGACATCTTCGGCCGGCGGCGGATGTTCCTCTTCGGCGTGACCGCGTTCGCGGCCTCGAGCGCGGCGATCGGGCTTGCGCCCGACCAGTCCTGGCTCGTGGCCGGCCGCGCCGTTCAGGGCGTCGGCGCCGCCTTCATGATGCCCGCGACGCTGTCGATCATCACGAACGCGTTCCCGCCCGAGATGCGCGGGAAGGCGATCGGGACGTGGGCGGGCGTGTCGGGGCTCGCGCTCGCGATCGGTCCGGTCGTGGGCGGCTTCCTCACCGAGCACGTCTCGTGGCGGGCAATCTTCTTCCTCAACCTGCCGGTCGCCGCCGGCGCGGTCGCCGTGACGCTGTTCGCCACGCGGGAGTCGCGTGACGAGACGGTCGAGCGGCGGATCGACCTGCCCGGCATCGCAACGCTCTCCATCGGCCTCACGGCGCTCGTGCTCGCGCTCATCGAGGGGAACTCGTGGGGCTGGGGATCGCCCGAGACCGTCGCCCTCCTCGTCACCGCCGTGATCGGGCTTGTCGGATTCGCCGTCACCGAGTCGCGCTCGCGCGTGCCTATGGTCGACTTCTCGTTCTTCCGCTCGCCGAGCTTCCTCGGCGCGAACGCGGTCGGCTACGTCATCTCGTTCGCGATGCTCGCGGTCTTCTTCTTCGTCGCGCTGTACATGCAGAACATCCTCGGCTACAGCGCGCTCGAGGCCGGCGTCCGCTTCCTCCCCTCCACCGTCCTGATCATCGTCACGGCGCCGATCGCCGGCCGGCTCGCCGACCGCGTCGGCCCGCAGCGCCTGATCGTCTCCGGCCTCCTGCTGATCGCGGTCTCCCTCTATATCCAGACGCACATCAGCGTCGACTCCGGCTACGGCCTGCTGTTCGCGGCCTTCATGGTCATGGGAGTCGGCATCGGCCTGACGATGTCACCGATGTCGACGGCCGCGATGAACGCCGTCGAGACGTCGAAGGCGGGCGTCGCATCGGGGATCCTGTCGATGTCACGAATGGTCGGCGGCACCTTCGGCGTTGCCGCGATCGGCGCCCTGTTCCAGGCGATCACGCGCCATGACATCGACTCCAAGCTCGCCGCTCTGGACATCGGCGACGCCCAGCGCGAGAAACTCGTCGAGGCTGCCGGGTCGAGCGGGATCAGCGACGTCGCACGCCAGATGGACCCCGAGGCGGCACGCCAGATCGTGACGGCGGTCGACGAGTCCTTCATCCACGCGCTCTCGACCGCGATGTGGCTCTCGTTCGCGGTCACCGTGATCGGCGCCATCGTGGCCGCCCTCCTGATCGAGCGGCGGCCGGTCCACCAGCCGGATCAGCCGACCGGACTGGCGGAAGTCGCGGCCTGAAGCACCTGCATCGATACGATCCTCGCCGCTTCAAGGACCGAGGAGGAATCGAGAGCAGATGGCCGTTGACACGTCGAACGTCGCACAGGTGAGCACGGAGCCGGGCGAGCTCCCCGAGACGATGGCCGCCTGGGTCATCCGCGAGGAGCGCGAGGGCGAGCCGGTGGACGCGTTCCAGATCGAGGAGATCGAGGTACCGGAGCCGGGCGCGTTCGAAGTGATCGTGCGCGTCATGGCCGCCGGCGTCAACTACAACAACGTGTGGGCCGCGCTGGGCAAGCCCGTGTCGGTCATGCGCTACGGCGACCACCCGGAGTACGGGCATCACATCGGCGGCTCGGATGCATCCGGGGTCGTGTGGAAGGTCGGCCCCGGCGTCACCCGCTGGAAGGCCGGCGACGAGGTCGTGATCCACTGCAACCAGGCCTCGTATGAGGATCCCGAGGTCCACGGGCTCGACCCGCTTGCGGCGCCGTCCCAGAGGATTTGGGGCTACGAGACCACGTGGGGCTCGTTCGCGCAGTTCACAAAGGTCCAGGCGCAGCAGCTTTTGCCAAAGCCGAAGAACCTGACCTGGGAGGAGGCCGCCTCCTACGGGCTCACGTATTTCACCGCCTACCGCATGCTGCTCACGCGCTGCAACATGCAGGCCGGCGACCGCGTCCTCATCTGGGGTGCCGCCGGCGGCCTCGGCGTCTTCGCCACCCAGCTCTGCAAGCTGACCGGAGCGAAGGCGGTCGGCGTGGTCTCCTCGCCGGAGAAGGGCCAGCTGCTCGAGCAGATGGGCATCGACGGCTGGATCGACCGTAATGAGTTCAAGGGCATGATGCGGACCGGCAACGAGAGCCCCGACGAGGAGAAGGCGCGCTTCAAGGTGTCGCGCGAGTTCTCGAAGAAGGTGAAGGAGATCCTCGGGGACGCGCCCGACATCGTGTTCGAACACGTGGGGCAGGCGACGTTCCCGACTTCGGTGTTCACCGTGAAGCCGTTCGGCAAGGTCGTCATCTGCGCCGGCACCACGGGTTACAACCTCGACTTCGACGTCCGCTACCTGTGGATGCGTCAGAAGGAGATCATCGGCTCGCACTTCGCGAACGCCTACGAATGCACGAAGGCGAACCAGCTGATCGAGTCCGGCGAGATCCGGCCCGTCCTGTGGCGGACGATGCCCTTCGAGGGTGTCGCCGAGGCGCACCAGCTGATGAAGGAGAACAAGCACCTCGGCAAGATCTCGATCCTCGTCGGCGCCGACAAGGAGGGCGACGGCAAGACCGAAGAGGGCCCGGGCGCGATCTACGCGGAGGTCGGCAACTGATGCCCGACGCCGGGGTTCCGGGCGAGGGCGCACCGGCGGGCAGCGGCATCGGCCTGACCGGAGTGATGGTCCAGATCAAGTGGGTGGCCAACCCGTTCCGGGGGGACAAGTTCGACGCCGCCTGGCGGCCCTCCGCGGAGAAGGTGCTGAACTACGGCGCCACCTGGTGGGCATTCCTCCGCGCCGCCGACGGCAGGCTCGACTTCATCCAGCTCGCGCTGTTCCCGGACAAGACGGACTTCGACCGCTACTGGTACTCCGAGGAGATCGCCGAGGCGCGGGCGCTCGCCCAGGGCCTCTACCAAGTGCCCGTCCTCCCCAGCTACTGGGAGGTCTCGGGGATCGGCGCGCTCCAGCCCGAAGACGTACTTTCGTAGGCGCCCAAGCGCGATTAGGCTAGGGCCGTGCCCCGCGCTGGCCCGCTGCGGTACTGGTCGCTCACTCTTCTGGGCGGTGCGCTCGTGCTCGCGGGCGTGGCTGCCGTGATCTGGGGCACCGTCAACCTGTTCGGCACCGAAAGCTGCGGGACCGCAACCACCCAGGAGTGCTCGTCCGACACGGCCCTCCACATCCTGGCGGTGGTCGTCGGCCCATTCGTCGGCGGCGCCGGCGGCGTGCTGTGGGCATTTCGGGGGGCCGGGATCTCGCAGCTCCTTCGCCGGCGCGAGCGGCGGGTCGCCGACCGCGTCGCGCGCGGCGAGATGGCCGCCCCAATCGTCAGGCGTCCGGCTACGCCCGCGCCCGTGCTGCCCGACGGCCCGCCGTCGACGTGGCAACCGGCCGTGCCGGCGCCGACGGAGGATGAGAGCCCGATCGCGCGCCTCCATCAGCTCGACAAGCTGAAGGCGAAGGGGCTCATCAGCGTGGCGGACTACGAATCCCAGAAGAAGCGAATCCTCGGAGGTACCTGATGTCAGACGAGCTTCAGCTCCAGTTCGAAGTCAACGAGCGGCCGGCTTCCGTTATCGAGGCGTGGCGGCGCGAACCCCCGGAGGCGCTGAAGGACGGCGGCTACGAGCTCACCGACGAGTCGTTCAACTCGCTCACATGGGAGGCGCGATACATGGACTGGCCGCAGAAGATCCTCGTGTTCTGCACGCTCGGGTTCGCCCTCCTCTTCAAGGGCTTCATGACGAGCGTCTTCCGCCTGACGGCCCGCTTCGACGAGGAGGGCGCCGGCACACGGGTGACGATGGTCGGAAAGGCTCACCCGCGGACGCGCGCCGCGCTCGGCGAGCTGGTCGCTGAGCACGGCGGGTCCACCGGCCTGAGCTTCGGCACCTAGACGGCGCCGGGGGCCTACATCGACCCGAGGATCTCCTTCTTCTTCTCCTCGAACTCCTCGGGCGTGATCAGGCCCGAGTCGCGCATCTGGCCGAGCTTCTCGAGCTTCGCCGCGGGATCCTCGGCCGCGGCATTGGCCTGGGCCTGCCGCATGGCCGCGTCGGCGGCACCCGAGTAGGTCGACTGCAGCCCTGCTGTCACGGCGGCCATGTCGCCACCGGCGGCGGCGATCGAGGCCTGCTGGGCATCCCACTGCACGGCGATGCGCTCCGGCTCGTCCGGGAGCACCTTGACCGGGATCTCCATGCCCACGGTGATCGCGGCCTTCATCCGCGCGGTCGGGAAGACGTGGTCGACCACGTACGGCTCCCCGTTCGGCAGATGGATCTCGAGCGGGATGTGCATGGCGAACTTCTCGCCCGGCACCGGCTCCGCGAAGCCCTTCACGACGGCCTTCGCCGCGACCCCGTTCTTCAGGACTTCCTTCTCTCCGCGATCGTCCGCGAGCTTGCCGATGTCCTTGAACGAGTCGCGGATCGAGGGCATCCCACCGTGGTGCTGCGAGAGGTCCTTCAGATCCTTCATCCCCTTGAAAAGTCCCATCGCTCTCTCCTTACCAGCCGTAGATCAACGCCGAAGTCGGCGAGTCCGGGTCGTACTTCACCGTGATCGCCGCGCCCTCCGCGATCCCCTCGAGCTGCGCCGGCAGCATCGACTGCGAGATCGTGGTCTGGTACGGGTCACCGTCCGCAGGGCGGATCGAGACGTCGAAGTCCACCTGCTGGCCGCCGCTGATGTCGGTCTGCCCGGTGGGGCGGACCGAATGAATGACGCCGGGGGCTTCGACACCCGAGGCGGCGAGCTTCTGCGCGAGCTGGGCGTAGGCGGCCTGCGCGCCCATGTCGCCCATTCCCGCCATGCCGGCCGTCCCGCCCTGGTTTGCCATCGCGTCCTGGGCCTGGGCCTGCATGTCCTTCATGTTCTTGAAGAGCCCCAAATCGGGCCTCCCTTCGTACGGGTGCGAATCCAGCCTCGACACTACCCCCGGCCGGAGTGAGGGGCAAGCTCCTAGGCTTTCCGGATCGCTCGCTCTCTCGCGATAGGCGTATCCGCCGTGATGCTGCTCATGCTCGCGCCCGCCGCGCGGGCCGACCTCGCCTCCCTCAAGGCGAGCTGCAAGAAGACCGACGCGGTCGACAATCGCCGCTCGAACGCGATCCTGATCCCGTACCGCTTCTGCAACGACGGGCTGCCGCCCGTGGGCGGGCGCACGCCGAACGAGGGCGTCGCGCGAGCCGTGGCTGTCCCGGAGAAGTACAACGGCTACTCGGGCCTTCCCGGCGCGATCGATCCCGACCCGAACGCCGGCGCCGACTCGGAGGGGTTCATCGGGCTCGACGCGAACGTGGCGCTGCCCGACCCCAAGCGCCATCCGCGCCCGCCCGGCGGCTATCCGCTGATCGTGCTGCTGCACGGATGCTGCCCCGGGTCGAAGGGCGAGTGGCACGGGAGGATCGATGGAGGCGGCGAGAAGTGGCACTACACGGACGCGTGGTTCGCCGCCCGCGGCTACGTCGTCTTGACGTACACGTCGCGCGGCTTCGTGGACGCGGATGGCCGCGGCTCGACGGGTGAGGCCCAGCTCGGGCATCGCGCGTACGAAGTCAACGACCTCCAGTACCTCGCGGGACTGCTGGCCGAGGACCCGTTCTTCGGCGTCAACCCGGAGCGCGTCGTGGTCTCGGGCTCGTCGTACGGAGCCGGTGTCGCATGGCTCGCGCTGACCGACCCCGTGTGGCGCAGCCCGCGTAAGCGGATCAAGATGGAGCTGGCCGCGGTCGCGCCCAAGTACGGCTGGAGCGACCTCGCGAACGCGCTCGTGCCGAACGGGCTCTACCGCCAGGACCAGCTCGCCCCGATCGACCCTGACACCGCCCTGTCGCGCTCGCCCCTCGGCGCGGCCAAGCGGAGCCTGCTGAGCGACACCTACTCCTCGGGCATCACGCTCCCGCAGCCTGTTGCGGACGCGTTCGCGTGCCTCGGCTCCACGACGCCCTTCGCCGCCAACCCCACATGCCCGGTCGTCCCGGGGGTGCTCGACTCGTTCATCCGCGAGCGCTCGGCGTACTTTCAGGAGCGCTTCTTCGGCCGCATGGCGGTGAACGAGAACTGGCGAATCCCCGTCTTCAGCGTGGGCAGCTTCTCGAACCAGCTGTACCCGCTCGAGGAACAGCGGCGGATGGGCGCGATGCTGCGCCGGTTCGTGTCGAACTACCCGGTCCAGGAGTACTACGGCGACTTCGGCCACCACGCGCAGAACAAGGCGAAGGAGTGGGCCGACCTGTGCCAGAACAACCGCCACACCTGCGCCTTCGGCGAGTACAAGCGCGGTTTCAACGTGCGTCCGGTCGAGCTCACCCGCCTCGGGGTGGCCGGTCGGCTGAACCGGTTCATCGACCACTACGCGAGGCCTCCCGCGAACGCGCACCAGGCGCGGCCGCAGCCAAACGTCGTGGTCTCGCTCCAAACCTGCTCCCAGAACGCCGGCGGCGGTTGGCCGCTCGACGAGCCGGGCGAGCGCTTCGAGGCGGACCTGTTCGAGAACCTCGCACCGAACCGGTGGGTCGTCGACCTCTCGGGAGCACGCGCCACGAGCTCCGACGCGTCGCCCAACCCGCACGCCGCGGAGGCGGATCCCGTCCGGGGCCCGTGCACCTCGCACGCAGGCAGCGCAGGCCCGGGCGTCGCCACCTACGACTCCGGCGCGCTCGCGGGGGACATCACGATGATCGGCCAGACGCGCGTCACCGCTTCCGTGCAGGGCGCCGCGGCGGGCCTGCAGCTGAACGCACGCCTCTACGACCTATATCCCGACGGGCGCCAGGTGCTGGTCGATCGCGGGGTGCGCACGCTCACCGACGGCTCGGGCACTGTCGAGTTCGACCTGCACGGAAACGCTTGGCGATTCTTCGCAGGCCATCGCGTGCGGATCGAGCTCGCCCAGGACGACGACCCCTACGTGAGGCGCGCCGACCAAGGGGCGACGATGACGCTTACCGGGGCGAAGCTCTCGGTCCCGATCCGCGAGATCGCGCCGGACAACCCGGGCGAGGCCGGGCCCGACCTGCTGCTGCGCGTCTCGACGCAGGCCGGCGGGGGATTCGACCTGAAGGCGCGCTCACCCACCGGAGAGCGCGTCGCGATCGAGGAGTACGAGTTCTTCGTGCGCAACGCGGCGGGGGCGTTCGAGCCCCTCCCCGAGACCGATGACAGGCCACGTCGGCGCTCGTTCGCCGGGACAACCGGCACCAGCTACACGTTCGCGGCACGTGCCGTCGACAACCGCGGCGTTCGAGGCCCGCTGGCCATCAAGAGCGCAGTCGCCCGTTAGGGCACGAACCGGATCAAGCGCCCCGAGCGGTTGAGCGTGACGTACAGCCCTCCGCCGGGCCCGACCGCCACGCCGACCGGGTCGTAGCGGCGAAAGCCGCGCGCAAAGCGCACGTCGTCGGTTCGCCGCCTCCCGAGCGCGACGCGCCGCACGACGCTGCCCGTCCGCGGGCCGATCCTCGAGCCGTTTTCGGCGACGAACGCGCTCGGGCCAAACCGTCCGAAACGTTTGGCCGCCGCGACGCCGGCCACCGCCGAATGCGGGGCGAGCTCGGCCAGCGGCGGGCGAGTCCCGCCGCAGCGACCACCGCCCCGCCCCCAGCAGCGAGGGAATCCGAAATGCGGGACGCCACCGGTCACGTCGAAGCGGTTGAGCTCCTCGGGAGGCCGGTTGTTGCCGAGGTCGTCACGGCCGTTGTCCGACACAAGCAGCCTGATCCCGTTGGGCTCGAACGCCAGGCCGTACGGATTGCGCAGCCCGCGGGCCTCGATCCGCAACCCACCGCCGCGTGGCTTGAAGCTGACAATGGTCCCGCCGTAGCGCGATCCAGTGGACGCGTCGCGTGCGCTGCCGACGCCCATGTACAGGCGCCCGCCCGGGCCGGGCACGATCGAGCCCAAGCGATGCTGCCCTGTCGGGATCCCCCTGAGGACCGTCCGCTTGCGCTTGAAGCGGCGCCCGTTGAACCGCGAGTAGGCGGTCACGCGGCCCGTGTAGCTGCCCGCTGAGACGCTGTAGGGCACGACATGGCTGACGAAGAGCTCGCCGCGGAACCAGGTGAGCCCGAGCGCCGCATTGAGTCCACGGACCACGTGGCGCGGCCGCGCGCCGCGGCGCTTGACGAACCAGATGCCGTCGCTTCGGGAGACGCCGTACTGCGCCGATGTCATCCATATCCGACCCGCCGAGTCGAACGCGATGTTGCTCGGATGGCCCACGCCGCGCGCGACGTTCTGGACCTTCACCCCCTTCGGGCCGCGGATCGCCGCATCCGCCGGTGCGGCGACGAGTAGCGAGATGGCCGCTACCGCGACGCGGCGCAGCTTCAACCCTGCTCCAGCGGCGCCATCGTCAGGCCCGCGTCGCTGAGCTGCTCCCAGTAGAGCTCGGCCGGCTCCTTCGCCCCGGCCCACACGATCGCCTGGCCGCTGTTGTGGATCTTGTCGGCGAAGCGGTAGCCCTGTTCGAGCGAGACGCCGGGGACGACCCGCGCCAGTGCGGACGCGACCCCGTCGAACGTGTTGTGGTCGTCGTTCAGGACGATCACGCGCCAGTTGTCGTCGAGGCCCTCCCCGGGCCTGCCGACCTTCGGTATCTCCACCGTTCCGGTCATTGCGCCTGTTGTTCCCAGTATCGGCGCAAGCCCCACCAGATTTGATCCGGCGGCGCGGCCTGGAAGTACGTAGCCGCCTCGTCAGCCCCCACCGCATCGACCGTTTCGCCCACGATCTGGCGCTCGAACGTCTCCTGGTCGGCCACCGGGTCGCGCCTTCGCTCGAGGTAGGCGCCGACCGCGTCGAGCTGCGCGCCGACGTCGTCGTGGCGCCCGAAGTGCGTGAGGCACAACGCCCGCGGGTTCAACTCGCGCACGATCTCGAGCGACTGGAGCCACACGGGTATGTCGATGTCAGGCGGCGGCGTCGGCGCATAGGTGTGCTCATGCGGCGGGATCCGGATGCCCGCGACATCGCCCACGTACGCTTCGCCGGTCGCCTCGTGCAGGTATGTCACGTGGTGGACGGCGTGGCCGGGCGTGTACTCGACTCGAAAGCCCTCGAACTGCTCGCCGCCTGAGAGCGAGCGGATGTTGTCCTCGGGCACGGCCGCGAACTCGCCCCAGAGCGAGTCCATCTCGTCGCCGTATACCCGCTTCGCGCTGGCCAACAGCTTCGACGGGTCCACGAGATGCGGCGCGCCGCGCTCGTGCACGTACACGGGCAGCTCCGGGAACCGGCGCACCAGTACACCCGTGGCGCCCGCGTGGTCCAGGTGGATGTGGGTCAGAAGCAGCCCGCGCGGCTCCTGGCCAAGCCCGTCGAGCATGGTCTCGACCGAGGTGGTCGGCCCGGGGTCCACGACGAAGCCCTCGACCTCGAAGGCGCAAATGACCCGCTCGCGGCCGAGGTGCTTGACATCGATCGGACGGCCCAAACGGGGGCGGACCATACAATTCACCGGGTGAGTCACCGCCTCGACCAGCCGGACAGGCCGTGGGTGATGCGCACCTACGCGGGCCATTCCACCGCGCGCGAGTCCAACGAGCTGTACCGCAAGAACCTCGAAAAGGGCCAGACCGGCCTCTCGATCGCCTTCGATCTGCCCACGCAGACGGGCTACGACCCCGACCACGAGCTGTCGCGCGGCGAGGTCGGGAAGGTCGGCGTCTCGATCGCCCACAAGGGCGACATGCACACGCTCCTCGACGGCATCCCGCTCAACGAGATGAACACGTCGATGACGATCAACGCGACGGCCGCATGGCTGCTCGCGCTGTACATGACGGTCGCCGAGGAGAACGGCGTCGGTCGCGACGTCCTCCAGGGGACGACCCAGAACGACATCATCAAGGAGTTCCTCTCGCGCGGGACGTACGCGTTCCCGCCCGGCCCGTCGATGCGGCTGATCGCCGACATGATCGCCTTCACCGTCGACGAGGTCCCGAAGTGGAACCCGATCAACATCTGCAGCTATCACCTGCAGGAGGCCGGCGCGACGCCGGCTCAGGAGATCGCCTACTCCATGAGCACCGCCCAGGCCGTGCTCGACGAGGCGCGCAAGCGCGTCGACGACGACACGTTCCCAAGGGTGTTCGGGCGCATCTCGTTCTTCGTCAATGCCGGCATCCGCTTCGTCGAGGAGCATGCGAAGCTGCGCGCGATGGGCCGCCTCTGGGAGCAGCTCGGGCGCGAGCGCTACGGCGTAACCGACGAGAAGATGCTGCGCTTCCGCTACGGCGTGCAGGTGAACTCGCTCGGCCTGACCGAGTCGCAGCCGGAGAACAACGTCATCCGAATCGTGCTCGAGGCCCTCGCGGTGACGATGGGCCGCAACGCGCGGGCACGGGCGATCCAGCTGCCGGCCTGGAACGAGGCGCTCGGACTCCCGCGACCGTGGGACCAGCAGTGGTCGCTGCGGATCCAGCAGATTCTCGCCTTCGAGACCGACCTGCTCGACTACCCCGACATCTTCGAGGGCTCGACGGTGATGGACGGGCTGGTCGACGAGCTCGCCGAGGCAGCCAGCGCGGAGATGGCGATCGTTGCCGAGCACGGAGGCGCTGTCGAGGCCGTCGACTACATGAAGACGCAGCTCGTCGAGTCGCACCGCGAGCGCGTGCGCCGGATCGAGAGCGGCGAGCTCAAGGTGATCGGCCAGAACGTCTACACGACCGCCGAGGAGTCACCGCTCCAGACGGGCGAGGACGGCGGCATCCTGACGGTCGACCCGCAGGTCGAGCAGGGCCAGATCGCGGCCGTTCAGGAGTGGCGCTCGCAGCGCGATAAGGAGGCGGTTGACGCCGCGCTCACGAAGCTCGCCGGCGCGGCTCGTGACGAATCGCAGAACATCATGCCCCCCACGCTCGAGGCAGCGGCGGCCGGAGCCACGACCGGCGAGTGGGCGCAGACCCTGCGCGACGTGTTCGGCGAGTACAGGGCGCCAACCGGCGTGCAGGACGCGGCCGCGACCGACGACGGCTCGCTCACCGAGTTGCGCGAGGAAGTCGAGCGCGTTTCCGAGGCACTCGGACGTCGCGTCAAGATCCTCGTCGGCAAGCCCGGCCTCGACGGGCACTCGAACGGCGCCGAGCAGATCGCGGTTCGGGCGCGCGACGCCGGCATGGACGTCGTCTACCAGGGCATCCGCCTGACCCCATCGGAGATCGCGCGCACCGCTGCGGACGAGGGCGTGCACGTGGTCGGCCTATCGATCCTCTCGGGCTCGCACCGCGAGCTGATCCCAACCGTGCTGCGCGAGCTGAAGGACGCCGGCGCCGACGTGCCCGTTGTGGTCGGCGGCATCATCCCGCGCGTAGACGAGGAGGCGCTGCTCGCATCCGGGGTAGCCCGCGTCTACACGCCCAAGGACTTCGAGATCAGCCGCATCATGGGCGACATCGTCCGGCTCGTGGCCGAGCGCCACAACGTAGCCGCCGCCGCATAAGGGGTCAGACCCCTTGAGTGGACGCGACTTAGGTCGCAGGCTCAGAGAGCGTGACCGTTCGGCGGCCGCGCCCGCGCTGAACCTGATTGAGACGCGCACACCGGATGCACGCGCGCAGACCGTCGCCCTGCTCGCCGAGGTCTCGCCCGCCGCCCTCGGCGGCGAGGCGCCGGCGCACGTGGTCGGCATCACCGGCCCGCCGGGCGCGGGCAAGTCAACCTTGCTCTCGGCGCTCGTGAAGGAGTGGCGCTCGCGCGGCAAGACCGTTGCCGTGCTCGCGGTCGACCCGTCGTCGAAGCGCTCCGGCGGCTCGCTGCTCGGCGACCGCGCGCGCATCGATCACGACGCGCGCGACGACGGCATTCTGATCCGCTCGACCGCCGCGGGCACGATGCTCGGCGGCCTCGCACCGCCCACACGCGAGGCGGCCCAGGCGCTCGCTGCCGTGTTCGACGTAGTCGTCGTCGAGACCGTGGGCGTCGGCCAGTCGGAGACGGACGTCGCGGACCTGTGCGACACGGTCGCCGTCATCGTCCAGCCCGGGTCCGGCGACGTGCTCCAGTTCCTCAAGGCGGGGATCATGGAGGTGCCCGACGTCCTCGTCGTGACCAAGGCGGACCTGGAGGACATCGCGCGCCGAGCGCAGCGCGACCTCGCCGCTGCCCTACGTGCGGTCGGTGCGCGCGACACGCCTGTCGTCGCGGTGTCGTCGATCCCGCCGCCGAGCGGGATCGACGAGCTGGCCGACGCGCTCGAGGCGCATCGCAACCGGGCGGACGTCGGCGGGTCGCGCGTGCGTGCGCGACGCCTTGCCGCGCTGGCCGAGTTCACGCTCGAACGCGGCGAGAGCGCCGTCCGCACGCTCGGCGGCCGCCGCGCGGCGGAGAAACTGCTTGCCGACTTCGATCCGGCGAAGCCGGTGGCGGAGCTTGTCACCGAGCTCGAGAAGGGACTGTCGTGAGGGCCTTCGTGATCCAGGCGGGCGCGCTGCTCGCACTTTTCGTGGCCGTGACTGCGCTGGCGAAGCTGCTCGGCGCCGAAGACCTCGGCACCGCCGCGACGTTCGGCCAGATCGCGTTCCTGATCGGCCTCGTCTACGTGATGCTCAGGCGCTAGCCAGGTCGTCGGGCGTGTTCACGCTGCGCAAGAGCGCCGGCGGGAGCGCGACCCGCGCCGGATCGAGCTCCTCGACAGTTGCGCGCAGCGGCGCGTCGGACGGCGCCTCCCTGAGCGTGGCAAGCGCCTCCGGCGCGTAGACCCCGAAGACCGGACACATCTCCCCCTCTGCGACGGCGACCGCCGCAGATCCCCCAGGAGCGGCATCGAGCAGCGACCGGCAGGCATCCGCCGTCACCCAGGGCATGTCGACGGCGCACACGAGAACCGGGCCTTCGGCCCGCTCGAGCGCGTGGACGATCCCCGTCAGCGGGTGGCGCGGCTCGGTCGGCTCGTCCCAGCGCTCGACGCCCTTGATCGGTGGCAGCTCTGTCTCGGGCTTGCACACGATCGCGACCGGCTCGCAGACCTCTGCGAGCACCTCGCCCACGTGCACCGCAAGCGGCCGCCCGTCGAGCTCGAGCATCGCCTTCGAGACACCGCCCAGTCGTTTGCCGGCGCCGCCGGCGAGAATCGCGCCGTTCACTCGCGGTTATGCTGGCACGCCGTGGGCCTCGGTTGCTTCGTCTCGGTCGGGCGGGAGCTCGACACAGCCATCGAGCGCGTCAAGCTCGCCGAGTCGCTCGGCTACGAGAGCGCGTACGTCACCCACATCGCCGCGCGCGACCCGTTCACCGTGCTCACGGCGTACGCCGGAGCCACCGACCGCATCCGGCTCGGTACGGGCGTCACCCCCATCTACGCGCGCACGCCGGTCGCCACCGCGCAGACGGCAGCGACGATCGACGAGTACTCGGGCGGGCGCATGGTCCTCGGCCTCGGCGTATCGCACCGGCCGGTGGTCGAGGGCTGGTACAGCCAGCAGATCGACAAGCCCGTCCGCGAGATGCGCGAGTACCTGAGCACCGTGCGCGCGATCTTCCGCGGCGAGGACCCGCCGCCCGGCGAGAAGTGGCCGACCGGGTTCCACTTCATGGGCTACGGCGCGCGCGCTGAACTGCCGATCTACGTAGCCGGGCTGTCCCCCGCGATGCTCCGACTTGCCGGCGAGCTGGCCGACGGCGTGATCCTGTGGCTCTGCGAGCCGACTTACATCCGGGAGGTCGTCGTGCCCGAGGTGACGAAGGGCCGCGAGAAGACCGGCAAGTCGTTCGACGGGTTCGACGTGGTCGCCGCCGTGCCGTCGGCGGTCACGGACGATCCGGACGCCGCGAGGGACGTCATGCGCAACGACCTCGTCCCCTACTTCTCGCTGCCGTTCTACCGCGCGATGATCGAGCGCTCGGGATTCGAGCCCGACATCGAGAAGGCGGACGCGTTCATCGACACGCTCGCCGCGATCGGCACAGCCGAACAGGCGAACGCGGTCATCGAGCGCTACTTCGAAGCCGGCGCGACATCGCCGTGCGTCGGCCCGATCGCGAAGACGGACTTCGAGGCGACCCTGCGCACGCTCAGCCGCTGAGCGACGAGATCCTGTAGGCGCCCGCCTCGCGCACGAGCCGGATCTTGTCCTCGGCTCGCGCCTGCCCCTCTGCAACCGTGACGACGTCGACGGTCGCCATCGCGCCCTCGATCTTGATCGACGTCACCTGGATCCGCGGCTTCTTGACACCCGCTGACGTGCGCTCGAGCTGCTCCGGGCAGTCGCCGCCACCCGCCTGGCGCCGCACCTCGGCGGAGAGGAGGTTCGAGCAGATGTAGTCGTAGTCCCCCTTGGCGATCGAGCGCTCGAGCTGCTTCACGACGTCGCCGGCCTCCTGGGCGAGCCCGCCCGCAGCCTCGTCGTCGTCACCGCCGCCGCAGCCCGCAAGCGCGATTGCGAGCGCACACAGCGCGGCTGGGCCCGCAGCCCTCATGCGTGCGAGCATAATCAGGGCATGGAAGGCTCAGCTCCCGACTCTGCCGGCGTCGCTTCCGCCTGGCTGCGCTGCTACCGCTGCTGGTCGCAGAACCTGAAGGTCGAGCTCCACTACGAGGGGGTCCTGCGGGTCGATCCGCAGACCGGCGAGGCCTACGACCCCGACGATGAGCTTCAGGAGGCCGTCATCCAGTGCCGCGACTGCCTCCACGACCAGCCCCATCTGAGCCTGGCGGTCTACGAGGAGAACGGCCGCCGGATCAGCCGAGTCGAGGCAGTCGAGGACCGTTGGGAGCGGATGGTGGTGGGCACGCCCTGGGTCGCCTCCTGCACCGTCACGGTCGACGGTGAGGGCGTCGACTGCCAGGGGCCGGACGCCGCCGACGCGCTCGCCTACGCCGCCTTCGGCGACCACGGGACGCGCGAGTTCTTCACCCACGTGCGCTTCCACAAGCACGACGGCGACTCGATTGTCGTCCACACCATCGTCGAGCTCTACGCCCGCTCGCCCGAGGAGGCGACCGACGTTCTCGAGGACGCCGCGCGCGGCGCGCTCGCGATCACGTCACTGGCCGAGGAATCGCGCCCACCCGCCGTTACCGGCGGGGACGAGCACTAGTCGTCCTTCTTCTTCCGCCGTGGAAGGCCGGCGGCCTCCGCGAGCGCCTGCTCCTGGTCGGCGAGTATCGCGCGCGCAGAGCGTGAGGCCTCGATCGGCCGGTCGAGCTGGTCGACGTGCACGTAGGTGCGCTTGCCGTGGGCCCGCTCCTCCGCCTCGATCGGAACCAGAGCGTAGATCCGGTCGGCACGGACGAACTTCCCGTACCCCAGGGGGATCAGACGAGGCTCACGCTTCGCCATGGCATCCGACAAGATACGCCCCATGGCTTACACGAAGAAGAACCTGAAAGAGGACGTGCAGGACTCGGCGCCTGGATTCGGCTTCGCACCCGACATGGAGGCGCGATTCGCCAGCAAGGACCTCGAGCTCGAGCAGTCGGGCGTCGGCTACGAGCGGTGGTCGCCGAACTTCAGGGTCCCGTTCGGGCACACGCACAAGGGGCAGGAGGAGGTGTACGTGGTCGTCTCGGGGAGCGGCCGCGTGAAGATCGACGACGAGATCGTCGATTTCAAGCAGTGGGACGCCATCCGCGTCCCGGCAGGCGTCTGGCGCTGCTTCCAGGCGGGTCCCGACGGCGCCGAGGTGATCGCCTTCGGGGCGCCGAAAATGGACGATCCGCGCGCCGACGCCGAGATGCAACCGGGCTGGTGGGCCGACTAGCCGCGGGGCAGTCCAGCGCGACGTGCCGGAAGTGCAGAAAACGAGTGCTTTTGCCGATGGCTGAGCGATGTTCGGCAACAGCGACCAGCAACGCAGGCTGCTCGAGCAACAGCTGAGCGACGCACACCGGCGCCTCGCGGAGCTCGAGCGCGAGCTCGGCATGCGCTCCGGCCGCGATGCGCTGACCGGCCTGCCGGACCTCCGCCGCTTTCATCAGCGCCTGGCTGCCGAGGTCGATCGCTCGCGCCGGCACGGCCACCCGCTGTCGGTCGCCGCGATCGACATCGACGGCTTCCGCGGTCTCAACGTGTCACACGGCATCGCCGTTGGCGACGCGATCTTGCGTGCCGCCGGCCGCGTCATCACCGAGCTGACGCGGGCGAATGACTTCGTCGCCCGCTCCCAGGGCGATGAGTTCGTGCTCCTCATGACCGATACCGACTCGGCCGGCGCCAAGCAGTGCGTCGAGCGGATCCTGCTCGAGCTCGAGGCGACGGCGGCCGGCCCGATCAGCTGCGTCTCCGCGTCCGGCGGCATCTCGACCTGGCAGCGTCCGCAGAGCGCCGAGGAGCTGCTCGAGGTCGCCCGCCGCGGCGTCGAACGTGCTCGCGCGGACGGCGGCGGGCGCACGGCGGTAATGAGCAGCGGCCTGGACGACGTCGGCCCCGAGGACGACTCGCGCCGCGATGCCATCGTCGGCCTGGCCACCACGCTGCTCGAGCGCGACCGCTACACCGGCGACCACTCCGAGGCCGTGGTCCGGCTCACCGTCCGCGTCGCAGAAGCCCTTGCGCTCAACCCGGACGAGGTCGCCCGGGTGGAAACGGCCGCACTTCTCCACGACGTCGGCAAGGTCGGCATCCCCGACTCGATCCTGCACAAGGACGGGCCGCTCGACGACAACGAGTGGGTGCTGATGAAGGAGCACCCCGTCATCGGCGAGCGGATCCTCCGCGCGATCCCGGGGCTCGGCGGCGTCGCCCGCATCGTCCGGCACGAGCACGAGCGCTGGGACGGCAACGGCTACCCGGATGGGATCTCGGGCGACTCGATCCCGATCGGCAGCCGCATCATTCTCACCTGCGACGCGTACCACGCGATGACGAGCGACCGCCCGTATCGCAAGGCGATGTCGCACGAGGACGCGCTGAGGGAGCTGCGGAAGAACGCGGGCACCCAGTTCGATCCCCAGGTGGTCGAGGCGCTGATGGGCTGCCTCTACGGCGACCGCACGCTCGCCGCGCCGGACCAGGCCGCCGAATAGCCCGCTAATAGCGCGTTCGAGCGCCCAAGGCCAGACCCGTGGACGTATGTCCTATGGCCAACGTCCTGGGGCGAGTTCATCCTGACGCCATGCCTGACCTCCAGGAAGCTCTGGGCTGGACTGGTTTCCGCGTAGACGACGTCTACGGCACGCGCGTCGGCATCGTGGAAGACATCTACGTCGACCACGACAACGACGCGCCCTGCTGGATCCTGGTGAAGATGGGCCGATTCTCGGACGCGCACGCTCTGCTTCCGATTCGGGACGTGGTGGCCAGTCAAGGGCACATCTGGATCCCATACGAGAAGGACCTGATTCGGCGCGCACCGCAGGTCGCGCCGGGCATGCCCCTCTCGCAGGAGACCGAGCGTGAGCTGTGCGTCCACTACGGCGTGATGTCGTCGCGCGGCGCCGAGATCTCCGAGATCCCGGGCAGCTCCCTGACGGCCGCGAGCATCCACGGCCCGCCGCCGGTCAACAGCCACTAGCCGGCCAGCTGGTTACCAGCTAGCCGGCGATGCCGGAGCGGCGCGGGCCGCCGAAGACGTCGTCGAGGATCGACGACGGGTCCGAGAGGCGGAATGCCCGCTGCAGCTCGGCGTGGACCTCTTCGCGAGTCGAGCCGGCGACCGCCATCTGGAGCGCGACGAGGCGCGCGCCGTCGAAGCGGGCGTCGTTGTGGTCGTCGACCCTGCGCGGAGGCTCCGGGGCGGGCTGGACCGGCTCGGGCCGGTGCGAGAAGGGCTCGCGGTGCGGGGCCGGCGGCGCGGGCGGAGGCGTGGGCGCGGGAGCCGGCGTGGCCGGGCGGATCGATGACGCCGGACGCGCCGCCGGGGTCGGCGTGGCCGCCGGCCGCGGGGCCGGCGCGGGCGTGCGCGGCACATGGGCAGCCGGACGGGGCGCGGTGCGCCGGGCGCCCGTCTCGCGCGCGACGCCCTCGGCCGCCTCGCCGAGGCTGCGCAGAAGCTCGTCGAACTGGCGCCTGACGTGACCGGTCGAGTCGATCCGCTCGAACAGCATCTCCGTGCGCTCGACGATCCCGTCGGTCATCTCCGACAGCAGCCGCAGCCGCTCCTCGACGAGCTCGTCGGCGCGGCGGCGCGCGTCATCGACGATCCGGTCTGCTTCCGCCTGCGCCTCGCGGCGAATCAGCTCGACTTCACGCTCGGCGTCGCGCAACAGGCCGGCCGCCTCAGCCTCGGCCGTGCTCACAATCGACTGGACGCGCTGAGAGGCATCCCCGGCAAAACTTCCAAAGTTGAATCGATCCACGCGCCCAAGGTATCACCGGTCGAGACACGGCAATACCGGATGTTTGTCTAGTCAGCCGTGGGATCGCCAGGATTCTTGCGAGGCACCAGGACGGCACGCTTGAACTCCGCCACGAGCGTGTTGTCCTGCTTGAAGACCTTCGTGTGGACCTTCACGACGCCGCGGTCGGGCTTCGAACGCGACGGCGTCACCTCGAGCACCTCGCTCTCGCAGAACAGCGTGTCCCCGTGGAAGACGGGCGCCGGGTGCTTCAGGTCCTCGGTGGCCAGGTTCGCGATCGCCTTGCCGGAAACGTCCCCCACGCTCATGCCGAGCGCCAGTGAGTAGACGAGCGGCCCGACGACCACGTTCTGGCCCTGCTGCGACTCCTGCGCGTAGACGTCGTTGATGTGGAGCGGGTGGTGGTTCATCGTCAGGAGGCAGAAGAGGTGGTCGTCGGCCTCCGTGACGGTCTTGGCGGGCCAGTGCTTGTAGACCGCGCCGACCTCGAATTCCTCGAGGTAGCGCCCGTACTGGCGCGCGCCACTGGCCTCGCGAGTCGCCTGGTCCGTATCCAGTCTGTGTTCTTGTTCAGTCGTCGCCATAAGGGCCGGGCACAATAGCGATACGGCCCAGTAGCCTGCCGCTGCTTATGCGAAGCCCCAGAGATTTCTTCAAGCCCCTCGCGATCGACGCGCCCGAGCCCGTGCGCGAGATCCCGTTCAAGCCCTCGCGGATGATCCACTTCCTCGACTTCTCGAACGAGAAGATGGTCGCGAAGGTCCCCGACATCGCGCCGACGGTCGACATCTTGCTCGGCAACCTCGAGGACGCGATCCCGGTTGACCGCAAGGAGGCGGCGCGCGAGGGTCTGATCAAGGTCGGCCGCGACATGGAGCTTGGCGACACGCAGCTCTGGACGCGCGTCAACTCGCTCGAGTCGCCTTGGGTGCTCGACGACATCACCCAGGTGGTCACCGAGATCGGCCACAAGCTCGACGTGATCATGATCCCGAAGGTCGAGGGGCCGTGGGATATTCACTACGTCGACCGCCTGCTCGCGCAGCTCGAGGCGAAGGTGAAGATCGAGCGCCCGATCCTGATCCACGCGATCCTCGAGACCGGGCAGGGCGTCGTGCACCTCGAGGAGATCGCGCAGGCGTCACCGCGCATGCAGGGCATGAGCTTCGGCCCCGCCGACCTCGCCGCTTCCCGGCGCATGAAGACGACCCGCGTCGGCGGCGGCCACCCCGGCTACCGCACGATCGAGGATCCCGACCCCGAGAACCTGGACGCCCCGCGCCAGTCGTACATGCAGGACCCGTGGCACTACTCGATCGCGCGCATGGTCGACGCCTGCACGAGCAACGGCCTCCTGCCCTTCTACGGCCCCTACGGGGACATCAAGGACGTCCAGGGCTGCGAGACCCAGTTCCGGGCGGCGTTCCTGCTCGGCTGCGTGGGCGCGTGGTCACTGCACCCGGTGCAGATCGACATCGCGAAGAAGGTGTTCTCGCCTCCGCCCGAGGAGGTCAAGTTCGCGAAGAAGGTGATTGAGGCGATCCCCGACGGCCGCGGCGTCCACATGATCGACGGGAAGATGCAGGACGACGCCACCTGGAAGCAGTGCAAGGTGATGGTCACCCTGGCCGAGATGCTCGCCCAGAAGGACCCGGACCTCGCCGAGGCCTACGGGTTTTCGAATGGAGCCGATCCCGCGGCCGCCGACCAGCCGCCGAGGACTAGCTGCCGTTCAGCCGCTCCTCGAGCGCGTCAACCTGCGCAGCGAGCTCCGGCGGCAGCTTGTCGCCGAACTTCTCGTAGTGCTCGCGGATCGAGGGCAGCTCCGCCTTCCACTCGTCGGTGTCGACGCGCAGTAGCTCCTCGAGGTCCGCGCCAGATGTCGAGCCCCTCGGTCGGCAGCGCATCCTCGGTCGGCAGGTTGCCGATCGGCGTCTCGCGCGCATCAGCCGTGCCCGCGACGCGGCCGAAGACCCACGCGAGCACGCGCGAGTTCTCGCCGTAGCCGGGCCATAGCCAATTCCCCTCGCCGTCCTTGCGGAACCAGTTGACGTAGAAGATCTTCGGCAGCTGTGCGCCCTCGCGCCGCCCGATCTCGAGCCAGTGGGCGAAGTAGTCGCCCATGTGGTAGCCGCAGAACGGCAGCATCGCCATCGGGTCGCGGCGCAGCTTGCCCACCGCGCCCGCAGCCGCGGCGGTGGTCTCCGAGGCCATGATCGAGCCGAGGAACGTGCCGTGCTCCCAGTCGAACGCCTCGTGGACGAGCGGCACGACCTCCGAGCGACGGCCGCCGAACAGAATCGCGTCGATCGGCACGCCCGCCGGGTCGTCCCACTCGGACGCCGCGGAGGGGTTCTGGTCAACCGGCACGGTGAAGCGGCCGTTCGGGTGGGCGGCGGGAGTGTCGGCGTCGGGCGTCCAGTCGTTGCCCTTCCAGTCGATCGCGTGCGCGGGCGGCTCCTTGGTCATGCCCTCCCACCACACGTCGCCGTCGTCGGTCTTCGCGACGTTCGTGAAGATCGTGTTCCGCGCAACCGTGCCCATCGCGTTCGGGTTCGTCTCGACACCCGTGCCGGGCGCGACGCCGAAGAAGCCGGCCTCGGGGTTGATCGCGTACAGCCGGCCGTCGTCACCGAACTTCATCCACGCGATGTCGTCGCCGACCGTCTCGGCTTTCCAGCCCTCGAGCGTCGGGATGATCATCGCCAGGTTGGTCTTGCCGCACTGCGACGGGAACGCCGCGGCGACGTACTTCGACTCGCCCTCGGGCGAGGTCAGCTTGAGGATCAGCATGTGCTCGGCGAGCCAGCCCTCGTCGCGCGCCATGGCGGAAGCGATGCGGAGCGCGAAGCACTTCTTGCCGAGCAGCGCGTTGCCGCCATAACCCGAGCCGTAGCTCCAGATCTCGCGCGTCTCCGGGAAGTGCACGATGTACTTCTCGCTGTTGCACGGCCAGACGACGTCGTCGTCCGGGGTCTCGATCGGGGCGCCTACCGAGTGCAGGCAGGGCACGAAGTCGCCGTCATCGCCGATCACCTCGAGGGCGCCGGTCCCCATCCGGGTCATGATCCGCATGTGCACGGCGACGTACGCGGAGTCGGTCAGCTGCACGCCCACGTGCGCGATCGGTGAGCCGAGCGGGCCCATCGAGTACGGCACCACGTACATCGTGCGCCCCTTCATCGACCCGCGGAAGAGCTCGGTCAGCTTCTCGCGCATCTCGGCGGGCTCGCACCAGTTGTTGGTCGGCCCGGCGTCGTCCTCCTTCTCGGAGCAAATGAACGTGCGGTCCTCGACGCGCGCTACGTCGTCGGGATCGGAGCGGGCCAGAAAGGAGTCCGGCCGCACCTCCTCACTCAGCTTCTCGAACACGCCCGTCTCGACCATCTCCTGACAGAGGCGGTCGTACTCCTCCTGGGACCCGTCACACCAGTGGATCGACTCCGGTTCCGTGAGCTCAGCTACTTCATCGACCCACGCCTTGAGCCTGGCGTGGGACGTGGGCGCGTCCGTGGCTACGGAACTCTCCATTTCGATCGATCTGCTCCTTGTGGGTCGCTGGGGAAGGCCGTGCATTGTGCCGTACCTGCCGGTCCGCCGCCTTACTACCTGGAATTACCCGCTTTTCAGCGCGGCAGTCGGCAGACGAAGCCGAACTCGCTCCGGCGGGTCTCACCGGTCCGGCCGCCGCCAACGCCGGGACTCTTGGCGCGTCGGCGCTTCCTACTGGCGCTCGCGCCCGCCGGCGGCTTGAGCCATGTGCGCCGCACGGCGGCCGTGCGGGTGCGCGTGTCTCCGCGGTCGAAGCGGAGCACGTCGATGCCGCGGGCGAAGTCGAGCGCGTAGACGATCGACCCCGTCGGATCGGTCGGCGCGAAGAGCACCGACCACGTCTCCCCCTTGGTCGGCACCCAGTAGCCGACCTGGCGGATGCCGGCCGGGTCGCTCACGTCGAGGAAGCGCGTGCCCTCCTCGTACCAGCCTCCGGCGACCAGTCCGTCGCGCTCGTCGAAGTAGTGCGCTGAGCAGAGGCCCGTGACCGGTGCCCAGCCGCGTGCCTGCACGAGACTCTCGAGCTCGGTCTCGAACAGGTCGAGCAACACGAGCTTCTTCGCCCCCGTCGACGTGGTCTTGTCCGTGATCCCCCACGTCTGGAAGCTGCCCGCGCCCTTGCAGGTCGGCCGGTTGTAGTCCTCCTCGACGATCCCCACGACCTTGCCCCTGCCGCCGGCCGGATAGGTCTTGCCGGGCACCTGCTCGAAGTCGCCCCGCGACGACTTCTTGCTGAACCGCAGGCTGTCGTGGTGGATCAGGTCGATCGGCGTCTCGCCCTGCCCGCCGATGCCGAACACCGGGTCGGGTCCCGGGAACCCGAGCTGGCCGGAGTTCTTGATGTTCTCGTCGGTCCGCATGACCAGCTTCGGGTTGAGCGGATCCTTCACGTCGTACGCGGCGCTGCCGTCGCCGCCCACGATCCACGCGAGGCCCTGTTCGTCCACCTGCACGTCGTGCGTGGCGATCGAGGTGATCACCGGCTTGAAGCGCTTGACCCGCATGGGCGCAGCCGGGTTGCGCAGGTCCACGATCTCGATCCCCTCAGCGGTGCCCGCCAGGTAGGCGAAGTTGCAGTCCTGGATGCAGGACGCCGTGTGGCCGATGCCCGGGTCCTGCGGCTCGGGCAGGCCGAAGATCCCTGGGATGCCCGTCGTGATGAACCCGGTCGGCAGCGCGGACTTGAGCACCGGCAGCTGCGGGTTCGAGATGTCGATGACGTATAGGACGCCGACGCCCTCGCTCGGGTCGTTCGATACCAGCAGGATGTCCCCGCCGAGGTCCACGTCCTCGTTCTCGAAGTGCGGCAGGGGGAGCGCGCCGACAGGCACCGGCAGCTCGGGGTTCGTGATGTCGTAGATGGTCAGGCCCTCGGTCGTCGTGACGTACATCAACCCGTCCCGGAACCGCGCGCCGATCGGGTGCGGTATCGGCAGCGTGGCGAGCGGCTCGACGTTGTTCGACATCAACGGCTTCTGACCGCCGACGAAGTCCGGCAGCTGCGCGTCAGCGACAGCCGGCGCCATGAGCAAGCCGGTGAGCGTCAACAGGAGGGCGAGTCGGCGCAAGGTGGACCTCGGATTCACGATACGCCGGAATTGCCGCTACCGCTAGGGTTCCCGCCCCGCTATGCGCTTCTTCGAGTACGAGAGCAGGCAGATCCTCGAGCGCGAGGGCATCCCCGTGGCCGGGGGCGGCTTCGCCACCAACGCCGAGGGCGCGAAGCAGATCGCAGCCGACGTCGGCGGGCCCGTGGTGATCAAGTCGCAGGTCCTGACCGGTGGCCGGATGAAGGCGGGCGGCGTCAAGTTCGCAGACACGCCGGAGGAGTGCGAGGCACACGCCAAGGAGATCCTGGCGCTCGAGATCAACGGCCATATGCCCCGCGGCGTGCTCGTCGGCGCGAAGGCGCCGATCGCGCATGAGTACTACGCCGGAGTCATCTACGACGGGATCGCCAAGAAGCCGACGTTCGTGTTCTCCGACATGGGCGGCATCGACATCGAGGAGGTCGCCGAGCAGCACCCCGACCACATCGGGCGCGGCCACTTCTCGACGATCCTGCCCCACATGGACTTCATCGCGAAGGACGTGATCGCGTCCGTCGGGATCACCGGATCGGACCTGAACCGCTTGACGCCGATCCTGTCGAAGCTCGCGCAGCTCTTCGTGAAGTACGACATGACGCTGGCGGAGATCAATCCGCTCGTGAAGCTGGAGGACGGCTCCTTCATGGCGGTGGACGCCCACATGGACATGGAGAACGAGGGACGGCCGCGTCAGAAGGAGCTGCTCAAGGAGCTCGGTGTCGCCGACGAGGAGACGCGCGAGGCGCGCGAGCCGACCGAGTTCGAGATCAAGGGCGAGCAGATCGACTCCGCCGACCATCGCGGCGTTGCGGGCAACGTGACCGAGTTCGACGGCAACCTCGGCCTCGTGATCGGCGCGGGCGGCGGCTCGCTGACCCTCTTCGACGCGGTGCGTCGCTACGGCGGCAAGCCCGCCAACTACTGCGAGATCGGCGGCAACCCGAGCGTGTCGAAGGCGAAGAACCTGACCAAGCTCGTCCTCGAGAAGCCCGGCGTGGACAAGATCGCCGTGATGATGTCGATCGTCTCGAACACTCGCGTGGACATAGTCGCCCGCGGCGTGATCAAGGCCTGCCTCGAGCTCGGGCACGACCCCGCCGAGAAGGTCGCCGTCTTCCGGATCCCGGGAGCGTGGGAGGACGAGGGCTTCAAGATTCTCGAGAAGTACGGGATCGAGTATCTCGACCGCTCGGTCTCGATGCACGAGGCCGCCAAGCGGGCCGTGGAGAAGATCGGCTGATGCTGATCGACGAGAACACGACGTTCATCGTCCAGGGGATCACGGGCCGCGAGGCCGTGAACCTGACGCGCGAGTGCCTGGACTACGGCTCGAAGATCATCGGCGGCGTGACGCCCGGCCGGAAGGGCCGCGAGGTGCACGGCGTGCCCGTGTACGACTCCGTCGCGCAGCTATGCGAGGAGCTCGGGCAGGTGCCGGACGGGTCGGTCGTCACCGTCCCGCCCGCGTTCACCAAGGATGCGGTGCTCGAGGCGATCGAGGCGGGCGTCAAGCTGATCGTGATCGTCACCGAGCGCATCCCACGCTTCGACGTCGCGCAGATGGTCGAGCTCGCGAACCTGCGCGGCGCGCGCATCATCGGCCCCAACTGCCTGGGGATCATCCGGCCAGGCATCGCGAAGATGGGCGGTGTCGGCGGCCCGGCGAAGGACGCGGAGAAGGCGTACAAGCCCGGCCGCGTCGGCGTGATGTCGCGCTCGGGAGGCATGACGACCGAGATCTCCTCGACCCTCTCGGCCGCGGGCCTCGGTGTCTCCACGGCCTGCTCGATCGGCGGCGACGCGATCATCGGCTCCACCTACGCCGAGCTCATGCCGCTGTTCGAGGAGGACGAGCAGACCGAGGCGATCGTGATCTACACGGAGCCCGGCGGCCGCATGGAGGCCGAGCTCGCAAAGTACGTGACGGAAAACGACTCCAAGCTGCCGATCGTCGCCTTCATGGCGGGCCGCTTCATGGACGAGATGCCCGGCATGAGCTTCGGCCACGCCGGGACGATCGTCGAGGGCAAGGCCGACACCGCGGCGGAGAAGATCAAGCGCCTCCAGGACGCGGGCATCACAGTCGCCGAGGAGATCTCCGAGATCCCCAGCTCGTCAAGGAGAAGATCGGCGTGGCCGCGTGACCGAGGCGGTCTTCATCAACGTCGAGGTCGCGGAAGACATCCGCTCCGACGCCGAGGTGGCGAAGAAGCTCGAGGACGCCTGTCCGGTCGACATCTTCGCGGCACGCAACGGCGGCGTCGAGGTCGTCGAGGAGAACCTCGACGAGTGCATCCTCTGCGGGCTCTGCGTCGAGGCCGCGCCCCCGGCAAGGTGCGCGTCCTCAAGCTGTACAACGGCAGCGCGCTCGAG
>CAVVIK010000004.1:0-33984 GCA_963748315.1 uncultured Thermoleophilaceae bacterium
TCGGCGCTTCCTACTGGCGCTCGCGCCCGCCGGCGGCTTGAGCCATGTGCGCCGCACGGCGGCCGTGCGGGTGCGCGTGTCTCCGCGGTCGAAGCGGAGCACGTCGATGCCGCGGACGAAGTCGAGCGCGTAGACGATCGTCGCCCGTCGGATCGGTCGGCGCGAAGAGCGCCGACCACGTCTCGCCCTTCGGTCGGCACCCAGTAGCCGACCTGGCGGATGTCCGGCAGGGTCGCTCACGTCGAGGAAGCGCATGCCCTCCTCGTACCAGCCTCCTCGCGACCAGTCCCTCGCGCTCGTCGAAGTAGTGCGCTGAGCAGAGGCCCGTGACCGGTGCCCAGCCGCGTGCCTGCACGAGACTCTCGAGCTCGGTCTCGAACAGGTCGAGCAACACGAGCTTCTTCGCCCCCGTCGACGTGGTCTTGTCCGTGATCCCCCACGTCTGGAAGCTGCCCGCGCCCTTGCAGGTCGGCCGGTTGTAGTCCTCCTCGACGATCCCCACGACCTTGCCCCTGCCGCCGGCCGGATAGGTCTTGCCGGGCACCTGCTCGAAGTCGCCCCGCGACGACTTCTTGCTGAACCGCAGGCTGTCGTGGTGGATCAGGTCGATCGGCGTCTCGCCCTGCCCGCCGATGCCGAACACCGGGTCGGGTCCCGGGAACCCGAGCTGGCCGGAGTTCTTGATGTTCTCGTCGGTCCGCATACCAGCTTCGGGTTGAGCGGATCCCTCACGTCGTACGCGGCGCTGCCGTCGCCGCCCACGATCCACGCGAGGCCCTGTTCGTCCACCTGCACGTCGTGCGTGGCGATCGAGGTGATCACCGGCTTGAAGCGCTTGACCCGCATGGGCGCAGCCGGGTTGCGCAGGTCCACGATCTCGATCCCCTCAGCGGTCCCCGCCAGGTAGGCGAAGTTGCAGTCCTGGATGCAGGACGCCGTGTGGCCGATGCCCGGGTCCTGCGGCTCGGGCAGGCCGAAGATCCCTGGGATCCCTGTCGTGATGAACCCGGTCGGCAGCGCGGACTTGAGCACCGGCAGCTGCGGGTTCGAGATGTCGATGACGTATAGGACGCCGACGCCCTCGCTCGGGTCGTTCGATACCAGCAGGATGTCCCCGCCGAGGTCCACGTCCTCGTTCTCGAAGTGCGGCAGGGGGAGCGCGCCGACAGGCACCGGCAGCTCGGGGTTCGTGATGTCGTAGATGGTCAGGCCCTCGGTCGTCGTGACGTACATCAACCCGTCCCGGAACCGCGCGCCGATCGGGTGCGGTATCGGCAGCGTGGCGAGCGGCTCGACGTTGTTCGACATCAACGGCTTCTGACCGCCGACGAAGTCCGGCAGCTGCGCGTCAGCGACAGCCGGCGCCATGAGCAAGCCGGTGAGCGTCAACAGGAGGGCGAGTCGGCGCAAGGTGGACCTCGGATTCACGATACGCCGGAATTGCCGCTACCGCTAGGGTTCCCGCCCCGCTATGCGCTTCTTCGAGTACGAGAGCAGGCAGATCCTCGAGCGCGAGGGCATCCCCGTGGCCGGGGGCGGCTTCGCCACCAACGCCGAGGGCGCGAAGCAGATCGCAGCCGACGTCGGCGGGCCCGTGGTGATCAAGTCGCAGGTCCTGACCGGTGGCCGGATGAAGGCGGGCGGCGTCAAGTTCGCAGACACGCCGGAGGAGTGCGAGGCACACGCCAAGGAGATCCTGGCGCTCGAGATCAACGGCCATATGCCCCGCGGCGTGCTCGTCGGCGCGAAGGCGCCGATCGCGCATGAGTACTACGCCGGAGTCATCTACGACGGGATCGCCAAGAAGCCGACGTTCGTGTTCTCCGACATGGGCGGCATCGACATCGAGGAGGTCGCCGAGCAGCACCCCGACCACATCGGGCGCGGCCACTTCTCGACGATCCTGCCCCACATGGACTTCATCGCGAAGGACGTGATCGCGTCCGTCGGGATCACCGGATCGGACCTGAACCGCTTGACGCCGATCCTGTCGAAGCTCGCGCAGCTCTTCGTGAAGTACGACATGACGCTGGCGGAGATCAATCCGCTCGTGAAGCTGGAGGACGGCTCCTTCATGGCGGTGGACGCCCACATGGACATGGAGAACGAGGGACGGCCGCGTCAGAAGGAGCTGCTCAAGGAGCTCGGTGTCGCCGACGAGGAGACGCGCGAGGCGCGCGAGCCGACCGAGTTCGAGATCAAGGGCGAGCAGATCGACTCCGCCGACCATCGCGGCGTTGCGGGCAACGTGACCGAGTTCGACGGCAACCTCGGCCTCGTGATCGGCGCGGGCGGCGGCTCGCTGACCCTCTTCGACGCGGTGCGTCGCTACGGCGGCAAGCCCGCCAACTACTGCGAGATCGGCGGCAACCCGAGCGTGTCGAAGGCGAAGAACCTGACCAAGCTCGTCCTCGAGAAGCCCGGCGTGGACAAGATCGCCGTGATGATGTCGATCGTCTCGAACACTCGCGTGGACATAGTCGCCCGCGGCGTGATCAAGGCCTGTCTCGAGCTCGGGCACGACCCCGCCGAGAAGGTCGCCGTCTTCCGGATCCCGGGAGCGTGGGAGGACGAGGGCTTCAAGATCCTCGAGAAGTACGGGATCGAGTATTTCGACCGCTCGGTCTCGATGCACGAGGCCGCCAAGCGGGCCGTGGAGAAGATCGGCTGATGCTGATCGACGAGAACACGACGTTCATCGTCCAGGGGATCACGGGCCGCGAGGCCGTGAACCTGACGCGCGAGTGCCTGGACTACGGCTCGAAGATCATCGGCGGCGTGACGCCCGGCCGGAAGGGCCGCGAGGTGCACGGCGTGCCCGTGTACGACTCCGTCGCGCAGCTATGCGAGGAGCTCGGGCAGGTGCCGGACGGGTCGGTCGTCACCGTCCCGCCCGCGTTCACCAAGGATGCGGTGCTCGAGGCGATCGAGGCGGGCGTCAAGCTGATCGTGATCGTCACCGAGCGCATCCCACGCTTCGACGTCGCGCAGATGGTCGAGCTCGCGAACCTGCGCGGCGCGCGCATCATCGGCCCCAACTGCCTGGGGATCATCCGGCCAGGCATCGCGAAGATGGGCGGTGTCGGCGGCCCGGCCAAGGACGCGGAGAAGGCGTACAAGCCCGGCCGCGTCGGCGTGATGTCGCGCTCGGGAGGCATGACGACCGAGATCTCCTCGACCCTCTCGGCCGCGGGCCTCGGTGTCTCCACGGCCTGCTCGATCGGCGGCGACGCGATCATCGGCTCCACCTACGCCGAGCTCATGCCGCTGTTCGAGGAGGACGAGCAGACCGAGGCGATCGTGATCTACACGGAGCCCGGCGGCCGCATGGAGGCCGAGCTCGCAAAGTACGTGACGGAAAACGACTCCAAGCTGCCGATCGTCGCCTTCATGGCGGGCCGCTTCATGGACGAGATGCCCGGCATGAGCTTCGGCCACGCCGGGACGATCGTCGAGGGCAAGGCCGACACCGCGGCGGAGAAGATCAAGCGCCTCCAGGACGCGGGCATCACAGTCGCCGAGGAGATCTCCGAGATCCCCGAGCTCGTCAAGGAGAAGATCGGGGTGGCCGCGTGACCGAGGCGGTCTTCATCAACGTCGAGGTCGCGGAAGACATCCGCTCCGACGCCGAGGTGGCGAAGAAGCTCGAGGACGCCTGTCCGGTCGACATCTTCGCGGCACGCAACGGCGGCGTCGAGGTCGTCGAGGAAAACCTCGACGAGTGCATCCTCTGCGGGCTCTGCGTCGAGGCAGCGCCCCCCGGCAAGGTGCGCGTCCTCAAGCTCTACGACGGCACCGCGCTCGAGCGCTAGCGGCTGCTCACCATACCGCCGGCGAGCCGAATGGGGTCGCGAGCCAGTCCTGCACCGTGGCACGCATCGACTTTCGTGTGAGCGGTGTGACCTTGCCGCGGCGGAGATCGATCTTGAAGATCCTTTCCCTGAACCACCTGTTGAAGGCGATGTGCCTACCCGAAGGCGACCACACGGGTCCCGCAGCACCGATCGATGATCGCGTTACCCGTCTCACATGGCTTCCATCGGCGCGCATTCGATAGATCTCGTTCGGAGCCTGGTTCGCCTCGCGCAGCTGCTGATGTTGTTGCGTATTGAAGGCAATCTCGCGCCCATCGGGCGACCATGAGCCAGCGCTGTCGTGGCCCGGATCGCGCGTCACGCGCCGCACACGTGAGCCATTTCGGCGCATCGTGAAGATGTCTTCATTTGCGAACTGCGGCGACCTCGGTGGGCCGCGGTAACTAGTGAACGCGATTCTTCTCCCGCTCGGTGACCACACCGGACAGCAGTCGCCGTCGTCATCCTTTGTAAGGCGACTCAGGTCCGACCCGTCCGGCCGCATCGTGTAAATCTCATCGTTGCCGTCCCGCTCCGAAGTGAAGGCGATCCGACCGTCGCTCGACCACGCCGGTCCGCTGTCCCAGCCTGGCGCCGCCGTGAGCTGCCGGACGTTCGAGCCATCCGCGTCCATTACAAAGATGTCTAAGCCGAGGTCCTCGAAGGGGTCCTCGAACGTTGCGTCGGTGTAGCGCGCGAAGACGATCTGACTTCCGTCCGGCGACCAAGCGGGGCTGTACTCGTCGACATCCGGCGTCTGAGTAACGTTCACCTTGCCGGTGCCATCCGGATTCATTGTCCACACGTCCTCGTCAGTGTGCTCCGGCCCCTGGAGATCGGGGCCCGTGAATACCGTGAAAAGAAGCGGCCCAGGCTTGCCAGGGAGCGTGGCGCTTGCGGGTACCGCAACGAGCACCATTGCGGCAGCGAGTGCAACCGCTACACGCAGAGCGTTCATACGCGTCTTGCGGAAGCCATCGTCGTCGAGCATAAGTCGCGCGCGGCGCCCCCGCCACCCGTTGAGGTGACTTGCTTGACGCACCTAGGGGTCGCGTGTTTACTGGAATGAGGTCGGACTCGCACCGCGCCGCTAGGCACCCTTAGAGGAAACCTCCGCTTGAGACTCAACTTCTCCGCCGGCAAGCTCGCCGGCCAGACGGTCGAGGTAACCGGCGACCGACTCACGATTGGGCGCGCGCCGGAGAACGACCTGGTCCTGTCGGACGAGAAGGTGTCGCGCCAACATGCGGCGATCGAGCGGACGGCGCAGGGCGAGTTCGTGCTGCGCGACTTGAATTCGGGCAACGGCACCTGGGTCGACGACACACGCGTCGAAAGCCCGCTGACGCTACGTGGCGGCGAGCAGATTCGCATCGGCCCCAACATCGCCTCGGCCGAGGCGGTGGAACGAGCGGGTGCGGCCGCGGGGGCAGCCGGTCTTACGACCCAGCCGATCGACACGGAGGCTGACGAGCCGACGCTCGTCGAGCAGCCTTCAAAGGCCTCCCCTGCTTCGACGCCACCCCCAAGGCGCGGCGTCACTACGTTCATGCGGCGCACCGAGCAGCGAATGAAGCGCCTGACCATCGTCGCGATCGGGGCTGTCGGCCTTGCAGTCGTAGTTGCCGGCCTGGCGGTCGCAGGCGTCTTCAGCAGCGAAGATGACGAGCTGGATACTGCTGCGATCGTGGATGAAGCGCGCGCGAGCACGTTGCTGATCGACATGCGCGTGGGTGCCGGGGCGAGCATCGACGATCGCTTCAGCAAGGGCTCCGGATGGGTCGTTGACGCGGAAGCGGGCGAGATCGTCACGAACGCGCACGTGGCTAGTGGTGGCCAACTGGTCAAGGTTGCGCTTCCAGGCGGTCAAGCGCGAGATGCCCAAGTGGGCGCGATGAACTTCTGCCAGGACGTTGCACTCCTGAAAACCGACAGCACCGACGGGCTGCGGACCCTTCCGCAAGTGACGCAGGACGAGCTCTCAGACGGTGACCCCGTCGTTGCGCTTGGTTTCCCCGGCAGCCTCGCGATCGGCGACAACCTCGTCACCACGAGTGGCGTCATCAGCACGGTCGAGGCGAAGACGGGCAAGCTCTATCCGGATGTCGTGCAGACGGATGCCGCAATCAACGGCGGCAACTCCGGCGGTCCGCTGCTCAACGCTGATGGCGAGTTCGTAGGAATGAACACCCTGTCTAACGTCGGCGCGGGCAGCCAAAACCAGAACTATGCGATCGCCACGGACCACATCAGCTCACTGTTGGGCGAGCTGCGAGAAGGACGCAGTCAGGGCTGGCTTGGGTACGTACTCGACTATCCGACCGACAATCCGGGGGATCCCGAGGACGACGTTCCCATCGTTACGGGGCAGAACGGCGACGTCTTCTATGGAATGGGAGTGGTCGGCGCCTCCGAAAACGCTCCGGCGAACTCGGACCTAGTCGGATTCGCCGGTGGTCGCGAGCAGTACGTCTACGCGATCGACGGCGTTTCGTTCAGCCCAGACAAGCTTCCCGCCAGCGCCGCAGACACCGCGGTCTGCGAGACCACGATGAACAAGGGCACTGGGGACACGAGCACGCTCTCGATCGTCGAGCTTTTCGACGATCAGACCTACGAGACGTACGACGTCACGGTCGAATACCCCTGACGCCGGTTCAGAGTCCCGGCGGGGGGTAATCGTCTTTGTACTCGGCTCGCTGCGTTCCCGCTTGGAACTGCGTCCCGGGGGGACGTTCGACACCGTCGCGCGCGGTAAAGAACTGCCTGGTAACAGTGACGACATTCGTGTTCGGCGCCCCGCGGTAGATGAACCGCGTCTCCCACTCCAGGACGTTCGATCGGGGCCCGTCGGCCGTCGCGATCGCGCCCCAGCGCACGTTCCAGTGATGGAGCACGTTGCTCTCAACCTGTTCGGTGTGAACGCTGGACCCGCGACCTACGACCTTGCCCGTGCGAACGTCCCTCACGACGAACTCGCTGCCCGCGGGGGGATTGGTGCGAAGCGCAATCGGGTGCGTGGCGACGAGATCTGGTTGCACGGTTATCCGCGTTGCTTGGACCCCGCCGGAGTCGTTCCTATCAAGCACGAACATGAACCCTCCGGCACGCAGAAAGCCGCGGCAGTAGGTCTGGGGGTCGACGCCGTCGCGATTCCGCGTCAGCTCGCGTCGAATGGCCCGGGGCGACGGGCAGGCCGACAAGCGATACGAGTACCCACCAGTCAGCCGCGCACCGGTCGACGTGGCGGCGTAAGACTTCATTGACATATTGAAGACACGCGGCTTCGGCTCTTCGCGGAACGCCTCGCGGTAGAAAGCGATCGCGTTTTCCGGGGTCACACGTGCAACCACGTGGCTTGCGTCTGGGCTCACGATCTTCTCCATCAGGCCGAGGTCCTGTCTGCGAAACGCGCGCTCGAGTTTGGCCAGGAATACGGCCGCATCGGACCGCTTGATCGGAACGGCTGCCTCAGCCGTGTCACCCGACCCGCCCGCCGGCGACTCCTCCTCGCCGCCTCCGGACAGGACTACTACCCCCACAACCACGGCGAGCACGAGGGCCGCTCCCGCGACCGCGGCGTGGCGCGGATAGCGCCGCAGGGTCTGTACGAGCGGCACCGTCGTGCGCTCGGCGGGCCTGGCAGGCGTACCGGGCTCGAGCACCGTCTTGTCGTACGGCCCGCCACTGCCCGACGCTGACTCGGGCTCGAGCACGGTTTCATTCGACGCGGCATCTGGCTCGAGCACCGTCTTGCCCGGGTCTGGGTCGGTCTCGAGCACGGTCTCGCGCGGGCCGGGGTCGGGCGTGGTCTCCAGGACCGTGGCTGACGAAGGCTCAGGTGCGTCCTTTGCGGGTGCCGCCACGGCGACGGCCTCCTTCGCGGCAGTGAGGAACTCACCACACGACGCGTAGCGGTCGCCGGGATCCTTTGCCAGTGCTCGGTAAAGCACGTCGTCCAGCGCTCGCGGAATCCCCTCCCGCCGCGTCGACAACCGCGGCGGCGTTTCCATCAGGTGTGCGCCGACCAGTGCCTTGGGATCCGTGTCCGTGAATGGCGGCTCGCCCGAAAAGACGTCATAAAGCGTGCACGCGAGCGAATACTGGTCGGAGCGACCGTCAAGGTCTTGCCCGCTCCGTACCTGCTCAGGCGACGCATATGGATACGAGAGCGGGGAGTGATTCATCTGGGTGAGCGCCGTTGCTTGGGTGTCCTTCGCGATGCCGAAGTCCCCGACCCACGCGTGGTCGCCGCCGCTCTCGTTGATCATCACGAGGATGTTTTCTGGCTTGATGTCGCGATGTACGACACCGAGACCGTGCGCTGCGTCGAGCGCCCATGCCACCTGTCCGAGGATGTCCAGCGCGCGTTGTGGCGAAAGCACGCCCTGCTCTTGGATCAGCCCGCCAAGATCGCTATCCGCCAATGGAGTTGCGATGTAGAAAACACCCTGGTCCTCCCCCGCCTGCCATACCGGCAGGATGTGGGGATGAAACGCGCGGTTCGCCACTCGGGACTCTCGCTCGAACCGCGCGCGGAACTCGGGATCGAGGGCTAGACGGCGGTTCAACACCTTCACCGCGGCCGGCCGATCGTGCTCACGATCAATTGCCCGGTAGACGAAGGCCATACCGCCGCCGCCGACGAGTCCACTTATCTCGAAGCGGCCCGCCAGAACGGTGCCGACGTCAACGCGCGGCGTGCGAATCACAAAGTCACAATAAGCGCGGCTGATCGATATCGCCAGCGCGGCTACGTGCGCCAGGCGTTCTAGCGCCAGATCACAAGGCCGAGCGCCGTACAGGCGAGGCCGAGTGCGATGACCTGCACACCGTCGCGCGCCCGATTGCGCCGCATGAGCGCGATCCCGGCGAACACTGCTCCGACGACGCGCGAGCGGCGCCAGGACGCAGACCGCGGCGAGCAGGTAGGCGACCACGACGACCCGCGTCGGGTCTCGGGTCGGCAGCTCGTCTACGCCCGCACCCGCGCCAGCTGGCGCTGGATCACGTTGCCCAGCAGGCTCACGACCGCGGGCTCGCCCGACACCTTCACGTGCCCGTGCTGGTACGCCTCCGCCCAGTGCTTCAGGCGGCCGTCCTTGGCGAGCTCGTTGAAGTGCGACCGCGTCACCACGACGTCGAGCTTGGCGTCGCCCGCCGGGTCCTTCGTGACCTTGGGCCCCGGCACCTCGATCCGCCAGATCGGTGCGCCGGCGCCGCGGGTGGGGAGCTCCAGCCGCACCACCAGCTTGAGCTGCTTGAGCGCAGGAACTTCTGCAGTGAACCGATCGATCGTCTGTTCGATCAGGACGCGTGTATCAGTCGATGCCACTACGCCGATCTTATGGGCGTTCGGATGGGTTGTTGCATCCAAGGCGCCGGCGGTGGGGCCGGCGCCACCTACTCAGAGGAGGAATGATGAAGCTGAAGCGACCCTCGCCGGCGATGACCGTCGCCGTGATCGCGCTTGTGATGAGCATGACCGGAGGCGCGATCGCCGCCGTGAACTTCGCGCAGAACGCTGGCGCCGTGGACGGCAAGAGCGCCATCAAAGCGTCGAAGGCGGGCAAGAAGAAGGCGGCCGGCAAGCTTCTGGCCACCTACAAGAGCGGCGACAACCGTGGCCAGCTACCGCTGAAGGCCGTGGCGGGAGCCGCTTCCGAGAATGATCTCGACGACCTGGCCGACGCCGCCGCAGAGGGCAGGAACGGCGTGCGGTCGATCGCGGTTGCGGACAACCAGACCACCGCTCCCGAGAGCATGATCGACCTCGGGCTGGGCGCCCTTCAGGTCTCCTGCACCGACCAGGCGGACAACCCCGGGAACGAGAACGCGGCGACCCGCGTGAGCATCACGAACAGCTCGGGGTCTGCGGTCAACCTGTCGCGGCAGCTCGGCAACGGGGCGCCGACGATCACGACGCTCGGGGACGGCATCGTCCACACGTTCACCGTCGGCCAGCAGAACACGTTCAACGTGCAGCTGCAGGGGAGCGGTGACCGCACGGTCGTGGTGCACGGCACGGCGCTACAAGTCGGTCAGCAAACCGCCGACAGCTCCTGCGTCGTCTGGGCGACGGCTTTCCTCGTCGGCTAAGGAGAGTTCGGGATGAAGGCTGCTTGAGCGCTAGATCTTGTTGCGCTCGAGCAGCTTCTTCCCGATCACCATCTTCTGGATCTCGGAGGTGCCCTCGCCGATCAGTAGCAGCGGCGCATCGCGGTAGATGCGCTCGATCTCGTACTCCTTCGAGTAGCCGTAGCCGCCGTGAATACGGAGCGCCTCCTCGGCGTTCGCATGGGCCGACTCGGAGGCGAACAGCTTCGCCATGCCGGCCTCGATGTCCGAGCGCTCGCCGGCGTCCTTCATCCGCGCGGCCTTGATGGTGAGCAGTCTCGCCGCCTCGACCCTCGTTCCCATCTCGGCGAGCTTGAACGTGATCGCCTGGTGCTGGGCGATCGGCTTGCCGAACGTCTTGCGCTCCTGGCTGTAGCGCAGCGCCAGCTCGAGCGCGCGCTGGGCGACGCCGACACCGCGCGCGGCGACGTTGACACGGCCTAGCTCGAGCGCGTCCATCATCTGGCGGAAGCCCTCGCCAACGCCGTCGCGGCCCCCGAGGATGTGATCGTCGGAGACCTTGAAGCCGTCGAAGACGAGCTCTGTGGACTCGACGCCCTTGTAGCCCATCTTCTTGATCTTCGGCGGGATCGTGAGACCCGGCACCTCGGCCTCCCCCGGCTCCTTCTCGCAGATGAAGCAGGTCATCCCCTTGTACGGCGGGTCGGCCTTCGGGTCGGTCTTCACGAGGACGAACACGAGCCCGGAGCGCAGCCCGTTCGTGACCCACATCTTCTGGCCGTTGATCTCCCAGCCGCCGTCGACCTCCTTGGCGGTCGACTTGATGCCCTGAACGTCGGAGCCGACCTCAGGCTCGGAGAGCGAGAACGCACCGCGGATCTCGCCGGTGGCCATCTTCGGCAGGTACTTCTCCTTCTGCTCGTCCGTCCCGAACTTCATCAGGAGGTACGAGCCGATGAAGTGGGTGTTCACGACGCCGGAGATCGAGATCCAGCCGCGCGAGAGCTCCTCGACGATCATCGCGTAGGTCGTCAGGTCGAGCCCCATCCCGCCGTGCTCCTCGGGGATCGTCACTCCGAAGAGCCCGAGCTCCTTCATCTGCTCGACGATCGGCTCGGGGAACTTGTCCTCGTGGTCGTACTCCTCCGCGGTCGGGAGGATCTCCTTGTCGACGAACTGGCGCACCATCTCGGTGATCGCCTTCTGCTCGTCGGTCTTCTCCTGGTAACCCACAGCTACGGCCATCGCGGCCGGGGACAATACCGATGCGGAGGCGGGTTCTAGAAGCCGTCGGGGTGACGGCGGCGGTAAGCAGACGGGTCGCGCATGGTCTTGTTCCAGCGCGGGCCGCTGCCGGGCGCCTGGCCGTAGCTATCCCCGTTGGGATCGCGCATGCCGGTGTCGAGCCTGAGGCCGGCGATCACGGCGTAGGCGTGGCCGCCGTTCGCGAAGACGGTGATCCACTTGCCCTTCCCGCGGTCGCCCCAGCGCATGAAGTCGCCGGAGGCGAGCGGGCTCCTGAGCAGGTTGCCGCCGATCAGGGCATAGGAGACGCTGCCGGAGCAGTCGTACCCACGGTCCTCAACCGAGGCGTGGCCGCCGCCGTACTTGTACGGCTTGTCGACGATCTCGTTCGCGGCGTTGATCGCCCGCTTGACGCGCCGCGGCGCGTTCTTCGGCGGGATCGCGAAGCCGTTGACGATCTTCGCCTTCTTGGCGGGCGCGTAGGCCGGGTCGTCCGGCGAGACCCCGCCGTTCGACGCCTCAGCGGCATGGGCAACGGCAGGCACACAGGCCAGGAGGAACGTCAACGCGAGGACGCGCGCAAAGCTATGTCGCAGCGGCTTGACCACAGTCTCTTTCGTCCGCCTGCGGAGTTAGCTGACGGGCTCGCGCTGAAAGAGCTTGCGCGCCTCCTGCTAGGAGGTTCGCCCCAACAACCTGGGTCCCCCGCGCCACGCGTCGTGCGTGGCTTCGGCGTGGCGTTACCGTAGCAAACGCTCCGGCAGGGTCTGTTCTTTTGATGCTCATTGCCACAAGCTCAAATTCGGCCCCGCGGGCCCCCCTGTGAACTTCGCAACGGAAGTTGTGGGGGCGGTTTCGCCCTCTAGAACCGCCCTTGTCGCCCTCTCAGCAGACCGCTCCCGGCGCCAGCTGAGCTTTGGCGAGGTCTCCGAGCGCTCCGCACGCCTGGCGGGCAAACTGATCGAGCACGGCGCGGCTCGTGGCTCGGTGGTGATGACCGTGATCGGGAACCGCCCCGAATGGGTCGAGGCGATGATCGCCTGTTTCCGGATTGGCGCGATCGCCCTCCCCTGCACCGAGCAGCTGCGCCCAAAGGACCTGCGCGAGCGGATGGAGCTCACGGAGCCGCGCCTCGTGGTCGCCGACGAACGGGATGCCGACGCCGTTCGCGAGGCCGGCTTCGACGGCCCCCTTCTGACCATCCCGGACGAGTCCCTGTTCGAAGCCGCGCCGGCGCCCGCGGAGGATCTCGCCGCGGACGATCCGGCGCTGATCACGTTCACCTCTGGTACCGCGGGCGAGCCGAAGCCGATCCGACACGGGCAGCGCTACCTGTTCGGACAGCGCGTGCAGGCCGAGCACTGGTTCGGTGCACACAGCGATGACCTGGCGTGGTGCACTGCGGCATCGGGCTGGTCGAAGTCCGCGCGCAACGTCTTCATCGCGCCGTGGCTGATGGGTGCAACGGCGTTGCTGCACGACGCCCGCTTCGATCCCGACGAGCGGCTCGAGGTCGCCGAGCGCGAGGGCGTGAACGTGCTGTGCATGGCGCCGACGGAGTACCGCGCGATCGCGAAGCGCACCCAGCTGCGCGAGCTTCCCGCGCTGCGGCACGCCGTCGCGGCCGGCGAGCCGCTCAACCCGGAGATCGTCAGCGTCTGGCGCGACGCCGCGGGGATCGAGATCCACGACGGCTATGGGCAGACCGAGACCGGCGCGCTCACCGGGATGCCGATCGGGCCACCTGTCCGCCCCGGCTCGATGGGCCTCCCCCTCCCCGGCTTCAAGCTCTGGGTCGACGACGGCGAGCTCTGCGTCGAGCCCGTCGACCGTGCCCACCTTCTTCCTCGACGGGCCGCCCGACGTGTGGCGCACGGGCGACCGTGTCCGCCAGGACGACGACGGCTACCTCTGGTTCGAGGGCCGCACCGACGACGTGATCATCTCGTCCGGCTACCGGATCGGCCCGTTCGAGGTGGAGTCGGCGCTCGTGTCGCATCCGGCGGTGGCCGAGGCGGCCGCGGTCGCCGCACCCGACGAGGAGCGCGGCTCGGTTGTGAGGGCAGTCGTCGTCCTGCGCGAGGGGCACGAGCCAGGGGCGCAGCTCGCACGGGCGCTGCAGGAGCACGTCAGGGCGGAGACCGCGCCCTACAAGTACCCGCGCATCGTCGAGTTCGCGGACGAGCTGCCGAAGACGGCGAGCGGAAAGATCAAGCGGGCGGCGATCCGTCGCCGCCCGCTCGATTCCCCCGGCTAGCCGTACAGCAGAACGGTCAGCGGCTGATTGCCCGGATCGGCGGTGCCGGTCCCGAAGGAACGGCAGAGCGTCACCGCGATCTCGTTCGGGGCAGAACCCCTCGCGGAGTACGCGTCCAGCGTGAGGTCGGCGTTCCAGCCATCCTCCTCGCTGCCGGGCAGGACGAGCACCTGGTCGCCAGCCCCCTTGTTCGGAACGGCGACCGAGTTGTCGGACACGCAGTCGCCCGTGTTCATCACGGGCGGGTCGAACTGGACGGTCGCGACTTCGCGTGCGATGTCGGCGAGCCCGAGCGACCCGTTGTCGACGTTCTCGCCCTTCACGGCGTCGACGGCGATCTCATCGTTCGCGACCGCGTCCTCGCGGATCTCTCCCTGACGCACCGCGTTCGACCGGATCTCGCTCGGGGCGACGGAGTCCTTGCGGATCTCGGCCTTGCCGACCTCGCCGGCCTTGATCTCGCTGCGCTTGACCGCGCCTCTCGCGATCTCGCGGCTCGTGATCGAGCCGCGGTCCAAGGCGTACGCGGTGCCGCTCAGCGCGATGAAAAGCGCCAGGTAGGCGGCGATCGTGCCGTGCGACGGCCTTCGGATCATCTTCATCTGGATCGTCCCCCTGTCATTTGGGTTACGCGCCCGTAACGCGCGAGTAGCCTCGGGGTTGTGCCGCCGAACCGATTGGCGCAAGAGACCTCGCCGTACCTGCTCCAGCACAAGGACAACCCGGTCGACTGGTATCCGTGGGGCGAGGAGGCGCTCGAGCGCGCGCGGGCTGACGACAAGCCGATCCTGCTGTCGATCGGCTACTCGGCGTGCCACTGGTGTCACGTGATGGAGCGCGAGTCCTTCGAGGACGAGCAGACCGCGGCGTACATGAACGAGCACTTCGTCCCGATCAAGCTCGATCGCGAGGAGCGGCCCGACCTCGACGCGATCTACATGGAGGCGTGCCAGGCAATGACCGGACGCGGCGGCTGGCCGCTCAACGTCTTTCTCACCCCGGAGCAGGTGCCGTTCTACGCCGGCACCTACTTCCCGCCCGAGGACCGTGGCGGGATGCCGAGCTGGCGCCGCATCCTCGAAGCGGTCGTCGAAGCGTGGACAGACAAGCGCGATGAGATCCGCTCCGGATCCGAGCGGGTCGCCGAGCGCCTGCGCGGCGGCGCCGGGCTCGAGCCCTCCACCGACGCGCTCGACCCGAAGGTGCTCGACGCTGCCGTGGCGGCGCTCAGGATGAACTTCGACCCCGTGCACGGCGGCTTCGGAAGCGCGCCCAAGTTCCCGCCCGCGTCTGCGATCGAGCTGCTGCTGCGCCGCGGCGAGACCGAGATGTCCGCTCACACACTCCGCGCGATGGCGTCGGGCGGCATCTACGACCAGATCGGAGGCGGGTTCGCGCGCTACTCGGTGGACGCTCGCTGGCTCGTCCCGCACTTCGAGAAGATGCTCTACGACAACGCGCTCCTTGCACGCGCGTACCTGCACGGCTGGCAGGTGACGGGTGAGCCCCTCTTCCGAACCGTCTGCGAGGAAACGCTCGACTGGGCGCTGCGCGAGATGCGCGGGACCGAGGGCGGCTTCTACTCCGCGCTGGATGCCGACTCCGAGGGCGAGGAGGGCAAGTTCTACGTCTGGTCGCTCGAGGAACTGGACGAGGAGGCCGTCGCGGCCTTCGGGGCGACCGCGGAGGGGAACTTCGAGGGCAAGAACATCCTCGTGCGCGCGGGTGACGCTTCGCCGGAGCTGAAGCGACGGCTATATGAGGTGCGCGCGCAGCGCGTCTGGCCCGGGCTTGACGACAAGCGACTGACGTCGTGGAACGCTTTGATGATCGCGGCGCTCGCGGAGGCCGGGGCTGTGCTCGAGCGCACCGACTATCTCGACGCCGCGCGCGGCTGCGCCGAGTTCATCCTGCGCGAGCTGCGCGACGACCAGGGACGACTCCTGCGCACATGGAAGGAAGGCGAGGCGAAACTGAATGCCTACCTCGAAGACCACGCCTTCCTGCTCGAGGCGCTGCTCACCCTGTACGAGGCGACGTTCGAGCCACGCTGGTTCGAGGAGGCGCGCGCGTTGGCCGACACGATGATCGAGCGATTCGCCGACGAAGATCGGGGCGGGTTCTTCGAGACGTCATCCGATCACGAGCAGCTCGTCGCCCGGCGCAAGGATCTCGAGGACCATCCCATCCCCGCGGGCAATTCGAGCGCCGCGTACGGACTGCTCCGGCTCGCGGCGCTGACCGGCGAGTACGACTACGAGCAGCGCGCCGTCGGGGTATTCAAGCTGCTCCACACGATTGCCGCGCGGCATCCGCAGGCGTTCGGGCACCTGCTCCAGGCGCTCGACTTCCACCTCGCCGACGTGAAGGAAGTCGCGCTCGTGGGGCCGGACAGGAAGCCGCTCGAGCGCACGGTCAGGGCGCGCTTCCGACCGCACATCGTCGTGGCGGGCGGCGAGCCGGACGGCGTGCCGCTGCTCGAGGGCCGCGAGCCGGTCGACGGGCGCGCCGCGGCATACGTCTGCGAGAACTTCGCCTGCCAGCGGCCCGTCACGGAGGCCGCGGAGCTCGAAGCGCTCCTCGCCTAGGGACGGACGATCTCCCAGCGGACGTTGCCCTCGTCGTCCTCCTGGGTGACCCTGAGCTTCGCCTCGACGCCGCCCTCGGCGGTGACGTCGCACTCGAACACCGCGCCCTCCTTGGCCTCGACGTCGTCCGGGCATGCGATATCGACGTCGCGCGTCCCCGTCTGATCCTCGACCATGGGCCCGATCTCGCTCTCGACTTCAGCGGCGTCGAGCGTGTCCGACCCGCACGCGGCGAGAGCGAGCGCGGGGACCACGAGCAAGTAGCGCGCCCTGCCCATCACGCGGGCTAGCCTAGCCCGCGTGAACGACGAGCGGCTCGAGGCGGAGCATCCCGACGAGGCGCTCCGCCGGCGGGAGTTCCTCCAGCGCACCGCATACACGGCTGGTCTCGCAGGAGTCGCGGCGACGCTGCCGGCCGACACGCTGGTCGCCGAGGCCGCGAAGCGCCAGAGGCGGGTGAAGCTGCCCTCGCCGCGCAACATGCCGATCGACACCTTCGTCGTCCTGATGATGGAGAACCGGTCGTTCGACCATTACCTCGGCTGGATGCCGAACGCGGACGGCCGCCAGGCGGGCGTGGAGTACCTCGACGCGACGGGCGCGCCGCAGTCGACCCACCGTCTCACGCCCGAGTATCAGGGCTGCGGTCATCCCGACCCCGGCCACGGCTGGGAGTCGGGGCGCGTGCAGTTCAACGAGGGCAAGATCGACGGCTGGCTGAAGGAGGGCAGCGACACCGACGAGTTCGCGCTCGGCTATTACGAGAAGGGCGACCTCGGCTTCGTCCAGGACGCCACCGCCGCCGCGACGACGTTCGACCGCTTCTTCTGCTCGATCCTCGCTTCGACGTACCCGAACCGCGAGTACATGTGGGCGGCGCAGTCGTACGGGAAGCAGGACAACAGCCTGCCGGTCGAGTCGCAGGGGTTCCCGTACGACACGACGCTGTTCGCGGCGATCGAGCGCGCGGGCGGCACGGTCCAGTCCTACTTCAACGACCTGCCGGCGGCCGCGCTCTGGGGCCAGGCCGGGTTCGCCCGTGCGAGCCGCGTCGAGGACTACTACAGCGCATGTGCGAACGGCACGCTCCCGAACGTGTCGTTCGTGGACCCGCCCTTCAAGGACGGCGGCGGCGGCGACGGTATGTCGGCGGACGAGCACCCCCACGGCGACGTGCGGCTCGGACAGGCCTACATGTCGGACGTCGTGCACGCGTTCCTGGAGTCGCCCCAGTGGGAGCGCGGAGCGATGTTCATCGTCTACGACGAGTGGGGCGGGTTCTTCGACCACGTGCGGCCGCCACGCGTTCCCGACATTCGCAACAGCAGGGATCTAGCGGAGGACTTCGGCCAGATGGGCTTCCGCATCCCGGCGCTCCTCCTCTCGCCCTACGCACGCCGTGGGCATGTCGACCACGGCACGTACGGCTTCGAGTCGATCATCAAGCTGATCCGCTACCGCTTCGGCGCGAAGGCGCTGACGCGGCGCGACCGGTACGCGCGCAACATCGGGCACGCGTTCGCCTGGCGCCGCAAGCCGCGCCTCGAACCACCGGAGCTGCCGGATCCCTCGAACGTCGTAACCACGACGTGCACCGCGCGCGGTCTTGGCTTCCCGCAGCCGGAGCCGCTTCCCAACCCCCTCCCGCCGCTTTCCCGCAGGCAGACCGCCGCGGCGCGGCCAAAGCCGCACGACTTCGCGCTGCTCGAGAGCACCGGCTACCTGGACCGGCTGGGCATCACGCACTACGCCTCCGACCCGCGCGCGATGTTCCGCGAGCCGTCGAAGGTGATCGGCGCCTACCGGAGAGTCGTGTGATCCGAGCCCTGGCCGCCGCGGCCGCCGTCGGGCTCGTGGCCGCGTCCGTCGCCGGTGCGGTGACATTGCGCGGCACCTCCAAGGACGACCGCCTGGTCGGAACGGGCAAGGCCGACACGCTCAAGGGTCGCGGCGGTGACGACCGGCTGCGGGGCCGCAAGAGAGGCGATCTCCTCGTAGGTGGCGGCGGCAACGACCGGCTGAAGGGCGGACCGGGCGGCGACGATCTGCTCGCGGGCGATGGGAACGACAAGCTGCGCGACGGCACCGGCTTCGACATCGTCGACGCCGGCCCGGGCGACGACTACGTCTTCTCCCAGAACGGACGCGGCGACCAGATCGACTGCGGCGAGGGGGTCGACACCGCCGTCCTCGACGAGACCGAGGACGGGGTGTTCGACTGCGAGATCCTGCAGGCGGCTCCCGAGCCGGAGCCCGAGCCTGCGCCGGAGAGCGGCTAAAGGATCGACATGTACCGGTCCAGCTCCCACTGGGAGACCTGGACCCGATAGTCCTCCCACTCCTGCCGCTTGATCTCGACGTAGCGGTTGAACATGTGCTCGCCGAGCGTGCGCAGCACGAGCTCTGACTCGGCGGTCAGCTCGATCGCCTCGCCGAGCGTCTCGGGCAGCTGCTCGATGCCGAGGCGCTTCCGCTCGTCCGGAGTGATGTGGTACAGGTTCTTCTCCATCGGCTCGGGCAGCTCGTAGCCCTTCTCGATCCCCTCGAGGCCGGCCTGGAGCAGGACCGCGAACGTCAGGTACGGGTTGCACGCGGGGTCGGGACAGCGCAGCTCCATCCGCGTCGCCTGCTCCTTGCCCGGGTGGTACAGCGGCACGCGCACGAGCGCCGAGCGGTTGCGGCGCGACCACGAGCAATACACAGGCGCCTCGTAACCCGGCACGAGTCGTTTGTACGAGTTGACCCACTGGGCGAAGATCGAGCAGATCTCGCGTGCGTGCTTGAGCTGGCCGGCGATGAACTGCTTGCCCGTCGTCGAGAGGTAGTACTTGTCGTCGGCGTCGTAGAAGGCGTTCTTGCCGTCCTTGAAGAGCGACTGATGCGTGTGCATGCCGGACCCGTTCTCGCCGAAGAGCGGCTTCGGCATGAACGTGGCATGCCAGCCGTACTTCATGGCGTACTCCTTGACAGTGATCCGGTACGTCATGCAGTCGTCGGCCATCTTCATGGCGTGCGCGTAGCGCATGTCGATCTCGTGCTGTGACGGCCCGACCTCGTGGTGCGTGTACTCGACGTGAATGCCGAGCTGCTCCAGCGCAAGCACGGTCTCGCGCCGGACGTCGGAGCCGGCGTCGAGCGTCGTCAGGTCGAAATAGCCGCCCTCGTCGAGGACCTCGGGCTGGCCGGACTCCGGCTTCGCGCTCTTGAAGTAGAAGTACTCGAGCTCGGGGCCGACGTTGAAGGTGTCGAAGCCCATCGACTCAGCGCGCTGGAGCGCGCGCCTCATCACGTGCCGCGGGTCGCCCTCGTAGGGCTCGCGGCTCGGCGTGACGATGTCGCAGAACATGCGCCCCACGCCCTTGTCCTCGGGCCGCCACGGGAGGATGGCGAACGTGGCCGGATCGGGCATGGCGATCATGTCGGACTCCTCGATCGCGTTGAAGCCGGTGATCGACGAGCCGTCGAAGCCCATCCCGCCCTCGAAGGCGTCTTCGAGCTCCTCCTTGTTGATCGAGAAGCTCTTCAGCTGACCGAGGATGTCGGTGAACCAGAAGCGAATGAAGCGGATGTCGCGGTCGTCGACGATGGACTTGACGTCATCGGCGGTCCGAGGCTGGTCGGCCATGTTCTCCCTGTTCGTCGGGGGCGGGAAGGGCGCCAGACTACTGGCGTGGGAGCCAGTTGTGCGCCCAGCTCTTGAGCGCACGCACGGTCGGCTCGAGGGCGCGGCCCTTGGCCGTGAGCGCATACTCGACCCGCACGGGACCGGTGTCGCTCACGTGACGTTCGACGATCGCCTCGGCCTCGAGCTCCTTCATGCGCTCGGACAGCAGCCGATCGGAGATGTCGGGCACGAGTTCGCGCACCTCGGAGAAGCGCAGCGGGCCGTCCATGAGGACGAGCAGGATCGCGCCGGTCCAGCGCTTGCCCACCAGCTCGACAGCCTGGTGGTATAGGCCGCAGCAGGGTGCTCGACCCGCGAGGTGGTGGCTGTCCTCAGCCATGCCGGCCTGCGCTGGCATGTCTCAGAGGATAGCCCTGCCGCAGGTCCGGCTAACTACGCGGCCTGCTGGAGCCGTGCGTCCTCTGCGGAGCCGTCGAGCGGGACGTCGCCCGCACGCGTCACGAGGTTGCCGAACGTGGCGACCGCGATGTGCGCGATCGCCTCGAGCAGCTGCTCGTCGCTCCAGCCTGCCTCGAGGGCGTCCTCGTGGTTGACGCGCGGCGGCGTGCCGTCCGTCTCCAGGATCCCGCGCACGTAGGTGAGCATCGCGGCCTCACGCTTCTCGGCGGACTCGAAGCTCCGCGCCTTGGCGATCTCGTCGAGGCCCAGCCCGGCGTCGCGCGCCGTGCGCTGAAGCGCGGCCAGCGCGTATGCCGATCCCTGGTGCTCGGCTACCGCGAGCGCGATCCGCTGCTGCGTCTTGAGCGGCAGCTCGCCGTGGCGGAGCTCCGAGCGGAACCGCGCGTATGCGCGCAGCGCCGCGGGCGAGCCCGAGAGCACGGCGATGAAATTCGACAGCTGGCCACCGGCGGCCAGGGCGCCCTTCAGCACCGGCAGACTGCGCTCCGGCGCGGTCAGCTCATCGTGGATCTGGAATCGGCTTTCTTTGGTCTTCATAGGTAGTTACTTCACTTTCGGCAGGCTTCTTACGTCCGGTAAGTATACGTCCCCCTTCAAGGGGCGTCACTGTGACCTCGGTCACAGGTTGATACGGGCCGCGGATTAAGCGCGGATCAACGGTTGGCGCGGATTTCGCTCGTGGAGCTCATTCGCACGGCGTCCGCCGTGTGAGCTGTGAGGTCGTATTCGACCCCCTTCACGAACGGACCACGATCCACGACGCGGGCGATCACGATCCGACCGCCATGCGCGATCGTGACCTTCGTCCCGCACGGCAGACTCTTGTGTGCCACGCCGAACGTGTCGCGCGTGAGCTTGCCTCCGCAGGCCATCTCGTTCCCGTACAGGCCGGGGCCGTACCACGTGGCTGTGCGGCGCTTGCTCGGGCGGAACTCGGCCCGCGTCATCGGTCCGACGATCCCGTCCGCGGTGATGCCGCGAGAGTGCTGGAACTGGCGCACCTTGCGCTTGGTGATCGTCCCGAAGTAGCCCGTCGAGGGAACCTCGTAGCCGCGGCGCGTGAGCAGGATCTGCAGCGTCTTCACGTCGTTGCCCGCCGTGCCCTTCTGCAGCGTGCGGTCACCGAGCGTCGCCCGCTGCCACTTGGCCGCGTCGGCCTGGGCCGTCACGACCGCCATGAACACCATGAAGACGCCAAGGAGCACGGCCCAGAACGCGACCCGGTCGGGTCGGCTCTTGATCTGCGTAGAGGTGCGGCTCGGGCGCCGGTACGGGTCCGGACGGCCCGTGATCTGCACGGTCCTGCGGCTCACTGCATCCTTTCTCTTTCGTGCGCCTACGGGGTTAGCTGTCGGGCTCGCGCTGAAAGAGCTGCGCTACGCCGAAGGATTCGGCGATTCGCCCCAGGCCCTGCGGCTGGGCCATTGGATCCCCCGTGTCTCCTCCCGCGGGAGGAGACCTCGGCTATGGACGCGCGGCATCGTAGCAGCGGGGCACGATGCTCACGCTCACTATTAACGGTAGATGCAGGCTATTTCTTGCCCGCGACGGCCGTGACGTAGGCGGCGACGGCCTCCGCGTCCTCGCCCTCGAGGAGGCCGGCAGGCATGCGCTTCTGGCCGGTGCCGCCGATTTTGATGGCCTGTAGGACGCGGTCCTCGGTCATCTCGCCGATCTCGTCGAGGTCGGGGCCCGTGACGCCGCGGGCGTTCGCCGCGGCGAGCGTGTGGCATGTGGCGCACGTCTGGCGGAAGAGCTCCTTGCCTTCCTCGAGCTCGCTCGACGCCTCAACGTGCTGGATCGGCGGCGTGCCGCCCTCGGAGGGCTCCCTGTTGGCGATCACGATGGCCGGCACGGCGAGTCCCAGCCCGACGTAGACGAGGACCATCGAGAAGCGGAAGAAGCGCCCGCCCTTCGTGAGGTACGCCTCGCGCGCGTGCCCGGGGCCGCCCGAGAACGCGACGAAGATGACGCCGATGCCCAGAAGGACGAACGGCGCTAGGAATGCGACTACCTCCATCGGGCGGGCATCGTATCCCGCGGGAGCGGCGGCTAGCCGTCAGGCGCCGGCCGCGGCCTCGCGCCTGGCGCGCTTCCAACTGCCGTAGGCGGCGAAGACATCAGCCAGCTCGGGCAGCGACGGGTCGCTCGAGCTGTGCTGCTGGTAGTCCACCATCAGGAGCCGTTCCGGCCGCGACCCGAGTTCTTGGGCGACCGTGCGGATCGCCTCGCAGACCTGCTCGGGCGATGCCGTCTCGGAGTCGTCCCGCTTCGCCCTGTGGGCGAACACGCCGGCCGCGGTGCCGCGTGCGCCCGGGCTCGCGTCCGCCGTGGGCTTCGACCGCCCCTCGCCGACCAGGAGGCGGCAGTGCGGGCAGCGCACGGGCTCCGGAGGCCAGTCATTCCCGACGTCGCTTTCGATCAGCAGAAAGCAATGCGGGCAATAGGCCTCGAGCGTGACTTCCGTGTTCTGTGCGCGTGGCATACCCCTTTGCCCTCAAAGAGGTGATTGCCTATGTGCGGATGGCGTAAACGCCGCTAGGCGGCAAGCGCCTGCAACTCGCGCTCTTCCGCGAGCTTGCGGAGCGCGCGGCGCTCGAGCTTGCGCACGCCTTCAGGCGACAGCCCGGTGCGATTCGCGACCTCGCGCAGGGGCAGCGGATCGCCGCCGCCGATGCCGAAGCGCAACTCGATGATCTCGCGCGCGCTCGGGTCGAGCCCGTTGAGTGCGCGGCGGATCGATTGCTCCTCGAGCGCCAGTGCGACCTCCTCGAGCGGCCCGGGGCCGTCCGCGGGGATGAGCGAGCCCAGCTCGGTCTCCCCCTCCTCGCCGACCGGCGTCTCGAGGCTTACCGGGACGCGCTCTGCCGAGCGCAGCTCCTCGATCTTCTCCGGCTCGAGGTCGACGTACTTCGAGAGCTCCTCGATCGTCGGGTCGCGGCCGATCTCGGCGGCCAGGCGCCGCTCGGCGGTCCGCACACGCGTGAGCTCCTGCGCAATGTGCACCGGCAGCCGCACGGTGCGCGAGTGGTGCTGGAGCCCACGCTGCATCGCCTGGCGGATCCACCAGGTCGCATAGGTCGAGAACTTGAAGCCGCGCCGGTAGTCGAACTTCTCGACGGCGCGGATCAGGCCGAGGATGCCCTCCTGGATCAGGTCCAGGAACGGCAGCCCGAGGCCGCGGTAGCGCTTTGCGTTCGAGACCACGAGCCGTAGGTTCGACTCGATCATCCGGTCCTTGGCGCGCTGGTCGCCGCGCTCGATGCGCTTCGCCAGCTCGATCTCCTCCACCGCCGTCAGCAGCGCGCGCTGCGAGATGTCGCGCAGGAAGAGCTGGAGCGAGTCGCTCGTGGCCTCGGCGATCGCGGCCGCGTGGAAGTTCCCCGTCGTCGGCTCATCGGTCCTACGGGCGGCATCGAGCACCTCGATGCCCCGGCGCTCGGCCTCGGCGTAGAAGGCGTCGAGCGCGCCTTCCTCCAGCTCGAGCTCCTCGACGGCCGCGGCGACCTCACCGAACTCGAGGGTGCCCTGGTCCTCTCCCTTCTGGAGCAACGCGTCGAGCGTGGGGTGTCCCGAAAAACCGGCCATGCGAGCCTGAGTCCCCAGGATAGGCACACCCGTAACGCGCGCAAGCCCTCGAACGCGCCTGAGACCCCGCCGTCGTGCTGCCGCATCCGGAAATTGCTGCCTCTACGCTACGCGGCGGATGAGGAGGGGACTTGCCACGGCCGCCTGCTGCTGCCTGCTCGCGGCTCCGCCGGCGGCGGCCGAGGTGAAGCGCGCTGAGAGCATCATGCCGCCCGGGCAGAGCGGGTTCGTGTCCGCGCCCTGCCTCCTGGACAGCTCGGCGTGTGACCCGCACCTCACGGATCAGATCCAGCCGTTCGTCGACTTCGAGTACAAGAACTCGATGCTCGGCCAGCCCGGGGCCGAGGAGACGCCCAAGGCGGGGGTGCGCATCACCCGCGACGAGTACGGCGTCCCTAGCGTGTACGGGGACACCGAGGACGACATGTGGTGGGGCATGGGCTACGCGATCGCCCAGGACCGCCTGTTCCAGATCGAAGCCTTCAGGCGCGCCACCACCGGCACGCTGTCAGAGATCCTCGGCAAGGCGGCGCTCGAGGACGACATCGTCGCCCGGCGTGACTTCTACACGCGGGCGGAGCGCGAGCAGATGATCGACAGCCTGCCCGGCGACCTCCGGTCGCGATGGCAGCAGTACGCGGACGGGGTCAACGCCTGGATCGACGAGGTCAACTCAGACCCGAGCAAGGTGCCGGCGGAGTACGCCGCGCTCGGGACCATGCCCGAGCACCTCCAGGTGCACGAGATGGCCGCGATCGGGATCTTCCTGGCCCGCACGACGCCAAGCGACGACGGTGAGGAGCTGGCCAATCTCGAGGGCTTCCAGGCGGTCGGGCGGAGGGCCTTCAAGCGCGTCTTCCCGCTACGGACGCCGGGCCAGTTCGGCACCGTGCCGAAGCGAAACGGCCTGTTTCCCTCGCGGCCGGGCGCGACGCGGAAGAGCGAACACCGCGCGTTCAGGCGGTCGGCCTGATACGCGCGCCAGCTGCCGCTGCCGCAGGAAGAGGCCTCCGCCTCCGGCTCGACAGCGCTAGCGCGCTTCGTCCCCTCGCTCGCGGGCTCGAAGATGTGGGCCATGCGCAAGCTGGGCCACGCGTGGCTCGGCACCGGGCCGCAGCTCGGATTCGTGATGCCCGAGCGGCTGGTCGAGATCGAGCTTCACTCCCCCAGCCTCGACGTGCGCGGCACCACGGCCGCCGGCGCACCGGTGATCGGGATCGGCCACAACGAGCACGTCGCCTGGGGCGTGACCAGCGGCCTCGGCGACGAGGACGACCTGTATGCGGAGCAGCTCGTGGGCGACGAGGGCTACCGCTTCCGCGGAGAGACGCGCGAGATGGAGTGCCGCGACGAGACGTTCACCTACCGCCCGCCCCCGGCCGACTTCCTCGCGCTGCTCGACCTCGAAGTCCCCGATACGAGCAGCGGGAGCCACACCGAGCGCGTCTGCCGGACGGTCCACGGACCGGTCCAGGAGGTCGTGAAGGACGACGGCGTCGCCTACGCGCGCCGCTACGCGATCTGGAAGCGCGAGGTCGGCACGATCGTCGGGCTCGATGCGGTCAACCGCGCATCGTCGATCGAGGACGTCGACGCCGCAGCGGACGAGCTGACCTGGAACGAGAACCTCATGGCCGCCGACGACCGCGGGAACATCGGCTACTGGAGCCCCGGCCTGATGCCGGTCCGGTCGAAGCGCTGGGACGAGCGGCTGCCGTTCCCCGGCACGGGCGCCGCGGAGTGGAAGGGCCTGCTGCCGGTAGGCGACCGCCCGCAGGTCGTGAACCCGAGCCAGGGCTACCTCGTGAACTGGAACAACCCGCCGTCGTTCGGCGCGACGAACGGCGACGGCCCCGCCAAGGAGCGCACGATCGGCGGCCAGCACCGCGGGAAGTTCCTCGCGCAGACGGTCGGCCGCCTCTACCGCGAGCGGGCCCAGCTTCGACGCGCTCGTAGCGATCGACCGCTTCAGCGGCACGCACGCGCAGCAGCGCAGGCTCTCGACGCACAGGCTGAAGCGCGCGGCCCGCCGGGCGCGCGGCGACGCCAAGACCGTGCTCCGGGCGATCCTCGCGTGGAACGGCGACTATGCGACCACCGACTCCGACGGCAAGGTGCCGCCGGGCGTCGCCGCGTGGGACGCCTTCTGCGCAGGCGCGCAGAAGGCGCTACCGCGCGGTATCCCGACGGCGTGAGCCGGCTCGGCCACAGTGCCGGCGGATCGCACCTCCAGGAGTGCTCGACGCTCGAGGCGTTCGGGCTCCGGACGCTGAAGCGGCGCGGGTACCGGAAGGCGGCGGTCGCAGCGATGGCCCAGCTCGAGAAGCAGTTCGGTTCGAAGGATCCCGAGGCGTGGAAGACCGACCGGCCGACGTACCCAGCCGGCTCGGAGGGCGGCGGCACGTTCCCGGAGCCGTTCCCGTTCTTCGACCGCGGGACCTGGACCGAGCTGACCGAGCTGGCGCCTTAGTCGGGCAGCGCTGCCAGCGCTCGTGGATCACATCGACCTGGTCGTGTCGTCGCTCGACCGGTCGCTCCCGTTCTACAAGGACCTGCTGTCCGCGTGGGGCAAGGTGTACGACCACACGATCGAAGGCGAGCGCGGCGAGGAGGTGCACTACATCGGCACCCCGGACGGCGGCGTCGCGATCGGGCTGCGCGAGCGCCAGGCCGACGGCGACTTCGACCGCTACCGGCTCGGCGTCCACCACATCTGCTTCTCGGCAAGCTCGCGTCAGCAGGTGGACGAGCGCGCGATGTGGCTACTCGACCGGGGCGCAGAGATCGAGTCGGGGCCGCAGGAATACGGCTACGTCGACGGCTACTACGCGGTCTTCTTCTACGACCCTGACGGGCTGAAGCTCGAGATCGCCTACATCCCCGGCTGACCGCGCAGCGGGCGAGCGCCCTCGCGATCGGCCTCTGTGTCGAGAGGAGGATGTAGTGCTTGAGCCGCCCGTCCTCGACCGTCCATATCCCCGTGAAGCCCGCCGCGACCTCCATCCCGCTGCCGCGTCCGCGCGACCGGCCGTCACCCAGGACGACGTAGCGGTCGCCCTCCTCGATGATCTCGTGGATCGTGAGCGTCACCTGCTCCCAGACCTCGCGACTCTCGGCGTAGAACTCGCGCAGGCCGTCGTAGCCCTCGTAGACCTTCGGATTGAAGACGCGTGCGTTGAGGTCGAGCACGATGTCCCGCGTGTACATCTCCTCGAGCTCCTCGTCGGAGATCACGCCGTCGCCGTTCATCAGCGCGGTCGCGCGACGCACGAGCTCTTCGCTCATTGGCGCAGGATTTTCGAGGCCGCGTCGGCGGTCTCGGCGGAACCCGAGAAGCCCTCGAGCAGCGGGTCGGGCTGGGCCAGGGCGGCTTCGAGAACCGGGCCGCGCAGCTGCTGCTTCACCCTCGCGTAGGCCTCGCGCGGCAGCAGCGACAGCGCCCGCGCGACCTCGGTGGCCCGGTGCAGCACCTCGTCCGGCTCGGCCACTTCGTCGAAAGCGCCCGCCTCGAGCGCGGCCTTCGCATCCACCAGGTCTGCACCGAGAACGAGCCGCCGTGCCGCGGGCGCAGGGAGCTCCGCCCGCACGACTGCCATCGCGACCGCGGGGTACCCGACGCCTGCCTTGAGCTCGGTGACGCCGTACTTGCCCTCCGCCGAGCCGACGCGGTAGTCGGCGCACAGAGCCAGGATCAGGCCGCCTGCGATCGCGTGGCCGTTGACGGCCGCGACCACCGGCCGTGGGAAGCCGTACCAGCCCGCGAAGATCGCGTTGATCCCCTCGACCATCCCGCGCTGGCCGTCCGCGTCGAGTGTCGGCGCCACCTTGAGGTCCAGGCCCGCCGAGAAGAAGCCCTCCCGGCCGGTGAGCACGACGGCCGCCGGCTGATCGGTGGCGAGCTCGTCGGCGACGCGGCGGCCCTCCTCGAGCAGCTGGAGGTCCATCGCGTTCGCCGGCGGGCGATCGATCCGGACGATTGCGACGTCCTCGTCGCGGAGTACGTGGAGATACGAGTAGGAGCCCGTCAGCGGTTCGTCGCCGCCAGAAGGTCGACGAGGTCCGCTCCCTCGGCCTCATGCCCGATTCCGTGAAGCCAGCGGTCGACGCCGCGCGCACACTGGCGTCCCTCGTTGATGCCCCACACGATCAGCGACTGCCCACGCCGCGCGTCTCCTGCCGCGAACACGCCGGGGACGGAGCTCATGTAGTCGGGCTCCGGCGCTTCTACGTTGCCGCGGCCGTCGAGCGCGACGCCCAGTTGCTCGACCACGCCTTCCTGCTGCGGATGCAGGAATCCCATCGCGAGCAGGGCGAGGTCGCAGTCGATCGAGAACTCCGAGCCTTCGATCTTCTCGAACGACGGCGGCGGGCCGACGCGATGGCCGTGAAGCCGCTTGACCTTCCCGCCCTCATCCTCGAAGTGCGTGGTCATCACGCTGAAGTCGCGCTCGCCGCCCTCCTCGTGGGCACCCGAGGTCCGCATGATCAGCGGCCACTGCGGCCACGGCGTGAGGTCCTCGGGGCGCGTGTCGGGCGGCTGCGGCAGCAGCTCCAGCTGCGTGACCGATTTCGGCGACTCGCGATGTGAATTGCCGAGGCAGTCCGCGCCGGTGTCGCCGCCGCCGATGATCACGACGTGCTTGCCGGAGGCCGTGATCGGCGTGCCGTCCTGGTACTCGCCCGCGACCCAGCGGTTGCGCATCTCGAGGTAGTCCATCGCGAAGTGGACTCCGTCGAGCTCGCGTCCCGGGACGGGCAGGTCGCGCGGAATCGTCGAGCCGATCGCGAGCACGACGGCGTCGAACTGCTCGCGCAGCTCGTCGCCCGTGATGTCGACGCCCACGTCCACGCCGCAACGGAGCTCGACACCCTCCTCGACCATCTGGTCGACGCGCCGCTGCACGATCCACTTCTCGAGCTTGAAGTCGGGGACGCCGAAGCGCAGCAGGCCGCCCGCGTGCGTGTTCCGCTCGAAGAGCGTGACCGCTGTGCCCGAAGCGGTTCAGCTCCTGGGCGGCGGCCAGTCCGGCGGGACCGGATCCGATGACCGCCACCGACTTGCCGCTGCGCGCAGCGGGCGGCTCTGGCTTGACCCAGCCCTCCTCCCAGGCGCGATCGATGATCGACTGCTCGATCTGCTTGATCGTGACCGGGTCGTCGTTGATGTCGAGCACGCACGACGCCTCGCACGGCGCCGGGCAGATGCGGCCGGTGAACTCGGGGAAGTTGTTGGTCGCGTGGAGCGCGCGGATGGCCTCCGGCCAGCGGTCGCGGTAGACGAGGTCGTTCCAGTCCGGGATCAGGTTCCCGAGCGGACAGCCGTTGTGGCAGAACGGGATGCCGCAGTCCATGCAGCGGGCGCCCTGCTCGCGCAGCACCGGGTCCTCCGCGGGGAAGATGTACTCCTTGAAGTCGCGGACGCGCTCCGGGATCGGGCGCTTGCGCCCGTTCACACGGTGGATCTTCATGAAGCCGCCGAGCTCACCCATGATGCGCCTCGGGCCCTACCCCTGTGCGGGGATCGCCTGCTCCTCGATGCCGCCCGCGACCGCGGCGGCCATCGCTCCGTCCTGCGCCATCGCCGCCCGCTCGGCGGCCTCGCGCAGGACCCGCTTGTAATCGCGCGGGAAGACCTTCACCCACGAGCCGCGCAGCTTGTCCCACTCGGCGAGCGCGCGCTCAGCGACAGGTGAGGCGGTGCGCGCGGCGTGCTCCATGACGAGCGCGCGGATCTCCTCGAAGTCGGCCTCCGTCGGCTCCTCGAGGTCGACGAGCTCCATGTTGCAGCGCTCGGGGAACACGCCCTCCTCGTCGAGGACGAACGCGATGCCGCCCGACATGCCGGCGGCGAAGTTGCGCCCGGTCGGCCCGAGCACGATCACGCGGCCACCGGTCATGTACTCGCAACCGTGGTCGCCGACGCCCTCGACGACCGTGTGGACGCCGGAGTTGCGCACGCAGAAGCGCTCGCCGGCGAGCCCGCGGAAGAAAGCCTTGCCGCTGGTGGCGCCGTACAGAACCGTGTTGCCGATGATCACGTTCTCCTCGGCCACGAAGGCGGCGCCCTCCGGCGGGCGGACGGCCATGACGCCGCCCGACATGCCCTTGCCCGTGTAGTCGTTCGCGTCGCCCCAGAGCGTGAGGCTCACGCCGGATGCGAGCCACGCGCCGAAGCTCTGACCCGCCGAGCCGTGCAGCGTGACCTCGATCGTGTCCTCGGGCAGGCCCTCCTCGCCGTAGCGGCGCGCGATCTCGCCGGAGAGGATCCCGCCGATAGCGCGGTGCTTGTTCTGGCAGTCGATCTCGATGTGGACCCGCTCGCCGCGCTCGAGCGCGGGCTGGGCCTGACGGATGATCTCGTGGTCGAGGTGGTCGTCGAGGACGGGGTCCTGCGGGCGCACGCGGCGCCGCGGCCACTCGGGCGGGCAGTCCGGCTGGGCGAGCAGGTGAGTCAGGTCGACGCCGCGCGCCTTCCAGTGCTCGATCGCATCCTGGGCCTCGAGCATGTCGGTGCGGCCGATCATGTCCTCGAACTTCGTGAAGCCCATCTGCGCCATGTAGCGGCGCACCTCCTCGGCCACGAAGAAGAAGAAGTTGACGACGTGCTCCGGCTCGCCCTTGAACTTCTTGATCAGGTCGGGGTCCTGCGTGGCGATGCCGACCGGGCACGTGTTCAGGTGGCAGGCGCGCATCATGATGCAGCCCATCGTGATCAGCGGAGCGGTGGCGAAGCCCATCTCCTCCGCGCCGAGCAGCGCGGCGACCACGACGTCGCGGCCCGTCTTCATCTGGCCGTCCGTCTGCACGATGATCCGGTCGCGCAGCTTGTTGAGCACCAGCGTCTGCTGGGTCTCCGCAAGGCCGATCTCCCACGGCACGCCGGCGGACTGGATCGAGCTGACCGGCGATGCGCCGGTGCCGCCGTCGTGGCCGGCGATCACGACGTGGTCGGAGTTCGCCTTCGCGACACCCGCGGCGACGGTGCCGACGCCGACCTCGGCGACGAGCTTGACCGACACGCTGCCCTCCGGGTTCGCGGTGCGGAGGTCGTAGATCAGCTGCTTGAGGTCCTCGATCGAGTAGATGTCGTGGTGCGGGGGCGGCGAGATCAGGCCCACGCCCGGCGTCGAGTGGCGGATCTTCCCGATGTAGTCGTCGACCTTGTGGCCGGGCAGCTGGCCGCCCTCGCCCGGCTTCGCGCCCTGGGCGATCTTGATCTGCATCTGGTCCGAGTTGACGAGGTAATGCGCGGTTACGCCGAAGCGGCCCGACGCCACCTGCTTGATCGCCGAGCGGCGCGAGTCGCCGTTCGGGTCGAGCACGTAGCGGCGCGGGTCCTCCCCGCCCTCGCCCGTGTTCGACTTGCCCTTGAGGCGGTTCATCGCGATCGCGAGCGTCTCGTGTGCGATCGAGGAGATCGACCCGAGCGACATGGCGCCGGTCGAGAAGCGCTTGACGATCTCGCTGGCCGGCTCGACCTCCTCGATCGGCACCGGCTTCGCGTCCTCCTTGATCTTCAGGAGGCCGCGCAGCGTCATGCGCGCGCGCGACTCGTCGTTGACGCGCTTCGAGAACTCGTCGTAGGTCTCCCGGCCGCCGTGGCGGACCGCGTGCTGGACGAGCGCGATCGTCTCCGGGTTCCATTGGTGCCGCTCGCCGAAGCGGCGCCACTGGTGCACGCCGCCGACCGGCAGGCGCGTCGCCGTCTCCGGGTAGGCGCGCCGGTGCCGCGCGAGCGCCTCGATCGCGAGCTCGTCGATGCCGATGCCGCCGATGCGCGACGTCGTGTGCGTGAAGTACTGGTCGACCAGGTCCTTGTTCAGTCCGACCGCCTCGAATATCTGAGCGCCGGCGTACGACCGCACTGTCGAGATCCCCATCTTCGAGATCGTCTTGAGGATGCCCTTGCCCATCGACGTGACGAAGTTCTGCTCGGCCTGGTCCGCCGACTCGATCCCCGGCAGGAGCCCCTGGTCGAACATGTCGCGCAGGGTCTCGAGAGCGAGGTACGGGTTGACCGCGCTCGCGCCGTAGCCGATCAGCGTGCAGATGTGGTGGACCTCGCGCGGCTCGCCCGATTCGACGACAAGGCCGGCCTGCAGGCGCGTGCCCTCGCGCACGAGGTGGTGGTGCACGCCCGCCGTGGCGAGCAGCGCCGGGATGGGCGCCCGGTCGGTGCCCGCGGCGCGGTCCGAGATGATGATGATGTTGTCGCCCTTCGCGATCAGCTCGGACGACTCGCGGCAGAGACGTTCCATCGCGCGCGCGAGCCCCTCAGGGCCCTCCTCGACCGGCCAGGTGGCGTCGAGCACGTCGGCCGAGAAGACGTGATGGTCGACCTGCTTGAGCTTCTCGAACTCGAAGTTGCGCAGGAGCGGGTGGCCGATGATCAGCTGGTGCGCGTGCTGCGGTGACGTGGCGAACAGGTTCGACTGCGGGCCGACGGCGCTCTCGAGGCTCATCACCACGCGCTCGCGAATCGGGTCGATCGGCGGGTTCGTGACCTGCGCGAAGAGCTGCTTGAAGTAGCCGTAGAGCGGCGGCGCCTTGTCGGACAGCACCGCCAGCGCGAAGTCGTTGCCCATCGAGCCGGTGGGCTCGGCGACCGTCGCCCCGCCCATGTCGCGAAGGGTCACGCGCAGGTCCTCCTGCGAGTAGCCGAACATGAGCTGGCGGGTCACGATCGGGTCCGCGGGGACCTCCTTGGGCGCGACGTCCTCGAGGTCGTCGAGATGCACGGAGCCCTCACGGAACCACTCGCCATAGGGCTGGCGGTGCGAGATCTCGTACTTGATCTCCTCGTCCTCGACGACCCGGCCCTTGTCGAGGTCGACCATGAAGATCTTGCCCGGCGCGAGCCGCCCCTTGCGGACGATCTGGTCAGGCGGGTACTCCAGCACGCCGGTCTCGGAGGCCATCACGACGAAGTTGTCCTTCGTGACCTGCCAGCGCCCGGGCCGCAGCCCGTTGCGGTCGAGGGTCGCACCCAGCAACGTGCCGTCGCAGAACGCAACGCTGGCCGGGCCGTCCCACGGCTCCATCAGGCAGGAGTGGAAGGCGTAGAAGTCGCGCAGGTACTCGGGCATCGAGTCGTGGTTCTCCCACGCCTCGGGCACCATCATCATCAGGGAGTGCGGCAGTGACCGGCCGCCGAGCACCAGCAGCTCGAGCACGTTGTCGAACGTCGCCGAGTCCGAGCCCTTAGGCCGTACGGCGGGGATGACCTTCTCGAGGTCGTCGCCGAACAGGTCGCTCGCGAGCGTCGACTCGCGCGCGCGCATCCAGTTGATGTTGCCGCGCAGCGTGTTGATCTCGCCGTTGTGGCAGATGATCCGGTACGGGTGGGCGAGCTCCAGCTCGGGAAGGTGTTCGTCGAGAAGCGCGAATGCACGAGCGCGACCGCCGTCTTGAAGCGCTCGTCGCCCAGGTCGGCGTAGTAGCGCGGCAGCTGCGGGCTCGTGAGCATGCCCTTGTAGACGACGGTCTTCGAGCTGAAGCTCGGAATCGCGAGGTCCTCGCCCGCCTCGCGCTCGATCACGCGACGGATGACGTAGACCTTGCGCTCGAACGCGTCCTGGTCGCCGTCCAACTGCTTGCCGATGAACACCTGGCGGATCGTCGGCTCGACCTCGCTCGCACTCGGCCCCGGTACGGAGCGGTCCACCGGTACGTCGCGCCAGCCGAGCAGCAGTTGGCCCTCGGCGGCGATGGTGCGCTCGATCAGCTCCTCGAGCTCGCGCCGGCGCGCCTCGTCGTCGCGCGGGAGGAAGATGACGCCGACCGCGTACTCGCCCACCTCCGGCAGCTCGAAGTCGAGCACTGCTCGGAAGAACTCATCCGGGACCTGGCAAAGAAGGCCGGCGCCGTCGCCCGTATCGATCTCGGCCCCGCTCGCGCCGCGGTGCTCCAGATGGTCCAGGACCCTGAGCGCGCGCGTGACCGTCTCGTGCTTTTTCGCACCCGTGAGGTCGGCAACCGCGCCGATGCCGCAGTTGTCGTGCTCGTAGCTTGGGTCGTAGAGGCCAGCGGCCTCGGGTCGCTTTCTCATGGGGTCTCTCAGGGGAGGTCGGCGGCGCGGCCCGAGGGCCGAAGTGAACCAACAATTGTACCCACGGTTCGGCGGAATCGCGGGGCGTCAGCGCGCGCGAACCGTCGCCTCGACCGCTTTCGTCCCGCGTCGCGTGCGCAAAAGCAGGTGCTTTGCGTTCGGCCTCGATTCGACGCGCGCACCGTCGAGCTTTACGCGGTACCCGTCGGGATAGTGCAGGCGTGGCACGAATACGTCGGTCA
>CAVVIK010000005.1:0-687901 GCA_963748315.1 uncultured Thermoleophilaceae bacterium
CTCTGACCCATCGCAACCAGTACGGATGACCCGTCGTGGGGCGTCAGCCCGACAGGCGGCGCAGGGCCTCCACGCGCGCCGCGGGCTCCGCGTCTGCCGGTGTCGGTCGTGACGGGCGCGCTCGTCGCGCTCACCTGATCGCTAGTTTCTCGCCATGCGGCGCCACAGGAAATCGGTAGACGCACGCCCCGCTCCGTCGGTCTCGGTGGTCATCCTGACCTTCGAGCGCCGGCGATCGCTGAGCGAGGCCGTGCGGGGCGAGTAGCGGAGCGTGTCTGGCGGTCCGCGGGTCCTGCAGCTTGGCTCGCTGTACAGCTACCACATGCACCGCTGGTCGCAGCAAGCCTGCGCGATCGGCTGCACCGTCTACGCGGCCGGCCATCTGAGGCCCGGATGGCGCTGCGCAGATTTTTCTGGCGTGGCCGAGCGGTCCAGATCGCTCCCGAGTCGGTCTACTACGGTGGAGCGGAGGAGCACGTCTCGCTGGCTGCGTCGGTCCTGGACCGGGTCGAGCCCGACCTGGTGCAGGCGCACTACCTCACGCGCTGGCCGTACATGGCAGCACACGCCGGTTACCGACCCTGATCGTCACCCCGGGGCTCGGACCTCTACGTCGCCACGGGAGAGACCGGCGCCGCGCGGACCACGCCTTCGGCAAGCGGACGTGGTGATAGCCCGTCGCCCCACATGCAGCGCGAGCTACTCGCGCGTGGCGTTGCTGCCGAGAGCATCGAGCCCGCGGACCTCGGCGTCGACCTGGAGCACTTCAGTCCGGCACCCGAGCCGCCGCACCCCGGCTCGCCGGTGATCCTCAGCTTCCGCGCTCGCCCCGGCACCGAGCTCTACAACCTGGACGTGGTCCTGGACGCCTTTCGACATTGTTCGCGGGCGAGTGCCGGACGCGACCCTGGTGCTCGTCCATGGCGGCGCCCCACTGACCGAGCCGGTGCAGGCCCGGCTCGACGAGCTGGGGGAACCGGAGTCGTGCACATCTTCGAAGACGTGGCGTACTCGGAGATGGTCGATTACATGCGCGCCGCGACGGTAGGCGTGTCCGTGCCTCAGTCGGACGGCTCGCCCAGGTCGGTGTGGGAGGCCCTCGCAACCGGGCCTCCCGCTCGTGCTCTCGAACCTGCCGCAGGTCGAGGAGCGCGTCGGCGTGATAGGGCGCGGCCGTATTCGTGGAAGCCCGGGCCAACGCGGTCGCCGAGGCTCTCGTAGACCTATTGGAGCACCCCGAGCGCCGCCGGCGAATGGCTAGCGCGCACGGAGGTGGGCGGAATCGAATGTTGACGAGCGCCGCCAGAAAGCTCGTCTGCGGATCCAGTGGATGGCTATGCCACTGCTTGCAGGTCGCGATAGAGCGACAGCAGCCGCGGGGCCTCGCCCTCCCAGTTGAAGCGCTCGCGCACGGCGATCCGTCCCCGCTCGCCCATCGCCTCGGCCTCCTCGGGATGGGTAAGCAGGTGTTCGATCGCCGCAGCGATGGCCGCGTGATCGCGCGGATCGGCCACCAGTCCGCAGCCCGTTCCGAGCACGACCTCGCGCCAGGCGGGGATGTTGCACGCGACTATCGGGATGCCGGCGGCCATGTACTCGAACAGCTTGTTCGAGCGGGTCGCATCTGTATGTGGTTCGGTTCCGGATGGAACGGGGCCAGCCCGACCCTGGCGGCGAACAGCTCCCGCAGGACTTCCGAGAACGGCTGCCACGGGACGCGTCCACGCGCTCTGCGACGGCCGCCCTCCGCGCCAGCTCCGGCTGCTTGAACGAGCCGATCAGGCGCAGGCGGCAGTCCAGGTCGGCGGGAACGAGCTCGACCGCATGGAGCAATCTCCGATGCCGCGGACGTCGGCCATGACGCCGTGAAAGATCACCGTGTTCCGTCGCTCCGCATAGGGCTGGAACACGCCGTTGGCCGAAGCGCGCGCGAAGGTGGTCTGCTGCGGGAAGTTGCTGACGACGACCGTCCGGTCGCCGGGAAAGCGCCCCGCGATCGTCCGGCGACGCGCACACGAAGCGATCCAGCGTTCTCGCTCGCCAGCCACTCGAGCGCATTCCACATGGACGCCTTGAGCCACGCTCGGACCGGGTGCCCTCCCAACTTGGTTCTGGCGTGGGCGGGGTAGTTCTCGTGCACGTCGTATACGACGCGCGAGCCGACGAGCTTCAGCAGCACCCCAACGGGATCAAGTGCGGATCGTGCAGGTGGAACGTTGATGGGCGCAACCTGAACGCCCACAGCGCGGCGCGGAAAAGGCGTGAGCATTGCCGCCGAGCGGGCGGACGTGCGGGGTCACTCGCGATCGTGTGGAGCCGGACGCCGTCGATCTCCTCCGGTCGGCGCCCCTCCCACGACCAGATGGACGTCGTGCCCCGCCGCGGCCAGGGTCCGACACTGCTTCGCGAAGATGCGATTGTCGAACGGCCGGTGGATGATCGAGATGTGGGTGGTTCGCATCAGATGTCGAGGTGGCCGAAGCGCAGCGACCCGACCAGCTTGCCAGCCTTTTTACCCGAGTTGAACACGGCGTCACATCTCGACCTGGCTCGGTCCCTGCTGCGCACCCAGTCGAGCACGCTGGCGCCGATCGCCATGTAGCCCTGCCGATCGACTCGCGCGTGACCGAACCCCCGCACGAACTCTTCGTGGTGTTTGAGCGCCAACACCCCGTGGAATCCGTGTTGGAATCCTTCGCGGAAGAGGCCGGCCAGGTTCGACCTCGTTGTGGTGATAGACGACAGCCGTCGGCGCGAAAGTCAGCGTGTAGCCCGCCTGGATGACTCGGTACGAGAGGTCCACGTCCTCGCCGCGCCGGAACCGCTCGTCGAAACCGCCGAACTCCTCGAGCACGGCGTGGCGCGAGGCCCAGTTCATGGTGATCGCGTACGGGGGCTCGAGCTCCTCGATCGCCTGACGGTGGTCGTGGATGACCTCTCCGAACCGCTCGACCTCGTTTGCGGGCGGGAGCGCTCGGATGGTGCCGCCGGCGACGCCCACCCGCGGGTCCACGAGCGGCGCAACGATCGCCGTCAGCCAGTCCGGATCGACCTGGCAGTCGGCATCCGTCAAGGCCACCACCTCCCCGCGCGCGGCGTGCAGCCCGGCGTTGCGCGCAGCCGCCGGGCCGCGGGTCGATTCGTCCAGCCGCACTATTCGACTGCCGTATTGCTGCAGCACGGCGGCGGTGCCGTCGCGGGAGCCGTTGTCCACGACAAGCAGCTCCACCCGTTCCGCGGGATATCGCAGCCGCAGAAGCGAATCGATGCAATCGCCGATCGTCTGCTCCCCGTCGAGGACGGGAACGACGACCGAGACGGTCGGTTGCCATCCGCCCGTCACCGCTTCTGGCCGCCTCACGCGGTCAGGATCGTCCGGTAGACGCCCTCGAGTTCGCCGAGGTGGTCATCGAGCAGCCACAGACCTTCGATCGTCGACGCTCGACGCCCCATCCGCGCACGCGCCTCCGGGTCGCTCGCGAGACGCGAGAGGGCCTCGGCGATCGGCCGAGGATCGCGCCGGGGAACTGTTATGCCGGCGCCTTCGACCAGCCCCGCAGGCCGCGCCGTGGCCACGTAGGGCACGCCGTGCGCCTGGGCCGCGATGAGGGGGGCGGACGGGATCGTGTCAGCAACCGCGGGATCCAGGAACACGTCAGCCGAGCGAAGCTCCTCCGGGAGCTGCCCAATCCCGTCCTGGGGGACGAGTTGCACATGGTCGTGAAGCCCGAGCTCGTGACGCGCGAACGCGACTGCCTCGTCGTGCTCGTCGTCGCCGATGATGCGGTACTCGCACGGCACGCCCCGATCGAGCAGCATCCTGATCGCCTGGATCGAGTGCTCGAATCCCTGCTCCCACACGAGCGGGCCGGCGCTGAGCACCCGAAGCGGCCCGTCTTCACGCTCGCGCTGGTCATCCGGCTCCGAGACCAAGATCGGCGGCTCCACGATGACCGCTCGCTCCTCCGGGCAGCCGCGGTCGAGCGCCTGCTCCAGGGCGGCACGGTCGGGAAACAAAGCGTGTCGGCACGCTCCAGAGCAGGTCGAGGCACTTCACCCCCAGGTCGTCGCCATCCGTCCGGAAGGAGATCGCGACCTTCGAGCCGCGCAGCTTCCCCTTGCGTAGGCCCCTCCAGGCGGCGTAGCCGGAGTGAAATGCACGATGTCGGGCTGCAGCGACCGCAGGCGGCGATCGAACGGGCTGGAGTTGGCCTTCGCGTCCGGCGCCAGCTCGATTCGCCCGCGCAGGTCCGGGTCGCGCAGCGCGGCCTCGTCCCGCCATCTGTCTCCCTTGCAGAACAGCCACGCGTCCCAGCCGAGCTCGAGCAGGTGGCGCAAGCGGAGCGCGAGCATCTGCGCGCCGTCCGGCGACGTGCTCGAGGCCACGAGAGCCACCGTTGGGCTCATGCGCCGGCGACCTCGCGGTACAGCGCGTGGAACTCATCGAGGTGGCGCTCGAGCGTGAAGCGCGACGTGACCGTACGGCGGCCGGCCTCGCCCATGCGCCTGCGAAGCTCAGGCTCCCGCCAAAGTCGCAACAACGCGACCGCGAGCGCATCCGGATCCCGAGGTGGCACGAGGAATCCCTCGACTCCGTCGGTCACCGCCTCTGACACCCCCCCACAGTCAGTTGCGACGACCGGCACGCCAGACGCCATCGCCTCCAGCGCGACCGTCGGAAGTCCTTCGGTGAGGCTCGGCAGCAGGAACACGTGGGACGCCTGAAGTCGCCGGGCGACCTCCTGTGACGGCGCCCGCTGGACGAGCCGCACGTGCTTCTCGAGCCCAGCGTCGGCCACCGTATAGGCGAGTCGCCGCCGCTCGCTGGGCTCGCCGACCTCGTCCGTCGGATCGTCTCCCACGATCGTGAACTCAACCGGGACGCCGGCGTCCACGAGCCTGCGTATGGCTTCGATCCCCCACTCGTAGCCCTTCACCCAGCGTAGCCACGCGATCGAGATCACGCGAAAGGTCCGCTGATCCTCGGGCGGCCCGCCGTTGGGCTGGAAGAGCTGCGGGTCGACGCCCTGCCGGATCACCCGGGCCTTGGCTTCCTCGAGGCCGCTCTCCATGACACCGCGCCGGAGCGACTCCGAGACACAGTGGACGACGGTCACGTCCGCGAACATCTCGGGAAGGCGCCGCGTCCAGTACGTATGTCCCGGCACCAACGGATACAGGGACACGTCAAGTCCGTGGCAGCTCGTCACGGTGGCGGCGCCCCACACGCGGTACAACGGCAGGTAATACACCGCGGCGCTCTGCCACTCGAAGTGGACCACGTCCGGCCGAAGCCGTAGGAGCGGTAGGTAGTTGGCGAGCAGGTTGACCGGGCCGCCCCGTTCGCGCCGCCAGTCCGATGGGAGGCGGCTGATCTCGTGAAGTAACCGCAGCGTTCGGCGCGGTGCGGCCAAGAGACTGGCGAGCAAGCTTGGCCGACACGACCAGGCGCCCGGGACGCTTCCCGCCTGGCACCAGGGCGAGCACGTCGACTCCGGGCAACTTCGCGTCGGGGTCGGCGATCGCCTTCGAGGCCACGGTCACCCGCATGCCAGAGGCCGCCAACCCCTCGAGCTCCAGCACAGGAACGTCTCCGGCGGCCAGCGAATACCCACCTCGAGAAGATGAAGCGGGCGCGGTCCGCGCCTCAGACGCAAAGCGCGCCTCATAGCCAAAGCACCGTGCTCGGATGCTGCCCGCCACTCGCCCCAGCCGCATGGCGGCCGCCTTCACCCAACGCCCGCGGTCCTCGCGGGAGGCCCACAGGTGCGGAACGCTGACGGCCAGCCGACCCCACTCGCGGATCGCCTCGCGGTTGTCGGGACGTTCCAGTCCAGCGCCGCGGAAAGCTCGCTGGAGCTGGGGCTCAGACCTGCCATAGCGGTATTGCTGGCGGGCCATCGCCCAGATCGTGCTGCGGAAGCGCTGCCGTATCAGGGCATCGGGCGCGATGCAAGGCGGTAGCCCGCGAGTTGGGCATTCCAGGCGAAGCCTTGGTCGAGCAGCCGAAGTCAAACTGCTCGTCCCAGCCGATCTCGCGCGCCACCCGCGTCCAGACGCCCAGGTTGCCGCCCGGGGCGTAGCGCAGAAAGCCGTGGTTACGTCTCGACCAAGTCGGTCATCTGACGTCTCCGGGTAGCCAGGCGCGGACGACGGGGTCGTTGAGCGTCTCCCACTCGAGGCGGCCGCCCACGATGTCGGTGTCGGCGGCGCTGCGGGCCAAGGCTTCGAGCCAGCCGGGAGTGGCCACGTCGTCGGCGTCACAGAAGGCGAGGAATTTCCTCGTGCCGCGCCGACACCGGCGTTTCGAGCGCAGTTCAGGCCCCGGCGGGCGGTCGCGTCGACGACGCTCACCGGGGGGAGCCGAGGCACCCAGTCCTCGACGATCGCCATCGAGCGGTCCCGGCAGCCGTTGTCCACAACGACGAGCTCCCACTCGCCGCGATAGGTCTGCGCGGCGAGGGCGGCGAGCTGATCGCCGATGTGCGCCTCTGCGTTCAGGACCGGCATGACCACGCTGATCATTTGGGGGAGGCGCATGGCGGAAATACGATAAACGCCGTTTGAGCACCAGGTCGCGGGTCATCCTCCTCGTCCACCGAGCCCTGCTCCGAACCGCTAGGCACCCGCTCAACCGCGTATGGGCGCTCGCTTACCGGTGGGTGGCGTGCGCCTGGATCAATACCTGGCGCGCGGGGAGCGCGACGCGAGCGGCTACGTGCGCGGGAGCATCGCAGCCGGCGACGTGCTGCCAGGGCTGTCCGACGTGGACGTTGCGGTGATCCTCCCCGAGGATCCAGCCGGGGCGGGGCGCGCGCGGGAACGGGCCAGCGCGCGCTGGATGCGGCTGCGGCGGGCCTTCCGGCTGACCGATCTGCTGCTCGACTACCCGTTGATCCTCGAGGAGCCGGAGCTGCGCGAGGTTGTGAACTCATCGGCGCGACCACGCGCACCCCAGCTATCTAGGCGCTGCCGTCCAGGACAAGGTAAGACTGCTCGAGCGCCCCGGCTTGTACGGAGCGACGGACGACTGCGGCAGCTCGGGTCGGGAGCGCAGGCCCGCGGAGCCGGCGCGAGACCCGCAGCTGCGCCGCATCGCCGCCTGGCTCGAGCTCTCCTACTGGTGGCAGTGGGTGTTCCCCGTCTGCGCCGATCCCACCGGCCGAGGACGGCCAGCCTGTGTGTGAAGCTGGTGGCCGAGCCGGCCCGGATCTGGCTCTGGTTGGCGCATGGCGAGCGCGCCGGCGGCCGCGTCGACACACTCGAGCGCGCGCTGCGCGTGCTCGAGGAGGAGCAAGCACTTCGCCGCGCGCTCGAGCTGCAGCGCTCGCTCGCGTCGTCCCCACCGCCCCCTCTCGCCGACGTCGTCCCGTTCCTCGTGAGGCTGTCCGAGCGCATCGCTGCCCGGCTGGGGGAGGAAGTCGCGGAGCACGGCGCGACCGACGTGCGCCTTGCGGGTCTCGACCCGCTGGAGCTCGTCCACCCGGGTGGTGGTCTCCGCTCCGGGATGCTGCCGTTGTGCGACTGGAAGGGCCTGGTCTTCCCGCGGCTGCCCGACGAGCTCTTCGCCCCCGCGCCCGGCGATCTCGCCGATCCGGACGTCCTCGGTCGGGCCACCGCCGCCGACAATGGGGCGGGCCCTACACCGCTCTGAGCGCGGGCGGACTGATGCTGCTGCCGGCCGCCGTGCGCTCGCGCACGGCGATGCGCGCGATCAAGTGCAGGGTGGTCGATCCCGTCCCGTTCGCCCTCCAGGAGAGCAGTGCCACCGGCTCCTTTCCCGAGGTGCCCGGCTGGTCAGCCAGGGATACGGCGCGCCGCGCGGTGGCGAGCACCTGGCGTGGCTGCGGACAACCCCGACAACGGTCTCGGGCACATCGGACGAGCTCGGGGCGATCACGCTGGCGGTGCTGCTGAGCGCTGCCCGCGCCGCGCTCTTCCTACAGAGCGTTCAGGACGGCGATCCCGAGTTGCCGCTCACGGTGACCGAGACCGCTCGGCGGCTGGCCGCGAGATCGGAGCCGGCCCGGACGGTCGCGGAGGACGGCCTCGGCCACTACCGCGAGTTCGCGGCGCATCACACGCCGCCTCCCGCTGCGACGCTCGCCGCAATGCGCGCTCTCGTGGCCGAACTGCCCGCGTACGGCGCGGGCTAGATGCGCTCGGCCACCTGGCGCGCCTGCTTGCGGTAGAGCCATACTCCCGCGCCGATGAGCGCCGCGACGACCGCGCACGAACTGGCCAGCACGGCGGCTCCCGCGGCGTCCAGCGCGCTAGGCGCCGTCGGGTCGACGAGCACATGGCGGGCCTCGACGGTCACCACCGCGAGCGGGTTGAGCATGAGCCACTGCTGGAGGTTCTCTGGAGCGAACTCGATCGGGTAGAAGACCGGCGTCAGGAAGAACGTCAGTCGCAGCAGCACCGTCCAGATCTGCTCGATGTCGCGGATGCCCACGTAAAGCAGCGACAGAAGCAGCGAGACTCCCACGGTATAGACGAGCAGTAGCGCGAGAACGGGAACCATCTCCAGCCACTTGAGAGAAGGCTCGACCCCGCTCGCGAGAATGAATCCCAGCGCGATCAGCAGGGTGACGCCGTACACGTAGAAGCTCGTGAGGACGCTCGCGAGGGGCAGCGCCAGCGGCGAGAAGGGGATCTTTCGCAGCATTGTGCCCTTGCCGACCAGTGAGGTGAGTGCGTGCCCCGTCGCCTCGCTGAAGAAAGTGAAGAGCGCCACCCCCAGCAGCAGGGCGAGCTCGTAGTGGGGGACCCCGCCTCCCGGATCGAACAGCTCCACCCAGACGAAGTAGAGGACCAGGAACAGCAGCAGCGGCTGGACGAGCGACCAGACGTACCCGATGAGCGAGTCGAGGTAGCGCAGCTTGAACTCCGCGCGCGCCAGGACCAGGGTGATGTCCGCGAAGCGCCGCAGCCGCGATATCCCCTCGCCACCGCCCTTCGCCTCCGGGTATTCCGGAACCTCCACGCCGGTGGTCTCCACCGGGGCAGGTGCCGCGGCCTGGCTGTCCTCGTGCTCGCGGTTGCGTCTTGCGTACTCCTCAAGCACCGCCTCCGGCTCGCCGAGTGCAACCGCGCGGCCACGTTCCAGGAGCAGCACCCGGTCCGCGAACGCGCTCACGGTGTCGAGGGCGTGCGTCACGTAGATGATCGTGTGCCCGCGCGCGATCAGGCGCTCGAAGGTGTCCATGCACTTGTTCTTGAAGAGCTCGTCCCCGACCGCAAGGACCTCGTCGAAGAGCAGCACCTCGGCGTCGACCTGGAATGAGGTGGAGAAGGCCAGCCGCACCTGCATCCCGGAGGAGTAAGTCCCCAGCTGCATTTCCACGAACTCCTCCAGTTCCGCGAAGCTGATCACGCTGGAAGCGGCGCCGGGCCTCCGCCGGCCGCAGCCCCATTAGGGTGCCGGCGACCTCGACGTTGTCCCTCGCGGCGAGCTGGGGATGGAAGCCGACTCCCAGCTCGATGAACGGCGCCAGTCGGGCGTCGACCTCGATCGTCCCGCTGTCGGGCTCGTGGATCCCGGCGATGCAGCGGAGCAGGGTGCTCTTGCCGCTGCCGTTGCGCCCGATCACCGCGAAGAACTCTCCCGGCGCGACCTCGAACGAGATGTCGCGGAGCGCCTCGAACCGGTCGTGGCCGAAGCTCACGATCGGGTGCCTGACCCGCTCCTTGAGCGTCCACACGCGATGGCGGGGGATCGCGAATGACTTCGACAGCCCCTCCACCCGCAGGGCCGCCTGGGTCGCCCTGGCTGGCGCCTGCCCGAGTTGCGGCACGCGCGTCACCTGACTATGCCTGCGATTCCGTACAAGCGTCCGGCCACGATATCTGTGGTGTAGTTGGCGCGTGTCGGCCCGCCGCCCGAGAGTGCTCGCCGTGGTCTCGCGCTTCAAATGGGTCCACATCGACTACCTGGCCGCGCTCGGGGAGCACTTCGACCTGGTGTCGCGTACGCGGGGGAAGGGGGGAGCGGAGCCGTGCAGGACGGGATCCAGGAGGGATGCCGGGATTCCGATCGGCTTCCCCAAGACGCCGGGAGCGACGCGGTGCGGGCGCGGCTTGCTGAGGCCATCGGCGGCATCGGCCCGAGCTCGTGCACGTCATGTACTACAACCACGAGGACCTCACGCTGATGGCGCGCGAGCTGGTGGGGCCCGGCATTCCGGTGGTCTTCGAGTGCCGCGACCCGATCACCACACTCACGGGCGCGGCTCCGGGCGACGCCTCGTTCGCAGCTCGAGCGCCGGGCACTCGAGGCGAGCGACGGGCACATCTTCATCAGCGAAGCACTGCGCGACTACTACGAGCGCTGCCACGATTTGGACCTGGCCGGCGCGCTGATCATTCCCTACGCCTTCCCCGGCTTTACGATCGCCCCCCCGCAGGCCGAAGCTCTCGGCCTCGGACGGCAGGACGCACATCGCGCTCGTGGGGACCGCCGACGACCAGCCTGACCACGGACGCTGGTACGGCGACATCATCCGTAGCCTCGTCTCGCAGGGGCTGGTGGTCCATTCCCACTTCCACGACCTCGAGAAGTTCGGCCTCTCACTAGCCCCCTACCGCGCACTGTCGGAGGAGGTCGAGGACTACCACTGCCACGCCACGGTGCCGCACCGGCCCGGTACCGAGCTGTCGGAGCTGATCTCGCGCTACGACCTAATGGGCGTGTTCCACGACCTGCGTGCGGCCGAGCACAACGAGTCCGCCACGCTTGCGGTCTGCATGCCGACCAAGTCGGTGTGCGGATGGCTCCACGGCGGGATCCCGGTGGTCTGCTTTCCGCACTACCGCGGCATCGTCGAGCGGATCGAGGAGTTCGACATCGGCTTCGTGGTCGACGACATCGAGGAGGTCGGCCGCATCGCCGCCGACCGCGCCGCGATTGCCGCGGCCGGCGAGCGTGCCCTCGCCTGCCGGCGCGAGTTCACGACGGAAAGAACGGCGGAGCGCATTCGCGACTTCGTCGCGCCCCTGCTCGAAGAGGTACCGGCGCTGTGACGCACGCGCCCGCTGTCACCGCGCTGATCCCGGTCAAGCAGTACGTGCCGGAGTACCTGCGGGAAGCCGTCGGGTCGCTCCTCGCGCAGAGCTCGCCGCGCTGGCGGGCGCTGGTCATTCACCCACGGGGTGCCCGAGCGGAGATGCAGGCCCAGCTCGGCGAAGCGGCGGCGGACGCCCGGATCGAGCTGGTGGAGGAGGAAGGCCGCAAGCTCGCGGGCGCGTTGAACACCGGAATGCGCGCGGCCGAGACGGAGTTCACTTCGATCCTGCTCGCCGACGACCTGTGGGCGCCCGAGGCGGTCGAGATACTCGAGCGCAACATCGCGACTCGTCCGGACGTCGACTTCTTCCACTCGGCGCGCCGCATGATCGACGACGACGGCCGGCCGATCAGCGAAGTCATGCCGGCAGAGCCCGACGTTCGCCTTGAAACGTTCTTCGTCCATGCGCCCGTCAAGCACCTCCTGTGCTGGCGCCGGGAGCTGGCGCTCTCGATCGGCGGCATCGACGAGTCGCTCAACTCCGTGGGTCCCGACGATTTCGACTTCCCCTGGTCGATGGCCGAGGCCGGAGCGCGGTTCGGCGCGATTCAGGAGTGCCTCTACGTCTATCGCGATCACCGCGCCGGCTACCGACTCACAACTCATCTCCCGCGGCGCACCCACCTGCGCGAGACTCGCCGCATCCTGCGCAAGCACGGCGTACCCCGGGCGGAGATCCGCCGACGGTTGGCGGAGGCCCGCAAGGGCTACCTTCGGCAGTGCCTCTACTCGTCGCCACTGGACGCCTGGCTCAAGCGCGCGCTCGGACACGATCCCGCCCGCGGCTGGCGGGAGAGCTATCGCTGAGCGAGCTGCGCAACAAAATGATGGACCGCGCGGACCGACGCTCTTGAACACACGAGCGAACAAGCGTCTCCGGCTCGTTGCGCGCTGGCGCGACCACCTGCGCGCCCTATGGGCATCACCGCCACGCGCGCTTCGGTCTCAGCGGACCTGGATCGCGATCATCGGCGGCCTCGCACTGGCTGTCCGTGTGCCGCTGTTCTTCGTCCGCGCGGAGCCGTTCCCGGGTGGCGACAGCCGGGGTTATCTGGCTCTGGCGGAGCGTATCTCCAGCGGGGAGTTCGAAGGGATGTTCCGCACACCCGGCTACCCCGTCTTCCTCTGGCTCGTCGGGCTCCTGCCCGGCCGCACTGAGGACGCGGCCGTGATCGTCCAGCATCTGCTCGGGGTCGGTCTGGCGGCCGCGCTCGTGGTGCTCGGCTGGCGCCTGTTCTGGCCGGCTGCCGGAGTTCTCGCTGGCGCCCTCGCGGCGCTCTCCCCGCCGTTGGTCGACCTCGAGGACGTGATCCTCGCGGACTTCCTGTTCGGGCTGGTTGCGTTCGCGGGAGCCGCCGTCCTGGCGATTGGGGCGGCCGCTCGGCGCGACGACTACCGCGTGTTCGTCCTGGCCGGAGTGCTCTTCGGATGTGCCGCCTACGTGAAACCCGTCGGCCAAGCGCTGATACTGGCGGCTCCGGTCGCATTCGCCTTCTCATCTCGCGACCTCCGCCGGACGCTGCTTGCGACGGGGGTCGTCGTGGCCGCCATGGTGGTGACGGTGACGCCGTTCGTTGCGCGCAACGCGATCGACTACGGCGACGCGCGCATGAGCAATCAGCTCGGCATTACCTTGTTCAACCGCGCGTTCGAGGTCGAAGGCCTTCCGGTCCCGCTCGACGATCCCCAGGGGCCGCTCGTCAGCGAACTGACGGCCACCGCCCTGTCCGAGCCGGGCCTCAGGCCGAGCTCTTACGTCTATACCGAGCTCTCGCTTCGCGGCTACGACAGCGACGAGGCGCTCGACATTCAGAGGCGGCTCGCGACGAACGCCATCAAACAAGCGCCGTGGGAATACCTGCGTACGTCGGTGACGCGTTTAGGCGACTCGATTGAGCAGCTCGACGAATCTGCGCTGCCTACCCGCCTGGGCGAAGCGCCCGCCGTCCCGCGCGATACCTCGGAGGCGCTCTTGCGCGTCTCGGGCAGCCTCACGTCGCTCTGGTTCTTGGTGACCGCGAACCTACTCGCCGGGCTCGTGCTGTTGTTCGTGCCGGGGCCGTCGCGCCCGGCAGCGGCGACGTTCATCGGGGTGGGCCTCTTGATCCTGATCGCGACCGTGCTGACACACGGCGGGATGCCGCGCTACTCGCTTCAAGTGGCCCCCGAAGCGTGGCTCGTTGGGTCTGCCGGGCTCGTCTACGTGCTCGGGGCGGTCGCCGGCCGACTTCGCGGCAAGAGCGAGCCGGCCAACTAGCGACGCAGGGCGAGGAACTCCGCCATCGCGGGGGTCTCGGGCGCGGCCCGGTACGGATGCTCGTCCGCCGTGGCCTCCTCGTGGTAGGCGGAATCGGCGTTGACCGCCCAGATGTCATGGCCGGCGCCCCGCATGTAGTTCTCGACCGCCCGGATCGCGGTCAGCATGGAGTGATCGGAGTTGTTGTAGCGGTGCAGGCCGTTGCGCCCGACCTGCTGGAGGTTCTCGATCGGATCGAGCCACTCGCGGATCGTCGCAACCCTCTCCGCGTACTCCGCGTCGTACATCGGATATGCCTTCGGGACGCGAACGACGTAGCCGCGCTCCACCTTCGACGGGTCGGCCAGCCGCAGCGCGGCCAGCTCCTTCGTCGCCAGGTCCACGAGCGCCGTCATCCGACTTCGTCCACAGCGAGTCGCCCTCGAAGCAGAAGTACTCGAGCCCGACACACGCCTTGTCGGGATCGGGGACCATCCACGGGCTCCATGACCGGTAGTTCTGGATCCGTCCGACCTGAACTCCGGGCTCGTGGATGTAGATCCAGTTGTCCGGGAAGAGGTCTTCTCCGTCGAGAACCAGGGCGACGGTGAGGAAGTCCCGATAGCGAAGTCCCCGGGCGGCGGCCTGCACGTGATCCGGGGCCGCGGGATCCGCGATCGAGACCGTCGTCCGCAGCGGAAGCGATGAGATGACGTGATGCGGCTCGTAGCGGCCGGCGGTCGTCTCGACGGCCCGAACTCTCTCGACCGTCGATCTCGAGCCGCACGACGGGTTCGTTGAGGTTGACGCGCCCACCGTTCTCCTGGATCGACCCCGCCATCGCCTCCCACATCTGACCGGGGCCGTAGCGCGGATAGTGGAACTCCTGGATGAGAGATCTGACCTTCCTCCGGTCGTTCCCCCGTATCGCCGAACGAGCGGCCGTGAAGAAGGAGACGCCCTTGATGCGCTGCGCGGCCCACTCGGCTCGAATCTCGGTGGTCGGCACGCCCCAGACCTTCTCCGTGTACGACTTGAAGAACAGCTCGAAGAGACGGCGGCCGAAGCGGTTCGACACCCAGTCCTCGAAGGTCTGCTCCGCACCATTCGGCGTCGCCCTCGCCCACGCATATGAGAGGCCGGCCCGGAGGAGCTCGACAGGGCCCAGCTTTCGGATCACGTCGCGAGCCTCGAGCGGGTACTCGAGAAGCTTGCCCTGCCAGTAGATCCGCGATCGGCGCGGTCGGAGCAGGAAGTCCTCCCCGATCAACTCGTGCCAGAGCGTCTCGACCTCCGGGCTCTTCGTGAAGAAGCGATGGCCACCGAGGTCGAAGCGGTAGCCGTCGATCTCCACGGTTTGCGCCAGTCCGCCGACCTGTCCCTGCGCCTCGACCACGGCGGTTGCCACGCCGGACTTGGCGAGCATGTAGCCCGCCGTGAGCCCGGCCGGCCCGCCGCCCAGCACGAGGACGTCGTCGCTCATGGTGCGGCTCACGCGGCGAGCGCGCAGGTAGACCCAGAGGGCCAGCGGCGACGCGGCTACGGCGGAGAGGTGGTGCACCACGTGGAGCCCCACGCCGAGCGCGGCCTTGCGCGGTCCGAGCTTCTCCCAGAGGAGCCGGTAGAAGGCGTGGTTCAGCGCGACCAGCAGCGCGACCGCCGGGGCGAGGGCGCGGTAGCGGCGGGCGGCCACGGCCCCGGCCAGGCCGACGCTCGCGAGGGCGCTCACGCGGTGGCGCCAGCTCAGGTTCAGCGCCGCCGGCAGACGTCCGCGCGCTGAGGAGCAGCGTCAGCCAGGGGACGGCGCGGTGCTGGACGTCGCAGCGGATCATCCCGGGCAGCGTCCAGCCCTTCAGGTGCTTCCCCTGGATGTCGGGCGCCAGCTCGATTCGGTGGCCGGCGTCGGTGAGGCGCAACCCGAGCTCCACGTCCTCGATCGAGGGAACGCCGTAAGCCTCGTCGAAGCCGCCGATGCCGAGGAAGGCGTCCCTGCGGATCGCGCCCAGCCCGGCCCAGAAGGTCTTGGCCGGCCCGGGGGAGGCCTGGTGGACGTGATGGTGCAGGAGGTTCCGGAACGCGGACACCGTGCCGTCGTCGGCCGGGCTCGTCGTCGTAGGAGCCGAACACGCCGCTCAGCCCGGGATCCGACTCGAAGGCGGCGCGGATGCGGACGAAGGCGTCGCGGTGGACGATCACGTCGGCGTCGACGAACACGAGCACGTCGCCGGACGCGCGCTGTGCTCCGGCGTTGCGTGCTTCCGCCGGCCCCGCCTGCGGACGGCTCGTTCACGACGAGGATCTCCTCCGGCGGAGCCGCCGCCTCCTCGATCGCCGCCCTGACGCGCTCGAGGGTCTCCGGCCCGTTCGTCGCGGGGACGATCGCCGTCAGCACGAGCCGTGCGATCCACGCGGCGATCCTAGTTGGCGATGATGGGCCGTGGAGACGGATCTTCGCGAGGCTGCACACGGCTCGAGGTCCACGGGCTCGGTATCGCCGTGGGGGGCGACTGGCCGGAGGTCGTGGATCAGGTTCGCCTCGATTTCGCCTGGTTCGAGCGGCCGGCGGCAGGGGCGCCGTCCGCGGACGTGGAGGTCACGATCGAGCGCCGGCCGCCCGACTTCGACGGCGCTCGGTGACGGCGTGGCCTCGTTCGTGACTCCGCGCAACGTCGTCTACCAGGACGGCGAGCGCACGATCGTGGACTACTTCGGGCGGGCGGTCTCCGTCCTCGACCGCGCCACGGGCCGGGTGGTCGTTCAGGGCGAGGACGACCACCTCGTGCACGAGGCCGTCTACCACTTCCTCCTGTCGCGCATCGGCGAGCACCTCGAGGCGCGTGGCCTGACGCGGCTGCACGCGCTCGGCGCTCAGCGGCGGCCAGGGAGCCGTCGCCGTGATGCTGCCTTCGGGCGGGGGCAAGAGCACGCTGGCCCTGCGCGCGCTGCGAGAAGAGGGCGTCCGGCTGCTGTCCGAGGACAGCCCCCTGATCGATCGCCGCGGCAGGGCTCACCCGTTTCCGCTCCGGATAGCCGTGAACCCGACGGACGCCGCGACCCTTCCCGACGGCGCTGTGCGGCGGATGGATCGCATGGAGTTCCACCCCAAGCTGGTGCTCGACCTCGAGGCGTTCGCCGACCGGGTCGAGTCTCAGCCTCAGCCGCTGCGCCACCTGGTGATCGGCCGGCGATCGCTCGGCACGGCACGCCTCGCTCGAGCCGGTTCCGCGCCGAAGCGCCGTCTCGACCCTGATCCGCGAGGCGATCGTGGGAGTCGGCATCTACCAGGGCATGGAGTTCGTCCTCCAGCACGGGATGCGCGACGTGGTGGGCAAGCTCGGAGTCGCGGCGACCCGCGCCGCCTGCTGTGCGGAGTCCTGCGCGCGCGAAGGTCTGGCAGGCTCACGGTGGGGCGCGACCACGCGCGCAACTGGGACGCGCTCGCGCCGCTGCTCGGCTGACGGTCTCGCGCGCGAGCTAGCGGCAGATTCGTAACCGACCTACGGGTCCGACCGCGCGGCTTCGGCCGTCGCGGTGGGCCAATGGTCGCCGAGGAGAGGGTTGATGTTGGCCCTTCGTCCGGCAGTGGGTAGCAACCGCCGTCCGATGCCCGACAGGTTGCTGGCATGGAGGCGGTAGGAGAAGAGCTGGCGGGGTAGGTGGCGCCCCTCCCAGCCGGCCGTGCAGAGCTGGAGGTAGACGTGGTGCTTGGTCCCGACGCGGATCGACTCGTCGAACGGCGCTGCGGCCCGCAAGGCTGCGGAGAGGGTTACCGCGCAACCGGGTATGTAGCTCGAGCGTTCGAGAAGGCTGCGATCCCAGGGGAGCGACCTCCCTACCCCGAGCACGCGTTCGCGCGAGTCGATGAGCTGGCAGTTCGTGTAGATGAATGCCACCGAAGGGTTCCGCCGCCGATGTGCGCTCAAGGCGCGAAGCGACTTCTCGAGGAACCCGGGCGCAAGCAAGTCGTCGGCGTCGAGAACGAGGACGAACTCGCCCCGAGTCCGCTCGAGCGTTGCGTTGATGCACGCCAGCTTGCCCGTGTTTTCGTTCCGAAGAATCGTCTCGATGGAGTGAAAGCGAGCGCGGAATCGCTCGGCGACCCGGGCGATTGCGGAGCGCGAGTTGTCTGAGCTCGCGTCGTCGACGAGCCATAGCTCGATCGCAGGATGGGTCTGGAGGGCGAGGCTCTCTATGGCGCGCTCGAGGTAACGGCCGTAGTTGTAGTTGGGCACGATGACCGAGACCAGCGCTGTCACCGCACCACTCCCTGCGTAGCCGCAGACTCGAGCAGCTCGTCGTAAGCGGCGACCACTCGGTCGAGACCATGCTCCGCCACCCGCTCGCGAGCTCTCCGTCCGATCCTCGCGCGCAAGGCGGGGTCGCGCGCCGCCATGAGCAGCATTTCCGTGAGATGCGCAGTGTCCCTAGTGCGGAACAGGAGGCCGGTCCGACCGTGGTCGACCACTTCCCGGGCCGCCGGTATGTCACTCGCGATGAGCGTCCGTTCACACGCCTGGGTCTCGAGGTAGACCAGCGCCTGGGCCTCTCCGGCAGAGGGCATGACCACGATGTCGGCGACGTTGATGTACTCGGGGACCTCTTCGTGGGCCACCCACCCCGGGAACCGGAAGGCCCCGCTGATGCCGCGCGCCGCGCAGGCGTCCTCGACGGCCGTGCGGCAGGGGCCGTCGCCCACGATGACGAACACCAGGCCGTTGTCCTGCGCCAAGGCGACCTCGGCCGCGTCGACCAAATCGAGCGGCCGCTTGAGCGCCTTGAGGTTCGAGAGATGCGCCACGACGACGGCGCCGTTTGGGACACCGAGCCGGGCCCGCAGCCTGGACGAGTGCGGCAAGGGCCGGAAGCGCTCCAGATCGACCGGATTCGGAACGATCTCGACGTGCCGCAAGCCCAATCCGGCGAGCGTGCGCCGCATGTGAGGCGCCGACGTCACAGCGACGTCCGCCAGGTTCAAGTTGTCGAGCAGCTGAGTGGCGAGGTGCGGGGGATAGCTGCCGTTGACGATCCCCATCGTCGTGGCTCCCTGGATCAGAACGACGCTCGGGACCGATTGGGCGCGGGCGACGGGGACGACGTGGGCGCCGAAGGACTCTCTCCCGATCAGGATGAGATCCGGGCGCTCGCGCTCAATAGAGGCGGTGACGAGCCGCCTGCTCGACTGCTGCTCCCGCCGTCGATAGTCCTCGGGCGGTGGCGAATCCGGTGAGACGTCGAGGTACGGGACGACGAAACGGCTGACCTCGATATCGCCGTTGCGCTCCGCGAAGGGATCGCCTGAACCCAGGGCCGCCTGCGTGATTGGCGCAATCGTCTCGATCCGGTAGCCCAGCTTCGCCAGTGCCGGCAGCAACTGCGCAGCGACGATCGCGGTCCCGCCCTGATGCGGCGGTAGCGTGCCCACGTAGAGCAGCCGGCGTCCCCGGGCGGCGCCGGTCGTCATACGGCCAGGAGCGCTTTGGGTGGTGCGGCGGTCGTGGCTGCAAGGGCACCGTGACTAAGGCCCACCTCCGCGAGGAGCGAGCGTTCGTGGTGGGAATTCAACGGCGCACGCACTGCGGGCCGTAATAGCACACGGCCCAGAGAAGGTTTGCTATTCGAGCGGGCTCGAAGTAGGACGCCACGGGATTCGAAGTCGTTCACGTTCGGCGTGCTTATGCGGAATATTCGGCTCGAAGCGGTCGCATGAGCCACTCTCGACCGCTCTCGACCGCATGCGTCAGGCCTCAGTTGTCGCGCGACGCCGTGGTCGCTGGGTCAGCGCGCTTGGGCGGCCAGGTCGCGCGGACGCCAGAGACTGAACACGTACGCCGTGAGGTACTCGCGCAGGCGCGCATGCCGGGCCGCGCGCATCACCGCCGTTCCGGCCGGGCCCCCACGCAAGCTCCTCACCGGGTCAAGCTCGTACCTGCGACACGCGAGGCGGCTGGCCGCCATCACCGACTCGAATCGCGCCAACGTCATGCGGTTGAGCCCACCGGGGACGTCGTCCAGTCGGGTGACGGCGGCTTCCCAGTACCTGAAGCGCCGCCGCTCGGCCAAGATGACGTCCTCCGGGAACACGAGGTGGACCCACGGCACACTCGTCATGAACCGGAGATGGCCACCCCACGGCGACTTCCACAGCGGACCGAACGCAATCACCACGTCGCCGCCGTCGTCCATGTGATCCTCGATCACCCGCACGTACCGAGCCGGGTCGGCGATGTGCTCGAAGGTGTCCTTGGACACGACCACGTCGAAGCGTTCGTTGCCGAGGCCCGAGCCATCCGCTGCGATCTGACGGAACTCGACCCTTCCGGCCAGCTCGGCGAATTCCCCTTCCCGGATCCGGGGAGGAGCTCTACCGGCCTGATGTCGACGCCAAGGACACGCGCTGCTCCCGCCTGTCCGATTGCGATGGCAGCGCTTCCGCTTCCACACCCGAGGTCGAGGACGGTCTTGCCGCGGAGGTCCACATGGGGCGCCAGACGGGCAAGAAGGCGGTCGGCGGTCGCGGAGGCCGCTGAGAACTCGACGTCGACCAGTCTTGCGGGCCCGGAGGCGGCTCGTGCCCGATACATGCCAAGTGGAAGAGCCGAGCGAGGATCTTTCGAGTTGGCGCAGCCACGCCGCGACATTACCTACGCCCGCCTTCGGAGAGTGGGGGATCGTGATCGCCGCAGGCCCGGAGCTGGCGGCAGTCGTGCTCGGTGGGGCCTGCTACTGGCCGCTCGCGAGCTTGGCTAGGCCGGACCCTTACACTCGGACCATCAGGCGGCTACTGGTCCCAGCCCTCGCCTCGCTCCTCCTGGTCTGCCCCTGCGCAGGCCCACGACCGATTTCCGAAGGGCTTCCTGTGGGGGACCGCGAGTGCCGGGTTCCAGGTAGAGGCGGGCGGCAAGCCCGCGAACGCCGACCGGCGCAGCGACTGGTGGGTCTTCACGCATGACCGACAGCTGATCGAGGACGGCGTCGTGAGCGGCGATCGCGTCGAGCGCGGCCCGGGCTTCTGGCGCCGGTGGCCGAAAGGATCTCGATCTGCTCGCAACCGGCTCGACAACAACGCGATCCGGTTGGGCATCGAGTGGAGCCGGATCTTCCCGCGCTCGACGGCATCGGTGAGGACCGGACGCCGGGTGTCCAAGCGCGAGTTGCGACAGCTCGACGAGCTCGCGAACACAGCCGCGGTCCGCCGCTACGCGCGGATTCTGCGCGGCGCCGCGTGACCGGGGCCTGCGCGTGATGCTCACGCTCAACCACTTCACGCTGCCCGTCTGGATCCATGACCCGATCGCGGTTCGCGAAGCCTTCGAGGGCGTCGGTCCCGACGACGACGTGCCGCGCGGACCTGAGGCGGGCGGGCTGGCTCGACCGCTCGACGGTGGCGGAGTTCCGCAAGTTCGCGGCATACGCGGCGTGGAAGCTGGGCCGGCATGTGCGCGCTGTGGGCGACCGTGAACGAGCCGCTCGTGACCGTCTCGCAGGGGTTCGTGTCGGTTCCCGGCGTCACGGGGGTGAAGGCGCCGGCGGTCCTCAACTACGCGGCCGCAATCAGAGCACTGGAGACCATCGCGCTGGCGAACGCGGCCGCCTACGACGCGATTCACGCGCATGACCGGCGCGCACGCGTCGGGTTCGTCGTGAACCTGGCCGACTGGCGGCCGGGCGATCCCGCTAACGCGGACGATGTGACGGCGGCAGCCCACGCCGACCAGATCTTCAACCGGACGTTCTTCGAGACGGCGGTGAACGGGTGGTACGACACGGACGTGGACGGCGTCGAAGATCCGGGGGAGGTGCACGCCGAGCGCCGCGACAAGGCCGACTTCGTCGGGGTGAACCACTACTCGCCGGCCTATGCAGAGAAGACCGAGCCCGTGACCGACCGCATCCCGCTATTCGACTTCATCCCGCAGATCACGTTCCGCGGTACCGGCAACCCGTCCGGCCCGGAGTGCCCGACGACGTGCACGGACTTCGGGTGGGAGATCGACCCGCGGGGCTGGCCGACGTCGTGCAGGAGGCCGCCTCCTACGGGAAGCCGGTCTACGTGACCGAGAACGGGATCGACGACGCCGAGCGACGACCAGCGCGCCGAGTACCTCCGCGGCTACCTGAGCGCGCTGCACGGCGCGATCGCCGACGGCGCCGATGTCCGCGGCTACTTCCACTGGTCGCTCCTCGACAACTTCGAGTGGGCCGAGGGCTTCGCGGCCAAGTTCGGCCTGTTCGCGTTCGACCGGCGCACCCTGAAGCGCGAGGCGCGGCCGAGCTCCCGAATCTTCGCTCAGCGCGGCGCGGACTAACTCCGTGCCCTGAGATTACGGACAGCGGCCGAAGCGAGCGACCGGCGGATCGGCATCCTTGGTCCGCCGGGCGTCTGCGTTCGGGCGACAGGTGAGCCGGCGAGCGCCCTGCTTCGGCAGCCCCGCGGCCGCCGCCGTGAGCAGCCGCGGCCTCGGGTCGATCGGAGTGCCGAAGTGCCGGACCTCGAAGTGGAGGTGCGGCCCGGTCGAGCGGCCGGTCGAGCCGACGTAGCCGATCGTGTTGCCGCCGACGACCCATTGTCCCGGCGACACGGCGATGCTCGACAGGTGTGCGTACCACGACTCGAAGCCCAGCCGGTGCTTGATGACGACCAGGTTGCCGTAGCCGCCCGAGTTCCAGCCGGCGAAGGCCACGCGTCCACGGCCCGCGGCGCCGACGCGCCTGCCATATGCGGCCGGCATGTCGAGCCCGGTGTGCTGGCGTCCACTGACCCATCCGAAGCCATCGGTGATCGTTGCGCTGATCGGCCGGAGGAACCGCACCGGGTCGCCCGGAGTCGAGTACACGCGCCGGTGCCGAAGTGCGGCCAGCGTCGCCGGACCCGCGATGCCATCGACGGCCAGCCCCACAGCTCTTTGGTAGCGGAGAACGGCATCCTTGGTGTTCGGCCCGAAGCCGCCGTCGTATCCGCCCGGCCCGTAGCCACGACTGGCGAGCAGGAACTGGAGGGCGGCGACGTCCCAGCCGCGCATGCCCTTGTGCATGTTCCGGCTGCCGAGCCGGGGCCCGCCGCGCCGCCCGAGCGCGTGGCGCGTGCGCGGTCCCGCGATGCCGTCCACCTGCAAGCCGTGGCGGCGCTGGTAGGTGCGCACCGCGCCGCGGGTCAGAGGCCCCGCGATTCCGTCGACCGAGCTCCCGTACAGCCCGAGCGCGCGCATGGCCACCTGGAGGGCGGCGACGTTCGCGCGGCTGGCGTCAGCGGCCGCGGGCAGGAGGAGGCCAACCCCAAGAACCAAGGCGAGTCCGGCTGCGCGCATGCGCGCGAAATCGGCCTATGCGCGGTTTCGCTGCACTTTTCGTCCCCGTTGTGGCCACGGCGTCCAGCGCCGCCGCGGGCGCGGAGCTGCGTCAAAACCGGCGGCGACCCCGGGTAGTCGGCGCCTGCCAGCCGACGAGACGTCGGTTCGCATTCGGGACGGCAGCGCTAGCGACGGCGCGAGATCCGGAAGATCGGGTGCAGCGGTGCGATCAGGCGCAGGTCCTCGTCGGCCGCGTCGGCACCGACACCCTGAAAGAACGCGCCAACCTCCCAGGCCCACTTCTTCAGGTACGCGCGAAGAAGCGGCAGCTTCTCTTCGTCGGGAACCTCGGTGGCGGTGGACTCCTCCGTTCTGAGGCCTTTTCGCAAGCGCCCCGAACTGTTCGCTCGTAGGTTGCGCACCCACTGTGTCTCGCCGCGCGGCGCCACGATGTACCGCTGGCCCTCGAACTCGAGCGGATTTACTGGTGTGCGCCGCCACTCACCGCTCTTGCGGCCGCGGACCTCGAGGACGCGGGAGCCCGCAAGGCTGAGGCCGAGGCGTGTCAGTCCTGCGACGCTCGGGTTGAAGACGTGTTTCGTGAACCACCCGGGGCGCTGGTAGTTGGTCGTCATAGGCTCAATTGTGGACACGCCAACACGAAGCAGGCGGACTACCGCGTGAATCGTCACGTAAGACCGGACGGGCTGCAGAGGTACCGTCACGGGGATTCGAAGTCGTTCCGGCTTCGCTTAGTTGTGCGGCACCTTCGGCGGCGAGCGGGTTGATGTACCGCTCTCGACCGCATGCGTCAGGGGCTTGTTGTCGGCGCATTTGTCGCGCGCAGACGAAGTGAAGCTCGGGCATGTCCTCCCGGGGCGGAGCGCAAGGCGTCAAGGTGGGCGATACTCCTGAGGCAATGTCGCAAGCGAACGTCGAGATAGCCTGGCGGCCGCGCTGGACGCCTACACCGACCGAGACTCTGGAAGGGGCGCTGAAACACGCCGCGCCCGACTGCGAATTCGATTGGTCGCGTTCGGTCGGTCCACAACGAGGGGTGTATGGACGCGATGAGTTCCGGCAACTCGATCTCGCCGAGGCCCTTGAATCCGTTCGGATCGAGCCGCAGGAGTTCATCGAGGCTGGCGACACTTGATCACGCCGCTCATCGGATACGGCCGCGGACGCGATGGGATGGAAGTGACGGCGCGTTTCACCTCCCTATGGACGTTCCGCGACGGCAAGATCGTTCGGGTCACCCTCTACCAAGAGCGTCACGAAGCCCTCGAAGCCGTGGGCCTGCGGGAGTAGGCGATGTCGCAGGAGAACGTCGAGACCGCACGGCGTGCCTACGAGGCGATGAACAAACGCGACTACACGGCGTTCTTCGCTGCGGTGGATCGTGAGGTCGAATTTGTGTTTCCCGAGGGCGGCATGAACGCCGGGACCCATCGGGGAGCCCGCGCGGTGCGGCAGTTCATGGAGAGTTACGACGAATCGTTCGAGAACTTTCAGGTCGTGCCGGAGGAGTTCTTCGAGGTGGGCGACCAGGTCGTCGCGTTCGTCCGACAGTCTGGCCGGGGACGCGAGAGCGGCGTCGAGATCGAGACCACCCCTGTCCACCTCTTGACTCTACGCGGAGGGAAGGTGCGACGGCTGGAGGCATTCCCGGACCGCAAAAAACAGGCCGTGCTCAAAGCTGTCGGACTGCGCAGCTAGTACCGCCACGGGGATTCGAACCCCGGTTTCCGCCGTGAGAGGGCGGCGTCCTAGTCCCCTAGACGATGGCGGCCTGGGAACGGGCGATTCTAGAGGCTCGGCCGTGGTCCTTCCTGGGCGCGATTGCCGCGGCGGGCGCTCAGTAGCCTCGAACGGATGCTGGATACGCCCCGGCGGCTCTGGATGGCCGCGGCTGCCTGCGTCGCCGCCTTCCTGGTCCTGCTGGCGGTCGTCTACACGACCGAGCCGGGTGCCGCCGCCGACCAGCGCGCACTTCACGGCTTTGGCGAGCTCCAGCGGCCGCGCCTCGCCGAGCTCGCCGACAGCATCGCCAACCTCGCCGACCCCAAGCCCTTCGCGCTGATCGGGCTCATTCTCGTCGCGATCGCGTTCGTGCGTGGCTATCCGTTCGTGGGACTCGCCGCCGGAGTGATGCTGGTGGGGGCGAACGTGACGAGCCAGGTGCTGAAGCCGCTGCTCGCGAACCCACGCGGGACGTTCGGCGAGTTCGACGTCGCCGCCGAGGCCTTCCCCAGCGGGCACGCCACGGCGGCGATGTCGCTGTCGCTGGCGGCGGTGATGGTCGTGCCCGCACGGCTCAAGCCGCTGGTCGGCAGCATCGGCGCACTCTTCGCCGTCGCGGTTGGCTTCGCGATCATGTCGCTCGACTGGCACTTCCCAAGCGACGTCGCCGGCGGGTATCTCGTCGCCCCGACGTGGTGCTTCGCCGCGCTGGCGGTGCTGCGGACGGGCCGGCTGAGGGCCGCCCTCCCGACGCGCGAGGAGCCCTACGCGTGGTGGCCGGCGATGGTGGCGATGCTTGTGCCGCTCGTGGTGGTCGGCTGGCTGGCGCTCGAGCGCCTGCCGCGGGTGACGGGCTACGCGGAGGGCCACACGACGTTCGCGGTGGTCGCGGCGGCCACGGCCGTGCTCGTGGCCCTCCTCGTCGGCGCCGTGCTCACCGTCCACGACCGGCGCTGAAACCGGGAAGGGCGCCCCGTCATGGAGCGCCCTTCCCTTGGGGGTACTTCCTGTTGGGCCTTCGGCTGGTGGCGGAGACACACTCGCCGAAGGGCGTTCTCTTCATGCCCTCCGATTGACAAGTCGGCGAACGCCCCGGCCCTGGTCCTCGGTGCTTGGAACGCTCGGGCGCGCGCGAAGTTGGAGGGTTGCGCGTGTATCCTGGGCGGCGACCGGTGGTCAAGGGAAGTCCGGTGCAAATCCGGCGCGGTCCCGCCACTGTGACCGGCTAGGCCATCCGCCAATGGCAGCCACTGGGGAGCGACAGCACCCCGGGAAGGCGCGGAAGGGCGAATCCGGGAGCCAGGAGACCTGCCTCCGGTCACAGGCAACGTCAACCCTCGAGGAAAGGGTGCCTCTGATGCACATCCATTCCCTGAAGCGCGCGGCTCTTGCCGTGTGCGTGTTCGTGGTGATGGCGGCTTCGCCCGCCATCGCCGATGCCGTGACCACCAAGCTGCGTGTCGAGGCCGCCGGCCACGACATCGGCCCGGGCTTCCGCTACGTGCACGACTCTGTGACGTACGAGGCGAGCGCCGCGTGTGGTGGCACTAGCAACACCTACACGATCGACGGCCCGTCGGCCCTCGGTCTTGTATTCCAGGCGGCCGAATTCACCCGCGACCTGCGTCCGGTGCAGGTCAGCGACGAGTTCGACTTCGGCAAGTTCGTATGCGGTATCGGCGGCTTCGTCGGCAGTGACACGCAGTTTTGGAGCTACAAGGTCGATCACGTCCTGCCGGAGATCGGAGCCGATCAGTTCCCGATCAACCGCTCCCATGGCGAGGTGCTCTGGTACTTCGTGAACCTCGACACCGGCTCGAACGTCGGCAAGGAGCTCGAGCTCGGCCTGTCCGAGAGCGTCGTGCAGGCAGGCGCTCCGGTGGACGTGACCGTCCGCGAATACGACGACAACGGCCAGGTGATGCCTGCGGCCGGCGTGACGTTGGAGGGCACCGACGGCGTAATGACCGACGCGAACGGCGAGGCGAGTGTCACCTTCGACGAGGCCAGCCGGCCGTTCATCCGCGGCGTCCGCAACGGCGACGTCCAGACGGACCTGCTGCACCTGTGCGTGTGGGAGGACTCCGCTTCGGAGTGCGACAGGTGGCTGACCGGTTGGACCATTGGCACCCGTGGCGATGACCGCATGCGCGGCACCGACAACCCGGAGCGGTTTGCCGGCCGCGCCGGCGACGACAGGATCAACTCGCGCGGCGACGACGCGTCGGACAAGATCCGCTGCGGCCGCGGCGACGACGTCGCGCGCGTCGACCAGCTCGATCGCGTCAAGCGCAACTGCGAGACGGTCAGGCGACGGTGACCCGAGCCGTACTTGCGATTGCCGCCGTCCTCGCGTTTGCGGGGGCGGCGGCGCCGCTCGCAACCGGCGCGCCGCGCTTCGATCAGCTCGTCGTCTTCCGCGACGGGACGGCCAAGAGCGAGACCGTCGGCACGGCACGCACGCGCACACGCGCGAGTGACCACCGCTGCCGCGTGCCCCGCGCGACGCCGCTGGCTGCACTCGTGCGCAGTGACGTGGCGAAGCTCAAGGTGCGCGACTTCTCCGGCTCCTGCGACCCGGCGAGCCTGTTCGTGCGCAAAATTGGCGACGACCGGAATCGCGGCGACTCGGGCTGGGTCTACAAGGTCGGCAACCGGCAGGGCACGACCGGCGCCGCCGACCCGAGCGGGCCCTTCGGCAGCGGGCGGATCAAGCGGCGCGTGCGGGTGACGTGGTTCTACTGCGTCTTCCGTGTGGGCGGCTGCCAGCGGACGCTCGGACTGCGAGTGCGCGATGAGGGCGGGGGAACCGTCTCGGCGCGGGTCACTGCATACGACGACGAGGGGCGTGGCACGCGGCTCGCGGGCGCGACGGTTCATGCTGGCAACCGCACGGCCGAGACCGACTCGGACGGGACCGCGACGCTGGCCCTCGCCTCCGGCGCACACCGGCTGTACGCGGAGAAGGACGGCTTCGTCCGCTCGTTCGCCGAGAGGGTGCGCGTCGAGTGACGCGCCTCGCCGCCGTCGCCGTCACCATCGCCATCTGCCTCGGCGGGTGCGGGTTCGGCGAGGGCGACGCGCAGGACGGCGGCGCAGACATCCGCGTGACGAAGGACTTCGGCCACGAGCAGCTGGCCGCCGACAAGATCGACACGGTGCACGAGGACGAGAGCGTCATGCGCCTGCTCCAGTCGCAGCACGACGTCGACACGCGCTTCGGCGGCAATTTCGTGGAGGCGATCGACGGCCTCGAGGGTTCCGGGGGCGGGGGCGGCACGCGCGACTGGTTCTACTACGTAAACGGCATCTGGGCCGACCGCGGCGCGGCGGACTGGGAGGTGCACGCCGGCGACGTGATCCAGTGGGACAACCGCGACTGGAGCGCGAAGGAGCGCATCCCGGCGATCGTCGGCGCCTACCCCGAGCCGTTCCGCAGCGGTCTCGAGGGCGAGCGGCTGCCGGTCCGACTGGAGTGCGCCGACTCGGACGACGAGGCGTGCTCCTCCGTCAAGGACGCGCTGACCGGCGTCGGTGCGCGTGTCAGCTCGTCGCAGCTCGCTGCCTCGGGCGGCAAGGACCTCGTCCGGGTGGTCGTGGGGACGTGGGACGAGCTGCGCGACGTGCGCACGCCCGCCCTGCTCGAGGAGGGGCCGGAGGCGAGCGGGGTGTTCGCGCGCTTCACCGATGACGGCCAGCGGCTCGAGCTACTCGACGAGGACGGCGAAGCCGTGCAAACCGCCGACCCGGGGACGGGCCTCGTGGCCGCGACCGCGCTCGAGGAGCAGGCCGTGGTGTGGATCGTGACCGGGCTCGACGACCTCGGCGTCCAGGCGGCGGCCTCCATCCTCGACGCGCGCTCGCTGCGCAACGCGTTCGCCGTCGCAGCGACCGCAGACGGGCCGGTCAAGCTCCCGCTGCCGGAGGACGGCGGATGAGGCTCGTGCCCACATATCAGCCGCGGCCGAGCCCGCTCCACGCCGCCCGCGCCGGCGCGACGACGTCCTTCTGTGCGGCGCTCGCACTCGTCCCGATGCTCTACGACAGCCCGCTCGTGTTGGCGGGCGGCCTGGCCGCCGCGACGTTCGCCGGAATGGCGGCCGGCGTCGGCGCGGAGCTCGCGCGCGCGGCGCGGCTCGCCGTGCCGCTCGTGCTCCTGATCGTGATCATCAACCCGCTCGTCTACCGCGAGGGGGCGACGCTCCTGTTCCGCGGCGGCGAGGTGCTCGGCTATCGGATCGAGATCACGCTCGAAGCGATCGCCTACGGCGGCGCCGCCGGCCTGCGCCTGTTCGTGCTCGCGCTGGCGCTGGCTCTGTTCTCTGCCTGCGTCGATCCCGATGACCTGCTGCGACTCGTGCGGCGCGTGTCGTACCGCAGTGCGCTCACCGCGTCGCTCGCCACGCGGCTCGCGCCGGTGCTCGCGCGGGACGCGCTCAGGATGGGCGACGCGGCGCGTTGCCGGCCGCAGCCGCCCGCGCGCGCAGCGGTCGCGCGCGCGACACTCGCGGGAGCGCTCGAGCGGGCGGTGGACGTCGCGGCGGCGCTCGAGCTGCGCGGGTACGCGTCTGCGCAGCGGCCGCCGCGCTATGCGGCGCCGTGGTCGCGCCACGACGTGCGCGTGGCGCTGGCGGCGGGGGCGATCACGGTGACCGCAGTCGCTACGCGCGTGGCCGGGGCGGGCGGCTTCGACCCCTACCCGACGATCACGGTCGCGGCGGCCCCGGCCGACGTCGCCGCGGTCGTGCTGCTGCCGCTTCTCGCGCTGGCGCCGTTCGCAGGCACGCGTGCTCGGTTGGGGGTGGCGCATGCCTGAGCCCGTGCTTCGTGCCGAGGGGTTCGGCTACCGGTACCCGAGCGCCGCACAGGACGCGCTCGCGGATCTAACGCTCGCGCTCGAGCCGGGGTCGTTCACGCTCGTCGTCGGCGAGTCCGGCTCCGGCAAATCGACGCTCCTGCGCGCGGCGTGCGGCCTAGTGCCGCACTTCCACGGCGGCGACGCGCACGGCGAGCTCGAGGTCGCCGGGATGAGCGTCCGCGACCACGGCCCGAACGAGCTCGCCGCGATCTGCGCGACGCTCCTTCAGGACCCGGAGACGCAGGTCGTGATGAGCGGCGTGCGCGCCGAGCTTGCCCTGCCGCTCGAGCAGCGGGGGCTCGAGGCGGCGGCGATCGCCCGCGCGGTCGAGGAGGCTGCGCTCGAGCTGGGCGTCGCCCAGCTCCTGGAGCGTCGCACCGACACGCTCTCGGGCGGCGAGCTGCAGCGTGTCGCGCTCGCTGCGGCCGTCGCCGGCAAGCCAGCCCTGCTCGTCCTCGACGAGCCGACCTCGCAGCTCGACCCGGTCGCGGGCGACGATCTCGTGTGGCTCTTGCGGCGGCTGAACGAGGAGTGGGGAACCGCCGTCCTTTTGGCCGAGCACCGCGTCGAGCGCTGCCTGCCGGCGGCGGACCGCGTGCTTGCGATGGAGGACGGGCGGGTCGTGTTCGACGCGGGACCGGCTGCGTTTCTCGACTGGGCGACCGAGCGCGGCTCCGTGCTCGCGACGCCGGCCGCGCGGCTGTTCTCGCTCGCCGGAATCGGCCCGCCGCCCGTGTCGGTCAAGGAGGCGCGTGACCGGATTCACGGCGCGGGCCTGGCGCCGGCCGCCGGCGCCGCGGCGCCGGACCCGCCGAAGGCGGGGGCCCGCCCCGCGTTGCGGTTCGAGGGCGTCTGGCACGAGATCGCCGACGGGCCGGCGATCTTGCGCGGCATCGATCTCGACCTGCGGCCGGGCGATCTGGTTGCGCTGATGGGGCGAAACGGCGCGGGCAAGAGCACACTCCTGCGCCACGCCAAGGGCCTCGTCGATCCGACACGCGGCCGCGTCGTCCGCGGCGGCGAGGTCGCGCTACTGCTCCAGAACCCCGGCGACTTCCTGATCCACGAGCACGTGGCCGACGAGGCCGGCGCGGACGCGATCGCGCGCGCGGGGCTGGCGGGCCGCGAGGCGAAGCACCCGCGCGACCTGTCCGGCGGCGAACGCCAGCGCCTGGCGCTCGAGATCGTGCTCGAGGGAGACGACGTCGCGGTCGTGTGCCTCGACGAGCCGACGCGCGGCATGGACCGCGGCTGGAAGGAGGTGCTCGGCCAGCGCCTTCGCGAGCTCGCCGGCCGCGGTCTCGCGGTGATCGTCGCGACGCACGACACCGAGTTCGCCGCGAGCTGGGCCGAGCGCATCGTGCTGATGGGCCAAGGCAACGTGATCGCCGACGGCTCGGCGGCGAGCGTCCTCGCCGGCGGCAGGCATTTCGCCACGGACGTCGCGCGCATCCTCGACGGGGCCGGCGGCGCGCTCACGCCCGAAGCCGGCGCGGCGCTCCTGGCCGAGGAGCTCGTCCGATGACCTGGCAGCTTGCGTCGTTCGCGGTCCTCGCCGTCGTCCTCGCGGCGGGCTTCGCGTGGTACGAGCGTTCGCGCCCGAGCGCGCGCGTGCTCGCGCTCGTCGCGGCGATGGCCGGCCTCGCCGTGGTCGGGCGGCTCGCGTTCGCGGCGTTCCCGAACGTGAAGCCCACCACCGACATCATCCTGCTGTCGGGATACGCGCTCGGCGGCGCGCCGGGGTTCGCAGTGGGCGCGATCACCCCGGTCGTCTCGAACATCTTCATGGGCCACGGGCCGTGGACGCCGTGGCAGATGGTCGCCTGGGGCGGCGTTGGCGTCAGCGGCGCGCTGCTCGCACGCGCGACGCGCGGTCGGGAGCTGGGCCGCTGGCCGCTCGCGCTCGCATGTGCGGTCGCCGGCGCGGGCTTCGGCGCGGTGATGGACACGTACCAGTGGACGCTCGCGGCCGAGCAGGACCTCGCCACGTGGATCGCGGTGAGCGGCAGCTCGCTGCCGTACAACCTCGCGCACGTGATCGGGAACGTCGTCTTCTGCCTGCTGATCGGGCCCGGGCTGTTGCGCGCTTTGTCGCGCTACCGGCGCCGCTTCGAGGTGCGCTGGGCGCCCGCCGCAGCGGCCGCGGGCGCCGTGCTCCTATTGCTCGCGCTGCCCGCCGGCGCATCCGCTGCGTCCCCGAGCAAGCGCGCGGCCACGTATATGGCGAAAGCGCAGAACAAGGACGGCGGGTTCGGAAGCACGCCGGGCACAGCGTCGGGCGCGCTCTACTCCGGGTGGGCGTCGCTCGGCCTCGCGGCGAGTGGCCGCAATCCGCGCGACGTGGAGCGCGCGCGGCCACAGCGCGATCGACTACATCCGCTCCGGCGCGCGCCAGATCCGCGACGTGGGGGAGGTCGAGCGAACGATTCTCGTGGTCGAGGCGGCTGGGCTGAACGCGCGCGACTTCGCGGGACGCGACTTCGTCGCGCGTCTGAACGGCTATCGCCGCGCCGACAACTCGTTCTCCGGCTTCATCTCGTACACGGCCTTTGGGATCCTGGCGCTGCGCGCCGCCGACGCCGGCACGAACAAGCCGGCGCGCTGGCTCGCGCGGCAGCAGAACGAGGACGGCGGGTTCGGGCTGTCGCCCAGCGCGCAGTCCGACGTCGACAACACGGGCGCGGCGATGCAGGCGCTGGCCGCGGCCGGGCGGGGTGGCCCGCTCGACGACGCGGTCGGCTACCTGCGCCGTGCACAGAACGGCGACGGCGGCTTCGGGCAATTCGAGGGCCGCAGCTCGAACTCGCAGTCGACCGCCTACGCGGTCCAGGGCCTCGTCGCCGCCGGGCGCAACCCCGGCCGCTTCCGCAAGAGCGGCAACTCGCCGATCGGATACCTGCGCGCGCGGCAGAACGGCGACGGCAGTGTCGACTACTCGCGCGTGAGCGCGCAGACGCCGGTGTGGGTGACCGCGCAGGCGCTGATGGCCCTGAAGCGCAAGCCACTGCCGTTCGCAGCCGTGCCGCGCCAGCGAACGCGAGCGGCCACCGACTCGAGCGGCGCCGGCGAGGCGCCCGGGTCCGCTGGTGCCGGCAACGGTGGCGGAACGGCGAAACCACCGAAGGAAAAGCCGAAAGCGGCTGACCAGGACGTGCCCGAGGTGGCACCGGCGCAGGGCATCTCGGAGGACGACACCTCGCCTGTCTTAGAACCGACAGATGAGCCCGCGGCGACGGAGCGGAGCTCCGGCCCGTCGTGGCTCGGCGTGGCGCTGACGCTCGTGGGTGCAGCGATCGCGTATTACGCCGGCCGACGCGTCAGACGCGCGAGCGTGACGGCGAAGAGAACGGCGACCGCGACGTAGCTGACCCAGTCCGCGGTCGCCTGGGCGATCGCGCTGCCGCCGCCGTTGCCCGCGAGCTGCCCGATCGACCACGCGATGTTCGTGAACGCGAACGCGTATCCCTGGTGCACGCGCGCCTTCTCGACCTCGTCGGAGAGCAGCGCCATCGCCGGCGTCCAGAACGCTGCGGTCGTGAGCGCCGTGCACACGAAGAGCACAGCCACGACCGGGGCCGACTCCGGGATCGGCAGCAACACGAGCAGCACCGCCGCGGCGAGCAGCCCGGCGCGTATCGGCACGAGCCTGCCGCGGCGATCGGAGAAGCGGCCGACCAGCGGGTTGACGATCGTCTCGAGGGTCGCGGCCACGAGGTAGGTCCCTCCGATCGCGACGCTGGCGGCACCGAGCGCGTCCATCCGCAGCGGGACGAGGACGTTGAGGACACCCGCGGCGAGCGCGGGCAGCGCGACGAGCCAGAACCCGAGCCTGACCGCCGGGATGCGCGTGGCCGCGACGACCCGCTGGATGTCGGCAGGCTCGCCCGGCGGCGCCGGCTCGCGCGACGCCGGCACGATCAGGGCGACGGCGAGGAGCGCGACGCCCGCGAAGACGATCTCCGGCCCGGCCGCGTCCGCGGCGGTGCCGAGGACAGGTCCGACGAGCGTTCCGGCAACCGCCGCGGCGAGCGGCGTGCCGATCACCTCACCGCGCCGTCCGGCCGGCGCGCGTTCGACGACCCACGCGAAGCCCGCGGCCCACGTGCACGCGCTCGCCAGGCCCTGCGCGAAGCGGGCGGCGTCGAGGAGCCAGATGTCCTGCGCGAACCCGAACACGAGGCTCGAGACAGCCAGGCCGGCCAGGCCCGCGAGCGTGGTCGGCTTCACTCCCCAGCGACCGGCGAGCCAGCCGGCGGGAATCGCGGCGACCAGGTTGCCGGCGGCGTAGGCACCCGTGAGGATGCCCGCGGCGCTCTTGGAGAGGTCGAACTCGTCGACGTAGTGCGGGAGCAGCGGCGCCACCGCCGCGAAGAAGGCGACGTCGAGCAGGGTGATCGCGCTGACGAGCAGGACCAGGCGGCGCACGGCCTGTCTGACTATCAGAGGTAGGGTCCCGCCATGGCCCAACTGGCCGTGCTCTCTCCGCGCGAGGCCTCGATTTTCGCCTGTCTCGCCGACACGGTGGTCGCGCCCGAGCCGGTGCTACCGCCCGTGCGCGAGACCGACGCGGTGGCGTTCTTCGATCGCATGATGGGCCGCGCGCCACGCGCCAACCGGGTCGCGCTGCGCACGCTCCTGTACGCGCTCGAGACCGGGCCGCGGCTGCTCGGCTTCGGGGCGAGGATGCGCAGTCTCACGCCGGAGCGGCGCGCGGAGTACCTGCGCGCGATCGAGCAGAACCGGCTCCCGCAGCTGCGCCAGCTGGGGAAACTGATGCAGGGCTTCGGGCAGCTCGCCTACTACGGCGACGACCAGGTGATGCTCCTGATCGGCTACGACGCCGAGGCGAACGTCGAGCGCGGCCGGTCGGTTCGCGAGCGGGACGGGCGCCCGTGAGCGTGCGCCCGACCACCGGCGACGCCTACCGCGAGTGGGGCGCGCCGGACCCGCCCGTCGAGCCGCGGGTGGAGGACGGCGCGCGGATCGCGGACGAGCGCTCGGTCGAGTGCGACGTGTGCGTGATCGGCACGGGCGCCGGCGGCGCGCCGCTCGCGAAGGAGCTCGCCGAAGGCGGCATGAGCGTCGTGATGCTGGAGGAGGGCAGGCACTTCACGACCGACGACTTCACGGCCCGGCCGCGCGAGATGTCGACGATCCTCTACCGCGACGCCGGCCAGGTCGTGACCGTCGGGAACACGCCGATCATCCTGCCGCTCGGCAAGGGGGTCGGCGGCACGACGATGATCAACTCGGGCACGTGCTTCCGCACGCCGGACCCGGTGCTCGCGATGTGGGGCGAGCGCTTCGGGCTCGACGGCCTGGCCGAGCTCGACCCCTACTTCCGCCGCGTCGAGCGCGAGCTGAACGTCGTGCAGGTGCCGGAGGACCGCGCCGGCCGCAACGCGCTGATCGCCAAGCGCGGTGCGGACGCACTGGGGTGGAGGGGCGACTTCATCTGGCGCAACGCGCGCGGCTGCGTCGGCTCCGGCGTCTGTGGCTTCGGCTGCCCGACGTCCGCCAAGCAGCACGTCGGCTTGAGCTACGTGCCGAGAGCGTGGGCCGCGGGGGCGACGACGTTCACCGAGTGCCGCGCCGAGCGGATCGAGCACGACGGCCGCCGCGCGCAGGCGGTGATCGCCACCGCCGCGGGCGGCGGACGAGTGCGCGTTACGTGCACGCACGTCGTCGTCGCGTGCGGGGCGATCCACACGCCGGTCTTCCTCGCCAAGCAGGGCCTCGGCGGGCGCTCGGGCGAGCTCGGGCGCAACCTCGCGATCCATCCCGCGACGGCGGTGCGCGCGCTGTTCGACGAGGAGATCGACATGGCGAACGGCGTGCCGCAGTCGTACTTCATCGACGAGTTCGCGGACGAGGGGATCATGCTCGAGGGGGCCGCGGGGCCGCCGGACTACGCCGCGATGACATTCCCGTTCGCGGGCGAGAAGCACCGCGAGCTGATGCTCCAGTTCCGGAACATCGCTCAGTTCGGCCTGATGGTCTCCGACCTCTCACGGGGCCACGTGCGCGAGCGCGCCGGGCGCGTCGAGATCCGCTACGACCTGAATCGCGAGGACACCGCCACCTTCGCACGCGGGATCGAGCGGCTGTGCGAGCTGTTCGTCGCCGCCGGGGCGCGCGCGATCTACCCGCCGGTCGCCGGCGTGCCCGAGATCCTCGGCGGCGACCTCGAGCCGCTGCGCCGTGCCGAGCTGAACGCACAGGACCTCGTCCTGATGGCGTTCCACCCACTCGGCACCGCGCGCGCCGATGCACGCCCGGATCACGGCGTCGTCACCGGCGATCTGCGCCTGCACGAGATGGAGAACGTGTGGGTGTCGGACGCGAGCGTGATTCCCAGCTCGATCGGCGTGAACCCGCAGATCACGATCATGGCGCTGGCGACGCGCCTGGCCTACCAGCTGCTCGGCAAGCCGGCGCCGGAAGACGAGCCCGAGCCCGAGTCGATCGCGCGGCCGCGGATAACGCAGCCGCACGCGCTCACGGCCTAGCGGGCGAGGTAGGGTCGGCTGGCACCCGACGGAAGGACTGGTCCATGAGCATCGTCGTCCGCTTCAGCCCGACCAATCTCACGGCCGAGCTGTACGACTCGACCACCAAGAAGCTCGAGGAGGCGGGGGTGGAGTTCCCGCCCGACGGAATGGACTACCACGTCTGCTTCGGCCAGGGTGGACGACCTACGCGTCAGCGAGATCTGGGACTCACGCGAGCAGTTCGAGGCGTTCGGTGAGCGCCTGATGCCCGTGCTGGCCGATGCGGGCGTCGAGTTCTCCGGCGAGCCGGAGATCTTCGAGGTCCACGCTCTCGAGAAGCGCTAGGCCGTGCCGACAGGCTCGCTCGGGACGGCGGCGACCTCGTTGAAGTCGTGACCCGTCTCGAGCGGCTCTTCGTGGCGCCGCTTCCCGGTTCCTGCGGCCGCGATCAGGGAGAGCACGGCGGCGGCCGCCGCGATCCCGAGCACGGTGGTGCGAGCGCTGCGCGGTATCCCGCGGCCCGCGGTGTAGGTGGCGCCGAAGTCGACGGCGTCGCACACGGCCGCTGCCGCGAGCCACGGCCGCGCGGAGCCGTCGTTGCGGACGGCCGCCTGCAGCCCGCCGGCTCCGAGCGTCAGGTCACGCGCGCCGACGGCGCGCGAAAGCAGCTGCGGCCCGGGCAACTTCGCCTGCTTGCCGATCCAGGCCTGGTCCATGATCTTCGGATTGGCGATGAAGATGGCGCCGATGAGGAATCGGCCGAGCGAGATGACGGCGGCGAGTATGCGCATGCTCAAGGTCTACCAGACCCCGAAAGCCGCTAAACGGCCGGTACCGTCCTCGCCGTGGAGCTCGAGGAGACGATCCGGACACGCCGCACGCACAAGGTCTACGGCTCGGAGCCGGTCGACCGCGCGACGCTCGATGAGCTGTTCGAGCTCGCCCGCTGGACACCCAACCACCACCTGACGAGCCCGTGGCGCTTCCGGGTGCTCGGGCCGGAGGCGCGTGAGCGGCTCAAGGCGTGCGCGGGGTCAGAGGCGGGCAAGCTCGACCGCGCGCCGACGCTCGTCGTCGCGAGTGTCGTGCAGACGGGCGATCCCCAGCAGGACGAGGAGGACATGCTGTCTGCGGCGTGCGCGATCTACATCGTGCTGCTCGGCGCCCATGCCCGCGGACTCGCGAACTACTGGCGCACACCGGCGATCCTCCGCACGCAGGCCGGGTGTGCAGCGGTCGGCCTGGGGGAGGATGAGCACTTCCTCGGCCTGATCCACCTGGGGCCGAAGCGGCAGGAGCAGCCGCCCCCGGAACGGCCCGACCCCCACGAGTTCGTAACGTATCTGCCGTGATCCGCCGCGAGGACGCGCTCAAGGCGTTCGCCGAGGACGAGTTCGACCTCGTCGTCATCGGGGGCGGCATCACGGGTGCCGGAGTAGCGCTGGACGCAGCCACCCGCGGCTACAGCGTCGCCTTGGTCGAACGCGAGGACTTCGCGTCGGGCACCTCGAGCAGGTCGTCGAAGCTCGTGCACGGCGGGCTGCGCTACCTGCAGAACTTCGACCTCGGGCTGGTTCGCGAGGCGTTGCTCGAGCGCTCGATCCTCGTGAACCTCGCGCCGCACCTCGTCCGGCCACTGCCGCTCCTCGTGCCGAGCTTCGAGGGGAAGCGACCCGACCGCATGCTCGGGATGGGACTGAACATGTACGACCGGATGGCGCGCGAGCTCAAGCGCCCCGGCAAGCGCGGCCGCGAGCCGGTCATGGGCGAGGAGGACTGGAGCCCCGAGAAACACCGGATCATCGAGGGCGACGAAGTGCGCGAGCTGCTTCCCGCGCTCGCGTCGCGCGAGCCGACCGCCGCCTACCTCTTCTACGACTGCCAGACCGACGACGCGCGCCTCGTCCTGACCGTGCTCGGCGAGGCCGAGCGGTTCGGCGCGGTGCCGGCGAACCGCTGCCGCGTCGAGGAGCTGACGACCGACCAGGGCACCGCGGTCGGCGTGCGCTGCACGGACATGGTCGCCGGCGACGAGTTCGAGATCCGCGCCACGAACGTGGTCAACGCGACCGGCGTATGGGCGGACCAGATCCGCCCGGAGGAGCTGCATGACGAGGAGGATGTCCCACGCATTCGTCCCAGCCGAGGCACGCACATCACCATCGCCACGGACGACCTGCCGATCAACGTCGGCGCGATCGTCCCCGCCGGCGGGGGGCGCAGCATCTTCGCGCTGCCGTGGCTCGGGCGCACGCTGATCGGTACGACCGACAACGACTACGAGGGCGCGCTCGAACACGTGCCGCCGGACGAGGACGACATCGAATACCTGCTCGACGCCGTCAACAAGTACTTCGCGACCGAGCTCGGTCGCGAGCACATCACGGGCGCATACGCGGGCGTGCGGCCGCTGATCTCGACCGGGGATCCGAAGAAGTCGGTCGACATCTCGCGCAAGGCCGAGCTGTACGAGACGAGCTCCGGCCTCGTCACGATCACCGGCGGCAAGCTCACGACATGGCGCCGGATGGCGAAGATGGCGGTCGACCGGATCGTCGAGCGCGAGGGCCGCGAGGCGCCGTGCCGCACGCACGAGATCCCGCTTGGGCTGAGCGCGACCGAGGAGGACCTCGGATCGTCGTCGATGATCAGCGACGAGACCCGTGCGCTGCTCGCGCATCGCTACGGCCACGCGGCGCGCGACGTGCTCGCGCTCGCGACGGAGGACGAGCGGCTCGCGCAGCAGATCAGCCCGGACCTGCCCGACCTGATGGCGGAGGTCGTGATCGCCGTGCGTAAGGAACAGGCCCTGACGGTCGCGGACGTGTTCATGCGCCGCACGCGCCTCGCTCTCCTCGACGCGCCCCGCATCTGCGCGCCCGACGCGATCGAGCCGCGCCGGGTCGCCGAGGTGATGGCCGGCGAGCTCGGGTGGGATTCCGCGCGGGTCGACGCCGAGGTCGCCGCGTGGCACGAGGAGGCGGCGGCCGAGGGGTTCGCGCCGTCCGTGGAGCCCGCTCCCGCATGACGCCGCGGCTCATGGGGATCGTGAACGCGAACCCCGATTCCTTCTCCGACCCCGGTGTGCGCGCTCTGGACGAGCTCGTCGCCGACGCGCTCGCGCAGGTCGAGGCTGGAGCGGACCTGATCGACGTGGGGGGCGAGTCGGGCGTCACGCACGTCGCGCCGGTGTCCGCCGAGGAGGAGCGCGAACGCGTGCGTGCCGCTGGTCGAGCGGCTCGTGGCCGAGGGCATCACGGTCTCGGTGGACACCTGGAAGGCAGAGGTGGCGGAGGCAGCGCTTGCGGCGGGCGCGGCGCTGATCAACGACGTCAGCGGGCTGCGCGACCCCGCCGTGGCTGACGCCTGCGCGCGACACGACGCCGGGCTCGTCGTGATGCACACGCGCGCCGAGCCGAAGGTGAAGGCTTTCCCCGACTACGACGACGTCGTCGCCGACGTGCGCGCGTTCCTTGCGGAACGGACCGCGCTCGCGGTGTCGCTCGGAGTCGCGCGCGAGAAGGTCGTGATCGACCCCGGCCCTGACTTCACGAAGACGCCGGCGGAGACGGTCGAGGTGCTGCGCCGCCTCGACGAGTTCGCCGACCTCGGCTACCCGCTCCTGCTCGCGCTCTCGCGCAAGGACTTCATCGGCGCCGTGACGGGACGCCCGCCGGCAGACCGCCTCGGCGGGACGCTCGGCGCGATCGCCGCGGTCGCGCACTACGCGAGCATCCTGCGGGTGCACGATGTCGCGGCGGTGGCGGACTTCCTGCGGGTGCGCGAAGCCATCGAGGGACCGCCGCAGACGGTGCCCGCGCTCGACCCCGAGCTGAGGCGGGAGGATCGCGTCGCGTGAGCGCGTTCACGATCGCCCAGATCTCCGACATCCACTGCGGCTCCCCGCACTTCGTCCCCAGCCTGCTGGAACGCGCGATCGCCGAGATCAACGAGCTGCAGCCAAACGTCGTGGTCGTCTCGGGCGACCTGACGGCGGACGGCTTCCGCGAGGAGTACGAGCTCGCGCGCGAGTACATCGACCGGCTCGACACCGAGGACCCGATCGTGATCCCGGGCAACCACGACTCGCGCAACGTCGGCTACGTCCACTTCGAGGAGCTCTTCGGCGAGCGCCGTCGCGAGCTCCACCGTCGACGGCGTCTCGATCGTCGCGATCGACTCGACCGAGCCGGACATCGACCACGGCACGATCGGCCGCGGGCGGTACGGCTGGATCGAGGAGCGCTTCGCCTCGCAGGAGGCGTTCCTGCGCATCTTCGTACTGCATCACCACCTGCTGCCGGTCCCCGGGACGGGCCGCGAGCGCAACGTCGTGCACGACGCGGGCGACGCGCTCGAGTGCCTCTTGCGCAGCGGGGTGCGGCTCGTCCTCTCGGGCCACAAGCACGTCCCGTACGCGTGGCGGCTCGAGGACCTGTTCGTCGTCAACGCGGGAACCGCGTGCACCAAGCGCGTCCGCGGCAAGACGAAGCCCTGTTACAACGTGATCGAGGCGACGCGCGGAAAAGGTGACGGTCTTCCGCAAGTACCCGTTCCACGATCGCGAGCCGATCATCTCGTTCGACCCACGGACGCAGGAGTACGAGAAGGACCCGTCGCTCCTGGGAGAGACAACACACGGCTGACGTGAGCGGAGTGATCGTGCTCCTCGACGGTGAGCACCACCCGTCGGTAGTGCGTGACGCCGTCGCCCGCCTGGCTCCCGTCGGCGCCGTGTGGTGCGGGGGTGAGGAGAAGGTGCCGCGCGAGGTGCTCGACGACCCGGTCGCGCACTACGGGATCGAGTTCGACCCGGACGAGCCGCGCGAGGACGCGCTGCGGCGGCTGGCGGAGAACGCGACGGTCGTCGTCGACCTGGCCGACGAGCCGGTGCTCGCGGCGGCCGCGAAGCTGCGGCTCGCGTCGCTCGCACTTCACCTCGGCCTCGCGTACGAGACGCCGACCGAGTCGTTCGAGCCGCCGCGCTACGAGCGGATCGAGTTCGGCGGCCCGATCATCGCCGTGATCGGCACTGGCAAGCGGACGGGCAAGACGGCGGTCGCGGGCCACCTCGCCGATGTCCTGCAGGGCACTGGCCGGCGTCCGGCGATCGTCTCGATGGGGAGGGGTGGGCCGCCCGAGCCCGTTGCCGCGCCGCCCGACCTGACGCTCGAGAACCTCGAGGCGCTTGCGGCCGCCGGGCGCCACGCGGCCTCGGATTACCTCGAAGACGCCGTCATCGCGAGGGTGCCGACGATCGGCTGCCGGCGCGTCGGCGGCTCGCTCGCCGGCGTGCCGTTCGAGACGAACATGGCGGAGGGCGCGCGCATGGCGGCCTCGCTCGACGACGTGGACACGCTCATCCTCGAGGGCTCGGGCGCGTGCGTGCCGCCGGTCGAGGCCGACAGGACGATCTGCATCGTCGGCGATCCCGCCGACGCGCTCGAGGCGCTCGGGCCGTACCGCCTGCTGCGCTCCGACCTCGTTCTCGCGATGCGGGACGTGCCCGAGGAGCTCGAACGGCTGTGCCCCGGGCGCGTGGTCCGCACGTGGCTCGCTCCCGAGCCGGCCGAGGAGCTACCGGACGACGCGCGCATCGCCTTCTTCAGCACGAGCGAGGGCGAGATCGCCGGCGTGCGGCCCGTGGTCGCATCCGCGAACCTCGCTCGCCGGGGCGCCCTGGCGGAGGACCTGGCGCAGGCCGAGGCCGAGCGCTGCGACATCTATCTGACCGAGCTCAAGGCGGCCGCGATCGACACGGTCGCCGTGCACGCTCGGCGCGCGGGTGCGAGGGTCGTCTTCGTGAGAAACCGGCTGCTCTCCGACGATCCCGACCTGGACGCGCTCCTCGCGAAGCTGGCCGATGGCTGAAACGATCGTCACGCACCGCGCCCGGGGCGGCCTCCCGTATTCGAAGGGGCTGATGACGCAGGCGCTCTCGGCGACCGGTCTCACGCCCACGCGCGCGTGGGCGCTCGCGCGCGCGATCGAGCAGCGGCTCGAGGCGGACGGGATCGAGACGATCGAGTCGAGCGCGCTGCGCACGGTGACCGAGGAGGTCCTCGAACAGGAGGAGGGGCGGGAGGCGGTCGAGCGCTACCGCGACTGGGAGCGGCTCACCGAGCTCGACCGGCCGCTCGTGCTGCTCCTCTCAGGGACGACCGGGGTTGGCAAGTCGACGCTCGCGACGATGGCGGCGCACCGGCTCGGCGTCACGCGCGTGATCGCGACGGACGTGATCCGTCAGGTCCTGCGGGCATCCTTCTCGCGTGACTTCATGCCCTCGGTCCACTCGTCAGCGTTCGAGGTGGACATGGAGGGCTACGCGGAGCAGGCCGAGGCCGTCGGCACCGGCGTCGCGGCGATCGTCGAGCGTGCCTGCGACGAGGGCACGCCGATCGTCATCGAGGGCGTCCACGTCGAGCCCGGCATGCTCACCGAGGAGCTCACAGGCCGCTGTCTCGTGGTCGAGGCGGTCCTCGTGGTCGAGGACCAGGACCTGCACCGGGCCCACTTCGAGGCGCGCGGCGACAGGCGGCCGGCCGAGCGCTACGTGGCGCGCTTCGATCAGATCCGCCTTATCCAGGATCACCTGGTTGGTAAGGCTTCGGCGCGGGGAGTCGCTGTAATAGACAACGCAAACATCGACGAGGCGCTCGGACGCGTGATGGATCTGGTGATCCACGCGGTCCACGGGCTCTCAGGATCGGAGGACGCATGAAGCTCTTCATCGACACCGGATCAGTGGCCGAGGTCGAGGAGATCGCGGCCTGGGGTGTCCTCTCCGGCGCCACGACGAACCCGTCGCTGCTCGCGAAGGCGGACGGCGACCCGGGCGAGAACATCCGCCGCATCTGCGACCTGGTGCGCGGGCCGGTATCAGCCGAGGTCGTCGCGGACGAGGCGGAGGGCATGATCGCCGAGGGCCGCGCGCTCGCCGAGCTGAATGAGCACATCGTCGTGAAGGTGCCGTTCTCGCAGGCGGGTCTCGCGGCCACCCGCGCGCTGAGCACGGAGGGCATCCCGATCAACATGACGCTCGTCTTCTCCGCCAACCAGGCGCTCCTGTCCGCCGAGGCGGGCGCCACCTACATCTCGTGCTTCATGGGCCGGCTCGACGACATCTCGGTCGACTCGACGGCCGTGGTGCGCGAGATCGTCGAGACGCTGCGGCCCGGCGGCTACACCGCGCAGGTGCTCGCCGCCTCGATCCGCAACCCGGAGCACGTGGTCACGGCCGCGAAGCTCGGCTGCGAGGTCGCGACCGTCCCGGCGAAGGTGCTGCGCCAGATGCTCGACCACCCGCTGACGACGTCGGGGATCGAGAAGTTCACGGCCGACTGGCAGTCGCGGCCCGAGTTCGCCGAGTGGCTGCGCGGGTTGACGGAGCGGAAAGAGACCGGCGCGCCGGTCGCGTAGGGTTCCCGCCTCCATCCCCTAGACACAGGAGGCATTCCCCATGTCCGTCCTGGACCGCTCGGAGCTCGAGCAGAGCCACCTTGCCGATCTACATGCCATCGCGTCGGAACTCGGAATCGAGGGCTATCGCCGCCTCAGCCGCGACGCCCTGATCGACGCGATCCTCGCCGGAGGCGGCGGGGAGGAGGGCGGCGACGACGAAGCCGAGTCGCCGGAAGAGCCGCAGGAGGAGAAGTCCCGCGGGCGCGGCCGACGCCTGCGCCTGCGCCGCGGGCAGGAAGACAAGAAGGACGAGGAGCCCGCGTCCGACGAGAAGGACGAGCCGCTCGCCGAATCCGACGGTGACGACGGCCACGAGGTCGTCATCGACGAGGGCGACGACTCCGAGTCCGCGGCGGACGAGCCCAAGGAGAAGGAGGACGTCCGCAGCGGCGTGCTCGACATCCTCCCGGGCGGCAGCGGCTTCATGCGCGCGGACGCATTCGTGCACGCGCGCGAGGACGTGTACGTCTCGCCGGCGCAAATCCGCCGGTGCGAGCTGCGCGCGGGCGACGAGCTGTCGGGCCCCGTGCGCCCGCCGCGGCGCTCCGAGCGCTACCCGTCGCTCGTCCGGGTCGAGACGGTCAACGGCGAGCCGGCCGACGCGACCGCGGACCGGGCGGACTTCGACGACCTCACGCCGACGTTCGCGACCGAGGCGCTCGAGACCGTGCACGGGCTGCCCTTCGGGAAGGGCTCGCGCGTCGCGATCGGCGGCCCACCCGGTGCGGGGGCGACGCGTCTGCTGCGCGAGGTGACCAACGCGCTCGAGGGCGACCTCGATGTGCTCGTGGTCCTTGCCGGCGTCCGGCCCGAGGAGGTCACCGAGTGGAAGCGGGCCGAGAAGCTCACGGTCGCCGGGGGCGGTTTCGACCGCCCGCCGGACGAGCTCGCGCAGATCGCCGAGATGGCGATCGAGCGCGCGAAGCGAATCGCCGAGCGCGGTGGCGACGCGGTCGTCATCGTCGACGGGCTCGACGCGCTCGCGCCCGCGGCGGCGCGGCGCGTGTTCGGCGCAGCGCGCAACGTGGAGGAGGCCGGCTCGCTCACCGTCGTCGCGGCGACGGGCAGCGGCGGCGAGCTCCAGCGGCTCGCGACGACGCGCGTCGTGCTGGCGCCCGACGGAACGCTCGACGCGGCGTCGTCGGGGACGCTGCGCGGAGAGCTGCTCGGCGGCTAGGGCTAGCCGGAGTAGGCGACCCGGGCCCAGGAGGGCTCGGGGGACAACTCGATCAGCTCGAAGTCGCGGTCCGGCTGGGCGTAGCCGAAGGTGTGCTTCGAATCGTCGAAGACGACCTCGAGCTCGCCCTCCTTCACGCGCTGGTCGAGCCACGCGCCGCGGAAGACCAGCCTGCGCAGCCAGTGGACGAGCGAGCGCTCGGACGGACCGGACAGCTCTTCCCAGCACGAATTGACGTGCTCGCCGAGTGGGGAGTGGGGGTTGTCGATCTGCCCGCTGACCGCGAGGTTCACGAGGTCCTCGCGCTCCTCCTCCGACAGGGCGCCGCCGACGAAGCCGAGCTTCACCGCGGCTTGCTCGACGCGCTCGGTGAAGTCGCGCTCGTTGAACGTGAACCGGAGTTCCCCGTACTCCAACACGTAGTCGGAGCCCGATTCGTAGTTGCCGCGGCGCGTCGTGTCCATATAGAAAGGGCCCCGTCCCGGAGGGGCGTCGTGATCCTAGATCGGGATCCTTCCGAGCCGGTACAGCTGCAACGGGGATTGCAGTCCGTCCGGGGGCGAAGTCGCGGACGCGACCGCTTTCCCCGAGCGTGGGCGGGGAGACGCAGGTGCTGGTGGTCGAGGACGACGAGGCGACGGCCGAGTTCCTGCTCGACAACCTCCGCGCGGACGGCTACCGGGCGGCGGCCGCGAGCGGCGTCGGCGAGGGGCTGCGGGCGATCGAGGTGCGCCAGCCCGACCTCGTGCTGCTCGACCTGATCCTCGAAGACGGACACGGGCTCGAGCTGCTTGACGAGGTCCGCTCCGCCGACGGGCTGGCGTCGCGCGTCGATCCAGGGCTGCCTGTGATCGTCCTCAGCGGCCGCACCGGCGAGACGGACCGGGTCCGCGGCTTCGCGCGAGGCTGCGACGACTACGTTGCGAAGCCCTTCTCCTACCCGGAGCTGCATGCGCGGATCCGCGCAGTCCTGCGCCGAGCGGCCGAGCGCTCGCGGCGCGGGGTCATGCGTGTCGGGCCGCTCGTCGTCGACCCGATCACTCGCCGCGTACAGCTCGACGGCAAGCCCGTGCATCTCTCGGCGAAGGAGTTCTCGCTGCTCCAGACGCTGGCCGCCGAACCGACGGCCGTGTTCCCGAAGGAGCAGCTCCTGCGCGATGTCTGGGGCTACGTCTCGATGGGGAACACGCGCACGCTCGACGCTCATGCGTGCAGGCTGCGCAAGAAGCTCGCGGGCTCGGCGCGGCCGTTCGTGCTCAACCTGCGCGGTGTCGGGTATCGCCTGACGGAGGGGTTGTGACCGCGCTCGTCCTGGCCGCGGTGGGTTGGCTCATGGCGGCCCTCCTGCTGGTGGAGCTCCGCCGCCGCGCCGGCCTGGTCGCCGACGCCGCGCACGAGCTGCGCGGGCCGCTCACGGCCATTTCGCTCGGCGTCGAGGCGCTCAGGCGGCAGCCGGCAGCGCGCCGCCGCGCCGAGGCTCTCGCCATCGAGCTCTCCCGGATGGAGGTTGCGGCTGAAGACGTCGCTGCCGCAGGGAGTGGGCGGCGCGCTGCCGCGCGGCCCAACCTGCTCGACCTGAAGCGGCTCGTACACGGCAGCGGTGAGGCATGGCAGGCCGCCGCGGGACGCCGTGGCGGACGGGTCACGTTCGACTGGCGCACGAACGGGGCGGAGGTTCGTGGTGATCGTCGCCGTCTGGCGCAGGCATTCGGGAACCTGCTGGCGAATGCGGTCGAGCACGGTGGCGGTGAAATCGTCGTGCGCGGGAGGCCGGCTGACGGCGGAATTCGCGTCGAGGTCATCGACGGAGGTACAGCGACGCCGAATCGCGCGCGGGCGCGCACGGAGCCGCGCGGGCGCGGTCTCGCGATCGCAACACGTGCGCTCGAGCAGGCGGGAGGGCGGCTGGTCTCACTCGACCGGCCGGACGGCGGCCGCGTCGCCGTCGCCGAGCTGCCGGTCGAGCGCTCGCGCTGAGCAGTGCCGCCGGCCGCGAGCATCGTCACTCGTCGGCGTCGGCGCGGCGTCGTACTCGCGCTGGTGGCGATCGGCTGCGGCGCACTCGCCGCGGCGTCGGTGCACGACAAGGTCGAGGAGGTCGAGTCGCGCACGGGCGCACCGGTGGAGGTGGTCGTCGCCGCGGAAGAGATTCCCCAGGGCACGCGGCTCCACCGCGGGCGCCTGCGGCGCGCGCTGACCGTCCGCGCGGTGCCTGCCCGCTATGCGCCGCGTGACGGGCTCGGCGCGCCGCATGACGCGCTCGGCTTCGAGACGGCCGTGCCCGTTCCGCGCGGCGCGTACGTCACCGCCGCGATGCTGCGCGACCCGCACGCGCGAGCCGCGCCGCCGGCGCCGGTGCGCCGCGGCCAGCGACTCGTCGAGGTCGCGGTCACCGGCGGTCGTGAGCTCGCGGCCGGCGGCGTGCCCGCCCGCGTGGACGTCCTCGTCACCACGGAGGGCCGCACGGGCGGAGGACGCACCTTCGTCGCGCTCGAGGACGTCGAGGTCGTGTACGCGCGTCCCGCGCGGGCCTCGGACGGTGCCGATGCGGGCGGCACACCCGCCGACACCGTGGCGACCCTGCGGGTTGACGCGCGCGCGGCAGTGTTCCTGACGGCGGCGCAGAACTTCGCGCGCGAGCTGCGGCTGCTCACCCGGCCCGCCGGCGATCGCGAGCGCGTCGGGCGCGCCGAGGTCGACGACGGCGGCCTCTAGCTCTCGAGCCGCTCGATGTCGCCGTCAGGCGTGCCCAGGAGGGCGAGGCTCGCTTCCGTTAGGAAGAGGCCGTGTTCGACCACTCCCGGCATCCCCTTGATCGCCGCGGCGAGCTCTGACATCTCGCCGGTCGGTCGCGGGGCGCAATCGAGGATGTGGTGGCCCTCGTCGGTCACGTAGGGCTCGTCGTCGTCACCGCGCCGCAGGTCGGCCGACTCGACCAGCTCGAGCAGCCGCGTGCGCGTGTCGCGCCAGCCGAAGCGGACGACCTCGACCGGGATCCCGCGCGTCGTCCCGAGCCGCTCGACCCGCTTGGATGTCTCGGCGACGACCACGAAGCGCTCGGCCGCCGCGACGACGATCTTCTCGCGCAGAAGCGCGCCGCCGCCGCCCTTCAGGAGGCCGAGGTTCGGATCGATCTCGTCGGCGCCGTCGATCGCAAGCGAGAGCCGCAGGTCCCCGTCGAGCTCGACGACATCGAGCCCAGCCGCGCGCGCGACCTCGTCCGTGCGCGACGAGGCGACAACGACCCGCAGCCCGCCGAGGTCGCCGCGGCGCTCGCCGAGCAGCTCGGTGACGGCCCACACCGCGCGGCCCGAGCCGAGCCCGATCGCCGAATCCGCCTCGACCAGCTCGGCAGCGGCACGGGCGGCCGCGGCGCGCGCGGCGTCGGACGGGTCGGGCGGCACGGGCCGCAGGCTATATCTCGGGTGGAGGCTCTGGGACCGGCGGCCGCGGGTCTGGGACGCCCGGGCCGGTCGGCGGTGTGGGGCTCGGCGGGCCGGGGTCGGGAGCGGGCGGCCGCGGGTCGGGGACGCCGGGGCCGCCGGGACCGCCTGGGTTGGGCGAGTGCGTTCGCATGTTCGCTCTGTACCCGGTTCGGGGTATAGCCAACAGTGCAGGGGTGCGACTTTTCGAAACAGCGAATCTTCCGCCCGCCGCGCGGGTTAGCGTCGTGGAAGGGCCATGCTTTTGAACAGGGCGTTGCCATGAGCGCAGTTGCGGGCCGGACGCCGGTGAACCTCGGTGGGCTTCCCGACGAGGATCTCGTCCGTCTCGCACGCGCCGGCAACGAGGCGGCCTTCGACGCGATCGTCCACCGCTACCGCGCTCCGCTCCAGGCGTACTGCCGGCGTTGGCTCGACTGCCACCGCGCCGAGGAGGTCGTCCAGCACACCCTCATGAAGGCGTTCCTGTGCATGCGCGACGACGCGCGCCCGCTGGTGCTGCGCCCGTGGCTCTACCGGGTCACGCACAACGCGGCACTGAACGCGGTCGAGAAGAAGGGCTCCGACTGGGAGCAGCTCGACGAGAACTACGACGGGGTTCCCCAGCCACCGCAGGTCGCGGAGAAGCGGGCGCGCTTCCTCAAGCTCGTCGTTGAGATCGGCGCGCTGCCCGAGCGTCAGCGCGACGCGCTGGTCCTGAACGAGTTCGAGGGTCGCTGCTACGCGGACATCGCCGCCGAGCTGGGCACGTCCGAGTCCGGCGTGCGCGGCCTGCTGCGCAGGGCACGGCGGTCGCTCCGCGAGACGGCGGCGGCCGTCCTCTTCCCGATTCCCATCCTGCGCGAGCTCGTGCGCTCGGAGGGCGGTCGTGGCCTACCGGTCGACCGCGCGGGTGAGCTGATCGGCACCGCCGGCGCCGCAGGCGGCGTCGGCGCGGCGGGAGGATTCGCAAAGGTCGCGGCGGGGGTGCTCGCCGCGGGGACGATCGCGAGCGGTGGGACCGCGATCCAGCACCGCGACGACCCCCTGCCCGCCACCGACGCAAAGGCCGAGGTCACAGCGCCTCAGACGATCGAGTTCGAACCGGCGACGCGGACGCTGTCCAACGTAGCCGCGCCGAGCAGCGCGCCGTATGCCGTCACTACGTTCGGCTCGGGCGATACGCGGCTGAGCGCGGGCGCCGGGTTCCCCGGCGGGGGCGGCGGGGTCCACGCCGGCGTGGACGGGCCGGGCGCAAGCCCCGAAGCGGAGGAACCAGCGCCCGCCGAGTCCGATCCGCTTCTCCCGCTTGCACCGGGACCGGTCGAGGGCGAGGCGGAGGAAGAGCCTGCCAACGAGGAGCCTGCTGCCGGCGAGGGCGAGACCGGCGAGCCGCAGACCGGCGAGCCGAGCGACCCCGCCTCCGAGGAGCCCTCCGCAGAGCCGCAGCCCGGCTCCGGCCAGCAGAGCGATGGCTCGGACCCGGACGCCGTGGCGGCGACCCCGGAGCTGCCCTAGCTAGGTCTGGTTCGCCGCAGCCTGGCCTGCGGCGAGCCGGCGCAGGTTCTCCACGGTCTCGCGGTCGGCCTTGGCGGGCGACCCGGAGTCGAACGGCGGCTCGGGGTCGTACTCGATCAGGAGCTGGATCGTCTTCGCGAACTCGTCGCCCGCGATCTTTGCGACGAGCGCGAGCCCCATGTCGATGCCCGACGAGACACCGGCTGCCGTGATCACCTTGCCGTGTTCGACGACGCGCCGGCCGGTGGGTGAGGCGCCGTAGTCCGACAGCGCTTCGAGCTCCAGCCAATGCGAGGTCGCGGGGAGCCCGTCGAGCACGCCGGCTGCGCCGAGGAGCAGCGATCCGGTGCACACCGAGGTCGTCCACTGCGAGTGCTCGTGCGCGTGCCGGATCCACGAGAGGATCCGCTCGTCGTCGAGCAGCGCGCGCGTGCCCCAGCCGCCGGGAACCACGAAGACGTCTGGCTCCGGGATGTCCTCGAAGACGGCGTCGACGTGCATCGCGAGCCGCTCGTTGTCGGTCCGCACCGGTCCGACCTCGTAGCCGACGAACGTCAGCTGCGAGTCCGGCAGCCGCGACAGGACCTCGTAGGGGCCGACGGCGTCAAGGGCGGTGAAGCGGTCATACAGCGGTATGGCGATCTGCATCATGTGAGCCTCCTCGTGTACGAAAGCGGCTGCGGTAGGCCGCTGGGTTGACGTCGAACCGGCGCTGGAAGCGCGCCGCATCGTCTCGACCGTGCCAAAGCCGCACATCGCGGCGACGGCGTCGATCGACGCGTCGCCGGCCTCGAGCTCGGCCCGCGCGCGCTCGAGCCGGACGGCCTCGACATACGCGGCCGGGGTGACGCCGACCTCGCGCCGGAACGCGCGCGCGAAGTTGCGCGGGCTCATGTAGCGCGCGCTCCGCGAGCGCGGCGCACCGACAGGTCGGCGGTCGAGGTTGTCGGCGATCCAGGACTGGACGTCGCGCAGCGTCGTCCGCTCGGCCGGCTGCCATGCGGGCCCGGCGCTGAACTGCGCCTGGTTGCCCGGCCGGCGGAGGAAGAGGACGAGCCACCGGGCCGCGTCGCGGGCGATTGCGGCCCCGAGGTCCTCCTCGACGAGCGCGAGCGCGAGGTCGATCCCGGCCGTGACGCCGGCCGACGTGTAGACGTCGCCGTCGCGCACGAAGATCGGCGCGTCGCTCGACGTCGACGCCGGGATAGCGACGCTCTAGCTCGTCGCACGCGGCCCAGTGTGTCGTCGCGCGGCGGCCGTCGAGCAGGCCCGCCTCGGCGAGCAGGAACGAGCCGGTGCAGACCGAGGCGACGCGGCGGGCGCGCGGTGCCGCGAGCGGATCCAGCGCACGAGCCGCTCGTCGTCCCGCGCGGCGGACCACGCCCGTGCCGCCGGCGACGATCAGCGTGTCGACCGGGCCGCGCACCGCGGCGAGCGTGCGGTGGGGGAGGAGCCGCAGCCCGCTCCCGGTCGTGACCGCGTCGGCCGACGAAGCGACGACTTCGACGGCGTACTCGCCGCCGTTTGCCAGCCGGTCGGCCATCGAGAAGACTTCGGCAGGACCCACCACGTCAAGCGTCTGGAAGTCCGGGAAGGCGACGATCACGATTCGGCGCACGAGCACATCCTCCGGCCTCTCGGCGTTGGCAGCAAGGACAACAAGGAGACAAATTCTGCCATGAACGAGATCGCTCCCGGAATCGTCCACTGGAAGGCGAAGCACCCGAACATCGGCGCGGATGTCAGCTGTTACTACCTGCCCGCGGAGCGCATCCTGATCGACCCGATGGAGCCCGAGGAGGGGCTCGACTGGTTCCGCGAGAACGGACCGCCCGGGCACATCCTGCTCTCGAACCGCCACCACGACCGCGACAGCGCGAAGTTCGTCGAGGCGTTCGGCTGCAAGGTGTATGCCAGCCGCCCAGGCATGCACGAGTTCTCAGACGATCAGCAGGTCGAGCCCTTCGACTTCGGTGACGAGCTTCCCGGCGGCGTCAAGGCCTACGAGGCCGGCGCGATTTGCCCTGACGACACCGCCTTCCACATCCCGGCCCACTCGGCTCTGTCCGTGGCGGACGGCGTGATCAACTACGGCGGGCTGGGCTTCGTGCCCGACGAGCACCTGGGCGACGACGTCGATGCGATCAAGCGCGCGATCCGCGAGTCATATGCCCGGATCGCGGCGGAGACGGAGTTCGACAACCTCTTGGTCGCCCACGGCGAGCCGGTGATCGGCGGGGCGCGCGAGCAGTTGCGCGCGTTCGCCGAGGGCTAGCGCCAGTCGGCCGCGACGGCGGTGCGGATGCCGTCCGCGTCCGCCGTCGCGCGGTGGAAGACGTCCGTGTTGAACTCGATCGCGGGCTCCGCGTCCGGCCCGACCGCGATCAGCCCCGCCGCGCCGTCGATCCGCGCGAGCGCGGCGCGTACCGCGTCGGTCAAGGGCTTTCCGCCGTGCCGGACGGCGGCGGCGACCTCGTGCGACGCGACCGCGCGCATGATCGCCTCGCCATGGCCGCTCGCCGACACGGCGCACGCGTCGTCCGCCGCGTAGACGCCGGCACCCACGAGCGGTGCATCGCCCACGCGGCCCTGCAGCTTGTTTTGGATGCCGCCCGTTGAAGTGGCCGCCGCCAGGTGGCCGGCGTCGTCGAGGGCCACCGCGCCGATCGTGTCGCCAAAGCTGAGCTGCGGGTCGCGGTGCACGACTCGATGCCACGAGGGATCTACCCGCTCGATTCCCTCACGCTCCGCCAGTGCTTCGGCTCCTGCCGAGATGAGCAGGACGTGCGGGGTGCATTCCATGACCGCGCGCGCGAGGCGGATCGGGTTGCGGATCCCGCGTACGCCGGCCACGGCTCCGGCGCGCGCGCTCGCTCCGCACATCAGCGCTGCGTCGTGCTCGATCTCGCGGTTCTCGTTTACGACCGCTCCACGCCCGGCGTTGAACAACGGATCGTCTTCCAGCGCGACGGCCGCGGCCTGGACGGCGTTGAGCGCGCTGCCGCCGCTCGACAGGACACCCCAGCCTGCCTCCGCCGCAGCGCGCAATCCGTCGTGGTAGGGCTCTTCGTCGCGGACCCGCCCGCCGGCGCCGCCGTGAATTACTAGGCGGACAGGAGCTCCTCGAGGTTGGACGGCCGCAGGTGGTGGCGGGCGACGTCGTCACCGTGTGCCGACCAGCCGATCTGGACGAGCGTGCCGTGCGCCCCGGAGGGACGGAAGAAGGCCTCCTTCCAGGTCTCGCCCTCGATGTTGACGTCGACGAGCTCGTAGCCAAGCGAGCGCACGTGCTCGATCGCCGCCTCGATGTCGTCCGTCTTGAAGGTGATGTGGTGGAGGCCCTCGCCGCGCTTCTCGAGGAAGCGCGACAGGAAGCCCTCGCCGAGCGGCTCGAGCAGCTCGACCTTGCCGCCGTTCGCGAACTTGACCTGGACCCAGCGCCAGGTGTCGGAGTCGCCGCCCATCAGGTACTGGCCGCCGAGCGCGTCGCGATAGAGCTTCAGCGCGTCCTTGATCGAGTGGACCGCGACGGCGACGTGATCGAGCTCGAGCCGAGGGCCGGTCATGACCACTGCGTTTTCGGGTGTTCCTGCAGCTCGCCGTCGACCGTGATCTCGGCGCGCTCGTTGAAGAACGCGACCAGGTCACGGATCTGCTCGGCATCCGCCAGGGGCTCGAGGTATGTCCACGCGATGTCGGGATGCGCGTCCGTTCCGAAATACGAGGCATGTCCCTTGTAGGCGCACGTCGTCCGCCTGTCGCTGGGTTCGAGCACGTCGAGCCGCACGTCGTCGCGCGGGAGGTAGTACCGGACCGGCAGCCCGGTCTCGAACAGCAGCATCGGCCGGTGGCTCTCGGCCACTACTTCGCCGTCTAGCGACACGACGACATGTCGCGAGCTCTGGCGGACGTCGATCCGGTGGAACGGGTCGCGCGGATGGCCGACGACCTCCTCGTCCTCCTCGAGCCAGCGGTCGACGGCGTCCCAATCGACCTGGACGTAGCCGGCCAGGTCGTCATCGGTGCACGGGTGAACGCCCTCGGCCAGCCGGACGTCGCCCGAGGGGAAGGCGTAGGTCGGCACGACGCCCTCTGGGGGCCAGACGAGCACGGCGCCGCGGGTGTCGACCACGACCTCGCCATCGCGCTCGGCGCGAATCCACTTCGAGGTGGGCTCGTAGCGCAGGTCGCGGGGCAGTGCGGTGGCGACGCGGGTGGCGATCCCTGGTTTGTACCGAACCGGCAGGGGGCGGATGAGCCGCGCCCCGCGCTTCAGCCCGTGTGGCTGCGTTGGACCAGCTCGCGTCGTCGCTCAGGGAGCGGCTGGTCGAGCGCGCGCGCAGCGAGCCGAGCGGGGAGCCGGTCGAAGAGCAGGTGCGCGCCCTCGTCGAGGCGGAGGCGGGCCCACTGCCCGAGAAGGAGCGGGCGCGGCTCGCGCAGCGCATCCTGAGGCTCGCGACCGGGCTCGGGCCGCTCGATCCCCTGCTCGCCGATCCGGCGGTCGACGAGGTGATGGTGAACGGCGGCGGCGAGGTGTACATCGAGCGTGAAGGGCGCGTCGAGCCCGCCGGCGCGCGGTTCGGCGACGCCGGCGAGCTGATGCATGCGGTCGAGCGGATCCTGGCGCCGCTCGGCCGGCGGGTGGACGAGGCGTCGCCGCTCTGCGACGCCCGGCTGCCCGACGGCTCGCGCGTCAATGTCGTGATTCCGCCGCTCGCGGTCGACGGCCCCTGCCTGACGATCAGGCGCTTCCGGCGCGGCGGCTTCTCGCTCGCCGAACTCGTCGACAACTCGACTCTGCCGGGTGGCGTCGCGGACCATTTGGCCGGCGCCGTAGAGAGTCGCGCGACCATCCTCGTGAGCGGGGGCACGGGCTGCGGCAAGACCACGACGCTCGGCGCGCTGTCGGGCGCTATCCCGGCCCGCGAGCGGATCGTGACGATCGAGGACGCCGCCGAGCTACGCCTGCGCCAGCCGCACGTCGTGCGACTCGAGGCGCGGCCGCCGAATCTCGAGGGGAGGGGAGAGGTGACGATCCGGCAGCTCGTCCGCAACGCGCTCCGCATGCGTCCCGATCGAATCGTCGTCGGCGAGGTCCGCGGCGCGGAGGCGCTGGACATGCTGATGGCGCTGAACACGGGCCACGAGGGATCGCTGTGCACGGTCCACGCCAACTCGGCGGAGGAGGCCCTTCGGCGGATCGAGGTGCTCGCGCTGATGGCCGGTGTCGGGCTGCCGCACGCCGCCGTGCGCGCGCAGGTCGCGGACGCGTTCGACCTGGTGGTGCATCAGGCGAGAGGAGCCGGTGGCGAGCGGCGGGTGACATCGGTCGCTGAGGTCGTGCGCGCGCCGGGTGGTGCCGGCACGCGCGACCTGTTCGCGTTGCGATGAGTGCGGCGCTGCTCGCGTTCGCCGCCGGTCTGGCGGGCATCTTCGGCGCCGGGCGTATCGGCGGCGAGCTCGCGCCGCGCGCGCTTGTGCGCACGTCTCGGCTCGTGCACGCTGCGTCGGCCGCGATCGACGCGTTGCTGCGGCTCGGCCGGGAGGGGAGAGAACCGGGGGCGGTCGAGCGGCGGCAGCTGCTCGCCTGTGGCGCCCTCGCGGCGATGTCGGCCGGCACGCTCCTCGCCGGCCCGCCTGGGGCGGTGATCGCGCTCGCCGCTCCCGCCGCCGTCAGCCGCGCGCTTCACGCTCGGCGGCTCGCCTACCGGCGCGCGGTGGAGCGCGGCGCGCCGGCGATCGCGCTCGCGATCGCCGATGCCCTCGCGGGCGGCCGCTCTCTGCGCGGCGCGCTAGCGGAGGCGCCCGCGACGGTAGGCGGCGCGGCGGGCGCCGAGCTGCAGCGGCTGGCCGCCGAGCTCGCGGCCGGCCAGCCGACCGAAGCCGCGCTGGAGGCACTACGCACCCGCTGCCCGGCGCCCGCGATCGAGGCGATCGTCGCCGCATCACTCGTGCAACGGCGCTCCGGCGGGAACCTCGGCGGGTTGCTGCGGCGCCTCGCGCGCTCGTTCGAAGACCACCAGCGGCTCGTCGACGAGGTCCGGGTGGCGACGGCCCAGGCGCGGTTCACCGGCGTGCTGGTGGTCGCGCTGCCGGTCGGCGGCGCCGTGCTGGCGGAGCTCGCCAGCCCGGGCCTCGTCGCCGGGCTCGCGAAATCTCCGGTGACCGCCTGGCTCGTGGGCCTCGCGCTCGTCCTTCAGGGCACGGCTGGGGTACTGATCAGGCGGCTTGGCCGCGTGCGCGTGTGATCGCGGAAGCGCTCGCGTTCGGCGCAGCGGCGACAGCCACCGCGGCCATCGTCGCGCTACGGCCCGTGGTCAGGCGGGGGCGGCGTCGGCGGGGGCTCGGGAGTCGGCAGTTGCTCCTGGCGCGGATTGCGTCGGCGCTTGCGGCGGGCGCCGTGGGACTCGCCGTCAGCGTGGTTCTTCCCGAGCGGCTCTCCCTGCTCGCAGCGGTCGCTGCTCCGGCCGCGGGCTTCCTGGCGCCCGATCTCTGGCTCGCACGCCGTCGCGCGGAGCGGGTCGCCCAGATCCGTCGCGACATGCCGGCGCTGCTCGACCTGCTGGCGGTGGCGGTCGAGGCCGGGCTGTCGCTGTCCGCGGCGCTCGCGGAGGTCGGACGGCGCTCGCATACGCCGCTCGCGCGATCCTGGGCCGGGATTGCCGCCCAGGTCGCCGTCGGCGCCCGCTTCACCGACGCGCTCGAGACGCACCGGCGCGAGCTCGGCATCCCCGAGGTCGACACATTCACCGGTGCGCTCGCGCGTGCCGTACGACACGGCGCTCCACTCGCCGACACCCTTGCGGGTCAGGCGCGCGAGGTGAGGCTCGCGCGCAGGCGCGCGATTCAGGAGCAGGCGGCGCGCGCCGGGCCGAAGATGCAGCTGGTCGTCGCGCTGCTCCTGGTGCCGTCGGTGATGCTGCTCGTGGCCGCCGCGCTGCTCAGCGCGCTGGCCGACGGCGGGGTGGGGGCGGGGCTCACAGGCTTCTGACGGAGCGGACGGAGCGCAAGTGGCGTTGCATCCTGCGCCAGTTTCCGGGCCGGCATCCCACCGCCGTCCACCGGCGGAATCCCGCTCACAGAGCGGAATCAGCCCGAGCGCGGAGTCAAACACTTGTCCACATCCGAGAGGAATGTGGGTCAGAGTGTTGATATGTGGGGCTAAGTGGGTTACTGTGGATTTCAGTTGAACCGGACCGGGGTGGTGGGGCTCCTCCCACTCCACCACCTCGGTCCCAAAAACCTCTCCCAGGCGAAGAATGGCTTTTCGCGGGCATTTCGACCAGACGCTGGATGCGAAGAACAGGCTGAACGTGCCGGCAAAGCTCCGGCCGGCCTTTTCGGACGGCGTCGTGCTCATGAAGTCCCACGACGCCGCATGCGTCGCGATCTTCACGCCCGAGGGCTTCGAGTCCTTCAGCGACAAGTTCCTGCCCAAGTTGAACCCGATGAGCCCCGAATACCAAAAGCTGACTCGCTTCCTCTCCGGAAGCTCCTTCGACATGGAGCTCGACTCCGGCGGCCGCGTGACCCTCAACGCGGTGCTCCTCGCGCACGCGGGGATCGAGAAGGACGTCGTCCTGATCGGTGCGCACGACCGGCTCGAGCTGTGGGCGCGCGAGCAGTGGGAGCAGCAGGAGGGCGACCTGCCGACCGAAGTGGCCGCGATCGCACGGGACCTTGACCATCCTTCTTGACATGACACGTCCGCACGTCCCGGTCCTGGCCGGCGAGCTGATCGACGCGCTCGATCCGCAGCCCGGCGAGGTCGCCGTCGACTGCACCTTCGGTGCGGGCGGCCACGCGCGGCTCGTCGCGAACCGGATCGGCCCGACCGGGCTGCTCGTCTGCATCGACCGCGACCCGGCCGCCGAGGAGCGCTTCGACGAGCTCGCAGCGGAGGTGCCGTGCCAGACCCGCTTCCTGCGGATGGACTATGCGGACGCGCTGCCCGTTCTTGTCGACGAGGGCATGGCCGCGGACATGGTCTACCTCGACCTCGGCGTCTCCTCGATGCAGATCGACGCCTGGGAGCGCGGCTTCTCTTACTCATACGACGCGCCGCTCGACATGCGCATGGACCCCGCGCAGGAACTGGACGCGCGCGCGGTCGTGAACGAGTGGGACGAGCGCCAGCTTGCGAGCGCGTTCCATCGCTACGGCGAGGAGCGGTTCGCGCGCCAGATCGCGCGCGCGATCGTGAAGCGTCGCGAGCGTGCCCCCTTCGAGACGACCGGCGAGCTCGCCGAGACGATCAAGTCGGCCGTCCCGGCGCCCGCGCGCTTCGGCGGCGGGCATCCGGCGAAGCGCGTCTTCCAGGCGATCCGGATCGTCGTCAACGACGAGCTCGGCTCGCTCGAGCGCGCGCTGCCGGCGGCGTGGGAACTGCTGCGGCCCGGCGGGCGGATGGCGGCGCTCTCGTTCCACTCGCTCGAGGATCGCCGCGTCAAGCGCTTCTTCGCCGACCGTGCACGCGGGTGCATCTGCCCGCCCGATCTGCCGGTCTGTGCCTGCGGGCGCACTCCGGAAGCAGAGCTTCTGACCCGCCGCGCGGTCGCGCCGAGCGCCGCCGAGATCGCCGAGAACCCGCGCGCGGGCTCCGGCAAGCTGCGCGCCGCTCGCAGGCTGGAGGAGGACTCCTGATGGCCGCCCGTGCCGCCACCGCACCGGCTCCGCGCCGCGCGCCCGCCCGCCCGGCGCCGCGGCGCAAGCCGGCGCAGCCCCGGCGCGGGACGACCCGCCCGGCTCCCAAGCGCCGCGTTCAGGCCCGGCCGTCCGGACGGCGCGCGAAGGCGGCCGCTCGGCTCGCCGCCATTCCGCGCAGCCCGTTCGTCGACCGTCTCCTCACCGGCCGGATCTGGATCGTGCTCCTGGCGACGCTGCTCGCCGGGATCGTGTTCGCCAACGTCGCGCTGCTCGAGATGAACGCGGGCATCGCCCGCACGACCGAGAAGGTCGCCGCGCTGAAGCGCGAGAACTCCCGCCTGCGGCTGGAGGCCGCCAAGCTCGGATCGAGCGAGCGGATCCAGCGCGCCGCCGCCGACCTTGGACTCGTTCTCCCGGCACCCGGCGAGGTGCGTTACCTGCAGTCGCGGCCGGGCGACTCCGCGCTCGCGCTGAAGCGCATGAGCGAGCCGGCGCCGGTGCTGGCGTACACGCCGCCTCCCGCGCCGGTCACGCCGGAGCCGGTCGTCACCGATCCGGCGGCGCCGACCACGACCGAGACGACCACGCCGACGACAACGACGACGCCGGTCGAGCCGGTGACACCGACGCCGACGGCGACCACGGCTCCGACCGCGACGACCGAGCCGGGGTACTAAACGGTGCGGCTCGTCGAGCGTCGCATCGGTTTCCTCTTCGCACTCTTCCTCGCTCTTCTCGTCCTCGCAGCGGCACGCGCGACGTGGCTCGGCACGGTCGAGTCGCGCGGCCTCGGCGAGCGCGCGCTCACGCAGCAGGAGGAGGAGATGAAGGTGTACGCGCGCCGTGGCACGATCACCGACCGCAACGGGATCGAGCTGGCCGTCTCCGAGGACGCGACGAGCGTGTTCGCGAACCCGTTCCTGATCGACGATCCCGCCGGCGTCGCCGACCAGATCGCGCCGCTGCTCGGCATGCCCGAGGACGAGGTGATGGAGGAGCTGAGCGACAAGGAGACGGGGTTCGTCTACCTCCGGCGCAAGCTCGACGCGACGCGCGGCCAGAAGATCAGCGATCTCGGGATCGAGGGGATCGGCACGGTCGTGGAGCCACGCCGGACCTACCCGCAGGGCTCGCTCGCCTCGCAGGTCCTGGGCAGCGTCGGCACCGACAACTACGGCCTGAGCGGCCTCGAGGAGGCGCAGGAGGACACGCTGCACGGCACCGACGGCCTGCGCAAGGTCGTGAAGGACGCCACCGGCAAGCCGGTCAGCATCGTCGACGTCACGCGTTCGGAGCCCGGCGAGGACCTGCAGCTCACGATCGACGCCGCGATCCAGGAGCGCACGGAGGCGGTCCTGTCCGAGGTCGGCCAGCTCTACCAGCCGCGCGGCGCGACAGCCGTCGTGATGGACCCGCGCAACGGCGAGGTGCTCGCGATGGCGAACTGGCCGCGTGTCGACGCGAACAAGATCGGCGACTCGCCGGAGTACGCGCGCGTGAACCGCGCGGTTGGGTTCACTTACGAGCCGGGCTCGACGTTCAAGGCCTTCACCATTGCCGGCGCGCTCGAGGAGAAGCTCGTCACGCCGAACACGCAGTTCACGATCGGGCCGACGATCCAGGTCGCCGACCGGGAGATCAGCGAGGCGCACGACGGCGGCGGCGGGACGCTGACGGTCGCCGACATCCTCGCCCAGTCGTCGAACGTCGGCACCGTGACGATCGGGCTGAAGCTGGGCACGACGCGCTTCGACGAGTGGGTGCACCGGTTCGGCTTCTCCAAGGAGACCGGGATCGACCTGCCCGGCGAGGAGGCGGGCATCGTCCCGACCGCCGACGAGTACTCCGGCTCCTCGATCGGGAACCTGCCGATCGGCCAGGGCCTGTCGGTCACGCCGATCCAGATGGCCTACGGCTATTCCGCGATCGCGAACGGCGGCGTCGCGCACACACCGCATGTGATCGCCGACGACGAGGGCGACGCCCAACGCATCATGTCGCCGCAGAACGCGCACAAGGTGGCGCACATGCTCGAGGGCGTCCTGCAGGCCGGCGGCACCGCGAGCGAGGCGGCGATCCCGGGCTACACGCTCGCCGGCAAGACCGGTACCGCCCAGAAGGCCGAGAACGGCGGCTACTCGGAGACGGACTACGTCGCGTCCTTCATCGGCTTCGCGCCCTCACGCAACCCGCGCCTGCTCGTGTCGGTGATGGTCGACGAGCCGCGCGGCTCGATATACGGCGGCGAGGTCGCGGCGCCGGCGTTCGAGAAGATCGCGTCCTTCGCCTTGCCGTACCTGAAGATTCCACCCCAGTAGCGGCGCGACGATTCATGACACGTTCTAGGGGGTCTCATGCTTCGGTGAAGCGGCGCGCGAGGCTAAACTCGGCCCAAAGTCACGGCGTCGGGGGCGTCGGGGGCGTCGGGGGTTGCGGGACGGACTCGACTTCGACGGAAGGGGCTGCATTCGCGGTTAGGTGGATCGGCAGCAGCGCGTCGACGTACTCTTGCTGAATGGTGAAGCTGTGCATGGCTGGGGCCATGCTGAGCGCGCTGCTCGTGGTTGCCTGCATTGCGGCGGCACATGTAGAGGACCCTGAGGAGAACGACGTGGTCGTCGCCCACGACCGTTGGCAGGGCCCAGTAGCGCTCTTCGCGACGCGGCTGTCAGGGAAGAGAATGCACAACCACTTCGGGATGCGGGGTTCCGAGATCTGCACAGGGATCAAGCGGTTCGGCGCAACTGCATACGGTTGCGGCTTCTTCCCAAAGACTTCTCAGGACATCTCGGTTGGCTGGGGGACGAGCTGCGAGCCGCGACCCAACGGCTGGGCCGCCGGCGCGATCAGCAGGCGGGTCGCAAAGGTCGTGGCCCGCTACGACGACGGCAAGCGGCGGATCGCGCGGCTGTACAGGGGTCCCGGACGGCTCCGATTTGATGGCCGGTTCTGGGCAGTCGTTCATCGTGGAGTTCCGCGGTTGAAGCGGGCTCGCGCGGTAGATGGTCGAGGCCGGACGGTCGGTCTCGAGCGCGGCCTCCATCATGTCGGCAGTGGTGTGGACTGCAGCGGCGAGTAGCCCGCTCGTCGACAGTTCGTGTCAACGAGCCCGCTGCGCTACTTCGCGCCGATCTGCGGCATCGACGTGCCGGCCAAGGGCTATGTGCTGTTCCCATCCACGACAAGACGACGCCGTGCGGTGTCTGCGCGGAAACCGGACCAAGGCTGGTGGTTCTTCGGGTGATCGCGAGCCGCGCCGAGGTGCGGTCACGCCGGTCACCGCCACCGGCTCCTGAGCGCGCCATGAAGCGCGCAGAGTTCGAGCGCTGGGCACGCTCGCACGGACGGCGCGCGCTTTCCACAGGGCGCCGTTTCTAGAAAGCCGGAACTTCTACGCTGCCAGACGCCTCCGCGCTCCGCCACGAGACGGAATTCAGGGTTCGACGGGTCCGGACTACCCAGACGTTGTCCTCGACCGCGATGATTTCGTCCGGCCCCCCCTCGAACGACGCAGTGACTTCCGAAGGTCCGTCCGGCACGGTTCCCCAGACTCGTACCTCGCCCTCAGCGAGCAGCGGCGGTCCGATTTGGGCTCCGACAAGTCTGCCTTCGACGGCCTCCGCTTGGGTAGCACAACCGCCCGCACCATCTGCTGTGAACAGACAGACGTCTCGAGGTCCCGGTACGAGGTAGAGCCGGATGCCCTCGCGCTCGCCCACGTACCGGCTCTGGTCGGGATCGACTTCGTATCCGCCGAGATCGGATCCTGCGCTTTCTTCTGCATAGCGGGGAAGCTCGTCGTCCTGAGTACGCGCTCGTTGGGTGACGCTTAGGGCAGGCTTTGGGCGATCCGCGGCGTCGTTAAGCGACTGCGCAGGCGCGACGCTGTCTCGAGCGGTAGGCGGGTCGTCGGACTCGCCGCACGCGCCGAAAGTGACGGGCACTGCGACAAGAGCGAGCGCCAGCATCGCCCACCTCGGCTCGCGCATCAGTCCGGATAAGTCTTGTGCCAGTTGCACCAAACCCACTGCTTTTTTACGTGGAAATGCTCGCACTCCCCATGCCACTGGGTCCCCCTAGGCTTGGGAGGCCGGTGGTACCCGGTCTTCGCGATGTTGGTGTTACACGTCTCGTATCTTTTCTCGCTATAGATCGGGTACTTGGCGATCTGGGTGCACACGTAAACGGACTTTGAGTTCGAGCCGCGTAGCTTCGAGCCCGTGATGTTGAACCGCTCACCCGCACGGGTGCGTCCGAACGTATACTTCGAGTAGCACCATTTCCGGCGGACGCGGTAGTCGGAGTTGCACCATTCAACCGCATTAACGCACGCTGGCTGCGGACCATCGGGTTCGTAGACGCAGCGGGTATCAGGCGCTTCGAAGTGGGGATCATCATCGTTGTTGTCATTCCCGCTCGCGGTTGAGGCGTTCGGCAGCGGCCCCCCCGGCACGGTCTGGCCCGTGTCCTCCTCGAGATCCTGTCTTTCCTCTTCGAGGTCGGCGTAGAAGCCGTCCTCTGGGCCCCATTTCCCGGGAAGATCGTCGTCTTCGGGGCACTGATACTCGGGATTATCACCCGGATACATCGGTCCGCTGCATTCCGGACGGCTAGGCACCGAGAAGCAGTTCGGCTGGATACCGTATTGGCCGTTTGCGATGTCGCAGGCGGCGGGTGCTTGGGCGCAGCCGGGTGGTTGGATGCCGACGCTCCCGGTTGGACAGGGGTAGGGAAGTGTCTGGAACGGTGGGCTCGAGAACTGGCAGTTGACCTCCCGGGCGTTCGCACCGCGGGTGCAGCCGGCGCCGAAGTTGTTCCAGCCGATGTTGGTCGTGCCCGGCCAGGCCGGTAGTACGAGCCGAGCCTCGAGCTGGATCTGCTGGTTGCTGTTGGCGTTCGCCCGGTCGAATGTGGCGACGCCGTATGACTGCCAGCCGGAACCCTGGCCCTCGGGGACCTGATGCTGGCTGCCGAGGCTCGCCGAGGCGAGCTGCGACCTGCTCGGAAAGCTGAGTGCACGTACGGTGCCGGTCATCCCTCCGCCTGCTTCCTCGGCGAGTCGGACGTTGCAGCGTGCGCCGCCGACCGCCAATGTGCGGAGCATGTTCCCCTGGTACCAGTACGGGTGCTCGGCGGCGACATCCAACGCGCAGTACACGAGCGTCGTCGACCCGTTCGCGTTGCGGTAGCTACCCGTCACGTAGGTGATGTTGAGCGGGAACGGCGCGTTGTTCGGCACCCACGGGTGCCGCTGCTTGAGATCGTCGACGTCCTCGCCGCGCGCGGCGAGCTGCTGCGCGACGGAGTAAGGGATCACCGGCTGCACCGATTCCAGATCTAGTACCGGGTTCTCCTGGCCCGATGCGACCGACGAACCGACGACGAGAATCGCAGCGAGCGCTGCGAACGAAGCGAAACCCCTGCCCAGCATGTTCGCGCCTCCAAACCGTTGATCTACTGGGTCGCACGCACTGCGGGCCGACACGCGGACCCTGGCCTGCCCCGAGCCGATGCCGGGACACTTGTACTAACGCGCCAGGCACGCAGAACTTGCGCCCGTGGCGCACGCGGGTTGCGCCGTGCGTTCAGCCGCGCGCTCGTTCGCGTCGGTCTGCAGTCCTGACGTCTCATCCGGGCGGCTAGCCACTGTCCGCTGCACGAGGAGGGGACGCCTTCTTGCATGGTGTCGCCGGATGCCGCTCGCGGCTGGTAATGGAGGTTCACCGTGGCGAGGGCAGGATGCCCGCGGCGCTAACCGGTCTCGCAGGTAGCCTGCGGCCCGTGACTCTCCGCGAGTTGATGGGCGGAGATGCGCCCGACGTGGAGATAACCGGCCTGCACTACCGCAGCTCGGACGTCCGGCCCGGAGGGCTCTTCTTCTGCGTGCCCGGGTACAAGGCCGACGGCCACGACTTCGCCTCCGATGCGGTCGAGCGCGGCGCCGCCGCGCTGGTCTGCGAGCGCCCGCTCGGGCTCGGCGTGCCCGAGCTGGTCGTGCCGAGCGCGCGCGCCGCGATGGGCCCGGCGGCGGCCCGCTTCTACGGCGACCCGACCGCGAAGCTCAAGGTCGTCGGCATCACGGGCACGAACGGCAAGACGACGACCGCGTTCCTCACGCGCGCGATCCTCGAACGTGCCGGAATGCAGACCGGTCTGCTGGGCACGGTGAAGTCGATCGTCGGCGGGGTGGAGGAGCCGGTCGAGCGCACGACGCCCGAGGGCATCGACCTCCAGGCGACCTTCCAGCGCATGCTCGACGCGGGCGATACGGCCTGCGCGATGGAGGTGTCGTCGCACGCGCTCGAGCTCGGCCGCGCCGAGGGGATCCACTTCGCCTGCCGCGTCTTCACGAACCTGACCCAGGACCACCTCGACTTCCATCCGGACATGGAGGCGTACTTCATGGCCAAGCGGCGCCTGTTCATGCCGTCCGGCCCGGCGGTCCTCAATATCGATGACGACTACGGCAGCCGGCTTGCCGACGACGTGACCGAGCCGATCACCTACGGCGTGGAGTCGCGGGCCGACTACCGGGCGCGTGAGATCAGCTTCGACCCGTCGGGATCGTCGTTCATCTGCGATACGCCCGACGGGCAGGTCGACATCTCGACACGGCTGCCCGGCCTCTTCAACGTCCAGAACGCTCTCGCGGCCCTGGCGGCGTCCCGGACACTGGGAGTCGGGCTGGACGTCGCGCGGGAAGCGCTGGCCGAGGCCGACCGCGTCCCGGGACGGTTCGAGCCGGTGGACGAGGGTCAGGCGTTCACGGTGCTCGTCGACTACGCGCACACGCCCGAGGCGCTCGACAACGTCCTGCGCGCCGCGCGTGAGCTGACCGACGGCCGCGTGCACGTCGTCTTCGGCGCCGGCGGCGACCGCGACCGCGCTAAGCGGCCGCTGATGGGCAAGGCCGCCGCCGAGCTCGCCGACCGCGTCGTCGTGACGTCCGACAACCCGCGGTCCGAGGACCCGCAGGCGATCATCGAGGAGATCCTCGCGGGGACGGGCCCAGACGTGGAGAGCGAGGTCGACCGCCGCCGCGCGATCGCGCTCGCCGTGTCCTCGGCCGACCCCGGTGACGTGGTCGTCGTGGCCGGGAAGGGGCACGAGCAGGGCCAGGAGTTCGAGAACGGGCGCAAGGAGCCCTTCGACGACGTCGCGGTCGTGCGGGAGGCGCTGCGATGAGGGACGCCGCATGGGTGGCAGAGGCGGCCGGGGGCGAGCTCGTGGCCGGCGATCCCGCCCTGGAGGGGCCGCGCCGCGCGGTCGTCGACTCGCGCGAGGCGGGTGAGGGCGACCTCTTCGTCGGGCTGCACGGGTCGAATGCGGACGGCAGCCGGTTCGCGCAGAAGGCTCTCGCCGCCGGCGCGTGGGGCGCGCTCGTGGGCCCCGCCCGCGCGCGCGAGCTGGCCGAGAGCGGTGTGACCGCGCCCGTGATCGCGTCGGGCAACACGCTCGAGGCGCTCGGTTCACTCGCGCGCGCGTGGCGACGCGAGCTCGGCTGCCGCGTGGTCGGCGTGACCGGCTCCACCGGCAAGACCTCGACGAAGGACATCCTTGCGGCGCTGCTCGGCGCTCACTTGCGAGTACATCGCAACCGTGAGAACTGGAACACGGAGATCGGGCTGCCGCTCACGATCCTCGAGGCGGAGCCCGGCACCGACGCGCTCGTGCTCGAGATGGCGATGCGCGGTGAGGGGCAGATCGCGGAGCTCGCCGCGATCGCCGAGCCCGACGTCGGCCTGATCGTGAACGTGGGGCCGGTGCACCTGGAGCTGCTCGGCACGGTCGAGCGGGTGGCGGCGGCCAAGGCGGAGTTGATCCGCGATTTGAGCCAGGACGCTGTCGCGGTCGTCCCCGCCGGGGAGGCGTTGCTCGAGGAGCACCTGCGGGACGACATCGAGACGATCACCTTCGGCCCTGAGGGCGACGTCCGGCTCGAGTCGTTCATCGACGGCCGCGCCGTCATCCACGCGCGCGGGGAGCGCGTCGAGCTCGAGCTGCCGTTCGAGGAGGACTACAACGTCGCCAACACGGTGGCCGCCGTGGCCGCCGCCACGGCGCTCGGCGTCACGCCGTCGGGCAAGCTCGACGTCGCGTTCTCGTCGCTGCGCGGCGAGGTCGTCGAGCTGGGCGGCGGGGTGACCGTGGTCAACGACTGCTACAACGCCAACCCGATGTCGATGCGCGCGGCCCTCGAGCATCTGGCCGCTTCCGGCGCGGAGAGGCGGATCGCGGTGCTGGGCGGGATGGCTGAGCTGGGCGACGACGGGCCGCGCTTCCACCGCGAGATCGGCCACCTGGCCGACGCGCTCGGGATCGACATCCTCGTGACGGTCGGCGAGCTCGCGCTGCCGTACGCGGAGACGTTCGGCGGCGACCTCCACCAGGTCGGCGACGCGGAGGAGGCCGGTGCGCTGCTCGAGGAGATCGCGATGCCGGGCGACCGCGTGCTCGTGAAGGGGTCGCGCTCCGTCGGACTGGAAAAGGTCCTGGCGTAGTGCTCGGCGAGATCCTCATCGGCGGGATGGGCTCGCTGTTCATCTGCATGTTCCTCGGGCCGAAGTTCATCGAATTCATGCGCGAGCGCGAGTTCGGCCAGCACATCCGCGAGGAGGGCCCGGAGGGCCACCACGAGAAGGCCGGGACACCCACGATGGGCGGGCTGTTGATCCTGCTCTCGATCGCGGTGCCGTTCCTGATCCTGAGCGAGTACCGCGCGGTCAGCCTGGCGGTCCTCGGCACCGCGCTGGCGAGCGGGGCGATCGGCTTCATCGACGACTGGACGAAGGTCACCCACAGGCGTTCGCTCGGCGTGTCCGGTCGCTACAAGCTGATCGCCCAGGGCGTGATCGCGATCGGGCTGTGGCTGGTCGCCACCGAGTACGTCGACCTGCCGGAGATCCTGAAGGTGCACACGATCGACGCCTCGATCGACCTCGGGCTGCTCTATCCCGTCCTGATCTTCCTGGTGCTCGCCGGCACCAGCAACGGCGTCAACCTGACCGACGGCCTCGACGGGCTGGCCGCGGGGTCGGCCGCGATCGTCCTGCTGGCCTACACCGCGATGACGTTCATCACGACCGGCCAGGAGGACCTCGCGCTGCTGTCGGCGTGCCTCGTCGGCGCGTGCGTCGGCTTCCTCTGGTTCAACTCGTTCCCGGCCGCGATCTTCATGGGTGACACCGGCTCGCTAGCCCTCGGCGGCGCGATCGCGGGGCTCGCCGTGATGACGCAGACGGAGCTGCTCCTGATCGTGATCGGCGGCATCTTCGTGATCGAGAGCCTCTCGGTCGTGATCCAGGTGATCGCGTTCCAGCGCTTCCGGCGGCGCGTCTTCTTGATGGCTCCGGTGCACCACCACTTCGAGCTGATGGCTTGGTCGGAGACGAAGATCATCCTGCGCTTCTGGATCGTGGCCGCGATCTGCTCGGCGATCGGGTTCACGCTGTACCAGCAGTCGCTCATCCAGTGAGCGGCAAGCCGCGCCCGCCGCTGCCCGACGGGCCTTACCTGGTCGTCGGGCTCGCCCGCTCGGGGTCGGCCGCCGCGCTCATGCTGCGCGAGCACGGCGAGGTGATCGGCGTCGACTCCGGCCGGCCCGAGGCGCTGCCCGACGTCGAGACACACCTCGAGACCGAAGGGGTCGACCTGCTCGAACGCGTCCGAACGGTGGTCAAGAGCCCAGGCGTCCCGAACGACGCGCCGGCGATCCTCACGGCGCGCGAGCGCAGGATCCCGGTGGTGGGCGAGCTCGAGCTCGCGTGGCGGCTGATGTCCAACGAGTTCATCGCCGTGACCGGCACGAACGGCAAGACGACGACCGTCGAGCTGCTCGGAGCGATGCACCGGGCAGCGGGCGTGCCGGTGGCGGTCGCCGGCAACGTGGGGACGCCGCTGGCGTCGCTCGTGGGCTCGATCGAGGCCGAGGCCGTCGTCGTCTGCGAGGCGTCGAGCTTCCAGCTCGAGGACACGATCGCGTTCGCGCCGGAGTGCGCCGTGCTGCTGAACATCGAGCCCGATCACATCGACCGGCACGGGACGTTCGAGGCCTACCGTGAGGCGAAGCTGCGCATCTTCGCGAATCAGACCGAGCAAGACATCGCTATCAGGCCGCCCTTCCCACCACTGCCGATTTCCGCCGAGGAGCTCCGCCTGCGCGGGGCGCACAACGTCGAGAACGCGATGGCGGCATCGGCCGCGGCCGGCGCGCGCGGCCTTCCGGCCGAAGCGATCGCGGAGGCTCTGCGTACCTTCGGCGGCGTTCCGCACCGCCTCGAGGACGTCGCCGAGGCGCGCGGGGTCACGTGGGTGAACGACTCGAAGGCGACGAACGTCGCATCGGCGCGGGTCGGGCTCGAGGCGTTCGAAGAGGGGGTCCACCTGATCGCGGGCGGCAGCCTGAAGGGCGGCGGGTTCGAGGGGCTGCGCGACCCGGTCGCCGCGCGTTGCAGGGCCGTCTATTTGATCGGCGAGGCGAGCGACCGGTTGGCCACGGACCTGGAGCCCACCGGGGTCCCGCTCGCGCGCTGCGGCGACCTCGAGAGCGCCGTCGCCGCGGCTGGTGCCGCGGCCCAGCCGGGTGACGTCGTGCTGCTGTCGCCGGCATGCGCCAGCTTCGACCAGTACGAGGACTTCGAGGCGCGCGGGAACCACTTCCGCGAGTTGGCGCAGCGGTGGGCGGCCCAAGCATGAATTCAAGCGGGCGCGTCGAAGAAATGCCGGATGGCGCGCAGCCGCCCGCGCACGAAGCCCCCGCTCGAGTACTCGCTGATCTACACGGCGACGCTCTGCCTGCTCGCCCTCGGGGCGATCATGGTGTACTCGGCGAGCTCCGCCGAGTCGCTCCTCGACGGCTCTGGCGACCCGTCCTACTACCTGAAGCGCTACGTCGGGCTGGCGATCGTCGGGCTGGTGGTGCTGCACTTCACCTCGCGCCACGGCCTGCAGGTCGTCAAGGCGGTCACGCCGGTGCTGCTGCTCGTTTCGTTCGGGCTGACCGCGCTCGTGATGCTGCCCGGCTTCGGCGTCACCGTGAACGGGGCGACCCGCTGGCTGGGAGCCGGCCCGCTCCAGTTCCAGCCGTCGGAGCTGCTCAAGCTGTCACTGGTCCTCTTCGCAGCGCAGCTGCTGGCCGCGCGGCCGCGTGCGACCCAGAGCTTCGGCGGCCTCTCGAAGCCGCTACTGATCGTCGTCGCGGTTGCCTGCCTGATGCTCCTCAAGCAGCCGGACATGGGTACCGCGATGGTGATCTGCTTCACGATCGGCACGCTCCTGTTCGTCGCGGGCACGCCGATGAGGCTGCTCGGGATGATGGCCGGCAGCGTCGGGACGCTCGCCCTGATCGTCGCGCTGGCCGAGCCGTACCGCCGCGCGCGCCTGACGGCGTTCCTCGATCCATGGTCGGACCAGGCCGACACGGGCTTCCAGGCCGTGCAATCGATGATCGCGATCGGCTCAGGCGGCCCGGTCGGGGTGGGGCTGGGCGAGTCGGTCCAGAAGATCTTCTACCTCCCGGAGGCCCACACGGACATGATCCTCGCGATCATCGGCGAGGAGCTCGGGCTGGTCGGGATCTTCAGCGTCGTCGCGCTCTACGGGCTGATCGCCTACGCCGGCTTCCGGGCGGCGAAGCACGCGCGCGATCGCTACGCGAAGCTGCTCGCGTCCGGGATCACCGCGCTGATCCTGTGCCAGGCGACCCTCAACATGTTCGCGGTCATGGGGCTCGCCCCGCTCACGGGCATCCCCCTGCCGCTGATCTCCTACGGCAACTCCAACCTGATCGTCGTGATGGCGGCGATGGGTCTCCTCTTGAACGTCGCGGCGACGGGCGGTGCCGCCGCAACCCGCACCCGCAAGCTGAGGGCCATCGACGGAGGTCGCGCCGATGACGCGCGTCGCAATCGCAGCCGGCGGGACAGCCGGTCACGTCGTTCCGGCACTGGCAGTCGCCGACGCGCTACGGGATAAGGGCGCGCACGTCGAGTTCCTCGGCGGCGAGCGCGCCGAGGCGGAGCTCGTCCCGAGCGCGGGCTACCCATTCCATCGGCTGCGGGTAGCCGGCGTCGACCGCCGCAACCCCCTCAAGGCCGCACGCGCGCTCCTCTGGGCCGGATGGGCGACCGGCCGGGCCCGTCGCATCCTGCGCGCGATGCAGGCGGACATCGTCCTCGGCGGAGGCGGCTACGTGGCGGCGCCCGTCGGCCTCGCGGCTCGCAGCCTCGGGCTGCCGCTCGTCCTGACCGAGGCGGACAGCCACCTCGGTGTCGCGAACCGGCTGCTCGCTCCGTTTGCGAAGCGCATCTTCCTCGCGTTCGACCTGCCGAAACACACCGGGGGCAAGTGGATGGTCACGGGCCGGCCCATCCCGGCGGCGATGCTCGACGCGGACCGAGCCGCAGCCCGTGCCCGCTTCGGAATCGATGACGACCGCGAGTGCCTGCTCGTGTTCGGCGGGTCGCTCGGTGCGCGTCGTCTGAACGAGGCGGCGATCGAGGCGTTCGGCAGCGCGGCGCCGTGCTGGGTGCTGCATGCGTGCGGGCGGCGCGACTACCCCGAGCTCGCTCAGCGCCTCGAGGAACTCGGGCGCCCCGAGCACTACAAGCTGCATGCCTTCATCACGCCGTTCTCCGACGCGTACGCGGCGGCTGACCTGGCCGTGGCGCGCGCGGGCGGGTCGGTCTTCGAGCTGCTCGGGGCGGGCCTGCCGGCAGTGCTCGTGCCCTACCCGCACGCGACGGCCGACCACCAGACGAAGAACGCGCGCTGGACGGAGCGCGGCGGCGCCGCGGTGGTCGTCCCCGATGACGAGCTCGACGGCCCGCGGCTCGCGCGGGAGGTCGCCGCGCTCCTGGGGTCGTCCGATCGCCTCCGCACGATGCAGCGGACAGCGCTCGCGCTCGCCCGCCCCGACGCGGCCGAGCGGATCGCTCATCAGATCCTCATGCTCGCCTGCAAGTAATCCCCCTATGACGGCGTTTCTCGGTAGAGGGGCAAGCAGGTCTATTTGTCGAGGAAACGGGGAATCCCCTTCTACAGGGGGGTCCTGGCGCCGAAGCGATCGGCAGTTCTCCGCTTTACCCACCATGCACCTGAGACTGGGCAACTTCCTGACGTCGCACCGCGTCCTGATCGTGGGCTCCCTGCTCGCGCTCTGGACGTCGATCACGGTTGCGGTCACCGAGTTCAGCAGTGTCGACCACCTGGACGCCGTCGCCAGCGAAGACGCGCAGGAGCGCATGACGCACGAGTCCACGAGCTGGGCCGAGCACATCGCGAACCTCGCGAGCACGCGCACCGCGCTGGCCGTCACGATCGTCGGCGCCGTCGTGTTGCTCTTCAGGCGCCACTGGCGAGGCGCCATCGCGCTCGCGCTCGTCTTCCCCGTCACGCAGGGCGCCGTGCAGCTCGTCAAGCTCGTCATCGAGCGCCCGCGCCCCGAAGGAAACAGCGCCTACCTGGCAGAGGCGCAGGGCTTCAGCTTCCCCAGTGCGCACTCCGCCACCAGCGTGGCCGTCTACGCGACGATCGCGTTCATCCTGATCCGCGCCTCGCGCCACGGCCATAGCCGCGTCGCGATCGCCACGTTCGCTGCCGCGCTCGTTCTCGCCGTCGGCTTCAGCCGCGTGCTACTCGGCGCGCACTACCCGACCGACGTGCTCGCCGGCTGGACCTTCGGAGCGCTCGTCGCGTCGGTCTGCTGGCTGGTGGCGGCTCGCATCCCGCTTCCGCGGCTGTCTCTCAGCGCCGCCAGGTAGCCGGCCAGGACGAACGGGATCGCGGAGAGCTTCAGGCACTCCTCCGCGACGAACTCCCACCGCGACGGCTCCACGACCGAGTCGAGTGTCTGCGAGGCCGCGCCCAGCGCGAGCCCAACACCGAACAGGACGATCGTCGTGCGGTGGCGCAGGAGCACGAGCGCATGCCGGGCGAGCAGCGTGAGGCAGCCGACCAGCAGCGCCACGACGAGAATCGAATCGATGTCGTTGAACGGCCCGGGCGCCGTGATCGCGTGCTCGGACTTGAGCCACTTGCTGACGAACACGGTTGGCTGCGCGAGCTCGTCCACCGCAAGGACCACGAACACGATCGCCGACAGCGACCAGAAGTCCCGGCGGCCTTGCGTTCCCGCCTCGCGGTGGATGGCGAGCGCCGTCGCGGCGGTGAAGAGGAGCAGCGCCGCGCTCAGCCAGGTGCCCGGCATCAGCTCGCGGTAGAACGCGGCCTGGTCGTCCAGCAGAGCCCAGCCGAAGGCGGTGAAGCAGACGGCCAGCGCGGCGATCGAGCCGAGGATCTGGGCGAGGAGGAAGAGCGGCCGCTCGGATGCGGTGGCGGACGCCTCAACCGCGCGGTCGACCAGGCTGCGCCAGCGCGCCTGCGGCGCGGGAACAGGGGAGGCGGCGAGCTCCGCCGCGGAGGTCGGGCCAGTGACCTTCACGAGTCTTCACATCATGGGGGCGACCCCCGTTTTCGTCAATCAGCGGCCGAAATCGACCGATTCGAGTGCTGCCCGGCAAGCCGTTTCGATCTCGGCCCGGTGCTCGGCGTCTGAAATGCACTCGACCTGCCATGTCTGGCCCGCGCCCTTGAAGAAGTACGACGAGGACTTGAACGGCACGTCCTTGCCGTTGCGGGACACGCTGTCCTCGAACACGAGCACGCCCGTCTCGAGGTTGCCGATCAGCTGCTCGTCCCTGTCGACTACGCCGACCGTGCGCTGGAAGTCGCGCTGGAAGGCGCCGAGGTAGCGCTTGGGACTCAGCTCGCGGCGGGCGGTACGCCGCACCTTGATCGCGTTGAGCCGCGAGCCGCGCTCCACCGCCACGCGCCCCAGCACGTTCTCGCGCGGCCGCTTCTCGGCCGCGAAGTTCTTCGGGTAGTCGAACGTGAACGCGATCCGCGGCGACTCGAACCTGGTGAGCCCCGGTGCCGGCGGACGAGGCTCGGGCGAGTCGTCGTCGGAGCCACAACCGGACAGGAGCAGCGCCGCGAAGGCGAGCCAAAGTCCTCTCTTCACGCGCCGCGACGATAGCTAGCGTGAGCGCGGGCTAATGTCGAACACCATGAGCTCGACGCCATGGGCCGCTCGCCGGCTCCACTTCATCGGCGTCGGGGGTGCGGGGATGAGCGGGCTCGCGCTGGTGGCACGCGCGCTCGGCGCGGAGGTCACGGGCTCCGACCAGGCCGAGTCGAGCTACGTCGCGCTGCTGCGCGAGGCGGGGATCGAGCCGGCGATAGGGCACGACGCCGCTAACGTGCCCGCGGGCGCGGAGGTCGTCGTCTCGACGGCGATCGGCGACGACAACCCGGAGCTCCGGCGGGCGCGCGAGCAGGGCGGGACGATCCTCCACCGCGGTGACCTGCTGGGCGAGGTGACGCGGCTGCGGCCGACGATCGCGGTGGCGGGAACCCACGGCAAGACGACCACCGCCAGCATGGCCGCACACATCCTGGTCGAGACCGGGCGCGATCCGAGCTACCTGATCGGCGGCGAGGTGCGCTCCACCGGGACGAATGCCGCCTGGGGGACGGGGGACTGGCTCGTCGTCGAGGCCGACGAGTCGGATCGCTCGTTCCTGAAGCTCTCGCCCGAGGTCGCCGTGATCACGAACGTCGAGCTCGACCACCACACGACCTTCGCCACCTTGGGTGAGCTCCAGGAGGCGTTCGGCCGCTTCACGGACGGCGCGCGTGTCGTGATCGAGAGCGTCGAGCCGCCCGACGTCGAGCTCGTCCCGATGGGATCGCGCTTCGAAGCGCTCGGGGCCGAGTTCGAGCTGTCCGTGCCGGGACGGCACAACGCGCAGAACGCGCTGGCCGCGGCGCTCGCCTGCCGCGAGGCGGGCGTCGAGCCGGCCGAGTCCGCGCGTGCGCTCCAGTCCTTCGTGGGCGCCGGGCGCCGCTTCGAGGCCCACGGAACGGGCCCCGCCGGCAGCCGTGTCTACGACGACTACGCACACCACCCGACCGAGGTGCGCGCGACGCTCGAGGCGGCGCGGACCCTCGGCGGCGAGCGGGTGGTGGCCTGCTTCCAGCCCCACCTCTACTCGCGGACGGGTGCGCTCGCGCGTGACTTCGGGATCGCGCTTGCAGGCGCCGACGTCGCCGTCGTCCTCGACGTCTACCCGGCCCGCGAAAACGCCGCCGACTTCCCCGGCGTGAGCGGCTGGCTGGTGGCCGCCGCGACCGCGGACGCGGCCGGCGGGCGGCCCGTCTACTGGACGCCCCGGCGCGAGGAGGCCGAGGAACTGCTGCGCCAGGAGCTGCGGGAGGGGGACGTTCTCCTGACGCTGGGGGCGGGCGACATCGACGCGCTGGCGCGGGACCTGACGGCCGGGTAGGACTGCGGCGCCCGGGGGCGAAAACCCCCGTAGTGAGAGAGCTCGCCGCCGCGCTCCCGCGCACCATCTTCGCCCTTCCGTCCTGGATCGCATCGCGGCCCCTCCGGCCGTCGTTCAGCCCGCGGACACGCCGGCGCCTCGTCCTGGCGGCGCTGATCGCGCTTGTCCTAGGGGCGCTCTACCACCTGTGGCTGCGCGACTCGTCGCTCGCGGCGGTGAACGACGTCCAGGTCTCTGGGCTCACGACCAAGGACGGGCCCCGCATCCAGGCGATGCTCGAGTCCGTCGCGGAGGAGATGACGACGCTCCACGTGCGCCAGGATGAGCTCGAAGAGGCGGTCAGCACGTTTCCCGTAGTCGGCTCGATCCACGTGGAGCCGGACTTCCCGCACGGGCTCCGGATCGAAGTGACCGAGCGTCCGGCTGCCGCGCTGGTGTCGGTCGACGACGTTCCGGTCCCCGTGGCTGCCGACGGCACCCTGCTGCGCGGCCTGCGGGCTCCCGAGGGGCTGCCGCTGCTGCGGATGGAGAAGCCGGCCACGGAGACACAGGTGACCGACTCGCGCACCCTCCGCGCCCTGCTCGTCACCGGGGCCGCGCCGGAGGGCTTCCTGCAGCGCGTCGACCGGGTGAGCGAGGGGGCCGAGCAGGGCATCGTCATCGAGCTCGAGGACGGCCCGGAGATCATCTTCGGCGACGCGGACCTGGTCGCTGAGAAGTGGCTGGCAGCCGTTCGCGTGATGGCCGACACCGACGCCGCCGGCGCCACGTACATCGACGTCCGCCTGCCCGAACGGCCGGTCGCGGGCGGGCTGCCGGTGGAGACGATCGAGCCGGTCGCGCCCGCGGGGGACGTGATCGCTCCCCCGGCCGAGCCGGTCAGCGCCCGACCCGACGGCGGCGGTGGATCCGACGGCCACGACGCCGGTCGATCCGGTTACGACGACCCCCACGACAACGACTCCGACGCCGACGACGGCGGCTCCGACAGACACTCAACCATGAGTCGAGAGTCGGCCTGATCTCGACCTTTGGTCGAGAGTTGCCGCTTGCAAGCGAGCATGCCACGCGTTGACATATCCGGCGAGGTGCGCTTAAAGTCGCGCTGTTTGCGGGTGTCCGGCGGCCCCGAAACGCTCGACCATTGCTTGAGCGCCGGACGGAAGGCGAGACATGGACACGGGTAGCTACCTGGCGGTCATCAAGGTCGTAGGCATCGGCGGCGGCGGCACGAACGCCGTCAACCGCATGGTCGATGCCGGCCTCAAGGGCGTCGAGTTCATCGCGGTCAACACCGACGCCCAGGCGCTCCAGATGTGCGACGCCGACATCAAGCTCCAGGTCGGCAGCCAGCTGACGCGCGGCCTCGGTGCCGGCGCGAATCCCGAGATCGGCCACGGCGCCGCCTCCGAGAGCCGCGACGAGGTCAAGGAGGCGCTGAAGGGCGCGGACATGGTCTTCGTCACCGCCGGCGAGGGCGGCGGCACCGGTACCGGCGCGGCGCCCGTCGTGGCCGAGATCGCCAAACAGGAGATCGGCGCACTCACCGTCGGCGTCGTCACGCGCCCGTTCGACTTCGAGGGCTCGCAGCGCCAGCGCCAGGCGGCCGACGGGATCGAGCGCCTGCGGGAGCAGGTCGACACCCTGATCGTCATCCCGAACGAGAAGCTGCTCTCGATCGTCGAGCGCCGGACGAGCATCCTCGATGCCTTCCGCGAGGCCGACAACGTCCTTCGCCAGGGCGTCCAGGGCATCACCGACCTGATCACGATCCCCGGGCTGATCAACCTCGACTTCGCGGACGTCCGCACGATCATGCAGGACGCGGGCTCCGCCCTGATGGGCATTGGGTCGGCGAGCGGCGAGAACCGCTCCACCGAGGCCGCCCGCAACGCGATCTCGAGCCCGCTGCTCGAGCAGTCGGTCGAGGGCGCCAACGGGATCCTGCTGAACATCACAGGCGGCAGCGACCTGGGCCTGTTCGAGGTCAACGAGGCGGCCGAGATCATCCAGAGCGCCGCCGACACGAACGCGAACATCATCTTCGGCTCCGTCATCGACGAGGGCCTCGCCGACGAGGTCCGCGTCACGGTCATCGCCACCGGCTTCGATCGCTCGGTCTCTTCTGGCCGCTCGGTGCTGTTCGACGTCGAGCGCCCGAGCCGGCGGGGCGATTCGGGCGAACGGACCGGCCCGCGCCGGCGTGACGTCGTCATGGACGAGGGCCAGCGCTCGTCGCTCGAGATCTCGGACGACGACATCGACATCCCGCCGTTCCTGCGCGACTGACGCGCACCCTTTACGGCGCGCCGCACATGGCATAGGTTCGCATCAGGCGAACCGGGAGAGGACGCGAATGGAATCGAAGTCTGTCGATGCCGCGGAATTCCGCGACGCGCAGCATCAGCAGTGGGACAAGGCCTCAGCGGGCTGGCGGAAGCACTCGGACTTCATCGACAGCTCCGTCAGCCACATCAGCGACCGGATGGTGGAGCTCGCTGGGATAGGCGCCGGCAGCAGGGTGCTCGACATCGCAGCGGGCTATGGCGAGCCGTCGCTCACCGCGGCACGCGTGGTCGGCCCGAACGGCAAGGTGGTGGCAACCGACATCTCGGCCGGAATGCTCGCGTATGGTCGCGAGCGGGCGGAGGCGGCCGGTCTCGAGAACATCGAGTTCATCGAATCCGACGCGGTATCGCTCGACTTCCCGCGGGCAGCTTCGACGCGGCGCTTTCGCGCTGGGGCATCATCTTCGAGCCCGATGGCGAGGGTGCCGCGGCGCGTGCCCGCAGCTTCCTGAACCCGGGCGGCCGGATGGTGATCGCCTCGTGGGGACCGCCCGAGCAGGTGCCGATGCTCTCGATCGCCATGGGGACCGTCATCCAGCGCCTCGGCGTAACACCGCCACCGCCGGGGACGCCTGGCCCGCTGTCACGCCCGACGCCTGAGGCGATCGGCGGACTGCTCGCGGGTGGCGGCTTTTCCGACGTGGAGGTAGAGGAGGCCGAGGCGACGATGACCTACGAGTCGGGTGCGCAGTACACGATGTTCGTCCGCGAGATCGCCCCGCCGGTGACGGCGCTGATGGCGGACCAGCCCCAGGAGGTTCAGGACGAGACCTGGGCTGCGATCACCGCGGCGGCGGATGAGCGGGCCGGCTCAGACGGCACGATCGAGCTGAAGAACCTGGTGCTGCTGGCCTCGGGGAGCGCCTAGCGCGGCTTGCGCTTCCCGCGCTTCGGCTTCGGGTTGCGCACGTACATGGCCGACGTCATCGCCGTGACGCCGAGCATGTTGCGGCAGTAGGTCGTGTCCGCGCTGTCGCCGCAGACCGCATCGCGCTGCTCGGCGAGGTCCGGGGCGAACAGCTCCGCGCGCACCCACCCCGGCGCGGCGGGCGCCTGGAAGTCGTGCTGGAAGCTCGCGCCGGTGACCGGCACGGGCTCGCCGAGCAGCTCGCCGCCCGTTGTCACGATCCGCAGGAACATGCCCACGCCGTTCTCGACCCCGATCCTCAGCGGCGTTCCGGGCGGAACCTCGTCGCCCACCATCGTCCCGTCGCCCTCCAGGAACAGGCGCGGCCCCTGAAGGTTCGGCGGTTGGTGCGAGATGAAGGTCCGACCCGCGCGGATGCCGTCGAGGACGCCCGCGGCGGTGCGCTCGCGGGCGAAGACCCAGGTCGTCGGCTGGCCCACGCCCTGCAGGGCGAAGGTCGAGCGCCAGTGGTTGTCGCTGCCGCCGGTGGCGGCGACCTTCGCGCCGCGGTCGAGCCATCCCTCCCAGTACCGGACGGCGTCGTCGTTCGACGAGCCCGACGGGAGCGGCGGCTGGTAGATGCGCGAGATGTTCCACACCTCGACCGTGTCGGGCTGCACGTCGTACAGGTAGGTCCAGTCGGCGTCGTTCGGGAAGTCGGTCGACCCGTCGGCGGGGTGGTTGACCTGGAAGGCGCCGCCGTCCAGCCGGAGCGCGTCAGCCACGCCCTGCACCGCGGTCGCCGACTGGTCGCCGTTGTCGTAGAGCCGCGTCGCGCCGAGCATCTGGGCGTGCCCGTTCAGCGAGTTCTCGTATCCCGGCACCGGGATCACGCCGTTCGCTCCGAAGCCCGGGTCCTGCTGCGAGCGGATGTCGTTGTGGTCGGTGATCGCCAGGAAGTCGAGGCCGCGCGTCGAGGCGTTCAGGAACTGCTCGGAGACACTCCAGCCGAGCGTGTAGGCCTCCTCGGGCCCGGTGTTGTCGTCGGACGGTCCGCCGTAGGAGTCATGCGAGTACGTCGTGTGGACGTGCAGGTCGCCGGCCAGCCATTCACCGTCAGCCGCCTGGGCGGGGGTGGCCGCGCACGCAAGGAGAGCGGCGGCGAGGACGAGCCGCCTCATCCGTCCACCCTCCGGATCAGCAGCACCTCGGCCGTGTCCTTCCGCGGCAGCTCGACGGTGAGGCCCTCGCGTAGCTCTAGCGACGTGACCCGCCCGGCCGGCTCCTCGCCGGGGCCGCGGAGGAGCTCGAACTCCTGTCCGCCGGGCACGTTGCGCAGCGGGATCGAGATGGAGCTGCGCTCGTCCTGCTGGCGGAACGCGAGCAGCGCGCCGACTCCCTGCCTGGGGTTCCACGACTGGAGCGCGGTCCACCCCTGCTCCAGCGGGTCGGCCAGGAGCGGGTACGTGAGCTGGGTGAACAGCCGCCGGCGGCGCTTGTAGAGGTCGAGCCAGGGCCGCGCTTCGTCGATCACCGCGTCGGGAAGCCGGCGCAGGTCGCTGAAGAACGTGAGGTGGGAGGGCAGCGCGGCCGCCATCAGCGTCGCCACCGGGTGGCGCTCCCACGCATTTCCGCCGAGGAAATGCTGCCCGAGCGACCAGGTCGGCACGTACGGGCTCAGGTTCCAGAGGTTGTGGAGAAGCTGGTCGTATTCCGGCGAGCCGTTCTGGAACCAGGACGGGCCGCGCGCGACTGACTCGTACGGGAACAGGCGATAGTCGTTCGTCTCGTCGATCTGGAACGTGACGTCCGGGTACTTCGCCTGGAGCCGGTCGAGCATCCCGAGGAGCTCTTCGCGGAAGGTGTAGATGTCCCCCTGGCCCGCGCAGTCGAGCCACGCCATGAAGTCCCACTTGAAGTAGCGGACGCCCCAGTTCTCGATCGCGTCCGTGAGCCGCGCCTCGATGTGGGGGAGGGCGTCGGGGCCCCAGGTGACGATGCCCGCCTCGTTCGAGCTGTCGGCGGGCTCCACCGTGTTGTAGGCGAGCAGGGCGTCGCCGACCGGCTGGCATACCCACTCCGGATGCTGCTTGTAGGTCTCGGACGAGGGGTGGAAGTGGAGCGGCGACATCCACAGGCCGAGCCGCATCGGCGCGATCGCCTCGCGCACGGCCTGGAACTCCGAGTCCGGGAAGCGCGGCTCCCAGTCGGAGCGCGGCTCGGGGAAGTCGGGCGAGTCGGGCTGCCAGTCGCCCGAGCGCGCCTGCCAGCCGTCGTCCAGGATGAAAGTCTCGATCCCGAGGCGGCGCGCGATCGGTGCGATCTCGCGGATCAGGTCGATGTCGAGGTCGTCCTTCGCGCCGGTCGAGCGGACGTCGTCGTCGGTCCCGTTCGAGTTGAACGTGATCGCCTTCGGATACGGCGTCAGACGGTGGTTCGCGAGATAGGCGTAGTGCTGCCACTCGGCGTCTCCCGGATGCGCGCCCAGCGCGACGAAGGCCGGCTCGAGCGCGAACGGCTCGCCGGGCATGACCACCCGCCTGCGGCCGCCGTCCTCGAAGGGGTTCTCGATGTGCGCGTTCTCCTCGAGCGGCCCGAGGATGATCACGTCGCGCTCGTAGTCGAGCTCGAGGCGGGCCGTCTGCCCGTCGTAGCGCGCCCGGGACGACGCCTGGTCGTTGCGCTCCATCACCATCGCGAGCGAGCGCTCGCCCTCGGTCGCCTCGAGCCACTCGGCGTTCGCCTCGATCGCCTCACCCGGCCCGCCGGTCGTCGTGGTGCGCCACGTGCCGGCCTGCGGGTCGCCGACGGTGAGCGGCGGGCCTTCGTAGTCGGGGCTGCGCCAGTCGGCGCCCGCGCGCAGGTTGTGGGCCGCCGTCGCGGCCGCCGGGCCGACCGCGGCCTCGTCGAGCGTCGCGCCGGTGAGCGGAAGCGGTGCGACGGACTCGAGGACCGTCTGGGTGCGGAACCCGGCGACGTGCGGGTAGGCCTCGGCGATGCGTGTGGCGGTCAGGCCCGCCGGCCCGGTCAGCTGCATCTCGAGCCGCAGCCCGCCGCGCGCCAGGTGCTGCGTCTCCACGCTCGTGACCGTGAACTGGTCGCTGGTGATCGGCGCGCCCGTGCCGAGCAGGCGGAAGTCGGGTGTGTCCTCGCTCCAGACGTGGCCGCCTGCGCGCTTGTCGCGCAGCTCGAGCGTGACGAGCGCGTCGCGGCTCCAGCTCCGCTCGGCGAGCGAGTTTCCGAGCGTGATCGTCGCGTCGGTGACGTCCGCGTACACGCCCCCGTCGCGCACGGTCTCAGCCGCCGCCGGCGCGGCGGCGGCCAGGCAGGCGATCGTTGCGCCCGCGGCGAGTCGTCTAGCGCGCCTCACTCAAAGTGAGAACGTTCGTGCGAGCTGGGACTTTCGGTTTGGCCGAGAATTTTTCTACCGGCGATCCAGGATGACCAGCGGGATCTCGCGCGATGTCGAGCGCTGGTAGGTGGCGTACCCCTTGTAGAGGTCCACGACCCGCGGCCACAGCTCGTCGCGCTCGGGCGCCGAGGCCTCGCGCGCCCGCACCGCGACCTTCCCCTCGCGCGGCACCTCGACCGTCGTGTCGGGGTTCGCCTTCAGGTTGTGGAACCAGCCGGGGTGCTTCGTGTAGCCGCCCTTCGACGCCACGATCACCATCCGCTCGCCGTCGGGGAGATAGAGGAGCGGCGAGATCCGCTTCTTGCCGCTCTTCGCGCCGACGTGGTGGAGCAGGAGGATCGGGCCGCCCACCATGCGCCCGCCCACGCGGCCGCCGGTCAGCCGGAAGATGGCCGTGTGCCCCTTCGTGGAGGTGTTGAAGAGCCGCCAGAAGAGGCTGCTCTTAGGTGCCGGCCGCCCGCTCATCCCGCGCGCAGCCTAACCTCTGAGCCCCTTGCCGCCGGCCACCGAGACGCTGCGCCGAACCCCGCTCTTCGACCGCCACCAGGCGGCCGGGGCGCGGCTCGTCCCGTTCGCAGGCTGGGAGATGCCGGTTCAGTACGAGGGCATCAGGCAGGAGCACGTCGCGGTGCGAACGACTGCCGGCAAGTTCGACGTCTCGCACATGGGCGAGATCGAGACCAGCGGCCCCGACGCCGAGGCGTTCCTGCAGCGCGTCCTGTCGAACGACGTCTCGAAGATCGTCGTGGGTGGCGCGCAGTATTCGGTGTTGTGCCGCGAGGACGGGGGCGTGCTCGACGATCTGTTCACGTACCGGCTGAGCGAGGATCGCTACCTGACGGTCACGAACGCGGCCAACCATGAGCGCGACTTCGCGTGGCTCACGGAGCACACCGAGGCGTTCGATGTCGAGGTGCGGGACACCGCGGCCGACTACGCCATGATCGCGTTCCAGGGCCCTGACGCCCGCCGGCTGTTGGGGGTCGACGCGCCGCCGCGCATGCGGGTCGCGGAGGCGAGTGTCGCCGGCGTCGACTGCCTCGTGTGCGGGACCGGGTATACGGGCGAGGACGGCGTCGAGTTGCTGGTCCCACCGGACGGAGCAGTGGCGGTGTGGGACGCGCTCGACGTGACCCCGACCGGGCTGGGGGCGCGCGACACGCTGCGGCTCGAGGTCTGCTTTCACCTGTACGGCAACGACCTGTCGGAGGACCGAAATCCGATCGAGGCCGGGCTCGGCTGGTGCTGCAAGCTCGACACCGGGTTCATCGGCGCCGACGCCCTGCGCGATTTCGAGCCGACCGAGACACTCGTGCCGTTCGCGTTCACCGATCCGGGCATTCCGCGGCCGGGCAACGCCGTGCTCGTCGACGGCGAGGAGCGCGGGGTCGTGACCAGCGGCAGCCACTCACCCTGCCTCGAGCTCGGCATCGGGATGGCGTACGTTCCAGTGGACGCCGCCGCGCCCGGCACGCATGTCGAGGTCGACGTGCGCGGCAAGCGCCGCCGAGCCGAGATCCGCGAAAAACCGCTCTACAAGAAGGAGGACGGCTAGTTGGCCGACGAGACCTATCCGCCCGAGCTGAAGTACCACAAGGAGCACGACTGGGCGCGCGTCGAGGGCGACGAAGCGACCTTCGGGATCACTTGGTACGCGCAGGACGCCCTCGGCGAGGTCGTCTTCTACGACCCGCCGGGCGTCGGCAGCACCGTGTCGGCGAACCAGTCCTACGCCGAGGTCGAGTCGGTGAAGGCGGTGTCCGACGTCGTCGCGCCGCTGTCGGGAGAGGTCGTCGCCGTCAACGAGGCGCTCTCGGACGCCCCTGAGCAGATCAACCACGACCCGTACGGCGAAGGCTGGCTCGTCAAGGTGAAGCTGAGCGATCCCGGCGAGGCGGACAGCCTGCTCGAAGTGGACGAGTACAAGAAGCTGCTGCAGAGTTGAGCCGCTACACCTCGGCAACCGACGCGGATCGCCGCGAGATGCTCGACGCCATCGGCGTCGAGTCGCTCGACGACATCTTCCGCTCGGAAGTGCCCGACGAGGTCCGGCTCGACCGGCCGATCGACTTGCCGGCCGGCATGTCCGAGCAGCAGGTGAACGACCACCTCAGCGCGCTCGCGGCTCGCAACACGAGCGCCGACGACGAGATCTCGTTCCTGGGCGCGGGTATGTACGACCACTACGTCCCGGCGCTCGTCGACTCGATCATCACGCGCTCGGAGTTCCTGACGCCGTACACGCCCTACCAGCCCGAGATCTCCCAGGGCGGCCTCCAGGTCATGTTCGAGTTCCAGACGGCGATCTCCGAGCTGACCGGCCTGCCGGTGTCGAACGCGTCGATGTACGAGGGGCCGTCATCGGTCGCGTCGGCCGGCTATCTGGCCAAGCTCGAGACCGGGCGGCGCAAGTTCGTGGTCTCGCGCGGCGTGCACCCGCACTCGCGCGAGACGCTGAGGACGACGTCCGTCGGCTGCGACGTCGTCGAGACGCCGCTGGACGACGCCGGCGCGACCGAACTCGAGCAGCTGGCCGCGGCGATCGACGATGACACGGCGGCGGTGTTCCTCCAGCAGCCCAACTTCCTGGGCACCGTCGAGGACCTCGGCCCGCTGGTCGAGGCGGGCAAGCGCACCGGTGCGCTCGTCGTGTGCGCGGCCGACCCGCTGCCACTCGGGATCCTCGAGCCGCCCGGCAGCTTCGGCGTGGACGTGTGCGTCGGGGAGGGACAGTCGCTCGGCAACCGGCTCGACTTCGGCGGGCCGTCGTTCGGCTTCTTCGCCGCGCGCGAGAGCCACATCCGCAAGATGCCGGGACGGATCGCGGGCGAGACCGTGGACGCCGAGGGCAGGCGGGGGTTCGTGCTCACGCTGCAGACGCGCGAGCAGCACATCCGGCGTGAGAAGGCCACGCACAACATCTGCACCTCGCAGGCGCTCAACGCGCTCGCCGGCGTGATCTACCTGTCGTGGCTCGGCAAGCGCGGCGTGGTCGAGATCGCCGAGCTGATGCTGCGCCGCACCCACTACGCGCGCGAGACGCTCGGGCTCGCGCCGATCAACCCCGGCCCGGTCGTGCGCGAATTCGCCGTGCGCGTACCCGACCTGGATGGCCTCTTCACGCGCGCGCGCGAGGAGGGAATCAATCCCGGCTACCGCCTCGGCCGCGACTACCCCGAGTACGAGGACGGGCTGCTGGTCGCGATCACGGAGCGGCGCACGAAGGCGCAGATCGACCAGTTCGCGGCGCTGCTCGAGAAGGTGACGGCGTGAGCGAGACGCTGACGATCTTCGAACGGGGTCGCGAGGGCCGGCGCGCGTTCACGCCGCCGCCGCTCGACGTGCCCGAGGTTCCGGTCGCGGATCTCTTGCCGGAGTCCGCGATCCGCAAGGAGCCCGCGAAGCTCCCCGAGGTCTCGGAGCCCGAGATCGTGCGCCACTACAACTCCCTGTCGAAGAAGAACTTCGATCTCGACACGGGCTTCTACCCGCTCGGCTCGTGCACGATGAAGCACAACCCGAAGCTGCACGAGCGCGTGGCGGCGCTGCCGGGCTTCTCGCGGTTGCACCCGCTCCAGGACCCGGAGCGCGCACAGGGCGCGCTCGAGCTGATGTGGCGTCTCCAGGGGGCGCTCAGCGAGATCTCCGGGCTACCGCACGTGTCGCTCCAGCCGAGCGCCGGCTCGCACGGGGAGCTCGCCGGCCTCCTGCTCACGCGCGCCTACCACGAGGAGCGCGGCCAGGACCGGCACAAGGTCCTCACGCCGGACACCGCGCACGGCACGAACCCGGCCACGGTGACGATGGCCGGCTACGAGGTGGTGAAGGTGGGCACGGCGCCGGACGGCGGCGTCGACCTCGACGACCTGCGCGAGAAGGCGACCGAGGACGTCGCGTGCCTGATGCTCACGAACCCGAACACCCTCGGCCTGTTCGACCGCAACATCCGCGAGATCGCGGGCGTGGTGCACGACATCGGCGGCACCCTCTATTACGACGGGGCGAACCTGAACGCCGTCATGGGGATCTCGCGGCCCGGCGACATGGGCTTCGACATCGTCCACTTCAACCTGCACAAGACGTTCACGCAGCCGCACGGCGGTGGCGGGCCGGGCTCGGGTCCGATCGCCGTGTCCGACCGGATCGAGCCGTTCCTGCCGCGCCCGCAGGTGGTTCAGCGCGAGGGATCGAACGGCAGCGCAGGGCCGTGGTTCGACCTCGACTACGAGCGGCCGAAGTCGATCGGCCGCCTACGCGGCTTCCACGGCAACTTCGGCGTCTTCGTGCGCTCCTACGCGTACATCTGCTCGCTCGGGGCCGATGGGCTGCGGGAGGCGTCCGAGACCGCCGTCCTGAACGCGAACTACCTGAAGGCCCTACTGGGGCGCGAGGGGATCGCCGAGTACCTGCCGCTCGCGTTCGATCGCCGTTGCATGCACGAGTTCGTCCTGTCGGGCCGCGGCGCCAAGGAGAAGCTGGGCATCAGGACAACCGACATCGCGAAGCGCCTGCTCGACCACGAGGTCCACCCGCCGACCGTCTATTTCCCGCTGCTGGTCGACGAGGCGCTCATGATCGAGCCGACGGAGACCGAGCCCAAGGAGCGGCTCGACCACTTCGCCGACGCGATCCGGTCGATCCTCGAAGAGGCTGCGGACGACCCCGAGGTGGCCCGGAACGCGCCGTACACCGCGCCGGTACGACGGCTCGACGAGGTGGGCGCCGCCAAGCGCCCGGTCGTTCGGCAGCCGCTCTAGTCGAGGATCCGGAAGCGTTCGCGCGGGCCCGGGTTGCTGCCCGCGGGCTGCACGCGGATCGCGTAGCGGCCCGGCTCGAGCTTGCGCCCGCGCACTCGGCCGTCCCAGCGCAACGAGTTGTCGCCCTGGTTGCCGGTGCCGACGATCTTCCCGGCCTTGCGCCAGCTGCCGTCCACGCGCCGCTGAATCCGAAGGTTGGTGTGGTCCACGGCGACGGGCAGCCACCACGCGATGATCGTGCGGCCCTCGTACGGGCTGCCGCCGGCCTTGAACCGGCGATCGCTGAAGCGGACGTTCTCGGCGCGGATGATCGGCACGTCGGTGCAGCCGGCGATCGGGATCTCGGTGCGGTCGATCGCGAGCTCCCCGCGGCGACTGGTGAACTTGCCGTCGAGTGTGTAGTCGCCACAGCGGTCGGGCGTGTGGATCAGCGAGCGTCTCCCGCTCGAGAAGCTGAGGACGAGGCTCGTGATCGGCAGGGCCGGAAGCTCGTCGAGCCTGAGGTCGACCGTCCCGTTGTCGCGCGGGATGACCGATCCCTCGACGACCTGGCTCACGGCGCCGCCCAGGATGCTCACGTACATCCCGAACGTGTCGTTGCCGGTCTTGTTGATCGTCCCCTCGAGGGAGCCGGCGAACGTGCCGATCTGCGAGTCGGCCGGGCACGCATTCGCGGCGAGCAGGCCGGCATCGCACGCGCTGGCCCCGGGCGCACCGATGGCGGTGAACCCCGCGGGGAGGCTCAGGGTGAACCGCTCGATCGGCGTGTCGGTCGCCGGCTGGCTGATGGTCGCCGTGAGAGCGGGGGACGTGTCCACGCTCGCAGGCGAGAGCTCCACCGCGAACTCGGGGAAAAAGGCATGCGCGGGCGCTGCTGCAAGCAGGAATAGGGCGGCTACGAGCCCTGCCGTGCGGGTCAGATGGACCATCGCAAGGGTGGCATCGGCATTTCCCGGGCGATCTAAAGCCCTTCGGCGTGTTAAAGCTCGGGTCGACCTCGGAGCCGCTTCGTCTCCCCGCGCTGGCGCTTCTGCTGGAGCCTCCGCTCCTTCGCGGCGCGAGTGGGGCGCGTGGCCTTCCGCTGGCGCTGAACCGTGAGCGCACGCGCCAGCCGGGTCGCGAGGCGCTCCAGGGCGAGCTCTCTGTTCCGGCGCTGCGAGCGCGTGTCCTGCGCCACCGCCCGAACGACCGGCCCGCAGCGGGCCATCACACGGCGCTTCTGCTCGCCGGTGAGTGCCGAGGAGGAGCCCACGTCGAAGCTCGCCTCGACCCGGGAGGCGGTCACGTTTGCGTGCTGGCCGCCGGGCCCGGAGGACCGGGTGGCGCGCACCTCGACCTCGTCGAGGGGGATCGATATGCCGGGGCGGATCTCGAGCACGTCGTTAGTGTGCCGCGCCGATGCGGATTTTCAGCGGCATCCAGCCCACCGGGCGCAAGCATCTGGGCAACTACATCGGCGCGATGCGGCAGTACGTGGAGGGCCAGGAGCGCGCCGACCTGGCGATCTACTGCGTCGTCGACCTGCACGCCACGAGCGTCGACTACGACCCGAAGGCGCTGCCCGACTACGTGCTCGACACCACGGCGATGCTGATCGCGTCCGGCCTCGACCCATCGCGCTGCATCCTCTTCCGCCAGTCCGACGTAATGGAGCACTCAGAGCTCTGCTGGCTCCTGTCCTCGGCGACGGCCTACGGCGACCTCCAGCGCATGCACCAGTTCAAGGACAAGTCCGCCCGCGAGCAGCAGCTGGTCCGCACGAGCCTGTTCCTCTATCCGGTCCTTCAGGCGGCGGACATCCTTCTGTACAAGACCGACGAGGTCCCCGTGGGGGACGACCAGCGCCAGCACCTCGAGCTGACACGCGACATCGCCGAGCGCTTCAACGCGACCTACGGTGAGCTCCTCGTCGTGCCGCGCCACCGGATTCCGGAGGTGGGCGCCCGGATCATGGACCTGCAGGACCCCACCGCGAAGATGTCGACCACGTACAGCTCGGAGAGCGGTCTGATCTACGTGGACGACGACCCCGATGCGATCCGGCGCAAGGTGAAGCGCGCCCAGACGGACTCCGGATCCGAGGTGCGCCGCGGCGAGGGCAAGGAAGGGATCGCCAACCTGATCGACATCACGGCGGTCGCCCGCGGCGTCGAGCCGGAGGCAATCGAGAAGGAGTTCGAGGGCCAGGGCTACGGCGCGTTCAAGGAGGCTGCGGGCGAGGCAATCGTCGAGCTGCTCGCGCCGGTTCGCGACCGCTACACGGAGCTGCGCGACGACGCGGAGGCCCTCGAGGCGACGCTCCAGGAGGGCGCCGGCCGCGCACGGGCGATCGCGTCGGAGACGCTCGCCGAGGTCCGCGCGGCCATGGGCGTCGGCCCGCGCGTCTAACCTCGGCGCGATGAGGGTCGCCTCGCTTGACCTGGACCTGGAGGTCTTCCAGGGGCCGTTCGACCTGCTTCTGACGCTCGTGCTCAAGGAGGAGGTGGACCTGCTCGAGGTCGACCTGGCCGAGGTGGTGGTGTCGTACATCGACCACCTCGAGCAGACCGGAGAGCTGGACCTCGAGGCGGCGACCGAGTTCCTCGTCCTAATCGCCGCACTGCTCCTGCTCAAGTCGCAGCTGATGCTGCCGAGCGAGGAGGTGGAGCTCCCGGAGCTCGCACCGGGCGAGGCCGCCGAGGAGCTGCTCGCGCGGATGCTCGAGTACAGCCGCTACCGCTCCGCCGCCGCCTTCATGCACGAGCGGCTCGCCGCCGAGTCGGGCTTCCGCTACCGATCCGCGCCGCTGCCCAAGGAGCTCCGCCGCGTTTCGCTCGACGTAGCGAAGAAGTCGTATGAGCCGGTGCAGCTCGCCGAGGCGCTCGGCGGGCTTTTGCGCGTGCCCCCGCCGCTCGACCTGCGCCACATGGCGCGCGCCCGCGTAACGGTCGAGATGCGGCTGTCCCACCTGCGCTCGATCCTGTCGACGCGCGCGCGGTTCTCGTTCGACGAGGCCGTGAAGGGCGCAGACCGGCTGACCGAGGCTATGACGGTGTGGGCGCTGCTCGAGCTCTACAAGTCGGGCGAGGCCGCCTGGCAGCAGGACGAGAACTTCGGCCCGATCACGGTGACGGCGCGATGAACGAGCTCGCGCGCATCGTCGAGGCCCTCCTGTTCCTGTCGTCGGAGCCGCTGACGGTCGCCGAGATGGCCGAGGCCAGCGAGGTCGGCGAGGGCGAGATCGTCGAGGCGCTCGCGCGGCTGCGCGAGCACTACGCCGAGGGATGGCGCGGCGTCGTCCTGCGCGAGATCGGGGGCGGGTTCACGCTCGCCACGGACCCGGTCGCCGAGCGCGCCGCCCGCCGTCTGCTTGCGCGCCCGCGGACACCGCCGCTCACCCAGGCGCAGGCCGAGTGCCTCGCGATCGTCGCCTATCTCCAGCCGGTGTCGCGGCCCGAGATCGCGCGCATCCGCGGCGTCGCGTCGGAGTCGGCGGTCGGCACGCTGCTGGAGCGCGGCCTGATCCAGGAGTCCGGCCGGTCTCAGTTCGGCGCCGTCCTCTACCGCACCAGCGATCTGTTCGAGAAGCTCTTCGGCCTCGCCGGCCTCGACGAGCTGCCCGACGTGGCGGCGTTCGATCCGAGCCCGGAGGATGAGGGGACGCTGCGCGACCGGCTGTTGAAGGCGGGCGAGCAGCGCGCCGCGCCGACGCAGCAGGCCTGATTGCCGAGCTTCGGCCAGCACCTGGACACGCTCGCGCGCTGGCGCGAGTTCCCCGCGCTCGAACGGCTGGATGAGGAGCGCGTCGCGCTCACGTTCGACGACGGGCCCGACCCCGACGGGACCCCCGGGGTGCTCGACGCGCTCGACGCGGCGGACCTGAAGGCGACCTTCTTCATGGTCGGCGAACAGGTCAAGGCGGCGCCGATGCTGGCGCGCGAGGTCGCCTCGCGCGGACACGAGATCGCGCTCCACGGCGCGACTCACCGCCCGCACCGCGAGCTCGGCCCGCGCGACTCCCGGGACGAGCCCGCGTACGGCCTGGGCACGCTCGAGGCCGCGACCGCCCGCCGGCCGCGCTGGTTCCGGCCGCCGTACGGGGTGTTCAACGAGCACTCCTACGAGGCCGTCCGTGCGGTCGGGCTCGAGCCGGTCTACTGGTCGGCGTGGGGGATGGACTGGGAGACGATCTCGGCCGAGCGGATCCTCGACATCGTCGAACGGGACCTCGAGCCGGGCACGATCCTCGTGCTGCACGATTCGGCGCGGTACGGGTACCGCCCCGACGCGTCGCCCACGGCCGAGGCGATCCCCCTGATCGCGGCCGCCGCGGCGGACCGCGGCCTCGAGCTCGGGCCGTTATAAGCGGCGCTGATCGCCGCTCCCAGAAATCGTCGTGGGAGCGATGGCTGGTCTTTGCAATCCTCGGACGGTGGACCGTCGCTCCTGGATTCTGCTCGGCGTACTCGCATCGGTCTGGGGCGCCTCATACCTCTTCATCAAGGTCGGGCTCGAGGACTTCTCGCCGGCGATGGTCGTCTTCCTGCGCACGCTGCTCGCCGCGATCGTCCTCGCGCCGCTCGCGTTCCAGCGCGGCGCGATGCGCGGCCTGCGGCCGTTGCTCTGGCCGATAGTCCTCCTCGCGGCCGTCCAGGTGGCGGCCCCGTTCCTGTTGATCAGCTGGGGCGAGGAGGAGATCTCGTCCTCGCTCGCCGGGATCCTGGTTGCGTCGGCACCGATTCTGACGGCGCTGCTCGCCGTGTTCATCGACCGCGAGGAGCGGCCGTCGGCCGCAGGCGGTTTCGGGATCGCCATCGGGATCGTCGGAGTCGCGCTGCTCCTCGGTGTCGACGTGGGCGGCGATTCGGCCGCGCTCGTCGGCGGCCTCGCAGTCGTCCTCGCGAGCCTCGGCTATGCGATCGGCGGCTTCTACCTGAAGGCGCGCTTCAAGCAGACGCAGCCGATCGGGGTGGTCACGGCCACCATGTTCGCCAGCGCCGCGCTCGTGCTCCCGGTCGCACTCGTGTCGTTCCCGAGCGATGCGCCGGGAGCCGGCCCGCTCGCGGCGATGGCCGCGCTCGGTGCGGGCGGCACCGGCCTGGCCTTCGTGATCTTCTACACGCTGATCGCTGACGTCGGCCCCGCCAAGGCATCGATCGTCGCCTACATCGCGCCGGTGTTCGCGGTGATCTACGGCGTGGCGTTCCGCGACGAGGCGTTCACGCTGGCGACGCTCGTGGGGATGGCACTCATCCTCGGCGGCTCATGGATAGCCGGGCAGGCACGCGCGCCCGCCGCTAGAGCCGCGGCCGACCGGCCTCGTCCAGCGCGCCCTCCAGCTCCAGAAGCCGCTGCTTGATCTCCGGGCCCGCGATGTACGGGCCGAGCGTGCCGCCGTAGCCGCCCATCTTGCCGCCGGTCCTGACGATCCGGTGGCAGGGGACGACGATCGGGATCGGGTTCGACCCGAGCGCGTTCCCCGCCGCGCGCACCGCGCGCGGGCTCCCGGCCGCCTCGGCCATCTGCTTGTAGGTGGCCACCTCACCGAAGGGGACCCGCGCCGTCTCCCGCAGGATCTTCTGGAAGAACCCGCGCGTCAGCCGCCAGTCGAGCTTCAGGTCGAACTTCTGCCGCTGTCCTTCGAAGTACTCGTCGAGCTGGCGCCGCACGGGGTCGAGCCGCGGGGGCGCCTCGAGCATGCGCGGCGACACCTTCTCCGCGATCTGCGCGAGCACGGCGTCGTTGCGCCGCGGGTCGTAGGACAGGCGAAGCAGCCCGCGCGGCGTGACCGCGGCGAGCAGGTCGCCGAACGGGGACTCGACGGAGCCGTAGGCGACCTCGAGCAGTCCCTCGTCCTCGGCACGCGCCATCAGCTTGCCCGCGGCGATCGCCGAACCGGCGTCGCCGCGGGGGAGCGTCGCGCTCCGGAGTGCCCGTTCGAGATCGTTCATGCGGCCCATACCGTCCTCAGTTTCTTCAGGCCCTCGTGGACCGAGCGGCGGGCCGCATCCTCGGAGCAGCCCATCACCTGCCCGATGTCCGCGTAGGCGAGGTCATTGACGTATCTGTGAAGCACCGCCGCACGCTGCTTGTCGGGCAGCCCTCGGACCGCCCCCCACAGCTCCGGCTCGCCGTCGCGCCCCAGGCCGCCGGAGACGGCCTGCTCGGGGACCTCCTCGACCGGCACCGCCCGGCGTGCGCGCGCACGGTGCGCGTCGATCGCCTTGCGGTGCGCGATCGTGAACAGCCACGAGCGCAGGTTGGACGCGTCTCGGAGTCGCGGGTACGCCCGCAGCGCCGAGATGAACGTCTCCTGGAAGCAGTCGTCCGCCTCCTCACGTCCCAGCGAAGCGACCAGGAAGCGGTACACGTCGTCCCGGTGCTCGTCGAGCAACGCCTGGAATGGCGGCAGCCTCACGGTCATTCAACGGGGGCCAGGGGCCGGACGTGAGATCTCACGAATAGCGCCGCCGGCTCGTTATAGAGGCATGAACGCGATCACGGTTCGACCCTATCTCCCAGATGACAGGCGATCGCTGGAACGGCTAGCGGCGCTCGACGACCGGCGCGTCCCGGCTCAGCCGGTGATGGTGGCGGAAGTGGGCGGACGGCTCGTGGCGGCACTCAGCGAGCGCACCGGCGAGGCGGTGGCCGACCCATTCGAGCCGACCGCTCACCTCGTCGAAATGCTGCGCGTTACGCCGTAAACAGCTCGTCGGCGATCAGCGCGTCCAGCTGATCCTCGGGCGTGTCGATCCCGTCCCGAAGGCGCGGGTCGACCAGGGCCATCGCCTCCTCACGGCCGAAGTCGTGCGTCTCTGCTGTCGATTCGGCTGTGGTCAGCGGCTGGAGGTCGATCATGGAGCCCTCCTCCATCGGGTGCGAGTGCCTATAGGTTCGGGCTTCCTCGTAAGCGCTCGGTTAAACCTTCGTGATCATCCCACCCGCCGCAAGCTGTCCGCAAGCCGCGGCGATGTCTCGTCCCCGCGTCAAGCGAATAGTTGTGCGAATGCCACGGCTCTCGAGCGCCTCCTTGAAGGCCCCCACGGCCTCCCTGGAGGACCCCTCGAAGGCGGCGTCCGTCGGGTTGTACGGGATCAGGTTCACCTTGAAGGTCTTTCGAGGCTGCAACAGATCTGCCAGCGCGGCCGCCTGCTCATAACGGTCGTTGACCCCGCCCAGCATCAGGTACTCGACGAACACCTGGCGTCTGCGTGCCAGGTGCCACCCGCGGCACGCCTCGAGCACGTCGGCGAGCGGATAGCGGTCGTTGACGGGCATCAGCTCCGATCGCAGCGAGTCCTCCGGCGCATGGAGCGAGAGCGCCAGGCGGACCGCCGGCCCCTCGCGCGCCATCCGCTCGATGCCCGGGATCCAGCCGACCGTCGAGATCGCCGTGTTGCTCGTGGCGATGCCGACGTCGGGGAGCCGCTCGCAGGCGGCGAGCACGCTGTCGAGGTTCATGAGCGGCTCGCCCATCCCCATGAAGACCGCGTGGTTCACCGGCTCGATCCGCCGGAAGTGGAGCGCCTGGTCGAGGATCTCCGACTCGGTCAGGTTGCGGCCGAACTTCATCCGGCCGGTTGCGCAGAAGGTGCACGTGAGCGGACACCCCGACTGGCTCGACAGGCACAACGACCTGCGCCCGTCGCGGTAGCGCATCAGGACGGCCTCGACAGGCTTCCCGTCGGCGGTCGTGAACAGCGCCTTCTCCGTGCCGTCGCTGGCGAGGGCGTCCCGCTCGAGGGCGAGGGTCGAGAGCGGCAGCTCGTCCGCGAGCCGGTCGCGCAGCGCGCCCGGCAGGTTCGTCATCTCCTCGTAGGACGAGCCGCCGCGCGCCAGCCACTCCACACCTGGCCGGCACGGAACGCGGGCTCGCCCCACTCGGCGTGAAGTTCTTCGAGTCGCTCGAGGTCGATCGGCCTAGTATGGAGGCGTGAGATTCCGCTGGCCGCTGACTCTCGCCCTAGCCGCTCTCTTGGCCGTGCCCGCCAGCGCGGCCGACCAGACGATCACCGCCCAGCCGTCGATCCAGTTCTCGCCGGACGAGGTGGAGATCGACATGGGCGACACGGTCACGTGGAACAACGCGGGCGGCTCTCACAACGTCGAGTTCGACGACGGGTCATACACGCAGCCGCCCGCGCCGAGTTCGGATGACTGGAGCGTGCAGAGGACGTTCGGCACAGCCGGGATTTTCCGCTTCCATTGCGGCTTCCACGGCCAGGCGATGTCCGGCGTGGTGCGTGTCCGCGACGAGACCGGCAACGTCCCGCAGCCGGCCGAGGTCGATCCCGGGTTGAGCGTCAGGGCGCGCGACGAGCAGACACTGCAGCGTCTCCTGAATCGCGGCCTGCGCGCCAACGCTCGGTGCGACAACGGCTGCGACATCACCTTGAAGGTCTCGCTCGCGCCCCGGACCGCCAAGCGCTTCGGCTTCGCCAGGCGGCGGAAGACGATCGGCGCGAGAACGCGCCGCTTCCGGCCGACCAGCGACTCCCGTTCGACATCGAGCTCAAGCCGAAGGCCGAGAACAAGCTCGAGGATGCGGAGCGCGCGTTCAAGGTCCGGCTCGACGTGCGGGCCACCAACGACACGACCGAGACCGCCCGCCGCAAGATCAAGATCACGCCGTAGCGCGTGCGCCTGGCCAGATATCTCGCGCACGCGGGCGTCGCGTCTCGGCGCGCCGCCGAGAAGCTGATCGTCGACGGGCGCGTGCGCGTGCGTGGCGACGTCGTGACCGATCCGGCGCGGGACGTCGACGACGCGAGCGGGGTGGAGGTCGACGGACGTCCCGTGGCGCCGGAGCCGCGCGAGGTCTGGCTCGTCAACAAGCCGGCGGGTGTGGTCTCGACCGCCGAGGACACCCACGGCCGGCCGATCGTCACCGAGCTCGTCGAAAGCGAGCGGCGGCTCTACCCGGTCGGCAGGCTCGACGCGGCCACGACCGGGTTGATCCTGCTGACGAACGACGGCGACCTCGCCAACCGCCTGACCCATCCGCGCTACGGCGTCGAGCGCGTCTACACAGCGCGCGTCGAGCCGGCGCCGGTCCCCGAGCCGGCGCTGCGCCGCCTGCGCGAGGGAGTCGAGCTCGACGACGGGCGCACGAGCCCGGCGGGGGTCAGGCAGACGTCACCCGGCGTGCTCGAGCTCACGATCTCCGAGGGCCGCAAGCGCCAGGTGCGGCGCATGTGCGAGGCCGTCGGCCACCCGGTCGAGGAGCTCGCGCGGATCGCGTTCGGACCGCTGCGGCTCGGCTCGCTCGCGCCCGGCGAGGCCCGGCCGCTCACACCCGCCGAGGTCGAGCGGCTGAGGAAAACGGCAGAATCGGGAGCATGAAGCTCCGGGCCCTCCGCGGCGCGATCACCGCCGACGCCAATGAAGCCGACGCGATCCTCGATGCCACCGAGGAGTTGATGCGCGCGATCATCGAGCAGAACGCGCTCGACGCCGACCACCTCGTCTCGTGCATCTTCACGTGCACGCGCGACCTCGACGCCGAGTTCCCGGCGGTCGCCGCCAGGCGCATGGGGCTGAGCGCGGTCCCGCTCCTGTGCGCGCACGAGATCGACGTGCCGGGGGCACTTCCAGCGCGTGATCCGCGTGCTCGTCCACTGCTACACGGATGAATCGGCGCAGCCGAAGCACGTCTACCTGCGCGAGGCGGTCAGTCTCCGCAAGGACCTCCAGGGGGCGCAGTGACGGGCATCGAGTTCACGAGCCGCATCCGCGACATCCCGGTCTACCCGGCCGCGGAGACGTACGGGTACGACGGCGAGCTAACGCTGCTCGCCTCGAACGAGACGCCGTGGGGGCCGCATGCGGCCGTGCGCGAGGCCGTCGAGGGACAGCTGGCGCATCTCAATCGCTATCCGGACCCGACCGCCGCCAAGCTGCGGCGCCGGCTCGCGGAGCGCTGCGACCTGCCGCCGGAACGCATCGCGGTCGGCAACGGCTCGTGCGAAATCCTGCTCGCGGCCGCCGAGGCGATGCTGGAGCCCGGGGCGGAGATCGTCTACGCATGGCCCTCGTTCTCGATGTACCCGCACCTGGCGGCGATGACCGGGGCGCGCGCGATCACGGTGCCGCTCGATGCGGCGGGCCGCCACGACCTCGACGCGATGGCGCGCGAGGTGACACACGCGACCCGGATCGTGGTGGTCTGCAATCCGAACAACCCGACGGCGACCGCGCTCCCGGTTGCGGAGATCGACGAGTTCGTAGCGGGGCTGCCCCGGCACGTCGCCGTGATCGTGGACGAGGCCTACGTCGAGTTCTCGCTGATTCAGGATCCGGACGAGTCGCTCGACCTCGTCCGCCGTCATCCGAACGTCGTCGTGCTGCGGACCTTCTCGAAGGTGTATGGACTCTGCGGGCTGCGCGCCGGCTACGCGCTCGGATCGTCCGACTTCAAACGCGCGGTCGACGTCGTCCGCCAGCCGTTCTCCGTGAACGCCCTGGCGCAGGCCGCGGCGGCCGAGGCGCTCCAGCACCAGGACGAGGTCGCCCGCCGCGTCGAGCGCACGGCGATCGAGCGAGTGCACGTGGAGTCCGAGCTCGCCGAACGCGGGCTCGAGACGACGGAGAGCCAGACGAACTTCACGTGGGTCTCGCTCGCCGATCGCGACGAGGCCGAGGTCATGCGCGGGCTAGGCGAGCGCGGAGTGATCGTGCGCAGCGGGACGGACCTCGGCGGTCCGGGGCACCTTCGCGTCACATTCGGGACGCGAGAGGAGAACGACCGTTTCCTCGAAGCGCTCGACCAAACGCTCGCGGGCTGATACAAAGGGCACATGGACCGCCACGGCACGCATCCCGCTCGCGCAGCGCGTGCCTATCGCTGGTTCAGCCGATTTAGCTAGGCGTCCGGCCTGCGGCTGCCTGCCGCACGTACTCCTCTCAGACCACCGGACGCCGTTTCCGCCCCGCCGTACCTACGTAGGATTTCCAGCGACTTTTCAGAAAGCAGCGTGAAGAACAGTGACTAGCCAGATACGGACCCTGATGGAGGGCCATCCCGATCGGGTTCGGGACCAGCGGATCGAGCAGGTCGTGCCGCTCGAGCCGCCGACCGAGCTCCTGTCGGACCTGCCGCTCCGGCGAGAGCACGAGGAGACCGTCCTCCGCGGCCGCTCGCAGATCGTCGACGTCCTCCGGCGTGAGGACGACCGCCTGCTCGTCGTGGTCGGGCCGTGCAGCGTCCACGACGTCGAGGCCGCGGTCGAGTACGCGAACCGGCTCGCGAGGGTGGCCGCCGAGCTGCGCGACGAGCTGTGCGTCGCGATGCGCGTCTACTTCGAGAAGCCGCGTACCACCACGGGGTGGAAGGGCATGATCAACGACCCGCATCTCGACGGCTCGGGCGACGTCAACGCCGGACTTCACATGGCGCGCGGTCTGCTGCTCGAGGTGCTCGCACTCGGGCTCCCTACCGGCAGCGAGTTCCTCGACCCGATCACGCCGCAGTACATCTCGGACGCCGTGACCTGGGCGGCAATCGGGGCGCGCACCGCCGAGAGCCAGATCCATCGCAACCTCGCGTCGGGGCTGTCGATGCCCGTCGGCTTCAAGAACGGCACCGCCGGTAACGTCGGCATCGCGGTGGACGCCGTGCGCGCCGCGTCGTCGCCTCATGCTTTTACGGGCGTCACGCTGAACGGGACCCCCGCGATCCTGCACACGCGAGGGAACGAGGACGCGCACGTCATCCTGCGGGGCGGGCGCCAGGCGCCGAACTACGACGCGGAGTCGATCGAGACCACGCTCGCCGCGCTGCGCACGGCCGGGTTGCCGGAGCGCATCGTGGTCGACGCGTCCCATGACAACAGCGGCAAGGACCCCGATCGCCAGCCGGCGGTCGTGGCCGACCTCGCTGCGCAGATCGGCGCCGGCAACGGCGCGATCGTCGGCGTGATGCTCGAGTCGTTCCTCACGGCCGGGCGCCAGGACCTCCAGCGGGGCAAGCCGCTCGAGTACGGCCAGTCGATCACGGACGGCTGCATGGGGTGGGAGACCACGACGCTCGTGCTGGACCAGCTCGCGGGCGCCGTGCGCGCCCGGCGCGGCGGCTGAGGCGCCGGGCCGGCCGCTCGTGCGCATCGCGGTCCTCGGAGTTGGCCTGATCGGAGGGTCGATCGGGCTCGCCGCCAAGGAGTGGCTCGAGGACGCGGATGTCGTCGGGTTCGGCCGCCGCATGGAGCGCCTCGATCGCGCCCGCGAGTTGGGTGCGATCGACCGCGCGACCACCGACATCGCGGAAGCGCTCGACGGCGCCGAGGCGTGCTTCGCGTGCGGCCCGGTCGGTGTCCTGCCCGAGCTCGTCGAGCGCGCGCTCGCGGCGGCACCGGATGACTGCGTCGTCACCGATGTCGGCTCGACCAAGCGCAGGATCGTCGAGTCGATCACCGACCAGCGTTTCGTCGCCGGGCACCCGATCGCCGGCGCGGAGACCGCGGGTGTCGAGCACGCGCGCGCGGACCTGTTCCAGGGCGCGACGTGGTACCTGACCCCGGGCGAACGATCGTCCGGGCTGTTGTACGAGCGCTTGCATCGCTTCGTCGTCGCGATCGGCGCGCGGCCGCTCGCGATCGACGCCGAGACGCACGACCGGTTGCTCGCGACGGTGAGCCACCTGCCGCACGTGATCGCGAACGTGCTCGTCTCCCAGGCGGCGCGCGCGCTCGACGAGCAGGGCGAGGCGCTGCCGCGCGTCGGGCCGAGCTTTCGCGACGCGACACGCGTCGCCGGCGCGAACACAGAGATCTGGACCGACATCTACCTCTCGAACGCCGAGGCGATCGCCGCCGAGGTCGACGAGACCGTGCGCCGGCTCCAGAACGTGGGGGAGACGTTGCGCGCCGGCGACGGGTCCGCGCTCGCCGACTGGAACGAAGGCGCACGCGAGGACCGCCGGCGGCTGCTCGAGGCCGACCTGGCCGGCGGTCCCGTGCACGAGCTCCGAATTCCCGTTCCGAATCGCCCGGGTATCGTGGCCGAGCTTGCGCTCGCGCTCGGGCGCGCGGGTGTGAACATCGTCGACATGGCACTCGCACCGGCTCCGGACATGCGCTCGGGGGCGATCACACTCTGGATCGCCGGCGACGAGGCGGCCGCGCGGGCGAGGGAAGTCGTCGACGGGCTCGACTTCGGCGACCGGTCCGAGTCGTGAATCGCCGTTTCGACCCTTCCGGCCCGCTGCGCGGGAGCATCACGCCGCCCGCCGACAAGTCGATCTCCCACCGCGCCGCGCTGTTCGGCGCGATGACCGACGAGCCGGTCACGATCAGGAACTACCTCTACGCCGAGGACACGCTCTCCACGCTGACGGCGCTGCGCGTGCTCGGCGCGGGCGTCGACATGCGCGAGGGCGAGCTCGTCCTGCGCGGCGTAGGCCTGCGCGGCGCGCTCGAGGCGACCGGCGGGACGCTCGACGTCGGGAACTCCGGGACGCTGCTGCGGCTGCTGCCGGGCTGGCTGGCCGGACACGCGGGCGGCGTGTGGACGCTCGACGGCGACGAGTCGATCCGCAAGCGCCCGGTGGACCGCGTCGTGGAGCCGCTCGCGCGAATGGGCGCCGCGGTCGAGGCGCGCGACGGGCGGCTTCCGCCGCTCAAGATCGGCGGCGGTCGGCTGACCGGGATCGAGTACGAGCTGCCGGTCGCGAGCGCACAGGTGAAGTCGTGCGTGCTGATTGCCGGCCTGCTCGCAGAGGGTGAGACGTGCGTGCGCGAGCCGCATCCGAGCCGTGATCACACGGAGCGGATGCTGCTCGGCGCGCAGGCGCGCCTCACGCGCCGGGACGACGGCCATCGTCTGCATCTCTCACCTCGACGAGCTCGAGCTGGGCGAGGTCACGGTGCCCGGCGACCCGTCGTCGGCCGCGTTCTGGGTCGCCGCGGCCACCCTGATCCCGGACTCGCGCATCGTCGTTGACTCGCGTCGGCCTCAACTGGACGCGGGCGGGCTTCTTCCGCATCGCGGAGCGGATGGGTGCGGTCATCGTCGGCGACCTGGAGGAGCCCGGGACCTTCGTCGCCGAGGAGCCCGTCGGAGACCTCGACGTGGCGTCGGCGCCGCTCGAGGGCACCGAGGTGACCGCGGACGAGGTCCCGATCGCGATCGACGAGATCCCGCTGGTCGCATTGCTCGGCGCGTTCGCCGAGGGCGAGACGGTCGTTCGCGGCGCGGGCGAGCTGCGCGTGAAGGAGAGCGACCGGATCATGGGCGTCGTCGAGGGGCTGGGCGGGCTGGGCGCCGACATCGAGGCGACGAGCGACGGCTTCGCGGTGCGCGGCACGGGCGGCCTGCGCGGCGGCACGATCGACTCGCGCGGCGACCACCGGCTCGCGATGCTCGGCGCAGTCGCAGGGCTCGCCTCGAAGGAGGGCGTGGAGGTCGATGGGCTTCGAAGCGGTGTCGGTGTCGTACCCCGGCTTCGAGGCGGACCTCGAGCGCCTATTGGCTGGGTAGGGGGCGATTCGGGCAGCAACGCTCACTTTGCTGGCCAGTGGCCGCACAAGCGAGCACTGTGGAGCGGATCTTGGCCCGGCTGGCGAGTCGGGCGCACGGGATCGTTACGAGACGCGAGCTGCTCGACGCCGGTGTGACGCGTGACGAAATCCAGCAGCGGCTCGCGAACGGCTCGTTGCTTCCGCAGTACAGGGGCGTGTACCGCGTCGGCCACACCGCGCCGAGTCCCGAAGCGCGATATCTGGCGGCGGTGCGCGCGTGTGGTGATGGCGCGGCGCTGAGCGGCAAAGCGGCCGCCTTCCTCTACGAGCTCATCCGTGGGACCCCGCCCCGACCTGAGGTCACGACACGGAGCCAAAAGCGCGTCCCGGGCGTGAGGACCCGGCGCTCGAACACGCTCGAGATGGCCACGTACCGCGGTATACCCGTCACGACGGTGGCCAGGACTGTGGTTGAACTTGCCGCAACGCTCCCCCTCGACGACCTCGCCCGCGCCTGCCACGAGGCCGGGGTCAAGTACCGAACAACGCCCGCCCAGGTGGACGCGGTCCTCGCCCGACGCCCGAACACGAAGGGCGCAGCAAACCTGCGCAGAATTCTCCACGGCGACGAGCGCGTCAGCCTCAGCAAGCTCGAGCGACGCTTCCTCGATCTCCTAGGTGCCGAAGGCCTCGCCTTGCCCGAGACCAATCGCGTCGTGGATGGCCGCAGGGTCGACTGCCGCTGGCCCGAGCACCGGCTGACGGTCGAGCTCGACGGCTATCGCTACCACCACACCCGGCACGCTTGGGAGCAGGACCGCCAGCGCGAGCGCGAGGCCCGGGCGCGCGGCGACGACTTCCGCCGCTACACCTACGGCGACGTGTTCGAGTCGCCCGATGCGATGCTCGCCGAGCTTCGGGCCGTAATCTCGCCGCCATGGTGATTGCGATCGACGGCCCCGCGGGGGCCGGCAAGAGCACGGTGGCGCGTGCCGTGGCAAAGGAACTCGGTTTTACGTACCTGGACTCAGGCGCTATGTACCGGGCGGTCGCACTGTCTCTCCTACGTGACCCTGACGGCGACGCGGCTGAGCGCGCGAGCGAGGTGAGCATCGACTTCGACGACCCCGCGATCCGTGCGCCGGAGGTCTCGGAGGCGGCCTCGAAGGTCGCTCAGGATCCGGCCGTGCGTGCCGCGCTCGTCGAGCGGCAGAGGGAGTTCCTCGCGGACGGCGACTGGGTCGCCGAGGGGCGCGACATCGGGACGGTCGTCGCTCCCGGCGCCGACCTCAAGGTCTTCCTCACCGCGGACCCCGAGGAGCGCGCACGCCGCCGCGCCACCGAGTTGGGCGCCGACGTCGACGTCGTGCTGCGCGACCAGGCGCTGCGCGACGAGCAGGATCGCTCGCGCGAGCACTCGCCGCTCGAGCCCGCGGCGGATTCGGTCGAGGTCGACACGACGGGCCTGACCATCGACGAGGTCGTCGCCCGGATCGGCGAGCTCGCGCACGAGCGCAGATGAGCCTGCCGAAGGTCGCGGTCGTCGGCTATCCCAACGTCGGCAAGTCGACGCTCGTGAACCGCCTCAGCGGGACGCGCGAGACGGTCGTGCACGAGCAGTCGGGCGTGACGCGCGACCGCAAGGAGGTCGAGGCGGAGTGGAACGGGCGCCGCTTCCTGCTGGTGGACACGGGCGGGGTCGACCTATCCGAGCGCGACAGCCTCGCGCGCGCGGTCCAGCTGCAGGCGCGTCAGGCACTCGGCGAGGCCGACGTGGCCGTGCTGGTCGTCGACTCACGTACGGGCATGCGTCCGGGCGACGCGGAGCTGGCCGCCGACCTGCGCCGGTCAGAGGTGCCGGTCGTCGTCGCGGCGAACAAGATCGACGACGTCCGCCAGGAGGCGGACGCGGCCGAGTTCTATTCGCTCGGCTTGGGCGACCCGGTTCCGGTGTCCGCGGCGCAGGGGCTCGGCACCGGCGACCTGCTCGACCTTGTGACTGCGCTGCTCGGCGACGCCGCGGCACCCGCCGCCGACGACGAGCCGCCGCGGCTCGCCGTGATCGGCCGGCCGAACGTCGGCAAGTCGTCGCTCGTGAACCGGATCCTCGGCGAGGAGCGGGTGATCGTCGCCGACGAGGCCGGCACGACGCGCGATGCCATCGACACGCGCGTCGAGGTGGAAGGGACGCCGCTCGTGCTGGTGGACACCGCGGGTCTTCGCCGCCGCGGGAAGGTCGCGGGAACGGTGGACTGGTACGCCCAGCTTCGCTCGGAGCGCGCCGCGGAGCGCGCCGATGTCGCGCTCGTCGTCTGCGACGCGTCCGAGGGCGTCACCGCGGACGACCTGCGAGTCGCGGAGCTCGCGATGAAGAAGGGCTGCGCGACCGTGCTCGTCCTGAACAAGTGGGACATAGAGGACGTCGATCTCGAATTCACGCGCGCGCGTGTGGCGCAGAAGCTGCGCCTGAGGCCGAGGGTGATGACCGCGTCGGCGAAGACGGGCCGCGGCATCAAGCGCTTGCTGGACGAGGCCATCGCGCTGTCCGAGCGCGTAACCGAGCGGGTCCCGACGGCCGAGCTCAACCGCTTCCTCGCGGACCTCCAGGCCACCCGCGATCCGCCGGCCGTGCGCGGCAAGCGGCTGCGCCTCTACTACATGACGCAGTACGAGGAGCGCCCGCCGCGGTTCGCGGTCCAGGTCAACGATCGCTCGCTGGTGACGCGCTCGTACGCCTTTTTCCTGGAGAATCGTCTGCGGGGGCGCTACGGGCTCGAGGGGGTCCCGCTGGTGATCGACTACAAAACGTCTTGAGGCCGCCCGTAGCACTGCTGGCGCTCGCGGCCGCCGTCGCGCTCGCCGGGTGCGGCGAGGGGTCGACCGACGACGGCGTCGTCGGCTCGGTCCCCGCGGACGCGCGCGCCTATCTGCACCTCGACCGCGGCTCCGAGGACTGGAACGACGCGGTCGAGTCCCTCGGGCGGCTGCCCGCGGTCGAGGCGCTCGTGCGCGATCTGCTCTCCCGTCAGGTCGAGGTTCCGGGCGATGGGCAGGCGGGTGTTGTGCTGCTACCGGGGCGCGACAAGCCACATGTCCTCACGCCGGACGACCCGCCGGCCGAGAGCAGCCTCGCGGTGACGCCCGACTACGAGGAGATGCTTTCCGGCCTCCCATCGCAGCGGCTGGCGACCCTGTACCTGGCGCGCCCTGCCAGCGGCTTTCTCCGGTCGATCGATCCCACCGTGGTGTCGGCAGCCGCGGCGGCCGATATCGACGGCGACACGATGAAGATCCGCGCGCACGTGCGGCACGAGGGCGAGCCGGGCCGCTGCGCGGCACTCGCCGGCGACGACCTCGTCGAGATCGCCGACCCCGAGGCCGCCTTCTACCTAGAAGTCCCGTCGATCAGCTGCGCGCTGCGAGCGCTGGCCGGCCGCTCCAAGGGAGTCGCCGACACGCTGCGGCGCTTCGGTCGGGCGGCGGAGAGCAAGGGCGGAGTCTCGCTGGCGAAAGACGTGATGCCGCTCCTCGATCACCGCGGGGCGCTGATCGCAACGCCCGGTGAGGCCGCGCCGGTGCTGACCCTCGTCGTCGACGACGTGGACGAGAAGCATGCCCTCGACGTGCTCGCACGGATGCAGCCCGCGCTGATCCGTCTGCTCGGGGGTCGGGAGCTCGGCTCGGCGCCGACGTTCGGCGCGGCCGAGGTCGAGGGTGTCACCGCCGCCACGGCCAATCTGGCACCCGGACTCGAGCTCAGTTACGCCGCGTGGGACGGACGCCTGGTCGTGTCCACGGCGCTCGCCGGAATCGCCGCCGCCAGGAAAGCCAAGGGGTTGTCCGAGAACGACGGGTTCGAGGACGTTCTCGGGGACCGTCCTGACGCGCTCTCGGCGCTACTCTTCCTCGACCTAAACCAGCTTCTCACGCTCGGGGAGCAGGCAGGTCTGGCAGAGGATCCTCGTTACCTGACCCTCCGCGACGACCTGCAGAAGCTCCGCGCGGCAGGCGCGGTGCTCTCGCGTGAGGGGGAATTCACTACAGCGGAGCTGACCTTCCAAATTCCATGAGTTTCCAGCCTCTTTCCGACAACGAGTTCCTCTTCACCTCCGAGTCAGTAACCGAAGGCCATCCCGACAAGATGGCCGACCAGATCTCGGACGGTGTGCTCGACGCGGTGCTGCGCGACGACCCGTACGGCCGCGTGGCGTGCGAGACGCTCGTCAACACGGGCCTCGTCGTGGTCTCGGGCGAGATCTCGACCGAGACGTACGTGGACGTGCCGAAGATCGCGCGCGACACGATTCGCCGGATCGGCTACGACGATGCGTCGTACGGCTTCGACTGCGACACGTGCGCGGTCATCACGGCGATCGACGAGCAGTCGCCCGACATCGCACAGGGCGTCGACCAGGCGTACGAGTCCCGCACCGATCCCGGTGACGACGACGAGCTCGACCTCGCGGGCGCCGGCGACCAGGGGATGATGTTCGGCTACGCGACGCGCGAGACGGCCGAGCTGATGCCGATGCCGATCTCGCTCGCGCACCGGCTGGCACACCGCCTGGCCGAGGTGCGTCGCGGCGACGTGATGCCCTACCTGCGACCCGACGGCAAGACGCAGGTCACGATTCGCTACGAGAACGGGCGCCCGATCGAGGTCGAGAAGATCCTGATCTCGACCCAGCACAAGCCGGGCGTCGACTCCGAGACCCTGATCAAGCCGGACCTCTGGGAGCACGTGCTGCACCCGATCCTGCCGCCCGAGCTGTTCGACGAGAAGAAGCTGAACACCAAGCAGAACTTCCTCGTCAACCCGACCGGCAAGTTCGAGATCGGCGGCCCGATGGGCGACTGCGGCCTGACCGGGCGCAAGATCATCATCGACACGTACGGCGGCGCCGCACGCCATGGCGGCGGCGCGTTCTCGGGCAAGGACCCGTCGAAGGTCGACCGCTCAGCTGCCTACGCGGCTCGCTACGTGGCGAAGAACATCGTCGCCGCGGGACTCGCCGACAGGTGCGAGATCCAGGTCGCGTACGCGATCGGCGTCGCACACCCGGTGTCCTTGATGGTCGAGACGTTCGGGACCGAGCGGCTCGAGCGCTCGAAGATCGTGGCGCTGGTCAACGACCACTTCGATCTGCGTCCGGGCGCGTTCCGCAAGTACCTCGACCTCCACCGCCCGATCTACCAGAAGACCGCGGCCTACGGCCACTTCGGCCGCGAGGACCACGACTTCACCTGGGAGAAGACGGACAAGGCGGACGAGCTGCGCGACGCCGCCGGGCTCGGCGCACGCGAGGCGGTTTCCTGAGCGCGCCCGTACGCCTCGAGCGTGACGGCGCCGTTGCCGTCATGGTGCTCGAGGACCCGCCGCTCAACCTTTTCCGCGAGGAGACCCAGCACGCGCTCGAGGAGTGCGTGGCGGCGGTCGAGTCGTCGGACGCCCGTGCACTCGTATGGCGCGCTGAGGGCGACCTGTTCACCGGCGGGGTAGACGTCAACCTCTTCCAGCGCATGGTCGAATCGGGCGACCGCCGCGAGGACGGCCTGCTGCCCGTGGCCCAGCGCCTCGAGGCACTCGAGATCCCGACGCTGTCGTTGCTGCACGGCGTCTGCCTCACGTGGGGGCTCGAAATCGCGCTTGGCACCGACCTCATCTGGGCGTCTGAGTCGGCTCGAATCGGCCTCGTCGAGGCCGGCGTCGGGCTAACGCCGGGCGCTGGCGGTACGCAGCGGATGGCTCAGCGCGCGGGCGTTGCGCGCGCCGCGGAGTTCGTGTTCACGGGTGGCTTTTACGACGCGCAGACCCTGCATAGCTGGGGCGTCGTCAACCGGGTCGTGCCGGATTCTGAGCTGCACCCGAAGGGCATGAAGTTCGCGCACCGGCTGGGCGACGGGCCGACGAAGGCGCACGCCGCGACGAAGGCGATTCTGCGGGCGTTCCGCGAGGGCGGGACGCCGGCCGCCGACGCGATCACGCGCGACCAGATGGGCGCGCTGTTCCACACTGAGGACCTCCAGAACGCGGTCAAGACGTTCTTAGCCGAGGGTCCCGGCAAGGCGACCTTCGAGGGCCGCTAGGGCGTTCTCCCACTCGCCGCTTACGGCGGAGTCGTAGTCAGCCCGGTTCACGGCAGCCGGGGCGAGTGCCTGCGCGCCAGAGCCGAGCTTCGAGGGTCGCTAGAGTCGTATTACCCGGAATCGCGGAGGTATTTCATGGCTTTGCAGATCGGCGACACCGCGCCTGACTTCGAGGCAGACACGACAGAGGGCAAGATCAACTTCCACGACTGGATCGGCGACTCGTGGGCCGTCCTGTTCTCGCATCCGAAGGACTTCACGCCCGTGTGCACGACCGAGCTCGGCTACATGGCGAGCATCAAGCCCGAGTTCGACAAGCGGAACACCAAGATCATCGGCCTCTCGGTCGATTCCACCGGCGATCACGAGGGCTGGGCGAAGGACATCGAAGAGACGCAGGGCACCGCGCCGAACTACCCGATCATCGCCGACGACGACTTCAACGTCGCGAAGCTCTACGGGATGCTCCCTGCCGACACCTCGGGCGAGGCGGGCGAGCGCACGCCGATGGACAACCAGACGGTGCGCAACGTCTTCGTCGTCGGCCCCGACAAGAAGATCAAGCTCATCCTCGTGTATCCGATGACGACGGGCCGCAACTTCGACGAGGTCATCCGCGTCATCGACTCGCTGCAGCGCACGAGCGAGCACAAGGTGGCGACGCCGGTCAACTGGAAGCCGGGTGACGACGTGATCATCGCGGGCTCGGTGTCCAACGATGACGCCAAGGAGATCTTCGGCGACTGGGAGTCGCCCAAGCCCTACATCCGGATCGTTCCGGATCCGGCTACGAAGGGGTAAGCGCGATAACCGGTATCGGCCGGGCCGTCTTCTGCTGGTACGCGACGTAGCGGTCGCGGTTGTTCTCGTTCACGATCTTCCATAGCCGCGAGTAGTCGGGGTCGGTCGGCTCGACGACGCGCGCCGTAGCCGGCTGGCGCTCCCGTCCGATCTGGATCTCGACCGAGGGATTCGCCTGGAGGTTGTGCAGCCAGGCGGGCGCGCGGTCGGCGCCGCCGTTCGAGGCGACGACGAGGTAGTCGTCGCCGTCGCGCGCGTAGACCAGGCCGTTCGTCCGCGTCTTGCCGGAGCGACGGCCGGTCGTGTGCAACAGCAGCGTCGGCACTCCGAGGATGCGGTGGCCGACGCGGCCGTCGGACGCGATGTAGAGCTTCTCGTGAACGCGCAGGATCTGGTGGGTGACGCCCATGAGTGGAGCTTATGCGCCAGCCGCGTTTGGCCCGGCGTTCTCCCGGTACGCCGCCTTTATGGCCCAAACAGAGCAAGAACGCGACATCACAAGCCCTGAGGACCCGACCCACGAGGCGACCACGCCTCCTGGCAACGGGGAGGAGGACGAGGAGGCCGTCGAGCGGGGCGAGGACAAGCTCGACCAGGCAGGCGGCGGGCACTAGCCGCTCGTCCGCGTGTGGCCGTAGCCTCGGCCGCGTGATCGCAAAGGTCGAGCCGCTGACGCAGGCGCGGGCCCTCCGGGGCCCGTTCGACTACCGCGTGCCGGAGCAGATGGATGCCGGCGTGGGCAGCGTGCTCGTCGTGCCGTTCGGTCGCCGCCGCGTGCTCGGCGTCGTCGTCGAGACCGCCGAGCGGAGCGACGTCCCGGCCGAGAAGCTCGTCGAGCCGATCGAAGCGCTCGAGGGGGGCGTGCCGCCGGAGCTCGTCCGGCTCGGCCTGTGGACGGCCGAGGAGTACGTGTCCACGCCGGCGCGCGGCCTCTCGCTCGTGCTGCCGCCCGGGACCGGCACCGGCGCACGGCAGCGAGCCAGGACCCGGCGCGCGCTGCGTGCCGAGTTGACGCCCGCCGGCCGCGACGCGCTGGCCGGCGGCGAGCGTCTCGGGGCGAAGCAGCGCGAGGCGCTCGAGCGGCTCGAGCCGGGGCCGCTGCCGGCTGCACAGGTGGGGCACGGCACGCTGCGGCGGCTGGAAACACGCGGGCTGGTGGCGATCGAGGACGCACGCGTCGAGCGGCGTCCGGCGATCAGAGCGCGTGGGCGCCCGCGGCGGCGTCACGGAGCTCACGCCCGCGCAGGCAGCCGCGGTCGCTCGGATAGACGAAGCCTTCGAGCGGGGCGGAGCGAGCCTCCTGCTGCACGGCGTGACGGGCAGCGGCAAGACGGAGGTCTACCTCCGGGCCGCCGAAGGCGCGCTCGCGCGCGGCAAGTCGGTGATCGTGCTCGTGCCGGAGATCGGCCTCACGCCCCAGACGGCCGCCCGCTTCGAGCATCGCTTCGGCGAACTCGTGGCGATCATGCACTCGAAGCTCTCTGCCGGCGAGCGCTTCGACGAGTGGTCGCGCATGCTGGCGGGCGAGGCCCGCATCTGCGTGGGCCCGCGATCGGCCATTTTCGCGCCGCTGGCCGACGTAGGGCTGATCGTGATCGACGAGGAGCACGACCCCTCCTACAAGCAGGAGGGCGATCCTCGCTACGACGCGCGCAGGGTCGCCGAGCGCCGGGCGGAGCAGGCCGGAGCCGTGCTCGTCGCCGGCAGCGCGACACCGCGCCCGGAGAGCTTCGAGCGGCTCGAGCGGGTCGTTCTGCCCGAGCGGGTCGACGGCCGCGGGCTGCCGCCGGTCGAGGTGGTCGGGATGCTCGACGTCCCCGGCCCGCTGCACCCGCGCACGCGCGACGCGCTCGAGGCGGTTAGGCGTGCGGAGGAGAAGGCGATCGTGCTGCTGAACCGCCGCGGCTGGTCGAACTTCATCTCGTGCCAGGTCTGCGGCCGCGTGTGGAGGTGCCCGCAGTGCGACGTCTCGCTCGTCCTGCACCGTGCTGCGGCGACCGTTGCGTGCCATCACTGCGGCCACCGCGAGCACGTGCCGGGCGCCTGCCCCGACTGCGGCGCCACCTCCGTCGCGCGTCATGGGCTCGGAACAGAACGTCTCGAGCGCGAGCTCGAGCAGCTCATGGACCCGCTGCCGGTCTTCCGGCTCGACGCCGACGTCGCGAAGGTGGAGGACACGCTGCGGCGGTTCGATGACGCGCCCGGCGGCGTGCTGGTCGGCACGCAGATGGTGGCGAAGGGCCACGACTTCCCCGACGTGACGCTCGGCGTCGTGGTCGACGCCGACTCGACGCTTCGGTTTCCTGACTTCCGCGCCGAGGAGCGGACGTTCGCGCTCGTCGCACAGCTCGCGGGTCGCAGCGGCCGCGGTCCGCGCGGCGGGAAGGTGGTCGTCCAGACGGCCGATCCGGCCGCGGCCTGCCTCCGGTATGCCGCAGCGCACGACGCCGAAGCGTTTCTCGCGGAGGAACTTGCGCGCCGGCAGCTCCTCTCATACCCGCCGTTCGCGACCCTGATCCGGGTCGTGTGCTCGTCCGAGGAGGCGGGAGCCGAGTTCGATGCGACAGAGGCGATCAGGACGCGAATCGAGGGCGTCCCGGTACTCGGCCCCGCGCCCCTGTTCCGCCTGAAGGGGCGCGAACGCGCGCAGCTCGTCGTCAAAGCGTCGGAGCGCGGGCCGGCCGTGCGCGCGGTCCGCCAGGCGGTCGAGGCGGTCGCGGCCGAGCGCTCGCGCGCGGGCGTCAAATTCGCCGTCGACGTCGACCCGCAATAGAAAGAGCGGTCTAAACTCGCCGTGTGGCCGACGAGCACGTAGAGCCAGAGGTCGACGAGGAACTCGAGGAAGTCCCGCAGCTCGACCCGGAGGTCGCGGCCCGCCGTAGCGCTGCGATGAGCTTCATCCGCAGGTGGGGCGACCCGGTGTTGAAGAGCCGCGCCACGCCGGTCGACCGCTTCGACGACACCCTGCGCCAGCAAGTGCAGCGGATGGCGGGGATCATGCGTGACGCGATCGGCGTCGGCCTCGCGGCGCCGCAGCTCGGGATCTCGCAGCGCCTGCTCGTCTACAGGATCGGGAGCGACGCTCCGCTGATCACCCTCGTCAACCCGGAGTTCGAGTGGAGGAGCGAGGAGGATCTCGAGACGCTCGAGGAGGGGTGCCTTTCGATCCCGAGCGTGGCCGTCGACGTCGAGCGCCCCATTCACGTGCGCGTTCGCGCGCGCGACGAGCACGGTGACGAGCGGCTCGTCGAGGCGTCCGGCCTCGAGGCGCGCGTGATCCAGCACGAGATGGACCATCTCGACGGCGTCCTGATGCTCGACCGCGCCTCGCGCGAGGATCGCAAGGAGGCTCTACGCGCGCTCCGCGAGCAGGAGCAGGCCGATCGCGCCGCCTGACGCGGTGCGGACGGTCTACCTCGGAACTTCGGACTTCGCCGTCAGGGTGCTGGAGCGGCTCGCCGACAGCCGCTGGCGCCCAGCGCTCGTGGTCACGCGGCCCGACCGCCCGAAGGGCCGCGGGCGCAGGTTGTCGCCGCCGCCGGTCGCGACGGCCGCGCGCGAATTGGGCATCGAGGTGGAGCAGCCCGACAGCGTCAACTCCGACGACGCGCGTGCGCGGATCGCGTCACTCGAGCCGGACACGATGCTGATCTGCGCGTTCGGTGCGCTGATCAAGGAGCCGCTTCTCTCGGACTACGAGTGGCTGAACGTGCACCCGTCGCTATTGCCGCGTTGGCGCGGGCCCGCGCCGATCGAGCGCGCGATCGACGCGGGTGACGAGCGCACGGGCGTCTCGATCATGCGGCCCACAGCCGAGATGGATGCGGGCCCTGTCTGCCTGCAGCGCGACGAGGCGATCAAGCCGAACGACACCTACGGCACGCTCGCGCCGCGACTCGCGTACCTCGGCGGTGAGCTCCTGATCCACGCCCTCGACACCCACCCGCCGTTCGCCGAGCAGCCCGCCGAGGGCGTGACGGTGGCCGACAAGATCACGGCCGACGATCGCCACCTCGACCCGGCGCGCTCCCCGGCCGAGCTCGAGCGGCGGGTCCGGGCCCTCTCGCCTCACATCGGCGCGTGGGTGGATCTCCCCGCCGACGAGCGGATGGGCGTGCTTCTCGCACGTGCAGCGACGGACCGCGTCGAGCCCGGCCGGCTCGACGCGCGCGACGGCAGGCTCCTGTACGGATGCGAGGGCGGCGCGCTCGAGCTGCTCCAGGTCAAGCCGCCGGGCGGGCGGACGATGGACGCCGACGCATGGTTGCGCGGCCATACTGGGAGACTCGCCTGATGGTCAAGCTCGCGGGTCGCCGCGGATCGGGCCGGCACGAGCCGACGCCGGCGCGCACGTGCGCCTTCCGGGTGCTCCAGCGCACATTCGGCGAAGGCGCCTACGCGGACCGCGCGTTCCGCGCCGAGGCTGAACGCGCCGGCCTCGACGCCCGCGATCGCGCGTTTGCCCAGCGGCTTGCATACGGAGCGATCCAGAACAGGCGCACGCTCGACTACGTGATCATGGCGCTCTCGTCGCGCGACCTCGGCTCGCTCGACCTTCAGGTTCTGAACGCCCTTCGGCTCGGGATCTACCAGGTGGCACTGCTCGACGGCGTGCCCGATCACGCCGCGGTCGACCAGACCGTCGACCTCGCAAAGCATCATGGCGATGGCGGGCACCGGCTGGTGAACGCGGTGATGCGGCGCGCAACGCGGGAGGCCGGCGATCTGATCGCAGAGCTCACCGACAACACTCCCGCCGAAGCCGCGGTGAGGCACTCGCATCCCGAATGGGTCGTGCGCATGTGGTGGGATGCGCTCGGGGCGGCGGAGACCATCGCCCTGCTCGAGCGCGACAACGGGCCGGCGGAGAACGCCGTCCGCGCGAACGCGCTCCTCGTGACGCCCGCGGAGGTGACGGCCGCTCTGTCCGACCAGGGCGTAGACAGCCGCACGGCAGATGACGTCCCCGAGGGCCTCGTGCTGAGCGGCCAGTTCGACGCGCACGGGTCGCAGCTCTTCAAGCAGGGCGCGATCATGCCCCAGTCACGCGCGTCGATGCTGGTGGCGCACGCGCTCGACCCGCAGCCCGGCGACCGTGTCCTCGACCTGTGCGCTGCGCCCGGCGCCGAAGACCACTCACATCGCGGCCCTGATCGGCAACGAGGGCGAGGTCGTCGCCGTCGAGAGGCACGGCGGGCGTGCCAAGGCTCTCGGCGAGAACTGCAACCGGCTGGGTGCGACATCGGTGACCGTGCGCGAGGAGGACGCCGGCGAGGTCGACGGCCAGTTCGACCGCGTCCTGCTCGACCCGCCGTGCTCCGACCTGGGAACGCTCCAAGCGAGGCCCGACGTGCGCTGGAAGAAGGACGAGGGGACTGTCGCGCAGCTTGCCGCCGAGCAGGCGCGCCTGCTGGATGCCGCCGCGGACAGGGTGCGCCCGGGCGGGATCCTCGTCTACTCGACCTGCACGATCTCGCCGGACGAGAACGAGCGCCAGATCGCGTCGTTCACCGAACGCCGCGGCGACTTCCGGGTGGACGATCTGCCGGATCCCTTCGGGCGCTACGCGCACCCGACGGCTGACAAGGTCGCGCAGGTGCTGCCACACCGGCACGGGACGGACGGGTTCTTCATCGCGCGGCTCGTCAAGGCGGGCTGATGGAGGACTCAGGCGTCAAGCTGGGCCTCGAGTGCCCGTCCTGCAAGGAGCCGTGGCTGCGGCGGACCAACCTGCCGGGCCGCTACCGCTGTGTCTTCTGCCTGAACCGCTTCGAGCTGCGCTCGGACTGCCCGGATTGCGGCTCACACGCGACGATCGCGCGCATGACGGACGACGCGAACGTGACCTGCCGCAACTGCGGCGGGTCGATGCTCACGACGATCTAGGACAAATGTCCAGGCAGGCGGGCCTGTGCTGAAGGAACCCCGCGTGCGGCCGAGAATGTGAGGGCAATATCCGTACTTCTCTTTGACTCGAAAAGCGGCTCCCGAAAGGGGGCCGTTTTTCGTTAGGCGGGCGCTACCTCGACCGGAATGCCGTTCAGGACCGCATTTCCCGACAGCGGGTCGATGAGCGAGGTGTCCGCGAGGACGTTGCTGTTGACGCCGGCGTGGTCGCGCGCGACGTCGAGCCGGGCACCCGGCGCGTCGTGGCCCCAGCCGTGCGGGATCGAGACCACGCCCGCGCGGATCGCGTCGGTCACCTCGACCGGCGCCTCGATCGAGCCGGTGTCCGACGTGAGCTTCGCCCGTGCGCCGTCGACCAGGCCGAGGCGCTCGGCGTCCTCGGGGTTCACGTGCATGGTGCAGCGGTCCTTCCCCTTCACCAGCGGGCGAAGGTTGTGCATCCAGGAGTTGTTGGAGCGCAGCTGGCGGCGGCCGATCAGGACGAGGTGGCCGTTGCGGGTGCGCTCGAGCGACGCGCGCAGCCGGTCGACGTCGGCGACGAGTGGCTCAGGGGCGAGCTCGATCTTTCCGGACGGCGTGCGCAGCACCTCGGGGATCCGCGGCTCGAGCGCCCCGAGGTCGACGCCGTGGGGGTTGCGCTCGAGCTCGTCGAGCGTCAGCGAGTAGGGGCCTGCGCGAAGGAACAGGTCGAGCGCCCGGTCCGGGCCGCGCCGCTCGCCGAGCTCGTCGCGGACCTCCGCGCGGGTCCCGTCCCGCGAGCGGCGACTGCGGGTCGGCAACGGCCCGCTGGATGAGCGTGTCGATCACAAAGGAGTCGATGGCGTCGAGGTCCGCGTCCGCGCCCTGGCCGCTGACGATCGCCGTCAGCCGCAGAAGCTGGCGCCACTCGGGCTCGAGGTCCGGTTCGGGCTCCATCGCGGGCGGGGAGTAGTTCGCGACGTTGCGCACCGCCAGCTGGTAGAGCGCCAGGTCGTAGTGCGAGCGTGCGAGTGGCGAAGGGCCGGGCAGGATCACGTCCGCGTGGCGCGTTGTCTCGTTCACGTAGATGTCGAGCGAGACCATGAAGTCGAGCTCGGAGAGGGCGCGGTCGAGGCGCTCGGACTGCGGGGTGGAGACGACCGGGTTGCCGGCCACCGTCACGAGCGCGCGCACCTGGCCCTCGCCCGGCGTCTCGATCTCCTCGGCGAGGCAGACAACGGGCAGCTCGCCGAATGCCTCGGGCAGCTCGCGCACACGGCTCGTCCACCGTCCGAGCTTCACGCCCTTGCCGACACCGGGCTTCCCCGCCGTGTTGCGCTGGGCACCGGCGGCGCGCGTGAACATCGCGCCGCCCTCGCGGTCGAGGTTCCCGGTCAGGGCGTTCACGACGTCCACCAGCCAGCTCGCGAGCGTTCCGAACTCCTGCGTGCAGGTGCCGATCCGGCCGTAGCACGCGCCGCGCGGCGCGGCCGCGAGCTCGCGCGCGATCCGGCGGATCTCGCCCGCCTCTATCCCGCAGACCGCCGCGACGCGCTCTGGTGCGAAATCGCCGGCGAGTCGCTCGATCTCCGGCAGCCCGTCGCAGTGCTCGGCGAGCGGGCCGAGGTCGGCGAGCCCCTCGTCGACGAGCGTGTGGACGATCCCGAAGAGGAAGTGGGCGTCGGTCCCGGGCACGATCGCGTGGTGCTCGTCGGCCTCCTCGGCCGTGCGCGACCGGCGCGGGTCGATGACCACGACCTTGCCGCCGCGCTCGCGGATCCCGCGGATCCGGCCGCGCGCGTTCGGCGAGGTCATGAGGCTGCCGTTGGAGACGAGCGGGTTCGCCCCCAGCACGAGCAGGTGCTCGCAGCGGTCCAGATCGGGCACGGGCACGCTGAGCGCCGCGCCGAACATGAGCCCCGCCGACACCTGCTTCGGCATCTGGTCGACGGTGCTAGCCGTGTAGACGTTCTGCGAGCCGAGCGCCCGCAGGAACACCGGGCCGTAGACGTTCGCCGCGAGGTTGTGCGCCGACGGGTTGCCCAGGTAGACGGCAACCGCGTTGCGACCGTGCTCCTCGAGCAGCGGCGCAAGCCCCTCCTCGACGGCCTGCCAGGCCTCGGCCCAGCTCGCCTCCCGCAGCTCGCCGTCGCGGCGCACGAGCGGACGGCGAAGCCGGTCGGGGTCCTCGTGCAGCGCCTTCAGCCCGTGTGCCTTGGGGCAGATGAAGCCGCGGCTGAAGACGTCGTCGGTGTCGCCGCGGATCGACTTGATGTCGCCGTTATCCGTCTCGATGCGGAGGCCGCACGTGGCCTCGCAGAGCGGACACGTATGGATGTGGGTGGCCATCCCGGCCTGCGACTCTACTCCGCTCGCCTGTAGAGCCAGTACAAGAACGCGCACAGAACGGCGGCGCCGCCCGCGTAACCGACCTCGACCTGGACGACGCGGTCATCCCAGCCGGGGATCAGGAGAAAGCCGACGAACGCCGCGGCGGACGTGACCCAGCAGGCGGCGGCCTGCTTCGCCTGCCCCCGGGCGAGCGCCGCCTGGTTCAGGGTCGCGGCCACCAGGTAGAGGCCCATGCCGACGGCGATGAGCGCGAGACCCCACCGCCCGTAGTCGGTGTCGCTGCCGAACAGGATGTCCATCGCCCACGGGCCGATAGCAAGCAGGACCAGCGCCACGATCGCGGCGAACCCCGCGATCGCGCGGATGGTGACCCCGACGCTGCGCGCGAAGGCCGCGTCGTCGCCGGCCGCGCGCATCTTCGTCAGGTGGGGCAGGATCGACGTCTGCACCGACTGGAAGAGCTGCAGCGGCGCGCGGGCGATCAGCAGGACGTTGAACGTGAAGCCCGCGAGCGCCGCGCCCGCGGCGCCCGATTCGGTCGCCTTGACCAGCAGTGGCCCGGCATTGAGGAACGTCTGCTCGCTCAGCATCACAAGCAGCACCGCTGCCGCAAACTCGCTGCCGTGTCGCAGGCTGAAGTCCTCCGCAGGAGGGTCAGGCGAACGTCCGATCCGCGCGAGGGCGAACGGCACGACCGTGAGGCTCGCGATCGGTGCCGCGACCATGCCCATCGCCACGGCGTCCTGCCCCTCGCTGATCCCGACCGCTACGGCGACCGCGAAGAGGCAACGGCTCGAGGCCTCGAGTAGGACGAGCAGCCCGTACGTGCCGAAGCGATGGTGGCCCGCGAGGAAGCCGCGCGCGAAGTAACTCGCCGCGTACACGACGACGGTCGCGACGAAGACCCAATACAGGGTCTCCGACCCGCCGAACAGCCCGTCCTCAATAGGGCGCCGTAGAAGCAGGGCGGCTACGACGAACGCGGACGCGAGGCCAGCCTGAATCGTCGCCGCCACCCGGAGCACGTGACGGTGAGCGGACTGCTCGGCGATCGTCCGCGAGAGCAGTTGCTCTACCGGGCGGTAGATCACCGAGACGACGACGAACACGGCCGACCACAGCAGTGAGATGTGCCCGTACTCGTCGTCCGAGAGCGAATGGCTCGCGAGCGAGAAGTACGTGTAGGTGACGAGGCCGGTGACGCCGATGCCGACCGACAGGACGGCGGCGCCGCGGCCGTAGCTACGCGGTCCGGACAAGGAGCATGGTCCAGGGGAACGGCGACCGCACCGCCGCGATCCGGCCGTGCGTGTTCACGAAGTCGAGAAAGCTCGGCCTCGACCAGTGGTTCACGTGACCGGGCGTGTTGCCCCACTGGCGCACATACGCGCCGCGGAGCATGTTGAGCGCGCGCCAGAGCGGCTCGCGCGGCACGGAGACGAGCACGTGGCGCCGGGCGACGCGGGTCATCTCGGCGAGCGTGTGCTCGGGGTCGGGCACATGCTCCAGGACCTCGAGCGCGGACACGATGTCGAACTCGTTGTCGTCGAACGGCAGGTCGGGGCCGGCGAACGCGCGGAACTCGAGGTTCGGCCGGCTGCGGCGCTCCCACTCCGCGTGGAGCGCGGAGTCATCCAGGTCGATGCCGACGACTCGTCCCGAGCCGAGCCGCTCGGCGAACCGCTCGGTGAGCACGCCCTCGCCGCAACCGACGTCGAGCGCGGACTCGGGCGCGGCCTCGTGCCAGAGCTCGTCGAGCGCCGATTCGAAGCCGGCCATCAGCCGCCGCACGACCGGGTTCTTCGAGCCGTACTTGTCGTAGGTGTTGCCGGTCGGGACTGCCTCGGCGACCCGATCGGTCACAGCTTCAGGACCTCGCGCTCCTCACCGGGCTCGTAGTGCGACGGCTCCACGCCGAGCTGGAGCTCGACGCGGCGCACACGCTCGAGGATGCGCTGCTGCGTCACCCGGCTGCCCGCGAGGATGTCACCGAGGATCCCGAGCGCGGCGAGCTGAACCGCTGCGATGAACAGGACCGCGCCGACGATCAGCGACTGGACGTGGCCGGAGCCCTCGTCCTCGACGAAGTAGAAGTAACCGAAGCGGCCGAAGATCGCGAGCGACGCCAGTCCGAGGATCGCGGAGGCGATGAGGAACACCTTCAGCGGCTCATACATCGTGTAGACGCGGAAGATCGCGAGCGTGTTGCGGCGCACGTACTCGTACATCGAGCCGAACAGCCGCGACTCCCGCCGCGTCTCGTTGGTCCGGATCGGGACGTGGTCGAGCGCAACCAGCATCTTGCCCGCCTGGATGATCGTTTCGAGCGTGTACGTGTACTTCGAGACGACGTTCATCGAGATCGCCGCCTCGCGGTTGTAGGCGCGGAATCCGGACGTGGTGTCCGGAACGTCCGTTCCGGATGCACGCCGGACAACGGCGCTCCCCATCCGCTGGAGTCGTTTCTTGACGGGCGAGAAGTGCTCGACGCCCGCGACCTCGCGGTCGCCGATCACCATGTCGGCGCGCCCCGCCACGATCGGCTCGACGAGCTTCGGGATGTCGCGCGCGTCGTACTGGTTGTCGGCGTCGGTGTTGACGACGACGTCGGCCCCGAGCTTGAGGCACGCGTCGAGTCCGGCCTCGAACGCGGCGGCGAGCCCCTTGTTGTTCGTCAGCCGCACGATGTGGTCGACGCCGTGGGCGCGGGCGACCTCGATGGTGCGGTCGGTCGAGCCGTCGTCGATCACGAGCCATTCGACCGCGTCGACGCCGGGAACCTCGCGCGGAAGGTCGGCAAGGGTGCTCGGAAGCTGCTCTTCCTCGTCTTTGCAGGGAATTTGGATGATGAGCTTCAAGGCGCAAATTGTGTCAGGCGTTTTCGAGCACCTCGCGGATGTAGCTCTCGCGCACGCCTGACGGCTGGCGCAGCATCCAGATCTCAGCGAGCACGTCCGGGTTGCCCCGGCGGTCGAGCACCTGGGCGGCGTAGCTGAGCCGCACAGAGCGGGGCTGACGCAGCATCCAGGCCTCCTGGGGGCGCATCGCGCGGGTCGCGGCGGCACGCCGAAGGGGCGCCGGACCGAGCAGAACGCGCTTCTGAAGCAGCTGTTTCACCACGAGGGCGGCAACGTAGCCGGTGGTAAATTGACTCGCGAGTCAACCTTGTGATCGAGCGCGACCAGAAGCACCTTTTGCGGGCCCTCGAGCTGGCCGGGCAGGCGCGTGGAATGACGAGTCCAAACCCCCTTGTGGGCGCGGTGATCGTCAAGAACGGACGCGCGATCGGCGAGGGATTCCACGAGCAGGCCGGATTGCCCCATGCGGAGCGCAGCGCGCTCGCGGCGTGCGAGGAGGACCCGGAAGGGGCCACGATGTACGTGTCGGTCGAGCCGTGCGCCCACGAGGGCAGGACGCCTCCGTGCACCGAAGCGATCCTGGAGGCGAAGATCGCGCGCGTCGTGGTGGCGAGCGACGACCCGACGCCGAAGGCGAACGGACGCGGGCTCGGGATCCTGCGCGACGAGGGGGTGGACGTCGAGGTCGTGAACGGCGCCGTGGCGGCGCAGGCGCGGCTGCTCAACCAGCCGTTCCGCAAGACCGCGCTGACGGGCCGCCCGCACGTCGTCTTCAAGGTCGCGACCACGCTCGACGGGAAGGTCGCGACGGCGGCCGGCGACTCGAAGTGGATCTCTAACGAGTCCAGCCGCGCGCGGGCCCATCGCTGGCGCGCCGAGGTCGACGCGGTCGCCGTGGGCATCCACACCGCGACGGCGGACGATCCGCTCCTGACCGCGCGCGTCGACGCCGTGCCGAAGCAGCCGACTCGCGTGATCTTCGACTCCGAGGCCAGCCTGCCGCTCGAGTCGAAGCTCGTCGCCTCGATCGACAAAGCTCCGCTGATCATCGTCTGCTCGCGCGCCGCCAGCCGCACGAACATGCAGGCGCTCGAGTCTGCGGGCGTGGACGTGATCGTCGCCAGCGGCCAGAACGAGCCGGCGCGCCTGGGCACGGCGCTCGACGAGCTCGGTGCCCGCGGGATCCAGTCGATCCTGCTCGAGGGCGGGCCGCATCTGGCCGGCACCTTCTTCGACATCGACGAGATCGACGAGATGCGCATCTTCATCGCGCCTGTCGTCGCCGGCGGCGCGGACTCCCTGCCCGTGCTGGGCGGCCAGGGCGCCGAAAGCATCGGCGAAGCGCGCAAGGCGCTCCACATCGAGCACGAGCTGATCGAGGGCGACCTCCTGATCTGCGCCAGGCTGAAGGAGTGGTGACATGTTCACCGGGCTGGTACAGGACAAGGCGCGCGTCGCCGAAATCGAGCGCAACGGGGACGGCGTGCGGCTGACCGTCGAGACGAAGGTCGAGCCGATCGCACGCGGCGACTCCGTGTCGATCAACGGCGTGTGCCTGACGGCGGTCGAGACCGGCGGCGGCCGCTTCACCGCGGACGTGATGGAGGAGACCCTGCGGCGCTCGTCGCTGGCCGGCCTCTCCGAGGGTGACGCGGTCAACGTCGAGCCGGCGCTGCAGGCGAGCGCGCGGTTGGGCGGGCACATCGTCCAGGGGCACGTCGACGGGCTCGGCGAGGTCGCCGACGTCCGCACGGAGGGGTTTGCGCGGGTCGTGCGCGTCGGCGCGCCGGCCGACCTGCTCCGCTACGTCGTGGAGAAGGGCTCGATCGCGGTCGACGGCGTCTCGCTGACCGTGAGCGCCGTAGGCGACGACTGGTTCGAGGTGTCGCTGATCCCCGAGACGCTCGAGCGGACGACGCTCGGCGATGCTGTGGCGGGCCGTCTCGTGAACCTGGAGGTGGACGTGGTCGCGAAGTACGTCGAGAAGCTGGTGGCGCGATGAGCCGCGCGCAGGCCGCATTCAGCACGATCGAGGACGCGATCGAGGACATCCGCGCGGGCAGGATGGTCGTCGTCTGCGACGCCGAGGATCGCGAGAACGAGGGCGACCTCACGATGGCGGCGCAGTTCGCGACGCCGGAGGCGATCAACTTCATGGCGACGCACGGCCGCGGCCTGATCTGCCTCGCGCTCACGGGCGAGCGCTGCGACGAGCTCGGCCTCGACCTGATGGCCGCGAAGAACGAGTCCGGCTTCGGCACCAACTTCACCGTCTCGGTCGAGGCGCGCGAGGGCGTCTCGACGGGGATCTCGGCGCACGACCGCGCGCGCACGATCCAGGTCGCGATCGATCCGCGCACGAAGCCGCACGACCTCGTCCAGCCAGGGCACATGTTCCCGCTCAAGGCGAAGTCCGGCGGCGTGCTCGAGCGCACGGGCCAGACCGAGGCGGCCGTCGACCTGGCACGGCTCGCCGGCCTCAACCCGGCCGGCGTGATCTGCGAGGTGATGAACGACGACGGGACGATGGCGCGCGTGCCCGATCTCGTCGAGTACTGCGAGCGGCACGACCTGAAGATGATCACCGTCGCCGACCTGATCGCCTACCGGCGCAGGCACGACAAGCTGATCGAGCGGGTCGTGCAGACCAAGCTTCCGACCGACTTCGGCGACTTCGAAGCGGTCGGCTTCCGGTCGCTCGTAGACGAGAAGCACCACGTCGCGATGGTCAAGGGAGAGATCGACGGCCAGGAGGACGTGCTCGTCCGGGTCCACTCCGAGTGCCTGACGGGCGACGTCTTCCACTCGCAGCGGTGCGACTGCGGCCAGCAGCTCGAATCGGCGCTGCGGATGATCGAGGAGGAGGGGCGGGGCGTCCTGCTCTACCTGTCGCAGGAGGGCCGCGGGATCGGCCTGCTCAACAAGCTGCGCGCCTACAAGCTGCAGGAGGAGGGGCTCGACACGGTGGACGCCAACCTCAAGCTCGGGCTACCCGCGGACCTGCGCGACTACGGGATCGGCGCTCAGATCCTGGTCGACCTCGGCCTCAGCTCGATCCGGCTGCTGACGAACAACCCGAAGAAGATCGTCGGGCTCGAGGGCTATGGCCTGCGGGTGACCGACCAGATCCCGATCCAGCACGAGCCGGGCGACCACAACCGCGACTACCTCGACGCGAAGCGCGACAAGCTCGGCCACCTCCTGCATCACCAGGGCCTCGCGCTCGACGAGCAGATGATCCACGAGGAGCACGTGCGCGATCGCGAGAAGAGAAAGCGCGAGGAGGGCGGTTGAGGTTCGCCATCGCCGTCGGCCGCTTCTACGAGGATCTCGCGGAGCGGCTGGTGGAAGGAGCCACGCGCGTCTTCGAGGAGGCGGGTGCGGAGGTCGAGGTGCATGACGTGCCCGGTGCCTTCGAGCTGCCGCTCGCCGCGCGCTACTGCGCCGACTCCGGGCGCTACGACGGCGTCGCCTGTCTCGGCGCCGTCATCCGCGGCGAGACGACCCACTACGACTACGTCTGCGGCGAGGCCGCGGCGGGGATCGCGCGGGTGCAGCTCGACACCGGGCTGCCGTGCTCGTTCGGCGTGCTGACGGTGGAGAACATGGAGCAGGCGCTCGCCCGCACCGGCGGCAAGCGCCATCAGGGCGAGGACGCCGCGCACGCCGTCCTGCGGATGGCAGAGCTTCGCCGTACGCTGCTCGACTGACGTGGAGCGGCGTCAACCTCTTCAGCGACACCCAGACCCGCCCGACGGAGGGGATGCGGCGCGCGATCGCCGAGGCCGAGGTGGGCGACGAGCAGCGCTTCGCCGACCCGACCACGACGCGGCTCCAGGAGCGCGTAGCCGAGCTGCTCGGGCCACGAGGCCGCGCTCTTCCTGCCCACCGGGACGATGTGCAACCAGATTGCGATCCGGCTCCACATCCGGCCGGGCGGCGACGAGCTGATCGCGGCGGCGAATTCTCACCCCGTCAACTACGAGGCCGGCGGGCCGGCTCTGTTCGGGAGCGCGATGGTGCGCACGATCGATACTCCGACCGGCGTGTTCGAGCCGGAGCAGCTCGAGGTGCGCAATCCGGCCGGCCGGCGACCGCTACGCGCCGCGGTCGCGGCTCGTATCGGTCGAGCAGACGACGAACCTGGGCGGCGGGCGCGTCTGGCCGCTCGAGACCGTGCGCGCCGTGGTCGAGATCGCGCGTGCGCACGAAATGCGCGCGCACATGGACGGCGCGCGGCTGATGAACGCGGTGGTCGCCAGCGGGACGAGCGCGGCCGAGTGGGCGGGCGGCTTCGACTCGGCCTGGATCGACTTCACGAAGGGACTGGGCGCGCCCGTGGGCGCGGTGCTCGCCGGCTCGCGCGAGCTGATCGACGAGGCCTGGCGCTACAAGCAGATGATCGGCGGTGCGCTGCGCCAGTCCGGCATCGTCGCCGCGGGCTGCCTATATGCGCTCGATCACCACGTCGACCGGCTCGCCGAGGATCATGAGAACGCACGCGTGCTGGCCGAGGGGCTGGCGGAGCTATCCGGGTTCGAGTTGCAGCCGCCCGACACGAACATCGTCATCGCCAAGGTCGCGGATGCGCCGCGCATCGTCGGCGAGCTCTGGGACCGCGGCATCGAGGTGACGCCGATGGCGCCCACGCTCATCCGCTGCGTCACGCATCTGGACGTCGACGCGGAGGGGATCGACCGCGCGCTGGCCGCCTTCCGCGAGGTTGCCGGCTGATGCGCAAGCTGATCGGGCTCGGCGTGGTCGTGCTCCTCCTCGTCGTGAACACGATCGTGACCGACCGCGAGACCAAGTCGGCCGAGGCGAGCCACGGCAGCAAGATCATCGAGCTCGCCGACGGCGACCTGAATTACATGGAGGCCGGGGACCGCGACGACCCCGCGATCGTGCTGCTGCACGGGTATGCGTGCTCATTGCGGTGGTGGGACCGCGTCGCGCCGGAGCTCGCGAACCGCGGCCTGCGGGTGATCCGCTTCGACCTGCTCGGCCACGGCGGGTCCGAGATGCCGCGCGATGGTTACGGGATGGACGATCAGGCCCGTCTGGTCGCCGAGGCGCTCAAGAAGCTGCGCGTGAGGCGCGCAGTCGTAGTCGGTCACTCCATGGGCGGCACGGTCGCGAGCGCGCTCGCCGAGCAGGAGCCGCGGCTGGTCCGCAAGGTCGCCGTGCTCGACACGCCGCCGCGTGAGGGCTACGTCGACACGGCGCTGCTGCGCCGGGTCTCGACGTGGCCGGTGGTCGGCGAGCTCACCCGCCGCTTCACACCCGACGCCTTGATCAAGGTGGGCTTGGACTCCGCATTCGCCGACGACGTGGACGTGCCCGACCAGTTCGTGGACGACCTCGACGGCATGACCTTCAGCGCCTACGACAAGTCGAGCGCCGAGGCGGGGGACTTCGTCGAGGAGAAGCCCAACTCCGAGCGGGTCGCGGATGCGCGCGTCCCGTTGCTCGTCATCTTCGGGACCGAGGACGAGATCGTCGAGCCGGAGGCTGCGGACCGGTGGAAGAAAGACGTGCCGCGGGCGCGCGTCGTGAAGATGCGCGGGGTCGGCCACTCGCCGCAGTGGGAGAATCCGCGCCAAGTCACCGAGTTGCTGCTGCAGTACACGCGCTGACCGCTACGCTGCCTCGCGCATGAGATTCGCCCTCCCGCTGGCGGCTCTGATGGTCGGACTCGCCGCTGTTCCCGCCGTCGCCGCTCCGAAGCCGAGCAAGGCGTGCGACTTCTTCGACAAGTCGGTCTGCCTCCAGCCGTGGCCGAACGACTACTTCATGAAGGACGGGCGGATCAAGCTGCGCAAGAAGGCGATGCCGGCCGACAAGGACGGCAAGCACATCGTCCCGGCCGCCTGGAATCGCAACGACGGGTTCAGCCCGGGCCAGACGATCCTGACGCACGTTCGCGGCCTCGACAACGAGCGCGCGTTCAACCGGACCAACCCGGTCCAGCTCGAAGACCTCAGCCGGTACACGAAGCGCAAGGCGCCGATCGTCGTGATCAACGCGAAGACCGGTGAGCGCCACCCGATCTGGGCGGAACTCGATCCGCATCCGTCCCGCCGTCGAGACGTGAACCTCCAGATCCGGCCGGCGGTCAACTGGGACGAGGGGACGCGCTACATCGTCGCGCTGCGCCGGCTGCGGAACAAGAAGGGCAACGTGCTCGAGGCGGGCAAGGCGTTCCGCCTCTACCGCGACCGCAAGGAGACGGACAACAAGCTGATCGAGAAGCGCCGCGCGCACATGGAGTCGATCTTCAAGACGCTGAAGAAGAAGGCCGGCATCAAGCGCGGGAGCCTCTACCTCGCGTGGGACTTCACGGTCGCGAGCGAGCGCAACCTGACCGAGCGTGCGCTCCACATCCGTGACGACGCGTTCGCGCTGCTGGGCGACACGAATCTCGCCGACGGCGTCGTCCAGGGAGACGCGCCGGACTTCACGGTGACGAGCGTCACGGCGGTCGACGACGTGCCCGGCGTCCGCGAGCGGATCGAGGGCACGTTCCAGGTGCCGTGTTACCTCGACAGCGCGGGCTGCGAGCCCGGCGGCGGCTTCGAGTACGCGAGCAAGCGCTCGAACATCCCGCTGCGCGCGGACACCGCAACTTCCGCACGGCGCCGTTCTACTGCAACGTCCCGTCGGCGGCGAGCCCGTCGAATCCCGCGCTCAACGTCGCAGTACGGCCACGGCCTGCTCGGTCGGGCGAGCAGGTGTTCACCGAGATCGACATCAGCACGATGGCCGAGCGCCACAACGCGATGTACTGCGCGACCGACTGGACCGGCATGAACGAGCCGAGCGTCCCGTTCGCGGTCGAGGTGCTCCAGGACCTGTCGCTCTTCCCGAAGTTCGCCGACCGCCTGCAGCAGGGCTGGTCGACCAGCTCTACCTCGGGCGGCTGATGCTGCACCCGAACGGCCTGGCGTCGGCGCCGCAGTTCCAGCAGGGCGGCCAGCCGATCTTCGACAACTCGAGGCTCCTGTGGGACTCGAACAGCCAGGGCGGGATCATGGGCGGCGCGCTCACCGCGCTCGCGCCCGACTTCCAGAACGCCGTGCTGGGTGTTCCGGCGATCAACTACTCGGTCCTCCTGCGCCGGAGCGTCGACTGGGACATCTACTCGCAGATCATCTACCCGCAGTACCCGCGCGAGCGCGAGCGGCCGCTGATCCTCGGCCTGATCCAGATGCTCTGGGATCGCGGCGAGGGGAACGGCTACGCCCATCACATCGTCGGCGACCCGCTGCCGGGCACGCCGGACCACAACGTGCTGATGCACGTAGCGGTCGGCGACCACCAGGTCACGACGATCCAGGCCGACGTGATGGCGCGGACGATCGGCGCAAGCGTGCGCCAGCCCGCGGTCGACGATGGGCGCTCGCTCGAGGACAACCCGTTCTTCGGCATCCCCGCCATCGGCGGGTTCCCGTTCACGGGCGATGCGGCGCTCGTGTACTGGGACACGGGGCCCGGTCCGGGAGGAGAACGGCGTGACGGTCGGCACCAATCCCGCCCCGCTCGGAGAGGTGCCGAACCGCTCGGGCGCGGACCCGCACGGGCGCCCGCGCAAGGACCCGGACGCGCAGGACCAGAAGGTCGAGTTCATGCTGAACGGCGACGTGATCGACGTCTGCGGCGCGTCGCCGTGCTACGTGGACGGCTACACCGGCCCCTGACGGGGCGGTGCTAGCCTCCGCCGCCGTGGCCAAGGTCTGTTACTCGTGCGGAAAGGGCCCGGCGTTCGGGCACAGCCGCAGCCATTCGATGGTCGCCACCAAGCGGCGCTTCAACGCGAACCTCCAGAAGGTCCGCATCTCCGTGGACGGCGCGCCGCGGCGCGAGTACGTGTGCACCCGCTGCCTGAAGTCGGGCAAGGTGCTCAAGCACGTGTAAAACACACACTGTGCCGGACCCCAGTCTCGAGCGGTTTCGCAAGGTCGTCGCCAATGCGTGCGCCGAGCTCGAGAGCCGCCGCCAGGAGGTCAACGACCTGAATGTCTTCCCCGTCGCCGACGGCGACACGGGGGACAACATGGCGATGACGATGCGGGCCGTCCTCGACGAGCTCGATCGCCTGAACGGCCAGACTGATCGACGAGATCGGCCGCGACGAGCTGGTGCGCGCGGTCGCGCGGGCGGCGCTCTTGGGCGCGCGCGGCAACAGCGGCGTGATCCTGTCGCAGATCGTCCGCGGCGCTGCGGAGGAGCTCGCATCGCGGCCCGGCGAGCTCGTGGACCCGGTCCTGGTCGCCGCGGCGTTCGCACGCGCGGCCGACGCCGCGTACGAGTCCGTCCGCGACCCGGCGGAGGGCACGATGCTGTCGGCGGTGCGCGCGATGGCGCACAGGGTCGCGCAGGACCTCGCGCACATGGAGAAGGCCAGGCTCGAGCAGGGCGCGTCCGAGGACGAGCAGGACGAACTGCTCGCGGACGTGCTCGAGCGCGCGCTCGAGGCGGCGAACGAGGCCGTCGAGCGCGGGCCCGAGCAGCTGCCCGTGCTGAAGGAGGCGGGTGTCGTCGACGCCGGCGCGTATGGGCTGACGGCGATCGTCGTTGGCGTGATCGCGGCGCTGCGCGGCGGCAACGGCCCCGTGCTCGCGCACCAGATCGCCCCGACGCGGGCGATGCACCTGCCGCAGCACGAGTCGAGCGAGTATCGCTACTGCACGAACTTCGCCGTAACCGGTCAGGGCCTCGACGCGCGCGAGTTCATCCCGATGCTCGAGCAGATCGGCGACTGCGTGCTCGTCGTGGGCGATCAGGCGACCCTCAAGGTGCACGTCCACACCGACGAGCCGGACCTCGCGACGTCGATGTTCGTCGCGCGCGGCGCGGTGTCGCACTTCGACGTTGCCGACATGCACGAGCAGGTCGCCGACCGCAGCGCGAGGCTCGAGGTCGGATGCTCGCCGGTCGTGGTGGCGACCGGGGACGGGCTCGTGCGGATGTTCCGCGAGCTCGGGGCGCACGTCGTCGAAGGCGGTCCCACGATGAACCCCTCCACCTACGACATCCTGGCCGGCATCCACTCGGCGCCCGGCAGCTCGGCGGTCGTCCTGCCGAACAGCCCGAACGTGATCCTGGCCGCCGAGCGCGCGGCCGAGCTGTCGGAGAAGGACGCCTGTGTGGTGGCCACGCGCTCTCAGCAGCAGGCGCTCACGGCGCTGCTCGCGTTCGACGGCGCCGTGCACGCGAGCGCGAACGCGGAGCGCCTGCGCGAGGCGGCCGACGGCCGTGCGCACCGGCGGAGTCGCGCGCGCGGCGCGCGAGGACCCCGGCGGCAGGTTCAGCGTCGGCGACGCCGTCGGCTACTCGGGCGAAGACCTGACGGCGTGGGGCGACCCCGCCGAGGTGCTCGCGCGGACCATGCGCGCCGTGACCGAGGGCTGCGAGGTCGTCACGTGTATCGCGGGCGACGGTGCACCGCTTCGCCGCGATGCGGTCGAGCGCGCGGTCCCGGAGGGCATCGAGCTCGACTACCACGAGGGCGGCCAGCCCTCGTGGTGGTGGCTGCTGTGCGCCGAGTAGCGAGCCCGTCCAGCCGCGCGGGCATCCTCTTCGCATCGGGACACGCTTCGCCGAACCGGATGACCTGACCGCGGAAGAGCTGCGATCCGCGCCGCTGCGCTCGGTGCCGCGCCCGAGCCGGCTGGAGGAGCCGCTCCAGCTGAAGGGCCCGGCGGCGAAGGCGGCGGCGGGGCTCGGGATCGAGACCGTCGGCGACCTGCTCGAGCACCTGCCGCACACACACCGGGACCGGAGGGAGACGCGCGGCGTGGCCTCGCTCGGCGTTGGCGAGGAGGCGACCGTCGCCGTCACCGTCCGCAGCGTCAGCGTGCGGCCGATGCGCAACCGCCGCCAGAAGCGGGTCGAGGCGCGGGTGGCGGATGAGAGCGGGCCGATGGTGGCCGTGTGGTTCAACCAGCCGTGGCTTGCGCGGCAGCTCGGGGAAGGCACCGCGCTCCTCTTGCACGGCAAGCTCAGGCGCCGCAACCAGTTCTGGGTGACCGAGCACGAGCTGATCGGCGGCGCCGCCGAGGCCGGCGTCCACACGCTCGGCCTCGTCCCCGTCTATCCGGCGAGCCAGGGCATCACGCCGGAACGGCTGCGCACACTGACGTGGGACGCCTACGAGCGGATCGTCGATGTGGTCGAGCCCCTGCCCGGACGCCTGCGCGCGGCGGAGCGCCTGGCCGAACGCCCCGCGGCGCTGGCGGCGGCGCACTTCCCCGACCGGCCAGAGGACCCGGACGAGGCCCGCCACCGCCTGGCGTTCGAGGAGCTCTTCCTGCTCGAGCTCGCGTTGGCCGGGCGCAAGCGCGCCCGGAGCGAGCGAGCACGCGCGCGCGAGCTGCCTGGGACAGGCGAGCTCGTTGAGCCGTGGATGCCAGACCCTGCCGTTCGAGCCGACCAGCGACCAGCGACGAGCGATTGAGCGCATCGAGCGCGACATCGCGACCTCGACACCGATGCAGCGCCTCCTCATGGGCGAGGTCGGCAGCGGCAAGACGGTCGTGGCTTTGGCCGCGATGCTGCGTGCGGTCGAGAGCGGCGCGCAGGCTGCGTTCATGGCGCCCACCGAGACGCTCGCCGAGCAGCACATGGCGACGCTCGACCGCCTGCTCGGCGGGCACGTCCCGATCGGGCTGCTGACCGGATCCACGCCGGCCGCCCGGCGGCGCGACCTGCTCGATCGGCTCGCCTCGGGTGAGCTCGGCATGATCGTCGGCACGCACGCCCTGATCGAGCCGGCGGTCGAGTTTCGAGCGTTGTCGCTCGTCGTCGTGGACGAGCAGCACCGCTTCGGGGTGCGCCAGCGCGCGGCGCTCGACGCGAAGGGCGACGGGCTCGTGCCCCACGCGCTCCACATGACTGCGACCCCGATCCCGCGCACGCTGGCGCTGACCGCGTACGGCGACCTCGACGTGACGATTTTGCGCGAGCTTCCCGCAGGCCGGCGCCCGGTCGAGACGCACGTCGTCGACGGCGCCCGGGCCCGCGCCCGTGCATATGAGCGGATCCGCGAGGAGATTGCGAAGGGGAGGCAGTGCTTCGTCGTCTGCCCGTTGGTGGAGGAGTCCGAGGCGCTCCAGGCGAAGGCGGCGACCGTCGAGGCCGAGCGGCTCGCGGCGACCGAGTTCCGCGACCAGCGCGTCGAGCTGATCCACGGGCAGATGCCGACCAAGCGCAAGCAGGAGGCGATGGCGGCGTTCGTCGCGGGGGACGCCGACGTCCTCGTCGCGACGAGCGTGATCGAGGTGGGCATCGACGTGCCGAACGCCACGGTGATGCTGATCGAGGCGGCGGAGCGGTACGGGATCTCGCAGCTCCACCAGCTCCGCGGGCGGATCGGGCGCGGCGAGCACGAGTCGCTCTGCATCCTGTTCGGCGATCCGTCGCTCCCGCGGCTCGAAGCGATCGCGAAGGAGCGCGACGGGTTCAAGCTCGCCGAGATCGATCTGCAGATCCGCGGCGCGGGGGAGGTGCTCGGCACCCGCCAGCACGGCATGCCCGAGTTCAAGGTCGCGCGGCTGCCCGAGGATGTCGTGCTGCTGGAGCGGGCACGGGAGCGCGCGGGGGAGGTGCTCGCCGCCGACCCCGGGCTCGAGCAGCCCGAGAACGCGCTGTTGCGCGAGGCGACGGTGGCACGCTTCGGGTCCGACATGGACCCGATTCCCGCGTAGGCGAGTGATTCCCTAGATGAGAATCGTCGCTGGGCGACACAAGGGCCGCCGGCTGCGTGCGCCGGCCGGCGCCGAGACGCGGCCGACGGCCGACCGGGTTCGCGAGGCCGTCTTCTCGATTCTGGGCTCTGTCGAGGGGGTGCGCGTGCTCGACCTCTATGCCGGCTCGGGGGCGCTCGGACTCGAGGCGCTGTCGCGGGGAGCGGCGTCCGCGACGTTCGTCGAGTCGGGGCGTCCGGCCCTCGCCGCGATCCGCGCGAACCTCGACGCGACGGGGGAGGAGGCCGAGGTCGTGGCGGCGGATGCGATCAGGTGGCTACGTGCTGCCGGCGACGGCGAGCGGGCTTTCGACCTCGTTTTCTGCGATCCGCCGTATGATGCGGCCGCCCGTATCGCGCAGCCGCTCGGCGAGCTGCTGCCGCGCGTGGCGGCCCCGCAAGCCCTGATCGTGACCGAATCTTCCAAGCGGAACCCGCTCGTCATCGACTTGCCACTCACCGACGAGCGGACATACGGCGACACCAGGATCGCGATCCACCGTGGTAGCTAAGAACGGCGGGACGGTCGTCTGCCCGGGGTCCTACGACCCGGTGACGATGGGACACCTCGACATCATCGGCCGCGTCGCGGGCGTCTTCGACCAGGTGATCGTCGCCGTCGTGAACCAGCCGGTGCGCAAGCAGAAGACGCTGTTCAGCGCCGAGGAGCGGGTCAAGATGATCGAGGCGGAGATCGCGAATCTGCCCAATGTGCAGGTAAAACCCTTTGATACGCTCATCGTCGACTTCGCGAGAGAGCACGGGGCGAAGGCGATAGTCAAGGGCTTACGTGCGATTTCGGACTTCGAGTACGAGTTCGAGATGAATCAGCTGAATCGCAACATGGCACCTGACATCGAGAGCATCTTCATGATGAGCTCACCGCAATTCAGCTTTCTCAGCTCGAGCGGCGTCAAGGAGTTGGCTATGTTCGGCGGCGACCTGAGCGGGCTTGTTCCCGACACGGTCGCCGAGCAATTGCAGGAACGACTCAAGCGCTAAAGAACAGAGGTCTTGAATTTATGGATGTCCTAGTCCTCATCGACAAGCTCGACGACCAGATCCACAACGCGAAGCCGGTGCCGCTGACGGATCAGGTGCGTGTCGACAAGGAGGAGATCTACGACATCCTCGATCAGATGCGCGCGACGATCCCCGAGGAGATCAAGCAGGCGCGCTGGATCGTGAAGGAGCGTCAGGAGATGCTCGCCGAGGCGAAGCGGGAGGCGGAGCGGATCGTCAAGGAGGCGCGTGACGAGCAGACGCGTCTGATCTCCAATCAGGAAGTCACGAAGCAGGCCGAGCGCCAGGCCGACGAGATCGTCGAGGACGCTCGCGCGCGCGAGCGCGAGATCCGTCTTGGCGCCGAGGACTACGCCGACGACATCCTCAACACCCTCGAGGTCAACCTCTCGAAGTTCATCGCCGCCGTCCAGCGCGGCCGCGACCGTCTCCAGGGCCGCGAAGAAGCCGAAGTCGGCTAAGGCCGCTGCAAAGCTTCGGATCTCGGCGTCCTCGGGTCTCGCTTTGGCCCGCCAAAGCTTCGACCCTGCGTCCTTGAGCTCCTCGCTTTTCGCGGCCTAGGGAGCAGGCGGCGCTGGACGGAGACTCAATTGCGCGTGTGGTCGCAGTCGAGTATTCGCCGGACGGCGGTCGTGCGATCGTGTTCCTCGAGTACAACCCCGACTCGCGACCGACGCCCTACGTGGCTCTCTGCGAGAAATTTGATGACGGCTGGACCAGTTCGATCGGCGGGTCGGGTGGTGGTACCGGGTGGATGATCAGCCACGAAGACCCCGTTCGGGACGAGCTCGGGGTGACGTGGGGTTGGGAGCCGCCGCGAGCCGAGTGGGACACGCCTCCGCCTCCCTCTCCGGGCGCCCCGGATGATGCGGAGCCCTGGTGAGCGTGCCAAAGGCCCGAAACTAGACATTTGTCCGGTTGGCCTACCGCCGGACCCCGTGTTACAAAGGGTCCAGGACTCGTAATGACTGCCGTCGCCCTCCCGTGGCGACGGTTGGAACCAGGAGAAGACGGATGCAGGACGAGCTGGTCACCTTTCACGTGATCGAACCCGGTCGCAGCTCTCGCCCGACCCTGTTCGAGGTCTCGATGATCGTCGAGTCCGAGACGCGTTCCGGCCTCCAGGAGTGCGACGAGGACGCCTGGCAGCACGTCATCGGGCACGCCAAGTACCTGGTCGCGCAGCACCTCGAGCGAGCCGAGACCGGCGCCACCTAGGCGGGCCGCGGAAGCGGCGCTACCCTCGCCCAATATGGGCGGGACGACGAGCACGATCGACCTCGGCCGCCTCGGCCTCTCCTCCGGAGAGGGCGCGAATCTCACGCCCCGGATCGCCCTCGACGGGGTCGAGCTCGGCGGACAGCGGTATACGGCCCCCGGAGCTGTCGCCGACGCGCGCCTCGACGTCTCGCACACGACGAGCGGCTATGCCCTGCGGCTGCGGTACGACGTCCGGCTGGAGGGCCCCTGCATGCGGTGTCTCGAGCCGGCGGCACACAAGCTCTCCATCGACGCGCGCGAGGTCGACCAGCCGGGCGGCGGCGACGACCTGCGTTCGCCCTACCTCGAAGGTGACGAGCTCGACGTGAAGTCGTGGGCGCGCGACGCCCTCGTGCTCGCGCTGCCGGTCGCAGATTCGCTGCACGGCCGAGTGCCGCGGGCTCTGCGGAATCTGCGGCGCGAACCTGAACGAGGACCCCGAGCACGCGCACGAGCGCGAGCCGGATCCGCGCTGGCAGAAGTTGTCGGAATTGAAGCTGGACTGAGCCATCCGGCGCGGTTAGGGTCGCGCTACTGGCTATCCCGAAAGGGGGACTCGAATGAGCGGTTATCAGCTCGAGGGCTCACTGCTCGAGGTGTGCTCCTGCGACGTGCTGTGTCCGTGCTGGATCGGGGAAGACCCGGACCAGGGCACCTGTGACGCGGTCGTCGCGTACCACTTCGACAAGGGCACGATCGACGGCGTCGACGTCGGCGGCCTGAGCCTCGTCGCCGTGGCCCACATCCCGGGAAACGTCTTGGAAGGGAACTGGCGCGAGGTCGTGTACGTGGACGACGAGGCGTCCGAGGAGCAGGCTGACGCGATCCTCGCCGCGTTCTACCGGCAAGCTCGGCGGTCCGCTCGCTGACCTTGCGGAGCTCGTCGGCGAGGTCGTCGCGGTCGAACGAGCGCCGATCAGGCACGAGATCGTCGACGGCGCGGGGCACGCTGACCGTCGGCAGCAACGGCGGCGCAAGGTCCACGCGACGATGCATCCGTAGACAGGGCCCGACGGAAGCACGACCACACTCAACAACTCGGTCTTCTCGACGGTGCCGGGCTCGCCGGCGTACGTCGGGGTCGCGGACACCCAGAAGATCGACATCCCGGAGCACGGCTACCAATGGTCGTACGAGAAGAAGAACGCGATTCAGTCCGACTGGAAGCTCGACTACAGCGGGGACTGACAGCAGCGATAGCCGCGGCTTGGGTCGCCGCCATCACAGCGGAGGCGACCGGGGCTGCGTCGCTGCTGCACCACGACGGGCTGATCGAGGATGGGCCGGCGATGTGGATCGCCGTGCCCGCGTTCCTGCTCGCATGGCAGGTGATGCTGGCGGCGATGATGCTGCCGAGCAGCCTGCCGCTCATGCGGATGTTCGCCAGGGCATCCGGCGAGCCAGCCGCGCCCGCGGGCGGCCATGGCGGGCTTCCTCGGCGGCTACGCCCTGGTGTGGACGGCGTTCGGGGCGCTCGCCTTCGCCTTCGACATCGGCGTCCACGCCACGGTCGACGCGAGCCCGTGGCTCCAGGACCACACGTGGGTCCTCGGCGCCGGAGTGCTCGCACTCGCGGGCGCCTTCCAGTTCTCGTCGCTCAAGTACGCGTGCCTCGACAAGTGCCGCCACCCGGGCCAGTTCATGCTCCGCTTCTACAGGCGCGGGGCCGGGCGGCGGGATGGCGCTCGGCCTGAGGCACGGGCTCTTCTGCCTCGGCTGCTGCTGGGCGCTGATGCTCGTGATGTTCTCGGTCGGCGTGGCGAGCCTCTTCGCGATGGCGATGCTGACCGCGCTGATGGTCTACGAGAAGACCCAGCCGCGCGGGCGCCAGGTCGTGCCGGTCGCCGGGCGTCACGCTCTTCGCGACGGCACTCGATGATCGCTGTCGTATTCGGCGTAGCTACACTGGCGCGTTCGATGGCCGTCCCGAAGCAGCGACAGTCCCACGCGCGCACGAACAAGCGCCGCTCGCAGCACAAGATCACGCCGCCCAGCCTGCGCGCATGCCCGCAGTGCGGCGAGCCGCGGCTGCCGCATCGCGTATGCCTGAACTGCGGGACGTACGCCGGTCGTGAGGTGTTCGTGCCCCAGGCGGAGCACGATCATGACCACGACCACGAGCACTAACCGCCGTAGCCGTAGATACGAATGGGGCCGACGGCGGCCCCGATCTCGTCGCCGAGGGGGCGCGCATCGCCGGCACCCCCGTCGAGCTCTTCGGCGGCGAGGAGATCACGAACGAAGAGGACCCTGCCTTCGCGGTGCGGTCGAAGCCGGACGCATCGGTCGTCAGGGCGGCGAAGGCGGTCGGCAGTGGGGAGGCGGACGCGCTCGTGTCGGCGGGATCGACCGGCGCGCTGTTGGCGGCGTCGCTGTTTCACGTCAAGCGGATCAAGGGCGTGCACCGCCCGGCGATCGCGGTCTTGCTGCCGCTCCCGGGGAAGCCCGTTCTGCTGCTCGACGCCGGAGCCAACGTCGAAGTACGGCCCGAGTACCTCGTGCAGTTCGCCTACATGGGCGCCGCCTTCATGGAGACCGTCCACGGCGTCGCACGGCCGGCGGTCGGGTTGCTCTCGATCGGCGAGGAGGCGAAGAAGGGCACCGACGACGTGGTCGCCGCGCACGCGCAGCTCGCCGAGGGCACGCTCGACTTCGCCGGAAACGTGGAGGGAAGTGCGCTCGACATCGGTGGACGTCGTCGTCACCGACGGGTTCACCGGGAACGTCGCGCTGAAGCTGATGGAAGGGACGGCCAAGGCGGTCGGCGGGGCGGTCGGCGACGCGATCCGGAGCGGGCTTGTGTCGTCGCTCGGCGGGCTCCTGGTCAAGGGCCGGCTCGGCCGGCTGCGCAAGCAGCTCGACCCGAACACGACGGGTGGCGCGATCCTGCTCGGCGTGCGCCATCCGGTCGTGGTCGCGCACGGGAAATCGAGCGCGGAGGGGATCGCGAACGCGGTCCGGCTCGCCCGCCGCGCGGCCGATGAGGACATGGTCGGCCGCACCGCTGCGGCGCTCGCCGAGGGCGGGGCCTTGCGGTCCGCGCCCGCTGCTAGCTTCGCCACAAGTCATGACTAGAGACGAGGTGCTGGAGCTGATCCGGGCGCACCTCTCGACTGAGCTGGGCGTGGACGCGTCCCGCATAGGTGAGAGCACGCGTTTCAAGGAGGACCTGGAGGCCGACTCGCTCGACCTCGTCGAGCTCGTGATGGAGCTCGAGGATCGCTACGGCATACGGATCCCGGACGAAGAAGCGGCGAAGATCCTGACGGTGGGACAGGCCGCTGACTTCGTCGCCTCCCACGCGCAGGCACAAGCCGACCTGAAGCCCTGGCCACGACACTCGAGCCCCTTCTCGACGAGCTGCCGGAGGATCTGGCCCGGCAGGCGTTCACCCATTCCTCGTGGGCCGATGAGCGGGGCGAGTCGTACGAGCGGCTCGCGTTCCTGGGGGACGTCGTCCTGAGCCTCGCGGTGTCCACTCACATCTACCCGCGCTTTCCCGACTTCGGCGCGGGCCGGCTCACGAAGCTGCGCGCCCAGAGCGTCTCGCGCGAAGCGTGCGCGAACGTCGCGCGCGACATCGGAGTGCCCCAGCGGCTTCAGCAGCGGGCGCCGGGCGAGAGCGGCCAAAGCGCCGACGCGCTGATCGCGAGCGACCGGATACTCGCGTCGATCTGCGAGGCCGTGATCGGCGCCGCCTACCTCGCCTTCGGCTGGGACCGCGTGGCACCCGCCGTCGTCGAATCGTTCAGCGGCGAGGTCGAGGAGGCGCTCCAGAACCCGGTCGACTTCAAGTCGGAGCTGCAGGAGCGGCTCGCACGCCGTGCCGAGGTCGTGGATTACGAGATCGAGAGCGAGGACGGCCCGCCTCACGACCGCAGGTTCGTGGCGCTCGCGATGGTCGACGGGGAGGAGCTGGGCCGCGGCAGCGGAAAGACGAAGAAGGCCGCCGAGCAATCCGCAGCTGAGCGTGCGCTCGAGCGGCTCGAGGAGCACGGCCGCTGATGCACCTGCGTTCGCTCACACTGAAGGGGTTCAAGTCCTTCCCGGACAGGACGAAGCTCGACTTCGCCCCGGGCGTGTCCGTGATCGTCGGCCCGAACGGCTCGGGCAAGTCGAACATCACCGACGCGGTCCTGTGGGCGCTCGGCGAGCAGAGCCCGCTGGCGGTGCGCGGTCAGACGATGCAGGACGTGATCTTCGCCGGGGCGGCCGGGGTCGCCTCGCGCAACGCCGCCGAGGTCGAGGTGCTGCTCGACAACTCCGACGGCTCGCTCGACACGGACTTCTCGGAGATATCGATCGTGCGCAAGCTCTCGCGCGACGGCGAGGGCGAGTACCGGCTGAACGGCGCCCGCTGCCGGATGGTGGATGTCCTCGAGGTGCTTTCGGACACCGGCCTCGGCAAGGAGATGCACTCCGTCGTCTCGCAGGGACGCGTCGAGTCGATCATCCACTCGAAGCCGCGTGACCGGCGACTCCTGATCGAGGAGGCCGCGGGTCTCGGAAAGCACCGCAAGCGCCGGCGGCGTGCGCAGCTCAAGCTCGAGCGCACCGAGGACAACCTCGCGCGATCGCTCGACGTCGAGCGCGAGGCGCGCTCGCGGCTACGGCCGCTCAAGCGCCAGGCGGAAGCCGCCGAGCTCCATCAGCGGCTCGAGCGCCAGTCGCTCGAGGCCTCGCGCGAGCTCGCCGCGGACGACGTACGCGCCGCCCAGGCGGACCTCGCGGAGGCCGAGCGGTCGGCCGCGACGGCCGGCACCGCGCGCGACGAGGCCGAGCGCCTGCTGGCGGAGGTCGCGCAGCGCCGCGAGGCCGCCGAGGAGGCGTTCGCCGAGCACTCGCGCGCACGCGAACAGCTGTCGAGCAACCTTTTCGCCGCACGTGCCGCGGCCGACGGCATCGGCCTGCGGGGCGATCGCGCCCGCGAGGCGGCTCGTGTTGCGGCCGACGACGCGGCGCGCGACGAGCGCGACGCCGCTGAGCTTGCGGCATCCGCCGAGGGCGACCGTGACGGGGGCACCGCCGAGCGTATTGCCGCGCTCGAGGCGGAGCTGCGCACACTCGACGCCGAGCGCGACAGCCGTCTCGAGCAGGAGCTCGCCGACCTCGAGCGCGAGCGCGTCGAGGCCGAGGAGCAGCGCGAAGCAGCGGCCGCCGAGCTCGAGCGGCGGCGCACGAGCGTCATCGAGGCCGAGCAGGCGGTCGAGGACGCACGGACCGCTCAGCGCGAGGCGGAGCGCCGTGAAGCGGCGGCGCGCGACGCATCGGCCAAGGTCGCCACCGAGCTCGCGGCGCTCAACCAGGTGTTGCGCACGGCCGCGGCTCCAGACGATGCGCGCACGCTCGCAGCGGAGCTGAAGGTCGATGCCGGCTTCGAGCTGGCGGTGGCCGCGGCGCTCGGCTCGCGCCTGCGGGCCGGTGTGGTCGCAAACCTGGGTGAGGGGCATGCGCTGCTCGACGGCCTGCGCGACGGCGGCAGCGCGCTGGTCGCGGGCGAGTCCAACGCCGGGCCGCGCGCGGCGTCGTCGCCGGCGGCCGGGGCGCAGCGGATCCTCGACCACGTAGAGCCGCCGGCCGACCTCAAGCCCGTCGTCGACCGGCTGCTCGCCGACGCATGGCTTGTCGAGGACCTGGCGACGGTTCCGCGCGACTTCACGGGCATCGCTGTGACGCCGCGGGGGCGTGCCCTCTTTGCGGCGACGGGCGAGCTCCGGCAGGTGGCCGCCGGGGGCGAGGAGCGGATCCTCGAGGCGCGCGCCCGGCATGAGGAGCTCGCAGCCTCGGCGGAGGCGACGGCGGCGGAGGAAGCCGCCGCCACCGAGGCGATCGACCAGGCGCGCGCGCTCGTTTCGGTCGGCTTCGAGCGGCGCGAGGAAGCGCGCATGTCGGCGCGCGAGGCGTCACGCACGCTCGACGAGGCCGACGAGGTCCTGCGGCGCGCCACGCGCCGGATCGAGCTCCGCAGCGGCGCTCCAGAGGAGGGCCAGGCGGCGGTTCGGCGGGCGCGCGTTGACGCTGACCTGGGAGCGGAGCGCAGGCTCGCCGAGCGGGCCGAGCACGAGCGTGCCCAGCGTGAGCTGCGGCTGGTGAGGCTCCAGACGCGCGGCGCGCGCTGCCGCGAGCTCGCGACGCGTGCCGAGCGGGCGGCGGCCGCTCTGCAGGCGGCCGGCGAGGCCGTGGCCGCCCGCCGCGACGCGCTCGCCGAGCAGCTCGCAGCCGACGAGGCCGTGGGTCAGCGGACCGCCGCGGAGCTGCGCGCGTGCGCGAGCCAGGAGGTCGAGATTCAGTCGCAGCTGAAGCAGGCCAGCGAGGCGGTCACGCACGCCGAGGTCCGCGCGCAGCAGGCGCGCGACGTCGAGCACGAGTGCGCGGCGCGGCTCGCGGAGATCGCCGCCAAGCTCGAGCTGCCCGCCGAGCCCGCGCGCGAAGCGCTCGACGCGGAGCGCCGCGAGGAGCTGGCCGCGAAGGTCGCGCGCCTCGCCCGCCGCCGCGAGCAGCTCGGGCCGGTCAACCCGCTAGCCGAGCAGGAGTACGAGGACGCGGTCGCCCACGTGGAGGAGCTCGAGTCGCAACGCGAGGACCTCGAGGCCGCGCTTGCAGAGCTCGAGGGCCTCATCAAGGAGACGGACCGTCGCATCCGCGAGGCCTTCGAGGAGACGTTCGAGCAGGCGGCGCGCAACTTCGAGGAGCTCGTCGGGGAGCTGTTCCCGGGCGGGCGTGGCCGGCTCCGGCTCGTGCGGCCGGAGGGTCCGAAGGCCGTGATCGGCGGCGAGGAAATCGCCTCCGAGGAGCAGGCGGAGGAAGCCGCGGAGGCCGAGGAGCAGCCCGAGCAGGAAGAGCCCGGCGTCGAGGTCGAGGTGAACCCGGCTGGCAAGGCCATGAAGAAGCTGTCGCTGCTCTCAGGCGGCGAGAAGTCCCTCGTCGCGCTCGCCTTCATGTTCGCGGTGTTCCTCGCGCGACCGTGTCCCTTCTACATCCTCGACGAGGTCGAGGCCGCGCTCGACGATCTCAACATCGACCGTTTCCTCAGTCTCATCCACCGGTACTCGGACCGGGCTCAGTTCATCATCGTCACGCACCAGAAGCGCACGATGGACGCGGCCGACGTGCTCTACGGCGTGAGCATGGGCGGCGACGGAATCACGAAGGTCGTATCGCGCAAGCTGCCGAGCCGCGAGCAGTCGCTCGAGGCCGTCCCCAGCGCGGACGAAGCCGCCGCCTAGCCGGCGGCGGTCCCTAAGGTTCTCCGCTCTTCATGGACCCCCTGATCGTCTTCTTCGGGTTCGCCGTCGGCATTCTCATCGGCCTCACCGGGGTCGGAGGCGGATCGCTGATGACGCCTCTGCTCCTGATCGCGGGTGGATACAGCCCCGTCGTCACCATCGGGACCGATCTCGCCTACGGCGCGATCACGAAGACCGTGGGCGGCTGGCGCCACCTGCGCGCTGGGCACGTCGATCTGCGGCTGTCGTGGTGGCTCGCGGCCGGCTCGATGCCCGGGTCGGTGCTCGGCGTGATCGCTGTGAACTGGCTCCACGACAAGTACGGGGACGACTTCGAGCCGTACCTCCTCGGTGCGGTCGCGGTCGCGCTCGCGTTTGCCTCGAGCGCGACGCTGTATCGCGCGCTCTTCCGGCCGGGGCTCATCGCCAAAGAGCGGCACGCCGCGGTGCTCGAGGGCCGCGTCCACCTGGTCGGCACGGTCGCCATCGGATTCGTGCTCGGGTTCGTCCTCGGCCTGACGTCGGTGGGATCGGGTGCCCTCGTGGGCCTGGTGCTGATCCTGCTCTACAGGCTCAAGCCCCGGCGCGTCGTGGGAACCGATGTCTTCCATGCCGCCGTCCTGCTCTGGACGGCGGGCACGGTGAACCTCCTGTACGGCAACGTGGACTTCGGGCTGATGGGCACGATCCTGATCGGCTCGCTCCCGGGCGTGTGGATCGGCACGGCGCTGGTCCCGTACGTGCCCGTGACCGGCCTGCGCTACGCGCTCGGCATCATCCTCGCGGCCGCGTCGCTCGGGGTGGCGTCGAAGGCCGGCGCGGACCTTCCGCCCGCGGTCCTGGCCGGCGTGCCGGTGGCGCTCGCGATCTTCACGTGGATCATCCACCGCCGCCATCCGATGCCGATGAAGGATCACCCCGCGGAGGCTCGTGCGTAGCTGGCACGAGCTGTTCGTCACCGGCGACGAGGAGGGGTCAGACCCCCAAGCTGGACCCTCGGAGGGGTCTGACCCCACCGGCTTCTTCCGCCGCCTGCGCCAGAACATGCGCAAGACGCGCGAGGCGCTCACGGCCGAGTTGCAGTCGACCCTCTTCGAGACGCTCGACGACGAGGCGTGGGAGCGGCTCGAGGAAACGCTGATCTACGCCGACGTCGGCGCGCAGACGACCGCGGGAATCGTCGGGCGCCTCGAGCAGGAGGTCGAGGGCGGCACGCTCGAAGCCGGCGAGCCGTTCGAGGCTCGCCTCCGCGAGCTGCTCGCGGAGGCAGCACAGCCGGAACGCGACGGCACGATCGACATCCGCCCGGAGCCCACGGTGATCCTGATGGTGGGAGTCAATGGCACGGGCAAGACCACGACGATCGGAAAGCTCGCCTGGCACCTCCAGAAGGAACTCGGGAAGTCCGTGCTCCTTGCGGCGGGCGACACCTATCGCGCGGCCGCGGTCGAGCAGCTTGCGCAGTGGGCCGAGCGGGCCGGCTGCGAGCTCGTTCGCGCGGAGCCGGGCTCCGATCCAGGGGCGGTCGCGTTCGACGCCGTCGCCGCCGCCCGCGCCCGCGGCCACGACGTGGTCATCATCGACACGGCGGGCCGGCTGCACACCCAGACGAACCTGATGGAGGAGCTCGCGAAGGTGCGCCGCGTGATCGCGAAGCAGATCCCGGAGGCGCCGCACGAGACGCTGCTCACGATCGACGCGACCACCGGCCAGAACGGGCTGCGGCAGGCCAAGCTCTTCCAGGAGGCGGTGGACGTGACCGGGATCGTGCTGACGAAGCTCGACGGCACCGCCAAGGGCGGCATCGCACTCGCGATCGCGGGCGAGCTCGGGCTGCCGGTGAAGCTGATCGGGATCGGCGAGGCGCTAGAGGACCTGCGCCCGTTCGATGCCGGCGACTTCGCACGCGCGATACTCGAGGCGTGACCAAGAACGGCGAGCCGTTCCTGCCCGGGCCGACCTTCGCGGCGCCGTATCACCTGTCAGGCGACCCGGCCGAGGCCGAGTTCACCTACGGCCGGTTCGACAATCCCACGTGGCGCGCGTACGAGCAGGCCGTCGGCGAGCTCGAGGGAGGCGAGGCGTTGGTGTTCGGCTCGGGTATGGGCGCCGTCACGACGCTGCTGTTGGCCCTGATCGAGCCGGGCGACCGGATCGTGATCCCGTCGGACGCGTACTACACGGTCCGCTCGCTCGCGCACGACCTACTCCCATACGAGGTGCGGGAGGTGCCGACCGATACGGCGGCGTTCGTGGATGCCGCGGCCGGGGCGAAGCTCGTCTGGGTGGAGACGCCGTCGAACCCGGGCCTCGACGTCGTCGACATCCGCGCCGTGGCCGCAGCGTCTGACGCCACCCTCGTGGTCGACAACACGCTTGTCACGCCGCTCGGCCAGCGGCCGCTCGAGCTCGGCGCCGACTACGTGATGGCGAGCGCGTCGAAGGCGCTCACCGGGCACAGCGACTTGCTGCTGGGCTACGTCGCGGGCGCCGACGTCGACTCCGTGCGCGCCGCGCGCAGCAAGCTCGGGACGATCGCCGGGCCGTTCGAGGTCTGGCTCGCGCACCGCTCGCTCGCGACACTCGATGTGCGGCTCGAACGCGAGTGCGCGAACGCCCTGCGGCTGGCCGAGGCGATCGGGGAGCACGTGCCGGTGCGCTACCCGGGCCTGCCCGGCGACCCCGCGCACGAGACAGCCACCGGCCAGATGGACGGCTTCGGGCCGGTCCTGTGCTTCACGCTGCCGGACGCCGACGCGGCTGACGCGTTCCTCGCCGCGGCCGAGATGGTCACCGAGGCGACGAGCTTCGGAGGGACGCGCACGACCGCAGAACGGCGTGCGCGCTGGGGCGGCGACGACGTGCCCGAGGGCTACGTCCGCCTGAGCGCGGGGTGCGAAGACCCCGACGCGCTCGTGCAGGACGTGACGCAGGCGTTGGCGCGCGCGCTCGGCCGGTCCTAGGATCGACTTATGCCCGACTGGGTGTTCTGGCTCATCTTTGCCGCTGTACTCGCCGCGGGCGAGGTCGCGACGCTCGGGTTCTTCCTCGGCGCCGTCGCGGTCGCCGCGCTCCCGGCGGCGCTTGTCGCTGCCGTCGGCGGGGGCCTGGCGCTGCAGCTGTTCGTTTTCATCATCGGCTCGGTCGCGTCGCTCGCGTTCATCCGTCCGGTCGCGCGCCGCCATCTGCACACGCCGCCGTCGATCCGCACCGGTACGGCGGCGCTGATCGGTGCCAGGGCGACCGTCCTGCAGCGAGTCGACGCCGGCGGTGGCGGCCGGGTGAAGATCGGCGGCGAGGAATGGACGGCGCGCCCCTACGACGAGGACGACGTGTACGAGGAGGGGGCACGGGTCGAGGTGCTGAAGATCGAGGGCGCGACAGCGCTCGTTTCTGACTAGGAGGTTGTGATGGCCGGACTGATCGTGCTCTTGGTGTTCGCGGTCGTCGTGCTGTTCGTGCTCGCGCGGACGATCCGGATCGTCCCGCAGGCGCGGGCCGGGATCGTTGAGCGGCTCGGCCGCTACAGCCGCACGCTCGACGCGGGCCTCGCGATCATCGTGCCGTTCGTCGACCGGTTGAAGCCGCTGATCGACCTGCGCGAGCAGGTGGTCTCGTTCCCGCCGCAGCCGGTGATCACCGAGGACAACCTCGTCGTGAACATCGACACGGTCATCTACTTCCAGGTGACCGACGCGAAGTCGGCGACATACGAGATCGCCGACTACATCGGGGCGATCGAGCAGCTCACGGTCACGACGCTGCGAAACGTGATCGGCGGGATGACGCTCGAAGACACGCTCACGTCGCGCGACCAGATCAACGCGGCCCTGCGCCACGTCCTCGACGAGGCGACCGGCAAGTGGGGGATCCGCGTCAACCGCGTCGAGCTGAAGGCCGTCGACCCGCCGGCCACGATCCAGGAGGCGATGGAGAAGCAGATGCGCGCCGAGCGCGACAAGCGCGCGGCGATCCTGACCGCCGAGGGCTACAAGCAGTCGCAGATTCTCACGGCCGAGGGGGAGAAGCAGTCGGCGATCCTGAAGGCCGAGGGCGCGCGCGAGTCGCAGATTCTCACGGCAGAGGGCCAGTCGAAGGCAATCGAGACGGTCTTCGACGCGATCCACCGCGGCGACGCCGATCCGAAGCTGCTCGCCTACCAGTACCTGCAGGTGCTGCCGCAGATCGCCCAGGGCGAGTCGAACAAGGTCTGGATCATCCCGAGCGAGGTGACGCAGGCGCTGAGCCAGCTCAGCGAGCGCCTCGGCGACCGCCGTGCGCCAGGCGAGAGCTGACGAAGCCGACGCTATCGAGGCCCTCATGAAGGCCTCGATCCGCGACATCTTCCCGCGCTTCTACACCCCGGAGCAGGTCGAGCCGTGCGTCCGCTACATCGGTCATCTGGACAGGTTGCTCGTGGACGACGGGACCTATTACGTCGAGGAGGACGAGACTGGGCTGATCACATGCGGCGGCTGGAGCCGGCGCTACAAGCTGTATGCCGGCTCTGGCAGCGCCGACGACGACGACCGGCTGCTTGAACCGGCGACCGAAGCGGCCAGGGTGCGCGCGATGTTCGTACGCGGCGACCGGGCCCGCCGGGGCCTCGGTACGCGCATCCTGGAGACCTGCGAGGCGGCGGCGAAGGCCGAGGGCTTCCGACAGCTGATCCTGATGGCGACGCTCCCGGGGCTCCCGCTCTACTCAGCCTGGGGGTTCGAGCTGGTCGAGGAGGTCGACATTCCGCTGGAGGACGGAACGCTCGTGGCCGGGGCGAGAATGGAGAAGACGGTTTGACGCTGGAGGAATTCCGGACGTTCTTCCTCAAGCGGGTGGACGCGTTCAACCGCCGCGACTGGGCGGCGGTGCTCGACGACCTGCCCGAAGGCTTCGAATGGCACTTCCCCGCGGAGGTCGTGGACAGGTCCGGCCCGGCGAAGCCGAGCGAGCTCACGGCGGCGCTCGATGACCTTGTGTCGCCGCTCCCGGACCTGACGGCCGAGCCGACCGAGATCGTCGAGGCCGAGCCGAATGCGTTCGTGGTCCGGTTGCTCGTGCACGGCGCCGGCGCCGCCAGCGGCGCGGCGATTCGACTCGACCTCAGCCAGCTCTGGGAATTCGAGGACGACGTCCCGGCTCGCGTGCGCGAGTTCACGAGCTTCACCGAGGCTCTGAGGCACGCCCGCCAGTAGCCTCAACCTCGGTGTTCGACTCCCTCTCCGAGAAGCTCCAGGCGACCCTTTCCGACGTCCGCTCGCGCGGCAAGCTGACCGAGGACGACGTCGCGAAGGCGATGCGCGCGATCCGGCTCGCGCTGCTCGAGGCTGACGTCAACCTCGCCGTCGTCAAGCAGTTCACGAACGCGGTGAAGGAGCGCGCGCTCGGTCAGGACGTCCTCACGTCCCTCAATCCGGGGCAGCAGGTGGTGAAGATCGTCGCCGACGAGCTGACCGAGTTGATGGGCGGCGCCGGGCGGGAGCTCGCGTTCGCGTCGCGCCCGCCGACCGTGGTGCTGATGGCGGGCCTTCAGGGCTCGGGCAAGACGACCGCCTGCGCAAAGCTCGCGCTGCACCTGCGCGAAGAGCACAAGATGGACGTCGCAATCGCGGCTTGCGACCTGCAGCGGCCCGCCGCCGTCGAGCAGCTCGTCAAGGTCGGGACGCAGGCCGGCGCGACGGTGTACGAGCAAGGGACCGACAAGGACCCGGTCGACGTCGCGGGCTGGGCGCTCGAGCAGGCGGGAGGCAAGGACGTCCTGATCGTCGACACCGCCGGGCGCCTCCACGTGGACGAGGGGCTCATGGACGAGCTCGTCCGGATTCGCAAGCGAGTCAAGCCCCACAACGTCCTGCTCGTCGTCGACGCGATGACGGGCCAGGAGGCGGTGGACGTCGCACAGCGGTTTGCCGAGAAGGTGAACTTCGACGGCGTCCTGATGTCGAAGCTCGACGGCGACGCGCGCGGAGGCGCAGCGCTGAGCGTGCGCACCGTTTCGGGCAAGCCGATCATGTACGCGTCGACGGGCGAGAAGCTCGGCGACTTCGAGCGCTTCCACCCGGACCGGATGGCGCAGCGCATCCTCGGCATGGGCGACGTGCTGACACTCGCCGAGAAGGCGCAGAAGGAGTTCGACGAGACCGAGGCCGCGGACCTCGAGCGCAAGATCCGCAAGGGCCAGATGACCTTCGACGACTTCCTCGGGCAGCTGAAGCAGCTGCGCCGGATGGGGCCGCTTCAGGGGATCCTCAAGATGCTTCCGGGCATCGGCCAGCAGCTCGGCTCGCTCGACGTGGACGAGCGCGAGATCGACCGCCTCCAGGCGATGATCACGTCGATGACGCCCGAGGAGCGCGCGAACCCCTCGATCATCAACGGCTCGCGGCGGCGGCGGATCGCGCGCGGCTCAGGCACCACCGTTCAGGCCGTCAACCACCTGATCAAGCAGTTCGGCCAGATGCAGAAGGTGATGAAGCAGGTGCAGCAGGGCAAGATGCCCAACCTGCAGCAGCTGACCGGCGGGAGGGCGCGGTAGCTAAGCTGCCCCGGCTTATGTCAGTCCGTGTACGGCTCACCCGCGTGGGCGGCAAGAAGAATCCGATCTGGCGAGTCGTCGTCGCCGACCAGCGCTCCCCGCGTGACGGCCGCGTGATCGAGACGATCGGCCGCTACAACGCGCAGACCGAGCCGTCGGAGATCGTCCTCGACAGGGAGCGGCTCCAGTACTGGCTCGACCGCGGCGCTCAGCCCTCGCACACGGTGAAGAAGCTGATGCGCTCCGGCACGCAGGCCTCGGAGTAGCTCGTGGAGGACCTCCTCGAGTTCCTGGCTCGGGCGCTCGTGGACAACCCTGACGCGGTGTCCGTCGAGGGCTTCGACGAGGACGACGGGACGGTCGTGCTCGAGATCCACGTCGCCGAGGACGACGTCGGCAAGATGATCGGTCGCGGTGGCCGGACGATCTCGTCCCTGCGCACAGTCATGCGCGCGGTCGCCACCCGCCAGGACGAGCGGGTACTGGTCGACGTAGTCGACTAGCCGTGAAGGTCGGCAGGCCGCACGGCCTCGATGGCAGCTTCTACGTCGACGCCCCGGTCGACGAAGGGGCGACGGTCCAGATCGGCGACGAGGAGTTCACGGTCGTAGAGCGCAAGGGCACGGACGCAAAGCCGATCATCCGGCTCAAGGGAATCGAGAACCGCGACGCGGCGGAGTCGCTACGCGGTCAGGACCCTGAGCCCGAGCAACGAGGAACGAGAAACGAGCAACGATGAGTGGCTCGTCGAGGATCTGGTCGGCTGTCGCATCGACGGCATCGGCGAGGTCACCGGCGTCCTCGAGGGCATGTCGTGCGACGTGCTCGAGGTGGGCGACGAGCTGATCCCGCTCGTCACGGACGCAGTGACCAGAGTTGACGTCGAGAAGAAGGTGATCGAGGTGAACCGGGAGTTCCTCGGCCTGTGAACATCGACGTCTTCACGCTCTTCCCCGACTGGTTCGACTTCTTCCGCGGCCAGCGCCACGTGCAGAACGCGGTTGCGGCGGGGCTCGAGTTCGACACCGTCGAGCTACCGCGACACGACACCGCTCACCGGCGGCCAGGTGGACGACACGCCCTACGGCGGCGGCGCCGGCATGGTGATCCGGGTGGACGTGGTCGAGGCGGCGCTCCAGGCGCGCTATGGCGGCGACGCCGGTGAGCTGCGCGACCAGCGGCGCGTAATCGCGTTCGCGGCGGGGGGACGCCAGTTCGACGACGCCCTCGCAGACGAGCTCGCTGGGGAGGAGGCGCTCACATTTCTCTGCGGTCGCTACGAGGGGCTCGACGAGCGTGTGCACGAGGTGCTCGCGTCGGACGTCGTCTCGATCGGGCCGTACGTCGTGGCAGGCGGCGAGCTCCCGGCGATGGTCGTCTGCGACGCCGTCATTCGCAAGCTGCCCGGCTCGCTCGGGCACGCCGAGAGCGCCCTGGAGGAGTCATTCTCCGCCGCCCTGGAGGGCGGCCCCGAGTATCCGCACTACACCCGTCCGGCCAGCTGGCGGGGACACGATGTGCCGGAGGTGCTCCTGTCCGGAGACCACGCCCGGATCAAGGAGTGGCGGCTGGAGCAAAGTCGCCGTCGGCGCGAGTCTTAGCGACCATCGTTCCTCTACCATCCGCCCTCGCGCGCAGGCCCCGTGGGCCGCGCGCCCTTTTGTTGCCATGAGCAAGGTCATCGAGAACCTCGAGCGCCAGCAGCTGCGCAAAGGCATCCCGGGCTTCGATCCCGGCGATCGCGTGAAGGTTCACTTCCAGGTCGTCGAGGGCACCCGCCGCCGTACGCAGGTGTTCGAGGGCACCGTCATCAAGCGCCAGGGCGCCGGCGTGCGTGAGACCTTCACCGTCCGCAAGCAGTCGTTCGGCGTCGGCGTCGAGCGCACGTTCCCGGTCCACTCGCCGAAGATCGAGCGGATCGAGGTCGCGAGCCGCGGCGACGTGCGGCGCGCGAAGCTCTACTACCTGCGCGGCCGCGTCGGCCGCCGCGCGCGCGTCCGCGAGCGCCAGTACACCGGGCCGGAGGCGGCGCTGCTCGCCGAGGAGCCCGTGATGATGGACGCCGAGGGCACGCAGGAGGAGGCCGAGGCGGTCGATCTGGGCGAGCAGCCGGATGCGGGTGAGGGCGAAGCCAAGGCCGGCGAGGTCGGGCCCGAGGCCCGCGACGAGGGCGCCCCGCCGGAGCCGGAGGCCGATGCCGAGCAGGAGCCGGAGGCCGAGGCTCCTGCCGAGGCTGAGGCCGAGCCCGAGGGCGAAGGCGAGGACGAGCCGCCGTCCGAGGAACAGTCCTGAGCATCTTCCGCCGCGACAGGGAGAAGAAGGAGAAGAGCGCGAGCGGATCACTGCTCGAGCTCGTCATGATCGTCGCGGTTGCGCTCGGGCTTGCGCTCCTGATCCAGGCGTTCATCGTGAAGCCGTTCCGGATCCCCTCGGAGTCGATGGTGCCGACGCTCGAGATCAACCAGCGCGTGCTCGTCGACCGCATCACGCCGAAGCTCGGAAACGACTACGAGCGCGGTGACATCATCGTCTTCAAGCCGCCGCGGGGGGCCGACCTCAACAGCTGCGGCGTGGACCATCCGGACAACCAGCCGTGCCCGAAGGAGACGCCTGAGAAGTCGGACACCAACTTCATCAAGCGGGTGGTCGGCCTGCCGGGGGACAAGCTCACCGTGAAGCAGGGATACGTCTACATCGACGGGGAGCGCCAGGATGAGCCCTTCGTCCGGCCCTCAGCGGACTGTGCAACCTGCAATTTGGAGAAAGCCGTGACCGTCCCGCCCGATCACTACTTCATGATGGGCGACAACCGTGGCGAATCCGCAGACAGCAGGGAATGGGGGCCAGTCCCCGAGAAGTGGATCATCGGACAGGCCTTCGCCACCTACTGGCCCCCAAAGAAGATCGGAACCCTCTAACGGGCGCATCCCGCGCGCGCCCAAGCGTGCGCGCAACCCGAAGAAGAGCGGCCGCAGGCTGTTCGCCTTCGACCGCCAGTTCGGCCACCGCTTCGTCGCTGGGGCGGACGAGGCCGGCCGTGGCTGCCTCGCGGGCCCGCTGTTCGCGGCCGCCGTGCTGTTCGACCTCGACCGCTTGACGGTGGCGGACCGGCGCGCGCTGTCGCGCCTCAACGACTCGAAGCAGCACACCGAGGCCGGGCGCGAGGAGCTCTACCCGCTCGTCATGCGCGCGGCGGCCAAGGCGGTGATCGTGTCGCGCTGCGTCCGCGGCATCGACGCACGCGGTTTGCACCGCACGAATCTCGCCGCGCTCCGCCAGGCGCTGATCCGCGTCGCGCCGCCGGAGGCGATGTGCCTGGTGGACGGCTTCCGCGTGGCGGACTTCGGCGTGGAGCAGCGCGCGGTCGTAGGTGGCGACTCACGCAGTGCCGCCATCGCGGGCGCGTCCGTGCTCGCGAAGGTTGCGCGCGACCGCTTCATGCGCCGGGCGGCCGAGCGGTATCCGGGGTGGGACTTCGAGACGAACGTCGGCTATTCCACGCCGGAGCATCGCGCGGCCATACGCGCGAACGGCATCTCGTCGCTCCATCGCATGTCGTTCGCCTCGATCGCCTACACGCAGCTCGACCTAGAAGGCGTCCTCGACGTGGTCGAGGGCGACGAGCTCCCACCGGGTGTCGAAGACCACGCCTATGGCGTCGAAGCGGACGCCGCCCGGGAGGCGCTCATGGTCGCCGCCGCGGAGGCGGAACCACTCCCGGGCCATCAGGCGTAGGCGGCGCCGCTTCTCCGGCCCGACGGCCTCGAGCGCCGTCGCCGGGCCGCCGCGCCCGCCGGCAGTCCTCGTCTTGACCTCGCAGAACACGAGGCAAGACGCGGTCGCGCTGACCAAGTCGAGCTCGCCGTAGCGCGTCCGGAAGTTCCGATCGAGGACCGCATGGCCGAGCCGCTCGAGGTGTCCCACCGCCTCCTCCTCGCCGCGCGCGCCCAGCGTCCGCCTTCGGTCCACACGGGGCGAAGGCCGGCCGCGGCCCGCTTCACCCCTCCGCATGCTCGCGAAGGTGCAGACATTCGCCCTCGAGGGCGTGGACGGCGTGCCGGTCACGGTCGAGGTCGACGTGCGTCGCGGCCTGCCGGCGTTCTCCGTCGTCGGCCTGCCCGACCGCGCGGTGCGCGAGTCGCGCGAGCGCGTGCGCGCGGCGCTCGCGAACTCGGGCGTGAGCTTTCCGCAGCAGCGCGTGACGGTGAACCTCGCGCCGGCTTCGCTGCGCAAGACCGGGCCGAGCTTCGACCTGGCGATCGCGGTCGCGGTAGTGGCGGCCGACGGCGGCCTGCCCGAGGGCGACATCCCGGACGCGGTTTGCGGCGAGCTGTCGCTGTCGGGGGAGATCAGGCCGATCCGGGGTGCGCTGGCGATGGCGCTCGCGGCTCGGCGCGACGGCATCGAGCGCATGCTTGTGCCGGTGGCGAACGCGCCGGAGTCGGCGCTCGCCGACGGCCTCGAGGTGATCGGCGTGCCGACCCTCTCGGAGTTGCTCGACCTGCTGCGCGGTCAGTGCACCGCAGAGGCGACAGAGCCTGCGCTCAGCGTCGACGACCGCGTAGAGGACGGTCCCGACCTGGCTGAAGTCCGCGGTCAGGCAGATGCACGCCGGGCGCTCGAGATCGCAGCCGCGGGCGGCCACAACCTCCTGATGATCGGACCACCGGGCGCGGGCAAGACGATGCTCGCTCGCCGGCTGCCCGGGATCCTGCCGCCGCCCACGATGGCCGAGGCGATCGAGATCACGAAGGTCCAGGGTGCGGCGGGCCTCGCTCGCGGTGGGCTCGTGACGGAGCGGCCCTTCCGCGCGCCACACCACACGATCTCGGCGTCGGGGCTCGTGGGCGGAGGCGTTCCGCCACGGCCGGGGGAGATCACGCTCGCCCATCACGGCGTCCTGTTTCTCGACGAGCTGCCCGAGTTCGGGCGCGCTCCGCTCGAGGCCCTTCGGCAGCCGATGGAGGAGGGATCGGTGACCGTCGTGCGCGGCCAGAGAGCCGTGACCTACCCCGCTCGCACGATGCTGGTTGCCGCTTGCAACGGGTGTCCGTGCGCACGCCCGGCCGGCGACTGCACGTGCAACGACATCGACCGGATCCGCTACGCGCGCCGGCTAAGCGGCCCGCTGCTCGACCGGATCGATCTCGTCTGCGAGCTGGGCCAGCCGCCGCCGCCCGTGCTCGCGGGCAGCGCGCCGGCCGCCGAGAGCTCAGCCCGCGTCCGCGAGCGAGTCGGGGTCGCACGCGGGATCCAGGCGGAGCGCGCCGCCCGGCAGCCGGATCCGCGTGTCGAGGACCGCCGCCGCCCGGGCTCAGCTGTGGCATCTCTCCGGCCGGGGCCAGGACCGGGTGCTTCGCCTCGCTCGCACGATCGCCGACCTGGCCGGCGCAGAGGAGGTCGAGCAGGACCATCTGGACGAGGCGGTCGGGTACCGGATGAGCGATCCGCTGCGCGCGGCGGCGTGATCGACGCCTGCAAAGCCTGCCTGTCCAGCGGGCACCGGCTCGCATCTGAGCGCCTCGACATCGACGCCGTATGCGTCCACTCCGATTCGTTTCCCGCGCCCTTGCGCGAGCTGTCGCAGCCGCCGCCGGTCCTCTACGCGACCCGGATCGGCGTCGTCGCCGACCTGGACGAGCCGGTCGCGGTCGTGATCGGATCCCGGCGGCCGTCCGAGTACGGGCGCACCGTCGCGTACCGGATCGGGCGCGGGCTCGGGGCGGCGGGCGTCCCGGTGGTGAGCGGACTCGCGCTCGGCATCGATGCGATCGCGCATCGTGGATGCCTGGACGGCGGCGGGCGCACGATCGCGGTTCTCGCATGTGGCGTCGACGTTCCGTACCCGCGCACGAACCGCCGGCTCTACGAGCGAATTCGCGAACACGGGTCGATCGTCTCCGAGATGCCGCCCGGCTCACGCCCGAGCCGGTGGCTGTTCCCGGCCCGCAACCGGATCATGGCCGCGCTCGGTCACGTGACGGTCGTCGTGGAGGCCGCCCAGCGCTCCGGGACGCTGATCACCGCCGACTGCGCTGCGGACCTCGGGCGCGACGTCGCGGCGGTGCCCGGGCAGGTCACGACCGAAGCTGCGGCCGGCACGAACGGCCTGCTGCGCTCCGGTGCCGCGCTCGTGACCGGGCCGCAGGACGTCGTCGACCTGCTCTACGGCGTCGGGGCGCGCGAGGTGCCGGCGGCGCCCGAGCCCGCGCTCGACGCGCAGGGCAGGCGTGTGCTCGCGCTGGTGTCGCAGGGCGCCGGCGTCGACGAGCTCGGGGCCGAGCTCGACATCTCCGCCGCCGCGCTCCGCGCCACTTTGGCGCGGCTCGAGCTCCAGGGCCTCATCCGCCGCGCGCCGTCGGGCGCATACGTCCGCACGGCCTGAGGGCGCTAGCTTGCGGCCGGATGAGCCGCATTCCACGCGTGCCTCTCGATCGCCGGCTCCGACTCGGGCGGGGGAGCGGGCATCCAGGCCGACCTGAAGGCGTTCGCCGCCTGCGGCGTGCACGGGATGACGGCGATCACGGCCATCACGGCCCAGAACACGGTTGGCGTCAGCAAGGTGCATCCGGTCCCGCCGGACGTGATCGTCGAGCAGGTCCGCCAGGTGGCAGACGACATCGGGGTCGACGCCGTGAAGATCGGGATGCTCGGCACCGTCGAGACGATCGACGCGGTCGTCGAGGCGCTGGAGCTCGTGGGCGGCGCACCGGTCGTGCTCGACCCGGTGATGGTGGCCGAGAGCGGTGCGGCCCTGCTGGCCGACGATGCGCGCGATGCGCTGCGCGGACGTCTGCTGCCGCTTGTCAGCGTCGTCACACCGAACCTGGCTGAGGCGGAGGTGTTGGCCGGCGCGCCCGCCGCACCCGACGAGCTGGCACGCGTCATCCACGCGCTCGGCCCGAAGGCGGTCGTCGTGACCGGCGGCCATCGCGAGGACGCGACGGATGTCTTCTTCGACGGTACGCGGCTGGAGGAGATTCCCGGGGAGCGCTACGAGGACGGCGCGGCGCACGGTTCGGGCTGCACGCACTCGTCGGCGTTGGCGGCGTACCTGGCGCACGGGGACGATCCGCTCGAAGCGGCGCGCAAGGCCAAGGAGATCGCCTCGAATGCGGTCAAGAACGGCCTCCGCGACATCGGGCGCGGCGCAGGGCCGGTGAACGTGACCCGGCTGGCATAATCGAGCGTCGCTATGAAGTTCCTGCGTATGAGGCCAGGCCACGGCGAGGTCCTCCTGACTGAGGGCGATCCAGAGGTGCGCGAAGACGAGGAGCGCCTCGTCGAGGAGTTCCGGCGCCAGCTGGACGAGGGCATGTGGGCCGCCGTGCCGACGCACGCGCCTGGAAGCGGGCGGCGTCAGGCCGTGATGATCCATGAGTACGCCGAGATCCCGACCGGTGCGGACCGCGTGATCTTCTTCCCGCGCGCCTCCGGCGGTTGATCCGGAGCTTGCGGTGTCGCTCACGGTTCTAGCGCTCTCCCTCGTCGCACTCGCGCTCGCGGTGCCGACGATCGCGGAGCGGCTCGCGGCCGCCCGCAAGCGGCGCGCGAAGCGCGCGAAGCCCGAGCGCAGCGTGTTCGCCGACCCCGGGCGCGACCGCCGCGCCGAGCAGCGCGCGCGTGAGCTCTTGCGCTCGTGCGTGAACGACGAGGAATGGTCGATGTACCGCGACCTCGGCTTCATCCGGGTCCGAGGCTCGACGCCCGGCTACGCGTACCTGATCTACCCGCACAAGCCGGTCGTGGCCTACATGCCCGAGACCGGGCGCCTGCTGAACGAGTACTGCGTCGAGTTCCCGGACATGACCGGCGCGATCGCGGGCTCGCGGCTGCCGGACTCGGACGACATGCTGGCCAAGTGGATGGCGCTCACGGGCGACGAGCGGCGCCTGATCCGCACCGCGAACATGCACCTGCCCGGCCGGCAGGTGGACCCGGGCCGCGTCCGGCGCGACCTGTGGCGACTCGCGCAATGGGAGCGGGAACGCTCCAGCGCCCGTTCGTGAGCGAGCGCCGCAGCGCCACGATCCTGGAGGGCCCCGCGCGCGCAGCGGCGCGCTCGTACCTCTACGGCATCGGCTACAGCGAGGAGGATCTCGCGCGGCCGATCATCGGTGTCGCGAACACGTGGACCGAGACGATGCCGTGCAACTTTCATCTCCGTCGCCTCGCGGAGAAGGTCAAGGAGGGCATCCGCGCGGCGGGCGGCACGCCGATGGAGTTCAACACCATCGCCGTCTCGGACGGGATCACGATGGGCACCGAAGGCATGCGGGCGTCGCTCGTGAGCCGCGAGGTGATCGCCGACTCGATCGAGCTCGTGGCGCGCGGCCACATGTTCGACGGCGTGATCGCGCTGTCGGGCTGCGACAAGACGATCCCCGGCTGCGTGATGGCGCTCGCGCGGCTCGACATCCCGAGCCTGATGCTCTACGGCGGGTCGATCATGCCCGGACACTGGCGCGGCAAGGACGTGACGATCCAGGAGGTGTTCGAAGCCGTCGGCGCGCACGCGGCCGGCGACATGTCGGACGATGACCTCGCCGATCTCGAGCACCACGCATCGCCGGGTGCGGGAGCTTGCGGGGGCCAGTTCACCGCGAACACGATGGCGACGGCGTTCGAGATGCTCGGCATCTCGCCGATGGGCAGCGGCATGGTGCCCGCCGAGGACGGCAAGAAGGGCAAGGTTGCGGAGGACTGCGGCCGCCTCGCGGTCGAACTGGTCAAGAAGGGCCTGACGCCGAGCAAGGTCATCACCCAGGAGGCGTTCGAGAACGCGATCGGCTGCGTCGCGATGACCGGCGGTTCCACAAACGCCGTGCTGCACCTGCTCGCCGTTGCGAAGGACGCGGGCGTCGAGCTCACGATCGACGACTTCGACCGGATCAGCTGGCGCACGCCGCTGCTCGCCGACCTGAAGCCGTTCGGCCGCTTCGTCGCGCCGGACATGTTCCGCGCCGGCGGGGTGCGCGTGGTCGCGGACCGCCTACGCGAGGCCGGCTTCCTCAACGAGGGCGCGATCACCGTGGCCGGCACGACGATCGGCGATGAGGCCGACGCGGCCGAGGAGGCCGACGGCCAGGAGGTGATCCGGCCGCTGTCGGATCCGCTCAAGCCGAACGGAGGGCTCGCGATCCTGCGCGGGAACCTCGCGCCCGACGGCTGCGTCGTGAAGCTCTCCGGTCACGGGCGGCTCGAGCACAGCGGGCCCGCGCGCGTGTTCGAGTCCGAGGAGGAAGCGTTCGCGGCCGTCGAGGCGCAGCAGATCCAGCCGAACGACGTCGTCGTGATCCGCAACGAGGGCCCGTCCGGCGGCCCGGGCATGCGCGAGATGCTCGCGGTCACCGCTGCGATCGTCGGCCAGGGCCTGGGCGACTCGGTCGCGCTTCTGACCGACGGCCGCTTCTCCGGCGCGACGCACGGCTTCATGGCCGGACACGTGGCCCCCGAGGCGCCCCGCGGCGGCCCGATCGCGGCCGTGCGCGACGGCGACACGGTCGTCTTCGACGTTCCGAACCGCGAGCTGCGCGTCGAACTGCCCGACGACGAGATAGCGAAGCGCGTGGCCGACTACGAGCCGCCGCCGCCGAAGTACACGAACGGCGTGCTCGGCAAGTACGCGAAGCACGTCGGCTCGGCCGCCGAAGGCGCCGTAACGAGCTAGGCGGCGCGTGACCTGCTCCTCGGGGCCGGTCTCGGCTCCGACGCCGCGGCCCTCGATCAGCTCCTCGAGCAGCTCGTTGAACTTCTGCGGGCGCTCGAGCATCGGCACGTGCCCGGTGTCCTCGAGGATGACCGTGCGCGACTGCGGGATCAGGCGCTCGAACTCGTGGGCGTCCTCGACCGGGACGAGCATGTCGTGCTCGCCCCAGACGATCAGCGTCGGGCGCCTTGATCTCGGTCAGCCGGTCGCGGAAGTCGTAGCTCGTCAGCGCGTCCATCGCGTCATAGAAGCCTGCCTTGCCGGCGCCGCGCAGCTGCTCGTACATCAGGTCGGCCGTCGATCCGCGACGGGTGGCGGAAGATGAAGTTCGTGAAGAACCACCGCAGCCGCGGCCGGGCGACGATCGCACGGTTCTGCGCCGCTGACGCAGCTCCCAGGGCACCGAAGATCCGCGCGCCGGTCAGCACCGGACGGCGGCGGAGGTTCGTGACCGAGATGCCGGCCGCGGCGACGAGGCACGCCCGCTCGACGCGCTCTGGGTGCTGGATGCACATCTCCGCGGTCACGAAGCCGCCCATCGAGTTGCCGACGACGATGCATCTGTCGATGCCGAGCTCGTCGCACAGGGCGTCCACCTGGCGGGCGTAGCCCGAGATCGAGATCTTCTCGACCGGCATGTCCGAATACCCGAAGCCCGGGAGGTCCATCGCGATGCAGCGGTGGTTCTGGGCGAAGTACGGGAGGTTCTCGAGCCAGTTCTGCCAGCTCCCCGAGAGCCCGTGGATGAAGACGACCGGAGGCCCGTCGCCAGACCCGACGTCGATGTAGTTCATCCGCGCGTGCTCGATGTCGGCCCAGTGAGCGTGCTCGCGCCAGTTCGTGTCGCGCCAGTCCGGATCGGCGGTGGCGCCGTAGCCGGAATCGGCGCGGGCGGCGGCACTGGGCAGCGCCGGCAGGGCCTTTGACGTCCGGATCGTCTTCGCCATGGCCCCTACGGTACCCGGATGGCCCGGATAGCACTCGACATCGATTCCACGCTCCACGACTACTGGCCGCTCTTCCGGCGCGTCGTGCACGCGCGTCACGGATTGGACCTGCCGTACGAGGAGCAGCGCGAGTGGGGGACGACTCTTTTGCCACGCGACGACGTCATCGCCTGCGTCGAGGAGACCCACTCCGACGTGAACATCCTCGGCGCCGAGCCGTATCCCGGCGCGGTCGCGACCGTCGCCGAGTGGCACCGCGAGGGGCACTGGATCCACATCACCTCCCACCGACGCGATCGCGCGCGGGACGCGACCGGGCAGTGGCTCGACCGGATCGGAATGCCGTACGACGACCTCCACTGCTCGTTCGACAAGGTGAGCCGATGCGTTGAACTGGGCATCGATGTCCTTGTGGACGACAGCCCCGTCAACCTGACCAAGGCGAAGCGAGAGGGCATCGTAGGAGCGACCCTGATCCACCCGTGGAACGAGGAGGTCGTCGCTGCGGGCGATGCGATCGGCGCCACCAGCTGGGAAGAACTGCGTGTAAAGCTGGCGCCCGTCCTCTCCTGACACAATCGCACCGATGGCGACCCGAACCAGCCTCAGAGTCGAAGAGCCGGAAGAGACCACGGCCGAGTCGCGCCTGCCCGCGGTACGGCGCGACGACCTGCGGCGCCACCTTCCCGGGATCGAGCCCGAGCGCCAGCTGAACGACTGGGGCCGGTCCGAGCGGATCGAGGGCCTCCTGGACAAGACCCTCGTCGACTTCTTCTACCGCTACTGGTTCCGATGCGAGGTCGAGGGGATCGAGAACGTGCCCGCGAACGGCGGCGCGCTGCTCGTCTCGAACCACTCGGGCGCACTGCCGCCCGACGCGGCGATGATCGGCAAGGCGATCAAGGAGGAGCACCCGCACCCGCGTCCGCTCAACATCACGGTCGAGCACTTCTTCAAGGGCTATCCGGGCTTCTCGATGCTGATCCCGAAGATCGGCTGCGTCGCCGCCCACCCGGCGAACGTCAACCGCCTGCTGTTCGACGAGCAGCAGCTCGTGCTCGTCTTCCCCGAGGGCCGCAAGGGGACGGAGAAGCTCTACAAGGACCGCTACAAGCTGCGCCGCTTCGGCCGCGGCGGCTTCGTCGAGGCCGCGATGCGCGCGCGCACGCCGATCGTGCCGGTGTGCGTGGTCGGCGCCGAGGAGGCGGCCCCGATCTTCGCCCAGGTCAAGCCGCTCCAGCGGCTGACCGGCCTGCTCTACTTCCCGATCACGCCGACGTTCCCGCACGGCGGCCTGCTCGGGATGCTCGGCTACCTGCCGGCCAAGTTCAAGATCCGCTTCCTCGAGCCGATCCACTTCGAGGAGGAGGGGATGCACGAGGACAAGGCGCTCGTGCAGACCGTGGCGCACGAGGTCCGCGCGCGGATCCAGGAGAACCTGTTCGAGATGGTCAAGACGCGCAAGTCGGTGTGGTTCGGATGAGCGACTCGAAGCGCATCCTCGTCACCGGCGTCCAGACCTACTGGGGCTACCGCGTCGCGCGCGCGCTCGAGGAGAATGCCCGAGGTCGAGGCGATCATCGGCGTCGCGCCCGAGGACCCGCTCGGGCGAGCTCGAGCGGGCCGAGTACGTGAAGGTCGGCTCACAGCACGCGCTGCTGCGCCGGATCGTCCAGGCCGCGGAGATCGACACGGTCATCGACACGCGCCTCGTCGTCGACTCGACGCACCACCGTCGTCGCGCCTCGCGCACGAGAACAACGTCATCGGGACGATGAACATCCTCGCCGCGTGCTCCGGCAAGGACTCGACCGTCCGCAAGTTCATCTTCAAGTCCTCGACGCACTACTACGGCTCGGAGCAGGACGACCCGGCGTTCTTCACCGAGACGATGCGCCGGCCGCATCCGCCGCGGACGCCGATCGAGCGCGACATCGTCGAGGCGGAGGCGGCGATCAGCGACTTCAGCGAGAAGCAGCCCGACACGTGCGTGACGATCCTGCGCTGCCCGAACGTGCTCGGCCCGGACGTCGAGACCTCGCACGCGCGGCTCGCCTCGCTGCCGTTCGTGCCGATGATCCTCGGCTTCGACCCGCGCTTCCAGTTCGTGCACGAGGACGACGTCGTCGACGCGCTCGTGCACGCGACCGCAGCACGACCTGCCCGGCGTCTTCAACGTCGCGGCCGACGGCGTGCTCGCGCTGACCGAGGTCGCCGGCCTGCTCGGCAAGCCGTTCCTGCCGATCCTGCCGCCGTGGGGCACCGGCCTCGCGCTCGCGCCCGCTGCGCCGCGCTCGGCGTCAAGCGTCCCGCCGGAGATGCATGAGCCTGCTGCGCTTCGGCCGCGGCGTCGACAACCGCAAGCTACAAGGCGACCGGCTTCGACTACCGCTACACGACCCGCGAGACCGTGCTGAAGCTGGGCGAGCACCTGCGCCTGAGCCCGATCCTGAAGGGCGCGCGCGAGCCCTACCGCTACGAGCGCGAGGTCGAGGAGTTCCTGCGCTGGAGCCCGAGCGTCCAGGGCAGCGAGAGCCCGCTGATGCGGCTGAGCGCCGGCGGAGATCGCCGAGCTCCAGAAGCTGCTGGAGGGGATTGCTTCCATGCAGAAGCCCGCTCCTGAGCCGAAGGCTGCCCCGCCGACTCCTGCGCCGCCCGAGCCCGAGCCGCTTCCCGACCTCGGCATGGACGACTACGACGAGCTCGAGGCCGAGGAGATCATCGCGCTCCTCGGCTCGATGGAGCGGCGCGAGCTCGAGGCGCTGCGGGAGCTCGAATCGACGTCGCGGGCGCGCCCGAGCGTGCTCCACGCGATCGATTCCGTGCTGGCGCGCGTGCCGGCGGCCAGCTGACGCGCAATTCAAATTGCAGTCCCGGGTATCCCCTAGTCATGGGGAAACCGCGTACCTACACTCGGTAAGTCTTGCGACAGAAGTCGTTCATCGTCGTTGCCGTTTTCGTGTTCCTGCTGATCGCCGGGTCGATCGGCGTGTACGCGTATGACGCCTCGCGGGACGACCTGATCGCGGACGGCGTCACGGTCGGCGGCGTCCACGTCGGCGGCATGCGCGCATCCGAGGCGCGCGCCACCATCGAGGAGCAGCTCACGCAGCCGCTGCAGAAGACGCTCGTCGTCAAGTACGAGAAGCAGCGCTTCCGGCTGACCGCTGCGGACGCCCACCTGCGCGTGGCGGCAGAGCGGATGGTGCAGGAGGCGCTCGAAAAGAGCCGCGAGGGCAACGTCGTCTCACGGACGATCCGCGGGATCACCGGAGACGATCCGAGCGAGGCGGAGCTGCCGGCGCGCGTGTCTTACTCGCACAAGGCCGTCGAGGACCTGGTGAAGAAGGTCGCGGGCAAGGTGGACCAGCCCGCGCAGGACGCCGAGGTGACGTTCAGCGGTACGAGCCTCGGAACCGTGGAGGGCCAGGAGGGCGTCGCGGTCAAGACCAGCAAGCTCCGCCGCGCGATCCGCGCCGAGCTCGTGCTGCCGCACGCCGACCGCGTCGTCGAGGTCTCGACGCGCGTCACGCAGCCGGACGTCACCCGCGACGAGCTCGCCTCGCAGTACCCGGTCGTCATCACGGTCAACCGGGCGGGCTTCGAGCTGCGGCTGTGCAAGAACCTCAAGCTCCAGAAGACCTACCCGATCGCGGTCGGTCAGGTCGGGCTCGAGACCCCGGCCGGCCTCTACCACGTCCAGAACAAGGCGGTCGACCCGGCGTGGACGTGCCGAACGCGACTGGGTCGCGCCCGCGGACCGGGCAAGGTGATCCCCGGCGGGGTGCCGGAGAACCCGCTCAAGGCGCGCTGGCTCGGCATCTACGACGGCGCCGGCATCCACGGCACCGATGCGACGTACTCGCTCGGCACCGCCGCCTCCCACGGCTGCATCCGGATGGCGATCCCGGACGTGGTCGAGCTGTACGACCAGGTGCCGGTCTCGACGCCGGTCTACATCGCGTAGCCGATCCGGTCGATCGGGACCTCCTGCCAGCCCGCCTGCCTCCAGAGAGGCTTGGCGCCCCGTGTGTCGAATGCACAGGGTGCCTATGAAGACCCCGCGCTCCCGCTTGCGCAGCACGGCGTACCACATCGTCGACGCGTCGCTCGGGCCCTGGATCGGATGCCACGGGCGGACGGGCGTGCTCGTCGTCGTCGACGAGGCCCGGCCTCGGCGAGCTGGTCGCGCGTCGCGACCCGTCCGTCCTCGTAATTGACCCAGAAGACCGACATCGAGCTCCAGGCTAGGTGGGGCGCCGCGCTCGGCGACCTGGGAGCGCTGGCTGCGGCCGCGGCAGTGCCGCGCAGAAGACGCGGCGCGCCTACCTCACCGACGTCACCAGCTCGCCGAGTGGGCGGCGCGCAGGGCCTCGCCCCGGAAGAGCGTCGACCACAAGCGCCTGCGCCGCTTCGCCGGCGTCCTGTCCGAGCGCGGCGCGTCGAAGTCGACCGTCGCGCGCAAGCTCGCGTCGATCCGCTCGTTCTACCGCCACCTGGTCGACAGCGGCGAGCTCGAGGCGAGCCCGGCCGACCTCGTGACGTCACCCGAAGCGGGACGCAGTACCTGCCGCGGGTGCTGAAGGACGGACGAGGTCGCGGCGCTGCTCGACTCGATCCCGGCAGCGACGCCGCTCGAGCTGCGCGACCGCGCGATGTTCGAGCTCGCATACGCGACCGGGCTGCGCGCGGAGGAGTCGTGACACCTCGACATGGGCGACGCGGACTTCGACGCCGAGGAGCTGCGCGTGCACGGGAAGGGCGGCAAGGACGCGCGTCGTCCCGGTCGGCGAGCCGGCCTGGCGCGCGCTCGAACGCGTACCTCGAGCGCGGGCGGCCGCTGCTCGCGCGCGAGGGCGACGCGGCGCCGAGCCGCGCCATGTTCCTGTCGAAGAGCGGTCGCCGGCTCGGCACCTCCGATCGTGCGGCGGCGGCTGCGCGCCTGGGTCCGGCGCGCGGGCACCGCGCCGGGTGCGACGCCGCACACGCTGCGCCACTCGTTCGCGACCCATCTGCTGGAGGGGGGGCGGATCTGCGCGCGATCCAGGAGCTGCTCGGCCACGCGACCATCAGCACGACCCAGACATACACTCGGGTAGAGTCAGCGCCGCCTCAGGAAGGTGTACGCACGCGCTCACCCGCGGGCGTGACGGCGGATAGCACCGGAGGAAGTAACGCTGGAAACGAACGTCAAGGCGATCGAGCTAAAGGACCTGTGGCGCCGCTACAAGGAGGACGGCGACGAGCGGGCACGCGAGCGGCTCGTGCTCGCGTACTCGCCGCTGGTCAAGTACGTCGCCGGCCGGATGTCGAGCGGCCTGCCCGCGCACGTCGAGGAGTCCGACCTCATCTCGTACGGCCTGCTCGGCCTGATCTCGGCGATCGAGCGCTTCGACCCTCGCCGCGAGATCAAGTTCGAGACGTTCGCGATCGCCCGCATCAAGGGCTCGATCATCGACGAGCTGCGCTCGCTCGACTGGGTGCCGCGCTCGGTGCGCGCACGCGCGCGCCAGATCGAGAAGACGAACGCGAAGCTCGAGCACAAGCTGCAGCCGCGCGCCGACCGACCAGGAGATGGCCGACGACGCTCGAGCATGTCGGTCGAGGACTTCCAGGAGTCGCTGACGCAGATCTCGCAACTCGTCGGTCGTCGCGCTCGACGAGCTGTGGACGGTCTCGGACGCGTAGCGGCGACCAGGTGTCGCTGCTCGACACGATCCAGGACCCGAACGCGATCGATCCCGCGCAGGAGATGGACGCCAGCGAGATGAAGGACCGCCTCGCCGACGCGATCGCGCGCCTGCCCGAGCGCGAGAAGCTCGTCGTCGCGCTCTACTACTACGAGAACCTGACCCTGCGCGAGATCGGCGAGGTGCTCGGCGTGACCGAGTCGCGCGTCTCGCAGCTGCACACGAAGGCCGTGCTGCGGCTCAAGTCGCGCCTGCAGGCCGAACGTGCCGAGCAGCCCGACTGGACTCGGCCGGATAGGTGTCGTCCTCTCCGAGCCCGAGGAGAGGAGCGGCCATGCCGCACAGGTCACCGAACAGGATCCGCAACGTGGCGCTGGTCGGCCACCGAGGCAGCGGGAAGACGTCGCTGAACGAGGCGCTCCTGTTCGAGGCGGGCGCGATCAACCGGCTCGGCTCGGTGGCAGACGGCACCACGGTCTCCGACTCCGCGCCGGACGAGAAGGCGCGCGAGATGTCGATCGCGTCGAGCCTGGCGTCGTTCACGTGGCAGGACCGCAAGATCAACCTGATCGACACGCCCGGGCGAGCCGAGCTTCGTGGCCGACGCGCTCGCCGCGCTGCGCGTCTGCGAGGGCGCGGTGTTCGTCGTCAACGGCGTGATGGGCGTCGAGGTCGGCACCGAGCGCCTCTGGGAGCGCGCCGACGAGCTCGGGCCTCGCGCGCCTCATCTTCGTGAACATGCTCGACCGCGAGCGCGCCGACTTCTTCCGCACGCTCGACTCGCTCAAGGACGCGTTCGGCCCGCACGCGGTGGCGACCGAGATCCCGATCGGCACCGAGCACGACGTCACGCGGCGTGGTCGACCTGATCGACATGAAGGCGTACGACGTACGACGGGCGACTCGAAGGACAACTGCAAGGAGATCCCGATCCCGGACGAGCTCGCAGGCGCAGGCCGCAGGAGTACCGCGAGAAGCTGATGGACGAGGTGGCCGAGGACTCCGACGAGCTGATGGAGCGCTACCTCGAGGGCGAGGAGATCTCGCACGAGGAGATCGTGCCGGCGCTCAAGGACGGCGTCACCGAGCGGCACGCATCTTCCCCGTCACGTGCGGCGTGGCGACGAAGAACCTCGCGCACCAACCGGCTGCTCGACGCGCTCGTCGAGGACCTGCCGTCGCCGGTGCAAGAAGGGCGCGGTCCACGCCGGCGACCGCGACAGCTCGAGGCCGGAGGACGACGGCGAGCACGGTCGCGTTCGTCTTCAAGACGCTCGCCGACCCGTTCGCCGGGCGGATCAACCTGTTCCGCGTCTACCAGGGCGTCGTCGAGGCACGACTCGCAGCTCTTCAACATGCCGCGCCCACGTCAAGGAGCGCATCGGCCAGCTGCTCGTCCCGCAGGGCAAGGAGATGGGCCACGCCGACGAGTTCGGCGCCGGCGACATCGGCGCCGTGGCGAAGCTGAAGGAGACGCACGCCGGCGACGTGCTCGCGTCGAAGGACGAGCCGGTCGAGATCGCGCTGCCGAAGCTGCCCGGCGCCGGTGATGGCGTTCGCGATCGAGCCGAAGGCGCAAGGGCGACGAGGAGAAGGTCGTTCACCGCGCTGCGCCGCCTCCAGGAGGAGGACCCGACGATCGACGTCCACCGCGACGCCCAGACCGGCGAGCAGATCGTCGCCGGCCTGACGCAGATCCACGTCGAGGTGATCGTCGACCGGATGAAGGAGCGCTTCGGCGCCGAGGTCGAACCTGAAGCCGCCGCGCGTGCCCTACCGCGAGACGATCAAGGGCAGCGCGAAGGCGCACGGCCGCTACAAGAAGCAGACCGGCGGCCGCGGCCAGTTCGGCGACTGCCACATCGAGATCGAGCCGATCGCCGGCGACGGCGACGGGCTTCGAGTTCGTGAACAAGATCAAGGGCGGCGTGATCCCGTCCGGCTTCATCCCCGCGGTCGAGAAGGGCATCCGCGAGGCGATGGCACAGGGGGTCGTCGCGGGCTACCCGCTGCGGGGCGTGCAAGGTGCGCCTCTACGACGGCTCCTACCACTCGGTCGACTCGTCGGAGATGGCGTTCAAGGTGGCCGGCTCGATGGCGTTCAAGCAGGCCGACGGAGCAGGCGCAGCCGGCGCTGCTCGAGCCGATCATGACCGTCACGGTCGACCGTGCCCGAGGACTCCGTCGGCGACGTGATCGGCGACCTCAACGCGCGCCGCGGCCGGCCGCTCGGCATGGAGCCGAAGGGCTCGATGACCGAGGTCAAGGCCGAGGTGCCGATGGCGGAGATGCTCACCTACGCGCCCGACCTGCGCTCGATCACCGGCGGCCAGGGCGACTACACGATGGAGCTGGCGCGCTACGAGGAGGTGCCGGCGCACCTCGCCCAGAAGGTGATCCAGCAGGCCGCAGGCCGAAGAGGAGGCCGTCAAGGCCTGATGCAGCCCTTCGGCGGCGCGAGGGCATCGCTAGCATCGAACCGGTGAAGAAGGAGCTTCGCCCGTTCCACGACGCCGTGTCGTGCGACGTCTGCGGGCGCACGATCCTCAAGGGCGAGCGCACCGAGAGCTACCTCGTCCCGGGAGGCGAGCGCAAGCTCGTGTGCGAGCTGTGTGCGCGCGCGCCTAGCACGAGGGCTGGATCCGCGAGTCCGGCGCCGGCGAGCTGCCCGCGGCCCGCGGCCGGCCGGAGCAGCGCGGGTCGCTGCTCGGGCGCTGCCTGCGCCGCGGGCCGGCGACGACGCCGCCGAGGAGCCGCGCGAGGGCGAGCTCGAGCCGGACTGGGAGGAGGGCGTGCGCGAGCCCGAGGCGCCCCCGGCACGCGCGAGCGCAGCGTCGCCGCGGCGCGAGCCGCCGCGCGACCCGCGCCACGTGCGCGCCGTGCCCACCACGGCCGAGGTCAAGGTGGAGCGCGCGCTCGAGCTCTTCAACGGCTCCGAGCACCCGCGCACGATCGCCGGGCATCATGCGCTCGCTCGGCGAGCCGTGGGTCGCGGCCGCGCCCGACTCGGCAGCTCCGAGCCAGGTCGACATCCTCGTCGCGTGGGAGCTCTCCTGGTACCGCTACCGCGTGGATCTGGGCGACGCCGGCGAGCCGGTCGTGCTGCTGGACAAGGGCGAGGAGCTCGACGAGCTCGAGGGCGAGCCGCCCGACTGGAACGTGCAGGCATCCCCGGATGGGACGCTGGCGCTCGGTGTAGGCTCACCGCCGTGATCTACTGCGTCGTGCCACAGGCGCTCGCCGACGAGCTGTACGACAAGCTCGTCGACTACTACAAGGACGACCCGAACGTGAAGGTCATCGTCGACCGGCGCGCGGGCGCCGACCGGCGCAGCGGCGCCGAGCCGCCCGAGGGCGAGCAGCGCGACGCGTCCGCGACCGCCGGCGCTCGCCGCTCACCGGGTCCGCCCCCGCGGACGCGCCCGGCCAGTAGTGGCGCACCCGAAGGTCGTCGTCCACGTGGACGGCGGCGCGCGCGGCAACCCGGGCCCGCGGCCGCGGCCGCGGTCGCGACCGCGCCCGACGGCGGCGAGCTCGGCGAGCGCGCGCCTACATCGGCGAGGCCACCAACAACGTGGCCGAGTACAGGGCGATCCTGCTCGGCCTCGAGCTGGCGCGCGAGCTCGGCGCGTCCGAGGTCGAGGTGGTGAACGACTCCGAGCTCGTCGCGCGCCAGATCGGCGGCGAGTACAAGGTCAAGAACAAGGGCCTGATGCCGCTCTTCACCGAGACGATGGCGGCGCTGCGCGAGTTCGACCGCTGGAGCGTGCGCGACGTGCGCCGCGAGCAGAACGAGCGCGCCGACCAGCTCGTGAACGAGGAGCTCGACCGCCAGGCCGGCGGAGACGCGCCGGAGGAAGACGACGACCGCCCGAAGCCGAGATCGAGGAGCTCTTACGCCGCTGGGCGGCAGGCCGTGGCAGAACGCGAGATGGCGTTCCTCGAGACGCTGCTCGCACCCGAGTTCACGCTGACGACGGGCCGGCCCGCGGCGCCAGTCCGTACCCGCGAGCAGTACCTCGCGATCACCCGCGACGAGTACGAGGTCGAGTCCTGGCAGTTCGACGAGATCGTCGTGCAGCACTACGGCCGCTTCGCGGTCGCACGCTCGCGTTACACCCAGACCGGCCGCATGGGCGGCGAATCCGCGCGACGGCACGTACCTCATGACCGACGCATTCGTGAAGCAGTCCGGTCGCTGGCGAGCGGTCACGCGCCACATTACGCCGCTCGCTCAAGAACTCGCTTTAGGAGCCGACACAACCTGGACGAATGTCCGGGTGCGCAATTTGCGAACTTGGTCCACAGTGATCCCCACTGGCTGACGCGGGAGCGTCAGCGCCAATAAGGGCTCGGACGGCCCGCGGACTCATCTAGGGAGATTCAGTGTTCAAGGCAAGAAGTGCCTCTATAGCCGTGCTCGTTTGCTGTGCTGTCGACCGCGTTCGCGATCCCCGCGTCGGCGACCACGATCGTCGAGGCGCTCCCCGACCAGACCGGGCGGCTTCCTCAACTGCCCGTGGGGTTACGCCAGCGCGACGGAGTCTGGCCTCGTCGCACACGGGGAGACGGTCGTCGCGCCCTCCGAAACCGAGACCGTGCTCGACAGCTTCAGCTTTTACGTCGCGCTGCAGCTCGGCGGTAGCCCAGGACCATCACCTACAAGGCGTACGTGGGCAGTGGGACGGGCAAGCTGTCACCGGAGACGGTCTGGCAGAGCGAACCGCAGACCGTGACCACGAGCGCGGATCCCGCGCAGTGGGAGACCACGGTCCAGACCGGCGGAGTCAAGCTCGAGCCCGGTCAGGAGTACGCGCTGTGCTTCAGCACGCAGAGACCAACGACTCAACACGTTGGAAGACCGGGGATGTGGCGTCGGCGCAGTTTAACGACGGCAGTGGCTTTCCCGACCCCGACGGAGCCTCACTCGTCACGGTACTCGGCGACGACCAGTTCGACCGACGACGTGGCGGCTCGAGGATTCGTTTTCGACGGCGACGTCTGCGCCCGACGCGACGTCCTCGAGCCGGCTACGACTTCGATGGTTTCTACGCGCCGGTGAACAACAAGGATGCGTCAGGGCACAACTACATCCTGAACGCGGTCAAGGCCGGTTCGGCGATCCCGGTGAAGTTCAGCCTCGGTGGCGACCACGGGCTCGACGTCTTCGAGGCCGGCTATCCGAGGTCGCAGGTCATCGAGTGCAACTCGAGGCGCGAGGTCGACGGCATCGAGGAGACCGTGACCGCGGGTGCGAGCAGCCTCTCGTACGCGGCCGGCACAGACACCTACAACTACGTCTGGAAGACGGACAAGTCGTGGGAGGACACGTGCCGCCAGCTCGTCGTCAAGTTCGACGACGGCACGACAGCGCGCGCGAACTTCAAGTTCCACTAGTCGCCGCATAAGCTCGGCCCGTAGCGGGACAAGCTGCTGTCAGCCATACGGCTGGCCCCGCTAACGGCCAGAGGCGCGAAGGCACCGCCCTAGGCGGTGCCTTCGTCGTTCCTAGACCGAGCACGGGTGTGCTCGGACTGCTGGTAGATCATGAACCGGGGCTCGCCGCCGGTGAGGTCGGCATCGAGCACCTTGTCGTCGACCACCCTGTACGTCTCGGGGTCGAGGTACAAACGCGCACCATCGATCTCGAGCACGAAGTCGTCGGCGTGGGGCAGCTGCGCGGCCTCGATCTGGATAGCAGGAACAGGGGAGAACCTGCGCGATCCGACATGGAGGCGCAATCCATTTGCGCCCTCCGTGTGCATCAACTGAAGGATCGCCTCAAGAGCCGCGAGCGTGAGCGTCAACATCCGTGCTACTCCTCTTGCTTCGGGCAACGAGTGGCATACCGCTCGCGTCGGAGAAGGGTCAACAAAACTCGACGTTTGTACTAGCGGTTCCGGGCTAAAGATCGGCGGCCCGGAACGAAAAAGCCCCACCTTGCGGGGCTTGGGCAGCGCAAAGGCTCAGCCCAGGGCGGCGGCTTCGGCTTCCTTCGACGGAGCCGGGTCGGGCAATCGCATCATCCGGAACGCGAAGAAGAGGCCGAGCAGGCTCACGAGCAGGGGAACGAGCAGGGCGACCTGAAGCGCCTCGGGCCGCGCGTCCTCGTTGATGCCCACGATCTCCTCCTGGATCTCCGGCGGCTGCCCGGCGAGCTGCTCCTGGAGCCGCGTGTCGCTCATCACCTCGGCGTCGTCCTCGAGCACCTGAGCGATGTGTTCCTTGTCCGCCGCGGGCAGCACGTCGCTTGCGTCCGATTTGTTGGTGAACGCGAGCGACAGCGTCGCGAGCAGGATCGCCCCGGTGAACGCCAGCCCAACCGACAGGCCGAACGACGAGATCGCGGAGTTGACGCCCGCCGCCTCGCCCACCCGCTCCTCCGAGATCGGTGCCAGCGTGTAGTTGTTGATCTGGGACACGAGCAGGCCGAGGCCCGCTCCGCACAGCATCAGCGGAATCACGAGCGGCCAGGCGGTGTCCGCACTCGGGACGATCGGGATCATCGCCAGCACTCCGAGTGCGAGCAACGCGGACCCGGCGCGGATCAGGCTGCTGGGACGCCGTCTGCCCGCTCGCCTGCCGGCGAGCAGCGCGATGGCGAACATCGTGAGCGACAGCGGCGCCAGCGACAGGCCGGCCTCGAGCGCGTTGTACTCGAGGTGGAGCTGCAGGAAGATCGGCAGCGCGATCAAGAGGCCGCCGAGCGCGATGTTCTGGAGGATGCTCTGCGTTATCCCGAAGCTGAAGAGCTTCTCCTTGAACAGGGTCGGGTCGAACAGCGTGACCTTGCCCTGGCGCTTTCGCCGGACCAGCCACCAGACGAGCGTCGCCGAGAACGCGATGCCCGCGGCGAGCAGGGCGGCAACCGACTCACCGCCCTCCTGCCAGACCAGGACACCGAGCACGAGCAGGGACATGCCGAGCACCGACAGGATCGAGCCGACCACGTCGACACGCCGATCGCCCGTGAACGGCACCTCGCGGATGAGCCCGGTGCCGGAGAGGACGCCGGCGATGATCACCGCCTCGAGCGCGAAGCCGACGCGCCAGGAGAGGAGCGTCGTCAGGAACCCACCGATCAGAGGGCCGATCGCCGCGGCGATGGCACCCGCTGCGCCGATCATCGCGAAGACCCTCGCCCGCATCTTCCCCTCGAAGTTCCCGTGGATAAGGGACTGCATTGCGGGCAGGTAGAGCGACGCGCCGAGCCCCCCGATCACGGCCCAGAAGACGATGATCGCGGCGAGCCCCTGAGCGAACACCATCGCGATCGCCCCCAAGGAGTACAGGGCCAGCCCGAGCACGTAGGCCCGCTTGCGGCCGATGAGGTCGCCGATTTTGCTGCCGATGAGGATGAACGCGGCGGAGACGAGCGCCTCCAAGGCGACCGCCGCCTGAACTCCGCTAACGGTCGTGTCGAGGTCGCGGACGACCGCCGAGATGGACACGTTCATCAGCGACGTGTCGATGACGAAAACGAACATCGCCATCGCCAGCAGGATCCCGAGTCGGGGCGTGCCCAAGAGAGCGGATGATGGGATTCGAACCCACGACCTTCTGCATGGCAAGCAGACGCTCTAGCCAACTGAGCTACATCCGCACGCGGGCTCAGTATAGCAGCCTTCAGACGGCGGCCCACGAGGGTCACGACGCTACGCTAGGCCCGCTCCGGCGCCGTGGCGGAGTGGTTACGCAGCGGCCTGCAAAGCCGTTTACACCGGTTCGATTCCGGTCGGCGCCTCTACTGGGTTTGCAGGGGTCAAAACGTCGGATAGCTGGAGCCGAAGGCCCTGGACCGCGAGCAGAAGCCGCTCGATCGAAGGTTGCCCAAGGTACGTCTGCGGTGGTCCCGAGCTCGGCGTGACCGAGCAGCGTCTGCGCGATCCGCACGTCTCCAGACGCCTCGGCTACGTAGTCGGCGAAGGCGTGCCGTAGGAGGTGCGGCCGCATCGGATGCCGAATGCCGGCTCGCTCGCCGACCTCCCTGACCAGTCGTCCAAGCGCCTGGACAGAGGCGGGAAACTTGCGCTTGTCCTCCTTCTCGTGATTGATGCCCGGATCGCGCCAACGCTGCGCGCACAGCACGTAGTCGTCGTCCTCGAGCCGCTGAATCTCCTGCACGATCGACTGGAGTTCGGGCAGCACGGGAACCCACCGTTCGCGACCGCCTTTCGCAATGTCAGGTGAGAAATGAACGAGGTCAGGGCGGCGGAAGTGACGCCCCTGGAACCCGAGCAGCTCGGCACGCCTAGCGCCAGTAAGCAACCCGAGGTGAATCGCCCACCTCTCGCGCTCGCTTTGACAGGCACGCAGCATCGCGCGAGCTTCGGCCCTGGTCAGGCGGTACACGCGTCGCCTTCCGGCGTTTCGGACGAGGCGTCTGTCGCGCGGGATTCGTCTCGCGCAGCCCTTCCTCGACCATCCAGTCGTAGAACGCGACGAGGACTGACCGATTCTTTCCTTGCGAATTCGGGTGCGGCCAGCGCGCGCAGCGTCCGCTTTACGTCTGCACGACCGGTCTTCCGCGGATCACGGTTCCCCACATCTTCGGCGTGGGCGAGGAGCGTCCCTCGATAGTCGCGCTCCGTCGCCGGTGAGTTGATCCGCCCCTGGGAGGAGCGATCCGCGACGAAGAGGTCAATGGCGGCCGTGAATCTCACTGGGCCGCCACTGTAGAACGATCGTCAGACAGAACTCATGTACGGGGCACAGCGCGGCCCACCTCGTGCCCGTACCGCTGGACGTCCTCAAGCGGAATGTAGACCCACCGGGGACCGCCCTTGATGATCCGGCCGCCGCTCTCCTCGTCGCTGCGGAACATCCTCAGCTTGCCTCGCGCGCCGAGTGTGTGGATCGTCTGGCGCGAGACTCCGAGTAGCGCCGCCGCCCCGCCGGGCGAGATAAGCTGGCCCCCGAACTCCTCGAACAGAGCCCGGAGTTTGGGGTCGCCTTCGTCCGCCTTCGGTTTGGCCACTGTCAGACGATTGTCGCAGCCGGAGCGGCTAGCAACGTCGAACCATCCGGCTAGTCTGCGCTATGGCTTCGAGCCCTCAGGAGCTGATTTACGAAGAGGCGCATCGCGCGGTCGCGATGCAAGCTCAGAGCTTGGACGAGCTTCGCTCGCGAACCGGCGTTCTGCTCGCCGTTGCCGCGGTTTCCTCGACGGTCCTCGCGAGGACAGCGCTGCAAGACGGCAGCTTGAACAGCACGGATCCGTCGGCGGCATCTGCCTAGCCGGCGTCGGCGTCCTGGCAATCCTGATCCTGTTTCCGTGGGCTCCAAGGCGCAAGACGAAGCTCCGGCACGACCGTGTGATGGACGACCGGGAGTTGAAAGGTTGGTTCTTCGTACTTGACGCTGATGACCTTGCGAAAGAGTTCGGCGACAAGACAGCTGCCGACCTCCCCGACGTGTATCGGATATTCGCGGAAGATCTGTGGGACGACTACAACGCGAACGAGGAGCCTCTATCGCGGAGGTACTTCGGCTTTGAAGCCGCAGCCGTGCTGCTCGTGCTTGGCGTAGGTTTATGGCTCTTTGACGTCGCGACCGGCTGACGTGCGTTTGGCGGCTTCGACGCCAAACGTGGGCGGGCAAAGCTGGCTTCGAGGACCAGATAACGGGGTGATCTACAAGGTCAAGTCGCGGCGGGGCACGCCGCAGGTAGCGCGGCGCGTCCGCGCCCTGGCGGGCGCGGACGCGCACGCGCGGGCTGGGTAGGGGGTCCGAGCGCGGCGCGGTGCTGCAGTTCGATCCGTCGTTTCGATCCTCGGTTAGAGGGCCGGGCTAATAGAAAGCTGCAGACCGGGGCTGGCCGTCTTTGATCCAGTAGGATTCGTCGGAGCCCGAGGCCGCCAGCGATTCTTTGTCGACGCCCGCCCCCCTGTCGAGCTGCATTCCCTCGGCTGCTGCGTCCGACTTGTATACTGCGGGCTGCTCGTCGAAATAAGAGTCGCCCTCAAACGTCCCGACGATCCAGGCGACCGCCCCGCCCGGTTTCAGAACAAGGTCCGTAACCGACCAGACCCCGCGGTGGTCCGTCCCCAACCGGGAGTTTCCGGTGCATTGACGCCGCCCCCGGCCCTCCATGAGTGCTTCTGCGCGCCGGTTCGTAGGTCAACGACGGCCACCGTCGCCAGGGTCCCGAGGTCCTCGGCCCAGTCCTTTGCCCAAGCGACATAGCGACCAGCCACAGTGATCAGCTTGACCTCGATGTACGGCCCGTACCCGTCCGGCTCCGGGTTGGAGTGGTAGTCGAGCTTGTACCGGCGGTTCCGCCTGTATAGGCAGCCGTAAACGTCGTACTCGACCGCACTTTTGATGTGCCACGCGAATATTCGCGCCCGCTCACTTTTGACGAGTGTCTTCGAGTCTGGCGCGCCGCAGCGTCGGCGTGCGTCAGCTGGGCCAGCAGCAGCGCCCAGGACAAGGAGGGACAGGAGTCCCACGGCGAGAGGCTTCCTCATGTGGGCTTAAACCGACGAACCGGCGCTGAGTATCGATCGCGGCGGGGGCGCCGGCCGAGCACCTGCGCGATGTTGCGCGGTGACGGCACGAAACGTCGACGTTGAGATCGAGCGTCCCGGCTGTCGCCTGGGTCGCGATCAGCCGTGCCTCGGCGAGCGGGCAGCCGAGCCGATCGGCCAAGAACCAGACGAAGCGGCGAAAACGAAGCTCGCGCATCGTCACCCCGGTGCGTTGGGTGAGTTCCGTCGAGACGTGGATGATCGAGCGCGGCATCTCGGGCGACATGACCGACTCCTGCAGCGACGAGCTTGCCGCTGCTTACCGGTAACGAAGTACGCCGACAGATATGCGGCGATGCGTTTGGCGGAGCGCGTGCTGCAGCTTGCGCTCCGTGAGTCCGAACCCGTAGCGGGGCGCGAGCGCAGCAGGTATTTCGCGTACAGGTGGGCCGCATGTCGTTCGGCCGGCGTCTTGAAGCCGAGGACGGGATGGACGTGCAGGACGCCACGATGCTGCAACTCGAAGACGCGCAGCGAGCAAACGAGGACGTACGCCGTGCCGGCGGACGGCATGTAGACCTGCCGATGGAGGTCGCCGCCAGCGCTCTGACGCCGTCTCGTTCCAGAGCGCGCGCGGCGAGGCGATCAACGCGGCAGCCCAGCGGACCGCTGTGGACGTGTGCTCGCCTAGTGCGCGGCAGTGCTTTTCGTCCCACGGCAGCTACGTCGGCGCCCGGGACCGGTGACGGCTAGGACGACAACGTTCCCGCCCTCGTACGCGCCGAGGTTGTCGAAGAGCTTGCGCCGCTGGTCGCCGGCCCACAGCGGCGCGTACCCGGGGCAGCGTCGCCGTCCTGCACACCGCCGCGCGCCCGTAGGTGAAGTCGGCCGCAGTGGGTGCAACGTCCAGTCGGCTCAGGGACTGTGACTCGCATCGTCGCCACGGCCCGCCTCGCGGAAGTGCTCCGCGTAAAGACGGACCTTCGCCTCGAACAGCAAGAGATTTGGCTCTAGCTGCCGAAGCAGGTCTTCCACCGGTTCGATTCCGGTCGGCGCCTTAAGCCCTACGCTAGTGGCATGACGCGCGAAGAGGCCGAACGTCGGGCCGAGGAGTTGCAGGCGACGCACGACGACCGCAAGACTCACCGCTTCTTCGCCCGGGCGAGCGCGGAAGGCGGCTGGGAGGTCGCGAAGGTCGAGATGCCCGAGCAGCTGCGAGCGCAGCGGCTGACGGGAGACGATCGATGCGAGCCCGCAGCCTTCGCCCGCCGACGATCCGCGCAGCGGCCACGAAAAGAACGTGCCCGGCCTTCCCGGCGGGATCGGCTAGCGACCTACGCGATCGGCAGCCGGACCGCTGCGGTGTAGCGCCGGGCGCCCGGCCGCATCGCGCGTACGACGGTGAGCGACTGGCCGGCGATCGCCCACTCCCCGAGGGCGAGGGCGAACGTGCCGTCGGCCCACCAGTTGCGCGGCAGCGGCTTGCCGTCGACGACCGCCCACGGCCACGCGCCGAGGTCGGCCGCGGTCAGGCGCCCGTCGCGGACGTGCTGGCGCGCGCTGCGCTCGCTACTGAAGTCGAACAGGCCGGACTCGGCCAGCGCCGCGGGCTGATGCCCTCGACGTCGGCCAGGTAGGCCGCGTGGACCGCCGGGGCGGAGCCGCGCCGCCGGCGGCTGCGCCGGGCGGGCTGCGGGGGACGGCCGGCCGGATCCGGGGGAGGTGCAGCCCGAACGTGCGCCCGCGCGCCCGGCATCGCGGACGGTCGCGGCCCATGCCGGGGTGCGCTCGGCGAGCCAGGCGCCGAATTTCATCTCGGAGGGCGGCACCGGCGGGACGAAATGGGCCGCGGCGTGCCGGCAGGGCGCTTCGAGCGCCGGGCCTTGGATGGTCATCGCCTCCACGGACGCAAGCATGGAAGTTGAGCCGGACGAAACTGTCTCAACCTCGGGCAGGATCTGCTGCGTTCTAGGGGTGTGTGGCGGCGGGAAGCCGCTTTAGAGAAGGGTCCCGGCGGCAGCCCCCCGGGGCCCTTCTCTTTTCTGCGGGGCAATAGGGTTCGCGCCATGCGCTACCTCGTCACCGGGGGATCGGGCTACATCGGCAGCCGGCTCGTCGAGCAGCTCGGCTCACGTGAGGACACCGAGCGGATCCTGATCGCCGACGTCCGGCCGCCAAGGTCGTTCCGGCCGAAGACCGAGTGGGCCGAGCTCGACGTACGCGATGCGGCGGCCACGCGCGACCTCGTCGCCCGCGAGCGGCCCGACGTCCTCATCCACCTCGCGTTCGTCCTCAACCCGATCAAGGACGAGCAGCTCATGTACGACATCGACGTCAACGGCACGCACAACGTGCTCGAGGCGGCATCGCAGGCGGGAGTCGAGCACGTGCTCGTGACGTCGTCGACCACCGCCTACGGCGCGTTCCCGGACAACCCCGTGCCGATCACCGAGGACTGGCCGGTGCGCGGCGTTGCCGCGTTCGAGTACGCGCGCGACAAGACGGAGTCGGACCGGCTCTGCCAGCTCTGGGCGCTTCGCCATCCCGAGCGGACGATGACGATCGTGCGGCCGTGCATCGTGTTCGGCCCGAACGTCGACAACTACCTCGTTCGCATCTGGGCGACGCTCCGTTCCAGCCCGACTTCGGCGGCAACCTCGACCAGTTGATCCAGTTCGTTCACGAGGACGACCTCGTGGACGCGATGGTCGGTCTGCTCGAGGGCCGCCACGGCGGCGCGTTCAACATGACCGGCGACGGCCTGATGACGATGCGCGAGACGGCGGAGGTGCTCGGCGCGAAGGTGCGCAAGATGCCGCTGCGGTTCGCGCCGCGTGATCGGTCGCGCGACGTGGCGGCTCGGCGCGAGCGAGACGCCGCCAGGCCAGCTCGAGTTCGCGATGAACCCGTGGGTGTGCTCGAACGAGAAGGTGAAGGAGACGCTCGGCTGGCAGCCGCGCTACACGACTCGGGAGACTTTCGAGATCACGATGCGCGCCCGCGGCGCGCTCGAAAACGCCGCCGAGCCGAGCGGAATCGTGCCCGAGGTGGGCGCTCCAGCGGCCTGAGTCGCCGCTGCTACGCTAGCCCCGACCCGGGCCGTTAGCTCAGTTGGGAGAGCACCAGCTCGACAAGCTGGGGGTCGCTGGTTCGAGCCCAGCACGGCCCACTTGCGCGAGACGCCGGACGACCTGGCCGCGTTGCAGGCGCTTCTCGATCGCAGTTACGAGGGCGCCGGCGCACACCTGCTCAGGATCCTCACGCCCGAGCGCCGGATGACCGCCGAGCAGGTTGCCGAACGGCTGACGGGCATGTGTCTGCTGGCGCTTGCGACCGCAACGGCCGACGGACGGCCGATCGTCGGGCCGGTCGACGGCATCTTCTACCGCGGCGCGTTTCACTTCGGGTCGGCGCCGGACTCGGTGCGCTTTCGTCACATCGACGCCCGACCGCATGTCAGCGCGACGCACCTTCCGGGTGAGGAGCTCGCGGTCACCGTTCACGGACGTGCTGTGCCGGTCGACGTCTCGAGTGGCGGCTTCCGCGAAGTGCTACTCGACGTCTACGGCCGGGACCATGAGGAGCTTCATCGACTCAGGCGCGCGATTCGCGCGCATCGACGCGGACCGCATGTTCACGTTCCAGATGAACGCGGACTAGTTCTCGCCGTCGATTACCGACGGGCTGCCGGCCAAGGCGGAGACGCTGCGGCCGCTCAGGGTTCCGCTCGACGCGGTCGTGCGGTTGAGGGCGCGCAGGCGGAGGAGGTACTCGTTGCCGTCCTCATCCATGAAGTGATGCTCGTCCTGCGACGGGATCGGCTTGAGCTCGAGGAACGTGCAGAGCGTGTCCTTCGGCACGCAGGTGCCCTCGCCGCCCTGGCTCAGGCGCGAGTCGACCATGAAGACGGCCGTCTCGTGATCGGTCGAGACGCCCAGGTACATGATCAGCGGCAGCTTGCGGTTCGGGATGAGCCCGAGGCGCTGGACCGTCGCGTAGCGCCGGAGGTCGTCGACCTGGCCGAACTGCACGTCAGCCGTGTACGAGTAGTCGGTCTCCGGCGCCTCTGTCGGCTCCTTGTCGTCCTCGATCGTGCCGGCCGGCGTCGAGCCGGTGTCGGTGTCGGAGTCCGTGGGGTACGAGGGGGTAGCGCTCGGCACGTCCCCGAGCGGCTGCAGCGCCGTCGGCGAGCTCGTGCCGGTGGCGACGTTGGACAGGGCGGTCACGGTCTGCTCGACGCTCTGGGCGGATTCGCCACCGCCGGAGCCGCCGCCCGTGCTCGCCTTCAGCGTCTCGAGCGACTGGAATGGGTTGCGTGTCTCCGAGCCGTCGATGTCACGGATGGACATGGGCTCCTCGCCCGGGAACTGGAACGAGGCGGACTGCGGCGTCGCCGCGGGCGCGGGGCCGGCGGCGGACGGCTCGATGTCGAGCGGGCCACCCGAGCGGATGGCGCTCGCACTAATGACGAGCAGGAGCAGGCCCAGCCCGATCGCGACGCCGGCAAGGCGGCTCTCGCACAGGTCGGCCCAGACCTCCTCGGCCCACTGCCTGACGATGTCGATGCTGAAGTTCATCGCGGCACCGCCACCGACGCGGTCGTGAAGTCGTCGACCGGCTTCAGGCCACCGTCACCACGCTCGGCACCGGGCGGTCCGACCGCGGTCGCCTTGGCTGCCGGGTCGTCGCCGCCGGCCGCCATGTAGACGGTCGCGCCGATCGTGGCCGTGATGTTCGGGAAGGACGAGCTGGAGAGCGTGAGGTCGTCGATCTTGATCAGACGCCCGCGGATCTGCAGGTCGTGATTCGCCATCGTGACGAAGCGCTGGACGCGGTGGAAGAGGTCGGCGAGGCCGAAGAACTCGCCCGTGAAGGTCAGCTGCACCGGAACCGCGTCGAGGCCGTCCACAGGCGCCATCTGTGCGGCGTCGCCGCCGCTCGCGGCGGCATCGCTGTTCGCCGCACCCATAGAGATGTTGTTGAAGTCGATCCCCGTGCCGTCGGCGGCCTTCGAGAGCTCGCGCATCATGTCGGCCACGCGCACCGACTGCGGGATCGCCCGCACGAGCTTGACCATCTCGCGGTAGTCGGACTCGTAGCGCGCCTTTGCGCTCTCGAGCTCCTCCGCGCGCGCGACGGCGGCGTTGCGCTCGGTCTTCGCCTTGGCAAGCGGCTCGTCCAGCGAAGCCTTGCGGTTCAGGGCGGGGCTGAGCAGCACCATCCAGTACAGCGCGAAGGCCGCCAGCGGCGCCAGGATCATCATGAGCTTGCGGTCACGAGCGCTCATAGCCCGACCGCCTTGCCCTGAGCGGGATTCACAAGATCGACGGTGGCCTCGAATGAGACGGAGTCCGTGCACCCCGCGGCACCGCCGGAAGACGACTGCAGGAGCGAGTCGCTCCATCCCGAGCCCGACGACCCGCCGGCGGCGACGGATCCGTCGCCAGAAGCGCCGAGGTTCACCGAGGTAGCGCCGGTCACGGCGGTAAGACGGTCAAGCGTGTCGGCGACGGTCGGCTGGTCCGGCGCGCAGCCCGAGAGGCTCACGGTGAGCGCGCCGGCGGCGGCAGAGGCAGCCGCCTGGACCGAGTCCGCCCCCTCCTCGAGCTCGGCCTCGGTGGGGCCGACGTCAAGGCCGGTGATCCACACGTGCTCGGGGAGGACGCGCGTCAGCTCGCGAGTGAGGCGCTCGTAGTCGAAGCGGGTCTGGGCGACCACGCGCACGGACCGCGCGCGGGCTTCCTTCATGGCCGAGAACTCGGCGTAGGGGCCGAGCGAGGCTGCGTCATCCTTTGCGGCCTGCGTCTCCTGGTGGAGGCCGTCGATCTCGTTGGCGGTCGCGTTCGCGCCGCTCTGCACGAACCAGTAGAGCGTCATCGCGAGTGTCGCCACGAGCAGTCCGCCGAGTACCGCGTAGGTGCTGTGGCGGATATTGCCGCCACGCGGACGCAGCTCGGCGGGAAGAAGATTCAGGCGCTTCATGCGAACGCTCCGAGCGCGAGGCCTGCCGCGAGCGTGAGCTGCGGCCGCGTCTCCTCGGGGATCTTCGAGTCATCGACCTCGAGGATGCCCAGCGGATCCGCGATACGCGCGTTGACGCCGTCCGGGACGCCGAGCATCTGGAGCTGGTCGGTCTCGGTCGGCGGAACGCCGGAGAGGATCACCTCGAAGACGGGCTGGCTGCCGGGCTGGCCGGTGTAGTAGGCGAGCAGCAGCCTGAGCTGCTCGGCAAGAGCGGGGCCGGAGTTCGGGACGACACGGGTGAGGAGGCACGCGTGGCCGATGGCCAGCACGAGCGTGGCCGGCTCGCCGAGGTGGCAGTAGACGCGGGCCGGCTCGTTATCGCCGGCCGGCTTTGCGATGGCACGGACGAGCGCGAACGGCTCGAGCTCGAGACCCTGGGGACGCAGCCCGGCGGACCGGGCGCAGTCGACGAGGTCGTAGACACGGCCCCTGCGCGCGGCCGCGACGAGCACGCGCATCTTCGCGCCCTCGCCCGGGCTGACCTCCTGGCCGATGAACGCGTGGTCGAGCGGCGCGTCGTCGAGCGGCATGGCGATCGCCTCGGCAGCGTGGTAGCGGACGGCGGTATCGCGCTCCTTGCCGTCTTCGATGAGCGGCATCTCGAGCACGCGCACGATTCCGTGCTGCGCGCCGAGGCCCAGATAGACCTGGCGGCCGAACGCGCTACCCGAGGTGACCTCGCGCAGCGCTTCGCTGAGCGCCTCCGGATTGCCGATCCGGTCTTCGAGGACGACATCCGGCTCGAGCTCGAGCGTCTTGGCGGCGACCACGCGCTTGCGCGAGGCCGCGACGGCGGCGACATGCGTCGTGCCTACATACAGGCCGACACCGCCATTTTTTGCACGCTTCGTTGGAATTTTGATGGGCATAGGAGGGACCACCGCCTGCTTGATTTCGGAGGGCCACTCGCAGCATCGGGTCGCTCTCCGACTGCCTTGAGTCGTGCAACGCCCGCCTGGACACGTCGTTCGTGCGTCCAATTTGGGGCGCTCAGGATTCGTCCTCGCGCGCGAATCGGTCGATGCGTGGATCCATGCCCTCCGCACAGCCGAACAGTCGGCCTCCTTACGCGCGCGATGACGGAAGCGTGCCGCCGCCTGCCTCCGAGGCCCGCCGCGAGCACGTCGCGAACCGCCTCGCCGGCCTGACGGAGCCGAGCGGCCCGCACCGGCCTGACCGCCGCATCGGCCAGGTGATCGCCGACCTGGGCTTCGCCAAGCGCGACGTCGTCGAGGCGGCGGTCGAGCTGGCTAGCCGCAGCGGGGAGCTGACGGGTGAGGTGCTGGTCAAGAGTGGCGTGCTGACCGTGGAGCAGCTCGCCCGCGCAGTCGCCGAGCGCCACGGGCTTCCGCACATCGACTTCTCGAGCTTCGAGCCGGACATGACGGCCGCCAACCTGGTCGAGCCCTCGGCGGCGAAGCGCTACTCCGCGGTGCCGGTCGCATTCATCGACGACCGCACGTTGCTCGTCGCTATGACGGACCCCGCGAACATCCTGGCGGTCGACGACCTGACGATGATCACCGGCCTCGACATCGCTCGCGCGGTTGCGAGCCCCGAGGACATCGAGGCCGTGATCTCCCAGCTCGACCGCGTCGAGTCCTCGATGCTCGTCGAGAGCGACATCGACGAGGCCACGAGCTCGACCGTCACGGAGCTCGAGGCTCCCGGCGACGACGCGCCTGTCGTCCGGCTCGTCCACTCGATCATCGCCGCGGCGATCGAGCGCGGCGCGTCCGACATCCACTTCGACGCGACCGCGGGCGACATGGACGTTCGCTACCGCGTGGACGGCGTCATGTGGGACTCAACGTCGATCCCCCGGCGCATGGTGCGCGGTGCGGTGTCGCGCATCAAGATCATGGCTGAGCTCGACATCGCCGAGCGCCGCCGGCCGCAGGACGGCCGCATCAGCCTCTCGCTCGACGGACGCGTAGTCGACATCCGCCTCGTGACCCTGCCGACGGTCGAGGGCGAGTCGATTGTCATGCGCATCCTCGAGAAGACGGACCGGCTCCTCACGTTCGAGGAGATGGGCATGTCTCAGGACGATCAGAAGCGCTTTGCGGCCGCGATCAGGCGTTCCCACGGAGCGGTGATCGTTACGGGCCCAACCGGCTCCGGTAAGTCGACAACGCTTTACTCGGCGCTCGGGGAGATCCAGAGCCCCGAGAAGACGATCATCACGATCGAGGATCCCGTCGAGGTCCGGATGGCCGGGATGAAGCAGATCCAGGTCAACTCGAAGACCGGGCTCGACTTTGCCGCGGGCCTCCGCTCGATGATGCGCGCGGACCCCGACGTGATCATGGTCGGCGAGATCCGCGACCAGGTGACCGCGTTGACGGCGATCGAGTCGTCGCTCACCGGCCACCTGATCCTCTCGACGCTTCATACGAACGACGCGCCCGGCGCTGTCACGCGCCTGATCGAGATGGGCATCGAACCCTTCCTCGTCGCGTCGTCTGTGACCTGTGTGGTCGGCCAGCGGCTCGCGCGCGCTCTCTGCGACGCCTGCAAGGAGCCGCGGACCGTCTCCGTGGAGATGCTCCACGAGAACGGGTTCGAGGCCAGCGAAGCGGTGTCGGCGTACGGCCCGGTGGGTTGTGTGCGCTGCGGCAACACCGGCTACCGCGGGCGAATGGGGCTCTTCGAGGTGATGCCCGTCACGCGCCCGATCCGCGAGCTCATCCTCGCGCGCGAGACGGCCGAAACGATCGCTGACCTCGCGCTCTCAGAGGGGATGAAGCGCATCGCCGACAACGGTCTCGACCAGGTCCGTGCGGGGCTCACGTCGATCGAGGAAGTGCTCCGCGTAACGGCGGCTGCCTGAGAACGATGAAGCGCGTTACGGGACAGGCCGGATTCACGATGGTCGAGGTGATGGTCGCAGCGTCGATCCTGATGGTCGGCGTGCTCGGCACCGTGACGATGCTCGACGCCGTCAGCCGGCAGTCGCGGACGGCGGCAAACCGCCAGGCGGGCGTCGGGCTGGTGCGCGACCTCGTCGAGTCCGCCCGCCAGCTGCCGTTCCGGCAGGTCACCAGCAGCACGATCGTCTCACGGCTTCAGGAGAACGCGAACCTCAGGGGGAACGGCAGCACCACCAACTGGCGGATCGAGCGCGGCAACGCGACCTTCACGGTGAAGGCGACGGTGTGCGGCGTCGACGATCCCGCGGACGGCATGGGCTCTCATGTGGGTGGAGGGCTCTGCCCCGGCGCAAAGCCCGCTGGCACGGCTGACGCGAACCCGGTCGACTACAAGGTCGTTACGGCGACCGCGTCGTGGTCGGAGGGCAAGAGCTCCAAGAGCGTGTCGGAGCACGTGCTCATGACGAGCGGCGGTAGGGACCGGCCGGGCGTCGCGACGCTCTCGCTCACGAGCCCCACATCGCCGGACATCACGACCCCCGCGATCACGAACGCGTCCTTCGAGGCGACCACCACGATCACGGCTAACGCCCTGGTCTGGTCGATCGACGGGTCGCAGCAGGGCTCGGCCGCCGGCGACGGCCGGACCTGGCACTTCAGCTGGCTCCTGCCGCCCGTCGACGGCGCGTACGAGGTCTCGGCCCAGGCGTTCGACGCCTCCGGCGTCTCAGGCACGACGCGCTCGATGACGCTGAACATCAACCGCTATCCGCCGGCGTCGCCGGAGGACTTCTTCGCCGGGCGCAACGGCTCTGTCGTGGAGGCTGAATGGACGCCGAACGCCGAGCGCGACGTGATCGGGTATCGGGTCTATCGACAGGCGAGGAACGGCGCCGTGGAGCTCGCCTGTCCGCTCTCGGATCCCGAGGTGGCGCAGTGCGTCGACCCGAGTCCCCCTGTCGAGGACCACCAGCAGCTGCGCTACTGGGTGGTCGCGGTCGATCGCGACCCCGCGGGTGTCGAGCGCGAGGGCGCTCCCTCCATGTGGACCGACGCGAACGCTCCGCGTCCCGCGCCGCCGGATGCTCCGACGAACTTCGCGATCACCGAGGACGATGAGGGCAACGTCACGCTGACCTGGACGCCGTCCGTCGCGGCGGTCGGTGCGTACCGCATCTATCGCGACGGGGTCACGGTTGGCGACCGTTACGGCGAGGTCGACCCGGAGGAGGGTGAGTTCGAGTTCGACGACCCGGACCCCGGCATCGACCCGCACCAGTACTGGATCACGGCCGTTGACGAGGTCCTGCAGGAATCGGCGCTCGTCGGGCCGGTGACGCTGGCCGTGCCGGAGCCGACGCCATGACCACCCGACTCACCGACGAGCGCGGCCTGACGCTGGTCGAGCTGTTGGTTGCCAGCACGCTCATGCTGATCATCTCGGCCGCGGCCCTGACGACGCTCGATCAGTTCACACGCCTGGGTAAGAACTCGGAGCGGCGGCTCGACCAGCAGGACCGCGTGCGCACGGCCGCTCGCACCATCATCCACGAGCTTCGCGACGTCGCGGCCTCGCCCGAGCGCCCCACGATCATCGAGCTCTCGAACGATTACGACATCGTTTTCAAGACCGTCGTCGACGGCTCCGCCTCGGGCGCGAACGCGATGCACCTGCAGCGCATCCGCTACTGCCTCGCAGGGAACCGGAACTCGGCGACAGTGCGCCAGCAGACGCAGACGTGGGATACGGCGACACCGCCGCCGGTCCCGTCGACGACTTTGTGCCCATCGGAGGAGTGGGGCGGATCGACGGTCGTCGCGCAGGACATCACGAACAGGGCAGGCTCGCAGGAGCGGCCCATTTTCACCTACCGGCGCACCGCCGCCGGCGAGGTTCAGTCGATCGCCGTCAAGCTCTACCTCGACGGCGACCGCTCGCTGGAGCCGCCGGAGACGCTCGCGGAGACCGGTGTCTTCCTCCGCAACCAGAACCGCGTTCCCGTAGCGACGTTCACCGCGACGCCTGCCGGCATCGGCCACGTCCTGTTGAACGCCTCGGACTCGGTGGACCCGGAGGACCAGCCGCTCGAGGTGCGCTGGTTCGACGCCGGGAAGCAGATCGGCCGCGGGACGATCTTCGATTACAAGGCGAAGACGCGCGGCACGCACCAGATCACGGTTGAGGTGCAGGACGTGGGCGGGTTCGTCGGCCGCTACGGCCCGGTCAGTGTGGTGATCCCGTGACGGCCCTCAGGTCACGCCTGGAAGCCGAGCGCGGGTCGGCGCTCGTGACGGCCGTGCTGGTAATGGCGATCATGATGTCGATCGCGGTTCCGCTGATGAGCATGGTGGACACGCAGCAGCGGATGACCGCCGCCGAGCGGCTGCACGAGGGGTCGTTCAGCCTCACCGACGCAGTGCTGAACGCGCAGGTGTTCATCCTCTCGAACAACTGGCCCGCCGACGAGGACAACTACTACCCGCCGTGCACTCAGAAGTCCATATCGCTGAAGTGCCCCGACGCGTCGGCGATTACGCAGCAGTACACCGGCCCGGACTACTCGACGACCGCCTGGAAGCTGACGGTCCACGACGACGGCTCATCCGCGGCGGACTACTACGACGAGGCGGTCGTCAACGAGCAGCCCCCGTACGACGCGAACACGAACGGCCGCGTGTGGGTGCGTGCGGACGCGCGCGGTGCCGGCACGACACAGTCGCTAGTCGCCCAGGTGAAGATGACCGAGCACGTCGAGACCTTCCCGCGTCACGTCACCACGACCGGCTACATGACGATCAAGCACATCCACAAGAACGGGATCCTCACGCAGGGCAACGCCGCGCAGCCTGCCCCGCTGGTCCTGCGCTGCACCGGCGTCACGTTCACATCCAAGGGACACAGCCCAGGCAACTGCCTGAGCCTCAAGAAGAAGAAGAAGAAGTGGATCGTCCCGCAGATCATCCAGGAGGGCTACGTGGGCAACGCGCTCCCGCCCGCGGCGATCGACGGTCTGCGCCAGCGCGCCAAGGCGCTCGGCACTCTACTACGAGACCTGTCCCGCCGACCCGGCCGGCGAGCTCGTGTTCGTCGAGCACGGCGACTGCAGGTACAAGGGCGACAAGAAGAAGTCCAGTTCGGCGTTTACGCGCGCAAGCGGATCGAGATCAACAGCGCCGCCAACCCCGGCGCCTTCGTGGTCGCTGACGGCAGCGTGACCTTCGACGGCAAGCTGACCTACTACGGAATCGTCTACGCGGCGAACCTCTCGAACCGGACCGACACCCTGATCAACATCCTCAAGAAGTCGCAGATCGTGGGCTCGGTCGCGGTGGACGGAATGGGAGGGACCTACATCAAGGCGCACGGGTCGCCGATCGTCTTCGACCCGACCGCCTTCTGGGACCTCACGTCGCTCCAGGGCGCGACGATCGTCCAGGGCAGCTGGCACGAGCTCTGACGCTGGACGTTTGACCTAGGCGCCGGAGCGTCGTTCAAGCGTCGCGCAGGGGCCTTCCGATGCGAATTCCAGCCCTCCTACCACCGGGGCTCGGCATGCCATGAATCCAAGGACCCTCCGACTTCCACTGATCGCCGCCGTGCTCGCCGCTGCGCTCTTCGCCGCGGCCGGATCGGCGCTGGGCGGTAAGGACGCAAAGGACGAGGAGAACCTGCTTCCCGTCCACAACCTCCAGGGCGTGCGCGTGACCGCTCAGGAGCCGCAGGCGGAGCCCGAGGCCGAGCCTGAGACCGAGACCACGCCCGAGCCGGAGCCGACTCCGGCACCCGAAGCCGAAGCCGAAGCCCGAGCCGCGCCCGCAGCCGAAGGCCGACCGCGGTCCGACGCGCGCCGAGATCCGGCGCCAGCGTGCAGCCGAGCGCAGGGCCGCCCGCCGCCAGGCGAGGGCCGAGGCGCGCCGTCGCCGCGCCGCGCAGGAGCGCGCGCAGCAGAGGGCCGAGGAGCGCGCGGCACGCAAGGCCGAGAAGGCCGCAACAGCCGATCTCCTGCCCGCCCCGACCGATCTCAGGACGGTGCCGAACTTCGTCATCCAGCGCTTCCGGATCCCGATCTTCCTGCTGCCGATCTACCAGGCCGCGGGGATCGAGTACGGCGTGCGCTGGGAGGTGCTCGCCGCGATCAACGAGATCGAGACCGACTACGGCCGGAACCTGAACGTCTCTTCCGCGGGCGCGCAGGGCTGGATGCAGTTCATGCCGGCGACCTGGGACATGTACGGGACCGACGCCAACCGCGACGGCGACAAGGATCCGTACAACCCCGTGGACGCGATCTTCGCCGCCGCCAAGTACCTGAAGGCGGCCGGCGCGGAGACCGACCTGCAGCGCGCGATCTTCGCCTACAACCACGCCGACTGGTACGTCGCCGACGTGCTCGAGCGGGCCGAGGCGATCGCTCAGATGCCGACGTCGATGGTGGGCGCGCTGACCGGTCTTGCCGATGGCCGCTTCCCCGTGCGCGGGGATGCCGAGTACGACGGCGCGCTCGACCGCGACTCCGCCCTCGAGCGGGTCCGCGCCGGCGAGAGCCCGGCGCGCATCATCACCGATGCCGAGGAGCGCGACCACATGGACATCGAGGGCGAGCCGCGCGCGAAGGTGATCAGCGTGAGCGACGGCGTCGTCCAGCGTGTGATCAAGAGCAAGCGCGGTCGCCGCATCGGCCTCGTCATCGAGGACTCGTACGGCAACCGCTTCAGCTACTACGGCATCCGCCGCATGGAGCGCGGCTTCGAGGTCTCCGGGCGCAAGAAGGGCGTCACCAAGTTCATCCGCCTTCGCCGCAACGCGCAGGTGCCCGGCGGCACGCTGCTCGGCCGGCTCGGCCGTGACAAGCCCGTCCTCCGGTTCGGGATCCGCCCCGCCGGCGAGGACTCGCCGCTCGTCGACCCGAAGCCCATGCTCGACGGCTGGCGTCTGCTCGAGCAGACCTCGGTGTATCGCCCGTCGGGCAAGAGCGTCCTTCACCCCGAGGACAAGGAAGGCCAGCTCTCCATCGGGCAGGCGATCCTGCTCCCGAAGACGCTGCTCGCTCGCCGTGTGCTCGCCGACGCCCGAATCCAGATCTACTCCTGCGGCCGCACGGACATCGAGATGGGGCGGATCGACCGGCGCGTCTTGGCTCTGCTCGTGTTCCTCGCCGAGAGCGGCATGAACCCGACCGTCACGTCGCTCCAGTGCGGCCACGGCACCTACACGGCCTCCGGCAACGTCTCATACCACTCGATGGGCAGCGCGGTCGACATCGCCGCGATCAACGGCGTGCCGATCCTCGGCCACCAGGAACCCGGTGGTGTGACCGACCGCGCCGTGCGCGCGATCCTCACGCTTCAGGGCTCGATGGTCCCGGGCGAGCTGATCTCGCTGCTCGATCTGGGCGGCCCGAGTTTCGCGATGGCCGACCACGCCGATCACATCCACGTCGGCTACCGCCCCGGCGTGGGAAATGCCCAGAGCGAAGGCGGGGACGTGGCGGGCGCCGCGACCGCGATCCTCGAAGGGAGCCAGTGGGACAAGGTCGTCGGCCACGTCGGCGCACTTCGCAACCCGCGGATCCAGGAGCGGATCGAGTGGCACGACGCGGCCAACATGTCGTGCAAGTACAAGCGCGCGATGGCCGTGCAGGCCGCCCGCATTCAGACGAAGCCGCTCACGAGCATGGCTGACCTGGCGGCGGCGGAGAAGCCGCTGATCGAGGTCACCCAGCTCGAGCGGGACCCGCGCCCGTGCTTCGGGTTCGGCACGCCTGGCACGCTTTAGGCGTGGCCGACAAGCACGGCGCCGACATCGACCGGCTCTACTCGCTCCCGCTCGCGGAGTTCACACGCCGAGCGCGACGAGCTCGCGAAGCGGCTCCGCAAGGAGGGTGACGCCGACGCGGCGAACGCCGTCAAGGCGCTGAAGAAGCCGTCCGTCGCCGCATGGGCCGTGAACCAGGTTCAGCGCGATCGCCCGGACGAGGTGCGCGAGTTGATCGACGTGACCGAGGAGCTACACCGCGTGTACAAGAAGCTCTCATCCGCCGGCGCGCGTGAGCGGCTCGAGGAGGCGGCCGAGATGCAGCGCAAGCTGATCCAGTCGCTCGTACGCTGCGCCTCGCAGCTGCTCGAGGCCGGAGGGCACGCGCCGAGCGATGCGACGCTGCAGAAGGTGGCCGACACGCTTCGCGCCGCGGCGCTCGACGCGGACGTCCGCGAGCAGCTTGCGCGTGGCCGGGTCGTGAAGGAACAGCGCGCGGCTGGGTTCGGGCCGCTCGGCTAGCGCTCGTAGTTCTTGCGCCTGAAGACGTCCGCGGAAAGCGAGTCGACGCGGTCGAGGAAGAGCAGCCCGTCGAGGTGGTCGATCTCGTGCTGCAGGCAGCGCGCCTCGAACGCCTCGCTCTCGACCGACACAGGGCTCGCCCTGAGGGTCGCGCGCCTCGACGCGGATGCGCGTCGCGCGCCTGACGTTCGCGGTCAGGTGGGGGATCGACAGGCAGCCCTCGCGCCCGACCTCGGCGCCCTCCGCCTCCACGACCACCGGGTTGACGAGCACGAGCAGACCGTTCTGAGTCGTGGCCTTCTTGTGACCGGTCACGTCCACCGCGACGATTCGGACGAGATGGTCGAGCTGCGGCGCGGCGAGGCCGACGCAGTGCCCGAACGACTCCATCGTGTCCACGATGTCGGTCGCGACCTCGGCGATCACGCCGCCATCGGCCGGTCCGAGCTCCCTCGCCTTGTGCTTCAGCGACGGGTGCGGGTAGCGAAGGACCTCGCGGACGGCCACCGCGGCCTAGAGCGCCTCCGCCTCGACCGCGCGAACGCTCACGTCGAGCCGCTCGCGTTCCGCGACCTCCCGCAGCTCGGCCTCGAGCCGGTCGGGCGCGACGTCCTGAGGCAGGTCGACCTCCATCATCATCACGTAGAGCGGCTGCTCGCCCTCCTCCTCGACGAGATGCGTCGCGACGTCGATCACGTTCACCCCCATGTCGGCGAGGGCGCTGGCGACCGAGTGGACGATCCCCGGGTGGTCGGCCCCGTAGACCGTGACGATGTGCGACGCCTCCGGCCGTGCCAGGCCGTGCTCGTCGGGGACCTCTTCGAGGGTGAGTGCCCCGAGCCCGAGCCGGCTGCGCGTCTCCTCGAGCTCGCCACTGAGCGCGCCGGCGTCCGCATCGGGCGGCGTGGAGACGATCAGCATCATCGTGAAGTGGCCGCCGAGGATCGCCATGCGCGAGTCCTCGATGTTCGCGCCGTGCCGGAGGAGCGCCCCGCTCACGCCCGCGACGATGCCGGGGCGGTCGCGTCCGATCGCCGAGAGTGCGAACCGCGCCACGCTTACGAGACTATTCCAGCCAGATGACGCTCGGACTGCTCTACGACGTCCACGGGAACCTGCCCGCCCTCGAGGCCGTCCTCGCCGACGCGAGCGACGTGGATGCGTGGCTCCTCGGCGGCGACTACGCGCTGTTCGGCGCATGGCCGCGCGAGACGGTGGAACGCCTGCGCGCGCTCGACGCACGCTGGATCCGCGGCAACGGCGAGCGCTGGACCGCGGATCCCACTGATGCGCCCGGCCCAGTGCTGGGCGCGATCGAGCGCTGCCGCGAGCTACTCGGCGACGACCTCGTCTCCGAGCTTGCGGCGCTGCCCGAGAGCCTCGCCGACGGAGAGACCCTCTACTGCCACGGCTCGCCCGTGTCGGACGTGCAGAGCTTCATGCCGGAGCCCGCGCCGGGGGAGGAGGACCTGATGGGATCCGTCTCGAGCGGACGGCTCGTGTTCGGCCACACGCACCTGGCGTTCGCGCGGACCGGGCCGGACGGCGTCGAGCTGGTCAACCCGGGCAGCGTGGGCATGCCGTTCGACGGCGACCATCGTGCGGCCTACGCGGTCGTTCGCGACGGCGCCGTCGAGCATCGCCGCGTCGCCTACGACCACCAGGCGAGCGCGGACGCGATCCGCGAGCGCATCGGCGAGGCGGGTGAGCAGGCTGCGCTGCGCGTCGAACAGGCAAGCTTCGCGACATGATCATCGAACGCTCACTCCATCCTGACTGGCTCTCGAACACCTACCTCGTCGGCGACGAGTCGGGCGGCAAGGCCGTCGCGATCGACGCCGGCGGGCCATCGCGCCCGCTGATGGAGAAGGCCGAGGCGGAGGGGCTCGAGGTGACGCACCTCCTGCTGACCCACCACCACGGCGACCACGTCGTCGAGGCGCAGGCGTGGAAGGACCGCTTCGGTGCGCGCGTGCTCGCGCATCCGCTCGAGGCGGAGCGGGTCGAGACATGCGACGGCACGATCGACCCGGGGGAGGAGCTGTCGGTCGGCGGCCTCACGATCGTCGGCCTGCACACCCCGGGACACACCGACGGGATGCTCAACTTCCGCGTCAACGACGACGACGTCTTCACGGGCGACACGCTCTTCAAGGGGTCGGTCGGCGGCGTGAAGGCGCCTCATTCGACCTCGTACGACGACCTCAAGACGTCGATCATGGACGTGCTGATGGGGCTGCCGCACGAGACGCGCCTGCACCCCGGCCACACCGACCCGACGACGGTCGGCGATGAATGGGAGCAGAACGCGTTCGTGCGCGTATGGCGCGGGCTCGACCCGGAGGGGTCGGAGTCCTGCACCGTGTGGGAGCGCGAGGCGACGCTCGTCCTATGGGCGCCCGACTACGACGGCGGCCACAAGGCCTGGATCCGCTGGGCGGACTCAGGCGAGGACGACATCGTGCCGGGCTCCCAGGTCGAGCGCTAGCGGCGGGTTACTGGCCGCAGACGGGCCACTGGCCCGGGCCGGACTGCGCGTACAGCATCGCGGCGCGCATGTCCTGCTCGGCCTCGGGTGCCTGCGAGGGCAGCCCGCTGCCGCCCATCGCGGCCCACGTCTCGACCGAGAACTGGTACTTGCCGTGGTACGTCCCGTCGGCGCTAACGGCCGTCGGGTCGCCACCGGACTCGCACGCGGCGATCGCCTCGAGCTGAGGCGGGATCGCGACGGCGGGCGCGGCCGCCGCCTGGCGCTTCTCGCGCTTCTCGGCGACACGGCGTTCGACGGCGCGCTTCGCGGTGCGCGCGTCATCCAGCAGGTCTGCCTGCTGGCGCGCGTTGCGCTGCGCATCCTCGGCGAAATCGAGCCCGGTCGAAGCCGTCTGTGCGAGCACGACCGGTATGGGCGCTGCAATGGCACCCGCGACGAGCACGGGCGCAAGCAAGCGGCGCATGGATTCACTTACCTCCAGCGTCGGGTGCTGTCTCCTGCCTCGCTCCGCTAGGGAGCGGCCTTGGCGCCGGCCGCGGCTGTCAGGCAACGAAGACCGGCGACGCGAACACAGGTTCGCAGCAGGCCACGTACCCTCCTGTGGCCGCGGTCACACATCTGTGTGCGCTCGCTCACACAACACGCCCGCGGCTACGCTGGCGCGCGTGAGCGCCACGCTGCTGCCGATCGATGCCGGGCAACGACCGCTCGACGACCACCTCGAGGTCGCCGGCGCGGACGCGATCGAGCGCATCCGCACGGCCGCCGAGCCGCTCTCGGGCGCCTCGCTCCTGTGCCTCACGGCGACCGACGCCGCAGGGTCGCAGGCGCCTAACTACCTGCGCTCGCTCCTGCCGCTGATGGCAGATTTGGGAATCGAGATCCACTGGCGCGCTCTCGGTGGCGGGTCGCACGGCACCGTCGGCGCATGGCTCGAGCAGGCGCTCGGCGGAGCGGAGTTCGCCGCGTCCGAGAGCGATTGGGCCGAATGGGTCGAGGAGAGCGCGCGCGCCGTAGAGCCCGAGCTCGACAGCGCGGATGCGGTGATCGTCCACGACGCCGCGGCGCTGGGGGCCGTCGCCGCCGCAGCCTCCGGCAAGCCGAGGTGCGCCTGGAGCCGGCACGAGGACGCCTCCGCGCCCGATCCGCTGGCCGCCGAGCGGCTCGAGCGAGCTGCTTGCCGACGTGCGGGTCGAGGACATCGCCGCCGGCCACGGACCCGCTCGGGCCGCGCAACCACGACCTGCCGCGGAAGCTCTCCGGGCAGGTGCTGCGCTCGCTCGGGGTCGACCTGTCGCGCCCGTACGTCTGCCAGACGGGGACGATCGACCGCTGGACCGACCCGCACACGGCGATCGACGCCTTCGATCTGCTGAAGGACGCGCTGCCCGAGCTGCAGCTCGTCATCGCCGGCGCGCTGCCGGGCGAGGGCGCCGGCGACATGCGGATCGCGAAGGAGGTCGACGACTACGCCGAGGGCCGCGCGGACGTGCACGTCAAGACCGGCTACGGCGGGGTCGGAAACGTGGAGCTGAACGCCCTCCAGCGGATCGCGCGCGCCGGCCTGTCGCTGCGGCTGCGCGCCGGACTGAGTGTCGACCAGCTCGAGACGTGGTGGAAGGGCACGCCCGTCGTGGACGACGCGGACGCCGCCACTATCGCGGAACGCGTCGAGGAGCTGGTGCGCGATCCCGGGCTCGCCGTCGAGCTTGGAGCCAAGGGCCGCGCCCGCGTCCGGGAGCGGCACCTGATCACGCACGCGCTCGAGGATGAGCTCCGATTGGCGGGATCGCTGCTCGGTACGGTGGCCCGGTGAAGATCCTCCTGCCCGACGACACCGCCCTCGAGCTCGACGAGGGCGCGAGCGGGGAGGACGCCGCCCGCGCGATCGGCGAGGGGCTCGCCCGCGCCGCGCTCGCGGTGAAGGTGGACGGCGAGCTGCGCGACCTGGCCCGGCCGCTCCACGACGGCGCCCGGATCGAGATCGTCACCCAGAAGAGCCCCGAGTCGCTCGAGCTGATCCGTCACGACGCCGCGCACGTGCTCGCCACCGCCGTCCGCGAGCTGTATCCGGGGACGAAGATCTCGATCGGCCCACCGATCGACACCGGCTTCTACTACGACTTCGAGTTCCCCGAGGGCGTCAAGGTCTCGGAGGACGACTTCGAGCGCATCGAGCAGAAGATGCGCGAGCACGTGAAGGCCGCCGAGCCGTTCGAGCGCGAGGACGTGCCGGCGCAGGACGCCCTGAAGCGGTTCCTCGAGGAGGGTGAGGACTACAAGGTCGAGCTGATCGAGGACCTGATCAAGGGTGGCGAGGACACGGTGTCGCTTTACACCAATGGCCCGTTCACAGACCTGTGCCGCGGCCCGCACGCGCCGACGACGAAGACGGTGAAGGCGTTCAAGCTCGAGTCGGTCGCCGGTGCCTACTGGCGCGGCGACTCCGACCGCCAGATGCTGACGCGGATCTACGGGACGGCGTTCCATTCGAAGGACGAGCTCGAAGAGCACATGGAACGGCTCGAGCAGGCTCGCGCGCGCGACCACCGCAAGCTCGGAAGGGAGCTCGACCTCTTCCTCTTCAGCGAGCTATCGCCCGGGTCGCCGTTCTGGCAGCCGCGCGGCATGGCCGTCTGGAACGAGCTGACCGACATGTGGCGGAAGGAGAACGTCGACCGCGGCTACCGCGAGGTGAAGACACCGATCCTCTACGACGTCGAGCTCTGGAAGCAGTCCGGCCACTGGGACGTCTACCGCGAGAACATGTACTTCACGGAGGTCGAGGACAACCCCATGGGCCTGAAGCCCATGAACTGCCCGGCGCACGTGCAGATCTACAAGTCCGAGCGGCGCTCATACCGCGACCTCCCGATCCGCTACGCAGAGCAGGGCCTGGTTCACCGGCACGAGCCGAGCGGCACGCTGCACGGGCTGCTGCGCGTCCGCCACATCACCCAGGACGACGCGCACATCTTCTGCACCGAGGAGCAGATCCCGGAAGAGGTGCAGCGTTGCCTCGACTTCGGCTTCGCGATCTACGACATGTTCGGGTTCGAGCCGCGGCTCGAGCTCTCGACGCGGCCGGACAAGCGCGTCGGCACGGAGGACATGTGGGACCGCGCGGAGGCGGCGCTCGAGAAGGCGCTCGTCGACAAGGGGCTCGAGTTCGAGCTGAACGAGGGCGACGGCGCGTTCTACGGCCCGAAGATAGACCTCCACATGACCGACTCGATCGGGCGCTCGTGGCAGCTCGGCACGGTCCAGCTCGACTACTTCATGCCGGACCAGTTCGAGCTGACCTATCAGGGCGCGGACAACGCCGATCACCGCCCGGTGATGATCCATCGCGCGCTGATGGGGAGCTTCGAGCGCTTCATAGGGATCCTCATCGAGCACTACGCCGGCGAGTTCCCGCTCTGGCTCGCGCCGCTGCAGGCGCTGATCCTGCCGATCGCCGACCGCCATATCGATTACGCGCGCGCAGGTCGAGCGCGACGCTCGCCGACGCCGGCATCCGGGCCGAGGTCGACGATCGCGCGGAGTCGGTCGGCAAGAAGATCCGCGAGGGCGAGCTGCGCGAAGGCGCCCTACATGCTGGTCGTGGGCGACGCCGAAGTGGAGAAGAAGCGAGGTCGCCGTTCGCCGCCACCGCGAGGGCGACCAGGGCAGCCGCTCCCTCGACGAGCTCGTCGAGGCGCTGCGCGACGAGGTGGCCTCCCGCCGCTGACGCTCAACGACGTGGGTCTCGACGGGGCTATACTCGCCGACGAATGAGGTGCCCTTACAACGACGAGCCCAGCCGCCGCTGAGCACGCGCGCCCTCTCATCTTCCCGGACCTGCCTCTTGTCTAGCTAGTGCCGATACCGCGCAGGTTCGATCGGACCCCGCCCGAGCGGGATACCACGCGCGTGAACGAGCGGATCCGGGTGCCGCAGGTGCGGCTGATCTCGGAGACCGGCGATCAGGTCGGAGTGATCCCGACGGAGCAGGCGCTCAGGTACGCGCAGGAACGCGACCTCGATCTCGTCGAGGTCGCCGCCGACGCGCGGCCGCCCGTCTGCCGCGTCCTCGACTACTCGAAGTACAAGTACGAGCAGGACCAGAAGGCGAAGGCCGCGCGCAAGCACCAGCAGCAGGTGACGATCCGCGAGATGAAGCTGCGGCCGAAGATCGCCACGCACGACTACGAGACGAAGAAGGGCCACGTCCGCCGCTTCCTCGACAACGGCGACAAGGTCAAGGTCACGATCATGTTCCGCGGCCGGGAGACCACTCACCCCGAGCGCGGCGAGCAACTCCTCATGCGGCTGGCCGAGGACGTCGAGGACCTCGGCACGGTCGAGCAGCGGCCGTCACTCGACGGGCGCAACATGACCATGGTCATGAACCCGCTGAAGGCGAAGGAGCGCAAGCACCACGACGGCGACAGGAAGAGCAAGGGGAAGCGCGGCGAGGCCGCGGAGGAGGAGAAGGCCACGCCGGCTGCCGAGGAGGCGCCGGCCGAGGCCGAGGCCGAGGCCAGCTAGTCGTCGTCCGAGCCGGGGCCGGAGTTGTCGTCGCTCGAGCCGGGGCCGGAGTTGTCGTCAGACCCTGAACGATCGCCGCCGTGGTCGTCGAAGGCCTCTGTGTTGTGTTGGGGCGGGCGTTACCGGCTGAGGGATCGGCGCCGGGGCCGGCGGGGTGCCGGCGCAGCGCGGGTCGTTCGCGTGCTCGGCCTCGTCGCACGGGCCGCTGATGTCCTCACCGGCCTCGCGGACGCCGCCACCGACGTCCTCCTGCTTCGGCGCCTCCACGGTCTCCGTGGTCGTCTCGGTGACCGTGCTCTCGTCGTCCGTGCCCACGGCGCCGGCGCCCGTCAGGACGCCCACTGAGAGTGCTACGAGCGCTCCTGCGAGCGCCGCGATCAGCATCTTCCTCATCGAGTCCATCTCCTTTCGGTTGATGGCTCCATGGTCGGCAGCGGCCTGCAAGGGGCGGGCAAGGCCAGGGTTAGAACTCGGTAAAGCCGGAACGCACCTGCTTAACTAAGCCGTTCTCATGCCGAAGATGAAGACCCATTCCGGCGCGAAGAAGCGCTTCAAGATGACGGCCAAGGGCAAGGTCAAGGCGCGCCACGCCATGACGAGCCACATCCTGGAGAAGAAGAGCCCGAAGCGGAAGCGGCGGCTCTCGAACGACTTCGACGTGGCCAAGCCGGACGCCAAGCGGGCCAGGAAGCTGCTGGGGAAGTAGATGTCCCGGGTCAAGCGCTCAGTCCACGCCCGCAAGAAGCGCCGCGCGACACTCGCGCGCGCCAAGGGCTACCGCGGCGACAAGCACTCGAGCTACAAGCGGGCCAAGGAGCAGCTGCTCAAGTCCGACTCGTACGCCTACCGTGACCGGCGCAACAAGAAGCGCGACTTCCGCCGGCTGTGGATCACCCGCATCAACGCGGCCGCCCGCCGCGAGGGCATGAGCTACTCGCAGTTCATGCACGGCATGCGCCAGGCTGAGATCGAGCTCGACCGCAAGGTGCTCGCCGACATCGCCGTCCGTGACCCGGAGACGTTCCGCCGATTTGCCGAGCGTGCCCGGGAGGCTGCCGCCTAGCCGCAGCCAGACCTTCTTCCCGGGGCGCTTCGCAAGAGGCGCCCTTTTTTGTGCCCAGATGATCACTTCACCCGACAACCAGAAGCTCAAGGAGATCCGCAAGCTCGCGCGCAGCCGCAAGCGGACGGACCGGTTCATCGCCGAGGGCGAAGACCTGGTCGAGGCCGGGTGGGAGCCCGAGTACGTGCTGCGCGCGGGGATCGACGTGGACGAGAAGCTGCTCGCCGACGCCTCGACGCTCGGGTCGGGGACGCGGGCGATCGGCGTCTACCGGGAGCGCTGGTCCGAGCCCGGCGGCGCGCTGTCGGTCTGGCTCGACGGCGTGAAGGACCCCGGGAACATCGGCACCATCATCCGTTCCGCGCACGCGCTGTGCGACGGGCCGGTCGTGATCGGGCCGCGTTGCGCCGACCCCTTCGGGGCGAGGGCCGTGCGCGCGAGCATGGGTTCGATCTTCGCGCGGCCGCCGGCTCGGGCCGCCGCCGACGAGCTGCCCGGCACGCGGCTCGCGCTCCACCGCGACGCGGACCAGACCCTGGGCGAGATCGAGCTGGACGGCCCTGTGGTCGTGATGGTCGGAGCGGAGCGGGAAGGGCTGGGCCCAGACGCGCTGAATGCGGCTCACGTGAGGGCGCGCATACCGATCCGCGAAGACGGTCCCGACTCGCTGAACGCCGCGATGGCGGCGACCGTGGCGCTGTACGAGCTCGGACGTAGGATGGCCGCGAATGGCTGACACGTTCGAAGCGATCCGCGCGCAGGCGGAGAAGGACGTGGCCGCCGCCTCGTCCGTGAAGGACCTCGAGGAGGCCCGGGTCAAGTACCTGGGCCGCAAGTCGGAGCTGACCGCCGCGCTGCGCTCGATCGGCGAGCTGCCGCCGGACGAGCGCGGGAAGGTCGGCCAGGCCGCGAACGCCGTGCGGCAGGCGCTCGAGGAGCTGATCGGGAGCCGCATCCGCCAGCTCGAGGACGCCGAGCTCGACGCTCGCCTCGCCGAGGACCGGATCGACGTGACCCTGCCGGGCGACCCGCCGCGGCCCGCCGGCCGATTGCACCTGATCACGGAGACCCGGCGCGAGATCGAGGACATCTTCATCGGGCTCGGCTTCAAGGTCGCCGAGGGGCCGGAGGTCGAGTACGACTACTACAACTTCACGTCTCTGAACCACCCGCCGGGTCACCCGGCGCGGATGCTGCAGGACACCTTCTACTTCTCGGACGACGTGCTCCTGCGCACGCACACGTCGCCGATGCAGACGCGCGCGATGGAGGCGCAGGAGCCGCCGATCTACATCGTGATCCCGGGCAAGACGTACCGGCGCGACTCGGACGCCACGCACACCCCGATGTTCCACCAGGTCGAGGGGCTCGCGGTCGACGAGAACATCACGCTGGCCGACCTCCAGGGTGTGCTGCTCGAGTTCGCGCGCGCGATCTTCGGCCCCGAGCGCGAGATCCGGCTGCGGCCGCACTACTTCCCGTTCACCGAGCCGAGCGTCGAGGTGGACATCTCGTGCTTCGCCTGCGGCGGCAGCGGCGTGCTGCCGGACGGCGGGCGGGACAACCTCTGCAAGGGCTCGGGCTGGATCGAGATCCTCGGCTCGGGGATGGTCGACCCGAACGTGTTCGGGTTCGTCGACTACGACCCCGAGCGCTACCAGGGCTTCGCATTCGGGATGGGCATCGAGCGGATCGCGATGCTCAAGCACGGCGTACCCGATCTGCGCCTCTTCTTCGACAACGACCTCCCCTTCTTGGAGCAGTTCGGATGAGGGTGCCGGTCGCCTGGCTGCGCGAGTACTGCTCGCCCGATCTCTCGACGACCGAGATCGCCGAGCGGTTCGACCTGACCGGCACCGAGGTGGCGCGGATCGAGCGTGCCGGGGTGGGGGACACCGACGGCTTCGTGGTCGGCCGCGTGCTCGAAGCCGAGCAGCACCCGGACGCCGACCGGCTGACGGTCTGCAAGGTCGACATCGGCGCGGGCGAGCCCGAGCAGATCGTCTGCGGCGCGCCCAACGTCGCGGCGGGGCAGATCGTCGCGGTCGCGCGGCCGGGTGCGCTCATGCCCGACGGCACCAAGCTCGGGAAGGCAAAGCTCCGCGGCGTCGAGTCGAGCGGGATGATCCTCGCCGAGGACGAGGTCGGCATCTCCGAGGAGCACTCGGAGACGATGGTGCTCGACGGCGACCTCAAGCCGGGCGAGCCGCTCGCGCCGCACCTGCCGATTGCCGACGAGGTGATCGAGCTCGAAATCACGCCGAACCGTCCCGACTGCCTGTCCGTGTACGGAGTGGCGCGCGAGCTGCACGCAGCCACAGGGCGCGCCGCTCGCGCCGGACCCGACGGACGACGGACGCCGAGCCGTCGGGCAACGACAAGCGCGGAGGACCACGTCTCGATCGAGATCGCGGACCCGGAGATATGCCTGCGCTTCACCGGCCGCGTGTTCGAGGACGTCAAGGTCGGGCCGTCGCCGCTGTGGCTGAAGCAGCGCTTGACGGCTGCCGGCCAGCGGCCGATCTCGAACGTCGTGGACATCACCAACTACGTGATGCTGCTGACGGGCCAGCCGGTCCACGCGTTCGACTTGGACGAGGTGCGCGGCAAGCAGATCATCGTGCGGCGGGCGAAGCCGGGCGAGAAGATGACGACGCTCGACGGCGTCGAGCGCGATCTCGATCCCGACATGGCGATGGTGTGCGACGCCGAGGGGCCGAGCGGGATCGCGGGGATCATGGGCGGCCAGATCTCGGAGGTCTCGGACAAGACCACGCGCGTGCTGATGGAGATGGCGACGTGGGTCGGACCGAACATCCTCGAGACGTCGAAGCGGCTCGGGCTGCGCTCCGAGGCGAGCGCGCGGTTCGAGAAGCAGCTGCATCCCGACCAGTCGATTGCCGCGCAGCGGCTCGCCGCGCGCCTGATGGTCGAGCTCTGCGGCGCGCGGATGGTGCCGGGGACGATCGACGCGTACCCGGAGCCACTGCCGCCACGGACGGTCGCGCTGCGCTCCGCGCGCGTCGAGAAGCTCCTCGGCGAGCGGATCCCGGTCGACGAGGCCGCCGCGATCCTCACGCGACTCGGCTTCGACGTGCCATCGCCGGCCGACGAGATGGAGATCGAGATCCCCGGGTTCCGCGACGCCGACGTGCAGCGTGAGGCGGACCTGGTCGAGGAGGTGGCGCGGATCTACGGCCTCGACAAGCTGCCGACGACCCTCCCCGCGCGCGAGAAGGCAGTCGGCGGGCTCACCCAGGCGCAGCGGCTTCAGCGGCGTATGGAGGACGCCATGCGCGACCGCGGCCTGTTCGAGGTGGTCACGTGGAGCTTCACCGCGGCCGAAACGTTGGAGCGCCTGCGGCTCGGCAACGTGCCGCTGCTGCGGGTCGCGAACCCGCTCAGCGAGGACCAGTCGGTGATGAAACCGCTGCTCTTGCCCGGCCTGCTCGACGTCGCCGCGCGCAACGTGGCCTATGGCCGGCTGGGCGCCTCGTACTTCGAGTCCGCGCGCGTGTACCGGATGGCCGGGCCGCTCGACTCGCCCGGTGACGGCTCGCCGCGCGGTGCTGTGCCCGCAGCCGAGCGCCATCACCTGGCCGCGTACGTCCCCGGCGACTTCTTCGCCGCCAAGGGCGTGCTCGAGGGACTGCTCGACTCGATCCGGGCCCCGTTCATGGTCGAGCCGGGCGAGCGGCCGTTTCTGCACCCCGGCCGGTCGGCCAGCGTGGTCGTCGGCGATGACGAGCAGAAGCTCGGCTGGGTCGGCGAGCTGCACCCGCTGGTGACGCGCGCGTGGGACCTGCCGGGCGGCGCGGCGTTCGAGGTCGACCTCGGCGCGCTCGCCGAGATCCCGCCAGGGGCGCACGGGTACCGCGCCGTGTCCACCTTCCCAGCCGTCGTGCAGGACATCGCGGTGGTCGTCGACGACGACGTGCCGGCCGCCGACGTCGAGGCCGCGGTGCAGGAAGCCGGCGGCGAGCTGCTCGAGCGGCTGCGGCTGTTCGACGTCTACCGCGGCGAGCAGGTGGGCGAGGGCAGCAAGTCGCTCGCGCTGCGGCTCGAGTTCCGCGCGCCCGACCGCACGCTCACCGATGAAGAGGTGGCCGAGCTGCGCGTACGGATCGAGCAGGACCTCGCCGAGCTGGGAGGGAAGCTCCGTGGCTAGCGTTGCTGTCGTCGGGGCGTCCGGATTCGCCGGCGCGCTGTGCGCGGCCCTCGTCGAGCGCCATCCGCGGCTCCAGCTCGACGTGGTCACGGCGCGAAGCGACGCCGGTCGCGTGCTCGCGGACCTCTACCCGCGCTATCGCGTCGACCGCAAGCTCGAGACATTCGACGCCGACCGCGTTGCCGAGGCGTGCGACGCGGCGCTCGTCGCGTACCCGCACGGTGCGTCGGCGCCGACTGTGGAGGAGCTGCGGTCGCGCGGCCTGAAGGTCGTCGACCTGTCCGCGGACTTCCGCGTGCCGCTCGAGCTCTACGAGCGCTGGTACGGGCCGCATCCCGCGCCGAAGCTGCTGGACGAGGCCGTCTACGGCCTGACCGAGATGAACCGCGAACGAGATCCGCGAGGCGGACCTGGTCGCCGCGCCCGGCTGTTACCCGACGGCGGCGCTGCTCGCGCTGCTGCCGCTGAAGGAGATCGCGAGCCAGACTTTCGTGGACGCGAAGTCGGGCGTGTCGGGCGCGGGGCGCGAGGCGACGGAGACCACCCACTTCGTGTCGGTCGCCGAGAACGTGACTCCCTACAAGGTCGAGGGACACCGCCACCAGGCGGAGCTCGACGCGTACTTCGGTCCGGCGACGTTCGTGCCTCACCTGTTGCCGATCGACCAGGGGCTGATGGCGAGCTGCTACGTCACGCCCAACCGCGATATCACGGCAGACGAGGTGCGCGCGCTGTTCGAAGACGCGTATCGCGACGAGCCGTTCGTCGAGCTCGTCGATTCGCCGCCGGGCGTGCGCGACGTGCGCGACACGAACCTGTGCCGGATCCATGCCACCGCCGTCAACGGAACGGTGATTGCGTTCGCGGCGATCGACAACCTCTGGAAGGGCGCGGCGGGCCAGGCGGTGCAGGACCTGAACCTGATGCTCGGGTATGACGAGACGGAGGGACTCCGGTGACGTTCTTCCGCTCTCGCTGGGTAGAGAAGCCCGAGCACGTCACCGAGCTCGAGCCGGACGCGCTTCCGAAGTGCTTCTGCTCCGCCGGCGCCGCCGCGGGGATAAAGCCGAAGGGGCTCGACGTCGGCGTGCTCGCGTCCTTCGACGAGACGACGTCGGCAGCACGGTTCACCACGAACGCCCGCGTCGGCGCGCCGGTGATCGCGTCGAAGGAGGCGCGGCTCGACGGCCTGCGGGCGGTCGTGGCCAACTCGGGCTGCTCGAACGTCGGCGACGGCGACCGCGGCCTCGAGACGGCGCGCGCGATGCAGCAGGCGGTAGCCGACGAGCTCGAGCTCGAACCTGACCAGGTCGGCGTCGCATCGACGGGCGTGATCGGGCTCGAGCTGCCGCGCGACAAGGTCGTGAGCGGAGCGAGGGCGGCGTGCGGGGCACTGAGCAAGGACGCGGGCGACTTCTCGGAGGCGATTCTCACGAGCGACGCGGGACCCAAGCGGGCGTGCCTGGAGGTGGCGCTGCCGTCGGGCCAGTCGGTGCGCCTCGCCGCGCAGGCGAAGGGCGCGGGAATGATCTCGCCGCGCCACGCGACGATGTTCTGCTTCATCCAGACCGACGCCGAGCTCGCCGCGGAGACGATCGACCTGCTCGCGGGCGTCTGCGTGAGGCGCTCGTTCGACCGCATCTCGGTCGACGGCCAGCTGTCCACCAGCGACACGGTGTTCGCGATGGCGAACGGCGCCTCCGGGGTGCGGATCGAGCCGCAGACCCCGGACGAGCTCGCTCTCGGCGAGGCGATGGACGCGCTGCTGCGCCAGCTCGCGCTCGAGATCGTCCACGACGGCGAGGGCTGCGAGCGGGTGGGCCGCATCGTGGTGCACGGCGCAGACGGGGTCGTCGAGGCGGTCGCGCGCTCGATCGCCGACTCGCCGCTCGTCAAGACCGCGCTCCACGGCGGCGATCCGAACTTCGGCCGAATCCTCCAGGCGGCCGGCCAGGCGTTCCCGCCCGGCGCGCCGTTCGTCGTCGACCTGGAGATCGAGGGTCGCCAGCTCGTGTCGGCCGGCGACGCGATCGACATCGGGCCCGACGAGCTTGCGGATCTCGAGAAGGCGATGCTGGGCGACGAGGTGGAGTTCATCCTCACACTGCCGGGCGAGGGAGGCGAGACCGAGGTGTTCTTCAGCGACCTGTCGGAGGAGTACGTGACCTACAACGCGAGCTACACGAGCTGATGGCCCTTCCCCGACCACCGCACCCACGGATGACGCTGCAAACCTTCGCTGGACCGGCGTCCTCGGGTTCGTCAATGCAGTCCTGCATTGACTTCACCCTGCGTCCTTGGCCAGCTCGGTTTTCGCGCCCCCGCGAGCACGCCGGCCAGGAAAGGACCATCCAGTGAGAGACGTCGAGACGCTTCTCGAGGCGCTGCCCTACATCCGCGCCTTCGACGGCCAGACGGTCGTCATCAAATACGGCGGCGCGGCGATGACCGACGACACGCTGAAGGAGGACTTCGCCCGCGACGTCGTGCTCCTCAAGTACGTCGGGATGAACCCGATCGTCGTCCACGGCGGCGGGCCCGACATCACCAAGTACATGGAGCGGCTCGGGATGGAGGTCAAGTTCCACGAGGGCCTGCGCGTATCCGACGAGGCCACGGTCGAGGTGGCGAAGATGGTGCTGGTCGGCAAGCAGAACAAGGACATCGTCCTGCGGCTGAATCGGCACGGCCAGTCCGCCGTCGGGATCTGCGGCGACGACGGCTCCCTGTTCCGTGTGCGCAAGGCCGCGATGGACGTGGACATCGGACTCGTGGGCGAGATCGAGCACGTGGACGTCGACGTGCTGAATCACATCGCGCAGGACTACATACCGGTGATCGCATCGGTCGGGGCCGACGCCGAGGGCAACTCGTACAACGTGAACGCCGACACGGCGGCGGGCGCGATCGCCGAGGCGATGGGCGCCTTCAAGGTGATCTTCCTGACCGACGTCGAGGCCTGGCTCGACGAGAACGGCGAGCGCATCTCACAGGCGACCGCGGCCGAGGTCGGCGAGCGGCTGTCACAGGTCAGCGGCGGAATGCGCCCGAAGCTCGAGGCATGCGTGCACGCGCTGCAGGGCGGCGTCGAGAACGCGCACATCGTCGACGGGCGCCGGCCGCACTCGCTGCTGCTCGAGCTCTTCACGGACGAAGGGATCGGGACGAAGCTTTGGCCCTAGAGAAGCTCCAGGCGCTCGAGCGCGAGTACGTGATGGGCACGTACGCGCGCAACCCGGTCGAGTTCGTGCGCGGCGACGGCGTGCGACTGTGGGATGCCGACGGCATCGAGTACCTCGACTTCCTGGCCGGGATCTCGGTCACGCAGATCGGGCACGCACACCCGCACTGGGTCGAGGCTGTATGGCAGCAGGCCGGCCGCCTCGCGCACGTGGGCAACCTCTACTACACGGAGCCCGGGATGCGGCTGGCCGAGCGGCTGTCGAAGGCGTCGCTCGGCGGCAAGGTGTTCTTCACGAACTCGGGCGCCGAGGCGATCGAGTGCGCGATCAAGCTCGCGCGCAAGCGCAAGCGCGGGGGAGGGATCGTGGTGCTCGAGGGCGGGTTCCACGGCCGCACCTACGGCGCGCTGTCGGCCACGCCGCAGGAGACCAAGCAGGCGCCGTTCGCGCCGCTCGTGCCGGGCTTCACCGCGGTCGCGCGCGACGACCCGGAGGCGGTCGCCGGCGCGGTGGACGGCGAGACGGCCGCCGTCATCATCGAGCCGATCCAGGGCGAGTCGGGGATCCACCCGATCCCGGAGGAGGTCCTGCGCGCCGCGCGCGACGCGTGCGACCAGCACGGCGCCCTGCTCGTGTTCGACGAGATCCAGTGCGGCATGGGGCGCACGGGGCAGATGTGGGCGTGGCAGCACGTCCAGGTGAAGCCCGACCTGATGACCGTGGCGAAGGGCCTCGGTGGCGGGCTGCCGATAGGTGCCTGCGTCACGTCGCCCGAACACGCGGATGTGCTCGAGGCGGGCGACCACGGTTCGACGTTCGCGGGCGGGCCCGTGATCGCCGCCGCGGCGAACGCGGTGCTCGACGTCGTAACCGACGCCCAGCTCCTGGTCGAGGTCACCGACAAGGGCGAGACGCTCGCCGAGGGGCTCCGCGACCTCGGCCTCGAGGACGTGCGCGGTCGCGGGCTGATGCTCGGCTTCGAGATCCCGGACGCCCCGGACGTCGCGAGGCGGCTCCTGCTGGAGCAACGCCTCGTGACGAACGCGACGGGCCCGACGACGATCCGCCTGCTGCCGCCGTTGACGGTGTCCGGCGACGAGATCGCGGAAGCGCTCGGCCGTCTGCGCGAGGCGCTTGCCTAGCGACCATTCCGCCCTCACCCGCGCATATCGCGGGTCCCGGCGGACCGATCACTTTTGCGGCGCACGCGAGTCATACGAGCATGAACGGAAAGATCGACAAGCGATTCAGCGACCCCGAGGCGCAGGCGACCACGTGGGAGGACGCCTTCGGCGTGCTCGAGCACGCGGAGCTCTACTGGATCACCACGGTCCGCCCCGACGGGCGGCCGCACGTGACGCCGTTGATCGGCGTCGCCGCGGATGACGCCGTCTACTTCTGCACCGGGCTCGAGGAGCAGAAGGGGCGCAACCTGCAGCACAACGACAACGTCGCGCTCACGACGGGCAACAACACCTGGGCGAAGGGCCTTGACATCGTGGTCGAGGGCCGCGCCGTCCGGATCGACGACGAGGAGCGGCTAAAACAGCTCGCGGAGGCCTGGGTGGCGAAGTACGGCAGCGAATGGCACTTCGATGTCTACGACGGGATGTTCCGCCACTCCGACGGAGGTGGGGCGGCCGTGTTCCGGATCGAGCCGGCGAAGGTCATGGCCTTTGCGAAGGATCCACACGGGCAGACGACGTTTCGTCGGGAACCCCGAGCGGGTTGAGCGCCTTCGCCACGGGAGTGTCGGGGCGACCCAGCACGCGGATGCCGTACACGAAGACGTTCGCACCACCGATGTTTCCGCCCGCCGCCAGCAGCGTCTCGGCGGCAATTCCGAGCACGAGCGCCAGCGTGCGGACCTCGTCGTCGTTGTAGCCCGGGCGCTGCGCAAGCCAGGTCAGTGCGAACAGGACGGTCGCAGTCACCATCACGAACAGGTGGATCGTCGCCGCCTGGCGCGCCGGCGTCCCCTTCGGCAGGTCCAGCCAGTCGAGCAGCCCGGTGATCGCGGTCGGCGCCGCCACGAGCAGTCCGAACGAGATCGCGATCAGTGCGGCGTGCGACATTTCGGCTTCCTCGAGCCCGGCCGCCCCGGCGATCAAGGCGGCGACACCGACGGTATAGGCGCCGATGCTCGCATCGGTCAGTGGCGGGTGAAGTGGTTTGCCAGGCGATCCCTTGATGAGTCGCAGCAATGTCATGGAACGCTCCTCCCTTCGGGCGCTTCAGCCGTGTCTCTGATTATCCGCGCCTGGCCTGAGTCCGTCCACATCTCCCAGCGCCCGGACGCGGCCTGGCGCTCGTCGTGGAAGCGGTACGGGCGGCGACCGCCGAACTCGGTGTGGCGCATGTGCGAGACGCCGCCCAAGACCGATGCGATCCGACGGCGCGGCCATCCGAGCGCGTCCTCGATGTCTGGGAAAGGACGCGGCCGATCCGGCGCCTGGGCCAGCTCGCTCAGGAGCGCTCGCATCAGATCGCTTGCGCGGTCGTAGAAGCGCTCGATCTCGTCCGGGTCGGACATCGCGTTATGACGTGCATGCTCGGCTATTCCGTGAGACGCTAAACGCCATGGCCACAGCGCAACTGGACCCCGCCGCCGTAAAGGAGCTCACCGCGTCGTTCCAAGGCGAGCTCGTCCAGCCCGGCGACGCCGGCTACGACGAGCACCGCAAGGTCTGGAACGGCTCGATCGACCGTCATCCGGCCCTTATCGCCCGCTGCGCGGGCACCGAGGACGTCATCGGCGCGATCCGGTTCGCGCGCCAGACGGGCCTGCCGCTGGCGGTCCGCGGTGGCGGCCACAGCTTCCCCGGGCTGTCGGTCTGCGACGGCGGGGTGGTTCTCGACATGGGCGCCCTCACGGCCGTGGAGGTCGATCCCGAGGCGAAGACGGCCAAGGCGCAGGCGGGCACACTGCTCGGCCAGCTCGACGTGGCGACGCAGGCCCACGGCCTGGCGGCGCCGGCGGGGATCGTCACGCACACCGGGCTCGCCGGCCTCACGCTCGGGGGCGGCATCGGATGGCTGATGCGGAAGTTCGGCCTGACGATCGACCAGCTGCGCTCGGTCGAGATGGTCACCGCCGAAGGCGAGGTCGTCCGCGCTGCCGAGGACGAGAACGCCGACCTCTTCTGGGGCCTCCGCGGCGGCGGCGGCAACTTCGGCGTCGTCACCGAGTTCGAGTTCAACCTCAACCCACTTGGCCCGCAGGTGCTGGCGGGCCCGATCTTCTGGCCGATCGAGGACTCGCCGAAGGTGCTCCGCTTCTACCGCGACTGGATCGCCGAGGCACCGGACGAGCTGATGACGATCGTGATCCACCGGAAAGCCCCGCCGCTCGATTTCATCCCGCAGGAGCTGCACGGGAAGCTCGTGGTGGCGGTCGTGTCCTGCTACGCGGGCCCGATCGAGGAGGGCGAGCGCGTCCTGAAGCCGCTGAAGGAGCTCGGCTCGCCGGTGCTCGACCTCTGCCAGCCGAAGCCGTACCTCGAGCACCAGGGGATGTTCGACCCCTCGTTCCCGCACGGCCGCTGGTACTACATGCGCGCCTGCGACGTCGGCGAGCTGACGGACGAGGTCATCGACATCACGGTCGACCACGCGATGCGGATCAAGTCGCCGCTCACGACCTTCCCGATCTGGCAGATGGGCGGCGCGGTCGCCCGCGTCGCAGACGACGACACGGCGTTCACGAGCCGCGGCGCCGGCCACACGTTCAACCTGACGAGCATGACCGAGGGGCCCGAGGGCTTCGACGAGGAGCGGCAGTGGACGCGCGACTTCTGGTCAGCGCTTGCGCCGCATCACGATGGCGTCTACGTGAACTTCCTGATGGAGGAGGGGGAGGAGCGCGTGCGAGAGGCCTACGGCGCGGCGAAGTACGACCGGCTCAAGGCGCTCAAGCGGAAGTACGACCCGGAGAACCTGTTCCGGCTCAACCAGAACGTCCCGCCCGACTGAGGGCGGTACGCAGCTCCGTCTTCTTCATCCGCGAGCGGCCGGGGATGCCCTGCTCGCGCGCGAGCTCGTAGAGCTCATCCCGCGTCATCGAGTCGAGCGGCCGTTGGGCGACGACCTCCTCCTGGCCGGGCTCGGCTCGCAGTCTCCAGACGACTGCGGCGACCAGGGCCAGCATCAGCACTATCAGGGTCGGCTTCTTCATCGGCCCGAACTTAGCGCCGAATCAGGACGACGCCGATCGCGATCGCCACGACGACGCCGGCCGCGATCAGCGGCGTTCGGCTCTGCTTGATCTCGTCGATCTTCGCCTGCGCATGGGCCTTGACGTCGGTCTTCGCCGCGAGCTCCTCGACGGTGTCGCCCAGCTCTCGCCGGGTCTCCTCGATATCCGCGCGGATCTGATCCGGCGTGCGCCCGTTCTCTTCCTCGCCTACCGGCGGCCCGCTTGTGCGCGCTGCTTCGTCCACGCGACGTCCTCCTTCACGCTGTCGACTGCCTCTTCCGGTACCGGCGGTGTCGCCGATTGGACCTTGTTCTTCCCGGTGAGCGCGAGGACACCCGCGATCGCTCCGTAGACCGCGGCAACGATCAGCGCCGCTGCCCAGAAGGGCACCGCCAGGTCCACCGCTCCGATGAACGCCGCGGTCAGCGCTCCGAAGGCGAACAGGCCGAAGAGGCCCGCTCCGCCGAACATCCCTGCGCCGATCCCGGCGCGCTTGCCCTTTTCGCTCAGCTCGGCCTTCGCCAGCTCGACCTCCTGGCGGATCAGCGTCTGCGCCTGTTGCGTTGCGTCCTTGACGATCTCGCCAACCGGCCGTTCGCCGTTGTGCTGCTCCATCTGCCCCTCCTAGGTGCGTTCTCCGATGAGTTTGCCCGCAAACGGCCGTCTAACACTTGAACCCCCCGGAGAGGAGAAACCAATGGGCAGAAGATCACCCCGAACCTGTGGTTCGACGGCAATGTCGAGGAGGCCGCCGAGTTCTACGTCTCCGTCTTCAAGGACTCGCGCATCGTCGACAAGACGCACTACCCCGCAGGGCAGCGGAAAGGCCGGGGAGGTCCTGACGGTCGAGTGGGAGCTGAACGGACAGCACTTCGTGGGCATCAACGGCGGCCCCCAGTTCAAGTTCGACGAGGCGATCTCGCTCTCCATCAGCTGCGAGGACCAGGATGAGGTCGACTACTACTGGGAGAAGCTGATCGAGGGCGGGGGCGAGGAGAGCGTTTGCGGCTGGCTCAAGGACCGCTTCGGCCTCTCCTGGCAGGTAGTCCCGGAGGGGATGGAGGAACTCTTCAGCGACGACACCGACCCGGAGCGGGCACAGCGGGCGTTCGAGGCGATGCAGAAGATGCGCAAGCTCGACATCGCGGCCCTGCGGAGCGCGGCCGACGGCGTCCCGGCGCCCTAGCGGGGCGCCGCCGGCACTCGCTCAAGCGCTACAGCTTGCCCATCTTGAAGATCTTGGTCCCACAGTCAGGGCAGGTGCCCTGGACAGCGTCACGCCCGTTCTTGAGCTTGACCTGCTGCGGGTCCTTGATCTCGACCTTCTTCTTTTCCTTCACGCAGTAACCCTGGGCCATCTGGTCCCTCCTGGGGGTCGCTTGTAGACGACGGTACGGCGGGGCTCGGTCGGATCCTGCCTATTTGCGCCTAATCACGTGCGTATCCGCACAAGGATAGGGAAGTGCGATGTACGCTCAGAAGGTGTCCGACGTTGAGCTCCTGCGCTCCATGTTCGACGGCTGGGAGCGGGGGGACTTCAGCCGTGGCGTAACGCTCTACGCGGAGAACATGGCCTTCACGACCGTGGAGCCGGAGGGCCAGTACTCGGGCCACGGGCCGGCGGGCGTGCGGCGCTGGATGCAGGGGTTCCTGGGCGCCTGGGAGTTCTACTCGGTGAGGGTCGACGAGATCGAGGACCTCGGCGGCGGGCGCTACCACGGGGCGGGCGAGCAGTACGCACGCGGCAGAGAGAGCGGGACGGAGACCCGGTACCCGGCGCACGTGGGGGCGCGGGTCGAGGACGGCAAGATCACGCAGCTCGTGTTCTCGTTCACGCGCGAGGACGCGGTCGGGCGCCTCGGGTGATCAAGCGCGCCCCGTAGGCTTCGGCGCCCTATGGCTAACGAGCAGCGTCCCCTCGGCTCCTACGAGGCCGGCCCCGGCGAAGTCGGGCGTGTACTGCTGCTCTACAGCGGCGGGCTCGACACGAGCGTGATGCTCAAGTGGATCCAGGACGAGTACGGCGCGGAGGTCGCCACGCTCACGCTCAACCTGGGCCAGCCGGGCGAGGACTACGAGGTCATCGAGGGCAAGGCCAAGGACCTCGGCGCGGTCGAGTGCTTCATCGTCGACGCGCGCGAGCAGTTCGCCGAGGAGTACGTGCTGCCGGCCATCAAGGCGAACGCGCTCTACGGCGGCGGCTACCCGCTCTTCACAGCGCTCGGCCGGCCGCTGATCGCGCGGATCGCCGTCGAGAAGGCGCGCGAGGCGGGCTGCGACGCGATCGCCCACGGCTGCACCGGCAAGGGCAACGACCAGGTCCGGCTCGACTCGGCCGTGCTCGCGTACGCGCCCGACATGAAGATCGTCGCGCCCGTGCGCAACTGGGCGATGGGGCGCGAGGAGGAGATCGCCTACGCGCGCGAGCACGGGATCCCCGTCAAGGGGGGCACCGAGGCGCCGCCGTACTCGATCGACGACAACCTCTGGGGCCGCTCGTCAGAGGGCGGCCCGATCGAGGACCTGGGCGAGCCGCCGCGCGACGACGTCTTCGAGCTGGTGGCCGACCCCCGCGAGGCCCCCGACGAGCCCCAGCTGGTCGAGCTCGAGTTCGAGCAGGGCCGGCCGGTGGCGATCGACGGCGAGCGGCTGGAGCTCGTGCCGCTGCTCGAGCGCGCGGCGGAGATCGGGTGCCGCCACGGGGTCGGGATCGTCGACCACATCGAGGACCGGATCGTGGGCCTCAAGGTGCGCGACCTCTACGAGGTGCCGGCCGCCGAGCTGGTCCTCACCGCGCACCGCGAGCTCGAGAAGCTCGTCGGGACGATCCACCAGAACCGCTTCAAGCCCGCGCTCGACGAGCAGTGGGCGTTCCTCGTCTACGCCGGGCTCTGGTACGAGCCGCTGCTCGAGAACCTGAACGCGTTCATGGACTCGGTCAACGAGCAGGTGACCGGCAAGGTCACGCTCCAGCTCTACCGCGGCAGCTGCAAGGCCGTGCGGCGCGAGTCACCGAACGCGCTGTACGACGCGGAGCTCGCGAGCTTTGGCGAGTCGGGCGGGCTGTTCTCGCAGCAGTCGAGCCCGGGCTTCATCGAGCTCTGGACGCTCCAGTCGCGGATGGCCTACGGGATCCGCAACCGGAGGCACGAGCCGTAGCGCGGGTCGTGTGGCTGGGGGGTGCGCGGATCCCTCGTAGTCGAGCGGGTCGTGGGAAACGCCGCGGATCGCTTTCCCGGTCAGAACCGACAGCGCGAGGCTCAGAAGCAGTGCCCCGAGAGCGAGGCCAATCAGAGTCATGGTCAGCATCCTCCGTGTTGTGTTGTGGCCCTGCTCGAGAGCCAACGCGGCGGGATCTGTAGAACTTGCCCCAATGAAGGTCGAAGCAGTCAGCGCCGGCACATTGCACGGGATCGGCAAGGAAAACGCGCAGGCGATCGTGCTCGTCGCGGGCCTGGGCGTAGAGGGCGACGTGCACGCCGGTGCGACCGTCAAGCACCGCTCACGCGTGCGCAAGGACCCGACGCAGCCGAACCTGCGCCAGGTCCACCTGATCCACGCCGAGCTGCACGAGGAGCTCGCCGGCCAGGGCTTCGAGGTCGCGCCCGGCCAGATGGGCGAGAACGTGACCACGAGCGGCGTCGAGCTGCTCGCCCTGCCCACGGGCGCGCGCCTGCGCCTGGGTAGCGAGGCGGTGGTCGAGGTGAAGGGGTTGCGCAACCCGTGCGCCCAGCTCGACGAGATCGCCCCCGGGCTGATGAAGGCCGTCCTCGACCGCGACGCCGACGGCGAGCTCGTCCGGAAGTCGGGCGTGATGGGCGTCGTGCTCGAGGGAGGCGAGGTGCGCCCGGGAGATTCCATTCAGCTCGAGCTCCCGCCCGAGCCGCATGTTCGGCTCGAGCCCGTCTGAGGTATGACCTGAGGCATGGGAGTCAAGGGCTACACATTTCTCGGCTGGGTCGTTTGGCAGCTCGGTTCGCGGGTCGTCAAGTACAAAGTCGCCCAGAACAGGGCCAAGGTCGGGGCGCGTAGGCGTCATCGCGCTCGTGCTTATGGGCGGCGTAATCGCTGCAAAGCAGAGCTCGGACGACTAGTCAGCGCCAGCTGAGGGAAAATTCGGGGCTGATGGACGCCAACGGCAGGGGTGTCAACGGCAGGACCACCGCGGAGCGGCGCGGCACAGGCGGATGGGAGACCGTCCTCGAGGCCGAGCGCGCGCTCTCGCCGGGCTCCGAATGGCATTCCGAGCTGTACCGCGTTGCCGTGGACCAGTTCGGCCGGGCTGCCGATGTCCTCGGGCTCGAGGACGAGATCCGCGCGCGGCTGCTCGAGCCGCGGCGCTCCCTCGTTGTGAACTTCCCGGTGCGGCTCGACGACGGCGAGGTGGAGTCGTTCACCGGCTACCGCGTGCAGCACACGCTGACGATGGGGCCGATGAAGGGCGGCTTCCGCTACGGGCCCGGCGTCTCGCTCGGCGAGTGCGCCGCGCTCGCGATGTGGATGACGTTCAAGTGCGCGCTGGTGGGCCTGCCGTTCGGCGGCGCGAAGGGCGGCGTCCGCTGCGACCCGAACCGGCTCTCCGACGGCGAGCTCGAGCGCGTGACTCGCCGCTACGCGTCGGAGATCTTCCCGATCATCGGGCCCGACCGCGATATCCCGGCGCCCGACATCGCGACGGGCGAGCGCGAGATGGCGTGGTTCATGGACACGTACTCGCAGCAGGTCGGCCACCCGGTGCCCGAGATCGTCACGGGCAAGCCGATCGTCCTCGGCGGCACCGAGGGACGCGACATCGCGACCGGCCTCGGTGTCGTCTACTGCATCGAGGAGCTGATGGACACCGTCGGCGCACGCCTCGACGAGCAGCGGGTTGTGGTTCAGGGGCTCGGCAACGTGGGCGGCACGGTTGTGCGCGAGCTGGCGCAGCGTGGAGCGACGATCGTCGGCGTCTCAGACGTGACCGGCGGCGTGGTGAACCCGGATGGGCTCGACATCGCCGCGGTGAAGGAGTGGACCGACGAGCACCGCTTCCTGCGCGACTGCCCCGCGGGCACCGCGGTCGGCCGGCAGGAGATCCTCGAGCAGCCCTGCGACATCCTCGTCCCGGCGGCCGTCGAGCAGCAGATCACGCGGGACAACGTCGAGGCGATCGACGCGAGCTGGATCGTCGAGGGTGCGAACGGCCCGACGACCCCGGAGGCCGACGAGATCCTCGCGCGCCGCGGGATCGAGGTGATCCCGGACGTGCTCGCCAACGCGGGCGGCGTCACGGTGAGCTACTTCGAGTGGGTGCAGGACCAGCAGAAGCTCGCCTGGCAGGGCGCCGAGGTGGCGGCGCGCCTGCGGATGCAGCTGGACGACGCCTTCGCGCGCGTCAGCGAGGCGAAGGAGCGGCTCGGCACGGACTGGCGGACCGCCGCTCAGGCCGTCGCGATCGAGCGCGTCGCGGACGCCTCGCGGCTGCGGACGATCTATCCGTAAGCTCGCCAGAAGTGACGGATAAGCCGCTTCGGCTGTGGCTCGTCGGCTTCGGGACGGTCGGCCAGTGGGTGGCACGCGCGCTCACCGAGCGCGGCGACGAGCTAGGTGAGCGTTATGGCGTTCGCTTCGCGGTCGTTGGCCTAGCGAATCGCCGCGACGGGTTCTTCTACCGGGAGTCCGGCTTGGACCTCCGGGGTGTCGGGTCGCTGAAAGACCTGCCCGACGCACGTCGGTGGCCCACGACGCTCGAGGGGTTGCGTGAGACAGAAGCGGACGTGCTCGTGGAGGTGAGCGAGAGCCCGGCGCAGAGCGGAGAGCCCGGGCGTTCGCATCTCGCGGAGGCACTGGGGCGCGGCATCCCTGTGGTGACCTCGAACAAGTGGTCCGTCGCGCTGCACGGTGTGGGGCTCGCCGAGCTGGGAAGGGCCCACTCGGCTGCGCTGCGTGCCGAGTCGACGGTCATGTCCGGGACGCCGGTCCTGAGCACCCTGCGAGAGGGGCTGGCCGGGGCCTCCCCGATCGGCGCACGGGGCGTCGTCAATGCGACCGCTAACTACATCGCTTCGGAGATGGTGCGCGGGGAGACGTACGCCGACGCGCTGGCGGGGGCGCAGCGGAAGGGCCTGGCCGAGCGCGATCCGAGCGCCGACGTGGACGGGCACGACGCCGTCGCCAAGGCGATGGTCCTTTCCGGCTTGGTCTTCGGACGCCAGCTGCGGCTCGAGGACGTGAGCCGCACCGGGATCTCAACGGTGACGGAGGAGGAGGTGCGTCAGGCGGTCTCCGAGGGCAAGCGGATTCGCGAGGTCACGACGGTCGAGGGTCCCGTTGCTCGGGTCGAGCCTGTCGTGCTGGACGCCGACGACCCGCTCTGGGGGATCGACGGGACCGACAACGCCGTCGTCTGCCGTGCGGACCCGCTGGGTCAGGTGACGATCGTCGGACCCGGGGCCGGCCCCGAGCTCGCCGGCCAGGGCGTGCTCAGCGATCTGATCGCAATCGCCGTAAGGCGTTGCCGTTAGGCCGACACGGCGACGCCGAGCGAGTCGGCGGCAAGGAACTTCGGCGCGCCGTCCTCGTAGAACACGTCCACGTCCCTGATCGTGAAGCCGGCGTTCGTGAGCAGCGGCACGATCGGGCGAGTGAGATGGCACCCGCCGAAGACGCGCTTCTGCACCGGTTCGAGCCGATGCTGCCAGCGCTGCACCGGTTCGTCCGGGGCGAGACCGTGCTCGATGAAGTGGAGCGTTCCGCCTGGCTTGAGGACTCGGCGAACCTCGGCCAGGGCCGCGTCGATGTTCGGGATCGTGCACATCGTCCACGTCGAGAGCGCGGAGTCGAAGCTGTTGTCCGGGAAGGGCAGCGACTGGCCGTCGAGCCCGGCTCGCTCGACCGGCACCTGCGTCTCCGCCAGCCGCTTCTCGGCCAGCTTCCAGCCGATGTCGGCCGGCTCGACCGCCGCGACCTTGCGTCACGCTCGCGCGGGTAGAACGGGATGTTGAGCCCGGACCCGAAGCCGATCTCGACGACGTCGCCCTCGAGGCCCTCGCAGGTCCGCTCCCGGAGGGGGTCGTTCATCTTCAGGCCGCAGAGGCAGTTGATCATCCGCGGCAGGACCTGGTCGCCGTACAAACCCATGGCTCGACCCTATTTCACCGGCTCGCCGATGCCCAGCAGGTTCCCCTCGCTGTCGCGAAACCACACGGCGCGCTCGCCCTTGCCGCCCTTGCTCGGGTAGTTGCCCTCGATGTCGGCAATGCCGTCGACCGTTCGGATCCCGGGGAAGTCGTACTCCTCGAACTCGACTCCTCGGCTCCGGAGCTCGCGGACGGTCGCTTCGATGTCGTCGACCTCCCAGCCCATTTGCGTGTGATCGCCGGAGGCGGCGCCCGCGGATGCAAACAGCGCGAACTCGCTGTCTCCGCACCGGTAGAGCAGCCCGCCGGGCCGCTCCTCGACCGGCTCGAGCCCGAGCTTCTCGGCGTAGAAGCGCCTGGCCCGCTCGAGGTCCTGCGCCGGAAGTCTGGTGGCGGTACGCCCGCTGGAGAGCATCCGTGCGAGAGCTTCCCAAATAGCGGGCTGACCCGCCCCGAGGCCCTCGGCCCCGTCCGCTCCCGACCGTAATCTGGACTCTTCCGATGGGCACGGCCGCCTGCGCACATCTGCACGTCCACAGCGAGTACTCGCTGCTCGATGGCGCGTGCAAAATCGACGCCCTCGCGGAGCGGGCGGCCGAGTTCGGCCAGCCCGCTCTCGGCCTCACCGACCACGGGGTGATGAACGGCGCCGTCGAGCTCTACAAGGCCTGCAAGAAGCACGGAATCAAGCCGATTCTCGGCTTCGAGGCCTACCTCGTCGACGACCGGAAGACCGACGCGGTCCGCTACGAGCGCAACCACCTGACGCTCCTGGCGCAGAACGACACCGGCTTCCGGAACCTGGTCAAGCTGACGAGCGACGGCTTCCTCGAGGGCTACCGCCGCGGCAAGGCCAACGTCGACCTCGAGCTGCTCGGCCGCCACTCCGAGGGCGTGATCGCGCTCACCGGCTGCCTCCAGTCGCGCTTCTGCCAGCGGCTCATCGCCGACAACCCCGCCGAGGCCCGCAAGCACGCCGACGACCTCGTCCAGCTCTACGGCGCCGACAACGTCTACTTCGAGGTCCAAAACAACGGCCTCGCCGAGCAAAACAAGGCGAACGACGGGATCGCGAAGATCGCCCAGGAGATGGGCGGGCGGCTCGTCGGCACGGCCGACGTCCACTACCTGCGCCGCGAGGACTACCACCACCACTCGGCGCTCCTGTGCGTCCAGACGAAGTCGACCCTGTCGCAGCCGAAGCTGAGCTTCGACACCAACGAGTTCTTCCTCAAGGACAACGCGGAGATGGCGACGGCGTTCGAGCGCTGGCCGGAGGCCGTGCCGAACACGCTCGAGATCGCCGAGCGCTGCAACGTCGAGATCGAGCTCGGCCGGCGGCTGATCCCGCGCTACCCGACGCCCGAGGGCAAGACCGAGGACGACTACCTGCGCGAGCTGGCGATGGAGGGCCTGCGCGCCCGCTACGGCGACCCGATTCCCGCCGAGGCGGTCGAGCGCGCCGAGATGGAGCTCGCGGTGATCGCGAACATGGGCTTCTCGGGTTACTTCCTGATCGTCTGGGACTTCGTCAAGTTCGCGAAGGACTCCGGCATCTCGGTCGGCCCGGGCCGCGGCTCGGCCGCGGGCTCGATCGTCTCGTACGCGCTGAACATCACCGAGGTCGACCCGCTGGCGTACGACCTCCTCTTCGAGCGCTTCCTGAACGCCGAGCGCGTGTCGATGCCGGACATCGACATCGACTTCTCGGTGAAGGGCCGCGACAAGGTCATGCGCTACGTCGCCGACAAGTACGGCCGCGACTGCGTCGCCCAGATCGTCACCTTCGGCCGCATGTTCCCGCGCGCGGCCACCCGCGACGCGGCGCGCGTGCTCGACTTCGACTACGGCACGGGCGACCGGCTGGCGAAGCTGATCCCGGATCCGATCATGGGCCGGCCGCCGTCGTTCGAGGACTGCCTTAAGCCGGGGGAGGACCTCGCGCGCGCGGTCGCCGAGGACCCGCAGGCCAAGCAGATCATCGAGGTCGCGCAGGGCCTCGAGGGGATCGTGCGCAACTCCTCGATCCACGCCGCGGCCGTCGTGATCGCGCCGGAGCCGCTCACGAACATCGTGCCGCTCCAGCTCGCGGAGGACACCGGCAAGGTGGACGAGGACGGCAACAAGCTGCTCCGCACCGTCACGCAGTACTCGATGAAGCCGATCGAGGAGCTCGGGCTGCTGAAGATGGACTTCCTCGGCCTGCGCAACCTGGACGTGATCGAGTCGGCGCTCGACATCATCGAGCAGTCCACCGGCGACCGTCCCGATATGGCGACGCTCCCGCTCGACGACACGAAGACGTACGAGATGCTCACCCGGGGCCACTCGGTCGGCGTGTTCCAGTTCGAGTCCGATGGCATGCGCGACGCCCTCCGGAAGGTCAAGCCGACCGAGTTCGAGGACCTCGTCGCGCTCGTGGCGCTCTACCGCCCGGGCGCGATGCGCCACATCGACACCTACGCGCGCAACAAGCGTCAGCCGGACGGCGTCACCTACATCGACGAGCGCCTGCGCTCGATCACGGAGTCCACCTACTCCGTGATCCTCTATCAGGAGCAGTCGATGCAGATCGCGAAGGCGATCGCCGGCTTCTCCGGCCCCGAGGCGGACGACCTGCGCAAGGCGATCGGCAAGAAGGACCGCAAGAAGATGGCCGGCATGCGCGACCGCTTCTTCGAGGGGGCGCGCTCGACGGGTACCTCCGATCGCGTCATCGAGGAGCTCTGGGGCATCAACGAGGCGGCGGCCGACTACTCCTTCAACCGCTCGCACGCCGCGTGCTACGCGCTGATCGCCTACCGCACCGCGTGGCTCAAGGCGAACTTCCCGGCCGAGTACATGGCCGCGCTGATCTCGTCGGTCATGTCGACCAAGGACAAGGTGCCGTTCTTCGTCTCGCGCTGCGAGGAGATGGGCATCGAGGTGCTGCCGCCGGACGTGAACGAGTCGGGCCACGACTTCGTCGTGATCGGCGGCAACATCCGCTTCGGGCTCGAGGCGGTGAAGGGCGTCGGCGGAGCCGCGGTCGACGCGATCATCAAGGCGCGCGAGACCGGCGGGCCGTTCACGTCGATCTGGGACTTCTGCGAGCGCGTGGACTGCCGCGCGGTCAACAAGCGCGCGGTCGAGTGCCTCGTGAAGTCGGGCGCGCTCGACTCGCTCGGCGCCTCCCGAGCAGGGATGCTCGAGGTCATGCCGCAGGCCCAGGGCGCCGGGGCGAAGTCACAGCAGGACGCGCTGCTTGGCCAGGGGTCGATCTTCGACGATCCCGAGCCGGCGGCCGGGGGAGACACAAGCCCGTTCGGGAGGCAGCACCCGCCGGTGCCGTCCGTCGCGGACGACCGCAAGCAGCTGAACGAGTGGGAGAAGGAGACGCTCGGGCTCTTCCTGTCCTCGCACCCGCTCAAGGAGGTGCGGCCGGCGCTGCGCGCGAAGGTCGAATGCGGCCTGAAGGACCTGGCCGACAAGAAGGACGGCGACTGGGTGACCGTCGGCGGCATGATCGCCGAGTGCAAGCGCATCCGGACCAAGAAGGGCGACCCGATGATGTTCGCCACCCTCGACGATCTCGAGGGACAGGTCGAGATCCTCGTCTTCAACTCCGCGTACGCCTCGAACGAGAGCAAGATCGACATGGGCAAGGTGCTGCTCGTGCGCGGTCGCGTCGACCATCCCGAGCGCGGGGCGACCAAGCTGATCGCGCAGGAGGTCGAGGTGTTCGAGCCGACCGACGACGAGGTCGAGCAGGCTCGCAAGCAGGCCGACGTCGCGCCGATGCGCCGCCGGATCGTGCTCCAGGTCGACGGCGGCGCGGATGCGGCGTTCCTCGAGGATCTGAAGCACGTCGTGTGCGGCGCGCGCGGGGACTACGAGCTGTGGCTCAAGGTCGGCGAGCGGACGCTCGTGCTCGGCGAGGAGTTCCGGGTCTCGCCGAACTGCAAGCACGAGCTGCGTGAGCTCACGGGCGTCGTCTCGCTGGCGGCCTGATCCGGCGTCTCTACAGGCTTGCGCGCAGGGCCGGCCGCAAGAAGCGAGCAGGCGAGCTCGCGTACTGGCGCGCGCAGAAGGCCGCCGAGGGGACGCTCGGCAACGCGCACTACCGGATGCTGTTCACGGGCCTCGTCGGCCTCGAGGCCGACTTCTACCGCGGCAAGGCGGTCCTCGACGTCGGCTGCGGCCCGCGCGGCAGCCTCGAGTGGGCGGACGAGGCGAGCCGGCGCGTCGGGCTCGACCCGCTGGCCGACGACTACAGGGAGCTCGGCTCAGGAGCGCACGCGATGGAGTACGTCGCGGCCGGCTCGGAGGCGATGCCCTTCGCCGACGGGGAGTTCGACGTCGTCACAAGCATCAACGCTCTCGACCACGTGGACGACCTCGAGCGCACAGCCGCCGAGATCAAGCGCGTCACCCGGCCGGGAGGCCACCTCGTCCTGGTGGTCGAGGTCGGCCATGACCCGACCTGGACCGAGCCGCAGTCGCTCTCCTGGGACGTCTGCGAGCTATTCGCGCCCGAGTTCGAAGTCGTGTCGAGGGAGGAGTACGAGCGCGGCAGCGAGGGTCTGTTCGACGCGGCGTGGCGGCGGGAGCGGTTCGACCACGCGGCGCCGCCACGACCTGGCGTCTTGACGGCAGTGATGCGAAGGCGTTGAGCGGCCCCCGGGGCTACACTCGCGGCGTGGAACATGCACCAGCCGCACGGCCCGTCGAGCGACACGAGTGCCGCGAGTGCTGTGCGTTCTGCGACCGGATGGTGCAGGTGTCCCACTGCCTCGACTCCGGCTGCCGCTTTCTCTACCTCTATGACGATGAGACGACGGGGCGGCGCTACATGGGCTGCATGAACAAGGTGTTCCGTGTCGAGATCGACTTCGGCCTGTTCCAGGAGGCCGAGCGCACGCGCCTCGGCTTCGGTGGGGTCAAGCTCACCGGCAAGCCGCTGCCGCAGTGCCGCACCACCGTCGAGCGCGCCTACGACGGCCACAGCCCCGCGTTCGACTGCGTCAACCCGTCGTTCTACGAGCCGCTTGCAGGCGAGCACGAGGACGACGCGGCGTTCGACCTGCGCGACTTCTAGGCGCATGCTGATCATCGCCGGCGCGGTGAGCCTGGTGCTCGTCGTGTTCGCGTCCGGCTACGGCTACCACCGCGACGAGCTCTACTTCATCGCGGCGGGGGACCACCTCGACTGGGCGTATGCCGACCAGGGCCCGCTCACCCCGCTGATCGCGCGCGCGATGACCGAGATCTCGGCCGACTCGCTCACGGTCCTGCGGTTCCCGTCGGCGCTCGCCGCGGGGCTCACGGTGCTCCTCACGGGCATGCTCGTGCGCGAGCTCGGCGGCACGCGCCGCGCCGAGCTGATCGCGGCAGGTTGCGCCGCTGTCGGCGTGATCGTGCTCTTCACGGGCCATCTGCTCAGCACGTCGACGTTCGACCTGCTGGCGTGGACCGCCGTCACCTGGCTAGTCGTGCGGGCGCTTCGGACCGGCGACGACCGGCTGTGGCTCGCCGCCGGAGCCGTGCTGGGCGCCGGGCTGCTGAACAAGCCGCTGCCGGCGTTTCTCGCCGTCGGCTTACTCGCGGGCGTCGCGATCGCGGGGCCGAAGCGTCTGCTGCGCAACCGCTACGTGTGGGGCGGCGCCGCGATCGCGCTACTGATGTGGATGCCGTGGATCGTGTGGCAGGCCGACCACGACTGGCCGCAGATCGACGTCTCGCGTGACATCGCCGCGGGCGGGTCGACGAGCTCCGAGCCGTGGTGGGCGATCGTGCCGTTCCAACTCCTTCTGATCAGCCCACTGCTCGCGCCGGTGTGGATCGCGGGCCTCGTCGCTCTGTTCCGGGATGCGGCGATGCGCGAGCTGAGGTTCTTCGCGTGGACGTGGGTCGTGCTCGCGGTCGTGTTCATGGCGAGCGGCGGCAAGCCGTATTACCTCGCCGGGCTGCTTCCGGTCATGCTCGCGGCGGGCGCGATGAAGGTGGATGCGTGGCTCGAGCGGGGCCGCGGGCGGAAGGCGGTTCTTGCGACGGCGCTCGGGTTGAGCGCGCTTGCCGGCGCGACGATCTCATTGCCCGTCTTGCCGGCCGACGACTCGGATCCGGTCGTCGCGGTGAACGGCGACGTCGGCGAGACGATCGGTTGGCCCGAGCTCGTCGAGCTCGTGAGCGGTGTTCATGGCGAGCTTGGCGAGCCCGAACGGACGGTGGTGCTCACCGGTAACTACGGCGAGGCCGGGGCGATCGAGCGGTACGGAGAGGCTTACGGCCTCCCTCAGCCGTACAGCGGGCACAACGCCTACGGGGATTGGGGCCCACCCCCCGACGGGACGGCCCCGGTGATCACGGTCGGCCTGTCGCCGGCGGAGATGGCGGCGCACCTGGAGGGCTGCAGAATCGAGGCCTACATCGACAACGCCGACGACGTCGACAACGACGAGCAGGGCGAGCCGATCATGGTCTGCGAGGCGCCGCGCGGGTCATGGAGCGAGCAGTGGCCGGACCTGCAGCACCTGGGCTGATCAGCGCTTGCGGCGCTTCCGCGCGGCGAGGCCCTTCTTCCTGAGCGCCTTCGTCTTCTCGACGTCCACGAGGGCGGGCGCCTTGCCCTCGACCCCCGGGCCCTCGAACAGCGCGGGCAGTCCCTCGAACCGCGACTCCGACAGGAACGCCGCACAGCCCCTGTCGCCGAGGTGGCCGTCGCCCGGCGGGCGCGTGGCGGTCGAGTTCGACCCGAGCGGCGTCTTCGAATCGTTCATGTGCAGGCACTTGACGCAGCTCGATCGCCGATCTGCTCGACGCATCTCGTCGATCACGGCGTCGAGCTTGTCGGCGGTCGAGATGTCGAAGCCGGACGCGAGCAGGTGGCACGAGTCGAGGCACATACCGATCGCGCTTGTCGCCGTCCGCCGCGTCGATCAGGTCCGCAGCTCGCCAAAGTCGCGACCCAGCGTGTTGCCACCGCCCGCGGTGTCCTCGAGCAGGAGAAGGCACGAGTCGCTGTCCTCGAGCGCGCCGTGAACGCAGGCCCCGCGCGTTCGATCGCCTCGGGGTGCGGCTCGCCGAGCGGTGGACCCCGGGTGCACCACGACGCCGTCGGCGCCGATCGCGTCGCCCATCTGCAGCGCGTGCGTGAGGGAGGCGATCGACTTCTTGCGCACCTCCTTGTCCGGGCGACGCGCAGTTGATCAGATAGACCGCGTGGATCACGACGGACTTGATCGGCCCGTCGTCCATCAGCTCGAGGAACGCGGCGATGTCGTCGTCCTTCCAACGCGTCGGCTTCCACATGCGCGGCGACTGGTTGAAGACCTGAATCGCCTCGCAGCCGCGCTCGATCCCGCGCGCGTGCGCGTTGACCAAACCGCCTGCTGTGGACACGTGAGCGCCGATTAACACGGCGCCGCACCCTACTCTGGCCCCGATGACCGGACCCAGGGCCGACCAGCTGTGGCACGACCGGTACCTGCTTGTGCGCCGCCTTGGCGCCGGCGGGATGGCGTCGGTCTGGCTCGCGCGCGACGAGCGCCTTCATCGCGACGTCGCCGTGAAGGTCCTGTCCGACGTGCTCGCGGGCGACGAGGAGTACATCGCACGCTTCGAGCGCGAGGCGCGTGTCGCGGCTGGGCTGAATCACGCCAACCTCGTCACGATCTTCGACTTCGCCGTCGCGGACGGGCGGCCGTACCTCGCGATGGAGTTGGTGTCGGGTGGCACGGTCGCGGACCGGATTCGCGACGGACGATTCACCGCGGTCGAGGTCGAGCGCCTGGCCGAGGAGATGCTCGCCGCGCTCGAGCACATTCACGCCGCCGGGGTGATCCATCGCGACCTCAAGCCGGCGAACGTCCTGATCGACGACCACGGCCGCTTTCGCCTGACCGACTTCGGGATCGCGAAGCCGAGCGACGCGACAGCCCTGACGCAGACCGGGCACGCGATCGGGACGTTCAAGTACATGGCGCCGGAGGTCCAGGCCGGGCAACCCGCCACGGCGCGATCGGACCTGTACTCGCTCGGAGTTCTCCTGCGCGACTGTGGTGCCGAGGCGGTTCCCTCCCTGGCTTCACTCGTTGCCGCGCTCGACCGCGAGGAGCCCGCGGACCGGCCCGCCTCGGCGCGCGAGGCCGCCGCGCTAGTGGGTGCGACCGAGGCGACCCGACCGCTCCCGCAGACGGCCTCTGGTCGCGGACCGCGACCGCTCATGTTCGCGACCGCCGCGCTCCTGGCAGTCGCCGCTGTGGCGGTCGCGCTGGCGCTCGGCGACGGCGACGAAGACGACCCGGTCGCGCCGGCCCCCGCCACGACGGAATCCGCGCCGGCCGCGCCAGCCCCGGCCGAGCGTCCTGAGCCACGGCCAGAGACACAGCCGCAGACGCAGCCCGAGCCGGCGCCCGCGCCGGCTCCTCCGTCCTGCGACGAGCTCGAGGAGCAGGCGAAGGCGATCGACGAGCAGAAGAAGGCCGCCGAGAAGGCCGCCGGCAAGGACAAGGAGGCGCGCGAGGCGATCAAGGAGGACTTCGACGCGCAGAAGCAGGCGATCGAGGAGCAGAAGAAGGACTGCGTCAAGTAGGCGGCGATTTCTAAAGGGGGTCTGACCCCCTTTAGAAAGCAAGTTTCCGCTGCTGTGCGCGTTTAGTTGGGCGTGGCAGGGAAGCGCTTCATGGCCGGCGCTGCGCTCGTAGCGGCACTCGCGTTCGCGGCTCCGGCTGCGGCCGCCACCTACGACGTCGGCGCGGCGACGCGCGACATCACGCCGACCGGGGTGGTCAACCTCGGCGGCTTCGGGCTCGGCACCGGAACGCTGGTTCCGGACGCGATCGTCGGCCGTGGGGGCCAGGGCGAAGCGGTGGACGAGCGGATCGCCGCGCGGGCGATCGTCTTCGGCCAGAAGAAGACCGCGATTGCGATTGCCGACATCGAGACGCAGGGGATGTTCGCGGCGTACGAGGACGGCCCGTACGGCCTGAGCGACATCGCACAGACCGTCGAGCAGCGGACCAAGGGCAAGCTGCCCGCGGACCACGTCCTGATCGCCTCCGACCACACGCACTCGGGGCCGGACACGATCGGCGCGTGGGGCGGTGCGAGCAACGAGTACCTCCAGTACATCCACGACCAGACCGTCGACGCGATCGTGGCCGCGTTCAACTCGCGCCGGAAGGCGAACGTCCGCGCCGGTCACTCCGACGCCTCCGACCTGATCTACAACCAGTCCTGCAGCGAGGCGCTCAACCAGGACAAGGAGCCGGCCTACCCGGGCCCCGAGGTCTGCGCGACACCGGGCAAGGACGGGATGGTGCGCGTAGTCCAGGCCACCGATCCGAAGAGCGGCTCGGTGATCGCGACGTTCATGGCCTACGCGGCGCACGCGACCGCGGGCGGCGGCAACGGGCTGCACGGTGACTGGCCGCAGTTCCTGTCGAACAAGATGAGCGCCGAGCTCGGCGGCGTCGGGCTCGCCATGGTCGGCGCGCTCGGCGGGACGCAGCCGTGCCGTTCGGCGTGCGCGTTCACGGACCCGTCCAACCCCGGCTACGACATCGACAACCGCAAGCAGGCGATCGTGTCGAACTACTTCGCGCACGTGGAAAGCGCGCTTTCGGAGGCCACGCCGGTCGATGGCCCGATCGACGCCGCCAAGAGCTTCATCCGCGAGCCGATCACCGGCCCGGCGGTGCTCGCGCTGTTCGCCGTCGGCAGCTACGACGGCGCGCGGCTCATGCGCTCGCGCCAGAACCCGTGGGTCGTCGGCAACACGATCCGCACCGTCACGTCTGCGTTGCGCGTCGGCGGCGTCCTCTTCTCGGGCACGCCCGGCGAGGGCTTCCCCGCGATCGGGACCGGGATCCGGGACGCCGTCACCAACGAGCAGGAGGTCATCCAGCTCGGCCTCGCGAACGACCAGCTCGGGTACCTGATCGCGCCCGCGCGCTACGTGCCGATCATCGCCGCCGAGGCGCCCGTCAACGACAACATCATCTTCAACGTGTCGCCGACGATCGGCGACCACGTGATGTGCTCTGACATCGCGCTCGCGCTCGAGACCGGTTTCGAGGGCCAGGCGCCCGCCGAGTGCGCGCCCTACGGTGCCGTCGACTCGGCCGGCGATCCGGCCGCTTCGGTGCCCGTCGGCGGCGTGCCGGATCCGGTCGTCAAGTAGTCCGCGAGCGCGACCGTCCGCGTCCGGCGGCGGTACTCCGCCTGTGAGCCGGGCCAGTTGTTCGTGACGCGCCCCTCCTCGTTGACGTACCAGTTCGAGCCCCTCGTCCAGACGCTGCCCGCCAGGCGCTCGTCCATCTCGCGCACGAACCGCTCGTAGGCATCGCGCTTCACCTCGAGCCGCTCGGCCGTCCCGTTTGCGATCAGCTTGATCGCGTTCACGGCGTAGTTCGCCTCCATCTCGAGCATCTCGACGGCCGAGCCGGTGCCGTGGTTCGTGTTCGGGCCGTAGAGCAGGAACATGTTCGGGAAGCCCGCGACCGTGATCCCGAGATACGCCTCGCCGCCGTGCGCCCACGCGTCGTCGTTGAGGCTGAGCCCGTCGCGGCCGCGTACCTCCATCGGCGCGAGGAACTCGGTCGTCCTGAAGCCGGTGCCGAAGACGATCGCGTCAACGGTGTAGGCCCGGCCGTCGCAGTCGACGACGCCGTCCTCGGTGACCTCGGCGACCCCGGTGGGCACGAGGTCGACGTTCTCGCGGCGCATGGTCGGGAACCAGTCCGAGGTGATCAGGAGCCGCTTGCAGCCGACGGGCGTGTCCGGGGTCGTCGCCTTCCACAGCCGCCGGTCGCCGCGCAGCTGGACGAAGCGGTTGGCCCGCGACAGCGTCTTTAAGAGCACCTGGTTCAGCCGCCCCGTGAACGAGTCGGGCCGGGTGAACACCGGCACGAGCGTCTCGAACGACAGCTGCCAGCCGCGCCGCCACATGCGCGGCAGGATCGGGAAGCGCCGGTGAAGGCGCTTGACGCGCTCCGGGTACTCGCGGTCGGTCTTGCCGAGCACCCATGGAGCCGACCGCTGGAAGATCGTCATGTGCGCGACCTTCGGTGCGATCGCGGGTACGAACTGAATCGCGCTGGCGCCGGTGCCGATGACGGCCACGCGCTTGCCCGTGGGATCGAACGTCTCGTCCCAATGCGCCGAGTGGAACATCGGCCCCTTGAACCGGTCGAGACCGGGGAGGTCGGGTATCGACGCGCGCGTGAGCTGTCCGCAAGCCGTGATCAACACCTCCGCCTCGACGTCCTCGCCGTTCGCGACCTCGAGCCGCCAGCGCCCCGAGCGCTCGTCGAAGCTCGCGCGCTCGACGTCGGCGTTGAAGCGGATCAGCGGCGTCACCCCGAAGCGGTCGGCGACGCCCTCGAGGTAGGCGCGGATCTCGCTGCCGGGCGAGAAGCGCTTGCTCCAGTCCGGGTTCGGCGCGAACGAGAGCGAGTAGAGGTGTGAGGGCACGTCGCATGCGATGCCCGGGTAGACGTTCGCGCGCCAGACGCCGCCGATCCGGTCACCGCGCTCGAGGATCACGATGTCGTCCTGTCCCTGCTGCTTCAGCTTGACCGCGGTGGCGACGCCTCCAAAGCCGGCGCCGACTATCGCCACGGACACTCTGCGGGCCATTGCGCCAGTTTACGGTTGACCGATCAAACCGTTCCGCCGCTCATCGTGGTTCGGGATCATCGGCGTCCTGGTGGTCATGGCGTTCGTCGCCGTGATCGGCCTGAACGTCGACGAGCGCGACGCCGACCCGAAGGACACCTACGTGCTGATCTTCGGGATCGTCGGCGCCTTCCTCGTCCTCTGTTCTTCTTCCAGAGCCGGGACCTTGCGGCTGCAGAGCGGGGCGAGGCGAAGGCGGTCGCTCAGGACGAAATCGCGAACCCGGCGACGATGGAGGAGCCCGCGCTATGGGCCTCGATGGCGGTCAAGCCGATCGACAAGGACGCGCTGCGCGCGCGCAAGGACGTCTGGGGCGCCGCGCGCGGCAGCATGCGCCTGGGCATGGTGATCTGCGTGCTGATCTTCCTGGCGGTGCCGCCGATCTACCTGTTCGACACGTTCGTGCCGCTCCTGATCGGCGCGCCGTTGATCGCGCTGATCGCACTGTTCAAAGGGCTCCCGATGGTCGGAGGCGGCGGGGACGTCGCCAAGTCATACGAGGCGGCGAACCGCGCGATGGCGCCACTCGGGCTCGAGCTGACGGAGCGGCTTCAGATCACGATCGAGCCGAAGAGCGTGGCGCCGTTCCGCATGGGTCCGGGTGTGCACGGCGCGACCGAGTTCGCCGGCGAGCGCCACGGGCGGAAGGTCACCGTGCGCATGCCGGCGGACGAGAGCACGCGGTCGATGTGCCAGGTGCGGGTCGAGGCCCGTGCGCCCGAGTTCGAGTTCCGCACGCGCGACGGTCGCCTCAAGGCGGCCGACGGAGCGCCCGCGGCGGCGGCCGAGGCGCTCAAGTCGGTCCCGAACTCGCCGCGCTGGAACGGCCTGCGTGGCAAGGCGGGCGCGAACGGGATCGAGGTCGAGCACAAGGGCGTCGGCCACGGGGACTGGCTGCTCGACCTGTGGCTCGCCGAACGTCTGGCGGCCGCTTTCTAAGGGGGTCAGGGCAAGTGGGCATTCACTGTAGAAACGGCTTAACAAAGCGTTAGCGAGGGAAGGTGCATAGGGCTGGCTCGACCAGCGCGAGTAACGGGTCGGACTTCTCTGCTCTTTGCTGGGTGGCCGGGGGACGGCCCTCTTACGTGAGAGGGTCGGCTAATGGACGATCGACTCTTGCCTGGGGTCAGACCCCCTTTAGAAAAGTCAGCGGCGCGAGATGGACGAGATCGGCACGGTCGAGGCCGCTCCGCGCTTCAGCCAGAACACCGTCGCGGTGCCCGCCTTGGCGTCGATCGCCTGAAGCTTCCCGATCTCGCCCGTCGCCTTCTTGCGCACGTGGCCCGCCGGGAGCGGGGCGCTCCACTTGACCGGCTCGGCGGTGTCGGGCCGCACCGCGGGCACCCGCCTGCGCGGGCGCGCAGGCTTCGCGCGCTCCTTGTCCGCGCGCGTCTTCTCGAGCGGCACCATGTTCGCGCCGGTGCCCTTCGTGTCGGTGTCGAGTACCCAGGTCTTGCGTGCCATGACTGCCTTCGATGGTAGGGCGCGCGTAGCATCGGCCCCATGCGTGTCCGCTTCGCACCGTCGCCCACCGGGGCCCTCCACATCGGGGGCGCCCGCACGGCGCTCTACAACTGGCTGCTCGCGCGCGGGTCGGGCGGGACGTTCGTGCTGCGCATCGAGGACACCGACCGCGAGCGCTCCACACCGGAGAACGTCGAGCAGATCCTCGACGCGCTGAACTGGCTGGGGCTCGACTGGGACGAGGGCCCCCACAGCCAGGCGGAGCGCGCGGCCGAGCATCGCGCCGCGATCGACCAGCTGCTCGAGAACGGCCACGGCTACGAGGACGAGGGCGCCGTCCGGATCAAGGTGCCCGACGAGGGCGAGGTCGTGGTCAAGGACGTCATCCGCGGCGACGTCACCTTCCCGCTGTCGGCGATCGACGACTTCGTCATCGCGCGCTCCGACGGCAGCGCGCTCTACAACCTCGCCGTCGCGGTGGACGACCGCGACATGGGCATCACGCACGTTGTCCGCGGCGAGGACCACCTGTCGAACACCCCGCGCCAGGTGCTGATCCTGCAGGCGCTCGGCGCCGAGCCGCCCGTCTACGCGCACCTGCCGCTGCTGCACGGGCCGGACGGCAAGAAGCTCTCGAAGCGCCACGGCGCCGCATCGGTCCAGGAGCTGCGCGCGAACGGCTATCTGCCGGACGCGGTGCGCAACTACCTCGCGCTGCTCGGGTGGGGCTACGACGAGAGCACGACCTTCTTCACGACCGACGAGCTGGTCGAGCGCTTCAGCCTCGAGCGGGTGTCGAAGAACCCCGCGGTCTTCGACGAGCAGAAGCTCGCCTGGATGAACGCGAACTACCTGCGCGGGCTCGAGATCGACGAGCTGGTGCGGCTGCTCGAGGAGCGCTACGAGCGCGACGACCTGCGCGAGGCCGCCGAGATCGCGCAGGAGAAGCTCCGCACGATCGAGGACTTCTGGCCGTTCGCCGGCTTCCTGTTCGAGCGCCGCGAGATCGATCCCGCGGCCTGGGACAAGGTGATGAAGGACGGCGCCGCGGACAACCTGGAGGAGGCCCGTGCGCGCCCTCGCCGAGGTGCCGAACTGGGACAAGGAGGCGATCGAGGGGGCCCTCCGGGGGGTCGTCGAGCAGCGGGGGGTCAAGCCCAAGGAGGTCTTTCAGCCCGTGAGGGTCGCGATCTCGGGCACGACGGTCTCGCCCGGCATCTTCGAGTCGCTGGCCGTTCTAGGACGCGAAGAATCGCTCCTGCGGATCGATGCTGCACTGGATTTGGCCAGAAAAACGGCTTAATAGAGCCAAAATAAAATTGGGACTCAACCATTTGTCGAGTGGTGCCGATAGGGGCAGCACATGGCACCCTCCGCCGCCCCCACCAAGGCCAAGTCAAAGGCCGCCCCGAAGGCAGCCGCCAAGGCTCCCGCGAAGCGCTCCAACGGGCGTATCGCGTCGTCGAGCAGCCGCCGCCACAACGAGGGCCACGGCCGCCGGCTCACCGCCGCGTTCGAGGCGCTCGAGGCTTTCCCGGCGCTCGCCGAGTCGCGCAACCGCCTGCTGACGACGGTCCGCGAGGACGGCTCGTCGGCATCGGATGTCGTCGAGGTCGTCGAGTCCGACGTCGCGCTCACGATCGCGGTGCTGCGGATCGCCAACCGCGCTCGCTCGCCCAAGCGCGGCAAGATCGCCGGGATCCCCAAGGCGGTCGAGATCCTCACCCCGGGCGGCGTCGAGGCGCTCGCCACACGGACCGCCACGTTCGACTTCTTCGAGCGCAGCCCGGTCTGGGATGCGCTGCCGGAGCGCTTCCGGCTTCACGCCGTCGCCACCCAGCGCGCCGCCGAGCGGATCGCGCGGGAGATCGGCTTCGAGCAGCGTGACGAACTTTTTGTCTCGGCCCTCCTCCACGACATCGGCAAGCTCGTGCTCGTCCACGCGTACCCGGGCTACCCGGGGCACATCCACGGCGATGCTCGCACCCCCGAGGAGCGTGTCGCGCGTGAGCGGCGCGAGCTCGGTGTCGATCACGGCGTCGTCGGCGGCGTGCTCGCGCGCCGCTGGGGACTCCCGAACCGGCTCGCGTCGGCGATCGAGCGCCATCACTCCGAGGACGGTGGCGAGGAGGCCGTGATCATCCGCCTGGGCGACATGCTCGCCCACTACGCCCAGGGCCACCCGGTCGATCCGAACGAGATGGTCAAGGTCGGCAAGTCGATCGGCCTCAGCCCCGAGAAGCTGCGCGGCGTCATGTACGAGCTTCCCTACGCCGGCCAGGGCTCGCCGCGTCAGATCGAGCCGTGCCCGCTCTCGACCCGCGAGATCGAGGTGCTGAAGCGCCTCGCCGAGGGCAAGGTCTACAAGCAGATCGCGCTCGAGCTGAACCTCTCCACGAGCACGGTGCGCACGCACCTCCACAACACGTACGGCAAGCTCGGTGCAGTTGACCGCGCGCAGGCCGTCCTTGTTGCCACCGAGACGCGGCTGGCTCGTCAGTCAGCGCTTGCAGACTGCCCTCGTGGCAGTCGAACAGAAGGTCACCTTCTGTCGCATCTGCGAGGCCCACTGCGGCATGGTCGCGACGGTTGAGGACGACCGGATCACGAAGCTCCGGCCTGATCCCGACCATCCGCTCTCGAAGGGCTATGCGTGCCCCAAGGGGATCGCGATGCTCGACGTGCAGAACGATCCCGACCGGGTCGTCCATCCGCTGAAGAAGGGTGCGGACGGCGAGTTCCACCGGGTGAGCTGGGACGAGGCGCTCGACGACATCGGCGAGCGGCTGCGGGCGATCATCGGCCGGCACGGCAAGAAGTCCGTCGGCTGGTACATGGGGAATCCGGGCGCGTTCTCCTACTCGCACCCGCTGTGGAGCAAGGGGTTCGTCGACGGCCTCGGCTCGCCGCACTACTACACGGCCGGGTCGCAGGACGTGAACAACCGCTTCGCGGCGAGCGCGCTGCTCTACGGAAGCCCGCTGCTCGTTCCGATCCCGGACCTCAACCGCACGCGGTTCCTGTTCATGGTCGGGGCGAACCCGATGGTGTCGCACGGCTCGGTGCTGACCGCGCCCCGGATCCGCGAGCAGCTGCACGAGATCGTCAACCGAGGCGGGCGCGTCGTGGCCGTGGACCCGCGCCGGTCCGAGACCGCGCGCCAGTTCGAGCACGTGGCGGTGACGCCGGACACCGATGCGTGGCTCCTGCTTTCGATGCTGAACGTGATCTTCGGCGAGGGCCTCGCGAACGGCGACTTCCTCGCAGACGCACACGGAGGGCGCGGACGCCCTCGCCGAGATGGCGCGCCCGTTCGTGCCGGAGGAAACGGCAGAGCGGACCGGCGTGCCGGCGGAGACGGTGCGCGACCTCGCGCGCGCGATGGCGGAGCCCGGATCGGCCGCCTACGGACGCACGGGCTCGTGCCTGGGCCGTTTCGGGACGCTCATCGCGTTCCTGATCGACGCGCTCAACGCGGTCACGGGAAACCTCGACAGTCCCGGCGGCGCGGTCTTCGGGCGTCCGGCGATCGCGCTCGACGACGTGGGGGAGAAGGCGGGGCTCGCGAGCTACGGAAAGGTGCGCTCGCGCTTCGGCGGCTTCCCGGACGTGATCGGCAACCTGCCGGCGTCGCTCCTGCCGCGCGAGATCACGACGCCCGGTGAGCTCCAGATCCGCGCGTTCTTCGTGTCGGCCGGGAACCCGGTGCTGTCGGTGCCGGATGGCGACGCGCTCGAGGAGGCGCTCGACGACCTCGAGCTGTGCGTCTCGCTCGACTTCTACGTCAACGAGACGAACCGCCACGCCGACTACATCCTCCCGAGCCCGACCTTCTACGAGCGCGACGACATGCCGCTCGCCTTCCTCGGCTTCTACACGACGCCGTTCATCCAGTACACGGACGCGGTCGTGCCGCCCGCCGGCGAGTCGCGCGAGGAATGGGAAGTGATCGACGAGATCGCGAAGCGGATCGGGGTCGTGCCGTTCTCGGTCAAGCTGGTGCGGCTGCTCGGGCGCCTGCCGGGCATGCGCCCGAAGCCGCGCCGGGTCGCCGAGCTCCTGCTGCGCACGGGGCCCGAGGGCGACCTGTTCGGCGCTCGCCGAGGCGGGCTGAACATGGGCAAGGTCGCGCGCGAGCCGCACGGCATCGTGCTCTCGGAAGAGATCCCGACCGGCGTGCTCGGCGAGAAGGTGCGCAACAAAGGCGGACGCGTGCACCTCGCCCCCGAGGCGATCGCCGGGGAGGTCGCCCGCCTGTCGGCCGCGAACGGCGCCGACCCGGGCTTCCCACTGCGGCTGATCGGGCTGCGCGAGCTGCGCTCGCACAACTCATGGATGCACAACTCGCCGCTCCTCATGCGCGGTGGCCGCGTCCACGCGCTGCGGGTCCATCCGCGTGACGCCGAGGAGCACGGCCTCGTGGACGGCGGCGAGGCGCGGCTGGCATCGAAGTCGGGCGCCGTCGTCGTGCCGGTCAAGGTGACCGACGAGATGACGCCCGGCGTGGTCGCGCTTCCGCACGGATGGGGCCACAACGGAGGCTGGAACGTCGCGAACGAGGCAGGCGGCGTGAACGTGAACCTGCTCGCGAGCTCGGACCCGGACGACCTCGAGCCGCTGGCGGGCATGGCCTTCCTGAACGGAATCCCGGTCAGGCTCGAGCCCGTGGCCGGATCAGGCAGGGACGCGGACGCGGACGCGCGTCCCGCTGCTGTCGCTCTCGACGGCTAGCTCGCCGCCCAGCATCTCCGCCCGCTCGCGCATGCTCGCGAGCCCGATGTGCCCCGGCTCGCCCGAGCCCAGTGGGTCCACGTCGCCGAAGCCGTCCCCGTCGTCCTCGACCTCGAGGAGGGCGATCCCCCCGCCATGGCTCAACCGGATCTTGATCGCCGAAGCCCCCGCATGCCTGCCGGCGTTCGCGACCGCCTCCTGGGTGACGCGGAAGAGCGGGCCGGCGACCTCGGGCGGCAGATCGTCGGCCGCTATCTCAGTCCTGACGGACACGCCGTAGCGCCGCTCCCACAGCCCGATGCAGTCGGCGACCGCCTGCTCGAAGCCGAGCTCCTCGAAGGCGTGCGGCCCGAGCTCGACGATTTCGTCGCGCAGGGCCTTTACGTTCGCGCGGGTCAAGGCGCGCGCGTCGGTGATCGCCTTGCGGCCCGCGGTGGAATCCCCGTGGTCGAACGCCTGCTCGGCCGATGCGAGCATCAACTCGACGGTCGTGAGCTCCTGGATGGGGCCGTCATGGATCGACTGGGCGAGCCGGCGGCGGACGTCCGACTCGGTGTCGATCGTGCGGCGCGAGAGCGCCCGCGCCCGGATCCGAGCGCTCGACTCGGCCTCGCGGAGCGCGCCCACGACAATCGCGGTGGCGAGGCAGGCTGCGGCGAAGACGACCTCGTAGGCGTGGAGAAGGTCGTCGTCGATCGGGACGTCACTCGAGAGCGTCACGGGAATCAGGACGATCGGGGGCAGCGCGCCCACGAAGAGGCTCCAGCTCGATCCCTGACAGTGCGCGTGGGCTGCCACCAGAAACAGCGCGATGAAGTGCGTCGGCGCGTACATGTCTGGCTCGACAGCGATCAGGAGGCCCAGCACGGCCATGTCGCCGAGCGCGATCAGCGGGTTCAGCCCCGCCTCGGTCGAGTGCCGGGTGACAGCAAGCACGAAAAGCGACCACGGCAGCGCAGCTGCGGCGACGACGGCGGTCGCGCTGCCGCCGTACGGGAAGCCGAGGATGGCGAGCGCGATGATCGCCGCCACGGTGATCGCGGCCCTGATCACCGCGAAGCCGACGATCGGCTCGCGCGCCTCAAGCGGCGTCCGCACGGGTATGGCCGGGAGCCTCACGTCTCGCGCCTCCGCACCCAGAGGCACGTGGCCGCGATGCCGACGGAGTCGATGACGACGTCGACGGGCGTGCCGTGGCGGCCCTCGATGAAGGTCTGGTGCCACTCGTCCGTGATCGCGTAGGCGACGGAGATCGCCGCGGCCGCCACCAGCGCGCCCGTGCGAGTGGTCATACCGGCGAACGCGCGCCACCAGAGGAAGCACAAGAGGGCGTACTCGGCGGCGTGGAAGATCTTGCGCCCGATCGTGTCCCACACGCCGAGCCCGGACGAGAGGTCCGGCTGGTGCGAGAAGAAGAAGATCAGCGCCATCAACGCGAGCGGCGGCGCCCAGGGATCGAGCCTCGATACGAGTGCCACGAGCCTTAAGGTAGTCACGCTTGCTTGCGATCACCTCCAAGTCGCCGTACGCGGTGCGGGCCCTGTGCGAGCTCGCCCTGTGCGGAGCCTCGGTGCCGATTCCGATCGGCGAGCTGGCCCGCCGGCGCGATATCCCGCAGCAGTTCCTCGAGGGGCTGTTCGCGACGCTCCGCCGCGCCGGGATCCTCAAGAGCCAGCGTGGTGTGAAGGGCGGCTACCTCTTCGCCCGCTCGCCGTCCGAGGTCACAGTGCTCGAGGTTGTCGAGCTGCTGGAGGGCGAGCTGTCAGCGCGCGACGGCGGCGGCGACGAGATCTGGCAGAAAGCCGTGGCCGCGCTCCGCGAGGTGCTCGCGAACACGACGATCGCCGAGCTGGCCGAGCGCGAGGCCCAGGCCAAGGGCCAGTCGATGTACTACATCTGAAAGGTCGTCGCGATCTCGGCGACGCCTTTAACGGCAGCTCGGCCGAGCAGAACGACAAGAGTGATGCCAGCGGCTGTGACCACGATCCCTATCGCGGCGATCAGCGCGTCTTCGAGCAGGACACCGAGCGACAGCAACACGACGCCAAGCGACGGCAAGGTGTCGAGCCCGGAGAACGGCGGGGCCACGAATGCGCCGAGAGTTCCGATCATCGCGAGCACACCGAATGCGACGTTGCTTACCCGGTGGCCGAACACGATCCGGCCGCGCGGACGCGAACTACGTTCGAGCCGGCGAATCAGTCGCAGTAGCCGCTCGAGAAACCGCTCTCTTCTGGGACCCGCGAGCGTGACTGCGCACCAGCGCCGTGGTAGCCAGACCTTCTCGTGTCCGACGAGCAGCTGGAGCGCGAGCAGCATCGAGACCACCTCGAGTACGTGTGTCGCACCTCCCGTCGGCAAAGGCAGCGCGGACGGGCCCAACAGGAGCACGAACAGCACCGCGAAGCTCTTCTGCTCGAAGGTGCTGATGATGCTGCCGAGGGTCTTGTCTCCGTCAGCGCTCAGCCAGCACGAGAGCTCGTCGCTGAACCGGCGATGCGGGAGTTCCTCCATTCACGCCGATTCTGACGCCAAGTTTCGTCATCGCGTTTGCGTCAGCCGCCGAGCAAGATCCCGGTGAACCCGGTGTCGGGCCAGCTGGTGCCACCCGTGTAGTTGCCGAGATAGCAGTCGAGGCCCACTGAGACCTTGTGAGTTCCTGCGGCGAGGGTGCCGGTCACGCCCGCGAGCTCGACGAAGCGTGAGTCGGGGTCCGGGTCAGCCGGATCCGTTGCCTCGACGGTTCGGCCGGAACCGGGCACCGGAACGTCGTCGACATAGATCCCGTACTTGATATCGCCGGTGTCGCAGTCGATCGCCTGGCTGACCCGAGCCGACAGAAAAAGCTTGCCTGCGATCGGGAGCGAGAAATTCGTCTCGACTGAAGACAGCTTCACGGGAGGAGAGATCCGGAGCGCTGTCGCCGCCCACCGCGAACCCGAACGTCGGACCCGTGGCGCCTGTGGCGCCCTTGTCTCCCTTGGGTCCCTTGGTTCCGTTGGGGAACACCGCCGCCGGGAACTTCGCGCCGCCGTCAAGCGCGAGCAGTTTTCCGCCCTCCGGAGTCGTCGATGCGCTCAGCCCGTCGACCTTGCCGGCCTTCTTCGCCTTCTTGGCCTTCTTCGCCTTGCGGGCCTTCTTCGCGAATCCGGCCTTCTCAGCGAACGGGACGACGTCGAGAGCGACCGCCGACCCGCCGAGCAGCACGAACAGGCAGATCGTGGAGACGACGTTCGCGTACGTCAGACGTGCGCGGATGCGAGAGAGCGACAAGGCGAGACCTCCGTCCGGGAGCGGGAGGCGGGCAGGTTAGTGCTGCAGGGCGGTGCGGGCGGCGTGCCTGTCGGCGTACGTCGTGATGCCCGAGACACCGCTGGTCTCGAGCGCCTCGACGCAGGGACCGTCCGGGTCGGCGACGACGGCGAAGCCCCAGCCGGCTTCGTCGGCGCGTGCCTTCGCCGCCTCGAGCGCCTCGACCCCCTCGGGATCGCATAGCGAGACGTCCCACAGGTCGACGACGACGTCGTTGTCGAGCTGGACCCGGCGCAGGTAGGAGGCCAGCAGCTCGGCGCCCTCCGAGTTCATATCGCCGGAGGCAACGACGACTACGAGCACGCCCCAGTAGTGAGATCGAAGTGCGAGTCGGCTCACCCTAGGCGTCCTGCCGGTGGGGGCAGCGGCTTGGGCCACAAACACGAAAACGCGCCGCCGCCTTCGAGGTTGGGCAGTTTGGGTTTTGGGGCATGAAAAAGGGCCCCCAGCCGGGGCTGGGGGCCCAAGGGGTGTCGAGCGAAGTTGGGAGGCTAGGCTCGACATCCATCGTTCATACGGGGGCAGGGGAGCCCTCTGAACGACTTCTCGGCAAATTCCCCGGTTCGCAGGACCTAAACCTCCCTGCGAAAATCTCCCCCGAATGGAGCAGAGCACCCCTCCGAGGGTCCCCACGAACCCCGCCGAATTGGTCGGCGGCACCCCGCTCGTACAGCTGACCCGTGCCGTGGGCACCTCCGGCTCGGAGCTGCTCGCGAAGCTCGAGGCCTACAACCCGGCGGGCAGCGTGAAGGACAGGATCGGCGTCGCGATGATCGAGGCGGCCGAGCGCGAGGGCAAGATCGAGCCGGGGCGGACGACGATCGTCGAGGCCACCTCCGGGAACACCGGGATCGCGCTCGCGTTCGTGTGCGCCGCGAAGGGCTACGAGCTCGTGCTGACGCTGCCCCAGGGAATGAGTCGCGAGCGCGAGGGGATGCTGCGGCTGTTCGGCGCGCGCGTGGAGATCACCGAATCGCTCGGCGGCATGGACGAGGCCGTCGGCGCCGCCGAGGCGATCGCGCGCGAGCGCGGCAACTGCTTCATCCCCGACCAGTTCTCGAACCCGGCGAATCCCGAGATCCATCGCCGCACGACCGCCGAGGAGATCTGGCGCGACACCGGCGGGGCGGTCGACGTGCTGGTTGCCGGCGTCGGCACGGGCGGCACGATCACGGGCACGGGCGAGGTGCTCAAGGAGCGCAACCCGGACCTGCACGTGGTGGCGGTCGAGCCGGCGGCCTCGGCCGTGCTCTCCGGCGGGACCGCCGGCCCGCACAAGATCCAGGGCATCGGTGCCGGCTTCGTCCCGACGGTTCTCAACCGCGACATCCTCGACGAGGTGATCGCGGTCGATGACGAGGACGCGCTCGAGACGGCCCGTCTCGTCGCCCGCACGGAGGGCGTGCTGCCGGGCATCTCGGGCGGCGCCGCGCTGTGGGCCGCGATGGACGTCGGCAACCGGCCGGAGATGAAGGGCAAGCGGATCGTCGTGATCGTTCCCGACTCCGGCGAGCGCTACGTATCGACCCCGTTCTTCGCGCCCTGATGCTCGGCCTCGGGACACTCACACGCGTCACGCGCGAGCTCCGCCAGGACCTGACCGCCGCGCAGGAACGCGACCCCGCGGCCCGCGGCATCGGCCGGCTCGAGATCCTCCTCACCTACGGCGGCGTTCAGGCGCTCCTCGCGCACCGCGTCGCCCACGCGCTCCACGAGGCGGGCGTGCCGATGGTGCCGCACGCCCTTGCCAACGCGAGCCGCGTGCTCACGGGAGTCGAGATCCACCCGGCCGCTCGGATCGGCGACGCGCTCTTCATCGACCACGGTGCGGGCGTCGTGATCGGCGAGACCGCCGAGATCGGCGACAACGTCACGCTCTACCAGGGCGTGACGCTCGGCGGGACGGGCTTCGCGCGCGGCAAGCGCCATCCGACGGTCGAGGACGACGTCGTGGTCGGGTCGGGGGCGAAGCTGCTCGGGCCGATCAGCGTCGGCCAGGCTTCGAAGGTGGGCGCGAACTCGGTCGTGATCCACGACGTGCCCGCGCGCTCCACCGTCGTGGGGAACCCCGGCCATCCGGTCCGCGTCGAAGGCAAGAAGCCCGAGGGCCCGGACGCCGACTGGGCGCACCTGCCCGACCCGGTGGCGGACGCGATCAGCTCGCTGTCGCGCCGGGTCGCCGAGCTCGAGGCTGAGCTCGGCCGCGAGAAGGGCGCCGAGGTGCGCCCGATCCGCGATCGCAAGGGCTCGGACCCCGCCGCCGGCTAGCGGGTCACCGGAGCAGTGGCCACTTCGTGCAGGCCGGGCTGAGCTAGATAGACGGTCCGCGGTCCGGTGTCTGGGTAGCGCCTTGTAGCGCGGCTCCTGGCCGCGGTCCCACAGCCAGGTGTCGAGCGTCCGCTCGGGGACGCCCAGCTGCTCCGCGATCTGGGCGCACGCGTGCACCGCGCACGCGCGGATCTCGAGCTCGTTGACCGATCCCGGGGGGATCAGCTCGCCTCGCTCGATGTAGTCGGCGAGCGGCCCGTCGTAGACGAGCACGCCATCGACGCGCAGGACGTGCGGGACGACGTTGTCGGCGAAGATCGTCAGCTCGTCGAGGTCGCCGAACTCGGTGACGCCCGCGAGCGCGAGGTCGTTGGCCGTGATCTGCGCCCGCTTCCAGAACCCGACGTCGTCGAAGAACGGCATCCCGGCGGCCAGCACCTCTGCGAGCCGCACCGCCGAGCCGTCGACAGCATCGACAACGTCGATCGCGCTCCGGCCGGCGAGGAACGCGCCCAGCGAGCGCAGCGCCTCTGCGTACAGGTCCATCAGCTCGTGGCCGGGCTTCTGCCCGAACACGTCGGCCAGCTCCGCGGGGTCGATCGTGCGGAGCTCGGTCGGCGACCACGGCCCGCGCTCGCGGAACCGCTTCGCCAGCCCGCCCGCGATCGTGTAGTAGCCGGACAGTCCTGCCGGCTTCTCGAGCGTCGGAAACCAGCCGGACCCGAAGTTGATCGAGTCCAGCGTGAGCATGTACGCGGCGACGTCCTCGCGCGACCCGTCGAGGTAGTGCAGCTCGGGGTCGAGGATCGGGGCGAGGCCCGGCTTGATCTCGCCCGCCGCTTCAAGGTCGATCGAGACGTGGCGCGCGGACCCCGCAACGCCCGCGCAGTGCTCCCTTACTCGCTCGGGGATCGTCACGGTGGCTGTCTATCCTCGCGGAGTGACGACGGCCGCGCGTTCTCATGACCTGCTCGAGGGGCTCAACGAGCCTCAGCGCGAGGCCGTGCTGCACGGCCAGGGGCCGCTGCTGATCCTGGCGGGCGCAGGGTCGGGGAAGACGCGCGTCCTGACTCACCGGATCGCGCACCTGGTCCACAGCGGGAAGGCCCGCCCGGGCGAGATCCTCGCCATCACCTTCACGAACAAGGCCGCGCAGGAGATGCGCGAGCGCGTCGAGATGCTGGTCGGCAACCGCGCCCGGGCGATGTGGGTCATGACGTTCCACTCCGCGTGCGCCCGGATGCTGCGCTCCGACGCCCAGCGGCTCGGATACACGCGCGGATTCACGATCTACGACGACCAGGACTCGATCCGGCTGGTCAAGCGCTGCATCGAGGAGCTCGACGTGGACCCCAAGCGCTTCACGCCGCGCGCCATCAAGCGCCAGATCTCGGACGCCAAGAACCAGCTGCTCGATGCCTCGGGCTACCGCGAGAAGGTCGGCTCGTTCTTCGAGCAGACCGCCGCGGACGTCTACGAGCTCTACGAGCAGCGGGCACACGCCATGAACGCGATGGACTTCGACGACCTGCTCGTCCGCACGGTGAACCTGCTCGAGCTCTTCCCGGAGGTACGCGAGCGCTACCAGCACAACTTCCAGCACGTGCTCGTCGACGAGTACCAGGACACGAACCGCGCGCAGTACCGCTGGCTCCAGATCCTCGCGGAGGAGCATCGGAACCTGGCCGTGGTCGGCGACGACGCGCAGTCGATCTACGCCTTCCGCGGCGCGGACATCCGCAACATCCTGGACTTCGAGGACGACTTCCCCGACGCCGCAGTCATCAAGCTCGAGCAGAACTACCGCTCGACGCAGACCATCCTCTCGGCCGCCAACGCGCTGATCGAGAACAACCGATCGCAGAAGCGCAAGGAGCTGTGGACCGATGCGGGCGATGGCGACGCGATCGTCGTCCGCGAGCTCGAGGACGAGCACGCCGAGGCGCGCTACGTCGCCGGCGAGATCGAGCGGCTGGTGGACGCCGGCGGGTCGCGCGACGAGGTCGCCGTCTTCTACCGCGCGAACGCGCAGAGCCGCGTCCTGGAGGACACGCTCGTGCGCTACGGCGTCGGGTACCAGGTGATCGGCGGCACGCGCTTCTACGAGCGCGCCGAGATCAAGGATGCGCTCGGCTACCTGACGTTCCTCGTCAACCCGCAGGACCTGGTCGCGTTCCAGCGCGTGGTCAACTCGCCGCGGCGCGGCATCGGTGACACGACGCAGGCGCGGATCGCGGGCTACGCGAACACGGTCGGCGAGTCGATCTGGGATGTCGCGGCCAAGCCGGAGGAGGTGCCAGGGCTCGGCGCGGCAGCGATCAAGGCGGTCCACCGCTTCATGTCCGTGATGGAGCGCCTGCGCGAGCGTGCGGACGGCGCGGCGCCGGTCGGCGACCTGCTCGAGGAGACGCTCACCGAGGCCGGCTACACCGACGCGCTCAAGGCCGAGCGCACGATCGAGGCCGAGGGCCGCCTGGAGAACCTCGAGGAGCTGGTCAGCGTCGCGCGCGAATACGACGCGCAGGCGGACGAGCCCTCGGTCGAGGAGTTCCTGCAGCAGATCGCGCTCTTCTCCGAGCAGGACAACCTCACCGACGAGGAGGGGATCGTCACGCTGATGACGCTCCACAACGCCAAGGGGCTCGAGTACCCGGTCGTGTTCATGATCGGCATGGAGGACGGCGTCTTCCCGCACATGCGCTCGATCGAAGCGGGCGACATCGAGGAGGAGCGCCGGCTCTGCTACGTCGGCATGACGCGCGCGATGCGCAACCTCTACCTCACGCACGCGCGCACGCGCGCGATGTACGGGGGGCGCGAGTGGAACGTCTCCAGCCGCTTCCTCGAGGAGATCCCGACGGAGCTCACCGACCAGGAGGACAGCGACGGCGCCCCGTCGATCACGTCTTGGAGCGAGACCGGTGTGGGCGCGGGCGCGCCGGCGCCGCGCAACGAGGGCGCGACGTTCAACGTGGGGGAGGACGTCGTGCACGCCGCGTTCGGCGAGGGTGTCGTGATCGGCGCCGAGCCGGGCGGGGTCGTGGTCGTGCGCTTCCGCGGCGACGGCTCGGAGCGCAAGCTGATGGCCGACTACGCGCCGCTGAAGAAGGCATGAGCGCAAAGCTGATCGACGGCAAGGCCGTCTCGGAGCGCGTCCGCGAGGGGGTGCGCAAGGAGGTCGAGCACTGGGTCGCCAGCGGGGAGCATCAGGCGCCCGGGCTCGCCACGATCCTCGTGGGCGACGACCCCGCGTCGGAGGTCTATGTGCGCAACAAGCGCAAGGCGTGCGAGGCGGCAGGCATGCGCTCGATCCACCACGAGCTCGCCGCGGATACGAGCCAGGAAGAGGTCGCGGCGTTGATCGAGAAGCTGAACGCCGACGCGGAGGTGACGGGGATCCTGCTCCAGCTGCCCGTGCCGCCGCAGATCGACGGCGACGAGATGACGGGGCTGATCGACCCGCTCAAGGACGTGGACGGCCTGACGCCGATCAACGCGGGCCTCCTCTCACAGGGGCGCGAGGCGCTCGTGGCCTGCACGCCGTCCGGTGTGATGGAGCTGCTGCGCGAGGCGAACGTCGAGCTGAAGGGCGCCGAGGCGGTGGTGGTCGGCCGCTCAAAGCTCGTGGGCAAGCCCGTCGTTCAGCTGCTGCTGGCCGAGGACGCCACCGTCACCACCGCGCACTCGCGCACGCGCGACCTGGCCGAGGTGTGCAGGCGCGCCGACGTCCTCGTCGCGGCTGTCGGCGTCCCGCGGCTCGTGAACGCCGACATGGTCAAACCAGGCGCGGTCGTGATCGACGTGGGCATCAACCGGGTCGAGGAGGGCCTCGTCGGCGACGTCGACTTCGAGGGCGTCAAGGAGAAGGCCAGCGCGATCACACCGGTGCCCGGCGGCGTGGGCCCGATGACGATCGCGATGCTGCTCGCGAACACGATGAAGGCTGCGCGGCTTCAGGCGTCGATACGCTGAATCCGTGGATTTCGACCGAGTTCGGTTCGGCGACTGGGTGATGGCCTGCGGCGGCGCCGCCGTCCTGCTGGTGATGCTCGTCGACTGGTACTCGATCCCTGCGCTCACCCTGGGCGATCAGTCGACCGGATCGGTCGGGTTCAACGCGTGGGAGTCGTTCGCGGTGAACGACGTGATCATCGCCCTCGCCGCGGTCATGGCGCTCGCGGCGTTCGTCCTCACGGCGGCGCAGCCGACGGCCGCCGTCCCGCTCGCGGTGGCCTCGCTGGCGACGCTCGTCGCGGTCCTCTCGTTCGTGCTCGTCGTTATCCGCCTGATCTGGCCGCCCGACATAACGGACGGCGTGTTCGACGCCTCGCGCGAGGCCGGCGCCTGGCTCGGGCTCGTCGCCGTCAGCGTCCTCACCGCCGGATGCCTCGCGAGCATCCGTGACGAGCGCCTGCCGCGCCCTGAGCACCAGGCCGAGCCGCGGCTTGTGCAGCCGTGAGGCTCGGTCACGCCATCGCGCTGGTCGGTGCGCTCGCCCTGCTGCTCGTCATGGCGGTGGACTGGTACAGCAGCGCCCAGGGCGACGAGGCGCGCCGGATCGAGAGCGTCACCGACAACCCCTCCGGCGCCGAGGCGGGCGAGATCGACCGGCGCCTCAACGAGGAGGCGCGCTTCGTGGCCGAGGGCGAGGAGAAGAACGCCTGGCAGGCGGATGCGCTGATCGACCGCATCCTGCTCGGCCTGATGCTCGCCGCGATCGTGCTGGCGATCCTGGCCGCGGTCACCCGCGCGGCGGGCGCGAAGCCGACGAAGGGGCTTGGGCCGGCTGGCCTGGCCGCGCTTAGTCGCGACCGCGGCTGCGGTCGGGGTCGCGTACCGGATCATCCAGGAGCCGGGGCTCGACCAGGCGACGCACGTGAAGGCCGGGCCGATGCTCGCGCTCGTGGCGCTCGCCCTGATCGCGCTCGGATCTGCGTACGCGCTGCGTGCCGACGACAGGGAGGCTGCCGATGCCGGAGCTGCGTGAGGGAATCGAGCGGTCCGACACGTTCACGGTCGAGGACCGGCTGCTGACCGACGTGGGCGGCACGATCGGCGTCGCTGTCCTCTCGACCCCGGGGATGATCGCGATGATGGAGCGCAACTCGGCGATCCTCGCGTTCGAGAGCCTGCCCGACGGCAAGGCCACGGTCGGGTTCGAGGTTTGTGTGCGGCACGTGGCGGCCGCGGCCGAGGGTGCTGAGTGCACAGTGCACTCGCAGCTGAACGAGATCGTCGACGGGCGCAAGCTGCGCTTCGAGGTCGAGGTCACCGAGGGCGGGCGCGTGATCGGGGTCGGCACGCACGAGCGACGCGTGATCGACGCCGGTGGCCCGGCCACCGGCTCTTAGAATCGGGCGGTCATGATCGACCGCGAGCAGGTCCTCCACGTCGCGCGCCTCGCGCGCCTGCGCCTGACGGATGACGAGGTCACGCGCATGACGGGCGAGCTGTCGACGATCCTCGACCACATCGAGAAGATCAACGAGCTCGATCTGGACGACGTCGAGCCAACCTCGCACGTGGTCGAGGTCGAGAACGTGCTCCGCGCCGACGAGCCGCGCGAGAGCTGGCCGCGCGAGCGGATCCTCGAGCTCGCCCCCGACGCGGCCGACGGCGGCTTCCGGGTGCCGAGCCCCGGGCAGTGAGCGAGCTGGCACAGCTGACCGCGGCACAGGCTGCGGAGAAGATCCGCGCCGGCGAGGTGTCCGCCGACGAGATCTGGACGCTCTACCGCGAGCGCGCGGCGGCGGACGACCTGAACGCGTACATGTGGGTCGCCGACGACCCCGAAGCCGGGGATGGCCCGCTCGCGGGCGTCCCGCTCGCGGTCAAGGATCTGTTCTGCGTCGAGGGTGTCCCGAGCTATGCCGGGTCGCGGATCCTGGAGGGCTACCGGCCGACCTACACGGCTACGAGCGTGCGCAAGCTGCGTGACGCGGGCGCACCCGTCCTCGGCAAGACCAACATGGACGAGTTCGCGATGGGCTCGTCGAACGAGAACTCCGGCTTCGGGCCCGTCCAGAACCCGTGGGACCGCGAGCGCGTGCCCGGTGGCTCGTCGGGCGGCTCCGCTGCGGCAGTGGCCGCGGGCAGCGCGCCGTGGGCGATCGGGACCGACACGGGCGGATCGATTCGCCAGCCGGCGGCGTGCTGCGGGATCGTCGGCCTGAAGCCGACCTACGGCGCGGTCTCGCGCTACGGGATGATCGCGTTCGCGTCGTCGCTCGACCAGTGCGGCCCGCTTACCCGCGACGTCACCGACGCGGCGTTGCTCTTCCGGCACATGGTCGGCAAGGACCCGTGCGACTCGACCTCGCTCGAGTTCCCGGAGGAGGTCGCGCTCCCCACTGCCGAGAGCCTCGACGGCGTCGTCTTCGGCGTGCCGCCCGAGCTCACCGGCGAGGGGATCGAGGACGGCGTCAAAGCCGTCTTCGAGCAGACGCTCGAGAAGATCGAGAGCCTGGGCGGCAAGCTCGAGGAGGTAGGGCTGCCGCACGCGCCTCACGGAATCGCGGCGTACTACCTGATCGCGCCCGCGGAGGCGTCGGCCAACCTGTCGCGCTACGACGGGGTGCGGTTCGGCATCCGTGAGGGGAACGGAGATCTCCTGTCGATGTACGAGGAGACTCGAGCACAGGGCTTCGGCGACGAGGTCAAGCGCCGGATCATGCTCGGCACGTACGCGCTGTCGGCCGGCTACTACGAGGCCTACTACGGCCGCGCGCAGCGGGTGCGCACGAAGATCGCCGACGACTTCCGCGAGGCGTTCGCGAAGGTCGACCTGATCGTGACGCCGACGAGCCCGACGGTCGCGTTCAAGCTCGGCGAACGCACCGACGACCCGTGGGCGATGTACCTGGCCGACGCCTGCACGGTGCCGATGCCGCTGGCCGGCATCCCGGCGATCTCGATCCCGGGCGGACTGGCCGAGGGGCTGCCTGTCGGCATCCAGCTCGCAGGACCGGCGTTCAGCGAGAACCGGATCTTCGACGCCGCTCACGCGCTCGAGCAGGCGATCGGCTTCGAGGAAGGGCCGTGGCGTGACGCGTGACCCCGATCGCGTCTACGAGCCCGTCATCGGGCTCGAGATCCATGTCCAGCTGAGCACGCGGACGAAGATGTTCTGCGGGTGTGCGCTGTCGTTCGGCGAGGAGCCGAACACGCGCACGTGCCCGATCTGCCTCGGGCATCCCGGCGTCCTGCCTGTGATCAACGCGGAGGCCGTCCACTACGCGCTGATGATCGGGATGGCGCTCGAGTGCGAGATCGCCGACCGCTCGATCTTCCACCGCAAGCAGTACTTCTATCCCGACAATCCGAAGGCGTACCAGATCTCCCAGTACGACGTACCGATTTGCGGCGCGGGCCGGCTGGGCGATGTGCGAATCCACCGCGCGCACCTCGAGGAGGATGCCGCGAAGCTCGTGCACGCCGGCGCGTCGGGTCGCATCCACAGCGCCGAGCACTCGACCGTCGACTTCAACCGCTGCGGCACGCCGCTGGTCGAGATCGTCACCGAGCCTGACCTGCACGACCCGAAGGCCGCGGGCGAATGGCTGCGCCTCCTGCGCGCAACCCTGAAGCGGCTCGGCGTCTCGGATGTGAACATGGAGGAGGGCTCGCTGCGCTGCGACGCGAACGTCTCGCTGCGGCATGCCGGGTCGGCGACGCTCGGCACGAAGACCGAGCTGAAGAACATGAACTCGTTCCGCTTCCTCGAGCGCGGGATCGAGGCGGAGCTGAAGCGCCAGGAGGAGATCCTCCGCGACGGCGGCGAGGTCGAGCAGGAGACGCTCCACTTCGACCCGCAGAGCGGCGCGCTCAGCAGCCTCCGCTCGAAGGAGGAGGCGCACGACTACCGCTACTTCCCGGAGCCCGACCTGGTCGCGGTGGCGCCGACACAGGAGATGCTCGACCGCGCCCGCGCGGCGCTGCCCGAGCTACCGGCGGCGCGCGCCGGCCGCTTCGAGGCGGAGCTGGGGCTGCCCGCCGATACCGCCAAGCTGCTCGCCTTCCGCTCCGAGCTCGGCGACCTCTACGAGGAGGCGCTGTCAACCGACGGCGTCGACCCGAAGACGCTCGCGAACTGGGTCACCCAGGAGTCGGCCGCGGCCGAAGTGGAGCCGGCCGCGCTCGCGAAGCTCGTGGTGATGGTCAGCGAGAAGACCGTCTCCGCATCGGCCGCGCGCAAGGTGCTCGGCGTGCTGGCCGACGAAGGGAGGGGACCCGGCCGAGATCGTCGAGAAGCAGGGGCTCGGCGCCCAGGGCGCGGACGAGCTCGGCGAGATCGTCGACAAGGCGATCGCCGAGAACGCGGACGCCGTCGAGAAGATCAAGGCGGGGAAGGGCCAGGCGATCGGCGCGATCGTCGGCGCGGTGATGAAGGAGACGAAGGGCCGCGCCGACGGCGGCGAGGTCCAGAAGCTGATCCGGGAGAAGCTGAGCCTTTGAGCGTTCAGTACTACTGCGCGGCGTCGCTTGACGGCTACATCGCGGAGGTCGACGACAACCTCGACTGGCTTACCGCCTACCGACCTCCTGCTCCGCCAAGCGAGGACGTCACACCGGTCGAGGGCGGCTATGACGACTTCTACGCGGAAGTCGGCGCGCTCGTCAGCGGGTCCGTCACGTACGAGTGGGTACTCGAGCACTTGACCGAGTGGCCATACGCGGGCAAGCCGTGCTGGATCCTCAGCTCACGTGACCTCCGCGTGCCCGAGGGGGACGACGTCGACGTTCGACTACGCAACGCTCCGGTGGTGGAGCTCCTCGACGACATGCTGAGCTCCGCCGGCGAGGGCAGCCTCTGGATCCTCGGCGGTGGAAACGTCGCCTCGCAGTTCGCCGACGAAGGCCTGCTCGACGAGGTGATCGTGACCGTGGTCCCCGTCGTGCTCGGGAATGGAAAGCCGCTCTTCGACAGCCGGCTGCCCGGCAGCCCAATGCGCCTCGTCGGGGTGTCGCCGCGTGAGAGCGGAATGGTCGAGCTTCACTACGAGGTGGTGAAGGGCTAGACGGGCTCAGCCGTATACCCAGCGGGATGCTTCGCCTCTTTGTCCTCGCCGTGGCACTGATCTGGGTTGGCTTGATGGGTGCCGGTGCGTTCAACCCCGACGACGGCTCCGTACTCCGCAGTGAGCCGCTATGGCGAATCTTCGGACTGGGCGCTTACGTCGGGATGGCCTGGCTCTTCGGGATTCCGTTGTTTGCGGCAGGTCGCCTTGCGTTCAGGGCAATCAGGCGCCTCTGCCCTAGGGGAAGAACGGAAGCGGGCAGCTGCTTAGTGCGGACGCGGTGCCCGAAGTCGTCCAGCGTCTTTGCAGTGGCGAGGCGCTCCCGGACGCTCCGCTGCGAGAGCTCCATGCGCTTGGCGACGGCGGCGATGGAGTCGAGGCGCTCGTGCAGCCGCACGGCTCGCTGGACTTGTCGCGCTAGCCAGGCAGGAATTGTCGCCGGGGCGAAGATCGTCAACGGCGGCCTCGCGGGGGAAGGGTCGCAAGGCTCGGAAGACGCGGCGCGGGCGGTTCGCGAACACCTCGACGTCGAGCCCGCCGGTTAGGGCCCTGAGGTCGAACGGGTTGAATGGCTGCACCAAGGCTCGCCGGCGGCGGTCGGCCTGGCCGCGGAGGTGATGGACATGTGTGAAACGCGTGCAGACCGAGGAGATGCTCAGCTCCACCCCTGGCGGACAGTCGGAAGGCCAGTAATGCGCACAGTCGGAGTAGCCGAGGTACAGCCCGGTGCCGCGCTCCACATACGAGAGGAGGAGGCCGCGCCAGGTCCGGCCGAGCCATAGCGGTCGTGTACCACCGATTGGCCGCTGCGCCGGCGCGAGATTTGTTTCGAACAGTGGTTCGCGCCGAGTTGCTCCGCAGTCTCGGGGATCGGTATTTGCTGTGGCTGGGTGCCAAGTCGGGTTGACACTGTTTGCGGTGCCGTTCGTCAGCCACGTGAGACAGTCGCCATCCGGCTCGATCGAGTAGATCTCGTGGCCTCCGTAGGGCGGATCGTTTCGGTTGCTGTTGAACGCGATCCGGCTGCCATCCGGGGCCCAGGACGGCGCGATGTCGTCGCCCTTGTTGCGAGTGAGGCGTTGCACGTTGCTGCCGTCCGCGTCCATCACGTACAGCTCGCCGTTGTAAGAGCACTCGTCTGACCCACAGTTCTGGCCGTTACGGTCGGCGATGCTGACGAAGGCGATGCGCGACCCGTCCGGCGAAAAGGCGGGCCCGTACGCGTCGCCTACGAACAGCTCCGTGGACCCCCCATCGATCGGTGCGATGCGGATAGAGGACTTGAAGTACGAGCGACGGTCGAGTTCGAACGCGCTGTACAGCACGGCCGTGCCGTCCGGCGACCACTCGGGCGTGCCGACGCCGCTCAGACGCCGGTCGAGTCGCTGGGTGACGAGCGCGCGCTCATTACCGTCGAGGTCGGTGACGACGATCGACGTCATGAAGCTGTCGTCGTCTTGAGGTGACGCGCGTAAAGGCGAGTTGGTCCCCGTCCGGGGACCAACTGGGCGAGCTCACGAACACATTTCGGTCCACCGGCGTGAGCCGACGGCGGGTCGATCCGTCACGGCTCAGGAGATCGATGCGCGACCAATTCCCTGGGTCCCCATGGTCGTGCTCACGAACGATCGCCAACTGCGTGCCGTCGGGCGACCATTCCGGCTCGGAATCGCTCGACCGGGGCGTCGTCGGTGTAGTGAAAAGGCTCCGATCCGAGCCGTCGGCGCCGATCTCGTACAGGCGCCCGTCGGCCGAGTACACGATCTGCGCGTCCGCCGGGGCGCACATGCAGGCGAAGAGCAGCCCGCAGGTGACGATCATTCGACGCCCCATCCGCGTCGAGTATGACGCCATCCGTTGTACCCTCGGGCCTCTGACCCCGGTGCGTGTCATGCTCGCTTCGTTCCTTCTGCTCGCGGCCATTGCCGCGTGCGCGCCCGGCTCTGCGCTCGCGCTGACCAAGGCTGAGCGCAAGGCGGCCAAGATCGTCGCGATCGACGGCGGGTCCACCGCCACGGCGGCGTTCGTCGAGATCACCTTCAAGGGCCGGTTCGGGGAGCTGTTCGGCACCAAGGGGCTCAGGAAGGGCAGCGTCAAGGTGCAGTTCGTCCCGGGATCGGGCAAGCGGACGAAGATCATCGAGACCGGGCCGCCCGACGAGGCTGAGCGGGTCCGGCGCGGCACGAAGGGCTTCTCCGAGACCGCCCGTGCCAACCGCACGTTCGTCGTGTTCGTCCGCGGCCTGAAGGCGCCGGCCAAGAAGGTGATCGTGAAGACGAGCCGCAAGAAGAAGAAGCTCGACAAGGAGAAGGCGCGGCTGTCCACGCCGGTGACCGAGACGGAGCTCGACCTCGAGCTCGACAAGGTGGACCTGATGTTCGGTGAGGCCATCGACAGGCGGACCGATGCCGATTACGCCCGATTCGCCAAGCAAGAGCAGATCGCTCTGCTGAAGAAGGACCTGAGGAAGGCGAAGACCCGCGCCGAGAAGCGCAAGCTGCGCAAGAAGATCGCGAAGAAGAAGGCCAAGGTCGCTGAGCTGCGCGAGACCGCGGAGGCTCAGGGCGAGAAGATCGAGGTGATCGAGCGCTGGATCAAGATCCTCGAGAAGGCCCTCAAGGGCCCTGCGGCACGCGCCTGCAACGACGGGGTGGACAACGACGGGGACACGTTGACCGACTTCGACAACCTCGACCCGGGGTGCGTGATGCGCCTGGACAACGATGAGTACGACGTCGCGATGCCGCTCATCTGCCCGAGCCCAGGCAACAGCGCGAGCGTAGTCAGGGTCATCACGACCCCGACGACCAACAGGTTCGACAGCTTCTACATCTCGCTGCCCCCGCTCGCCGCCGGCGAGGCCCGCGAGGGGCTCATCGACGCGCCCGTCACGGCGCAGAGCGCCGGCCCCTTCCCGGTGACCTGGCACAAGACGCTGCCGTGCGGCTCCGACGAGGTCGGAATGGCCTACAGCTACTCGCTCTTCACGGCCGGCGCGCCTGCGGGCGAGTACGGCCTGAGGGTCGCGCTGACTGCGACCAGCCCGTCGTCAAGTCAGAACCCGGGCGGGCGTCGGCTCTCCTTGCGCCTGGCGGCTGGGACCAGCCGCTGACGCGGCGTAACATCGGTCCCATGAGCAAACTCATCCGCATGGACCACACCGGGCACTCGACCCTGGCCGAGTGGACGGAGGACAACCCCGGGGCCTGCCAGGCCGCGATCCGGGAGTTCCGCCGCCAGCTCGACGAGGGGTGCATCGGGATGGTCAGCGACGGGCCGGGCAAGGCCACGCAGGTGCGCGAGCTTCCGCTCGACGCGGACCTCGTGATCCTCCGGCGTCCGATCGCCGGCGGCTAGTGGCCGAGGCCGCCCTTCCCGAGCTCGCCGCGGTGCCGTGGCGAGGGCGTGTCGACGCGCGTTACCTGCAGCGTCGCGGGTGGCTCTGGACACTTCAGACCGTTGCGTTCGTCGTGCCGTTCACGGCCGCGGGCGTTTTCTTGATCGCGCTCGAGCCGCTTGCACTGCCGGTCGCGCTCGCCAGCTTCGCGCACGGCTGGGTGATCCCCGAGCTCCACGCCTTCCGCGGGTCGAACACGGTCCGCCCGCCGCGGGGTCCGCGCAACGAACGTGCGGAGCCGGTGGCGCAGGGCCTCCTCGGTGACCTGCTCGGCCACGACGCACGCGACCTCCAACGCGAGACCGGCTTGGCGATGGAGCGCGGAGAGCTCGGCGTCTGGCTCCTCGGTGAGGCCGGCGCGGTCCTGGTGGCGAATGGTGGAAAGCGGGTTCACTGCTTCTGCGTGGGCACCAGCGACCGTGACCTGCCGCCGTCCGATCGCATCGCCCACCTGCTGCTCGCCCTGCGAACCGACGAGGAGGGCTTCGCGACGGTCGCGAACCACGCCTTCTCGGGCGCGCCGTGGCGCCTCCGCCGCCGGATCCGCAAGGAGCAGCGCGCGGCTCTCAAGCGCGCCGTGAAGGCCGCGCGCTAGGCATGGCCTGGAATGTGGTCATCGCCGGCGGGGGGTTCGGCGGCCTCTACGCGGCGCGCCGGCTCGAGCGCGTGCTGCCCCGGCACAGCGCCCGCATCACGGTCCTCAGCGATACGAACTTCCTCCTGTACACGCCGCTCCTCCCGGGCGCGGCGGCGGGCACGCTCGAGCCGCGTCACGTCGTCGTGCCGCTGCGCGAGGAGCTCGACTGGGCGGACGTCCAGATCGGACGCATGCTCGGGCTCGACGCAGGCGTGAACGAGCTGCGCTGGTGCACCCTCGACGGGCGTGAGGTGACCGCTCGCTACGACCAGCTCGTGCTTGCCCTCGGCTCGGTGTCACGCACGCTGCCAATTCCAGGGCTCGCTGAGCACGCCGTCGGGTTCAAGACGCTGGCCGACGCGATCGCGCTCAGAAACCGTGCGCTGATGCACCTGGAGATCGCCGAGTCGATCGACGACCCCGAGGAGCGGCGCGAGTACCTGACCTTCGTGTTCGTCGGCGCCGGCTATGCCGGGGTCGAGGGGGTCGCCGAGCTGCAGGACATGGTCGCCGACGTGATCGACCGCTACCCGCGCTGCGCGCTCGACGGCACCCGTTGGATCCTGGTCGAGCGGCTCGACCGGATCATGCCGGAGATCGGGCCGAAGCTGGCCGAGTTCGCGACGGCGGACCTCCGCGGCCGCGGGATCGAGATCCGCACCGGCACGAGCCTCGAGTCGGTCGAGGCCGACGCCGCCACGCTCTCGACCGGCGAGCGCGTTCCGACGCGCACGGTCTGCTGGACCGCCGGGGTTGCGCCGCCGCCGCTCGTGCGCGAGCTCGGTTTGCCGCTGGATCCCGGCGGAAGGATCGAGGTCGAGCAGACGCTCCGGGTGAAGGGGCACGACAACATCTGGGCCATCGGCGACACGGCCGCCGTCCCCGATCCGGCCGCCAACCGTGAGCGGCCGACGCCGCCAACAGCGCAGCACGCGCTACGCCAGGGGCGCCTTGTCGCCGGCAACGTGGCCGCCGCGCTGGGTCACGGCACATCGAAGCCGTTCCGCTACAAGACGCGCGGCGTGTTCGTAGACCTGGGGCGGCACAAGGCGGTCGTGTCGACGCCGTTCGTGCGCTTCCGCGGCTTCCCGGCCTGGTTCGCGGCCCGGACCTACCACATGCTCGTCATGCCGGGTTTCGTGCGGAAGATCCGCCTCATCGCCGATTGGACGGTCGCGCTCTTCTTCGGCCGCGGCTCCGCCGAGCTCGGCCAGCTCGGACACCCCCGACCGCTCGACGAGGTCTGGCCACTTGAGTCGGAGGCGCTTAGGGGGTCTGACCCCTGAACACGGTTCAGCTCACGTTTCGTGAGGGCACCGCGCGGGATCTCCCCGCCACGTTCGAGGTAGCGGAGCGCGCGCTCCACGACGTGGCGGTGCGGCAGGGGGTGATGCCTGGAGGCACCGAGCTCACCGACGCTGCGATCCGGTCGCACTGGCTGACGCAGCGGAACATGCTCGAGTTCCTCGCCGCGCAGCCGGGCGGGCGCTACTGGATCGCCGAGGCCGGCGACCGCATCGTCGGCTTCGCGCGCATCGTGCGGTTCGACCGCATGGAGGAGCTGACCGAGTTGATGATCGACCCCGAGTTCCAGGGGGAGGGGATCGGCCGCGCGCTGCTCGAGCGCTGCTGGCCGGGCGACCCGACGCCGGACATGGGCCGACTCGTGGTCGCGACAGGAGCGCCCGCCGACCTGACGCTCTACCCCGACTTCGGCGTCATGCCGGTCGTCGGGCATTGGCACATGCGGGTACGCACCGAGACCTATCTCGAGCGCCGCGCGCACCAGATCGACGTGCGCGACCCGGACGCCCACGTGCTGTCGCCGGCCCGGGCGGCGGAGGAGTGGAAGCGCCTCGAGCCGCTCGCGATCGGCCACGAGCGGCCTGCGGTGCACGAGTTCTTCGCGCGCGACCGCACCTGCCTCGCCACGATGTCGCCGGCCGGTGACGCGACCGGGCTCTGCTGGGTTTCCACCCGCGGCGAGATCGGACCGGCGGTCGGGGGCGAGCCCGAGCACCTCGTCCCGGTCGTCCTCGCCGCGCTCGACCGCGTCGCCAAGACCCAGGAGCCGGAGGAGCTCAGCCTGTTCTGCTCGACGATCGCCTGGTGGCTCTTGCGCCGGTTGCGCGGGCTGGGCTTCCGGGTGTACTGGCCGAGCTGGATCATGTGCTCGGTGCCACTGCCGTGCCTCGACAGATACGTGCCTACGCGCCCACCGACATTACTGTGAGAGCTCCGCGAGCATCCAGCTCGCGCTCTGATGACCTAGTTCAACATCCGGTTTCACATTCAATGGCCGAATCTCTCAAGGACCTGGGAAGAAAGGACTCGCGCTCCTCGTCCTGCTGCTCGCGGCGTACATCCTGTTCAAGATCGTCTGGGCGTCGCGTCGGCGGTCGTCTGGATCTTGATCATCATCGCCGTGCGTGCTCGCTGCGTTCTGGGCTCTCGCTCAGCTGCGCTAAGTGGAGTACTTCGTCTTCTTTTTCTTCTGCGGCCTGTCGGCCGGGATCATCGGCCGCATCAAGGGCAGCTCGTTCTTCATCTGGTTCCTGGTCGGCTTCTGCCTCCCGCTGCTGGGGACGATCCTCGCGCTCCTGTGGCGGTGGGAGAAGGACGAGCCGGTGCGCGAGTGCGACGAGTGCGGGGCGATCGTGCCCGTGCACGACCAGGTCTGCATGAGCTGCGGCAAAGATCTGGACTACCCAGAAGAGGTCTTTAGACTCAACCGCTGATGCGCGCGGTCGACGCAATCATGGAATGCCTCAAGGCCGAGGGCGTTGAGCACGTCTTCGGCATCCCGGGTGGTGCGAACCTCCCGACCTACGACGCGCTGTACGACGCGGGCCTCCGCCACATCCAGTGCCGCCACGAGCAGGGCGCCGGGCACGCGGCCGAGGGGTACGCGAAGGCGTCAGGCCGGGTCGGAGTCGCGCTGGCCACGTCCGGGCCGGGCGCGACCAACCTGATCACCCCGATCACCGACGCGATGATGGACTCGGTCCCGACCGTCTTCCTCACCGGCCAGGTGCGCACCGACCTGCTCGGCACCGACGGCTTCCAGGAGGCCGACATCCACGGCATGACGATGCCGGTGGTCAAGCACTCGCTGATGATCCAGGACCCGCGCGACATCCCGCGCGCGATTCACGAGGCATTCCACATCGCCCGCTCGGGCCGCCCGGGGCCGGTCCTGGTGGACATCCCGCAGGACCTCTCGCGGGCGGACATCCAGTACGAGCCCGCGACAGCGACGTCCAGCTTCCCGGCTACCAGCCGACGACGGAAGGCAACGTGAAGCAGATCCGGCTGGCCGCCAAGGCGCTCGCGAACGCGCGCCGGCCCGTGATCTACGCGGGCGGCGGTGTCGTGAACGCCGACGCGGCGAAGGAGCTGGTCGAGCTCTGCCTGTCCGACCGGTTCCCGGTCACCTGCACGCTGATGGGCCTGGGCGGCTTCCCGGCGCCCCACGACCAGTGGATCGGCATGCTCGGCATGCACGGGACGCGCGCGGCCAACTACGCGATGGACGAGGCGGACCTGATCGTCGCGATCGGCGCGCGCTTCGACGACCGCATCACCGGCAAGCTGTCGGAGTTCGCGCCGCGGGCGAAGTTCATCCACATCGACATCGACCCGGCCGAGATCTCGAAGAACGTGCCGGCGCACATCCCGATCGTCGGCGACGCGAAGCAGATCCTGCCCAAGCTGACCGCTGAGTACCGCGCGCTCGAGACCGACTCGACCCGGCTCGACGGCTGGTGGGATCGCATCCGCGGCTGGCAGGAGAAGCACCCGCTCCGCTACGACGACTCGGAGGACTCCGAGATCAAGCCGCAGCGCATGATCGAGACGATGTGGGAGGCGACGGAGGGCAACGCGATCGTGACCTCCGACGTCGGCCAGCACCAGATGTGGGCGGCGCAGTACTACCACTTCCCTGCGCCTCGCCGGTGGATCAACTCGGGCGGCCTAGGGACGATGGGTTTCGGGCTTCCCTCGGCGCTCGGGGCGAAGGTCGCCTGCCCCGACGACGACGTGATCTGCCTCGCCGGCGACGGCTCTCTGATCATGACCTGCCAGGAGCTCGCCACCTGCGTCACCGAGAACATCCCCGTGAAGGTGTTCCTGATGAACAACGGCTACCTCGGCATGGTGCGCCAGTGGCAGGAGCTCTTCTGGGACAAGCGCTACTCGTCGGTCGACATGGGCGCGAGCCCCGACTGGGTCAAGCTGGCCGAGGCGTTCGGCGCCACCGGCATGCGGATCACCCAGAAGGACGAGCTCGCGGACGGGATGAAGACCGCGCTCGAGACCGATGGCGTCGTGCTCGTCGACGTGCACGTCACCAAGGAAGAGAACTGCTACCCGATGATCCCTGCGGGACAGGCCGCGCGGGACATGGTCGGCTGAGCGGTGGGTGAGCCAGGGACCAAGGAGGTCCTGAACCTCGCCGATCTCGAGGCCGCCGGCGGCCTGCACACCGGCCGCAAGCACGTCCTCTCGATCCTCGTGGAGAACAAGCCCGGCGTCCTCACGCGCATCGCCGGCCTGTTCGCGCGGCGCGGCTTCAACATCGACACGCTCGCGGTTGGCCCTACGGACGACCCGACGCTGTCGCGCGTGACCCTGACGGTCGACGGCGCGCTGCACCCGATCGACCAGGTCACCAAGCAGCTGCACAAGCTGGTCAACGTGATCAAGATCCGCGACCTCGGCCCCGACGAGTGCGTTGCGCGGGAGCTCGCGCTGTTCAAGGTCTCCGCCGACGCCGAGACGCGCGAGCAGGTGATGCAGTTCACCGACATCTTCCGCGGCAAGGTGATCGACGTCTCGAAGAAGTCGATGACGATCGAGATCACGGGCACCGACGACAAGATCGAGGCGTTCGAGCGCATGATCCGGCCGTTCGGCCTGATCGAGATGGTGCGGACCGGCGAAATCGCCATCTCGCGCGGACGCTCGGCGACCTAGAGCGGCGTTGTGCCGCTGACCGTCGGCCACGACGCTCCAGCGTTGCTCGAGCGGCGGTCGGCGGAGGGGCGGATCGCGAGCGTCACCGTCGAGGTGGACCCCGCGACGGACGTCGCGGCAGCCGTGCTGGCTGCTCGGCGGCCGTCGGACCGCTGGTTCTGCTTCGAGCAGCCCGACCGCGACGGATACGCGGTGTGCGGGCTGGGGCAGGCCGCGGTCGTCGAGGCGTCGGGGCCCGACCGGTTCGCCGAGGTCGCCGAGGCGTGCAGGGCACTCGGCCGCGGGGCGCAATACGACAGCGTCGACCTGGCGGGCGCGGGGCCGGTCTTCGTCGGCGGGTTCTCGTTCGCACCGGCCGGCGGGCGCACGCCCGAGTGGGAGTCGTTCGCGCCCGCGCAGATGGTCCTGCCGGAGATCTCCTTCGCTCGCTCCGGAGACCGTGCTGTCCTGACCGCGACCGCGGTGGGCGACCCCGCGTCCGCGCTCGCACGGCTCGAGGAGCTAGCGCCTGCGTCGATGCCGCTGATCGATCCCGACCCGGCGGTCCCGCCGCGCGTCGTCAGCGAGGCACCGCCCGAGCACTTCGAGGAGGCCGTCCGCCGCGCCGTCGACCGGATCGGGGCGGGCGAGCTCGAGAAGATCGTGCTGGCCCGGATCGTGCGCGTCCACGGCGGGCGTGCGCACGACCCGGGCGCGCTGTTCGGAGCGCTGCGCGAGGTGTTTCCGTCGTGCTACTCCTTCTGCGTCGGCACGCCCGAGGCGGCATTCGTCGGTGCGAGTCCCGAGCTGCTCGTCCGCCGTGACGGCGCCCGCGCGCAGACGGTGGCGCTCGCAGGCACGACGCGCCGCAGCGCCGACCCCGCGGTAGACGACCACCTGGGGGAGCAGCTGCTGACGAGCGCGAAGAACCGCGCCGAGCAGGCGATCGTCGCCCAGCGGATCGAGCGCACGCTCGAGCCGATCAGCGTCTGGGTGACGGCGGCCGACCGGCCGGTGCTCGTGAAGGTGCACAACGTCCAGCACCTCGGCACGCCGATCCGGGCCCAGCTGGCCGAGCCGCTGCCGGTACTGGAGCTCGCAGGGCGGCTGCATCCGACGCCCGCTGTCGGTGGCGAGCCCCGCGACGAGGCGGCGCGGCTGATCCCCGCGCTGGAGGGGATCGACCGCGGGTGGTACGCCGGGGCGATCGGCTGGACCGACCTCGAGGAGGACGGCGAGTTCTGCGTCGCCATCCGCAGCGCGCTCGTTCGCGAGGAGGTCGCGCACCTGTTCGCAGGTAACGGCATCGTCGCCGACTCCGACCCAGCCGAGGAACTCGCCGAGACGGAGGCGAAGCTCCAGGCCCTGCTCCCGCTGCTGGCCTGATGCCGACCGAGCTCGTCCAGAACGTCTACCGCGCGTACGACGCGTTCGCGCGGCGTGACTTCGACGCGCTTGCCGCGCTCTGCGAACCGGATTGCACGTTCAGGTCGCTGATCATGGAGTCCGAGGGAACTGAGTACCGCGGATACGACGGACTGCGTGAGTACTTCGACGCGCTCACCGACGTGCTGCCCGACTGGCGCCCCAAGGTGGAGATGGTCGAGGACCATGACAACCGCGTGCTGGTGAGGGCCCGAATATATGCGACCCCGTCCGGCGGCTCGGTGCCGATTGAGCAGGTCATGTGGCAGGTGATCGAGTTCCGGAACGAGCGTGCGCTCCGCTGGGACTTCTTCCGCACTGAGGAAGAGGCGCGCGCGGCTCTCGGCGACGATTAGCCCCAGCCGGGGTGCAGCAGCGCGCGGATCGTCCTGGTCGCGCTCGTGCCATCCGGATAGAGCGCCCTGAGCCGGATCTTCGCTTCGACCGGCTTCCTACCTGACCAGTAGTCGTCCGGCTCGCCCGGTTCGCGGGCGACCGCGAGCGGACCGCTGGCGTCGCGTAGGCCGGCGGGGTGGAGCTCGCCCTCCCAGCCGGTTCCCTTGCCGGGCACGAACTCGCCCGGGCTCACGAGCTCGATTCGCCGGCCCTCTACCCATGCAACAAGACGCTCCGCCGGCCGCGCCAGCCAGATCGCGAGCCCGACGCGGTCGCAGCGCACGCTGTTGGGCGTTCGGCAGCGGACGCCCATGTAGACGCCACCGTGACGGTTGTCGCGCAGCTCGAGCCGCTTGTCGGCGCGCGCGGGTGCAGGGGAGTCGTCTGATTGATCACCGCAGCCCACCACGAGGAATGCGAGGACAAGCAGGTAGCCAACGCGTCTCATCGCCCATGACTACGGTCGCGGCGGGGCCAGCGGTCCCGGGACCTCTCGAGGCCGACTGCACGTATGTGACATGTGGCCGCGTCAGAGTTGGACCCTGATGTCCGAAGAACGCGACCTGATCCACGCTGCCCAGAACGGGTCGAAGGAGGCGTTCGAAGGGCTGTACCGGCGCCACTGGCGCTCGGCCTACCGGGCGGCGTATCTGGTCACGCACGACGCGGCCGCCTCCGAGGACATCGCCCAGGAGGCGTTCCTCGCGGCTGCGCGGGCACTGGGCCGGTTCGACCGCAGGCGGCCGTTCGCGCCCTGGCTGCATCGGATCGTCGTCAACCGCTCGATCGACTGGACGCGGGCGCGGCTAGGCCCGGGCGGAGGTGCTCGTCGATGCGCCCGACGAGCCGGCCGACGCCGCAGAGCCCGTGCCAGGCGTATTGCTCGCTGCTCTCGCCGCGCTCCCTCCCGATCAACGCGCGGTGGTGGTGCTTCGCTACATGCTCGAGTACACGCCCGGCGAGATCGCCGAGATGCTCGACCTCCCGCGCGGCACGGTGAACTCTCGTCTCCGGCGCGGACTGGACTCACTCGGAACCCGTCTGGAGTCTGAGGCATGAACGAGGACCGGCTCAAGGAGCTGCTCGCCGAGCATGCTGCGCCGGACGAGGCCGAGGCGATGGAGCGTGGCTGGCGTGTGGCGAGCAGCGGCTTCGATGAATCGCCGCCGGCGCCGCGGCGGCGCGCGCGACCGCTCGGCCGACTGGCGGCTGCCGGCGCCGCCGCCTGCGTCCTGATCGGCGTGGCGTTCACGCCGCCGGGTGAGGCGTTCACGGACTGGATCGGTGACGCGATCCGCCCCGACGCGAAGACGACCCCGCCGCCGCTTCGGCTCCCGACGGAAGGCCGGCTGCTGGTCAATACGGCGGAAGGGCCGTGGATCGTGCAGCCGGACGGGTCGAAGCGCCTGCTCGGCCGCTACGAGGACGCCTCGTGGTCGCCTGCCGGGCGATTCGTCGTTGCCAGCCGCGGGCGTCAGCTCGCCGCAGTCGAGCCGGGCGGCCGAGTGCGCTGGACGCTCGATGCCGATGAACCGGTCTCAGGCGCGCGCTGGGCGCCGAGCGGCTATCGGATTGCGTACCTGACAGGTGGCCGGCAAACGTCTCTACGAGTCGTCGCGGGCGACGGCACGGATGACCGGCAGGTACGACCGCGGGCGGCCGATGTGCCGCCTGCTTGGCGGTCGGGACTCAGGCATGTGCTCGCGTACTCCGGCGTTCGGGGCGACGTTGTCCTCGTTGACGTCGACTCCGGCAAGGAGCTCTGGCGCCGACGGGCGGGCGCCCCTATCTACCAGCTCGCGTGGTCGGCTGACGGCCAGCGCCTGGTCGTACTGACCCGCATGGGGGTGCACATCTTCGACGCGCAGGGACAGCTCCTGCGGACCGTTTCGATGCGGAGTCTCCAACCACAGCCGCTGCCGACCTACTCCCGCCAGATCGCCTTCGCGCGGCGCGGGCACCGGTTCGCGTTGATCCGGGCCAAAGGCTCGAGAACCGGGACCGAAGTGGTGACCCTGGCCGCGGAACACTCGCCCGGCCGGGCGCGCCCCGTCTTCTCAGCGCCGGGCGCGATCACCGAGGTCGAGTGGTCCCCGGACGGCGAGTGGCTGTTGATCGCCTGGACCGGTGCGGATCAGTGGGTCTTCGACCGCGCCGCGGCGGGTCGAGACGTCCGGACGGTTTCTGGGCTGGCCGATCGCTTCGACGCGGGATCGGGGCCGCAGCTGCCGTCGGTCAGCGGCTGGTGCTGTGCAGTTCTCGAGCGATGAAGCTGTGGGGGTGGAGGCTGTCGACGATCGGGTCGAATTTGACCCGGCGCACGACGGCGCCACTGGAGTCACGGCCGATGGCCACGACTCCCCGCGCCCCGCTCGGGACGAACGCGATGAAGTAGCCGAACGGCTCGCCGATGTCCGCAGCTCGAAGCGCGTCAGGATCATCGGCGCGGATGAGCCCGGCCGAGCGGTAATCAGGGCAGCCACTCGGGTGCCTGAAGCGGATGTCGACTCGCGCGACCTCGGGCCGAGTTGTGCCGTAGAGCTCGAGCCGGGACCTCGGCGTGATCTGGACGATCGCGTCCGCACGCAGCGCAGGCCCCGGTGGAATCTCCTCGCTCGGTGGGCGTCCACACTGCCGCGGTCCGCGTGGCAGGCCGATGATCCTGAGGCAGGGGCCCGCCGCGTCCAGTGAGGATCTGACCTCGATTCGCCGCCCGTCGGGCGCCTCACCGCAGGCAAGTGCGCCGCAGCTCGGGTCGCGGCTGCCGGCCACACCGTCACCGCCGCAGCCGGCCGCGACGGCAAGGACTCCGAGCGCAATCGCCCCGCGCATCGTCACGACCGAGATACGCGCTGGGAGGGGAGAGAGGTCCCGCTACTCCAACTCAGGCGGCGGGACGGTCGGCTCCCGGAGCGTGAGCTGGCGCCACGACACGTCGTGCCACGCGTCGAACTTGAAGCCGGCGTGCTCCCAGAGGGCCACCTGCTTGAAGCCAAATGCCTCGAGCAGGCGCTCGCTCGCCGGGTTGGGCAGCGCGGTCCCGCCGAACGCGTTCACGAACCCCATCGCCCTGAGCCGGTCGAGCAAATCCGCCACCAGCCGCTTGCCGATTCCGCGGCCGCGCGCCTCCGGGGCCAGGTAGATCGAGACCTCCGCGGACCAGCGGTATGCGGCGCGCGGGTGGAAGCGCGCCGCGTACGCGTAGCCCACAACCTCGCCGTCCTCCTCCGCGACGAGCCAGGCGTGGCTTGCGGCGATCCGGTCGGCCATCTCCTCGGCCGAGGCGGCTCCTCCTCGAACGAGACGATCGTGTCCCTGACCAGCGGCGCGTAGATGGCCGCGATGGCGGCAGCGTCGTCCGGCGTGGCCTCGCGGATCATCCGGAGAGCCGCTCGGCAACCCGGGCGCAGACATCCCGGCGTTGCCGGACGTTCGCCGCGCGCTCGGTCCGCACCTCGAGGAGCCCCGGCTCGGCTGCCGCCGCGCTCACCTCGTCCGGTGTGGACGCCGTGCGGTGCTCGAGACCAGCCAAGGCCGCCACCTGCGCGAAGTCGATTCCGCTGGGCGTGATCACGTGCTCCTCGAACGTGTCGCCCGCGCCGTGCTCGGCGAGCGGGAGGAAGTCGAAGATGTTTCCGCCGCCGTTGTTCGCGCAGACGATGGTCAGCTCGGCGCCCGCACGGGTGGCGGCGAGCAGCCCGCCGATGTCATGCAGCAGCGCGAGCTCGCCGGTGAGCAGCCACGCTCGCCCGCCCTCCGCGAGCGCGGCGCCGGCGGCGGCCGATACGACGCCGTCGATCCCGTTCGCACCGCGGTTCGCCAGGAAGCGGATCGGGTTCGAGAGCGAAGGGAAGAAGCTCTCGACGTCGCGAATCGGCATCGACGAGCTGACCCAGACGGTCGCCGCCTCCGGCAGGGAGGTGGCAAGCGCGGCCCAGATCTTGGGCTCGAGCGGGTCCGCGGCCTCGGCGAGCGCCGGCGGAACGAGCGCGTCGGCGGTGCGCCAGCTCTCCAGCCAATCCGGGTTCTTCGGCACCGAGATCGTCTCGGCCAAGTCGGCGCACGTGAGCGCCGGGTCGGCGGCCACGATCCACTGTGCGGCGCGCGTCGGCTCGTGCCAGGTCACGTACGGGTCCAGCACGACCTGCTCGGTGCGCGCGAGCCAGGCGCGCAGCGGCTTCGACGTCGGCGTGTCGCCGATGCGGATGGCGAGCCGCGGCAGCTGCGCATCGGCCCACTGGTCGTCGCGCAGCAGGACGTCGTAGTGCGCGACCACGTGGCCGCGGTTATGAGCACCGCAGCGAAGCCCCGACGTCGGCTCGGCGAGGATCGGCCACCCGGTCACCTCCGCGAGCGCGGTGACGGGCTCGATTGCGGCGATCGGGGTTCCGGGGCCGCACACGAGCGCGCCGCGCGTGTGCCCGAGGTCTGCCGCCAGCCCGGCCGCCGCGGAGGCGGGCGGTTCCCAGACCTCGACCCAGGGCTTGCCGTCGTCACGGCCGGCCCAGTCGTCGGGATCGAGGTCCTCCGGGCGCGGCGCCAGCGGCTCGCGCAGGGGGAAGTTCAGATGCACCGGCCCCGGCCGGCCGCCGGCGGCCGTCGCCCAGGCCCGACACGCGAGCGCGCGGTGGAAGACGGCGGTGTCGCGGCTCGGCTCGTGGTTTCCAACCTCGACAAACCACTTCGCGGCTGACCCATAGAGCTTCAGCTGGTCGATCGCCTGCCCGGCGCCGGTGTCGCGCAGCTCGGGCGGGCGATCGGCGGTCAGCACGATCAGCGGCACACGCGCCTCGTACGCCTCGACGACCGCAGGCATGAGATTTGCCGCGGCCGTGCCCGACGTGCACGTGACGGCGACGGGTCGCCCGCTCGCCTTCGCGATTCCCAGCGCCATGAAGCCGGCGGAGCGCTCGTCGAGCACGGACACCGCCGTGAGCCCCTCCGTCTCGGCGAGCGCGTAGATCAACGGGGCGTTGCGGGAGCCGGGGCAGGTCATGGCATGCGTCATGCCGCACCGCACCAACTCGTCGGCCAGCGCCTGCAGCGGTGCGTAAGTGCGGTTGACTGGTTGCATGGAGAGGCCGACGCTCGCCTTCGTGCCGGGGTTCATGCAGCTCTGCGACGCATGGACCGCGGTCGTGGACCGGCTCGCCGAACGCTACCCAAGCGCACTTCACGAGCGCGCTGACGAGCTACCGCAGCCGGGAGTGGTCCCGGTCGCGTACTCGATGGGCGGCCGAATCGTGCTCCACCGCGCGCTCGCGGAGCCGGATCGCTGGCCGGCGCTCGTGCTCGTGGGCGTGAGCGCCGGTGTCGACGATCCGGCGGCCCGGCGCGCCGCAGATGAAGAGCTCGCCGCTTGGATCGAACAGCGGCCGATCGAGGAAGTTGTCGCGCGCTGGGAAGCGCAGCCTGTGTTTGCGACCCAGTCGGAGGAGCTCCTGGCCGCGCAGCGGCCGGGACGGCTCTCGCACGACCCGGCGGATCTCGCCGGCATGCTGCGCACCTACGGCCAGGGCGTGATGCCGCCGGTATGGGACCGCCTCGGGGAGATCGAGGAGCCGGTGCTTCTCCTCGCCGGTGAGCTGGACGACAAATACGTCGCCGCCGGCAGGCGAATGGCATCGGTACTGCCGAACGGCGCCTTCCAGACGATTCCCGGCGCCGGACACGCGCCACAGCTCGAGGGCCCGGACGCAGTCGCCGCCGAGCTACGCGCGTTCCTGGACGAGCGCCTCTGACAAGAGGTCGTCGCTGATCTCCACGCCCAGGCCGGGCCCTTCCGGCACCGGCTGAAGACCGCCGCGCGCGGGCGGGACGACCGTCGCGAGGGGGGAGTCGAACAGTTCGAGCGTGGCCAGGCCGCAGGCGAGCTGGAAGGTCTCGCCGGCGGCGAGCTGGAGCGCGGCCGATATTCCCCAGGGCCCGTCGAACGTGCTCGACAGGTAGGCGGCGATGCCCGACTCGCCGGCGGTCCGGATGGTGGCGCGGGCACGCTCGACTCCGCCGCACGAGGCGAGCTTCACGTTCACGGCGTCGCAGGCGCGCTCCGCGGCGGCGGCGCGGACGTCGTCGGGGCCCGTGATCGACTCGTCGGCCGCGATCTGCGTCGACACTCGCTTGCGTACCTGGGCGAGCTCCGGGAGCGTGGCGCAGGGCTGCTCGACGAGCTCGAGGTCGTTCGCCTCCAGCGCGGTGATCCGCTCGACGGCCTCGTCGACCGACCACGCGCCGTTCGCGTCGAGGCGCAGCGCCGGCCAGCTGCCGATCGCCTCGCGCACGGCGGCGACCCGTTCTTCGTCGTCGTCGCGGCCCACCTTCAGCTTGAAGCACTGGTAGCCGTCCCGCAGGCGCTCCTTCGCGCGCGCGGCGACCTCCTCCGCGGGGCCGGCGGGCAGAGTGGTGTTGACCGGGATGGCGATCGCCCCGGGCTCGCCGATCGGCCGGTCCTCGCGCCGAGCGTCCAGGTCGAGCAGCGCCATCTCGACCGCGGCCTCGGCCTGGCGCAGCTCCTCGCGCGAGCGGCCGCGTAGGACAGCTTCGACGCGGTCGACCGACACGCCGTCGTACGGCTCGAACGGCGCGGCCTCGCCGTAGCCGACGGCGCCGTCGTCGTCCTCGAGCCGCAGCAGGATGATCCGCCGCTCGCCGATCACGCCGGTCGCCGTCACGAACGGCTCGCGGAACGGGAGGGAGAGGACGAACAGGTCGCGCTTCACGACAGCAGCAGGCCGATGGAGAGCAGGAGCGAGAAGACGGCGAGCAGGCGGCCGGTGTCGGCCAGGAGCTGGTTGAGCGCGGGGCCGTCGCGCCGCTCACGGAGCGTGCGCCCGAGCGGCAGCGCAAGCGGGAGAGCGAGGAGCGAGAGCAGGATCCATGACTCCAGGTCGCTCAGCGCGTCGATGACCGCCACGGAGACGAACGCGAGCATGAGCATCTCCCAGAAGACCCGCACGGCGCGGTCCCGTCCCAGCCGCACGGCGAGCGTCCGCTTACCGGCGCGCCGGTCGGTCTCGATGTCGCGCACGTTGTTCACCACGAGGATCGCGGCGGCGAGCAGCCCCACCGGCACGCCCAGGGCAACCGCCTCCCAGCGCAGGTCCTCGGTCTGGACGAAGTACGACCCGCCGACGGCGACCAGGCCGAAGAAGACGAACACGAACAGCTCCCCGAGGCCCTCGTAGCCGTACGGGCGCGGCCCGCCCGTGTAGAGCACACCGGCGGCGATCGAGAGAACGCCGACCACGAGCAGCTCCCATCCGGCGACTGCCGCGAGGTACCCGCCGGCCGCGACCGCGATGCCGAAGGCGACCCAGGTCCCGACGAGAACGCGCCGCGGCGGCATCAGGCCGCCGGCGGTCACGCGCACCGGGCCGAGCCGGTCCTCGGTGTCGGCACCTCGGCGCGCGTCCGAGTAGTCGTTCGCGAGGTTGGTCCCGATCTGGATGAAGATGCTTCCGAGAAGCGCGGCGGCGAAGCGGAGCGGCTTGAAGACGTCCTCGCTCGCCGCGAGAGCCGTCCCGACGAGCACCGGTGCGACCGCCGCGGGCAGAGTCCGGGGACGGGCGGCAACCGCCCAGAGCTTGAGGGGGCTCACGGGCGGCGCGGGAACTTGCCGAAGTCCGGCTTGCGCTTCTCCCGGTAGGCGTCTCGCCCTTCCTGGGCCTCCTCGCTGCCGTAGAAGAGGAGGTTCGTGTCGTGCGCGAGCTGCTGGATCCCGCTCAGCCCGTCCTCGGTCGCGTTGAAGCTCGCCTTCAGCAGCCGTAGCGCGAATGGCGAGAGCTCGAGCATCTCGCGGCACCACTGGACCGTCTCGACCTCCAGGTCCTCGAGCGAGACCACGGTGTTGACGAGCCCCATGTCGAGCGCCTCCTCGGCGTCGTACTGGCGGCACAGGAACCAGATCTCCTTCGCCTTCTTCTGGCCCACCTGGGCGGCGAGCAGCCCGGCGCCGAACCCGCCGTCGAAGCTTCCCACCTTGGGGCCCGTCTGGCCGAAGACAGCGTTGTCGGCGGCGATCGTGAGGTCGCACACGACGTGGAGCACGTGCCCGCCGCCGACCGCATAGCCCGCGACCATCGCGACGATCGGCTTCGGCAGGCGCCGCATCTGGATGTGGAGGTCGGTCACGTGGAAACGGCCCACGGCCGCGCCCTTCGGCACGTAGCCGCTGTCGCCGCGCACGTTCTGGTCGCCGCCCGAGCAGAAGGCGAGCGGCCCCTCGCCGGTCAGCACGATCACGCCGACGTCGGTGTCCTCGCGCGCGCGCTCCAGCGCGTCGGAGATCTCGATCAGCGTCTCCGGCCTGAACGCGTTCCGCACTTCGGGCCGGTTGATGGTGATCTTCGCGATCCCCTCCGCGGTCTCGAAGCGGATGTCTTCGTAGTCGCCCGCGGACTGCCAGTCGGCCCCGGGGCGGATCGCCCTCTCGGTCATCGCCATCGGGTACCTACGATACGGAGACTGGACGAGTGGCTGATCTCCGCCGCACAATCGCGGCCGCGGTTCCCGGCGGTGATTGCGCCCGGGAAGGCTCTGTCGTACTCGGAGCTGGCCGACGCCGCGTACACGCTGGCGGCCGACATGCCGCCGCTGCTTCCACTCACCCTTCCGGGGGGCGCCCAGTTTGCTGCGCTCCTGCACGCAGCCGCGCTGGCGGGCACCGCGATCGCGCCGCTCAACCCCGCGCTCCCGCAGCCGGAGCTTCCCGCCACCCTGCCGCCCGGAACGCTCGTCGTCATGCACACGTCGGGCACCAGCGGCGAGCCCCGACCGATCCCGCTTACGCGCACCAACTTCGAGGCGAGCACCCGTGCGACCGCCGCTCATCTCGGCGTCGCCGCATACGACCGGTGGCTGTGCTGCCTGCCGATCTTCCACATCGGCGGCCTGTCGATCCTCATACGCTCGGCGCTCTACAGCACGACGGCGGTCGTGGAGGAGAAGTTCGACGCCAAGCGAGTGAAGGACCTGCTCGAAAGCCGCGAGGTGACGATCGCTTCGCTCGTGCCGACGATGCTCGCCCGCCTCCGCGATGCGGGATTCGAGCGCGCACCCGGCTTGCGCGCGCTCCTGCTCGGGGGCGGCCCCGTTCCGGACGAGCTCTTCGACTGGGCGATCGCGGCCGGGCTGCCCGTGATGACGACGTACGGCATGACCGAGACGACGTCGCAGGTCGCGACGAGCGATATCGGCACTCGCGCGGCGCGGCGGCTACCGGGCGTCGAGCTCGAGATCGCGGAGAACGATGAGATCCTCGTGCGCGGGCCGATGGTCGCGGCGGACGGCTGGCTGCACACCGGCGACCGCGGCACGCTGACCGACGACGGGCTGCTCGAGGTCCACGGCCGGATGGACGACCTGATCGTCACGGGCGGCGAGAACGTGGCAGCGGCCGAGGTCGAGGCCGTGCTCCTCGAGCACCCCGAAGTGAACGACGCGGCGGTGATCGGAGTCGAGGACGAGGAGTGGGGAAGAGCGGTCACCGCCTTCGTGGTGGCAACCGCGACGGAGGAAGAGATTGCCGCGCATGCGCGCGCGAGACTCCCCGGCTTCAAGGCGCCGAAGCGCATCCACGTGGTCGGCGAGCTGCCCCGGACCGCGTCCGGGAAGGTCCAACGGGCCCAGCTAGAGTCCCGCGCCCATGATCTACGACAACGACGCTGACCTCGCGAAGCTCGACGGCAAGACCGTCGCGATCCTCGGCTACGGCTCCCAGGGCCACGCCCACGCCCTCAACCTGAAGGAGTCAGGCGTAGACGTGGTGGTCGGCCTCCGCGAGGGCTCGAGCTCGGTCGACAAGGCGCAGGCCGACGGCCTCGAGGTCCTGTCCGTCGCGGACGCCGCGAGCCGCGGCGACATCGTCATGGTCCTGCTCCCCGACGAGAAGCAGGCCGAGATCTGGGAGGCCGAGATCGCGGACGGGATCGGACCCGGGAACCTGCTCCTGTTCGCGCACGGGTTCTCGATCCACTTCGGCCAGATCGAGCCCTCCAGCGAGGTGGACGTCGGGATGATTGCGCCCAAGAGCCCCGGCCACCTAGTCCGGCGCCAGTTCAAGGACGGCAACGGCGTCCCCGGCCTCGTCGCCATCCACCAGGACGCTACCGGCGAGGCGCGCGACCTCGTCCTCGCTTACGCGAAGGGGATCGGCTGCACCCGAGCCGGCGTAATCGAGACCAGCTTTCGCGAGGAGACCGAGACGGATCTGTTCGGCGAGCAGGCCGTCCTGTGCGGCGGCGTGACCGAGCTTGTCCGCGCCGGTTACGAGACGCTCGTCGAGGCCGGCTACGACCCGCGGCTCGCCTACTTCGAGTGCCTCCACGAGCTCAAGCTGATCGTCGACCTGATGTATGAGAAGGGCATCTCGGGGATGCGCTATTCGATCTCGAACACTGCGGAGTACGGCGACCTGACGCGCGGGAAGAAGATCATCAGCGAGCCGACGCGCGAGGCGATGAAGCAGATCCTCGCCGACATCCAGTCGGGTGAGTTCGCGAGGGAGTGGATCGCGGAGAACCGCGCCGGCCAGGAGAACTTCAACCGGATGCGCGAGGAACAGAAGAACCACCAGATCGAGCGCGAGGGCAAGGAGCTCCGCGCGATGATGGACTGGATCGACACGGAGTTCTGACGTGACGGGCGAGTGGCTGCCGCCCAAGGCGCCCGGCGGGGACGAGCCGCTCCCGGCGCCGCCGCCCGAGGTTCCCCAGCAGCCGCCGCCCGGTTACTGGCAGCCGCAGCAGACCCCCGGGCCGCCGCAGCCGCCGAACAACGAGGCCGTCGCCGGCTTCACGTGCGCGATCATCGGCATCAGCCTGCTCTTCTTCACGGGCGGGCTCTCGACGCTCGTCTCGCTGGCCCTCGGCATCGTTGCGATCCCGTACTCGCGCAAGGGAAAGGACAACGTGGACGCGGGTCGGACCCCGAAACACAGGAACCTCGCCAGCGCGGGCTTCGTGATCGGGATCGTGACCGCGATCCTCTCCCTAATTGCGACGATCGGCTGGGTGCTCCTCATAACTCTCGCCTGAGGCCCTCGGTATCGTGGGCCGCCCGATGGCGAACCCGTATGTAAAGCAGTACTTGATGGCCGCCGGACCCACGCCGCTGCCGCCGCGGGTCTCGCAGGTGATGGCCGAGCCGATCATGTACCACCGCGCCCCCGCCTTCGTCGAGGTGTACGCCCGCTGCCTCGACGGGCTGAAGGGGGTGTTCCAGACCCAGAACGACGTGCTGTGCTTCGCCGCTTCAGGGACCGGTGGAATGGAGTCGGCCGCTGCGAACTTGATTCGGCCGGGCAACGAGGTCCTGGTCGCGTCCTGCGGCAAGTTCGGGGAGCGCTTCGTGGAGCTCGCCGAGACTTGGCAGGCAAAGGTCGTCCACCACGACGCCGGGTGGGGCAACAAGGTCGAGCCGGCGGATCTCGACCGGCTGCTCGGCGAGAACCCGGGCATCGAGCTCGTGTTCACGACCTTCTCGGAGACTTCGACCGGCGTCCTGAACGACGTCCAGGCGCTCACGCAGGTCGCGCATGAGCACGACGCACTGATCGTGATCGACGCGATCTCCGGCCTGGGCGCGGTTCCGCTGCCGCAGGACGAGTGGGACGTGGACGTGGTCGTCGCCGGCTCGCAGAAGGCGCTGATGTGTCCGCCGGGGCTGGGCTTCGCGAGCCCGAACGAGCGCGCGCTCGCACGCGCCGCCGAGGGTGGAGGCCCGCGCTACTACTTCGACTGGAACCGCACGGCCAAGGGCCAGCGAAAGGACCCGCCGGACAGCCCATTCACGCCCGCCGTGACGCTCTTCATGGCGCTCGACGTGGCACTCGAGCTCATTCAAGAGGAGGGCCTCGACGAGGTCTTCGAGCGCCACCGCCTGCTCGGGCGAGCGACGCGGCAGGCGGTCAAGGGGCTCGAGCTCGACCTGTTCGGCCCCGAGGACGAGAACTCGAACGTCGTGACCGCGATCAAACTGCCGGAGGGCATCGACGGCGCGAAGGTGCCCAAGACGATGCGCGACAAGTACGGCATCACGATCGCGGGCGGCCAGAACCAGCTCAAGGGCAAGATCGCCCGCATCGCGCACTGCGGCTACTACGGCGCGTTCGACATCGTCACCACGGTCGCCGCGCTCGAAATGACGCTGAAGGAGCTCGGCGCCGACGTCGAGCTGGGCGCGGGCGTCTCCGCTGCGCAGCGGGTGTTCCTGGAAGCCGGCGTGCCCGTGCCCGCGTGAGCGCGCCCCGGGTCCTCGTCAAGGAGAAGATCGGCGACAGCGGCGTCCAGCTGCTGCGCGACGCCGGCTTCGACGTCGAGCTCGGGGTCGACTGGGAGGACGGCGAGCTAGAGCGCCGGATCGGCGAGTTCGACGGCATGCTGATCCGCTCGGCCACGAAGCTCGACGCCGAGCTGATCGCCAAGGCGGAGCGCCTGCGTGCCGTGGGCCGGGCCGGCGTCGGCGTGGACAACGTCGACGTGGACGCGGCGACGAAGCGCGGCATCATCGTTGCGAACGCGCCCCAGTCGAACGTGATCACCGCCGCCGAGCACACGGTCGGCATGCTGCTCGCGCTCGCGCGGAACATCCCTCAGGCGCACTCGGCGCTCGTCGGCGGCGCATGGGATCGGTCGAAGTACTCGGGCACCGAGGTGTACGAGAAGACGCTCGGCGTGATCGGCTTCGGCCGCATCGGCCAGCTCGTCGCACAGCGCGCGCTCTCGTTCGGGATGCGCGTCGTCGCGTTCGACCTCTACGTGGGCGAGGAGCGCTTTCGCGATGCCGGCGTGGAGCGCGCGGAGACGTCCGACGACCTGTATGCGGTCGCCGACTTCATCACGATCCATCTACCCGTCACGCCGGAGACCGAGAGCTGGCTGAACGCGGACGCCTTCGCGAAGATGAAGGACGGCGTGCGTGTGATCAACGTTGCGCGCGGCAAGCTCGTGGTCGACGACGACCTGAAGGCCGCGCTCGACTCGGGCAAGGTCGGCGGCGCGGCGCTCGACGTCTTCCGCGACGAGCCCGCCACCGACCACCCGCTCTTCGGCTATCCCAACGTCGTCGTCACTCCGCACCTCGGCGCATCGACGGCCGAGGCGACCGACCGCGCCGGCTACCAGGCCGCCGAGCAGGTCGTGGCGGCGCTGACCGGCGGGGCCGTGACGACCGCCGTCAACCTTCCGGCCGTGGCCCCCGAGGACATCGAGGCGCTCGGCCCGTACCTACCGCTGTCGCTCGGGCTCGGCCGGGTCGCCGTCGCGCTGGCGGACGGCGCGGTGGATGGGCTCGAGGTCGAGTACCTCGGCCGGATCGCCGAGCGCGACACGCGCCCGCTGACCGTGCAGGTGCTCAAGGGCGCTCTCACGGGCCACACCGAGGAGGACGTGAACGACGTCAACGCCCCGGGCATCGCGGCCGAGCGCGGCATCGAGGTCGCCGAGACGCGCCGGTCGGAGGCGCGCGACTTCTCGGACCTCGTGCGCGTCACGGTCGTGAGCGGATCGGACGCGCACGCGCGTAGTCGGGACAGTGCTCGGCTCACGCCACCGGCCGCACCTGCTCGAAGCATGGGGCTCTCGCTTCAACGTCCAGCTCGAGCCGCACCTCGCGGTCTTCCGCTACAGGGACCAACCTGGGATGCTTGGCCGCGTGGGCACGATGCTCGGCGACGCCAGCGTGAACATCGTCTCGGCCGCCGTCGGCTGGAAGCCGGACGAGAACGCGGGCGACGAGGCCGTGATGGTCGTGACGGCGGACGCAGCGATCCCGCAGGAGGTCGTTGACGGGATCGTCGCGACCGATGGGTTCGTGGCCGGCCGCACGGTGAGCCTCTGATGCACCCGTTCCGTGCGGCTGTCGAGGCACGTGACATGGACGCCGGCCTTGCGCTGTTCGCGGACGACGCGACGCTCGACAGCCCCGTCGCTTTCAAGCCGTTCGCCGGGATCGAGCAGGTCAGCGTCGTGCTACGCGCCGTCTTCGAGACGTTCGAGGACTTCCACTACACCGACGAGCTCGAGGGACCGGACGGCACCCACGCTCTGATCTTCGAGGCCCGCGTCGGCGACAAGTCCGTGCAGGGGCTCGACCTGCTTCGCACGGCCGACTCCGGGGAGATCAAGAACCTCACCGTCATGATCCGCCCGATGTCGGGCGTGATCGCCCTCGCCGAGGCGATGGCGCCCAAGGTCGGCCACTTGGCGAAGTAGTGGACTGGCGGCTCGAACTCGTTCAGGTCCCCGTCTCGGACGTCGACCGGGCGAAGGCGTTCTACACCGAGCAAGTCGGGTTCACCGCCGATCACGACCATGCGGTCAGCGACGAGATTCGGTTCGTGCAGCTGACGCCTTCGGGGTCGGGATGCTCAATCGCGATCGGGACCGGGCTTGGCGAAATGGCGCCCGGCTCTGTCGAGGGACTGCAGCTGGTCGTCTCAGACATCGAGGCCGCGCGTGAGGAGCTCGCCGAGCGCGGCGTCGAGGTCAGCGAGGTCCAGGAGTTCCCCTGGGGCAAGTTCGTCTTCTTCGCCGACCCCGACGGCAATCGGTGGGCCGTGCAACAAATACCCGCCCGGAACTAATGCGGGCGCTCGTCATCACGCAGCACGGGCCGCCTGAGGTCCTGAAGATCCTCGACCGACCGGATCCCGAGGTCGGCCCGGGGCAGGTGCGGATCGCCGTCAAGGCGGCCGGGGTGAACTTCTCCGACCTGCTCGCGCGCACCGGCATGTACCCGGACGCGCCGAAGCCGCCCTCGGTGATCGGCTACGAGGTGGCGGGCGACGTCGAGTCCGTGGGCGACGGGGTCGAGGACGTGAAGCCGGGCGACCGCGTGATAGCGGGCACGCGCTTCGGCGGCCAGGCTGAGCTTGCGGTCACCGAAGCGGGGAACGTCTTTTCGCTTCCGGACGGGTGGAGCTACGAGAAGGGGGCCGCGGTACCGGTCGTCTATGTCACGGCGTACGCCGGAATGATCCGTTACGGCAACGTGTTCCCTGGGGAGCGCGTGCTGATCCACGCCGCCGCCGGCGGAGTGGGCATCGCCGCGACGCAGATTGGAAAGCACCTCGGCGCCGAGCTGTACGGCACGGCGTCCGCCTCCAAGCACGACGCGGTCCGCGGCTTCGGGATCGAGCACCCGATCGACTACCACTCGCAGGACTTCGTCAAGGAGATCCGCCGCATCACGGGCGAGAAGAAGCCGCTCGACCTCGTCATGGACGCCGTCGGCGGCAATAGCTTCCGCAAGAGCTGGTCGCTGCTTCAGGCCGGCGGCCGGCTGGTTGCGTTCGGAGTCTCGGAGAGCGGGGGAGGGGAGCGCCGCCAGATCGGCAAGGCGCTGAAGATGCTCGCCACCAGCCCGGTCTTCCCCGTCCTCACCATGATGCGCGATTCGAAGTCGGTGATCGGGCTGAACATGCTCACGCTTCAGGACGCCAAGGGGTTGAGCGACTATCTCCAGCCGCTGACCGAGCTGATGGAGAAGGGCGTGATCGACCCGGTCGTATCCGAGGCCTTCCCGGTCGAGCGCGCCGCGGACGCGCACCGCTACCTGAGCGAGCGCAAGAACATCGGAAAAGTGGTTTTGACGCTGTAAGCTGGAACCACATGTCGTTCCTGCTCGACCTGCGACTTCTCCTTCTCCCCCCTCGGGGGGAATGACGCGTGGCGGCCGCTGAAGCCGCGAGCACAGGAGAAGCGAGGTAGAGCACAGAAAGGGACCGACATGGCGAGAGACGAGAGCAACCGAGTAAAGATCTTCGACACCACGCTGCGCGACGGCGAGCAGTCCCCCGGGATCTCGCTCAACCGCCACGAGAAGGTCGAGATCGCGAACCAGCTCGCCCGGCTCGGAGTCGACATCATCGAGGCCGGCTTCCCGATCACCTCGCCCGGCGACTTCGAGTCGGTCCAGGCGATCGCGCGCGAGGTGCACGGCCCCGTCATCTGCGGGCTCGCCCGCACCTCCGTGCAGGACATCGACGCCGCCTGGAACGCGATCAAGGACTCCGAGCGCCCGCGGATCCACACCTTCATCGCCACCAGCGACATCCACATCGAGCGCAAGCTTCAGACGACCAAGGACGACGTCAAGGGCCAGGCACGGGCGGCCGTCGCGCAGGCGAAGGGCTACACGGACGACGTCGAGTTCTCCCCCGAGGACGGGTCGCGTTCGGAAGTCGAGTACATGGCCGAGGTGATCCAGATCGCGATCGACGAAGGCGCGACCACGATCAACGTGCCAGACACCGTCGGCTTCACGATGCCGCACGAGTACAAGGCGATGTTCGAGGAGCTCTACCGCCTCGTGCCGGACCTCAAGAACGTGACCGTCTCGGTGCACTGCCACAACGACCTCGGGCTTGCGGTGGCGAACTCGTTCGCCGGGCTCCAAGCCGGCTGCCGCCAGGTCGAGTGCGCGATCAACGGCATCGGAGAGCGCGCGGGCAACACCTCGCTCGAGGAGCTCGTGATGCTGCTGCACACGCGCGAGTCGAGTGTCGATCTGTGGACCGGCATCAACACGAAGGAGATCGCGCGCACCAGCCGGATGGTCTCCCGTCTCACCGGCTACCCGGTGCAGCCCAACAAGGCGATCGTGGGCCGCAACGCGTTCGCCCACGAGGCGGGCATCCACCAGGACGGCGTGCTCAAGGAGCGGACGACCTACGAGATCATGGACGCCACCACGATCGGGCTCGAGACGAACTCGATCGTGCTCGGCAAGCACTCGGGCCGCCACGCGCTCCGGAAGGCGCTCGAGGAGCTGGGGTTCCAGGTCGAGGGCGCCGCGCTCAACACCGCCTTCAAGCGCTTCAAGGAGCTGGCGGACAAGAAGAAGAAGGTCACGGCGCTCGACCTCGAGGCGCTCGTCACGGACGAGATGCGCCAGGCGCCCGCGGCATACGCGATCGACTGGTTCGACGTCGAGGCGTCGTCGACCCGCGCGCCGCTCGCGAAGGTGGGCGTGCGCATGCCCGACGGCCACGTGGAGGAGGGGAGCTTCACCGGCGACGGGCCGGTGGATGCCTTCTTCAGCGCGATCAACGCCGCCACGGGGATCGAGGCGCGGCTGAAGGAGTTTCACGTCAGCGCCGTCACGGGCGGACGCGACGCGCTGGGGGAGGTCACCGTCCTGCTCGAGCTCGACGGAAAGCTCGCCTCCGGCCAGGGTGTGTCGACGGACATCCTCGAGGCCTCCGGCAAGGCCTACCTGCGCGCGCTCTCGAACGTGCAGGCGGACTCTCCGGTGGCCGAGGCGGAGCACCACCTCCGGGCCGAGACCGAAGCGGCTCCCTCCTCCTAGCTTGGCGGAGAACTTCAGCTGGCTCGACGGCGAGCGGCTGATCCGCTTCGGCGACGGCGCGCTCGCAGAAGCACCCGCGCTCCTGGCCTCGCGCGGCTTCGGGGACTACGCGCTGCTCACCACCGAGCGGGCCCAGGGTGACGCGCCGCAGCTCGCCGAGGGCGCCGCGAAGGTGGCGCACGTTCCCAGCGGGCCGGTGCCAGACGCATCGGCCGCCGTCCGGGAGGAGGTGCGCGGTATGCCCTTGGTCGCGCTCGGCGGCGGACGCGTGATCGACTCCGCCAAGGCGATCGCGGGTGCCGACGGAGGCTCCGTCGCGGCGGTGCCGACCACGCTCTCGGGCGCGCCGATGACCCGCTTTCACCGGATGCCGGCCGGCGTCGAGCAGTTCAACCTCGTGCGCCCGGCCCTCGTGATCGCCGAGCCCGGCCTGATGGCGTCGCAGCCGATGCCCGATCTCGCGGCGAGCGCGATGAACGCGCTCGCACACGCGGTCGAGTCGCTCTACGGACCGGGCCGCAGCCCCGTCACCGTGATCGCGGCGGGGCGCGCGGTCGAGCTATTCGAGTCGGGGCTCGGCGGCGCGGAGCCGCGCCGCGAGGAGCTTGCGCTCGCGTCGATCCTCGCCGGCTACGCGGTCGGGTGCGCGGGCTTCGCCGTGCACCACGCCGTGTGTCAGACGGCCGTGCGGGTGCTCGGAACCCCGCATGCTCAGACGAACGCGGTGATGCTGCCGCACACCTCAGCCTTCGTCGCTCGCCGTGCCCCGGATGCGCTGCAGGGCGTCTCGCCGGACACGATCAAGCGGCTCGCTTCGCACGCCGGTGTCACTCGGCTGAGCGAGCTGGGGGTGACGGAGGGGCAGCTGGATCCGGTCGTGGAGGCAGTGCTGGAGCATCCGGCGATCGGCAACACCCCGGGCGGAACGCCCACCGCGGAGGAGCTCCGCGACCTGCTCGTCGCCGCCTTGTAGACAACTGTACGTGATAACGTACAGGCGACGTGACCGCCGTCACCGCTCCCCCTATCGACGCCGCCGCAATCGGTCAGCGCGTGCGCGCACTCCGCGAGGCGATGCGGCTGTCGCTGCGCGATCTGGCCGAGCGGAGCGGCGTATCGGCGCCGATGCTCTCCCAGGTCGAGCGGGGCGAGACCAGCCCGACGCTGTCCGTGGCGGCGCGGATCGCGGGCGGGCTCGATCTGTCGCTGTCGCAGCTTCTCCGCCTGGACGAGGGCGGAGCCGTAACCGTGGTGAGAGCGTTCGAGCGCGCCGCCGGCGGGGCGCGCTCGCGCGGGCACAGCTACGAGGTGCTGACGCCACCGCGTCCCGGCCAGCGGGCCGAGGTGTCCCTGCATGTGCTCGAGCCCGGCTCGCTGACCGCCGGCGAGGACGACCCGCCGATGCACGAGCCGGGAGCGCGCGAGACCGCCGTCGTGCTCGAGGGCGCGCTTAGGCTGCACTGCGACGGCCAGACGCACGACCTCGCCGAGGGCGACTCCGTCACCTTCGACTCCGATCTGCCGCACCGGTTCGAGAACCCCGGCTCCAAGGCGACCCGGTTCCTCGCCGTCGTGACCGCCGGGCTGCGGAGGAGCTGACCGTGGCGCAGACCCTGTTCGACAAGATCTGGGACGCGCACGAAGTGGCGCCGGGGCTGCTCTACATCGACCTGCACCTGGTGCACGAGGTGACCTCGCCGCAGGCGTTCGAGAGCCTGCGGCTGGCCGGCCGCGAGGTGAGGCGACCGGACCGGACGCTTGCGACCGCCGACCACAACGTGCCCACGGACGGCTCGACCGCCGCAGCGCAGATCCGCGACCAACTCTCCCGCGTGCAGGTCGAGACGCTCGAGCAGAACTGCCGCGAGTTCGGCGTCCCCGTGTACTCGATCGGCTCCGACCGCCAAGGCATCGTGCACGTGATCGGCCCCGAGCTGGGCGTGACCCAGCCGGGCATGACGATCGTCTGCGGCGACTCGCACACCTCGACGCACGGGGCGTTCGGCGCGCTTGCGTTCGGCATCGGGACGAGCGAGGTCGAGCACGTGCTCGCGACCCAGACGCTGCAGCAGCAGAAGCCGCGCTCGATGGTGATCCGCTACGAGGGCGAGCTCGGCTTCGGCGTCACCGCCAAGGACCTGATCCTCGGCACGATCGGCCAGATCGGGACGGCGGGCGGCGTAGCGCATGTCATCGAGTACGCCGGCCCCGCGATCCAGAGCCTGTCGATGGAGGGCCGGATGACCGTCTGCAACATGACGATCGAGGCCGGCGGCCGGGCGGGGATGATCGCGCCTGACGAGACGACGTTCGAATGGGTGGTCGGCCGCGAGGCGGCTCCGGCGGAGCTGCCGGAGGCGTGGCGGGATCTCCATACCGACGAGGGCGCGGCGTTCGACAAGGAGGTCGTCGTGAACGCAGGCGCGCTGTCGCCCCAGGTCACGTGGGGGACGACACCGGGGATGGTCGTGCCGGTCACCGACGCGGTGCCCGAGCCGCAGACGGAGACCGACGAGCGCGCCCTCAAGTACATGGACCTCGAGCCCGGCACACCGGTCCAGGACATCCGGCTCGATCGCGTCTTCGTCGGCTCGTGCACCAACTCGCGGATCGGCGACCTGCGCGCGGCGGCCGAGGTGCTGGACGGCCGCAAGGTCCACCCGGAGGTCCAGGCGATGGTCGTCCCCGGCTCGCAGCAGGTGAAGGCGCAGGCCGAGGCCGAGGGACTGGACGACGTCTTTCGCGCCGCCGGGTTCGACTGGCGGTCGGCCGGATGCTCGATGTGTCTCGGTATGAATCCCGACATCCTCCAGCCGGGCGAGCGCTGCGCATCGACGTCGAACCGCAACTTCGAGGGGCGCCAGGGACGCGGCGGGCGCACGCACCTGGTCAGCCCCCAGATGGCGGCGGCGGCCGCGGTAGAGGGCCACTTCGTCGACATCCGGAGCTGGAGCTGATGGAGCCTGTGAAAGAGATCAGCGGCGGCGTATCGGTACTCGACCGCGCCGACGTCGACACCGACCAGATCATCCCGAAGCAGTTCCTGAAGCGCGTCGAGCGGACGGGCTTTGGTGAATACCTCTTTTACGACTGGAAGCAGGAGCCGGGCTGGGACCTGCCGGCGAACCCGATCCTCGCCGCGGGGCGGAACTTCGGCTGCGGCTCCTCGCGCGAGCACGCGCCATGGGCGCTCGAGGACTACGGCTTCAAGGCGATCGTCGCGCCCTCGTTCGCCGACATCTTCTATTCGAACTGCACGAAGATCGGGCTGCTCCCGGTCGTCCTGGCAGAGGACGAGGTCAAACGGCTGATGGAGGCCGGCGAGGCGACTGTGGACCTCGAGCGCCAGGTCGTCGCCTTCGACGGCCAGGAGGCGGCATTCGACATCGATCCCGAGACGAAGCGGCGTCTCCTTGGCGGCCTCGACGACATCGGCGTCACCCTTCAACAGGCGGACGCGATCGAGCGCTACGAGGCCGAGCGGGAGCGCGAAGGCCCGGTTATCCCGCGGGGTGCCCCGGAAGGGGTCACCCCGCCAGGGACATCGCTGTGACGCGCGACTGGGACGCCGCGACGTACGACCGCGTCTCGGCGCCGCAGGTCGAGTGGGCGGCGGCCGTGATCGACCGGCTCGAGCTGCGCGGCGACGAGACGGTGCTGGACGCCGGCTGTGGGAGCGGGCGCGTGACCGAGATGGTCATCGAGCGCGTCCCGAACGGCAAGGTGATCGCTGTCGATGCGGCCCCGGCGATGGTCGCCAAGGCGCGCGAGAAGATCGGCGGCCGCGCCGAGGTGCTGCTCCAGGACCTGGCCGAGCTGCGCCTCAGCGAACAGGTTGATGCGGTCTTCTCGAACGCGGTGTTCCACTGGATCCGCGACCACGACCGTCTCTTCAAGCGCCTGTTCGACGCGCTCAAGCCGGGCGGCCGGATCGAGGCGCAGTGCGGCGGCGCAGGCAACATCGGCAACTTCCACGATGCCGTCAGCAGGCTCGCGGACCGGCCACCCTTCTCTGACTACTTCGAGGACTGGACCGGGCCATGGAACTTCGCCGACGACCGCACGACGACGGCCCTCCTCGAGGAGATCGGCTTCACCGACGTCGAGTGCTCGCTCGAGGACTGGCCCGTCACGCCGCCCGAGCCGCACAACTACCTGCGCACCGTCTGCCTCGGCCACCATCTCGAGCAGCTCCCTGACGAGCTGCGCGAGACGCTTGTCGGCCGCGTAGTGGACACCATGGGCGACCCGCTCCTGCTCGAGTACGTCCGCCTCAACATCTCGGCGCGGAGGCCTGGGTGACGAAGATCGTCGCGCTTCCCGGTGACGGGATCGGGCCGGAGATCATGGCCGCGGCGCTGCGCGTGCTGTCCGAGATCGGCGACTTCGAGGTCGACGAGCGGCTCGTGGGCGGCGCGTCCATCGACGAGCACGGAGTGGCGCTCACCGACGAGGTGCTCACCGCCTGCCGCGCCGGCGACGCCGTGCTGCTGGCGGCCGTCGGCGGGCCGAAATGGGACTCGACCGACCCGGGTGCGCCGCGGCCCGAGCAGGGGTTGCTCGCGCCTGCGCAAGGAGCTCCAGCTGTTCGCGAACCTGCGCCCCGTGCGGCCGAGCCCGGCGCTGCTCGATGCGAGCCCGCTGCGCCCGGAGCGAATCGAGGGCACGGACCTGCTCGTGGTGCGCGAGCTGACGGGCGGGATCTACTTCGGCGATCGTGCGCGACAGAACGGCACCGCGTACGACACCTGCGTCTACAGCGAGGCCGAGATCGAGCGGATCGCGCGCGTCGCATTCAAGTTCGCGCGGCGCAAGGTCACGAGCGTCGACAAGGCCAACATCCTCGAGACGTCGCGGCTGTGGCGCGAGGTGGTGGAGAAGGTCGCCTCGGAGAACGACGGCACCGAGCTCGAGCACCTGCTCGTGGACAACGCCGCGATGCAGCTCGTCTCGCGCCCGTCGGACTTCGACGTGATCCTCACCGAGAACATGTTCGGCGACATCCTGAGCGACGAGGCGGCGATGCTGACCGGCTCGATCGGGATGCTGCCGAGCGCGAGCGTCGGCGAGGACGGGCCGGGGCTGTTCGAGCCCGTGCACGGCTCTGCCCCGGACATCGCGGGCACGGGGAAGGCGAACCCGCTCGCCATGTTCGGCTCCGTGGCGATGATGCTTCGCTACGGCCTTGACAGGGAGGACGACGCGGTGAAGATAGAGTCAGCCATCGATCGTGCGCTCGAGGGAGGCCTTCGTACGGCCGATCTGGGCGGCGACGCGACCACCGAGGACGCAACGGAAGCGATCCTCCGAAACCTCTGAAGGAGGGGACGTACGTGCAGACCGCCGACTTCATCTGGGTGAACGGGGAGTTCGTCGCCTGGGAGGACGCGCGGGTACACGTACTGACCCACTCGCTCCACTACGGCACCGCGGTCTTCGAGGGCATCCGCGCGTACGAGACGGAGCGCGGCACGGCGATCTTCCGCCACCACGACCATCTCAAGCGGCTCGAGCGCTCGGCGAAGCTCTACTACATGGACGTCCCGTATTCGCAGGACGACCTGCGCAAGGCCACGCACGAGCTGATCGCGCGGAACGGCCTCAAGAGCTGCTACATCCGCCCGCTCGTCACGCGCGGGTACGGCGAGATGGGGCTCAATCCGCTCGACAACCCGGTCGACGTCGTGATCGCGGTCTGGGAGTGGGGCGCCTACCTCGGCGAGGAGGGCAAGGCGCGCGGCGTGCGCGCGAAGGTGTCGTCGTGGCGCCGGATCGGGCCGCAGTCGCTGATCCCGCAGTCGAAGGCGTCGGGCCAGTACCTGAACAGCGTGCTCGCCAAGATCGAGTCGCTCAAGGCCGGCTACGAGGAGGCGATCCTGCTCGACGAGCGCGGCATGGTCTGCGAGGGGACGGGCGAGAACATCTTCGTCGTCCGCGACGGCGTGATCAACACTCCGGGACCCTCGTCATCGACCCTCGACGGCATCAACCGCCGCTCGATCGTCCAGATCGCGCGCGACCGGGGCTACGAGGTGGTCGAGCGCGACGTCATGCGCTCCGAGCTGATGCTGGCGGACGAGGTGTTCCTGTCGGGCACGGCCGCTGAGCTGACGCCCGTGCGTGAGATCGACGACGTCGAGATCGCCGGTGCGCCGGGCCCGGTCACGAAGGAGCTACAGCAGGGGTTCGACGACGCCCTGCACGGCCGCGAGCCGCGCTACGCCGAGTGGCTCGACTTCGTCGAGGTGCCGTCCCGGGCCTAGAGCAGGCGCTCGAGCTTGTCGAAGCTATCGCTCCAGCCGTCGTGGTGGAGCGCGCGCCGCTCCTCGGTCTTGAACGGCCGCTGGTCGAGCGCCACCTGCGTCGACTCGCCTAGGTCACGCAACGAGAGGGTGACCAGCGTCTCCGTGTCGTCGGCATCGGGCGGGTCCCACACGAATGTGTATGCGAGGCGCGACGGGGGCTCGACCTCGCGGAACTCCCCGCTCAGGTGGAACGCGTCGCCGTCGGGCGGCTGCATCTCGATGCGGTAGCGGTCGCCCACGCGAGCGGTGAAATCAACACTCGGGATCGTGAAGCCGTTCGGGCCCCACCAGCGGGCGAGCTCGTCCGGCTGCGTGAGGGCGGCGAAGACGACGGCGGCGAGGCGCGGGCAGCACGCGCTCGAGCTCGAGCACGAATTCGTCGGACCGTTGGCCCACCGCTCGATCGTAGCTGTAGGGTCGGGGGTGGACGAGCACATGGCCGTCGACCTGGTCATCGACATCGAGAACAGCCCGGCGCGCTCGCCGAGGTCGCAGCCGCCATCAGCGACGCCGGCGTGAACGTCGCGGCGGCAACGTGCCTGGGCCCCGACGACCGAGCCGAGCTGCACATACTCGTCAAGCACGCGGAGGCCGCAAGACACGCGCTCGCGATCTCGCAGGTCGGAGTCACACGCGAGCGCGAGGTGGTCGTGGTCGAGGTGGAGGACCGGCCGGGCGTGCTCGCGGACCTGACGCGCAAGATCGCGAAGGCGGGGGTGAACCTCGACCTCGTCTACGTCGCGACGCGCAACCGCGTGGTCTTCGGGGCGGACGATCTCGACGCGCTCAAGGCCGCGCTCGATGAGCGATGACTTCCGGCGCCTCGTGAGCGTCTGTAGGGCATCACTTCAAGCAAGGAGGACCCGATGGGAAAGATCGTCGTAACAGAGTTCGTCTCGCTCGACGGCGTCATGCAGGCGCCCGGCGGCGAGGACTTCAAGTACCCGGGATGGAGCTTCGAGTTCGATCGCGGCGAGGACGGCGACCAGTTCAAGCTCGACGAGACGATGGAGGCGGACGCCCTGCTCCTGGGACGCAAGACCTACGAGAGCTTCGCCGGCGCGTGGCCGGAGCGAGAGGGCGAGTTCGCCGACAAGTTCAACGAGATGCCCAAGTACCTCGTGTCCTCGACGATCACCGATCCCGACTGGAACAACACGACTCGGATCGAGGGAGACCTGATCGAGGGCGGTGCAGGAAGCTGCGGGACGAGATCGATGGCGTCATCCAGGTACCCGGCAGCCATACGTTGGTGCAGGACCTGATCGAGAACGACCTCGTGGACCAGATCAACTTGATGATCTTCCCGGTCGTGCTTGGCACCGGGTACCGCGTCTTCGGCGAGTACAGCGACAAGAAGATCGATGCGGCTCGCCGAGTCGAAGACGGTCGGCGAGGGCATCGTCGTCCTGATCTATGAACGCGCGTGAGCTACGCGATTGGTGCCTTCCGCACGAGGGTGCGTTCGAGGACTTCCCCTTCACCGCCGAGCACTCGGTGTTCAAGGTGCGGGGGAAGATGTTCGCCATCAGCGCCCTCGAGCGGGAGCCGCTCGAGGTCAGCGTGAAGTGCGAGCCGGAGCTCGCCGTCGAGCTTCGCAACAGCTACCCGGCGATCCGGCCCGGCTATCACCTGAACAAGCGGCACTGGAACACGATCACGCTGGACGGCAGCCTGCCGGACAAGCTCGTCCGGGATCTGATCGAGGACTCCTACGACCTGGTCGTCAGCGCGCTGCCGAAGCGGGTCCAGCTGGAGCTCGGCTGGCCGGCGGAGACCGCCTAGTACTCGTCGTGTAGGCGCCACCACTGGTAGCGTCGGCGTCTGCGGGTAGCCCTCCGGCGAGTCCTCCCACTCCTCCTGGCGCCCGAGCGCGGTGATGTCGAGGTAGTTCCAGGTACCGCCCATCTGCTCGTCACCGCGGGCGTCGATGAAGTAGGTGCGGAAGATCTGGTCGCCTTCGCGGATGAAGGCGTTCGTGCCGTGCCACTCATCAACGCCGAAGTCCTTGTCGAAGTCGTCGGTGATCGTGTACCAGGGGATCAGCTCCCAGCCCATCCGCGCCTTCCAGCTCGCGATCTCCGGCTGCGGTGCGCGCGAGGCGAACGCGAGCGTCGTGTCGCGCGCGTTCAGGTGCGCGGGGTGGGCAACTTGGTCACCGACCATCGAGCAGCCGGGGCAGCCGTGCTCGGGCCAGCCCTTGACGGTCGGCTCGTAGAAGAACCGGTAGACGACCAGCTGCCGCCGCCCCTCGAACAGGTCGAGCAGGCTCGCATCTCCGTCGGGGCCCTCGAAGCGGTAGTCCTTCTCGACGGCCATCCGCGGCATCCGCCGGCGCTCGGCCGCGAGCGCGTCGCGGGCGCGCGTGTGGGCCTTCTCCTTCACGAGCAGCTTCTGGCGGGCGGCTTCCCACTCCTCTGGTGAAACGACTGGCGGCATGTTCATGCCCACAGGTACTATCAGGCGCATGAACGTCGCCTTCGAGAGCCGAATTACGAGGGCCTGACCCGCAGGCCTCTTCGTCACGCTCTCGAACTAGAAAGGACGTTCTATGCAGGTACATCTCTACGACACCACCCTCCGCGACGGGATGCAGGGTGAGGGCATGTCGCTCTCGGCCGAGGAGAAGCTGCGCGTCGCGCACGCCCTCGACGGGATCGGGATGCATCTGATCGAGGCCGGCTTTCCGAGCTCGAACCCGAAGGAGGAGGCGCTCTTCGAGCTGCTCGAGCGTGAGACGTTCGAGTGCGCCGACATAGCCGCCTTCGGCATGACCCGCAGGCGCGACGTGCGCGCCGACGAGGATCCTGCGCTGCGCCTGCTCGCGGACTGCTTCGCGCCCGTCTGCACGCTCGTGGGCAAGACGTGGGCTCTTCACCTGGAGAAGGTGACGAAGGTCGACCCGGAGGAGAACCTCCGGATGATCGAGGAGTCGGTCCGGTTCCTTCGCGACCAGGGGAAGCGGGTCATCTACGACGCGGAGCACTTCTTCGACGCGTTCCGCGACGACTCGGCCTACGCGCTGCGCTGCCTGCGCGCAGCTGTCGATGGCGGAGCCGAGAACGTCACTCTTTGCGACACGAACGGATCGTCGCTTCCCCCGCAGGTAGCGGAGGCGACCGAGCGGGTTGTCGCGGAGATCGGTGCGCAGGTCGGTATCCACACGCACGACGACGCGGGCTGCGGTGTCGCGAACGCGCTCGTCGCGGTTGAGCGCGGCGCCACGCTCGTCCAGGGCACGATGAACGGCTACGGCGAGCGCTGTGGCAACGCGAACCTCGTCTCGATCCTGCCGGCGCTCCAGCTGAAGATGGGTCACGAATGCGTTCCCGAGGACCGCCTGGTGCGCCTGACCGAGACGGCGCACTTCCTCGACGAGCTGCTCAACGTGAACCCCGACCCCAATCAGCCCTACGTCGGCCGTAACGCGTTCGCGCACAAGGGCGGGATGCACGTCGCCGGCGTGAACCAGGACCCGCGCACGTTCGAGCACGTGCGCACCGGAGGCCGTCGGCAACGACCGCGCGATCCTCATCTCGGAGCTGTCGGGCAAGGGCACGGTTCACACGCGCGCGGAGCAGACGGGAGTCGAGCTCGACGAGCAGGGCGCCGCCCGCGTCGTCGAGCGGGTGAAGGCGCTCGAGCACGCCGGGTACCAGTTCGAGGCCGCCGACGGCTCGTTCGATCTCTTGATCCGCAAGGAGACGGGCGACTATGAGCCGCTCTTCCGGCTCGAGTCCTGGCGGGTGATCGCGGAGAAGCGTGAGGATGGCCGTGTACAGACCGAGGCGACGATCAAGATCTGGGTAGACGGCGAGCGCTATGTGCGCACGGCTGAGGGGAACGGCCCGGTGAACGCGCTCGACCGCGCGCTTCGCGACGCGCTGGTCGAGACGCATCCGCACCTGCGCGACATCCGCCTGACGAACTTCAAGGTGCGCATCCTCGACGAGAGCAAGGGCACCGAGGCGGTCACGCGCGTGCTCCTGGACGCCAGTGACGGCATTGACACCTGGGGGGCGATCGGCGTCTCCGAGAACGTGATCGAGTCGAGCTGGGAGGCGCTGGTGGACTCGCTCGAGGCCGGCATGCTGCCGCGCCACGCGGGACACGCGCCCTCCGGCCGGACGGCGTGAGCGACGAGTTCATCCCGCTCGCCCGGCCCGCGATCGGCGCGCGTGAGGAGGAGCTCGTGCTCGAGGTCCTGCGCTCGCGCCGGCTCTCGCTCGGTCCCCGCCTGGAGGAGTTCGAGAACGCGCTCGGCGAGCGCATCGGCACGGGGCACGTCTCGGCCGTTGCGAGTGGCACCGCCGGCCTTCACCTGGCGCTGCGCGCCGTGGGAGTCGAGGCCGGCGACGAGGTCGTCACGACGCCGTTCAGTTTCGTCGCGTCGGCGAACTCGATCCTGTACGAGGGAGCCAGGCCGGTCTTCTGCGACATCGACCGCCGGACGCTCAACCTGGACCCCGAGGCCGCTGCGGCGGCGGTGACCGAGCGGACCGCCGGTCTCCTGCCGGTCCACATCTTCGGCTACCCGGCCGACATGCCCGCGTTCGAGCAGCTCGCGGGGGAGCACGGACTCTGGCTCGTCGAGGATGCGTGCGAGGCGCTCGGGGCGGAGCACGCCGACGGGAAGCGAGTGGGCGCGCGCGGGCACCCGGCGGTATTCGCCTTCTACCCGAACAAGCAGGTGGCGACGGGGGAGGGCGGTGCCGTGGTCTGCGCCGGCGCAGAGATGAAGGCGCGCATCGACAGTGAGCGCAACCAGGGCCGCGCGCCCGACATGGGCTGGCTCGACCACGACCGGATGGGCTTCAACTACCGCCTGTCGGACGTCGCCTGCGCGCTCGGCCTCGCGCAGCTCGAGCGGCTGGACGACCTGCTCGCCGAGCGGGCGCGGGTGGCCGCCGCCTACTCCGACCGCCTTGCCGGCGTCGATGGGCTCGAGCTCCCGTGCCCCGATTCGAACGGGGACAGGCGGTCGTGGTTCGTATACGTGGTGCAGCTCCCGGACGGGGTCGACCGGGACGGCACGATCGAGCGGATGCGCGCTGCAGGGGTCGACTCGAAGCCGTATCTGCCGGCGATCCACCTGATGAGCTTCTACCGCGAGCGCTTCGGGCACCGCGAGGGCGAGTTCCCGGTCTGCGAGGAAATTTCGCGGCGATCGCTCGCGCTTCCTTTCTTCCCCGAGCTGGCCGAAGGCCAGGTCGAACGTGTCACGGAGACCCTGGTGGGCATACTTAAGTCATCCGCACCAGGGCCGAGAAGCACAGGCTCGAGCGTAGAAACGCCCGGCTAGTCGGGGCAGGCGGCTTCCTCCTCGCCGCCGCGATGCCGGTCATCCTCTGGCACCGTGCGATCGCGATCATCGCGGCGGACTTCCGGTTCGAGCTCGAGTACCTCGTGACCGGCTGGACCGCGTACACGCTGATCGTGGTCGGCCTGCTCTTCTTCCTGCCGGTCGTGATCTCGATCGGCAGGCGGCCGGAAAGCCGCCTCTATCCACGCAGCCGCGGGGCGTACCTGGGCTGGGGCGTGTCGCTCTACACGCTCGGGATCATGCTCGCCACACAGGTGGCCGTGATCGCGGAGGGTCCGCCGGCTCCGTAGTCTGCGGGCTGTGTCCCGCTTCTCGGAGCCTCAGGACCCGATCTTCCAGGCGCTCAACAGCTCGATCGCGTTCGACTGGCGCCTGGCGCCGTACGACATCGAGCAGTCGCTTGCGCACGTCCGGATGCTCGGACGCCAGGGAATCATCGGCGCGGATGACGTCGCGGCGCTCGAGCAGGCACTCGAGGCCGTCCGCGACGAGGTGAGCGCGGAGCGGTTCGAGGTCAGGCCCGACGACGAGGACGTCCACATGGCGATCGAGCGGCGGGTGACCGAGCTCGCCGGCGCGGCCGGCGGCAAGCTCCATACGGCGCGCTCGCGCAACGACCAAGTGGCGACGGACGTCGCCATGTTCGTGCGCGCGCACACGCTCACCACCTGCGACCAGGTGAGGGACCTGATGCAGGCGATCGTCGAGCTCGCGGACGCGCACATCGACTGGGCGATGCCCGGCTACACGCACCTCCAGCGCGCGCAGCCTGTCTACCTCGGCCATCACCTGCTCGCGCACTTCTGGCGCCTCGCACGCGACAAGCAGCGCTTCGAGTTCTGCCTCAAGGCGACCGATCGGCTGCCGCTCGGGGCCGGCGCGCTCGCCGGCGTCAACTTCGACACCGACCGGGAGTGGGTGGCGCGCGAGCTCGGCTTCGAAGGCGTGGTCGAGAACTCGATGGACGCCGTGTCGAACCGGGACTTCGTGCTCGACTTCGTCGGCGCCGCCGCCACGTGCGGCACCCATCTGTCACAGCTGGGTGCCGAGATCGTCCTCTGGTCGAGCGACGAGTTCGGCTTCTGCGAGGTCGCGGACGCGTTCGCCTCGGGCTCGAGCATCATGCCCCAGAAGAAGAACCCGGACGCCGCGGAGCTTCTGCGTGCGAAAGGACCGCGGATCGTCGGCCGGCTCGTCGGCGTTCACGGCGCGCTGCACGGGCTGCCGCTGACCTACAACAAGGACCTCCAGGAGGACAAGGAGGCGTTGTTCGACGCAGCCGACACGCTCGCGCTGTGCCTCTCGGCCGCGACCGGGATGCTCCGGGGGATCCGGTTCCGGCGCGAGCGCCTCGAGCAGGCGGCGTCCGATGAGATGCTCGCTGCGACCGATGTGGCGGACCTGCTCGTGAAGCAGGGCGTGCCTTTCCGCGAGGCGCACGGGATCGTCGCCGGACTGGTGCGGACGGCCGTGGACAGCGGCCGGACGCTCTCAGGCCTCACGGATGAGGAGATCGCGGAGCTCGCACCGCCGCTCAGCGACCCGTCCGACTTCCGCAGGGTGCTCTCCAACGGCGAGTGGCTCGAGTCGAAGCGCTCGCTCGGAGGAACCTCGCTCGACCAGGTGCGCGCCCAGCTCGCGCGCGCCCGCGCACTGGTTGCCTGACCCGCGCGAGCAGTCCTTCTACGCGCGGTCGGTGCACGACGTCGCGCGCGACCTGGTCGGTTGCATCGTGCGCCACGACGGGGTCGCGGGCCGGATCGTGGAGGTCGAGAGCTACCACCAGGAGGAGCCGGCCTGCCACGCCTATGCCGGGCTCACCCCGCGCACACGCGTGCTGTTCGGGCCGCCGGGGTTCGCGTACGTGTACCGCTCGTACGGGATCCACGCTCTCCTGAACGCGGTCGCCGAGGACGAGGGCGTGGGGGCGGCGGCGTTGATCCGCGCCCTCGAACCGGTCGAAGGGGTCGACCTGATGCGCGAACGGCGCGGGCTCGAGCGCGTCGAGGACCTGTGCAACGGCCCCGGCAAGCTGACGCAGGCGCTCGGGATCTGGCTCGACCTGAACGGCACGCCGCTGAGCGGGGGGCCGATCGAGCTCCTGCCGCGCACGGCGGAGCCGGAGATCGCGGTCGGGACGCGGATCGGGATCAACAAGGCCGTCGAGCTGCCGTGGCGCTTCTGCGACGCGGCGAGCGCGTGCGTGTCGCGGCCGTGGCCGCCAGGGCACGCCCGGCGCCGGGCCTGACGAGCTATTCGCGAGTGGCGCCTGGCTCGGCGCCGCCACCCTCCGTGGGCGGCTCGGGCGGTGGGGCAGGCTCCTCGGGCGGTGGCTGCTGGGCGGGCGGCTCCTCGGGCGCGGGCTCAGGCTGGGGGGCCGGCTCAGGCGCTGGGGCGTCCTGTTCGGGCTCGGGCGCGGGAGCGGCGTCATCCTCCGGCGCGGGTGCGGGCGCGGGCGTGACGGGAACCGGCGACGCGTCGGTGTCCTCGTCCTCGGCGTCCTCGGCCTCCTGCTCCGCCTCGCGCTCGTCGCGGATCGAGATCGCCTGCGACATGAAGGACTGCCAGATGATGGCCGGCCACGTGCCGCCCGCGACCGGGCTGCCGCCGTACTCGTACTCCATCGGCTTGACGTTGTCCGGGTACCCCATCCACACGCACGTCGTGTACTTGTCGATGAAGCCGCAGAACCACGCGTCGCCGTAGTTCTCGGTCGTGCCGGTCTTCCCGGCGGCGAACTCGCCCACCTGCGCCTGCGTGCCGGTGCCCGACGAGATCACGTAGCTCAGCATCGTCTTCGCCGTGTCGGCGACCTCGGGGGAGAAGACCTCCTCGGTATCGCGCTCGGGCTTGTCCTCGCCCTCGACGCCCTTGATCGCGACCGGGCCGCACTTGTAGGAGGCCCACTCCGCGCATACCCGCTTGCCGCCGTTCGCGAGCGTGGAGTAGGCGAACGCCATCTCGAGCGGCGTAACGCCGGTCTCGAGTCCGCCGAGGAGCATCGCCGGGTTCGTCGACAGGTCCGTCTTGATGCCCATGTCGTTCGCCTCCTCGGCGACCTTTTGGCGGCCGACCTGCATGCCTAGCTCGGCGTAGACGGAGTTGTCGGATTGCGCGGTTGCGGTCGTGAGGCTGGCCGACCCGGAGTACTGGTCCTCGTAGTTGGCCACGTGGAAGAGGTCCTTGTCGCCGTTCTTGTTTATGAACGGGAGGTCCTTCGGCTGCGACGAGAAGACGCTGCCGGGCCCGTAGTCGCCAGTTTCGAGCGCTGCGAGGAGGATGAAGGGCTTGAAGGCGGAGCCCGGCTGGCGGTGGCCGTTGGTCGCGAGGTTGAACGGCCGCTCGCGGAACGAGCTGCCCCCAACCATTGCCTTCACCTCGCCGGTGGCGTTCTCGATCGTCACCAGTGAGGCCGAAGGCCCGAGGCTGGCGATCTGCGAGACCGCCGACTCGGCCGCCGCCTGGAGCTCAGGATCGAGGGTCGTCTTGATCTCCATACCGCCGCCGAAGACGCGGTCGGCGCCGAACTTGTCGACCGCCTGCTGCGTGACCCAGGTCGTGAAGTACGGCTCGTCGGACTGCGGTTGCGGCGGGTTCACGACGTCTTCGCCCGGGATGTCGTCAGTCGAGTTGATGACCTCGTCGTACTGCTCCTGGCTGATCATTTCCTGCTCGAGCATCCGCTGGAGCACGAGATCGCGCCGCGCCTTCGCCGCGGCGGGGTCCTGCAGCGGGTCGTACGCCGATGGCGAAGCGATCATCCCGGCGAGCAGCGCGGCCTGGGCGGGGGTCGCCCTCGCCGCTGCGATCTCGTCGGTCTCGATCGGCTCGCCGGTCGTCGGGTCGAGCGGCACCACCGGGTCGCCGTTCTCGTCGAGGATGCCCTCCTCCTCGCCGAAGTACGTGCGCATCGCGGACTCGATCCCGTACGCGCCGTTGCCGAAATAGACGGAGTTCAGGTACTGGGTGAGGATCTTCTGCTTCGACCACTTGCGCTCGAGGTGGTACGCGGCCGCCGCTTCACGCAGCTTCTGGAACACGGAGCGGTCGCCCTGGGCCGCGAGCGCGTTCTTGACGAACTGCTGCGTGATCGTCGATGCGCCCTGCTCGGCGCCGCCGGCGAGGATGTCCTGCCACAGAGCGCGCCCGATGCCCCGGTAGTCGACCCCGCGGTGCTCATAGAAGCGCTTGTCCTCGATCGCGATGACCGCGTTCTTGATGTAGGGCGAGATCTCGTGCTCCTCCACGAGGATCCGGTTGTCGTTCCCGGTCAGCGTGGCGAGCTTGCTGGTTGGATCGTCGCCGGTGTCCCAGAGGAGCTCCGAGTTCTCCGCCTTCTCGAACTGCACCTCGTTCTCGAGGTCCGGGATGTCGGAGGCGACCGCCATCATCATCCCGAAGACGGTCGAGATGAACGCGATGAAGCTCAGGCCGATTGCGACGAAGGCGACCCGCAGCTTCTTGAGCTTCGGCGGCTCGGAGGGGCCATCACCGCCGCCGTCGCCACCGAAGGGATCGACGGGAGGTGGCTCGACCGGCGGTGGCGGCGCTGAATGCGGCGGTGCTGTCGGTTCGACGATTGTCTTCTGCATGTGTGCGCGCGAGCCCCCACGCGCGTGCACTCAAAACTCGGTCTTGAGAGGCGGCCGGACGACGAGGGGCGGCACCCCGACAGGTCCGTCCGTGGAGCGCGCGAGTCTAGCATTGCGCCCGTGACCGATGACGCGGATTTTTTGCTTAGGAATGCGGTTGACGCCCTCCCCGAGGGCGCCCTCCGCGAGCAGCTGAAGGATGCCGGTCCGCTTCGCGTCAAGCTGGGAATCGACCCGACGGCGCCGGACATCCACCTCGGTCATACGGTGGTTCTGCGCAAGTTGCGGGAATTTCAGGACCGCGGCCACACCGTCGTCCTGATCGTCGGCGACTACACCGCGCGCGTCGGGGACCCGAGCGGGCGCTCTGCGGAGCGGCCGGTCCTGGCGCCGGAGGAGATAGACCAGAACGCGGAGACGTTCAAGCAGCAGGCGTTCAAGGTGCTCGACCCCGAGCGGACCGAAGTGCGCTTCAACGGGGAGTGGCTCGCCATGGAAATGGAGGAGCTGTTCCGGCTGGCGCGGACCGCGACGGTTGCGCAGCTCCTCGAGCGTGACGACTTTGCGAAGCGGTACTCCGCCCAGGAGCCGATCTCGATCCTCGAGCTGCTTTATCCGTTACTCCAGGGATACGACTCCGTCGCGATCGACGCCGACGTCGAGCTGGGGGGCACGGATCAGAAGTTCAACCTGCTGCTGGGGCGCGACGTTCAGCAGGCGTACGGAAAGAAGCCCCAGTCGGTCCTCACGATGCCGATTCTTCCCGGCACCGACGGCGAGCGGCGGATGTCGAAGTCGCTCGGCAACTACGTCGGGATCACCGAGCCGCCCGAGGAGATCTTCGGAAAGCTGATGCGCGTCCCCGACGAGGCGATGCCTACCTACTACGAGCTCTTGCTCGACGAGCCGTTCGATCCCGGCCGGCCGGCCGTGGAATCGAAGCGAGCGCTGGCGCGCGCCGTCGCCTCCCAGTTCCATGGCGAGGAGGCGGCTCGCGCGGCGGAGGAGCACTTCGACCGCCTGCACGTGGAGCGGGCGCTTCCGGACGAGATCGAGGAGGCGCCGCTGCCCGACGGAGACCCCGTTCACATCCCCGCGCTCCTGCGCGAGCACTTCGGCGTTTCGGCGGGGGAGGGGCGTCGTTTGATCAACGGGGGCGGGGTTCGGATCGACGGCGAGCAGATCGCCGAGCTCGACGTTCCGGCCGAGCGCCTGGACGGCGCGGTAGTGCAGGTCGGGAAGCGCCGGTTCAAGCGCTTCCGGACGCCGTAGGCGCGCCGGAGGGCCGGTGCTATATTCCTCGTCCCTTCGCGGGCGGAGTCCCCGCCTGCCCTGAGGTGCCCGGTCTTTGAAAACTCAGCAGTGCGTGCGACCACGAGCTTCGGCTCGAGGTCGCGTCCAAGCCTGAATCCATGGGCGCCAGCGCCCATGGACCTGAACCCGTCAAGTCCCCTCCCGGTGTACGGGAGGATCAAGGACTAGACACACTCTCAGTAAGACAGTGGAACCACCGGCTTCGGCTGGCGGGAGGCCCGCCAGGGCCTCATTGAAACCACGCATTACTTTTACGGAGAGTTTGATCCTGGCTCAGGACGAACGCTGGCGGCGTGCTTAACACATGCAAGTGGAGCGACGAACCAGGCTTCGGCCTGGGGCAGAGCCGCGAACGGGTGAGTAACACGTGGGTAACCTGCCTCGATGATCGGGACAACCCGGGGAAACCCGGGCTAATACCGAATGTGCCCCATCCGCATCAGTGGATGGAGTAAAGGAAGCTTCGGCCTCCGCATTGAGATGGGCCCGCGGCCCATTAGCTTGTTGGTGGGGTAAAGGCCTACCAAGGCTTCGATGGGTAGCTGGTCTGAGAGGACGATCAGCCACACTGGGACTGAGACACGGCCCAGACTCCTACGGGAGGCAGCAGTGGGGAATCTTGCGCAATGCGCGAAAGCGTGACGCAGCAACGCCGCGTGGGGGAAGACGGCCTTAGGGTTGTAAACCCCTTTCAGGAGGGACGAAGGTCGGCGCGTTAATAGCGGGTCCGACTGACGGTACCTCCACAAGAAGCCCCGGCTAACTACGTGCCAGCAGCCGCGGTAATACGTAGGGGGCAAGCGTTGTCCGGAATTATTGGGCGTAAAGAGCGTGTAGGCGGTCCGGTAAGTCAGCTGTGAAAGTCAAGGGCTCAACCCTTGAAAGCCGGTTGATACTGTCGGGCTAGAGTCCGGAAGAGGCGAGTGGAATTCCCGGTGTAGCGGTGAAATGCGCAGATATCGGGAGGAACACCAATGGCGAAGGCAGCTCGCTGGGACGGTACTGACGCTGAGACGCGAAAGCGTGGGGAGCAAACAGGATTAGATACCCTGGTAGTCCACGCCGTAAACGATGGGCACTAGGTGTTGGGGGTGTCGACTCCCCCGGCGCCGTAGCTAACGCATTAAGTGCCCCGCCTGGGGAGTACGGCCGCAAGGCTAAAACTCAAAGGAATTGACGGGGGCCCGCACAAGCAGCGGAGCATGTGGTTTAATTCGACGCAACGCGAAGAACCTTACCTGGGCTTGACATGTTCGTGACAGGTGTGGAAACACACCCTCCCTTCGGGGCACGATCACAGGTGGTGCATGGCTGTCGTCAGCTCGTGTCGTGAGATGTTGGGTTAAGTCCCGCAACGAGCGCAACCCTCGTCGCATGTTGCCAGCATTTAGTTGGGGACTCATGTGAGACTGCCGGTGACAAACCGGAGGAAGGTGGGGATGACGTCAAGTCCTCATGCCCCTTATGTCCAGGGCTACACACGTGCTACATTGGCGCATACAAAGGGCTGCGATACCGCGAGGTGGAGCGAATCCCAAAAAGTGCGTCTCGGTTCGGATTGGAGGCTGAAACTCGCCTCCATGAAGGTGGAGTTGCTAGTAATCCCGGATCAGCAACGCCGGGGTGAATACGTTCCCGGGCCTTGTACACACCGCCCGTCACACCACGAAAGCGGGCAACACCCGAAGCCGGTGGCCTAACCCTTACGGGAGGGAGCCGTCGAAGGTGGGGCTCGTGATTGGGGTGAAGTCGTAACAAGGTAGCCGTAGCGGAAGCTGCGGCTGGATCACCTCCTTTCTAGGGAGACTCCTTTCGGAGTAGTGCCTCCGGCGCATGCCGGCAGGCCTTCCCGAAATGTCGACCAGGCTGAGGCCTTCGGGGCGCAGCGCACTGCTGAGTTTTGAGAGACCGGGCCGCGGAATCCCCGCGGAAACCTCTCTTCGGTCCTTGAAAACTGCACAGTTGGCTAATGCAAGTGGTTTTCACCGCTCCGTGCGGTGCCGTTAAGGCATCGGATGGAGCAGATCACCGTCAAGATATAAAGGGTATACGGTGGATGCCTTGGCATCAGGAGTCGAAGAAGGGCGTGGACGACTGCGATAAGCCACGGTGAGGCGTTGAACAGCCTGTGACCCGTGGATTCCCGAATGGGTAAACCTGGCCCCGGTAGTGCGGGGTCATCTCGAGCTGAATACATAGGCTCGGAGAGGGCAAGCGGGCGAACTGAAACATCTCAGTAGCCCGAGGAAAGGAAATCAACCGAGACTCCCCGAGTAGTGGCGAGCGAAAGGGGATCAGCCCAAACCCGGCAGGTGCAAGCGTGCAGGCGTTGCCTGCCGGGGGTTGTAGGACGTCTTTTCCGGTCTCTGCATGGACCGGCGAGAGTTACAAAGTCGTGAGCTAGCCGAAGCTCCGTGGAACACAGGCGCCACAGCGGGTAACAGCCCCGTAGGCGAAAGCCCACGACCTCTCGTAAGTCGTTCCTGAGTAGGACCGCACCCGTGAAACGCGGTCCGAACCCGGGGGGACCACCCTCCAAGGCTAAGTACTCCCTGATGACCGATAGCGGACTAGTACCGTGAGGGAAAGGTGAAAAGTACCCCGGAAGGGGAGTGAAATAGTACCTGAAACCGTGTACCTACAAGCGGTCGGAGCCCTTCGGGGTGACGGCGTGCTTTTTGCATAACGAGCCGGCGAGTTACTCGTCACTGGCGAGGTTAAGCGATGAGCGGAGCCGCAGCGAAAGCGAGTCCGAACAGGGCGATTCAGTCAGTGGCGGTAGACCCGAAACCGAGCGAGCTACCCATGGGCAGGTTGAAGCGGGGGTAAGACCCCGTGGAGGACCGAACCGACCTAGGTTGAAAACTGGGCGGATGACCTGTGGGTCGGAGTGAAAGGCTAATCAAGCTCGGAGATATCTGGTTCTCTCCGAAATATATTTAGGTATAGCCTCAGGTAAATTGCGTGATGGCCGTAGAGCACTTCTTGGACTAGGGGCCCTACCAGGTTACCGACTTCAGGAAAACTCCGAAGACCATTACGTTTACCCTGGGAGTCAGTCTGCGGGGGATAAACTTCGTAGGCAAAAGGGGAACAGCCCAGACCGCCAGCTAAGGTCCCCAAGTTCTAGCTAAGTGGAAAACGATGTTCGGATGCCGAGACAACCAGGAGGTTGGCTTAGAGGCAGCCACCCTTGAAAGAGTGCGTAACAGCTCACTGGTCAAGTGTCCGTGCGCGGAAAATGTAACGGGGCTCAAGCTAGACACCGAAGCTGCGGGTGCATAGGTCCTTCGGGGCCTGTGCGCGGTAGGAGAGCGTTCCGGATCCTGTGAAGCGGCCGCGAAAGCTGCCGTGGAGGTACCGGAAGTGAGAATGCCGGCATGAGTAACGAAAGAGGGGTGAGAATCCCCTCCGCCGATTGTCCAAGGTTTCCTGAGCAACGTTCGTCGGCTCAGGGTTAGTCGGGACCTAAGGCGAGGCCGAAAGGCGTAGTCGATGGCCAACGGGTTGATATTCCCGTACCACGTCGTTCACGTTATGACCGATGGGGGGACGAGGAAGGGTAAGCAGACCCCGCCGACGGTTGAGCGGGGGTAAGCGTGTAGCTAGCGACTCCAGGTAAATCCGGAGCCGTGTTGATGCGAGGCGCGATGCCAGCTGGCCGGAAGGCCGGCGAGCTGCTGACCCCATGCCTCCGAGAAAAGCCTCTAGGCAGTGGACGCGTGCCCGTACCAAAACCGACACAGGTGGACAAGTAGAGAATACTAAGGTGATCGAGATAACCCTCGTTAAGGAACTCGGCAAAATTGCCCCGTAACTTCGGGAGAAGGGGCGCCCCGGTAGGGTGAAGTCCTTCGCGGACGGAGCCCGAGGGGGCCGCAGTGAATAGGTCCAAGCGACTGTTTACCAAAAACACAGGTCTCTGCTAAGTCGCAAGACGACGTATAGGGGCTGACGCCTGCCCGGTGCCGGAAGGTTACGCGGAGTTGTTAGGGCTTTGCCCGAAGCAGCGAAGCTAAGCCCCGGTAAACGGCGGCCGTAACTATAACGGTCCTAAGGTAGCGAAATTCCTTGTCGGGTAATGTTTAATTGCCCCGCCGCTCCGCGAGGAGCGGCCCGAGTACCGGCTCATATCGGGGAAGCCCTACCCGGGCTCGGCTGGCGGGTAATCCCGAGGGAAGTCCTAGTGACCCCGTAACGACTGATCCGAAAGGAGAGGCGTGCCGTCCTGGCCGATGGCCAGAGTTCGTGCGGCATGCAATACGCCGGCCCTCACCAGCAAGACAAGGCAGCCTATGGAGTTCCACGCGTGCTGGATCCGTGGTTCGTGACGGGCTTGGCCGAAGGCGAAGGATGCTTTTGCGTGTCCTTCAGCGTTCGAGCGAAGCTTCGGTGCGGACTCGAGGTTCGACCGTCCTTCTCGCTCTCATTGAACGAGAGGGATCGTCAGCTCCTCGAGGATCTACAGACGTTCTTCGGATGCGGATGGATCCGCGAATCGCGGTCAGACCGGACTTTCAAGTACGAGAGTCGGGCGACGAGCGAGCTCGTGGCCCACGTCATTCCGCATTTCGAGGCGTATCCGCTCCGCGGGTACAAGGCACGAAGCTTCCGAGGCTTCGCGCGCGTCTGTCAAATGATCGAACAAGGCGACCATCTCGAGCGTGCCGGCCTGGCCCAGATCGTCGACATCGCTTACGAGAGCAGTCTCGGAAAGCGGCGTTATGAGCAGGCCGATCTCCTACGGGCGCTAGGTGAGGTGAAGGGATAGTCTGCGCCCCTGGTAACAGGGGATAAACGCGAAGTTCCGACCTGCACGAATGGCGTAACGACTTGGACGCTGTCTCAACGAGGGGCTCGGTGAAATTGCAGTCTCGGTGAAGATGCCGAGTACGCGCGGCCAGACGGAAAGACCCCGTGCACCTTTACTACAACTTGATATTGGAGTCTGGGGCATCTCGCTCAGGATAGGTGGGAGGCTGTGAAGCCAGTGCTTCGGCGCTGGTGGAGCCAACCTTGAGATACCACCCTTGATGTTCCGGGCTTCTAACCCCGCGCCCTGAATCGGGGCGGGAAACAGTGTCAGGTGGGTAGTTTGACTGGGGCGGTCGCCTCCCAAAATGTAACGGAGGCGCGCAAAGGTTCCCTCAGTACGGTTGGAAATCGTACGTAGAGTGTAAAAGCAATAAGGGAGCTTGACTGCGAGACAGACATGTCGAGCAGGTGCGAAAGCAGGCTTTAGTGATCCGGCAGTGGCAAGTGGAAGCGCTGTCGCTCAACGGATAAAAGGTACGCCGGGGATAACAGGCTTATCGGGCCCAAGAGTCCACATCGACGGCCCGGTTTGGCACCTCGATGTCGGCTCGTCGCATCCTGGGGCTGAAGTAGGTCCCAAGGGTTGGGCTGTTCGCCCATTAAAGCGGTACGCGAGCTGGGTTCAGAACGTCGTGAGACAGTTCGGTCCCTATCTGCCGTGCGCGTTGGAGAGTTGAGAGGATTCGTCCCTAGTACGAGAGGACCGGGATGAACGGACCTCTGGTGTACCTGTTGTCCTGCCAAGGGCACTGCTGGCTAGCTACGTCCGGATTGGATAACCGCTGAAGGCATCTAAGCGGGAAGCCAGCCTCGAGATGAGCTCTCCCATCCCTTCGAGGGAGTAAGGGCCGTGGGAGACCACCACGTGATAGGCCGGGTGTGTACGCGCAGTGATGCGCTCAGCAAACCGGTACTAATGCTCCGAGGGCTTGACGGTATTTATTTTGAAAGCCGCTCGCGGCAGCCAGCTGTGCAGTTTTGAGGGTCCGAGGGAGGGCCGGCCTCGCAACCTTTCGGTGGTCATAGCGAGGGGGTCATACCTCTTCCCATTCCGAACAGAGAAGTCAAGCCCCTCAGCGCCGATGGTACTTGGCTCGCAAGGGCCCGGGAGAGTAGGTCGCCGCCGATTAAATTGATGGGCCGCCTCCGGGCGGCTCGTCGCTTTCTAGGATCAAACGCGTGGAAATCATCCTGATCATCATCGGAGTCGTTCTCCTGCTGGGCGTCCTCTTCTTCGTGGGCGGCTACGTCGTGAGCCGCCGGCGCGCCGAGCACTGGTCCGAGCACGTCGCAGAAGCCGAGCGCGCACTCGAGCTCGCCTGGGCCGCGGACAAGGGCTGGGACCGCGAGCTCCTGCACCGCTCCGCCCGCGAAGCGCTCGGTTCGCACAAGCCCGGCTGGGAGTACACCGACGTCCACCTGGTCGTCGTCGACGACAAGCCGGGCGTCGAGCACGATCACGCACATCTCGTGGCGGTCGGTGAGGACGGCGAGGCGCGGGTGGTGCTGGCGCGCGAAGCCGACGGCGGCTGGCGCGTCGAGTCCGTCAGCTAGGCGCCTGACGGGGGACCGCCCCCGCCATACGGATACCACCAGTCCTTCGGCGCGATCTGCGTCTCGATGTGCACGTGCTTGGTCTCCTGGAACGCCTCGAGGCCCTCCTGGCCGAGCTCCCGTCCCAGCCCCGACTGCTTCATCCCGCCGAACGGGCCGGCGTCGTTGTCGGTCAGTGGATCGTTGAACCACACGGTCCCGGCCTTGATCTCGCGCATGCAGCGCACAACGTTCTCCAAGTCGCGCGTGTAGACGTTGGCGCCCAGCCCGAAGCGGGTGGAGTTGGCAAGTGCGATCGCCTCGTCGAGCGACCCGACCGGCACGATGGGGGCTACCGGGCCGAACGTCTCCTCCCGGAGCAGATCCGTCTCGGCGGCCGCGCCGGTGACGACCGCCGGCGTGAAGAAGTGTCCGCGCTCGTGCCCGTCGCCGCCGCGCACCAGCGTGGCCCCCGCTGCCACCGCGCCCTCGACCTGGGCCGACACCTTCGCCCGCTGGTCCGCGGACACCATCGGCCCGATGTCCGTCTCCGGGTCGAGCGGGTCGCCCACCACGAGCGTCTCGGTGTGGTCCACGAACGCCTGCAGGAAGTCGTCGTAGACCGGCTTCATCACGTAGAAGCGCTCCGCCGAAGTGCACACCTGGCCGGCATTCAGGTACGCGGCCCAGGCGCCGCCGCGCGCTGCGACGCCGACGTTCGCGGCCACGTCTTCGCACACGATGAACGGGTCCTTGCCGCCCAGCTCCAGGTTGATGCGCGCGATCCGGTCCGCGCACACGCGCGCGATCTTCTTCCCGGTCTCGACAGAGCCGGTGAACGCCACGCAGTCGACGCGCTCGTCCGCAACGATCCGGCCGCCCACGTCGCCGCCGCCGGCGAGCAGGTTCACCGTCCCCGCCGGCAGGTGGTCGAAGCACTGCGCCAGCATGAGCGTGGAGAGAGGGGTGAGCTCAGACGGCTTGCACACCGTCGTGTTCCCGGCCGCCAGCGCCGGCGCGAGCTTCCACGCCAGCAAGAGCAACGGGTAGTTCCACGGCACGATGCAGCCCACGACGCCCATCGGCTCCTTCAGCACGAGCGCCAGTTGCGTGGACTCGATCGAGGGGATCACGCGGCCGGCGAAGTTGCGCCCGATCTCCGCGTAGTAGTCGAACGCGGCCGCCGTCCAGCCGACCTCGTCCGAGTTCTCGATCAGCGGCTTGCCGCCCTCGAGCGTCATCACGCGCGCGATCTCGTCAGTACGTGCGCGCAACCGGTTCGCGACCTCGTGGAGCAGGTCGGCGCGCTCGATCGCGGGCATGGGCGCCCACTGGCGAACAGCCTCGCGGGCTGAGGCGATCGCCGCGTCTACCTGGTCGTCGCCGGGAAGCGCGACCTCGGCGATGGTCTCCTCGGTGGCGGGGTTCTCGACTGCAAGAAGGGGCCCCGTCCCCGCGGCTTGCTCGCCTCCGATAAGGAGGCGCGTTTCGAAGCCGCTCACCCGGCGTTGTTGAACATCACGTGCTTGACCTGCGTGTAGTCCTCGAGCGCGTACATCGACAGGTCCTTGCCATAGCCCGACTGCTTGTAGCCGCCGTGCGGCATCTCGGAGACGAGCGGGATGTGGTCGTTCACCCAGACGCAGCCGAACTGGAGCGCGTTCGAGACCCGCATGGCGCGGCCGACGTCGCGTGTCCAGACCGAAGCTGCGAGTCCGTAGCGCGTGCCGTTGGCCCACTCGAATCGCCTGCTCCTCGTCCGAGAACGGCTGCACGGTGATGACCGGCCCGAATATCTCGTCCTGGATCATCTCGTCGTCCTGCTCGAGGTTCGCGACGACGGCCGGCTCGAGGAAGAACCCAGGCAGTTCCGGCTCCTTGCCACCCGTGACGACCTCGACGCGGTCGGCGCGCCGCTCGAGGAAGCCCTCGACGCGCTCGCGCTGGCGCTGCGAGTTGAGCGGCCCGAGCGTCGTGTCCGCCGCAAGGGTGTCACCGAGCTTCAGGCCCTGCGCCTGGCCGACGAGGCCGTTGACGACATCGTCGTACACGCCCTTCGACGCGAGCACGCGCGTCGCGGCCGTGCAGTCCTGGCCGGCGTTGTAGTAGCCGGTCCCCGCGATCGTCTCCATCGCGGTATCCATGTCGACATCGTCGAAGACGACCACCGGGGCCTTGCCGCCGAGCTCCAGGTGCACGCGCTTGAGCGTCTGGCTCGCGGCCGAGGCGATCCACTTGCCCGTGTCGGGCGACCCTGTGAGGGAGACCATGTCCACGTCCGGATGCTCGACGATCGCCTTGCCGACCGGGTCGCCGAAGCCCGTGACGACGTTCAACACGCCGTCGGGCAGCAGGTCGGACGCGAGCTCGTGGAGCTTGAGCGTCGTCAGCGGCGTGGTCTCGGCCGGCTTGAGGACGATCGTGTTGCCCGTTGCCAACGCGGGTCCGATCTTCCAGATGGCCATCATAAGCGGGTAGTTCCAGGGCGTGATCTGACCGACCACTCCAACCGGCTCGCGCCGGATGATCGACGTGTGGTCCGCCATGTACTCGCCCGCCGCGCGGCCCTCGAGCAGCCGGCCGGCCCCGGCGAAGAAGCGCAGGTTGTCGACCATGAACGGGATCTCGTCGTCGAGGAACGCCTGGCGCGGCTTGCCGGCGTTCTTGGCTTCCATGTCGGCGAGCTCGTCGGCGCTCGACTCGATCCGGTCTGCGAGCTTCAGGAGGGCGGCGGCCCGCTCTCCGGGCGGCGTTGCGGCCCAGCCTGGGAGCGCCTTCCGCGCCGCCCTCACGGCCGCATCGACGTCCTCCGCCGAGGACTCTGGCACCTCGGCCATCGTCTCGCCGGTTGCGGGATTCAGGACTTCCATGGTCATGCGAGTACCTCCGTGACGGTCTCTATCCGGTTGCCGCGACGCTCGAGCTCGGGGAAGAGCGCGTCGGGGTCGATGCATTTCTCGGGCGGCAGCGCGCCTCGCGCCTCGACGGTGCCGCGGGCCAGCAGCCGCACAACCGCCGCCGCGGGCGCGGCGGTCGACACGATCCCGCCGCCGAGCTCCCAGTCCTCGTGCGGCGGGGTGAAGGATGTGACGCGCACGGTCCGCTCACCGGCGGTCGCCTCGACGACGTGAGACGACACTGTGTTCGCCGACGGCGGCAGCGCCCGCGCGGCGGCCTCGGCGCGCTCGTCTTCGCTCGCTCCAGCCAGCTCGCGCAGCCGTTCGAGGAGGGTGGGGGCGAGCGACAGCCGGAAGCTGCCCTCGCGGCAGCCGAAGCTGGTCGGGAACGTGCGCATCTCGGAGTGGATCGTGTGGATCGTCTCGCCCTCGCCGATCGGGTCCGCGAACCGCACGATCCCCCCGGGCGACAGCGGCTCGACCTCGACCGGCTCCGCGTTACGGATCACGATCGGCTTCATCGTCAGCTCGTCGATCAGCGTCTGAAGGGCGTAGGGGAAGCTCTCGCCCTCGGGTGGGTCGAGATCGCGGCCGCCCGCCGCGACGTGCACCGTCTCGAGCCTCTCCGAGCCGAGCGTGCGCGCCGCGTGCGCGGCCATCACGTTCGTCTTGCCGGGGCTCGAGCCCATCCCGAGCACCGCGATCAGGCCGGCTCGGGCGAACTCGTCGTGCAGCTCGAGCTGCTTGCCGGTCATCCAGTACAGGCCGCCGAGATCGACGTAGTGCGCGCCCGCCTCCAGGCTCGAGCGCATCGCATCGAGGTTGATGCGGTACCCGGCCGAGTTGACCACGACATCCGCTCCGGCGACTCCGTCGGCGACCGACGCCTTACCGCCGCCCTGACCGTCAGCGGTGGCGCGCGCCTTGTCGTGGTCGAGATCGACCAGCAGCATTTCCGCGACCTCGTCGGACTCGGCTAGGTCGCGCACGATCGCGGGTGCGATCGTTCCGCCCGCGCCGAGGATCGCGACCCGCAACTCAGGGTGCCCTTCGGGCAGAGCGCGATGCCGGTTGCTCGGCGGCGATCTTCTCCCACGCCTCTGCCAGGACCTTGCGCAGGATCTGCCTCGATCTCCTCGAACTGCTCGGTGTCCGAGATCAGCGGCGGCGACAGCTGGATGACGGGGTCGCCGCGGTCGTCGGCGCGGCAGATCAGCCCCTGCTTGAAGAGCTCGCCGGAGAGGAAGCCGCGTAGCAGCCGCTCGGACTCCTCGTCGTTGAAGCTCTCGCGTGTCTCCTTGTCCTTGACGAGCTCGATCGCCTGGAAGAAGCCCGCGCCGCGGACGTCGCCGACGATCGGCAGGTCGCGCAGGCTCTCGAGCATCGCGCGGAACTCCGGCTCCTTCGCGCGCACGTGCTCGTTGATGCCCTCGCGCTCGAAGATGTCGAGGTTGGCGTGAGCCGCCGCCGCGGCCACGGGGTGGCCGCCGAACGTGAAGCCGTGGGCGAACATCGCCTTGTCGTGCATGAACGGCTCCGCGATCGCGTCCGAGACGATCACGGCGCCCATCGGCGCGTACGCCGACGTCAGGCCCTTGGCCGTCGTGACGATGTCCGGGCCGGTACTCGTAGCGCTCGCAGCCGAACCAGTGGCCGAGCCGGCCCCATGAGCAGATCACCTCGTCCGAGATCAGGAGCACGCCGTGGCGGTCGCAGATCTCGCGGACGCGCTGGAAGTAGCCCTCCTGCGGCGTGAAGCAGCCGCCGGCGTTCTGGACCGGCTCGAGGATCACCGCGCCGACCGTCTCCGGTCCCTCGAACTCGATGCGCTCCTCGATCGCGTCGGCCGCCCACAGCCGATCCCGGCCCTCCGGCCAGTGGTACTCGTTCGTGTTCGGCACGTGGCAGCCGCCGGGCGTGAGCGGCTCGAACGCGGTGCGTAGCGCAGGGATGCCGGTGGCGGAGAGCGCGCCGAGTGACGTGCCGTGGTAGGCGATCTCGCGCGCGATCACCTTGTGCCGCTGCCCCTCGCCGCGGATGCGGTGGTAGTTGCGCGTCAACTTGAGCGCGGACTCGACGGCCTCCGAGCCGCCCGAGGTGAAGAAGACGCGGTTGAGGTCGCCCAGGCGCATACGACGCGATCCGGGCAGCCAGCTCGATCGCGCGCGGATGCGCGTAGCTCCAGTTGGTGAAGAAGCCGAGCTCGGCCGCCTGCGCGGCCATGGCCTCGCCGATCTCTGCGCGCCCGTGCCCGACGTTCACGCAGAACAGTGCGGAGAGCGCGTCGAGGTAGCGGTTGCCCTGGGTGTCCCAGACGTAGCAGCCCTCGCCCCTCGCGATAACTGGCACGTCGGCGCTCTCGTACGCGCCCATGCGCGTGAAGTGCATCCATAGGTGCCGCTTCGCCAGTGCCTGCAGATCCTGGGGCGCGTCCGGCGCCGCGGGCACGGTCTGCGGGGTGGTGGCCATTCCGTCTCCTCTCGTCGAGCCTCTGTCTCTACGCTAGCTGGCGGTGAGCGAAGCGACAATGGATACGAGCGTCCAACTTCTTGGCGTAAGCAAGCGTTTTGGAGATGTGGAAGCTGTTCGCTCGCTCGATCTCGATATCGCGCGGGGAGAGTTCTTCACGCTGCTCGGGCCCAGCGGCTGTGGAAAGACCACGACGCTGCGCGTGATCGCGGGCTTCGAGGAGCCCGACACCGGCAAGGTTCTGATCGACGGAGCAGACGTGGAGGGCCTCCCGTCCTTCCGCCGGCCCACGAACACGGTCTTCCAGAGCTACGCGCTCTTCCCGCACCTGAGCGTCGAGGACAACGTCGCCTTCGGCCTGCGGCGCAAGCGCGTCCCGAAGGACGAGGCGCGCACGCGCGTGGGGGAGGAGCTCGAGCGCGTCGGCCTGGCCGCCGAGGCCGGTCGAAAGCCGCGCCAGCTGTCGGGAGGTCAGCAGCAGCGCGTCGCACTTGCCCGCGCGCTGGTCAACCGGCCCAGCGTGCTGCTGCTCGACGAGCCACTCGGAGCGCTCGACTTGAAGCTTCGAAAACGGCTTCAGGTGGAACTGAAGGAGATACAGCGAGACGTCGGGATCACGTTCATCTACGTCACGCACGACCAGGAGGAAGCGCTCACGATGAGCGATCGCATTGCCGTCATGAATGACGGGTTGGTGGAGCAGATCGGGGACCCGGAGCAGGTCTACGATCGTCCGGCGACGACGTTCGTCGCAGGCTTCATCGGCGTGTCGAACCTGATGCCGGGGCGAGTGACCAAGGCGGGCGACCGGGGCGAGGTGGAGCTCGACGCCGGCGTCAGCGTCCAAGCTTCGGTGAGCGAGTTTCGACGAGGGCGAGCGCTGCCACGTGGTGGTCCGCCCCGAGAAGCTTCAGGTCCGCAACGCCTCGGAACGCGCCGACGCCAAGCTGCCAAACGTGGAAGGGATCGTCGAGAGCTCGCTGTATCTGGGAACCGCGACCCAGATCGTGGTGCGGCTTCCGGACAACGTGGCGATGACGGTGCTGGTGGCGAACACCGACGAGGATGAGCGACAGCGTCTGCCCGGCGGAGGAGCCAGGGTGCAGTTGTCCTGGACTCCCGAGCACATGCACGTGCTGCGCGAGTCGCCTGAGAACACACAAGGAGGAGAGGAATCGTGAGAGAGCACAAGATCTGGCGCCTGGCGATTGCCGTGGCGTGCCTGGTCGCTTCGCTGGCGCTCGCCGCCTGTGGCAGCGACGACGTCGGCGGCGGCAGCGACGAAGACGTCCAGGTCGCGAAGTCAGGACCGGTCGAGGGCAAGCTCACGATCTCGAACTGGCCCGGGTACATCGACCCGGGGAAGGACGGGACGGTTGCCGAGTTCGAGGACGAGACCGGCGTCGAGGTCGACTACATCGACGACATCACCAGCAACACCACGTTCTTCGGCAAGCTGCAGCCGCAGCTCGACCGGGGCGACTCTGGCGGTCGCGACATCTTCGTAGTCACCGACTGGATGGCGAAGCGGATGTACGACCTCGGCTACCTGCAGGAGGTCGACCACGCCGACCTGCAAACCGTGTTCGACAACATTCTTCCCGCAGTTCGAGAGTCCCACAACGACCCGGAGCGCAAGTTCATGATCCCCTGGCAGGGAGGCCAGACCGGGATCTGGGTCGACACGGCCAAGGCTCCGGAGATCGATTCGATCTCGGACCTGTTCGACCCCAAGTACAAGGGCCAGGTGATTCTGCTGGACGAAATGCGCGACACCCTGCCTCTGGTGTTGCAGAGCGAGGGGATCGATCCGAATGAGGCGACAAAGGAGGACTGGCTGGCGGCGGTCGACAAGATCGACGGGGCGGTCGACTCCGGGCAGATCCGGAAGATCACCGACAACTCCTACACCGAGGACCTGACTGCCGGCAACGCCGTCGCCTCCCTTGGCTGGTCCGGGGATGGATCGCTGATCGGCCGCGACACCGTCGAGTGGCGAAAGCCGACCGACGCGTGCGACACCTTCTTCGACCAGATGGTCATCCCCGTCGGCGCTCCGAACACCGCCGCGGCGCTCGCGTTCATGAACTTCGTCTATCGGCCGGAGGTCCAGGTCGACATCACGGCGTGGGTGAACTACGTGCAGCCCGTGGACGGCGTGCAGGAGCTCCTCAAGAAGCGGGATCCCGAGCTCGGCAACAGCAAGCTCATCTTCCCGCCTCCGGAGTTCACGGCGGGTTGTTCCGAGGACCCCGACCCGCCGGGCGATTTTGAGGACGTCCGCGAGGTCGAGGCGGCGTACCAGGACGTGATTTCCGGCTGAGCGTGCGAAGCATCCGCCGGCGTCTTGTCCCCTACTGGCTGCTCGCCCCGGGGACGATCTGGCTCGTCCTGTTCTTCGTCATCCCCATGTACTTCATGGGGGAGATGGCGCTGCGCTCGGGCGCTCTCGAGGCGGGAGGCTTCAAATTCACCTGGGAGTGGTCGAACTTCCCGGACGCGCTCGAGGGCCGGGGCGAGCAGATCGTCCGCACCTTCTTCTACTCCGCCACGGCCACGGTGCTGGCGCTGCTGATCGCGTACCCGCTCGCCTACGCGATAGCGATCAAGGTGAGCCGGCGCTGGCGACTGCTCCTCCTGTTCGCCGTCATCGCGCCGTTCTTCACCACGTACCTGGTCCGCACGATCGCCTGGAAGACGATCCTCTCCGACGACAGCCCGATCGTCGACGTCCTCAAGTTCGTCGGCATCGTTCCCGACGACGGCCGGGTGCTGGCGACCGGCGGGGCCGTGATCGCGGGCCTCACCTACAACTTCCTGCCCTTCATGATCCTGCCGATCTACGCCAGCCTGGAGCGGATCGACCTCAGCCTGATCGAGGCGGCCAAGGACCTCTACGCCTCGGCCAGGCAGGCGTTCCTGCGGGTGACGCTTCCGTTGACCATGCCGGGAGTCGTCGCCGGCGTCCTGCTCACGTTCATCCCGGCGTTCGGCGACTACGTCAATGCGACCGTGCTGGGGGGCTCGCAACCAGGCGATGATCGGCAACAAGATCCAGTCGCTGTACCTGTTCGAGCGCGACTATCCCGAGGCCGCCGCGCTCTCCTTCCTGATGATGGCCGTGGTGCTGGTCTGGTGCTCGTGTACATCCGCGCCGCCGGGACGGAGGCCTTCATGGGCGCCGAGGACGAGGGGCGCTAGCGATGGCTCGTGCCTGGAAGTGGTTGCGCGAGCACGCCTTCCACATCTACGCGGGGTTCGCGGTCGCCTACATGCTGATCCCGATCGTGGTGATCGCCGTCTTCTCCTTCGCCGAGACCCCGCGGGACCGGATCAACTTCGCCATCAACGACGGGTTCACCCTCGAGTACTGGCAGAACGCCTTCGCGGTCACGGAGCTGAACGACGCGATGCGTGACCTCGCTCGAGCTGGCCGCGCTGTCGACCGTCGTCTCGACCGCGATCGGGACCCTGATGGCGCTGGCGCTGGTCCGCTACCAGTTCTTCGGCCGCCGGGCGTCGAACCTGCTGATCGTGCTGCCGATGGCCACGCCGGAGATCGTGATCGGGGCGTCGCTCTTGTCGATGTTCGTCATCTACTCGGTAGCGCTCGGCTTCACGACGCTGCTGATCGCCCACATCATGTTCTCGATCAGCTTCGTGGTGGTCGTGGTGCGCTCGCGACTGATCGGCTTCGACCGCAGCATCGAGGAGGCCGCGGCGGACCTCGGGGCCACGCCGGTCCAGACGTTCCGCTACGTGACCCTGCCCCTGCTCGCGCCCGGGATCATGGCGGCCGCGCTGCTCGCATTCGCCCTCTCGATCGACGACTTCGTGATCTCGAACTTCAACTCGGGAACGACGGTGACGTTCCCGCTCTACGTCTACGGAGTGGCCCTGAGGGGGATTCCGGTACAGGTGAACGTTCTGGCGACGATGCTGTTCGTCGTCACGGTGCTCGCGATCATGCTCGTGATCTGGCAGCAGCGCCGCGCGGAGCGGATGGCGGGTCAGGCGCAGGCCTGAGCCGGAGCCGGCGGCGACGGCCGCCTGCGGCGCGGCTGCCGCGACGGCGCCCGGAGGCGCTCGGCGCACTCCGGTTGTACAGCCGTCACGGTGCCACGTCGCTCTAGGCGCGCCCGCGCTGCGGCCGTGGAGGGGCGAACCGCGGGCAGAGTCTGTTCCCTGATCAGCCTCCCAGCCGATCGGCCTGAATCATCGCCAGGGAGCTCGGGCTCCCGGTACTCCGGCACCAGCTCGCCGAGCGTGGCGAACTCGACCGCAAGGGCGACTCCGCCGCGGAGGCTCAAACGAAGGCGCTGGAGGGCGGTGGGGAACATGTGTTCGTGAAGGTACGAACGGCCCCGGACGGAAGGCCCCGCGATCCTGCAAGAAACCTTGCAGGCGAGCTAGCGGACGCGCACGCTGTCGCTCGTGCGCTTCTTGCCCGAGCCCCAGCGGTAGCGGAAGGTCCCGCCGCCGGAGCGCAGCTTGCGCTGCCAGTAGCCGCCGCGGGCGGTGCGGAGGGAGGCGATGCGCTTCCAGTCGCCGCCCTGCTTGCGCTCGATCTGAACCTCGTGACGGCCGCCGGGGCGGACCTGGCCCCACAGGCGCAGCTTGCGCCGGCTCACCCGCTTGACGACGAACGGCTGGCGGAACGACAGGTACGACGGCTTCGGGCGCATGTCGTGGAACAGCAGGCCGGTCTGGAACTCGCGCCAGGCGTCGAAGCCCCCGCCGGGCAGCTTGGGGCCGTCGCTCAGGCGGAACTGGCTGAACGTGCGCACACGCGGCGTTGCCCATGCCACGCGCGCGGCCTCCTGGAGCCAGCGGTCCTGCTTCTTCAGCGACACGCCGGCGTACGGGTCGGGCGGGTCGGTCTGGTACCCGAACTCCGTGTAGTGCACGTTCAGCTTGCCGCCCCTCGCGGAGATCAGCCGGTGCTTTCCGACGAGCCGGTCGAGGAACCGCAGGAGCCGCCGGCCATCGCCGATCGCCGCGTCGTCGCGGTTGGGCGAATGGCGCGTCGGCCGTGAGAAGAACGAGTACGGGTGGTGGCCGATCACGTCCGCGCGCGGGGCCTTGAAGTTTCGGCATGGCCCCGAGCTGAGCTTGTGGAACGAGCGCGACACGCACGCGAAGGCGCGCAGGAATGCCAGCGGCCGGATCGAGGACCCGGGCCCGCGATTCACGCTGCCGCTGGCGGCCAGCTCGCCGACCATGATCGTGTCGTTCGGGCTCGCCGCTCGGATCGCGGGGAACGCCGCGTTGACCATCCGCCGGTAGTGGTGGGGCGCGTAGTACGCGCCGTTGGCGCTCTGCGGCCGCAGCCAGCCGGGCTGGTTCGGCTCGTTGCTGATCGCGAACTGATCCGCCCGGTCGCCGTAGCGGGCCGCGACCGCGCGCGCGAACAGGGCGAACTCGGCCGGCTTCGGCTTCCACACCCGGTCGCCGCGGGACGGGTCGCCCGTTGCCCAGAGCGGCGCCGGGGTGGTGATCGAGATCATCACCTTCAGCCCGTGCTGCGCCGCCGAATCGACCACGCGGTCGAGGTTGGCGAAGTTGTACTGCGCGTCCGTGGGCGAGGCGGCGTCGAACTGAGGCTTGTGGCGCCTGCCCGGATGCGGCGCGATCTGGTCCCAGAAGGCCGAGACACGCAGGCGGTCGACGCCCAGCCAGACGAAGCGGTTCATGTGGCGGTCGACGACGGCCCGGTCCTGCTCGTTGAGCAGGAGCTGGTCGTCCATGATCGAGACGTCAGCGTTCGGTGCGGCCGCCGCTCCGGCGGGGAGCAGCAGCATCGCGAGGGCGATCAGCAGCGCGATCGGCATCAGGTAGGACAACTCACGAGGGCGGCGCAAGTCGCGCACCGTAGCTACGGAGCTCTACCCTCGCGTCGTGGTCCACCTGCGGATCGTCGCGCCGAGTGACAAGTCGGAGAAGGCGCTCGAGCTGCTCTGCGCCCACGGTTCGGTCTCGAACGTGATCTTCCTGAAGGGCCGCCCGCCGGCCGGACGGCGACGTGATCCTGTGCGATGTGGCGCGCGAGGACGCGAGCGTGATCCTCGGGGACCTGCGCGAGCTCGGGATCCCGCGCGTCGGCTCGATTTCGCTCGAGTACGTCGACACCCAGCATCTCGGAAGCTGCTGAGCGCGCGGAGCGGTTCGCGCCCGGAACGCCGTCGGATGCCGTCGATCTGGGAGCAGGTCGAGGCGAGCACCTCCGAGAACGTCGAGCTGTCGGGCAACTTCGTCGCGTTCATGGTGCTCGCGGTCCTGATCGCGACGGCCGGGATCTTCCTCGACTCGCCGATCCTGATCATCGGGGCGATGGTCGTCGGTCCGGAGTTCGGGCCACTCGGCGGGCTGTGCGTCGCCCTGGTGGAGAAGCGTGGCAAGCTGGCGCTTCGATCGCTGAACGCACTGGCCGTCGGGTTCCCGGTCGCGATCACGGTTGGCTTCCTCGTCTCGCTGGCGATCAAGGAGCTCGGCCTGGCCCCGAACGACTTCTCCCTCGACGGCCGCGAGTTCACCGAGTTCATCACCCATCCGGACTTCTTCTCGTTCTTCGTGGCCTTCCTGGCGGGCTGCGCGGGCGTCCTCTCCCTTACATCGACCAAGTCCGGTGCGCTGATCGGGGTCCTGATCTCCGTGACCACGATCCCCGCGGCCGCGGGGATCGGCCTGGCCGCGGCCTACGGCGATGCGGATGAGTGGCGCGGAGCGATGGCCCAGCTATCGGTGAACCTCACGATGATCGTGCTGGCCGGCGTGGGCACGCTCTACATCCAGCGGCTGCTGTACCGGCGGCGGCGGATCAGGCACCTGAGCGACCCGGCGCGCGAGAAGGCCGGCCTGCCGGTGGGGCGCAGCGTGCGCTCAGACCTCGAGCCGAGGGATGACCAGATGTCGACCTTCGTGCGCACGCGCGAGATGACCTCGTCGGTGAACTCGGACGTCGTGGCGTGGCCGCCCAGGTCGGGCGTCCTCACGCCGGTCGCGGTCGCCTCGAGCACGGACTCGTAGATGGCGCGCGACGCAAGGTCGGCCTGCGGGCGCCCCGCCTCCGCCACGTAGTGGAGCAGCGCCGCGGCGGCCATGATCATCGCCATCGGGTTCGCGATGTTCTTGCCGAGCAGCGCGGGCGCCGTGCCGTGCGGAGCCTCCGCCATGACGACCTTCGGCTCGTACTCCTCATCGAAGGACAGGAGAACCGACTCCGCGCCGGCGATCGAGCCGAACAGCGGCAGCACGAAGTCGGACAGGCAGTCGCCGTCGCGGTTGAGCGCGGGGATGACCAGTGGCGCGTCGGCCGCGCCGGACACGAGCCCCGCGTAGGTCGCGTCGATCAGCACTGGGGAGTAGGGGACCTCGGGATGACGCTCGGCGGCGTCGTCGAGCTCTTCCTTGAGCATCCCCTCGTAGACCGGGCTGACGGTCCATTTCGGCCCGCCGTAGACGCGACCGTGGATCTTCTTCGCGGTGCGGAAGCTGTACTCGGCGACGGCCTTGCAGATCGAGCGCGAGATGCGCTCGGTGCGGTAGGCGATCTCGTCGCCATCTTCGTCCTCGCGCCACTGCTTCGCCCCGTACGCATCGCCGACCGCCATCCGCACGACCGCGATCGGGTAGTGCACGCCGGCCACCGGCGTCACGCCGGGGATGCGGCGGCCCGTGCGGATGATCACCTTGCCGTCGATCTCCTCGCGCAGGATCCGGTTCGGGCTCCCGACGTCATCCGCGCCCTCCGGCGTGATCGTCGCGGCCTTCAGGCCGAACCGCGATTCCCGCATCGCGTTCGCCGCCTCCGTGACGACATCGTTCTGCGTACTGCGCCGGTTGTCGAGCGACAGGTCGAAGCGCTCGAACTCGACCGGCACCTGCGTCACGCCCGGGTCGAGCACCCGCAGCGCCTGATCGAGCAGCTCCTGGCCCGTCTCGTCGCCGTCGAGGACGGTGATCTTCAGGTCGTCCATCGGCGTCCACTCTAGATCGTTGGCCGCCGCCCCGGGTATCCAACCTCTCCATGCCCGTGACCTGTTATCCAACCTGTGGCTCCACCGTCTACTCGGCGGCGGGGCACTCGACGCGGGACGAATGCGAGCACTGCGGGAACGAACTCCCGCCAATGGCCAGCTCGGTCCGGCGGGCGATACCGCGCGGGGCGTACCTCTCGGCGCTTGGCGGCTTCTTGCGAAGGACAGGCCGCGCCCAGCGCGCGTGGCTACTTCGACAGCCCGAGCTCGTCGGCGCGCTCCTCCATCGCGGCGATCACGAACGCGACGTGCTCGTCGAACTCGACGCCGAGGTCCTCGGCGCCCTCGCGCACCTCGTCGCGGTTCACACCGGCGGCGAAGCTGGGTTGCTTCAGCTTCTTCTTGACGGACTTCGGCGCGAGGCCGTGGATCCCCGTGGGGCGAACGAGCGCGCAGGCGGCGATGAAGCCCGACAGCTCATCGACCGCGTAGAGCGTCTTCGCCATCTTCGTCTCGCGCGGGACGCCGAGAAAGGTCGCGTGGCCCGCGACCGCGTCGATCAGCTCCTGCGGGTAGCCCTTCTCCTCGAACAGCTTCAGCGCGTGCCGCGGGTGGCCGGTGCCGAGGTCCGGGATAGCGGTCGTAGTCGAGGTCGTGGAGGAGGCCGGTGACGGCGTACATCTCCTCGTCCTCGCCCCACTTGCGCGCGTACGCGACCATCGCCGCCTCGACGCCGAGAAGGTGCTTGCGCAGCGAATCGGAGGCAACCCACTCCTCGACGAGAGCCCACGCTTCCTGGCGAGTCGGTTGCACCGTTGAGAAGCTAGCGGAACGGACCGGTACCCTCGCCTCGTGCAGAAGTTCGTCATCGAGGGCGGACGGCCGCTCTCCGGGACGGTCGTGCCGGCCGGAAACAAGAACGGCGCGCTGCCCGCGCTCGCCGCCTCGCTCTTGACCGAGCAGGAGGTCGTCGTGCGCAACGTTCCACGCATCGGCGACGTCGACACGATGCTCGCTCTGCTCGAGCGGCTGGGCGTCCGGGTCGATTGGCGCGACGAGCACGTCGTTTCCCTCAAGGCCGACAACCTGACCGGCAACGAGGTCGATCGCATGCTGTCCGAGCGCATCCGCGCGTCGTTCCTCTGCGCGGGGCCGTTGCTCGCGCGCCTGGGCCGGGTGCAGATGCCGCCGCCCGGCGGTGACGTCATCGGCCGGCGCCGGCTCGACCCGCACCTTGACGCCTTCCGCGCGCTCGGCGCCGTCGTCGAGTCGACGCGCTCCGCCTACACGATCGTCGCCCCGCCCGGCGGCCTGCGCGCATGCGATTTCTTCATGGACGAGCCATCGGTGATGGGCACCGAGAACGCCCTGATGGCGGCCGCGCTCACTCCGGGCACCACGGTCATCCACAACGCAGCGTCCGAGCCACACGTCCAGGACCTCGCGCGGATGCTGCTCCAGATGGGAGCCAAGATCGAGGGCATTGGCTCGAACGTGCTGATCATCGAGGGCCAGGCCGAGCTCGGCGGCGCCGACTACACGGTCGGGCCCGACTACATCGAGGTCGGAAGCTTCGTCGCGCTCGCGGCGGTCACCGGCGGCGAGCTCCGCATCAAGGACGTCAATACGGACGACCTGCGGATGACCAGGATCATCTTCGCGCGCCTCGGCTGCCAGATGGAGTTCGACGGCGACGACCTGATCGTGCCCGCCGGGCAGCGGCTGCGGGTCGAGAACGACGAGGGCGACGCGATCGCGAAGATCGACGACGGTCCCTGGCCGGCGTTCCCGGCCGACCTCACGAGCATCGCGCTGGCGCTCGCCACCCAGTCCGATGGGCTCGTCTTGATCTTCGAGAAGATGTTCGAGAACCGCTTGTTCTTCGTGGACAAGCTCGTCTCCATGGGCGCTCGGGTTCTGCTTTGCGACCCCCACAGGGCGGTCGTCAGCGGCCCGAGCCGGCTTCACGGCGAGAAGATGGAGAGCCCCGACATCCGCGCCGGCATGGCCATGCTCATCGCGGCGCTGTGTGCGGAGGGGCGCTCGGAGATTGGGAACATCCGTCAGATCGACCGCGGCTACGAGCGCATCGACGATCGGCTGCGGGCGCTTGGGGCGCAGATCGAGCGCGTCCAGACGGAAAAAGTTCCTGCCTAGCGGGGGCCGCACATGATCCATCCGATTCCGCCCGGCACGCGCGACGTGCTGCCCGACGAGATGCGCGAGCTGAGGGCGCTCTCGGCCCGCCTGCGCGACCTGTTCGAGGCCGCGGGCTACGGCGAGGTGCGCACGCCCGCGCTCGAATACGAGGATGTCTTGCGCCGCGGCGACGAGCGCGCGGCCAGCGCGCCGTTCCGGCTCTTCGACGAGCAGGGGCGCGTGCTCGTGCTGCGCTCGGACATGACGATCCCGATCGCGCGCCTGGTGGCGAGCCGCTACGCGGACGCCGAGCCGCCGCTGCGCTTCTCCTACTTCCAGCACGCCTACCGCGCGCCCGAGCGCGCCCGCACCTCGACGGAGTTCCTCCAGGGCGGGATCGAGTTGATCGGCGCGCCTGGCACTGCCGGCGATGTCGAGGTGCTCGCGCTGACGGCGGAGAGCCTTGCGGCTGTCGGCCTGCGCCGTCACCGGATCGGCGTCGGCGACGGCGGCCTCTACCGCACGCTCCTGGCCGAGCTGGACGTCGCCGAGGACGAACGCATGCCGCTGCTCGAGCTCCTCACCGAGCGCCGCTACGTCGAGCTCGAGGCGTACATCGAGCGGCTGGGCCTGTCGCAGTCCGCGCGCGACGTCCTGATCGAGCTACCGCGCGTCCGCGGCGGGGCCGACGTGCTCGAGCACGACGCCGGGCCGGCCGCAGCGGCCGTGGAGGGGCTGCGTGCGCTGCACGCCGGGCTCGAGGAACGGGGGATCGCGGACCGCGTGATCTTCGACCTCGGCCTCGTGCGCGAGCTCGACTACTACACGGGCGCGGTGTTCGAGGTGTACGACCCGGCGGTCGGCTTCGCCCTCGGCGGTGGCGGCCGCTACGACGGGCTGCTCGGGAGATACGGCCGCGACCTGCCGGCGTGCGGGCTCGCGCTCGACCTGCAGGCCGTGCACACGGCGCAGGCGGAGGAGGAGCGACTGACGTGAGCGAGCGCCTCACCATCGCCGTGCCGCGCGGAAACCTCTTCGCGGACACGCTCGACCTGCTGGACCGCCTCGCAATCGACACCGCCGAGGTGCGCTCGAACGACCGCAAGCTGCTCTTCGCGGACGCGGGCATCGTCACGATGCGCCCGAGCGACGTGCCGACCTATGTGGAGCACGGCGCCGCTGACCTCGGGATCGTCGGCAAGGACGTGCTCACCGAGCAGTCCGACCGGGACGTCTACGAGCTCGTCGACCTCGGATACGGGACCTGCCGCATGGTCGTCGCCGCGCGCGAGGGCGACGACAGCCTGGACGAGTCGCAGCGCCGGCTCGGCGTCGCCCGGATCGCGACCAAGTATCCGCGCACCGCGGCGTCCTACTTCGCCGAGACCGGCCGCCACGCCGAGATCGTCGAGGTGAAGGGCTCCGTGGAGCTCGCGCCGCTGACCGGGATGGTCGACGCGATCGTCGACCTCTCGGACACCGGCACGACACTGCGCGAGAACCACCTGGTCGAGCTGGAGGAGCTGTTCGTGTCGACGGCGCGGCTGATCGCGAACCCCGTCGCGCACAAGCTGAAGGCCGACGCGATCGACGACCTCGTCGCGCGCGTACGGGAGAAATCATGAAGCTGCGCGTCACACGCCTCGGCAAGGACGCGACGGCCGACGAGGTCCGCGCACTCGTGCCGAAGCCGCGGGCGGTCGAGGACGATGTGCGGGCAATCCTCGACGATGTGCGCCGCGACGGCGACGCGGCGGTGCGGCGCCTGACCGCAAAGTTCGACCACGCCGAGATTGCGCCGGACGAACTGCGCGTCCCGGTCGCGGACATCGACGAGGCCGTAACACTGATCGAGTCGGACGTCCGCGCGGCGCTGCGCCAGGCGGCGCGGAACGTGCGGGCGACGGCTGAGGCCCAGCTCCGAGAGCCGCTCGACGTCGAGCTGAAGGACGGCCAGCACATCGAGATAGTCGAACCGCCCGTGCGGCGCGCGGCGGCATACGTGCCCGCGGGCAGGGCGCCGTACCCATCTACCGTGGTGATGTGCGCGGTCACGGCGCGCGCCGCCGGGGTGGACAACTTCGTAGTTTGCGCACCCCCCGGCCCCGAGGGCCGGGCACATCCGGTGATCCTTGCCGCATGCGCGCTGTGCGGCGTGAACGAGGTCTACAGAATGGGCGGTGCCCAGGCGATCGCCGCGCTGGCGTACGGGACCGAGACGGTCCCGCGTGTCGATGTGATCGTCGGACCCGGGAACGCGTACGTGACCGAGGCCAAGCGTCAGGTCGCGGGGGTGGTGGGGATCGACGGGCTGGCCGGCCCAAGCGAGCTCGTGGTCGTCGCGACCGAGGGCGCCGACCCGGAGCTGGTCGCCCTCGACCTGCTCGCGCAGTCGGAGCACGGCGAGGACAGCCTGCTGGCGCTCGTCTCGCCGGAGGCAGGGCTTCTCGACGCCGTCGAGCAGGCGGTGGCGCAGCTCGCAGCGGAACTGCCGAGCGTCACGGCCGCTCCACTCGCGCTCGTGCAGGCTGCTGACGCGCGCGCGGCGGTTCGGCTAGCCGATGAGATCGCGCCGGAGCACCTCGAGCTCGTCGGCGCGGATGTGGAAGCGCTCAAGGACAAGGTCCGCAGCGCCGGATGCCTTTTCCTCGGGCGGCCAGCAGCGGAACCGCGTTCGGCGACTACATCGCCGGCTCGAACCACGTGCTCCCCACGGGCGGGGCGGCGCGCTTCACCAGCGGGCTCTCGGTCGCCACCTTCCGCCGCAGGATGGCGCGGGTATCGTTGTCGGACGAGGCGGCTCGCGCCCTGGCGCCGCTCGGCGCCGCCCTCGCGCGTGCGGAAGGCTTCCCTGTCCACGGCGAATCCATGGAGCGCCGCGCATGACCCGATTCGCAGAAATCTCGCGCCAGACGAACGAGACCGACATTCGGCTCCAGCTCACCCTGGACGGACGCGGCGAGGGGCAGAGGACGACCGGCATCGGGTTCTTCGACCACATGCTGGACGCGCTCGCGCGGCACGGCGGGCTTGACCTGGACATCGCCGCGACCGGCGATCTAGAGACCGGCTCTCACCACACAGTCGAGGACGTGGGCATCGTGTTCGGCCAGGCGCTGGACGAGGCGCTGGGCGACCGCGGGGGCATCAACCGCTTCGGCCAGGCGACCGTGCCGATGGACGAGGCGCGCGCGACCGCGGTCATCGACGTCTCCGGCCGGCCCCTGTGTGTATTCGAGGGCGACCTGCCCGCGGGGGCGATCGAGGGCTTCGACACGGACCTCGCCGAGGAGTTCCTGCGCGCGATCGCCGGCGCGGCCAAGCTGACGCTGCACGTGCAGATCGAAGCGGGCACGAACGCGCACCACATGGTCGAGGCGGCCTTCAAGGCGTTCGCGCGGGCGCTGCGCGCTGCGGTCGAGGTCGAGCCGGGCGCGTCGGACATCCCGTCCACGAAGGGCCTCCTGTGATCGCCGTACTCGACTACGGCATGGGCAACCTGCGCTCCGTCGAGAAGGCGCTCGAGCGCGCGGGCGCGGACGTCGAGGTCACGCGCGATGCTGACCGGATCCGCGCCGCGCGCGGGCTCGTGCTACCCGGCGTGGGCGCGTTCCCGAAGGCGATGGAGTCCGTGCGGGAGCTCGGCTTCGACGAGCTGATGCGCGCGCACGTAGACGCGGGCAAGCCCGCGCTCGGGATCTGCCTCGGCATGCAGCTCCTGTTCGAGTCGAGCTCCGAGCTGGGCGGAGCGGAGGGGCTCGGGCTGCTCGAGGGCGACGTCGCGGAGCTCGACGCGCCCGGGCTCAAGGTGCCGCACATCGGTTGGAACGAGGTGGCCTGGACGAACGGCACGCCGGTCGCGGAAGGCATCTCGAACCCGGCGGCCTTCTACCACGTGCACTCGTTCGCGCCCCGCCCCGCGAAGGCCGGGGACGTGCTCGGGCGCTCCACCTACGGCGCCGAGTTCGCGAGCGTCGTCGGCCGCGGGAACGTGTTCGGCGTGCAGTTCCACCCCGAGAAGTCCGGGCCCGACGGGCTCGCGCTGCTGCGCAACTTCGTGCGCCTCGCGGCGTGATCCTCCTGCCGGCCATCGACATCCGCGGCGGCAAGGCGGTGCGGCTGCGGCAGGGCGACTTCGACCAGGAGACGGTCTACAACGAGGACCCGCTCGATGCCGCGCGCGCGTGGGCGGAGCAGGGGGCGCGCTTCCTGCATGTGATCGACCTCGACGGCGCGCGCGAGGGCAAGCCGGAAAACCTGCGCCACCTCGAGCGCATTACGAATGAGCTGACCGTGCCGGTGCAGTACGGCGGCGGCCTGCGCGACGTCGGCGCCGTGCGGGCGGCGCTCGCGGCCGGGGCGGACCGCGTGATCCTCGGCACGGCCGCGTACACGGACGTCGAATTCCTCGACGCCTGCATCGCGAGCTGGCCCGCGCGCGTACTGGTGGCGATCGACGTGCGCGGCGGCCGTGTCTCGGTGGCCGGCTGGACGAAGGCGACGCAGATGCGGCCGGAGGACGTGATCGACCGGATGCAGCGCCGCGGCGTGCGCCAGTTCGTCTACACGAACGTCGACCGCGACGGGATGCTCGAAGGCCCCGACCTCGACGAGGTCAAGCGCATCGGCGAGATCATCCGCGGGCGATTCCTCTACTCGGGCGGGATCGGCTCGCTCGAGGACTTCCGCGGCCTGTGCTCGCTGCGACTCGTCAACCTCGCCGGGGTCGTGTCCGGCAAGGCGCTGTACGAGGGCCGCTTCACGATCGCCGAAGTGCACGAGCTGCTCGATGCTGCTTAGGCGCGTCATCCCGTGCCTCGACGTGGACAAGGGCCGCGTCGTGAAGGGCACCAACTTCGTCGACATCCGCGACGCGGGCGATCCGGTCGAGCTCGCGGAGCGCTACGAGTCCGAGGGCGCCGACGAGCTCGTGTTCCTCGACATCACCGCCTCGCACGAGAAGCGCGACACGGTCGTGGAGCTCGCGCGGCGCTGCGCCGACAACGTCTTCATCCCGTTCACGATCGGCGGCGGGGTGCGTTCGGCCGAGGATGCTCAGGCGGTCCTCGACGCGGGCGCCGACAAGGTCTCGGTCAACTCCGCAGCTGTGCGCCGGCCCGAGCTCCTTGGGGAGATGGCCGAGGTGTTCGGGGCGCAGTGCGTGGTGCTCGCGATCGACGCAAAGCGGACGGAGGACGGCTACGAGGTCTTCCTCGACGGCGGCCGGACGCCGACGGGGCGCGACGCCATCGCGTGGGCGCGGGAGGGAGCTGAGCGCGGCGCGGGCGAGATCCTCCTCACCAGCATGGACCGCGACGGGACCGAGGACGGATACGAGCTCGACCTGACGCGCGCGGTGGCAGACGCCGTCGAGATCCCCGTGATCGCATCGGGCGGCGCGGGCGAGCTGTCCCACCTGGTCGACGCGGTCGAGCGCGGGGGCGCGGACGCGGTGCTATGCGCGTCGATCTTCCACTACGGGACCTACCGCGTGGCGGAGGCGAAGCAGGCGATGCACGCCGCTGGGATCCCGGTGCGTCTCTAAGGGGGTCAGACCCCCTTTAAGTTTGAGGCCGTGCGGAAGGTCCAGGAAGAGCTGCGCGAGCGGATTCGCGCCCTGCCGGGCATGGAGCGGCTGCTGCCGGCGCTCGTCGGCCTGCCCCCGGTCTATCTCGTCGGTGGCGCCGTGCGCGACCTGCTCCTCGGCCAACCGGTCGTGGACGTCGACCTCGCGGTGGAGGGCGACGGCCCGCGCACCGCGCGCGAGCTCGCCGGCCGGCTCGACGGCGACGCCACGCCGCACGAGCGCTTCGGCACGGCGAGCGTCCGCGCCGGCACCCTCGCATTCGACATCGCCGCGACCCGCAGCGAGACGTACCCGGAGCCGGGGGCGCTGCCGGTCACCGACACCGCCGGTCTGGACGCGGACCTCGGGCGGCGCGACTTCGCGATCAACGCGATGGCGGCCGGGCTTCAGAACGACGAGCTCGGCCATCTGCACGATCCGCAGGGCGGCTGTGCCGACCTCGACGCGCGCGTCGTGCGTGTACTGCACGACCGCAGCTTCATCGACGACCCGACGCGGCTTCTGCGCGCCGTCCGGTACGAGGTGCGGCTCGACTTCAAGATGGACGAGCCGACCGAGGAGCTGGCGCGCGAGGCCGCTCGCCGCAACGCGCTCGCGACCGTGTCAGGACCGAGAATCCGCGACGAGCTGCTCGACCTGCTCGCCGAGCACGCCGCGCCGCGCGGGATCGCGCGGCTCACCGAGCTCGAGCTGCTCGAGACGCTCGGCGGCGACCTGAAGGGCGACCCGGAGCTGATCGCGTCGGCGAAGCTCGGCGCCGGCGAGACCGGGGCGGACCCCGCGCTGACGGCGCTCGCCGCGCTTCTCGGTCCCGAGCCCGATGCCGAATGGGTGGAGTCGCTCGCGCTGCGAGCCGACGAGCGCGACGCCGTGCTCCGCGCGGCGCGGAAGGCGCCGGAGCTCGCGAAGACCGTGCGCGCGGACATGCCGGACTCCGTGATCCACGCCCTCCTGCACTGTGAGCACCCGGAGACGCTCGCACTCACGCTCGCGTACGGCGCGCCGGGCGGCCCGATCCTGCGCTACCTGGCCGACCTTCAGGGAGTGAGCCTCGAGATCACGGGCACGGACCTGGTCGAGGCCGGGGATCCCCGAATCGCCCGTGCTGGGGCGCGCCCTCGAGGAGACGCTGCGAAAGAAGCTCGACGGCGAGCTCGGCGGCCGCGACGAGGAGCTCCGCTATGCGCTGGAGGTGGCCCGATCGGCGAGCTGATCCGGCTGAGCCTGCCCGGCGCCGAGGTGGCGTTCTCTACCCGCAGGGGTGGAGTCAGCGAGGGGCCCTACGAATCGCTCAACCTCGGGATCCTTACCGACGACGAGCGCGCGCGGGTGGAGACGAACCGCAAGCGACTTGCCGCCGCCGCCGAAATCGACTTCGGATCGATAGCCATGGGGTGGCAAGTACACGGCACAGACGTCAAGGAGTGGGACGCCCCGCCGGACGGCGAGCTCGACAAGGTGGACGGGCACGTCACCGGGCGTGACGACCTCGCACTGCTCGTGATCGTCGCCGACTGCCTGCCGGTTGCGCTCGCGGGCGGCGACCGGGTCGCGATGGTCCACTGCGGCTGGCGCGGGCTGGCGGGTGGGGTCCTTGCGAATGCGATCGCACACTTCGACGAGCCGCCGGCCGCCGCGGTCGGCCCCGGCATCGGCCCGTGCTGTTACGAGGTCGGGGACGAGGTGCGCGCGCAGTTCGACGAGCGATTCGCGAGCGGCCGCATGCTGGACCTGCGCGCAGTGGCAGAGGACCGGCTTCGCGCCGCGGGAGTCGAGCGGATCGAGCACGTCGACCTATGCACGAGCTGCCGCGAGGACCTCTTCTTCTCGCACCGGCGCGACGGCGGCGTCACGGGTCGCCAGGGAGGGCTCGTGTGGCGGGCATAGATGCTGACCGCGTGCGCGCGAACCTGGAGCGCGTCCGCGAGCGGATCGGGGACAAGGTCGAGATCTGCGCCGCGATCAAGTACGTCGAAGCCGAAGACCTGCCGGCGCTGGCCGAGGCCGGCATCACGCTGGTGGGCGAGAACCGGGCGCAGGATCTCGCCGCAAAGCAGGAACGCCACCGCGACCTGTTCGAGTGGGATTTCATCGGCGCGCTGCAAAGCCGCAAGGTCAAGGACGTCGCGCCGCGCGTCCGGCTGATCCACTCGGTCGCCTCCGAGTCCGCGCTCGCGCAACTCGAGAAGCACCCCGCGAAGGAGATCCTGATTCAGGTGAACGTGGCGGGCGAGGAGGGGAAGGAGGGGGTCGCGCCTGAGGAGCTCGGGGATTTCGTGGCCCGTAGCCCCGTGCCCGTTGCCGGTCTCATGACGATGCCGCCCTTCACCGAGAACCCGGAGGACAGCCGCCCGCATTTCGCGCGCCTCGCGGAGCTCGCCGCCGAGCACGGTCTCGAGCGCCTGTCGATGGGGACGAGCCAGGACTACGAGGTCGCGGTCGAGGAGGGCGCGACGATCGTCAGGCTGGGCTCGGTCCTGTACGACTGAGCCAGTCGAGGATCGCGCGCGAGAGCTGTGCGCCCTGCCAGGCGAGGGGCGGCTCGCCCTCGTCCTCGACGACGAGCTCGCCCTGCGGAAGACGGCGCGCGTACTCCTCGGCGACCGCGAGGGGATGCGTCGGGTCGGAGTCGTCGCGACTGCCGACGACCAGCGCCGGCACGTCGATCTCAGCCAGCCGGTCGATGCCGTCGAACGCCGCCGAGCGCGGGACCACCCGGACGGCCCGCGCGAGCGCCTCGGGGTGGAGATGCCGCTCGATCCGCTGACGGGTGAATTTCAGCACCGGCTCGCGCCAGCGCTCATCCGCCGGCGGCTCGAACGCGCGCATGAACCCATCGGCACCATCCGCCTCGAGGCCCGCCGCCAGCCGGTCCCAATACGCCAGGTCGGCGTCCTCGAGGTAGGGCTCGCCCGGGTACGCGGGCGTGATCTGCACGAGCCCCGCGACGCGTTCCGGCCGCTCGAGCGCGACGCGGATGGCTGTCGCCGCGCCCATCGAGTGGCCGACGAGGACCGCGCGCTCTATTTCGCGCGACTCGAGCACCCAGACGAGGTCCTCGGCCAGGTCCGAGTACTCGTAGCCGTCTGCGGGGTCGGACTCTCCGTGTGCGCGAGCGTCGTAGGAGACCAGCCTGAAACCCTCGCGCGCGAGCAGCCGCGAACCCTGCAGCACGTAGCGCCGCGTGGCCGTCAGCCCGTGCAAAAGCACCACTGGAGGCCCTTTACCGGTGTTTTCGATTTTCAGCATGGGTACCCTGTAAGCAGGAGGAATCGCTGCATAACGCGCGAAACCTCGTCCCCAGCATGGCGCTTCGTGACACATGGCATCGGACGCTCGTCTACTTCGGCCTCGCCGAGGAGGACGACCCGTACCGCGAGGAGCCGCTCGACGTCGAGCCTGAGCAGGAACTGGAGGGCCGCTACCGCGAGCGGCCGAACGTCCGCCGGCTGGAACGCAACCGCCGGCGGCGCGACGAGATCGACGACATCTTCGCCGACGACGGCGGCGCGGGCGGGCGCGAGACGCGCGTTCTGCGACCGATCGGCGGCAACGGCGGCAACGGGCGGAGCGGCGCCGACGTCCAGGTGCACCTCGTGGTCCCCAAGAACTTCAACGACGCCCAGCAGATCGCCGACCGGTTCAAGGACACGGTCCCGGTCATCCTGAACCTGCAGACGACCGACAGCGACCTGTCGAAGCGGCTGATCGACTTCGCCTCGGGCCTCACATACGCGCTCGACGGCGGCATGCAGCGCATTGCCGACAAGGTCTTCCTTCTCACGCCGCGCAACGTCGAGGTCTCGGCGGAAGAGCGCGCGCGGCTGATCGAGAAGGGCTTCTTCAACCAGTCGTAGTTCGCGCCGGTTAACGTCCGACCGGTGAAAATCGGCGTCATCGGCGCAGGAAACATGGCGACTGCCCTCGTCCGCGGCTGGGACGAGCCCGTGGTCGTGGCCGACATCGACCACGAGCGGGCCTCGGCGCTCGCGGAGGCGGTCGGCGGGACGGTTGCCGGCTCCAACGCGGAGGTCGCCGAGCAGACGGACATCGTCGTGCTCTGCCACAAGCCGGCGCAGCTCGAGGAGGTGGCCGAGGACATACGCGCGCACGCGGGCGCGGTCGTGTCGATCCTCGGCGGCGTGCCCGTCGCAAAGGTGGAGGCCGCCTACCCCGGCAAGCCGGTCTACCGGTTCATGCCGAACCAGGCTGCCGCGGTGGGCCGCGGCGTGTCGTGCTACGTCGGCGGCAGTACGGCGGCGGATGGGCCCGAGCAGGAGATCCTCGACCTCTTCGGCCGGGTCGGCCCCGTCGTTGCGCTGCCGGAGGAGCAGATGGAGACGGCGACCGCGGTGATGAGCTGCGCGCCCGCGTGGTTCGCGCTCGTCGCCGAGGCGCTCGTCGATGCCGGGGTCGCGCACGGGCTCGAGCACGAGCAGGCCGGACGCCTTGTCGCGGCAGCGCTGGCGGGGACCGGGGCCCTCCTCGACGAGGCGGGCGTAGCTCCCGCAGAGGTGCGGCGCCGCGTGACCTCACCCGGCGGGCTCACGGAGCGCGGGACGGCGCGGCTCGAGGATGCCGGGATTCGCGCCGCGTTCGACTCCGCCGTCGATGCGGTGGTGAACCCGTCATGACGACCCTTCCGCTCGCGATCAGCCGCGTCGACATAGGCGACTACGTCGAGACGCTGATGTACGTCTACCTCGTCCTGATCTTCATCAGGATCATCGTGAGCTGGTTCCAGTCGATCCCGTACCACCCGGTGCTGAGCGCCTTCCTGACGTTCGTGCACGACGTGACGGACCCCTACCTGCGCCTCTTCCGGCGGTTCATCCCGATGGCCAGGCTCGGCCCGGCCGCGCTCGACCTCAGCCCGATCGTCGCGACGTTCGTGCTGCTGATCGTCGGCGGGATCGTCGCCGACATCATCAGGGGGTGAACGAGCCCGCACTCGCCCGCGCCGCCGCCGTCGTGGGGTTGACGGTGGTCGCGGACCAGGTGACGAAGGCGATCGCCGTTGCATCGCTCGAGCGCGGGGAGGAAGTGAACGTCTTCCTCGGGCTCGACATGACCTACGTGCGCAACGACGGGGTCGCGTTCGGCGCCCTCTCCGGCGGCGGGCCGCTGCTCGTGGCCGCGATCTCGCTGGCCCTCGCCGGCCTGGTCGCCTACTTCGTGGTCAACAGCGAGGTGCCGTTCCTCTGGCTGCCGGTCGGCCTGATCCTCGGCGGGGCGCTCGGCAATCTCGCCGACCGCGCCCGCGAGGGAGCGGTGGTCGACTTCATCGATCCGATCGCGTGGCCGGCGTTCAACCTGGCCGACGCGGCGATCGTCGTCGGCGTGCTCGGGCTCCTCTACGTGGCGGAGGTGAAACGCTGAAGGTCGTCGTCCCGCCCGACGCCGGGGGCGAGCGCCTCGACCAGTTCGTGGGCCGTCTCGAAGCCGTGGGCTCACGCGCGGCCGCGCAGCGCCTGATCGAGCACGGCGCCGTCACCGTTGACGGGCGGACGAGGCAGAAACGGCACGCCGTCAAGCCCGGCGAGACGATCGCGATCGAGTTCCCGGACGCGCCGGAGCCGACGGACCTGAGCGCGGGGGAGGGGGTCCCGTTCGAGGTCGTCTTCGAGGACGACCATCTCCTGGTCGTCGACAAGCCGGCGGGGGTAGTGGTCCACCCGGCGCCCGGGCACCCGACCGGGACGCTCGCCCAGGCGCTCGCAGGCCGCGCCGCGGGCGGGCCCGATCCGTGGCGACCCGGGATCGTCCACCGGCTGGACCGCGACACGTCCGGGCTGATGCTCGTCGCCAAGTCGGACCAGGTGCACCGTGCGCTCCAGGAGATGATTCGCCGGCGCGAGGTCGAGCGTGAGTACCTGGCGCTGGTCGAAGGCCGTCCCGACGCTCGGACGGGCACGATCGACGCGCCGATCGGGCGCGACCGGGCCGAGCGCAAGCGGATGTCCGTCCGCGCTGATCGCGCGCGGGAGGCGCGGACGCACTTCGAGGTGCTCGAGGCCTATCCGCGGACCACCCTGCTGCGGGTGCGGCTCGAGACCGGCCGGACGCACCAGATCCGAGCCCACATGGCGGCGATCGGCCACCCGATCTGCGGCGACCCGGAATACGGGGGGTCCGCAAGCGGCCGGAGACTTGGGTTAACGCGCCAATTTCTCCACTCGGCGAAATTGAGGTTTAGGCACCCAATCAGCGGGGCAGAGACCTGCTGCGAGTCCAAACCGCCCGCTGACCTGCAGCAAATACAGCTTGCAGCTAAGCGGGAGCCAGTCTCCGGAGGGCCAGACGGAGACTATTTATATGAGTGAGCGAGGCGGTCTTTTGACCGCCTCGTTTACGTAGTGGGCCGGTAGTCGGCCGTAAGGGCCGGCCGGCTCCCTATGCTTCGCGGCGACCAGTTGGCAACCCCGGTCGTAACCGGGGGCGGCCCTGCCCGGTGACGTGACGCCGGGTCCGCCTCCCGGATGGCCGGGCAACATCCAGAACAAGGGAGCAGTAGTGGCTCAGGTAGGCATACGCGAGCTGCTGGAGGCCGGGGTGCACTTCGGCCACCAGACACGCCGCTGGAATCCCAAGATGCGCCGCTTCATATTCGGCGAGCGCGGCGGGATCCACATCATCGACCTCCAGCAGACCGAACGGCTGCTGGCATCCGCGCAGGAGTTCGCTGCGAACGTCGCCGGCCGCGGCGGCACGATCCTGTTCGTCGGGACCAAGAAGCAGGCCCGCGACGCCGTCAAGGACGCCGCGGAGAAGTCAGGCATGCCGTACGTCAACCAGCGCTGGCTGGGCGGCCTGCTGACGAACTTCCAGACGATCTCGAAGCGCATCAAGCGCCTCGCCGAGCTGGACAGCTGGGTCGAGGACGGCACGATGGAGCTGCTGCCGACCCGCGAGCGGATCAGCGCGCTCTCCGAGCGCGAGAAGCTGACGATGAACCTGGGCGGCGTCCGCGACCTCCAGCGCCCGCCCGACGCGATGTTCGTCGTCGATCTGAAGACCGAGGTGATCGCGGTCAAGGAGGCCGCGCGGCTGAAGATCCCGATCATCGGGCTCGTGGACACGAACTGCGATCCCGACCCGGTCAGCTTCGTCGTGCCCGGCAACGACGACGCGATCAAGTCGTGCAAGATCGTCGCGGACGCGATCGGCGACGTCGCGGCCGAGCGGGCATCCGTGTTCCGCGCGGAGGAGGAGGCGGCCCGCCGCGAGGCCGAGGAGAAGGCACAGCGGGAGGCGGCGGAGGCCGCAGCTCGCAAGGAGGCCGAGGAGCAGGCACGGCTGGAGGCCGAGGAGGCCAGCGCGCAGATGGCGCAGGCACGTGAGGCCGAGCTCACCGCCGACGATCCGGCGCAGCCGCCGGCTGCGCCGGAGCAGCCACCCGCGGACGCTCAGGTCGCCGAGCCGCCGAAGAACCCGGAGGAGGCTAAGAGTTGAGCACGATCACGGCATCCGACGTCAAGGCGCTCCGCGAGCGCACGGGCGCGGGGATGATGGACTGCAAGAAGGCCCTCGCCGAAGCCGATGGAGACGTGGACAAGGCGATCGAGATCCTGCGCGTGAAGGGCCAGGCGCAGGCGGCGAAACGCGGCGAGCGCGCCGCCAGCGAGGGAGTGGTCGCGAGCTATATCCACGCGAACGGCAAGATCGGCGTGCTCGTCGAGGTCGATTGCGAGACGGACTTCGTCGCCAAGAACGACGACTTCAAGGACTTCGCCCGCGAGGTCGCGCTGCACGTCGCTGCGGCCGCCCCGCTGTACGTGTCCGAGGAGGACGTGCCCGAGGAGGACCGTGAGCGCGAGCTGCGGATCTTCGAGGAGCAGGCGCAGGACAAGCCCGAGAACGTGCGCCCGAAGATCGCCGAGGGCCGGCTGAAGAAGTGGCTCGAGGAGGTCGTGCTTCTCAACCAGCCGCACGTCAACAAGGACAAGTACGGTGACGCCACCATCGAGGAGCTACGTGCCCAGACCGCGGCCAAGACCGGCGAGAACGTCGTGATCCGGCGCTTCCAGCGGTTCGCCGTCGGGGAGGCGTGACGCCCGCCTTCCAAAGGGTCCTCCTCAAGCTGTCCGGGGAGGCGCTCATGGGCGAGCATGAGTACGGCGCCGATCCGGACCGGATCGCCGCGATCGCGACCGCGGTCAAGAACGTGGCGGACTCCGGCGTGGAGTTCGGGATCGTCGTCGGCGGCGGCAACATCTACCGCGGCCTGGCGGGCGCAGCCGCGGGCATGGATCGCGCCACCGGCGACTACATGGGCATGCTCGCGACGGTCCTCAACGCGCTCGCGCTCCAGGACGCGCTCGAGAAGCTGGGCGCACACACGCGGGTGCAGTCGGCGATCACGATCTCCGAGGTCGCCGAGCCCTACATCCGACGGCGCGCGATCCGCCACCTCGAGAAGGGCAGGATCGTGATCTTCGCCGCGGGCACCGGCAACCCGTTCTTCACCACGGACACGGCCGCCGCGCTACGCGCGCTCGAGATCCACGCCGACGCGATCCTGATGGCCAAGCACGGCGTCGACGGCGTCTACACCGACGACCCGCGTGCCGTCGCGGACGCCGAGTTCCTGCCGGCGCTCACGCACCGAGAGGCGATCGAGCGCCGACTCAGGGTCATGGACTCGACCGCGCTGTCGCTCTGCATGGACAACTCGCTGCCGATCTACGTCTTCAACATGGACGACGAGGGCAACATCGAGCGGATAGTGTCCGGAGAGCGCGTGGGGACCGTGGTTTCGACATGATCGACGACCTGCTCAAGGACGCGACCGACCGCATGCACAAGGCGGTCGAGGCGATCCGCCGCGAGTTCACCACCGTGCGTACCGGCCGCGCGTCCCCTCACATCCTCGACCGCATCGTCGTCGACTACTACGGCGCCCAGACGCCGCTCAACCAGCTCGCGCAGATCTCCGCGACCGAGGCCCGCCTGCTCACGATCACGCCGTACGACAAGTCGTCGATCAAGGCGATCGAGAAGGCGATCCTCGAGTCCGACGTCGGCCTTACGCCCTCGAACGACGGCAACGTCGTCCGGCTCACCCTCCCCGAGCTGACGGAGGAGCGCCGCAAGGACCTGGTCAAGGTGGTGCACAACATCGCCGAGGAGGGGCGCGTGTCGATCCGCCACATCCGGCGCGAGGTGATGCACGACCTGAAGGAGCTGAAGTCGGCGGGCGAGGTCGGCGAGGACGAGGAGCGCCGGGCGGAGAGCGAGCTCCAGAAGCTGACGGACTCCAAGATCGGCGAGATCGACTCCTTCCTGTCTGGCAAGGAAGAGGAGATCCTCGAGGTCTAGGCGATTCGCGTCGCCATCATCATGGACGGCAACGCGCGCTGGGCGCAGTCGCGCGGGCTGCCGGTCCTCGCGGGCCATCGCGAGGGCGCACAGGCCCTCAAGCGGACCGTCCGGCACGCCGTCAAGCACGGGGTGGAGGAGCTGACCGTGTACGCCTTCTCGACCGAGAACTGGTCGCGCCCGCGCGAAGAGGTCGACGGCCTGATGGCGATGTTCGCCGAGTTGATCGAGTCGGAGACGCCGGAGCTCGACGAGGAGGGCGTGCGGATGGTGTTCGTCGGGCGCCGCGACGAGGTGTCGGCCGAGCTGCGCGAGAAGATGGGCTGGGCCGAGGAGAAGACGCGAGACAACGACCGGATGAAGCTTTTCGTGGCGTTCAACTACGGCGGCCGCGCCGAGATCGTCGACGCGGCCGAGCGGTACGACGGCGGCGGGGAAGAGGCGTTCGCGAAACTGTTGTACGCGCCTGACATGGGCGACCCGGACGTCCTCATCCGCACGAGCGGCGAGCAACGGGTCTCGAACTTCCTCCTGTGGCAGACGGCCTACGCCGAGCTCTACTTCGCCGACGTGCTCTGGCCGGACTTCGACGAGGAGACCCTCGTAGCGGCGCTGGAGGACATCGCCGCGCGCGAGCGCCGCTACGGGGCACGCTGATGGCGAGCAGACGCCGCCATCAGGGGTCGGACCTCGGCGCGCGCGTGCTCGCTGCGATCCCGGCGATCGTCTTCGCCGCGATCATCGTGGGGTACGGCGGGCTCGTCTGGGCGCTCGGGGTGAGCTTTCTCGGGATCGTGTGCCTCGCGGAGCTCTACAAGCTCATGGGGCGCGTCCACCCGGCCAACGTCGCGGGCTTCATCTCCGTCGTCGCCCTCACCCTGGCGGCGCTCTACGGCGACCACTTCCAGATCGTCGTCGTGCTGGTCGCGTCCGTGCCGCTCACGTTCGTCCTGACGCTGCTGCGGCCGCGCCGCGAGCACGCCTCGTGGGCGATGGCGGTGGTCCTGTTCGGGATCCTCTGGATCGGAATGGCGATGGCCCACGCTGTCCTGCTGCGCGAGCTGCCGCACGGAGGCAGCCTCGTGCTGGCGGTCCTGCTCGGCACGTTCCTCGGCGACACGGCCGCCTACTTCGGCGGCCGCAGCTTCGGCCGCATCCCGCTGGCGCCGACGCTGTCGCCGAACAAGACCCTCGAGGGGCTTGCCTGCGGCGTCGTCGGCGGCACGCTCGCTTTCTGGCTGTTCGCGGTCGGCTACCACGACTGGATCGCGGGCACCGACGCGCTCGTGATCGGAGGCGCCGTCGCGCTGGCGGCGCCGCTCGGCGACCTGTTCGAGTCGATGGTCAAGCGCGACCTCGGGGTGAAGGACACCGGGCGCCTGTTCGGCGCCCATGGCGGCGCGCTCGACCGCCTCGACGCGGTCCTGTTCAGCATCGTTACCGCGTATTACGTCGCCGTAGCGGTTCTGTAGCGCGGACGGCTTGCCACACTGGCCGGGTGCGCAGCACCCTGATTCTCGGCTCGACGGGCTCGATCGGCGTCCAGGCACTGGATGTCGTCGAGCGCAGCGACGAGCTGGAGGTTGCCGGCCTCGCCGCGCAGTCCTCGTGGGAGCCGCTCGTCGAGCAGGCGAAGGCCTTCGGCGTGAACCGGATCGCCCTCGCGGACGAGGACTGCGGCGGCACGCGCCGCGGAGGCCTGGCCGGAGGGGACGGTCCTGGCGGGAGCCGAGGGGCTCGTCGAGCTGATCACGGACACGCGCTGCGACCTCGTGCTGAACGCCCTGGTCGGCTCGGCGGGGCTCGGGCCGACGATCGCGAGCCTCGGCGAGGGCATCGACCTGGCGCTCGCGAACAAGGAGAGCCTCGTCGTGGGCGGCGAGCTCGTGATGGCGCTGGCCGAGGCGACCGGCGCGCAGGTGATCCCGGTGGACTCCGAGCACTCCGCCCTCTTTCAGCTGATCGGGAGCGAGCGGCCCGGGACGGTCGACCGGCTCGTGCTGACGGCGTCCGGCGGGCCATTCCGGGGCCGGAGCGCCGATGACCTGCAGACGGTCAGCCGCGAGGACGCGCTCGCCCATCCGACCTGGGACATGGGCGGAAAGATCACGATCGACTCCGCGACGCTCATGAACAAGGGGCTGGAGCTGATCGAAGCTCACCACCTGTTCGGCGTGCCGTATGACCGCATCGACGTCGTGGTGCACCCGCAGTCGATCATCCACGCGATCGTGCACATGAACGACGGCGCGTCGCTCGCGCACCTGGGCTACCCGGACATGCGCGTGCCGATCTCGTACGCGCTCCATCATCCTGATCGGGTGGACGTGCCGGTCCCGCATCTCGACCTGGTCGAACTCGGCCAGCTGACGTTCGAGGCGCCCGACCTCGACGCGTTCCCGTGCCTGCGCCTCGCGCGCGAGGCGGCCGAGGTGGGAGGGACCGCGCCGTGCGTGTTGAACGCCGCGAACGAGGTGGCCGTGTACGCATTCCTGGCAGGCGAGCTGCCGTTCAACGGCATCGCCGAGGTGATCGACCGCACGCTCGAGGCGGTGCCGCCCACATCGGTGCGTCACTTCTCCGACCTCTACTCCGCGGACACCGAAGCGCGCGAGGCGGCGAGGCGGGTGGCGGCATGAGCTGGGTCCTCGCGTTCGTCGGCTTCTCGATGCTGATCATCCTGCATGAGCTCGGGCACTTCGCGGCCGCGAAGTGGGTCGGCATGCGCGTCGAGCGCTTCTCGCTCTTCTTCCCGCCGCTCATCTGGCGCAAGACCCGCGGCGAGACCGAGTACGCGATCGGCTCGATCCCGCTCGGCGGCTACGTGCGGATCAGCGGCATGAACCCGTCCGAGGACCTGCCCGACGACGTGCGCGACCGCGCCTACCACGCGCAGCCGGTCTGGAAGCGAATGGTCGTGATCGCGGCCGGGCCCGGGATGAACCTGCTGCTCGCGTTCGTGCTGCTCTTCTCCTACCTCGCGCTGATCGGCCCGCGCGACCCGACACAGGCGTCCGCGACGGTGAACGTGATCGAGAAGGGCTTCCCCGCCGCGAACACGCTCGAGCCCGGCGACCGGATCGTCTCGGTGGACGGAGTGACCGGCGCCCCGGCCGAGCTGTCCGACGCGATCTCGAAGCACGCGTGCCCGGGTGGCGCCGAGAAGGAGGGCTGCCGTGCGGCGGACCCCGCGCGCGTCGTGATCGAGCGCGACGGCGCGCAGAAGACGCTCGAGCTCAGGCCGGTCTACGACCCCGAGACGGAGCGGATGCGGCTCGGCTTCTCGTATCTCGACGACGGCCCGCGGGAGCCGTTCGCGGCCGGCACCGCGTTCACGCAGACGGGCGACCGGCTGTGGTTCATCACGAAGGAGACGGCGAAGCTGCCGGCACGGCTCGTCGACGCTGAGAAGCGGAAGGAGATCAGCGGCGTGGTCGGGCTCGTACGAGGTCACGCGTCAGACGATCCTCGACGACCTCGCCGACGTGCTGGGGATCCTGGCGATCATCTCGCTGTCGCTCGCGATCGTGAACCTGTTCCCCTTCCTGCCGCTCGACGGCGGCCACATCTTCTGGGCGATCGTCGAGGGCGTCCGCCGCAAGCCGGTGCCCTACGCCGTGATGGAGCGGTCTGGCGTGATCGGATTCATGCTGGTAATCGGGCTGTTCCTGATCGGGCTGACGAACGACATCGACCGCCTCTCCGGGGAGGGCTTTCAAGTACGGTAGGCGGGCCCAACCGAGGAGGGGAGTCCGTGGAAGTCACGACTGCTGAGGCCACCTACAAGCCGCGCGCGCTCGACGCGAAGACGATCGCCGAGGCCTTTCAGCTCACGGCCGAGGACCGGCCCGACCAGCCGGCGATCCGGACGAAGGGCGACGACTACTCGATCACGTGGGGGGAGTACGCGCAGCAGGTCGAGAAGATCGCGGGCGGCCTCGCCGGCGTCGGGATCGGGCGGGGCGACACCGTCGCGATCATGCTCACCAACCGGCCCGAGTTCCACCCGGTGGACTCGGCGGCGATGCACCTCGGCGCGACGCCGTTCTCGATCTACAACACCTACACGCCTGACCAGATCAAGTACCTCGTGAACGACGCCGCGACGCGCGTGGTCGTCACGGAGCAGGCGTTCCTCGAGACGGTGATGAAGGCGAAGGAGGGCGCGGAGCACCTCGAGCACGTCGTGGTGATCGACGGTGACGCGCCGGAGGGCGGCATGACGCTCGAAGAGCTGATGGCCAAGGCGGACGACGACTTCGACTTCGAGGCAACGTGGAAGAGCGTCGAGGCCGACGACATCCTCACGCTGATCTACACGTCGGGCACGACCGGCGATCCCAAGGGCGTCCAGCTGACACACAGGAACCTGCTGACGGCCGTCAAGGGCTATCACGGGATCATCGACTTCCCGGAGGAGGGGAGCGTCGTCTCGTGGCTGCCGATGGCGCACATCGCGGAGCGCGCCTGCTCGCACTACATCCCGATCCTGCTCGGGTTCACGACGACATGCTGCCCCGACCCGCGCCAGGTGGTGGCGTACCTGCCCGAGGTGCGGCCGACGTGGTTCTTCGCGGTCCCGCGCATCTGGGAGAAGCTGAAGGCGGCGATCGAGGCCGGGATCGAGGCCGAGGAGGACGAGCAGAAGAAGGCCGTCTCGAAGCAGGCGCTCGAGGTCGGGCTCAAGAAGGTCGACCTGATCCAAGCGGGCAAGGAGGTGCCCGACGACCTCGAGCAGCAGTGGCAGAAGTTCGACGAGCTCGTGTACTCGAAGGTGCGCGCGGGGCTCGGCCTGGACCGGGTCGAGTCGCTCAACGTGGGCGCGGCGCCGACGCCGCCCGAGGTGATCCGCTTCTACCACGCGATCGGCCTGCCGCTCGCGGAGCTCTGGGGAATGTCGGAGACGACGGGCTACGGCACCTGCAACCGGCCCGACAACATCAAGATCGGGACGGTCGGCCCGCCGTCGCCCGGCGCAGAGGTCAAGCTCGCCGAGGACGGCGAGATCCTGATCAAGGGCGCGTTCATCATGCCGGGCTACCGCAACAACGAGGAGAAGACCCGCGAGACGATCGACGAGGACGGCTGGCTGCACACGGGCGACGTCGGCGAGTTCGACGATGACGGCTTCCTCAAGATCGTCGACCGCAAGAAGGAGCTGATCATCAACGCCGCCGGCAAGAACATGTCGCCGGCGAACATCGAGGCCAAGCTGAAGGCCGCCGGCCCGCTGATCGGCCAGGCGATCGCGGTAGGGGACGGCAAGCCCTTCAACGTCGCGCTGCTGACGCTCGACCCGGATTCCGCGCCCGCGTTCGCCCAGGCGAACGGCATCGACGACGCGTCCGTCGACTCGCTCGCCGAGAACGAGAAGGTGCTCGAGGCGGTGCAGAAGGAGATCGACGACGCGAACGAGGAGATGGCCCGCGTCGAGCAGATCAAGAAGTGGAAGCTGCTCCCCGTCGAGTGGCAGCCCGGTGGCGAGGAGCTGACGCCGACGATGAAGCTGAAGCGCAAGCCGATCGCCCAGAAGTACGCGGACGAGATCGAAGCGCTTTACGAGCGCTAGCTACGTCGGCTGAACATCGGAGCCGCCGTAGGTGTCGCGCAGGTCCCCGAGCATCTGTCTCGAGCGGCAGATCCCCGTACGTCCCGCGGTCGTTGACGTACTCCATGTACCGCGAGCCGTCGCCGGAGAAGGGGTGAAGCAGGGCGTCGTGCGTGCCGTCGAAGTCGAGCGGCGGCGACGCCGAAGCGCGCACACAGCTCGGCGTTGAAGGCGCAGCTCGCCTTCGTCCAGCGGCCGCCTACGAAGAACGTGCTGTAGCCGTGCCAGATGAAGAGGTCGGTCCCCATCGCCTCGCGCAGGCGCTCGGACTGCAGGTGGTTCTTCACATCCGCGAAGCCGAGCCGCGACGGGATCCCGGCGGCACGCGCGGCCGCGGTGAGCGCCACGGACTTCTGCACGCAGTAGCCGCTGTCTGAGCGCAGGATGTTGCTCGCCCGGTAGTCGTCGGGGTCGCCCGACACGTTGTAGGGGTCGTAGCGAATCCCGTCGCGCACGGCGGCGAACAGACGCGCGACCACCTCGTGCTCGTCGCTTGCGTCGCCGGCCACGCGCTGCAGGAAGCCCCGAACGTCCTCGCTGTCACTGTCGATGAAGGCGGTCGGGCGAAGGTCTCGGCCACGGCGGCCGCATGGTCAGCTCGGGGGGCGCTTTCGCCCGCGCGCTGCTACGAGAAAGACCCTGCCGACCGCGGCCATCTTCAGCAGCCCGTAGGCGGGCGTGCCTGGCGTCAACAGATGCCGGAGGGCATGCATGGAGGGAACTTAGCGCGCCGCTACCCTTCATTTGTGGCCTCGCGCAGGCAAATCGACGTGGGCGGAGTCAAGATCGGCGGGGGCGCGCCGGTCGCCGTCCAGTCGATGACGAAGACTGAAACCGCCGACTACGACGCCACCCTGAAGCAGGTCCGGGCGATCGCCGACGCCGGCGCCGACCTCGTGCGCGTGGCGGTGCCACGGGAGAAGGACGTCGAGGCGCTGAAGCGGCTTGTCGTCGAGTCGCCGATCCCGGTGATCGCCGACATCCACTTCAACCACACGCTCGCGCTGAAGGCGATCGACGCCGGGGCCCACTGCGTGCGGCTCAACCCGGGCAACATCGGCGGTCCCGACAAGGTCGCCGAGGTCGCGAAGAAGGCGACCGCCGCCGGGGTCCCGATGCGGATCGGCGTCAACTCCGGGTCGCTGCCCAAGCACCTCCACGAGCTCGAGAAGCAGAACCCCGTCGAGGCGCTCGTCACGGCGGCGGTCGAGTTCGTCGAGCTGATGGAGAGCCTCGACTTCGAGAACTTCAAGGTGTCGATCAAGTCGACGAGCGTGCCGAACACGATCGCCTCGAACCGCCTCCTGGCCGAGCGGATCGACTACCCGATCCACCTCGGCATCACCGAGGCCGGCACCAAGTGGTCAGGCTCGCTCAAGTCCGCGGTCGGGCTGGGCACGCTGCTCGCCGACGGAGTGGGGGACACCGTCCGGATCTCGCTCTCCACGTTCCACGCCGAGGAGGAGGTCAAGGTCGCGTGGGAGATCCTCAAGGCGCTGAAGATCCGCGAGCGCGGCCCCGTGCTGATCGCGTGCCCGACGTGCGGCCGGCTCCAGTTCGACATGGACACGGTCGTGGCCGAGATCGAGCAGCGGCTCGAGTCCTACGAGGAGCCGATCGAGGTCGCGGTGCTCGGGTGCGCGGTGAACGGCATCGGCGAGGCGTCTGCGGCGGACTTCGGCATCACGGGCGCCAAGAACGAAGGGCTGATCTTCGCCCACGGCAAGCCGCTGCGAAAGGTGCCCCAGGCGCAGCTCGTGGACGCGCTATTCGCCGAGATCGACAAGTCGCTCGAGCGCGGCAGGACCGAGTTCGACGACCGAGAGTCGGCCGAGGGCTCGGAGTGGCTGCAGAAGATCGAGGACGAGAACGCTGACGAGATGACCCCCGAGCGCATCGCCGCGCTCGAGGCGGCCGCGGCGACCGAGGAGGCGGGCGGGACCGCGCTGCCGATGGCGCCGAAGGTGAAGCTCGGCGAGGACGTCTCGCCGACGGCCGGACGCCGCTTCACGCGCGCCTAGCGCGCTATCGCCTCACGCGAGAACTGAAGCTGCTCGTAGTCCGGTTCCGCCCATACGGCGCGCCACGCGGTGCCCCGCTGCGTCGGGCGGCGAGCCTGGAAGAAGCCCTGGCTGTGGGTCACCTGGACCGGCGGGTCCGAGTTCACCCAGTTCGACGAGCCGGGCGCGCGGGACTGCAGATAGATCGGATACGTCGTCCCGTTCGGCGCAAACCGCGCCTGACCCCAGATGCGCGCGGTCCCGCGCTTGCGCCTGACGACGAGCGGGAACTTGTAGGCGTTCAGGGCCGGCTTCACGTCGGGATCCGGAAACGCGGTGATGAGCCCGGTCTGGAAGGTCGCCCAGTACGGCTGGGAGTCGCGCGGGAAGTCGGTGCGCGCCGCCGCGTCGTACAGCAGGAACTGGGCGCTCGAGAAGACGCGCGGGTTCTTCCAGGCGATGTAGTCGCCCTCGTTGATGTACTTCGCCTGCAGAGGAAGTGACACGCCGCGGAACGGGTCCGGCGGCAGCGACTGGTATCCGAACTCCGTCAGGAAGATCGGCATCTCGGGTGGCAAGAGCCCCGTGCGCGCGGCGATCTTGTCGAGCGTGCGCGTGAGCTCGCCGAGGTTGCTGATGTCGATCATGTCGCGCTTGGGCTGGCGTTTCGTGGGCGCGCGCCTGCGCGTATACGCGTGATGGCCGACGGCGAGCCGCGGGAGGCGCTCGAGGACAGCGAGGCGATCGAGCTTGTTGCAGCCGCGCGCCTCCGCGTCCCGGCCCGTGTAGGGGTGGAAGCGGTTGTTGAGGCAGAACATCTCCCGCAGGAAGAGCCCCGGCCTCAGCGACGCGCGAGCGCCCTTCGGCTTGACGGCGCTGCCGATCGGAGCGAGCTCGCCGATCATCACGAGATCGTCACCGTGACCGGTCCTGAGCAGGCCCCGGGCGCCGGCCACCAGGAGGTCGCGGTAGATGCGCGGCGCCGCGGCGACATCGCCCACGCCACGCTTCGTCTCGCCCTGGGGGGTGAGCCAGCCGGGCTGGTTCGGCTCGTTCCAGATTCCCCACCAGTCCACGCGCGGGAGCGCGGCCCGCCCCTGGTTCTCGTCACGGTACGAGCCGCTGTACCGGCGCCCGGCGGCACGCACGAACTTCGCGTACTGCTTCGGGCTCGGCTTCCAGCTGCGTGCGGCGGGCTGGATGCGCGTCCGCCCGTGGGCCCAGGCGGGTCCCGGGCCCGTCGGGTTGAAGTTGACCTCGATCCCGCGGTCCCGCGCCTTCCTGACGAGGTCGTCGTAAGGGTCCCATAAGGCGGGCGGGTAGTCGCCCGGCTTCGCGCCGTTGAAGCCGCGCGGCTTGCGCTTCGCCTGCGGCGCGATCGCCTCCCAGAGCATCGTCACCCGCACCGCCTCGACGCCCAGGTTCTTCATGCGGTTGAGCGCGGCCTCCCGCCCCTCGGAGTCGATGTACACGAGCTCGTCGTCGTCCTGCATCAGCGACACCATGAACGGAGCGGCTGAAGCCGACCCGGGCAGCACGAGCAGCGCCAGCGCCAGGGCGCATACGCACAGGATCATCCTCACCGGGTTGCGGAGCATCAGGGGTTTCAACATGGGCCGCGGCGGGCGGTTGCGCCGCTTTCGAGGCGGCTGTCCAGGAAGGCCCGCCTTTAGGCTAGCCGTGTGACCCGCCTGACCCGGTTCTTCCTCCCCACGGAGAAGCTCGCGCCTGCCGACGCGGAGGCGCAATCGCACAAGCTGATGGTGCGGGCCGGGCTCATCCGCCAGGTCGGCGCCGGCATCTGGTCCTGGCTGCCCGCGGGCCTGCGCGTGCACCGGCGCGCCGAGCAGATCATCCGCGAGGAGCTCAACTCGATCGGAGGCCAGGAGATGCTCATGCCGGTCCTCCAGCCGGCCGAGCTCTGGCAGCAGACGGGGCGCTACGGCTTCGATGAGCAGTTCCGGCTGCAGGACCGCAAGGGCGCGGACCTCGTGCTCGCGATGACGCACGAGGAGAACGTGACGTTGCACGTCTCGAAGGTGGTGCGCTCGTACAGGGACCTTCCCTTGATCCTGTACCACATCCAGGTCAAGGAGCGGGACGAGCCGCGGCCGCGCGCGGGCGTCCTCCGAACGCGCGAGTTCATCATGAAGGACTCGTACACGTTCGACCGCGATGCGGACGGGCTACAGCACGGCTACGACCTGCACATCCAGGCCTATGACCGCATCTTCGACCGCTGCGGGCTCGAGTGGTACAGGGTCGAGTCCGACGTCGGCATGATGGGCGGCCTCGGCGCGCACGAGTACATGGCGCCGTGTCCGGCGGGCGAGAACGACGTCGCTCTGTCCGCGTCGGGCTACGCCGCGAACGTCGAGGTGGCGAGCGCCGCGCCCCAGTCCGTCGACGGCCTAGCCGGCGGTCCCGCGGAGCCGGTCGAGACGCCGGGGGCGACGACGATCGAAGCCGTGTCGCAGCTCCTGGGCCTGCCGGCAGGTGCGCTGATCAAGGCATTCCCGGTGATCGCCGACGAACGGGGGCCGCTCCTCATCCTCACACGCGGCGACCACCGCCTGAACGACGTGAAGCTGAGAAACGCGCTCGGCCAGGACTTCCGTCCCGCGCAGGAGGACGAGGTGAAGGGGCAGTTCGGGTCGGTTCCCGGGTTCATCGGCCCCCTCGGCGCGCGCGTCCCCGTGGTCGCGGACGAGGCGCTGAAGGGGCTCGAGGGGCTGGTCGCGGGCGCCAACGAGCCGGACAAGCACATCAAGGGCGTCCAACCGGGTCGCGACTTCGACCCGGAGTGGGCGGACGTCCGCGCGGTCGAGGCCGGCGACACCGATCCGTCGGGAGCGGAGATCCGGATCGAGCCCGCGATCGAGATCGGCAACATCTTCAAGCTCGGCACCCGCTATTCGGAGCCGCTCGGCGCCACCTATCTCGACGAGAACGGCAACGAGCAGCTGATCTGGATGGGCTCGTACGGGATCGGGCCGGCCCGGATCGCGGCCGCCGCGGTCGAGCAGTTCGCCGACGAGCAGGGCATCTCGTGGCCGCGCTCGCTCGCGCCGTGGGACATCGAGCTCGTCACGCTCGGCAAGGAGGGCGAGCCGGCGCGCGAGGTCGCGGACCGCCTCTACGGCGAGCTGCTCGAGGGCGGCCTCGAGGTCGTCTACGACGATCGCGACGCGAGCGCGGGGGAGAAGTTCGCCGATGCCGAGCTACTCGGGGTCCCGCTGCGGCTCACGGTGGGCAAGCGCGGGGTCGAAGAGGGCGAGGTCGAGGCGCAGGTGCGGCGGGGGCAGGAGAAGCGGTCATTGCCCCTCGAGGGCGCGGCGCAGGCTGCCGCGGACCTGTGGCGCGAGCTCGACTGACCACGAGGCGCCTGCTCGGGCTAGACCGGTCCGGCGGGCCGCCGCCCGAGACCCGCGCGGGCGAGCCGCTCCGCCCGTGGACCCTGCCGAACCTGATCGGCTTCATCAGGCTCGCCCTGATCCCGGTGTTCCTGGTGCTGGCGCTGAGCTCGGACGACGGCCGCGTCGCGTCGGCCTCGGTCCTCTACGCGGTCATCGGCGGAAGCGACTACCTGGACGGCATCGCGGCCCGGCTGACGGGCCAGTACAGCCGCCTCGGCGCGTTGCTCGACCCGCTCACGGACAGGCTCCTCGTCGTCAGCGGCGTCATCGTGTGCTGGCACTTCGAGCTGCTTCCGCGCTGGGCGCTCGGCGTGCTCGCGGCCCGCGAGGTGGTGATGCTGGCGCTCACGCAGATCGGCCTCCGGCATGGCCTCGACCTCGAGGTGAAGATGATCGGCCGCTGGGCGGTGTGGCCGACGATGTTCTCGATGTTCCTCGCGATGGTGTCGGTGACGTGGGTCGCGGAGGCGCTGTTGTACATCGGGCTGGCTATGACTCTTTGGGCCACCGCGCTTTACATTCGCGACGGCCTGCACGCGTTGCACGAAGGCTCAACTTGACGTGTAGACTCGCGCGACCGACACCCTACGACTAGAGGACAGGAATGGACACGTTTCCGGACCTGGGCGCCTTGAGCGACCAGGAGCTGAAGGACCTGATTCAACAGCTCACCGAGGAAGAGCAGGAAGTCTCGTATCAGCGCCGCATCCTGCACGGCAAGATCGACATCCTGCGCGCGGAACTCGTGAACCGCCTGCGAAAGAAACACGAGGAGGGTGAGCCGGTGATCACCGGTGCGGATGTCCAGCAGCTCACGGACATCCTCTCCGGCAAGAGCGGCAGCGACGCTCCGGAGTAGGGCCGGGCGGCGCAGGGCATGCACTGCCCCGAATGCGGGTTCGTAAACGGCGAGGGCGCCAACTACTGCCAGAAGTGCGGTGCCTTCCTCGCCGGCGTCGGCGAGTCGAGCGACGCGACGACCGCGCAGTACCAGCTGGACGACGAGAGCGGCGAGCTGAAGCCCGTCGACGGCGAGCGCCCGGTGGACGGGGGCGTGCTCGTGATCCGGGCCGGCGGCGGACGCGCGGGGGAGACCTTCGAGCTGAGCGGAGAGCGAATCGCCATCGGGCGCAGCCCGGACGCGGACGTCTTCCTCGACGACGTCACCGTCTCGCGCAACCACGCTCTGCTCGTCAGGCGTCGCGACGGGCTCTATCTCGACGACCTGGGCTCCCTGAACGGCTCCTACGTCAACCGGCACCGGATCGAGTCCCACAAGCTGCAGGCCGGTGACGAGCTGCAGATCGGCAAGTACAAGCTGACGTACCTGGAGCGATGACCTCGGAAGCGCCCATAGCCCGCCCGCCGACGGCCAAATCGCTGACCATCGGAGCTGTCTGCAAGTCGCTCGAGCGCGAGTTCCCGGACATCTCGATCTCGAAGATCCGCTATCTGGAGGACCAGAAGCTGCTCGCGCCCCGCCGCACGCGCGGGGGCTACCGGCTGTACTCGCCGGACGACGTCCAGCGCCTGCGCACGATCCTGCGGCTCCAGCGCGACGAGTTCCTGCCGCTGCGCGTGATTCGCCAGGAACTCGCCTCCGGACGGGCGGAGGCCGACGTGGACCGGGCCAAGCCGGTCGCCGACCCGCGCGCGCTGCGGCGGGTGACGGTCCTGCGGAAGGGCCCCGAGTCGCTCTACTCGCTCGCGGAGGTGCTCGCGGACACCGGCGCGTCGGGAGAGCTCGTCAAGGAGCTCGAGGACTACGGGATCGTCAACGGCCAGCGTGAGGGAGGCGACCCGCTCTACGACGAGACCGAGCGGGAGATCATCAAGGCCGCCGCCGAGCTCGCGAAGTTCGGCGTCGGCGGGCGCAACCTGCGCGTCTTCCGGACCTCCGCGGACCGTGAGGCGGCGCTGCTCGAGCAGATCCTGGCCTCGGCGCTCAAGTCGCGCAACCCCGACCGCCGGCGCGAGGCGGTCGAGGCGCTCGACAATCTCGCCGCGATCGCGTCGCACCTCAAGCACCTGCTGCTCGTGCGCGACCTGCGCCACATGGTCTGAGTGCCGGTCGTAACCCGGCACTCCGGCTACGACGCTCCGCTCGAGCGCGTCTGGAAGGTCGTCTCGGACCCGTACTCGCTCCCGCGCTGGTGGCCGCGCGTGCAGCGCGTCGAGGAGGTCTCCGACTCCGGCTGGACCATGGTCCTCATGTCCGACCGCGGCAAGCCGATCCGCGCGGACTACACGCTCGCCGAGTCGTCGCCGATGGAGATGCTCGAGTGGCAGCAGGAGCTCGCGGAGACGCCGTTCGAGCGCATGCTGTCGCAGTCGCGGATCGTCATCGAGCTCGCCCAGGAGGACGACGCGCGCAAGACCGCGGTCGTCCTGCGCTCGACGGAGCGCTTGCGCGGTCTCGCGCGCCTGGGGTCGCCCATGGTTCGGCGTGCCACGCGCAGACGACTCGGCCAGGCGCTCGAGCAGCTCGGCGAGCTCGTCGAATGAACGCCCCCGACCCGCGCATGCGGTGGTGGGGGTGGGGCGTCGACCGCGACGCGACCTCGCTGCCCGACAAGGCGCGCGACATGCTGCGGCAGGCGTTCTCGATCGAGGACGAGCCCGCGCCGCCGCCGAGCCTCGACGACGTCAAGCTGCCCGAGTCGGCGCTCGCGTCCGAGGTCCGCGGCCGGCTGGCCGCGGTCGTCGGCGACGACGCCGTCCGGGACGACAGGCTCGCGCGCGTCGCGCACGCGCTCGGCAAGAGCTATCCGGACCTCGTCCGGATCCGCGCGGGCGACGCTTCGAGCGCCCCGGACGCGATCGTCTACCCGGGGTCCCACGAGGATGTGCTCGCCGTGCTCGAGCTGTGCTCGGCCGAGCGCATCGCCGTCACGCCCTTCGGCGGAGGCTCGAGCGTCGTCGGCGGGGTGGAGCCGCGCCGCGACGGCTTCTCAGCCGCCATCAGCCTGGACCTTGCGCGCATGGACCGGCTCGTCGAGGCCGACGCCGTCTCGCTGCTCGCGACGTTCGAGCCGGGGTGCACCGGCCCACGGGTCGAGGAGCTGCTCGCGGCGGAGGGGCTTACGCTCGGCCACTTTCCGCAGTCCTGGGAGTACGCGACGCTCGGCGGCTTCGTGGCCACACGGTCGGCCGGAAGGGCATCCACCGGCTACGGGCGGATCGACGAGCTGGTGCAGGGCGTGCGCCTGGCGACGCCCACGGGCACCGTCGAGCTCCGGCCGGTCCCGGCTACGGCGGCCGGTCCTGGCATGCGCGGGCTCGTCGTCGGCTCGGAGGGAACGCTCGGGGTGATCACCGAGGCGACGCTCGCGGTCCGGCGTGCGCCCGCCGTCAAGGTGAACGAGGGCTGGGTGTTCGACTCCTGGCAGGCCGGCTGCGATGCGTTTCGCGCGATGGAGCAGGCCGGCGATGCGGGCGACGTATGCCGCCTGTCCGACGAGGCCGAGACTGCGCTGAACGCCGCTGCGTCGGGCCACGACGCACCCGGGCCGTGCCTCGCAGTCGTCGGGTGGGAGGGTGACGACGAGGACGTGGAGCGGCGCGCCGAGCGGACGCGCGCGCACCTCGAAGCCGGGGGTGCCCGATCGCTCGGCGAGGAGGCCGGGGCGCGCGCCGGCCGCAACTACTTCGCCGGGCCGTACCTGCGCGACGAGCTGCTCGGCATGGGTGTGCTGGTCGAGACCCTGGAGACCGCCACCACGTGGAGCCGCCTGCAGGAGCTCTACGCGGCCGTGGGCGACGCCCTGCGGGAAGCGCTCGCCGCGCGCGGGACCGACGCGCTCGTGATGTGCCACGTCTCGCACCTCTATCGCTCGGGTGCCTCGCTGTACTTCTCGTTCTTCGCCCGCCAGGAGCGCGGCGCGGAGCTCGAGCAGTGGCGCGCGGCCAAGACGGCGGCGTGCGACGCGATCGTCGCCCACGGCGGGACGATCACCCACCATCACGCGATCGGCCGCGACCACGCCGCGTGGATGGCTCAGGAGGTGGGGGAGCTCGGCGTCGAGGCGTTGCGCGGCGTCAAGCAGAAGCTCGACCCCGCCGGGATCATGAATCCCGGGAAGCTGCTTCCGTAGCGCTCGGCTGGAGAGCGCCCACGAGCGCGATCAGGTGCTCCGGCTCGTTCTTCGGCGAGTAGACCCCGCCGGCATCCTCGACCTGGTCCTGGATCAGGTAGCGCGGCACGCCCGTGTGGATCACCACGGCGGTTGAGGGGCTCGATTCCTTGATGGCCGCGACGCTGCCGTCGATGTTGCCCACAGCCGTGCGGTAGTCGAGCACGACGAGCGTCGGGCTCCAGTCGAGCGCCGCCGCCGCGATCGCCTCGTCCGCGGTGCCGCTTTCGCCGACTATGTCGGCATGACCCGTTAGGCGCTGCCTGAGCAGCTGCCGCATGCGCGGATTCTGGTCGCATACGTATACGCGCGCCGCCATCCCGAGACAAGATCTTCCCATAAATGGTGCGTTCGGAACACCGGTTAGGGGTCAGCCGCCGAGTGGGTTCCCGCTGCTCTCGTCCGGCGTCGTTGTCGGCTGATCGTCGAGCGACCCGGTGTCCGTGCCCGATGCGGCCTGGAGGTCGGCGAGGCGGCCGCGCAGCACCGAGTCCCCGCTGTGGGCCGCATTTTGATCCACCGTCTCGCGTGAGATATCGAGGTAGGTGAAGTCCTCGTAGTTCTCCGGCAGCCGGCCGGCCCCCTGGTAGTTGCCTTGGCGGTCGGTCAGCTGGGCGCCCATGGACGTGGCGTCGTCCTGGCTGTTGAAGAGCCAGACCTCGTATGCCTCGCCCTCCTTCGTCGGCTTGAGGCCGCGCGCCTGCACTAGCAGCGAGCGCTCGCCGTCGCTCTCTGTGATCAGCGCGATGCCGACGCCCTTCTCACCGCTCTGCGGGCGAAGCAGGAGCTGGCCCAGGACCTGCGGCTGCCCGTCGGCCTGGTCGCTGCTCGTATCGCCGCTGTCGCCGTCGTCGTCGCCCGTCAGCAGGCCGACCGGCCAGATGAGCAGGATGAAGAGCAAGGCGGTAGCCGCGGCAGCGCCGGCGGCGATGCGCCGGCGGCGGACGATCGTCTCGGCGTCGGCCGACAGCGGCCGCGCCGGGCGCTCCACGCGACTGCGCAGGCTCGCCAGCGGGGACGGGCGCTCGCGACGCGGCTTGCGCTCGCGGCGCGGCTCGCGTTCGCGGCGCGGCTCGCGTTGGCGCGTCTCGGCTCGCGCTCGCGCACGGGCGTGGCATCGCCCTCCGGGATCACGGGGATGTCGCGCTCGTCGTAGAGGTGGTCGAGCGAGTCGAGCAGCGACAGCGCCCACAGGCGGGCGGGCTCGGATCGCTTCAGGTGCCCGCGAGTCGCCGTTCCCTCCGGGCCGGTCTGCTGGCCGAGCAGGTAGTCCGCCACCTGGCCGCGCCAGTCCTCGTCCACGCGCGCCGCGCTCCGGGACGACAGGTCGACGAGCGCTTCGCGGGCAAGCTGGCGGACCCGCGCGGTGGGCATGCCGAGCATGTCGCCCAGGTCGCTATAGGACTGGCGGCGTTGGATGACGAGCTCGAGGATCGCCCGTTGCTCGGCAGGCAGCTGGTCGAACGTGGCCATGCTCGGGGCGCAGGTTATCTTCCCCCCGGTGACGGAAGAGCCACGGGTCCCGTTCGAACGGACCCTCGAGAGCCATCTTCACCGGGAGACCCAGGAGATGACCGACGAGCGCGTCGTCGCGACGATGTCGGTGGACGACCAGCCGGTCCTCCAGCCGATGGGCATCGTCCACGGCGGCGTGTACGCGACGATGGCGGAGGGGATGGTCGTCCGAGGCCACGTTCCGCGTCGTCTACCCGGACGGGAACATCGCAGTGGGAATGTCAGAACAGCACGAGCTTCCTGCGCCCATCACGACGGGCACGATCCACGCCGAGGCCCGCCGCCGCCACCGCGGGCGGACAACCTGGGTGTGGGAGGTGGACTTCACCGACGACGACGGCCGCCTGTGCGCGATCACGCCGCGTGACGATCGCGGTGCGGCCTATCCCCGCCAGCGGTTCGTGATCGGCAGCCGCCGGTCGCGCCCGAACGCCTTCGGCGAGATCTTCACCCCCGGCGGCGCCTGGCGGCGCTTGTACTCGGCCAGGTCGACCATGCGGATCACGCGCTTCACCTCGTCCTCGGGCAGGCCCCGCTCGACCAGCTCGCCCGCATCGAGGTCGTCCTCGACGTAGCCCTCGAGGATCGCGTCGAGCACTTCGTACGGCGGCAGCGACTGGTCGTCGCGCTGCTCGTAGCGGAGCTCTGCGGAGGGCGGGCGCTCGAGCACGGTCGCCGGCACGAGCTCGCGCCCGGCCTGCTCGTTCCGCCACCGGACGAGCCGGTAGACCCACTGCTTGAAGACGTCCTTGAGGACGGCGAAGCCGCCCGCCATGTCGCCGTACAGCGTCGCGTAGCCGACCGACATCTCGGACTTGTTGCCCGTCGTCAGGACCAGCCAGCCGAACTTGTTCGACAGGGCCATCACGATGTTGCCGCGCACGCGCGCCTGCAGGTTCTCCTCGGTCAGGTCCGGCTCGCGGCCGGCGAAGGGCTCGGCCAACAGCTCGTCGTAGGCCTCCGTCGCGGACTCGATCGGCAGCTCGTAGAGCTGGACTCCGAGGTTCTCCGAGATCGTGCGCGCGTCGGATCTCGTGCCCTCCGACGAGTAGCGCGAGGGCATCGTGACCGTGACCACGCGCTCGGGGCCGAGCGCGTCGACGGCGACGAGCACCGTCAGGGCCGAGTCGATGCCGCCCGACGACGCGATCACGACCTTCTCGAATCCGTTCTTGGCGACGTAATCCCGCACGCCGGTGACGAGCGCGCGGTAGATCTCCTCCTCCGGGGGCAGGGGCTCGGCGACGTCGCCGTCCAGCACCAGCGCCTCGTCGAACTGCGGCCCGCGCGCGCTCACCTCGCCATCGGGCCCGACGATCAGGCTGTGCCCGTCGAACACGAGCTCGTCCTGGCCGCCGACGAGGTTGCAGAAAGCCATCGTCACGCTGTTGGCACGCGCGAGCTCGGCGATCAGCCGCTCGCGCTCCATCCCCTTGCCGTGGTGGTAGGGGGACGCCGACAGGTTCACGATCACCCGCGCGCCCGCCGCCGCGGTCGCCTCGGCCGGCTCCGGCATCCAGATGTCCTCGCAGATCGTGATGCCGACGGGCGTGCCGCCGACGTCCACCACGACGGGGCCGTCGCCCGGCTCGAACCAGCGGCGCTCGTCGAACACCCCGTAGTTCGGCAAGAGCAGCTTCCGGTACACGGCCCGGACCTCGCCGTCGGCCACGGCCGCGGCAGCGTTGTACACGTGCCCGCCGTCGTTCTCCGGCCAGCCGACGATCGCCGTGACGCCACTCACCGCGAGACCCTCGAGCGCCGCTTGCGCGCGGCGCAGGAAGCCGCGCTTGAGCAGCAGGTCCTCCGGCGGGTAGCCCGTCAGCGTCAGTTCGGGAAAGACGACGAGCTGGGCACCCGCGTCGCGGGCGCGTGCGGCGAGCTCCTCGACCTTGGCCGCGTTCCCCTCGATGTCGCCGACCGCGGCGTTCATCTGGGCGAGCGCGATGCGCAGTTCGTCCGCCATGCATCAAGGTTACGGTCGTGCGGGTTGCGGTAATCGGCCACGTCGAATGGTGCGAGTTCGCGCGCGTGGAGCGGGTGCCGCTCGCGGGCGAGATCGCCGAGGGGTCGCCGCTGCTCGAGGAGCCGGCTGGGGGCGGCGCCGTGGCGGCCGTCCAGATGGCTCGGCTCGCGGGCAGCTGCGACTTCTTCACCGCGCTCGGCGACGACGCCACGGCGCGGCGCGCGATCGACCGGCTGAGCGCCCTCGGGGTGACCGTCCACGCCGCGAAGCGGGCCGCGGCGACGCGGCGCGCTTGGGTCCACGTCGACAGCCAGGGAGAGCGAACGATCACCGTGCTCGGGGAGAAGCTCGTTCCGGCGCTGGGCGACCCGCTCTCTTGGGACGTCCTCGACCAGGCTGAGGCCGTGTTCTTCGTCGCCGGCGCCGACGGGGTGCTCGAGCGTGCGCGTGCGGCGCACCTCCTGGGCGCCACGACCCGCTCGCTGCCGCCCGGGCCGGGCGTCGCGCTGGACGTGGCGATCGGCTCCAGCAACGACGTCTCCGAGACGTTCGCGCCGGGGGACCTGAAGCCACCGCCGACCCTCTCGGTCTGGACGAACGGGGCCGCGGGCGGGCGCTGGCTGTCGGCGGACGGCCGCAACGGGACCTACGAGCCCGCGCCGCTCCCAGGGCCGGTCGCGGACGCCTACGGGGCCGGCGACTCGTTCGCCGCGGGCACGACCTTCGGCCTAGCGCGCGGCGACACGATCGACGAGGCGCTCGCGCTCGGAGCGCGCTGCGGCGCTACGGTCATGACCAGCAACGGGCCCTACGAAAGGCGGCACACGCGGGAGGCGTGACGGCAACGAACGCAGGAGGAAGCAATGACCACACGCACAAGCTCCCAGGGGATCCTGTCCGACGAGAACACCGAGAAGCGCGAGGAGATCATCGAGCTCCTGACCAAGGCGTACTGGATGGAGCTCGAGACCGTGATGAGCTACATCGCGAACTCCGTCAACCCGGACGGGCTTCGGGCCCAGGAGATCGTCGAGTCGCTCCAGGAGGACATCCAGGAGGAGCTCGGCCACGCGCAGCAGTTCGCGTCGCGGATCAAGGAGCTCTACGGCGTCGTGCCGGGATCGCTCGAGTTCAGCGCTGAGCAGTCATACCTGCAGCCCCCCGAGCAGCAGACCGACATCGTGCACGTCATCAAGGGCGTGATCGAGGCCGAGACCGGCGCGATCGAGCACTACAACCGCATCATCGAGGTCACCGACGGGGTCGACTGGGTCACGCAGGACATGGTGATCGCGATCCTCCACGACGAGGAGGGCCACCGCCGGCTGTTCGAGGGCTTCCTGCGCGAGTTCGAGGCCGACGGGCTGGCGTAGCCCGCCGGCCTCTGTTCCCCTAGGCCGGGTTCGTCACGTACATGCGGCGGTCGCGCTCGCCGTCCGGCTCGACGAGGATCGCGCCCTCGCCCGTGACGTAGGCCTCCTCGCCGTGCTGCATGACGTCGAGCCCGATCGCCTCGTCGCGCTCCGTCACCCGCAGGCGGAAGCCGAACGCCATCGACCGCAGCAGGATGAACGTCGCGGCGAACGCGTACAGCGGTGCGACGAGGGCGGCCAGCGCCTGGTCGCCGAGCAGCGCGGACTCGCCGTAGACGAGGCCGTCGGAGATGCCGTTCCAGTCCGCCTGCGCGAAGAACCCGATGAACAGGATCCCCGTGAAGCCGGCCACGCCGTGGGCGGCCAGGACGTCGAGCGTCTCGTCGACGCGCGTACGCGGGCGCAGCACGATCACCGCATAGCTCGGGAGTGCCGCGATCACGCCGAGCGCCATCGCCCAGCCGGGGCTGACGAATCCGCCGGCGGGCGTGATCCCCACGCAGCCGACGATGATCGCCGTGGCGGCGCCCACCGCCGTGACCTGCCTGCCGCGGATCAGGTCGAGCAACATCCAGGTAACGAGGGTGCATGCCGGGCAGAGCAGCGTGTTGATGAAGGCCAGGACGCTGTTCTGGCCCGTCCCGATGCCGCTACCGCCGTTGAAGCCGAACCAGCCGAACCACAGCAACCCGGCGCCGAGCAGCACGAACACCGTGTTGTGCGGCAGGAGCGCCTGGCGCCCGTAGTCCAGGCGCCGGCCGACGACGAGCGCCGCGGCGAGCGCCGAGAAACCGGAGCCCATCTCGACCGGGACGCCGCCCGCGAAGTCGAGCGTGCCGCCATCCGCCAGGAAGCCTCCGCCGAAGACCCAGTGCGCCATCACGGGGTAGACGAAGATCGACCAGAGCGCGATGAAGCCGAGGTAGGGCAGGAAGCGCATCCGCTCGACGACCGCGCCGGAGACCAGTGCCGCCGTGATGATGCAGAAGCTGGCCTGGAAGGAGAAGAACACGACATGCGGAATCGTCGTCTCGCCGTACGGCTCGAACCCGACGTCCTTGAGGAACGCGTAGTCGAAGTTGCCGATGAACCCGCTGCCGTCGCCGAAGGCCAGCGAGTATCCGACCAGTGCCCAGGTGACCGTCACGACGCCTAGCGCCGCGATGGACATCATGAACGTGTTCAGGGTGTTCTTCGCGCGCACGAGGCCCGCGTAGAAGAGACCGAGCCCGATCGTCATGAAGAGGACGAGCGCGGTCGCCGTCAGCATCCAGGCGGTATCGCCTGTATCGATCCCGGGCGGCATCAGGCACCCACCGGAGTCACGGCGGCCTTGTCGGTCTCGCCCGTGCGGATCCGCACCGCGCGCTCGAGCGGCAGTACGAAGATCTTCCCGTCACCGACCTCGCCGGTGCGCGCGCCCTCGCACAGCGCGTTGATCGTGGGATCGACGAAGTCATCCGACACGGCGATCTCGAACCGCACCTTGTCCGAGAGCTCCATCTTCACGGTCGTGCCGCGATAGGTCTGGACGCGGTCGAGCTCCCCGCCGTGCCCCTGCACACGGCTGATGGAGAGGCCGCTGACCTCACATTTGTAAAGGGATGCCAGCACGTCGTTGGCCTTCTCCGGCCGGACGATTCCGATGACGAGTTTCACGCAGCTCCTTTCGAGCGGACGGGTCCGGCGCGATGCTCGGTGGCGCAGGTGGCCGGTGCCTTATCCGGCGGTACAAAATCGCCCGCCGGGGCGTTGTACCGCTGGCTAAGGGCCGAGGTGGAAATCCACGAAATTGCGGATTTCCGCCGGCCTGTCGCCGTACTCGATCCGCCCGTCGGCGATAGCCGCGAGCGAGGTCGTCAACGTCGGCTCGGGCTCGAACAGCACCGCCAGGCCCAGCCCCCGCAGCCGCGGGCCCGCGCCCTGGGCGAGCTCAGCGGCCCCGGGCGGCAGGCGCCGGTCCCGGTGCAGGACGACCACGTTGCCCTCGGCGACCGCGTCCTCGAGGCCGGGTGAGAGGACCGGCTCGCCGCTGTAGACCTCGCCGGGCACGGCGCGCGCGCCCTCGAGCTGGGACTCGTCGCGCGACTCGAAGAAGAGGATCACGCCGACCGCTCCGATCAGGGCGATCGCGAACGAGACGAGAAAGCCAAGGATGTCGCGGACGCGGGGCCTGCGCAGCCGGGGACGCCGCATCCTCAGGGGTCCGCGCCGAGCGGCACGACCTCGGCCGAGACGCACTCGATCAGCTCGCGCGGATCCACCTCGAACAGGCTGTTCGCATCGCCGCCGGCGGCCCAGATCCGCTCGTGGCGGATGAGCGCCTCGTCGAAGAGCACCGGCAGCCCGTGCCCGATCGGCGGCACACCGCCGACCGGATAGCCCGTGGCCGCGCGAACCTCGTCCGGCGTGGCCATCCGCGCCTCCGCGCAATCGAGCGCGATCGCCACCCGCTCGACGTCGACCCGATGGGCGCCCGAAGAGACGCAGACGACGGGCTCGCCGTCGCATACGAACACGATCGACTTGGCGATCATCGCCTCGTCACAGCCGACCGCGACAGCGGCGTCGCGCACGGTCTTCGTCGACTGTTCGAGCGACTTGACCGCGACTTCGAGTCCCAGTTCGCGGGCGGCGTCCCTGACCTTCTCGCGCACTCCCGGAAGGGTAGTGCTCAGGCGGTCGCTCCCGTGCGGGATTTCGTGCGTGGGGCCCGCTCGCTGGTGAGCGCGACTCCCGCCGCATCCGCGAGCTCGGCCAGCGACGCCATGAAATCGTCGGCCAGGTCGTCGAGGTCGTGCATAGCGTCGTAGTCGCCGACGAGGCCGAAGTTCATCTTGCCGTTGTAGCTCATGATCGCCACGCCGAGCGCCTGGTTGCGCGCGAGCGGCACCATCGGGAACAGGTCGCGCAGCTCGTGGCCCATCAGGTAGAGCGGCATCTGGGGGCCGGGCACATTCGTCACCACGACGTTGAACATCCGCTGCCGCGCCATCAGGCGCGAAGCCTGGGTCATGATCGTGGGCGGCGCGAAGCCCGACAGCTGCGTCAGCACCTGGGCGCCGACCGCCTGCCCCGAGTCCTTGAGGCCCGCCATCGACTCGTTCACGATCTCGAGCCGGCGCGCGGCGTCCTCGCACCAGACGGGCAACGGGGCCATAATCGCCGCGACCTGGTTGCCCAGCGCGCCCCGATCCTCCTGCGCGCGGACGCTGACCGGGACCATCGCCTTCAGCTCCCGGCCCGACAGCGTCTCTCCGCGCCGATGCAGGTGCCTGCCGAGCGCCCCGGACACGGTGGCGAGCACGACGTCGTTGACCGTGCCGCCGAGTCCGTTCTTGATCGCCTTGATGTCGGCGAGCTCCGTGCGCACCCACGTGAAGCGCCGGTGCGGCCCGATGCTGCAGTTGTAGGGGCTCGGAGGTGCGGGGTTCATGCCCGCCCAGGCCATCGCGCCGACGCCGACGAGCGAGTCGCGAAGACCGCTCGCGATCTGCCGCGGCGCGCGGAAGATCGCGCGGACCGAGCGCGCGATCTCGGTCGGCACCGTCGCGCGCTCGAGCAGCGCCTCGGAGAGGAGCTGCGTACGCGACGGCATCGGCGCGGGAAGCCAGCGCCGCTCGGGCTCAGGCGGCTTGTTCGGCTCGGCGCTCGTGTCGAACAGCACCGTCACGATGTCGACGCCGGAGATGCCGTCGACCAATGCGTGGTGCGTCTTGCAGACGAGCGCGAAGCGGTCGCCCTCGACGCCCTCGACGACCCAGATCTCCCAGAGCGGCTTGTCGCGATCGAGCTGCTGCGCAAGCACGCGGCCGGCGAGCGCGCGCAGCTGCTCCTCGCTGCCCGGAGCGGGCAGCGCGGTCTTGCGCACGTGGTAGCTCAGGTTCAGGTGCGGGTCGTCGACCCACCGCGGCCTGCCCTGCCCGAATGGCACGAACGCGAGCTTCTGCCGGTAGCGCGGGACCAGGTGCAGCCGGCTCTCGATGCCGGCGATGAACTCGTCATGGGGCGGCGGGTCGCCGTCGAAGAGCATCACCGAGGCGACATGCATGTGCGCAGCGTCGTCCTCGAGGTGGAGGAAGGACGTGTCCAGCGCAGTCAGCCGGTCCGCCATCGCGTCCGGAACATACTCGCTCGGGGTAGCCAGGCGCCATCAATCGGGCTAGGCTGCGCACGTGGCCCTGATCTCCCGCTCGGCTGCGATCTGCGGACTCGCATCCCTCGCGCTGGCGAGCTCTGCCGCTGCCGGTCCGCCCGGCTCGTGGACCCAAGTCACGAACTTCTCCGCCCAGGGGGTCAACACCGACGAGGTGAGCCTCGGGCGCACCGGCGACGGGGTTCTCCACATCCTTTGGACGGAGGACGACAGCAAAGCCGTCTTCAACACACGTCTCTCTTCGAACGCGCAGAACGTGCTGGGCACGAGCACCGTGTTCGAGTACGGCGGATCGGTCAACAACACGGTGGTCCTGGTGCCCGCGCCCGCCGGATCCCTGCGGGCATTCTTCAGCGGCCTGTTCGGGGACGACCAGAACCACGACGGGGGGATGTCGACCGCCACATCAGCCGACGGGGTGTCGTGGGCGGTGAAACCGAACCTCGCCTCGGAGGCGGACGGTGCCAACGAGGCATCGCCGGTCTACGCCGCGGCAGGCATCGGCGGAACGACTTTCAGCAACGGCGCGCCGCTGTCGATCTGGGGCGACTCCTCACCGGGGGCGTCGGGCTACCACGTCGGCGTGAGCCCGCAGACGCCCGATGTCCGCTTCGGCGGCACCGCCGCGGGCACGGTCGACCCCGAAGCGGCGACCGATAGCGATACCGGCGCGGTCGCGATCGGCTGGAACGACATCGACACGGGGAGCGTCATGGTCGCACCGGTCCAGGCCACGACCAGCCCATGGTTCCCGCCCGGCGCTGCGACCACGCCGCCAGGTGGGCAGGCGCCCGACCTTCAGCACCCGGTCGGCATGACCGGGCGGTCCGGCGCGGACGGAATCTACGTCGCATACCTGCGCGGTACGAACCCATTCTCTGCCCGTCCCGCGGTATGGCGTTTCGGCACGGATAACGCAGAGACGCTCACGGGCGCCGACGGCAGCCGTGCCGGCATCACGGCAGGACCGGATGGCCGGCTGTGGGCCTTCTGGAAGGAAGAGGACGAGTCGATCCACGCTCGCCGCAGCGACACGACGGCGACCACGTGGGGCGCTGACACCGAGATCGACCCGCCGAATGGCACCTCGACCGTGTGGAGCCTGAAGGGCGAGGGCACCGGCGTCTCCTGCGGCGCGCTCGACCTGGTCGCGCTCGTGACCGCGAACGATGGCACCGCCAACCACCAGCAGCGCGTCCTGCCGGGCCTTGACCTCAAGAAGAAGATCCTGAACGGGAAGAAGGGCGAGAAGCAGAAGGTCCGCTTCACGACCCTCGATGCCGGCGACCCCGTCGACGCGAAGGTCAAGTTCGGGAAGACGACGAAGGCGACGGGCGACGACGGCAAGGTCAAGATCAAGATCAAGCGGAAGCTCAAGACCAAGAAGGTCAAGGCCAAGGCCACCGACGAGTGCTACGCCTCTGACCAGCTGAAGGTCAAGGTCAAGAAGCTCCTGCCGGCGCTGCGGTAGCCGCCGCAAGCCGCCATGCAGTGTGACGGGCCTCACGGAGCCTTCGCGGGCGCCCAGTAGCCTCCGAACAGTTGTTCGATCGGCCTAGCCGAGCTGCGCGCTGACAAACAGCGCATAGACGGGGGAACCAAAGCCGCAAGGCACGGGGCGAATTCGCTGGTGATCCGGCGATAGCGACATTCCCAGGACGGGAAGAGCGCGAGCCCGACAGCTAACCCCGTAGGCACGGGCCAAGGAAGGGAAATTTGATCACGCACATGAACGTGCGCGGTCGCGGCCCGCGCCTGTACGGCGCTGCCGTCGCCGTGCTGATGACAATTGGATTCGCCGTCACGCAGACCGCAACGGGTCAGGACGCCACCGTCTCGGTGAGCGCCGACCAGCGCCTGGCGTTCGGTGAGGAGCTCAAGGTCCGCGGCCAGGTGTCCGGCGCCGAGCAGGGCGAGCAGGTCAAGCTGCTCTACGCCCCGCGCGGCAAGGACTACAAGACCGTGGACACGGCCCGCACGGGCGAGCGAGGCGGCTACGTGCTGCGCCACCGTCCTACGCGCACGGGCACGGTCCGCGTTCAAACAAGCGGAGCGACCGCCAGCCGCACACGTACCGTGCAGGTCGGCGCGCGCATCGTCGCCAAGGAGCGCGAGCACGTGCACGTCGGCGACCGTGTGACGGTCGGCGGGCGCCTGCAGCCGGGCTACCGTGACAGGCGAGTGCTGATCCAGCAGCGCAAGGACGGCCGCTGGGTCACGGTGGACCGCGACCGCACCGCGCGCGAGGGCCACTTCGCCGCCTCCTGGGAGGTCAAGCGCGGCGCCGGGCGCTACAAGACGCGCGTCCTGTTCCGCGGCGACAGCCGCAACCCGCGCAGCGTCGACAAGACGCGGCTGTTCGTCTACCGGCCGGGCCAGGCGTCGTACTACGGACCCGGCCTGTACGGGAACCGCACCGCCTGCGGCCAGACGCTCACGCCGAGCACGCTCGGCGTCGCGAACCGCTGGCTGCCGTGCGGCACGCGCGTCACGTTCCGCTACAACGGCCGCACCGTCACGGTGCCCGTGATCGATCGCGGGCCGTACTCCGGTTCGCGGATCTGGGACCTCACCTACGCCACGAAGCAGAAGCTCGGCTTCGGCAGCACCGGCGTGGTGTGGTCGACGAAGTAGCCGCCTAGACGGCGAGTGCCATCTGGTCGTCGCTTGGGCCGGCCGCTTCGGCGGCGCGGTCCAGGCCGGCGACCCGCACGCCCAGCAGGCGCACCGGTCGCGGCGGGTCGAACTCGCGCAGCAGCTCGAGTGCGACGCCGGTGACGACCGCGCGATCGTTCGTGGGCGCATCCAGCGTCCTGGCGCGCGTATGGGTGGAGAAGTCGTCGAGCCGGACCTTGATCCCGACGGTCGGCCCGCGGCGCTCCTCGCGGTCGAGGGTCGCGCACAGCTCGCCGGCGAGCCGCTCGAGCACCGGCGTCAGCGCTTCGAGGCCGCGCAGGTCGTAGTCGAAGGTGGTCTCGCGGGACTCGGACTTCGCGACCCGGACGGTCGTGACCGGGCTCTCGTGCTCGAACCGCGCTAGCCGGCCCAGGTGCAGCCCCAGCCGCGGGCCGAACCACGACGACAGCTGGGTTTCCGGCGTAGCGCCGAGCTTGGCGAGCGTGTCGATGCCGTGCTCGGCGAGTCGCGCCACGGTCTTCGGCCCGATGCCGGGTATGAGGCCCGGGGGAGACGCGCCGAAGCGCTCGCACGCCTGCTCGCGCGTGAGGACGACGAAGCCGTCCGGCTTCTCCGCGTCCGAGGCGACCTTCGCGACGAGCTTCGACGGCCCGATTCCGATCGAGCAGCACAGCCCGGTCGACTGCTCGATCGCGACCTTGACGCGCCGAGCCGCCGCCTTCGGGCGCTCGAACTGGCTCAGGTCGAGGTAGGCCTCGTCGAGGCCGACCACCTCGACGCGCTCGACATGCGCGCGCATCACCGCCATCACCTCGCGCGAGCGCTCGCGGTAGAGCTTGAAGTCGGGCGGCAGGAAGACCGCGTCGGGACACAGGCGGCGAGCGCGCGACGCCGGTGTGGCCGAGAAGACGCCGAACTTGCGGGCCTCGTAGCTCGCGGTGGTCACGACCGCCCGCGGCCCGGTTCCCGCCACGACCACCGGCTTGCCGACGAGATCGGGTCGCCGCTGCAGCTCGACGCTGACGTAGAAGGCATCCATGTCCACGTGGGCGATGCGCCGCATCGCCCTCACGGTACGCGTCAGGTCGGCTGGTTTATCGGCCTGATCAGGATCTCGTTGACGTCCACGTGGGCGGGCTCGTCGAGCGCGTGAAGCACCCAGCGGGCGATGTCCTCCGCCTGGAGCCCACCGCTCACCGGGTTGTCGAAGAACGGCGTATCGACCATCCCTGGCTCGATCAGCGTCATCTTGATCGCCGTCTCTGCAACCTCCTGCCGGAGCCCCTCGCCCATGGCCGTCACCGCGTGTTTCGTGGCCGAGTAAAGCGAGCCGGGAAGGGCGCGCCGCCCCGCCACCGAGCTCGTGATCACGAAGTGGCCGCCGTTCTGGTCCTTGAAGTGGGGGAGAACCGCGCGAATCGAGTATGCGACGCCGAGCACGTTCGTCAGCACCATCGAGCGCCACTGGTCGGGCGTCTCCTCGAGGAACCCGCGCTTCGCGCCGAAGCCCGCGTTCGCGAACACCGCGTCGAGCGCGCCGAAGCGCTCGAGGGTCGCGGCGACGAACGCCTCCTGGTCGGGCCACTCGGTCACGTCGCAGCGCTGCGCGAACGCGTTGTCCTCGCCGAGCTCCCCAGCCAGCTCCTCCAGCTTGTCCTCGGACCGCGCGCCCAGCGCGACGCGCCATCCGCGAGCAACCGCCTGGCGGGCCGTCTCGGCGCCGATGCCGGTGCTCGCGCCGGTGATGAGGAGTACGCGTCCTTCTGCCATCCGCACAGGATTGTGCCTATAGGCTGAGCGCGGTGCTTCGCACAACGGCTCGCTTCCCCGAAGTGCCCGCCGGAAAGGGGCACTACGAGAGCTTCTATCTGAAGGCCTGCCATCCCTCGGAGCCGCTCGGGGTCTGGATCCGCTACACGGTCCACAAGCACTCGGAGCAAGAGGCGCAGGGGTCCTTGTGGTTCACGCTCTTCGACGGGAACGCCGACGGGCCGCTCGCCTCGAAGGTGACGACAGCCGACGTCTCCGCGCCGCCGGACACCTACATCCAGATCGGTGACAGCACGTTCGAGGACGGCCGCGTGGCCGGCGTGGCGAACACGGAGCAGCTCGACGCCTCGTGGGAGCTGTCGTTCGGCTCCGAGGAGGACGCGCTCTTCCACCTGCCGCGCGACTGGATGTACCGCGGGCCGGTGCCGAAGACGAAGCTGCTCAGCCCGTACCCCGACGCGCGCTTCAGCGGCGTCCTCCGCGCCGGCGAGCGCGAGGTCGCGGTCGACGGGTGGCGCGGGATGATCGGCCACAACTGGGGCAGCCAGCACGCCGAGCGATGGATCTGGCTCCACGGCGTCGGCTTCGAGGGAGCGGACGACGTATGGCTCGATGCGGCGATCGGGCGCATCAAGCTCGGCCTCGTCAAGACCCCGTGGATCGCGAACGGGACGCTCCATGTGGACGGCGAGCGCCACCGCCTCGGCGGCCCGGAGAAGGCGCGCACCACGCGCGTCACCGAGAGCCCCACGCGCTGCGACTTCCTGCTGCCGGGCGGCAATGTGACCGTCAGCGGCCGCGTCGAGTCCGACAAGAAGAACTTCGTCGGGTGGGTGTACGCGGACCCCGACGGCCCGGAGCACAACACGGTCAACTGCTCGATCGCGGACATGACGCTGACGCTCACCAGCAAGGACCGCCCCGACCGGGAACTACGCCTGCGCGGCGGCGCCGCTTACGAGCTCGGCATGCGCGAGAAGGACCACGGCATGCCGCTCCAGCCCTTCCCCGACGGTTAGGCAGCTTCGCCGACCGCGGCCCTGCTCAGCTTCTCGATGCCGAGCCGGAGGCGGCTGCGCGCGGTTCCGAGCGGCACGCCGGTCCGCTCGGCGATCTCGCGTGCGGGGAGGTCGCCCCAGAACGCGAGCGCGACCGCCTCACGCTGCAGCTTCGGCAGGCATGCGACGGCGGCGCGCAGGCGGGTCGACCGGTCGCGGGCCTCGACGCGCTCGTCCGGCCGTTCGGCCTGCGGCGGGTCGGCCTCGAGCACCGCGGTGAGCCGCTCGCCGGCACGGGCACCGGCGCTGTCGGAGCGGGCGATGTCGAGCGCGCGGCTGCGGGCCATGAGCGCCAGGTAGCTGCCCAGCTCGCCGCGCCGCTCGTCGAAGCGGTCGGGGTGGAGCCAGAGGCGGAGGAAGACGTCCTGAACGGTGTCCTCGGCCTTTGCCGCGTCGCCAAGGATCCGGTACGCATTCGCATACACCCGCCGTGAGTGCGTCGCGTAGACCGTCTGGAATACCTCCGGGTCGCGGAGATCCACGCCCCCTCCTTTCAAAGCGTCCACCCAAAGTACGGGCGGCGCCCCGTGGCGTGTAGACACCAGCTGGTGCTGGGTGCCCTAACCGCTGGTTATGACCTGCCGAGGAGGTGGTCGACCAGCGCCCGCGCGGGCGGCGAGAGGCTCTCCTGCGATCCCATGAGCAGCACGAACTGGCGCGTGAGGTCGAGGCCGCGCACGCGCTTGACCGCGAAGCCCTCGTCGTCGCGCCCGAGTGAGATCCCGGACAGGAGGACGGGCGCGCCCTCCGACAGCGCGGTCGCCTTGGCCGCGCTCGTGCTGCCGACCTCGGCGAGCGACGGCCCAAGCGCCAGGCCGCGCGCGGCAAGCGCCTCGTCCACCGTCTGGCGCGTGTTCGCCGTCGGGTCGCGCACGACGAGCGGCTCGGCGATGAGCTGCTCGGGCTCGATGGCTTCGCGCTCCGCCCACGGATGTCCGTGGGGCACGGCGACGACGACCTCGTCCTCGCAGAAATGAACCTGCTCGAGGCCGGGCAGCGAAGCTCCGATTCGAGCCGCAGCAATGCCGAATTCCGCTCGTCCCGCGCCGACGAGCTCGCGCACCACGACCGAGTTCGCGATCACCAGCTCGACCGACAGGTGGCGCCCGCGCGACTGCTCGTACTCGACGAGCCGGCTCGGCAAGACGAACTCGGCGATCGTGTGGCTCACCGCGAGCCGCACCGGTGCGTCCTCGCTCGAAAGGCCCGCCATCAGCTCCTCGACGGCGTCGGCCTGGGCGAGCAGCTTGCGTGCCTCCACGTACAGGCGCTCACCGGCCTCGGTGGTCGCGATGCCGCGCGGCGAGCGAACCAGGAGCTGAGCCCCGGCGAGGGCCTCGAGCGCGCGCATCCGCTTGGAGAGAGCCGGCTGGCTCACACGCAACAGCCGCGCGGCGCTCCCGAGACTGCCCGAGATCGACCGCGGCGCAGAAAGCACGCAGCTCAGCGAGGTCCACGGACCGGACGAGTCCCATAACTTCAGGATAGGGGCGAGTAGGCCCCTACTCGGGCAGGGGACCGCTGTTATGCGCGAAGGCGAAGAACCACACCGCCATCGACGTCAGCGCGATGATCACCGAGACGATCATGCTGACGTCCAGCAGCGTCACCTGGCGCCGTTTCGGCTTGCGGTTGTCGCTGAGGCTTCCGAGCCACGCGGACCGCTGGACGCCCGGCGCGTCCGGCCGGGGAGGGGTGAGCTCGAGGTAGACCGCGTTTACGCGGTAGAGCACCCAGCCCCAGCAGATCATCGTGAGCGGGCAGGCGGCCGCCGCGAGCAGGTAGATCGAGGGGTACTCCTCGGTCAGCCGGCCGGCGACCCAGATCCAGAAGAGCGGGATGCCGATCCAGAAGATCAGGCTCCCTACGACGATCACGCAGGCGAGCGCAGCGCGGTACATGGAGTGAGACAGGGACCTTCCGAGCGCATGCATAAGGGGCACCCGGACGAGATGATGACCCGCCACCAACGCATCAGCAACCCGAGCAGCCCGAAGCGCGGGCGTGCGTGGCACTGGCGGCAGCCGGGCTCGCCGATGTCCTCGTTGGTGACGCGCTCCCAGCGGTGCGCCGCCGGGTCGAGCATGATCGCCTCGAGCCGGCCACGGGCCTGCTCCTGGCGTGCGCCGAGCGCGTCGGCATCCCGGCGGATGCGGGCGACGGCGGCCTCGAGAGCGTCGCGGCGCTCCTCGAGCTCGGCGAACGTCTGAAGCCGGGCGCCTCGCTCGCCGCCGATGCGCGGTGGAGTGGGGGAGCGGGGGAAGGCGGTCGTCACATGTCCCGCCAGCTGTTCCTCGAGCCGCGCGATCTGTGTGCGCAGTGCCGCGCGCGCCGCGCGTTCGTCGACGCCGGTGTCGATCCGAAGGGGTGGGGGCTGTGTCAGGACAGCAGGCATGGATCAGCCTCCGATCGGGGCGCGTGGATTCGTGCCCCAGAAGATCTGGGTCCCCAGCATGCCGACGATGTGAACCATCACGGTGTTCAGCACCATCGACTTCGCGGTCGCCGTGCCCACGCCCACCGGGCCGCCGCTCGCCGTGTAGCCGTAGTAGCAGCCGACGAGCACGATCACGGTCGCCATCGCCATTCCCTTGACCGCGCTGTAGAAGAGATCGGGCGGGTTCTGGAACATCCAGAAGATCAGGAAGAAGCCACCAGAGGACACCTCGCCGATCTGCTGGACAACCGCCAGGTAGGAGGCAAAGAACCCGGCGCCGATACCGGCGACGTACATGAAGGGAAGGACCAGCCACGCCGCGAGCAGGCGGGTCGCGCAGAGGAACGTCATCGAACTGATGCCCATTACCTCGAGCGCGTCGATCTCGTCCGAGATCCGCATCGCGCCGATCTCAGCGACGAGCCCCGTGCCGACCTTCGCGGCCATCATGTAGCCGAAGGCGTAGGGCATGATCTCGCGCAGGTCGCACCACGCGCTGAAGACGCCGGCCTGGGCGGGCGCTCCGACCGAGCGGCTGAAGTACGCGCCCTCGATCCCGCACTGGAGCCCGAGGATGAAGCAGAGACCCCAGATCACGAGCGTCGAGCCGACGATCAGGATCCCGGCCTGCCGCAGCGCCTCGCCGAAGAAGCGGAAGACGCGACCGCCGAAGATCTCCGCGAGGACGCGCGAGCAGAACTTGGCGATGTCGCCGAAGCTCGCGATCCAATCCCTCGGCACTGAAAGCCAGCCGGTTCCCATCAGCCGGCCCTCCGCCTGCAGGAGTTCGGCGTGGCCACCGTCTGGCTGTAGTCGCCGTCGTATATGAAGCGAACGCGCGCGAACCAGGTCTTGCTGCGGCGACACCGCTGCGGCGTCGTGATGTAGGCGCGCCGCTCGCCGTCGATCGTGCGCACGACCTTCGCGACGTCGACGTCGACCGTGTCGATCGCGCCGCCGTCGGGTGGCGTCCCGGGCAGCATGGGTGCGACCGTGATCGTGCGCCGCCGCGTCACATCCGCGCGAAGGACGGTGCGGGCGTCCGTATCGCGGATCGTGTTCACGTAGATGAACTCGCCCTCGGGGTCCTCCGCGTTGTTGAAGAACTCGGTGTCCGCCGTGACGAACCTGCCGGGGCCCGGCACGCCCGAGTCGACCGTGATGACGCCGCCGCCGATCGCGCTGTCCTCGGGACACGCAGCCGCGCCCTCGAGCGTGAGCTCCTCGTCCGACGCGGTGCAGGACCCGGGAACCGACGCGTCATAGCGCGCGCCACGGGGCAGGATCGTCACGACCTTCTTGACCGCGGGCGGCTTGGCGTCGGGGTCGTCGGGGTTCACGTAGTCGAACTGGAAGTGCTCGCCGGTCGGCCGCGCCGGCCGCTTCTGCGTGAGCGTGTACTCGGAGGTCTGGTACGGACCCTCCGCGGCGACTGCGACAGCCGCGAAGCCAGCGAGGACAGCGAGGATGAGGAGCCGCCGCATCACTTGATCACCGAGATCTCGGGGTGCGTGGCGAGGAGCGTCTGGGTGAAGACGTAGTTGAAGGCGAAGATGCCCAGGAACGTGATCACGACGCCCTGGTTGACCGCGCGTCCCACGCCCTCGGCGCCGCCCGAGGCAGTCATGCCCTTGTAGCACGAGACGATCGCGATGATCGCTCCGTACATCGTGCACTTGACGACGCTGCCCCAGAGGTCGGTGGTCGACGCGTTGGTCAAGAGCGTCGCGAAGAACGGCCCGAGCGGCGCGTCGAAGGTGAGCGTCGCGATGATCCCGCCGGCGATCCCGAACAGGATCGCGTAGATGTTGAACAGGCCGGTCGCGATCATGAGCGCGAGGAACCGCGGCACCACGAGGTTCTTCACGGGGTCGACGCCCAACACCTGGAGCGCGTCGAGCTCCTCGCGGATCTTGCGCGCGCCGAGGTCGGCGGTGATCGCCGTGCCCGCGACGCCCGCGAGGATGATCGAAGTGACCGAAGGCCCGAACTCGCGGATCGAGGTCAGGACGAAGAAGCCCCCCAGCCGGTCGAGGGCCCCGAAGAGCACCAGGAAGTTGCCCGCCTGGAGGCCCGGCGCGCCGTACGAGATCGCGACGGTCGAGATCAGGAGGGGGAACCAGCAGAGGCGCAGGGCGAAGAGGAACTGCCCTATGAACTCGCCGCCGTAGGGGTAGGGCGGCCGGAGCGCCGAGACGACGGTCTTGCCGGTCAGAACCATCATGTCGCCGACCTGCTCGAGCAGGTTCTTGGCCGGAAGGAATGCCCTGTCTGCTACCGCCTGTACCACTGTGCTAGCACAGTATCACCAGCACAGTTCTCATGTAAACCCGCAGCAGGAAACGCTGTGTGCAGGGTGTACTATTGACGTGTATGAGTCTGGCCACACAGTTCCGACTAGACCGTGAGAGCGGTGTGCCGCTGGGGGTGCAGCTCGCGGAACGGCTCGAGGGGGCGGTCCGCAGCGGGGAGCTGAACCCGGGCGATCAGCTGCCCAGCGTGCGCGCGATGGCGACGCTGGCCGGCGTGAACGTGAACACGGTCCGGACGGTGTACGGCAAGCTCGAGCAGCAGGGCGTCCTGAGCTCGGAGCACGGCCGCGGGACGTTCGTGCGCGGAGAAAGCGCAGGTGACCAGGCCAATCCCGCAGCGGATCGCGAGTATCGGCGCGAGCTGATGCGTCAGATCGTCGAGCTGGAGCGCCAGGCCGCCTACTACACGCGCCACCAGATCGTAGGAGCGCCAGAGCCGCCGCCGCACAGGCCGGCAAGCCAGCTTTTGCCCGCTGCAGAGCTGATTTCGGTCCGAGACGAGCTGCACGACCACGTGCAGCGGCTGAGACGTACCGAGGAGGAGCGCCTGCGCCTGATCTCGGCCGACAAGGCGGCGATCGAGGAGCAGGAGCTCGCGGAACGCGCCGAGGAGATCCAGACCGCCGGGCGTCGCAGCCGCGGAACGGCGGCGAATCCGCCGAGCGTGGTGTCAGGGCCCGGCGCGTGGGTCCTGAAGTGGCGTGGCTAGTTCCGCGCTCAACGCTCGATAACAGATGTTAGGTAAACCTGACGCTCGCGTGCGGGTACGCGGCGCGAATTAGGCTTCCCCCGTGAGGGTTGGAGCGAAGTCTGAGAGCGTCCAGGAGCGCCTCGCGCTCGCTGCGGGGCTTATCCCGACTCCGCTGCTCGAGACGTTCGAGGCGATGGCCATGGCGCGCGCGATCATGGCCGGGGTCTCGCTCGGGATCTTCGAAGCGCTCGACGAGAAGCCCGACGACGCCGACGGCCTCGCACGCCGGCTCCAGCTGAATCCCGCGGGCACGGACATCCTGCTCGTCGCCCTCCATGCCATGGGCTACGTCGAGGAGCGCGGCGGGAACTACCGGAACTCCTCACCTGTCGAGAAGTTCCTCCTCGCCGACAGCCCGCAGACCGTCCGGGCGTATGTCGGCGACTTCAACCGCGACATGTGGGACGAGTTCTCGCGCGTCGAGGACGCCGTGCGCACCGGCGAGACCTCCGGGCTGCACGAGCGCGCCCCGGACGACCCGTACTGGGAGCGCTACATGCGCGGCCTCTTCGACCTGACCCGGCTGGCGGGCGACGACGTCGCGCGGATGATTCCGGCGCGCAACCCGAAGCGCATGCTCGACCTCGCGGGCGGGCACGGCGGGTACGCAATCGCGATGTGCCGCCGCCACGCGAACCTCACCGTCACGATCGCCGAGCTCGAGGGCGCCGCACGGATCGGTCGGGAGATCGTCCGCGAGCAGGGCATGGCCGACCGGATCGACTACCTGGTCGGCGACATGTTCACCACCGACCTCGGCAACGGCTACGACGTCGCGACCGCGTTCCAGATCCTCCACCACTTCGACGAGGACGTGAACGTCGAGCTCCTGACGCGCGCGCGCGAGGCGCTCCGCGACGGTGGCACGATCGCCGTGCTCGAGCAGGAGCGCCCTCCCCCGGGCGACCGCGGCAACACCATCGGCGCGCTCACCGGACTGCTCTTCTACGTCACGAGCCGAGCGCGCACCTACACCGCGGACGAGATCTCGACCTTCATCGAGGCTGCCGGCTTCAACAGGGTCCGACAGCGGCGCGCGGCGCGCTTCCCCGGGACCGTCCTCGTCACCGGACGCTCCTGAAAGACGTCTGACAGACTGCCGCGCGTGGCGAAGCAGCGTCAGACGAAGATGCAGTACCAGCTCGGCAGCCTGCAGGCGATCCCGCAGCTCGAGGATCGCACCGATGAGCAGCTGATCTCCGAGTCGAAGCACCGCGCGGCCGCGCGGGCGATCCTCGGCGCGCGTGCCGCAGAGCGCTACGACGCCAAGGCCGCGCGTGGGTACTTCAACGAGGCGCTCGCCGGCTGCCATCCGCGTGAGCGCCCGGCGCTGCGGCAGATGATGAACGCCTCATTGGCGCTCGCCGAGCGCCGTCCCGACGACCTAAAGCAGGCCGTGGAGAAGCTCGGCCAGGCCCCGCCGTCGAGCCGCCAGCTCTTCCTGTTGCGCCTCATGGGCCTGATCGCCCCCGCCTCCGGCGCAAGCTTCCTCGTGCGCGCCCGCGGCATCCTGCTCGTAATCGTTCTAGTGATCGTCCTGCTCGCCATCGGGTTCGGCCTAGCGAAGCTCATCGCACTGCCGTTCGGCGGCGTCGGGACGTTCGGCGCGCTCCTGCTCGGGCTGATCATCATCGTCGCGATCCTCGGGGTCCTGACACTGCTGGGACGCCGCAGACAGGCGAGAGCGGCCGCTAGCCGAGCGGCGGGCTGACGCTCGACTTCTCGATGACGACGATCCGGGTGGGTTGCTCGGTCGCGTCGCCGAGCTTGCCGATCCGGTCGACGACGTTGGTCCCCTTCGTGACCGTGCCGACGATCGCGTAGTCCGGCGGCAGGCCGGAGTCACCCGTCATGACGAAGAACTGGCTGCCGGAGGTTCCGGGCGGCTCGGTGGCGCCCTTTGCCATCGCGACGGTGTACTTGGGGTACTGCGCGTCGCCCGGCGGCGCGTCGCGCGTCGTGTAGCCGGGACCGCCCGTGCCCGTACCGGTCGGATCGCCGCCCTGGATCACGAAGCCCGGCGCGATCCTGTGGAAGAACGTGTCCTCGTAGAAGCCGTCGTCGGCGAGCTGCGCGAAGGACGCGGCGCTCAGGCCGCCGCCGTCCTCGTCCATCTCGACGGTGAACGAGCCGCAGTTCGTCTGGATCGTCACCTCGTAGTCGCCTGAGAGCGGCGCGGTCGGCTTCTTCTCGCCACCGTCGCGCTTGGGCTCGGGCTGGGACACCTCCGTGCAGCCGCCCACCTTCTCGGGCTGCTCCGCGATCGTCTGAGAGGTCTCGGTGGACGCGGATGACCCGCCGTCGCCGCTGTCATCGTCGTCGTCGCCACACCCGGCGACGCCGAGCGCGAGCAGCATGAGAAGAAGAGTCAGGTATCGCACGGCGCGGAAGACTAGCGAGGCCGTACCCGTACGATCCGCGCGGTGAGCCTCTCCCCTCTTGTCGCTCGCTATGACCAGCTGATCGTCGATCTCGACGGCTGTGTGTGGGTGGGCGATCAGGCTGTCGACGGTTCCGTCGAGGCGGTCGAGCAGTTGCGTAGCGCCGGCAAGCGCGTCGCCTTCGCCACCAACAACTCGCGGCGCACCGGTGAGGACTACGTGCGCAAGCTCTGGGGCCTCGGCATCCAGGCGTCGCTGGCCGACGTCGTGACGGTCGGAGGCGCGATGCAGCACCTGCTCGCGGACACGCGGCGCGGCATGACCGCGTTCGTGATCGGGACCGAGGCGATGATGGATCACGTCGCCGGCGCAGGCCTCAAGGTCATGAACAACACAGACCTCGCGACGCGCGTCGACCTCGTGATCGTGTCAGGCACCGAGGAAGTGAGCTATGCGGACGTCCGGACCGCGTCGCTCGCGCTTCGGCGCGGTGCCGACTTCCTCGCCACGAGCCGTGACCCGACCTACCCGATGCCCGACGGGCTCTGGCCGGGCACCGGGGCGCTGCTCGCGGCAGTCGAGACTGCGAGCGGCCGCGAGGCCGCAATCGTCGGCAAGCCCGAGCCGCAGCTGTTCAACACCGCGATCGAGCGCATGGGAGACGGCCGCACGCTCGTCGTGGGCGACCGGCTCGACTCCGATGTCGAGGCGGCCAAGCGCGCCCATCTGGATGCCGCCCTCGTCCTGACCGGCGAGACGACGGCCGAGGAAGCGGCCGCGGCCCGCGATCCGAAGCCCGTCGCCGTCGCAGACAGCCTGCTGGCGCTGGTCAGCGGGACGGGCTGAAGCCCGCCTCCGCCGCACGCGCCAGGCTCTCCTCGACGGGAATGCCGTAGCGCTCGTCCAGGTAAGCCGCGCACGCGGCCGCGACGAAGTCCGTGCGGCGATTCGCGTGGATCGCGACGGCGCCCGCGCGCCGGAGCTTGCGGCGCAGCACCGGGATGACCTGGTCGACTCCGTCGTCCTCCTCCTCGACGGGTAGATGCACCCACTCGAGGCCGGCGTCCTCGTATGCCGAGAGGTTGTGGCGCGTTCGCATCGTCGAGATCACCGTGTGCACGCCGTGCGCCTTGAGCCACTCGATCTCGTCCTGGCGGCGATCCGGGCGATGGCTGCTCCCTCCCCCACCCGGGCGCTCGAGCGCGCACAACTTGCGCGGGCGGGCCCACCATTTGCGCTTGGGCTCTCGCATCGGGTGTGGAAGTCCGCGGTGAGTGCTTCTCGCCCCCGTATGCTTGCGGCATGTGCCGGATCCTCGGATGCGTATCCGCCGAGCCGATCTCGATCGAGCACGAGCTGCTCCACTCCGACAACCCGCTCATCCAGCAGTCCGAGGACCACGACTCCGGCTGGGGAATGGCCGTCTACAGCCAGGCCGACTGCGAGCAGCCCGAGCTCGTGCGGTTTCCCGAGGCGGCATACAGCGACGGCGAGTTCCGCCGCGCGACCTCGATGCGCGGGCGCATCTTCAACGCCCACCTGAGGCGCGCGACGCTCGGCGGGCTGACGCTCGTCAACACGCATCCCTTCGTGATGGGCGAGTACTCGTTCTCGCACAACGGCACGGTGCTCCGCTACCCGAAGCTGCGCGAGGACGGATGCCCGCCGCCCCAGGGCGAGACGGACTCCGAGCACATGTTCAACTGGCTCATGTGCCACTACGACTCCAATCGCACGATCGCCTCGCTGCGGAAGCTCGTCCAGACGTGCATCAAGAGCTCCGCCTTCTCGGGTCTCAACTTCCTCTTCTCGGACGGCCGCTGCCTGTACGCCTACAAGCTCGGCATCTTCGAGCTCCACTGGCTCGTGCGTCCCGGGCAGGCGCTCGTCGCCTCCGAGGTCATCACGCCCGATGAGGCCTGGCACACGGTCCAGCAGGACGTCCTGCTCGTCCTCAACCCGGACAACCCGGAGAGTCCGCACGCCGAGCGGCTCGTCGGGAACGACTGGATCGCCAAGGCCGAGATCGAGAAGTTCGAGCAGGGGCAGCATCTCCGCGGCGTCGCGCGCGGTGAGTTCGCGGCCCAGCGGGCTGCGCGCGTGGCGGCGGGCACCGCCGAGTGAGCGACCGCCGACTCGCGCTCTTCGCCAACCCCGCCGCCGCCGGCGGGCGTGCCCTGACCGCTGTCCCGGCTGTGGAGATGGAACTCACCCACCTTGGTGTCCCGTACCGCGTCGTCGATACGACGAGCGTCGAGCACGCGCGTGAGGAGGCCCGGACCGCGGCCGCGGACGGTGAGACGGTCGTCGCTGTGGGTGGCGACGGGCTGGTCGGCTCCCTGGCGGGAGCGCTGCGCGGAGGAGCGGGCCCGCTCGCGATCGTCCCCAGCGGCCGCGGCAACGACTTCGCGCGCGTGCTGAAGATCCCGACCGAGCCGCGCGAGGCCGCGCGCGTCGCCGTGGACGGCAGCGAGCGTATCGTCGACCTGGGCGTCGCCAACGGCCGTGCGTTCGTCGGCATTGCGAGCCTCGGGTTCGACTCGGACGCGAACCGGATCGCGAACGAGGCGAAGCTCGTGAAGGGCAATCTCGTCTATCTCTATGCCGCCCTGCGGGCGCTGGTCGGCTGGAAGCACGCCCGCTTCCGCGTCACGGTCGACGGCAGGGAGCGCGAGGTGGTGGGCTATTCGGTTGCGGTGGGCAACTCGAAGGCGTACGGCGGCGGGATGTTCGTGTTCCCGCACGCGAAGCTCGATGACGGACTGCTCGACATCGTGACCGTCGCGCAACACGGGAAGCTCCGCTGGCTCGCCGCGGTGCCGAAGGTCTTCAAAGGCACGCACGTCGACAGCCCGTACGGGAAGTTCGAGACGGGCGAGGTCGTTCAGGTGGTCGCGGACCGGCCCTTCACCGTGTACGCGGACGGCGACCCGATCGCCGAGCTCCCGCTCGAGGTGACGGTGGACAAGGCGTCGCTGCGGGTGATCGTCCCGACGGAAGCCGCCTGATGCTGCGATTGAAGCTGGCACTGGCCCGGTTCGTCCGGGCGGCGAGCCGCCGCCTCGGACGCGGTGGTGGCACGACGCTGCCCGGGCGCCTCCTGCTGCGGCTCGACCGGCGCGCGATCGCGCGCCTCGGCGGCCGACTCGAGGGCGGCACGACGCTCCTGTCCGCGACCAACGGCAAGACGACGACCGCCTCGATGATCGCCGGGATCCTCGAGCGCGCAGGGCGGCCGGTCGTGCGCAACGCGGCTGGGTCGAACATGCACTGGGGCATCGCGACCGCCCTGATCGACGCCGGGCATCGTCCCGGCGAGCTCGGGCTGTTCGAGGTCGACGAGGCGTGGCTGCCGGCGGTGGCGCAACAGCTGATGCCGGCCACCTTCGTGCTCTGCAACTTGTTCCGCGACCAGCTCGACCGCTACGGCGAGCTCGAGCTGCTCGCCGATCGCTGGGCCGAGCTGGTCGAGGACCGTGCGGGATCGGCGCGGTTCGTGCTGAACGCGGACGACCCGCTGGTCGCGGACCTCGGCCGGGAGCGTCCCGGCGTCGTCTACTTCGGCGTCTCGGACGACTCGCAGGCGCTGCCCGAGCTGCAGCACGCGGCCGATTCGAAGCACTGCCGAAATTGCGGCACGCCCTACGACTACGAGGCGGTCTACCTCGGCCACCTCGGCCGCTACCGCTGTCCGAACTGCGGACGGACGCGTCCCGAGCCCGAGGTGGTCGCCGAGCGGGTCGAGCTCGACGGGATGGCCGGCTCGCGCGTGTCGCTGCGCACTCCCGCGGGGTCCGCCGATATCCGCCTCCCCCTCCCCGGTCTCTACAACGTCTACAACGCCGTCGCCGCGGCGGCCGCCGCGCTCGAGCTCGGCGCGTCGCTCGACCAGGTGAAGACATCGCTCGAGGCGCAAACGGCCGCGTTCGGGCGCGTGGAGACGATTCCTGTCGACGGCCGCGACGTGTCGATCCTGCTCGTGAAGAACCCCGCCGGCGCGAACGAGGTGTTGCGCACGCTGATTCTCGAAGGCCGCGAGCTCGACCTCTGGATCGCGCTGAACGACAAGATCGCCGACGGGCGCGACGTCTCGTGGGTCTGGGACGCGGACTTCGAGCTGCTGGCCGGCCACGTGCGGCGGGTGACCTGCTCGGGGACGCGCGCGGAGGAGATGGCGCTGCGGCTGAAGTACGCCGGGATCGAGGCCGAGCCCGCCGTGGACCGCGACCTCTGGCGCTCGCTCGACTCGGCCGTCGCCGGCGTCGAGCCCGGCGGCCGCCTGTTCGCGCTCCCCACCTACACGGCGCTGCTCGAGCTGCGCGACGTGCTCGCCGATCGCGGGCTTGCGAGGCCATGGGCAGCCTGACCGCGATCTGGCACGACGTCGAGTGCGCCGCGTACCTGGCAGACGTCGACGTCTGGCGCGAGCTCGCCGAGGGCACGGAAGGCCCCATCCTCGACCTGGGCTGCGGGACGGGGCGGGTCGCCCTCGACCTTGCATCGCGCGGGCACGACGTGACGGGGATCGACACCGACGCGGAGCTGGTCGAGGCCCTGCGCGTGCGCGCGCGCGAACGCGGTCTCCAGGTGGATGCGGAGCCCGGCGACGCTCGCTCGTTCGAGCTTGGGCGGTCCTTTGCACTCGTCATCTCCCCGATGCAGGTGGTTCAGTTACTTGGCGGCCCCGACGGACGCCGCTCGATGTTCGCCGCCGTGCGCAGTCACCTCGATGTCGGCGGGACATTCGCCGCAGCGCTTGCAAACCCGTTCGAGGGCGTGCCGGATGAGGAGCTCGGGCCGCCCGTCCCCGACATCCGCGAGTACGAGGGCTGGGTCTACTCGTCCACGCCGACCGGCATCAGGCGCGTGAAGGACTGGTTCCTGATCGACCGTCACCGCGAGGCCGTGTCGCCGGAGGGCGAACGCACCGAGGAGTTCTCGACGCTCGTTCTCGACACCTTGCGTGCGGACCAGTTCGAAGCCGAGGCGACGCCGCACGGCTTCGCCCCGAAAGGGGTTCGCCGCGTACCGCCGACCCCGGAATACGTGGGCAGCGACGTCGTCGTGCTGGAGGCCGTATGAGCGCGTTGCGGGTCTGCGCCCTCTATCCCGACCTGATGAACATCTACGCCGACCGCGGCAACATCGCCGTGCTGCGGGCACGCTGCGAGTGGCGTGGGATCGGCTTCGAGCTCGGCGCCGCGTCGATGCGCGAGCCGGTGGACCCGCAGGCGTGGGACCTGCTCTACATGGGCGGCGGCCAGGATCGCGACCAGGCGGCCGTGGCAGTCGACATGGTCGAGACGAAGCGCGACGCGCTGCACGCCGCGGCGGACCGCGGCGCGGTCGTGCTCGCCGTGTGCGGCGGCTACCAGCTGCTCGGCCACAGCTACGCGATGGGCGACGAGGAACTCCCTGGCGTCGGCCTCGTGGACCTGCGCACCGTCCGTGAGCCGGGCCCGCGGCTGATCGGCAACTGCGCGATCGAGGCGGACCTCGGGACCGGGCCGCGCGTGATCGCCGGCTTCGAGAACCACGGCGGCCGCACGTACCTCGGCGAGGGCGCGCAGCCGCTCGGACGCGTACTGAAGGGACACGGCAACAACGGCAAGGACGGGTTCGAGGGCGTCCGCAGAGGCAACGTGATCGGCACCTACCTCCACGGTCCCCTGCTGCCGAAGAACGTGTGGCTGGCCGACCGCCTGATCGAGCTGGCGCTCGGCATCGAGCTCGACCCGCTCCCCGGCGACGCGCTGGAGGAGGCGGCGCACATGAGCGCGCGGCGGGCGGCGGGTGTAGCTTGAGCGCAGTCTCCGCGCATGGCTGACACGGCTTTCGTAACCGGCGGCTCCGGCTTCATCGGTGGGCGGCTGATCCGCCGCCTGGTCAGGGACGGCTGGACCGTCAGGGCGCTCGCCCGCTCGGACGCGTCCGCCGCGAAGGTCCGGGATGCGGGTGCTCACGCCGTCATGGGCGACCTCGACGACGTCGCGGCGATGGCGGACGGCGCGCGGGGCTGCGAGTGCGCGTTCCACGCCGCCGCCTCGCTCGGCGACTGGGGTCGGCGGGAGGACTTCGTGCGCGGCAACGTCACCGGCACCGAGAACGCGCTGCGGGCGTGCCGCGAGGCCGGCGCCCGGCGCTTCGTGCACGTCGGGACCGAGGCGGCGCTCCTGGTCGGCCAGCCGCTCGTCAACGCGGACGAGCGCGTCCCGCTGCGGCCCGACTCGAAGGCGCACTACCCGGCGACCAAGGCGATGGCGGAGCAGGCCGTGCTCGACGCGAATCGGGACGGCTTCGAGACGGTCGTCCTGCGACCGCGGCTCGTGTGGGGCCCTGGCGACACGACGATCGTCCCGGCGCTCAAGGAGGCGGTCGCCAAGGGGCGCTTCTCCTGGATCGGCGGCGGCGGGCACAGGACCTCGACCACGCACGTGGACAACGTCGTCGAGGGCCTCGTCCTCGCCGCGATGCGCGGCAAGCCCGGCAACGCGTACTTCGTCACCGACGGCGACCCGGTCGTGTTCCGCGACTTCATCACCGAGCTGATGGCGACGGCGGACGTCGAGATGCCAGACCGGAGCGTCCCGGTCGCGGTCGCGAAGCCGCTGGCAGCCGTCTCGGAAGGCATCTGGGGCGCGCTCCGCCGTACCTCTACCCCACCCCTCACCCGCCTCGCGGTGTGGCTCTCGGCGATGGAATGCACGATCGACATCTCCAAGGCCCGCAGCGAGCTCGGCTACGAGCCGGTCAAGACGATCGAGGAGGGCATGGCGGAGCTGCGCGCGGCGTGAAGTTCAGCGCCCGCACGTCGTGGACGGGCTCGACCGGGCTCGGCTGGGAGGACTACGACCGCACGCACACGGCCCGCGTCTCCGAGCAGACCGTCACCCTGACCACGGCCGAGGAGAAGGGCGACTCCCGGCTTGCGAATCCCGAGCTGTTGCTGCTGGCCGCGGCCTCCTCCTGCCAGATGCTCTGGTTTCTCCATCTCGCGGCGAAGGCGCGCATAGACGTCGTCGCCTACGAGGACGACTGCGAGGCCGACATGCCGGAAGACCGGTTCACGCGCGTGGTCCTACGCCCGCGGATCACGATCGAGGGCGATGCGAGCGAGGAGCGCGTCCTGAAGCTGTGCGAGCAGGCCCACCGGCACTGCAACGTCGCGAAGAGCCTGAGCTGCCCGGTCGAGCTCGAGCCGCGCCTCGCCTAGCCGCACGAAGCGATGCGGTTGCCGTAAGCCATGACAGTCATGGGTTTTGGCAACCGGGCGGCTGCCTAGAGGTCCCAGCCGGTCGGCGGCCATCACAGGCCCGTCGAGCCGAAGCCGCCCTCGCCGCGCTTCGTCTCGGACAGCTCCCCCACCTCGGCCGGCTCCGGCGACTCGACCTTCACCAGCACGAGCTGCGCTATCCGGTCGCCCGGCGCCACCTTGAACGCCTTCTGCCGGTCGGTGTTCAGCAAGAGGACGCGCAACTCGCCGCGATAGCCCGAGTCGATCAGCCCAGGCGTGTTGACAAGCGTTACGCCGTGTCGCGCCGCGAGGCCGGAGCGCGGCACGACCAGGCCGGCGTGGCCGTCCGGGATGGCGACGGCGATGCCGGTGCCCACGCTTGCGCGGTCACCTGGATCGATGTGCGCCGCCTCGTTCGCGTGCAGGTCGAGGCCGGCGTCGCCCTCGTGCGCGCGCACCGGAGCCTTCGCCCCGTCGTCGAGCCGGCGGTACTCGAGCCTCACTCGGGCTGCCCGTTGACCGAGAACCGCTCGAAGCGCGCTGCGGCACCCGCGGGCACGCGGGCACGGACGCGAACGCCTGCGGGCGTGTCCTCGCGCTCCATCTCGCCGGCCAGGTCGTGCAGCTCGGAGAGGCGGCTGCCCTCCTCGTACGGGACGAGCAGCTCCATCCGGCGCAGGCTGGAGAGGAACTTCGCCTCGACCGCCTCGGCCAGCGCGTCGAGCCCCTCCCCCGTCTTCGCCGACACCTGGACGGCGTCGGAATGGCGGTACGAGAGCTCCCGCCGGCGCTCGTCGTCGAGCTGGTCGACCTTGTTCAGCACGAGCAGGCGCGAGTTCTCGGCCGCGCCGACCTCGACGAGCACGTCGTCCACGGCGTCGATCATCGCAAGCAGCTCGTCCTCGGGGACGGACGCGTCCACCACGTGCAGGATCAGGTCGGCGTTCAGGGCCTCCTCGAGCGTCGCCGCAAACGCATCCACGAGTTGGTGAGGCAGCTTGCGGATGAAGCCGACGGTGTCGGTGACGAGATACGTCCTGCCGCTGATCTCGAACGAGCGGGTCGTCGGGTCGAGCGTGTGGAAGAGGCGCTCGGCGACCCCTACATCGGCACCGGTAAGCGCGTTCAGCAGCGTCGACTTGCCCGCGTTCGTGTACCCGGCGAGCGCGACCGTCGGCAGCGCCGCGCGCTCGCGCTCGGCACGCATGACGCCGCGGGTCGCCTTGGTGTGCTCGAGCCGGCGCTTCAACGCGGAGATGCGGTCGCGCGCGAGACGGCGGTCCGTCTCGATCTGCGTCTCGCCCGGGCCTCGTGTTCCGATGCCGCCGTCCATACGACCGGCACCGAGCCGCTCGAGGTGCGTCCAGAGCCCGCGCATGCGCGCGAGGTTGTACTCGAGCTGCGCCAGCTCGACCTGGAGTTTGCCCTCAGCGGTGTGCGCGTGGTCGGCGAAGATGTCGAGGATGATCGCCGTGCGGTCGATCACCGGGAGGCCGATCGCCTGCTCGAGGTTGCGCTCCTGGCGTGGGAGGAGCTCGTCGTCGCAGGCAATCAGGTTGGCGTCGGCCGCCTTCGCCGCCTGCTTCAGCTCCGAGAGCTTGCCCTTGCCGAAGTAGCGGTCCGGGTCCGGCTGCGGCCTGTGCTGGCTCATCTCGCCGGTCACGGCTACGCCGGCGGTCCGGAGAAGCTCGCGCAGCTCCGTGAAATCGACGTCCTCGGGCGCCGCGCCGATGCAGAACGCGCGCTGCCGCGCGCGCGGGTTGCGTATGCCGTTGCCGTACTCGGCCACGTACTCAGGATAGGGTCCGGCCATGCGAGTTTTCCTCACCGGGGGCACCGGATTCATCGGCGGCAAGGTCGCGGAGAAGCTCCGCGCACGAGGCGACGAGGTGGTGGCGCTCGTGCGCTCGCCTGACAAGGCGGCGCGGCTGCGCGAGCTGGGCTGCACGCTCCTCCAGGGCGACCTCTCGGACACCGCGGTGATGAGAAGCGGCCTCGAGGGGACCGACGCGTGCATCCACGGGGCCGCGATCTACAAGGTCGGCATCCCGAAGAAGGACCGTCAGGCGATGCACGAATCGAACGTGAACGGCACCGAGAACGTGCTCGACGCCGCGATCGAGTCCGGCGTCAACCGGATCGTCTACGTCTCCACCGTCAACGTGTTCGGCAATACGAAGGAGCAGGTGGTCGACGAGGCCTACCAGCGCGACGAGAGCGAAGGCTTCCTCACGTGCTACGACGAGACGAAGTACAGGTCGCATCAGATCGCGAAGGACAGGATCGGGAAGGGTGCGCCGATCGTGATCGTGCAGCCCGGAGGCGTCTACGGCCCCGGCGACCACTCGGAGCTCGGCAACTTCATCGACCAGACGCGCACCGGCAAGCTGCGCGCCAAGGTGTTTCCAGAGCTCGGCTTGAACCTCGTCTACATCGACGACGTGGCCGACGGGATCCTGCTCGCGCTCGACAACGGCGTCGTCGGCGAGTCGTACGTGCTCGGCGGCCAGATCGCGCGCATGGACGACCTCATCAACCAGACCGCCGAGCTGTGCGGGAAGAAGGCGCCCAAGGCGACGCTGCCGGTAGCGCTGATGAAGGTCTCGGCGCCGCTCGGTCCGGTGGTGGGCCCGGTCATGGGCTTCCCGCCGAACTTCGGTGAGGCGATCAGGGCGTCGGACGGCGTCACCTACTGGGCGAAGCACGACAAGGCGATGCGCGAGCTCGGCTACAGCCCGCGGGACCTGAAGACGGGCCTCAGGCAGACGCTCGACGCGACGCCGGCCTAGCGCGCGCTGAGCCCACGCAGGGCGGACTGCGAGGCGTTGTAGCCGTTCATGCCGTGCACACCCGCCCCGGGCGGGGTCGCGGCCGAGCAGATGAACACGCCGGGGATGCCGGTGGCGTACGGGTCGAGCGCGAGCCGCGGCCGGATCAGCACCTGCCACGGCGTGTTCGCGCCGGTGATGATGTCGCCGCCGATGTAGTTCGCGTTCCGCGCGGTGATTTCGGTCGGCGTGCGGACTGAGCGGGCGACGATCCGCTCGCGCAGCCCGGGCGCGAACCGCTCCATCTGAGCGATCACGGCCTCCTCGGCGTCGCCCGGGTAGCCGTTCGGCACGTGCGCGTAGGCCCACACCGGGTGGACGTCGCCGTTCGAGCGTTCGGGATCCGCGAGGTATTGCTGGCCGACCAGGACGAACGGGCTCTCAGGCATGCGGCCGCGGTTGACCTCGCGCTCGCCGGCGACGATCTCCTCCAGCGACCCGCCGCAATGCACCGTGCCCGCCCGCCGGCAGGCCTCGTTCGTCCACGGCACGCCGCCCTCGACGGCCAGGTCGACCTTGAAGGCAGCGGGGCCATGGCGGTAGCGCCGGTACGCGCGGGCAACACGCGTGGGCAGGCGATCACCCGCGATGTCTGCGACCGCGCCGGGCGCCAGGTCGAACACGACGGCGTCGGCCTGGGAGACCTCGTCGAGAGAACGCACCCGCACCCCGCACTCGATTTTCCCGCCCCGCTCGCGCAGCGCGGATGTGAGCGCATTCGTGATCGAGCCCGAGCCCCCGCGTGCGACCGCCCAGCCGAACGCGTGGCCGGCGCAGATCAGGGCGGTGCCGACCGATGAGCTCATCGGCCGGTTGAGCGGGCTGATCGCGTGAGCGGCGATGCCGCCGAAGAGTGCCCGCGCCTGGGGCGTCTTCCACGCGCGCGCGAGGACCGTCGCCGGCATCGCGGCCGGGAGGCCGAAGCGGATGAGACGCAGCGGGTGCCGCGGGATGTGGACGAAGGGCCGGAAGAGATCGTCGGTGAGCGACTCGAAGGACGAGGACGGAGCGCCGAAGACGCGCCGCCAAGCCGCCCCGTCCGCGCCGAGCGCCTCCTCCGTCGCCTCAACGGAGCGGTACATCGCGCCCGCCGTGCCGTCGTCGAGCGGATGGGCGCAGTCAACCTCGGGCCAGCGCCATTCGAGCCCGTGGCGCTCGAGCCCGAGCGAGTTCAGGAACGGCGAACCCACGGCCATCGGGTGCACCGCGGAGCAGAAGTCGTGCACGAGGCCCGGAACGGTCGCCTCCCCGCTCTGGGCGCCGCCGCCGATCGTGTCCTCCGCCTCGAGCACCGTCACGTCCACGCCCTCGCGGGCGAGCGCCACGGCGCACGCGAGCCCGTTGGGCCCCGACCCGACGACGATCGCGCTGCTCACGCGACCGGCGCTGGCTCCGGCGGGTGCTCGGCCTTTCGCGTGACCTCGACCGGGAACTCGAAGCTCTCTTCGAGCCACGGGCCGCGCTCGATCATGTCGCGCACCTTGATCCAGCCCTCCTCGATCAGGCCGGTGGCCGCGTCGTGGATCCGGTAGTTCTGCTTCTGGATGTGCGCAGGCTGCGACTCGAGCATGACGACCCGCAGCTCGCCCGGCTCGAACTGCACCTGCTCGCGCACGGCGTCGAGCAGCTGTTCGTGGTGGAAGTGCCCGTCCCCGAAGTTCCAGCCGGTGACGATGCCGGAGATCACCTCGCCCTCGCGCACCAGGTAGTCGTCCACGTCGCGCGGCGCGGCAGCACGCGCGAACAGGGCGTTAAGCGCGCGTCCGTGGCTGTGTATCGCGCGGAACGCGAGCCCCTTCTCGAGGATGTAGTTGGCGGTCTCGACGTCGTAGCTCTGCGCCAGTTGGTCGACCGCGATCGGCGCCACCTTGTAGATCTCGCGGTCGAACTTCTCCTCCGCGCCCGTGTCCTTGCGGAAGAGCCACATCGTCGTGGCCCAGTTGCCCGCGTAGTAGCGCATCGAGGGCAGGAAGGAGATCTTGTCCGGCCGGAGGTTGCCGACCACCGGCATCACGACGCCGATCAAGATCAGCAGCGCCCAAAGCAGCGGGTGGTCGAGATTCCCGAGCGGGTAGTCGCCGTACTCGCCGAACAGGAAACACAGGCCGAACAGCATGAACAGGTTCCACTCCATCGGCACGCCCATCGCGAACGTCGAGAAGATGTGGGCGTGGAACATGAGCATGCCGATCAGCGCGATCGTCCCGATCGTGCCGCCGTCCGACGCGATCAGGAGCAACGGCATCCCGAACTCCCACGCCGTGCCCAGGTGAGCGCCCAGCGCCGCCCGGCCTGAGGGCCGCAGGTCGTTCGGGTAGTCGCGGTACATCTTCGACTTGAACTTCCGCGACCGGTTCCAGGGCGTGTTGGAGATCATCACCTGGATCACGTACGGGAAGTGGTGGTTGAGCTTGGACGCGGCGGCACCCCACCAGATGAAGAAGAAGATGAACTGCCAGGCCGGAATCGAGCTCCTCCAGCGGGAAGAGCGAGACGAGCAACACAAACCCGTAGACCTCGGGGCGCGAAGCGAGGAACGGGACCTTGTCGCGCAGCCCGAGCAGCGCAACCAGGCCGAGCAGGACGGCGATCCAGGTGGTGTCGAGCCGCACCCCTTCCGGATCCCCATTGGAGGCGAACAGGAATATGCCGACCGCGAGCACGGCGGCGTACAGCGCGACGTCGAAGATCGTGCGGCGGAACCCCTCGGTGAGCGGGACCTTGTCCGGCCACGGCGGCAGCCGCACCGTGCCCGGGCGCAGCCAGTAGAGGACGCCGCCGATCGGGGGCTTGAACCGGAGCGCGAGCATCATCGACCCCGACCCCAGCCCGAGGATCTCCCAGACGAGCGTCCAGACCGCGAACTTCTGGAAGGTGATCGGCTGGCTCCACCAGTCGGTGAAGTCGCCGAGCCCGCCGAAGCCGGGGGTCGTCGCGCCGATCAGGATGAACGCGCCGACGAGGTAGATCGCCAGCTTGACGATGTAGAGGACGTAGACGACGCCGGGCGTGCCGAAGCCGTTGACCGCCCAGTCCTGGGCGTTCGCCTTCAGCCGCGTCAGGAAGGGCTGCCGCTTCCACTCCTCGAGGTCGAACGGCGGAGGCGACGGCTGCAGGAAGCCCATCGCGTGCGGAAACTACAGGTCCTTGACGTATCGGGGCTCGACCAGCCGCGCGCCATGCCAGTCCCGCACGCGCGGCTCACCCGCGACCCGCCAGCCTCGGTTCTCGTAGAAGCGCACGCCGCGCTCGTTTCGCTCCTCGGTGTAGAGCCACGCCTGGGCGTGCCCGGCGGCGCGGAGCGCCTCAAGCGCGCGGTCGAGCAGCGCCGTGCCGATCCCGCGGCCCCACGCCCTCGGGTGGGTGTAAAGGCGCGTGATCTCGCCGGTCTCCTCGTGCCACGCGACGAAACCGGCCACTCCGTCGTCGTCCACCGCGACTAGCTCCGCGGGGTGCTGATAGCCCATGTTCGCGAGGACGATCCGCTCTCGCCCCAGGAAGTCGCCCCAGGCGGCGATGCCGGCGGCCTCGAGCACCTCGCCGATCGCCTCCGCGTCCTCAGGGGTGGCGGAGCGAATCTGCAAGCTACAGCGGGACTCGGGTGACCGGGGGCATGACTCCCTCGGTCGCGAAGGGCTGCACCGGGCCAGAGCCCGGCAGCACGATCACGCCCTCGGCGGGGTCGCCCATCCAGCGCGCGTGCCCGACGGCGAACCGGTGTGCGCAGACCGCCGCCGCGGCCGCCTCGATCTCGTCGATCCGGCGGTGCCACAGGTCACCGCCCTCGTCGATGACGTGGTTGTCGAGCAGGTTCTCTATGCGGCGCTGCACGCCCAGCGGGTGCCGGCGCGCGGGCAGCCGCCTGTTCTCGAGCGCGGCAAACACGCCCTCCGCGTTCGTCTCGAACACCGGCGTCTCCTCGTAGGCGGTGTCCGACACGTTGCCCTCGCGCTCGTCGCTGTCGGGCTCGAATATGCCGAGCGGCGAAAGGTCCTCGAAAAGCCTCGCGCCATCCTCGGTGAACGGGCGCGGCGGGATCCCCGTGTGCCGGAGCATGTGGTCGCAGGCGCGCCGCTCCCGGCCGTGGCTGGACTCGGTCATCGGCGCCGCAACCGCCACCACCACTTCACCGAGCGTGCCGATGCGCGCCACCACCGCATCGGCGCTTCCCGGCTCATAGAAGCGCGCCTGGAGCTTGACCGGCGGATCGTCGGTCCGGAGCTCGCGGAGGACGCAGAGGTGGTGCGTCCCGGGACCCGGCTCGATGCCGCAGTAGTGCACCGCTACCTCGAGAGGCTCGACCGGAGGCGCTCGACCGCCTCGGTCAGGCGCTCGTCGGGCACGGTCAGCGAGATGCGGAAGAAGCCCTCGCCGTTGGGGCCGTACGCGCCTCCGGGTGAGACCACGACGCCCGACTCCTCGAGCACGTGCTCGGCATAGGACGCCGAGTCATGACCCTCCGGCACCGGCGCCCAGATGTAGATCGTGCCCTTAGGCGGCGTCACGTCCACGCCGATCTCGCGGAGCGCGTCGCACACCAGGTCGCGCCGGCGCTGGTAGACGGCCGACATCTCGCGGGCGAAGTCGTCGCCCTGCTCGAGCGTCGCGGCAGCGGCGACCTGGACGGCGTCGAACATGCCCGAGTCGATGTTCGTCTTGAGGCGCCAGTACTCCTCGATCGCGGCGGCGTTGCCGACGATCGCCGCCGTCCTCCAGCCGGTCATGTTGTAGCCCTTGGACAGCGAGAAGACCTCGACTCCGACGTCCTTCGCACCATCCGTCGCGAGGAAGCTGGGCGCGACGTACCCGTCGAACGTCGTCTCCGTGTATGACGCGTCGTGGACGACGAGGACGTCGTTCTCCTTTCCGAACGCGACCGCCTCCTCGAACAGGCCGTCTGGGGCGATCGCCCCGGTCGGGTTGTTCGGGTAGTTGAGGTACATGAGCCGCGCCCTCTCGCGTGCATCTGCCTCGATCGCGCCCAGGTCGGGCGCGAACCCGCGCTCCCGCAGCAGCGGCATCAGGACCGGCTCCGCTCCCACGAGCAGCGGCCCGCCGGTGTAGACCGGGTAGCCCGGGTCCGCCGCGAGGGCTACGTCGCCCGGATCGAGAAAGGCGAGGTTCAGGTTGAAGACGCATTCCTTCGCGCCGAGCGCGGGGATGATCTCGGTTGCCGGGTCGAGCGTGACGCCGAAGCGGCGCTCGTAGAACGCGGCTACCGCCTCGCGGAAGTCCGGGCGACCGCGGTTCGACGGGTACTGGTGCGTGCCGGGATCGGCGGCCGCGCGCTGCAGCGCCTCGACCGTCAGCTCGGCAGACGGCGTGTCGGGATCGCCGATGCCCAGGCTGATCACGTCGACGCCCTGCTCCTTCTTGGCGGCGACCTTCCGCTCGAGCTCGGCGAACAGGTACGGCGGGATCCGCTCCAGGCGGCTACTCGGCTTCATTCAGCTCCTTCAAGAAGTCCTCGGCGAGCGTGCCGCTGTAAACGGGCACGGCCCATCCGGTCAGGTTGACATGCAGGTCCTCTCCAACCTCGACCTCGAGGTCGCCACCGTCGAGGTGCACCGTCACCGGACTGTCCGCGCCCTTCAGCACGGCCGCCACGGCGGCGCCGCTGGCGCCGGTCCCGGACGACATCGTCTCCCCCACGCCGCGCTCGTAGATGCGCGCGGTGATCTCGTCGTCCGAGTCGCGACGCCAGAAGGACACGTTCGTGCGGTTCGGGAACAGCTCCGTGTTCGACTCGATCGGCGCGCCGTAACGGGGCAGGTCGAAGTCGAGGTCGTCCACCTCGATCGCCGTCTGCGGGTTGCCGACGGTGATGTGGTGGTAGGCGAACTCGCGATCGTCGCTCGTCAGCGTGCCGTCGCCCACGAGCTTCGCGCGGCCCATGTCGACGGTGCAGGTGTGCTCGCCGGTGATCGTCGGCCGGATCTCGCCCGCCTTGGTCTCGATCGAGAAGGTGTCGGACTCGGTCCAGCCGCGCCGGCGCAGGTACATGATCGCCTCGCGCGCGCCGTTGCCCGAGAGCTCGGCCTCGGACCCGTCCGGATTGAAGATCTGCAAGCGGGCCACGAAGCCGCGCGACTGCGGCGGTGACAGGAGCAGGAGGCCGTCGGAGCCGAGGCCACTGTGGGGCGCGCAGATCCGCCGGACGCGCTCAGGCGTAAGGTCGAACGGGAGGTCGTCCCGTTCGACGATCACATAGTCATTGCCCAGCGCGTTCCATTTCTCGAATTTCAAGCCGCGCGCAAGATATCGACCACGCTCAGCCGGCTTGCACGAATAACATCAGTGCCATGGCGAGTGAAGAGCCCGCCAACGGGGAGGAAACCGAGCGCACGCGCGCCGTGCACCACCGCTCGCCGCCGGCTACGGGAGGCAGGGCGGCCCACGCCGCGCGCGACGTGGACTTCCCGATGGCCCTACGCGGCTATGACCGCGGCGCCGTCGACCGGTACGTCGAGGAGGTCAACCAGGCGATCGCCGAGCTCGAGATCTCCTCGTCGCCCCAATCCGCGATCAGGCACGCACTCGAGCAGGTGAGCGAGGAGACCAGCGGGCTCCTGCAGCGCGCGCACGAGACCGCGGACGAGATCACGCAGCGCTCGCGGGCGCAGGCCGACGACAGGGTGCAGCGCGCGCAGAGCGAGGCGGACGACGTCCGCGAGGCAGCGAATCGCGAGGCGGCGGACACTCGCGCCAAGCTCGCCCAGGAGATCGAGCAGATGCGCGCCGAGGGTCAGGCGCGCATCGACGCGCTGAAGCGCAGCGCCGAGGCGATCGGGGACGAGCGCCGCCGCCTGATCGGCGAGGTCCTCGAGATCTCCGAGCGGCTCGGCGACCTCGCCCGCGAGGAGGCGCAGCGATTCCTCGAGCGCGAGGAGGCGGCGCGTGAGGAAGCGGCCGCGGTCGAGCAGACGCCGACCGAGAAGATCGAGGCTCAGCCCGAGCCTGGGTCGGACGGCAACTGACGCACGATCTCGTCGGCGACGTCGTCCGGGCCCCGTCCGGTCACGTCGATCAGGTGGACGTTCGGCAGCTTCCGCATCCAGGTGAGCTGGCGCCGCGCGTACTGGCGGCTCTTCGTCTTCATCGCCTCGATGTCTCCGACCAGGAGCTCCTGGAAGCCGAGCGCCTTCCGCGCGGTCACCGACGCGCCCGCGTCGTGCGCCGCCTTGACCTCCTCGAGCGCGCCCGCGCCGACCATCGTGTCGACGCGCCGGTCGATCCGCTCGTACAGCTCGGCGCGGTCCATGGTCAGTCCCACCAGAAGCGTCGGGCGGCGGGTGTCCTCGGTCCAGAGCTGTGACTCGACCTGCGGCTCCTCGTCCTCGAGCGCGCCCATCTCGAGCAGCTCCAGCAGGCGGATGACGCGGCTGCGGTCGGCCGGCGGGACCTTCTCGGCCGCCTGCGGCGCGCGCTGGGCGAGCCGCGCATGCAGCGCCTCGGGGCCGATCCGGTCGGCCTCTTCCTCGAGCCGCTTGCGCAGCTCAGCCGGCGGCGGCGGCTTCAGGTCGAGCTCCGACAGCGCCGCGCGGAGGTAGAGGCCGGTCCCGCCCACGACGATCGGCGTCCGTCCGGCGGCGAGCGCCCCGTCGATCTCCTTGTGCGCGAGCGGCATGAACTCGCCCACCGAGAACGTGTGGCTGATCGGGACGAACCCGATGAGCCGGTGGTCGAGCTGCGCGCGCTCGTCCTCGCTCGCCGCGCCGGTCAGGATCGGCATGCCCTCGTAGACCTGGAGGGCGTCGGCCGAGATCGCGATTGCTTCGCCATCGAGCCGCTCCGCGACCGCAACGGCCACGGCCGTCTTGCCGACGGCGGTCGGGCCGAAGATCGCGATGACGGACGGCGCGCTCAGCCGACCCGCGCGAGCAGGCTCTCTTCGCCGGCCAGCGTCGTGCTGGTGGCGGAGCCGATCTCGACGTCCACGAGCTCGCCGGCTCGGGCGACGCCGCTGAAGTTCACCGTCTTGTTATGACGCGTGCGGCCGCGGAGCTTCGACGGGTCGGTGCGCGACGGCCCCTCGACGAGGACCTCCATCGTGCGGCCGACGAAGCGCTGGGCGCGCTCCGTCGCATTGCGCTGCACCAGCTCGACCAGCCGCTCCATGCGCTCGCGCTTGACCGGATGCGGAAGCTGGTCGGGCAGGTCCGCGGCCACCGTTCCGCGGCGCGGGGAGAAGATGAAGGTGAAGGCCGAGTCGTAGCGCACCTGCTCGACGACCTCGAGCGTCTCGCGGAAGTCGTCCTCGGTCTCCCCCGGGAAGCCGACGATGATGTCGGTCGTGAGCGCGACGTCGGGCACGTGCTCGCGGATCTGCGCGACGCGGTCGAGATAGCGCTCCCGCGTGTACGGGCGCTTCATCGCCTTGAGGATCCGGGTCGAGCCCGACTGGAGCGGCAGGTGGATGTGCTCGCACAGCGAGGGCAGCTCGGCGTGCGCGCGCATCACGTCCTCGCGCATGTAGGTGGGATGCGGGCTCGTGTAGCGGATGCGATCGATGCCGTCGATCGCATCCACGCGCGCCAGGAGCTCGGCGAAGCTGACCCGGGCCTCCTTCGGCAGGTCGCGCCCGTAGGAGTTGACGTTCTGGCCGAGCAGCGTGACCTCGCGGACACCGTCGTCGGCGAGGCGCGCGATCTCCGCAACGAGCTCGCCCGGGTCACGACTCACCTCGTGCCCGCGCGTGGACGGGACGATGCAGAACGCACAGCGCATGTTGCAGCCGACGGTGATCTGCACCCACGCCTGGAACTCGCGCTCGCGCTTCATCGGCAGGTGGCCCGAGAAGCCCTCGAACTCGAAGTAGCCCTGCGCGGTCAGGCTGTCGCTCGTCAGGAACTCTGCGAGGCGGTGGATCTGCCCCGGGCCGAAGGCGACATCCACGAACGGAAAGCGCTCGAAGACCTCGTCCTTCACCGACTGCGCCCAGCATCCCCCCACTCCGACGACCCGCTCCGGGTTCTCGGTCTTGAGGCGCTTGGCCTCGCCGAGGTTGCCGATGAAGCGGCTGTCAGCCGACTCGCGGATCGAGCACGTGTTGAACAGGATCAGGTCGGCGTCGTCGCGCGTCTCGGCCTGCTCGTACCCGAGCGACTCGAGCATGCCCTTCATGCGCTCCGAGTCGTGCTCGTTCATCTGACACCCGAAGGTGGTGACGTGGTAGCGCTTCACGCCGGCAACGTTACTTCGCGAACTCGGTCGCACGGCTCTCGCGGATGACCGTCACCTTCACCTGGCCCGGGTACTCGAGCTCCTTCTCGACCGCTCGCGCGATCGTGTGCGACAGGAGCGCCGCCTGGTCGTCGTCGACCTCCGTGGGCTTCACCACGACGCGGATCTCGCGCCCCGCGTGCATCGCGTACACCTTCTCCACCCCGGGCTGGCGCTGTGCGATCTCCTCCAGGTCGCGGAGGCGCTTGACGTAGTTCTCGAGCGACTCCCCGCGCGCGCCGGGCCGGGCGCCTGACAGGGCGTCGACGACCTGCACGATGACCGCCTCGACGGTCTGCGGCTCGACCTCGTTGTGGTGCGACTCCATCGCGTGAGCGACCGCCTCGGGCTCCTTGTACCGGCGGGCGAGCTCGCCGCCCACGAGCGCGTGCGGGCCCTCGATCTCATGCGTGACCGCCTTGCCGATGTCGTGGAGGAACGCGGCGCGCGTTGCCGTGGCCTCGCTCGCGCCCAGCTCGGCTGCAAGCAGGCCGCCCAGCTTTGCGCACTCGATCGAGTGGGCGAGCACGTTCTGGCCGTAGCTGGTGCGGTAGCGGAGCCTGCCCATCAGCTTCGTCAGCTCGGGATGCAGCGACCCGATGCCGGCTTCGAAGACGGCCTCCTCGCCGACCTCCTGCACATGATTCGCGATCTCCGACTTCGCCTGGTAGAAGGACTCCTCGATCCGCGCCGGGTGGATGCGCCCGTCCTGGAGCAGCTTCTCGAGCGTCAGCCGCGCGATCTCGCGGCGCACGCCGTCGAAGCCGGACAGGATCACCGCCGACGGCGTGTCATCGACGATGAAGTCGATCCCCGTGAGGCTCTCGAGCGCGCGGATGTTGCGGCCCTCGCGGCCGATGATCCGGCCCTTCATCTCGTCCGACTCGAGCTGGACCACGGACACGGTCGTCTCGGCGGCGTGGCCCCCCGCGACGCGCTGCATCACCGTCGAGAGGATGCTGCGCGCCCGGCGGTCGGCGTCCTGGCGCGCCTCCTCCTCGACGTGGCGGATCAGCACGGCGCTCTCGTGGCGCAGCTCGTCCTCCAGCTCCTTGAGCAGGATCTGCTTGGCCTGGCTGATGCTCAGGCCCGCGATCCGCTCGAGCTCCTTCAGCTGCCGCTGTCGCGCCCGCTTCAGCTCCTCTCCCTGGTGCTCCAGGTTGCGAGCTCGGTCCTCGAGCGACCGCTCGCGCCGCTCGAGCTCCGCCAGCCGGACGTCGACCGACTGCTCTTTGCCGAGGATGCGCTCCTCGGCGCGCGCGATCTCGGCCCTCCGCTCGCGCAGCTCGTGCTCGATGTCGCTGACGGTCTCCGCCGGCGGCGGTGCCGCGGGCTCGGAGCGCTCCTTCGCGGGCGGCCCGTGCCCGTCGCGTCCGCGAGGCGCGGGCGCCGGCGGGCTCACCGGGCCCGCCATGCGGGCGCGCGGCGCCGTTCGCTGGGCGAGCAACACGACGGCGCCGGACACGATTGCCGCCACCACAGCTGCCAGCACGATCTCCATTCCGGTGTCTCCGGTTCTCCCGCCGTGGGCGGGCTCGGTTGTCTCAGTCAAGCGGGCTTGTCATGCCCCCGCGAGACACCAGGCTGCGTCGGTCTATCTGCCCCTATGGGCGTCCGGCGACGACTAGCTGCGCGCTTCGATTCTCCTTTCGCGCCTGCGTGCCGTCGATTTCCGGATGTCTGTACGTGTCTTCAAGTTGTTGATCAAAAACCGCTGCAAATGCCGTTATTCAGTCTCACAGGGGCCATACGGCCCGTGTCCGAGAGGGTATCCCCCGGCGGGGGTACGCGCAAGGAGCGTCAGGCCGCGCGGCGGTGGGAGCGGACGGCGTCGTACGCCAATTCCGAGTCGAAGCCGCGCCGGACGAGGAGCTGCCAGGCGCGGTTCCGCGCGCGATCGTCGTGCAGGGCGGAAAAGCGCTCCTGGAGCACTTGGCACGCCGCCGCCAGCTCGTCCTCGCGGCTCCGCCGCGCCAGCGCGGGCTCGATCAGCGCCGCCGGGATGCCGCGGCGCGCCAACTCGAGCTCGATGCGCTCCGGTCCCCACCCGCTCAGCGAGCGGCGGTCTTCGGTGAACCGCTCCGCGAAGCGGGCGTCGTCGAGCACGTGCGTGCGCTCGAGCTCACCGACGACCTCGTCGATCAGCTCGGGCTCCACCCGCTTCCCTTCGAGGTACGTCTTCAGCTCCGCGACCGAGCGGTCACGGACCGAGAGAGCCTTTCCGGCTAGATCGAACGCCCGGCGAAGATCCTCGCCGGGGGCGCTCAGGCGGCCTGCTCCTTTGGTGCGTCGGCCGCGTCATCGGCCGGGGCGATCTCCGCGACGGTCGCGCCCATGCCGACCGCGTCGTAGATCTTCGTCTCGATCTCCTTCGCGATCTTCGGGTTGTCGCGCAGGTAGGCCTTCGCGTTGTTGCGGCCCTGGCCGATCCGCTCCTCGCCGTACGAGAAGAACGAGCCCGACTTCGAGACGAGGTTGTGCTCGAGCCCCAGGTCGAGGATGCAGCCCTCGGAGGAGATGCCTTCGCCGTACTCGATGTCGAACTCGGCCTGGCGGAAGGGCGCCGCAACCTTGTTCTTGACCACCTTCACGCGGACACGGTTGCCGACCGCGTCGGTGCCCTCCTTGAGGGTCTCGATGCGGCGGATGTCGAGGCGCTGCGAGCTGTAGAACTTGAGCGCGCGGCCGCCCGGCTGGGTCTCCGGCGAGCCGAACATGACGCCGACCTTCTCGCGGATCTGGTTGGTGAAGACGCACAGCGTGTTGGCGCGGTTCAGGTTGCCCGCCAGCTTGCGCATGGCCTGGCTCATCATCCGCGCCTGGAGGCCGACGGTCGTGTCGCCCATCTGGCCCTCGAGCTCGGTCTTCGGCGTCAGCGCCGCGACCGAGTCGATCGCGACCACGTCGATCGCGCCCGAGCGGATGAGCATGTCGGCGATCTCGAGCGCCTGCTCCCCGTAGTCGGGCTGCGAGACGAGCAGCTCGTCCACGTCGACACCGATCTTCTTCGCGTACAGCGGGTCCATCGCGTGCTCCGCGTCGATGAACGCGCAGATGCCGCCCTGCTTCTGGGCCTCCGCGAGCACGTGGTAGATCAGCGTCGTCTTACCGGAGGACTCAGGGCCGAAGATCTCGACGATCCGGCCGCGGGCCAAGCCGCCCACGCCTAGGGCAAGGTCGAGCGAGATCGCGCCGGTCGAGATCGCCTTGACGCTGACCTGGAAGGCGTCGTCCCCCATCTTCATGATCGAGCCGGCGCCGAACTGGCGCTCGATCTGGCCGACGGCGTTCTGCAGCGCGGATTCGCGCGCCTTCGCGGCCTTTTCCTGTTCCTTGTCCACGGTCAAGCCTTTCCCTTCGCAGGTGAGCACACGAAGGTATGAGGCGGACCGGACGGATTCCGCGCCCCCGCAGGGGCTATGTGAGCAGCAGCGCTAGCGGGCTAGCGCGAGGCAGACGAAGTCGAGGTCGGTCGAGCCGGCCGACAGCTTGGTCGTCCGTTCGAGCGCCTCGGCCGGCGTCAGCCACTGGCCCTTCGACGCCGCCTCCTCCGCATCCCAGTTGAAGCGGTAGATGTCGAGGCCGCGCGCCATGTCGTTGCCGTAGACGTAGAACGGCTCGCCGCGCTTGATCGAGGTGGTCTTCGCCGACCACGAGTCGGCGTCCTCGAGCTGGTAGTAGCCGATCTGCTTCATGCCGCCGGCCGGGTTGTTCTCACCCAGGCTGATGCTCGCCAGGTCGGAGAAGTCCACGACCCGGACGCCGCCCGTGTAATAGGCGATCGTCATCACCTGCGCGTCCTCGTGGAGCTGGAAGACGTGCGCCGTGCAGGTCGCAAGCGGGTCTGCTTCGGCACCGACGTCGTCGATGTTCCAGTAGCCGACCTTCTCCGGGTTCTCGACCTTGTCGCCCGTGATGTCGTAGACGTGCACGCCGCCGCTCGGGCAGACCGGGCCGCCCGCGGCACCGGCGACCTCGTCCTCTGCGATCAGGAACTGGCGGTCACCGACGGTGACGTCCTCCATCTGGTGCCAGACGTTGATCGACGGGTCGAGGAAGCTCGTGATGATCTCGGGCGCACCGGGATCGGTCGTGTCGATGATCACGCCCTGCGACAGCGCGGCCGAGTAGGCGCGCGTCCCGTCGTCCGAGAACGAGATGTCGTGCGACTCGGTGCCGAGGCCCGGCCGTAGCGGCAGCGCCAGCTCGCCAGCCTTGAACGGAGCGCGCGGGTTCGAGATGTCGAAGTACTCGATCGCGGGCTCGAGTGGACGTGATCAGGTCCGAGTTCGAGTTGTAGAGCCAGTTGCCGCTCGGATGCACGGTCATCGTTGTGCGATCCCTGCTGGAACCTCGATGAACGAGACGGTCTTCGGCGCGCTTGGGCTTGGTCACGTCCACGATGAACGTGCCGTTCTTCCCGCTGCCATCCTCGGCTTCAGCACCTCGAAACCGAGCGCCGCGGCCTCCTGGTAGCAAGTCGACGTGCCGTCGCCGAACGTGTCCGAGGTGTAGGTCGCAAAGACGCGCCCGCGCTCGTCCTTCTGCCGGAAGATCTGGACGTCGCCCTGGGTGATGCCGCAGTCGTAGACGCCGACGAGCTTCGCGTTCGCCGGCTTCGTGACGTCGACGATCTGCATGCCGTTGCGGTACGAGCCGAACAGGCCGTACTGCTTGCCGCCGATCTTCGTGAACTCCTGGTCGGTGCCGAAGTTCGGGATGTCGCCGTTGCGCGCCTCGTACGGGATGTTCTTCACGTACGACATGTTCGGGCTGTGCTCGCCCGGTGGTTCCTCCTGCGCGACCGCGGATGCGGGCACGAAGAGAGCAGGCAGCGGCTACGAGCAGGCTAAGACGGACGGCGAAAAATCACGGCACCCCCCAGTGCAGTTCCCCTGAATGGTCAGCAATGTATCCCATTGCAAGGACAGGGGCGCTGCCACGTTGCTAATTGCATGAGCCGGCTCTCTCGGCGGGATGTTCTGAAGGCAGGCGCGGCGGGTGCGGCGCTCGCGGTCACGCCTGCATGGGCGAACGCGATCCCCAGGCGGGCGAGACGCGGCATGCGCGTGGCCGTCCTCGGCGGCGGCATGGCCGGGCTCGCGGCCGCGCACGAGCTGGTCGAGCGCGGCTTCCGGGTGGACGTCTACGAGCGCAAGGCGCTCGGAGGCAAGGCGCGCAGCATCCCGGTCGCCGGCACCGCCGCGGGCGGGCGCAAGCGGCTGCCGGGCGAGCACGGCTTCCGCTTCTTCCCCGGCTTCTACCACCACGTGCCGGACTCGATGCGGCGGATCCCGTTCAAGGGCAACGAGAACGGCGTCTGGGACAACCTGATCGACGCGCCCGAGACGAAGTCGCCGCGCACGGAGGGACGCGCCGACGGCACGGTCTTCGGGATCGCGCCGGACCCGAACGAGGCCAGGACGCCCGACGGGATGCGGCGGCTGCTGCTCGACGCGTTCCACGAGGACTCCCTTCCGCCGCACGAGCTCGCCTACTTCGTGGAGCGGGTCATGGTCTTCGTCACGTCGTGCGACGAGCGCCGCTTCGGCGAGTGGGAGTACGTGAGCTGGTGGGACTTCATCAAGGCCGAGGACAAGTCCGACGAGTACAAGAAGGTGCTCGCGCGCGGCCTGACACGCGCGGTCGTCGCAGCGAAGGAGCGCAAGGCGAGCACGCGGACGATCGGGAACATGGGCGAGGCGTTCGTCTACAACTTCCAGGGCCGCGGCAACGACGGCGCTCCCGACCGCGTGTTGAACGCGCCGACCAACGAGGCCTGGATCAAGCCGTGGGTGAAGCTGCTGCGGTCGCAGGGCGTGCGCTTCCACGTAGGCCAGAGGGTCGAGGCGCTGCGCATGCGGGGCGGCGAGGTCGAGTCAGCGCGGGCGCGTCGACCGGCGCGGCCGCCGCCGCACGATCGAGGCGGACTGGTTCGTCAGCGCGATGCCGGCGGAGCGGGCGCGGCGGCTGTGGTCACCGGCGGTGCTCCGCAAGGACGAGTCGCTCGAGCTCATGGACGAGCTGTACGTCGACTGGATGAACGGGATCCAGTACTACCTCAACAAGCCGTTCCACGTCGTCCGCGGCCACCTCACGTTCATCGACGCGCCCTGGGCCGTGACCGCGCTCACCCAGGCCCAGTTCTGGGCGGACCGCGACTTCCAGCGCGACTACGGCAACGGCCGGCAGGTCGACTCGTTCTCGGTCGACATCTCCGACTGGGACACGCCCGGGATCGTCTACGGCAAGCCGGCGAAGGAGTGCAAGCCGAAGCAGGTCGCGAAGGAGGTCTTCGAGCAGATCAAGCTCCACCTGAACGACAACGGCGAGGACATCCTCACCGACGACATGGTCGACTCGTGGCACCTCGACCCGGCGATCAAGTGGCATCGCGCGGCGCGGGCGGAACTCGAACGACGAGCCGCTGCTCGTGAACACGGTCGGCACGTGGGAGAAGCGCCCCACGGCGAAGACCGAGATCCCGAACCTGTTCCTGTCGGGCGACTACGTCCAGACGGACGTCGACCTGGCGACGATGGAGGGCGCGAACGAGTCGGGGCGCGCCGCGGTCAACGCCCTGCTCGAGGCCTCCGGCTCGAAGGCCGAGCCCGGTGCCGATGTACAAGCTCTACGACCCGCCGGAGTTCGAGGCCGCGAAGGCCGCCGACCGCGAGCTCTACGCGCAGGGCCAGCCGAACGCGCTCGACAAGGGCTAGCACTAGAGGGGGTCAGACCCTCTTTAAAAGACTCGCGAGCGCGTCGTACTTCGCGCCCTGCGGGCGCAGCGTCGAGCGGTAGAGCGTGAGCTGCGGCGCCCTGAACGGCTCGAGCGGCGGCGGGTCGGCGTGGCAGCGGGTCGGCGCGCAGGTTGCGCTTGACGCGTGCGAGCGTCACGTGCGGCCAGAACGGGCGCTTCTCCGGCTTGTAGAAGCGCCCCGCCTCGAGCGCGTCGGATACGGCCTGCTGGAGCCGTGCGCAGGCGCCGTCCGGATCGTCCAGGTCGAGCGCGAAGAGGCGCGGGCGCCGCGGCGGGATTGGCATGACCTCCCCGGCGGTCAGCAGCGGCGCGTCACCGGCCGCCGAGGTCATGGCCTCGGCTATCGCTCCCGCCTCCTGCTCGGCGCGATAGCCGAGGAAGGCCAGCGTAACGTGGAGCGCCTCCTCCGCGACGGGCCGTAGGTCGTCGCGCCCCGCGACCAGCTCGTCGCGCCAAGCCGCAAGCCGCGCGCGCACGTCGTCGGGCAGGTCGAGCGCCACGAAGAGCCGCGCGCGCGGCGAGCCGAGGCGCTGCTTGGTCAGACCGGGAGCTCCTCGCCGCTCAGGAGCCGGCGCAGCATGTGCATCGCGACCGTCGTCGCGCGATCGCGGATCTCGTTGCGGTCGCCGGGCAGGCGAATGTCGCGCGCCATCTTCTGGCCGTCGTCGCTCTTGACGCACCAGCAGACGTATCCCACCGGCTTCTCCTCCGTCCCGCCGTCGGGCCCCGCGATGCCGGTGATCCCGACGCCGAACTGCGCTTCGAAGCGTTCTATCGCGCCGTCGGCCAGGGCTTCCGCCACCTCCGGCGAGACAGCGCCGTACTCCTCGATCAACCCGGGATCGATGCCGAGGAGGTGGGTCTTCGCCTCGTTCGAGTAGGCGACGACCCCGCCCTGAACGCATCCGGACGATCCCGGCCTCGACGTGAGCCGAGCGGTCATAAGCCCTCCGGTGCACGACTCGCCGACCGCGATCTGCTTGTCGCCGAGCAGCGCCGCGACCTGGTCGTCGACCGTCTTGCCGTCGGTCGAGTAGAGGTACTGCCCGTGGCGTTCGCGGATCACGGCCTCGAGCGCCTCGTAGGCCGGCGCCGTCGCCGGCTCGTGGCGGATGACGACCTCGAGCTCCGCACGCCGGAGGCACGTCGTGATCTCGAGTGCTTCGAGCCCCTCGACGCGGCCCTCGGCGACGCGCAGCGTCTCGGCGATCTCTGACTCGGGGATGCCGAACAGCCGCAGCATCCGCTGCTCGTACTCCGTCCGGCCCGCCGTGGCCGCCGCGAACTCCTCACTGTCGACCGCAGTCGGCCACATCGCGTGCAGTTCGCGCGGCGGCCCCGGGAGGACGACCACCGTCGGCCCCTCGCGGCCTTCCGCGGGTGGGACTACGAGGCCCGGCGCGGTCCCCGCCGGGTCAATCACGAACGACCCCTCGGGAATGACGGCCTGCTTCCGGTTGGCCTCCCGAACCGCATCGAAGTCCAGGTTGCGCCAGCGCTTCATGAGCGGCCTGAGAATGTCGGCGATTCGCTGCTCGAGCTCCTCGTCGAGCACCATCTCGCGCCCCTGAAAGCCGCCCACGACCTCCGCGGTGAGGTCATCGGCCGTTGGGCCGAGCCCACCGCTGGTGATGATCAGGTCGACGCCCTGCTCGGCCATGAACCGCAGGCTCGCCTCCATGTCGGCCGGCCGGTCGCCCACGATCGCGATGTGGGCCAGCTCGATCCCGAGCTCGAGGAGCCGGTCGGCGAGCCACGGCCCGTTGCGGTCCTGCACCCTCCCGCTGAGGACCTCGGTGCCGGTTACGACTATCCCCGCGCGGGCGCTCACGCGCAGGGCCGCTCGCCGCTGGGCAGCTCCTCGCGGCTCCCGTTGCGCGTGAACTCGAAGCCGATCGGCTCGGGGCTGTTCGTGTCGAAAGCGACCGGCTTGCCGTTCACCCGCAGCTCCGCCGAGCGCTTGCCGAGGTTGATCCTGAGCATGTCGGGCGCCCGGTAGCTCTCGGGCGAGTCGATCGTCCCCTCGAAGACGATCTGCTCGGGCCCGCGGTCGATGCACACGTACGTCGGGAAAGCCGGGATCACCCGCAGCTCGACGCGCTCGGGCGTCGGAGCCGGCGGCGGCTTGCTCGCCTGCGTCTGCGTCTGGGCCGGCCCCGTGTCGCTCGTCTGCTCCGGCTCGTCGTCTCCGCTCGTCAGGCCCAGGATGAGCAGGAACACGAGCAGAGCGATGCCCGCCGCCACGATGGCGGCGCCGGGGCCGAACGACGGCGCGGACGGCCGTCGGCGGGCCTCCCGCGGCGGCGACGCGATCGGCTGGATCTCGACCGCCTCGGGCTCCTCGTACTTCGCCCGGAACTCCTCCACGAGGAGCTGGGCGTCGAGCCCCAGCTTCTCGGCATAGGTACGCAGGAAGCTCTTGACGTACGTCGGCCCGGGCAGCAGCCCGAACTCCTCGTTCTCGAGCGCGCGCAGGTACTTCGCGCGGATCTTCGTCGACTGCTCGAGCTCCTCGATGTTCACGCGCTGGCGCACGCGCGCCTCGCGCAGGGTCTCGCCTATTCCTGGCACCACCGGGGATTATTCGCGATGAGCGGCTAAGCGTCAGCGGAAACGCCGGCCGGCTCGTCCAGCGCCTCCAGGATGCGCGGCAGATCGGCCTCGGTGATCAGCACCTGGCGGGCCTTCGAGCCCTCGTAGCCGGAGATCACGCCGCGGCGCTCCAGCATGTCGATCAGGCGGCCCGCGCGCGTGTAGCCGACCCGCAGCCGGCGCTGGAGCATCGAGGTGGACGCGCTGCCGAGCTGCACGACGGTCGAGATCGCGTCGGGCAGGAGCTCGTCGTGGTCGGGGTCGAAGTCGCCGCGGTCGCCGTCGTCGGATTCGCTCTCGACGGCCTCGAGCAGCTCCTCCTGGATCTCGGGCTCGCCCTGCTTGCGCCAGGCGTCCGTGATCTTCTCGATCTCCTCCTCGGTCACATACGCGCCCTGGATGCGCGCCGGACGCGAGTCGGTGGCCGGGCGGAAGAGCATGTCGCCCTGGCCGAGGAGCGACTCGGCGCCGCCCTGGTCGAGGATCACGCGCGAGTCGATCTGCGACGACACGGCGAACGCGATCCGGGCCGGGACGTTCGCCTTGATCATGCCGGTGATGATGTCGGCGCTCGGACGCTGTGTGGCGAGCAGCAGGTGGATGCCGACGGCGCGCGACTTCTGCGCGAGCCGGATGATCGAGTCCTCGACCTCGGCCGGGGCGATCATCATCAGGTCGGCGAGCTCGTCGATCACGCAGAGGATGTACGGGAGCGGCTTCTCGCCGTTCTTCTCGCGCACCTTGTTCAGCTCGACCAGGCTGCGCGTCTTCACCGCGCTCATGACCGTGTAGCGCTGCTCCATCTCCCTGATCAGGTTCTGGAGCACATTCGCCGCGATCCGCGGGCTCGTGACGACCGGCGTGATCAGGTGCGGGATCCCCTCGTAGTGGTTGAGCTCCACCTGCTTCGGGTCCACCAGCACGAGCTTCACGTCGTTGGGGGTCGCGCGCAGGAGGATCGAGGTGAGCATCGCGTTGACGCAGCCGGACTTGCCCGAGCCGGTCGTGCCGGCCACGAGCACGTGCGGCTGCTTCGCGAGGTCGGTTCCGATCGCCTTGCCGGCGATGTCCTTGCCGAGCCAGACCGTGAGCGGCGACCAGCCTGCGGGCGAGTCCTGGAAGACGTCGCCGAGGTGGACGATGCGGCGGACCGCGTTCGGCACCTCGACCCCGACGGCGGTCTTGCCCGGAATCGGGGCGAGGATCCGGATCTCCGACGCGGCGAGCGCGTACGCGATGTCGTCCTTCAGGTTCGCGACCTTCGACATCTTGATCCCGGGTGCGAGCTTCAGCTCGTAGCGCGTGACGTGCGGCCCGGCGACCGTGCCGACGATCCGCGCCTCGACGCCGAAGTGGCCGAGCGCCTCGATCAGCTGCTGGCCGACCTTCTCGTCGCCCTTCGCGGGAGCCTTCGGCGCGCCGTTTCCGCGCTTGAGGTGGCGGGCGGGCGGGACGTCGTACGTGTTGTCGTCAGCCTCGGTGACGTTCGAGCGCACATTGCCCTGCGGGGTCAGCTCGACCGGCTCTTTGGGCGGCGGCGGAGCGGCGTGCACGATGAACTCGTCGTCCTCCTCGCCGTCCTCGGTGTCGATCGCCTGGCCCTCGACGACCTCCGGGATCTCGTCATCCCACTGCTCCTCGATCGGCGACGGCGCCTCGACGTGCGTCGCGCGGACGACGGGCTCGACATCGGCCGGCTCGGGCGGCTCCGCGGGCTCGGGCTGCGAGTTGATGCGCGCGAACTCGACCGTCGAGCGCTTAACGCGCCGGGTCGTGCTGACCACGCTCTCGTGAGTCGCGCGGATCACGCCGGCGATCGACGCCCCGGTCAGGAGCATGAACCCGGCGACGAACAGGAAGACGAAGATGATGTGCGCGCCGATCTCCTGGAAGAGGGTGCGCGCGATCCAGAAGAGCCCCTCCCCGACCGCACCGCCGTGGTGGCGGAACCAGGTCGGTGTCTCGAAGGCCGCGTCGCGCGGCGGATCATCCGGGCCGAGGCCGAACGTGCCGGCCGCCAGGCCAAGCATCAGCGCGGCCAGCAACATCAGGCCACCGGCCTTGAACGGCCGCAGGCTGGGCAGGATCGGGCCGACTACGAGCATGGCCCCAGCGGCGAACAGCGCGATCGGAACCAGATAGCCGACCCCGCCGAAGAGCCAGACGAACCCGTCCGCGAACGCCTCCCCCACCTTGCCGCCGTCCCAGCCGGCGTAGAAGACGAGGGCGAAGAAGACGGCCATCGCCACGAGGCCGAGGCCGAGGACGTCCTTCTCGTTCTGCTCGAGCACGGGCAGCCGGGGGCGCGACAGGCCGAAATAGCCTCCGCGCGCGCGTGAGCGACCCCTTGCGGGCTTGCGGCGCGCGGGCTGCTTCCGGCGGCGGCTGGCCATCGAAAGGGCATTCGACGCCGCGCGGCAAGCCCCTTTGCGCTCCGTCCGGGCCGACGCGGACCATCGCCCGCCCGTGAGAACGCTCGCCGAGATGGAGTTCATCGCCGTCGATACCGAGACGAACGGGCGCATGGGCGATCTCTGCGAGGTCACCGAGGTGGGCTGCGTGCTGGTCGGGGGCGGCGAGCTGCACGAGGAGTGGTCGTCGCTCGTGCGCGTCGAGCGGCCCCTGTCGCGCGGTATCCAGCGCTTCACCGGCATCACCCAGGCGATGGTTGACGACGCGCCGCCGCCCGCGGACGTCCTGCCACTCGTCGCCGAGCGGCTCAGGCGACGGGTCCTCGTCGCCCACAACGCCTCGTTCGACCGCCGGGTCCTGAAGCAGGCGTTCGAGTGCGCCGGGATCGACTGGCCCGACCCGCCGGTGCTGTGCACGGTCGCTATGGGCCGCCGCTTCGCGCCGCTCGCGCGGCAGCGCAAGCTGGCGTTGCTGGCCGAGTCGCTCGGCATCGAGGTCGACGAGACGCACCGGGCGCTGCCCGACGCGATCACGTGCGCGCGCATCTTCTGCGCGCTGTTCCCGAAGCTGTGCGCGAATGCTGCGTCGCTGTCGGACGCGCTGCGGCTGCTCGGCCCGCGCCGGCGTCCCACCGCGAAGGCGCCGCCGAAGATCCCGCGCGATCAGCGCCCGGACCTCTCAAAGCTCCCCGACGACCCCGGCGTGTACGTGTTCCGCAACGAGGCCGGCCAGCCGCTGTACGTCGGCAAGTCGGTGGCGGTGAAGTCGCGCGCCCGCGCCCACTTCTGCCAGCCCGGCGAGTGGACGGGCCAGGCGGAGGTCGTCGACTACATCCCGACCAACTCGGAGCTCGGCGCGCTCGTGCTCGAGAACCGGCTGATCAAGAAATGGAAGCCGACCGGCAACCGCGCGCTCAAGCGGACCGACCGCTGGGCCTATCTCGTCTGCCGGCTCGACATTCCGTACCCGGTGCTCGAGGTCGCCCCCGAGCCCGCGGCGGGCCGCGCGGTCAACATCGGCCCTGTCAAGGGCCGCCAGGCGTGCCAGGACCTGGCCGACCAGGTCACGTCGCTGTTCCAGCTCCGCCACTGCGGCCGCAAGCTCGTCGATCCGCGAGCACCCGTCGCTCTACGGGCAGATGGGCCGCTGCGTCTCCCCCTGCCTCGGCGACCTCGACCCGAACGCCTACCGCCGCCGGCTCGACGAGGCGCTCGGCCTGTTCGACGGCCCGGACGGCCCTGAGCGGCTGCTGGCGAAGCTCGACGAGGAGATGGAGCGCGCCTCCGCCGAGCAGCACTACGAGCGCGCCGCCGTGCTGCGCGACCGGCGCGAGCGGATCGGCGAGCTGCTCTCGCGCCTGGGCGGCCTCGTACGCGCGGTGCACTCCGGCACGCGCGCCGTGCTGGCGAAGCATCCGGTCAAGCCGGAATGGGACCTCTTCTGGATCGCGGGCGGGCGCGTGGCCGAATGGGGCGCGCTGAGAGATCAGCTGCCGGCGCTCGAGACCGAGGCCGAGCGGCTGGCGTCCTCACCCGCGAACCCGCCGGTGGTCAAGCCCGACGAGATCCACGAGGTCCACATCATCTCGTCCTGGCTCGCGGGCGACGAGGCATGGGAGTGCGAGCTCGAGCCGGGCGCGGACGTCGCGGGCTGGGTCGAGCAGATCGTCGCTGCCTGAGCGCTGCCTACCCCCTGCCTACCATTCCCCCATGGCGCGGGTGCTCATCGTCGAGGACGACGCCGCTATCGGGCAGGTCCTCCAGCGCTCCCTGCAGCTCGAGGGCTATGAGGTCGCCCTCGCCCCCGACGGCGTGAGCGCGCTCGAGCAGGCGTACGACTTCGAACCCGACGCCGTCATCCTCGACCTCGGTCTACCGCGCCTCGACGGAATCGACGTCGCCAAGCGAATCCGCAAGGACTCGGAGATCCCGATCCTGATGCTGACGGCGCGCGAGGGGATCGAGTCCCGCGTCGAAGGCCTGGACGCCGGCGCCGACGACTACCTCGTTAAGCCGTTCGAGCGCCAGGAGCTGCTCGCGCGCGTGCGCGCGATGCTGCGGCGTACTCCCCCGCGCGGGGCGGAGTGGCTGTCGGTCTCCGACCTGCGGCTCAATCCGGCGCAGCACCAGGTCTTCCGCGGCGACCGCGAGGTCGACCTGACGCACCGCGAGTTCGAGCTGCTCGAGTACCTGATGCGCAACGAGCGGCTCGTCGTATCGCGCGACATGCTGCTCGAGGACGTGTGGGGCTACGTCACACCGGGCGAGACGAACACCGTGGATGTTTTCGTGTCGAATCTCCGCCGCAAGCTCGAGCGCGCCGGCGAGGCGCGCCTCCTCCACACGGTCCGCGGCGCCGGCTACGTCCTGAGGGCACCATGAAGCCGCGGATCGTCTCCCGCTTCGACATGCTGCCGATCCGCTGGCGGCTGGCCGTCACCTCGGCGATCCTCACCTTCGTCATCCTGCTCACGTTCGGGCTGGTGATCGCGTTCTTCACCGAGCGCCAGATGCAGAACGACTTCAACGACGAGGTCAAGGACAACGTCACCCGGATCCAGCAGCGGCTCCAGGAGCAGGTGGAGACCACCGTCGGGGGCTACCGCATCGACGCGCGCGATGAGCTGCTCGAGTTCGCGTCCTCGGACAACGTCGTCATCCGCGTCCTGGACGCGAGCGGGGACGTCCGCCTCGAGACGGCGGGTGCGCCCGACCTCGGCGAGCCCCAGCCGGGGCTCCAGAACGTCGGCGACTACCGCGTCGCCTCGCGGGAGCTCACCCGGCCGTTCGACGACGTGCCGGTTGCCTATGTGCAGTACGCGAAGTCGCGCAGCTCGCTCGCGACCACGGTCAACCGCCTGCGCGTGTTCCTCGCACTCGGCGTGCTCGGAGGCGGTGCGCTCGCCCTGCTCGCCGGCCTGGCAGTCGCGCGGCGCGCGATGGAGCCGATCTCCGGCCTGACGAGGGCCGCGCGCCGCGTGGCGAAGACGCGCGACCCGGAGATCGACCTGCCGCGCCTGCGCGCAGACGACGAGATCGCCGACCTGTCGCGCACGCTCGACGACATGCTCGGGGAGCTGGCTGAAGCGCACACGGAGACCGAAGGCGCCCTCGCGCGGCAGCGCCAGTTCGTCGCGGACGCCTCACACGAGCTGCGCACGCCGCTCACGAGCATCCTGGCGAACCTCGAGCTGCTCGAGGCGGAGCTCGAAGGCGAGGACCGCGAGATCGCCGGGTCCGCCCTGCGCTCCTCGCAGCGCATGCGCCGGCTCGTCGCCGACCTTCTCCTGCTCGCGCGCGCCGACGCCGGGCGCCAGGCGCCGCGGGAGCCCGTGGACCTGGCGGCGATCGTCCGCGAGGCGGCGGGCGAGGCCGCGCCGCTGGCCGAGCGCCACGAGCTCGAGGTCGATGCGAGCGAGGCCGTGATGGTGGACGGGTCCGCCGACGACCTCCACAGGCTCGCGCTCAACCTGATCCAGAACGCGCTCGTCCATACGCCCGCAGGGACCAGGGTGTGCGTGCGGCTGAAACCGGAGGACGGTGCGCTGCTCGAGGTAGAGGACGACGGCCCCGGGGTGCCCGCCGAGCTGCGCCACAGGCTGTTCGAGCGCTTCGTGCGCGGTCAGGGCGACACGGGCGGAGGCAGCGGCCTCGGGCTCGCGATCGTGCGCGCCGTCGCGGAGACCCACGGCGGCTCGGTAGAGCTGACGGAGCGCGACGGCGGCGGCGCCCGCTTCGTGGTGAAGCTGCCGCCGTCGCGCGCCCGTAAGCCGGCCGTCAGCGCTTCTTAGTCTTCTTTTTCTTCGCCTGCGGGGTCGCGAAGCTCGCCGTCTCGGCCTCGGCGATCGCCTCGGGCGAGAGCGTGACCGTCCGCCCGAGGAACTTCTCGAGCGCGACGCCCGGGTCGCCCTGGATCGTGCCGGTCTGCCGCGCTGCCGGCAGGAACGGCAGCGTGACCGACGCGCTGTGGACCGTCACGTCCTGTTGCGTGCCCTGATGCACCCACCAGTCTGTGTTCGCGTCGGTGATCCGGACGGCGACCCGATGGCCCGCCTTGAAGATCCAGTCGGTCGACCAGAGGTCGAGCTCGATCGGACCGTTGTTGCGGATCAGGTGAGCCTGGCGCGTGACCAGTGGCCCCGTGCCCTCCGCGTCGAGGTCGTACACGTCCACGACGACGTTCGAGCGCGGCAGCGAGGTCGCGACGTCCACGACCGCACTCCCGGACCCCGTGAGGTGCGTATCGCTCGCAAGCGGCGGTGAGACGGTCCAGACGCCAGTGGTCGCACCCGACCCCCAGCCGCTTCCGTTGCCGTCGTCGGTGTAGACCCCCGGCCGCAGTTGCGAGGTGTAGTTCGCCGCATCGGCAGGCGGCCACACGTCCTCGCCGCGCCATTTGCCGTCGTTCGTCTGGATGGCGATCATCGGATCCTCGACCGCGGGCTCCTCGCCCTTCAGGAACTGGTCGTAGAAGCGCATCACCTCGTCGTACCAGCCGGCGCGGCCCATCTTGAGCGTGCCGTCGTCCTCGGTCTCGGCACCGCGCACGTGATCCCACGGTCCCATCCACGCGCGCTCGTAGCCCGTGTGGTTCTGCATGTACTGCGCGAGGCCGTCGGGGACTGTGTTGTTCTCGGGCAGCCCCTGGGTGAGGAACAGCGGCACCTCGGAGCCCTCGGCACCCGGGATCAGGTTGCGCGGCCGCCAGTACTCCGAGAAGTGGTCGTCGTTCAACGCCTGGTCGGCCCAGTTCGCGGGCTCACAGCCCGGGCGCTGGGTGCTGTCCGCACCGCTCGCGTTGTAGCCCGGATCGTCCAGCAGCGGGCCTGGCGACACGGCGATCCCGTCGTAGAGCGCCGGGGTGAGCACCGAGTTCGTGCGCCGGACGCCGTCGCCGTAGAGGTAGCGGTAGAGGTCGTAGACCGGCTCCTGGGCGACGACCGCGGCGAGCCCCTCCGGCTGCTGGTTCACGCCGAGCAGGCCCGTCACGCCATCGTAGGACTTGCCGTACATCCCGACCTTGCCGTTCGACCACGGCTGCGACGCCACCCACTCGACGGCGCTGACCACGTCCGCGCTCTCACCGGGCCCAGCCCAGTCGAGGCAGCCCGTGGAGCCGCCGAAGCCGCGCAGGTCGACCATCACGAACGAGTAGCCGCGCTCCATCAGGTGAGCGCCCTCGACGAAGTCGTAGAACCGGCTCGACGGCCCCTCCGACGGGCCGACGGGGTCGTAGGGCTCGTTCTGGGCCGCGCCCACAGCTCCGAGCTGGCCGCCGTGACCGAAATACGGGCCGATCGAGAGAACGGTCGGGGTCGGCGCGTCCTCGGGCAGGTTGGACGGGCGCAGGATGTCGGCGTGCAGCTGAACGCCGTCCGTGGATTCGATCGTGGCCTCCGACCAGGTCGCACCCTCGGTGACGGGCGCGGCGGTGGCGATTGACGGGAGCGCCGCAAAGCAGGCGGCGGCGAGCAGGGCTGTGGTAAGGGAAGTTGACCTCATGCCCCCTTCCAACGTCGCCGAGGCCGCATACTTGCGACCGCCTTGACGGGGACCTTCATAAATGTCGCCGCCGTCCTGGCCGGCACGGCGGTCGGCCTGCTCGTGGGCGGCCGGCTGCCCGAGAGCGCCCGCCAGCGGGTGCTGGCCGGGTTGGGGCTGATCACGCTCGTGGTCGGCGTCGACCTGGCGCTCGCCTGGCGGGACACCGACCCGCTCTACGTGCTGGGTGGGGTGCTGCTGGGTGGCCTGGTCGGCGAGTGGATCGGGATCGAGGCGTGGCTCGCCCGGCTCGGCGACCGGATCCAGGCCGCCGTGTCGAAGGGCGAGCACTCGCGCGTGAGCGAGGCGTTCGTCACCGCCAGCCTGCTGTTCTGCGTCGGCCCGCTCACGATCGTCGGCTCGATCCAGGACGGGCTGACGGGCGACTACGAGGCGCTTGCCACGAAGTCGATGCTCGACGGGTTCGCCTCGATCGCGCTCGCGGCCACCCTGGGCTGGGGCGTCGCGCTCGCCGCCGGCACGGTGCTCGTGGTGCAGGGCGGCCTCTCCCTCGGCGCCGACGCCTTCGAGGGCGTGCTCGAGGGCGAGGCGCTCGACGCGCTCACGAGCGCCGGCGGCGTCCTGATCGTGGGGATATCGCTGAAGCTGCTGGACCTGAAGGACGTGAAGGTCGGGAACTTCCTACCGGCCCTCGTCATCGCCCCCGGGCTGGTCGGGATCGCGAGCCTCTTCTAGCGGCAGCAGATTGCCGCCGCAGCTCGGACAGCGCCCGCTCTCGACGATCTCCGGCTTGGCGAAGCGGCGCCCGCAGTTCGCGCATACCCTCGCTTCAGGCTCATTACCCATATGGGGGCTAACGCATCGAACGCGCCAAGGTTGTGAAGAACGTAGAAAAAAAAGAGGCGGCCCCCCCGGGCCGCCTCTTTCCTCAAGGTCCTCGCTGCTGCTCCAGAAAGTCTGCATTGACGTTATCGGCGCCGCGCCGGGGCCGCATGGGGTCTTCACCCCATATTCCGGGCCCGTCAGACCTCGACCACGACGGGCAGGATCATCGGACGCCGCTTGAGGCGCTTGTAGACGAACCCGGCCACGTCGTCGTGCAGGTGGGACTGGAGCAGTGAGATCTCGCGCACCTGCTCCTCCGCGGACTTCGCGAGCGACTCCTCGACCGCCTCGCGGATCTCGTCCACCAGCGCGTCCCCCTCGTCCACGAACGGCACCCCGCGGAAGATGATCTCGGGCTCGGCCACCGAGCGGCCGTCTTGCTCGGACACCGTGGCCACCACGATGAAGATCCCGTCCGCCGACAGCATCCGGCGGTCGCGCAGCGCGACGTCCTCCGGATCGCCGATGTCGACCCCGTCGACGAAGATCATCCCGGCCTGCTCCTCCTCGCCCCAGCGCGCGCCGCGCTCGTCGATCTCGAGCGTCAGGCCGTTCCTGCCGCGGAAGATCGCGTCGGGGCTCGATCCCGACCTGTTCGGCGAGCTGGCCGTGGAGGCGCAGCCGCTTGTAGTCGCCGTGCACCGGCATCATGTAGCGCGGCTTCAGCAGGTTCATCATCAGCTTGAGCTCCTCGGCGTTGCCGTGCCCCGAGGCGTGGATGGGCGCGTCGCGAGTCGTGATCACGTCGGCGCCGAGCCGGTAGATGCGGTCGATCGTCTCGTTGACGGCGCGCTCGTTCCCCGGGATCGGGGTGGCCGAGAAGATCACCGTGTCGTGCTCGTGCAGCTCGACGCGCGGGTGGTCGCCGTGCGCCATCCGGCGCAGCGCCGACAGCGGTTCGCCCTGGCTCCCCGTCGAGATGATCACGAGCCGCTCGTCGGGGAAGTCGTCGATCTCGCCGAGCTGGACGAGCATCCCCGAAGGGATGTCGATATGGCCGAGCTGGCCGCCGATGTTCACGTACTTGCGCATCGACCGGCCCACGAGCGCGACCTTGCGGTCCGTGGCCTGCGCGGCGTCGACGACCTGCTGGACCCGGTGGATGTTCGAGGCGAAGCACGTGATGACGATTCGCCCGCCGATCCGCGCGAACACCTCCTCGAGGTGGGGGCCGACGCTCGACTCGGACTGGGCCATCCCGGGGCGGTCGGCGTTGGTGGAGTCGCCGCACAGGAGCAGGATCTCCTCGCGCCCGAGCTCCGCCAGGCGCGAGACGTCCGCCGGCACCCCGTCCACCGGCGTCTGGTCGAACTTGTAGTCGCCTGTGAAGAACGTGATCCCGAGGTCGCATTCGAGGGCGATGCCGAACATGTCGGGGATCGAGTGCGCGAGCTTGACCGGCTCCATCGTGAACGGGCCGAGCTCCACGTGCTCGCCGGGCGCGACCTCGCGCAGCGGCATGTCCTTCAGCTTGTGCTCGTCGAGCTTCGACCGGACCATCGCGACCGTGAGCGCGCCGCCGTAGATGTCGGGGGTCGCGACCTCGCCGATCTCGCGCAGGACGAACGGCAGCGCCCCGACGTGGTCCTCGTGCCCGTGCGTCAGGACGATCGCCTCGATGTCGTCCGCGCGCTCGCGCAGGTACGAGAAGTCGGGCAGCACGAGGTCCACGCCGAGCTGGTCGGGCGTCGGGAACATCAGGCCCGTGTCCACGACCACGATCCGGCCGTCGTACTCGACGACCGCCATGTTCTTGCCGATCTCCCCCAGCCCGCCGAGGGGGAGTACTCGCAGGGCTCCGCTCAAACCGCGCTCAGGAGGCCGTGCCGCTCGAGCGCTCCGCGGATGGCGTCCTCTTCCTCCGGCGACGCCTCGATCATCGGCAGCCGGAAGCCGCCGACGCGGTGCCCCAGGAGCCGCAGGGCGGTTTTGACCGGGATCGGGTTCGTCGTCACCGCCATCGCCTTGAACACCGGCGCGAGGTTGGAGTGGATCTCCTGCCGGAGATCAGGCTCGTCGACCATCCGGCGCATCTCCGGCCCGACGATGTGCGAGGCGACCGTGATGCCACCCGCGCCGCCCTTGTCGAGGACCTCGGCCAGCACGTCGTCGTTGCCGGCCAGAAGGTCGAGCCCCTCGATCGGCTGGATGTCCTCGTAGCGCGCCTGCTTGACCGCGCTGACGCCCGGGATCTCGGCGAGACGCGCAAGCTCGTCGTTCGAGATGTCGACGACGCAGCGCGAGGGGATGTTGTAGAGCACGATCGGCTTGTCGGTGACCGCCGCGATCGCCTCGTAGTGGCCGACCAGCCCGCGGAAGTTCGGCTTGTTGTAGTACGGCGTCACGCAGAGCATCGCGTCGCAGCCGATCTCGGTCGCGCGCTTCGTCAGGTGAACCGTGTGCGCCGTGTCGTTCGAGCCGGTGCCGGCCACGATCGTTCCGCGGTCGCCGAACTCCGACACCGCCAGCTCGAACAGCCGCAGCTTCTCGTCGTCGGTGAGGGTCGTGCCCTCGCCGGTGGTGCCCGCGACGACGACGCCGTCCGAGCCGTTGTCGAGCAGGTGGCCGACGAGCGCGACGAAAGCTTCCTCGTCGACGCTGCCGTCGTCAGCGAACGGCGTTACCGCGGCGGTGATGATTCCCCAGCTGGCCACCGGGGCTGATTATCCCCTACTCGATCGGCTTGAACGGGTCGGGCGTCGCATTCGCGTCCGATCCCTCCGCCGGCGGCTGGCCCGAGGGCGGCGGCGCCTGCGCGGCCGGTGGAGCCTCAGCCGGTGCGGGCGCGCTCGGCTGCGAGGCCTGCCCCTCGGCCTTGTCCCGCTGTGAGTCGTTGAACTTCGTCTGCGCCTCGTCGAGCTTCTTCTGGGCCTGCTCCGCGAGCTCCTTCGCCTTGTCCATGAACCCCATTTGCCCACCTCCTGAATGGTTTTTTTCTGCGCAGGTGCAGGGTAAGGCAGAATGCACAGTCCGAATGGCCTCCACAGCGACGAAATCCAAGGAAAAGGACTACAGCCACCGGACCACGGTCCAGAAGCTGGGCGTCAAGCCGGGCGAGCGGATCGAGATCCAGGGCGACGTCGGCACCGGGCTGCGCAAGGACGTCAAGGACACGAGCGGCCGCGGCCTCGTCCGCACAGGCGAGCTGGACGGCGCGATCGTGGCGATCGACTCGCTCGAGGACGCCGAGGGCGTTTTCGCGGCCTACCGCCCCCGGATCAAGGACTCCGGATGGCTCTGGCTGATCACCCGCAAGCGCGGGCACGAGAACTACCTGAACCAGATGCTGCTCGTGCCGTTCGGCAAGGCCCATGGCCTGATCGACAACAAGACCTGCTCGATCGACGACTCGCGCTCGGGCATCCGCTTCGTGGTCCCGCGCGCCAGGCGCAACGGCAACTAGTTTTCGAAGGGGGTCTGACCCCCTTTAGAAACGGCTAGGCCGGCTGGAACAGCTCGATCGGGTTACCGGCGGGATCCTCGAGCACGATCTGCTGACCGCCGGGTCCGGTGACGATGTCGCTGCGGAATGTCAGCCCGGCGGCCCTCAGCCGCTCGACCTCGGCCGCGATGTCGTCGACGATGAAGTGAATCCGGTTCCAGCCTCCCGGCTCCGGCTGGCGGCCGTCGGGCATCGGTCGCGCGGCCGAGCTTTCCGGGCCGCTGAGCAGTAGCCGCAGGTTGCCGCGCACGACGTCGGCGAACGCCGGGAAACTCGTGTTCACCTCGAAGCCGAAGTGCGTCGTGTAGAAGGCGATGGCCTCCTCGACGTCGTCGACCATGTAACGGACGCTGACGAGGTCGTGAGCCATGCTCAGAGCAGGTTCTCCAACCCGACCGTCAGCCGCTGATCGAGCGAGCCGACCTTCCGGATCGCCAGCAGCACGCCGGGCATGAACGACTCGCGGTCGGTCGAGTCGTGCCGTACCGACAGCGTCTGACCCGGGCCTCCGAAGATCAGCTCCTGGTGCGCGACCAGGCCGGGCAGCCGCACCGAGTGGATCGGCTCGTGCACGTTCGCGCCGGCGCCGCGGAGCAGCTCGGCGGTTCGGAGCGCCGTGCCAGACGGGGCGTCGAGCTTGCGGTCGTGATGGAGCTCGATGATCTCGCACTCGGGCATGTGCTTCGCGATCTCCTGGCCGACCTGCATCATCAGGACGGCGCCGATCGCGAAGTTCGGTGCCACGAACAGGTTCGCGTCCCCAACGCCCTCGAGCTCGGAGAAGTCCGCACCGGTAGTCCCGACGACGCAGTGCACGCCGGCCTCGAGGCAGGTCCGCGCGTTGTCGAGCGCGACGTCGGGCGTCGTGAAATCCACGACGACGTCGGCGTCGCCGAGGACGTCGCCGAGCGCGACCCCCAGCTCGGGGTCCGCGCGCCCCACAAGCGCCATGTCGTCAGCGCCGTCGACCGCATGGCAGACCGTCTCCCCCATCCGGCCCGCCGCTCCCGAGACCGCGACGTTGATCACGTCAGGCAGCGGCCAGCGCCGGGCTGACTGCCCCGACCGCGTCGCGGAACACTTCCTCGTCGCCGCCGACGCCGGCCGCGCACAGGCGCTCCGGTGCGAGCAGCTCCGCCGCGAGCGAGGACACGTCATCGAGCGTCACGGCGTCGATCTTCGCGAGCGTCTCGTCGAGGGTGAGCAGCGGAATGCCCATCAGGAGCGAGCTCCCCAGCCGGTTCATGCGCGCGAGCGGTGACTCCATCGAGAGCACCGTGCGCCCCTTGACGTTCTCCTTCGCGCGGTCGAGCTCAGCGTCGCTCACCGGCTCCGTGCGAATCCGCTCGAGCTCGCGGCCGATGATCTCGAACGCCTCGGCCACGTTCTCCGGCCGCGTCCCCACGTAGACCGAGGTCTGCCCGCCATCCACGTAGTGGCTCTGGTACGAGTAGACGGCGTAGGCGAGCCCGCGCTTCTCGCGGATCTCCTGGAACAGCCGCGACGACGTCGAGCCGCCGAGCACCGTGTCGAGCACGCGCAGCACGAACCTCCGCTCGTCGTCGCGCGACAGGCCGGGCGCGCCCACGCACAGGTGGTACTGCTCGGTGTCCTTGCGGTGGAAGAGCCGCCGCGCCTCGGGCGCGGGCGGCGGGTCGACACTGCCGTTGCCCCCGCCGGCCAACTCGCCCTGGGCCTGCGCCGCGAGCTCGACCAGGCGATCGTGGTCGATGTTCCCGGCGGCCGCGAGGACGAGGTTGTCCGAGTTGTAGCGGTGCTGGTGGTAGCGCGCGATGTCCGGCACCGGCACCGACGAGATCACTTCCGCGCGCCCGATCACCGGGCGCCCGAGCGGGTGGTCGCCGAAGACGGCGTGGGCGAGCACGTCGTGGACTTTGTCCGACGGCTCGTCCTCGTACATCGCGATCTCCTCGATCACGACCTGGCGCTCCGAGTCGATGTCGGGGTAGGACGGCCGCAGGACCATGTCGGCCATCACGTCGAACGCGCGCTCGAGGTGCTGGTCGAGGAAGCGCGAATAGACCGACGTCGTCTCCTTGCCGGTGCCCGCGTTTATCTCGGCGCCCATGCCGTCGAAGATCTCGTCGATCTCCGTCGAGCTGAAGCGGTCCGTGCCCTTGAACAGCAGGTGCTCGAGGAAATGCGAGATCCCCGCCTGCTCGACCGTCTCGTTGCGCGAGCCGGTGCGGACCCAGAAGCCGAGCGCGATCGAGCGAACGGATGGCAACTGCTCGGTTACCACCCGCACGCCCGAGCCCAGCTCGGTCAGCTTGTGCTGCTGACCGCTCAGGTCAGTCCCTGCGGTCGCGTCGTTGACGGTCGCCGCCGCGATCACCGCGGTCGCGCGAGCCGCCGTTACGTCCCCGCCCATCGCGGCCACGGCCGCCACGGCCGCGATCGCGGCCACCGCCGCCACCGCGCGGGCCGCCGTCGCCCGTGCCGACGGCGGCGAGATCCTCAGCGGACTTGCCCTCGACCTCGGGGTCGTCGGCCAGCCGCAGCCCGATCCGGCCGCGCTCGCGGTCGACCTCGACCACGCGCACGTCGATCTCCTGGCCGCGCTCCAGCACGTCCTCGACGGTGTCCACACGCTCACCCGGCTTGATGTTCGAGATGTGCAGCAGGCCATCGGTCCCCTTCGAGAGCTCGATGAACGCGCCGAACGTGGTCGTCTTGACGACCTTGCCGGTGAACGTGTCCCCGACCTCGACGTCCTTCGTCATCGACTCGATCCGCTCGACGAGCGCGTCGCCGAGAGCACCCGTGCGCGCGTACACGCGGATGATGCCGTCGTCGTTGACGTCGATCTGGGCCTCGTACTCCTCGGACAGGGCGCGAATCGTCTCGCCGCCCTTGCCGATGACCATGCCGATCTTGTCCGTGTCGATCTGGATCGACGAGATCCGCGGGGCGTACTCGGACATCTCCTCGCGCGGGGCGTCGATGACCTCGGCCATCTTGCCGAGGATGAACGTGCGTCCCTCCTTGGCCTGCTCGAGCGCGTCGCGCAGGATGTCGAACGTGACGCCCGTGATCTTGATGTCCATCTGGAGCGCGGTAATGCCCTCCGAGGTGCCGGCGACCTTGAAGTCCATGTCGCCGAGGTGGTCCTCCACGCCCGCGATGTCGGACAGGACGATGTAGTCGTCGCCCTCCTTGATCAGGCCCATCGCGATACCCGCGACCGGGCGCTTGATCGGGACACCGGCGTCCATCAGCGAGAGACTCGACCCGCACACCGACGCCATCGACGACGAGCCGTTCGACTCGAAGATGTCGGAGACGACGCGGATCGTGTACGGGAAGTCCTCGATCGACGGGACCATCGGCACGAGCGCCCGCTCTGCGAGTGCACCGTGGCCGATGTCGCGGCGCTTGGGGCCGCGCATGAAGCCGGCCTCCCCGACCGAGAAGGGCGGGAAGTTGTAGTGGTGGAAGTAGTACTTGCTCGTCTCCAAGCCGAGGGTGTCGAGCCGCATCTCCTCGCGCGTGGTGCCGAGCGCCGCAACCGAGAACGCCTGTGTCTGCCCGCGCGTGAAGAGCGCGGAGCCGTGCGTTCGCGGCGCGACTCCGACCTCGATCGAGATGTCGCGGATCTCGTCCGCCTTGCGGCCGTCGGGCCGCTTCTTGTCGACGGCGATCCGGGTGCGGATCGTGTCCTTCTCGAGCTTGTCGAACGCGAGCTGGACCGCCTGGCGGCGTTCGACCGCCTCGGTGTCGTCACCGTCGGCGCCGAAGGCCTCGAAGACCTCCTCCTCGACCTTCTTGGTCGCGTCCTGGCGCTCGAGCTTGTCCTCGACCTGGGTGGCCGTGTTGAGCGCGTCGCCGAACTTGTCCTTGATCTCGCCCAGGAGCTTCTCGTCCACCTGCGGGACCTCGACCTCGGCCTTCTCCTTGCCGGCCTTCTTCTGCAGCTCGCGCTGCGCCTCGCACAGCTTCTTGATCTCGCCGTGGGCGATGTCGAGCGCGTCGAGGATCTCGGCCTCGGTCACCTCGTTGGCCCCGGCCTCGACCATCAGGATGGCCTCCTCCGTGCCAGCGACGATCAGATCGAGGTCGCCGGTGAGGAGGGACTCCTCCTCCGGGTTGACGACGAACGCGCCGTCCTCGTCCTTGCCGATACGGACAGCGCCGACCGGCATCGGGAACGGGATGTCCGACACCATGAGCGCGGCGCTCGCGCCGTTCATGGCGAGGATGTCATAGGGGTGGACGTGGTCGACCGACATCGGGATCGCCACGAGCTGTGTCTCGCGCCTCCACCCCTTGGGGAAGAGCGGACGGATCGGGCGGTCGATCATTCGTGCGGTCAGGGTGCCCTTCTCCCCGGCACGGCCCTCGCGCTTGAAGAAGCTGCCGGGGATCTTGCCCGCGGCGTACATGCGCTCCTCGACGTCGACGGTCAGGGGGAGGAAGTCGACGTCCCTGAGGTTTCCTGCTGTGGCCGTGGAGAGGACCATCGTGTCCCCCACCTGGACGACCACGGAGCCGCTGGCCTGCTTGGCCAACTTGCCGGTCTCGAACGAAATCTCGTTCCCCCCGATCTCTACGGAGACCCGGCTTACATCGCTATTCATAAGTTCCTTTCGGCCGCCTCCGGTTGGCGGCTACTTGCGTTTTTCGACCTTCGAAAAGAGTCCGGCGCAGCCTAGCAGCGGCCAGGCGCCCCGTTAAGCGCGGCGCTGTGCGGGGAGCTGCGACCTGATCGTCATGACAAACGCCTTGACGACCCGCGGGTCGAACTGCGTGCCGGCGCCGTTGTGCAGCTCCGACAGTGCGAGTTCCGTGCTCATGGCGGTCCGGTAAGGGCGGTTCGAAGTCATCGCGTCGTACGAATCGCAGACGGCGATGATGCGCGCCGCGAGCGGGATCTCGTCGCCCGCGAGGCCGTCCGGATAGCCATCGCCGTCGTATCGTTCGTGGCTCGCGCGCACGATCCTGGCGGCGTCGGCGAGCGCGGGCGCCTCGGCGAGGATCCGCTCGCCGATCAGCGTGTGCGTCCGCATGAACTCCCACTCGGCCTCGTCGAGCGGGCCGGGCTTGTCGAGGATCGCGTCCGGAATCGCGACCTTGCCGACGTCGTGGAGCGCGGCCGCCTGCAGCAGTGGCGTCATCTCCTCGTCTGACAACCCGAGCTCGCGGCCGACCGCCTCGCAGAGATCCGTCACGTCGTCGAGGTGCTCGCCGAGCCCGGGATTGCGCTCGGCGAGTGCGGCCAGGAGCGCGTCGGTGGCCTGACGGCCCGCCGACGTCCGCGTCCGGCCCTTGCGCGCGTACATGCGCTGGTCGGCCATGCCGAGTGCCTCGGAGGCGGTCGCAGCCTCGAGCGGGATCGTCGCCGACCCGTACGAGGCGGTGATCTCGAAGCCCTCACCCCGTTCCCTCAGCGCGGCCGAGCCGGCGGCCGCGAGCGCATCCTGTCCATCGGCCTTCAGCTCTGCGAGCACGCAGAACTCGTCGCCGCCCATGCGGTAGGCGTCGCCGCGACCCGAAACCGCTGCCTCGAGGCGCTCGCCCAAGCGGGTGAGCAGAGCGTCTCCCGCCGGGTGTCCGTAGGCGTCGTTGTACGCCTTGAAACCGTCCAGGTCGAAGACGATCAACAGCGTCGGCTCCGCCCCGTGGTCGGCAAGACGGTCCTCGAGGTCCTGCATCAGCCTGCGCCGGTTGGGCAGCCCGGTGAGCACGTCGTGGTAGGCGTGGTAGGCCAGTTGTGCCTCGGCCTGCTTTTGCTCGGTGACGTCCTGTACCTGGACCACGGCGTGCAGTGGCTTGCCAACCGCGTCACGCACGAGCGAGATCTGCACGAGCGTCGAGATGACCCTCCCTTCGGCGTGCACGTAGCGTTTGTCGAGCGTCGCGGTGTCGACCTCCCCGTCGACGAGCTGGCGCGTGGCCTCGAGGCCGGCGGCGACGTCGTCGGGATGGGTGATCTCGGGGCCGGACAGCGTGAGCAGCTCCTCGCGCGAGTAGCCCGTCAGCGCGGCCATGGCCGGATTCACCTGGAGGTAGCGCCCCAGCTCACCGGGGGCAATGCTCGCCAGCGCCATACCGATCGGCGCGTTCTCGAACGCGCTCTTGAAGCGCTCCTCGCTCTCGAGAGCGCGCTGGTAAGCCTGCTCGGTCTCGGCCCGCACGTCCTCGTTGAGCCGCCAGGCCACCACCGAGCCGATGCCGGCACCGGTCACGAAAAGACCGTGGATCGCGGCCCACTTCCAGGGGTGCGCCACCGCGTCGGCGTGGTTGTAGACGGAATGCGGCTCGAGCGCACCCGCGAGGCCGTGGTGAAGCACGACGTACGCCGCCGCGACGAGGAACGGCAGCCAGTCCTCATAGAGCGCCAGCAGCACGATCATCACGAAGAAGTGGAAGTGGGCCTCGATCACGCCGCCCCAGACGTGGACGAGAACCGCGGAGGAGGTGATCAACCCCATCGACACGAGCGTCGCGGCGGCGCGCTTGCGGTCCCCGGCGAGCGTGGCCGCGACCGCGAAGCTCGCGACGATCGCGCCCTCGCCAAGGCTGTGGAGCACGCCGAAACCCTGCGCAACCGCGAAGATCGCGAGGCCGGCGGCGTGCAGCCAGAGCAGCGTGAGCATGGCCCGGTGGCGGCGATGCCAGACACGATCGGGCAGCGTGCGGCCTTCCGGCAGCGCGTTTCGGACGCGGACGATCCAGGGCAGGTGCTCGGCGCGAGCGGGCATCCCGCCTGAAATCGGCGATTTGAGCGGGTTCCGTGAGCGTTTCGGCCGGCGCTTAGACGCTTAGCGCGTCCAGGATCAGGCTCGCGGCAGGAATCTCTAGCGGCGAGGGCGACTCGTGGACGTGCTTGACCTTGCCGTCCGCGTCGACCACGACGAATCCGCGCTTGTTCGTCCCGTGGTCCTCGTAGTACATGTCGTACTTGCGCGCGACCTCGCCCTTGGGCTCGAAGTCGGCGAGCAGCGGGAACTGGATCCCGAGGTGATCCTGGAACGCCTTGTGGCTGAAGGCGGAGTCGACCGAGACGCCGTAGAGCGACGCCCCCTGCTTCTTGAAGTCGCTAATCGCGTCCTGGTACAGGTTGAGCTGATCGGTGCAGACGGGCGACCAGTCCAGCGGGTAGAAGACGAGCACGACCATCTGTCCGCGCAGCTCGGAGAGCGTGACCTTCTTCCCGTCCTGGTCGCGGAGGGTGAAGTCGGGAGCGTCCTGCCCGACGAGGTCCGTCAACGGCGGAGTCCGAGCTCCTTGATGAGCTCGCGGTAACGGTCGAGGTCCTTCTTCTGCAGGTAGTTGAGGAACCTGCGGCGCTGGCCGACGAGCATCAGGAGGCCGCGGCGCGAGTGATGGTCCTTCTTGTGCTCGCGCATGTGCTCCGTCAGATGGTTGATCCGCTCGGTGAGGAGAGCGATCTGGACCTCGGTCGAGCCGGTGTCGTTCTCGGCCTTCCCGAAGCGGGCGCTGATCTCGCGCTTCTTCTCAGCGGTCAGTGACATCGGCCGCGAACCGTAGCAGTGGCCCTCATTGCTTCGTGACGCGCCACTTGACGATGGGCGTGTGGCAGGTGGCGACCCTGCGGCCGTTCTGGTTGCGGACGACGAAGTCACCCTCGTACCGCCCGCGCCACTTGCGGCGAGTCACCCGCCGCCCGCGCATCGAGACCTCCGCGTCGATCGTCTCGTCGCCGAGCTCGAACTCGTACGTGCCGTTGTCCCGAATGCGCCGGCGTGTGCGCCGGTCGAACGGCGAGCGGAAGAAGGTGCCCGCCTTCAGCCGCTTGTCGTCACTGCACTTCGCGCGGAAGCTGATGTTCAGGCGGTACGGGAGCTTGTCCTCGTTGGTCTTCAGCACCACATCCCGGCCCTGAGAGGTCTCGCCGGTGAATTTGGCGGCATCTGCGACGGCCGGGACGGATAGGAGAAGTACGAGCGAGAGAACTAGTGGCTTCATACGTTCAGGACGCGCCGTGCGTCATCGACATCGCGCTCCATCTGCTCGACGAGCGCCTCTGCATTTTCGAACCGCCGCTCCCCACGCAAACGGCGAGCGAACGCGATCCGCAGCGTCTCACCGTACAGATCGGCGTCGAAGTCGATTAGGTACGCCTCGACGAGGAGCCCGCGGCCCGTTTCGAAGGTCGGTCGCACGCCGACGTTGACGGCCGCCATGTGCCCGTGGGCCCAGGCCGCGTAGACGCCGTGGCCGGGATGCGCGATGTGGTCAGCGGGCACGATGTTGGCGGTCGGAAAGCCGAGCTCGCGCCCGCGCCGGTCGCCGCCCACGACCTCGCCCTCGAGCATGAACGGCGCGCCCAGGAAGCGCGCGGCCCGCTCGACCTCGCCGGCCGCGACCAGCCCGCGGATGTGGGTCGAGGACACCGTCTCGCCCTCCACCTCGACGAGCGGCACGACGCGAGTCTCGAACTCGCTGCGCGACCGCAGCAGGTCCGGATCGCCCTTCGCGCCCTTGCCGAAGCGAAAGTTCTCGCCAACCGACACGACCTCGGCACCCAGCCGCTCGATCAGCACCTCCTCGACGAACTCCTCGGCGGACTTGGAGGCGAAGTCGCGATCGAATGGAATGGTCACGAGCTCATCAACACCTAACCCCGCTATCAAGTCGCGCTTGATCGTGGGCGAGTCGAGCAGCTTGGGCAGCGCCTGCGGCGCGACGACGCTGAGCGGGTGGGGGTCGAAGGTGAGCACGGTGTCGCTGCCCTTGATCACCTCGCGGTGCCCGAGGTGCACGCCGTCGAACGTGCCGACGGCGACCTTGCGCGCGCGCGGCTCGGCGTCGGGGAGCGACGTGACCTTCACGGCGCGAACACCACGTCGGGCTGGATCTCGCCGTCGCGCGGGCGGCCGATCGCGAGCAGCTCTCCGCCGGCCGTGAGACGAGTCGGGCCCTCGATCGGACCGGCAACGCGCCGGCCGTGCACGACGGCGTCCGCCTCGGAATCGTCCAGTGCGCGCTCGGGCAGGAACGCGAGCGCGTCGCCGAGCGGGACGACGCGCTCGGGGTCGGCGTCGGCGAGCCGGAACGGGCCGATCGCGGTCCGCTCGAGGGCCTCGCAGTACGCATCGTCCAGCCCGGCCACGAGCTGGCGGACGTAGGTGCCCGCGGAGCACTCGATCTCGAACTCGGCACGATCGCCGTCGAACGCCAGCCGCTCGGCGCGGTAGACCGTCACCGGCCGCTCGGCCAGGTCGGCGGTCTCGCCCTCGCGGGCGATGTCGTAGGCGCGCCTCCCTCCCACCTTCACGGCTGAGTATGCGTGCGGCCGCTGCATGAGATCACCGGTCGAGATCTGCGGATCATCCGCGATTCGGCCGGTCTGCGACAGCTCGCCCTCCGGATCCCCAGTCGTCGAGACCCAGCCGAGCCGCGCAACGGCGCGGTAGGTCTTCGGCAGCGCCATCAGGAACTGCTGCGCGCGCGTCGCCTTCCCGACGAGCACCAGCAGCAGTCCGGTCGCGAACGGGTCGAGCGTGCCGGCGTGCCCGACCTTGGTCTTCTTCGGAAGCGTCCTGCGCACCTCCGCGACGACGTCGTGCGACGTGACGCCCGCGGGTTTGGCGTAGAGGATGACTCCGCTCAGAGTTGCTCTTGGATGCCTTTTCTGATGGTCGCGAGCAGCTCGTCGAGCGGCAGCTCGGACGATGCGCCCGCCGCCTGCCGGTGCCCGCCGCCGCCGAGGCCGCGCGCGATCCGCGAGACGTCCACGGTGCCGTCGGTCGAGCGCAGGCTGATCTTGCGGACGCCGGTGCGATCGTCGGCGAGCAGGTCTCTCACCAGCACCGCGACCTTCGTGCCGTCCACCGCGCGGAGGTGATCCACGATTCCCTCTGAGTCGGTCTCGACCGACCCGGTCTCCTCGAAGTCGGCGCGGGTCAGGCACGTGGCCGTCACGACGCCGTCGTCGTATCGGCGCACCGCGTTCAGGGCGCGCGAGAGCAGCTGAAGGCGGGCGTATGGGAGCTGCTCGTAGATCCGGCGGTTGATCGTGTGCGCGTCGAGGCCGGCCTCGATCAGCTCGGCCGCCATCTGATGGGAGCGCGCGGAGGTGTTCGCGTGCATGAACTTGCCGGTGTCCGTCACGAGTCCGACGTAGAGCGCGTCCGCGATCGGCGGCGTGATCTCCGCGCCCATCGCCTTGGCGATCTCCCAGACGATCTCGGCCGTGCACGACGCGCGCGCGTCGACGAGGTTGACGGTGCCGAAGCGCGTGTTGTCGTGGTGGTGGTCGATGTTCACGATGTGGACGCCGTCGCGCTGGAGGAAGTCCACCGGCATGCGGTCGATGTTTCCGCAGTCCAGGAACATCACCGTGCGCTCGGCGAGGTCGGCCGGCGGCTCGTTCTGCACCTCGTCGAGCGGCATCGACTGGTACTCCCACGGCAGCGGGAACTCTTCCGCGGCCAGGAACATCACAGAGTCCTTGCCGAGCTGCTTGAGCAGCTCGTGCATCCCCAGCAGCGAGCCGAGCGCGTCACCATCCGGGTTCTCGTGCGTCGTCAGGAGGAACTTCTGGGACGAGCGGATCTCCTCGATGACCTCGTCGAGCTCGACCGCGACGCTCACTTGCCCTCCTCCTCTTCGAGCAGCCCGCTGATCCGCATGCCCGGTGTCGATCGAGTCGTCGTAGACGAACTCGAGGACGGGCGTGCGCTTCAGCCGCAGCTCGTCCGCGACCTGGCTCTGGAGGTAGCCGTGCGAGGCCTCGAGCCCCGCCAGCGTGCGGGCACGCTCGTCCTCGTCACCGAGAACGGAGACGTATACGCGCGCGCTGCGCAGGTCGGGGCTGGTCTCAACGGACGTCACTGTCACAAAGCCAACGCGCGGGTCACGCAGATCTCCTGCGATGTGGGTCGAGAGGACCTCCTTGACGGCCTCGTTGACCCTCCGCATCCGGGCGCCGGGCATCCTAGTGAAGCGCCTCGTCGGTAGAGACCACGGCTCTTTCAACGCGGACACCCTGCGGAAATTGCCCGTCGAGCCAGCGCTCAATCCTGTCGGCACAGACGTTTACATCGGCGAGCGTACGCCCGACGAGCGACGCAGTCAGCGTCGATCGCTGCCAGAGGTCGTGGTGGTCGGTCTCGGCGACCGCGGCGCCGAAGCGCTGGTGGAGCTGCGCCTTCACCGACTGAAGCTCCTTCCGCTTTCCCTTGAGGCTCCCGTTGTCCGGGAAGTGCAGGTGAATCTCGAGCAGCGCTACGAAGCTCACTCGAGCTCGCGCTCAACCTGCTTCGTCTCGTAGACCTCGAGCTCGTCGCCTTCCTTCACGTCGGGATAGTTCTCGAGCACGATGCCGCACTCCTGTCCCTCGGTGACCTCGGAGACGTCGTTCTGGAAGCGGCGGAGCGAAGCGATCCGGCCGTCGTGGATGATCGTCCCGTCGCGCACCAGGCGCACCTGCGCGCCGCGGCGGACGGTGCCGCTCGTGACGAAGCAGCCCGCGATCGTGCCGACTCGCGACGCCTTGAACGTCTGGCGCACCTCGGCGCTCGCGATCGTCTGCTCGACCTCCTCCGGCTTGAGGAGGCCCTCCATCGAGTTCCGCAGGTCCTCGATGATCTTGTAGATCACCGTGTAGGTGCGGATCTCGACGCCCTCGCGGGCGGCCACGGCGCGCGCGTCGCCGACGGGCCGGACGTTGAAGCCGATGACGACCGCGTTCGACGCGGCCGCGAGCATCACGTCGGACTCCGTGATGCCGCCGACGCCGTCGCGCACCGTCGTGACGGTGACCTGCTGCTGCGGCAGCTTCGCGACCTCGTCGGCGAGCGCCTCGAGCGAGCCCGCGACGTCCGCCTTGACGATCAGCGGCAGCTCGGCCAGCTCGCCCGCCTGCGCGCGCTTGAAGACGTCCTCGAGCGAGACGCGCACGCCCTGGCGGCGCGCGAGCGACTCGGTCTTGAGCCTGTGGGCGCGCTCGCCCGCGAGCTGGCGAGCGGTCCGATCGTTCTCGACGACACGCGCGCGCTCGCCCGCCTCCGGGACGCCGTCGAAGCCGAGCACCTCGACCGGCATGCCCGGCGTGGCCTCGGTCACGCGGTCGCCGCGGTAGTCGTGCATCGCGCGGACGCGGCCCCAGTGCGCGCCGGCCACGAGCGCGTCGCCGACCTTCAGCGTGCCGCGGTCGACGAGCAGGCTGACCACGGGGCCGCGGCCCGGGTCGAGCCGCGACTCGATCACGGTGCCCGACGCCTCGGTCTCCGGGTTCGCCTTCAGCTCCTCGAGCTCGGCGACGGTGACGATCGTCTCGAGCAGGTCGGGCAGGTTCTGCTTCGTCTTCGCCGACACGTCGACGAACTCGGTGTCGCCGCCCCAGTCGGCGGGGGTCAGACCCTGGTTCGCGAGCTCGCCGCGCACGCGGTTCGGGTCCGCGCCCTCCTTGTCGATCTTGTTGACCGCGATCAGGATCGGCACGTCGGCGGCCTTCGCGTGGTCGAGCGCCTCGACCGTCTGCGGCATCACGCCGTCGTCGGCCGCGACCACGATCACCGCGATGTCGGTGACCTTCGCGCCGCGGGCGCGCATGGCCGTGAACGCCTGGTGGCCCGGCGTGTCCAGGAACGTGATCGTGTTGCCGTCGTGGCGCACCTGATACGCGCCGATGTGCTGGGTGATGCCGCCGGCCTCACCGGCCGCGACCTCCGTCTCGCGGATCGCGTCGAGCAGCGACGTCTTGCCGTGGTCGACGTGGCCCATGATCGTGACGACCGGCGGGCGGTCGACGAGCTCGTCTTCGGCGTCCTCGAACTCGGGCTCCTCCTCGACCTCGTCGGCCGCGTGGACGATCTCGACCTTCTTCTCGAACGAGTCGGCGAGCACCTCGATCGCCTCGTCCGGGAGCGTCTGCGTCAGCGTGGCCATCTCGCCGAGCTCCATCAGCTTCTTGATCACCTCGGCCGACGAGAGCCCGAGCGACTCGGCGATCTCGCCCACCGTCGCGCCGGAGGGCACCGGAGTCGGTGGCGCCTCGACCGGCTCTGGAGCGGGCGCGTTCAGGTCGGGCTCGACCCAGGGCGTGCGGCGACGGCGGCCGCGACGGCGCGGCGGCTGCTGCGGGGGCGGCGGGCCCTGCTGGCGGCGCGAGGCCTGAGAGTCGATCACGACGCGGCGGCGACGGCCGGCGGCCCCGCCTCCGCCGTCCGAGCGCACCGGGCGCTGCGGCCGCGGAGCCGGCTTCTGCTGCGGAGCCGGCTTCGCGGGCGCAGCCTGCTCGGGCGCCTCCTTCGGCGGGAGCGGCCTTCGCCTCGCCGCCTCCGTTGCCCGCGAACGCGCGCTCGATCTCGGCCTCGTCGACGCTCGAGGCGGCCGCCTTCACGTCGAGTCCCGCGCCCTGGAGCACGGCGAGAACCTCCTTGGAGGAGATCCCCTTCTCTTTGGCTATCTCGTGAACGCGCTTCTTCGCCATCAGGACTCCGTGATCGTCTCCTCAGGCTTTGGCTCTGGCTCCGCCTCCGGCTCCGGCTCGGGCTCGACCTCGACTTCGCCGGTCGCGTCGTCGACCGCCGACTCGTCCTCCGTCGGAGCAGCCTGCTCGGTGCCGGCAGCCTCGTCGACTACCTCGTCCTCGGCGGGCTCGGCGGGAGCCTCTGCCGCGGGGGCCTCGGCCTCCTCCTCGGGCGGCGGTACCTGCTCGGAGGCGGGCGCCTCCTCAGCGGCCGGCTCGGCCGCCGCCGGCACCTCCTCCTCCGCAGGCGGCTCGCCGCCGACGTGGTCGCTACCGGTGCCCTCGAGCTCCTGGTGCGCGGGCAGGCCGCAGTAGCGCGAGCCCGGCAGCGCGGCGTTCGGGCAGCGGCGGCCGGAGGTGAGGATCGCGGCGCAGCGGCCCTGCTGCTCCTCCTCCTCGAAGCCCATCTCCGCCTCTTCCTTCGCGAAGTCGGTCTCCGAGCGGATGTCCACGCGCCAGCCGGTCAGCCGGGCGGCGAGGCGGGCGTTCTGCCCCTCCTTGCCGATCGCGAGCGAGAGCTGGTCGTCCGGAACGATGACCGTCGCCTGCTTTGCGTCGTCGTCGACCAGGACCTCACGCACACGCGCGGGCGAGAGCGCCTTTGCGACGAAGCGCGCCGGCTCCTCGTTGAACGGGATGATGTCGATCTTCTCGCCGCGCAACTCGGACACGACCATGCGCACGCGCGAGCCTCGCGGGCCGACGCAGGCACCGACGGGGTCGACGCCACTGGCGTGCGAGACGACCGCGATCTTCGAGCGGTAGCCGGGCTCACGGGCGACAGCCTGGATCTCGACGAGCCCGTCGGCGATCTCCGGCACCTCGAGTTCGAACAGCTTTCGGATGAGCTCCGGCGAACGGCGCGAGACGACGATCGACGGCCCCTTCGCCTGGTTGGAGACGTCGGTGATGATCGCCTTGACACGCGCGCCGTGGTCGTAGCGCTCCTGCGGCACCTGCTCGGACTTCGGCAGCAGCGCCTCCACGCGCTCACGGAGCTGGACGAGCGTGTAGCGCGAGTCGGACTGCTGGACGATGCCTGTGATCAGCTCGCCGACGCGGTCCTGGTACTCGTCGAACATCATGTCGCGCTCGGCCTCGCGGATCCGCTGGAGGATCACCTGCTTCGCCGTCTGGGCGGCGATGCGGCCGAAGTCGTCGGGCGTGACGTCGCGCTCGTTGATCTGATCGCGGTACTGCGCGAGCATCTCGGGATCGAGCTCGGGCTCGGCGGGCTCGCGCATCTCCCCCGTCTCCGGGTCCACCTCGGGCTCGGCCGGCTCGACCTCGGCGAGGAGCTTCTCCTCGAGCTCCTCCGGCACCATCAGCTCGAAGACACGGAAGTCGGCGGATTGCCGATCCATGTCGACGCGCGCGTACTTCGCCGCGCCCGGCTGCTTCTTGTACGCGGACAGGAGGGCATCTTCGAGCGCGAGCATCAGGCGCTCGGCGGAGATGCCCTTCTCACGCTCGAGCAGGTGTACCGCTTCGACGATCTCCTTGGACATCTCTCTCCTAGTCCTCCAACAGGTTGCTCTTGTGAATGTCGGCGAGCGGGATCCGCACGATCCCGGCTTCCGCCGCAACCGACACCGCGTCGTCGGCCGCCTCTACCAGCTCGCCGCTGAAGCTCTTCGAGCCATCGATCGGCGTCCGCGTGCGCACACGCACGCGGTGCCCGATGTAGCGACGAAAGTGCTCCGGCTTCGCGAGCGGGCGGTCGGGCCCCGGTGAGGAGACCTCGAGCCCGTAGTCCTGCAGCAGATCGCGGAGGTGGCCGGTGACGCGCTCGCACAACTCGAGGTCGACGCCGTCGGGGTGGTCGATGAACAGCCGGACCCGCTCCGATCCGACCTGCTCCGCCAGCAGCACTTCGACCTCCGGCAGGACGGAGGAAAGACGGCTCTCGATGTGCTCCTGGATAGTGCTCTGAGTCTGCATTTGGACGAAAAAAAGGTGGGCTGCGAAGCCCACCCCAGGTGCGGCCTCCCGGCCGCAGATGAAGTTCTAGCGATGACGGAGTATAGAGCCGTTCACGCGTCAATCACGAGCGTGACGGGACCGTCGTTGACGAGCTCGACGGCCATCCGTGCGCCGAAGCGGCCGCCCTGTGCGCCGAGCGCCGCGCGCACCCGCTCGACGAGCGGCTCCGCCACCTCCGGGCGCGCGGCGCAGGCGTAGCTCGGCCGGTTGCCCTTGCGGGCGTCGCCGTAGACGGTGAAGTTCGACACGACGAGCAGCTCGGCGCCGACGTCGCGCACGGACAGGTTCATCTTGCCGGCGTCGTCCTCGAACACCCGCAATGCCTCCAGCTTGGCGGCGAGCTTGTCGGCCTCGGCCTCGCCGTCGCCATCGCGCACGCCCAAGAGCACGAGCAGCCCACGCCCGATCGACCCGACCACCTCGCCGTCGACGGTGACGGACGCCGACGACACACGTTGCACGACTGCGCGCATCGCGCGCACCGTACCCTGGGTCGCGATGGCGGCGGTGGACGTGATCACGGACTACATCGCGGCGCTGCCTGGCGACACGCGCCGCGTCGCGAACGGCGAATGGGGAGTCACTCTCGACGAGGAACGCGGCGGCGGGTGGCCGCTCGACGTGGGGCTGCGGCTCGCCGACGGCCTGCTGCGCGTCCAGGCGTTCGCCCTCCCGTATCGCGAGGGACTCGACTTCGGCCAGGTCCTGCATTGGAACCGCCAGACGCGGCTCGCGCGCTTCGCATGCACGCGCTCGGGCGACATCTGGGTCCAGGCCGACCTGCCGGCGGAAGCGGTGAGCTCGGAACAGCTCGACCGGCTCCTGGGGCTGGTCGTGGAGGGCGCGCTGAATGCGCGGGCGTACGCGAGCCGGCTCTGACGCCATGGTCCGATCGCTCCTGGCCGCCGTCCTCCTGCTGCTGGGATCCGCGGCGGCGGCGGAAGCCGCACCGCGCGTCCTCGTGACCGGCGACTCGCTCGTGCAGCCGCTCGACGACCTGATGGTGCGCCCCGTCGCGCGCGCGGGCGGGCGCGCGATCAGGGATCCGCGGCCGGGAACCAGCCTGACGCGGCCGCTGATCCTCGACTGGGAGAAGCTCGCCCGGCGACAGGTTCGCAAGCACAGGCCGCGCGCGACCGTGGTCTTCATCGGCGCGGGCGACACGGGGTCGCTGACCACCGACCGCGGACGGAGCGTTCCGTGCTGCCAGCGAGAGTGGATCGACGCCTACGCGGATCGGGTCGAGCGGATGATGCGGACGTACATGCGCCGCAAGCGGCGCCACGTCTACTGGCTGACGCTGCCCATGCCGCGGCAGGACGATCGCCGTCAGCAGTTCCTCGCAATCAACTACGCGATCGCGCAGGCGGCCCGCAAGGCGGGTTCGAAGACGCACGTGATCGACACCGTGCCCGTGCTCTCACCCGGGAACCGGTTCCACCGCAAGTTGCGCTACCGCGGCGAGTCCGTCGTGGTGCGCGACGGCGACGGTGTGCATCTGACGAAGGACGGCTCGCGGATCGCGCGTGACCTCGTGCTGCGCGCCATGCGCTCGGACGGCGCGCTGCAGTCCACCGCACGCACTGCCGCCACGGCCGGAACAGCCACCCTCGCCTATGAGGAGCCGCTGCCCGAACTCGAGATCGGTGCGGCGTACGCCCTCTCGGTCGAGGCCGGGCAGGCTGCGTCCAACCTCATAACGGTCGGTCGAAGGCACCGGCGGATTCCTGGTCACGGACGCCGGCGCCCCGCTTCAGCCTGGAGAGGGATGCGTGGCGGTGACGGCCCAGACCGTGCGCTGTTCCACGACGCGCGAGGCCACCGACCGCAGTGTGTTCGTCGACTCCCGTGGCGGGGGCGACCAGATCTCGCTGGCGCGCGTAAACCCCGACACCCTCGCGGAGGCGCGGGCCGGCGGCGGCCGCGACCTGGTTTACGGCAGCCCTGGCAGTGACCTCTTGGACGGGGGCGCGGGCCGCGACGGCCTGGACGGCGCCAGCGGCGACGACGTGCTCGACGGCGGCGCCGGCGATGACACCGCGGTCGGCGGCGACGGCCGGGACACGCTGTCCTACCAGCGGCGCACGCGGCCGGTCACCGTCGACCTCGCACGGCATCGGGGCGGGGCCCGAGGCGAACGCGACGCCGTCTTCGAGATCGAGACCGTTATCGGCAGCAGCGCCGCCGATGTCCTTCGGGGGACGAGCGAAGCCGACTCGCTCGTCGGCGGCGAGGGCGCCGCTCGCGACCGCGTCAACGGACGTGCGGGCGACGACGCGCTCATCGGCTACAGGGGAATCGGTGGGCGCGGTGACGACGTCGTCGATGCGCCACGCCCGTCGTGCGGCCGCGGCCACGACGCGGTCTTTCTCCCCACACAGCACTCGCGGGGCCCGTTTCCGCACGGTTGCGAGCGCGTCACGATGTTCTACGTCGTGCTCCGCGCACGACCGATCGCCACCTCCAGGCGGCGCGCCGTCTTCGGCGTCCGTTGCCGCGACCCGGGGCGCTGCCGCGGCGCGCTCGAGTTGCGTGATGCCCACGGCGTGATCGGCCGCGGCCGGTTCGACCTGCGGCAACGGGAGGGATCCGAGCGCCTCCACCGGGTACGGGTTCGGTTCGCGCGCCGGCCCGCGCGCCGCGTCGCGACCCTGCACGTCAGCGGTGTGCGCGCCTATCAGGCGTCGAGCTTCAGGCTGCGACTGGGCTGACCGCCGTCAGGCGGTGCGCAGCCTGTCCCGGTACGCGCGGTAGTCGGCGCGGTCGGGGCGCAGGTTGCACGCGAGCGCGAGGTGGCGGCGGGCCTCGGCCCAGCGGCCGGTCTTCTCGAGCGAGCGGCCGAGGCAGAAGTGCGCGAAGTCGTTCACCGGCGCGCGCTCGACGACGGCGCGGAACTCCTCGCTCGCCTGCGCGTACCGGCCCGAGCGGAAGTACGCCCGCCCGAGCGCCTCGCGAATCGACGTCTTGTCCGGCTCGAAGCGGCTGGCCTTCTCGAGCGGGATCGCTGCGGCCGAGTAGTCGCCGGACTCAAGCAACGCGCTGCCGCGCTTGAACAGGTCGTAGACGTCAGGCCGGTCGTCGCTCATGCCTCATCGCTTCCACTAGATCGACAATGGCGCGCGCGATCTCGACCTTTGGCGCCTTGGCGAGCGCGCGGTCGCCCGCTCCGGTGACGATCGTGACCTCGTTGTCGCCCGCGTCGAAGCCGATGTCCTCGCGCGAGATGTCGTTCACCACGACGGCGTCGAGCCCCTTGCGCTCGAGCTTGCCGCGTGCGCGCTCCAGCCCCTCGGAGCCGTGCTCCGCGGCGAAGCCGACGAGCGTCTGTCCGGGCCGGCGCTCGGCCGAGAGCGCGGCCAGCACGTCCGTGGTCGGCTCGAGCCGCAGCTCGAGCGCGTCGCGCCCGGCCTTCGACAGCTTCGTGCTCTCCGCGGCCGGCGGCCGGAAGTCCGCGACGGCGGCGGCCATGACGAGCACGTCCACGTCGGGGAAGAGGCGCCGCGCCGCCTGTTCGAGCTCCGCGGCGGTCTCGACGTCCTCGTAGCGGACCCCGTCCGTGCGCGGCAGTGACACGTTCGCCGCGATCACGATCACCTCGGCGCCGCGCGCCGCGGCCTCGTCGGCGACTGCGAAGCCCATCCGCCCGGACGAGCGGTTGCCGACGTAGCGAACGCTGTCGATCGGCTCGCGCGTCCCACCCGCCGTGACGAGGACGCGCAGGCCGTCAAGCGATCGCGGCGCGTAGCCCTGGCGCGGCTCGAGCACACCCTCGACGGCGGCGAGGATCTCCGCCGGCTCGGCGAGGCGGCCGACGCCCCACTCGCCCTTCGAGGCGAGCGCGCCGGTGCCCGGATCGACGATCACGACGCCGCGCGCGCGCAGCTTCTCGAGATTCGCGCGGGTGGCGGGGTGCTCGTACATCGCGTTGTTCATCGCCGGCGCCACGACGAGCGGCGCCGTTGACGCGAGCGCGGCGCTCGTGAGCAGGTTGTCCGCGAGCCCGGCGGCGAGCTTGGCGATCGTGTTGGCCGACGCCGGCGCGATCACGTACGCGTCGCAGCGGCGCACGAGCTCGAGGTGGGAGATCGGGTCGTGATCGGGGGCGGGCTCGCCCGGGTAGGCGCCGCGCGCGGGATCGCGCTCGAACTCGCCGCTCAGGACCGGGGCGCCCGTAATGCCCTCGAACGTGGCCGCGCCCACGAACTGCTGCGCGGCGGGCGTCTGGACGACGCGCACGGAATGACCCGCCTTGGTGGCGAGCCGGACGAGCTCAACTGCCTTGTACGCGGCGATCCCACCGGATACGCCGAGCAGGATCCGTGCCATCAGCCTGCTCCGGCCTAGACGCGGTACCGGTACTTGACTTTGTCCGCAGCGATCTCCTCGAGGGAGATCTTGAGGTAGTTCTTCGAGCCGGTCTCCACCATCGGCGGCGGGTACTCGTCGAAGGTCCCCTCACCGAGGTTGTGGTAGTAGGCGTTGATCTGTCGCGCGCGCTTGGCGGCGATCAGCACGCACGCATAGTGCGAGTCAACCCGTTCGAGCAGTGTGTCCAGCCGTGGCTTGATCATTCGTCACACATCGTAGCGACGAGCCGAACGAGCTCCTGCACGGCATCTTCCAGGCGGTCGTTGACGATCACGTGCTTGAACTCGTCGCGGGCCTCGAGTTCCTCGCGCGCAACGCTTAGCCGCCGCTCGATTTGCTCGGGGTCGTCGGCTCCGCGGCCGACGAGGCGCGTGCGGAGCGCCTCGTCGGACGGCGGGCGCGATGAATACCTGCACGGCGTTGGGCATCGCCTCGCGCACCTGGCGCGCGCCCTGGACCTCGATCTCGAGCACGAGCGCCCTGGCGCCGGCGGCGCGCGCGCGGTCGATCTCGGATCGCAGCGTGCCGTAGCGGTTGCCCGCGTATTCGGCGTGCTCCAGGAACTCGCCTTCCTCAAGCCGGCGGTCGAATTCCTCGTCGTTTAGGAAGTGGTAGTCGACGCTCGCCTGCTCGCCGGGGCGAGGCCGGCGCGTCGTCGCCGACACCGACAGCTCGAGCCCTGCGCAGCGCTCGCGCAGCGTGCGTATCAACGTGCCCTTGCCCACCCCGGAGGGGCCGGTGATCACGAGCACCTTGGGGTCGGCAGCAGTTATCGCCGCAGATAGGAGACCAGCTCGTTGCGCTGGCGCTCCGACAGTCCGCCGATTGTCTTGCTCGGCGAAATTCGGCACTGCGTGAGAATCCGATTTGCCTTTACGCGCCCGTACTTCGGCACCGCGAGCAGCAGATCGAAGACCTTTGCGGTCAGGAGATACTCGGGCGGATCGAGCAGAAGCGTCTGGATCTGCGCCCTGCCGGCCTTCAGGTCGCGCTTCAGGCGGGCGCGCTGCGTACGGATCTCGTTGGCGCGCTTGAGCGCGTCCATGCGCTGGGTGAACGACCTTTCCGGTGCCGCCCCCGAAGTGGTCTTGGACGGGCTTTCGGCGGCGGCGGAGGGCATCGGCGGCGGGCATACTACACACGGCAGGGAGCGCGTCAACGCTTTTCGGCCCCTTTTCTTTCGAATTCATCTCGACCTGAAGTCGAGGTCGAATCGGGTTCGGCCTACTTGACGGTTTTGTCCCGCTTTGCAGGGGTTTTATCTCAGGTGTCTGTGCGCGTTCCGGCCGGGGTGCCCGCCGGCTCGGAAAGTCCCCGCTCAGAGGCCAAAATGACGCCGAGTTCATCTGCGACGCGCGCGCCGGCGGCCGGGTCGCGGAAGCTTTCGGTGCCGACTGCGATCGCCGTGGCACCCGCAACGAGGAAATCGGCGGCGTGCCGGCCGGTTTGGATCCCTCCCATCCCGATCACCGGGATTTCGACCGCGCGCGCGACCGTGTAGACCTGCTCGAGCGCGATCGCGCGCACCGCGGGACCCGAAACTCCGCCCGATCCGCCCCCGAGCCAGGGCTGGCTCGTGCGCGGATGGAGCGCCATCCCCTTCAGCGTGTTGATGAGCGACACCGCGTCGGCTCCCGCGGCCTGCGCTGCAGCCGCAACCGCCTGCGGTTCGGACGCGTTCGGTGTCAACTTGACGATCAACGGCTTGTCGGTGAGCGCGCGCGTGCGCTCCACGGCGCGCGTGGTCTCTACGGGATCGGCGCCCATGACGAGACCGGTCTCGACGTTCGGGCACGACACGTTCAACTCGATCATCGCGACCTCGTCGTGCTCGCCGACTCGGCCGACGAGCTCCGCGAGCTCGTCGTGGCTGAAGCCCATGACTGACACGACAAGTGGCACCGGCAGCTCTGCGAGCTCGGGCAAGTCCGACGCGAGGAAGCCGTCGAGTCCTTTGTTGGGCAACCCGATCGAGTTGATCAAACCGGCCGGCGTCTCCCACAACCGCGGCGGCGGGTTGCCCTGGCGCGGCGCGAGCGTGATCGTCTTCGACACGAACGCGTCGAACGGGAACCGTTCGATCAACGCGTCGCCGAACGTCCGCCGCGCGGCGATCGCGTCGAACGTGCCCGAGCCGTTCAGGACAGGGCCGCGCAGCGGGACGCCGCAGAGCTCGATCGCGCGCCCGCGGCTCAGTGCCCGCTCCCCGGGACCAAAGCGGTCTCGAGCTCGCCGGCATCCACGACCGGGCCGTCGACGCACAGGCGCACGTACCCGTTGCGCGTCGGGACGACGCAGCCGAAGCAGGCGCCGAAGCCGCACGCCATCCCGGACTCCATCGCGAGCTGCGCCGTCACCTCGCGCTCGGCGCACAGCGCGCGCACCGCCTCGAGCATCGGCGGCGGCCCGCAGGCGTACACGGTCGCCTCGGGATCGGAGTCGAGCTCCTCGCGCAGCAGCTCCGTCACGTAGGCGCGGCGGCCGGCGGACCCGTCGTCGGTTGCAAGCTCGACCTCGCCGTGGAAGAGCGACGCCGCGGCGGCGTAGTCGGCGGAGCGGAACCCGAGCAGCACGCGCGCGTCCTCACCGAGCTCGTCGCTCCAGCACAGGACCGGCGCCACGCCGATCCCGCCGCCCACGAGGAGCGGGCGCCCGGCGTCGGGGGGCGCGAACCCGACCCCGAGCGGGCCGGTCAGCCACAGGCCGTCGCCCTCCCGAAGCTCCGCCAGCCGGTGCGTGCCCGGTCCGACGTCCTCGAGGATGAAGCCGAGCCGCCCGCTCTCGACCCGGCAGTAGGAGAACGCGCGCGGGAGCCACGGCCGCTCGTCCTCCCCCGCTCCCCAGTGCTCCTCCGCGGCCAGCATGTAGAACTGGCCGGGGCGCGGGTCACCGGGGCCGTCGGCGTCCTCGGCCCACAGAAGCTCGTACCCGCCAATGCGCTCCACGGCGGCAACTCGTGCCAGCCGGCGACCGAAGGGCGCAAGCGTGCGCATGCGCCCGAGGGTAGCTTGCGCGCAGGTCGAGGCGGGGCCGCTAGGAGCGCTCGCGGACGAGCGCCCGCAGCGACATCCCGGACACCGTCAGCGCGAGCCCGGACAGGAGCAGCGCGGGCAGGTCCGCGCCCGTGCGCGGTAGCTGGGGACCGGCGGTCGCCTGCGTGGGGGTCACGGCTCCGTCGCGCTCGGGCTCGCCGGGCGCGGGGATCCCGTCGAACTCCTCCTCGAACTGCTCCTCGTCCTGCGAGCCCTCGTCCTCAGTGTCCTCGTCGGGGGCCGGCGTCGGCTCGTCCTCGGGCACGGAGCCGACGGGCTCCTCCCCGTCGTCCTGGGCCGGCGTCGCGTCGGGTGACGGCATCGCCACCGCCGCGGTCGGCTCGGGCTCGGGTTCGGGCTCAGGAGCGGCGGTCGGTGCAGGCTCCGGGGCGGGCGCGGGCGTGGGCGTGGGCGCCGGCTCCGGCGTGTGGGACGGCGCCTCGGCGCCTCCCCCCACCTCCTGCGGCGGGACCAGCTCCGGCACCTTGTCCGCATCGACCTCGAGCGGTTTCTCGGAGGGCGCGGTCGCCGCCCCGTTGTCCGACGGCATGTCGGTCACCGGGATCAGCGGAGTGGGCCCGCCTCCGTTCTGGGCGATCAGCGGCATCGGCGCGTACAAGACGCCCGAGCAGAAGATGGCCATGAGCAGGAGCCGGCGCATACGCGCGGGTTCCATAACCAGCGCCCAACCCCTGCGTTTGGGAAGAAAAGTGCGTCAGTCGCACTTCCTGAAGCGGAGCCGCACGGTGCGGTGCTTCAGGTCCGAGCCCCGGAGGAACTCGATGCGGGCGGCCACGACGTGCCGGCCCTTCGCGAGGCGCGCGGGGTTGACCATCACCCCGTAGCGGCCGCGCCAGTCAGCGACTGAGTCGCTGCCGATCCGGCGGCCGTCGAGCGTGAAGAAGACCTTGCGGACGCGGTGCGCGCGCACCCATGCGAAGAACGAGCGCGAGCCGCACTTCGTGCCCGGGCTCGCCTTGACGACCTTCGAGGCGACGCGCTCAGGGCAGCGCCGGATCGCGAGGCGCAGAAGCTCGGGGCTGCGGTGCGCGGCGCGCACGAAGTACACCTTCGCCCGCAGCACGTGCTTGCCGCGCGGCAGAGTCGTGCGCTCCACGGTCACGCCGAAGACGCCGTCGCCGTCGGGACGCCGAACGCGCTTGAGCACGCGACCATCGAGCGAGAAGACGACCTCGCGGACGGTGGTTCCGCGCACGCGCGCGTTGACGGGGCGCAGCAGGCAGGTGCCCTGCGCGTCGCCGTCGTCGTCGTTCCCCTTGGGGTCGTGATCCGGCTCGGGCTCGGGCTGCGGCTCCGGCTCGGGCTCGGGCTGGACGAGGTCCCCGCAGTCGCGCGGCGTGGGCGGCGGCGTGCCGGGACGGCGCTCGAGGCCGACGTGCGGGCTGACGATCGCGCCGGGACCGCTCAAGATGCCGCTGAACGACCGCCAGTAGCCGGCCTTCGTGACGCTGACGCGATAGTCGCCGTCACCGACCTCCCAGCCGAAGTTGCCCTCCTCGTCAGTCTGCTGGGGGTTGGTGTTCGGGGCGATGGCGTCGTCGTTGAAGATGACCGAGACGAAGTAGCCGTCCTCATAGCGCTCGAGCGCGACCCGCGCCCCGTCGAGAGCACTTACGCAGCGGGCCTGCTCGGCAGTCGCGCCGTCGGCCACTACCTCGTCGTAGAGCTGCTTGTCGTAGACCGTGGCGGCGGCAGCCTGCGGCAGCGCAAGGGCAACGATCGCGGCGACCAGGGCCACGCTCGCGAGTAGGTGGGTAAAGACGCGAAGTCCCACGTTCGCTGTATCGACAGCCTCGCGCACGCGGCTGTATAGGGGCCGCCTACTACCTCAAACAAATGGCCAGGCGGGGTTATGTAGCCCCGCCTACCCCTTCTTCAGCTTGAGGCGGTACTTCTTCTTGAAGGAGCCGACTCGCCGCCCGAGGTGAGCGTCGTCTTCACGACGAGCTTGGACTTCTGGGCCTTCTTGATCGCCTTGCGCTGCTTACGGGTCAGCTTCTTCAGCTTGATCACGCCGAACTCGCCCGCCGCGAGGCTCAGGTTCTGGGTCTTGAGCTTGATCTTGCGGGTCTTCGCGGCCGCGCTCGCGCCATCGGCCGAGCCGATCAGGACGAGCGTCTTCTTGGCCTTGACCGTGCAGGGCGCATCGCATCCGCCGATCGCGAAGAGCTTGATCGCCTTCTTGCCGACCTTCAGCGTGTTCGTCTGGTCAGCGGGTGCGAAGGCGTAGCCGAGGCCGCCCAGGTCGAACGGGAGCTCCGTTACCGGACCGCCCAGTGCCTGCTCGGCGTCCTTCTCGACGTCCTTCGGCGGCGGCGTGCTCCCACCCGGCCTGCGCTGGATGTCCGCGGTCGTGGTGTTGATGCGGGCGATGCTGTAGTTGCCCGCGTCCCCGCCTTCGAGCCTGAAGCCGGTGCCCGTGACGGTCTTGTCGTTGCCCGGGTCCGGGTTGTTGAAGGTCGCGGTTCCGCCCCTCAGTGACACGGCGTCGCCCGCGATCGCGTTGATGAGCGCGCGGCTCGTGATCTGCGCGGCGGTCGTTGCCGTCGTAGTCCTTGTCGGCCGCGGTGAAGACGCCGACGACCGGCCGCTGGGTGATGTTCGCGGTGTCCTGCGCGACCGTGCCGACCGAATAGTTGGGGTTGCTCGTCCCCGCGCCCGTGAGTGTCACCGGCTTGTTGGTGCCGACGTTCGCGTTGTTGAAGTTCGCCACGCCGCCAATGAGCGCCACGGAGTCCCCGCTGAGCACGTCAGCCGAATTGACCGACCGGCTGGTGACCGTGGCCGCCGTCGTGCCGTTGTAGACCTTGTCGGCCGCGGTGAAGCTGCCGCCCACCGGCTTCGGGTTGATGTCGGCGCTGCCGTCGTCGATGACGAGCGTGTAGTTCGAAACCTCGGTCCCCGCGGGGTCAAGCGCGAGCGTCCCCGGGTCCACGGCCACGGGCTTGTTCGTACCCGCATTCGCGTTGTTGAAGGTCGCCGGGCCCGGAGCGCCGGTCAGGTCGACCTCGGCCGCCGTCTCGCCGGGCGCGCGATTGGCCAGGCTCTGCCCGGTAACGGTCGCCGCATTGCTCTGGTCGTAGGTCTTGTCGGCGACCGTGAACGTCGCGTGCGCGGCGCGGGGATCGATAGTGAAGTCGGCCAGAGTTCCGGTGCCGAACGAGTAATTCGGTGCCGAGAGGCCGGTCGCATCGCAGGTGATCGCACCCACGTATGTGTTCGCGTCCTCGTCGCGTGCCCGCGCCTGGACGTGTGCAGTCCGCGGCGCCGATGACGCCTGCAGAGCTCGCGTTCTCCCCGTTGACGAAGCCGTGTCAGCCCGCCGGAGAGCCGGGGTCCGCGTCGCCGTAGGTCTTCGAGGCCGGATTCGCGTCGACGTCGATGGGTGCGGGGTTGAGTTGAAGTTGCCCGTCGTGCCTGTCACGAACGAGTAGTTCGGGGCGTCGAGGGTGCCCGGCGCGCAGGTCGATCGGTACGGGCTGGTCGATGCCCGTCGCGCGTTCTGGCATCTGAGCGAGCCGCTGAGGGTGAACCGGAGTCCGCGGATCAGCCGTGCTCGGGTCGAGCTGATTCGTCGCTCGCGTAGGACCATGAGCGGCTTCGACGGAGCTGTTGTATAAGCCGGCGCTGACGTAGGTGAGGTCGTAGTTGCTCGTGTTCAGCGCGAGCGTGCCCTGGTTGATCGCGTACGGGCTGCCAGCGACCGTCTCGCCGGCCGTGCGCGTCAGGGCGCCGGTGAAGCTGTCGCCGACGACCAAGTCGCCTGACGTGTCGGACATCGGGTCCGTGCGCTGTCGTTGCTGTAGACCTTCGACTGCCCCGAGTCGGCGGTGACCTGGACGGCCCGCTTGACGGCGCCGACGTTGCGGATGATCGACGTGGCCGGGGCGTACGTGCTGCGCCGGCCTGCGACGCCGTCAGGGTGCACTGGTTCGTGCCACTGATCATCGTCGCGGTCGAGCCGTCGAGCGAGCAGCCGCCCGAGGGCGCGATCGTGACGGTGAGCCCGGTCGGAGCATCGCCGTTGTCGCGGGACGTCGCCGTGCCGAGACGAAGTCCGACCGTCGTCGGCAGGACATCGGCCTCGTAGTCGATGTGCTGGGCGTTGGACCGGTCATCCTGTTGTTCGCCCGACGAAGATCTGCGGCCGACGGGTGATCGTGTGGGCCGTCGTCACCGCGGTCGTCGGTGACGTCGAGAGCCGGTGGTCGCGCGTCCCGATCCGGGTCTGGCGCCGCCGACGGCGTGGAGCGGGCCGCGTCGACGAAGAAGACCCGGTGCCGTCCGACCCAGTGACGTCCGTCTGGGCGAGCGGGTGGTGGCCACCGCCGGCCGTGTTCTGCGCCTGAGCCGGTCGGCCCCAGCAGTCGTTCACACCCCGATCGAGGGCGCGCGAGCCGAGCTTCGGGCGCGGTCTTCAGCCGCCGCGGGACGCCCCGTGCCGGTAGTCGGCGCGGAGAGCGCATTGCGTGCTGACTGCGTCCTCGACCTGCGAAGTTCCGCCCGTGAGCGGTGAGCCGCCGGCTGGGACGTCGGTCACGCGCGCGCCGTCGCCCGTGGTGGCCAGGGCTCGTTGTCGTTGGTCGGCGAGGCCCCAGGTCACGCTCGTGACATCGCTGCCCGGACGTGCGTCGTCGCCGGTGATACGTGAAGCCCCCCGCGCCGACCCGCGGGAATCGTGGTTCGCCGCGCCGTCGTTGTTGATCGTCCAGATGCCCACCGCCGTGGTCGGCGTCCACCCCGAGCGCGTCGTCGAGCTTGGTGTCGTCCACCTGTGCGTCGGGACCGAGATCTGCGGGACCGCGCAGAGCGCTCGCGACCCACTCGGGTTGTTGACCGTGACCTTGTAGCCTCGGCAGGCTTGGTCAGGTACGACGTCCGTCTTGTCACCGTCGCCGTGGCGTTGAATCCGAGTTGGCAGCAGAGGGCAGCGCCACCGGCCAGCATCGAGGCCTCACGTCGAGTGCCATGGCGAGGCGGCGAGTCCGGGCGAGAGTGAGTGAGCGAGAGAAGTTCAAAGGAGTCCTTTCAAGCGAGTCAGGTCTAGGTTCAGGTTCGGGCTTTCGGAGGGCACCCACAAGAGGCCATCTGGGTGAAGATCGTTCAGCCGCGCTGAACACTTCGTTCACCCAAAAAGCAGGGGCGACGCGAATCCTTCGCGCCGCCCCCGTCGCACGACCTGACTCGTGCGGTCTAGCCGGCCTCGGCCCGTCCTAGGTCTTCAGCCGGTAAGTCTTCTTGTCGGCGACCGTGCCGTCCTCGGAGACGACCGTGGTCTTGATGACCAGCTTGGCCTTATTGGCCTTCCTGATCGCCTTCTTCTGCTTCTTGGTCAGCTTCAGCTTGACGACGCCGAGCTCGCCCTCAGCAAGGGAGAGGTTCTGCGTCTTCAGCTTCAGCTTCTTCGTAGCCGCCGCGCTCGCGCCGCCATCGCCGGTGGTCAGGACGACGGTCTTCTTCGCGGCCACATCGCAGTCAGCGGTGCAGCCGATCACGAAGAGCGGCTGGTTCGTGGACTGGAGCTTCTTGCCCTGGTCCTCGGGTGCGAATCCAAAGGCCATGCCACCGAAGTCGGTGCCAAGCGGCTTGACGTCGCCGCCCAGCTTGTTGGAGGCGCCCTGCTCGAGCTCCTCCTCCGTGGGCGGCTCGTCCTCCCGCCGGCCCGGGTCACGCTGGCGGATCGTCGCCGTCGTGGTATCGACGCTCGAGAGCGCGTAGTTACCCGCGTCCGAGCCGCCGAGGCTGAAGCCCGTACCGCTCACGAACTTGTCGACGCCAGGGTTCGCGTTCCCGAACGCCGCCGTGCCGCCAACGAGGCTCACGTCGTCGCTGCCGAGCACGCCGCTCAGCGAACGGCTCGTGATCGTCGCCGCCGTGGTGCCGTCGAAGTCCTTGTCGGCGGCGGTGAAGCTGCCGGTCACGGACTTCTTCGTGATGTTCGCCGTGGCCGTGATCGCGCCCGCGGCGAGCGTGTAGTTGTTACGTCCGCTCCGGTACGGATCGAGCGACGGCTCCCGTCAGGCGTGACCGTCTTGTTGTTCCCGGCACTCGGGCTGGCGAAGGCAGCCGTGCCGCCCGACAGGCTGACGTCGTCACCGCTCACCTCGCCGTTCAGGGAGCGGCTGGTCACGGCCATGCAGTGCGGGTGCCGTTGTAGGTCTTGCTGGCCGCGTTGAAGCTGCCGGTCACGTGACTTCGGCGTGATGTTCGCCGTGGTAGTGCCCGCGGGTCGACCGCGTAGTTCCCTGCGTCGCCACCCGTCAGCGCGATGGCGCGGTGACCGGCTTGCCGTTGCCGCGGTTCTTGTTGTTGAACGAGGCGGAGTGGCCGCTCGGAGGCAATGAGACGTCGCCGGCGATGGCGCCAGGCAGCATGAGCGGCCACGCAACGGTCGCCGCGTTGCGTGCCGTCGTAGACTGCTTGTTGTCGCCGCTGCACCGCTCCGGTCAGGTCCTTCTCGGCGTGATGTTCGCGGTCGGTGATCGCGCCCGTCGTCAGCGTGTAGTTGCCCCTGTCCGCCCGGTCGAGCGAGTGGAGCCAGTAGCCCGTGACGGTCGATGCCGTCGCCGACATCCGCGCTCGCGAACTGTCCGCTCGCCGAGGCGTAGTTCGAGGTCGACCGTGTCGCCGCTGAGGATGTCGTCGTCCTCCGGATCGAGCGTGCTCGTGGGTGACCGTCGCGGCGGTCGTGCCGTTGTACACCTTGTTGTCGGCCGTGAAGGTGCCGTTGACGCCCTTCGGGTTGATCTTCGCGTCGTCGGTGTTGTCCATGACGAGCGTGTAGTTGCCCGCCTTGGTGCCGGACAGGTCGAAGTTCGAGCCCGTGACGACCTGGTCGATGACCACGCCGCTGCCGTTGCGAGCGACGTTCGCGCTCGCGAAGTCGGCGGTCGCAGAGCCGTCGTCGAGGTCGACGTCATCGGCGCCGACCACGTCGGCCGCGTCGAGCGAGCTGGCGCTGATGTTCGCGTCGTCGCTCTGGTCGTACGTCTTGTCGTCCGCCGTGAAGCTGCCGTCGACGTTCTTCGGGTTGATCTTCGCGTCGTCGGTCGTGTCCATGACGAGCGTGTAGTTGCCAGCCTTGGCGCCGGACAGGCTGAAGCCCGAGCCGGTGACGACCTGGTCGATCACGACGTCGCCGACGTCACGCGCGACCTCCGCGGTCGCGAAGTCGGCCGTGGCAGCACCCGTGGCGACGTCGACGTCATCGGTGCCGACAACGTCCGCGGCATCCGGGATGCCGTCGGTGATCGTGGCGTCGTCGTTGCCGTCGTAGGTCTTGTCGGCGGCGGTGAAGGTGCCGTCGAGATCCTTCGGGTTGATCATCGCGTTGTCGGTCGCCATCGCGAGCGAGTAGTTGTCGCTATCGGCGCCGTCCAGCGCGAAGTCGTGCGAGGTGACCACCTGGTCGATCACCACGCCGCCGCCGTCGCGCGCGACGTCGACGCTGGCGAAGTCCGCGCCCGCGCTGCTGTCGTCGAGCGTGACGTCCTCGGTCCCGACGATGTCGGTCGCGTCGATCGAGCTCGTGTCGATCACCGCGTTGTCGTCGCCGTCATAGGTCTTGTCGTCGGCCGTGAAGCTGCCGTCGATCGACTTCGGCGTGATCTTCGCCTCGTCGGTGTCGTCCATGACCAGCGAGTAGTTCCCGGCCGTGGTTCCGTCGAGGTCGAACCCGGAAGCCGTGACGGTCTGGTCGATCACGTCGCCGTCGAGGTTGCGTGCGACATTGGCGCTCGCGAAGTCGGCGGTGGCGCCGGTGTCGTCGAGCGTGACATCGTCCGCGCCCACGATGTCGGCAACCTCGAGCGAGCTCGAGCCGATAACGGCGTCGTCGTTGCCGTCATAGGGCTTGTCGTCGGCTAGGAAGCTGCCGTCGACGTCCTTCGGGTTGATCTTCGCGTCGTCGGTCGCCATCACGAGCGCGTAGTTATCGATGTCGGCGCCCGCCAGCTCGAAGCCCTGCGAGGTGACCACCTGGTCGATCACGACGTCGCTGAGATCCCGCGCGACGTTGGCGCTCGCGAAGTCGGCGCTGGCGCCGGAATCGTCGAGGGTGACGTCCTCAGTCCCCACCACGTCCGTCGCATCGATCGAGCTCGCGCTGATTGCCGCGTTGTCGTTGCCGTCGTAGGTCTTGTCGTCGGCCGTGAAGCTTCCGTCGACGTTCTTCGGCGTGATCTTTGCGTCGTCGGTGTTGTCCATGAGGAGCGTGTAGTTGCCCGCCGTCGTGCCCTTTATGCCGAAGCCGGTCCCGGTGACCTCCTGGTCGATCGGGTCGCCGTTGGTGTCGCGCTGCACGTCGGCGCTGGCGAAGTCCGCAGTCGCGCCGGCGTCGTCCACGTCGACATCGTCAGCGCCGACCACGTCGGCCGGGGCGATCGAGCTGTCCGAGATCACCGCGTCGGTCGTGCCGTCGTAGGGCTTGTCGCGCGGCCGTGAAGCTGCCGTTCGCGTCCTTCGGGTTGATCTTCGCGTTGTCGGTCGCCAGCACGAGCGTGTAGTTGCCGGCCTTTGTGCCGGTGAGGTCGAGGCCCGAACCGGTCACGACCTGATCGATGACCACGCCGCCGCCGTCACGCGCGACGTTGGCGCTCGCGAACGTCGCGCGTGCCGTGCGTCGGGTGAATCGAGACATCGTCGCTGTCGACGATTTGACTTGGGTCGTCGAGCTGCCGCGTCAGGATCGTCGCCGTGGTGTTCCCGTCGTAGGTCTTGTCGGCCGCGGTGAAGCTGCCGTTCAGGGTCTTCGGGTTGATCTTCGGCGTCGTCCGTGTTGTCCATGACGAGCGTGTAGTTGCCCGCCTGGGCGCCCGTGAGAGCGAAATTCGAGCCCGTGACGACCTTGTCGGCCACGGTGTTCCCCTGGTAGGCAACGTTGGCGTCGGCGAAGCTGGCGGTGCCCTGCGTCGGGTCGAGCGAGACCTCGTCGGTGCCGACGATGTCCGTGGCGTCGACCTGCCGCGTGATCGAGGCGGCCGTGGTGCCGTCGTAAGTCTTGTCAGCGGCGACGAAGCTGCCGTCGATCGACTTCTTGCCGACGGTCAGGTCGCCGCTGCCGGTGTTGCCGCTGTAGGTCGTATCGGTGGTGAAGCTCGCGCCGACGACGCCGGTGTGGGTGGTCGCGCTCTTGCCGGTGAGCGGCACGCCGGTCAGCGTCGCGACACCGTCGACGCCCGTCGTGGCCGAGCCGACCGGATTGCCGTCAAGCGTGAAGGCGATCGACTTGCCCGACACGACGCCGCGACGCGGGGCTCGTCGAGTTGAGCTTTGCGGTGAGGCTCCCGTTGCCGCCATACGTGCCGCTGCCCGAAACATCCGAGATGGTCGTCGGCGAGAGGGTGGCCTCGTATCCGGTCGATCGTCTGCTCGGCGACTTCTGGTTCGAGCTCGAGCCGATCGTGGACCACGACGGTCTTGCCGGTGCCGGCCGTCGATGTGATCTCGTGCCGGAGTAGTTCGCGAGCACGACCGAGGTGCCTCCATAGCCGATCGGACGAGGTGCGAAGGTCCCACGGTGCCGACAGGTGGTCCCGGCTGAGGCTCGACTGGCCGCTCGTCGGCGTGCGGCGTGACGCGGGCCCGCGCCCCACTGGCGGCCGCAAACCACGAACACGCGCGAGCTCACGGTCGGAGCGGTCTTGTCGCCGCCGGGCAGGCGCGCCGACGCTGGGCGGAGCCGCCAATGCCGTCGTGATCACGGCGTCTTCGATCTCGAAGTTCCATGCAGCTGGCTAGCAAGGCCGCCCGGCAGCAACGGTCGCAGCGGTACTCGTGCCGGTGAACGGGTGAGTCTCTTGACATTCACACCCCAAGTCCCCGACGGGTCGTTGCCCGCGCCATCGTCGCGTACACCGTGAAAGTCTCGACGCGCCAGCCGGAATCCGAGCCCGAAGTGCCTTGTTAACAGGCAGGTGCCCGTGTGGCCGTCGCCGCGTCCAACTCGCGCGCGGCGTGCGTGCAGCCTGTGATCGTCCACGTCGGGGCGCCGGAGATCCGGACGCTGTCTAAGGCTCTCGTTGCCCGGAGCCGTGCTCGTGTTGTTGACCGTGAAGGTGTACGTCTCGGACTGCTTAGTCAGATACACATCGGTCTTGTCGACCGGTCGCTGTGGCCGCCTGCACTGCGTTCGCCGCCGCCGGCACGAGGCGCAAGGCCGGCAACAGCGATCAGGAGGGCGAGACCGAAGAGTGAGCGAGGGTTGAGCATTTGGAGCGAGAGTCCTTTCAAGGAGGTCAGGTCACGCATGAGTCAGGTAGGGACAGAGTCGGTGCGCGAAAGGGCCCTCGCAAGAGGCCGACTGGCCCCAAATCGTTCAGCGGTCTGAACGTTTCGCTTAGGGAATGAACGCCTGGACAGGCGTCGCTACGGGTGACTCAGGCCGAGCTCTTGGCGCTCGAACGCTGCAAACCGTGAAGCTCTTGTAGAGACCTGACCTCAACCTCACCTTTACGTCGAGCCAGGATCGCTCGCTGTGCCGCAGAGGCGGCGGTCACCGTCGTGATGCAGGGGATGCCCCGCCCCACCGCGGCGCGCCGGATCTCCCACCCGTCCGAGCGCGCGCCGGTGCCGGTTGGCGTGTTGATCACGAGCCCCACCTCACCCGAGTCGATGCAATCGACGACGTTGGGCGAGCCCTCGGCGATCTTCTTGATCCGCTCGACGGGCACCCCCATGCCGCGGATCGCGCGCGCGGTGCCGCCGGTCGCGTAGATGCGGAAGCCGAGGTCGTGGAGCGCTGCCGCAAGCTGGGTGGCCGCCGGCTTGTCCGTGTCGGTCACGGAGATGAAGACGCCGCCTTCGTCCGGGAAGCGCCGCGCCGGCGGCGGCCTGCGCCTTGCCGAACGCCGCCGGGAAGTCGTTGGCGACGCCCATGACCTCGCCGGTGGACTTCATCTCGGGCCCGAGCAGCGCGTCGGCGCGCGGGAAGCGGTCGAACGGCAGCACCGCCTCCTTCACCGACACGTGCTTGAGGTTGCCGGCGCCGAGGCGCGAGAGCGGCAGGTCCATGTCGGCCAGGCGCTCGCCCAGCATCAGCCGACAGGCGACCTTCGCGAGCGGGACGCCCACGGCCTTCGAGACGAACGGCACCGTCCGGGACGCGCGCGGGTTGGCCTCGATTACGAACAGCTGGTCGTCGCCGGAGACGGCGAACTGGATGTTGATCAGGCCAACCACGCCGAGCCGCAGCGCAAGCCGCTCGGTCGCCTCCTGCACCTGGTCGAGCATCTCGGGGCCGAGCGACATCGCGGGGATGACGCAGGCCGAGTCGCCCGAGTGGACTCCGGCCTCCTCGACGTGCTGCATGATCGCGCCGATCTGGACCGACTCGCCGTCGCACAGCGCGTCGACGTCGATCTCGATCGAGTTCTCGAGGAAGCGGTCCAGGTAGATCTCCGCGCCCGCGTGCGCGCGCGTGCGCTTGAGGTACTCGGCCAACCGCTCGTGCGAGTAACAGATCTGCATCGCGCGACCGCCGAGCACGTACGAGGGCCGCACCAGCAGCGGGTAGCCGACGTCACCGGCACGCTCGAGCGCCTCGCCCGGCGAGGTCGCCGTCGCATACGGCGGGCTCTTCAGCCCGAGCTCGCGGATCAGCCCGCCGAACCGCGCCCGCTCCTCTGCCAGGTCGATCGACTCGACGGGAGTTCCCAGGAGCCGCACGCCCGCGCGGTCGAGCCCGTGCGCGAGGCTGAGGGGCGTCTGGCCGCCGAACTGCACGATCACGCCCTCCGGCTGCTCGACCTCGATCACCCCGAGCACGTCCTCGAGCGTGAGCGGCTCGAAGTAGAGCCGGTCGGAGGTGTCGTAGTCGGTCGAGACCGTCTCCGGGTTGCAGTTGATCATCACCGCGTCGCGGCCCGACTCGCGCACGGTCATCGCGGCGTGGACGCAGCAATAGTCGAACTCGATCCCCTGCCCGATCCTGTTCGGCCCGGCGCCGAGGATCACGACCGACTCGCGGTCGCCGCGGCGGATCTCGTGCGCCTGCTGGCGCTCCCAGCCGGAGTAGAAGTACGGCGTCTCGGCCTCGAACTCGGCGGCGCATGTGTCGACCGACTTGAACGAGCGCTCGAGCCCCGCCTCCGGGTCCTCGCCGCGCGCGACGGCGGCGATCTCGGCCATGAACCACGGGTCGATGCCGGTCCGCTTGCAGAGCTCCTCCTCGGACACCCCGCGCTCGATCGCCGCGTCGATCAGCTCGTAGCGATCGTCCGACGGCCGTTCGAGCCGCTTCAGCAGATCGTCGGTGTCCGGCGGCGCGAGCACGGTCACGTCGAGCTCGCGCGAGCGGCGCGCCTTGACCCACGCCTGCTTGAACGTGCGGCCGATCGCCATCGCCTCCCCCACGCTCTGCATGTGCGTGGAGAGCAGGCCGTCGGCACCGGGGAACTTCTCGAACGCGAACCGCGGCCACTTGACGACGACGTAGTCGATCGTCGGCTCGAAGCTGGCGGGCGTCTTGCGCGTGATGTCGTTGTCGATCTCCTCGAGCGCGTAGCCGACCGCGAGCCGTGCCGCGATCTTCGCGATCGGGAAGCCGGTCGCCTTCGAAGCGAGCGCCGACGAGCGCGACACGCGCGGGTTCATCTCGATCACGACGATCTCGTCGGTCTCGGGGTTGACCGCGAACTGGATGTTCGAGCCGCCGGTCTCGACACCGACAGCGCGGATGCACTGGATCGCCTGGTCGCGCAGCTTCTGGAACTGGCGGTCGGTGAGCGTCTGCTGCGGCGCGACCGTGACCGAGTCGCCGGTATGCACGCCCATCGGGTCGACGTTCTCGATCGAGCAGACGATCACGACGTTGTCGTTGCGGTCGCGCATCAGCTCGAGCTCGAACTCGCCCCAGCCGATCACCGACTCCTCGACGAGGATCTGCCCGATCGGGCTGGCGGCGATCCCCTCGGTCACGCGCTGGCGGAACTCGGCCTCGTTCCACGCGATGCCGCCGCCCTCGCCGCCCATCGTGAACGCCGGCCGGAAGATCGCCGGCAGGCCGATGTCGGCGAGCGCCTTCTCGCCCTCGGCGACGCTCGTGACGATGTTGGACCGAGCGACGCGCAAACCGGCCTCCTCCATCGTGATCCGGAACAGATCGCGGTCCTCGGCGCGCTGGATCGCCTGGTAGTCGGCGCCGATCAGCTCGACGTCGAAGCGCTCGAGCACGCCGTTCTCGTGCAGGGCGCGGGCGAGGTTGAGCGCGGTGCCGCCGCCGAGCGTCGGTAGGAGCGCGTCCGGGCGCTCCTTCTCGATCACGCGCGCGACGCTGCCCGGCGTGAGCGGCTCGATGTAGGTGGCGGTCGCGAACTCCGGGTCGGTCATGATCGTCGCCGGGTTCGAGTTGATCAGGACGACCTCGTAGCCCTCCTCGAGCAGCACCTTGCACGCCTGCGCGCCCGAGTAGTCGAACTCGGCGGCCTGCCCGATCACGATCGGGCCAGAGCCGAGCACGAGGATCTTGTTCAGGTCGTCACGCCTAGGCATTTGCCGCCGCCTCGGCGTCCGCCCAGCTCATATACGCGTCGCCGGAGGCGATTTTGTCGCCGTCGAATCGGAACACCCAGCCGATGTCGTGCTCCACCGGCACCCCGCTCTCGGCGCCCTTGACCGCCAGCCGCACCTGGCCCAGAACAGTGTCCTCCCCGATCGCGCGGAAGGTCGCGTTGCGAAAGCCGACGCTGGTGAAGCCCGCCTGGAAGTCGTCCCAATACTGCGCGAACCCCGCACGCCCCTGGTACTCCCGCTCACCCTCGATGCTGGCCTGCAGGGACGGCCGCCACCGGAAGTCCTCGGTGAAGAGCTCGTCGTAGCGGTCCAGGAGCATGCTCGGTCCCTCGGCCATCGCCTGCTCGGCGGTACGTCTCACGAGTTCAACTTTCTCGTCCGGGGTCACGCTGCCAGCGCCATGAACGCGTCGAAGAGGTGGACGGCGTCGTGCGGCCCCGGGCCGGCCTCGGGGTGGTACTGGATCGTGCGCGCGGGTACGTCGCGCAGGACGAGACCCTCGACCGTGCGGTCGTAGAGGTTCAGGTGCGACAGCTCGGCCGCGCCGAAGTCGGTCTCCCACCGCAGCGGCTCGTCTGCCTCGAGCGTCTGCTCGCCGTTCGGGCCCGAGCACAGCGAAGCCGTGGTTCTGCGAGGTGATGTCGATCTTGCCGGTCTCGAGGTCCTTGACGGGGTGGTTCGCGCCGCGGTGGCCGAACGGCAGCTTGAAGGTCTCCAGCCCAACCGCCCGGCACAGAAGCTGGTGGCCCAGGCAGATGCCGATCACGGGCACCTTGCCCACGACCTGGCGGACGTTCTCGACGACGTAGTCGAGCGCGGCCGGGTCGCCCGGCCCGTTGGCGAGGAAGACGAGGTCGGGATCGCGCGCGAGCAGGTCCTCGGCGCTCGTCGCGCACGGATGCAGCTCGACGTGCGCGCCGCGCTCCCTGAAGTTGCGGATGATCGAGCCCTTGATGCCCGTGTCGATCGCGATCACGCGCGGGCCGTCGCCCTCGAGCACGACCGGCGCGGACGGCGTGACCTCGCATGCGAGATCGCGGCCGCTCATCGACGGCTCGGCATCGATCGCGGTGCGCGCGTTCGCCTCCGGCATCCCGCCGGGGAAGATCCCGCCGCGCATCGATCCCTTGTCGCGGATGTGGCGGACGAGCGCGCGCGTGTCGACGCCCGTGATCCCCGGGACGCCGCAATCCGCGAGCCACGTGAGCCAGCCACCCTCGGCGGCCGGCGCGTCCTCGCGGTCGATCGCGTCGCGCATTACTACCCCGCGCGCGTGAATCGCATCCGACTCCATCGCCTCCGCGGACACGCCGTAGTTGCCTATGTGCGGGTACGTGAAGACGATGATCTGGCCGCGGTAGCTCGGGTCGGTGACCGACTCCTGGTAGCCCGACATCGCGGTGTTGAAGACGACCTCGCCGGTGATGTGGCCCGCGGCGCCGGCGGCGTCGCCGTCGAAGCGCGTCCCGTCCTCGAGCAGGATGTACGCGCTCACTTGACGAGCCCCTGAACCTGCTTGAACTCGTCCGTGCCGGCCGCGCCGAGCAGCTCGAAGAGGGCAGTCTCGACACTCGTCACGATCGCCCCGGACTGTTCCATCTTGTGCAGGCCGACGGTCTTGTTGGCGGCGGTTCGCGACGTCACCGCATCGCTTGCCACGTGCACCTCCACGCCCCGCTCGAGCAGGTCGTGCGCGGTCTGCGAGACGCAGACGTGGGTCTCGATGCCGCACACGAGCGCCTGGTCGCGCCCGTCGAGGTCGAACCCGTCAGCGCGGGCCGCCGAGAAGCACGTCTTCTCCACCGGCTCGACTTCGCCGAGCTCCTCGACCGTCCGGCCGAGCCCCTTCGGGTACTGCTCGGTGACCACGACCGGCACGGCCAGGATCTTGGCGCCCTCCATCAGGCGACGCGTGTTCTCGACGACGTCGTCGAAGCCCTCGACGGCGGGCCGAAAGGCCTCCTGCACGTCGACCACGACGAGCGCGGCCCGCTCCCTGTCGAGCGTCCTCACGCCGGGACGGCTCCGATGGCAAATGAGCGCTCGCGGTAGGCGACCGCGCCGGCGGCGATCGTCATGCGCACGCGGCCGGTCATGACGCGGCCGCCGAAGGCGCAGTTCGCCGAGCGGCTCTCGTAGCCGGCCTCCCCCACCTGCCACTCGGCCGCCAGGTCGAGCAGCGTGACGTTGGCGGGCGATCCGGGCGCGAGCGTCGGCACCGCGAGCCCGAACGGAGCACAGCCCGCGGTCATCCGCTCGACGAGGACGCCCAGGTCGAGGACCCCGGGCAGGACGAGCTCCGTGTGGAGCGCGGCGAACGCGGTCTCGAGGCCGGTCACGCCCATCGGGGCGATCTCGAACGGCTGCTCCTTCTCCTCGCGCGCGTGCGGCGCGTGGTCCGTAGCGACGCAGTCGATCACCCCCGACCGCAGCCCGTCGATCAGCGCATTGCGGTCGTCCTCGGAGCGCAGCGGCGGGTTCATCTTGAGGTTCGCGTCGAGCGAGCGCACGGCCTCGTCGGTGAGACAGAGGTGGTGCGGGCTCGCCTCGCACGTGATCGCGACGCCGGCCGCCTTCGCCTGCTCGACCGCTTCGACCGACTCGCGAGCGGACAGGTGCTGGATGTGGATGGCCGCGTCCTCGTAGCGCGCGAGCTGGGCATCGCGCGCGATCATCGTGGACTCGGAGATCGACGGGATCCCGGCCAGCCCGAGTTGAGCCGAGATGGCGCCCTCGTGCATCGCGCCGTCGCGCGACAGGCTCGGGTCCTCCTCGTGGAGCGCGATCAGGCGGCCGGCAAGACGCTGGTACTGGAGCGCCTGGCGCAGGATGCCCGGCGCGCGCGACGGGCCGCCCGTCGTCGGTGAACCCGGCCGCGCCGAGGTCGGCGAGCTCGGCCATCTCGGTGAGCGCGTCGCCGTCCTGGCCGACCGTGACGGCGGCGAGGAACCCGGTCGGGATCCGCGCCTCCTGGCGCGCGCGCTCGCGCAGGGCACTCAGGACCGAGCCGTTGTCCACCACCGGGTCGGTGTTCGGCTGCCCGAGGATCATGCAGAAGCCGCCTGCGGCCGCCGCGCGGGTACCGGAGTCGATGTCCTCCTCGTCCTCGCGCCCGGGCGTGCGCAGGTGGACGTGCGGGTCGACGAACGCCGGCACCGCGACCAGCCCGTCGCCGTCGATCACCTCGGTGCCCTCGGGCGCCGTCAGCGAGTCGCCGAGCTCCGCCACCTCGCCGTCGCGGAGCAGGATGTCCTGGGCGCCGTCGAGGCCCGCGCGCGGGTCGAGCAGCCGGGCGCCGCGGATCAGGACGTCGGTCGTCGCGGTCGCGGCGGAGTCGAGCGGCGGGGCGTCGAAGCGGGGCGGCATCACGCGGCCCCCATCGGGTCGAGCGCGGGCTCGGCGGCGACGGGGGTGGGCGCCCCCGATCCGGCGAGCAGCTCGTAGAGCACAGCCATCCTCACCACCACTCCCGATTCGACCTGCTGGGTGATCAGGGCCTGCGGCGAGTCGATCACTTCCGATGCGAGCTCGACCCCGCGGTTCACGGGACCCGGGTGCATCAGGAGCTGGCCGGCGCCCAGGCGGCGGCCGTCGATCTGGTAGTTGGCGGCGTACTCGCGCAGCGACGGGACGTACGAGCCCGTCATCCGCTCGCGCTGCATCCGGAGGGCGTAGATCACGTCCGCGTCGCCGACGCCGTCGAGCGAGTAGGCGAGCTTGCAGCCGAGCGTGTCGAAGTCGCGCGGGATCAGCGTCGGCGGCCCGCAGACGGTGACCTCGGCGCCCATCCGGTCGAAGGCCATCACACACGAGCGCGCGACGCGGCTGTGCAGGACGTCGCCGACGATCCAGATCTTGAGCCCGTCGAGCGAGCCGACCCGGCGCCAGAGCGTGTAGACGTCGAGCAGCGCCTGCGTCGGGTGCTCGTGCTTGCCGTCGCCCGCGTTGATGACCGAGGCGGCCGTCCAGCGGGCCACCAGCCCGGCGGCGCCCGCGTGCGGCGAGCGGATGACGACCGCGGCCGGGTCGTACGCGGAGAGCGTGAGGACCGTGTCCTTCAGCGACTCGCCCTTGTCGACCGCCGAGCCGACCGACTTGATGCTCACCAGGTCGGCCGACAGCCGCTTGGCGGCGAGCTCGAACGAGGAGCTCGTGCGGGTCGAGGCCTCGTAGAAGAGGTTGATGACGGTGCGGCCGCGCAGGGTCGGGACCTTCTTGATCTCGCGGCCCGAGACCTCGGCGAAGCTCGCGGCCCGATCGAGGATGCGATCGATGTCCTCCCGCGTCAGATCGTCGATCGAGATCAGGTTCTTCCTCATGCCGCCGCCACCCTTTCGCTGATGACCACCTCGTCGACGCCGTCGAGCTCCTCGACGCGCACGAAGACGCGTTCGGAGGCCGCTGTCGGCAGATTCTTGCCCACGTAGTCGGGCCGGATCGGAAGCTCTCTGTGCCCGCGGTCGGCAACGACCGCAAATTGCACGCGCGCCGGGCGCCCGTAGTCGAACAGGGCGTCGATCGCGGCGCGCGCGGTGCGCCCCGTGTAGAGGACGTCGTCGACCAGGACGACGGTCATCCCCTCGATCGGGAACTCGATGTGCGAGGCGTGGACGGTCGGCTGGCTGCGCGTGGCCACGTCGTCGCGGTAGAAGGAGATGTCGATGTCGCCCAGCGGGATCGGCTCGCCGACCAGCTCGGCGACCAGGTCGCGGAGGCGCTGTGCGAGCACCGCGCCGCGGCGATGGATCCCGACGACGGCGAGACTGCTCCCGCCCGTCTTCTCGACGATCTCGTGCGAGATACGCACGAGCGTGCGCCGCATGTCCTCGGCGTCGAGGACGACCTTGTCGCTCACTTCGCTCCTTCCTGGCCTCTCGGGACCGGGTTAAAGGGGCTGTCCGGGCGAGACTAGCACCGGGGGACGGCGGCACCGCGCTCGCGCTTGTGGTGCACCGGTCCGCCCCGCTCCGGGAACGGGATCTCGACGCGGTCGAAGTCCCGCGGGACGATCGTCGCGTCGAAGACCTCGCGGGCCTCCGCGCGAAGTTCCTCCGCCGGATGGCGGGGCGAGACGTGCGTCAGTGCGAGCAGCGCGACCTCCGCCGCGGCGGCCAGCTCGGCGGCGCCGCGGGCGGTCGAGTGGCCGGTCTCCGCGGCGCGCTCGGCCTCCTCCGCCGTGAAGGTGGCCTCGTGCACGAGCAGGTCGGCGCCGTGCGCGATCGCGCGCGTCGAGTCGGCCGGCGCGGTGTCGCCCGTCAGCACGAGCTTGCGCCCGCGGCGGGCCTCCCCCAGCACCTGCTCCGGAAGCACGTCGCGCCCGTCCACGCTCACCGCCTCGCCGTTCTGAAGGCGGCCGAAGTCCGGCCCGGCCTGGACCCCCAGCTCGCGCGCGCGGTCCTCGTCGAAGCGGCCGGGGCGGTCCTGCTCGACGAGCACGTAGCCGTAAGCGTTGACGCGATGGTCGACCTCGAACGGCGCGACCAGATAGCCGTCGCGCTCGAGCGGCGACGTTCGGCTCGAGCTCGACGAGCGTGACGTCGTAGGGCGCGGCGCCCATCACCGGGCGCAGCGCGGCGAAGAGCGCGCGCAGCCCCGGCGGGCCGTAGATCGCGAGCGGCGTCTCCCGTCCCCGCAGCCCGAACGTCTTCAGCATCCCCGGCAGGCCGAGGAAGTGATCGGCGTGGAAATGCGTCAGGAAGATCTCCTCGAGGTCCACCAGTCCGATCGAGCGCAGCAGCTGCCGCTGGGTCCCCTCCCCGCAGTCGAACAGCAGGCGATCGCCGCCGCGTCGCACGAGCGTGGCGGGAAGGCCGCGCCCGGCGGTGGGCGCGGATCCGGCGGTGCCGATGAACATGACGTCGAGGTCCACGGGCGCAACTTAAGGGGTCAGACCCCTTAAGTGGGGGCGACTCAAGGGGTCTGACCCCTAGTCGAGCCAGACGTGCTCGAACGTCACCCGTCCGTCGGTCACCCGCGCGAGGCCCATGCTGTGGCGCGGCTGGCGGCGGCGGTCGGTCGGGCTGCCCGGGTTGAAGATCTGGAAGCCGTCCTCCTCCTCGTGCAGCGGGATGTGCGAATGGCCGAAGACCACGGCGTCGCACTCGGGGAACGCCATCCGCATCCGCCCCAGCCGGCCCTGCGCCGGCCCGGCGTCGTGCACCAGTCCGATGCGGGCTCCCGCGGCGTCGACGACCTGGCGCTCGGGCAGGATCCGCCGCACCTCGGCCGAGTCGATGTTGCCGTGGACGGCGGCCACCGGCGGTCCGAGGGCGCGCAGCTCCTCGAGCACCTCGGCGGTCGAGAGATCGCCGGCGTGCAGCACCAGGTCCGCCGAGCGCATGCGCTCGATGCACGCGTCGGGGATAGCCCGTGAGCCCCGCGGGAGGTGCGTGTCGGCGACGATCGCTATCAGCAGGGCGCTCAGCTGAGTCGCGTGAGGCGTGCGGAGAGGAGATCCTCGCCTGGCTGCGCGTTTTTCAGGCTGTGGTACATCCCGCCGTTCCGGGCGTTCAGGGCTTCGAACTCCACGCGCCAGCCATCAAGCGTTCGGTGGAAGTCCGGCGCCAAGTTATGCGGCTCGGTCCAGGTCGGCGGGTGGCCGACCTCGACCAGCAGCAGGAATGTTCCTCCCGGGCGTATCACGCGGCCGATCTCGGAGACCGCGGTCTCCACGTTCTCGACGTGGTCGAGCGAGTTGAACGACGAGACGACGTCGAAGTGGTCGTCGGGGAACGGGAGGTTCTCGACTTCGGTTTGCACGTACCGCATCGACTGTTGGTCCGCGCCCAGCGCCAGGTACTCGTCAGCGAGGGGGTCAGCGCCGATTCGCTCACGCGCGTTGCGTCGCCCATTCGAGCGAGCCGCGCGGCCCGCAGCCGATATCGAGGATCGCCTTGCCCTCGTAGAAGTCGCGGTCGAGCCCGAAGTACTCGGTGAAGAAGAACTCGAAATGCGTGTTGCGTCCGGTCGGGTCGTCGACCAGCTTCTTCCAGTAGCGCGCCTCGCCCCGCCGCTTGACCCACGTGCGCAAGCGAGGCGGGAGAGGCACAAACGCCCGTTCGCGCAACTGCATCGGGCCACCCTATAACCAGGCCTCGGGGTCGGCATTTCGTCGAGGGTGAGCGCACGCGACCGCCCAGCGCCTTGCGGGACTTTTCCCAGGTATCTACCCTCGGCCATTCCCGGAGTCCGAGGAGGGGGCTTTGCCCAACGCACCGACGCGCCGTAAGACCACGACACCCGCGAAACGCGGTGCGCGAAAAGCCACCTCACAAGCGGCGTCCGTGGCGGCGCGAGACGGTGCGAAGGCACGCACCAACGGACAGGCGCCGAGCGAGGCCGCGCTTCAGGACCTGCTCGAGGCCCTGATCGCCGCCCGCAAGGGCGACTTCTCGCAGCGCATGTCGATCAGGCAGAAGGGCCTGATGCGCGACATCGCGCTCAACTACAACGAGCTGATCGAGGCGCAGGCGCGCGTCACGAAGGAGCTCGGCCGGCTCGCGAAGATCATCGGCCGCGAGGGCCGCATGACCGAGCGCGCCGTCGTGCCCGCGGCCAGCGGCGAGTGGGCCGCCGCGCTCGAGTCGGTCAACGACCTGATCGACGACCTCGTCCGCCCGACAACCGAGATCGCGCGCGTCATGGACGCGGTCGCCGACGGCGACCTCACCCAGAAGATGCAGCTCAAGATCGGCGGGCAGCCGGTCAAGGGCGAGTTCCTCCGCATCGGCACGACCGTGAACGAGATGGTCGACCAGCTGTCGTCCTTCGCCGACGAGGTCACCCGCGTCGCACGCGAGGTCGGCACCGACGGGAAGCTCGGCGGCCAGGCGACGGTGAAGGGCGTCTCGGGCACATGGCGCGACCTCACCGACTCGGTGAACTTCATGGCGTCGAACCTGACCGACCAGGTCCGCAACATCGCCGCCGTCACGACGGCGGTCGCGAACGGCGACCTCTCGCAGAAGATCACCGTCGACGCGGCCGGCGAGATCCTCGAGCTGAAGAACACGATCAACACGATGGTCGACCAGCTCTCCTCCTTCGCCGACGAGGTCACCCGCGTCGCGCGCGAGGTCGGCACCGACGGCAAGCTCGGCGGCCAGGCCGAAGTCGAGGGCGTCTCGGGCACGTGGCGCGACCTCACCGAGAACGTGAACCTGATGGCGAACAACCTCACCGACCAGGTGCGAAACGTCGCCGTGGTCACCACCGCGATCGCCAACGGCGACCTCTCCCAGCGAATCACCGTCGAGGCCAAGGGCGAGGTCGCAGCACTCGCCGAGACCATCAACTCGATGACCGACACGCTCCAGACGTTCGCGGAGCAGGTCACGAGCGTGGCCCGCGAGGTCGGCACCGACGGCAAGCTCGGCGGCCAGGCGGACGTGCCCGGCGTGGCCGGCACCTGGAAGGACCTGACCGACAACGTGAACCTGATGGCGAACAACCTCACCGACCAGGTCCGGAACGTCGCCGCCGTCACCACCGCCATCGCCAACGGCGACCTCTCCCAGCGAATCACCGTCGAGGCCAAGGGCGAGGTCGCAGCACTCGCCGAGACCATCAACTCGATGACCGACACGCTCCAGACGTTCGCGGAGCAGGTCACAACCGTCGCGCGCGAGGTGGGAACCGACGGCAAGCTCGGCGGCCAGGCGGAGGTCGAGGGCGTCTCCGGCACGTGGAAGGACCTGACCGACAACGTGAACCTGATGGCGAACAACCTGACGACACAGGTGCGCAACATCGCCGCGGTCACGACGGCCGTCGCCAACGGCGACCTGACTCAGGAGATCACCGTCGAGGCCAAGGGCGAGGTCGCAGCACTCGCCGACACGATCAACACGATGGTCGACCAGCTCTCCTCGTTCGCGGACGAGGTCACGCGCGTCGCACGCGAAGTCGGCACCGAGGGCAAGCTCGGCGGCCAGGCGGAGGTCAAGGGCGTCTCCGGCACCTGGCGCGACCTCACGGACAACGTGAACCTGATGGCGAACAACCTCACCGACCAGGTGCGAAACGTCGCCGTGGTCACCACCGCGATCGCCAACGGCGACCTCTCGCAGAAGATCACCGTCGAGGCCAAGGGCGAGGTCGCAGCACTCGCCGACACGATCAACACGATGGTCGACCAGCTGCGCTCGTTCGCGGCTGAGGTCACGCGCGTCGCGCGCGAGGTCGGCACCGAGGGCAAGCTCGGCGGGCAGGCCGAAGTCGAGGACGTCTCCGGCACCTGGCGCGACCTGACCGAGAACGTGAACTTCATGGCGAACAACCTCACCGACCAGGTGCGAAACGTCGCCGTGGTCACCACCGCCATCGCTAACGGCGACCTCTCCCAGCGAATCACCGTCGAGGCCAAGGGCGAGGTCGCAGCGCTCGCCGACACGATCAACTCGATGACCGACACGCTTCAAACGTTCGCGGCCGAGGTCACGCGCGTCGCGCGCGAGGTCGGCACCGAGGGCAAGCTCGGCGGCCAAGCGGAGGTCGAGGGCGTCTCCGGCACGTGGCGCGGCCTCACCGAGAACGTGAACCTGATGGCGAACAACCTCACCGACCAGGTGCGCAACATCGCCACCGTCACAACGGCCGTCGCCAACGGCGACCTCTCCCAGAAGATCACCGTCGACGCACGCGGCGAGATCCTCGAGCTGAAGAACACGATCAACACCATGGTCGACCAGCTCTCGTCCTTCGCCGACGAGGTCACCCGCGTCGCGCGCGAGGTCGGCACCGAAGGCAGCCTGGGCGGGCAGGCCGAGGTCGAGGGCGTCTCCGGCACGTGGCGCGGCCTCACCGAGAACGTGAACCTGATGGCGAACAACCTCACCGACCAGGTGCGCAACATCGCCGGGGTCGCAACGGCGGTCGCGAACGGCGACCTCTCCCAGAAGATCACCGTCGACGCACGCGGCGAGATCCTTCAGCTGAAGAACACGCTGAACACGATGGTCGACCAGCTCTCGTCGTTCGCCGACGAGGTCACCCGCGTCGCGCGCGAGGTCGGCACCGAGGGCAAGCTCGGCGGCCAGGCGGAGGTCGAGGGCGTCTCCGGCACGTGGCGCGGCCTCACCGAGAACGTGAACCAGCTGGCGTCGAACCTGACGACTCAGGTGCGCGCGATTCGCGAGGTCTCCACGTCCGTGACCCAGGGCGACCTGACGCGCTCGATCGACGTCGAGGCGCAGGGAGAAGTCGCGGAGTTAAAGGACAACATCAACCAGATGATCGGCAACCTGCGCGAGACGACCGAGGCGAACGAGCAGCAGGACTGGCTCAAGACGAACCTCGCCCGGATCAGCGGCCTGATGCAAGGCCAGCGCGACCTGCGCACGGTCTCGCGGATGATCATGTCCGAGCTGACGCCGACCGTCTCGGCCCAGCTCGGAGCCTTCTACATGGCCGAGAACGGCGACGGCGACGGCGCGATGCTGCGGCTGATCGCGAGCTACGGCTACAAGAAGCGCAAGAACCTCTCGAACGAGTTCCAGCTCGGCGAGGGGCTCGTCGGCCAGGCCGCCGTCGAGAAGAGCCCGATCGTCGTCAAGAACGCGCCCGACGACTACGTGAAGATCACGTCGGGCCTCGGCGAGGGCGAGCCGGTGAACATCATCGACCTGCCGGTCCTGTTCGAGGACCAGGTGCTCGGCGTGATCGAGCTCGCGTCGTTCGAGCCGTTCAGCGAGATCCACCTGAACTTCCTCGAGCAGCTGATGGAGACGATCGGCGTCGTCCTCAACACGCTGATCGCGAACCTGCGCACCGAGGAGCTGCTGCAGCAGTCGCAGTCGCTCACCCAGGAGCTCCAGAGCCAGTCCGAGGAGCTGCAGTCGCGCCAGAACGAGCTCAAGCAGTCGAACGCGGAGCTCGAGGAACAGGCGCAGTCGCTGAAGGCCTCCGAGGAGCTGCTCCAGCAGCAGCAGGAGGAGCTCCAGCAGACGAACGAGGAGCTCCAGGAGAAGGCGGCGCTGCTCGAGCGGCAGAACCGCGACATCGAGATCAAGAACCGCGAGATCGAGCTCGCGCGGGCGGGCCTCGAGGAGCGCGCCGAGCAGCTCGCGCTGAGCTCGAAGTACAAGTCGGAGTTCCTCGCGAACATGTCGCACGAGCTCCGGACGCCGCTCAACAGCCTGCTGATCCTGTCGAACATGCTGGCCGACAACCCGGCCGGGAACCTCGACGCGAAGCAGGTCGAGTTCGCCAAGACGATCAACACGGCGGGCACCGACCTGCTCGAGCTGATCAACGACATCCTCGACCTGTCGAAGGTGGAGGCGGGCAAGATGGACGTGCACGCGTCCCAGATCGAGCTGCCGGTCGTCTGCGAGTACGTCGAGCAGACGTTCAAGCCGGTCGCCGCCGAGAAGGGGCTCGAGTTCGAGATTGCGATCGTCGACGGTGTTCCGTCCGCGATCGTGACGGACGAGCAGCGGCTCCAGCAGGTGCTGCGCAACCTGCTCTCGAACGCGCTCAAGTTCACCGAGAATGGCCGCGTCGCGCTCCACGTCGGGCCGGCCGGGCCGGACGTCGTGTTCGCGAACGACCATCTCGCCGGCACCGAGGTCGTGGCGTTCGCCGTGTCCGACACGGGGATCGGGATCGACACGGACAAGCTGCGGCTGATCTTCGAGGCGTTCCAGCAGGCCGACGGGACGACCAACCGGCGCTACGGCGGCACGGGCCTGGGGCTGTCGATCAGCCGCGAGATCGCGCGCCTCTTGGGCGGCGAGATCCAGGCGACGAGCGCCGTCGGCGAGGGCAGCACGTTCACGCTGTACCTGCCGCGCGAGTACGCGGCGCCCGAGCGGCCGCCCGCCGTACGGCGCGAGCCGGCTCAGGTGGCGCCGCCCGACGGCGCTCCCCCACCCGCGCCGCGCACGAACGAGGCGGCGCTGGCGGGCATCCGCGACGACCGCGATGCGATCAGCCCGGGCGAGCTGGTGTGCCTGGTGATCGAAGAAGACCCGCAGGTCGCCCGCACGCTGCTCGAGGCGGCGCGCGCGGCGAGCTTCAAGGGCGTGGTGTCGCTGCGCCACGACTCCGGCATCGCGCTCGCACGCGACTGGGCGCCCGACGCGATCATGCTCGGGGCCGGCCTGCCGACGCTCTACCAGCTCAAGCAGGCGCCGGAGACGCGCCACATCCCGGTGCACGTCGTGTCAGCCGAGGGCGACCGGCACGAGGCGCTGGCCGCCGGCGCTGCCGGGCACCTCGAGCGACCGCCCGAGGACGAGGCGCTGACGACGGCATTCGACGACCTGTCGCAGTTGATCGAGCGCCCCGAGAAGAGCCTCCTGATCGTGGACGACGAGGAGACCGCACGCAAGAGCATCGCCGAGCTCCTGGGCGGCGAGGATGTCGCGATCACGGCCGTCGGGTCGAGCGAGGCGGCGCTCGAGGCGCTCGAAGGCCACACCTTCGACGCGATCGTGCTCGACCTGAAGCTGCCCAAGATGAGCGGCTTCGACCTGCTCGAGCAACTCGGCGGCGACGAGCGGCTGAGGGACATCCCCGTGATCGTGCACACCGGCAAGGAGCTCACGAAGCGCCAGGAGACGAAGCTCCGCCGCTACGCGAAGACGATCATCGTCAAGGATGCACGCTCGCCGGAGCGGCTGGTGGCGGAGACGTCGCTGTTCCTCCACCGGCCGGAGTCCGCACTCGGCGCCGAGCAGCGTCGCCTGCTCGAGCAGGTGCACACCGCTGACGCCGTCTTCGCCGGCAAGAAGGTGCTGGTCGTGGATGACGACGTGCGCAACCTGTTCGCGCTCGCGAGCGCGCTGGAGGCCCGCGGCATGGAGGTGCTGTTCGCCGAGAATGGCCGCGAGGGCATCGATTGCCTCGAGCGGAATCAGGACACCGACCTGGTCCTGATGGACGTGATGATGCCGGAGATGGACGGGTACGAGGCGACCCGCGCCCTGCGCAAGCGAACCGAGTTCAAGGACCTGCCGATCATCTGCCTGACCGCGAAAGCGATGAAGGGCGACCGTGAGAAATCGATCGAGGCGGGAGCTTCCGACTACATCACGAAGCCCGTCGACATCGAGCAGCTCCTGTCGCTCATGCAGGTGTGGCTGTACCGGTAGCGCCCCAGCCGGGAGGCGAGCTGGAGCGCATAGAGATCGAGCTGCTGCTCGAGGCAATCGACCGCCACTACGGGTTCGACTTCCGCGGCTACGCGCTCGGGTCGCTGCGCCGGCGGCTGTGGCGCAGCGCCGCCGAGGAGGGCGTGCACTCGATCTCCGGGCTCCAGGAGAAGATCCTCCACGAGCCGGAGGCGATGGAGCGGCTGCTCAGGGGACTGTCGGTGAACGTCACCACGATGTTTCGCGACCCCACGTTCCACGTGGCGTTCCGCGAGCACGTGGTCCCGCTGCTGCGCACCTATCCGTTCATCCGGATCTGGAACGCCGGCTGCTCCACGGGCGAGGAGACGTACTCGCTCGCGATCCTGCTCCAGGAGGAAGGCCTCTACGAGCGTGCGCGCATCTACGCGACGGACTTCAACTCGGAGGTGCTGCTGCGGGCTCGTGCCCGCGAGCTGCCGCTCGACCGGATGCAGGAGTACACGCAGAACTACCAGCACGCCGGCGGCACGCGCGACTTCTCCGCGTACTACTCGGTCGAGCGCGGCGTGGCGAAGCTCGACGAGGGCCTCAGCGAGCACGTCGTCTTCGCACAGCACAACCTGGCCTCGGACCGCTCGTTCAACGAGTTCAACGTGGTGCTCTGCCGCAACGTGCTGATCTACTTCGGCCGCGAGCTGCAGAAGCGAGTGCACCAGCTCTTCTACGACAGCCTGGCTCGCTTCGGGGTGCTCGGGCTCGGCCAGAAGGAGACGCTGCGCTTCACCGACCTCGAGGACCGCTACGAGGAGCTCGACCAGCGCGAGAGGATCTACCGGAGAATTGCCTGATGGCATTCGAGTTGATCGCGATCGGAGCGTCATGGGGCGGGATGAACGCTCTCGGACGCGTGCTCGAGGCGCTGCCGGGCGACTTCGAGATCCCGGTCGTCGTCGCCCAACACCGCCCCGTCACCACGGCGACCGACGCGATGCTGGAGACCGTGCTCGCGCGCAGCTCGAAGCTCGAGGTCGTACCGGCGGCCGACAAGGAGCCGCTCGACCCCGGGCGCGTGTACGTCGCACCGGCCGACTACCACCTACTGGTCGAGCCGGGCCACCTGGCACTCAGCGCCGATGAACCGGTGGAGTTCTCGCGGCCGTCCATCGACGTGCTCTTCGAGTCGGCGGCCGCCAGCTACGGCCCGCGGACGGTCGGTGTCCTGCTGACGGGCATGAACCAGGATGGAGCGGCGGGCCTGGCTTCGGATCGTCGCCGCCGGCGGGTACACCGTCGCCCAGGATCCGGCGACCGCCGAACGCGGCGACATGCCGGCCGCCGCCATCGCGCGCGGCGCCGCGCGGCGTGTCCTGCCGCTCGAGCGAATAGGGCCCTTCCTCGCGGACCTCCGGTCCGGGGTCTCGCGATGAGCCCGTCCACCCCCGCCAAGGTCCTGCTGGTCGACGACCAGGAGGAGAACCTCATCGCGCTCGAGGCCGTGCTCGAGCCGCTCGGGCAGACGCTCGTGCGCGCCTCGTCGGGCCACGCGGCCCTCGGGCACCTCCTGCGCGACGAGTTCGCCCTGATCCTGATGGACGTCCAGATGCCGGACCTGGACGGCTTCGAGACAGCCGCCTACATCAAGCGGCGCGAGAAGACGCGCCACATCCCGATCATCTTCCTGACGGCGATCAGCAAGGAGCTGCACCATGTGTTCCGGGGTTACTCCGCGGGTGCCGTCGACTACGTCCTGAAGCCGTTCGACCCGTTGGTGCTGCGGTCGAAGGTCGCGGTCTTCATCGACCTCTACGAGAAGGAGCGCGCGCTGCGCGAGAGCGAGCGCCGCTTCCGGACGGCCTTCGAGCACGCCCCGATCGGGATCGCGCTGACGACGCTCGACGGTCGCTTCCTGGACGCGAACAGGGCACTGCTCACGATGCTCGGCCGCTCGCACGCCGATCTGCTGACACGCGGCGTGGCGAGCCTCGCGCACCGGGACGACCGCCGCGTGCTGAGCGATCACCTGAGGCGGGTCGAGGCCGGCGAGCTGTCCGGCTTCAACGTGGAGATCCGCCTCCTCCGCCCCGAGGGCGAGCCGGTGTCCGCGCTCGTGAGCGCCTCCGTGGTCCCCGACGAGGACGGGGCGCCGCTGCACGCGATCATCCAGGTCAGCGACCTGACGGAGCGGCGTGCCGCCCAGCGCGAACGCGACCGCAGGGAGCTCGAGCAGGGCGCCCGCCGCGAGGCGGAGGCGGTGGCCACGACGCTCGGCAAGCTCCAGGGGGTCACCGACGTGGCGCTGGCCCACCTCGGCTTCGACGAGCTTGTGACCGCGCTCCTGCCGCGCGTGGCGGAGACGCTCGACGTCGACGCGGCCGGGATCATCGTGCTCGACACCGACGCGGCGACCGCCGCCACCACCGCGTCGGGCGCGGCGCTCTTGCCGGGTGGCAGCATCGAGCGGGGCGACCGGATCCCGATGCCCAAGGACGCGCGCCGGCTCGCGGGCACGGACGAGCCGGTGGGGATGCCGGCGGTGAACGACGCCGACGTGCTCCACCCCCTCCTCCGCGAGACGGGCCTGCAGTCGGTCGCCGCCGCCCCCCTCCCGATCGGCCAGGGCGTCAGCGGCGCGTTGCAGGTCGGCACGCTGCACGCACGCGACTTCACGCCGGAGGAGATCTCTCTGCTCGGCGCTCTTGGCCGACCGGGCGGCGCTCGCCGTGCGCCACGCGCGCCAATACGAACACGAGCGCGGCATCGTCGAGACGCTCCAGCGAAGCCTGCTGCCAGCGTCACTGCCGCTCGTCCCCGGGTTCACGATGGCCGCGCGCTATCTCCCCGCCGAGACCGACTCCCGCGTCGGCGGCGACTGGTACGACGTGGTCGTGCTCGAGGAGGGCCGAGTCGCCATCGCGATCGGCGACGTCTCGGGGCACGGCATCCGGGCCGCGGCGCTGATGGGCCAGCTGCGCAACGCGCTGCGCGCGTACGCCTTCGAGGGCTATCCGCCGTCGGTCGCGGCAGAGCGGCTCGACAGCCTCGTGCGCCAGCTCGAGGCTGGGTGGTTCGCGACGCTCGTCTACGCGATCATCGAGCCGGACGGCCACAAGGTGACGCTCGCGAACGCGGGCCATCCCGCCCCGATCGTGGTCACCCCGGACGGCGAGGGACGTTTCCTCGAGGACGTGCGCTCCAGTCCGCTCGGCACGTCGCGCACAATGGACGTGTTCGGAGAGGGGACCTTCGAGCTTGCCCCCGGCTCGCTGCTCTTCTTCTACACGGACGGCCTCGTCGAACGGCGCGGGACGCCGCTGCTCGACTCGCTCGAGGAGTTGCGCAAGGTCGTGGCCGCGGGCCCAACCGACCCGGAGGCGCTGTGCGAGCACGTCCGGGGGGCGCTGCTGGGCGACACTGCTCCCCGCGACGACGTCGCCTTCATGGCGGTCCGGACGATCCCGTTGACCGGTGAGCGCATTGACCTGACGATGCCGGCCGAGCCGAAGACGCTTGTGGCGGCACGTTCGATCATCGGACGCTGGCTGACCGCCGCGGGTGCCGACGAGGAGACCGTGCGGGACATGCAGACCGCCTGTCACGAGGCCTGCGCGAACGTGATCGAGCACGCCTACCGCTTCCGCGAGGCGACCTTCGACCTCGAGGGGTCGCTCGCGGACGGTGAGATCGTGCTGACGATCCGCGACACCGGCGGCTGGCGCGGCGCCGGCAACCCTGACCGCGGGCGCGGCTTCGCGATGATGAAGTCGCTCGTCGACGACGTCTCTGTCGAACGCGACGAGAGCGGCACGGCGGTGACGCTGCGACGCCGCCTGAAGCGGAGCGTCAGTTCGGCGAAGCCTGCGAGAGCAGCCCGGGACGGACGCGGGAAACCTCGGCGCGCTGCGCGCCGGGGCGCTTCGAGCGGTACATCGCGTGATCGGCCCGCCGGATGAGGCCGTCCGGCGTGGTCGCGGCGGGGTTGGCGGTGAAGGCGATGCCCACGCTGGCCCCCACCTTCAGCCCACCCGGATAGGGCCGCGACAGCTCGTCGGCGACCCGCTCGCCCAGGTGCTGGGCCGCCTCGACATCGCCCACGTCCTCGGCGAGGACCGTGAACTCGTCGCCGCCGTAGCGCGCGACGGTGTCGGCGGTCCGCACGAGGGCGCGCAGGCGGTCGCCCGCCTCGGCGAGGACGGTGTCGCCTGCCTCGTGTCCGTGCACGTCGTTGACCTGCTTGAACCCGTCGAGGTCGATGAAGAGAACCGCGAGCGGCACCGTCCGCCGGCGCGCGCGGGCGAGCGCCTGCTCGAGCCGGTCGAAGAAGAGCTCGCGATTCGGGAGCCCGGTCAGCGCGTCGTGCAGCGCACGATGCGTGAGCGCTGCGGTGTGCCTGCGGAGCCGGTGCAGGTCGATGAAGACGGAGAGCTTCGACCGCAGCACGGCCGGGTCGTACGGCTTGACGATGTAGTCGACCGCCCCTGCCGAGTAGGCCTCCAGGCTGCGCTCGGGCGTGTCCTGCCCGGTGACGAAGATGATCGGCACGTAGCGGGTCTTGTGCCGGCGCCTGATCGCCGCGGCCGTTTCGAAGCCGTCCATGCCCGGCAGGCCGATGTCGAGCAGGATCGCAGCGATGTCCGGCTCGTGGAGAAGATGGCGGAGAGCCTCCTCTCCGGAGGTCACGGTAGTCAGGTCCGCTCCCAGCGGTTCGACGACCGCGCGGATCGCCTTGAGCGAGGACGCGCTGTCGTCTACGGCTAGAAGTTCAACGGGCTCATGCATCCATGCCTCCCCGCGTGCGATTCCCGTACCCGCGCGGGCTGAAACCCGCTTTAGGTCTCGGACTTCATTTTGCGTGTGTCGCGCGGCTCGAGGAAGGGCTCCCGCTCCTCCGGCATGCCGGCCTCGATCTGGCGCCCGCGCTCGAGCTCGGCGTTGAGCTCGGCCCCGAAAAGGACGGCGATATTGGTGATCCAGAGCCAGGTCAGGAAGACGATCACGCCGCCGATCGCGCCGTAGGTCTCGTTGTAGGACGAGAAGTTGGCGACGTAGAAGGCGAACGCGGCCGAGGCGACGATCCACAGGATCACCGCGACTACCCCACCCGGACTGACCCACCGGAACTTGGGGTGCTTAACGTTCGGCGCGGCGTAGTAGAGGATCGCGAACATCAGGCTTACGATCGCGAGCAGGACCGGCCACTTCGCGATGTTCCAGACGTCCACGGCGGTCTTGTCGATCCCGAGCACCTTGCCGACCTGCTCGGCGAGCCCGCCCGTCAGGACGACGCCCACCGAGGTGATCGCGAGCAGGAGGAGCAGCACCAGCGTGGTCCCGATCCGGGTCGGGACGCTCTTCCAGATCGGCCGCCCCTCCTCGACGTCGTAGATGGCGTTCGAGGCGCGCATGAACGCGGAGACGTAGCCGGACGCCGACCAGATCGCGAGTGCCAGGCCGACGATCAGCATGATCCCTGCGGCGCCGCCGTTCTGCTGCAGGTTCTCGATCGCGCTGGTGAAGATGTCGTTCGCGGGGCCCGGCGCGACCTGCTCGAGGTTGTCGAGCAGACTGTTGGTGGTGTCGCTGCCGAGCAGCCCCAGGATCGAGACGAGCGCCAGGAGCGCGGGGAATATGGCCAGGATCGCGTAGTAGGTGAGCGCCGCCGCCCAATCGGTCAGGTTGTCCTCGCGGAACTCCCTGACCGACCGCTTGACCGCCCGCCACCAAGAGCCCTTGTCGAGCTCGCCGGGTGTATCCGGTAGTCCGTTGTTGGCCATCGCCAGAGGCGTGCCCCGCGCGGCGGCGGCCAAACGTCAGAGGTAGCCGAGCGTCCGCATCTGCTCCTCGATGCGGGCGAGCTCCTCGGCGGACACCGAATCGGCGCTTCCGTCCGCCGCAGCCGCCGGGACAGCGGGGCCCGAAGACTGACTCTCGATCGCCGCGACGAGGTCGCTCGGAGCCTCCTCGCGCGTGACGGGCCGCGGCTGCGTCTCGAGCGGATCCGCGCCGAGATCGAACAGCTGGAGCTCCCCGTCCCGACGCAGCAACTTGGTTCCGTCGCGGACGGCGACGTCGAGCGTCATCGACAGGTTCGCCAGGGCCTCCTCGCCCGCTCCCCACCGCTCGACCATCTCGCCCTTGCGCGGGTCGTCGTCCTCACCAGGCGAGTCGAACTGCGCCACCGCGACCTCGACCGGGTCGCGCGGCCACGGGTGCTCCTCGAGCCCGACCGCCTCCGCGATGACCCGTGGCAGCTCGATCAGGCTCTTCATCTCGCCCGGCGCGCCTGGCCCGCTCGCGATGAAGGGCACGTGCAGGAGGCGCTCGTCGAGCGAGAAGGCGTGCCCGAGCAGGTCCCCCTCGCCGAAGTTCTCACCGTGATCAGACGTGACGATGACGAGCGTGTCGTCGAGCTGCCCGGCGTCGTCCAGAGCCGTCAGCGTGTCCGCGATCCAGGCGTCCAGCTGCCGGATTGAGCGGTCGTAGAGCTGCCGCATCCGTTCGAGCGCCTCATCCGGGATGTCGAGCTCGCTGACGCACACGCGCCATATCTCCAGGACGGTGAGGTGCCGGCGCGCCTCCTCCGCCGCGCGGACGCGGTCGAGCACGGACAGGTCGTTGAACGGCTTGGGCGGCAGGTACGGGGAGTGGCACTCGATCAGGTTCACGAACCAGAAGTTCGGGCGATCGTCGCGTTCCGTGAACCACTGCCGCAGCACCTGTCCGGCCGCGGCGGCGCCGTCGTCGCTGCGGGCGCGCGCGGCGTCGAGCGCCCAGCCAAGCCGCGGCTTCCTCTTCGAAGACACCATGCTCCCCCTCCGGCTCGGCGTCACGTCCCGGAACTCGTCGAAGCCGGTCCCGTAGCCGCTCGCGTTCGAGACCCAGATGTTCGAGCTGACGCCGCGTGTGTGGAAGCCGGCTCGCCGCAGCACCTCCGACAGGAACCGGTCCGAGAGCGACTCCAAGACCGGCCGACAGCTCATCGGCGTCTCGCCCGGCGCCTGGCTCACACCGGATGCGCGCGGCATGAGGCCGGTGAACATGGCGGCGTGCGACGGCATCGTCCAGCACGCCGTCGCGTGCACGTCCGGATGTGCCTTGCCGCGTGCCGCGAACTGCGCCAGCGCCGGCGTCGTACCGGATGCCGCGCCGTAGGGCTCGAACGCGTCGGCACGTGCAGTGTCGAGCACGATCAAGAGGACATTGGGCGGCACGGGCGCAAGGATAAGCTGAATCGCGAGTGCGGAATCTCGTCTTCATCACGCTCGACAGCTGCCGCTACGACTCGTGGACAGCCGCCGAGCCGAAGACCCTCGCCCGCATGGGCCCGGTCGAACGCAGGTACTCGTTCGCGACCTGGACGGCGCCCTCTCACTACAACCTTCTGACAGGGCTGCTCCCGCACACGAGCCCGCCGCACGTCTTCGCGTCCGAGTACTACAAGGAGGACTTCCTCCGCTACAGCGAGCGCCTCGGCGTCGAAGGCATCGAGTTCAAGCGCTTCCTGCCGCACCTGTGGCTGCCGACGTTCCTGAAGGAGATCGGCTACCGGACACACGGGATGGTGTCGCTGCCGGTGCTCAACCCGCTCACCGGGATCAACCGCTCGTTCGACACGTTCGAGCTGATGCCGAGCCACAACGACATGGCGGCGATGGTCGACGCCATGCACTTCGACGGCGACAAGCCGGCCTTCTACATGCTCAACGTCGGCGAGACGCACTACCCGTACGCGCTGCCGCACGAGGACCCGAAGGACTGGCCGCGGATCTCGGGCGTGCACGGCGTCTTCAAGCACATGGGCGACCCCGGTGCCGACGCGCCGGAGCAGTTCTTCGACCAGGAGCAGCTCGACGCGCTGCGCCAGCGCCAGATCGACGCCGTCACCTACCTCGACGAGAACGTCTTCCCGCGCCTGTTCGAGAAGCTGCCGGCCGACACCTGGCTCGTCGTCACCGCCGACCACGGCGAGCTCTTCGGCGAGGAGGGCTACTTCGGGCACGGCCCGGTCCAGCACCCCAAGGTCACCGAGGTGCCGTTCGTCGAGGGCCTCGCGCCCTAGTCCTTCAGTGCGTCCTCGCGATCGAGGTTGAACTCGAGCTCGACGACCTGGTCACCTTCGAAGCGGAAGACAGCGGCCGCCTCGTGCTCCATCTCGACGCCGTCGCGCTTCGTTACTCCGTGGAGGCGCGTGAACATCACCACGCGGTCACCCCGCTCGAACACCTCGTCGAAGTAGATGCGGAAGCTCTCCCAGGGCTCGAGCCATCCCGTCCAACCCTGGCGGAACCCCTGGGGCCCCGCCGTGTTGATCTCGGCGCTCGCGCTGGGCGCGACGAACCGCACCACTGCGTCCTCCGCGATGAGGTCGCCGCTCTCGATACCGCTGCCACCGGGGCTCAAGAGCTGCACGAAGTCAGCTCCGTCCGGCGGCATGACCGCCCGCACGCGCTCGACGCGGCTCCCGCTCATGGCACTCAGTATCGCCCCCTTTTCCGTCCTGATGCGCCCCTACCGTGGGGGTCGATCCGCGTATGCGATCGGCCGCCCGCCAGCTCGCACGGCTCGTCCCCGTGCCCCGGAGTGTCAAGCCTCGCCTGCTCGACCTGTCCGAGTGCCCGCACTGCGCGTCTCCGTACGTCCAGCCGACGGACGGCAAGGCGCTGCCGGACGGGAAGGTGTCGCTCACCCTGCGCTGCCCCGACTGCGACGCCTGGATGACCGGCACGTTCTCGGCCGACCGGGTGCGCGAGCTCGACCGCCAGCTGTCGCTCGGCCGGTCCGCGCTGCGGGAGTGCTACGAGCGCGCCGTCCGCGTGAACATGGCGTGCGAGCTGCACGCCCTCGAGGCCGGCTTCGAGCGCGACCTGATCGGGCCCGACGACTTCAGTCGCGGCTCAGATGCCGCTCGTACCAGGTCCACGTCTCGCTGAGCCCGTCGTCCAGCTCCCAGCGGGGCTCCCAGCCGAGCTCGTCGCGGATCCGGCTCGAGTCGAGGAACTGGCGGTCGATCTCGCCGTGGGGTGTCCCCTCCCCCTGGATGTCCGGCTCGACGTCGCGGCCTGAGACGGCAATCAGGCGGCTGACGATCTCCTTTACCGAGTAGGGCCTCCCCGCCCCCGCGTTCCAGGCCCGCCCGTGCATCGCCGGGTCGTCCAGCGACTGCGCGATCGCCAGGTAGGCATCGACCGCGTCGGCCGCGTAGATGTAGTCGCGCTCGGGCGTTCCGTCGGAGCGGATCACGGGCTGGTCGCCGCGCACCAGCGCGCGCGCCGTGTCCGGGACGATGCGGCTGAAGTTGAAGTCGCCTCCGCCGTACACGTTCGCCAGTCGCGTGACCGCGACCGGCAGCCCGTACGTGACCGCGTAGGAGCGGGCGATCATGTCCGTGGCGGCCTTGGAGACGTCGTACGGATAGCGCGGCTGGAGCGCGAAGTCCTCGCTGTAGGGCAGGTCGTCGTGGCTGCCATAGGCCTTGTCGGAGGATGCGACCACGACGCGCTCGATCGCGTCCCCCACCACCCCGACCGCCCGGCACGCCTCGAGCAGCAGGTAGGTGCCGCGGATGTTCGTCTCGTAGGTCGAGAGCGGCGAGCGGTTGGCGGTGCCGACGATCGTCTGCGCGCCGAGGTGGAACACGGCCTTCACCTCGTACTCGTTCAGCGCGCGCACGAGCGACTCGTACTCGACGAGGTCCCCGAGGACCACGTCGCAGCGCTCCTCGAGCCCCTCGATCCCGAACCGCGACTCGGCGGGGATGTCGCGGCGCAGCACCACGACGCGCGCGCCCTCGTCCAGCATGCGGCTGACGAGCCAGGAGCCGATGAAGCCCTGGGCGCCGGTGACCAGGATGGACTTGTCGCGCCAGCTCACGTGTTGACGAGTGAACGCCAGGGAGCCTGGCCGCTCTCCCAAAGCTCGTTCAGCAGCAGGTTGTCCTTGTAGGTGTCCATGCAGTCCCAGAAGCCCTCGTGCTGGAACGCGTGCAACTCCCCCTCGCCCGCGAGCCGCTCGAGCGGCTCGCGCTCGAGGATGTCGTCGGGGCCGATCCGGTCGAGCGCCGCCGGCTCCATCACGAAGAAGCCCCCGTTCACCCAGCTCTCGAGCCGCGGCTTCTCGGTGAAGCCGTCGACGCGCCCGTCCGCAGCGATGTGAGCCACGCCCCACGGGTTCTGCGGCCTCACCACCGTGACCGTGGCGGCCCGCCCGTGCGCCCGGTGGAAGTCGACGAGCCGCGGCAGCTCGATGTCAGCCAGCCCGTCGGCGTAGGTCAGGCAGAACGTGCCCCCTTCCAGATGCTCGCGCGCGCGTGCGACGCGGCCGCCTGTCGGCGTCTCGAGCCCTGTGTCCACGCATGTCACGTTCCACGGGCAGGTCTGCGCGAACTCGCGAATGCGGTCGCCGCCGTAGCCCAGGAGCAGGACGAAGTCGGACATCCCCTGCGTCGCGTACAGGCACATCACGTGCCAGAGGATCGGCTTGCCGCCGATCTCGACGAGCGGCTTGGGCAACGTCTCGCCGGCCTCGCGCATGCGCGTGCCCTTTCCACCGCACAGGATCGCGACCGGGGCCATGGCGCGGGAGCGTATCGGGAGCGCGCTACAGGTCCGGCAGCCCGCAGAGTGCCGAGTGGAGCACCCCGCGGCGGCTGCGGCGCGCCGGATGCCCGGCGCCGAGCGGGATCCGGTACCGCGCGTGCGCCGCCTTCGATCCGAAAGCCCGCGGAGTCGAGCATCGCCCGGTGCCCGGCGGCGTTCGGCACCCACCACTGGACCTTCTGGCCGCCGCGGAACCATCCCGTCGGGCGCTTCGGCGACAGCAGCGTGAGCTTGCCGTCGATCTGCTCGGCCGACATGAACACCCCTCCGCAAACGCCGCGGATCGCCTCGAGCGCCCGCACCGGGTCGCGCAGGTGGAGCAGCAGGCTTCCGCACACGACGACGTCGAACCGGCCGTGCTGCTCCGGCGTCAGGTCGTAGACGCTCTGCTCGACCCGTCGCACGGACGACCCGAGCGCCTCCTTCGCGATGTCGAAGCCGAGTCCCTTGCGCGTGCCCACGATCTCGGCGAGATGCGCCGGCCCGAGCGCACGCGTGCGGGCCGGCCAGTCCCACAGCGAGTGGTCCTCGATGTCGATCGCGACGACCTCGGCGGCGCCGCGCCGCTCGAGCTCGAATGCGAGAAAGCCGTCATATGTGCCGACGTCGAGGCAGCGCTTGCCCGCGACCTCGGGCCACGGCATGCGGTCGACGATCGGGCGCAGGTCGAACCAGCCCGGTGTGACCGCGTCCGGCCCGAGCTCGAGCGTGTGGTACCAGGCCGGGTTCTCGGCGATCTGTGCGCGGAGGTCCAAGGCCGGCCAGGTTACGCGGGCCCGTGCGCGGCGGCTCGAACCAGCAGATCCTCGTAGCGCGGGCCGATCACGTCCCAGTCCCACTGCCGGGCATGCGCGCGGCAGGCCTCACGCACGTCTCCGAGATCGAGCGTCTCCTCCAGCGCGCGCACCAGCGCGTCGACGTCGTCGGGGGCGAACAGCCTGCCCACCGCGGGCGTGACTATCTCCGGCGACGCGCCCGAGTCGGCCGCAACGACGGGCGTCCCTGCGGCGAGCGCCTCGGCCAGGACGAGCCCGAACGCCTCGTGGACGGCCGGGAGGGCGGCGACATGGGCGGCGGCGAGCGTCCGGGCAAGCGCGTCCGTGCGGTCGCCGTCGACCCACTCCGCGCCCTCAGGCAGGTCGAAGCGGAACCAGGGCTCGCGCCGGCCCGCGATCTGGAGCCGAACATCGGGACGGCTCCGCCGCAGAGTCGTGAACGCCTCGACGAGGAGCGGCAGGCGCTTGCGCGGGTCCGACGGGCTGCCGGCGTACACGATCGTGGGCTGCTCCGCCCGCTGCTCGTCGACCTCGAAATCGGCGCAGCGCACGCCGGGCGGGATCACCTCGGGGTCGCGCAGCAGGTAGCGGCGGAACGGCGCGGCCGCCGCCTCGCTCAGGACGCTGCACTCCGCCGCCTCGCGCGCGAGTGAGAGGTTCATCGGCAGCCGGTAGCGCCGGGCGACGAGATAGTTGCGAGTCGGGATCCCGAGCTTCGAGTAGACGACGGGCGGCCCACCCGCCGCACGAGCCTGTTGCGCCGCCCACGCGCTGACCGGGAAGAACCCCTGCGCGACGTCGAAGTCTCCCTTTGCGACCCCGAGCACCTGCGCCGGGACGGTGCCCAGGTAGTCCTCGTAGGCGCGGCGCTGCAGGATCCGGTCCGGAGGCCGCCAGGCCCGAACGACCCGGAACCCGTCCTCGTCCGCGATCGTCGCGCCGCTGCGATGAGTCGTCAGCACCGTCACCTCGTGACCGGCGCCCGTCAGCCACTCGGCGAGGTCATGGACGAGCCGCTCCGCCCCGCGGCGCACCTCGGGCCAGTACGTCGGGTGGAGCAGTGCGATGCGCATCTAGATGATCGCGGCGCGATGCCGGATCGCGGACCGAACCGTGGACGCCACGCCGGCCAGATCCACGAGCGCGCGAGCGGGCGCGTCGATCGCCGCCCTCACGATGCCGCGCGGCGTCTTGCTGTACGACCGCACGTGCTGGTGCACGTAGGGGGCCATGGCCGCGAGGCCGATGCCACGACCGCGAGCGAGCGCGACCAGGCCGGCCGCCGCCAGCAGGACGCGCGGATGCCCGGCCTTCCAGAAGACGCCGAGCTCGAGCGCCTCGCGCTGGCGAGGATGCCTCGCGATGACGAGCGGGATCGTGTGCCAGCGGGCCTCGTCCCGAACCGCCTGCCACACGTGCCGAGAGTGGACCGCGTGCCACACGCGCGCGTCGTCGACGTAGACGCGCCTGGCTCCCGCCGCGACCGCGCGCAGCCCGAGGTCCGCGTCCTCGCCGCCGCCGTCGAAGCGCTCGTCGAACCCGCCCACGCGCTCGAAGAGCGCTTTCGGGTAGAGGATGTTGCAGGCCTCGAACCACGGGCTCGGCCCCACGATCGACTGCGACCGAGCAAGCCCGTGGAGTCGCTGCCGCTCGTCCGGGTCCGGCTCCGTGCGGCCTTGGAGGATGAAGTCACCGTGCTCATGGGCGGCCGTCTCGACCAGGCGCTCCAGCCAGTCGGGCGCCGGGCGGCAGTCGTCGTCGGTGAACGCGAGCAATGGCGCCCGGGCGACCCCCACGCCGCGGTTGCGAAGCACGGCCGGGCCCGCGGGCGCGCTGTCGATCACGGTTGCGTCGAGATCGCCCGCCGGCGACACCACGTCGCCCGCGGAATGGCCTCTGACAACGACGACCTCGTAGCGCTCGCGCGGAAGCGTCTGCCGCTGGAGCGCGTCCAGCAGGAAGGCGAGCCGCGTTTCGCGCACGCTCGCGACGACAACCGAGACCTCGGGTGTGCCGCTCACGGCCTCAGAGCACCGCCACCCGGTGGCGCGCAGCCTCGGCAGCGGTCATGGCGACCTCCGCGCCGTCGACGAGCGCACGCGGCGGCAGGTCCGCGATCGCGCGCGCGAGCGCGCGCGGCGTCAGCGGATAGCCGCGCAGATGGTGCGCGAGGTACGGGCTGAGTGCGGCAGCCGCGAGCAGCGGATGCCGCCGCAGCGGCAGCGCCAGCACCGCGACCAACAAGGCCCAGTGCGCCCGGCGGCCGAACAGCCCCGCCTGGAGGGCCCGGCGCTGGACGGGGTGGCGCGCGAGTACGCGCGGCACGCTGCGCCAGCGGCGTGTGTCGCGCAGCGCCTTGCCCAGATGGCGCGAGTGGACCGCGTGCCGCACGACGGCGTTCGCCACGAAGCGCTCGTCCGCTCCGGCCGCGACCGCGCGCAGCCCCAGGTCGGTGTCCTCCCCGCCGATCGGATAGGCGCCGCCGTCGGGGCCGGCGAACTGCTCGTCGAAGCCCTCCAACCTTTCCAGCAGCCCGCGCGGATAGGCGATGTTGCAGGTCTCGTACCAGCCGCTGCGGGCGGGGATCGCCTGTGTCACCGCCAGACCGTGCAGGCGCTGGACCTCGTCCGGGTCGGGCTCGGTGCGCCCCTGGAGGATGAAGTCGCCGCCTTCGGCGCCGGCCGCCTCCACCAGCCGCTCGAGCCATTCCGGGACGGGCCGGCAGTCGTCATCCGTGAAGGCAACGAGCGGCGCCGTGGTCGCTCGCCATCCGACGTTGCGCTTGGCCGCCGGGCCCGCGTCCGCGGCGACGGACATGAAGCGCACCGGCAGGTCGGCGGGAGCGAGCACGGTCGGGCCCGGCTGATCGCCGCGAACGACGACGATTTCGAACCGCTCGCGCGGCAACGTCTGGCGGGCGAGCGCCTCGAGCGCGAACGCCAGGCGCGTTTCCCGCGCGCTGGGGATCACGACCGCCACGTCCGGTGGGCCCGAGGGAGCCATCGGGCGAGGCGCGACCTAGCTGCCGCCGGCTACCGCGGGGAGAATCGTCACCTCGTCGCCGTCCTCGACGGCCGTCTCCAGGCCCTCGAGGAAGCGGATGTCCTCGCCGCCGACGTAGACGTTCACGAAGCGGCGCAGATCGCCGTCCTCGGCGATCCGCTCGCGCAGGCCGTCGTAGCGCTCGTACAGGCCGTCGAGGACCTCGCCCACGGTGCCCGCGTCGTCGATCGTGGTCTCGGCCTCACCAGAGGTGACAGCGCGGAGCTGCGTCGGGATCTTGACGGTGATCGCCACAACCCGGGATGTTATGACGCGAGCGCGATGTGGCTCTCGAACGACTCGACGCTCGGCTCGACCGTCGTGACGTCGAAGGTCCCGCGAACGGCGTCGAGGGTCTTGAGGCCCTCGCCCGTGATCACCAGCACGACCCGCTCATCCGAGTCGATGTCGCCACGCTCGGCGAGCTTCCGGAGCGTCGCCGTCGTGACCCCGCCGGCGGTCTCGGTGAAGATCCCCGTGGTCCGCGCGAGCAGGGCGATTCCCTGGCGGATCTCCTCATCGCTGACGGAATCGATCCCGCCGCCGGTTCGCCGGGCAAGCTCGAGCGCATACGGCCCGTCGGCCGGGTTCCCGATTGCGAGCGACTTGGCGATCGTGTCGGGCTTGACCGGCTTGCAGATGTCCCAGCCGGACTCGAACGCGTGCGCGACCGGCGAGCAGCCCTCGGCCTGGGCGCCGTTGAACGCGGGCGTCTCGCCCTTGAGCAGGCCGATCTCGACCCACTCCTCGAAGCCGCGCGCGATCTTCGTGAAGAGCGACCCGGATGCGATCGGGGCGACGACGCGGTCGGGCAGCTCGAAGCCGAGTTGCTCGGCGATCTCATAGCCGAGGGTCTTCGAGCCCTCGGCGTAGTAGGGCCGGACGTTGACGTTGACGAACGCCCAGGGCCTCTCGTGCGAGAGCTCCGTGCAGAGCCTGTTGACGTCGTCGTAGTTGCCGTTGACGGCGACGAGGTTGGTCCCGTAGACGCCCGTCGCGAGGATCTTCTGCTCCTCGAGATCGGCGGGGATGAACACGTACGACTCGAGCCCGGCAGCGGCGGAGTGCGCGGCGACCGCGTTCGCGAGGTTGCCGGTGGAGGCGCACGCGACGACCTCGTAGCCCAGCTCGCGCGCCTTCGCGAGCGCGACGTTCACGACGCGGTCCTTGAACGAGTGCGTCGGGTTGGCGGCGTCGTTCTTGACCCACACCTCGCGGATGCCGAGCTCGGCCGCGAGCCGATCGGCCCGGATCAGCGGCGTCGTGCCGGCGTCGAGGGCGGTCTGGGGCCTGCGCTCGAACGGCAGGAAGTCGGCGTAGCGCCAGATCGAGCGCGGGCCGGCCTGGATCTTGCGCCTGGTCTCGGCGGCGTCCAGCTCGGAGAAGTCGTATGCGACCTCGAGCGGGCCGAAGCACTTGTCACAGACGTACAGCGCCTCGAGCGGGTACTCGGTCGAACACTCTTTGCACTTCAACGCTTCGACGGCCATAGGGAAAAGCTCCTCTCTATGTGAAACGGGCCCCCGTGCTGTGCACGAAGGGCCCCAGTCGAAGCTCCACGGCACATCTCGATGGACTTGGCACCTTTTCCTCCGAATCGAAGGCTGGTTGCCGGGGTTTCACAGGGCCATGTCCCTCCACCCCTCTCGATGCAACGGGTATGTAGGCGCGCAGCATAACAAGGCTGCTAGACACTTCCGGATGCCACGCGCCCTGCTCGCCGCCCTGCTCCTGCTGATCGCGCTCGCAGCCCCCTCGGCGGCCTCCGCCGCCGAGAAGCCGAACCTGCTGGTGATCATCACCGACGACCAGCGCGCCGACGGCACGCTCGACGTGATGCCGCAGACCCGCCGCCGGATCGGCGGCCAGGGCATCACCTTCACCGAGGCGCACGCGACCACCCCGAAGTGCTGTCCCTCGCGCGCGTCGTTCTTCACCGGGCTCTACGCGCACAACCACGGCGTGATCTCGAACGGCGAGGCCGACAAGCTCGACCACACGATCACGGTCCAGCGGCTCGTGCGGAAGAAGGGCTACCGGACGGCGATCTTCGGCAAGTTCCTGAACGCCTGGCCGGTCGAGGTCAACCCGCCCTTCTTCGACGACTGGGCGATCTCGAATGGCAACTACAACACGAGCTACTGGAACGTCGAGGGCCAGGTGCGCAAGAAGCACAGCTACTCCGTCGACTTCGTCGCCAAGCAGGCGTCGCGCTTCATCCGCGACACGAACAGGCGCGACGACGACCAGCCCTGGCTCGCATGGGTCACTCCGTATGCGCCGCACCTGCCGAGCACCCCGCCCGACCGCTATCGGGACGCGGCGCTGCCGGCCTTCCCGCTGACTCCCGCGATGCAGGAGACCGACTTGTCCGACAAGCCGGATTTCCTCGAGCGCGCGTACGACCACGACAACTTCCTGGCGACGATGCGCGACGACGGCCGCCGCTCCCTCATGGCCGTGGACGACCTCGTCCGCCGCCTGATGGACCAGCTGAAGCAGCGCGACGAGGCGGACAACACGCTGGTCGTCTTCGCCTCGGACAACGGCTTCATGCTCGGCGAGCACGGCGGCGTGGTCGCAAAGGACCTCCCCTACCCCGCCTCGACCCGGATCCCGATGATGCTGCGCTGGCCCGGGCACGCGCGGAAGGGCCGCACGACGGACAAGCTGGTCGCGAACCTCGACGTGGCGGCCACCCTGCTCAAGGCCGCCGGCGTGCGCCGGCGCACCGACGGCCGCTCGCTGCTCGACCCCGACCGCCGCGAGGCGCTCCTGATCGAGAGCCGCGGCTCCTACAACGAGGACCGCGCGCCGCTCCTGCCCGCCTTCCGCTCGGTGCGCACGCCGGAGTACCGCTACACCGAGTACTACCGGCACAACACATTCGACCTCGTCTTCCGCGAGTACTACGACCTGACGGTCGACCCGTGGGAGCTCGAGAACCGCGCCGATGCGCTCCCGCCGGAGCAGGTCGCCGCACTTTCACAAACTCTCGAGGACTACGGGAGCTGTCAGCGCGCCGAATGTCCGTGAGAGCGGCCAAACTACAGTCACGGCATGCCGAGCATTCCCAAGCCACGGCTTCGGCGCGCCGCACGGGCGGCGTCGGTCGAGCACGCCCCACAGCCGGCTGAGCCGCGGATCGAGGTCGTCGAGCACGACGGCCTCCGCTGGATCAACATCGAGCAGCCCGGCACGCTCGAGCAGGCCTGGCTCGGGGAGCACTTCGAGTTCCACCCGCTCGACCTCGAAGACGTTCGCTCGCGCAACCAGCGGCCGAAGATGGACGAGTACGAGGACTACCTCTTCATCGTCCTCAACTTCCCGGTCTTCGACAAGACGGCCGGGCGCCTCAACGCGGGCGAGCTCGACATCTTCATCGGGCCCGACTACCTGATCACGCTGCCGAACTCGCCGCTCGCGCCGGTCGAGTACCTGTTCGAGCGCTGCCGCTCGAGCGAGGAGACGCGCGACCAGCTCATGTCCAAGGGCCCCGGGCTCCTGCTCTACAAGATCGTCGACGACTCGTTCGACTACTGCTTCCCGATGCTGCGCAAGATGGGCAACAAGCTCGACCGGATCGAGGACGAGATCTTCGAGGGCGCCGCCGAGGACGTCGTGCGCGATATCTCGAACGCGAAGCAGGAGATCATCAACTTCCGCAAGATCATCCGGCCGCAGCGAACCGTCCTCCGCGACCTCGAGCGGAACAAGCAGCGCTACCTCGCCGAGGACCTCGACATCTACTTCGACGACATCGTCGACGCCTCCGAGCGGATCTGGGACATGCTCGAGAACTACAAGGAGGTCGTCGAGGCACTCGAGCAGACGAACGAGTCGGTCATCTCGCACCGTGTGAACGGCATCCTGCGCGTGCTCACCGCGTTCAGCGTGATCATCCTGCCGCTCACGCTGATCGCGAGCATCTGGGGCATGAACGTCGGCGTCCCAGGCGAGGGAGGCGAGACGGCGTTCTGGGTCATCGTCGCGGCAATGGTGGCCGTCCTCGCGGGGATGCTCGTCTTCTTCCGCCGGCGCAGGTGGCTGTAGCCGCGTCCGTTGTCGTCGCGACGCGCGGCCGTCCCAAGCGGCTGAACGCGCTGCTCGAGTCGCTCGCGGACCAGGACGCCGACGTCGAGGTCGTCGTCGTCGAGGACACCGACGGGCGCGGGCCGGCGGCGGTGCGCAACATCGGCTGGCAGCGGGCGAAGGGCGAGCTGATCTGCTTCGTCGACGACGACGTCGTGCTCGACCGCGGCTGGGCGCGGGCCCTGCTCGACGCCCACGGCGAAAGCCCCGATGCCGTCCTGCAGGGGCGCACCGAGCCGCATCCGGCAGAGGCCGCGCATGCAGGACGCCTTCTCGCGCTCGAAGGCGATCACCGCAGCTCGACTGGAACTACCAGACCTGCAACATCGCCTACCCGCGCGCGCTGCTGGAACGGCTCGGCGGGTTCGACGAGGCGTATCGGTTCGCGTCGGCGGAGGACACGGACCTCGGCTGGCGCGCGCGCGAGGCCGGCGCCCCCGCCCGGTTCGTGCCGAGGCGCGCGCCTGGCACGCCGTCCAGCGGTTCGGGGTCCTGCGGCTCGTGCAGCGGATGCGGATCAAGACCGACGTCGCGCGCCTCACCCGCCGCCACCCCGGGCTGCGCCACCACTACTACCGCCAGATCTTCTGGAAGCGCTCGCACGCGTTCCTGCCGTTGGCTGCCGCAGGGCTCGCGCTCGCCCCACGCACCCGCGGCGCGTCGCTCGTGCTCGCGGCGCCGTACGTGCGGCTCTACCGCGGCCATCACGGCTCGTACCCGGGGACGGTCGCCTCGCTGCCGGGCCACGCCGCGGTCGACGGCGCCGAGATGGCCGCGATCGCCGCCGGAGCGGTCCGCTTCCGGACGCTCCTCGTCTAGCCCGGCCGGCGCCACACGAACAGCGAGCCGCCGGGCGTCTCCCCCGTCAGTCCGAGATCGCGGACCGCCTCGGCCACGCCGGGCCAGGCCTCGTTCCCGTAGTCGTGGAACACCACGACGCCGCCAGGGGCGAGCAGCGGACTCCAGGCCTCCATGTGCGCGATGGTGGATTCGCGGTCATGAGCGCCGTCGATGAAGACGAGGTCGGCGGTTCCCGAGAACTTCACCGCCCCGTCGGTGCCCAGCGCCTTCACGAACTCGACGCGCTCCCGGGCGGCCGCGGGCACGAGCCGCACGTACCGCTCGCGCGTGGGCCACGACGTGGGGTCGAAGCTGGTCACGCGGCGGCCCGGATCCGCGAGCGCCAGCGCGAGCGTGGTCCAGCCGGCGGCGGTGCCGATCTCGACCACGCTGCGGCGGCCCGCCGCGACGTCGAGCAGGCGCTTTACCGACTCGGGGCCGGACGCGGCGCGCAGGACGTGCTCGTCTTCGGTCCGAAGCGCCAGCCGAGCTGGCCCTGAGGTAGAACCACGCCACGCGAGGCGGAAGCCCGACGAGCTGGCGGACTCCCCAACCGCGGCGTGCGAGCTCCCGGCTCATTCAGGCCGCCGCGCCATCTCGGCCCACAGCGACCCCAGGTAGCGGCCGGCGTAATCGAGCCGAGCGACCATCGCCATCCGCCGGCGCTCCGCCGGGTCGAGCGAGCCCGGATCCACGCCGAGGGCTCGCAGGGCCGCTTGGCCGCGCACGATGCCGCCGGGATGACGCCAGTGGCGCCGCCCGACCTCACCGTCGAAGCGCCGCGCAAGCGTCGTGCTCGAGGCCCCTTGCCGAGCCGCCCGCCGGCAGACCTCGCCGAGGCGTGAGGCTCGCGGGATGGGCGACCTCCGCCGCCGGGCACCAGCCGATCGTGAGACCCAGGCGGCGGGCGCGGATGCAGAGGTCGACATCGTCGCCGGCCGTCAGCCGCTCGTCGAACCCGCCGATGCGCTCGAACGCGTCGCGGGTGATGCCGAGATTCGCCCCGGCGCTCCATCCGCCCTCCGTCACGGCGCGCTCCTGCTGGAAGCGCCAGAGCGCGTCGAAGCGCTCGGCGGCGCCCGGCTGCCTGCGGGTCTCGACGCGCACCGGCCCGCCCGCGAGCGGCGTCTCGTCCAGGCACTCCGAGAGGCGCTCCGGCCAACCCGGCTCCGGCACGCAGCCGGCATCCGTGAAGAGCAGCCGCTCACCGGCTGCGGCCGCTGCGCCGAGGTTGCGTGCAGCCGGCCGGCTCGGCTGCTCGAGGACGACGACCGTCGCCCCATATGTGCGCGCCACCTCGGCGGTCGAATCCGACGAGCCGTTCGCCGCAACGACGACGTCGACCCCGGCAAGGGCGGCGAGCGTCGGCGCGATCTCCGCGGCGGCGTTGCGCGCCGGAATGACGACCGAGACAGGGATCATTGAGGCGAGATTAGGCTGAGGCTGTGACCGAGCGGGACATGGCGCTCGCCCTCGTGCGCCTCATCGCCCAGCCGACCCCGGAGCGCACGGACGCGGTTCGCCGGGCCGCGCGGTCGGTCGACGTGGACCGCGTGCTCGATCTTCTCGCCGCGCAGAGGCTGGTCCCCACGCTGGGCGGCCCGCTGCTGGAGGCGGCCGAGCCGGAGCTTCCCGGCCACGTTGTCGAGCAGATACGAACCGCACGCCTGCGCGCGCGCACGCGTGGACTCCTCCACCACGACCTGACGCAGGCGGCTCACAGCCGAGCTGTCCGAGCGCGGCATCCCGGTCGTGCCGCTCAAGGGCGCGGAGCTCGCCGACACCGTCTATGGCGACATCGGGGCGCGGCAGTCGACCGACATCGACCTGCTCGTGCCGCTTGCCGAGCTCGACCGCGCGGTCGAGCTCGCCGAGGCTCAGGGCTGGCGCGAACCGGATCTGCTGCGGGCCGCGGGACGCCCGCGGCTCCACCGCGAGCTCTTCCACGCGACGCTGCCACCGCTCGAGCTGCACTGGCGGGTGCACTGGTACGAGGACAAGTTCGCGGCCGCCGCGCTCGCGCGGGCACGCGCCACCGACGACGGCTGGCTGCGCCTCGAGCCCGCCGACGAGATCGTCTTCCTGCTGCTCTTCCTCGCCCGCGACGGCTTCGCCGGGCTCCGGCAGACGGTCGACGTCGCGGCGTGGTGGGCAACACTCGGAGAGGCGGACGCGACCGGAGCGGCGGTGCGCAGAGCTACGAACGCGCACCCGAAGCTCGCGCGCGCCCTGACAGCCGCGGGACGCCACGTCGAGGAGATCGCGGCGCTGCCGCCCGGCTCCATCGCAGGACGAACCCGCCGCCTCTCGCGCCGGCAGCGCGCGGCGCTGCGGCTGGCAAATCCCTGGCTCACCGGGTCGCGTGCGCAGGTGATGGCCGACGTATCGCTGGTCGACGGGCTGCTCGGCCCCCGCCGCGGTGTCCGAGGCTTCATCAGCCGGCAGGTGCTCCCCCCGCGCTGGGTGCTCCTCCGACGCCAGCCCCGGCTCCAGCGCGCGTCGCGTGCGCGGGTCGGAGCGGCGCGCGTCGGCCACGCCGCGCGCGTGCTTGGCCGCTACGCGCTCGCGTCGCGGGCGTTGATCACAGGTCCTCGCAGCTGATGGCTGGCCCGTTGACGCGGCTCGTCCGGATGGCGGGCGCCCAGGTGCTCCAGCGGACCGGTGAGCCGTCCGCCAGGCGGGTGCTCTTCAACAGCTTCAACGGGAGCTACTCGGACAGCCCGCGCGCGATCCACGAGGAGCTCGTCCGGCGATCCGCGCCTCTGGATTACGTCTGGCTCGGGTCGGACGTCGAGCCCTACAGCCTGGGCTATCTGCGCGAGGTGGGACAGGCCGGGTACGTCGTCTCGAACATCGAGATGCCGCGGAACTTCCGGAAGCGGCCCGGGATGACCTACCTCCAGACCTGGCACGGGACGCCGCTGAAGCGGATCGGGTTCGACAACGAGCGCTGGAAGCAGAACCCGCGCGGGCTCGACCGGATGGCGCGGGAGTTCGCCAAATGGGACTTCCTCGTCTCGCAGAACGCGTTCAGCACCGAGATCTTCCGCCGCGCGTTTCGATTCGACGGCGAGATCCTCGTGACGGGCTACCCGCGCAACGACATGCTGAGCTCGCCGACAGCGCCGACGATTCGCCGAGCCGTTCGTGCGGAGCTCGGGATTCCGGACGGGATGCGCACCGTCCTCTACGCGCCCACCTGGAGGGACAACCTGGTCGACGAGCGCGGCTCGCTGCGATTCTCGCCGGCACTCGACGTCGAGCGGATGGCCGAGCGGCTCGGCGGCGACACGGTCCTCCTTCTGCGCCTGCATCGCCTGCTGACGCCGGAGCTCGGCGAGGGGCTGGGTGCATTCGCCCGCAACGTCTCCGCCTATCCGGACATCCGCGATCTCTATCTCGCCGCGGACGTACTGATCACGGACTACTCGTCCGCGATGTTCGACTTCGCCGTCACAGGCAAGCCGATCGTGTTCTTCACATACGACCTCGAGGAATACCGCGACGGCGTGCGCGGTTTCTACTTCGACCTCGAGGCGGAGGCGCCGGGGCCGATATGCCGGACGAGCGACGACGTGATCGACGCGCTCACCGACCTCGACGACGGATCCGAGCGCTACGACCGCTTCCGGCAGCGCTTCTGCCCGCTCGACGACGGCGGCGCCGCGCGCGCGCGTGGTCGAGCGCGTGTTCGGCTAGCCGCCGGCCGCCCGCCGGTAGCCGACGTGGTAGGCGAAGCGGCCGCCCTTGAGCAATTGCTCGAGCAGTTCCTCGTCGCGCCGCCGCGCCGCCGCCAGCGCGCTCCGCACGACGACGCCGGCGATCCGCCGCGCGAGCAGCGGATAGGACATGCCCACGGGCGGCGGCGCCCCCTGTGCCGCCCAGCTGTGGCGGAGCGCCCGGTGGCTGCGGCCGTAGCGGTAGTTCTGCTCGAGGTAGCCCCGCAGAGTCGCGCGCGGCACCCACTCCATCAGGGCCTCGTCGACCGTCTCCAGCCGGCGGCCGGGCCGCTCGAGCGTGCGCCAGCAGAGGTCCGCGTCCGCGCCGCTCCTGATCTCTCGAAAGCCGCCGACGGCCTCGAGGTCGGTGCGCCGCGCGGCGAGGTTGCACGTCGGCAGGTAGGGGCGAAACCAGGCGTCGGTCGTGTACTTGCGCAGGTCGTAGAACTGCTGGCGCTCGCCCACGCGGGCGCCCAGCGTCGGCCCGCCGCGGGTCAGCACATCCGAGCCCGCCAGCGCGACGGACGGGTCCTGGAACAGCGCCGTCAGCACGCGCCCCCAGGTCGGGCGTGGACGGCTGCGCACGTCCACGAACAGGATCACCTCGTTCTCGGCGGCGCGCCAGCCGACGTTGCGCGCCGCATACGGCCCCTTGCCGCCCGAGCGCAGCACGCGCACGCCGTCCATGCCGGCGAGGGTCCCGCCGGGCGAGTCGTCCACGACGATCACCTCGTCCACCTGGTCGTCCTGCGCGCGGACGGCGTCGAGGCAGCCGCGCAAGAGCGCGGAGTCGTCGCGCACCGGCACGACCACGCTCGCGCCCTGCGAGCTAGTCGCCATCGTCGAGCTGGCGTATCAGTCGCGCGGGCACGCCGCCGTAGAGCGCGTTCGGGGCCACCTCGCCGTCGACCACGGCGCCCGCCGCGACGATGCAGCCCGCACCCAGCGTGGCGCCGGGAAGGATGATCGAGCCGGCGCCGAGCCAGGCCCCGTCCCCGACGCGAACCGGGGCCAGCGACAAGGTGGACGCGCGCCGCTCCGGAGGCCCGATCTCATGACTTGTCGTGAGGATCTGCACGCCCGGCCCGAGATGGACCTGCTCACCGAGGCTCACATCCGCGGTGGCGTCGATGAAGCACCCGCCGTTCACGAACGTGTCCCGCCCCAGGGTCAGCTTGGACCCGACGACGAGGACCCCCGGCCACATGCGCGCGCCCGGGCCGAAGCGGTGTCCGAGCGTGTGCAGGATCCGCTTGCGGACCGGCATCGGCACGACAGGCAGCGCGGCCAGGCGTGCGCGCCACGTCTTGGCCGCCGGCCACCAGCGCCTACGGCGGCCCATACCCGAGCTCTCTCAGCTTCGGCCCGATCACGTCCTCCATCGCCGCCTGCTCCTCGGCGGTGAGGTTCTCGCGCCACAACCCGGGGCTCGCCGCGCGGAAGAACTCGAGCGATCCGCGCCTCTCCGCCGGCACGTTCTCGAACGCGTGCCGGTCGAGCGTCGCCTCGAGCTCCGAATCCGGCATGTCGAGGGCGAGCCAGTCGAGCAACGCGCGCATGTGCGCCCGGGGGTCGGCCAGGAGATCCTCGTAGCGCATCGTGAGCTTCGGGCCCGGATGCGCGTCGTAGGCACGCTGGGTCGACCTCGGTGCGCCACAGCCACTTGCGTGCGCTCTGCACGACGAACGGGAGCCGCTCGGCGTCCGAGAGCCCCTGTGCGCCCGGGAACTCCTTCGTCACCCAGGCGCCCGGCATGTGCGCCGCAAGGTCCGAGTCGACGACGTCGCGGCCATCTCGCAGCAGGAACAGGAACCGCGCGCGCGGCAGCGCACTCATGATGATGTCGGCGGACTGAGATCCGTTCGGCTCCTTGATCAGCACGAGCGCGCGCTCGGCGCCGTTCGCGGGCGGGTAGCGCTGCACGTGCGCGGCGAACCGCTCGCGCATCATGCGCCCGAGCGCCGGCCGCCATGCGTGCTCGAACTCGCCCGCGAAGAACTGGCTCGGCTTCTCGTCCTGCACCTGGCGCAGGGTGAAGTTGCGCGAGTCAAGGGCGGTGGATCCGAAGCCGGGCAAGTCGGACAGGAAGGGCCCGAGGTACCACCCGAGCATCGGCTCGTTGACGGGAACGATGCTGTCGTGGTCGCCCAGGACCCGAAGCAGCCAGGTGCTGCCGCTGCGCGGCGAGCCGAATACCCACACGAGGCGCTCCTCGATCGTGCGCGCCGAGCGCATCGCCTGGACGCGACGGCGGCCACGCCCGGCCCTCCAGCGTGCCGCTTTCAGCAGGCCAGCCATCGGCCGTATCGTCTCAACTCAGGAGCTCCCGATAGAGCTCCACGTGCTCGCGCGCACCCGAGACCGTGTCGAAGCTCTCGGCCCGCGCGCGGCATGCGGCGGCGGTACCCGGGTCTTCGGCGAGCTCGAAGGCCTCGAGGATCGCGGTGGCGACCTCCCGCTCGTCGTCACCCTTGAAGAGGCTCCCGACCTCGGGGCTGTCCACGATCTCGGGCACCCCGCCGTCGCGCGCCCCGAACACCGGCGTGCCGCAGGCGAGCGACTCGACGAGCACGAGCCCGAACGCCTCGTTGTAGGACGTCAGCCCGCTCACCCAGGACTCGCGGAACACGGTCGCCACCGGGCGCTCGCGCGGGACGAGCTCCACGCCCGGGTTGTCCTCGGTCAGTCGGTGTGCCAGCGCCTGGTCACCAGGGCGCGTCAAGAGGAGGCGCGCGTCCGGCCTGTCCTTTCGCACGAGCGCGAACGCGCGCAGGAGCAGCGGTATCCGCTTGCGCGCGTCGTCCACCGCGCTGGCGCAGGCGATCGTCGGCTGCTCCGCGCGGCCGTCGCCGGGCGTGAACTCGCTGAGGTCCACACGCGGGTAGATGATGCGTGCCTCGATGCCGAACCAGCGCCACATCGCATCGCGCGCGGACTTGCTGAGCGCGACCACGGCGTCGCTTTCCGTGATCACCCGCTCCAGCATCGCTCGCCGAAGCCGGTACGTGGCGAGCATCTGCCGGCTCGGGTGGCCCATGTAGGAGAAGACCGCGGGCCGGCGCGTCTTGCGCGCCCAGCGCAACGCCGCGAGCGCATCCGTCGGGTAGAAGGCGTGCGCCACGTCGAACTCGGTCGCCATGAGCGACCCGTATGTGAACGGGACGTGCGAGAGGTTGGGCTCGACCTTTCGCATCACCCAGGGCTTCTCCGGCGGCCGCCAGTTGCGCGTGATCGGGAAAGCCGTCCTCGACCGAACGTCGCGGCAGACCCGGATGGCTCGTGATCACGTGCGGGCGGTAGCCGAGCGAAACCAGGTCCACGGCGAGGTCGTGGACGAGCCGCTCCGACCCGCGCCGCACCTCCGGCCAGAAGAACGGGTTCATGAGCGCGACCGACTCGCTCACAGCACGAGCGTCCTGTACCGCGCGCTGCCCCAGAGCATCGTCGCGACCTCCGCGACGTCGACCACCAGCCCGCCCGGCAGCTCGATCAGCCCGGCCGCGGCCGCCCGCTTGCGGCTCCCCCGCCGCCGGGTCAGCCGCCGGTAGACCCATGGGCCGCCGAGCAGCAAGGCGGGCGGGAAGCGCGACGCGATGGCCGCCCCGGCGAGCAGAAGCAGCACGTCGCGGTGGCTTCGCCGCCAGAAGATCCCGTGCTTCAGATGCTTGCGGAGCTCGGGGTGGCGCTTGATGACGAACGCCAGGTGGCGCCACTTGAGGTTCAGCCTGATCGCTTGCGGCAGGAGGTACGCGTCCACGGCGTGGTAGACGAGCGCGTCCGGCGCGGCGGCGAGCTCGGCGCCGGTCGCCCGTGCACGCAGGGCGAGATCGGTGTCCTCGCCCGCCGGCGCCGGCATGCTCTCGTCGAAACCGCCGACGCGCTCGAGCAGCGACTTCGGATACACGATGTTGCACGTCTGGGCGAAGTCGTCCGGCGGCGTGACCTTGAGTGTGCGCGCGTGCGGGCTGGCGAGCACATTGATCTCGTACGGGTCGCCGCGCGTCGTCCCCTGGATGATCGCCTCCGGTGCCTCGCGCGGCGGCCTCGAGCACCGCCTCGAGCCAGCGCTCGTCCGGCCGGCAGTCGTCGTCGATGAACGCGACGAGCGGCGCGGAGGCGGCCCTCCACCCCATGTTCCGCTGGACCGAGGGGCGGCCGGTCCCCGGCTCGATTCGCAGCTGGCGCATCCTTCCCTCGCGCGCGAGCGGATGGCCGTCCAGCAGCGCGGCGTCCTCGCCCTCGTAGTCGTGGACGACGATCACCTCGAACGCCGCCGGGTGGAGCGTCTGGTCCTCGAGTGCATTCAGAAGCCAGCGCAACCGCAGCCGACGCGCGTGCGACGGAACGACAACCGATACCGCCGGGCCAGTCAACGGGTGCAGCGTAGACTGGCACCGCGGTTTGGCGATGCAGATGACAGGAGGGACGGCGAGTGGCGAGCGCTGACGTCGCCGCGCGGGTGCGCGAGCTCAGCTGGTACCACACGATCGATCTGGGGGACGGCGTCGTAACGGACGGCTGGTTCGATCTGCGGCCGCACGTTCCCCGCTACGGCCTGCCCGAGCGCATGGACGGCATGCGCGTGCTCGACATCGGCACCTGGGACGGCTTCTGGGCGTTCGAGATGGAGCGCCGCGGTGCCGACGTGGTCGCGCTGGATGTCGACCACGAGTCGGAGTACGACTGGCCGCCTCGCAGGCGACCGAAGGAGTGGACCGTCACCGACCGCGGCGAGGGGTTCCGGCTCGCCAAGGAGGCGATCGGCTCGAACGTGCAACGGGTCGCGCAGAACATCTACCGCGCGACACCCGAGGAGCTGGGCACGTTCGACCTCGTGTTCGTGGGCGCGGTCCTCCTCCACCTCCGCGACCAGCTGCTCGCACTGGAGCGCCTCGCGAACCTCTGCCACGGCCGCTTCATCTTCGCCGACGAGTACGACCCGCTCAGCGGCCTCATCCCGTTCCCCGTGTCCCGCTACTTCGCCGACCGCGACAAGGCCGTCGTGTTCTGGCTTCCCGCGCGCAAGACCTGGCGGAGGATGCTCTGGACCGCGGGCTTCGACAACGTCCAGGAGAAGGGCCGCTTCAAGGTGAAGATCAAGTCGAAGGGCGGCGAGACGGTGACGATCCCGCACGTCGTGCTGCACGCCGACGGGCGGGCCGCCAGGCCGTGAGACGGGTTCTCCGCCGCGGCAAGCGTTTCATCGACGGGCTCCGCTACCGCTGGCAGCTCTGGCGCATGGCGGGGCCGAAGCTCGTCAAGGCGTTCGCGGATCGCTACCCGGATGCGCTGTTCGTCGAGATCGGGTCGAACGACGGGGACCACCACGACCACCTGAGCGAGTACATCCGGTCGCGCTCCTGGCGCGGCGTCATGGTCGAGCCGGTGCCGTACGTCTTCGAGAGCCTCACCAAGCGCTACGGACACGTGCAGGGGGTCACGTTGGAGAACGCCGCGATCGCGGCGACGGACGGGCAGCTCGCCTTCTACCACCTGCGGAAGGCGACGCCGGAGGAGCGCGACCGGCTTCCGTACTGGTACCACGGCACCGGGTCCTTCTCGCGCGAGCAGGTGCTGAGCCACAAGAAGAACATCCCGGACGTCGAGGAGCGGATCGTCGAGCAGCAGGTGACGGCGCTCACGTTCGAGTCGCTCGCCGAGAAGCATGGGCTCGAGCAGCTCGACCTGCTGCTGACCGACACCGAGGGCTACGACTGGGAGATCCTGCGGACGGTCGACCTCACGCGCTTTCGGCCGCGGCTCGCCATCTACGAGCACTTCCACCTGTCGCGGGACGACAGGGCAGCCTGCCGCGAGCACTTCGAGTCAGCCGGCTACTCGATCCTCGAGGAGGGCTTCGACACCTTCTGCATGCGCACCGACGAGGACGACCAGCTCACGCGCACGTTCCGGCGGCTCAGGCCGGCCGTCCGAGGCGTCGCCGCATACGACGAGGAAGCTGGGTGACGCTGCACGTCTCCTGCGCGGCGGACGATGCATACGCACCCCACGCCGCGGCCACGCTCCACTCGGTCCTCGCCCACCGAGGCTCGCTGCCGGTTCACGTCCACCTCCTGGCCGACGAGCGGCTGGGACCGGACCGGCGCGGCGCGCTGCGCGACATGGTCGAGTCGACGGGCGGGCGGATCGACTTCCTCGACGCGCCTCCCGAGATCGACTCGCTGCCGAGCAGCGAGCGATTCACCTCCGCGATCTGGCACCGGATCTTCCTGCCGGACCTCGTTCCCGGCCTGGACCGTGTGCTCTATCTCGATGCCGACGTGATCGCGTGCGCCGACCTGCGGCCGCTTTGGGAGACCGACCTGGACGGCTACTGGCTCGCGGCCGTGACCAACGTGTTCCAGCCGAACCACAGAAGGCGGCCGCAGAACCTCGGCCTCGCGAGCCGGCGGGACTACTTCAACAGCGGCGTCCTGCTGATGAACCTCGCCGAGATGCGCCGCGACGGGAAGACGGCCGAGCTGCTCGAGCTCGTGGCCACGCGCGGCGCCGAGTTCGAGTGGCCGGACCAGGACGCTCTCAACATCGCGCTCGGCGCTCGCCGCCGCCGCCTCCACCCGCGCTGGAACGCGATGAACTCGCTCTGGCAACGGTGGTCGCGCGGCACAGCTGAACCCGATCGCGCACTGGCGCGCGAAGCGCCGCCCCGGCATCCGCCACTTCGAGGGACCGGGGGCCAACAAGCCGTGGCATCCGGATTGCCGCGAGCCGCTGCGCGAGGTGTACTGGCACCACCGCGACGCGGCAGGGTTAGGGTGACCGCCGTGCCTGGCCCCCAGCACATGGGCGAGTTCTGGGACGAGCGCGCGAAGGAGGACGCCTTCTTCTTCGTCGACAACCGGCTCGCCTACCGCAACCCGGACGTCGAGCGGTTCTGGGCCGACGGCGAAGCCGACCTGCGCAAGCTGCTCGACCTGGCCGGCGTCTCGATCGAGCCGGGCGACTCGATCGTCGACGTGGGCTGCGGGCTCGGCCGCCTGACCCGCGCTGCCAAGTCATTCGGCGCCGGGCAGCGTGCACGCGATCGACGTCTCGAGCGAGATGCTCGCGCGCGCACGCGAGCACAACGCGGCGCTCGACGACGTCACCTGGGTGCAGGGCGACGGGACTTCACTGGCGGGCATCCCCGATGGCGTGGCGGACGGCCTCGTCTCGCACGTCGTCTTCCAGCACATCCCCGATCCGCGGGTGACGCTCGGCTACGTCGAGGAGATGGGCCGCGTCCTGAAGCCCGGCGGGTGGGCCGCGTTCCAGGTCTCGAACGACCCGGACATCCACAAGCCGGCCAAGGGCGTTGCTGAAGCACCGGCTCGCACGTGCGCTGGGGCGAGAGCCCAAGGGCGTCGAGGACCCGGCATGGCTCGGGCTCGGCGATCGACCTCGACGAGCTGCGCGAGGCCGCGGACCGCGCCAACATGGATGTCGAGCGTGTCGAGGGGGCCGGCACGCAGTTCTGCATCGTCTGCCTTCGGCGCAGGTGAGCGAGACAGCCACGGCGTCGCCGGCGGCCGAGGTCGTCGAACAGGCCGGCGAGCTTCGCTCCGCGCGGATCGAGTCGCTGCGCGCGGTCGCCGCGCTCGGGGTCTACGCGGGCCACGTGTTCGGCCAGGCGAACGACTACGAGCCGGCGCGGACCTTCACCGACCGGGTGTTCCTGGGCGGCGGCTTCGGGGTCTTCCTCTTCTTCGCCCTGTCCGGATACCTCCTGTTCTGGCCGTTCGCGAAACGCGACTACGCGGGCGGCCCGCCGATCGACTACGGCCGCTACGCCCGCAACAGGGCGCTGCGAATCCTCCCGCTCTACTTCGTAGTCGTGGTGGTCCTGCTGATCGTCGCCGAGGGCGGCGGCACGCTGAAGCAGTGGCTCACCTGGCTCACGTTCAGCGAGAACTTCACGACCGATCGCACCAACCTGACCGATGTGAACGGCCTCATCTGGTCGGTCGTCATCGAGCTGCACTTCTATCTCGTGCTGCCGTTCCTCGCGCTCGCGCTCGCATACCTCTCCGGCCGGTCTCTGTCCCGCGCGGCCGCGATCCTCTTGGCGCTCGCAGCGGCGAGCTTCGCGCTCCGTTACGCCACGTTCTACGACGAGACCCGCCGCGTCGAGGAGCCGCTGCTCGACTACTCCCTGCCGAGCACCTTCTTCTTCTTCGTCGCGGGGATGCTGGTCGCGCTGCTGCGACTCGCGTGGGAGCGCCGGCCGCCGAAGTTCATCCGCGGCCCGCTCGCCTGGGCGGAGGCGTGGATCGCGGTCTCGGTCGTGTTCTGGCTGCTCGTGTTCGACGATTACTCGCACGGCTACCTGGCGGCGGTGGCGTCGGCTTTCCTCGTGGCCGCGTGCGTCCTGCCGCTCCGGAATGGGCCGGTCGTGCGCGTGCTCGACTGGCGGGTGCTCGCCTTCGTCGGCGTGATCTCCTACAGCTACTACCTCTGGCACCTGCCGATCCTCGAGTCGATCGTCCGCGACGCCTCGTGGGAGCCCGAGACGACGCTCGGCCTGCTGCTCGTGTCTTTCCCGATCTGCCTGGCGGTCGCGTATCTCAGCTACCGCTTCGTCGAGTCGCCGTTCCTACGCCTGCGGCGGCGCTGGGGCGCTACCACCGCGCAGCAGGCGCCCCGGCTTGACGGCGATTCGCGCGGCGTAGTCGAGCCTGTTTAGAAACGAGCTGCTCGCCGACCTTCTCGAAGTACTCGTCGACCGCGCGCCGCGCGCCCTCCCAGTGCCCGTAGTCGTCGATGATCAGCACGCCGCCGGGGTTGAGCCGCGGATACAGATGCTCGAGCTCGTGTCGGGTCGACTCGTACCAGTCGGTGTCGAGGCGCAGGAGCGCGAGCTCGTCGGGGACCGTGCCCGGGAATCGTCTCCTCGACGGGGCCGCGCACGAAATGCACGCGCGCCTCCGGATAGCCGCTCGAGAGCACGGTCTCGCGCACGGTGCCCTCGTCGAAGTCGCCGAGCAGCCAGCCCCACGCCTGCTCCCCCTCGGCCTCGGCCGACTGCCACGTCTCGAGCGCCGGCTGCTCCAGACCGGCGACGTGTCCTCCTCCGTCGGCCGGGTCATGCCCTCGAACGTGTCGTAGAGGTACACGTCGCGGTCATCGGTGCCCTCGTCCTGGAGGGTCAGGAGCATCGCGAGCACGGAGCCGCCGCGCCAGACGCCGCACTCGGCAAACGCGCCCGGCACGCCGCTCCGCTCCAGGTATCGGACTGCGTCGACGAGCCCCTGCAGCCGGGCGAAGCCGGTCATCGTGTGCGGGAAGGCCCGCTCGATGATCGGCCGGTCCTCGTCGCTCATCGCGGCACGCTCGGCCTCGGTCGGCACGGGACCGCGCGGGGCCGCCGGCCGAGTCGAGCCCCGCTTCAGGCGCGCGGCGACGCGGCGACGGAGAGCGCGGGCCATGCGCGGATGCTTACACAGCCTCGCTGGGCTGGGTCGCCGCTCCGCGGCCCCGGGTGAGGTAGCCGCGGAACTCGTGCAGCAGGGCCCGCTCCGAGATGAGCGTGAAGCCGACCGCGAGCGCCGGCGAACACGGCGACCTCGACGACTGCATGCAGCTCCGTCCGCTCACCGCCCCAGAGCGCGAGCCGGAGCGCCGCCGCTCCCGCCAGGGCACCGAGCGCCGGCGCCACGCCCTTGGCGACGTTGTGGCCGATCGCCCGCAGCGAGAACAGCCTCCGCAGGTATACGAGGCGGACGGCGACCAAGCACAGGATCGCCAGCAGCATCCCGACCGAGTAGCCCTCCAGGCCCCATATGAACAGCGCCGGGACTGCCAGCACGGAGACCGCGAGCGCCATCGTGAGCCCGGCCACCGCGATCGGCCGCGTGTCCCCGCGCGCGCGGAAGATCGACACCCAGTTGAAGCCGATCTGGTTGATCGCCGCGATCAGCGCGAACACCTGGATCACGGGAATCGCGTCCTCCCACTGCGACCCGAGCACGAAGTGAACGAGGTCCGGCGCGAAGAGCGCCACCGCGAGCCCGCTCGGCGCGGCCCACAGAAGGCCCACCCGGTTCGATTTCAAGAAGGCCTCCTCGAGCAGCTCGAGCCGGTCCTTCACCGCGCAGATGACGGGGTAGATCGTGGTGTTGACGACCTGGTCGGCCTTGTACGCATAGCGCGAGATGTTGTGCGCGATCGCCATCGCGCCGACGGCGGCGGTGCCGAGCGATCGCTGCGCGACGAGCGTGGGCGACATCGCGGTGACGGCCTGGCACGCACCCTCGAACATGAGCGGCCCGGAGAAGCTTCGGTACTCGAGCATCGTGCCGCGCTCATACTTGATCGCCAGCTTGTACGGCGACGCCCGTACCGCCACAGCGGCGGCAGCCCATGCACCCGCGATCGTGCCGATCACGAACGCCCAGTAGCCGAAGCCCGCGATCGCGAGCCCGAGCGTGAGGACCATCGCGACGACCGGGTCCCACACCTGCAGCCGGCGCTGCTTCAAGTAGTCGAGCCGCCGGTAGAACGTCCACAGCGGCGCCTGGAACGCGGTCGCGGGGATCGCGATCGTGAGCACCCAGCCCGGAGCAAGCACCTCCGACGTCCCGTAGGCCAGCGCGTACACGGGCATCGCCACCCACATCAACACGACGAACGCGCCGCTGACCATGAGCTGCAAGCGTGAACGCCTTCTGGAAGGCGAGCTCCTGGTCCTCCGAGTCCTGCTGGATGTACTTGTCGCTCACCCCGATCATGGCCAGGCCGTAGAGCGTCGTGAAGCCCACGACGACGAGGCCCCAGACGCCGTAGTCCGAGACGTCGATGAAGGGCGCCACCGCGAAGCCCCTGATAAGGGCGAGCAGGTTGAGCCCGAGCAGGAAGACCGAGTTGATGAGAGTCCCGCGCGCGACCCGGCCGCGGCGGCCCTCCCCGGTCATGTCTTGGAACCGGGCGGTATCAGATGGAGTCGTGAGCCCCTCGACCTCTGGCAGCTCGGGGCTCTCGGTGCCCTCGCGTCGGACCGTGCTCACAGAAGCACCCTACGGGCCGCGATGCTCCCTCTGACGAGGGCGGCGAAGCCGACCACGTCGCCCACGACGACCGCCAAGTTCCGGCGCGCCACGGAGCGCCGCCAAGCCTGCCGCCAGCTCAGGCGCTTGTACAGGTACGGCAGCACGCCGAGGAGCGGCCAGCGCCGGCGGCTCGAGAGCCCGACCGCGGCACTCGCGGCGGCCAGGTCGAAGAGCGCGGTGTGCTCGGCGAGGAAGAAGCGCATGTGAAGGCGTGAGCGCAGCTCCGGGATCTCCCGGACGAGCGCCGGGAAGAAGCGGAGCCGCCAGCGTTCTGCGATGTATCCCCGCGCCCCGCGCGGAAACACGGCGTGATGGACCAGCGCCCCTTCCGCGAACGCGACCCGCGCACCGAGCCGGCGTGCGCGCCACGCGAAGACGGCGTCCTCGCCGAAGTGGCCGTCCTCGACCGACGGCCTCAGCCCAGTGTGCACGCGGTCGGAGCGCGGCGCGAACGGCTCGAAGCCGCCCACTCGCTCAGCTACCTCGCTCCTCACGGCGAGGTTGGCGGTCTCGTACAGCGGCGACTCCTGCGTGACGTGGAGGGTGCGGGCGAAGGGCCCGCGCGACACGCCGGGCGTGGGCAGCACGGGGCCCGTCGCGAGATCCGCATCCTCCAAGGCCGCCGCCAGCTCGGCGAGCCACCTCGGGGTCGGCTCGCAGTCGGCGTCGGTGAACGCCACGAGCGGCGCGCGCGCCGCGGCGAGCCCAGCGTTGCGGGCGGCCGCCGGTCCACTCTGGCTCTCCAGCCGCACCACGCGCGCGCCCCAAGCCTCCGCGATGTCGGGCGTCTGGTCCGTGGAGCAATCGTCGACGACGACCACCTCCCACGGCTCGGCGAATACCTGCTGATCGAGCGCCTCGAAGAGCGCCGAGATCGTCGCCGTCGCGTTGCGCGCCGGCACGACGACGCTCACCACCGGCTCCTTGCCGTCGGTTCGCGGCGTCATGAAGGGGACCCTAGACAACCGCCTCTCCGCCAAGATGTCGCCGTGCGCTGGGCGGTGAACATGATCCACAGGGCTCGTTTCTCCCTCTGGACGACGCGGCTTCGCTTCGAGCTGTGGCGCAAGGGCGGTCGGCTCGAGCTGCTCGCGCCACGCGGTGCGCGGCTCAAGGGCGCGCCGACCCTCCACGTGACTGGCGAGGGCGACGGCGACGGCGTGCTGCGGCTGCGCATCGGTCGCGACGTCACGTTCGGCCGCGGGATTTCGATGCGCATCCGCGCGAAGGGCACGAACGTCCTCGAGCTCGGCGACCGCACGGACGTCCAGGACGACGTTCGCCTGTGGCTCTTCTCCGGCTCGCTGCGCGTCGGCAGGAGCTCGATCCTGCGCGACGGCTCGCTGTTCAAGACGAGCGGCAACCTCGAGCTCGGCGAGTTCGTCCGCGTCGGCTACTGCACGGTCTTTCACTGCCACGAGGAGATCCGGGTCGGCGACCGGGTCGGCATCGCGGATCACATCGTCTTCATCGACTCGGACCACGTCCACGACGGCAGCGACACCTGGATGATGGATCAGCCGGTCAGCGCGACCCCCGTCGACATCGGCCGGAACACGCTCATCGGCGCGAACGCGATGATCACGCGCGGCGCACGGGTCGGCCGCAACAGCGTCGTCGCAGGGAGCGCGCTCGTGCGCGCCGGGGACTACCCCGACAGCTCGCTTCTCGCCGGTGTGCCCGCCAGCGTTGTGCGCTCCCTCGCTGCGGACCCCGTCGAGCCGTGAACGTCCTCTTTCTCCACCAGGGCCGCCCGCGGCCGGAAGAGACGATCGGGCTCTTGCGCGCGCGGCATGCGATCGAGGCGGGCCTGCCGCATGCCGGCGGCGACGTGAACCCGACCTTCGTCGAGGTCCCGCCATTCAACCGCTGGCACCGCCGCTGGATGCGGCCGGTGAAGCGCTGGGACAAGCTCAACATGCAGTCGGTCCGCTGGCATCTGGTCCGCAGCTGGAGCGCGCGCGAGCTGATCCTCGATCAGATGTACCTGAGCCGCCCCGACGTCGCGCACATCACGACGATCCACGTGGGCTTCCTGCTCGCCCGGATCCAGCGCCGGCTCCCCTGCGTCCTCTCGGTGGACACGCTCGTGACCGACTGGGCGCGCGCGAAGCGCGGCATCCCGGCGGACGCGCGGACGCCGTCCTACCTCAAGCCGATCGAGCCGCTCGAGCGGCGCGCCCTCGAGCACGCGCCGCTCAACATCGCGTGGACGGACACGATCGCGGCGCGCGTGCGCGAGTTCGCGCCGAAGGCGAAGGTCACGACGCTCCATCCCGGGCTCGACCTCGAGGCGTTTCGGCCACCCCCCGACCGGAACACGAACGGCCCCCTGCGCGTCCTGTTCGTCGGCGGCAGGTGGGAGACGAAGGGCGGCCCCGAGCTGCTCGCGGCCCTCGCCCCGCGGCTCGGCCGCGACGTCGCGCTCGACGTCGTCACCCAGGAACCCTTCGACCCGCCGGAGGGCGTACAGCTTCACACCGCCGAGCCGGGCAGCTCGCTCGTGCCGGAGCTGTTCGCGCGCGCGGACGTCTTCTGCCTCCCGACGCACATCGACGCCGTCCCGTTCGTGCTGCTCGAGGCGATGGCGACCGGTGTGCCGGTCGTGTCGACGAGCGTCGGCTCGATCCCGGAGCTCGTCGGGGAAGGGGGCATCATCTGCCCGCCGGGCGACGTCGATGCGCTGGCAGAGGCACTCGGGACGCTGCTCGACGACCCGCAGCGCCGCCGCGCCATGGGCGATGCGGGGCGTGCCCGGGCGGAACAGCACTACGACGCCCGCAAGACGACGCCTCAGCTGATCGAGTTGCTGCGCGAGGTCGCCGCCGCGGCGCGCTAGCCCGTCTCGAGCATCGCGTCGACGACGCGGGCGGAGGCGTGCCCGTCGTCGAGGTGACAGAAGCGCTCCACGAACGCCGCGTACTTCGCCTCGTAGCCCGCGAGTGCCGCGTCGAGATCCTCGAGGGCGCGCACGAGCTCGTCCGCACTCGGGAGAAGCGGCCCCGGGGCCTCGGCCTCGAAGTCGAAGTAGAAGCCACGCAGCTCGTCGCGATACTGGGCGAGGTCCGGCGTGAAGAACAGCATCGGCTTGCGGGTGACCGCGAAATCGAACATGACCGACGAGTAGTCCGTGACGAGCACGTCGGCGGCGAGGTACAGCTCGCGGTTGTCCGGATAGTCGGACACGTCCCTGAAGAGCGTCCCGCCGCCGGCCGAGAGCTGGCCGGCGTCGATCTTGTGCAGGCGCAGAAGCACGTCGTGCGTCGCGCGGAGATCGCCGGCGAGCCGCTGCGCGTCGGCCTCGCGGGCGAAGGGCCGCTCGTCCCGGAACGTGGGCGCATACAGCACCACCTGTCGCCCCGAAGCGATGCCGAGCCGCTCCCGCACCCGGTCGCGGATCGCGCCGGCCTCGGGTGAGAGCAACAGGTCGTTGCGGGGATAGCCCGCCTCCACGATCGGACCGGAGTACCGGAACGCCTCGCGCAGGATCGGCGTGCTGAAGCTGTTGGGCGACAAGAGCAGGTCCCAGTTCGGGATGTTCCGCTCGAGTGTCTTCTCCGCGAGCTGCGCCGTCCGCGAACCGCTTCTCCTGGTGTGGAAGCCGATCTTCTTCAGCGGCGTGCCGTGCCAGGTCTGCACGAACGTCGTGCCGCGCCGCTTGCGATGGAAGCCCAGCGCGGTGCTGTTGGACACGAGGTAGCGCGCACGGCCCATCATCGCGATGTGCTCCCGGCTCTCGGGAGCCACCGGCACGACCCAGGCCGGGCACCTCGCCGGCGAGCGCGGGATCGATCACCCAGACGTGCTCGAGCCCGGTGCCGCGCCGCTGAAGCTCCTCCGAGATCGCGCGCGGGTTGTCGGAGAACTGCCCGCGCCAGCTCTCGAAGAGGACCACGTCGTCGCGGACGCGGCCCATGGCCTGCGGGAGCTGGCGAAGACCGGGAATACGTGACAGCGACGGCATCGGCGAACGGCACCATATGTTCCAACGGTGCCGCAGCCCCAGGTCCGCGTGCGAACCACGACCGTGCCCGACGGGGGCCTGCCGCTGCACGAAGCGACCCACGTCCTCAACCCGCCCGCGATCCGCCGGTGGGGGCCCTACGGGGATCTGGCGGATGCACGGGTTGTCGACTGGTCGCTCGACCCCGCCGCCGACGGCGCCGTCCTGACCGCCGCCGAGGCCGGCGCGGAGGTCGATCTCCTCGAGCTCACCGGCGACGCCGCCTCCGCGTTCGAGCGCGACGATCCCGAGCCGATGACGATCGTGCCGCCGTTCGAGGCGATGGGCGGCGTCCGCGAGCTCGGCCAGTACCTGACCGGCGGCTGGGTGCTCACGGGCACCGCGACCATCAAGAAGCCGATCGACAGCACGAGCCTGTCGCTCTACCGCACCGCGCGGATCCGTGGCGGGCCGCTCTGGCTCGGCATCGCCGCCCACGTCGCAGAGGTCACCGCCAAGCGCGTGGAGGAACTCCCGGCGCTGCCACACGACATGTGGAGCGCGGGCGAGTCGCACGTGCGCTTCGTGAACGACGCGCTGCTCCTGCTCGTCGCGCACGCGGAATTCACCGGCGAGGAACGCTTCCGGCACGCGGCCGAGCGCGTGTGCGGCCTGCTCGACGAGTACACCGTCGACTTCGCCGGCGGACGCTGGGTCCTGCACGATTCGCTCGAGCGCGACGCGGGCCGCAACGACGTCGTGCTGAACACGCACGTCCAGGCGATCGTCGCGCTGATGGCCGCCGGTCGTGACGTCGCTGCGGAACTGGCCGCCCTGGAAGAAGTGCTCGCGCCACGCGCTGAAGGCCGGGCAGGGGTCCGCGCCGCGAGCGCGATCGGGCTGGCGGAGACTGTGCGTGCCCGCGGCCCCCGTCGAGCTGTTCGGCGCCGCATCCCGAAGGCGTACGCGCGTGCCGCGCGCACCGCCGCCGATCAGCGGGCGCTGCGCTTCCCCGGCGGCTGGCTCGCGCGCGACCTCTCGGGCCGACGGGCACCGGGCCGCTACCTGACCGTGAACCTCGCCGACCTGGCGACGCTCGCGCGCCGCATGGAGGCCCCGCCCCCGTGGCTCACGAGCGCGCTGGCCGACGGCCTCCGCTTCGCACAGCGCAGAGGCTTCTTCCGCGCCGAGATACGCGACGCGACGCCGATGTCGGTGCTGATCCCGGCGGTCCTCGAGGCGGCCGGGGAGCACGACCGCGCCGCTCAAGCCGCCGCGGCATGCCGCGAAGCCGGCCTGGCCCCGCTCCCGGGATGGCCCGGGTATTCGGAGCCGAGCTACTAGTGCCTTGTCACATCTGAACCGATAGCGTGCCCGTGCAGGGGCGTCGATGAAGTTCGATGTGGGCAAAGCGGGAGTGCTGATCACGTGCGCAGGGACTCTCCTGCTGTGCTCGCCCGCGCACGCGGTTCCCGGGTCCTCCGGGCCCGCGACGCGAACGCCGTCGGTGACGCAGGAACGCCAGGCCCCGCCGCGGCCGTTCGCGCCGACCTCGTTCTGGAACCAGCCGCTGCGCGCCGACGCCCCGCTCGACGCCCTCTCCGACGTGTACGCGGCGGACCTGCGACGCCAGGTGAGGCAGTGGGGCACCTCGATCAACACCACCCGGTACGGGATCCCCGTCTACACGGTCCCGCCCGACCAGCCCACGGTCAGGGTCGCCCTGCCCAACCCCGTCCCGCCCCGTCGCGCAATGCTGCAGGCCGCGTGGGAGGAGGTGCCGCTGCCCGCGGGCGCGCGCCCCTCGCCCGACTCGGACGGCCGGCTCGTCGTGATGCAGCCGGCGACCGACACGATGTGGGAGTTCTGGCGCCTGCACAAACGGCTCTCCGGCTGGCATGCCGGGTGGGGCGGGCGCATGATCGGCGTGTCGACCAACATCGGCACGTACACCGATCCGCCCGGCTGGGGCGCGAGCGCTACCGGCATCCCGATTCTCGGCGGCCTGATGCGGATCGACGAGCTGCGCGAGCGGCGGATCGACCACGGCCTGGCGTTGACCATCCCCGAGGCGAGGGCGCGCGTGTATTCCTGGCCGGCGTCGCGCACCGACGGCCAGGTCGAGAGCCCGACGGCGATCCCACAGGGCACGCGCTTCCGGCTCGACCCCGATCTGGACGTCTCGAAGCTCGACGTGCACCCGCTCGTGCGCGCGATGGCGCGGGCCGCGCAGCGCTACGGGCTCGTCGTTCGCGACCGCGGTGGCGGAGTCGGCTTCTACGGCGAGGATCCCGGGCCGCTCGGGTTCGATCCCTACTCCGGGTTCGGCGGCATCTTCGGAGGTCGGACCCCCTCGTCGCTCATGCGCGAGTTTCCGTGGGGCCGCCTCCAGGCGCTCAAGACGGATCTGCGGGTCGAGCCTTAGTTAGGCTCGCCTCCGATGAGGAAGGCCGCCCTTGCAAACCGCGCGCGGCGGCTCCTCGTCGGCGTTGTGCCGAAGAAGCGGCGGACGCAGGCTCAGCGGCTGTACCGGCCGCTCGTCGCCCAGGCCTACCGCGGCGATGAGGTGGAGTGCCCGATCTGCGGTGGCCGGTTTAGGAAGTTCCTCAAGAAGCACGCCGCCTCGGGGCGGCCGAGGGAGAACGCGCGCTGCGCGCGCTGCGGCTCGCTCGAGCGGCACCGGCTCCTGTGGCTGTACCTGCGCGACGGAACCGACCTGCTGAGCCGGCCCGCGCGCCTGCTCCACTTCGCGCCCGAGCCAGGGATCGCCGAGAAGCTGGAGGAGCTACCCGGGTGTGACTATCTGAGCGCCGACCTGGACTCCCCGCCGGCGATGGTCCGCATGGACGTCCAGGACATCCCCGCCGACGACGGCAGCTTCGACGCCGTGATCTGCAACCACGTGCTCGAGCACGTGCCGGACGACCGGCGGGCGATGCGCGAGATTCGGCGTGTGCTCAAGCCGGGCGGCTGGGCGATCCTCGGCGTTCCGCTGCAGCGCAGGCGAGCAACCAGCTTCGAGGATCCCGCGATCACCTCTCCCGAGGAGCGCGAGCAGGTCTACGGCCAGTTCGATCACGTGCGCGTCTACGGCCGCGACTACCCGGACCGCTTGAGGGAGTGCGGCTTCGAGGTCGAGATGGTCAAGTACGCCGAAAATCTCGGGGCGGAAGGGGCCCGGCGTTATGGGCTGGTCGCCGACGCGGCCATCCCCGTCTGCCGCCCGGAGCCGGTTGCGTGAGGCCGCCAACCCGGCGCGCGCGTGCCGGGGCGCATGGCATCCTTACGCCGCTGTGAGCACTCGCAGACGGTTTGGACGCCGAGCAGCTGCCCCCCCTCCGCCAGCCACGGACGGCCATCTCGAGCAGCCCCGGATCACTCCACCTGACACTGCGATGCAGCCCCCTCCTCAGACGCCGCAATTTCGCGGGCCGCTCGAGAGCGCGTTTCGCCACCGCAGCTTGGTCATCCTGCCCGTGCTGGCGCTCGTGGCCCTCGGCGCGGTGATCGGCCTCCTCCGCGAGCCCGACTACGAGGCCGAGGCGCGGGTCAGCGTCGGCCGCGTCGACGCGCCGGTCTACACGCTGGACGAGCTCTTGATCGCGAACACGACCCTCGCCCGAAACTACGCGCGCCTCGTCGGAGCCGAGCCCGTGGTCGAGCCCGCCGCCGGCTCGGTCGGGATCGACGTCTCAGACGCGCGCGACGACGTGAGCGGCTCTCCCCTGCCCGGCAGCAGCCTCATCAGCGTGGAGGCGAAGGGCGACTCGGAGGCGGAGGCCGTTGCGCTCGCCAACGCCACCGCGCAAGCGCTGATCGAGTACGTCGAGGACCTGAACCGGCGACAGGAGTCCGGCAGCCTCCTGAATCGCTTCCGCCGCGCGGCACGTGAGTTCGACGCGGCCCGGCGCCGGCTGCAGCGGCTGCAGCGCCAGGATGCCGGCGCGGCGGCAATCGATCGCGCGCGGCTCGACTTCTTCACGCAGCAGGCGCGCACGGAGGCCATCCGCATCCAGTACCGCAACAACGAGGGCGGCCTTCCGCCCAAGGGCCTGCTGCAGCTGGCACTGCCGGCGGCCGACGCGGACTCCGACCGCTGGACGGTCCTCCAGCAGCTCATGCTGATCGGCTTGGGCGCAGGGCTCGTGTTGGGCCTCGGGCTCGCGCTCGTGCGCGAGAACCGAGCGCTGCTCTCGCGCGCCAGGGCGTGACCCTCCAGCGCCTGCCGGCGGGCGCGGTCTACGCGCTGGCCGTGCTCGGACTGCTGCTCGCGGCCGTGGCCGGCGCCGTCCACGCCGGGAACGGCGACCCCGCCGAGGCGTTCGGGGGCGCCGCCGCGGGCATGGCCGGCCTGGTCATCGTGATCGCGTCGCTGCTCGCCCGGCCGGCGTGGCCGCTCAGCCTCGGGCTCGCGTTTGCCGCCTTCTCCGGCCACTGGGGCGACATGAGCATCCCGGTCCCGCTCGACCGGATCCTCATCCTGTCCGGCATCGGGTCGGCGCTCGTCCGCAAGTGGCACGAGGAGAAAGGGCTCCACACCCGGCCGATCGACTGGCTGCTCGTCGTCGTCGGCGGCTACGCCATCTGCTCGGCGGTGATCGCGGGCACGATCGACGAGTCGAGCCCCCGGTTCAACCTGCTCGACCGCTTCAGCCTGATCGCGTTCGTCGCGTTCTACGTCGCGCCGTTCGCCTTCCGCGAGATGCGCGACCGCCAGATCCTGCTCGGAGCGCTCGTCACGCTCGGCGGCTATCTCGGGCTCACCGCGCTGATCGAGACCACCGGGCCGCGCGGCATTCTGCTGCCGCGCTACATCGACGACCCGTTCGTCGGAACCCACTTCGACCGCGCGCGCGGACCGTTCGCGGAGGCGGCCGCGAACGGCATGATCCTGTACGCGTGCGCGATCGCCGCGGTCATCGCGGCGATCCAGTGGCGCGACCGCCGCCTCAAGGGGATCGCGATCGCGGTCGCCGGCCTGTGCATGCTCGGGACCCTGCTGACCGTCACCAGGGCGATCTGGATCGGCACGATCGCGGGGACGATCATCGCGCTGCTCGCGGCGCGCGAGACCCGGCGCGTTCATGGCCGCGGCCGTCGTCGGCGGCGCGGCCGTCGTGTTGGTCGCGTTCGCGACGATCCCCGGCCTCCAGGCGCAGGCGGAGGAGCGGAGCGAGAACGACCGGCCGGTCTGGGCACGCCAGAACTCGAATGCAGCGGCGCTGCGCATGCTCGAGGAGAAGCCGACGTTCGGGTTCGGCTGGGGCACCTACCGAACGGAGAGCCCGAACTTCTACCGGCAGGCCGACGACTACCCGCTCGTGTTCATCCGCGACGTGCACAACCTCTATCTGGGCAACGCCGTCGAGCTCGGGCTCCTGGGTGCCGGTCTGTGGCTGTTCGCCTTGGTGTGGGCGATCGGCGGCGGCATCACGATGAGAGGCCCGCCCGACCTGCGCCCGTGGAAGATCGGGCTGCTCGGCATGACGTGCATGTACGTCGTGGTCGGGAGCACCACGCCGCTCTCGTTCACCCTGCCGACGCTGCTCCTATGGTCGTGGGCGGGCATCTGCTGGATCCAGCGTCCCGCGCGGCAGTCCTGAATGCACGCCCAGACGCCCACCCGGATCGCGTACCTGGTCGGCCGCTATCCCAAGATCTCGCACACGTTCATCCTGCGCGAGGTCCGGGCGCTCCGGGAACTCGGCGTGGAGGTCGACACTTTCGCGATCTGGCCGACGCCCGCCGACGAGCTCCTGGCCGACGCCGACCGGGAGGAGGCGGCGCGCACGTTCACCATGCTCCCGCTCCGAGTCGGGCTGCTCGTGCGCAGCCACCTGGCCGCGCTGGCGGCCTCACCCGCCGGGTACGTGCGGATGGCCGCCCATGCTCTGCGCACCTCCCGGCCCGGGCTGCGTGGGAGGTTCCTCGCGGCGACGTGGGTGGCCGAAGCGCCGATCCTGTGGCGCGAGCTCCGCAAGCGCGGCATCCGGCACGTTCACGCCCACCTGACCGGCACGGCCCCGGCCGTCGCGATGCTCGCCACCGAGTTCGCGGGTAGCGCCGACAGCGGCGGCGGGCACACGTGGAGCCTCACCGTCCACGGGCCGTCCGAGTTCTACGACGTCCTCAACCAGGCGGTGGCCGAGAAGGTCCGGCACGCGGACTTCGCCGTCGCGATCAGCGACTTCGGCCGCAGCCAGCTGATGGGCCTGGTCGGCGAGGAGCACTGGGACAAGCTCCACGTCGTCCACTGCGGGGTGTTCCCGGCCGCGTACGAGCCCGTGTCCCGCGACGGCCGCTCGGGCGGCGTGCGGATCGTGACCGTCGGCCGGCTCGCCCCCGTGAAGGGTCACGCGCTGCTCCTCGAGGCCGTGCGCGAGCTGCGCGGCCGCGGCACCGACGCCCACCTGACGATCATCGGGGACGGCCCGAAGCGGGAGGAGCTCGAGCGCCGTGCGGACGAGCTCGGTGTCGTGGACCTGGTCACGTTCACGGGCGCCGTCGGACAGGACGAGATCACGCGCCATTACGGCGGTGCGGACCTGTATGCGCACGCCAGCTTCGCGGAGGGCCTGCCCGTCGTCGTGATGGAGGCGATGGCGCACGGGCTCCCGGTCGTCGCAGCGGGCGTGATGGGCGTCGGCGAGATCGTCGTCGACGGTGAGAACGGCCTCGTGGTCAGGCCCGGGCGGGTCGACGAGCTCGTGGCTGCGATCGAACGCCTGGCCGGCGACCAGGACGCATCCCGGCGCATGGGCGAGGCGGGGCGCCGCCTGGTCGAGCGGGAGTTCGACGTGCGCGAGAGCGCCGCTCGCCTGGCCGAGCTGTTCGCCCGCTACGCGGCGTAGAGCGCCTGCCGCACGGCGTCGTGCAGCGGGCCCGGCTCGGGCGGGCGCGCCTCGGTCGGTGCGGGCGCGTCGGCCACGAGATGCGGCAGGTCCTCGACGTCCCAGACCGGGATCACCCTGTGACGGTCGGCCAGTGCGCGCGTCAGGCCGACCTGGTGATCATCCACGTGCTCGCCGTGCCTGTGCAGCCGCGGCACGACGAGCGGCGTGCGGCCGCCTCGCAGGCACAGGAGGATGCTCCCGACGCCCGCGTGCGTGATGACGACCCGTGCGCTCCGGATCTGCTCGACCATCTCTGCGAACGGGAGGAAGTCCACGTTCCGGGCCGCAGCCGGGGACGGCCGCGAATGTCCGTGCTGCACGACGAGCTCCTCGGCGGGAAGCCCTCCCAGGGCGTCGACGAGGCGCGGGAACGGATCGTGATGGGTGCCGAGCGTCACGAAGATCACAGGAGGCTCCCCGCGTGTCGCGCGCGCCGGCGGGTCGCGGCCGCCGCCGGCCACTGGGCGAAGAACTCGTTGGCCAGCGGGTAGACCATGCGCCCGCTCATCGACAGCTCGTCGATCCGCGTCAGGCTCTCCACGTACACGCACCGGCAGCCGCGCAGGCGCCCGGCCAGGAAGAACGGAACCGCCAGGCCGGCGCCCGTCGACAGGATCACGTCCGGCCGCCGCGCTTTGACGATGCGCCACGCGAGGCGCAGGTTGCGGAACAGGTTCGCAGCGCTTCGGTTGGTCGGTCCGAACCCGCGGACGACGTCCTTCCCGTCGAGCAGATAGTCGACGTCCGCGCCGGGGAGAGTCACCCAGGTGGTCTCGAACTCGCGCCAGCTCGGCTCGAGCGACAGCATCTGAATGAGGTGACCGCCCGGCGAGCAGACCAGTAACGCGCGGCGCGCCATACGGGCCAGACGTTAGCCTCGTGCCGCGATGAGGCTCGCCGTGGTCGTGCCGTTCCTGAACGAGGAGGGCTATCTCGAGCGCACGCTCGCGTCGATCGCCGGGCAGACGCATCCACCCGAGCGGCTCGTGCTCGTCGACGACGGCTCGACCGACGGCTCGGCCGCCATCGCCCGGAAGTTCGCGGACGACCACGCCTGGGCCGAGGTCATGACGCTGTCGCCGCGGCCGCCGGCGCGCGACCGGCTCGCGCGCGCGCACGTCGTCCGCGCCTTCTCCGCCGGCGTCGGCCGCATCGGGAGCGACGCTGACGTCATCGCGAAGCTCGACGCCGACATCGACTTCCCCCCCGCCACCTTCGCGACGCTGCTCGCCGAGCTCGAGGCAGATGATCGCCTCGGCATCGCCGGCGCGTTCTTGAGCTGGGAGCAGGACGGGCAGGTCGTGCGCGAGCGCCCGCCCGCCGAGCACGTCCGCGGGGCGACGAAGTTCTACCGCCGCGAGTGCTTCGACGAGATCACCCCCCTCTCCGAGATGCTCGGCTGGGACACGATCGACGAGGCGAAGGCGCGGCTCGCCGGCTGGACCGTGCGGAGCTTTGCGATCCCCGGCGGCGACCCGCTCCATCTGCGGACCACCGGCTCGCACGACGGCCTCGTCCGCGGCTTCAGCCGCCACGGCCTGTGCGCATGGAACTACGGGGCGCACCCGCTCGCGGTCGCACTCGGCGCCGTCGCACGGATGCCCGAGCGGCCGCGGGTGCTCGGCGGGCTTGCCTACTTCGGCGGGTGGCTCGGGGCCGGGCTGCGGCGACTGCCGCGCGCGGAGCCCGAGGTGCGGCGCGAGATGCGCCGCTCGCAACTCGAGCGCATCAGGAGGGAGGCCCGTCAGCGACTGGGCCGCCGGGACCCGTGCGCGTCCTGACCGTCGGGAACAGCTTTCCGCCCCACGATCAAGGGGGCGGCTACGAAGCCGTGTGGGCGGGCGCCGTTCGCCACCTCGAGGCCCACGGGCACGAGGTGCGCGTCCTGACGGTCGAGCGCGCGGGCGGCGAGGCGCTTCCAGAGATCGCCAACACCCACCGCGACCTGCGCTGGTACTGGCGCGACCACGCGTTCCCCCCGACGTCCGTGCGCGAGTGCCTCGCGATCGAGCGGCACAACGTCGCGGAGCTGGAACGCCACGTGGCCGACTTCGACCCCGACGTCGTCTCGTGGTGGTCGATGGGCGGCCTCAGCATGTCGCTCGTCGAGGTCGGGCGCCGCCTCGGACTTCCCGCCGTCGCCTTCGTCCACGACGACTGGCTCGACTACGGGCCCCGCGTCGACGCGTGGCACAGGCGCGCGCGCCGCCGCCGGTTCCCGCCCGTCGTGCTCGACCGGCTCCTGGGCGTGCCGGGCCGCGTGCATTTCGGCGCGGCCGCCCACTACGCGTTCGTGAGCGGGACCACCCGCGCGCACGCCTTGAAGCGCCTCGACCTGCCGGACACGTCCGTGCTCACGTCCGGCATCGCGCCCGTGTTCGCCCCGGCAACCGAGCGGGAGTGGCAGGGCCGGCTCCTTGTACGTCGGCCGCATCGACCCGCGCAAGGGCGTGGCAAGCGCGGTCGAGGCGCTCGCTCACCTGCCCGAGATGACGCTCCGGATCGTCGGCACGGGAGCGCCGGATGCCGTCGCGGAGCTCGAGCAGCACGCCGCGTCGCTCGGCGTCGCCGACCGGGTCGACTTCGCGGGCCAGGTCACCGCCGAGCGCCTTCCGGCCGAGTACGCCGGCGCGGACGCGGTCGTGTTCCCGGTCCTCTGGTCGGAGCCGTGGGGGCTCGTACCGCTCGAGGCGATGGCGACCGGCCGCCCGGTGGTTGCGACCGGACGCGGCGGCTCAGGCGAGTACCTGGTGGACGGTGTGAACGCGCTCCTGTACCCCGCTGGAGACGCGACGGAACTGGCCGACCGCGTGCGGAGGCTCGCCGGGGATCCCGCCCTCCGCGGCTCGCTCAGGCAGGCCGGGCTGGAGACGGCCCCGCACCACACCGCGGAGCGCTTCAACGACGGCGTCGAGGCCGCGCTCAGAGACCGCGCCGGCCGAGCATCTTGAGGTCTACCGTCAGCGCGCGCGCACGACGGCGAGGGCTCCGATGGCGAAGTTCGCCACGAGCCAGGCGACGGCGATGACCAAGAGCTCGATTCCCATGCCTGGCGCGAATTTGCCCGGACCGGTGGGCGCCGAAACCCAAGCGGCATAGGAGCCCGCCGTGCCGCCGTATCCTGCGCCGGTGCCCGAGCGGAAGCCGTTCGACCGCCAGGAGTACTTCCTGTCTCGCAAGCAGGTGCCGAAGTCGGCCCGCAACCTGCCGGCGGTGGCCCGCTCCGCTGTCAAGCTGGCGCGAGACGCGAGCCCGCGGCTCTTCTACCTCTGCGCCGCCGCACAGCTCATCGCGGCCGTGCTGCTCGGGGTCCAGGTGCTCATGGGCAAGCTGGCCCTCGAGGCGATCATCGACGCCGATCGCACGGACGGCTCGGTCGGTGACGCGATCGCCCCACTGGTCGGCCTGGTCGCCGCCGGAGCGCTCGGCAGCTTCCTCGGCACGTTCCAGACGCAGGGGCAGCGGCTGCTCGGACAGCAAGTCAGACGGACGACGCTCGACTCGACGCTCGAGGTCACGACGGCGGTCGACCTCGAGACGTTCGAGTCACCGGAGTTCTTCGACGACCTTCAACGCGTCCAGACGAACGCGCTGCTCCAGCCGCTCACGCTCTCGCAGGGCCTGATCACGACGCTGGGCGGGGTGCTCGGCGTGGCCGGGCTCACCGTCGCGCTCTTCCTGATCGAGCCGCTCGTGGTCCCGATCTTGCTTGCCTCCGCGCTTCCTTTGTGGCTCATCTCGCGCGCTACCGGCAAGCTCGAGTTCGCCTTCAACTACGACCAGACCCCGGGCGAGCGGCTGCGCTTCTACCTGGTCGGGACGCTCACCGGTCGCGAGGAGGCCAAGGAGCTGCGCGCCTTCGGCCTCGGCCGGACACTCCGCGACCGCTGGGAGCGCAGCTACCTCGACTATCTGGCCGACCTGCGCGTGCATGTGCGCCGGCGGCTGATCCTCGCGCTCGGCGGCACGCTCGCGACGGTGATCGTCACGACCGCGGGGTTCGCGCTGCTCGTCTCCTTCCTGCTCTCGGACCGCATGGGCCTCGCCGATGCCGGCGCGGCCGTCCTGGCGATCAGGCTGCTCGGGACCCGGATCGAGTACATCTTCAAGGGCGTCACCGCGCTCTTCGAATCGAGCCTCTTCCTCGAGGACCTCCACCGCTTCCTGGCGCGCGCACCCGCGGCGACCTCGGACAGCGTCGACGCCGCGGTCGAGGACGTCGATCCGTTCGGCGAGCTCGTCGTCGACGACGTCCACTTCGCCTACCCCCACTCGGACGGCGAGGCGCTACGCGGCGTGTCCCTCCGGATCCGCGCGGGCGAGGTCGTAGCCCTCGTGGGCGAGAACGGGTCGGGCAAGACGACGCTCGCGAAGCTGCTCGGCGCGCTCTTCACGCCCACCGGCGGCCGGATCCTGTGGGACGGCGATGACGTGCAAGACCTCGACCGCCGCGCGCTGCGACGCCAGATCGGGGTGATCTTCCAGGACTTCGTGCGTTACCAGCTGACCGCGCGCGAGAACATCGGCTTCGGCCGCGCGGAGGCGGTGGACGACGTCGAGGGGATCGCTGAGGCCGCACGCCAGGCGGGCGCCCACCATTACCTCGAAGGCCTGCCGGAGGGCTACGAGACGGTGCTCGGAAAGGAGTTCACCGGCGGCTACGACCTGTCGATCGGGCAATGGCAGCGGATCGCCCTCGCCCGCGCCTTCTTCCGGCAGGCGCGCCTGCTCGTGCTGGACGAGCCGACCGCCTCGCTCGACGCGCGCGCCGAGAACGAGCTCTTCGAGTACGTCCAGGCGCTCGCGCATGGGCGCTCCGTACTGCTCATCTCGCACCGCTTCTCGACGGTCAAGTCCGCCGACCGGATCTACGTCCTGCACGACGGTGAGATCGTCGAGGACGGCACGCACGACGAGCTCGTGGCGAACGGCGGGCGGTACGCCGAGCTGTTCGAGCTGCAGGCCGCGGCGTACCGCTAGACGACGGTCAGGCGCTCGTAGCCGAGCGTCGGCAGCAGCGCATGCCCGTCGTGCTCGATCCACGCGTGCGCTTCGAGGGTCTCCCCCGGACGTACTCCGATCACGAGCTGACAGACGACGCCTCGCCGCGCGAGCATGCGGAGCAGGACGAGCGACCGCATCAGGCAGCGTGAGTCCCAGGGAAGTGGGTCGAGCGTGCGACGAACGGGCCGTCCCAGCCGGCGCCCGATCCGGTACGCGTCATACGGCTCGTGCAGGTCCGCGGCCCCGCCGCGAAGTGCCGCGACGACCGCCGTCACATCGCCGCGGAACATGCGGTAGCGGACCTGCACGTACGTCCCGACGATCTCGAATGCGATCCGCAGCCGGACGTCCGCGGGCATGCGCTTGCGCAAGAGCCGCTCGACGTTCGCGCTGCCGGCGGCACTCACGGGAGGCCCCGCGCCCATTCGTGCACGACGCCGGCGAGCTCGGGCGGCTGGTCGCCCGGCGCGATGTCGAGCTCCGCGAGCGGGACCGTCCGCGAGAGCGTGCTCATCACCTCGAGCTGGAGCGCGAGCCGCTCGGGCCGGTCGAGGTAAGGGAGGAACGCGTTGCCGAGCAGCCGTGCCGACGGGTGGGCGACCGGCGCGAGCGCGCTCTTCGCCTCCTTGCCGCCGCGACGCAGGAAGAGGAGCCCGCGCAGCGGAAGCGCCCCGGGAAAGCCCTCCGGCGCGAAGTGGGCCTTGTCGCCCACCCCGAGCGGTTCGCCGAGCCGCGCCCGCTCCGCATCGGCGATCGCCTCGAGGTCATGCGGGTAGAGGTTGAGCAACCGCGTGCCGGGATGTGCCCACACGCGCCCGTCGACGATCTCGAGCGCGAGCACGTCGTCGGCGAAGAAGCGTCCGCCCTGAGTGATCACGTTGCACGCCGTCGCGCTCTTGCCCGTCCCCGAGGGCGCGACGATCCCGATGAGGCGCTCATCGACCACGACCCCGGCGGCGTGCAGGACCTCGCGGCCGCGCAGGGTGGCGAGCAGCGGCAGGGCCTGCGCCGCCAGCAGCTTGAGACCGCGCCAGACCGGGCCGTCCGGAAGCGCCGACGCACAGTGCGCTCCGTCGGGTGTGAGCAGGTGGGTGCCATGCTCGACCGCCGAGACGCGGTAGCCCGCGCGAGCGTCCCTCTCCACGCGCAGGAAGGGCCGCCCGTCACGGAACGGCCGCTCGAAGATCAGCTCGGGCTCGCCGGCCGAGGCCCAGCGCTCGTCGAGGGCGCGGGCGTCGGCCCGCTCGACCGTGACGGCGGGAAGCTCGTCCTCGACTCCTGGGATGAGCCCCGGCAGAGCGTCGCCGGTGAATCGCAGGCCGACCGCGGCGCCGGCCTCGCCGCGGCTCAAGTCGCGGGCTCGGCCTCGATCAACCCGCGCTCGACGAGGGACGAGCAGAGCGTGGTCAGATCGTCGTCCACGCGGGCCCTCGGCGTGCCGGTCTCCTCGGACATCCGCTCTGCGACGGCATCGACGTCGCCCAGCTCGCCGAGCAGCTCGAGCATCCGCCCGGCGGTCGGGTTGAGACCGTGGTAGCGGCCCGACTCGAGATTCAGGACGACCGTCTCCTCGACGAAGGCGCGAAAGACGACGTGCTGAGGAATCGTGACGCGGGTGGGTCGCACTGCGGCAGACAAGGCGGACATGACTGGTAAACGGCGCGTCGCAGGCTCCACTTGCGCGCCTGCAGGGAAAATAACCCCGCGTTCACTCGCGCGCAATGGTCAAGATGCCGCTGCCGAGGCCGCGCGCCGGGTCGGTGATGAGCGCCACCGCCTCGCTGCGCGAGCGCACGCCGAGCCGGCGAAACGCCGAGAACAAGTGGCTCTTGACGGTGCTTTCGGCGAGGACGAGCTGGTCAGCGATCTCACGGTTCGTGTAGCCCATCACCACGAGTGCAAGGACCTGCTTCTCGCGCGGTGTCAGCGGCGGCCGCTCGACCGCAGCTCCCAGCGGCGCGGAGAGGACGAGCAGACCTGCAAGTGCCGCACGCACGGCGGGAACGACCAGCGTCGGGACGTCCTCCTCGAGCAGCAGCGCATCGGCACCTTGGGCGATGACGGCGCGCGCGTCGTCCCGCCCCGTCTCGGACGGCGCCACGACGATCGCCTTCGCGCCGCCGAGACGATGCTTCAAGGCGACGAGCCGCTCCTCCGCGGGCGCACGGACGATCAGTGCGGCGGGTGTGCCCCTCTCCTTGCGGGCGGGCCACTCGCGGGGCTCCGCCACGAAGCCTGGTTCGGCACCCAGCACATCGAGCACCGCACCACGCGCGGCGTCGTCGGATGCCAGCAGCACCCATATCGCGACGTCTTCCGCGGCGGCGCCGGACATCGGCAGCAGCGTAAAGGCCCGACCGTCAGTCGGGCGAAGCAGCCGGGCCGGTCAGCTCATCTCGGGGAACGGATCGCTCCCCACTATCGGGCCGTCGCTGATCGGCGTGCCCTGCGGCACGTCCACGAACTGCGGAACCGCGTTGTTCGCGGTGATCTCCTGGAGGTCGCCGTAGTCGGTGACCGTCGGTGCCTCGTACTTCGGTGTCTCCATTGCCCCCTGTGCCTCCCTTTGCGTGGTCACGCAAGGTAGGGCGGCCGCAAGATTTCGGCAAGACTGAAAGAAGTGCTAGACGGGCGCCCAGGACGGCTCGGGCAGGTCCGCCCGCCCCAGGAGCTCGTCGGGGAAATCCCGGCTTTCGAGCCATCGCAGCCAGCACTCCGCCGTCGCCAGCCGCCACACGACGGTCGTCCAGGTGAGCCAGTCCGGATCCGTCCGTGACGGGGAGCGCGCGACGTTGCGCTCGATCCACGCCGCATCCGCGAACTCGCGCACGCGCGCGCGGGAATCGAGCAACAGCTCGCGGATGATCGCGCTGTCCGGCCCGGTGAGGAGGTCGAGGTAGAACGGGCCGATGTTCGCCTTCCTCCGGTTCAGCCTCACGACGTCGGGGAGCGCACCCGCGACGGTCGCGCGAGCGAGCGAGCGATCCAGGCGGTGCCGCCAGCTCACGCGGGGCGGGATTCGGAGCACGAGCTCGACGAGGCCGATGTCGAACAGCGGCGCCCCGGAGCGCAGGCCGAACGGGACGCCCCTCTCCCAGATGTGCTCGCCGAGACCGCTTCCCTCGACGTGGTCGCTGAGCAGGTACGCGTGGTACGCCCACCACCGCGGGACACTCCGGTCGCGCAGCCACGGCCACGGCTCGTGCACCTGGTCCAGCAGGTCAGCCGACGAGCTCGTCAGCCACTCGGGCGCGACGTCTTGGCGCTGCGACCGAGCCAGCGCGGGACGGATCCCGAACTCGAGCAAGAGGCGCGCCGCGTCGCCGACCTTCTCGCGCCGCCGGCGGCCGCGGTGGGGCACCATCGCGCGCACCGCCCGCGCCGCACCGACCAAGTTCGCTCTGCGCAGGCTGTCCGCCACGACGTACGGGGACCGGCCGAACACCTCATCGCCGCCCTGGCCGTCGAGCAGCACCTCCACCCCATCCGATGCGGCCTGGCTCACACCCGGTCGCTCGATCAGGCCGCCCGGGCCGCCGGGCACGGTTCCCGAGCTCCGCAGCTGTTCCAGCGCGAGCCGAAGTGCACCCTGGGGCCGCAGCGCGAAACGCGCGCCCGGCACGCCCAGAGCCTCCGTCGTCGCCGCGATCCGACGTGACTCGTCGGCCGCGGGCCAATCGGGGAAGACCGTCGAGTACGCACGCAGGCCGGCCTGCGGCTCCAGCCCCGCCGCCGTCGCGAGCACGACCGAAGAGTCGACGCCGCCGCTGAGGATCGTGCCCGCGGGGGCGCCGTCGGAGAGCCGCTCGGAGATCGCTCGGCGAAGCTCCGAGCGGAGCATCGCGACGAGCTCGTCCTCGGACGCGTCGCTCGTGCCGCGCCACTCGGGCCGCCAGTAGCGCCGCCGATGCCAGCCGGCCGCATCGAGCTCGAGCAGGCGCGCCGCGCCCACGCGCTCGACGCCACGCAGCATCGTGCCGTGCCCCTGTAGGTAGTGAGGCGCGATCCAAGGAACGATCACGCCGGGCTCGGGCTCCGGATCGCGCGGCAACATCGCGCGCAGCGCCGGCAGGTGCGTGGAGAACGACAGCGGCCCGCCGGAGGCCCCGTGGATCAGACAGACGCGGAGCGAGAAGTGGTCGCAGGCGATCATCCCCGCCTGCGCCCGCTCGTCCCAGACGAGGAGCGTGAACGCGCCGCGCAGGCGTTCGGCGACGCCCGCACGCGAGCGGCGCCAGCCGGTGGCGACCTGCTCGAGCGCGGTGACATCTCCAAGGAGGAACCCGTCCAGGACGACCAGCACGCCGTCCGACTCGCACGCCCGCGCGGGATCTCGCCACGCGACATGCAGCGCGCCCGCGCGGCGCGCATGCGCGTCGCCGCCCAGGGCCGAGGCGGGATCCCGGGCCGTGCCGGGCCCGCGCTCGAGGACGCCCGCAATCACCGAAGCGCTACGCCTGGCCGCCCGCGCGCCTGAGCAGCCTCGTGAGCACCTCCTGGGTCCACGTCGGCGGAGCAGCTGGCGCCTCGTCTGGGGCCGGCGGTGTGTTGTCCTCCGTCCCGGCGGGCAATGGCTGGGCCGCCGGCGCTGAATCCGCGGCCGCGGCCAACTGCTCGCGCACGGTTTCGCGCAGCACGCTCGCGACGCCGATGATCACCGCGGCCATGCCCATCGCGTTGAGGGCCTCCGACGCCGCATCCCGCACCGTCTGCTCGGAGTCCTGCGTCGCGCCGATGAGCGCCTGAACCGCGCGGGTGTCGTTCAGGTGCCCGAGCGCGGTGGCTGCCTCGCTGCGGGTATCCACGTCGGGCGCGCCCAGGAGCGCGACCAGCGGCTCGACCGCGCGCGCATCGCGGAGGCGTCCCGCCGAACGGACGGCGGCGGGGCTCGGCGCGTCCCCGGAAAGGGCCGTGACGATGCTGTCGGCTGCAGCCGGTCCCAGCCACATGAGCAGCTCGCCGATCCGCGCCGCGTGTTCCTCGTCCTCGGCCTGACCGAGCTCACCGGCGAGCTTCTCCGCGACGCGCGCGGTCGCGTCCTCCTCCCCGACCGGGTCGGCCGCGAGCAGCGCAACGAGGACGTCGCGATGGCACCGGTCGAGTTCCGGAGCGTTCGGATGGGAGACGCCCTGAGCGAACGCGTCCGCGCCGCCTTCGGGAGCCCAGCGAACAAGAATCGCGAGCGCCTTCTCCATCGCCGCGTACTCGTCCGGGTAGGGCCATTCGGCGAGTGCCTTCAGGAGCGGGCCGACGGCGACGGGGCTCTCCCGCGCCGCCATCCCGTCCAGCGCGGCCGTCCGGACCGTGCGGTTCGGATCCCAGAGAGCGTGCGCCAGTCCCTCCTTCACGACCGGGCCGTCGAGCGTCGCCAGCGCGGCGGCCGCCTCCGCCCGGACGGACGCGTCGGGGTCCCAGGCGCCGTCGTCGGCGTCCTCGGGCACGCCGGCGTGATCGAGCGCGGCGCGCAGGCCCTCCGCATCGCCCGCCTGCCTCAAGTTCTCGATTGTCGGCCTGCGACGAGGGAACAGCCGCACGCTTTGAGCATAAACCGGGCGCTCGCAGCGCGGCGGATACCGTGTCGGGCATGGCCGATCAGCGTCTGTGGGCCCCGTGGCGGCTCGAGTACATCAAGGGCCCGAAGCCCGATGGCTGCATCCTGTGCGACAAGCCGGCCGAGGGCGACGATGAGTCCGCCTACGTCGTTCACCGCGGCGAGCGCTGTTTCGTGATCCTGAACGCGTTCCCGTACAACAACGGCCACGTGATGATCGCGCCGTTCGAGCACACGGGCTCGCTCGAGGCGCTCCCGGACGACACCGTGCTCGAGCTGATGCAGCTCACCCAGCATGCGATCCGCGCGCTCGGCGAGGTGTATTCGCCCGAGGGGTACAACGTCGGCATCAACCAGGGCAAGGTCGCGGGCGCGGGCGTCGAGGACCACATCCACCAGCACGTCGTCCCTCGCTGGGGTGCCGACACGAACTTCATGCCGGTGATCGGCTCGACGCGCGTCCTGCCTCAGAGCCTCGCGGACTCGTACCGCGCCCTGCGCGAGCAGTTTGCAAGGCTGCCGCGTCCATGATCGACGCCGGCATCTTCAAGGCCTACGACGTACGCGGGATCCACGGCGAGCAGATCGACGAGGAGGTCGCCTACCGCGTCGGCCGCGGCTTCGCGCGCGTCCTCGGCGACCTCGAGGGGAAGCGCACCGACGAGCTCCGGATCGGGCTCGGGCGCGACATGAGGCTCACCGCCCCCGCCCTGTCGGAGCGCTACGCCGACGGCATCCGCGACGAGGGCGCGGACGTGCTCGACGTCGGCGAGGTCGGCACGGAGATGCTCTATTTCACCGTCGGCTCGCGTGACCTCGACGGCGGGCTCATGTGCACCGCGTCGCACAACCCGAAGGCGTACACGGGCGCGAAGCTCGTCCGCCGCGGCGCGCTCGCGCTGTCCGGTGACTCCGGGATCGGCGAGCTCAAGGAGATCGTCATGGACGGCGAGCCCGGCCCGCCGGCCGAGCCGCGCGGCGGGTACGAGCGCGAGGACGTCGCCGACGCGTTTCAGGAGGCGGCCGCCGCCTTCGTCGACCTCGACGCGATCAGGCCGATGAAGGTCGTCCTCGACGGCGGCAACGGCATGGCGGGGCCGATGGTCGGCCCGCTCCTCGACCGGCTGCCGGTCGAGCAGGTGCAGACCTACTGGACCCCGGACGGCAACTTCCCCGACCACGAGCCCAACCCGCTCCTGCCCGAGAACCGGCGCTTCATCGTCGAGAAGGTCCTCTCCGAGGGCGCCGAGCTGGGGATCGCGTGGGACGGCGACGCCGACCGCTGCTTCTTCATCGACGACACGGGCCAGTTCGTCGACGGCGACTTCCTGACCGCCCTGCTCGCTGAGTCGATCCTCGAGAAGCAGCCGGGCGCCTCGATCCTGTACGACGTCCGCGCCAGCCGCGCCGTGCCCGACACCGTGGCGCGCGCGGGTGGCACGGCGCTCGTCAACCGCGTCGGCCACGCGTTCTTCAAGACGCGCATGCGCGAGGAGGGCGCCGCGTTCGGCGGCGAGGTGTCGGGCCACTACTACTTCCGCGACTTCTACTGCGCCGACTCCGGCACGGTCCCGGCGCTCTTGATCCTCGAGCTGCTCTCGACCCGCGACAGACGGCTGAGCGAGCTGCTTGCGCCGCTGCGCGAGCGCTACTTCATCTCGGGCGAGATCAACTCGGAGGTCGAGGACCAGGACGCGAAGATGCAGGAGATCGCGGCGGCGTACTCGTCCGGCGAGGTCAGCTGGCTCGACGGCGTGTCGGTGGACTACGACGACTGGCACTTCAACGTCCGCCCGTCCAACACCGAGCCGCTCCTGCGTCTCAACCTGGAGTCGCTCGTATCGCCGGACGACATGGTCGAGAAGCGCGACGAGGTGCTCGCGTTGATCCGCGCGTGAGCGACGACCCCTTCGCCCCAGCTTCCGAGGCCGGCATCCACCGCCTGGCGGTCCCGACGCCGTTCGCGGTCGGCAGAGTCAACTGCTACCTGATCGACGACGATCCGCTGACGCTGGTGGACGCGGGGCCCAACTCGGGCCGGGCGCTCGACGAGCTCCAGCGCGCGCTCGAGGCGCACGGCAAGGCGATCGAGGACCTCGAGCTCGTGATCGTCACGCACCAGCACATCGACCACATCGGCCTCGTCGAGATCGTCGCATCGCGGTCGGGGGCCGAGGTGGCGGCGATCGACGCCGCCGTGCCGTTCATCTCCGACTACTCCGAGCGAGCGGCGGCCGACGACGAGTTCTCCGGCGAGATCATGCTCCGTCACGGGATCTCCCCCGACGTGGTGCAGGCACTGCAGTCGGTCTCGAGCGCGTTCCGCGCATGGGGCGCGAAGGTGACCGTGACGCGCGAGCTGCACCAGGGCGACACGATCGAGATGCGCGACCGCACGCTCGAGGTGCACTTCCGGCCGGGCCACAGCCCGTCGGACACCGTCTTCTACGACAGCGAGCGCCGGCACCTGATCGCCGCCGACCACCTGATCAAGCACATCTCGTCGAACCCGCTGATCACGCGCGGCCCGGATGACGAGGCCGACCCGGCGCGGCGTCCGCAGTCGCTCGTCATGTATTTGGAGTCGCTGCGCAAGACGCGCGAGATGGAGATCGACCTCGTCCTCCCCGGGCACGGCGATCCGATCGACGACCACCGGACACTCATCGACGAGCGCTTCAAGCTCCACGACCGCCGCGCGGAGAAGATCTACGGCCTGATCGCCGAACGCCCGCGCAGCGCGTACGAGATCGCGCAGGCGCTCTGGGGCAACATCGCGGTGACCCAGGCGTATCTGACGCTGTCGGAGGTCCTGGGCCACACCGACCTGCTGCTGAACGCCGGGCGCGTCCGGGAAGACGAACGCGACGGGGTCGTGGCGTTCGAAGCCGTTTAACGCCTTCAACCTCCGACATCTGTCCATGGGAGTCGGCCCGCGCACGCGTGCGCGCGCGTATGAGGTCGATGGAGCCGCATGGCTGCCCACCCTCGCTTCGCGGCGGGAATCGCCGTGCTCGCCTCTCTCGCGGCACCTGCGCCCAGCTCGGCGCAGGTCGCCCAGCGCACCCACGGGCCGGACCCCGCGACCGTGAGCGCGCCGACCGCGACGGCGGCGGCCGCCGCGAGCGCCGTCGACTGGTGCGCCAACACCGATCCCGCCGCCAACCAGTACCTGAACGGCGAGTACCGCTACCACGCCATCTACGCGTATCCCGCCGACCGGCCGAGCCGCCTCGCGGCGCTCGGCGCCGAGCTCCAGGAGTCGGCGTTCGACGCGTCCGCCCTGATCGAGCGTCAGTACAGCCGCGCGATTCGCTTCGACGTGGGCACGCCCTGCGGGCCGGGCCAGCTCGACATCACCGAGGTCCGCCTGCCGTTCACCGAGGACCAGCTCGCCACGTTGGCCGCGACCGAGCACACCGCGACGTTCAACGCCGTGGGGGCCGCCCTGCGCGAGCAAGGCTTCGCCGTCGCGCCGAACGACGCGAGCGTCGATCAGCTCACGACGCTGTACGAGAACTACCTGGTGTGGCTCGACGGCCCGGGACCGGCGCGCTCCTGCGGGCAGGGCACCGCGCTGCTCGACAGCACCCGCAGCGAGACGAACCTCAACAACCTCGGCGGCAAGCTGGCGCTGATCTATCGCAGCGGTCGTGACTTCTGCGGCGGCGACGTGGTCCGGCACGAGATCGGGCACAACCTGGGAGCGCTTCAGCCGGACGCGCCCAACACGACCGACGGCGTCCACTGCAACGACGCGTTCGAGGACACCATGTGCAACTGGGACTCGCCCAAGCTCGCCGGCGGCCCGTTCAACGGCCTCTACTTCGACTACGGCAACGACGACTACTGGGACCCGCCCCAGGGCGCGCCGCTTGGCTGGTGGACGCTGAACCTCAGCCGCTTTCTCTGCCCCGACACGCAGTGCAACAGGCCCCCCTCCGCGCGCGAGGCCCCGGCAACCGCACCGAGCACGTCCAAGCCGAAGTCGCTGAAGCGCCGCGCCCGCGACCGCAGCGCCGGCCACCGCCGCGCCCACGCCTCCCGTCGCCGGGTCGGCAGCGCCCGGCGAAAGCGTGCCCGCGCGCGCAAGCATCGCGCCCGCGCCGGGCGCCACCGGTCGCATGCGGCCGCGAAGTTCGGCCGCGGGTAGTAACCCCGCCCGCGAAGGCGGGTAGCCTCACGGGCAGTGCCGCACGCCCCGGATACCGCGCTCGAGCGCGCTGAAGAGCTGGCCGATCGAGTCCTTCCCGAGCGCCGCCCGAAGAAGCGGATGCTCGTGATCGTGAACCCGTATGCGACCACGGTCTCCGACCGGCTGAAGAACCTGGTCGTGTACGCGCTCCAGGGCCGCTACTCCGTCGAGGCGATCGACACCCAGGCGCAGGGGCACGCCACAGACCTCTGCCGCGAGGCGGCCGCCGAGCACTACGACGTGGTCGTCTCGTTCGGCGGCGACGGCACCATGAACGAGGCCGCCAACGGCCTGATCGGGTCGGACACCCCGCTCACCTGCCTGCCGGGGGGCGCGACGAACGTCTTCTGCCGGATGCTCGGCATCCCGAACGACGTGGTCGACGCGACCGAGCATCTGCTGCGGATCGCCGACGAGTTCCAGCCGCGGAAGATCGACACGGGGATCGTGAACGGCCGCCATTTCGTGTTCGCGTCCGGGATCGGGCTCGACGCGAGCGTCGTCGAGCGCGTGGATGCGCACCCGCGCCTGAAGGCGCGGCTCGGCCCGTGGTACTTCACCTACGCGGCCGTATCGACGTTCAACCGCAAGTACCTCTTCAAGCCGGTGCGCGTGCGCGTCGAGGTCGACGACCAGACGATGGACGGCGTGACCGTGATCGTCCAGAACGGCGATCCGTTCACGTACTTCCGCAACCGGCCGATCCGGATCTGCGCCGGGCGCGAGCTCGACGACGGCCGCCTCGGCCTGGCGGTGCTGAAGAAGGCGACACCGGGCGAGATCCCGACGGTGATCGCGCGCGTCTTCTCCGCGCGCGCCGAGACGGTCCAGCGGCACCGCCAGATCGACGGCTTCGACGGGCTCGACGCCGCGCGCGTCGTGTCGCTCGACGACCGCCCCTTCCCGCTCCAGGTCGACGGCGACTTCATCGGCGAGTTCACCGAGGTCGAGTACCGCGTCGGCCCGCGGACTCTGTCGGTCCTGAGCTAGCCACCGCGGGGCTGCCCTTCTGTGATCGTCCTGCGATCAGAGAACCGGCAGCGGCCGGGACGCGGCCCTACCCAGCCGCCGTTTCGTCAGCCCGACGGCGTCACGCGGTAGGCGTCGAACACCGACTCGACGTTGCGCAGCTTCGAGATGCAGCTCTTCAGCGCCGTCGTGTCGCCGACCTCGACCACGAAGCGGTTCTTCACCATCGGGTGCACCACGGTGCAGCGCGCCTCCAGGATGTTGATGCCGGTCTCGGCGAACGTCCGCGACAGATCCTCGAGCAGGCGCGTGCGGTCCCACGCGTCGATCTGCAGTTCCGCGCGGAACGACTGGCCGGGGTCGCCCTCCCACGCGACCGGCGTGAAGCGCTCAGGGTTCTTCATCAAAGCCTGGGCGTTCGGGCAGTCCGAGTGGTGGATCGTGATGCCCTTGCCGAGCGAGATGTAGCCGACGATCTCGTCACCCGGCACCGGCCGGCAGCACTTGGCGATCCGGAGCATGACGTCGTCGATGCCCTCGACCTTGATGCCGTACGTGGAGCTCGTGCCGGTCGGCTTGGCGACCTCCTTGCGCTTCGCCAGGTCCTCCGCGACGTGTGACTCCTCGACCGCAGCTTCGCCCTGGCGCAGGCGCTGCATCACCTTGTTGGTGACGACCTTCGCCGAGATCTTCGCCTGGCCGAGCGCGATGTAGAAGTCCTCGCCCTTCGAGAAACCCATCTCGCGGATGACGTCCGCGAGCAGCGGCGAGCCGGCGACCTTCTGCGCGGGCAGGCCGGCCCGGCGCAGGTTCTCCTGCAGGATCTCGCGGCCCATGCGCTCCGAGTCCTCGCGCTTCTCGCGCTTGAACCAGGCGCGGATCTTCGACTGCGCGCGTGTGGTCTTCACGAGCGCGAGCCAGTCGCGGCTGGGCCCGCGCTCCTGCTTGGAGGTGAGCACCTCGACGATGTCGCCCTGCTGCAGCTGGTAGTGCAGCGGCACGATCTTGCCGTTCACCTTCGCGCCCACGCAGCGGTGGCCGACGTCCGTGTGGACCTCGTACGCGAAGTCGAGCGGGGTCGCGCCCGCGGGCAGCGACCGCACCTCGCCCTTGGGCGTGAAGACGAAGACCTCGTCCTCGAACAGGTCCGCCTTCAGCGTCTCGGCGAACTCCTGCGGGTTGTCGAGCTCCTGCTGCCAGTCGAGCAGGTGCTTCAGCCACTCGACCTTGTCCTCGACGCCGGGCTTCTGGCTGCCGCCGTCCTCCTTGTAGAGCCAGTGGGCCGCCACGCCGAATTCGGCGGTGTCGTGCATCTCGCCGGTACGGATCTGAATCTCGAGCGGTCGGCCCTCCGGCCCGATGACCGTGGTGTGGAGCGCCTGGTACATGTTGAACTTGGGCATCGCGACCCAGTCCTTGAACCGCCCGGGCAGCGGCTTCCACAGCGCGTGGATCACGCCGACGGCGCCGTAGCAGTCCTTCACCGAGTCCACCAGCACGCGCATAGCGGTGAGGTCGTAGATCTCGTTGAACTCGCGCCCCTTGCGGGTCATCTTCGTGTAGATCGAGTAGAAGTGCTTCGCGCGGCCCGAGATCTCCGCCTCGATGCCGACGTCCTGGAGCTCCTTGTGCAGGTAGCGGCCGGCCTTCGCGACGTACTCCTCACGCTCGAGCCGCTGCTGTGCGACCAGTGACTTGATCTCCTTGTACTTGCGCGGATGCAGCGTCGCGAACGCAAGGTCCTCGAGCTCCCACTTGATCGCGTGGATGCCGAGCCGGTGCGCGAGCGGCGCGAAGATCTCGAGCGTCTCCTTCGCCTTCTCCTGCTGCTTCTGCTTCGGCATCGCCTCGATCGTGCGCATGTTGTGCAGCCGGTCGGCGAGCTTGATCAGGATGACGCGGATGTCCGCGGCCATCGCGACCATCATCTTGCGGTAGTTCTCGGCCTGGCGGTCGTCGCGGCTCTGGAACGTGATCCCGGTCAGCTTCGTGACCCCGTCGACGAGCTTGCAGATCTCGTCGCCGAACTCCTCCTTGACCTCGTCGAGCGACGCGCTCGTGTCCTCGACGGTGTCGTGGAGGAGCGCCGCGCACAGCGTCTCCGTGTCGAGGCGCATCCCGGCGCAGATCTTCGCCACGCCGACGGGATGCGTGATGAAGTCCTCACCGGAGCGGCGGCGCTGGTCGGCGTGGCGCTCGCACGAGAAGAGAAACGCGCGCTCGACCAGCGTCCGGTCGACCTTGCGGGCGGCGTGGTCGGCGTGCTCCTCGATCACCGCGAAGAGATCGCCGAGGAGCTGGCGCTCCTTGTCGCTGAGCGTCGTGCTCTCGCCGGCGGGGCCGGTCGCGCCCGCGTGATCGACGCGGCGGTGATCGAAGTCGGGCCGCTTTTCGGCGACCGACGCGCTGCGCGCGGCTTCGTCCGCCTTCTCGGCCTTCTTCCGCTTGGAAGGCGGCTTTTTGCGCGTAGGCGTGGCCATCCAGGTAGAGGTTAGCCCCGGCCCATGTGATCCCTGCCGGAAGGATCAGGCTGCAACAGCCGCGGCAGGAGCGCCCAGCGCAGCGGCGGCGGCCTCCAGCGCCGCAACCTGGCCGCGATATGCGATCGAGCGCTCGAGCTCTGTCGGCTGGGCGTCGGCCACCCGAACGGTCCCCTGCTCCAGGTGCACGAGCCCGAGCTCGAGCAGCACGCAGAGCGCGAGCGCGCACTCTGCGCGCGGCGCAGCGGAGTCGAGCGCCGGCTCGAGGTCATCGAGCTCGGCCGGGCCGGCATCGCGCAGCGCGCGATACACGGCCGCCACGGAAGCGCGGATGTCCCTGCGTGCCTCGATCGAGGCGCGCGCAACCGCCTCCTCCCCCGGGCCCCACGCGCAGTGTGCGAGCCCCGTGCCCGGAATGCCGCGGACGAACGTCAGGGCGTCCTCCACGGGCGGCGGGTCGAGCGCGAAGACGTGCGCGTACGCGGTCGCGAGCGACGGCATCAGCGAAAGGAGCTCCCAGGAAGCGATCGCCGCGCGCCCGCGCAGGAGGCCCGCGAGCGTCGAGTCGAGCCCGCGCCGCCAGCGCTGCGGCTCATTGCACGCGATCAGCACGTCGTCACCGCTTGCGAGCAGGTCGCCGAGGACGCCCGCGATCCCCTCCCCGCGCCGATCGCACATCCTTCGCGCCGCGGGCTCGGGAGAGGCGGGAGTGGGTTGCGCCAGCCGAAGCTCGAGATGCTCGCGCAGACCAAGCGCGTCGTCGAGCACATCGAACGCGCCCGAACGCGGCTCGCAGAGCGCGCGCAGCACGAGCCGCGGCTCGACCGTGCCATTCCATTCGTTGCGCTCGAGGCGCACGGCGACGTCGCGCGGCTCGCCGGCGCACTCGCCCAGCGAGCGCGCACTGGTCCGGAACGCGACCGCGCTCGCGCGGGCGCCACCGCTCGCGACCGTGAAGCGCGCGTGCTGGCCCTCCTCGCCCATTGCCCTGGGGTGCTCGATCCGCGCCGCGGGTATGAGCAGCGTCGGCGTCGGGTTGCGGTGGCCGAACGGCCCCAGCCGTTCCAGCTCCTCGGCGAGGTCGAGCCCGAGAGACGCGCCCGGGGCCAGCGCGTCGACGCGCTGGACCGGGCGCAGGTCGTGCGGAGTCAGCGTCTGCGCCGCGTTGCGGACGAAGTCGCGGCGGAACGCGTCGACGGCGTCGGCGGCGATGTCGAACCCGGCGGCCATGCGGTGCCCCCCGTAGCGGCCGAGGTGGGGCGCGCAGGCGGCCAGGGCGGCATGCAGGTCGAACGCCGAGATGCTGCGCCCCGATCCGCGTCCGTTGCCGTCACCGTCGAGCGCGATCAGGACACACGGCCGACAATGGCGCTCCACCAGCCGCGAGGCGACGATCCCGATCACCCCCGGGTGCCAGTCCTCGCCGGCGAGGACGTAGGCGGGCTCGTGGGCGTGCGCCGCGAGCTCGGCCTCGGCGGCGAAGGTGATCCGCATCTCGGTGTCCTGGCGTTCCCTGTTCAGCAGGTCGAGCTCGCCGGCGATCTCGCCGGCACGCGCGTCGTCGGGAGTCAGGAGGAGCTCGAGCGCGGCGTCGGGGCGCCGCATCCGCCCGGCCGCGTTGATGCGCGGGCCGAGGCGGAACCCGAGCCCGCCCGCGTCGAGCGCGCCGCGGGTCGCACGAGGCGACCTTCATCAGCGCGCGCAGGCCCGGTTTGCGTGTGCGCGCGATCGCCTGCACTCCCTCGCGGACGATGCGGCGGTTCTCGCCGACCAGCGGCACGACGTCGCAGACCGTCGCGAGCGCGACGAGGTCGAGATCCTCCTCGGCCTGCTGCGGGTCGGCACCGGCTGCGGCGGCCAGCGCCTCCGCGAGCTTGTACGCCACGCCGGCGGCGCACAGGTCGGCGAACGGGTAGCCGCCGAGCGCCGGGTGCACGATCGTGCAGTCCGGCAACGCCTCGCCCGGACGGTGGTGGTCGGTGACGACGACCTCGACGCCGAGCGCGCGCGCGTGCGCGACCTCCTCCACCGCCGTGATGCCGCAGTCAACCGTCACGAGCAGGTCGGTGCCCGCCGCCGCCTGGCGCTCGACGCCCGCGATCGAAAGGCCGTAGCCGTCCTCGAAGCGACTCGGCAGCTCGCACACCGGGGACTGCGCCCAGGCGCTCGAGCGCCCGCGCCAGGATTGCCGTGGAGCAGACGCCGTCCACGTCGTAGTCGCCGTGGATGACGATCCGCGAGCCGCGCGCGACATGCCGCATCAGGATCTCGACCGCGGCCGGCAGCCCGGGCATCAGAGCCGGGTCGTGGCGGTCGGTCGCGGCCAGGAAGAGGCGCGCGGACTCGGGGGTGTCGTGTCCGCGCCTGACGAGGATCGACGCCGTGACGGGATGAAGCCCGAGCTCCCCCGCTAGAGAATGCGCAGCGGCGACCGGGTACGGGTCACAGCTCCAGTGCGCGGAGGGCTCGGGCATGTACCCGATGGTCGCCCCGGACCCGGATGGAATGCAGGTCTAGATGTAGCCCGCGCGGGCGTCGAGGCGCCTGCCGTACACCCACGAGATGCCCAGGGCGATCAGCGCCCCCGGAACGGCGATCACGGCCTGGACGAGATCCGTGTCGTTGCGACCCGGGACGGTCAGGCCGTTGGCGATGAAGCCGAACAGCACGGCGCCGACGATCGCGACCACGAACGCACCCACAATCCCGCCCCAGAAGCGGTCCGGCACGAACACCATGAAGTGCCAGATCGCGATTCCCATCATCACCCATACGAGCATGCTCATCGGCTAGCGCCTCCCGTGTTTCTTGCGTTGACGCTGGCGCTTCGGCTTCGGCTTCGGCGGTGGAGGCGGTCGGTCCCCGGCGCCGTCCGCGCCGTCAGTGGCCTTGGGCGGCTCGGGCGCCGGCGTAGCCGGAGGCGGCTCCGGCTCCGCGACCGCCGGTGGCTTCGGCGGCGCGGTCTCCGGCGGCTTCGGCGGCGCGGTCGCGGTCGTCGTTCCGCCGCCGGCCCGCGAGACGCGCTGGCGCCGCCGGACCGGACGCTTGCGCGCCGTGGCGGGCGCGGCACCGTCGCCGGGCTCCTGGTCGGCGATCGCGCCCGTCGCGAACGCGGGCACGAGGCCGCCGTGCTCCTCCATAACCAGCTTGCGGCGGCGGCGGTAGACCGGCTCGCGCTCCTTCCACTCGGCCAGCACAGGGGATGCGATGAAGATCGACGAGTACGCACCCGATGCGATTCCGACGAGCAGCGCGAACGCGAAGTCGCGCAGCGTCTCGCCGCCGAACAGCATCAGGGCCGTAACCGGCAGAAGGGTGCAGAGGCTGGTGGCCAGGGACCGCGTCAGGACCTCCGCCATCGAGCGGTTGACGATCTGCGTGAACGCGGCCCGCGGCATGCGCGGCACGTTCTCGCGTATTCGGTCGAACACGATGATGGTGTCGTAGAGCGAGTAACCCAAGATGGTCAGAAGCGCCGCGACCGTCGACGTCGTCACCTCCCGGTCGGCCAGGGCGTAAACGCCCGCTGTGATCAGGATGTCGTGGAACAGCGCGATCAGCACCGGCACCGAGTACTTGAACTCGAACCTGAGACCGATGTAGATCGAGATCAGGATCAGTGACGCGATCACCGCGATGATCGCCGTGCGCGCGATCTGCTCGCCGAACGTAGGGCCGATCGAGCTCGACGAGAAGTCGGCCTGGCTCACGCCGAGCGCCTCGTCGAGCGAGTTGCGCACGCTCGTGACCTCCTCCGGCTCGAGCGTGTCGGTGGAGATCTGGAAGACCTGGTCGCCCAGCTCGGGCTCCTCGACCTCCTGGACCTCCGCGTCCTGCAGGTCGCTCGGCAGCGCGTCGCGCACGTCCTCGGTGCTCGCGTCCTGCTCGATCGGCGTCTTGATCCGCGTGCCGGACTCGAAGTCGATGCCGAAGTTGAGCCCGTTGCCTGCGATCGCCAGCGCCCCGATCAGCAGGATCACGCCGGACATCGAGAAGAAGTACTTCGACTTGCCCATGAAGTCGAACGTCCATGGGCGGCCCTCGCCCTGGGCGCCGAGCGCGAAGCGCGAGTTGAGCAGCCGCGACCGGCTGAGCGAGCCCATCAGCGCGGACGTGAACAGCACGGCGGTGAACATCGACGTGAGCGTGCCGACGCCGAGCGTGAACGCGAACCCCTTGATGCCGGCGGTCGCGAGCATGAAGAGGATGAACGCGACGCCGATGATCACCACGTTCGCGTCGATGATCGTGCGCAGGGCCTTCGTGTAGCCGGCGGAGATGGCCGCCGGGATCGAGCGTCCGGCGCGCACCTCTTCCTTGACGCGTTCGAATACGACGATGTTCGCGTCGGCCGCGACGCCCAGCGTGAGGATCAGTCCCGCGATGCCCGGCAGCGTCAGCGTGATCGGGATCAGCTTGACGAGCGCGAACAAGAGCACCGCGTAGACGATCAGCGCGACGCACGCGAGTGCGCCGAGCACCCGGTAGAAGAGGAGCAGGAACAGCAGCGTCAGTGCGAGGCCGACGGCGCCCGCGACCAGGCCTTCGTTCAGCGCCTGCTTGCCGAGCGTGGCCGAGACCTGCGTCTTCGAGATCAGCTTCAGGTTGATCGGAAGCGCGCCGATGCGCAGGCTCTCGGCGAGGTCCTGGGTGTCCTGGAGGCTGCCGATCCCGTTGATCTGGGCGCCGGTGCGGCCGTCGATCCCCTCGGGGTTCTCCTCGAAGTCGATCGTCGCGAGGGAGACGATCTGGTTGTCGAGCGAGATCGCGAACCGCTGGAACGCGGTGTCCGCCGGCTGCCCGGGCGCCCTGATCTGGCTGGCCCCCCGCTCGGCGATCCGCTTCGTGACGTTCGCGAACCGCTTGCGGCCGTCGTCGGTGAACTCCATCGTGACGATCGGCTCCTGCGTGTTCGGGTCGAAGTTCTGCTCGGGGTTCGTGATGTCGGACCCCGACAGCTCCGAGTCGTCCTCGAGCACGTAATAGAACTGCGGCGACTCCGGCCCCAGGTCCTGGGTGCTCTCCTCGTCCTCGAGCACGACGATGCCCTGGGGGACCTTGATGACGATGGACCCCGGCGGCGGGCCCACGCTTCCCAGCTTGCGCAGCTCGGTCGCGCACTCCGTCCCCTTGGTCGGCTCGCGCTTCGCGGGCGGCTTCCCGGACACCGGCAGGTCCTCCTCGAACTCCTGGAGCAGCTCGTCGCAGGCCGTGTCGGGACCCGCGAGCAGGTTGTGCGCGGGGTCGAAGAGGTAGTAGCGATCGGCCGCCGTGTCGTTCTCGCGGTCGGCCTGCTCCTTCGTCAGGTCGTCGGGCGCGTCCGGCGGGATGTCGGTCTCCTCCGCCTGCGGCTGCCCCTTGGACGCGCGCTTGACGGCGTCGTACAGGCCGTTGATGCGCCCGGACGGATTCGCGTCACCGGAGCCCGGCTCGCCGTTCGGCCCGATGACGTTGGGCTCCCAGTCGTAGAACTGGAGCTGCGCCGTGGTGCCGACCTGCTCCTCGGCGCGGTCCGCGTTCTGCACGTCGGGGAGCCCGATCGAGATCTGGTCGTTGCCGGCCTTCTGGATCTCGGGCTCCGAGACGCCGAGGGCGTCGGTGCGCTTGCGGATCGTCTCGATCGCGTCGTCGATCGCCTGCGGCGTGACCGTCGGCACCTGCGGTGTCGGGCGGCCCTCGTAGATCAGCTCGACGCCGCCCTTCAGGTCGAGGCCGAGCCGCGTCTTCTTCTCGGCGGGGCTGCCCGGGATGATCAGGAGCAGCGCCAGCACGAGCAGCCCGAGGACGGCCGCGAGGATGGCGAGGTTTCTACGTCTGCTTGTCACTTCGGTGTCAGCACGACGAGCAGGCCGCCGTCGTCGTCGTAGGCGGGGAAGATGTCCGCCTTCGCCGGCTCGGGCCTGTCACCTTCCGCGTGCACCACCACCGGCTTGTCCAGGACCCGCACCCCCCACTCCAGCGCGGTCCCGATGTGGTCCTTGTCCTCCTCGAACTCGAGCCCCAGGACGTCGGTGACGTCGCGGCCGATCACGTCCTCGTTGCCGAGCCCGGTCAGCTCGCGGCTGCCGCGTCCCGCGCCGATCACGCGCGCGTCCTGGTCGAGGATGAAGAAGGCTGCGTTGGGCGCCGGGTAGTAGTCGTCGAGCAGCTCGAACAGGAAGCCGAAGCCGCATTTCTCACACCCCTTCGCCCGGGTGCTGAACCCGGCGGTGCGGTCGCGCGACTCGCTGCGCGCCCCGCAGTTGGGGCAGATGAAATTCGGCATCGCGGCCGTAGGCTAGAACAGCGACGGCTCGTGGCCGCGCGGGGCCGCGACCCCGAGGTGCTCGAAGGCGGCCGCGGTGGCAACCCGGCCGCGCGGAGTCCGCTTGATGAGGCCCTGCTGGAGGAGGTACGGCTCGTAGACGTCCTCGAGCGTGTCGGGCTCCTCGGAGACCGCCACGGCCAGGGTCGAGAGGCCGACAGGACCACCCCCGAACTTCTCGCAGATCGCGCGCAGGATCTCGCGGTCGAGCCGGTCGAGCCCCGCGGCGTCCACCTCGAGCAGGTCGAGCGCCTCGCCCGCCACGCGCTCGTCGACGCGGCCCGCGCCGCGCACCTCCGCGAAGTCGCGCACGCGCTTCAGGAGCCGGTTGGCGACGCGCGGCGTGCCGCGCGAGCGGCTCGCGATCGCGCGCGCTCCCGCCCGGTCCACGTCGACGCCGAGAATCCCGGCCGAGCGCTCGACGATGTCGGCGAGGTTGTCGGGCCCGTAGAGGTCGAGCCTGTGGGTCACGCCGAAGCGATCGCGCAGCGGGGTCGTGAGGAGGCCGGTGCGCGTGGTCGCGCCGATCAGGGTGAACTGCGGCAGGTCGAGCGTCACGACGCGCGCCCCCGCGCCCTGCCCGACCGTGATCGGCAGCTTCCGGTCCTCCATCGCCGGGTAGAAGGTCTCCTCGACCGCGCGCGGCAGGCGGTGGATCTCGTCGACGAAGAACACGGCGCGCGGCTCGAGCGCGGTGAGGAACGCGGCGACGTCGCCCTTGCGCTCGAGCGCAGGACCGGCGGTCTGGACGAACGGGACGTCGAGCTCGTTCGCCACGATCTGCGCGAGCGAGGTCTTGCCCAGGCCCGGAGGCCCGGCCAGCAGGACATGGTCGAGCGCCTCGCCGCGGCCTCGCGCGGCCTCGATGAAGACGGCGAGCTGCTCCTTCACGGCGCGCTGGCCGACGAAGTCGCCGAGCACGCGCGGGCGCAGCGTCCGGTCGAGCTCCTCCTCCGGGCCCGCCGCCACCGCGGCCTGGAGCCGCTCGACGCCCGGCGTGCGGATCCCACCCTCGCTCATCGCGCCGCCTTCAGCGCAGCCGCGATCAGCTCCTCCGCCGACTCCCCGTCGGCGGCGTCGAGCAACGAGTCGGCCTCCTGCACATTGAAGCCGAGGCTCTCGAGCCCCTGGCGGGCGAGCACGCGCGGGTCGTCGGACTTGGTGATGACGATGTCGTCGCTGACGCGGCCGGCGACCTTCTCGCGCAGCTCGACGATGATGCGATCGGCCGTCCGCTTGCCGATGCCCGGCACCGCCTGGAACCGGGCTGCATCGCCGGTCGCGATCGCGTTCAGGAGCTCGCGCGGCTTGCCGCCCGACAGGACAGCGAGCGCCACCTTCGGCCCGACACCCTGGACGGCGATCAGCATGAGGAACAGCTCGCGCTCCTCCTCGGAGGCGAAGCCGTACAGGTGCATCGCGTCGTCGCGCATCACGAGGTGCGTGTGGAGCAGGACGTCCTTGCCCGCACGCGGCACTGCGCGCAGCGTCTCGGCCGAGACCGCGACGCGATACCCGACGCCCGCGCACTCGACGACGACGTGGTCCGTCTTGCGCGCGGTGACCGGCCCGCGGACCGAGGCGATCACGCGAGCGCCGCCTTCAGGCCGGCGCCGTTGGCGTGACAGATCGCGACGGCGAGCGCGTCGGCGGCATGGTCGTCCTTGGGCGGCTCGGGCAGGCTCAGGAGCGCGCCGACCATGCGCTGCACCTGGCTCTTGTCGGCGCCGCCCGATCCGCACACGGCCTGCTTGACGGCCTGGGGTGTGTACGAGAAGCACGGGATCCCCGCCATGCCGGCCGACAGCAGCACCGCTCCGCGCGCCTGGCCCACGGCGAATGCGGTGCGTGCGTTCTGGCCGAAGAAGAGGTCCTCGACCGCAAGCGCGGTCGGCTCGTAGCGAGCGATCAGGTCACAGACGCGCGCATGGATCCGGGCGAGGCGGCGTTCCAGCGCCTCGTCGGGGCCTGTCCCGATCACGCCGCCGTCGAGCGCCGCGAGCTCTTGCCCGCGCGAGAGAACCACCCCATAGCCGGTATGGGCGGTACCGGGATCGATGCCGAGGACGACCACCATTCCTGTGATTCTGCGCGGGCAGGCGGACGCCTCTAAGAAGTACCGTCCGCGCATGGCCGAACCCGACTGGATGGCCGAAGGCCTGCTGGAAGGGCTCGACGGCAAGGACCGGGAAGCCCGGATCGCGATTCTGCGCGAGCTGCATGCGGACGGCGTCCCGCTCGACGAGCTGCGCGCAGCCGTCGACGAGGGGCGGCTGATGTTCCTGCCGGTTGAGCGCGCGCTGCGTGAGGAGCCGCGCTACAGCGCGCGGGAGATCGCCGAGCAGAGCGGGATCGAGTACGAGCTCCTCACGTCGCAATGGCGAGCGCTGGGCCTGGCGACCACGCCGCCCGACGACGTCGCTTATGGCGAGCGCGATCTCGAGGCGGCGAAACGGATCAAGCAGTTCCTCGACGCGGGGGTGTCGCCCGACGGCATCGTCGACATGGCGCGCGTCCTGGGCCAGTCGCTAGCCCGTGCGGCGGAGGCTTCCCGGTTTGTGATGGCGCAGGCTTTCCTCGGCCCCGACTCGACCGAGTACGACGTCGCGCAGCAGGCGCGGCTCGCCCGACCGATGGCGGACCTGATGGAGTCGACGCTCGCCTACGTCTACGACCTCCAGCTCGTGGATCAGCTACGGCACGAGGTTGCCGACCGGGCGGACATAGCCGCCGGACAGCGTCAGGTCACGGTGTGCTTCGCCGACATCGTCGGCTGGACCGAGCTGTCGGAAGAGGCCGAGGACGCGCACATCGGCAGCGTGGCCGACCGCCTCGGCGCGATGGCCACCGACCTGCTGCGCCCGCCCGCGCGCGTGGTGAAGATGATCGGCGACGCGGCGATGTTCGTCTCGCCGGACACCGGGCCGCTGCTCGACCTCGCGCTCGATCTCGTCGATGCGGCGCAGGCCGATGAAGAGTTCCCTGAGCTGCGCGCGGGCCTTGCGTCTGGCCTGGCGGTCGGCCGCTGGGGCGACTGGTACGGGCGGCCAGTGAACCTGGCTAGCAGGGTGTGTTCGCGCGCGCGGCCCGGAAGCGTGCTGGTAACCGAGCCGGTAGCCGACGCTTGCGAGGACGCCGGCTACCGGTTCTCGGCTGCGGGCCAGAAGCAGCTGAAGGGGATTGGAGCCGTGCCGCTCTGGCGCGTTCGTAAAGCTCAGCCTGATGATCCGCCGCCGCAAGAGCGGTGAGCTGGGAAGTCATCGCTAGGCCGCCACGGTCTCCGCGAAGCCGCGGTGCACGCGCAGCATGTCGACGAGCTTCGCGGTGGGCGCGAACGGGTTGGCGATCGCACGGCCGTCGTCGATGCTGAGCGCGGCGCGGAGCTCGCCGGCCTGCTCGGCCACGAGGACCGTGCCGTGGAGAGCCGCCCGATCGTCCAGCGCCGCGAGGCGGCGGAGGGCGAACGCGTCGGCTGTGGTCGCCTGCCGGATGGTGATCTCGGGTGCCATGGTGGCCTCCTGGTATCGGGTTTCCATGGGCTAAACAATCCCACTGTTGAGGTATCAGATCAAATGACACTCCGTTGTACCTGTGATAAGGTGCGCTTATGCTCGATGTCAAGCGTTTGAGGGTCCTCCACGAGGTCGCGCGGCAGGGCTCCTTCTCGGCCGCGGCCGAAGCGCTCTCCTACACGCAGTCGGCCGTCTCCCAGCAAATCGCGGCGCTCGAACGCGAGACCGGCAGCACGCTGGTCGACCGCGGCGCACGCGGAATACGCATGACCGACGCCGGTGAGGCGCTCGTGCGGCATGCGGACGGGATCCTCACCCGGATAACCGACGCCGAGGCTGAGCTCGAGGCGATCGCCGGCCTCCGCGGCGGGCGGGTCCGCGTGGCGTCGTTCGCCACCGCCGGCTCCACCTTCGTGCCGCACGCGATCGCGACATTCCACGAGCAGTACCCCGCGGTCGAGATCTTGCTGAAGGAGTCGGATCCCGAGGAGAGCGTGCCCGCGCTGAAGGCCGGGCAGCTCGACATAGCGATCCTGTTCGAGCCCCATGGCGCCGGCGACCTGGGTGACATGGAGAAAATCCACCTGCTCGAGGATCCGATGTCGGTCGTCCTACCCGAGGACCACCCACTCGCGTCGAAGGCCAAGATCAGGCTGAAGGACCTCGAGAGCGAGGCATGGGTGCAGACGACTTCCTCCTGCCCGTGCTGCATCATCGTCGCGGACGAGTGCCGCGCCGCCGGCTTCGAGCCGCGCGTGGCGTTCGAGTCGGACGATTACCTGACGGTCCAGGGTCTAGTCGCCGCCGGCGTCGGCGTGGCGATGATCCCGTCGCTCGGCCTGGCCGCCTACCGGCCCGACATCGCGATCCGCCCACTGGTGGGAGCGAAGCCGAAGCGCGACATCTACGCCGTCACGCTGCCGGGAGGCAAGCACTCGCCGGCCACTCAGGCGATGCTCGACGTGCTCTGCGATGCGGCACACCGCTACGACCTCGGCGAGACACGCCTCGCCGTGGCGTCCTAGCTCGGGATCCGAAACAGCGACTGAACGCTGGCGGCGAACATCAGGTCGCCGTCGATCTTCAGCTTGCCCGTCATGAACATCGTCGGACCGGCCGCATTGCCGGTGACCAGCTTCAGGAAGTCGACCGGCTTCATCGTGAAAGTGACGCGCGGCGCCTGGTCACCATCCGGCACGATCGTGCAGTTGCCGCCGGCCATGACGACCTGGTAGCGATCGTGCCCGCCGCCGGGCCTGTCGAGGATCCGCCACTCGATCACGGCCTCGGTGCCGGCCGCCTTCTCCGCGTCGAAATGCTCGGCCATCTGGCTGAAGATCCCATCGAGCACGAGCGCGCGGACCTTCTCGTCCGCCATCCCCGCGGCAAGCTGGTCCTCCGGCGTATCCGCGATCGCCTTCACGAACGCGGCCGCGTCGACTGAAGCGGGATCGATGTCCATCGCTACCCCGCCACCCGCTCGAGCACTTCGGCGTCGACATTGAAGTTCGCGTGCACGGCGTTGACGTCGTCGTGTTCCTCGAGCGCGTCCATCAGGCGCATGAGCTGGGCGACCTGGTCCTCGGGCACGTCCACCGTGCTCTTCGGCTGCATCGCGAGCTCGGCCGATTCCAGGTCCACCCCCGCGTCGACGAGCGCCTTGCGCACCGTCTCGAGGTCCTCGGGCGCCGTGACCACCTCGTACACGTTCTCGTCGACCGAGACGTCCTCGGCGCCGGCATCGATGGCGGCGAACAGATCGTCCTCGGAGTAACGCTCGCCGTCCACGACGATCACGCCCTTCTTGTCGAATACCCAGGCCACCGAGCCCGGCTCGCCCAGGTTGCCACCCGACTTCGTGAAGATGTGGCGCACCTCGGAGCCTGTGCGGTTGCGGTTGTCGGTCAGCGACTCGACGAGTACCGCCACTCCCGCCGGCCCGTAGCCCTCGTAGAGGACGCTCTCGAACGACTCGGCATCCGCGTCGGCGCCCGTGCCCTTCGCGATCGCGCGCTCGATGTTGTCCTTGGGCATCGACGCGTCCTTCGCCTTCTGGACGGCGAGCGCCAGCGCCGGGTTGCCCGTCGGGTCTCCCCCGCCCTCACGCGCGGCGACCTGGATCGCCCGCGTCAGCTTCGTGAAGAGCGCGCCCCGCTTCGCGTCGGTCGCCTTCTTCTTGTGCTTGATCGAGGCCCACTTGGAATGGCCCGCCATCACTGCCCCCTAGACAACGAACTTTCCGTCGCGCTGGATCTCGGTGCCGTCGACCGTGATCGCGCCGCCCTGACGGAGGTCACAGACCATGTCCCAGTGGACGGCGGAGTCGTTGACGCCGCCGGACTCCGGATAGCTCATCCCGATCGCCATGTGGACGGTGCCGCCGATCTTCTCGTCCAACAGGATCTCCTTGGTGCCCGTGGCGATGCCGTAGTTGGTGCCGATGCCCAGCTCGCCCAGGCGGCGCGCGCCCTCGTCGGTGTCGAGCATCTCGATGAGGAACTCCTCACCGCGCTCCGCTGAGGCGTCGACGACCTTGCCGTCCTCGAACTTGAAGCGGACACCGGCGACCTCGCGGCCGGCATAGGTGGCCGGGAACGAGAAGGCGACCTCGCCGTTCACCGAGTCCTCGATCGGGCCGGTGAAGAACTCTCCGTCCGGCATGTTGTGCTCGCCCACGCATGGGATGAAGGTGCGACCGGCAACGCCCAGGGTGATGTCGGTGTCGGGCCCGGTGATGCGGACCTCCTCCTTGCCCTCCATCCACGCTGCCAGGCGCTTCACCTCGTCGGACTGGCGTTGCCACGCCGTGACCGGCTCCTCGTCGGTCGCGAGGCAAGCGCGGTAGTAGAAGTCCTCGTACGCGGCGAGCGACATCCCAGCCTCGGATGCGTACGCGTGCGTCGGGAACAGCGTCAGCGACCACCGGTAGCTGCCCTCGGCGGCGCGCTTCATGCTCGTGTCCATCAGCGGCTTGCGCGCCTTCTGCGTGATCGCCTGACGCTTCGGGTCGACCTGCGACAGGCCGCGCGTGTTGGCGTCCGCCATGACGGCGATGCGCACGTCGGCGTTCTCGGCCACCCACGTCGCAGTCGGCGGAACCCACTCGAGCTGCTTCTCGCTGGCCAGCTCGTAGAAGGCGGGCGCGGCCGCCTCGGTCGTCAGCTGCATGATCGGCAAGCCGCCGGCGCGCAGGACCTCCTCGTAGATCGCCTGCACGAGAGGCTCGGCCTCGGTCGTCGACTGGATCACGCAGACGTCGTCCGGCTGGACGTTCGTCGAGTAGCGGACGAGAATCTGCGCGAGCGCGTCTGCGCGTTGGTCCCTCATACGCGAGCTCCTTCTCTTAGCCAGGCGTGCACACGCACGTCATCGGTCAACTCAGGATGGAAGGACACGGCAAGAACGTTGTCCTGCCGCACCGCAACGGGATGGCCGTCCACCTCTGCGAGCACCTCCACATCCTCTCCTACTTCCTCGACCCACGGCGCCCTGATGAAGACCGCCGTGATCGGCTCGCCCTCGAGCGTGAGCTCGGTCTCGAACGAGTGCGACTGGCGGCCGAACGCGTTCCTGCGAGTCGACACGTCAAGAAGCTTCAGGTGATCCCGGTCGAGCATGATCAAACCGGCGCATGTGCCGAGGGTCGGTACCCCGCTCTTCACGAGATCACGTAGGGGGGCGGCCAGGTTTTCCCGCTCGATCCCCAGGGACATGGTCGTCGATTCCCCACCGGGGATGACCAGCGCGTCGAGGCCTCGAGGTCGCTGGGCGTGCGGACCTCGCGCGGTGTCGTTCCCAGCTCGCGCAGGATCTTCGCGTGTGCCTCGAAGTCGCCCTGGAGGGCGAGGACGCCGACCGTCACCAGCCGCGGGTTTGGAGCAGGCCCGGTCCGCCGTTGTCGGCGCCGAGCGTCGAGATCTCCAGCCCCTTCATCGCCTCGCCCAGGCCACGAGACGCCTCCGCGACCCGCTCCGGGTCCTCGAAGTGCGTGGTGGCCTCGACGATTGCCTTCGCCGTCCGCTCCGGGTCCTCCGACTTGAAGATGCCGGAGCCGACGAAGTTGCCCTCGGCGCCGAGCTGCATCATCAGCGCCGCGTCGGCGGGCGTCGCGATGCCGCCCGCGCAGAACAGGACGACCGGGAGCCGGCCGGTCTCGGCGACGTCCCTGACGAGCTCGACCGGTGCCTGCAGCTCCTTTGCGGCGGTCGCGAGCTCGTGCGGCTCCAGCGTGGTCAGCCGGCGGATCTCGCCCCGGATCAGGCGCATGTGGCGGACGGCCTCTACGACGTTGCCGGTACCCGCCTCGCCCTTCGAGCGGATCATCGCCGCACCTTCGCCGATCCGCCTGAGCGCCTCGCCGAGGTTGGTCGCGCCGCACACGAACGGCACCTTGAACGCCCACTTGTCGATGTGGTTCGCCTCGTCGGCGGGCGTGAGCACCTCCGACTCGTCGATGTAGTCGACGTCGAGCGCCTCGAGCACGCGCGCCTCGACGAAGTGCCCGATGCGGGCCTTCGCCATGACCGGGATCGTGACCGCCTCCTGGATCTCCGTGATCTTCGTCGGATCGGCCATGCGCGCGACGCCGCCCGCGGCGCGAATGTCGGCCGGGACGCGCTCGAGCGCCATGACGGCGCACGCCCCCGCGGCCTCCGCGATCTTGGCCTGGTCGGCGGTGACGACGTCCATGATCACGCCACCCTTGAGCATCTCGGCGAGGCCCGCCTTGACGCGGAAAGTGCCTTCTTGCTTCACCTCTCCAACTATAGGGAGGGGATTACGCGAGCCGGAGGCGAGCTTTGCCCTCAGAAGGCGGGCAGGGATGCCCGCGGAGCGTCACTTCAGCTTGAAGGCCTTGATGCGGTCCAGGTAGGCGGGTTCGTCCAGCGCGTAGACGCCGTAGGCGAGTGCCTGGACGAGGCCGAGCAGCGCGGTGTGCGAGCGCACGTATGCCGGGCTGTTCGAGGAGTAGTAGAGGCGCTGGTCGCCCAGCTTCGTCACTTCGGAGAGGGTCGCGTCGGAGATCGCGATCGTCGCCGCGCTGCGATGGCGGGCGAGCTTCATCGCTCGCACGACGAGCGGATGCGGGCGCCCGGCCGAAAACCCGATCAGGAGCGTGTTCTCGTCGATCCGGCCGAGCCGGGCGAGGCCCTCCTGCGACGGCGACGCCACGACCTCGCAGCGGAGGTCGAGCAGCATCAGCAGGTGGCGCAGGTAGCTGGCGAAGAACGCCATCTGGTCGGTTCCGCACAGAACGATTCGCTCAGCACGCGAGATCGCCTCGATCGCCGCCGCGACCTCGTCGCGGTCGATCTTGCGCGCGGTCTCCTCGACGTTCGTGTGGTCGGCTGCCAGCGCGGCCTCGAACTCGGTCTGGTCGATCGGGAAGAGCGGCGCAGTGCCGGCGGTCTCCGTCAGCGTGCCGTTCTCGCGCTGGCGCCGGTACTCGTCGCGCGCACACTGCTGCAGCTCGGGGAAGCCCTCGAAGCCGAGCGCCTGAGCGAACCGGACGACGGTCGAGCTCGACGTGTTGGCGCGGCGGGCAAGCTCCTCCGCCGTGTGGAAGGCGGCCTCGTCGAGGTGGTCGACGATGTACTGGCCGACGTCCTTCTGCGAGCGCGAGAACTCCTCGAAGCGGGAGCGGATCTCGTCAGAAAGGGTCAGCGCTGAGGTGCCGTTGCGGCTCACGCGGGTGGGATTCGCCCGCGGCCTCGCGGTTCCTTCCGTTATGGGCGGCGAGGGGTTAGTGTCGCTCCAGACTCGACCCCTGGAGGCAGCCATGCACGTAGCACTCGTGAACGTCACCATCAACGACCCTGAAGCAGCGGTCGATTACCTCCGAAGCGAGATCGTCCCGCGCGTGTCGCAGGCGCCCGGTTTCGTCGCCGGCTACTGGTATGGCGACGGGCAGACGAAGGGTGCCGCGACGATCGTGTGGGATTCCGAGGAGAACGCGGAGGGCTTCGTGAAGATGCTGCGCGAGAACCCGGGACCTGGACACGCGACGATCGACAGCGTCGAGACACAGCCGGTCGTAGCGAACGCCTAGCGGTTCACTGCAGCGCACGCGCCGCGGCGTCGCCTAGGCGCTCATAGCCCCTGACCGTCGGATGGATGCCATCGGCGGTCCACCGCGCGGGCATGTGGCCGGGCCGGCGCGGGTCCTCGAGCCGGCCGAAGAAGTCGATGACCGGCACCCCCTCGTCCTGCGCAAGCGACCTGATGCGGCTGTTCAGGCGCCGCACCACCGCTGCCCAAGTCCGATAGCGCCCGTTGATGGGCGGGATCGTCGTCACGAGCGCGCGCAACCCCGCCTCCCGGGCACGTCCGAGGATGTCCTGGATATTCGCCACCGCGGCGGCGACGGTCCGGCCCTGGGTGAGGTCGTTCGTGCCGCCCTGGACGACGACCACGTCGGCACCCGCGGTACAGCGTGCGAACCGGGCCTCGATCTCATCCGTGCGGTCCCCCTCCACGCCGCAGTTGCGAAACCGGAACGCGCCGTCAGTCGCCTTGTCTGCCCAGTGCTGCCACTGGCTCGAACGTGTGAGCTGCCCCTGCGACTCGATCACGGCACGCAGGCTCGGGTTCGGGCTCCAGCCGGGCGCCCCTGCCGTGATCGAGTCGCCCAGGGTCGCCACGATCGGGACGTCCGGCTCGGCGGTCGTCGACGAACCGCTTTCGCCGCAGGCAGCCAGCGCGACAAGCGCGACGGCCAGGATGCACCGTACGGCGGAGGTCACGAATGGGCCCGCCAGGACTCGAACCTGGGACCTACGGATTATGAGTCCGCTGCTCTAACCAGCTGAGCTACGGGCCCCGCGCCAAAGCTAGCGCCTGGCCGGGCGGTCACTCCGCCTTGGCGATCGCGTCCTCGAGCTCGCGCACGCTGAACGCGCCCTCCATTCGCGCGGCCACCTTGCCCTCGCTGTCGATCGTGAAGACCCACGGCTCGGTCGGCAGCTTCCACTTGATCACCTGCTCGCGGAAGCCCTTGTCGAGCTCGTTGTCGTTGTAGATCTCCATGTGGATGAACTCGGCGTCGCCGTCGTAGGAGGCCTTCACCTGCTCCGCGATGTCGACCACAGGGCCGCAGACGCGGCTCTGACAGAGCGCCGGGGTGGCGAACAGGAGCATGACCGGCTTCTCGCCGAGCACGTCGGCGAGGTCCGCGTCGTGCATCGTGCTCGGCGGGACGCGCGTGTCGATCTGCGCCACATCGCCGCCGACGTCCGCCGTGGTCGGGGTGTGGACGCTGATCGCCTGCTCACCCACCTCCGGCACGGGGCCGTCCTTCACGACCCGCACCGCCACGCGCTCGGCAGCGACGAGGTTGTCGTCGAGCTCGACCACGCCCAAGACCTCGTAGTCGCCCGGCTTGTCGAATTTGACGTCGGAGACGTACACCGACGTCGCCGCGTCGGGATCGGCCTTCACGCCCTCGCTCTGGAACTGCGCCTTGACCGCGAGTGACTCGTACCGCGCCGGGAACGGGCCGTGCACCGGGCCGCCGTCGATGGGCGCCACATAGAGCGCCGCCGGGGCATCGATGATCTGCTTGCGCGCCCGGTCGAACAGACCGAAGCCGAGCCGGTTCGCCCCCGGCTCCAAGAGCGACACGGACGGCGACAGCACGGGACCGGGGCCGAGCCCCTCCCGCAGCTGCGCGAGCGTCTTGCCCGAGGGGTCGGGGAAGTCCTTCGCCCGCGCGGGCGGGGGCGCGGCCTCGTCGCCGTCGTCACCCGAGTCGGAACAGCCCGCAGCCACGACCGCGAGCAGCGCGGCCAGGAACGCGGCCAGCACAATTGATCGCCTCACGGGCCTGCACCCTATGAGAAAGCCTCGAGCGGTCGCGCTGTATGGTCCGCGCCTTCATGCCAGCACAACGTGCCGCGCTCATCACCGGAGCCTCGAGCGGGATCGGCCTCGCCATCGCGCGGGCGCTCGGCCAGGACGGCTACGGGGTCACCGTCTCCGCCCGCAGGCCGGAGAAGCTCGAGGAGGCCGCCAAGCAGCTCGAGGCCGACGGCATCGAGACCCTCTCCGTCCCGGCCAACATGGCCAAGGAGGAGGACATCGCGAAGCTCGTCGCCCAGCACCGGGAGCGCTTCGGGAGGCTCGACGTGCTCGTGAACAACGCCGGCGTCGGCATCGGCGGCGAAATCGCCGGCTACGAGACGAAGAAGCTCGACATGCAGCTCGACGTCAACCTGCGCTCGGTCTATCTCACCACCCGCGACTGCATTCCCATGCTGAAGGAGGCGGGCGCCGAGCACAGCAAGGCGCTCGTGGTCAACACGGCGTCGATCGCCGGCAAGGCCGGGCAGCCGTGGCTCGCGGCCTACTCGGCCACCAAGGCGGGCGTCGTCGGCCTGAGCCAGGCGATGCACGGCGAGCTGGGCAAGGACGGCGTGCAGGTGACGGCGTTCTGCCCCGGCTTCGTCGCCACGCCGATGACCGACTGGGTCGAGGGCCAGGTGCCGAAGGAAGAGATGATTCAGCCGGAGGACATCGCCGAGGCGGTGCGCTTCCTGCTGCGGACGTCAGCGAATTGCGTGGTCCCGGAGATCCAGTTCATCCGCCCGGGTGACGTCCACGCCGCCCCGTGACTCGCCCTCGAGCTCGGCCATAGCCAGCTCGTAGTCCTCGTAGCGGCGGAACAGGCGCGTCCACGCCCAGCCGTGGCGCTTGCGCAATTCGGGCATGCGGTTGCGCTCGCCGGTGTCGGCCTTCGGCCGCGGCGCGCGGCCCTGCAACTTGCGGTGGTCGGCGATCGCCTTGCCGAGCGTGGTCCCGTCAGGGGCGTCCGAGGCGAGGCTCGCCTCCAGCATCGACTTGAGCGTGGTGAGCTCGCGTTCCGTAGCGGGGCGCGAGCGGTGGCCCACGCCGGTGTAGCTGTCCCAGGCGCGGGCGAAGCTCGCGTAGCTCGTGCGGCCTCCGTTGCGGTGCGCGGCGAGCATCGGGCACACGCCGCCGTCGCGGTCGGTGTACGCGCCGACGATGATGCGGTTGTGCTCGATCGCGTCGAGCATCGCCCGCTTCGTATCGATCGGGAGCCACTCGATGGCGACCCTCAGTTCTTGCGCCGGCCGGCGTCTGCGCCTCAAATCACTTCACCTCGCGTGCCAATAGGATGCCCGCCGCCCTCCAAACTAACCGTCACCGTCTGCGCCTTCAAGGGCGCTCCTCCTGACTGAAAGGAAGTTTGCATGCGACTCGGGCTGCACGTGGGCTACTGGGGCCTCGGATTCACCGCCGAGCAGCAGCTGGAGGTCGTGCGGGAGGCGGAATCGCTCGGGTACGACTCGGTCTGGACGGCGGAGGCGTACGGCAGCGACGCGGCGACGGTCCTCGCCTGGCTGGCGGGCCAGACGGAGAAGATCCGGATCGGCTCGGCGATCTTCCAGATGCCGGGCCGCTCCCCCGCCATGACGGCGATGACGGCCGCGACACTCGACCAGCTCTCGAACGGCCGCGTGATCTTGGGGATCGGCACCTCGGGCCCGCAGGTGGCCGAGGGGTGGCACGGGCAGCGCTTCGGCAAGCAGCTGTTGCGCACGCGCGAGTACGTGGCGATCCTGCGCAAGGCGCTCGCCCGCGAGCGGCTCGAGTTCGACGGCGATTACTACGAGCTGCCGCTGCCCGACGGGCCGGGCAAGGCGCTGAAGCTCATGATCGGGCCGGTGCAGGAGCGGATCCCGATCTACATCGCCGCGATCGGGCCGAAGAACACGCAGCTGTGTGGCGAGATCGCCGACGGGTGGCTGCCGTTCTTCTTCTCGCCCGAGCACGTCGGCGAGTCGAAGAAGCTGCTCGAGGAGGGCGCCGCACAGGCGGGAAACGGCAAGGCGATCGACGACTCGTTCGACATCGCGCCGAACGTGAACCTCTGCATCGAGGACGACGTCGACGCCGCGCGCGACAAGGTGCGGCCGATCCTCGCGCTGTACGTGGGCGGCATGGGCTCGCGCGACAAGAACTTCTACAACCAGCTCGTGCAGCGGTACGGGTTCGAGCAGAACGCCAAGGAGGTGCAGGACCTGTACCTCGACGGCAAGAAGGACGAGGCGGCCGCGGCGCTCTCACCGGAGCTGATCGACACGGTGTCGCTCGTCGGGCCGAAGGACCGCGTGCGCGACCGGCTGCAGGCGTACCGCGACGCCGGCGTCGGGACGTTCGTCTCGACCCCGCTCGCGTTCACGGCTGAGGACCGCTCGCGCATGATGCGCGATCTGGCCGAGATGGCGGCCTGAGCGGCCGGCGCTTCCTACTCGCCGCCTTCGGCGACCCCGGGCACGCGTTCCCGGCGATCGCCCTCGGGGCCGAGCTGGCGCGTCGCGGGCACGACGTGTGTCTCGAGACGTGGGCGCAGTGGCAGGACGACGTCGAGGCGCTCGGCATGCGCTTCGAGCCCGCGCCCGAGTACCAGGTCTTTCCCACGCGCGAGAAGCCGCTGAAGCCCTACCAGGCGGCTGTGCGGGCGGCGCATGAGACCCAGCCGCTGATCGACGACGTCGACCCCGACGTGGTGGTCGCGGACATCCTCACGATTGCCGCGGGGCTCGCCGCCGAGCTGTCGGGCCGGCGCTGGGTGACGCTCGTGCCGCACGTGCTCCCGGTGTCGGAGCCCGGATTCCCGCCGTATTCGATCGGCGCGCGGCTGCCGCGCACTCCGCTCGGCTCCGCGCTGTGGCGCGCGCTCGACCCGATCGTCCGGGCGGGTACCGAGCGGGGCCGGGAGGAGCTGAACGAAACGCGCCGTCGACTCGAACTGCCGCCGCTCGACCACGTGCACGGCGGGATCTCGCGCGAGCTCGCGCTGGTCGCGACGTTCCCGCAGCTCGAGTATCCGCGCCATTCGTCGTGGCCGTGGGTGCGCGTGACGGGGCCGCTCATGTACGAGCGCCCTGCGGACGATGTCGAGCTCCCGCCGGGCGACGACCCGCTCGTGCTGGTGGCGCCGAGCACGTCCCAGGACCGCAACCAACGCATGCTGCGCGCGGCGCTCGCGGGACTGGCTGACGAGCCGGTGCGCGTGCTCGCGACGACGAACGTGCGCGGCTACCCGATCGGCGATTTGCCCGTACCGTCGAACGCGCGCGTCGTGGACTGGCTCTCCTATACGCGCACGATGCCGCACTGCGCGGCCGTCGTCTGCCACGCGGGCCACGGCACGGTGGTGCGTGCGCTGGCGAGCGGCGTGCCGCTCGTCGCGTGCCCGGCGGCGGGCGACATGGCGGAGAACGCGGCGCGCGTTTCGTGGGCGGGCGCGGGGGTTTCGTTGCCGCGCCGGCTCGTGACCGAGCGCGGGGTCAGGCTTGCGGTGCGGCGCGTGCTGTCCGAGCCGGGCTTCGCTTCACGGGCGCGCGAGCTTGCGGAGCTGGGCGGAGAGGAACGATGGAGCGGCGGTCGCCGCGGACGTCCTGGAGGAAAAACTCCGGGGGTGGGACTCGAACCCACAACCTAGCGGTTAACAGCCGCTCGCTCTGCCATTGAGCTACCCCGGACCGCGCTGGCAAGCGTAGCGCCAGCGCGCGTGACGAAATCGCCTCGCTCGCCGTAGCCCACATAGATGCGACGCTGGGCTGTCCTCCTCGTCCTTGCAGCGGCTGGCGCCGGAATCGCGCTGATCCTCATCCCTTCGGAAGAAGACCCCGCCCCGGTTCCGCAGCCGGCCACTCAGGCACAGAAGGAGCCGCGTTGCCCCCGGCCGCAGGTGACGGACTTGACCGCGCGCCGCGCCAGCGAGAACGGGCATCGCGTCAAGTTGCACGTGAGCGCGGAGACGGAGCGTGGGCGAATCGGCGGATTTTCGCTGCGGTGGGGCGACGGCCAGCAGGGCGCCCTGCTCTTCCAGGGCGGCGCGCGCCGGCTCTCATTCCCGCTCACCAGCCACTACTACCGGAAGGAGGGCACCTATCGCATACGCGTCGTCGTGGAGGCGGCGTCGTCTTCGTGCGGGGACATGAAGTCCGAGCCCGCGACGCTGAGCGTCCGCATTCCGCTGCGCTAGGTGTTGTCCGTCGTACCCCGGAGCTTCTCGCCGCCCTCGGAGTACTTCAGCTTCGCGAGCGTCTTCGACTCGATCTGGCGCACGCGCTCGCGTGTGACGCCCACCTCGCTGCCGATGTCCTCGAGCGTCATCGGCGCATCGCCCGCGAGGCCGTAGCGCAGCTCGAGCACGCGCCGCTCGCGCCACGGCAGGCCCTCGAGCGCCTTGGCGAGGTCGTGGTCGCGCAGCTGCGCGGCCACCGTCTCGTGGGGGCGCTGCGACTGCCCGTCCTCGATGAAGTCGCCGAGCGCGGCGTCGCCCTCCTCGCCGCCGACTGGCGTCTCGAGCGACACGGGCTCCTGGCCGAGCTTCAGGATGTCCTCGACCTGCCGCTCGTCGAGGCCGTCGAGCTTGGCCGCGATCTCGGCCGCGGAGGGCTCGCGTCCGGTCGCCTGGAGCAGCGCCCGGCGCGTGCGGGAGACCTTGTTCATGCGCTCGACCATGTGCACCGGGATCCGAATCGTCCGCGACTGATCGGCGAGCGCGCGTGTGATCGCCTGACGGATCCACCAGGTCGCGTAGGTGGAGAACTTGAACCCGCGGCGCCAGTCGAACTTCTCGACCGCGCGGATGAGGCCGAGGTTGCCCTCCTGGATCAGGTCGAGCAGCGTCAGCCCGCGGCCGGAGTAGCGCTTCGCGATCGAGACGACCAGGCGCAGGTTGGCCTCGATCAGCGCGTTCTTCGCACCCATGTCGTTCTGCTCGACGCGCTTGGCGAGCCGGACCTCGTCCTCCTTCGTGAGCAACCGCACGCGGCCGATCGACTTCAGGTAGGTGCGGACGGCGTCCTCGTGCCCGCCCTGTGGCTCGACAGCCGCGACATCGGGCTGCGCTACACCGCCCTCGTCGAACGCCTCGTAGGGGTCGGCGTCGAAGCCGAGCTCGTCGCGCGCGCCCTCGGTGCTCACGCCGTCTCCCCCATCACGTCTGATATCCCGCCTCGTACCCCTTCACGTTCCTCCCACAGCTCGCGCTGACGCTCAAAGTCGCCTTCGCGCTCCGCATGTCGCAACGCCCGCTCGATGCGTCTGAGTTCGAGCTGGAAGAAGCTTAAGCGCAACACGGGGTCCGTTGCAGGCTCTTCGTCGGCGAGAGCAACCACATCGGTAACCAACGCAGCGAGCGTCGGATCCTCGCTCTCCAATCCCGCGAGTGGCGCGTCGAAGTGGGCCTTGAGCCAGTCGCGCGCCTCGCGCAGCGGTGCCGACGTCAGGTGCTCGTCGGTCAGCCTCAGTAGATAGCGGTGTCCGAGCTCGCCCCGGCCGACGCTTTGGGCGAGGAACGAGCGCTCGGCGCGCGCGATCGCGTCGAGCGCCGTCGGAGCCGCGATCGGCTCGGCCTGCCGCGGTTGGACCGTGATCGGGGCGGCGCCCTCCGCCAGCTCGGTCACCACGTTGCTCGCCGGAACGTCGAGCCTGTCCGAGACGTAGCTGACGAGCTCGTTCCTGGTCGCCGGCCGGCGCACGCCCGTGAGAATCGGGCGGACCGCCTCCAGCGCACGGTCGCGGCCATGTGGCGTCGAGAGGTCCGCCTCCGCCATCACCCGGCGCGTCTGGAACTCGGGCACTGAGATCGCGCGCTCGAGCAGCCTCGTGAAGGCCTCCGCCCCGCCCTCGGCGACGAGATCGGCCGGGTCCTGTCCGGCGGGCAGCTCGACGACCATCAAGTCGATCCGCTTCTCCTCCGCCGCGCGCGCCGCGCGCATCATCGCGTCGAGGCCGGCGCGGTCGGCGTCGAGCGCGAGCACGACGGTGCCGTCCTGCCCGGCCGCGCGCGCGAGCTCGGCGAACTGCTCCGGTGTGAGCGCGGTGCCCATGATCGCGACCGATTGCTGCACACCGCCTGCGTGCAGCGCGAGCACGTCCGTGTAGCCCTCGACGACGATCACCTGGCGCGCTTTGGCCACCGCCGCGCGGGCGCGGTCGATGCCGAAGAGCTGGCGGCGCTTGTGGTAGAGGTCGCCCTCGGGCGTGTTCATGTACTTCGGCCGCTGGTCGTCGCGCATCGCGCGCGCGCCGAACCCGAGCACCCGCCCGCGGGCATCGGCCAGCGGGAACATGATCCGGCCGCGGAACAGGTCGCCGAAACCGCCCTGGCGCCCGCGGCGGCCCAGCCCGGCCCCCGCCAGCTCCTGTTCGGTGAAGCCGTCCCGCTGCGCCGCCGTGATCACGCGATCCCATGCTTTCGGCGCGTATCCGATCCGGAAGTCGCGCAGCACCTGCTCGGCCAGGCCGCGGCCCTGGAGATAGCGCCGGGCGGGCTCAGCCTCGGCGGCGTCCCACAAGTAGCGCTCGTAGAACACCGTCGCGCGCTCGACCAGCTTGAGCAGCCGCTCGCGCCGGCGGCGGCGCTCCTCGGCCTGCGGGTCCTCCTCCTCGCGCTTCAGCTCGATGCCATAGCGCGCCGCGAGGAACTCGACGGCGCCCGGGAAGTCGAGCGCCTCGGTCTGCTGCACGAACCCGATCGCGTCGCCACCCTCGCCGCAGCCGAAGCAGTGGTAGAGCTTCTGCTCGACGTTCACCGAGAACGACGGCGTGCGCTCGTCGTGGAAGGGGCAGAGCCCGACCATCCTGCCGCCGGCACGGCGCAGCTCGGTGCGAGCCCCCACGAGCTCCACCATGTCCACGGCGTCCTTGACGCGCTCGATCGATTCCTTCGTGAAACCCATCTAGAACCCCTGCGGCACCGAGAGGGCGCTGAACGCCCTGACGGCGAATCGATCGGTCATCCCGGCCAGATAGTCCACCACTCGCTGCTCGGGCGTCGCGTCGGCCACCGCCGACGGCGGCGGGTTCTCCGCGTAGTGCGCGAAAAGCGCGCGCAGCATCCGCTCGACGCGCGGCAGCTCGCGCTGCGCGTCCGGAGTCAGGTAGACGCGCTGGAACATGAACTTGCGCAGCCTGAGCATCGCGCCGCCGACCTCGTCCGACTGGGCGATGTCGCCGGCCTCGGCGGAGCGCTCGACCAGGTCCTGGACGAGCGTGTCGATGCGCTTCGAGCCCGTCGGCCCGAGCACGGCGATCTCCGCCTGCGGTAGCTCCGCGGGATCGAGCACGCCCGCGCGCACGCTGTCATCGATGTCGTGGTTGATGTAGGCGATGCGGTCCACCAGCTTCACGATCCGGCCCTCCAGGGTGGCCGGCTTTCCCGGCCCCGTGTGGTGAAGGATCCCGTCGCGAACCTGCTCCGTCAGATTCAGCCCGCGGCCGTCGCGCTCGATGCGCTCGACGACGCGCAGCGAGTGCTCGTTGTGGCGGAAGCCGCTGTCGTAGCGCTCGCGCATGCAGGCGTCGAGCACGCTCTCGCCGATGTGGCCGAACGGCGGATGACCGAGGTCGTGGCCGAGCGCGACCGCCTCGGTCAGGTCCTCGTTCAGCCCGAGAGCGCGCGCGACGGTGCGCGCGATCATGCACGTCTCGAGCGTGTGGGTCAGGCGGGTCCGGTAGTGGTCGCCCTCCGGGGAGATGAAGACCTGCGTCTTGTGCTTGAGGCGCCGGAACGCCTTGGAGTGCACGATCCGGTCGCGATCGCGCTGGAACGGCGTCCGGACGGGCGAATCCTCCTCCGGGACCACGCGGACCGCCGGATACGACGGCGCCGCGTGATCGGCGAGGGCGTGCCCCAAACCGGTGGCGAGCTCGACGGACATGGCCGCCGATTGTGCCAAGGGCGGCAGCGGACGCGACCGTACGTTTGTCTAGGTGGCGAGCGTCAGCGGCCCAAGGTCACGACCAGCGGGCGCGAACCGTCCCCGTCGGAGTCGGGATCGCCCTCCCACTGCGCCACGAACACCATCGGGCGCCGAATCCGCCGCTCGAACGAGAACTTGCCGTTCCTGTTCGGGGTGACGTCGATCTCGCGCCAGCCGCGCCCGGTCAGCCGGCGGACGCGCACCTCGACGTCCTCGCCGCCATCCGCCGGGGACAGCCTGCCCTTGACCTTGATCTTCGTGCCACGCGGCACGGCGCGGTCCGGAGTCCGCAAGCGTGAGCGCACTGCCGGCACCGGCCTTGCCACCGTCCTCCGTGAACAGGATGCCCCTCTGATCGGTCGCGAACCCGAGGCCTTCTCCGAACGCGGCGATCCCGTTCAGCACAGTCGGGCTGAGGATCTGCGGCGTCCAGCTCTTCCCGCCGTCGTCCGTCCGGAGGACGCCCGGGTGGTCGGAGCTCAGCGCGAGCCAGCCGTGGCGCCGGTCGCCGAAGGCGAGCCGCGTGCCGTTCGAGTAGCCCGAGGCGATCACCTCACGCCAGCTCTTGCCGCGATTGCGCGTGAAGTAGACCCCGCCGTTGTCCGAGAGGACGTATCCGACGCGCGGCGAGATGAAGTCGACGTGCCTCACTTCCGCGCGCGTGGGCCGGTCGATGTGCCGCCACGTGCGGCCGTCGTTGGTGGACACGGCGATCACGCGCGGCCCCCAGAAGACGACAGCCGACCCCGCGTCATCGGCCTCCACCAGCGTGCGGTTGCGGATCACACGGTGTGTGTGCCGCTCGAAGCTCTCGCCTCCGTCGTCGGAGCGGAGCACGCCACGCGGCCCGATCAGGAAGACGTGCGAGGCATCCGGCGCGTAGATGCCGTTCGGCGTGTCGTTCGCGCCCGTCTCGAGGATGCTCCAACTGCTGCCGGCGTTCTCCGTTCGGAAGAGGCCGCCGTTGAAGTCCAGCGCGTAGCCGTCGGAAGCGTTCGGGAACCAGACATCGAGCACGTCCGCGCCCGTGGCAACTCCGACGTTCGCCCACGTCTCACCGCCGTTGGTCGTGCGGGCGAGCGTGCCGCTCCCGCCGGGGACATGCACCACGTCCCGCGACGTCACTCGCACGCGCGGGCTGAAGAAGAAGGACTCGATGCGCGCGCCGAGCTGCGCAAAGCTCACCCCACCGTTGTCGGACGTATGCGTCTCGCCCGCGATCCCGACCGTCACGGCACGCGTTGCCGACGCGAAGTCGAGCGCGAGCGCCCCGTTGACGCCGGTGTTGGTAAAGCTCCTGCCGCCGTCAGTCGTCCTGAAGACCTTGCCGTTGAAGCGGGTCACCGTCAGGCATGTGGTTGCAGACGCGCAGCGGACGTCCATGAAGTCCTCGACCGGCGGCGTAGGCGCACCCGGCTCGGCCGCGGGACGAGTCCAGGTGTCGCCGTTGTCCGCAGAGACCAGGAACTGCCCGCCGCTGCCGACCGCCACCGCTTGGGTGCCCGTGAACAGCACTCCGATCAGCTCGGTATCCCCGTCGAACTCGCGCGTCCACGAGTCACCGCCGTTCATCGTCCTGTAGACGTCGCCGCCCGACGTCGTGGCGAGCCCTTCGCTTGCGTTTCTGAACATCAGGTCGCTGAACAGGCCGCCCGCCGCAGGCACGCTCTTGGCCGAGAAGCTCCGGCCACCGTCCGAGGTGCGCAGGACGCCGCCATCGGTCGTCAGGAGATAGCCCACGTCGGACGTGGGGAACGACACGCTACGCAGGCCACGCGCACAGCGGCGCTCGTTCGACGTGAACGGCAGGCGCCGGAAGGTGGCGCCGCCGTCGTCGGTGCGCCGCGCGGAGCATCCCGATCCGACCACCACGGAGTCGGCGTCGATCACGTCGATGACCTGGAAGTTGGTCGTCTGGCCCGTGCGCACCGTGCCCCAGGCACTGCCGCCGTCGTTCGTCCGCAGGAGCGTCCCGAAGTCGCCCGTGGCATAACCCGTGCTTCCCTGAAGCTCGAGCGCGTTGAGCGAGTTGCCCTGTGGCTCCGGGGTGCCCCACAGCCAGCCGGAATGGGTCGTTGACACCGCGGCCCCGGCGGGGGCGGCGATCAGCAGGAACAGGACGGCTGTGAGGGAGGAGAGAGTGCGCATGTCGGGTGAAACACGCCTGCGCCCAAAAAGTGGCGCATTAGCCCGAATGGGCAATTGCGGCTTGGGCCGCGGCCACGCGTGCGATCGGCACGCGATACGGCGAGCAGCTCACGTAGTCGAGCCCCGCCATGTGGAAGAAGTCGATCGAGTCCGGATCGCCGCCGTGCTCGCCGCAGATCCCGAGCTTCAGCTCAGGCTTGTGCTCGCGCGCGACCCAGGCGGCCAGCCTGACGAGCCAGCCGACCCCGGGCTTGTCGATCGTCTCGAACGGGCTCCGGTCGACGATCTTCTCGTCGAGGTACTTCGCGAGGAACTTGCCCTCGACATCGTCGCGCGAGAACCCCAGCGCGGTCTGGGTCAGGTCGTTCGTGCCGAACGAGAAGAAGTCGGCCACCGCGGCGATCCGGTCGGCCGTGAAGCACGCGCGCGGCAGCTCGATCATCGTCCCCACGGTGAGGTCGAGCTCCGACCCGCCGGTCTCCTCGACGATGCGCTCGACGAGCTCGCGCATGATCTCGAGCTCCTTCTCGTACGCGACCAGCGGGATCATGATCTCGAGCTGCGGCGCCTCGCCGCTCCGCTCCTTGACGGCGAGGGCGGCGCGAACGATCGCGCGCACCTGCATCTCGTAGATCTCGGGATGGATGATCGCGAGCCGGCACCCGCGCGTGCCGAGCATCGGGTTCGTCTCGGATAGGTGGTGGATCGCCTCGAGCGTCTTCTCGAGCTCCGCGAGGTCGTCGCTCATCTCGATCCGCGCGCGCTCGACTTCCTGGGCGACGTCCGCCTCGTGCGGGAGGAACTCGTGCAGGGGCGGGTCGAGCAGGCGGATCGTGACCGGCAGCCCCGCCATCTCCTCGAAGAGGCCTTCGAAGTCCTCCTGCTGCAGCGGGAGGAGGTCATCGAGCGCCGCGCGACGGGCGTCCTCGTCGTCGGCCATGATCATCGCGCGCATCTTCTCCTGGCGTTCCGGCGCCATGAACATGTGCTCGGTGCGGCAGAGGCCGATCCCCTCGGCGCCGAACTCGCGCGCCTTGCGCGCGTCCTCCGGCGTGTCGGCGTTCGTGCGCACGCCGAGCTTTCGCACCTCGTCGGCCCAGGCGAGGACGCGCTCGAAGTTCTCGTCCACCTTCGGCGCCACCAGCGGCACGTCGGCGGTCGTCACCACGCCGGTGGTGCCGTCGATCGCAATCCGGTCGCCCGCCTGGAGCACGGTGCCGTTCACGCGCACCTCGCGCGCGGAGAGGTCGATCTCGAGCTCCGACGCTCCGGATACGGCCGGCCGGCCCATGCCGCGCGCGACCAGCGCCGCGTGGCTGGCCTTGCCGCCTTCGCTCGTGAGGATCCCTTTGGCGGCGAAGAAGCCGGCGACGTCGTCGGCCTCGGTGAACGGGCGGACGAGCACGACGTCGCGCCCCTCCTCCCCGGCCGCAACCGCCTCGTCGGCGGTGAACACGATCTCGCCCTTCGCCGCGCCGGGTGACGCGGCCACACCGCGAGCCAGCACGTCGAAGTCGGCGTCAGGGTCGAACGTCGGATGCAGGAGCGCGTCCAGCCTGCTCGCATCGATCGTGGCGAGCGCCTCCTCGCGCTCGAGCAGGCCCTCCTCCACGGCGTCGACCGCGAACCGCACGGCGGCCTGCGCCGGGCGCTTCGCGTTGCGCGTCTGGAGCATGTACAGGCGCTCTTCCTCGACGGTGAACTCGGTGTCCTGCATGTCGCGGTAGTGCGCCTCGAGCGTGCGCAGGATCTCCATCAGCTCGGCATGCGCTTCGGGCATCACCTCGGCCATCTCTTCGAGCGGCCGAGGCGTGCGTACCCCCGACACGACGTCCTCGCCTTGTGCGTTCACCAGGAAGTCGCCGGACGGCTCCGGCTCGCCCGTGATCTCGTCGCGCGAGAAAGCGACGCCGGAGCACGAGCTGTCGCCCTTGTTGCCGAACACCATCTGCTGCACGTTCACCGCCGTGCCCCAGTCGTCCGGGATCCGGTTGATGCGGCGGTACTCGACGGCGCGCGCGCCCATCCATGAGTCGAACACCGCGCGGATCGCCTGCTTGAGCTGCACCTGCGGGTCCTGAGGGAAGTCCTCGTCGGTCACGTCGCGGTAGAGCTGCTTGAAGCGGTCGACGAGCTGCTTCAGGTCGTCGACCGACAGCTCGCTGTCGAGTTTCACGCCGGCGCTCTTCTTCTGCTCCTTGATCGCGTCCTCGATCTGCTCGCCGGGAACGCCACGGCAGACGTTGCCGAACATCTGCACGAAGCGCCTGTAGGAGTCCCAGGCAAACCACTCGTTGCCGGTCTTCTCGGCGAGGCCGACGACGGACTCGTCCGTGAGACCGAGGTTGAGAACCGTGTCCATCATGCCCGGCATCGACTCGCGGGCCCCCGACCGCACCGAGACGAGCAGTGGGTCGTCCGCGGCCCCCAGGCGCTTCCCCGCCTGGTCCTCGAGCCGGTCGAGCGCCTCCGCGACCTGCTCGTCCAGGCCGGGCGGCTCGTGCCGGTCAGCCTCCATGTAGGCGACACACGCCTCGGTCGTGATCGTGAACCCTGCGGGAACGCGCTCGGCGCCGAGGATGCTCGTCATCTCGGCCACGTTCGCGCCCTTGCCGCCGAGCAGCTCGCGCATGTCCCTCGAGCCCTCGGTGAAGTCGTAGACGAGCTTCGTATCGCTGGCGACGGCCAAGGTCGCCCGGAGTTTAGGTCAGGCCGCGACTCGCCCGAGACGCACGTGAGCGTGGTGCTCCAGCGTCTCTGCGATGGCCCGGTCCGCCTGCCCCAGGGCGCGTTCGGGCGCGTCCGGCGCTTCCGAGAGCGGCCGGGCGAGCGCCGTCACGAGGAACTCGTGCGCGGCCGCGTCGAGCGGGAACGACCCCGCCTCGCACGCCGCGCACACCACCCCGCCGGCACCGGCGGAGAACCCGCCCAGGTGCTCGCGCTCGCCGCACGACGCGCACGAGGAGAGCTCCGGCACGAAGCCGGCCGCAAGGAGCAGCTTGAGCCGGAACCCCAGCGACTGCGCCCGGCCGGCGGCCTCCGGGCTCGCGTCCAGCAGCGCCAGCTCGTGGCAGAGGAGGTTGTAGGCCGGGACGTTCGGCTCCGCGCTGTCGAACAGCCGCAGGACGGCCTCGCAGGCCTCGGTCGCCCGCGCCAGCGCCGGACCGCTGTCGCGCACACGCGCGTGGGCGTGCACCGTCTGCGCAGCCGTGACCGTGTAGAGCTCGCCGCGGCCCTCGTGCAGCACGAGGCCGACGCGGAAGAGCGGCTCGAGGCGGCCGCCGAAGCGCGACTTCGGCCGCCGCACGCCCTTCGCAACCGCACCTATGCGTCCGCGCTCGCGCGAGTACAGGTGCAGGATGCGGTCAGCCTCTCCATAACGAATGGAGCGAAGGACGATCGCTTCGGTTTTGAAAGAACCGGGCATGACGGATTCCTAGACTGTTCTACAGATGGCGGGAGACGCGAACATCAAGCTCTATACGACCGACCCCTGCGGCTTCTGCCGCTCGGCCAAGTCGCTGCTCGAAAGCCGCGGCGTGGCCTACGAGGAGGTCAACCTCGCGAAGGACCCCGACGGGCGCGCCGAACTGGTGGCGCTGACGGGGCAGATGACGTTCCCGCAGATCCTGATCGGGGAGCGCGCCATCGGCGGCTTCCGGGAGCTCCTCGAGGCCGACCGCGAGGGCGTGCTCGAGGACCTGCTGGCGGCCTAGGCCGCGCGCGGCGCGCGCTGGCAGCGGCGGCACAGGTACGTCCCGCGGCCCGCCGCGCGGATCTTCACGATCTTGCTGCCGCACCTGACGCACGGCTCACCGGCGCGCAGGTGGACGAGGAAGCGGTCCTGGAACGCGCCGCTCGCCCCGTCCGTGTGGCGGAAGTCGTCGATCGTCGCGCCGCGCGCATCGATGCCCGCCTCGAGGACCTCCACCACGGCCGCGCGGAGCTCCTCGAACTGCTTGCCCCTGAGCGTGCCGATCGGGCGCAGCGGGTGGATCCGGGCGATGAAGAGCGCCTCGTCCGCGTAGATGTTCCCTACGCCGGCGATCCGCTCCTGGTTCAGCAGGAACGCCTTCGCGGGCGCGCGCCTGCCGTGCGCGAGCTCGCGCATGTGCTCCGCCGTGAAGTCGGCGCTGAGCGGCTCGACGCCGAGCCGCGAGGCGAAATAGTCGTCGCGCGCGGCGCTGCCGAGGAGGACGACGCCCGTGCCGAACCGTCTCTGGTCGGCGAAGACCACGCTGCCGCCGTCGTCGAGGTGTATCCGCACACGCGCGAAGCGCGCATCGTCGGTGTAGAGCAGGTTGCCGGTCATGCGCAGGTGCATGACGAGATGAACGTCGCCCGACAGCTCCCAGACGAGGTACTTGCCGCGCCGGCCGAGTTGCTCGATCCGCCTACCGCTCACCGCGTTGGCGATCTCCCACGGCGGGGCGGGCTCGGACCACCGCGGGTCGAGCACCTCCATGCCATCGATCCGACGCCCCTCGACGGCCGGCGCGAGCTGACGGCGAATCGTCTCGACCTCGGGCAGCTCGGGCATCGCCTTCGAGGCTAGTTCCTAAAGAGGGTCAGACCCCCTTTAGAAACGGCGCGCCCGGGAGGTCGGCGCCGCTCGCCGGTCAACCACAGCAGCACGCTCGCCCCCACGTCCGCCAGCAGCCCGTCCGAGCGTCGCCCGTCATGGCCCTCGAACACGGCCAGCAGGGGGGCGAATTCGCGCGTGTGATCCGTTCCCGGGTGGGTGGGGTCGCAGCCGTGGTCGGCCGTCAGCACCAGCAGGTCGTCCGGCCGCATCGCCTCGAGCCAGCGCGCGACGGCGGCGTCGATCTCGCGCAGCGCGGCGTGGAACCCCGCGGTGTCCTTGCGGTGGCCGAAGACCTGGTCGGTGTCGACGAGGTTCGTGAACACGAGACCCTCCGGCAGCTCGCCGATCAGTCGCTCGGTCACCTCGATGCCGACGGCGTTGTCGGGCGCGGAGTGCGTGGCCGAGATCCCGCGTCCGTTGAACACCTGCCCGACCTTGCCGACCGCGTGCACCTCCGCCCCGCGTTCGGCCAGCTCGTCGAGATACGTGCGCGCGGGCGGGTCGAGCGCGAAGTCCCGTCTCCCCGGCGTGCGCTCGAACGCGCCCGGCCGGCCGCGGAACGGCCGCGCGATCACGCGCCCGACGGCGTGTTCGCCCGTGAGGATCGCGCGCGCCGCCGCGCAGTGGCGGTAGAGCTCCTCCTCAGACACGACGTCGACATGCGCCGCGAGCTGGAAGACGGAGTCCTGCGACGTGTAGAGGATGAGCGCGCCCGTCTCCAGGTGCTCGGGCCCGAACTCCTCGAGCGCGCGAAGCCCCTCGCGCGGCTCGTTGCAGAGGACGGCGCGGCCGGTGGCCGCGGTGAACGCGTCCACGACTTCGCGCGGGAAGCCTTCCGGGTACACGGGCGCGCGCGGTGCGGCGACGCCCATCAGCTCCCAATGTCCGGTAGTCGTGTCCTTGCCGTGCCCGAGCGGCGCGAGCCTCCCGTGCACGGCCGGGTCCGCGGCGGGCGCGACGCCGGGGATCTCCGTCACGTTGCCGAGCCCGAGCCGCGCGAGCGCAGGCAGGTCGAGGCCACCCTCCGCCTCGCCGACGTGACGCAGAGTGTTGGTGCCGGCGTCGCCGTACTCGTCCGCGTCCGGCAGCGCGCCGGCGCCGCACGCGTCGAGCACGATCACGAACGCTCGCCGGCCGGCGATCACCCCGCGTCCTCGTCGACCTCGCCCGTCAACTCGAGCGAGTTCAGGAGCGGCGTCAGCACGCCGCGCTCGACGACGTCGTAGTCGGCGGGCGGCGCGATCGCCTCGATCACGTACTCGACGTCGCCGTCGAACACATGGATGCTCCTTGTGCGCAGGGTCTGGCGTGAGACCGTCTGCTCACCGCTCACGTCGATCGCGGGGGCGCCGGCGACCTCGCGCACGACCGCACGGTCGACGCGGTAGTCGGGGTCACGCTCCTTGATCGCGCCGATCAGCCGGGTTCTCGCACCCTCGAGCTGGGCCGCCGTCTCGGGCAGCGGCTCCACGCGCGTGTAGGCCCACCCGGCCACGACGGCCTCGCCGGACACGAGCTCGAAGACACCGGGCGACTCGCGCCGGCGGATCGTCCAGTTCCGCGGCCGCGTGAACGTCATCCCCGCCTTCGGGAACTCCGCGGGCCTGCTGCCATGTGGCGTCCTGACGTTGAATATGCGCGGTGGCTCGTCGGGCTCCTCGCCGCAGGAGGCGAGCAGGGGAACGCAGATGACCACGAGGAGCAGGGCGGCCCGGGACACCCGCCCCGTTCTATCAGCCGACCGCAGCTAGACCCGTGCCCGTGGGTGCGCCTTGAAGTACACGTCCTTGAGCCGGTCGCTCGACAGGTGCGTGTAGAGCTGCGTCGTGGCCACGTCGGCGTGGCCGAGCATCTCCTGCACCGAGCGCAGGTCGCAGCCGCCCGCGAGCAGGTGGGTGGCGAACGTGTGCCGGAGCGTGTGCGGGCTCATCCGGTCCGCCAAGCCGACCGACGCCGCGTGGCGGCGGACGATCTTGTAGAGGCCCTGGCGCGTGAGCGGTCCGCCGCGGAAGTTGACGAAGAGGTGTGCCTCGCCCGGCCCGCGCACGAGCTTCGGCCGGCCACGCTCCAGGTAGATGCGCAGCGCGTCGAGAGCGGCACGCCCGATCGGCACGACGCGTTCCTTCGACCCCTTGCCGCGCGCGCGGAGGACCTGCTCGTCGAGGTCGATGTCGCTCAGCTCGAGCCCGATCGCCTCGGACGCCCGGAGACCGGAGGCGTACATCATCTCGAGCAGCGCGCGGTCGCGGAGCGACGCGGGCTCCGTGCCACTCGGCGCGGCGAGCAGCTTGTTGACCTCGTCGCGCGACAGGACGCGCGGGAGCTTGCGGCCGCGGCGGGGCGAGGTGATCGCGGCGGTCGGGTCCGAGTCGCGCACGCCCTCCCGGCGCAGGTGGCGGTAGAAGGAGCGCAGGCACGCGGTCTTGCGGTGGATCGTGGCGGGTGACGCCGGCGGCCTGCCGTTTCCGGCAGCGAGCGCGGCGACGAAGTCGGAGACCTCGCGCCCGGTGACGGTGTCCGCGCTCAGGTCGTGCTCTGCGAGCCAGCGCCCGAACTGGAGCAGGTCGGTCCGGTAGGCCTCGAGGGTGTTGCGCGAGAGCCCGCGCTCGAACTCCAGGTAGCCCAAGAAGTCGAGCACGAGATGCTCGAACGGGCGGGACTCGCTTTTCGAGACGACTGTCGCCACGGAACCGGATTCGCCCGGTTCCTGCTCATCCCTTGGGCTGCAAGCGGGTTCTCAGCAGCATCAGGCCGATCAGCGTCTTTGCGTCAACAACCCTGTCGATCAGCTCGTCGAGCTGCGCCAGCGGGACGGCCTCGATCTCGATCCGCTCGTTCTCGTCCGCCTCGGCCTCGGCGTCCTCCAGGCCCGTCGCCAGATAGATCCAGATCCGCTCGTTGGTGAACCCCACCGACGCGAAGTACGGCCCCTTCATGAGCTCCCAGTCGCGCGCCGACTTGCCGATCTCCTCGGCGAGCTCCCGTTTCGCGCACTCGAGTGGGTCCTCGCCCTCGACGTCGAGCTTGCCGGCCGGCAGCTCGAGCACCTCCTGCTCGTCGACGGGCTCCCGCGGCTGGCGGACGAGATACACGTCCTCGCCGTCGTGGGCGACCATCGCGACCGAGCCCGGGTGGCCGACGTATTCGCGCTCGGCCTCCTCGCCGTCGTCGTCGTAGCGGACCGTGTCCTTGTAGACGGTCACGATCTTGCCCTCATAGACGGCGTCGCTCTTGATCCGCTCGAACCCCACGGCGGGAATTCCTATCCGATCGCCTGCGCGAGCACACGGCCGCCCGCCAGCGCGGCCATGAAGAAGGTCGGGTCCTCCTCGGCGGAGCGGCCCATGGTCGTCGCGGGCAGCCCGCTGTCGAGGTAGCCGGCCAGGTCCTCGTCGGCGGGGGTGGCGACCTCGACCGGCTTCAGCACCAGGTCGAGCACGGTGCGGGTGTGGTGCGAGACGCCCCAGTGGCGCGCGCGCTCGTCGCCCGAGGACATCCGCGGCACCAGAATCGTCCGGCATCCGAGGGCAAGCGCCGCGTGCACCGAGTCGAGCGCCTCCATCCCGCCGTGGCCGAGCGCCGTCGCCGAGCCGAGGATCCCCGGCCCGGGGCCGGCGATCGCGGCATCCCAGCCGAGCTTGGTAAGGCCCGCGTGGAGCGCCCCGATCGTCGTGATCGCGTCGTGCTGGCCGCCGAATGCGGGTCCCGCGCATACGTGGCCCGCCAAGAGATCGCGGTCGAGCAGCTCGCGCACGACGCGCGAATGCGATCCCGGAAGCGCGCCCCCGCCCGTCTGGACGTAGCCGATCCGCCCCCGCCCGCGCGCGGCCCACGCGACGCACGGGAGCTGGGCGTGGAGGAAGCACACCGCGACGGGCTTCTCGACGGGCAGCTCGAGCTCTTCGGCCTCGACGGGGTCGATGGCGTGCTGAAGCGGCGTGTAGTTGAGCTTCATCACATGCGCGTCCTCGATGCCGGTCCCGGCGAGGCCGCGCGTCAGGTTCACGTGCACGATGTCGAAGCCGCCGCTGCCGAGCGCGAGGTCGCGCGCGGCGACGTTCACGACGACCTCGTCCCCCACCTCGTTCGGGCCGGTCAGCTCCTCGTAGGCGACGGCCGGCCGCTCCTCGCCGTCCACGTCGACGGTGAGCTGCGCGCCGTCGACCGCGACAACCGTGCCGCGTCTCAGCGCGAGCCGCTGCATTCGACCAGCGTGAGCGCCACGTCGAGCGCGCTCTCGAGCGCCTCGACGGTGACGAACTCGTCGGGTTCGTGGTTGTGGGCGGTGCCGTTCGCCACGTTGAGGCACGGCAGGCCGGCGGCGTTGAAGACGTTCGCGTCGCTGCCGCCGCCCGTCGTCACGTACTCGGGCTCGATTCCGAGCTCCGTCAAAGCGGCGGCCGCGGCCGCCACGGGCGGCGCCGTGCGCGGCATGCGGTACGCGCGGAACTGCTCCTCGATGTGCGTCTCGACATCGCACTCCGCATCGCTCGCGGCATCCGTGAGCGCGTCGACCATCCGCTCGACGACGCGGGTGGCCTTGTCCGGGTCCACACTGCGCGCCTCCAGTTCCACTCGGCAGCGCTCCGGGACGACGTTGGCGGCGGTCCCGCCCTCGATGCGGCCGGCGTTCGCCGTGGTCTCCGGGTCGAGGCGGCCCAGTTCCATCCGGTGGAGCGCGTTCGCAGCCGCCACGACCGCGCTACGGCCGTCCTCCGGCCGGATCCCGGCGTGTGCGGCCCGGCCGTGGAACTCGGCCTCGACACGGAAGTAGGTCGGCGCGGCCACGATCAGCTCCCCGATCGGCGACGCGTGGTCGAACACGAAGCCGTAGTCGGCCCGGAGGCGTCCGCGGTCGAACGCCTTCGCGCCGGCGAGCGCGACCTCCTCGCAGGTCGTGAAGAGGAACTCGATACCCACCGGAGCGCCGCCCGACCCGAACCGGCGCGCGACGCCCATGAACGCCGCGACGGCCGCCTTGTTGTCGGCGCCGAGGATCGCCTCGAAGCGATTCGTGAACCGCCCCTCGGACTCGTCAACCTCGATTGGCCCCGTCAGCGGGACGGTGTCGAGATGCGCGCACAAGAGGATCGTCGGCGCTCCCTCGGGCGCGGGTATGCGCGCGTAAAGGTTCCCCGCGTCGGCTCCTGTCTCAGAGGCGCTCGCGTCCTCCGAGACCTCGAGGCCGAGCTCCGCCGCGACGTAATCCGCCGCCGCGCGCTCGCGCCGCGACGGGCTGGGGATCTCGCAGAGGCGGACGAAGTCCACCCGCAGCCGTTCCCGCTCGGCCTGCGTCGCCCGCAACTACTGGGTGCGCATCTGGGGCAACGGCTCCGACTCGCGCACGGAAGGCTCGACGTCGGGCGCGCGATCGCGCGCGCGCTCGGTCGCAGCGCCCACGAAGTCGCGGAAGAGCGGCTGCGGCCGCAGCGGCCGCGACTTGAACTCCGGGTGGAACTGCGAGGCCACGAAGAACGGGTGGTCGGACATCTCGATGATCTCCACCAGGCGATCGTCGGGCGAGGTGCCCGAGCACACGAGCCCCTCCTGCTCGAGGCGGCGGCGGAGGTGGTTGTTCACCTCATAGCGATGGCGATGGCGCTCGTAGATGACCGCTTCGCCGTAGATCTCGCGCGCACGCGTGTTGTCGTGGAGCTTCACCGGGTCGGCTCCCAGGCGCATCGTGCCGCCCATGTCGCGGACCTCCTTCTGCTCCGGCAGCAGGTCGATGACCGGGAACGGCGTCTCGGGGTCGAACTCGGTCGAGTTGGCGCCGTCCATGCCGGCCACGTGGCGCGCGAACTCCGCGACCGCGACCTGCATCCCGAGGCAGATGCCGAGGTACGGAACGCCGCGCTCGCGCGCGTAGCGCGCTGCGAGGATCTTGCCCTCGACGCCGCGTACGCCGAAGCCGCCGGGCACGAGGATTCCGTCGAGCCCCTCGAGTTCGTCCGCGATCGACGACGGCTCGAGCCGCTCCGAGTCGACCCACTTGATGTCGATCTTCCCGCCGTGGTGCGCGCCGCCGTGGTGGAGCGCCTCGATCACCGAGAGGTAGGCGTCGTTCAGCTGCGTGTACTTGCCGACCATGCCGATCCGCACGGGCGTGTCGGCGGCGTCATAGCGCTTGACGAGCGCCTCCCAGTCCGAGAGGTCGGGCGGGTCGGTCTCGAGGCCGAAGTGGGCGAGCACCTGGTCGTCGACTCCCTCGGCACGGAAGTAGAGCGGCACCTTGTAGATCGAGTCGACGTCGCGCGCGGAGACGACGCGGTCGACGGGCAAGTTGGCGAACAGCGCGATCTTCGAGCGGATGTCGCGGTCGAGCGCCTCCTCGGACCGGCACACGACCATGTCCGGCTGGATACCGATGCGCCGCAGCTCCTGGACCGAATGCTGCGTCGGCTTGGTCTTCAGCTCGCCGGCGTGGCCGAGGAACGGCACCAGCGTGAGGTGGATGAACATGCAGCGCTGCGAGCCGTGCTCGGTCTGGAACTGGCGCAGCGCTTCGAGGAACGGGAGCGACTCGATGTCGCCGACCGTTCCGCCGATCTCGGTGATGACGAAGTCAACGGCCTGCGACTCCGCCACGAGCCGGATGCGGTCCTTGATCTCGTCGGTGATGTGCGGGATCACCTGGACGGTCCCGCCCAGGTAGTCGCCGCGCCGCTCGCGCCGGATCACAGCGTTGTAGATGGCGCCCTGCGTGACGTTCGAGCCGCGTGTCGTGTTCGAGTCGGTGAAGCGCTCGTAGTGGCCCAGGTCGAGGTCGGTCTCGGCGCCGTCCTCGGTGACGAACACCTCGCCGTGCTGGAACGGGCTCATCGTGCCGGGATCGACGTTGATGTACGGGTCGAACTTCTGGAGCGTCACCGTCTTCCCGCGCGAGACGAGGAGGCGGCCGATCGAGGCTGAGGCGATGCCCTTTCCGAGCGCCGATACGACGCCCCCCGTTACGAAGATGAATCGCGTTGGCTGCGAGTCAGGCATGGCTCCTCCCGAGCGAGTCTAGATGTCGAAGTCCGGGGGTTCGGTCGATCAGGCGGGAGATCGAACGGAATTCCCCGTAGATGGTGGCTGTTCCGATCACGGCGAGCGCGATCAGCTGCCCGGTTGTGTCGAGGGTCAGGATCAGCCAGAGGCCGGCGACCGCGCCGGCCACGTTCGACCCCGTGTCCCCCAGCATCCCGCGCTCGCGCAGGTCGAACGGCATCAGCACGAGCAGCGGCCCGATGAAGAGCCCGAGCGCCCACAGCGGGTCGAGGTCCATCGACCCGATCGTCAGCGCGGCTCCGAGCAGCGCGAACGCCTTGAGCGAGCGCCCTGGCCGGAGGTCGAGCAGGTTGAAGAAGTTCGTCGCGAGCACCAGCACCGCTGCCGCGAGCAGGTAGTCGCCAGTGTCGAGTGCACTGCCGGCGAGCACGAACAGCGCGAGCCCCGCGGCGCCCGCCGCCTTGAGCAGTCCGGGTGAGAATCCGCCCGCGGCCGTCGCGCGCGCGTGGCCGCGCCAGCCGCGCTCGTCACCAGCGCCGATCAGGTCGTCGATCAGGCCGAGCACCGCGACCCCGAGGACGTAGAGCGCCATCCCGACGACGCCGACCGGAGCGCCGATCGCCGGCCACACGTCGCCGTCCGAGGCGTGATCGGCAAGGGCAGCGGGGCCGAGCGCGATAAGGCTCGCTGCGACGGCGGCGAGGCCGGCGGGGAAGGCGATCCGCGCGCCGCGGTAGTTCTCCCTGACGAGGCCCCTGCGCTCCAGCTCCCGGAGGGCCGTCGGCACCACCGCCAGGGCGATGGTGATCGAGACGACCAGCGGGAGTGATTGCACCTGTCGACGGTACCGCGCTAGTCCGACAGATCGGGCAGCGCCCGATCGGCCGTGTCCTTGTATCCGTAGCTGCCCTCGGGGCGCTCGCCGGTGATGTCCGCCAGCGCCGCCTCCTGGAGGACGAGGACGAGCGCGAGCCGGCCCGCGGGCACGTTGACGTTGTCCACGCTCGCAATCACCTGGTCGCCGTACCACCCGATCTGGGACGGGTCGGTGTCCAGCGCCTCGACGCCGACGACGTTGTCGCGGAGTCCCTTGAACAGCCCGTCCTCGAATGCCTCGCGCAACTCGAGGTCCCGCGCGGCCTCATCGTCGTCGGCCTCGGGCGGCGGGTCCCGGTACACGACGATCGCTTCCACGGGCCCGCGGTAGGTCCCGCTGAAGCGGCGCGGTTCGCCGTCACGCAGCGCGGGCGCCCCGCCGCCGCGCTCCACCAGACGAGCGATGCGCCTGCCGAGCCGCCGCTGGCGCCGGACGCTGCGCGCCTGGGGCGTATCGGGCGGGTCCACCACCGCCGTCCGCTCGAGGTCGCCGCCCGACATGTCGACTGCCTCCTCGACCGAGTCCGCAATCTCGCCCGGCATCTCGCCGATCGCGATGACCCCGACGCTGATGCCGCGCAGGCGGCCGTCGGCAACCGTCTGCGACGTCTCGTCGATGACCTCGTCGCGCTTCGCGCCGAGCTCCTGCTCGTTTCGCGCGTCCTCGCGCGCCTCGGTGACGTCGTCGCGGAGCGAGTCGCGCAGGTTCTGGTCCGCCTCCGACACCAGGGAGTCACCGACCGTGACGCCGAGCACGATGCCGATGCCGAGCGCCAAGAAGACGGCGACGAGCGACAGCGCGTGGTAACGGAAGTCGACCACGTGCTACTCGAGGCCGAGCAGGATCTGGATCTTCAGCCAGACGAGGTCGAGGAAGTCCCCGAGGTTGTCCGACGAAAGCACGATCGCGATCAGGGTCGCGAACGCGGCGAGCGCGAGGACGGCGATCGGCGCCCCGCCGGCGGACGGGCGGTACAGGCGGCTCACGCCCTTGGCGTCGACGAGGATCTCGCCGACCCGCAGGCGGGTCAAAAACGTCGACGACATGCCTTTCCGGTTCTTGTCGAGGAACTCCATCAGGTTGAAGTGCGAGCCGACCATGACGATCAGCTCCGCGCCCTTCTCGGCGGCCACCAGCATCGCGACGTCCTCGCTGGTCGCCGGGGCGGGCACGACCTTGTAGGGAAGGCCGAGGCGGTCGAGCCGGTCGCGGCCCGGGGCGCGCCCGTCAGGATATGCATGCACCACGAGCTCGGCGCCCGAGCGCAGCGCGGCATCCGAGGCCGAGTCCATGTCGCCGACGATCATGTCCGGCTCGAGGCCCTGCTCGAGGATCGCGTCGGCGCCGCCGTCGACGGCGAGCAGCACGGGCCGCTGGTCGCGGACGTAGGGGCGCAGGATGCGCAGGTCCTTCTGGTGATCGACGCCGCGCACGACGATCAGACACGGCCGGTCACGAAAGCGTGTCTCGAAGTCGGGCAGCTCGAGCCGGCCGCCGAGCAGCTCGCGCTCGTCGCGGATGTGGTTCATCGTGTTCTCCGCGAACGCCTCGAGCGCCTCGCCCAGCTTCAGCCGCTGGCGGTCGTGCGCATGGCGAACCGCATCGAGCGTTTGAACCTCGCCCTCATAGAGCGCCCTTCCGTCCCGCAGCACGACCCCACCGCGCACGGTGATCAGCTCGCCGTCGTGAAGCTCGTCGAAGAGAGGCTGGCCGGGAAGGTCCACCAGGTGGACGCCCGCCTCCGCGAGCACGAGCGGGCCAACATTCGGATAGCGGCCGGTCGACGAGCGGGACGCGTTCAGAACGCAGCGCACGCCGGCCGCGCAGAGGTCCTCGCCCGACACGCGGTCGATGTCCTCGTGGTCGATCACCGCGATGTCACCCACGCGAAGCGTCTTCACCAGGCGCTTCGTGCGCTTGCCGAGCCGTACGCAGCCCTCGAACTCCGTCGCCGCACCGGCCCCGTTCTCGCGCACTCGAGTGCGCTTCGATCGGCCGGTCAGCCGCGAAACCGCCATGCACAGCAGGCTACTCGTGCGGGTTCGCCTAGGCCGCGGCCAGCAGTTCCTCCGCATGCTTGCGGGCGCCGGCGTCCTTCGCGTCGGCGCCCAGCATGCGTACGAGCTCGTCGAGCACGAGGTCGTCCTCGAGCCGCTCGACCGTCGTCCGGGCCAGCTCGCCCGCCGACTCCTTCTCGATCCGGAAGTGGCGGTTCGCGAGCGACGCGATCTGCGGCAGGTGCGTGATGCAGAGGACCTGCCTCCCATCTGCGAGAACGCGCAGCCTGTCTCCCACCGCGCGCGCTGTCTGCCCGCCGACGCCGGCATCGACCTCGTCGAACACGAGCGTCGCCGGACCACCGGTGCTCGCCACCGACATCAGCGCGAGCATCACGCGCGACAGCTCGCCGCCCGACGCCGTGTCCCGCACCGGGGCCGCCGGGACGCCGGGGTTGGGGGCGATCAGGAACTCGACCTGCTCGGCGCCGGTGCTCGCGAGCTCGTCGCGCTCGCGCAGCACGACCTCGAACGTCGCGTCCCCCATCGCCAGCTCCGCGAGCTCCGCCCGGACGCGCTCGGCAAGCGCCGGCGCCGCCTTGCGGCGCGCCTTCGACAGCGCGCCCGCGAGCGCGGCCTCCTCCTGCTCGGCCTCCGCAAGCGCGCGCTCGGCACCCTCGATCGAAACCTCGGCGTTCTCGAGCCGCTCGCGCTCGGCGCGGCAGCGCTCGAGGTGGTCGACGACCGCGGCGACGCTGCCGCCGTGCTTTCGCTCGAGCCGGTCGTAGGCGTCGAGCCGCTCCTCGACCTGCTCGAGCCGCCCAGGCTCGGCTTCCAGGCCGAGCTCGTACCTGCGCAGCTCGCCCGAGAGGTCCTCGGCCTCCACCCGCAGCGCCTCGAGCCGGGCCGCAAGCTCGTCGAGCTTGGGGTCGACGCCCGCCACGGCCGCCGCCAGCCGCTCGGCCTCCGCGAGCAGCGTGGCCGCGCCGGGGCTATCCGCCTCGGGCACGAGCGCCTCGGCCCCGCCGGCGCTCGCCGCGCGCAGGCCCTCCAGGTGGCGCAGCCGGTCGCGGTCGGACAGGAGCTCCGCCTTCTCCCCCTCGTCGGGCGCGAGCGCCTCGATCTCGCCGATCTCGAAGACGAGGAGGTCGAGGTCGCGCTCGCGGTTGCCGGCCCGGCCGCGGAGCTCGGCGAGCTCGGCGCGCAGCTCGCGCACGCGAGCGTGCGCGCGCGCGTATTCCGCACGCTTCGCGAGCTGCCGCTCGCCGCAGAAGGCATCGAGCACCTCCAGCTGGGCGGACGAGACCGTGAGCCGGCGGTGCTCGTGCTGTCCGTAGAAGGCGACGCACCGCCTTCCGAGCTCGCGCAGGTCGTCGATCGTGGCCGTCCGCCCGTTGAGGAACGCACGCGAGCGACCCGATGCCGAGACGCGCCGCCCGAGCACGATCTCCTCACCGTCCACCTCGAACGCCCCCTCGACGTACGCCTCCTCCGCGCCGGGGCGGACGATCCCGGACCGGGGCTTGCCGCCCAGCAGCAGGTCGAGCGCGTGCGCCAGCACGGTCTTACCCGCGCCGGTCTCGCCGGTGATGACGTTCAGCCCGGGTCCGAGCCTCAGCTCGGCGCTCTCGATCAGGAGGAGGTTGTGAACGCGCAGCTCTTCCAGCATCGGCTGGAAGCTAATAGGCGAGTCGGCCGAATTTCTCGCGAAAGCGGTGGTAGAAGGACGCGCCCGGCAGCTGGGCCAGCTGGAACTTGTCGTGCTCGAAGCGCACGCTCAGGTGCTCACCCGGGGCAAGCGCGCACACGGGTCGTCCGTCGGTCGTTACCTCCACGTCCTCGCCGCGCGAGAGGTTCTCGATCGTCAGCACGTCGTTCGGGGCAACGACCAGCGTGCGCGCGGTCAGCGTGTGTGGCGCGATGAACGACACGACGTATCCCTCCACGCCCCAGGCCAGAATCGGCCCGCCGTTGGCGAGGTTGTAGCCGGTGGATCCGACCGGTGTGGACGCGACGAGCCCGTCGCAGCGCACCGCGCCGAGCGTGTCGTCCGTAATCGAGTAGCCGAGCTCGGCGACACGGCGTGCCGGACGGCGATGAACCGAGACGTCGTTCACCCCCCAGTGCTCGTCGCCGTCTACGGCGACCGCGATCCCGGGGAGCGCGAGCAGCTCGAAGCGCCCTTCGAACGCGATGGCGAGAGCCTCGTCGATCCTGTGTGGCTCGAGCGTCGCGAGGAAGCCGATCGCACCGAAGTTGAACCCGAAGACGGGCACGCCGCTGCCCGCGTAGGCGCGCAGCGCGGTGAGGATGCTGCCGTCGCCGCCGAGGACAACCGCGAGGTCGGTGGGGTCGCTGACCTCCGCGCCGAGACGGACGCCCTCCTGTTCCTCGATCGAATGCTTCTCCACCTCGGCGGCCGGCACGAGCACCTCGATCCCCCGCCCGCGCGCGTCAACGAGGAGGCGCTCGACGCAGTCGTGCGTCTGCTGCGGGTACTCGTGCGTGAAGAGCGTGATGCGTTCGGGCTGCTTCACGGCTCCACCTCGCGGGCGGCTTCCTCGATCGATTCGACGGCGCCGGGCCTGCCGCCCTCGGCGATCCAGATGAAGCTCTCGCGGTTGCCGGCGGGACCCGGCAAGCCGGAGGATGTGTATCCGAGCACCGCGTGCCCGCGCTCGGCCACCCACTCGCCGATGTCGATCAGGGCGGCGCGCCGGTCGTCGGCTCCGCGCACGACCCCGCCCTTGCCCACGCGTTCGCGCCCGACCTCGAACTGCGGCTTCACGAGCGCGATGCAGTCCCAGCGCGGCGCTGCCGCCTCGAGCAGCCGCGGCAGCACCTTCGTCAGCGAGATGAACGAGAGGTCGGCGACCACGAGATCGGGCTCGTAGGGAAGCTCCCCAGGAGTCAGCTCGCGCGCGTTGCGACGCTCGATCACGGTGACGCGCGGGTCGTTGCGCAACTGCCAGTCGAGCTCGCCATAGGCGACGTCGAGCGCGACGACGTGGCGCGCACCGCGCTGCAGCAGGCAGTCGGTGAACCCGCCCGTGGACGCGCCCGCGTCGAGCGCAAGGCGGTCGGCAGGATCGAGTTCGAACGCGTCGAGCGCGTTCGCGAGCTTCTGGCCGCCGCGCGAGACGAACCGCGGCTTGTCAACCACCTCGACGGCGACGTCGTCGGTCACCATCTGGCCTGGCTTCTCGGCGCGCCGGCGCTCGTCGCCCACACGGATGTCGCCCGCGATGACGGCGGCCGCGGCGCGAGACCGGGTCTCGAACAGCCCGCGCTCGGCCAGGACTGCGTCGAGCCGCTTGCGTGACATGCCCGGAGCGTACCCGCGCGTTCCTTTGACCCCTCATAAAGAAGGCCCCGCGACGTGCGGGGCCTTGGTTCCAGTCAGGCGGCCTTGTCTCGCGCCGCAATCGTGCTACGCCCGAGACCTTCGCCGCGCCGACGAAGCGGGGCAAGCGCGACCGGCCTATTGCGCAGCTTTCACGACGAAGGCCCCACCTCAGCGCGCTTGGCGGCGCTTAGGCGCTTCTACTGCGAATGCCTAAGAGTGACCCCTGTCACACGATTTTTGCGATCTCAGACGTACCTTGAGTAAGCATGTTCCGAGGCAGGGTTTCTTTCTCGCTGCACGCAGCGCTCGAACTGGTCACGGCGACCGCATTGATCGCTGTCCCGTTCGCGATCGGGCTGTCGGCCGACGCCACGATCACGGCGGCCGTCGTCGGGATCGTGCTGTTCGGCCTTGCGGTCTCCGCGACCGACTCCGAGGGCCGCGGCACACTGCCGATCTCCGCACACCAGACGTACGACGCAGCCGTCGCGCTCGTGCTGGTCGGAGCCGCGATCGTCTTCGGGCTGGTGGGTGAGGTCCCCGCGCTGGCCTTCCTGCTGGCGGCGGGCATCGCGCAGCTCACGCTCAACGGATTCACGCGCTACAGCCCCTCGCGCGCCTAAAGACTTCTTCCGCAGATCGCAACACTCCTCCCTCGAGCGGCTCCGGGTCTTCCCCCCGGGGCCGCTCTTCTTTTTGGGACGGGTGGCTAGACGTTCGCGCCGCGGGCGCGGTTGTCCGCGGCACCGCCGGCGCCGACTGCCGCCGAGCCCTCCGCGCTGGAGTCGGCCTCGAGCAGCGGGACGAAGTCCTTCGCGAAGCGGTTGGACTGCAGCTCGCTCAGGCGGGCCGCCGGCATCCGCCCCCACAGCAGTGCACGGAAGCCCTTCGGCACGACTATCCGGCGCGCGCGTGCCTCGATGCCGGCCGCGGTGATCGCGCCGGCCTCCTCGACCGTGTGTGTCTTCGCGAACGGCCCGCGCAGCTTCTCGCGCATGAACTGCGACGCCGGATGGCTGTCGGCGCCGCGCACCATCTCGGTGTCGATCCAGGAGTAGTAGGCGACACCCACGTCGACCCCGAGGTGCTTGACCTCGCCGCGGAGCGAGTCGGCCATCGCCTCGACGGCGGCCTTGGTGGCCGAGTACGCGGACATCCCGGGCGCGTGGACCGCGGCCGCGATTGACGCAACGGGCAACACATAGCCGCGCCGCTCGATCACGTGCGGGAGACACACGCTCAGCGTGCGGTAGACGCCCAGGAGGTTCACCTCGATGATCCGCTCCCAGCCGCCCGGGTCCATCCCGCGCACCGTGCCGACTCCGGCGATCCCCGCGTTGGCCATGACGACGTCGATGCCGCCGAAGCGCTCGACGGTGCCCTCGACGGCGGCTTCCAGGGCGTCGCGATCCGTGACGTCGGCCTCGAACCAGGCCGCGTCGCCCAGTTCAGCCGCCACCCGCTCGAGCAGGTCCGGCTCCAGCCCGACGAGCGACAGGCGCGCGCCTTTCGCCGCCAGACGCCGCGCCGTCTCGGCGCCGATCCCCCGCGCTCCGCCCGTGATCAGGACGGTCTTGCCTTGGATCGGCTGCGCACCTCGGGCCATGCAGGGCCCAGCCTACATCGGGGGTGAAAGTTTCGACGGCGCGCCACGTTTGGCCAAGGGAACCGACCTTTCAGGGCAAGAAGACGAAGAAGGGGCGCTAGGCGAGCGCGGGGTCGCGGATCGCGGATTGAATCCGCTCCGCGATCCGCTCGCCGGTGAAGCCGACCTCCTCGTGCAGGAGGCTCGGCGTCCCGTGCGTGACGTAGCGGTCCGGCAGGCCGACGCGCAGGATGCGCGGCGCGGCGCCGCCGTCTGACAGCGCCTCCCATACGGCCGTGCCGAAGCCACCCGCGAGGACGCCCTCCTCGACCGTCACGAGCAGGTCGTGCTCGGCGGCGAGCTGCGCCATCAGGCCGGTGTCGATCGGCTTCGCGAAGCGCGCGTCCGCGACGCTCACGTCGAGGCCGTGCTCGGCGAGCAGGTCGGCCGCCTCGAGCGCCTTGCCGACGCCGGTGCCGTACCCGACCAGCGCGACGCGCTCGCCCTCGCGGAGGATCTCGCCGGTCCCGATCTCGATCGCCGTCGGGTCGCTCGGAAGGTCCACCCCCACGCCATTGCCGCGCGGGTAGCGCAGCGCGATGGGGCCGTGGTCGTAGCTGACCGCCGTGCGCAGCATGTGCACGAGCATCGCCTCGTCCCGCGGCGCCATCAGGACGATGTTCGGCAGCGGGCGCAGGTAGGAGATGTCGAATGCGCCGTGGTGGGTCGGGCCGTCATCGCCAACCAGGCCCGCGCGGTCCATCGCGAACACGACGTTCAGGTTCTGGAGGCAGACGTCGTGGACGATCTGGTCGAACGCCCGCTGGAGGAAGGTCGAGTAGATCGCAGCGACCGGCTTGACCCCCTCGAGCGCGAGACCCGCTGCGAACAGCACGGCGTGCTGCTCGGCGATGCCGACGTCGTAGTAGTGCTCCGGCAACTCCTGCTGGAGGATGTTGAGCCCGGTGCCCGAGTTCATCGCCGCGGTGATCCCGACGATGCGCTCGTCGCGGCGGCACTCCTCGACCAGGGCGTTGCCGAACACGGTCGTGTACTGCGGCGGCGCCGCTTTCTTGTTCGGCGCCGGCTCCGGCGGCTGCGCGACGCGCCGGCCGACGATCGAGTTCGGCTTGGCGGCGTGCCACTTCTCCATTCCCGCGAGCCCGCCCTCCTCGGCCGGCTCGAAGCCCTTGCCCTTGACGGTCGACACGTGGACGACCACCGGCCGGTCGGCCTCGAGCGCGTCGCCCACCGCCTTCCGGACCGCGCCGACATCGTGGCCGTCGATCACGCCGACGTACGCGAGATCGAGCTCCTCGAAGAGGAGGCCCGGCGCCCAGTAGGCCTTGAGCGACTCCTTCAGGATCGGCCCGAGGCGCTCGATGCGCTTGCCCATGCCGATCGGCAGCCGCGTGAGCGTCTCTTCGACGTCCTCGCGCGCGTGGTAGAGCTTCGGGTTCAGGCGGATGCGGTTGAAGTAGCGCGACAGCGCGCCCACGTTCGGCGCGATCGACATCCCGTTGTCGTTCAGCACGATCACGATCGGCAGATCCAGGCCGCCCGCGTTGTGGAGCGCCTCGAACGCGACGCCGCCGGTGAGCGCACCGTCGCCGATCACCGCGACGACCTTGCCGTCCTCGCCGACGCCGCGGCGCATCGCTTCCTTGAGGCCGACGGCGTACGAGACCGACGTCGACGCGTGGCCCGCGCCCATGATGTCGTGCTCCGACTCGAAGATCGAGCAGAACGGGGCGAGCCCGTCGTACTTCCTGATCGTCGAGAGGCGGTCGCGGCGGCCGGTCAGGACCTTGTGCGGGTACGCCTGGTGCCCGACGTCCCAGAGGATCTTGTCGCGCGGCGAGTCGAGCAGGCTGTGGAGCGCGACCGCCAGCTCGCAGGTGCCGAGGTTCGCGCCGAAGTGGCCGCCGATCTCGCCGATCGTGTCGATGATGAGCTCGCGGATCTCCTGGGCGACCTGCTGGAGCTCCTTGTTCGACAGCTCCTTCAGATCCTCCGGGGAATCGATCTGCGAGAGAAGGGTCATGACGTGCGAGTGAGGATGTAGTCGGTTATCCGGTCGAGCGTCTCGGTTTCGAAGCCACTCTCCGCGAGCGCGGCACGTGCGTTGCGATGCGATTCGGTGGCCAGCTCCCGCGCCCGGTCGAGTCCGTGGACGCTCACATAGGTGAGCTTCCCGTGGCGCTCGTCCGAGCCCTGCGGCTTGCCGAGCGCCGCCTCCTCACCGGTCACGTCGAGGATGTCGTCGACGATCTGGAAGAGGACGCCCAGTTCCGCAGCGAACCGGCCGAGGGCGATTGTGGCAGGTCCCGTCAATCCACACAGAAGGGGTACGCAGTCCACGGAAGCAGCTATCAGGCGGCCCGTCTTGAGCTCGTGCAGGCGTCGCAGATCGTCCGGATCGCCCTGGATGTCCATGTACTGGCCGCCGACCATCCCGTCCGCGCCGGCGGCCGCCACGAGCCGGTGCAGCGCCGCCATCACGTCGGCCGGGCGAGCCCGATTGGCGCTCGGTGATCAGCCGGATCGCCTCCGCGAACAGCCCGTCGCCCGCCAGGATCGCGACGGCCTCGCCGTACTTCACGTGGCAGGTCGGCTGCCCGCGGCGCAGCGCGTCGTCGTCCATCGCCGGCAGGTCGTCGTGGATCAGCGAGTAGGTGTGGATCAGCTCGATCGCGGCCGCGAACGGCGCGAAGTCGGCGCGGTCGCGGCCGAGCGCCTCGGCCGTCGCGAGCGTCAGCACGGGCCGGATCCGCTTGCCACCGGCGAGCAGCGAGTAGCGCATCGCCTCGTCGAGCCCCTGCGTCGCGGGCTCCTGTGCGAAGTGCAGTTCGGCGAGGTAGGCCTCGACCTCCTCCTGGAGGTGCGTCGGATACGCGACCGTCACGCTCAGAGCAGGCTCTCCTGCCCCGGCGGCGGGTCCGATCGCGCCTCGCGCGCGAGTCGCTCGACCTCGCTGCCCAGGCGCGCCGCCAGCTCGGCGCAGCGCTCGACGAGCTCGGCGGCCTGCCCGGAATCGAGCTCACCGGAGCGCAGCTGCTCAGCCGCAGCCTCCAGCTCGCCCGCGAGCACCTCCAGCGGTTCGGGTCCGACCTCGCTCATCCGGTGCCAACCCTCTCACGTTGGGCCGCGCCGAGTATTCCGTTGACGAACTTCGGCGCCTCCGCGGAGCAGAGCTCCTTCGCGGCCTCGATTGCCTCGTCGATCGCGACCTCGTCGGGCACGTCGGCGCGGCTCTGCATCTCGTGCAGTGCCACACGCAAGATGCTGCGCTCGAGCGGGGCGATCCGGTCGAGCGTCCAGCCGACCGCGTGGCGCTCGATCAGCGCATCGAGGTCGGCGCGCTCGCGATCGGTTCCCTCGATCAGCTCCTTCGTGAACGCGCTCGCGTCGCGCGGGATCAGCTCCTCGAGCGGCCTGCCCGTCACGTCGCGCTGATACAGCGCCACGACGGCCGCCCGGCGCTGATCGGAGCGGCTCATCGCCTACGCCCGGGACATGTATTCGCCCGAGCGCGTGTCGACCTTGATCCGGTCGCCCTCGTTGACGAACAGCGGGACCTTGACGGTCACGCCGGTCTCGAGCGTCGCGGGCTTGTCGCCGCCGCCCGAGGCGGTATCGCCGCGAACGCCGGGATCGGTCTGCGTGACGGCCAGCTCGACGGACGCCGGCACCTGGACGTCGGCCGGCTTCTCGTCCACGTAGAGAAGCTCGACCTCCTTGCTCGGCGGCACCCAGCGCAGCGGGTCCTTCACGGAGTCCTCGGGAATCGCGATCTGCTCGTAGCTCGTCGTGTCCATGAAGTGCGCCTCGGTCCCGTCCGAGTAGAGGAACTGCATCTTGCGCGTCTCCGTGCGAACCGGCCGGAACTTTTCCCCCGCGCGGAACGTCTTGTCGATCACCGCGCCGTCGTCGACGCGCTTCAGCTTCGTGCGCACGAACGCGCCGCCCTTGCCGGGCTTCACGTGCTGGAACTCGACGACCTTGAAGACCTTGCCGTCGACCTCGATGTGGGTTCCGTTCTTGAACTGATTCGTGGAAATCACGGCGACGAAGGCTAGCTGGGTAGAAGCGCAGTTCGGACCGCTGTCGTAGCTACTAATCGCAGGACGATCACAAAACGCGGCAGCTCGAGCGCGAGGCGGTCAGGCGTCTGCGAAGCCCGGGCCTTTGAGGGCGGGGGCCTCGACGCCATCCGGCAGCCGTCCGTCCTCGGCCAGCTTCTCGAGGTGCGCAGCGAGCGTCGCCTCGCCGGCGGCGCGCAGCATCGGCGATACCGAGAAGTCGACCTCGCTCCAGGCGTGCGCGAGCAGCTCGTCCTTCGTGCGCGCACCCGCATCGAGCGCCGCGATCACCTTCGCCTCGCGCTCGAGCCGGTGGTCGCGGTACTCGCGCAGCTTCGCCGCGGGGTCGCGGACGACGGGCCCGTGGCCGGGACAGATCGCGTCGAGCTCGAGCGCGAGCAGCTTCTCGAGCGAGTTGAGGTAGGCGGACAGCGAGCCCTCGCCCGGCGCGATGAAGACGCTCCCCGCGCCAAGCACTGTGTCGCCGGTGAACAGCGTCCGCTCGTGGAGCAGGCAGACGCTGTCGGCGGAGTGTCCGGGTGTTCCGATCGCGGAGAACGGGCCGACCTCGTCGCCGTCCGAGGGCAGGACCGCGTCCACCCCGAGCGCGCTCGCACCCTCCGAGTGATCCAAGTGCGAGTGAGTCAGGACGACACCTTCGAGCGGTGCCGCGGCGGACACCACCCGCTCGAGGTGCCCGGGATCGGCCGGCCCGGGGTCCACCACCCAGCCGCCGACGATCCAGGTGTTCGTGCCGTCGAGCGTCAGTGGTGACGGATTAGGGGCGACGACGAGGGTGATGCCCGGCAGTGGCTCTTGCACGTTTTGCACGGGAAAGCGGGACACTAGGGGCATGGCCCTAGGTCTCGCGCTCGCCCTGGTGCTCGCGCTCGCGATCGGCGCTGTCGCCGCCGTACGGATCGCCCGTCTGCGCGCGCAGAACGAGCGCGCGAACGACCACCTGCTCGCCCAGAACGCCCTGGCCGTGACCCTCGTGGAGCCGGGATCGCTCGCCGACCTGACGCCGAAGGCGCTCGAGGCGATCGGGCGGACGCTCGGCTGGCAGCTCGGCGCGCTGTGGTTGGTGGATGAGCCGCACCAGGAGCTCCGGCTCGTGGGCGTCTGGCACGAGCCCGATCTCCGGGCTGCCGGCTTCGTCGACCTGAGCCGGCGTACGACCTTCAAGCGGGGCGAGTGGCTCCCGGGTCAGGTGTGGGACCGCGACGAGCCGGCGTGGTCCGAGGAAATCACGCGCGACGAGGGATACCTGCGCTCGAAGGTCGCAAGCGAGGCGGGGCTATCGGGGGCGCTCTCCTTCCCGGTGCTCGGCGAGCACGGCGTCGTCGGGGCGGCCGAGTTCTATACGCGCGACCTGCGCACACCGCATCCGGAGCTCCTCCGGTTGCTGCGCGGATTCGGGAGCCAGCTCGGGCAGTACATCGAGCTCCGCCAGGCGGAGGAGCTCGCGCGCGAGAGCGAGGCGATCAAGACGTCGATCTTCGAGACGGCGCTCGACGCCGTGATCTCGATCGATGCGGGCGGCCACGTCCTCGAGTTCAACCCGTCCGCCGAGCGGCTGTTCGGCTACTCGCGCGAGGAGGCGCTCGGGAAGGAGATGGCCGCGCTGGTCATTCCGGAGTCGCTGCGCGAGGCGCACCGCGGCGCGCTCCAGCGCCTCGCCGAGGGCGCCGAGCCGCGTCTCCTGGGTCAGCGGCTCGAGTTGACCGCGCTGCGGGCGGACGGCAGTGAGTTCCCGATCGAGCTGTCGATCGCCTCCGTCGAGACCCAGGAGGGCGACCCCTCGCTGTTCACGGGCTTCGTACGCGACATCACCGCCCGCAAGCAGATCGAACGCGAGCGCACGTCGCTCCTCGTTCGCGAGCGCGAAACGCGTCGCGACGCCGAGGTGGCACAACAGCAGACCGAGTTCATCGCCGAGGTCGGCACCGTGCTCGACACCGCACTGGACTACCGGCGGGCGCTCGAGGAACTCGCCCGGATCGCGGTGCCGCGCCTGGGCGACTGGTGTGTCATCGACGTGCTCGAGGAGGACGGCTCGATCGCGCGCCTGGCCGCCGCGCACGCCGATCCCGCCCGCCGCGCTCTGATCGAGAAGCTGCGCGAGCGCTATCCCGCCGACCCCGACGCGCAACAGGGCCTGCCGTACACGATCCGGACGGGCGAATCGCAACTGATCCCCGAGGTGAGCGACGACATGCTCGAGGTCGGCGCGATCGCACAGGACGAGGCGCATGCCCAGGTGCTGCGCGAGCTGGGGTTCAAGTCGGCGGTCGTCGTGCCGCTGCGCGCCCGCGGCCGCATCCTCGGCGCGGTCGGCCTCGCCATCGGGGACGATACGGCCCGCCGCTATAGCGCCGAGGACCTCACCTACGCCGAGGATCTGGCACGGCGCGCAGCGCTGGCGCTCGACAACTCGCGCCTCTTCACCGAGATCGTGCGCGTCGGCGAGGAGCTGCGCCGCTCACGCGACGAGCTCGACTTCATCCTCGCCGGGGTGGCCGATGGCGTCACCGCTCAGGCCCCGGACGGCAGCCTGATCTATGCGAACGACGCGGCGGTCGAGACGCTCGGGTACGGAAGCGTCGATGAGCTGCTAGCGGCGCCCGTGCACGAGATCATGGGCCGCTTCGAGGTCTTCGGCGAGGACGGCGGGCCGTTCTCGGTCGAGAGGCTCCCCGGGCGAATCGCGCTTACGGGCGCCAAGCCGGACGACGTCGTCGTGCGCTTCCGAGTCAAGGCGACCGGCGAGGAGCGCTGGTCGGTCGTCAAGGCGACGCCGATCCTCGCCGACGACGGCACGGTGCAGATGGCCATCAACGTGTTCGAGGACATCACCGAGCACAAGGAGAGCGAGCTGCGCGCGCGCTTCCTGGCCGACGCCGCGACGGTGCTCGCGAGCTCACTCGACTACGCGACCACGTTGCAGCAGGTGGCCGATCTCGCGATTCCGTCGTTCGCCGACGGGTGCATAGTCGAGCTGGGAGACGCCGACGGCCATCTGATCCCGGTTGCGATGGCGAACCGCGACAGCGAGAAGGTTGAGCTGATGCGCGAGCTGCGCGAGCAGTATCCCGCCGAGCAGAACGCGAGGCGCGGTGTCGGCCACGTCTTCCGCACGGGCGACTCGGAGCTCTACGCGGAGCTCGACACGCCGGGGCTGCGCGAGGGTGCGCCGGAGGACCGCCAGCTCGAGATGCTGGAGACCCTCGGCGTGCGATCGCTGATGATCGTCCCGATGAGCACCGGCGGGCGCCGGCTCGGCACGATCGCGTTCGCACTGTCCGACACGGCGCGCCGGTACGACCGCGCCGACCTGTCGGTCGCGGAGGAGCTCGCACGGCGCGCGGCCGTCGCGATCGACAATGCGCGCCTCTACCGCGAGCGCAGCTACATCGCACGCACGCTGCAGGAGAGCCTCCTGCCGCCCGAGCTGCCGGAGGTCGCGGGCGTCGAGGTGGCCGCGAAGTTCCATCCCGCCGGCGAGGCCTTCGAGGTCGGCGGCGACTTCTACGACGTCTTCGACACCTCCCACGGTTGGAGCGTCGTGATGGGCGACGTCTGCGGCAAGGGCGCCGACGCGGCCGCCGTCACCGCGCTGGCGCGTTACACGTTGCGAACGCTGGGGATCCAGGAGACCTCGCCTGCGGAGGTGTTGCGCAAGCTGAACGATGCGCTTCTGCGCCAACGCGCCGACCGCCGCTTCTGCACCGTCGCGTACGCGTCACTCCAGGTCAACGGCGGCGGCTCGGCCGACGTATGCCTCTCGAGCGGAGGTCACCCCCTCCCCTACGTCCTGCGCGCGGACGGCAGAGTCGAGGCGGTCGGCGAGCCGGGGACGCTGCTTGGCGTGCTCCCCGACGTGCGCCTCAGCGACACCTCGGTCCAACTCGAACAGGGCGATGTGATGGTCCTTTACACGGACGGAGTCACCGAGGCGCGGGGCCCCAACGGCATGTTCGGCAGCGACCAGCTCGCAGCCGTTTTGGCCTCCTGTGCAGGGCTGGATGCGAAATCCGTAGCGGCGCGCATTGAATCCGCTGTGCTGGAGATACAACAAGGGAACCCTCGTGACGACATAGCGATCCTTGCGGTGAGGATCCGCTGATGGAGCCATGCAAAACAGTCCTGCTTCCCTGACATCTCCTGAGCTCAAGCTCCGGCTCAACCCTGGGCCGGAGGCCGTTCCGGCGGCCCGCAATGCCCTCGACGGCTTGACGGGCCTGCTCGAGAAGACGGTGTGGGAGGACCTTCGACTGCTCGTGACGGAGCTCGTCACGAACGGCGTCCGGCACGGCTCGCAGCGAGGGCCCGTCGGCGTCGCGGTGACCGTCGACGACGACAGGGTGCGTGTCGAGGTCTCGGACTGCGGTCGTGGCTTCAGCCCTCCGGCGGCGCCGATGCCCCACGCGGACGGCACCGGCGGATGGGGCCTTCAGCTCGTGGACCGTGTCGCCGCCCGGTGGGGCGTCGACATCCACGATAAGACCTGCGTCTGGTTCGAGCTGGCGCGCTAGCGCCTTAGACCTTGCCGTCGCGGAGTGCCGCCTCGGGCGTCTCGACCATCTCGAGATGGTCGTCGAGTCCGGTGATGCGGAAGACGCGGTGAACCGACTCCGGGCCCTGCACGACGGCGAGGCGCCGCGAGTCGTCGCGGGCGCGTGCATCGGCGGAGACCATCACGCGCAGGCCCGTCGAGTCCATGAAGGTCAGAGCGCGCAGGTCGAGCACGAGCAGCTCCGGTCGCTCGCGCTCGATGTCCTTGAGCGCGTCCTCCACCTGAGCGGCGTTGGACAGGTCGAACTCACCGGCGAGGGCGAGGCGGACCATGTCGTCGCTGCGGTGGGATTCGTACGTGAGCCGGGTCATCCGGCGGGCATCATTCCATGATGGGTGCGAGCAGGGCCATTGTCGCAGTAAATCCGTGCACGAAGTTGCGATCCCCCACCGGGCCGATCTCGCCGGCGCAGAAAAACCCCGCGGCTGGCGCGTGCGTGGCGTCCTCGAGGAGGCGCGCGTCGTGGTCAGGCGTCGGGAACATGTGCGACCCGCGGCCGTTGCACGTGAACAGGAGCGTCCCGGCCGGAGGGCCGCCGAGCTCGGCCATCCCGCGCTCGACCGCCAGCGCGAGGTCCTCGTCGGCCGATGCCGCGTCGCGGACCTGAAGCCGCACCGCCTGCCCGACGCGGATGCGCTCGCCGACCGTGATCGCGCCGGACTCGGCGTCGGCGCCGAGGATGCCGCGCACGAGGAAGTCGCCGCGCTCGTAGTCGGGCTTGTTCGGGTCGACGACGAGCCCGAGCAGAAGCCCCCGGACAGCTAGCTCGCGCTCTGCGATCGACAAGCCCGCGACGGCCTCCTGGAGGCGCGCGACGGCGGGCTTGCCCGCCAGCTCGTGGATCACGTTGCCCTCCCCCGCGGTGATCGCCATCTCCGGTCCGACCGGCCGGGCACCCTGCGACACGCACGCCGCCACGCGCACACCCGACAATGCGAGCCCGACGGCGCCCGCCGCGACGCGCCCGCCGTCGCCGAGCAGCGTGCCGTCATCGCCGCGCGCGCTTGCAAGGCCGCCGATCACCGGCAAGCCGGGATGGCCGTCCGCGATCGTCGCCAGCAGCGGCTCGACGGGGAACGAGAATGGGTCGACGAGCAGGACGAGTGCGTCGGCGTGGTCGAGGTCCGGCACGCCGCTGATCGCAAGCGTGCCCTCGCCGGCTTCGCTCGCCTCGAGCGCGAACGGCTCCGCCGAACCGCTACCGAGGGACGCCGCCCATACGGCGACGCCGCCGAGCTCCACCTCGCGCGCCTCGCCCACGACGCCCTGGGCACCGCAGCCGACCACGGCGCCCGGGTGGAGCCGATCGGCGACCGCCGCCATGCCCTCCTCGGCGTGCGCGAGGTTCGGAGCGCCCGCGAACACGACCGCGACGTCCGCCGGCGCGCCGCCGAGCGCGAGCTCCGCGCGAGCCGCCGCCTCGGCGAACGAGTCGGCACCGGCGTCGCTCGTCGACACTCCCGCGGCGCATTTGAACGGGGCGGTCATGCGAGCTGCAGCTGCTCCCCCCACCGGCCGGCGGCCCCGGGTCCTGCCCGAGCTTCCGCCTGAACTCGCCCGCCGAGGTCGGCGCGTTCGCAGAGCGGTTGTTGTTGAACTGGACGTGCACGACATCCGCCTGCTCGGCCAGGCTGCGCGCCCGCACCGCGATCTCCTCGAGCTCCTCGTCCGTGTACTCCCAGCCGAACCGCTCGGCGACGCTGCGCCCGGTCAGGTAGCCGTCGGTGTTGCGCCCGTGCGCGCGCATGTAGGCGAGCTTGGGATTGGTCACGGCGTCCACCGGCGGCATGATCGTCAGATGGTCGCCGGGAGGCGCGTCGACGCCCACGAACGAGGCGCCGCGGTCGGCCAGGAAGTCGACCGTGTCCTGCAACCGCTTCTCATCGACCCAGCCGCGATGGCGCAGCTCGACCGCGACCGTGCGCGGAGCGAGCGCCTCGAGCAGCGGCTTCAGCTCCTCGAGCTTGTGGTCCTTGGGCGAGAACGCCGGAGTGAGCTGGAGCAGGAAGGCGCCGAACTTGCCCGCCTCCTCGAGCGGCGCTACGGCGGCGAGGGTCGCCTCGACCATCGCCTGCTCGGTCTCGGGCCTCAGGACGACGCGGCCGCGGCTCGTCGTGCGCGCCTTCTCGCGCAGATCCGGCGGCAGCGACTCGAGCGTGGCCGAGTGACGCGACAGGAGCCGGTGGAGCTTGTAGTCGAAGACGAAGTCGTCGGGCGTCTGCTCGACCCAGCGCCTGACGGTGCTCTCCTCGGGCACCGCGTAGAAGCTCGAGTTCACCTCGACCGTCTCGAACCGCTCCGCGTACCAGGCGAGCCGGTCGCGCGCCGCCATGCCGCGCGGGTACCAGTCCTGGACGAAGCCGGGGTCGGCCCAGCTCGAGGTGCCTACGAGGATTCGTGCCATCAGCCTCTTCTACCGAATGAGTGTGGCGCAGGTGCGACCGCGCGGAGTTCTGCCCCCGCCTCGCTCGACCAGGTTCGCTGGGGCTCGATGTGGCGGACGTCGGCGACGGGCAGGTCGGGGCGCTCGAGCCGGCGGATGCGCGCGACCACGATGTTGATGTTGCCCTCGCGATGTTCGACCTTGCCCTCCGCCAGGACGAGCGACTCGGCGCGGACCGCCAGGCGGAACTTGTCGTGGATCGGCGGCGGCACGATCAGGTTGATCGTGCCGTGCTCGTCCTCGAGCAGCATGAACGTGACGCCCTTCGCCGTGGCAGGACGTTGGCGCGCGACGACCAGCCCAGCGACCTGCACCCGCGTCGCGTGGCGGGCGGTCGCGAGCTCGCGGCTTGACAGGACGCCCGCGGGCAGCTCCGGGCGCATCAGCTCGAGCGGGTGCGCGTCGACCGTGACCTTGGTCGAGCCGTAGTCGGCGATCAGGAGCTCCCACGGTGTCATCGCGCGCAGGCGCGGCGCGTCGTTCGGCTCGAGCGGCAGCGCCAGCTGGACCGGGCCGGCCTCCGCGCGCGGCTCGAGCGGGAGCGCGGCCGCGGTGACTCCGAGCTGCCACAGCGCGGTGCGGCGGCGGACCGCTGCCGGGCCGTCCACCAGCGAGTCGCAGGCGCCCGCCCACGCGAGCCGCTCGAGCGTGTCGCTGGATGCGCCGCAGCGCGCGGCGAGGTCCGCGAGCGCGCGGAACGGCCCGCCCCGCTCGCGCTCGGCGACGATCGCCTTGACGGCCTCCTTCCGGACGCCGTTCACGTAGCCGAGGCCGATCCGCACCGCGCCGTCCTCGACGTGGCACTCGACGCGGCTGCGAACAGCGTCGGGCGCGTGCACGACGATGTCGCGCCGCTGCGCCTCGTGCACCAGCGCGTCGGACGGGTAGAAGCCCATCGGCTGCTCGTTCAGCAGGCCGCACAGGAACTCGGGCCCGTAGTGCTCGCGCAGCCACGCCGACTGGTAGGCCAGCAGCGCGAAGGCCGCCGAGTGCGACTTCGGGAAGCCGAACCCGGAGAAGCCGACGATCTGGTCGTACACGCGCTGGGCGACCTCGCGCGATGCGCCGTTCGCGATTCCGCCCGCGATGAACTTCTGCTCGTACGCGCGCATGGCCGCCTCCGAGCGCGCGCGGCTCATCGCGCGCCGCAGGCCCTCCGCCTCGCCCGCGCTGAAGCCGGCGAACGCCATCGCCACCTCGATCACCTGGTCCTGGAAGACGATCGCGCCCAGCGTGTCGGCCAGGGCGGGCTCGAGCGACGGATGCTCGTAGGGAACGCGGTAGCTCGGATCCGCGCGCAGCGCCTTGCGCCGCTCGATGTAGGGATGGACTGCGCCGCCGATGATCGGCCCGGGCCGGACGAGCGCGACCTGCACGGTGAGGTCGTCGAGCGACTCCGGCTTCGTGCGCACGAGCATCTGCATCTGCGCGCGGCTCTCGATCTGAAAGGTGCCGGTGGTGTCGGCGCGTTGGATCGATTCGTAGACCGCGCCGTCCTCGAAGTCGATCCGCGACAGGTCGATCACCTCGTCGCGCGTGCGTGCAACTTCCGACACACACCGCTCGACCGCCGAGAGCATCCCCAGGCCGAGCAGGTCGATCTTCAGGAAGCCGGCGTCCGCGCACGACTCCTTGTCCCAGTGGACCATCTGCCTGCCCTCCATCGCGGCCGGCTGGATCGGGCAGATGTCGATCAGCGGGCGCGTCGAGATGACCATGCCGCCCGGGTGCTGCGACACGTGGCGCGGGAGGTTGTTCGCGTCCTGCACGAGCCGCACGAGCGCCCGCCAGCGCGGCGTCTCGACGCGCGCGCGGCCGAGGGCCTGCGCGAAGTCCTCACCGAGATCGCCACCGTTCCACGGGTCGGCGGCGCGCGCCGCCCGCTCGATCTCGCCGGCCGGAAGCCCGAGCGCCTTGCCGAAGTCGCGAATCGCCGACCGGTTGCGATAGGTGGAAAACGAGGCGACGAGCGCCGAGCGGTCGTGGCCGTAGCGCTCGTGAACGCGCGGGATCAGCGTCTCGCGAATGTCACGCGGGAAGTCGAGGTCGATGTCGGGTAGCGCCTTCAGGTCCTCGTTCAGGAAGCGGCCGAGCGACAACCTGTTCTCCACCGGGTCGACGTGCGACAGGCCGGTCAGGAAGCAGACGATCGAGGCGACGCTCGATCCCCTTCCCCGGCCCGGCGGCAACACCGCGCGCGCGGCATCCGCGCCGCGCACCTCGGCCGCAACCTCGCGCGCCAGCTCCAGGAGGTCGCGATGGAGCAGGAAGAACCCCGACAGCCCGAGCGAGCGGATCACGCGCAACTCCTCGTCCAGGCGGGAGCGTGCCTCGGCGTGGCTCGCACGACCGGCGTAGCGCTCGTCGAGGAGCGCAGCGCAGACCTCCGCGAGCTTGCGGTCGGCCTCCTCGTCCTCCGACCCCGGGTACCGGTAGCCGAGGTCGTGGGTGAGGTCGAACCGCAGCCGATCCGCGAGCCGGCCCGACTCGTGCACCGCCTCCGGCATCTCGCGAAAGCGCTCCGCCATCGCCTCCGGCGGCGCGAGCACGTGCGAGGAGTTCCCACGCCTGCGCGGCTCGGACTCGTCCAGCGTCGTGCCGAGCCTGATGGCTACGAACACGTCCTGGAGCGGCACCCGCGCGCGCGCGTGCGCGTGGACGTTGCCGGTGGCGACCGTTTGGACCCCGAGCCGTCCGGCGAGCTGCGCCAGCAGGCGGTTGCGGCGGCGGTCACGGCGGCCGTACGGGCGCTGTAACTCGACGCGCAGGTTGTCGCGGCCGAAGGCCTTGACGAGGCGCTCGCCAGCCGCTCTTGCCGCGGCGTGCCTGCCTCGCTCGACCCGCCTGGCGAGCATGCCGTCGCGCGCGCATCCGGTCAGGCAGACGAGGCCGTCGGTGTGACGAGTCACCGACTCGAACGGGATGCTGGGCTCGAGGCGGTCCTGCGCGTAGGACTCCGTGAGGAGCCGGCAGAGGTTGCGGTAGCCGACCGCGCTCTCGCACAGGAGCGTCAGGTGGTGGCCGTCGTCGAGCGTCACCTCGGCGCCGGTGATCGGGCGTATTCCGAGCGCGGAGAGCGCCTGCGCCATCTCCATCGCACCGTGCAGCCCGTCGTGGTCGGTCAGCGCGAGCGCCTCGTGGCCCTGCTGCGCGGCGGCGTTGGCGAGCTCCACCGGATGCGACGCGCCGTCGAGGAACGAGAAGGCCGAGTGGCAGTGGAGCTCGACGTACGTCATACGAACATATGTTCGCACAGCTATCGTGCGCGCGCATGAAGTGGCTGGCGCTGGCGATGGCCGCGGTTGCCCCCGGGGCATACGACTCTGCCGTCCACCTGGCGCGTGACATCGGCTCGCGCCCGGCGGCGAGCCGCGCCGAGCTGCGCGCGCACCGATACGTCAAGCGGCGCTTCGAGCGAGCCGGGCTCGAGACCACTTACACCCGTTTCCGCGTCCCGAACCGCGGCACCGGCTGGTCGCGCAACGTCGTGGGCGCCTACGACGGCCCGCACCGTTGCCTCAAGATCGTGATGGGGCACACCGACAGCGTTCCCGCCGGCCCGGGCGCGGTCGACAACGCCTCGGGGGTGGGCGTCGTCATCGCGCTCGCGCGACGGCTGTCCGCGATCGAGCCGTACTGCGACGTGTGGCTCGTCGCGACCGGCGCCGAGGAGCGCCCATACACCGGTCAGGCTGACCACCTCGGCGCGCGCCGACTCGTCAAGTACGTCCGCCAGCAGAACAGCGCGCAGCGCCTGCGCTACGCGTTCTCGCTCGACATGGTCGGCCGCGGCGGCCGCTTCCAGATCAGCTCGCCGCACGGCGCGCCCCGGCCACGCGTCGAGGGCCAGGCCCTCGCCGCCGGGCGTCGCGGCGACGTGACGCTGCGCTTCTCCCCCGACTCCGGCACCGGCAACTCGGACCACCGCGAGTTCGAGCTCGCCGGGCTGCCCGGCATGGTCATGCACCTGTGGCACGGCCTCGAGCCCTGCTACCACTCGAGCTGCGACACGTGGCAGCGGCTTCAGCGGCGCTCGCTGCGACGTGCCCAGCGCGTGGCAGAGGAAGTGCTGCGCCGGCGCTAGCCAGGACGTTCGGATATCGTCGCGGCCGATGGCGAACAAGCTGATCGAGGCGCTCGACCCGCGGGTGCCGATCTACCGCGACAGCTACAACGAGTACTTCGTCCTGATCCTCTCCGCCGGGGGCGCGGTCGCGGGCACCCAGGTGCCGCTCTACATCGTCATGGCGATCCTCGACGACCTGTGGTCGCCGGGCATCTTCATCGGCGCGTGCGTCGTTTTCGAGCTCGTCGTCATCTTCGGGCTCGCGCGGCCGCAGATGAAGCCGCTCGAGCGAATCGGATGGGTGCTCCTCTGGGGCGCGCTCACCGCCGCGCTCGCGGCCTGCTTCTACTACCTGGTCGCCGAGCCGACGCTCTAGCCGCGTGCTGCCCGAGGACCTCGCTGTCGAAGGCGTCGAGGTCGAGCACCGCTACGTGGACGCCCGCGGCCTGCGCGTGCACGTCGCGCTCGCGGGCCCGGAGAGCGGCGATCCCGTCGTGCTCGTTCACGGCTGGCCGCAGCACTGGTGGGCCTGGCGCGGAGTGATCCCGGCCCTCGTCGATGCGGGCTACCGCTGCATCTGCGTCGACCTGCGCGGGCACGGCTGGTCCGATGCGCCGCCGGACGGCTACGAGAAGGAGCAGTTCGCGACCGACATCCTCGCCACGCTCGACACGCTCGGTGTCGACCGGTTCAAGCTGGCCGGTCACGACTGGGGCGGCTTCGCCTCGTTCCTGATCGCGCTGCGCGCGCCGGAACGCGTGGACAAGCTGCTCGCCGTCTCGATCATCCATCCGTGGATACGGCGCCGGGGCGGGCCGATCGCGACCGATCAAGGGCCTGCTCGGCACGAGCTACCAGTTCGTTATTTCGAGCCCCGTGGTCGGGCGGCAGGTCGTCCAGCGGACGCCGTTCATCAAGACGGCGCTCAACCGCGGGTCCGCCGACGGCGCTGCCCGACTACGTGACCCAGGCATACGCCGACCGCTGGAAGGAGCCGGATCGGGCGGGCGCGACCGTTGCGATCTACCGCGCGTTGCTCCTGCGCGAGCTCAACGCAATCCTCGCGCGGCCGCTATCGCGACAACCGGCTCCGGGTGCCGACCGTCCTCGTGTACGGGACTCGCGACCCGGTCGTCGGCGCCGAGCGGCTGACCGGCTGGGAGGAGCACGCGGACGACATGCGCATCGCGGTGTCGAGGGCGGCCACTGGCTCCTCGACGAGCAGCCCGCGCTCGTGGCCGAGCAGGCGCTCGCGCTGTTCAGCCGCTGACTACGCGCGCTGCTCGAACCAGCGCCGGCGCACGAGATCGAAGAACACGACGACGTTGCGCCCGTTCTCGAGCACGCATTCGAAGTAGCGCCGGCGCAGCGGGCGCCCGGTCCACCAGCGGTCCTCGACGACCCATTCCTCCAGCACGTGCTCGACCGCGAGCGCGTCGACGGCGGCGGGCACGCCACGTGCTCCGGATCGCACCCGTCCCGGGCGTGGCACGCCGATGCCGGTGGTGACCCGGCTAGGCATCGGTCCAGGGAGCGAGCAGAGCGCGCCGCTCGGGCAGGCGGGAATCGGGATCGACCTCGAGGACGCGCATGGCGGCATCGTCGCCGGCGGCCTGGCGAGCCTGGCGGACCGCCTCGTTCAACCGCATGCGGCGAGTCGAGTCGCGCTCCTCCAGGAGACGGCCCTGGTGATGTGCCGGCGGCCCGAACGCCTCGACCTCGAGCGCGATCGAGTCGGCGGGTGCCGGCAGCTCGGCGAGCTTCGGCGCGAGCACGATCCTGAGCCGGGCGGCGTCGGCGCTGGCCTCGCGCAGGGTCACGCGCGTGCGCCAGGTGCCGCCCGCGACGAAGTGCGCGGAGAGCGCCGCCGCGCGCAGCGAGCGGCCGCGCCGCTCCGGCCGCGCGAGCACGCGCGCGACGAGCAGCTCGAGCGCGCGCTCGAGCTGCTGGCCGAGCGCCGCCTCCGGGAGCTCGAGCCGTTCGAGCACGGGCTCGGCCGGGCGGCGCGGCTCGAGCGGCGTGTCGCGGCCACGCGCGAGGTCGAGCGCGAGCAGACCGGGGTGCCCGAAGCGCTCCGCGACGGCCGGCACGGGCAGGCTCGACAGCTCGCCCAGCGTGCGGATGCCGAGCCGATCGAGCGTGTCCGCCACGACGCCGAGCTCCGGCCGCGCACGCAAAAACGACACCGGCAGCGGCGCGAGCCAGGCGCGCACGCCGCCCACCGGGACGACCTCGGCCCGCCGCGGCCGCGCGCGGCGCGCCGCCGCGTATGCCGAAAAGCGGCTCGGGCCCGCGCCGATGCGGATGCCGCGGCCGAGCGCGCGGCGCGTCGCCGCGAGCACCCCCTCGAGGTGGCCGCCGTGGATCCCGTGCAGCCCGTCCGCCTCGAAGAACGCGCAGCCGGGGCGGTCCGACTCGACCGCGGCGCCGATCGCCTCGAGCCGGTCGAGCACCTCGCACCACAGCGTGCGGACGCCTTCCGGGTCGGGTGGCGCGAGCCTCAGCTCCGGGCAGCGGGCGAGCGCCTCCCCCACCCGCATCCCGGGACTGACACCAAACGCCTCGGCAGCCGCCGAGACCTCGCCGACCAGCTGCTCGCGTCCGGCCTCGGGCGCGAGCGCGACCGGCTCCGACAGCATCGCCCGCCTGTCCCCGACCGCAGCCAGAAGCTCGAAGCGGGGATAGAGGACGCTGACGACCATACGAACGTATGTTCGCACAAGGGACAGCCGCCGTGGGCGCCTAATTTCAGCGCACCGGAGCCAATGTTCTGCCTAAGGGTCGTATAGCGACCTCTAGGCAGAACAGTGCAGCTAGCCGTCAAGCCACGCGTGGGAGTAGCGGGTCGCGACTGTCCGAATCTAGTCAGGGTCGCCGTCGCAGCCTCCTCACGACGACCGGCACCTCGGGCGGTGGCGGGGCGGCTTGTCGGTGACGGCGACGGTCACCGTCTTCACACCGCGGCAGGCGCGCAGCTCGATTCGCTGCCTTCCGAATCCACGGGTCACCTCCGCCCCGTGCACGACGAGCTTGTAGTCGCGCCCGTAGTGCAGGCGCGGGACGTAGATCTCGCTACGGCGCCGGCGGGCGCGTCCGCCGTTCGGCATCCGTGTGGAGAAGCTCGCGTCGAAGCGCTTCGTCTCCGGATCGAATCGAGTAGTGCTCGGGCGTCCCCGCGACGACCCGGGGGTATGGGCGCACGACGGCCGCAAGGACGTCCTGGTTCAGGTTGTCCGGCGTCGGCGGCTTCGCCGGGTCCTGCTTGATCTGGCCGGCCGCCCGGAACCAGCCCCAGACGGTCCAGCCGACCATGAACTCGTCGGCGAGCTCGGTCATGCGACGGTGGATCGTCGCGTCCTGCACGTCGCCGAACTCGGTCATGAGGAGCGTCTCGCCCGTCTCCGCGACGTGGTCCTCAGCGTTCTGGAACACGCGCCGCTCGCCCTGGTCCTTGCAGATCTCGGTCGGATCGGGCGCGTGCGGAAGTCCCGGGGCAGCGCCTAGGCAGTAGTTGTGGAAGCTGAACCCCGCGTTCGGATCGGCGACCTTCGCGTGAGTCGTCTTCGCGCCGACGTCGAACTGGAGGTTCGGCTCGTAATAGACGGTGTGGCGGCTGTCGGCCTTGCGGATTCCGGCGATCACGCGGTTGTGGAAGTCGGTCAGCGCGGTCTCGTCGAACCCGCCGGGCGGACACCCCTCTGTGTTCGCGCACGCGGGCCACGCGCTCCCGGGCCACGGCTCGTTGAGCAGGTCGTAACCAGCGACGTGCGAGCGATCGGCGAATCGCGCCGCGACGCGCCGCCATCCCTCGGCGAAGTGGTCCTGCAGCCCGACGCCGTCCGGGGCGGAGACGTTCGCCCACAGGTTGTCGTACGCGCGGTTGAGCGCGGAGTTGAGGAAGTAGTTGCCCGGGAAGCCGGCCTGCGGCTGGTTCGGCAGACCGTCGTCCTGGATGAACCAGTCGGCGAAGCCGCGCCCCTGGTAGCGCGGGTTGAGCATGTCCTGGTGGAAGTCGAAGAGCGTGAAGATCCCGACGCGCGCGAGCAGCCGCTGGGTGCGCACGAAGCTCCTGAGGTACGCCTTGTTGAAGCTGCCGGGCTGGCGCTCGTACCCGCCGTAGAAGGCTCCGAGCCGGATGAGGTTGAAGCCGTACCGGGCCAGCAGGCGCGCGTCGGCCTTCGCGAACCCCGCCTCTTCCGCGGTCTCGAACGGCTTCGCAATTCCGTCCGGGACGACGGCGGCGCCGTGCATAACGACGACGCGCCCGCGCGCGTCGGTGATCCAGCGGCCGTGATGGCCGAGGGGCTCGTGCGGCGCGGTCGCGGATGCCCCGGGGGCCGCGAGCACGGCCGCCGCGATGGCGGCGGCGAGCGCGCGCATCAGCGCGGGCGTGGTGGCCCAGCCCTCGGCCAGCGCCTCGAGCGCCGGCTTCGCGTCCCGGCCCACGAGCTCGGCGAGCGCCGACACGAGCCGCTCCTGCGGCTCCGGGCGCGCACCCTCCCCCATCACTCCGACTCGCCACACCTTGCCCGCGAACGGGCCGAGCGCTCCCGCGATCTCGATCCCGTGGTCAGCGAGTAGCGCGCCGCGGACGGCCGCGTCGTCCACCCCCTCGGGCAGCCTGACCGCGAGCAGGGGCCAAAGCTCCTCGCCCTCGCGAGCGACCGGCTCGAGCCCGAGCTGGGCGAGCGCATCGCGCAGCGCCTCGTGCGCGCGACGGTGCCGCTCCCAGCGCTGCTCCAGCCCTTCCTCCGCGACGATCCGCAGCGCCTCGGCGAGCGCGTAGATCATGTTGATCGGCGCCGTGTGGTGGTACACGCGGCCCCCCTCGCCGCCCCAGTAGCCGAGCACCAGCGAAAGGTCGAAGTACCAGGACCGCGGCGGCGTGGCACGCCCGCGCAGCTTCTCGAGCGCGCGCTCGCCCGCGGTGAAGGGGGCGAGTCCCGGCGGCGCGTTGAGGCACTTCTGCGTGCCGCTGAAGGCGGCGTCCACGCCCCACTCGTCGAGCAGGACGGGCTGACCCGCGAGCGAGGTCACGCAGTCCACGAGCAGGAGCGCGCCGGCGTCGCGGCAGGCCTCCGACAGACCCTCGATCGGCTGGCAGACGCCGGTCGACGTCTCGCCGTGGACGACGCAGACCGCATCGGTGCCGGGCTCGATCGCGGATCGAAGCTCGTCGGGGTCGATCGTGCGCCCCCACTCGGCCTCCACTCGCACGACGTCCGCGTCCGCACGGCGGAGCGCGTCCGTCAACCGCTCGCCGAACAGCCCGTTGACGCCGACGACCACGCGATCGCCCGGCTCGACGAAGTTCGCGAGCAGCGCATCCATCCCGCCGGAGCCGGTCGCGGACACCGGTAGCGTGGCCTGGTTCTGCGTGCGGAACGTCGCACGCAGGAGGTCCGCGACCTCCTCCATCAGCTCGACGAAGACAGGGTCTAGGTGACCGACGGTCGGCTGCCCCAGCGCGTCGAGGACGCGTTGCGGAACCGGGCTCGGTCCTGACCCGAGCAGAAGTCGGGGCGGTGGCGCGAAGCTCACCGCCCCGATGCTACGCGTCTAGTCCCAGGACGGGTCTTGGCCGCAACCGTTCGACGTCGGGCCCGACGTCGTGCTGCCGTCGGCGTTGACCAGCGAAACCCCGGCGAAACGGAGAATCGCGGTCGCCCTCATGCCCGCCAGGTCGTTGCCCGGATAGCCCGTGTGGACGATCAGGTGCGTGAAGTTGCCCGCGGCCTGGCCGCCGGTCGTGACCACGGGGCTGCCGGAGTCGCCCGGCAGGCCGAAGCCCGTCCAGCCGTAGGAGTTCTCGAACCAGCTGGTCGCGAGGCCGGCCGACGGCTTGCCCTGGCCGACCGCGACGACGTAGCCGTGGCCGTAGTGGCGCACGGTCTCGGGCCCGCAGCCGTCGTAGACGCCGTTGGGGCCGCCGACCACCGGGATGGCCGGGTTGACGCCCCAGGCCGCCACGACGGCCGGATCGAGCTTCACCAGCGTGAAGTCGTCACCCGGGATACCGTCGCCCGGGGGATGGTTGGTCCGCTTCACGACCGTGCCGACATCGGCAAGCGTCGTGGGATCCACCTGCATCGTGACGGTGTCCCCTGCGCCGTTCGAGCAGTGGCCCGCGGTCCCGACGTAGTACGACGCGCCGTCAGTGAAGATGAAGTTCGCCGTGCAGCCGTACGGCGCGACGATGCAGCCCGCGGCGCCGACGCCCGGGCTCTGGTAGCCGGGGCACTCCGTGTTCAGCCGCTCCTCGGCGACCTGGATGCCGGTCGCACCAGCGTCCTGAAGCTTCTGCTTGAGCGAGGACGTGAGCCAGGATGGCGACGGATTGCGCAGGGTCTGGCTGCTGCTCGCCGATGCGGGCGCGGCCAGGACCGCGGTGATGCAGGCTGCCGCAAGCGCAAGCAGCACGAACTGACGAAGTCGAGACATCTAGTGGACCCCCCACCTATGGACTGAGTGCTTCCAATTTCGCCGGAAACGGCGCCTGCTAAACCCGCGTGAGCGCCTTCGGCAGGCTCGAGAATACCTCGTGCCCGTCCGGCGTGACCGCGACGAGGTCCTCGATACGGACGCCGACGTCGCCCGCGACGTACACGCCAGGCTCGACCGAGACGACGTTGCCCGCCACAAGCTCGCCGTCTGCGTTCGCCGTGAGCCGCGGCTCCTCGTGCACCTCGAGCCCCACCCCGTGGCCGAGCCCGTGGCCGAAGTCCTCGCCGTGGCCGGCCTCGCTGATCATCGTGCGCGCGACGGCGTCCACCGCCTTGCACGCCGCCCCCGGCCGCACCGCGGCGAGCGAGGCGGCCTGGGCGCGCTCGACCAGGTCGTAGATCTCGCCCGCGCCGTCGGCGATGTCGCCCGTCGCGAACGTCCTGGTGCAATCGGAGCAGTAGCCGTCGACCAGGGCGCCGAAGTCGACCACCACGAGCGTGTCGCGCGGGATCTCGACATCGCGCGGCTCGGCGTGCGGCAGCGCGCCGTGCTCCGCGGCCGCGATGATCGGCGGGAACGACGGCTCGGCGTCGCGCTCGCGCAGCTCGCGCTGAATCGCGCGCGAGACCTCGCGCTCGGTACGCCCGGCGAGCCCCTGCTCGACGACCACCGCCGTGACGACCTCGTCCGCCAGCCGAGCAGCAGTGCGAATCGCATCGAGCTCGGCCGGCTCCTTCACGGCCCGCAGGTCCTCGAGCATGCTGCCCGTGCCGACCAGCTCGACGCCCTCGCCCACCGACTCCTGCAGTCGCTCCCAAGTCCGCACGGGCAGGTGGGTGTCCTCGAAGCCGACGCGTCCTGGCAGCTCCTTCGCGGCGTCGCCCAGGAGATCGCGGCCGCCGCGCTCGCGCTCGAAGCCGTCGACCTCCGCCTCGGCGCGCTCGACGTAGCGGAAGTCCGTGAGGAAGGTGCGCGTCCCGTCCGCGGCGACGACCGCGACCGCGTTGGTCCCAGTGAACCCGGTCAGCCAGCGGACGTTTACGAGATGCGTGACCAGCAGCGCGTCGAGCTCGCGCTCGGCCAACGCGGCCTGCACGCGGTCGGCACGCGCGGCGCTCAACCCAGCGCCCCCTTGAGGATCTCGAGCGCCTCGCGGTAGCCGTCGACGCCCTTCCCCTGCACGGTTCCGACGCAGAGGTCGCGGATCACCGATACGCGGCGCCACTCCTCGCGCTCGTCGACGGCGGACAGGTGCACCTCGACCGCGGGCAGCCCCGCGATCTCGAGCGCGTCGTGGATCGCCCAGGAGTAATGAGTCCACGCGCCCGGGTTCAGCAGGATGCCGTCCTGCGTCTCGGCAATCTGGTGCAGCTCCTCGCAGAACTCGCCCTCGCTGTTCGTCTGGAAGAACGACGGCTCGAGACCCAGCTCGACCGCCCAGCGCTTGACGCGGACCTCGAGCTCGGTGAGCGTGATCGCCGGATAGTGCTCGGGGTCGCGCCGGCCCAGCTGGTCGAGGTTGACGCCGTGCATCACGGCGACGCGCGTGTTCATCCCGCCACCTCCGCGATCGCAGCGCGGAGGTCGTCCGCGCCGACCTCATGCCCGGGCGTGACCTCGCCCGGCGCCTCGACCAGGACGAACGGGACCTGTCCGCCGGTCCGCTTCTTGTCGCGCGCGACGTACTCGAGGACATCCTCGACCGCTGCTCCCTCGAAACGCGACGGCAGGCCGCGCGTGGCGAGCAGGGCCTCCACTTCCTTGCGCAGCGCATCACGCCCGGAGAGCCGCAGGGCCGTGAGCAGCCCGATCGCGACCGCCTCACCGTGGCGATAGCGCCCGTAGCCCGTCGCCGCCTCGATCGCGTGGCCGACGGTGTGGCCGAGGTTCAGCACCTGGCGGCGGCCGCTGTCGCGCTCGTCCTCGGCGACGATCGCGAGCTTCGTGCGCAGGCAGCGCCAGATCGTCTCGTCGTCGACCGGCCCGCCCTCGCGCACGCGCGCCCACAGCTGGCCGCCGGCGATCAGCGCCGTCTTGACGACCTCGGCGTAGCCCGCAGCCGCCTCTTCCGCCGGCAGCGTCTCGAGCACCGCCGGGTCGGTGATGACCGCCGCGGGATGGTGGTACGCACCGACGTAGTTCTTCGCTTCCGGCAGGTCCACGCCCGTCTTCCCGCCGTAGGCCGAGTCGACCTGGGCGACGAGCGTCGTCGGAATCCCGACCCAGCGCATGCCGCGCTGGTACACGGACGCGCAGAACCCGCCGAGGTCGCCGACGACCCCGCCGCCGACCGCCACGACGACATCGTCGCGCGCGGCGCCCTCGGCGGCGAGGAAGCGCAGCACCTCCTGCGCCCGCTCGAGCGTCTTCTGCTCCTCGCCGGGCGGGACCGCGACGCGCGCGTCGCCCGGCGGCGCGTGAAGCCGCGCCACGTTCTCGTCCGTGACGACGAAGCGACGGCCGTCGGCCGGGTGGAAGAACCCGGAGCCGACCAGCCCGCGGCCGAAGAACACGGGGTAGTCGCCCGAGGCGGCCCCGGCCCACGCGAGCCGCGTGCCCGCGGGCGCGCCTTCGAGCGCCGTGAGCGCGCGCAGCGCCCGGCGGATCCCGTTGCGCGGCATCGACGGGAGCCACGCCGACGCCGCCGATTCGTAGACCGCCTCGCGGTCCTGCCGGAGCTGGTCGAAACGGCCGCGGTCACGAGCGAGCGGCCGCCCCTTGCCGGATGCGCGCCGCCACGCCTCATCCGCACCGACCTCGAGATGGACGACGGTGTGCCCGCGCAGCGCGTCGCGGACGCGCTCGGACTCGAGCGCGCCGCCACCGAGCGCGATCACGCGAGCGTCCGGACGTTGCAGAAGCTCGAGCACCACCTCTTCCTCGCGCGCGCGAAAGGCGGCCTCGCCCTCGCGGTCGAAGTAGCTCTCGATCGACTCGCCGAGCGTCCGCTCGATCTCGCGGTCCGAGTCGAGCGGCTCGACGCTGAGCTCCGCCGCGGCCGAACGTGCGGTCGTCGACTTCCCCGCGCCCATGAACCCGACGAAGACGAACGCGCTCAGCGCTTCCACCCGATCCGCTCGCGGTATGCGTCGAACGCGGCGCGGACGTCGTCGATGTGGTCACCGCCGAACTTCTCGCGGTAGGCGTCGGCGAGCACCAGCGCGACCATCGCCTCGCCGACGACGCCCGCTGCCGGGACGGTGCACGAGTCGGTGCGCTCCCGCAGCGCCTGGGCGGGCTCCTTCGTGTCGGTGTCCACGGAGCGAAGCGGCTTCGTCAGCGTCGGCAGCGGCTTCATCGCGCCGCGCACGACGAGCTGCTCGCCGGTGGTCATCCCTCCCTCGAGCCCGCCCGAGCGGTTCGTCTCGCGGTAGAACCCGCGCTCCTCCGACCAGAAGATCTCGTCGTGCGCCTCCGAGCCGACGCGGCCGGCGATGTCGAACGCGTCGCCCACGCTCACGCCCTTCATCGCCTGGATCGACATGATCGCCTGGCCGAGGCGCCCGTCCATCCGGCCCTCCCACGAGGTGTAGGAGCCGATGCCCGGGACGAGCCCGTACGCGCGCACCTCGAACACTCCACCGAGCGACTCGTTCGCCTTCCGCGCGGTGTTGATCTCCTCCACCATCGCCTCGCTCGCCGCCGCGTCGAGGCAGCGCACCGGCGACTCGTCGACCGTCGGCGAAGCCCGCCGGCTCGAGGCCGGCCTGGACCTCGGCGCGCACCGATCCGATCTGCACCACGTGCGAGAGCACCTGGACCCCGAACGCCCCAAGGAATCCCTTGGCCACCGCCCCGCACGCCACGCGCGCAGCGGTCTCGCGCGCGCTCGCGCGCTCGAGCACGTTGCGGACGTCCGTGAAGCCGAACTTCTGGATACCCGCGAGGTCGGCATGGCCGGGTCGCGGCAGGTGCACCTCCGCGACCTCGGCGTCCACGGGCCACGGGTTCATCCGCTCTTCCCAGTTCGCGTAGTCGCGGTTCTGGACCCGAATCGTGACGGGGCTGCCGAGCGTCCGGCCGTGGCGGACACCCGAGACGACGTCCGCCCGGTCCGACTCGATCTTCATGCGGCCACCGCGGCCGTGCCCGAGCTGGCGACGAGCCAGGTCGCGGTCGAGGTCCTCGAGGTTCAGCGGTAGTCCCGCTGGCAGGCCCTCGACGATCGCGGTCAGGCCAGGTCCATGGGACTCCCCGCTCGTCGTGAAGCGGATCGGCATCGACTTCCCAGGCTATCCAAGCGCCTGGGCCGAACTGCTGCGGCTACGCGCTAGCCGATGCCGTCAACGAGCGCCGGCAGGTCGTACCCGCCTGCCTCGCCGAGCGCGCCGTCGCCGGCGTTTCGGCCGGCACGGTTGGTCCCCGTCGTCTTGCGCGACTCTGTCGCGGCGTCGTCCACCTTGACCTTGTTGATCCCGTAGAGGTGGAGGTGGAACTCGTAGTCGTCCACGGACAGGAAGTGGTCACGCCCGAGCTTCAGCTCGAGGAAGGTGCACTCCGTCTGGCTCGGCATGCAGACGCCCTCACCGGCGTGGCTGAGCTTGGGATGCACGAAGAAGAGCGCGGTCTTCGCGTCCACAGGGACGCCCATGAACATGAGCGCGGGCGCCTTGGGGTTCGGCAGGACGCTCATCCGGGACAGATGGCGGTAGCGCTTCTCGCGGCCGGTCTGGCCGAACTTCACGTCGAGCTCGTAGGTGTAGTTCGTGCGCCTGATGCGGGGCGAAGGGGTGTCGCCGCCGGTCGTCAGGCCGCCGCCGGAATCGGGCGGGCCGAAGCCCGGCACGCTGTCCGGGGGACCGGAGGTCGGCGACCCGCCGCCACCGAAGATCATCGCCAGGTCCCCGCCCGTGTCCGCCGGGGCACCATCGCTTGGCGCGATCGCGGCGCCGCTCTTGTCGGAGTCGCCGCCATTGCCCTGGGCGACCCCGCTGAACGGGTCGTGCGCCTTGTAGGAGTCGAGCTTCGATCCGCGCTCGGCGAGCTCGTCGGCGACCTCCACCTCCGCGTCGTCGGCCGACGCCGGGGCCGCCACGATCGGCAGCGGGCTGGCGGACGGCGCGTCCTCGCCCTTGAGCATCAGCGCGGGCATCGCGACGAGGGCCACTGCAAGGCCCACGGCGACGGGCGCCAGGCGCTTCGCCTTGAGGTCGGCCCAGATGTCGAGCAGGAAGTCGGTGTTCACGTTTTTCATGGCGTAGCGGCTGCGGTCGGGGTCGGGCTGGAAGATCCGCCGCTCGGCCGTCGTGGTCGGTACCGGGGCGACCGACGCGGCCTGTGGGCCTGCCGGGGTGGCACCGGCGGTGACGCCTTCGGCCTTCGGGCTCAGGTAGACGGTCGACTTGACCGTCGCCGTGAGCAGCGGGAACGACTCGGGCTCGGCGGTGTACTCGACGCCCTCGATCGTCATCAGACGGCCGCGGACCCGCACCTTGTCGTCCTCGAGGTAGACGAAGCGCTTGAGGCGATGGAAGAAGTCAGCGAGGGAGAAGAACTCGCCCTTGAACTTGAACTCGAGCGACACCTTCTCGAGGGCCGACGGCGCGGGAGCCGATCCCGCAGCGGCAGGGGCGGTCGCGGTGCCGGCCGCGTTCGGGTCGGAGGCGGTGTTCCCAGCGCTCGCGTCGTCCGCTGCGGCCTGCGTGTCCGCGGCGGCCGCACCGGGCGCGCTCTGCGGCGGCTGGCCGCTCGGCGCGGTGGCCGGGGGCGCGGTTCCCGTGGGCGCGGCCTCCTCGACCGGCTCGCGCTCGCCCGCGGTCACGCCGTCAAGTTGGATGCCCGTGCCGTGCGCGGCCTGCTCGAGCTGGATGAGCAGGCTCGGCATGTCGACCGAGCTGGGGATCGCCTTGCCCAGGGCGACGACCTCCGCGTAGTCGCGTGCGAAGTTCGCCTTTGCGGTGTTGACCGTGTCGGCCTGCGCCTCGGCCGCGGCCAGCGTCGCCTGCTCCGTCTCGAGCGTGGCGGTGGCGCTGGCGGCCTCCTCGCGCTTCGGCGCGAGCAGCAGGAACCAGTAGGCGAGCACCACGGCGATTGGCACGATGATCATGAGGATCTTCTTGTCGCGCTCGCTGACGGTCATGCTCCGCCTCCAAGGCGCGCCGGGACGGCCTCCTCTGTGTCCGTGACCACGGGCGCCGGGGTCGCCATCGTGATCGCGACCTCGAAGGTGTAGAAGGCCCCGCAGCCGTCCTCCTCGGACTCCTGCGCGGCGGCAGGAGCGCCGAAGCCGGTGGCCACCTCCTTCTCGCCGGCGGTGGTCGAGGTCAGCTCGACGTCCTCCGCAGCGTGCAGCTCGCGCAGGCGAACCATTGCGTCGGCGATCTGCTCGTGGCTCTGGGCGCAGCCGGTGAGTGAAAGGGTCGGCGACATCTCGCCGCCGCCGTCGGCCGCCTCGACCTGCGACGCGAAGTCGGTCAGCCACACGCTCTCGGGGAGCACGTGCGCGAGCTCGCGGAAGAGGCGCTCCCAGTCGATCCGCCCCGTCGCGAGCGACTTGACGGCGTCGAGGCGCGTCTGCTTGATCCCGGCGAAGTCGCCGAACTCCTGCAGCGTCACGGCCTGGCTCTGCGCGGCGGTGATCTGCGCGCGCGTCTGCGCGATCTCCGAGTTGGCGGAGCTCGCCTTGTTCGCGGTGATGACGTATCCGAAGACCGCGAGCACGAGCAGCGCGAGCGCGCCGAGCGCGATGTAGGCGGTCTTCGAGTCGCCCGACCCGGCGCTGCGCGGCCGGTAGCGAGCGGGAAGAAGGTTGACCGGCCTCATGCCGGCGCTCCCAGGGAGAGCCCGAGGGCGACCGTGTGCCGGTGGGGGTTCTCGCCGGCAGGCAGCGCCGCGCGGTCATAGCTGCCGAGCGGCTCCGCGGTGACGACCTCGAGGCCCGTGGCGGACGCCAGCTGCTCGGCGAGCCCGTCGGCGTGCGCGCGCGGTCCGGACAGGGCGATCTCGCGCACCGGTCGTGTCTCAGGCTGTGCGAGGTAGAAGTCGATCGAGAGGCGGATCTCCTCGGCCAGTGCAAAGCCGTCGACGACGCCGTCCTCCCCGGCGCGTGTGGCCAGCGGGCGCGTGAACAGGCAGTTCGAGCCGACGGCGATCGCGAGGTTCGTGATCGCGCCCAAGTGGCAGTAGACCCGTGCGGAGTCGTCACGGGCGCCGGACGCGAGCGCGCGCACGAGTGCGAACGCGTTCAGGTCGACGCCGGCCGGACGCAGTCCCGCGATGCGAACCGCCTCGACCAGGCGCTCGATCATCGACTCGCGCGCCGCCACGACGACGATCCGCGTCCGCGGATTGCCGTCCGCGTCGACCGCGTCGCCGACGCGCTGGAAGTCGAGGACCACCTCGTCGAGCGGCATCGCGATCGCCTCGCTGGCCTGGAACCGCACGGCGGCCTCGAGGTCCTTGTCCTCCTCGATCCGCGGCAGCTCGAGCTGGCGGACGACGATCTGCTGGTTCGCGACGCCGAGCCGCACGTCCTTCGGCAGCGACGGCGGCACGGAAGATGTCCTTGAGCAGGTGGCCGAGCGCGTCCGAGTCGACGACCTCGCCGTCGCGCATGACGCCCTCGGGCAGGTCGCTCGAGATGGCCGACTGGATCCGCCCGTCCGCGACGGTGACGGCGGACAGGAAGTCGCCATCCAGGTCGAGCCCGACGCTGCCGCGCGGGCCTGAGTTTGAGCGTGCCTTAGCCATGGAGACCACTCCCGGCATCGGTCATCCGTCCAGCGGGCTTGAAATAGGCCCCCCGCCTCTGGACAGGCGTGGACGCGCCTATTTCCGCCTAGAGAAAGTGGTCTACATAAACGTCGACGAGCTCCGGGCCCGCGAAGATGCCGACGAGCCCTCCCAGCGCCAGAAACGGGCCGAACGGAATGCCCTTCTTGCGGGCGTCGCGGCCCTCGCGGGCGATGATCGCGACGCCCACGATCGACCCCGCGAGAAAGGCCACGAGCATCGCCGGGGCGATGCCCGAGCCCAGATAGATCCCCATTACGCCGGCCAGCTTCACGTCCCCCATGCCCATCCCGGCCGGGTAGGCGAGCGCCGCAAGGAGCAGGAACGCGAACGCACCCGCGCCCGCGATCAGTGCGTCGTCCACGTTGTCCGGGCGGAACGCGATCGTCGCGGCGAGGCCCCAGATCGCCGCCGGCAGCAGGATCTTGTTGGGGATGATCCGGTGGTCGAGGTCGATCCCCGCGACCGCGATCAGCATTGCCGCGAACGGCAGCCACACGGCGAGGTCGTCCTCCACCCCGCGCGTCAGCGCCACGCCCACGAAGACCGCTCCGGTGAGAGCCTCGACGAGCGGGTACCGCGGATCGATCGCAGCCCCGCAATTCCGGCAGCGCCCGCGAAGGAGGAGCCACGAGATCACCGGGATGTTGTCGTACGGCTTGACCGGGGTGCCGCAGGACGGGCACCGCGACGGCGGCCTGACGAGCGACTCCCCGCGCGGGAGCCGGTAGATGACGACGTTCAAAAAGCTGCCGATGAGCAGCCCCAGCACGCCGATCACGGCCACGTCCACGGGCGGGGACCCTACGCGAGCGTCCGGCGGGTCAGCAGCCGGATTCGGGATCCGAGGTCGTCGGGCGGGCCCGTTGGCACTCGGTCCACGCCATCCGGTAGTAGACCGACACCGTGTCCGTGCGCAGCTCCGAGAGGTCGAACTGGCCGCTGCCGCCGGCCCAGGCGAATGAAGCCGTGTTCTTGAACTCCACCTTGCTCGCCGACACTGCGCCGGTGATGCCCGCCGAGTTGTTCCAGATCAGCTCGCTCGACGGCGCGTAGATCGCGGCGTTCACCGCCTGGCTGTTGAAGAAATTGACCTGGTGGCTGCCGTCGGTATAGCCGTACATGTAGATCTGGAAGTTGATCGCGTGGCCGGGGTTGTTGAAGTTCGACCCCTGGCCCAGGAACATGCCGCCGTAGCCGTTCGAGCGAGCCTGTGCGGCGGTCTGGCCGGACGGGATGCAGCCCGAACCGGAGCGGTCGGGCGAGTCGAGGAAGAAGCGGATCTTCGCCCCTGCGGCGATCGTGATGAACGAGTTGTTGCCGAGCGTCACCTTGCAGAAGTTGTAGGTGCCGCCGCCGAGCGTGAGCGAGCCGTTGTTCGCGATCGTCAACGTGCGCGGCGCGGCAGCCGTGTTCGTGTAGGTCACGTGGCTACCCGCGTCCTGACCGGATTCGATGCGGCCGTTGTCGTTCACGGTCGCGGTGTTGCCCATGTCGACCGGGGCGAGCAGATAGGCGCCCTCCGCCTCCGAGCGATACGTGACCGGGCCGCCCAGCGTGCTGCCATTCCCGAGGGTCGGCGGCGGGGTCGAGCTCGTGCCGAGCTTGATGCCGCCGGCGACGACGCTGTTGTTCCCCAGCTCGATCTGGCCGTTCGAGCCCAGCACGCCGCTGACGATCGCGGTGTTCTTCACCGTGATGCCGTTGATTGCGAGGATGCCGCCCACGGGGAAGAGCTGGGTGCCGATGTACGAGGCGACGCGGGCCTGGATCCTGCGCCGCTCGCCGTTCACCTCGCCGATCGCGGTGACACAGCGCTGCGTGATCGTCACCTCGCCGTCCGGGTCGCTGTGATGCACCGGCAGCCCCGCGCACTCGTCGCCGTCGTCGAGCGCCGGTGTCACGTAGTACATGTAGTCCGAGTTGTTGCCCATGTCGTCCTCGACGCCGGCGCACTCGCCCGCGATGGGCGTGCCCCCGGTGTCGGGATCGGTGCCGGTGCCGGGATCGACCGCGGCCGTCGTGAAGCACTTCGACTGCTCCTGCAGGCCGATCTCGTTCATCCGGAACATCGCCGCCTCCAGGCCCGCGTCGGCGGCCTGCAGCGCGCGTTTCGAATCGCGGCTGGCCGTGGACGTGTCGGCGAGACGGCTGCTGACCGCGAAGGTCGCAGAGGTCATCGTGCCGACGACGATCAGCACGGCGAGCGCCGAAGGCAGCGCGATGCCGGTCTGGTCTGCGAGCAGGCGCCTCATCCGCTCACCTGCAGGTAGCTGATGTGGTTCGGATGGTCATAGAGGACGACGATGTCCGCCTCCGATGAGGACGACGGCCAGATCCGCAGCCCGAGCCTGTGCCCGGCGTCGATCGTCGCGCTGCCGGCCTCGTACAGCTCGGTCACGAATGCCTCGTTCTCCGCGGTCGTCGGCCAATTCATGAGGCCCGACTGGGGCAACCCCTTCGACGCGAGCAGCGTCGGGCTCGCCATGCTGCCGGGCACGTCGTAGAGCGCCACGCAGAGCAGGGCGTCGGCGGTTGCCCCGTTGAAGGTCTGGGTGTCGATGCTGAGCGCGACGTCGGAGACCGCCATGGCGGTCGTGAGGGCCGGGGTGACCCAGAAGTGGCCCTTCGTGTCGTCCGTCGTGGTGGGCGTCCCGCCCGTGCATGAGGTGTCACGCCGGATCACGGCGCCTCCGGGGGTCGTCCCGCCGGTGATCTCGTTCGAGTAGTTGTAGAGCGGCGGGGTCACCAGGGGCGACGGCGTGGGGTCGATCCCCATGAGGTCCGGCGTCCCGGTGATGGTCGCGTGCGTCGCGTGGCTGCCGGCGATCTCCTGGCGCGTCGAGTTCGTGGCCGGCGTGTCGTACAGGTACCACGTGCTCACCGTTCCATCCGCCGACTCGTGGCATTCGACCTCCTCGCCGGTCTCCGGGTCGGTGCAGAAGGTGCCCGGATCGTTGTCCGGGTTCACGTCGCCGTTCGCGAGATCGGGGTCGCTCACGAGCGTCGACGCCATGATCGGCATGCTCGGGCCCATGGCGTTCTCGACCGTCACCGCCACGATCACGCGCTTGTACGCGCTCGTGTCGGGGCCGGAATCGCAGTCCTCCGCCTCCCCAGTCGTCGTGGCGCAGGTGACGTAGCGGTAGATCTGGCCATGCACGCGGCCGTCGTCCCAGGCCTCGGCCGTCGACTCGACGCGACCGTCCGTCGCGTCGATCACGACCGGCTCCGCGACGTGGCTGGCCGGCGCGTTGTCCCGCTGGTCCCAGCGGTACGTCGTTCCGCCGCCCTCGAGGTAGAACGCGGGATTGCCCGGGTCAGCGGAGCTGGACGGGACGACGTTCCCGTCGAGGGCGACTTCGGCGTAGTCGAGCGCCCGCAGCTCCTCCATCTGCTGCTCTGCCATGTGCGAGGCAACCTCCTTCATCTCGGAGTAGCTGGTGGCGCGGCGCGACACGTCGAGCGTCCCGACGAGCGAGATGATCCCCACACTGGTGATCATCATCGCGAGCAGGAGCTCGATCGTCGTGAAGCCGGACTCCGACCGCGCCCTAGCCCACATCGGTGTTCCTGAGGTAGAAGCCGTCGTCGAGGACGAGGTTCGCGTGGTAGCCGTCCTCCCGCTCGCCGGCCTGCGGGACCTGGATGTGGACCTTCACGAACGTCGGGTTGATCAAGTTCGGTTCGTACGTGAAGACGTCGCCCGGCATGCGCCGCTCGACCACGATCTCGCCCGGCTCGTCGAGCGGCAGCTCGCTCCCGATTGCAGCCTCCCAACGGCGGCACTGGCGCTCAGTGGGGTCATCCGGCTGGACGACGCCGCAGTCGTAGAGCACATGGCGGTCATCGCCGATGTTCACGTAGATCTGAGTCTTGCCGGGGGTCCACACCTTGTTGGCCTCACGGAGCTCGCGGGTCATGATGTGGACGCCGGTCTGCGCTTCGCGGATGGTGTTCGCCCGCTCCTGGTCGCGCGGCGCGGTCTTCACCGTGGCGTCGAGGAGCCCGAGGATCGCGATCATGACGATCGTCATGACCAGCATGCCGATCAAGAGCTCCGCCAGGGTCATGCCCCTCTCGGAGCGCAGGCGCGCACGAGTAAGGCGCATGTTCCATCGCACGGGTAACCGATCGGCGGTTCCCGCCCTGAGGCTGAGAATGTCCAGGCGAAACTGGACGCAAAAAAAAGGGCGGGCCCGAGGGCCCGCCCTTGAGGTACTTCAAACGACGGTTACTACCAGGTCAGGTCTCGACAACCACCGTCGGTGCCGGTGCACGAGCGCTCGGCAATGCCGGTCGTCGCGTCCTCGGTGATGGTGAACGTATTGTCGCTCTCCGACGTGGCCGTGACGCTGAAGTTCTCTCCAGCGACACCGGTCGTGATGTCGACCGGGTCAGTACCACCGTCGACGCCAACACCCGCCTGCGAACCGGCGGTGTTGAGGTCCGCAGCGGTATCGCACTCGGTGTAGTCCTGCGTGTCGGCGTAGCACGACTTGACAGCCGAAACCACGTTACGCGCGTTCGACTTGGCATCAGCGTCCTGGCCCTTCGCCTGCTGGCCAAGGAAGGCCGGCAGTGCGATCGCGGCGAGGATGCCGATGATCAGGATGACAACAAGAAGCTCGATCAGGGTGAAGCCCTTCTCGCTCTCCATACGCTCGCGGAGCTTCCGCAGCATGTGAACTCCTCCTTTGGGAGTACTGGATTGACCTTGATGCCAGTCCGCCGCGGGTCGAAAGCCGCCGTATGGAAGTCGAGTTCCTGGTGGTAGTCCGGCCTGCTCCTGGTGGGGGGAGGAGCACCGTGACTTTGCGTCCCCGCCTCGCGACGGGTTTGCCCTTTTCACCGTGACACTCTGGCTGTGGGGCTTATCGGTATTTGCACCCCTTTTCCTTGATCGGACGTGTGTCCATGAATCGGTAGGCAAGATTCAAGTTGTGCAAATCCGGCGCGTGCTGCTGCTCTTCGCCCTCGTGCTCGGGCTTTCCGCGCTCGTCGCGTCGCTCGCACCGCCTCCCGAGGACTCCGACGAAGGGCCGGCGACCGGGCCCACGGTCGCGGTTCCGCCCCCGCCGCCCGGGCCGGCCATGCAGCGGATGACGGTGAGGATTCCGGCGCGCCGCGCCGGCGCCCCGCGCGTCACGCGGCGCGTGCGAGAGGGATCGAGCTTCTCGCTCGAGGTTCCCGTGCGCGAACCCGGTGACGTCGTCGTCGACGAGCTCGGCCTGCGCCAGAGCGTGGATCCGCACACGCCGGCGCGCTTCTACCTGCTCGCCGAGCCGTCGGGCCGCTACGCCGTCGCGTTCGTGCCGGTGCTGGGAGGCCGGCGGGTGATCGGGCACCTGGCGTTCGTCGGGCCCGAGACCGTCACGCCGCGACCGCGCGACCGCCGACGATCCGCCAACTGAAGTCCTGGTTCGGCTCGTGGGCCTTCAGGAAGGCCGCCACGACGCGCGGGTCGAACTGGGTGCCGGACGCGCGCCGAAGCTCGGCCCTGGCGGCCGTGTGCCCGATGCTCGTCCGGTAGACGCGGTCGGTGGTCATCGCCTCGTACGCGTCGGCGACGGCGACGATGCGGGCCTCGAGCGGGATCTCCTCGCCGCTTAGGCCGAGCGGGTATCCCTTGCCGTCCGGGCGCTCGTGGTGGGCCAGAACCCAGTCGGCGATATCCCACAGCTCCGCGCGTTCGAGCATCCGTGCGCCGAACTCCGGGTGCTTCTTCATCTCCGCCCATTCGGCGGCCGTGAGCGGTCCCGGCTTGTTGACGATCGAGTCGGCGACGCTGATCTTGCCGATGTCATGCAGCACTCCTGCGAGCTGGACGCGCTCGATGAGCTCCTTCGAGAGTGCCAGCTCCACCGCGATCAGCTTCGTGTAGCGGCCGACCATCTGCGAGTGCTCCGCGGTGTCCATCGAGCTCGCAAGCCCGACGAGGCTCGCGACGCGCCGCTCGGTGGTGCTCTCCGTCCTGTGACTGTCGCCCTGCAGGATCTCGGCGGTCTCGGCACTGAAGATCACCGAGCAGTCGCGGCCGAACTCCTTGGCGGTGTAGAGGGCCTGGTCCGCCGCCTTCAACAGGGACGCCGTCGTGGCGCCGTGAGTCGGATAGGACGCCACGCCGAACGAGATCGTCAGCGGGAAGAGGTCCGTCTCGAAATTCGAGCGGATCTTCGCGCGCAGGCGCTCGGCCAGCACGTAGCCCTCGTGCTCGTCCGTCTCAGGCAGGATCAGCGCGAACTCCTCGCCGCCCATTCGCCCGACCCGGTCGATTCGCCGCACTCCCGCGGTGAGCGCTTCTCCGAGCAGCTCGAGCGCACGGTCGCCGGCCGGGTGGCCGAGCCGGTCGTTCAGCATCTTGAAGCGATCCAGGTCGCCCACCAAGAGCGTCAGGGGCGACTCGAGCCGGCGCGCGCGCTCGACCTCGAGCTCGAACGCCTCCTCGAAGCCGCGCCGGTTGAGCAGCCCTGTCAGCGGGTCGGTCTTCACCGCGTTGGTGAGGCGGTCGATCAGCCCGTCGAGCCGCTCCTTGAGGAGGCCGAAGAGGCCGGTGGCCACGACGAGCGTCCCGAACGCGATCGTCCACTGCGCGGCCGAGTCCTCGACCGCGATGGCGAAATCTCCGATCGTGTGGTCGCTCCAGTGGTGCGCGACGAGAACCGCCGCGTAGCAGAAGCCCATGAACAGGACGTGCCGCGCGGCGTCTGTGGACTTGAAGAAGTAGAGCGCGTAGAGCGCGGCCCAGACGTAGAAGAACGAGTACGGGCTGGCGCTCTTGCCGCTGTAGTAGATCATCCCGCTGACGATCAGCGTGAAGCAGAACAGGAAGGCCTTGAAGCCCCACTCCGGGATGCGGTCGTAGCCACCGATCAGGAGCGCGACCATCGCGTAAGAGGCCGCAACCATCGCGAGCATCGCGCCCGTGTTGACCTGGCCCGAGACCGGCAGGAAGAGCCAGATCAGGGCAAGCGTCGCACCGGATCCGAAGAGATAGGCGCCTGAACGGGCCATCGTCGCGGGATCCGACACGCTGGCGGCGAGGCCATGCGGGGCCTGCCACCGGAGCCTCGCCACGCAGGTACGCCAGACCTTGGCAACTCTCGCCATGGAAGCGCTGTCGGGCGCGACGAGCGCGTACTTGCGCCGGGCGACGCGCGGGCGGACGGATGGACTACCCCCGTCCAGAGGCCCCCTGTTTCGCTAAACGGCGAGCGGGGGTCGGGCCGATAGAGACGAACCGTGCGCGACCTGGGCTTCCAGATCATCGACTTCTCGGAGGTGAAGTTCCGCCTGCGCATCGCTGGTGCGCGGATTTGGCTCACCTACCTGATCGCCGCCGTCTTCGCCGTCTACGCGGTCGGCACGTGGGATGGCTCCGACCAGCTCGCACTCGTCGGTCTGGCCGCGGGCTATCTCGCCTGGGGCATGCTGGTGCGCCTGCTGCCGCTCGAGAAGATCGTTCACAGCGGCTCGCACGATGTCTTCTTCCTCGCATGGAGCGTCGCCGAGGTGGCCGCGATCGCCGGCGCGATGGCCATCGACGGCGGCTCGAGCAGCCCCCTCGCCGCACTTCTCTTCATCCCGCTGGTGGTCGTGGCCCTGACCTACCCGCCGATGCTCGTGCTCGCCGTCGGCACACTCGAGCTGCTCGCCTACCTGGCGATCGCAGTCAACGTCGGCGGCCGCGACGACCTGTCGCTCTCGCTGTTCGCGGTCAGCCTCGGCATCACCGCGCTCGTGTGTGCCTGGCAGACGCGCATCCGGGATGCTCAGCGTGACGAGCTCAACCGCATCTCCCGCGCCGACCCGCTGACCGGCTGCCTGAACCGGCGCGGGTTCATGGAGCGGCTCGAGGCCGAGGTCGACGAGGCGGGCCGCACCGGGCGCGCGTTCGCCCTGATCTCGCTGGACCTCGACCGGTTCAAGTCGGTCAACGACAGCAAGGGCCATGCTGCGGGCGACGAGCTGCTGCGCTGGACCGTCGAGAAGCTGAACGAGAACCTGCGCCCGATGGACTCCGTGGGGCGCCTCGGCGGCGACGAGTTCGCACTGATCGTGCCCGGCGCGGCGCGGCCCGAGGCGCTGACGCTCGCCGGCCGCCTCAACAGCGTCCTCGCGGGCCAGGCGCCGAGCTCCCTCGGAATCGCGTGCTACCCGACCGACGGCACCGACAGCGACGAGCTGCAGCGCCATGCGGACTCCGAGCTGTACGCAGCGAAGGACGGCCGCAAGGTCCAAAGCGCGCCGAGCCAGCGGGAGCTGAGCTGGGCGACGGCGCTCGCGCAGGCCGTCGACACGCGCATCGCCGTTCCGGACGAGCATTCGACCGCGGTCGCTCGCTACGCCGCCGCGGTTGCCGAGGAGATGGGCTGGCAGGGCACGGAGCTCGCGCTGCTCCGCATGGCCGCCATGCTCCACGACGTCGGCAAGGTCGGCATTCCCGACTCGATCCTGCGCAAGGCCGGGTCGCTCACGGAAGAGGAGTTCGACCAGATGCGCCTCGCCCCGGTCGCCGGCGCCGAGCTCGTAGGCCGGGTCGAGGGGCTCGGCCCGATCGTGCCGTGGATCTACCACGCTCACGAGCACATGGACGGCTCCGGCTATCCCGAGGGCCTGCGCGGCGACGTGATCCCGCTCGCCTCGCGCATCATCGCGGTGGCCGACGCCTTCGACGCGATGACCACCAACCGCCCCTACCGCGGCGCCCTGTCGCGTGAGGACGCGCTGGCGGAGCTGCACCGCTGCTCCGGCACCCAGTTCGACCCGCAGTGCGTGGAGGCGCTCGAACGCTCGATCGACGTGGTCGAGGGCGAGCTCGCCGCCGAGGCGCTCGAGTCGAACTCGGTCGAGTCCCGCTGGGGCTAGGGCTCGATCAGGCCCCTACGGATCGCGTAGCGCACCAGCTCGACGCGGTCCCTCATCCCGAGCTTCGCGAGGACGTTGCCGCGGTGCGACTCGACCGTCTTCTCGGACACGCTGAGGATCTGCGCGATCTGCTTGTTCGTATGCGCCTCGGCGATCAGCTTCACGACCTCGAGCTCGCGCTGGGTCAGCTCGTTGGAGCGCTCGTCCGCCTCGAGCCAGTTCCGCAGGAGCTCCTCCTCCGCCACCGGCGAGATGAACGGCTCGCCGCGGATCGCGGCGTGGATCGCGTCCACCAGCTGCGTGTCCGCGGAGCGCTTGAGCACGTAGCCGGCGGCGCCCGCCTTCAGCGCCTCGTAGAAGTAGCGCTGGTCGTCGTGCATCGAGAGCAGCACGATGGCGGTGTCCGGCAGGTGCTGCTTGATCTCGTGCGTCGCCTGGATGCCGGTCATGCGCGGCATCGAGACGTCGAGCACCGCGACGTCCGGCTTGTGCTTGAGCGCCGCCTCGACCGCGTCCACCCCGTCCTCGGCCTCGGCGACGACCGTGATGCCCTCCTGCTGGTCGAGCAGCATCCGGACGCCCGAGCGCACGATGCCGTGGTCGTCTGCCAGGAGCGCGTGGATCATCAGGCTGGAACCCGCAGCCGGAGCGTGGTGCCACGTCCCGGCGCGGCGTCCACTTCGAACCGGCCATCCACGAGGCGCGCCCGCTCGGCCATCCCGTCGAGCCCGAGCCCGCGCAGCTCATTGCCGACGTCGAAGCCGACGCCGTCGTCGGCGACCTCGAGGTCGATATGGCCGTCGACACGGGCAATCTCGACCGCGACGTTGTTGGCGCTCGCGTGGCGGGCGATGTTGTTGAGCGCCTCCTGGGTAACGCGGTATAGGACGAGCTGCTGGTCGCTGCCGAGGTCGTCCAGATCGCCGTCGGTGGACAGCTCCGTCGCGATCCCGTACTGGGCCTTGAACCGCCGCAGCTGCTCCTCGATCGCCGGTACGAAGCCGTGGTCGTCGAGCGCGGTCGGGCGCAGCTGGCGCGCAAGCTGGAGGAGCTCGCCCATCGCCTGGTTGGCCAGCCCCTTCGTCTCCGCGAGCTCATCCCGCAGCCGCGGCGGCGCCACGTGGGTGAGCGCCTCGAGGCGCAGCAGGACCGCGGTCAGGGCCTGGTTCACCTCATCGTGGAGATCCCGGGCCACGCGCTTGCGCTCCTCCTCCTGTGCGCGCAGCTGAAGCCGGCCCGCGCGGCGCCGCTCTGCCTCGATTCGCTCGAGCAGCTTGGCGAACGCGGCGGCGAGCCGCTCGACCTCCTCCACCGGGTCCTCCGGCGCCTCGAACGACGCCGGATTGCTCGGGTCGATCGCCTCGATCTCGCGGATCAGCTGGTCGAGCGGGTTCAGGCGCCGCTGGAGCATCAGGATGTTCAGCAGCAGCGCGAGGATGCCCGTCATCGCCAGAAGCGCGAACTGGAGCCGCTGGTCGTGCAGCTTCAGGTCCAGGCTCGACGCGGCGCTCGCAGCGAACAGCGCGGCCACGACCAGCAGGAGGTTCGCGGCGACGATCTGGCCGCTCAGTGACTCCCGTCGTTTCATGGGCTTTCGCAAGTTTTGCGCACTCTCCGGCGTAAGAATGGGGTTCAGACCCATATCGGCACGATCAGCCCGGAGCGCAACCACCAAATGGGGTGGAAACCCCATACCGCCGGGGGCAGGAACGGGCGATTATGTACTCAGACTTTGAGGCGAGGGTCGAGTCTCGCTTCGGGGGCTAAACAGCATGAGGGACCTTGAGAGGGGCGTCACACAGGCGCCCCTCACTCGTTCCGGCATGGTTATCTTCGTCGCCGCCGTGAACGACGTTCCCCCTCTCTGCGCGGTCGCCTCCACCAGCACACGATCTGGTTCTCGCTCGCGGCGGCCACGCTGCTGATCGTGCTGGCGCCGGCGGGCACGCCGCGTCTGACCGCGGCGATCTATGGGATCGGGCTGAACGCGCTCTTCATCACGAGCGCCGTCTACCACCGGTGGCCGCCGGCGTCGCGCTGGAAGCCCGTCCTGCGGCGCGTGGACCACTGCGTGATCTTCGTGTTCATCGCGGCCAGCTACACCCCGATCGCCGTGCTCATCCTCGAGCCGCCGAGCAGCACGATCGTGCTGGTCAGCGTCTGGGGCGGCGCGCTCCTGGGAGTGGTGTTCAGCGTGGCCTGGATCGACGCGCCGCGCCTCGCCGTCGCCGCTCGCCTACATCGGGATCGGCTGGGTGATCGTGATCGCACTCCCCCAGGTCTTCGACGAGGCGGGCGCCGTGCCGACGGCGCTGTTCCTCGGCGGAGGGCTCCTGTACTCGGCCGGTGCGGTCGTGTACGCGCGCCAGCGCCCCGACCCGTGGCCGCGCGTGTTCGGCTTCCATGAGGTATTCCACACGCTCGTGATCGGCGCGGCCCTGCTGCACTTCGTCGCGATGGCCGGCTGGGTCATCCCGGCCACGACTTAGACGGTCGCCGCTAGATCCAGCCCTCGCGGCTGGCGATCAGCACCGCCTGCGCGCGGTCGGCGGCGCCGAGCTTCGCGTACACGTTGTGCAGGTGGCTGCGAACCGTGCTTGAGGCGATCCCGAGGTCGTGCGCGATCTCCTTGTAGACCTTCGACGCGGCCAGGCCCTTGAGCACCTCGCTCTCCTGTCGCGAGAGCGGCGACTTCGCCGTCGCGCGGCGGCGCTTCTCGCCGCGGTCCGGCAGCCGGTACATGAGCGACTCGAGCGCCGACGTGTCGAGCCCCACACGCGCGGCCGCTGACTCGAGTTCGGCGGGACGCACGGTCTCGCCCAGCTCGTACCGGGTCAGCCCATCCGCGAGCGCGACGATCGCAGCCTCGCCCTCCGCATCCGGCGAGTGGTGCCGCTCCACCGCCTGCGCGATTACCTGCGGGAACCGCCAGCGGCGCAGCAGGACGCCGCCGATTACCGCGTGGTCGACGCCGTACTCGCGCCGTTCGGCCTGCGTGCGCTCGCTCGGCGACATCGTCGGGTCGGAAACTCGCCCGAGGTAGTCGGGGTAGGCATCGGCCATCACGATCTTGCCGAGGTCGTGAAGCAGGGCGGCGACGAGCAGCTCATCCGGGTTGGGGTGCTCGACCTCGCGCGCGATGAAGTCCGCAGTGCCGGCGACAGCGACGGCATGAAGGCGGAAGCGCTCGGGCGGAAGCTGCCAGCCGGGGATGCGCTCGAAGAACCCGTACACGCCAATCCTGCGCGCCAATGTCTCCACGCCCTCCGGGGCGAGCACCCGCACAGCTTCGGGCACCGAAGCTACGCGTCCGCGCCGCTTGCCGTCGGCGTTCGCGACGCGCATGACGGCGACGACGAGCGCGACGTCCGACTCGATCGCGGTGATGAGGTCCTCTTCGCGCACATCAACTTCAAGAAGGACGCGCAGCACACGGTTGCGCGATTCCGTGAGAGCCGGCATGGCGTCCAGCCGCTCGATCGCAGCCGGCAGACGGTGACGAAAGCTGTTCACGAGGAACAGGGTGCCCGAATTCGGCGCCTAAAAGTCCTCTGGCAAGATCGCGCCCGCGTTCAGCGCGGCGATGAAATGCTCAGCGTCGTCGGCCATGTTGGCGTGCCGAAGGCGCTTGAGCTCGGCGAGCATGACAGCGGTGCCCTCGTCGAGACGCTCGTCAAACCGGTCGACGCATTCCTGCGAGAAGACGCCCTCGGTCCAGTAGCCGCAGTTCGGGCAGCTCAGCGCGACACGCCAGCGCTCGGGCCCCGCGGCGTCCCACTCGACCGGCTCGACGAGCTCGGACGAGCACATCGCGCAGATGCAGAGGTCGCGATCCTCGTCGGCCGGCGTGGACTTCAGCCGCGTATACGGCGCACCGCTATCGGGCTTGACGACCTCGAGGACCTTCCCCGAGGGGAGGTCGATCGTGCTGACGACTTGGGGTGAGCGGCGACTCATGGGAGGTGGGTCCCTTTCGTTCTGCCGGACGCCTCACCCGCTCTGTCTCCTTCGGTAACCCGGCGCGCTCCGTATCTGGGAGCTCCGTGGCTTTGCGGACCCGCCTCGCGGCGGGGGTGCCTTTATCGGGAGAAGCGACCCGTAATTGTGTTTTCCACGTGCTCTATCGGCACGTGCGCAGCCGCCTTTAGAGGTTGTCGGCTCCGCCCCCGCGCCTGCCCGGGATCCGGCGGGCCATCCGCCCGAACGTGTCGGCCGCCTCGATCAGCGGAACCAGGGCGGCCTGGAGCTCGGCCATCGTCTCCGGCAGCTTGCGGAGGTGCTGCTGGACCTCGACGAGGGTCGGCATAGCCGCCTCGATCGTCTCCATCCGGCGCTCGATATCGGGGATCTTCGACGCCCCCGCGGCCACCTCGGCAAGCCGCTCGTTGATCTCGGGCAGCGTGCGCGTGGCCTCGGCCATCGCCGCCGTGTTCGCGGCGATCTCCGGCAGCGAGCGCAGCGCTCCGAGCACCTCGGGAATCCCGAGGAGCCCGTTCAGCGGCGATGTGACCGAGCGCAGCGTCAGGCCGATGCGGAGACCCTAATGCCCGATGATGTGGGTGTCGCCGCCCCAGCCCGAACTCTCGCCACGATCGGCGTCTACGGCTTCGACGCCGATCGCTTCCTGCGTGCCCTGCGGACGGCCCGTGTCCGCGCCCTGATCGACGTTCGGCAACGCCGCGGAGTGCGCGGCAGCGAGTACGCGTGGGCGAACGCCGCACGCCTGCAGGCGGCGCTCGAGGAGGCGGGGATCGACTACGTCCACGTCAAGGAGCTTGCGCCCACGACCGAGCTGAGGCAGCTCCAGTACGCGGAGGACGCGCGCGAAGGAGTCGGCAAGCGCTCGCGAACGCGGCTGGCGCCTGCGTACGTGGAGCGCTACACGCGCGAGATCCTCGACCCGGTCGGCGTAGACGCCGTCGTCGAAGCGCTGCCGCCGGACGGCGCGGGCGCCCTCTTCTGCGTCGAGCGCGACCCGGAGGCATGCCACCGCTCGCTGATCGCCGCGCGCGTCGAGGACGAGCACGGCGTCGCGGTCACGCACCTGCGCCCCTAACGCAGGCGGCGAACCACAAGCACCACGCCCGCTATCACGATCGCGAGCGCTCCCAGCTGCACGGCCACGACGACGCCTGTGGACGCGCCCTCGGTCAGACGCCGGAGCCCGCTGAAGAGGACAGACCCTCCGAAGAAGACGACCAACACCCAGAGGACGGTGCTCTGGTTCAAAGAATGAGCTTGCGCTCCATGAACGTGATCGCGAGCCGCCATGACAGGAGCGCGAACCCGACCAGGAAGGTCAGGTGGCCGACATCGGCCCAGCCCTCGAACCCGAACACGGCGTGGCGGACCAGCTCGACGCAGTGATAGAGCGGGTTGACGTTGCCTGCGATCTGGGCCCAAGTTGGCAGATCGTCGAGCGGGAAGAACGTGCCGGCAACCAGGAACATCGGCGTCAGCAGGCCGCTCTGCCAGTAGGAGAAGCTCTCGATCGCCTTCGACTTCGCCGCGATGAAGATGCCGAAGAACGCCCAGCCGAGGCCCGATATGCCGGCGATGAACGGCACGAGCAGCATGCCCCAGCTCGGGTCGAGGCCAAAGGCCACGGCGACCAGCATCGGGACGCACCCGTAGACGCCGGTCCGCGCCGCGATCCAGAGGCCCTCGCCGGTGACGAGCTCTTCGGTGTCGACCGGCGCCGCGAGGATCGCGTCGTAGGTGTGCTGGAACTCGTACTTGACGAACGTCGAGTACATCGCCGGGAAGGCGCCCGAGAACAGCACAGTCGTCGCGACGATCCCGGTGCCGACGAAGTCGATGTAGTCGTATCCCCCGACCGTGCTGACGAGCGAGCCGAAGCCGAAGCCGAACGCGAGCAGGTAGATCGTCGGGTCGACGGTCGAGGAGAACGTCGACGAGCGCCAGAACGACGAGTAGTTGACGATCTCGCGCACCATCACGCCCTGGAGCGCGGCGCGCTCGAGCCGGCCTAAGCGGGGCTGTTGCGCGGGCGCGAGCGCCATCAGTTGATCTCCTCGCCGGTGAGCAGCACGAACACGTCCTCGAGGTTCGTCACGCGGCGTTCGCCCTCGAGCGACGGGTCACCGCCGTTCGCGTGCAGGATCGAGACCGACGTTCCGGTGCGCCGCGTTCGCCAGCCGCGCGAGCGCGCGATCCCCTCCACCTCGGTGAGGCGCGCGGGCGGCCCGTAGACCTCGAGCGCCTCCGGGCCGGCGTGCTCGGCGATCAACTCGCTCGGCGCGCCGACGGCGACGGCCTTGCCGTGCGACATGATCGTGACGTCGTCGCAGAGGCGCTCAGCCTCCTCGATGTAGTGCGTGCTCATCAGGATCGAGACGCCCTCGGAGCGCAGGCGATCGATCAGCGCCCACAGCTCCTGCCTGACCTGCGGGTCCAGGCCGACCGTCGGCTCGTCGAGCAGCACGAGGCGCGGCTGGTGCAGGAGCGCGCGGGTGATCAAGAGGCGCCGGCGCATGCCGCCGCTCAGCTCGTCCACCTTCGACTCGCGCCGCCCCGTGAGGTTGGCCATCACGAGCGCGCGCTCGATCGCCTCCTTGCGCTCCCCGGCCGGGACTCGGTACAGGTGCGCGAACACGAGCAGGTTCTGCTCGACCGTGAGCGAGACGTCGAGGTTGTCGAGCTGCGGCACGACTCCCATCACGGCGCGCGCCTGCTTCGAGTCGTCCGGGAGCCGGAAGCCGAGCACCTCGAGCTCACCCTCGTCGGCGATCACCTGCGCCGTCAGCGCCTTCATCGTCGTCGACTTGCCGGCGCCGTTCGGGCCGAGCAGGCCGACGCATTTCCCCAGCGGCACGTCGAGGTCGAGGCCATCCACGGCGGTGATCGAGCCAAACCGCTTGACGACCCCGCGAAGCCGGATCGCGGAATCCATAGTCCCGATTATGCGGCTTCGGAGTACGCGGGCTCGGAGTGCGAGGGCGCGTCGTGCGCTTCCTCGCGCTCGGCGTCCGGCGTGAGCACGGTGACCGCCACCACGATCGCCGCCAGCACGAGCGCGGCGCCGATCCAGAAGGCGAGGTGGTATCCGCTCGTGAGCGCATCCGCGGTGGACTCGCCGTCGGCGATCAGGCCGTCGCTGTGCTCGGAGGAGAGCGTCGCCAGGACCGCCAGGCCGAGCGCGGCGCCGACCTGCGCCGTGGTGTTGACGAGGCCCGACGCGAGGCCGGCCTCGCTCCGGTCGACATCCGACATCGCGAGGCTCATCAGCGCCGGGAACGCCATGCCCGCGCCGAAGCCGAGCAGCAACATCGGCGGGAGGATGTGCTCCACCCACGTGCCCCCGGCCGCCGGCGCGCGGGTCAGGAGCGCGAGCGAGCCCATGATCAGGACGAGGCCCGGGATGAGCGTGTGGCGCGCGCCGAAGCGCATGACGAGCCGCTCGGAGTAGCGCGCCGACATCAGGCCCATCGCGATCGTGGCCGGCAGGAAGGCAAGGCCGATCTCGAGCGCGTCGTAGCCGAGGATCCGCTGGAGGTAGAGCGTGCCGAGGAAGAACGTGGCGAACATTCCCGAGATGCTCAGCGCCTGGATCACGTTCGCGCCCGTGATGTTCCGCGAGCGGAAGATGCCGAGCGGGATCAGCGGGTTCTTGGCCGTCGCTTCCCGCGCGATGAACCCCGCGAGCAGTGCGGTCGATACGCCGCTCAGGAGCAGCGTCTGGGGATCGGTCCACCCCTGCTCCGCCGCCGGCTTGACGATCGTGTAGACGCCCAGCATCAGCGAGGTCGTGATCAGCACGGCGCCGGGCACATCCGCGCCGCCGCCGAACCCGATCCCCTCGTCGCGATCGATCAGGCGCAGGGCGAGCACGGCGGTGACGATCGCGATCGGCACGTTGATGAAGAAGATCCAGTGCCAGTTGATCGACTCGGTGAGGATCCCGCCGGCGAGCAGCCCGACCGAGCCGCCGCCGGAGGCGACGAACGCGTAGATCCCGATCGCCTTCGCCTGCTCCCGCGGCTGCGGGAACATCGTGACGATCATCCCGAGGATCACGGCCGAGGTCATCGCGCCGCCGATGCCCTGGATGAAGCGCGCGCCCACGAGCATCTCCTGGCTCTGCGCGAGCCCGCAGAGGAGCGACGCGACGGTGAAGAGCGCCAAGCCGGCCATGAAGACGTCGCGGCGGCCCAAGAGGTCGCCAAAGCGCCCGGCGAGCAGCAGCAGCCCGCCGAAGGCGATCAGGTAGGCGTTCACCGTCCACGCCAGGCTCGAGTTCGAGAACCCGAGGTCGTCCTGGATGTAGGGCAGCGCGACGTTCACGACGGTCATGTCGAGAACGATCATCAGCATCCCCGTGCAGAGCACGTAGAGGGCAAGCCAGCGTTGTCTGTCGGTTTGGGCGGTCATGGGAGTAGGACGAGGTCCACTCCCCAAATTAATCGGTCGGGTCGATGTGGTCGGTAAACGGCTTGCTAATCGCCTTTGAGCGCGGTCAGGACTTCGAACCGGCTTTGGCCTTCGACCCGTTCGAGGATCGAGAGCCATTGCGGCTCTTCGAGGAGCGCGGTCGGCTGCGCTTGACCCGACCGTCCTCGATCTTGCCGCGCCACCCGTCCGGGTCCTCATCCGCGAGCTCGACGTAGGCCTTGAACCGGTGCAGGTCGCCGCGGACGGCGCGCTTCACGAAGCGCATCCCGCGACTCGCCTTGTCGATGATGTTCGAGGGCTCCACGTCGAGCGAGAGATCGATCCGCGTCAGGTTCTTCGAGAGCGCGTGGAATGTGACGACTCCGGAGTGCGCGTAGCCGTCGGTGACGTTCCACTCGATCCGCTCGTCGGGCTTCTGCTCGACGATGTCGGCTTCGAACCGCTTGTTGATGCCCCAGATCTTGGCCTGGAATGACACCGTCGCGTCATCGACCTGCTCCGCGCTCTCGATCCGGTGCATGAACTCCGGCCAGTTCTCGAACTGCGTCCACGCGTTGTAGGCCTCGGTGATCGGGACGGCGACGTCAACGGCCTGCTGGACCGGCATCCGCCGTCCGCTGCCGAATCCGGGCGCCGCCCGACCGCTCTGCTCGTTGTCCCCGTCAGAGCCACCGGCCCCACCGCCGAACAACTTCTTGAGCGGGTTTCCGCCGATCAACTCCGACGGCGAGTCCGGCATCGCCTCCTTGGCGGTGTCCTTGAGCTGGAGACTGCGCCTTCTCCGCAACCTCGCCCCCCTTCTCGCGGACCTTCGGCCCCGCGACCTTCGCCAGCTTCTCAGCTGCGAACGGAAGCGCGGCGAGCGCGGCTCCGGTCACTGCGATTCCGGCCGGCCCTCGCATTCCCTTGCCCGAGCCGACACGCTCGACAGCCGTCTTGGCGCCGCGACTCGCGTTCTTGGTCACTTTTTCCAACTCCATCGCCACTTCGTCCCTCCTCTGGTCAAGTTTCGTCTTCGCCGCTGCGCAGCAGTCGGTAGGCGATCGCGGCGGTCACTCCGCCGGCCACCGTCGCCCCGGCGGCCGCGCGCACGGCGCTAGGGCGTTCGCCGCTCAGCCGTTTGGCAGTCGACGCTGCCGAGAAGGTCTCGTGCCTTGCCCTTGACGCTCATCGCTCGGGCTTTAGGGATCGATGAGGGCGCCCGTCCTCGTCGAGGACCGTCGCCTGGACATCCGCGCGCGCCTTCCACCGCACTTCCACGTCGCGGTAGGTGACGCCGGGCTCGACCTCCTCCGGGAGGTTCTTCCGCTCCGTGTGCGAGCCCGACGACGGGGCGGAACCGGGGAACTTGAGCTCGGTCTCCGGCTTCTTGTCGAAGCGCAGCTTCTTGGCCTTGGCGACCGCGCCGATCTCGATGTCGGCGGGCAGGTCCGAGCGACCGGGCTCGCGCCTCTCGCCCATCAGCGCAGCGCCTTCTGGACGTCGCGGAGGGTGACGCGGCCGTCGCTACCCGAGCCCTCGATCTCCTCGATGTCGAGCCCCTGGGACTCGGCCTCCCGCAGCGCCGCCGCAGTCGCGTTGTGCTTGCTCGCGCGCTTCTCTTTCCGGCGCTCACCGAGTTCGAGCACCTTGCGGGTCGCGGCGAAGCTGAGGTCCTTGGCCTCGTCTGAGGCGGCGCTGCCCAACTGCTTGGCCGCCATCTTGACCGCCTCCTTGGCCAACTGGGGGGCACTGACCCCGGACGGGTCGCCGCCGCCGTTCTGGTCGCCGCCGCCGCTCTGGCCACCGCCGTTCTCGCCGCCGCCGGCTGGGCCACCGACTGCCTGCCCGAGCCCGCCAACGGCCTGGCCCGCCGCGTCGCCGACGCCCTGGCCCAGCTGACCGGCACCCTGTCCAAGCTGGCCCGCCGCCTGGCCCGCGCCCTCACCGAGCCCGCCGACAGCCTGGCCTGCTCCCTGGCCCAAGCCACCGACTGCCTGGCCGAGGTTGCCGACGGTCTGGTCGAGGTTGCCGGCGGCCTGGCCGGCACCTTCGCCGAGGCCCTCGACCGCCTGACCGGCGCCCTCGCCGACCCCCTGAACCGCTTCGCCTGCTCCTTGGCCGACGCCCTGAACAGCCTCGCGGCGCCCTGCCGACCCTCGACTGCCTGCCTGCTCCCTCGCCCACGCCCTCGACTGCCTGGCCGGCACCTTCGCCCAGAGTTCGCCATACCGCGTCCTTTGCGCCTTCGCCGACGTGCTCCACGCCCTCGCCGCTTTCATCGAGCGTCTCCCCGATCCCGGAGCCGACGTGTTCGACCGCCGCGCCGAGGTTCTCGACGAGCTCCGGGTTGCGGTCGATCGCAGTGAGAATCCGATCGACGACAGCGGCGACACGATCGAGCCTGATCTTCGCCAGCGCCTGCGCCTCGACGCCTTCGATGTCGACGCGAAGCTTCCCGAGGTGGGCGTCCACCCCCACGGTCAGGCCGACGAGGTCGAGGATCTCTGCCTTGAGCGCAACGCTTGCATCGAGGTTTTCGAGCTCGAGGTGGATCCGATCGACCTTGACGACCGGCGCCGAGAGCAGGACGTCGGGATCGCTCATTCCGTCGTCGCTCGAGACGTATTCGCGGTACTCGCGCTCCGCCGCGGTCATCTCCCCGAGGACGTTCTGTGCGAAGCGATACTTCTCGGGCTTCTGGGAGGCGGAGCGACCCCTCGCGGTCGACCGCTTGGCCACGCTTTTGCTCGCCGCCTTCGAACCGTTCGCGGAATTCCGCGAACGGTTGGACGATGAGGTTCGCCGCTTCGGCTCGAGTCGTGCTCTTGAGCCTTTGCCGAGCCCGAACCCCGGGCCTTCCTCTTGGTCTGACGGCTGGTCGACTTCTGCGCCACTTTGTCTCTCCTCAGCTCTGACCGTTCTGTCTGGCCGCCACCGTTCGAGCCCTGGCCGCCTGCGAGGTTGCCCAGCCCTTGACCGGCGCCCTGTCCGGCCTGGCCGACTCCGCGGCCCACACCCTGTCCGGCCTGGCCTGCCACCCCTGGCCGGCGCCCTGGCCGGCCCGCACGCCCTGTCCGGCGCCTTGCCCGAGGTCGCCGAGACCCTGGCCTGCGCCCTGCCCGACCTGCTGCATGGCCTGATTGGCGCCCTGGCCGATCTGTGGCAGACGCCGCCTCGGCCCCCTGACCGACGTCCTCGACGGCGTCGCCGGCGGAGCCGAACAGCTCCCCGGTACCGGCGCCGGTGTCCTCCACGGCGCGGCCGATCCCGGCGAGTAGCTCCGGGTTGCGGTCCAGGGTCAGCGCGACCCTGTCGAGGATCGTCTGAACGTTGTCGAGTCGCGCTTTCAGCACAGCCTGAGCCTCGACTCCCTCGATCTCCAGCTTCACCTTGTCGAGGTGCACATGCGCGCCGACACTCAGATTCAGCAGCTTGCGGACCTTGGCCAGGACTGCAACCTGTACGTCCAGGTCGTCTACTTCGACTTCGACGTTGTCGACCTTGACGACTGGGACGTCGACCAGGACGTCGGGACCCGGCTCGATCTTCGTCGGATCGACGATCGCGTAGTCCTTGTAGTTCGGGACGCGACTTCCTGTTCTGCTTCTTGCGTCGCTCGGCGTTTCGCTTGCGCCTCTTGTCGGTTTTCTCGTCGGCCATTCCGTTGCCTATTTCTCGATGCTCTTCTTGATCTTCTGCGCCTCCGAGCTCAGCTCGGCGACTCGGTGACTGGCGTCACCCATCGTCTTCGCCTTCCCCTCAATCCAGCCGAGGGCATCGCCCTTCGGCATCAGCTCCTTCGGGCTGGGCAACTTCTTGAGGCTCGGCGTCGGCAGCGTCGGGAACGACCGGCGCTTCTTCGAGTTGCGCGCCGCGGCAGCGCCGCCGGCTACGCCGAGGAGCGCGGCACCGCCGGCTACGAGCGGGGTCTTCGCCTTGTCGAGAAAGCTCTTCGGCTGGGCGGTCTTCGCCTGCCCCGACCGCGCGGAACCCGACCGGCTCGTAGAGCGGCTCTTGCTGGCGCCGCTCCTGCTGGAGCTGCGCTTGCTGGCGCTGCTCTTGCTGCTGGAGTTGCTCCTGGTCTTGCCTGAGTTGCTCCCGCTGCGCGTGGCTGCGTGCACGTGAACTGCTCGCCGAGCTCCTGTTTCCGTTGGAGCTCTTCGTGCGAGCACCGGTTGCGCGGGATCGTGTCTTTGCCTGGGCCATCCGCCCCTCCTTGGTTCGGAATCACCGGCGCTCCCGCGCAGCCGGAAATTTCGTTCCCTCTGGCGATACCCAGACCCGATCGGTCCAAAACGAGCGCCACGGCCACGGTGTCGCGTTGTGTGGTGAGTCCGCTAAGTAGGCGCGCGGGCGCGGTTCCCGTTGAACCAGGCGCCCAGGTCGAGCAGGAACGCGAAGATCACGAAGAGCCACTCGACGCCGGTCACGTGACGGCCGGAGCCCCAGTCCCAGAAGGCCACGTAGCTGAGCGTCGTCCAGGGCAGGATGAAGAAGCCCAGCAGCGGGACCGCCCAGCTGTCGAACGCGTCGGCTCAGGACGTCGTCGAAGAGCCACAGCAGGAACAGGACCAGCCGTGGCGAGATGAGGGCGAGCAGTGCGAGGAAGCAGCCCATGCGCTGAGACCAGCGTACCCTGCGCCGGAGGCGACAGAGGAGGACAATGGCGACGAAGGCCGATTTCAACGCGGAGGAGTGGTCCAAGCTCGTCGAGGCTCCGCTGCTTGCGGGCGTAAGGGTCTCCGGCGCGTCCGGCGGCGGAAAGATCCGCGAAGCGGTGGCGATCGCCAAGGTCTACGCCGAGGCGCGGCAGGCCCAGGGCGACAGCACGCTGCTCGACGAGATCGTCGCTTCACCGCCCGGCGTCGAGGAGACAGCGCCCGGCGACGATCCGTCCGCCGTCGTGACCGCGCGGCTCCACGAGGCACTCCGCATCGTCGACGAGAAGTCGCCCGAGGACGCGGACGCCTACCGCAAGTTCGTCGTCGCGGTGGCGCGCGCAGCCGCGGAGGCGCACAAGGAAGGCGGGTTCATCGGGATCGGCGGCCGGAAGATCTCCGACGAGGAGGAAGCGGCGCTGAAGGAGATCCAGGCCGTCGTAGACGGCGCTACTTGATCTGGTCGTAGACCTGGAACATCGGCATGTACATCGCGATGATGATGAAGCCGACGATTCCGCCCACGACGACGATCATGACCGGCTCGAGGATCGAGGTCAGCGCCTTGACCGACGCCTCGACCTCCGACTCGTAGAAGTCGGCGATCTTGCTCATCATCGCGTCGAGGGCGCCCGTCTCCTCGCCGACGCCGATCATCTGCGTGACCATCGACGGGAACACCGGCGCGGCGCGCATCGGAGTCGAGATCGTGCCGCCCTTCGTGACCGAGGCGCGGACATCGACCATCGCCTTCTCGATCACCTTGTTGCCGGAGGTCTTGCCGACGATGTCGATCGCCTCGAGCATCGGCACGCCGGCGGCGACCAGAGCCGAGAAGGTGCGCGAGAAGCGAGCGATGCAGACCTTCTGCACGATGTCGCCGATCTTCCACGGCACCTTGAGCTTGAACTGATCCCACTGCATCCGGCCAGACTCGCTGGCCTTCCACTTCCTGAACCCGAAGATGACGCCCCAGGTCAGGAGGATGGCCATGTACCACTTGCCCGTGATGAAGTCTGAGAGCGCGACCGTGAACTTGGTGATCGCGGGGAGCTCGCCGCCGAAGTCCTCGAACACGCCGGCGAACACCGGCACGAGGAACGCGACGAGGGCGATGAGCACGAGCATCGCGAAGCCGCCGATCAGGCACGGGTAGACCATCGCCGACTTGACCTGGCGCCGGAGCTCCTCGTCCTTCTCGAGCTGGTCGGCGACGCGCCGGAGAGTGTTCTCCAGGATGCCGCCCGTCTCGCCGGCGGCCACCATCGCGGTGTAGAGCTCGTTGAAGACCGCCGGGTGCTTCGACAGGGCGTCGGAGAGCGAGATACCCGCCTCGACGTCCTTGCGGACCGCGACGAGCGTCTCCTTCAGCTTGTCCGACTCGGCCTGGTCCTCGAGCACGTACAGCGCGCGCAGCAGCGACATGCCCGACGAGACCATCGTCGAGAGCTGACGCGTCATGATCGTCAGCTCCGCCGCCTTGACCTTCCTGAAGCGCGCCAGGAGGTCCCCGGCGCTCTTCGGGACCTGCTCCTCGATGTCGAGGACGATCAGGCCCTTCGCGCGCAGATTCGACGCAACGGCCTGCTTGTCGTCTCCATCGATCTCGCCCTTGGAGGGAGCGCCCTGGAGGTCGAGCGCCTTGTAGGCGTAGGTCGCCATGGTCTATTCCTGGGTCAGGCCGCCTGCACGTAGCTGCCGAGGAGCCGACGAAGCTCCTCCGGCGTCGAAGAGCGCTGCTCCGCGAGCTCACGGTTGATCTTGCCGCGACGGACGAGGTCGGCAAGCGCCGTGTCCATCGTCTGCATGCCGTGCGAGCTCCCGGTCTGAAGCGCCGAGTAGATCTGGTGCGTCTTGCCCTCGCGGATCAGGTTCCTGACCGCCGGCGTCGGCACCAGGATCTCCGTCGCGCACACGCGGCCGCGGCCGTCGGCGGTCGGGAGAAGCTGCTGCGTGACGATGCCCTGAAGGGCGATCGAAAGCTGCATCCGGACCTGGTGCTGCTGCTCCGGCGGGAAGACGTCCACGATGCGGTCGACCGTCTGCGCCGTGTCCTGCGTATGCAGGGTGGCGAAGACGAGGTGGCCGGTCTCCGCGGCGGTCAGCGCGGTCTCGATCGTCTCGAGGTCGCGCATTTCGCCGACGAGGATGACGTCGGGGTCCTGACGCAGAGCCGCCTTCAGCGCCATCGCGAAGCTCTGGGCGTCGCCGCCGATCTCGCGCTGGTTGACGATGCACGAACGATGCGGATGGAGGAACTCGATCGGATCCTCGACGGTCATGATGTGCTCATGCCGGGTCCGGTTGATCCGGTCCATCATCGCCGCGAGCGTCGTGGACTTACCCGAGCCGGTCGGGCCCGTGACGAGCACGAAGCCGCGCGGCTTGGTGGTGAAGTCCTCGATCACCGGCGGGAGGCCGAGCTGCTCGAGCTGCGGCATCTCGCTCGGGATCAGGCGGAACGCGGCGCCCAGCGCGGCGCGCTGGAAGTACGCGTTGACGCGGAACCGGGCGCGGCCGGGGATCGAGTACGAGAGGTCGATCTGCCACTCGTTCTCCAGCTTCTTGCGCTGGTCGTTCGTGAGGATCGAGTAGACGATCTCGCGCGTGTCCTGCGGGCTGAGAGCCGGGAAGTCGAGCGGGGACAGGTGTCCGCGCTCGCGAACCATGGGTGGGACGCCTGCCGTGATGTGAAGGTCGGACGCGCCGCGCTCCATCACCTCGATCAGGACATCAGCGAAGTCGAAGTTCATAAAGGGCTTCTCGGCTTTCGGTGGTTGGTGGCTTAGTGCTGAACGGTGGTTCTGGACGCCTACGCGACCCTCGCGACCTCGGCGATTGAGGTGAGGCCCTGCTTGACCTTGTCCAGGCCGTCGATCCGCAGCGGCTTCATGCCCTGCTTGATCGCGGTGTCGCGGATCACGTCCGCCGACGTGCGCTCGATGGTCATCGCGCGGATCTCCTCGGAGAGCGACATCACCTCGTAGAGGCCGATCCGGCCCTTGTAGCCGGACTGGCCGCAGCGCGCGCAGCCGGCGGGCTCATAGGCCTCGACATCGAGGTCGCCCGGGAAGCCGGCCGCGGCGAGTGCAGCCTGGCTCAGGACCGTGCGCTTCTTGCAGTGCTTGCAGAGCTTCCGCGCGAGCCGCTGGGCGACGATGCAGTCGACCGCCGACGCCGTCAGGAACGGCTCGATGCCCATCTCGGTGAGGCGGGTGATCGCGGACGGCGCGTCGTTCGTGTGCAGCGTCGACAGCACGAGGTGCCCGGTGAGCGCCGACTCGACGGCGATCCGCGCCGTCTCGGCGTCGCGGATCTCGCCGACCATGATGATGTCGGGGTCGGCGCGCAGCATCGACCGCAGGCCCTGCGGGAAGCCGAGGCCCGCCTTCAGGTTGACCTGAATCTGGTTGATCCCCTCGAGCTGGTACTCGACCGGGTCCTCGATCGTGATGATGTTCTTCTGCGGCGTGTTGATCGTGTTGAGCGCCGCGTACAGGGTGGTCGACTTGCCCGAGCCCGTCGGCCCTGTCACGAGGATCGCCCCGTAGGACTCCTTGATCGCGCTGTCGAAACGGCTCAGGGAGTCGCCGGCGATGCCGAGCGTGTCCATCGACAGGAGCACCTGCTCCTTGTCGAGCAGGCGCATGACGATGCCCTCGCCCCAGACGCCCGGGAGCGTGACGACACGAACGTCGATCGCATGCCCCTCGACGCGCAGCGACACACGCCCGTCCTGCGGCAGCCGGCGCTCGGCGATGTCGAGGTCGGCCATGATCTTGACGCGCGAGACGACGCCCGCGTTCATCCGCTTCGGGATCTGCGTCATCTCCACCAGCACGCCGTCGATCCGGTAGCGGACGCGCATGTCGCGCGACTCCATCGGCTCGAAGTGGAGGTCGGACGCGCCCTCCTCGACCGCCTGCGCGATCAGCGAGTTGACGAGCTTGATGACGGGCGCGTCGTCCGCTGACTCGCGGATCTCGCTCAGCGCCGCGAGATCGTCGTCGTCGTCGACCTCGTCGATCGCCTCGGCGACCGCGTCGTCCAGGCGACTCATCCGCCCGATCACGCTCGCGAGGTCCTCGGGCGCCGCGACGACGCGCGTGATCGCGTGGCCGGTCATCAGCTTCAGGTCGTCGATGGCCAGCACGTTCGACGGGTCCACCATCGCGACCAGCAGACGCTTGCCGGAGTCGTCGAAGCCGATCGGCGCAGCGTTGTAGCGCTTGGCAGCCTGCGCGCTGACCAGGTTGAGCGCCCCGGGGTCGGTCTTGTAGACCGAGAGATCGACGAAGTCGAGCCCGAAGCGCTCAGCGATCGCGCGGGCGAGCTGCTCGGAGGTGAGGTCGCCGGCGGTGACGAGGATCTGCTCGGGCGTCTGGGCGGAGGACTTGGCCTCCTCGACCGCATGCTGGACCCGCTCGGCGGAGACGAAGCCGAGCTCGGAGATCACGTCGGAGATGAAGCGAGCGCCACCGCCGCGCCTGGTCGGCGGGATCAAGCCGGTGAGCTGCTCGTCAGTAAGCGGAGTTTCGCGCGCGACGGCCTCGTTGACCGTGCCCGGCGCCGGTACGGGCCGCAGGTGTGTGCGCTCTTCGCTCAAAGCTGGTCCTTGACCCGCTGCACCAGGTACTGCGTGTCGACGTAGCCCTCGATCGGGGGCATGGCGCGCAGGTCCGGGCGGACGATCACGATCGACGGAGCCTGGGTGATGCCGAGCTTCGCGACGATGCCTGCGTAGCGCCCCAGCTTGGAGATCCCGGCGTGGAAGCTGCGCACGCCGTTGCCGAGCTGCGAGATCGCGGAGAAGTGCCGGGCGGTCGCCTGGTCGTCGGCGGCACCCTTCTCCGTGAAGAGGAGCACGACCACCTTGCCGTCGGCCAGCGCGTTCGCGACCGGGCGCGGGACGTCCTCGACCCGCGGCTCCGGCTCGGGCGCCGGCGTGGGCTTCGGGTCGGGCTTCGACGCGGTCGAGGGACCGCTCGTGACGCCCTGGGTCCCGATGTCGGGCACGGGGATATCGCCCGCCGACTGGGTCGCCAGCGTGCGCATAGCCGTGAAGCTGATCAGCGAGAGCAGAGCCCCCGCTATGGCAAGGAGGGTGGGGCGTGGCAGTGCCATCCCCGTGGCTATCGGGCGGGTGCGCCCCGTTTTTTTAGTTACGGCTCGACGCTCTGGCCGCCCTGCGCATCACGTCGATCGGCGGCTCCCGGCCGGTCCAGCGCTCGAACGACAGCGCGCCCTGCCTCACGAGCACCTCGAGTCCGTCGACCAGCTCGGCGCCGCCCGCCTGCGCCCAGGCCGAGAACGGCGTCTCGTGATCGCCGTAGACAAGCTCTACGGCCACCTGCGGAGGGTCGATCCAGGCGAGCGGCAGATCCTCGATCACGTCGCTCGTCCGGAGGCCAACGGAGGTGGCGTTCACTACGAGGTCGGCGGCGACCGGCGCCTCCACGTGAGCCACTTCGAGCTCATCCGCCAGCGCGCGCGCTCGCTCGGGCGTCCGGTTCCAAACACTGACCTCCGCCCCCGCCTCGCGCAGCGCCCACGCGGCTGCGCGGCCGGCGCCGCCCGCGCCCAGCACGAGTGCGACCATGCCGTCGGGCTCGCGCGGCAATGCCGCCAGCAGCCCGGCCGCGTCGGTGTTGTCCGCGTGGATCTCGCCGTCGGCGAAGGTGAGCGTGTTCGCCGCGCCGATCGCGCGCGCGGCATCGCTCGCATCGTCGGCGAGCGCGAGCGCCGCCTCCTTGTGCGGGATCGTCACGTTCGCGCCGCGGTACCCCGAGCCGGGCAGCGCGCGGACGGTCTCGGCGAACACGTCGGCGGCGACCGGCAGTTTTACGTAGCGCCACTCCAGCCCGAGCGCCTCGAACGCCGCGTTGTGCATCGCGGGCGAGCGGCTGTGCTCGACCGGATCTCCGAGGACGCCGGTGAGCGTCAGCACTCCGTCGGCGACTGCCCGCCTTGGCGGTCGCGTTCGGCGTTGTACTGATCGACGTACTGCTGGAACTCCGCATCGGTCTCGGCAAAGACGTGCTCGCCCTCGCCGCACGGCTTGACGACGAAGAACAGGTAGTCCGACTTGGCCGGGTGCGCCGCGGCCTCGATCGAGTCGATCCCCGGGTTCCCGATCGGGCCCGGTGGCAGGTTCGCGTACTTGCGCGTGTTGTACGGCGAGGTCGATTCGAGCTCGGAGACCTTGAGCGGCTCGGTCCAGTTACCGGTCGCGAAGCGGATCGTCGCGTCGATGCCGAGCGGAATCCCGGCCTTGAGGCGGTTGTAGATGACCGATGCGATCAACGGGCGGTCCTTGTCGACCCCCGCCTCGCGCTCGACCATCGAGGCGATGATCAGGATGTCGTACGGCGTCAGGTTCTTCGACTTCGCGTAGCGCATGTCGACGCCGTCGAAGTTCTCCTTGAAGGCGGCCAGCTGCTTGTCGACGAGGTCCTTCACGTTCGCGCCGCTCTTCAGCTCGTAGGTGGCAGGGAACAGGAAGCCCTCGAGGTCCTTCGCGCCGCCGGCCTTGTAATCGCTCAGGTCGATCGTGGATGACCGCACGCTCGCCTCCTCGTAGTCGCCTTCGAGCCCGGCCTGCTTGGCGATCGGTGCGATCTCCGCTCGCGAGCGGCCCTCGGGAATCGTGACCGTGACGACGTCCTTCGGCGGCCCCTCGGACAGCGCGTCGATCGCGGCCCCGTAGCTCATGTCCTGCTTCAGCTTGTAGCTGCCCGGCTTCAGGTCGCCGCGGTCGCCGCCCAGCGTGACCCGGGTGCGGAAGAAGAACGCGCTCGAGATCACGTCGTTCTCCTCGAGGATGTCGCCGATCTCGGTGACGGTCGCGCCGGTCGGGATCTGCACCCGGACCTCGCCGTCGCCGTCGCCCTTGAACGGCTGGAAGAGCGAGAAGAGGAACCAGGCAGCAAAGATCGCGAAGAGGAGCGCCGCGCCGATCGCGACACGCAGGAGGATCGAGCGCGGACCGCGAGGCTCGCGCGGCGCCTTCGGCTCCGCGGGGGGCGGCGGAGGAGGGGGCGGCACGGCGACCGCCGGGCGCGGACGCTCCGCGACCGGTGCGCTGGCGGCCGCGCGCGGGCGGGCGGGACGACGCACGGCCGGCCGCGGTGGCGGCTCGGGCACCGGCTCCGGCGGCGGCGAGGGCTCCGGCGGCGGCTGCTCGAGAGCCGGTGGCATCTCGGGCGGCGGCTCGCCGCGGCGTTCGGCCCGGCGCGCCTCCCGCTCGAGTCGCGCGCGTTCGCGCTCCTCGGCGCTGCGCGGCATGTCGTCGCCGCGGCTCATCCTGCGCGCGCCATCAGAAACGCTTCGAGCAGGTGCGCGGCTGCACGCGAGTCGGCCTCCGCGGTTCCACCGGAGCGCTCGGCCTGCCTGGTCGTCAGGCGTTCGTCGTGCATGGCGACCGGCACGCCGACACGCGCGGCTAGCCGCTCCGCGAAACGACGGGTCCAGTGGGCCTGCTCGCCCTCCTCCCCACGCATCGTGAGCGGCAGGCCTACGACGACCTGCTCGATCTGGCGCTCTCTCACGAGGCGCGCGAGGGTATCGAGTCCGCGCTTGGTGTCGGGTCGCGACACGGATTCGAGTGGGGTAACCACCGTCTCGGTTGGGTCACAGACCGCGCAGCCGCAGCGGGCCTCGCCCGCATCCAGCGCGAGGATGCGCATCAGGAGAGTTGCTTCTCGATCTCGAGTCGTGCCGCCGCAAGCGCCTCCGGCAGCTTGCCGGGCTCCTTGCCGCCTGCCTGTGCGAGCGTTGGCCTTCCTCCGCCCCCGCCGCCGGCGATCTCGGCGGCCACCCTGATGACGTCGCCCGCGTTCAGGCCGCGCTCGACGACCGACGGCGCAAAGTTCGCGACGAGGTGGACGCGGCCGTCCGCGGCGGCGCCGAGCACCACCGCGCTGTCGCCCAGCTTCTGCCGGAGCTGGTCGGACAGGGCGAGCAGCGCCTTGGGATCGTCCGCGTCGGCGACCTCGGTGACAACACGCACGCCGGCGATCTCCTGCGCGCGCCCCGCGAGCGCCTCCGCCTGCTCGGGGTCCGGGCCGACGCGCTTGGGAGACTTCTTCGCGTCCTTCAGCGACGCCTGCATCTTCCGCACGGCGTTGACGACCTCCAGCTCTGGCACGCGCAGCATCTCCGCGAGCTCGCGCATCTCCTCGGTCCGGCGCCGGAACTCCTCGATCCCGCCTGCGGCGGTCAGCGCCTCGATCCGGCGCACGTTCGACGCGCTCGAAGTCTCATGCGTGACGTGGAATAGGCCCACCTCGGCGGTCGAAGCGACGTGCGTCCCGCCGCAGAGCTCGCGCGACACGTCGTCCACGTCGACCATCCGCACCCATTCGCCGTACTTCTCGCCGAACAGCGCCATCGCACCCAGCCGCTCCGCTTCCGCGCGCGTCGTGTGCACCGCCCGTACCGGGTGGTTCTCGACGATCCAGGCGTTGACCTCGGCCTCGACGTCGGCCAGCTCCTGCTTCGACAGCCGCTCCCCGTGGGTGAAGTCGAAGCGCAGCTTGTCCGGGCCGACGTAGGAGCCGGCCTGGCGGACGTGCGGCCCGAGTCGCGCGCGCAGCGACGCGTGCAGGAGATGGGTCGCCGTGTGGTTGCGCATCGTCGCCAACCGGCTCGCGCGATCCACGACCGCCCGCGCGCGCTGGCCCTCGCCGACGTCGCCCTCTACCTGCTCGAGCTCGACCGCCTGGTCGTCCCCGAGGCGGAACACGTCGGCGACGACGGCGCGGCCCGAGTCCGTCTCGAGGACCCCCGAGTCGGCCACCTGGCCGCCGCCTTCGGCGTAGAAGGGGCTCTCCTCGAGCTTCGCGAGCATTCGCCCGTCGTCGCGCTCGAGCGCTCGGATCACGGTCTCCCACTCCAGCGTCTCGTAGCCGACGAAGCGCGTCTCGAAGCCGGAGCTTTTCGCGAACGTCAGCACCTTGCTGTGCTCGTCGCCGCCGGCCGTCTGGCGCCCGGCGCGCGCGACGCGACGTGCCTCCTCCATCAGCTCCTCGAAGCCCTGGTCGTCGACCGAGAGCCCCTCGTCGGCGAGCAGCTCCTTCGTCAGCTCGTAGGGGAAGCCGAAGGTGTCGTGCAGCTTGAAGGCGTCGTCGGCCGCGACCCATGAGGTGCCGTCTTCCTTGGTCCGCCGCACGATCTCTTCGAGCAGCTTCTCGCCCTGTGCCAGCGTGCGGCGGAAGCCCTCCTCCTCCGCCGCCGCCCACTTGGCGATCGTGTCGCGCTCCTCTTGGAGCTGCGGATACGCGCCGCCCATGACCTCGCGCACGACCTCGGTGAGCGGGACAAGGAACGGCTTGTCGATCCCGAGCACGCGCCCCTGCTGAATCGCGCGGCGCATGATCCGGCGCAGGATGTAGCCGCGATCCTCGTTCGAGGGCACGACGCCGTCGGCGAGGAGGAACGCCATCCCGCGGCCGTGGTCCGCCAGGATCCGCAGGGCCCGCGTCGCGGCCGGGTCGTCGTCCTGCCCGTAGCGGCGGCCGGACAGCTCCTCGCCGAAGCGGATGTACGGCAGGAAGTGCTCGGTCTCGTAGACGGACGGGACGTCCTGCAGGATCGCCGCCATCCGGTCGAGTCCCATGCCGGTGTCGATGTTCTGCGCCGGCAGCGGCGGCAGGCTGCCGTCCGGCTTCAGCTCGTACTGCATGAAGACGAGGTTCCAGAACTCGAGGAAGCGCTCGGTGTCGTCGCCGGGCCGATCCTCCTCGCGCCCGAAGTCGAGGCCGCGGTCGAGGTACAGCTCCGAGCACGGCCCGCACGGGCCCGTCGGCCCCGACTGCCAGAAGTTGTCCTCCCGGCCGAGGCGGACGATTCGCTCGTCCGGCACACCGATCGCGTCCCAGATTGCGATCGCCTCTTCGTCCGGGCCGAGCCCGAGATCGTCGTCGCCGCCGAAGACCGTTACCCAGATCTGCTCGGGATCGAAGCCGTATCCCTGCATCGACAGCTCCCACGCGAATTCGGCCGCGCCCTGCTTGAAGTAGTCGCCGATCGAGAAGTTGCCGAGCATCTCGAAGAACGTGAGGTGGCGGGCGGTGAGGCCGACGTTCTCGATGTCGGTCGTGCGGAAGACCTTCTGGCACGAGGTCAGCCGGACATGCGGCGGCTTCTCATCGCCCTGGAAATAGGGCTTGAACGGCTGCATCCCCGCGGTCGTCAGCAGCACCGAGGGGTCATAACTCGCGGGCACGAGTGACGCGGACGGCACGCGGCGGTGGTCGCGCTCCTCGAAGAACGCCAGGAACCGCTCCCGGATCTGATCCGCAGTCACGCGCGCAGTCTACGAACCAAAGCCTCCATACCGGCGTGGAGGTTCGGTTGGACGAATGTACGCAAATGCGGCGATTTGCTGGGACATCTATACGCGCGCGCCGAATGGGCGAGCGATGGACTCGTCTGTGGCACTGGTCGGCGCTGCCCGCGAACGGCACGCGAACGCGCTCTCGTCACGTGAGCAGTTCGCCTGCGCCGTGATGGCCGCAGGCTTCCTTGCGGCCGCCGCGCTGACGCTGGTGCTGGTCCCGTGGGAGCGGGGGGTCGATCCGATCATGATCGGCTTCCTCGTCGGTCTCTATGCGGTCGTTTCGCGGATCGAGTTCGAGATCGGGCATGGCTACGCCACGCCGGAGCAGCTCGTCTTCGTGCCGATGCTGTTCCTGGTTCCCCTACCGCTCGTCCCGGTGCTCGTCGCCACGGGCTTCCTCATCGGGCGCCTCCGGACGAGGGTGGGGCGTCACGAGCGTGGGCACGCGCTGTCCGACATCGCTGGCACCTGGTTCGCGCTCGGCCCGGTCTGGGCCCTCGCACTGCTCGCTCCCGGCGAGCCGCCGGCGATCGAGTCCGCCTGGATCTACGCGGTCGCGTTCGCTGCCCAGGTCCTGGTCGGTACGGCCGCCTTCATGATGCACGTCTATCTCGATAGGGATACGCAGCATGTGTCGGCTGCGCTCTGGGCCTACCGCGTCGACGCCGTCCTCGCTCCCGTCGGGCTGGTACTGGCGCTCCAAGCCGTGGAAGACCCGGCGACGCTGATCGCAGTCGTCCCGCTCGTCTGGTTGCTGTCAGTGTTCTCGCAGGAGCGCAAGGAGCGGTACACCGCCTCGCTCGAGCTCCAGAACGCCTATCGCGGCACGGTGATGCTGCTGTCCGACGTCGTCGAGGCCGAGGACGACTACACCGCGTTCCACTGCCGTTCGGTCGTCGAGCTGGTTGCGGAGGTGGCGGAGGAGATGAACATTCCAAAGGCCGACCGGCAGGAGCTCGAATTTGCCGCGCTGCTCCACGACGTCGGCAAGATCGCGATCCCGAAGGAGATCCTGAACAAGCCGTCCAAGCTCACCGACGAGGAGTTCGAGCTGATCAAGACGCACACGATCGAGGGACAGCAGCTGCTCGACCGCGTGGGCGGCCTCATGGGCCGGGTCGGCAAGATCGTCCGTTCGTGCCACGAGCGCTGGGACGGCAAGGGCTACCCGGACGGTCTCGGCGGTGAGGACATCCCGCTCGCCGCGCGCATCGTGTTCTGCTGCGACGCGTACAACGCAATGACCACCGACAGGCCATATCGCAAGGCGATGCGTGCGCGACGACGCGCTGGCCGAGATCCGCGACAACGGGGGCACCCAGTTCGATCCCCGGATCGCCAAGGCCCTCGAGCGCGTGGTCATGAACGACGAGCGCTTCCCGCGCCTCGTCGAGGGCGTGGCGGCATCACACGCGGTGGCCGCGGCGATTGGAGCCCCGATCCCCATGCCCCAGCAGGGCGAGCAGTCGGCCGCCGTAGCGAGCTAGGTCTGCGCGCCGGCAGCGACCGGCTCTTCCACCCCGTCGAGCTGATCGACGAGCTGAGGTAGCGGCTCCGCTGCCGTTGCCGAGACATCGGCCCACGCACCCCTGAGCAGCCACGCGGACACCGCCGTGACGGCGAGAACGCCCGCGCCGGCGACCGCGAGCACGATGCGCGTGTCGAGCGTCGCGAGCAGGAGGCCAGCGGAGGCGAAGGCGATCGTCCACGCCCATGCGTCGAGCGTGTCGCGGAGCCCGAAAACGCGGCCGAGCAGGTCACCGCTGACTGTGACCTGCAAGAGCAGCCGCTCATGCACCAGAAAGAGACCGTTGCCGAAGCCGGCCACCACGAATCCGATCGCCGCAATGGCGATACCGGGCGACGCAGCGGCGACAAGCAGACCGGCGCCGGTAATGGCCAGGCCGAGCAGGTACCGCTGCTTCAACACGAGCAGCTCCGAGCTGCCCGCGCCCGCGAGCGAACCGCCCACCACACCCAAGCCGAAGAGCGCCACGAGCACCGCGAATCCGGACCCGCCCGCACCAAGCTCCTCCTTGGCGAGCAGAAGCTCGCCGACGTTGAACAGGCCCGCGAAGAGAACGACCGCGGACGAGCCTGCGAGGACGGCGCGTACACCAGACATGCGCGCTACGGCACCCACCCCCGCGCGCGCCTCACGCACGAGCGACCGCGATTCCCCGCGGCGGTCGCCGCCGCCGAGCGGAACCATCGTCAACGCGACGGCCGAAACCGCAAAGCTCAGGCCGTTCACGAGCATGACCGTCTCGGTATCCGCCAGCAGCAGTCCGACCCCGGCCAGGGCCGGTCCGAGGGTGAAGCCCACGTCGGCCAGGGCACCGTAGAGCGATGTTGCGGCCGGCAGCCCCGCCCTTGAAACCAGACTCGGCAGGCCGGCCATCACCGCTGGCCTGAAGAGGCCGGTGCCGACGCCTGCGAGCAGCGCGAGCGCGACGGTCATCTCGAAGCCGTCGAAGAACGCGAGGGAGACGAAGGCGAGGGCGCGCGCGAGATCCGCGATGGCGGCGCACCAGCGCCGGGACCAGCGGTCGGCCGCAGCGCCGAAGATCGGTCCGAGGAGCATCGCCGGAAGAAAGTCCGCAAGCAGCACGAGGCTGATCGCCCACGGCGACTCGAGCCGGTCGTAGGCGAGGATGAGCAGCGCCACGTAGCCCGCGCCCGTTCCCAGCGATGACTGTGCATGCGCCGCGAAGAACAACCGCGACTGCGGCTCGTACCGCAGCAGGTCTCTAATTGGCCTCAACGCCATTTGCGTGTCCTCTGCCTGCCGAGCTTCCGTGCCGGCGCCGTCCGCAGTGAGTTGGTGTTGGGGGGCCGCGGGTGAGCGCGGCCCCCCAAATGTCTCACCTACGGATCGGCATTGGAGGGTTCCCTTCCGTTGCGTGAAACTAAGTGAGCTGCTTTGCACAGCTTCTGGGCAAAAGTCGGCGCGCGCAAGCGATTGCTTCTAGAACATTCGTCCACAAAACTTGACAAAACCTTCAGGCCAGCGGCATAACGCCGGTAGCCCGGACGGCAAGAACTGCTGCAAATCGCCGCTTTTAGGGCTGCGGGAGCTCGTCGCCCGCGCTGAGCGGGCTCGCGGCGGACTTCTTTGCCGCTGAAATCTCCTCCGCGGAGACGTTCTGCGGGTGGTGGCAAGCGGCGAGGTGGCCGTTCGCGTACTCGGTCAGCGGCGGCTCTACGCGCTTGCAGATGTCGGTCGCGTGCGGGCAGCGCGGATGGAAGCGGCAACCGGGAGGCGGGTCGATCGGGTTGGGCGGCTCCCCCTCCAGCACGATCCGCTCGCGCTCGCGGTTGCGCTTCGGGTCAGGGATCGGGATCGCCGCGAGCAGCGCCTCGGTGTACGGCATGATCGGCTTCCTGTAGAGCTCCTCCGCCGGCGCGAGCTCGACGATCTTTCCGAGGTACATCACCGCGATCTGATCCGAGACGTGGCGGACCACGCTGAGGTCGTGCGCGACGAACATGTAGGTCAGGCCGAAGTCGTCCTGGAGATCGTCGAGCAGGTTGATGATCTGCGCCTGGACGGAGACGTCGAGCGCCGAGACGGGCTCGTCGAGCAGGATCAGCCGCGGCTCGAGCGCGAGCGCGCGCGCGATCCCGATGCGCTGTCGCTGCCCGCCCGAGAACTCGTGCGGGTAGCGGTTGGCGTGCTCCGGTGCGAGGCCGACGCGTTCCAGAAGCTCCCGCACGCGCGGCCCGACGTCGTCCTGACCGTGCAGCCGGAGCGGCGCGGCGATGATCTGCGCGACGCGCTTACGTGGGTTGAGCGAGGCGAACGGGTCCTGGAAGACGAGCTGCATGTCCTTCCGCAGCGGGCGGAGCCGGCGCTGGCTCACGCCCGAGATGTCCTCTCCCCGGAAGTGGATGCTCCCCTCCGTCGGATCGAGGAGACGCATGATCGTGCGGGCGAGCGTCGTCTTTCCGCAACCCGACTCGCCGACGAGGCCGAGCGTCTTTCCCTCGGTCAACTCGAACGTGACGTCGTCGACGGCGTGGACGAAGCCGACGGTGCGGTTGACGAACACGCCGCTCCGGATCTTGAAGTACTGCTTTAGGTGCTCGACCTCAATCAGGGGCTTGTGGCCGTTCTCGCTCACGCGATCACGCCCTTCGCCTCGAGGCCGATCTGATCCTCGGACACGTTCCGCTTGACACGCTTGTCCTCCGGCGAGAGCCAACACCGGTCGCAATGGCTCGGGCTGTCACCAACCCGCGCCTCGAACGACGGCTCCTCGGTGCACTTGTCGAACTCGTGCGGACACCGTGGGCGGAAGTGGCACCCCTCGGGACGCGCGGCGAGTGACGGCGGTGCGCCACTGATCGATGGCAGACGCGGCGGAGGCGGGATGTCGAGCCGCGTGATCGACCCGAGGAGACCCCATGTGTACGGGTGCTGCGGGTTGTAGAAGACCTCGTCGAGCGTGCCCTGCTCGACGATCCGTCCCGCGTACATCACGAGCACCCGGTCGGCGATGTCTGCCACCACGCCGAGGTCGTGCGTGACCAGGATGATTCCCGCGTTCGCGGCGTGGCGGAGGTCACGCAGCCGCTCGAGTATCTGCGCCTGGATGGTCACATCGAGCGCGGTGCTCGGCTCGTCGGCGATCAGGACGCTCGGGTCGCATGACAGCGCCATCGCGATCATCACGCGCTGGCGCATGCCGCCGGAGAATTCGTGCGGGTAGTTCGACGCGCGGTCGCGCGCGCGTGGAATCCCGACCCGCTCGAGCATCTGCACGGCCCGCTCCGTTGCCTCGTCCTTCGGCACGTCCTCGTGGGCGAGGATCTGCTCGGCGATCTGGTCGCCCACTCGCATCACCGGGTTGAGCGACGTCATCGGGTCCTGGAAGATCATCGCGATCTCCGCGCCGCGCACCTGGCGCAGCCGCCCGTCCGAGGCATTCAGGAGGTCCTCGCCCTTGTACTCGATGCTGCCGGCGAAGCTGACGTTCGGCCCGCGCGTCAGGCCCAACACCGTGAGGGCGGTGACCGACTTCCCGCTGCCCGACTCCCCCACGACGGCGACGATCTCTCCCGGCTCGAGCGAGAGCGACATGCCGTCGACCGCATGCACGACGCCCTCGTCGGTGGCGAACGAGACGTTCAGGTCGTTGACCTCGAGTAGGGCGGCCATCAGTTGAGCCGGATCCTCGGGTCGAGCGCGGCGTACATGATGTCCACCACGGTGTTCAGCAGGACGATGAAGAACGCGCCGAACAGCGTGATCGCGAGCACCGGCGGGACGTCGAGCTGGTCTACCGACTCAGCTGCGTACTGGCCGACGCCCTGAAGGTCGAACACCGTCTCCGTCAGGATCGCGCCGCCGCCCAGGACGGCGCCGAAGTCGAGCCCCCAGAGCGTCACGATCGGGATCAGCGAGTTGCGCAGCACATGTTTGAGGAAGACCTGCCGCTCGGACAGCCCCTTGGCGCGAGCCGTGCGCACGAAGTCGTCGTTCATCGTGTCCAGCACGTTCGACCGCAGGATGCGCGAGTAGACGCCGATGAACAGGATCGACAGCGCCGCCCACGGCATCAGCAGGTGCTTGAACCACTCCCATGGGTCGTCGGTGAACTCCACGTACCCGCCGTTCGGGAGGATGCCCCACTTGAAGCCGATGTAGTAGTTCATCAACGCGCCGATCCAGAACACCGGCATGGAGATGCCAATAAGCGCAAGCACGGTCAGGAAGCGGTCGGAGAACTGCCCCGCTCTGATCGCAGTGAACACCCCCAGCGCGATCGAGAACACCATCCACAGGATCGCCGCTCCAAGCGCGAGCGCGAAGGTGCGTGGCGCCCGGCTCCAGATCTCGTCCATCACGTCTTGCTGCGTGCTGTACGAGATGAGTTCGCCGGTGAAAACCTTCTTCATCGTCTCGTAGTACTGGACGTAGACGGGCTCGTCGAAGCCCCACTCCTGGCGGATGACCTCGAGTTGGCCGGGGTCGGGTTGCTTGCCGGCCATCCGCAGGGCCGGGTCGCCGCCGGGGATCACGTTGAAGATGAGGAACGTGAGCACGGAGACGGCGAACAGGACCACCAGCATCTGCCCGATGCGCCGGACGGCGAAGCGGGCCATCTACTGCTCCACCCGGATCTTCGAGCGCGGATCGAAGCGCGTCGCGAACGCCGTCACCGAACACGTTGAGGGCGAGGACGGTGAGGACCAGCATCGCGCCGGGCACGATTGCGAGGTGCGGGCCGGACAGGATCCGGTCGACGCCCTCGCCGATCATCGTGCCCCATGATGGCTCCGGCGGCTTGACGCCGACGCCCAGGAATCCGAGCGCAGCCTCGAGGAGGATCGCGTTCGCCACCATCAGCGGGAAGAACACGATCACGGTCGACGACGAGATTCGGGAGGATCTCCGAAAACATGATCCGGAGGTGGCCCGCGCCCTGCGCACGCGCCGCCTCGACGAACTCCTTCTCGCGCAGCGAGAGCACCTGCCCGCGGATAGGCCGCGCCATGTAGGGGACGTAGACGACCGCGATGATCAGGATCGGGACCCACTTCGACTCGCCGCTCACGTGGATCGGTCCGATGTCGAGCCCCGAGATGGTCAGCGCCGTGCCGAGCGCGACACCGAGCAGCAGGACGGGGAAGGCCCAAATGACGTCGAGCGCGCGTGAGAGCACCGTGTCGGTGAATCCCCGGAAGTAGCCGGCGATCGCGCCGACCATGATCGACAGCAACGTCGTGATCAGGGCGGCCGAGACTCCGATCAGAAGCGAGTTGCGGCCGCCGTAGAGGAGACGTACGGCCGTGTCGCGGCCGTTCGTGTCCGCCCCGAGGAAGAACTCGCCCTGCCAGGTCGGCCCGATCGGGACCCCGTCCAGCGACACGACGTCCGTCTTCTTGCCGTCGATGACGATCTTGTCGGTCAGGTGGTTCTTGTACGGATCCGTGTGCGCCACGTGATCGGCATACAGCGGCGCGGCAAGACACATCCCGACCAGCACCACGAACAGCGCAGCGAAGACCAGCGCCGTCTTGTTCCGCTTGAGCCGGCGTAGCGCCAGCCGCCACGGTCCGGTCCCAGCGACAGACGCCCCGCCGGCCTTGGCCGGGATCGCGGCCGGAACCTCGAGTGCGAAGTCGGCCTGATCCCGAGCCATGGTCAGCGGTCTACTTCAGGCAGAACAGGTTCCAGTCGTTCTTGTACACGGGATGGACGCCGTTGCATTCCGGATCCATCCGCTCGGAGAAGAACGACGTGGACTCCTCGGTTCCGTACGGCACCACCCAGGCCTTGTCGTTCACGACGTAGTCGTCGAGGGCGGCCCACTTGATCCGCGACGTCCTCCGGGTCCTCCGGCCTGAGCTCGTCGAGCTTCTTGTCGAGCACCGGATCGCTGACGAAGCCCTGGTTGAAGGTCACCTCCGTGTCGAGGGACCGCGTGCTCAGGAGTGTCTCGATGAAGTCACCCGGGTGCGGGTAGTCCATGAACCAGTCGGTGAATCCCGTCTGGGCCTGCAGGGACTTCGTGCCGATCTTCGAGAAGTACACCTGCTGGTCGAGCACCTTGGAATCGGCGTCGAAGCCGATCTCGTTCAGCACGTCGACGAAGTAGTCGGCGATCGCAGGACGCGGGTCCTTGTTGTTCGTCCAGAAGGTGACGTGCTCGCCTTCGTATCCGGACTGCTTCACGAGCTCCTTCGCCTTCTCGATGTCAGGCGGCCCGTTCGGATCGCCGTACTTGCAATCCGCCTCCTCGTAGCCGACCACGCCCTGGGTGGGAGGAAGTTGCATCCCGGCGCCAGGCGCCCACCGAAGATGCGGATGAGCGCGCGGCTGTCGGTCGCGTAGTTGAAAGCCTCACGCGCCTCCTGCTTGTCGAACGGAGGCAACGTGACGTTGAGGAAGTTGTAGTACGACGTTCGGCGGGTTGGTGTCCTCGCTGAACCGGTCCGCGTACTTCGTGCGAACCTCCGGCAGCTGGTCGCCCGTCGGGTCCTCGGTCATGAAGTCGAGCTTCCCGTCGATGACGTCCTGCGTCAGCTTCGTGACGTTGTCGCTGACTACGCCGGTGATCTTGTCGAACTTCGCCGCCGGGACATCGGGCAGGTCCGGGAAGTTCTCGTTCTTCGTGAGGATGAACTCGCGGTTGAAGTCGGTGATGTCGATCACGTAGGGCCCAACACCGGGGGGCGGCTGCTTAAGGCTCTTGCCCGGAGACTTGGCCGCGGGCGTCGGGGCCGCGTAGGGCTCGCCGAGCGCGAACAGGATCTTCGTGTCCGGCTCGCTGAGGTTGACGGTGATCTCACCGGTCTTGTCGTCCGTCTCGATGCCCGAGATGTCTCCGTCCATTGAGGGGTCCTTCAAGAACTCCTCGGTGCCGGCGATGATCGGGGCGAAGAACGAGGTCCACGGGCTGCCGAGAAGCAGCATGCGCTTCATCGTGTTCTCGAAGTCGCTGGCCTTGACGGGCGAGCCGTCGCTGTACGTGAGCCCGTCGCGGAGCTGGAACTCGTAGGTCTTGCCGCCGTTCGTGGGCTCGGGGACCTCCTCGGCCAGACCCGGGACGAGCTTGCCGCCCGCGTCGCCCGGCTCGTGCGCGTAGGTGATCAGCGCCGTGTAGCCGAGCTGGAACATCTGGTACGCCTGGAGGGTCTGGTACATGACGGGATCGGCGTTATCCGGTCCAACGGTGCCGATCTTGATCTCGCCGCCGCCTCCGCCGCTGGTCGTACCGCCACCGCCGTCGTCGTCATCGTCGCCGCACGCGGCGACTCCAACGGACGCTACGAGCGCGATCAGGCCAACGAGAAACAGCTTCATGAACTTCGACAAGGTCCCTCCTCCAGAGTCAGGTCGTCCGTGAATCTACTCCTTTCACATCCATTCCCCTTCTTTCGTCAGTTCAGGCGCTCCCGCCGCGTTAAGTGGGCATGTTGGACTCACCGCAAGGCCCGAGTGCCGGAGTAGGCCACTGGACCACCCGTCTGGAGCACTGCCCCGATTGCGAGCGCGACATGGTCCAGCCGGCCGGCTACGAGCCGCTCTGGGGTGACCGCTGGCTGATCTCACGCTCCTGCCCGAACTGCGGCTGGGAGCACGAAGGGGTCTTCCCCCACGCCGCGCTGCGCAACTTCGAGGAGCACCTCGACGAGGTGGACGACCGCCTCTGGGACGACCTCGTGAAGATCCAGCGCGAGCTGATCGACGACGAAGTCGCCCGGTTCGCCGCCGCCTTGGCCGCCGACGCGATCCTGCCCGAGGATTTCTAAAGAGGGTCTGACCCTCTTAGAGCAGTTCGTTCCTGAGCTGGTCGATCGACTTCCTGATCAACCGCGAGACGTGCATCTGGGAGACGCCGACTCGTTCGGCGATCTGGCTCTGGGTCATGCCGTCCTCGAAGCGCATCCGGAGGATGTCGCGCTCGCGTTCCGCCAGGGTGCCGATCGCGGGCTCGAGTGACGCGCGGTCCTCGGCGCGCTCGTACCCCGTGTCCTCCTCGCCCACGACCTCCATCGGGTCGAGGTCGTCGGCGTCGGGCCCGCCCGACAGCGAGACCGTCGAGCGGGCGGAGCCGGCTTCGAGGGCCTCGAGCACCTGCTCCGGGGTCGTGTCCAGCTCGGTGGCGAGCTCCGCGATCGTGGGCGAGCGTCCCTCGAGCGCCGTCAGCCTCTCCATCGCCTTGCCGAGCTTCGCGCTCAGCTCCTTGAGGTTCCGTGGGATCGCGAATCGCGGAGCCGCGGTCGCGGAAGTGGCGCTTGATCTCGCCGACGACATTGGGCGTCGCATAGCTCGTGAGCGCAACCTCGCGCGACATCTCGAACCGGTCGATCGCCTTGATCAGGCCGATCGCGCCGACCTGCTCGAGGTCCTCGAGCGACTCGCCGCGGCCGGCGAAGCGGCGCGCGAGCGACCGCACCAAAGGCAGGTGCCGCTGGACGAGCTCCTCCCGAGCGCCGACGTCCCCCTGCTCGTGGTAGCGGCGGAGGAGGTCGCGGTCGACTTCGGCTCGCGCTCGGTCCAAGTGGTCAGCGTCCTCGCACGGCCTTCTGCAGCCGCACGACGATGCCACCCTCCGTGTTCTCCACACCGAACGAGTCGACGACGGTCTGGAGGATTCGCCGGAGCGTGAGCTCCCCGGGTTCCGCGTCCGGCCCTTGAAGCGCGTCCGCGATCGTCCGCTCGGCCAGCGGCCCGACGCCGACCCGGACGCCGTGGTCCACGACGTCGATCTGCAGCATGACCGTGTCCTGGGAAGCCGCCTCGACGAGCAGCCGCTCGACCGCGAGCTGCAGGTCGTCGAGGTCCTCGAAGGAGAGGTTCAGTCGGTCCGCGACGCCGCCGAGGACGAGTCGCGCCACCGCATGCCATTCACGGCCGGCGGGCAGGGTGAGCTCGATCGCCTCAGGCTGCACGCGCGCTCCTGTCGGCCCCGATTACTCCCCATCCAACTATTCGGTCTCCGTGCATCAGGCAGGCAGTCTGACCGGGAGCGACGCCGTCTGCAGGCTCGTCGAGCTCGAGGGTGAGCCGCGGGTGGCGCCCCGGGGCCAGCTCCTCGGCCACGCAGCCCGCAAGCGGACGCGAGCGGTAGCGCAGCTTTACCCGGTCGACGACCGCCGCGGGTCGATGCAGATTCGCGGCCCGAACCGTCACTCGGCGCGTGTGCAGCGCAGCCTTCGGCCCCACCTTGACGCGCCCGGTCCCTACGTCCTTGTCGACCACGTACAGCGGCTCGGTCGCGGCGACACCGAGGCCGCGCCGCTGCCCGATCGTGAAGTGGCGCTGCCCGGAGTGCCCGCCGACGACGTGGCCGTCCAGGTCGACGATCTCGCCGCCAGGGTCGGCTTCGATCAGGTCGGCCGCGTGCCGGCGCAGGAAACCCTCGCGACCGCCGGACCCCGCGAGGAAGCAGAGGTCCTGGCTCTCGGGCTTCTCAGCGACGGGCAGCCCGGCGGCACGCGCGATCTCCCGTACCTCGGCCTTGGTCAGGTCGGCGAGCGGGAACCAGATCCGCTCGAGCCGGTCGGCTGGGAGCGCGGCGAGCATGTACGTCTGATCCTTGCCGTCGTCTCGCGCAAGTGCAAGCACGGGCCCGTCGCTGTCGTGTGCGACGCGCGCGTAGTGACCGGTCGCAAGTCGCGCCGCGCCCAGGCGGCCGGCGAGGTCCAGCATCGCGTCGAAGCGGAGCATCCCGTTGCAGCGAACGCACGGGTTGGGAGTGCGCCCGGCGCGGTGCTCGGACACGAAGTCCGCGACCACCCGGTCGCCGAAGGGCTCGCGAAGATCGAGGGTGACGTGCGGGATGCCCATCCCGTGGGCGAGCGAGCGGGCCGTGGCGACGGCCTGGCTCGAGCAACAGCTTCGCGTCGTGTCGACGGCCGGGTCCGCCCAGAGCTCGAGCGTCACCGCGACGACGTCGTCACCGCGTGCCGCCGCGAGGTGCGCGGCCACGGCGCTGTCGACGCCGCCGCTCATCGCCACCAGCGTGCGTCCGCTCGCCGGCGCTGCCTCCACCGCCGCGCTGGCCTCTCCGAGCGCGCGGTGAAGGGCGTCCGCGGCGAGCGTGGCGGCGTGGAACTTGCCCGGGCTGAGCCCGCCGAGCTCGGCCGCTATCTCATGCGCGCCGACGCCCGCGGCCGCGAGGAACGGCCGGCCGGCGACGAGCTCGACGACCGCGCTTCCAGCCGCCGATACCGCCCCGCATCCGTCGGCGTCGAACGCGGCGCATGCGATCTCGTCGCCATCCACCTGGACGTCGAGCCGAATCAGATCGCCGCAGGGCGCGCCGCCGGCCGCGCCGGTTCCATCGGGCGCGTCGAGCCGGCCATGGCCGCGCGGATAGGTGAGGTGGTCCTCGAACGGTCCCACGGCCCGAAGACTAGGGGTCCGACCAATCGGTCGGACCCCTAGTGAGGCCCCAACTTGCCGCTGCCGGCTGGGAGTTGAACCTGCTTTCGCAAGTGGGTGTCCCCCGGGGCGGACCACGGCCCGACCCGAGTGGGACTCCCGTCCCAGTCGTGTTGGCTCAACGAAGAACCGGCTGGCGAACAAACTCGAGCCATGGCCAAAGCTAGCAAGCGAACGGGCGTCTCGTTTCTGGACGGATGTCCAGTTCCCAACCCCCCGGACCGACCGCATACTGGCCGCAGTCAAAGAGGAGTGATGGGTATGGATTCGCTTCTGTGGGTGGCGCTCGGCGCCGGCCTGTGGAGCACATCGTTGATCGCAGTCCTGGCCGCCTTTTGGGCGGCGCGTCGTTCCGACGATGCAAAGGACCGCGACCTCGCGGAGGCCAACCGGGTACGCGCCCTGGGGCTTCCGGCCCTACCTCCTTTGACGAGTCGCTCCATTGAGCGCGAGCCGGCCGAGGCCCACCCCCGGCCGGAGTTCGCGTAGGGGGAGCCCTCCGCGGATTCCCGGCGCGTCTGCCCATGGCAGGCGCGCCGGGCCGTCCTGCTTAGGTGTCCTGGCGCAGGCCGAGCTCGCGCAGCTGGCGCGAGTCGACCGGGGCCGGCGCGCCGGTGAGCGGGTCCGCCCCCGTCGAGGTCTTGGGGAACGCGATCACGTCGCGGATCGACTCGCGCCCCGCGAGCAGCGCGACGATCCGGTCGAGGCCGAACGCGATGCCGCCGAGTGGCGGAGCGCCGTATCGCAGCGCCTCGAGTAGGAAGCCAAACCGCGCGTTCGCCTCGTCTTCGGTCATCCCGAGCGCGTCGAAAACGCGCCGCTGCACGTCCGGCGTGTTGATACGGATCGAGCCGCCGCCGATCTCGGTCCCGTCCATCACGAGGTCGTAGGCGCGGCTTCGCCAGGTGCCCGGGTCCGCGTCGAGGTCGCCCAGCGGTGCTGTGAAGGGATGGTGGAGCGCATCCCAGCGGTCCTCATCCTCGTTCCAGCCGAACATCGGAAAGCCCGTCACCCAGAAGAGGTCGTGTCCCTCGACCTTTTCGCCGATCTCGAGCCGCAGCTCGCCAAGCACGCGAGCCGCGACCTTGGCGTCGTCGGCGACGATGAAAATGGTGTCGCCCTCGCTCGCGCCGAGTGCGCTGCCCGCCGCCTGCATCTCCTCGGGCTTCAGGAACTTCGCGATCGGCGAGCGCCAGCCATCGCCCTCGACGACGGCCCAGACGAGCCCCTTCGCGCCGAGCCCCTTCGCCTGCTCCGTCAGCTCGTCAAAGCGTTTGCGCGGGAACTCGCCCGCCGCTTTGAAGCCGCGCACCACGCCGCCTGACTCGATCGCACCGCTGAAGACCTTGAACTCGGAGCCCTTGAAGGCGTCGGCCAGGTCGGCGATCTCCATCCCGATCCGCCGGTCCGGCCGATCGGTTCCGTATCGCAGGAGCACGTCGTCGTAGTGAAGCCGCTCGATCGGAGTCTTCACCTCTACACCGGCGGCGCCGAAAACGGAGGCGATCATGCCGTCGATCAGCGTGATCACGTCCTCCTCCTCGACGAACGACATCTCCAGGTCGAGCTGGGTGAACTCGGGCTGGCGGTCGGCCCGCAGATCCTCGTCCCGGAAGCACCGCGCGATCTGGTAGTAGCGCTCGAAGCCGGCGATCATCAGGATCTCCTTGAAGAGCTGCGGCGACTGGGGCAGCGCGTACCACGAGCCGCGCTGGAATCGGCTCGGCACGAGGAAGTCGCGCGCGCCCTCCGGCGTCGAGCGCGTCATGACCGGCGTCTCGACCTCGAGGAAGCCGTCGGCATTGAGGTAGTCGCGGATGCCCGTGATCACGTCATGGCGTAGCTCGAAGCCGCGCCGCATGTGCTCGCGCCGGAGGTCGAGGTAGCGATACCGCAGCCGCAGCTCCTCGTTCGCCTCCTTGCCTCCCTCCTCGATCTCGAACGGCGGCGTCTCCGCGTCCGCGAGCAGCTGTATGTCCCGTACGACAAGCTCGACCTCACCAGTCGGAAGGTCAGGGTTGACGGCGCTGCCCTCGCGCGCGACCAGATCACCTGCAACCGAGATGACGTCCTCGGAGCGCAGCGCCTCGGCCTGTTTGTGGGCCTCGGCCGCCTCCTCTGGCCGGAACACAACCTGCAGCAGGCCAGTCCTGTCGCGCAGGTCGATGAAGATCAATCCGCCATGGTCACGGCGGCGGTGAACCCAGCCGGCCACCCGCAGCTGGCTGCCGACGTCGTCCTTGCGCAGCTGGCCGCACCAGCGGTCGCGGTAGAGGTTCGCGCGCGGCGGCTTCACTCCTGAGACTCCGCGACGGCGGACGCCAGAACTGACTTAAGAACTTCGTCGACGGTCGCGACTGTTTGCTGGTCGCCCGACTCCATGTGCTTCAGCGTGAAGCCGTCGTCCTCGACGATCACGGTCCACTCTGCACCGAGCTGGTCTGCGCGCTTCAGCTGTCCCTTCAGCGAGCGACCAGCGTCGCCAAGCTCGTGTGGAACCCCCTCCCGCCGCGAGTCGCGCGCGAATCGGAACGCCGTCTTCCGCCGTTCCGGCTTCGGGATTGCGATGAACAGCATCGGGTGTCTCCAGTGGGTGCCGCTGCCGGCTGCGAGCAAGATCCGCTCGACCCCAGCCGCCCACCCGACACCCGGCGTGGGCGGCCCGCCGAGCTGCTTGACGAGCCCGTCGTAGCGGCCGCCTCCGGCCACCCCGGACTGTGCGCCGAGCGCGTCGCTCGTGAACTCGAACACCGTCCGCGTGTAGTAGTCGAGCCCGCGGACAAGCGCCGGATCGACCTCGTAAGCAATCCCGACTTCATCGAGGAGCTCCTTCACCTCCTCGAAGTGCTCGGCGTCGTCCGGGGCGAGCCGCTCAATCAGCTTCGGTGCGTCGCGCATGACCGCCTGCGTGCGGGCGTCTGCTGAGTCGAAGGCGCGTAGCGGGTTCGCGTCGATCCGGCCGTGAACGTCCGGCGAGAGCTCATCCGCACGTGACCTGAGGAAAGTCTTGAGCTCCTCGCCGTACTCGCGCCGCGTGTCAGCCGTTCCGAGGCTCGAGATCCGCAACCGGACGTCGCGCGCCCCTGCGTGCTCGAGCAGCTCCGCCAGCAGCGCGATCAGCTCGGCGTCGAGCGCCGGGTCGTCGGAGCCGAGGGCCTCGGCGCCGATCTGCGTGAACTGGCGAAACCGGCCGGCTTGCGGTGCCTCGTGGCGGAAGAAGGGCCCCCAGTACCAGAGCTTTACCGGCTGCGGTCGCTTGTGCATGCCATGCTCGATGTAGGCGCGGCAGATCGGCGCGGTCCCCTCGGGTCGCAGGGTCAGCGACCGGCCGCCCATGTCTTCGAACGTGAACATCTCCTTCTGGACGATGTCCGTCGACTCGCCGACGCCGCGTGCGAAGAGCTCGGTGTCCTCGAAAATCGGCGTCTCGATGTATCCGTAGCCGGCGTAATCGAGTCGGCCGCGGCAAGCCATGCCGAGCACAAGACGCGGAGTGTCTTGCTCCGGCAGCACGTCGAAGGTGCCCTTCGGCGCCTGGAGGCTCAGCGGGCCAGCTCCGCCAGGAACGGGTTGCTCGTGCGCTCGGCCCCGAGCGTCGTGATGCCCATGTGGCCGGGATAGACGGTCGTCTCCCCGGGCAGCGAGTCGACGAGGCCGCGGATCGAGTCGAGCAGCGTCGGCCAGTCGCCGCCGGGTAGGTCGGTCCGCCCGACCGAGCCCTGGAAGAGGACGTCGCCCGAGAAGACCACCTGCTCGTCGGGGATCGAGTAAGTGACGTGCCCGGGGCTGTGGCCGGGAGTGAAGATGACGTCGATCTCGAACCCGGCGAGCTCGAGCCGCTCGCCGCCGGCGAGCGTGCGCTCGGCCTCATACGACTCGTACGGGCCGAACCCGGGCCACGGGACGAAGCTCATGATGTCCGCGAGGACCGGCCGCTCGATCTCGGGTACCCACACCTCGGCCCCGGTGGCCTTGGCGACCGGGGCGACCGCGCCCACGTGGTCGAAGTGCGTGTGGGTCAACAGGATCCCTTCGAGCTCGACGCCGAGCTCGTCGATCGCGCTCAGGAGCCTCGGCGCCTCCTCGCCCGGATCGACGATCAGAGCCTTGTCGGAGCCGTCGCGCTTGAAGATGAAGCAGTTCTCCATCACGGGGCCGACGGTGAGCATCTGCACGTCCATGGCTGCTGAGGCTACCTCTGCTTCTGCCGCTGCCGCCGCTCGTAGAGCCACTTGTCCATGTAGTAGCCCGACGGCACATACAGCGCGAAGGCGAAGGCGGCGAGCGCGATTGCCCCACCGATGGGCTGGCCCAGGACGAGTGCCGCGATCACGGCGAAGATGAGCGAGGCGATCGCCGCCCGGTTCATGGCTCCGCGCCACGTAGGCGGCTGGTCCATGCGGTCCTGCCGGCGCTGCGCCGCGGTCTTCTTGACCTCGGAGCCGGTCGGCGGACGGCCGGTCCGGCCGCGCGCCTCGATCGTGCCGGCGGCGGTCCCTCGGTGCTTGCGCTTGCGCTTCGTCTGGGCCACTAGTCGAGAGAGGCTAAAGCCTCCTCGATCAGGTGAAGCTCAGGATCGAACCCGCGCAACGGCACATCGTCGGGAAAACCGGCAAACGCAGCGCGCGGGGCGAGCCCGACGAGCTCGGCCTCGGCCACGGGCGCGCGCTCACGCACGCGCGCGACAAGACCAGCGAGCGGCACGGCCACGGGGTCGTGAACGTTGAACGAGACCTGCGCGCGCCCGCGCGCGGGTAGTAAGAGGCCGATCGCGCGGACCCCCTGCGGGCCCCCGCCCGCCTCGCGGAGCTCGGCCGCGATCGCGCGTGCCAGCTCGACGTCGTCGGTGTCCAGGTCGACGTTGAATGCCGCAAGCGGCGGGCGCGCGGTCACGAGCACCGCGCCCGCCGTCGGATGGGGCTCGGGCGGGCCATAGTCGGGCGCGATCTCGCCGGACTGCATCCGCACCGTGAGCCCCTCGAGCCCGCCCGCACGGACGTCGGCGCGCTCCCGGCCGCGGGCAAGCGCCCCGTAGAGGAACACCGGCAGCTCGAGCTCGTCGCCGATCAGGGCCGCGGCGGTCAGCGCAGCCGCGATCGCGGCTCCGCGCCCGTCCGAGTCCAGGTGGACGACGGGCGCGACGTCGATCGCGCCGACGTGCGGGTGGAGGCCCTCGTGCCGCGAGAGGTCGATCGCGGTCACCGCCTCGCGCGCACCCGCGAGAAGCCCCTCCGCGATCTCGGCCTGCTCGCCGGCGAAGCTGAGCACCGACCGGCCGTGGTCCGGATCGGAGTGCACGTCGAGGAGCCGGAGCGCGCCGAAGGCGCCCGCCAGACGCTCGATCGTCGCGCGATCGCGCCCCTCGCTCACGTTCGGAACCGCCAGCAGCACGGTCTAAGCTTGCCGCACCTTGGCTGGGTAGCTCAGCTGGTTAGAGCGCACGACTCATAATCGTGAGGTCGGGAGTTCGAGTCTCCCCCCAGCTATTGCCTGCGCGGGGCCGCATAGGCTGCCCCCGGTGAAGATCCTCGTTGTCAGCCAGATGTGGCCGAGCGAGGCGGACCCGGACTTCGGCTCGTTCGTCGCGCAGGTCTGCCGCGCGCTCGAGTCGCAGGGCCACGAGCTCGAGGTGGTGGCGATCGACCGGCGCGGCCTCGGGAGGGCGAAGTACCTCCGCCTGGCCCGGGATGCCCGGCGCGCGGCGAAGCGGTTCCAGCCCGACGTCGTCTACGCGCACTTCCTGACCTTCGCGGGGCCGGCCGCGGCGCGCGCCGCGCGAGTGGTGGGCGCGCCGCTCGTGCTCACGGCGCACGGCACCGACGTCGGGAACGTCGAGCGCAGCCGGCTCGCCAAGGCGCTCACGCGCCGGGCGACGAATCGCGCAAGCCGCGTGATCGCGGTCTCCGACTGGCTGCGGATGCGGCTCGTGGCCGAGATGCCGGAGCTCGCGGAGAGGACCGACGTCATCGACTGCGGCGTCGACATGGAGCTGTTTCAGCCGCGCGACAGCCACGAGGCACGCGTGCGCGTCGGCTGGGAAGGCGAGCCGCCGTACTACCTCTTCGTCGGAACGCTCGACGAGCGCAAGCACGTCCTTCCCCTCGTGCACGCCTTTACGCGCATCGGCGAAGGCAGTCTGGCGATCGTCGGCTCCGGGCCGCTGCGCGACGAGCTCTGGGACCGCCCGCGCGTCAAGCTCTGCGGGCCCGTCCCCCACGCCCAGGTCGCGGAGTGGATGACGGCCGCCGACTATGTATGCCAGCCGACCGACGGCGAGGCCTTCGGGCAGGTGCTGCTAGAGGCGATGGCCTGCGAGCGGTCCGTGCTGGGCACCACGCGCGGAGGGCCACCCGAGTTCGTGCCCCGGGACGCCGGCGTGCTGGTCGATCCGACCGAGGAGGGCGAGATCGAGCGCGGGCTGCGCGAGCTCGCCGCGTACCCGAGCCCCAACCCGGCGGCGCGTGAAGCCGCGAGCGCGCACGACGTGCGCGTGCAGGCGGAGCGGATCGGGAAAATCCTCGGCAGTGCATGAGCAAGCCGAAGCTCAAGGACTACGAAAAGAAGCGCGACTTCAAGCGCACGCCTGAGCCTGGCGCCGGCGGCGACGGGCAGGCCGGCGACCTGCCGCGGTTCGTCGTGCAGGAGCACCATGCGACCCGGCTCCACTGGGACCTGCGACTCGAGCACGACGGCGCGCTCGCATCGTGGGCGGTGCCGAACGGGATCCCGGAGGACCCGGACGAGAACCGCAAGGCGGTGCACACGGAGGACCACCCGCTCGAGTACCTGACGTTCGAGGGCCAGATCCCGGAGGGCAATTACGGCGCCGGCAAGATGATGATCTGGGACACCGGCACCTACGAGCTGCACAAGTGGGAGTCGCGCAAGGTCATCGTCACGTTCCACGGCGAGCGGCTGCAGGGGAGGTACGCGCTCTTCCAGGCCGGACGCAGCGAGAAGGACTGGCTGATCCACCGCATGGACCCCGCCGCCGACCCGGGCCGCGAGCCAATACCCGAGCACATCGTCCCGATGATGGCGAGGCTCGGCAAGCTGCCGGCGAAGGACGACGGGTGGGCGTACGAGATCAAATGGGACGGCGTGCGCGCGATCGCGTACTCGGAGCCGGGGCGGCTCCGGCTCGAGAGCCGCAACCTCAACGACATCACCGCGCAGTATCCGGAGCTCCGGCGGCTCAACCGCGCGCTCAGCTCGCACAGCGCGGTCCTCGACGGTGAGATCGTCGCATTCGACCCCGACGGGAAACCGAGCTTCGAGCGGCTCCAGCAGCGGATGCACCTGACCGGCGAAGCGGAGATCCGCCGCCGCGCCGAGGCCTACCCCGTCGTGTACGTCATCTTCGATCTGCTGCACCTCGACGGGCACGACCTGATGGGGCTGCCGTATTCCGAACGCCGAGCACGGCTCGAGGAGCTGGGCCTCGACGGGCCCGCGTGGCAGACGCCCTCGCACAGCATCGGCGGCGGCAAGCGGCTGCTCCAGGCGACTGCAAAGCAGGGCCTCGAGGGGATCATGGCCAAGCGCCTCGACTGCCCCTACGAGCCGGGCAAGCGAGCGAGCCACTGGATCAAGGTGAAGACAAAGCAGCGCCAGGAGCTCGTGATCGGCGGCTGGCTCGCGGGCGAAGGACGGCGCTCGGGGGAGATCGGCGCCCTGCTGACGGGCTACTACGAGGGCGATGAGTTCCGCTTCGCCGGCAAGGTGGGCACCGGCTTCGGTGAGAAGGAGCTCGCGATGCTCGGGCGCGAGCTCGCACCGCTCGAGCGCGACACCTCGCCGTTCGTCGGCAAGCAGCCCCAGAAGGACGCGCGCTTCGTCGAGCCCAAGCTGGTCGCTGAAGTCGAGTTCACCGAGTGGACGAAGGAGGGGCTTCTGCGCCACCCCTCATACAAAGGCCTGCGCGATGACAAGCCGGCCGAGCAGGTCGTGCGCGAGGTCGCTCAGGAGCCTGCGCCGCCGGAACCGCCGCGAAAGATCAAGCGCACCAACGTCGACAAGGTCCTGTTCCCCGAGACCGGCTTCACCAAGGGCGAGTTGATCTCTTACTACGAGCGAATCGGCGAGGTGATCCTCCCGCACCTACACGGACGGCTCGTCAGCGTCAAGCGCTACCCGAGTGGCGTCGAGGGCAAGAAGTGGTGGGAGCGCGACCACCGAATCGACGACCTTCCGACGCTGCTCGAGTTCGCGAACAAGGCGGCGATCGAGCTCCACCCCGTGCTCGCGCTCGCGGACGCGGCCGAGCGGCCGACGTTCCTCGTCTTCGACCTCGACCCGGGCCCGCCGGCGGGCCTCGAGCTGTGTTGCAAGGTCGCGCTGGCCCTGCGCGGCCTGTTCTCCGAGCTCGGGCTGGAGAGCTTTGCCAAGACCTCGGGCGGCAAGGGAATGCAGGTGTACGTGCCGCTCAACTCGGACGTCAGCTTCGAGCAGACGAAACCGCTGGCCAAGGCCGTCGCCGAGACGATGGAGCGGGGCATGCCCGACGTGGTGGTCTCACGCCAGGCGAAGAAGCTGCGCGAGGGCAAGGTCCTCGTCGACTGGGGCCAGAACGACCCGACGAAGTCGATGGTCTGCGCCTACTCGCTGCGCGGCAAGGAGCGGCCCACTGTCTCGATGCCGGTCGTCTGGGACGAGCTCGACGATCCAGGTGCGCTGCGTTTCGAGTGGAACGACGCGCTCGAGCGCATCGAGCGTGACGGCGACATCTTCGCGCCCGTCTTGACTCTGAGGCAGACGCTGCCCGCTACGGCGCCGTAGTCGTGCCCGTCCGTCGTGCCCGTCGTGCCGACGGTGCCGGTGGTGCCGCCTTCGACCTCCACGCTCCCGCGGTCCTCGCCACAGCCGCCCACGGCCGCGCCGAAGCCGGCCCCCAAAACCAGGCTCATGAAAACAACCGCCACCCCGCTCTTCGCCATCCCGCTCCTCGTGTTAGGGAACCCTAATTCCGGACGCTAACAGAGGCGGCCATCACTTCACTTTGTAAAGTAAGGGGTCAGACCCCTTGAAGACGTTCTGGCGACTCCTCGGATTCCTGCGGCCCTACCGGAAGGGCGTCCTGGCGTCCTTCGCGCTGGCCGCCGTCGCGATGGGGGCCGGCGTGCTCATCCCCTACCTGGTCGGCCGAACGGTCGACCAGATCCGCTTGGACGAGACGAACCTCTGGCCGCTGGCCGCCGCAATCGCCGGCGCAGGGGTGTTGCGGCTCTTCTTCAGCGTCGCCCGCCGCCTGGTCGCCGGCAAGGTCTCGCTTGGTGTCGAGTTCGACCTGCGCAACCGCATGTACGCGCATCTCCAGTCGCTCGAGCTCGGGTTCTTCGACGGGCAGCAGACAGGGCAGCTGATGTCTCGCTCGACCGTCGACCTCCAGGCGGTGCGCTTCTTTCTCGGCTACGGCCTCGTCTTCATCCTCCAATCGGCTCTGACGATCCTGATCGCCGCCGCCGTGATGCTGGCGGTGAACCCCGGCCTCGCGGCCATTGCGCTGGCGCCCGTCCCGTTCGTGGTCGCGATCGCGGCGCGCTACGGCCGCCTGAACCGGCCGGCGTCGCAGGAGGTTCAGCAGCGGATCGCCGAGCTCACCGCCGAGGCCGAGGAGAACGTCTCCGGCGTGCGCGTGGTGAAGGCCTTTGCGCAGGAGGAACGCCAGCTCATCCGCTTCCGGAAGGCTGTCCAGCGCGTGTTCGACCAGTCGATGGTCTCGACGCGGCTGCGCGCGTTCTACAACCCGTTCATCGGCTTCCTCCCCCAGCTCGGCCTCGCCGCGCTGCTGCTCGTGGGGGGTCGCCAGGCGATCAACGGCTCGATCACGGTCGGCGAGTTCGTCGCGTTCTACGGCTACGTCCTGATCCTTACGGGGCCCATGCGGATGCTCGGCATCGCGCTCGGCATGGCCCAGCGCGCGGTGGCATCGGGCGCGCGCGTGTTCGAGATCCTCGACAGGGCGCCGGAGATGACGACACCCGCCGACGCACCGCCGCTGCCCGCGGGCAGCGGCGCGGTGCAGTTCGACCACGTCACGTTCGCCTATGACGGCGCAGACCCCGTGCTCCGCGACGTCAGCTTCGACGTCGACGCGGGCGAGACGGTCGCGCTAGTGGGCGCAACCGGCTCGGGCAAGACGACGCTCGCGTCGCTCGTCCCGCGCCTGTACGACCCGGTCGAGGGTCGCGTGTCGATCGACGGTACGGACGTCTCCACGGTCGACCTGGAATCCCTTCGGCGCGAGATCGCGCTCGTCTCCGACGACGCGTTCCTCTTCTCCGCGAGCCTGCGCGAGAACATCGCCTACGCGCGGCCCGACGCGACCGACGAGGAGGTCCTGGACGCCGCGGCGCGCGCCGGGCTGGCCGAGTTCGTCGAGGCGCTTCCGAACGGCTACGAGACGCGCGTGGGCGAGCGCGGGCTCACGCTCTCCGGCGGACAGCGCCAGCGCGTGGCGATCGCGCGTGCGCTCGTCGCGAACCCGCGCATCCTGATCCTCGACGACGCCACCTCGAGCGTGGACGCCACGACCGAGTCGCGGATCAAGGAGGCGCTGCGCGAGGTGATGCAGGGGCGGACCACCTTTGTGATCGCCCATCGCCTCTCCACGATCTCGCTCGCTGACGAGATCGTCGTGCTCGAGGGCGGCCGGCTCGCGGCGCGCGGAACGCACGCCGAGCTGCTGGAGTCCTCGCCGCTGTATCGCGAGATCGCGGAGAAGGGCCTGCCCGATGCCGTATTCCTGACCGAGAACCCGGTCGAGCGCGAGGCGGCGGGGCTGTGAGGGACCGGATCCGCTCCTTCTGGCTGCTGCTGCGAGGCGAGGACCAGCGTGCGCGCAAGCTGCGCGGCCTGCTTCAGCTGCTGCGCCCCTACCGCGGCAAGGTCGCGCTCATGTTCGTCGCGCTTCTTCTCGCGACGGCCGCGTCGCTCGTGCCGCCCTATCTCGCGGGCCGGGCGATCGACGACGGCATCCGCGCGAAGGACGCCGACTTCCTGACGGTGGTCTTGATCGTGTTCATCGCCGCGGCGCTGATCAACTGGGTCGCGACCTACGCCCAGACCTACCTCGTCAACTGGGTCGGCCAACGCGCGCTGCAGGACCTGCGCGAGCGGATCTTCTCGCACCTCCAGCGTCTGTCGATCGGCTTCTACTCGCGCAACAAGACCGGCGTCCTGATCTCGCGCCTGACGAATGACGTCCAAGCGCTCGACCAGCTCGTGACCGACGGGGTCGTCACGCTCTTCTCCTCCACCCTGACGCTGCTCGGCACTGCGGCAATCCTGCTCTTCCTCGACGCCGAGCTCGCGCTGATCACGTTCCTGACGTTCCCGGTGCTCGCCGTGGGCAGCGTCGCGTTCCGGCTCGCGTCGGCCGGCGCCTACCGGCTTACGCGCGAGAAGATCGCGCAGATCACGGCGTACCTGCAGGAGACGCTGTCGGGCATCCGGATCGTGCGCGCGTTCGGGCAGGAGCCGCGCCACCTCGAGCAGTTCTCGCAGCTGAACGACGAGAACCGCGACGCGAACATGAAGACCGTCTACCTCAACGCGGCGTACTTCCCGTCCGTCGAGCTGCTGTCGGCCGTCGCGACCGCGGCGATCCTGCTGTACGGCGGCAACCAGGTGGTCGATGGCAACGGGGTGACGATCGGCGTGCTCGCCTCGTTCGTCTTCTACCTGCAGAGCTTCTTCGATCCGATCCAGCAGCTGTCGCAGCTCTACACCACGTACCAGGCCGGCATGGCCGCGCTCGACAAGGTGTTCGAGCTGCTCGACGAGGAGCCGGACCTCCAGGACGCGCCGGGTGCGGTCGAGCTCCCGCGCGTGCGCGGCGACATCAGGTTCGAGGACGTCTGCTTCTCCTACGGCACTGCTGGCGGGGTGACCCCCTCCGGGGGCACCCCGCGCAGTGACCTCGCGATCTGCAATCTCGACCTCGAGATCCCGCCAGGTCAGACGGTTGCGCTCGTGGGCGCCACCGGCGCCGGCAAGTCCACCTTCGCGAAGCTGATCGCGCGCTTCTACGACCCGCTGTCGGGCCGTGTGCTCGTGGACGGCCACGATCTGCGCACGGTCACCGAGCGCTCGCTGCGCTCACAGCTCGGGATCGTGCCCCAGGAGGGCTTCCTGTTCTCGGGCACTGTGCGCGACAACATCGCCTTCGGCCGCGCCGACGCGACCGACGAGGAGGTCGTCGAGGCGGCGCGCGCCGTCGGCGCGCATGAGCTGATCGAGCGGATGCCGGACGGCTACGACACCGAGGTCGGTGAACGCGGTGGCCACCTGTCTGCGGGCGAGCGGCAGCTGATCGCTTTCGCGCGTGCCGCGATCGCCGACCCGCGCATCCTCATCCTCGACGAGGCGACCTCGAACGTCGACGTCAGGACCGAGGCGCGGATCGAGCAGGGGCTGCGCCGCCTGCTCGCCGGCCGGACAGCGATCGTGATCGCGCACCGGCTCTCGACGATCCGCCAGGCGGGCCGCATCGTCGTCCTCGACAAGGGCGAGATCGCGGAGCAGGGAACGCACGAGGAGCTCCTCGCGAAGAACGGCCATTACGCACGGCTGTACCGCGACTGGGCCGAGCAGTCCGCGGCCTGACCGGCCGGCTAGTAGCCGGACGATGAGGAGTCGTCGTCGCTCGACTCGTCCTCGCCGCCGCTGTCCTCGGCCGTGCCCGTCGCCCCTGCGACCCTGAGCTCACCGACCATGCCCTGCTCCTTGTGGTCGTCGATCGGGCAGTACAGCTCGTACACGCCCTTCGGGAGGTCGACCTTCAGGGTCGCGCTGTCTCCAGCCGCGATGTCCTCGGTCTCCTCCTCGATGTCGCCGCCCTCGACCTCGAGCGCGTGGGTGATCGAGCCGTCGTTCGTGACGTCGAACTCGACGACGCCCGCCTTGTCGACGCTCGGACGTCAGCCGGGTCGATCTAGAACTCGGTCTCGCTCAGACTTGACCGTCTCGCCAGCCGGTCCGGTCGGCGCCGGCGTCGTCTGTTCCTCCTGTGTGCCGGTTCCGGTTCCGGTGCCGGTGCCGGCGCTCTCCTCGTCGTCGTCCTCACCACATGCAGCAAGGCCGAGGCCCAGGGCGAGGACGGCGGCGGTCACTGCGAAAAGACTCTTCCCCTTCAAGGTGCTCCTCCTCAGTCGGCGACCTTGTTCCGCACCGGAAGGTAGCGAGAGGACCACAAGTGCTCGGCCTATACTCGGCGTCGCCTATTGGGCCTATGGGGAATGGTGTAATCGGCAGCACGCGACACTCTGGATGTCGAAGTTGGGGTTCGAGTCCCTGTTCCCCAGTTAGAGGTCGCCGAGGTCGGTTCCGGCGTCCGCCAGCTTTTCCCGATCCGGCGCCGTCTTCTCCCTGATGAAGCGCCGGGCGTGCTCGAGGTCGTCCGAGCGGCCCACCGTTAGCGCGGCCGTGACGGCGCCTGAGCCCGGGTCGACGTAGAAGGCGGTGAAGTCGCCGTCGTCCATCGAGCCGCGGATCACCGTGTCGCCGCTCCCCGGGCCGACGTACTCGCTCGACGCCCAGTCCGCGAGGTCGGAGAAGAAGTACGGGATCTCCTCGTGTGGAACATCCTGGCCGAGCATGTTCAGCGCGGCCGTCTTTCCCTGATTGAAGGCGACGTCCCAGTGCTCGATCCGGAGCCGGCGGCCGTGGACGACCGAGTCGTAGTCGCAGATGTCGCCCGCGGCGTAGATGCCGGGGACTGAGGTCTCGAGCCGCGAGGAGCAGAGCACGCCCCCGCTCTCGCCGAGGTCGAGCCCCGCCGCCTTCGCGAGCGTCACGTCGGGGATCACACCGGCCCCGATCACGACGCACTCCGCCTCTAGCGACAGGCCGCTCTCGGTCACCACGTGCGTGACCCGGCCGTCCGAGCCCTCGAACCGCGCGAGCGACTGACCACCGTGGATCTCGATCCCATGCTCCTCGAGCACGCGCTGGAAGAAGCCGCCGACCTCCGGCCCGTACACCCGCTCGAACGTCACGTCCTCCTGCATCACGATCGTGCACTTGTTGCCGCGGGCGGTCAGGGTCGCCGCCACCTCGCAGCCGATGTACGAGCCGCCGATCATCACGACGTGCTCGGCGTCCGACGCATCGCGCGCGATCGAATCCGAAGTGGGAATCGTGCGCAGGTAATGAATCCCGTCAAGGTCGGCGTGCTCGGCGCGCAACCGGCGCACGTTTGCCCCGGTGGCGAGCAGCGCCTTTTCGAACGCGACCTCGTCGCCGTTCGAGAGCTTCGCTTTCCGGCCCTCTGCGTCGAGCTTGATCACGCTTGTGCGCGTCATGAGGTCGATCTTCTGCTCGCCCCACCACTCGTCCGGGCGGAACAGGATCTCCTCGCGGGATTCCTTACCGCCGAGATACGTCTTCGACAGCGGCGGCCGGTTGTACGGCGGGTCGTTCTCGCGGCCGACCAGGAGGATCGAGCCCTCCCCGCCCGCCTCGCGCAGCCAGCGGGCGCAGTTGGCGGCGGCCAGACCGCCGCCGATCAGGAGATGGTCGACCGAGCGCTCCGCCACGAAGCCGCTACGCCGCTTCCCCGCGCGCCGGCGACTGGAAGCGCGCGGCCACCTGGTCCTCGAGCCCGGTGTCGAGCACGAGCAGGACCTCGTCGCCCGCCTCGATCAGCGAGTCGGCGAGCGGGACGAAGCCCGTGCCGTCGCGCATGATCGCGATCACGAGCGACCCGTCGGGAAGGCCAAGGTCCTTGACGATCTTTCCCGCTGCCTGCGAGTCGGCCGCCACCTCGAGCTCGATGATCTCGAGCCGCTCCTGCGGCAGGTCGAGCAGGTGGAGCGGGCCGTACTGCGGCACCTCGTGCTCGATCAGCCGCAGGATCAGGTCGGTCGCCGACACGGCGGGCTTGATGCCGAGCAGCTCGAAGTGCTGGAGGTTGCGCGGGTTGTTGCAGCGCGCGATGACGCGCTCGACGCCGTACTTCTCGCGCGCGACCTGACAGATCAGGATGTTGTCCTCGTCGTCGCCGGTCACGGCGATCACCATGTCGGCGCGCTCGATCCCGCCGCGCTCGAGGACCCACAGCTCGGAACCGTCGCCGTACTGGACCGCGTGCTCGAGCTCGTCCTCGACCGTCGCGTAGCGCCCGGCGTCGGACTCGATCACGGTCAGCTCGTGGGCCTTCCCGAGCAGCTCTCTGGCGAGGTTCCAGCCGACCTTGCCCGCTCCGACGATGAGGACGTACATGGCGTTAGGCCGCGGCCTCCCGGACCGCCTCGGTGAGCATGTCGATCGCGACGGCCGTCGGGCAGATGGTCTGAAGCCCATGCTCCCCGTACCACGTGGCGCGCGCGGGGTCGAGCACGCGGACGACGACCTTCGGCACGTTGTAGCGGCGCTGGGCGATCTGGGCGACGACCAGGTTCGTGTTGTCGCCGTCGGTGGACGCGACGAACGCATCTGCGCGCTCGATCCCGGCCTCGATCAGCGCGTCCATCTCGATCGCGGTGCCGACGGTGAACATGCCGCCGCTCTCCTCCCAGGATTGCTGGGACCCGCGTTCGAGCAGGGCGATCGCTTCCGGGTCCTCGTCGAGGACCGAAACGTCGTGGCCGTCGGCAAGCATTGCCTTCGCCACGGTCGAGCCCACGCGCCCGCATCCAACTATCAAGACGAACACGTAGCGGGACTCTAGCGGGGGCTAGGGCATGACAACTTCGCGTTCGGCTGGCTCGCCCGCGGGCGGCGCGGTGAGGATCACACGGCAAGGGGCCTTTTCGACCACGTAACGAGTCATCTCGCCGACGTAGCGGTCGCGCGGACCGCCGCGGCCGCCGAGCAAGGCGCCCCCTCGCATGCGCGTTGGCTCCTCCGCCGCAAGGACGATCGCCTCGACTCCGCGGCGGCGAGCCTCCTCGACGATGCCCGCGCCGATCGAGCGGGCACGCGCCGTCGCCGGCGCCACCTCAACCCCCTCGTATTCCTCGCCCACCTCCTTGGCCCGGCGGAGAGCGCGCTTCGCCCGCTCGATCTGCTCGTCGGGCACGCGCGCGTCGATCGGCAGCGACATGGGGATCTCGAGCACGTATATGGCCTCGATCACCGTTCCGCCCTCGCCCTCGGCAGCCTCGTCCGCGGCCAGCCGCCCGGCGGTCCCGACGATGTCGTCGTCGAGCGGGCTGCCGAAGACCGGGACGAGGATCGACCCGTACTCGACCCCGGTCCCGCGCTCCTGGAGCGCGGTCGCCGGGATCGTGAAGCGCTTGCGCAGCGGCTTGTCCTGGCTGCGCCGGTAGATCACGTAGAGCAGCAGCCCGCCGGCGAGCCATGCCGCGCCGCCGTAGCGGGCGCCCTCGTGCAGGATCACTACGCTCACCCACGCCGCGACCGCCATCACGAAGCCGACCACCGCCGGGAGCGGGAGCGAGCCGTTCCTGAACTTGATCGACAGCGGCATCCGGTACGGCCGGCGGGCGGTCGCCTCGCGGAACCGCAGCCTGATCACCGACGCGTGCGCGATCGCGAACGCGACCGTCGCGCCGAACGCGAACGTGCCCGCGAGGAAGTCGAGGTCGGACGTGAGCACGAGCCCGAAAGTGAGCGCCCCGCACACCGAGATCGCAACCCACGGAGTCGATCGGCGCGGGTGGAGCCGGCCGATCGCACTCGGAATCTGGCGGTTCGTTGCCAGCGAGTAGGAGAGCCGCGAGACGCCCATCATGTTCGCGACGGTCGCTTGGACCAGCACCACCGTCGCGACACCGCCGAGCACGTAGCGCAGGACGTTGTCGAACTCGTCGTACGCCGAGACGACCCCGAGCAGCGGCGCCTCGTGGTACTGCTCGCCAAGCGCTGTCAGGCCGCCGACGACGGGCAGCGCCATCAGCGCGACGAGCGAGACCCCGAACAGGACCACGAAGGCGGTGGCCGCGCTGACGCCGATGACACGCGACATTTGCTTCCGGTTCGGGCGGATCTCTCCGGCCACGCCCGATGCGGCTTCGAGGCCCGTGAGCGCGAGCCCTGCAACCACGGCCCCGAACGCCAGGTCGTCCCACTCGGGGCTCTCGCCGAGCTCGATGCCCTCGTGGAGCGCCGACCAGTCCCACACCGTCACGACGCCGATCACGATGACGGCGAGCAGGACCAGGACATTGACGACCCCGAAGCGGAGCAGCAGCCCCAGCCGGTTGGCGTTCAGCCCATGCAGGTTGATCAGGACCGCCCAGCCGATCACAGCCGCCGCGATCACGTGCTCGACCCCCGCGTCGCCCGCGTGGCCCCAGAACGGGGCCAGGTAGTCGGGGACCGCGAACGCGCACAGCGCCATCACGATCAGGTAGTCGAGGACGATGCCCCAGCCGGCGATGAAGCTCCACAGCTCGTCGAACGCGTAGCGCGCGAAGGTCGATGCTCCTCCGCGCTCGGGGTGCAGCGAGTTCGCCTCGACGTAGGTGAGCATCGTCACCACGAAGAAGACGCCTGCGCCGATATAGGCGAGCGGCGTCAGACCGAGCGCCCGCTCCGCGACGATTCCGAGCGTGACGTAAATCGACGCGCCGATCGCGCTGACGGCGACCGCGTAGATCGCGGGCGTGCCGACGATGCGTGCGAGCCGGCCCTCGATCGGCAGGAACAGCATCGCGGAGCAGCCCCCTGAGCGACTCGAGCCGTGCCAACCGAGCCGGACGGTGGAGTCTCATCGGTCGCCTGCCAGGTAGAAGCCGGCCGGCCCCCAGCAGCACGAACGCGACGCCCACGACGATCCCCAGGGCGAGCCCGCCGCCTCCGCGCACCAGGGTGGTGACGATCAGCACCACGCCGAGGCCGCAGATCGCCGCGGCCAACACCCGGGTCGACTGGCGATAGGCACGGTGCACGCGGGGGATTATGCGCTCTCGACCAGCGGCTCGGACTCGATGATCACCCGGCACGGGCGCTCCTCGAGCACCGTCTCGAGTGTGCGGCCGAACAGCGAGGTTCCCGGACGCTTGCGCGGCCGCGGCATGACGATCGCGCGTGCCTCGATGTCAACCGCCTCGTCCACCACGCGCCGGCCCGCCTGGCCGGGCCTCACCTTCTCCCAGTGACCGGTCACGCGCCGGCCTCCGAGGACGCGCGCGGAGTCGATCACCTCCTGCGCAAGCGACTCCTGCTCGGGCAGCGGCGCGTCGATCGGCGAGCTGTTCGGCACCGTGATCGTGACGAGCACGTGGATGCCACGCCGGCGCCGCGCCGCCATGCGCACGGCGGTCCGTACCGCGTTGGCCGAGTAGTGCGAGTCCTCGAACGCGACAAGGACGGACCGGTACTCGACCTCGTGCTCGACAATCGGCTTGGGGATGACGATCTTGTGCGTCTCCCGCACATCCAGCCCGAGGCGCTTTCGGTACAGGACGTAGCTCGTCACGCCCACCGCAAGCCAGATCGAACCGAAGACGAGCGTCTCGAAGTTCAGCGCGGTCACGACGATCCACGCCGTGATCGTCCCGAACGCGCCGACGATCGCGAACAGAGGCAGGTCGTATCCGCGGATGCGCAGATTTCCGGGGCCACGGAACGGGCGGTCGTGATCCGGCTGCGTCGATGCGCAACCTGATCAAGGCGAGATGCGCAATCGAGAACGACAGCATCGCGCCGAACGCGTACACGGTGCCGAGGAACTCCTCCTGGCCAGGCACGATCGTCACGCATGCGACGACGCCGAACAGGGCCAGTGCTATGTACGGCGTACGAAACCGCGGGTGCAGCCGGCGTACCGCCTCGGGCAGCTGGCGGTACTGGCCCATCGAGTAGGACAGCCGCGAGACGCCGATCAGTCCTGCGTTCGTCGCAATGAACAGGATCGTCGCGGCGAGGATTCCGACGTAAATCTCCGCCGGGTGCTGAAGCGAGCCGAGGTCGAGATTCTCGACGACGCCCAGGATCGGGTCGCCTGCAAACTCGTTAGCCAACGCGGTCTCGCCGTTCTCCACCGGCATCGCGGAGAGGGCGACGGCCGGGAGGAACGCGTAGATCGCGATCACAGCCGCGACCACCGCCCCCATGGCGCGCGGAATCGTCTCGCCGTAGTCCCGCGCCTCCTCTGCCATGTTCGAGATCGTCTCGATCCCCGTGTAGGCGACCATCCCGACCGGGATCGCGATCAGGAAGTCGCCGACGGTCGGATAGGTGCCGAAGTCGACGTTGTCGACAAGCGTCTCAGGGGATAGAACCAGCACCACGCCGATGACCACGAGCACGAGCTGGGTGAAGAAGTCCGCGAGCGCGAGAAAGACGTTCAGTCCCGCCGCTTCGCGAACGCCGAAGATGTTCACCACGACCAGCAGCAGCACCACGGCGATGCCGGCGACGATGTCGGCCGGCGACTCCCCGAGGGGCTCCCAGAAAACGCCCAGATAGTGCGGCACGAAGAACGCCGAGATGGCAACCGTGATGATGTAGTTGAGCATCTGGCCCCACGCCGCGAAGAAGGACCAGAACTCGTTGAACGCACGCCGCGCAAACGACGACGAGCCCCGGCCTCCGGGTACATCGTCGTCGCCTCCGTGTACGTGGCGGCCGTGCACATGAAGATGACGCCGCTGATCATGAAGACGATCGGCGTCATGAAGATCCCGAAGGAGGTCACGGCATAGACCCGGCCCGGCGCCGCGGGGCTGGCTGCGAGGTCGTACACTTCCTTGCTCAGGCCGCGGCTGGCCGCCGTCCACGTGCGTCCGTTGTCGGCGCTGCGGAAGACGCCCGATTTCTTCGTGCCCGCCCAGGCCGTGCGTCCGTTGGAGGAGAACGCCAGGGCCGTGACGCCGCCGCCTTTCGGGCCGATGGAGGTCCAGCGGTTGACCCCCGCCTGGAGGGGCGCGGCGGCAAGAAGGGCGAAACACAGGAGCAAGAAGGGAAGGACGGGATGTAAGCGCATGGGCCTAAGGATACGCCATCCACAATGCCGAGATCGTGATCTGCCGGGGCCGCTGTGGCGAATCCACCAATCCCATTGTAAGATAGAGCAATCCCCGGAGCGGGTACAAAGGAGAGAGAGAGACATGCCCGAAGGTGTCGATTGCCGACACGCGGGAGGAGTGGGATTCGCTGTACAGCGCCCTGGGAGAGAACGAGGCGCTTAACGATCCGGTCCTGCGCGGTCCTGCGCGATCAGCTCGGGGCCGTGATCCTGGCCCTGAAGATCCTGGCCGCCGACCAGCGGGAGCTCCAGGCCCGCAAGCAGGCCGTAACGCAGCAATTGCGGATCACCCGGAAGAAGGGAGCGGACCTCGTCGTCCAGATCCGCAGCGCGATCCGCAGCCGGCTCGGCCATCGCAGCGAAGGGCTGGTCCCGCTATCGCATCCGGCCCACCCGCCGCCGCACGCGCAGGGTGGAAGAGGAGGTCGGCATCGCCGTCTACCCCGGCCGGACCTGCTCGCCGCCATCGGCCTCGCGCCCGCTCCTTCGCCCGCCACCTCTGCCCCGGAGCCGGCCGCTCTCACCGGCGGCACCCCGTCCTCCGAAGAGAGCTGACCTCCGCGCAACCCGGTGCGGCTCTCCCCCGAACCGGGGGCAGCGATTGCCCCCGGGGGGCGCCGTTGCCCTCATGGGGGCAACCATTGCCCTCACGGGGGATCGTGCTGCCCCCATGGGGGCAGTGACTCGCCCTCATGGGGGCAATGACTGACCTCGCGGGGTACCGTGCTGCCCTCACGGGGGCAATGATTGCCCTCACGAGGGATCGTGCTGCCCCCATGAGGGGCGCCGTTGCCCCCATGGGGGCAACGTTGCCCCCACGAGGGCAAACGCTGCCCTCTCTACGGGCGCCCGGTACACCTGGACCGGCCCCGCGTGTAGTAGGCCACCGGGCAGATCACCTCTGCGATCGGAGAAGTCATCGCGGCCTCGTCCCCTCGTCTCCCTCGCCAAGGGTTCGATTTGCAGTTCCGAGCTGAACGGGAGAGATGTGTGTAATGACATGGGCTGAGGCCGTAGGCCGATGCCCAAACGCCGGCAAGCATCCGCGTCTTTGGCTAAGCCATCGCCAGGAGAAGTTCTCATAGCCGAATCTATCGATAACCTTGCAGCCACTGGTCATCCTCTGTACGCTGGAAGCATCGCGAAAAGCCTAGAGGCGGTCTCATAAATGCTCAGCCCTGCCCCTCGCCCTGGATTTCAATCCAGGACGCGGGATTTGTGAGACCAGTTCTAAACATTTTTGTTCTTCCTTGTGTCCTTTCTCTGATACAGCAGAAGGAGCTATCCTTGCACGCGTCAACTTCCGTGTTCTTATCATCGCGCTGGTCCTCTCGATGGCGGGCGCTGCGTTCGCCGCCGGACCATACCTGCCCGAGCCCCCCGCCTCTGATCGGGGCGAGCTGATCGTCATCAAGTTCGTTGAGGGTTCAGACTTACGTCTCCGCAATGGACAGTTGAAGTCGCTCTCCGGCGTAAAGCTTGCCGGAGTCGAGAAGGCGCTCGCGGCTTGGCCAGGATTGACTCTGAGCCGCGTTTTCAGCCGTCCGGAGGAAGATCTGGAGAGGGATCGGACAGAGCTGAAAGCTCTCGGCCATGACGATCTGCCCGACCTCAACCTCTTCTATCACCTGCGCCTACCGCCTGGGGTGGATGCCGATCAGGCCATCTCCGAGCTCATGGCTCTGGAGATTGTGGAAATCGCTTACCGTGCCCCAGAACCGAGGCCACTCCCGGTTTCGGAGTCCGACCAGGGTTACCTTGAGGCCGCACCAGGCGGCCTGGGAGCCCGTCAAGCCTGGTCCCAGGGCAGGACCGGCAGCGGGATCACGATAGCCGACGTTGAATACTGCTGGGACACTGGCCATGAGGATCTCTCAAAGGCCACGGCAACAGGATTGTTACCTCTCCAGGCGAGAGCATGGAATGCCCGAGCTCGAGCTGCAGCAGCAGCAGCGATCTCCGAAACCATGGCACCTCGGTCCTGGGTGAGTTGATCGCTGACAGTAACAATTTTGGAGTCACGGGCATTGCCTATGATGCCGACATCTTAATGTTCCCCGTGACAACGTGCACCCGACGACTTCTCGGCATCTGCCTCCTTGGTCACGAGAGATTCAACATTGCCGATGCTATAAATCTGTCCTCCAGCAGACTGCAGCCTGGAGATGTGCTCCTCATCGAGCAGCAGACTGATGGTCCGAACTTCAGCAGCAGTTCCTGTTCTCAAGTCGGGCTCGTTCCGGTCGAATGGAAATACATGGAATATGTTGCGATCAAGTACGCGACCAGCCGGGGAATAATCGTTGTGGAAGCCGCGGAAATGGAGAGCAGAATCTTGACGACGACGATTATTATGGCAACCTGTTCGACCGCGCAAGCCGAGACTCGGGAGCTATTATAGTGGGAGCCGGGGCGCCGGGCCTGCGGACAAAGCTGATTTCTCGAATTATGGCAGCCGAGTGGATGTCCAGGCCTGGGGACAGAACGTTGCCACGACATCGAATGGGGATAGCTACCGTACCGACTTCAGCGGCACCTCCTCCGCCTCCCCGATGGTCGCCGCAGCAGCAGCCATCGTGCAGTCGCATCGCAAGGCACTCGGCCAGGCCGTCCTGACGCCGCTTGCGATGCGGGCTCTCCTGGCCGGTACGGGTGTGCGGCAGGCAGGGACAGGCGGCAACATCGGTCCACAGGTTGATATTGCCGCCGCGATCCGCACCCTCGATACCCGGCCCACGATCACCAGCGCCTCGCTCGCCGCCCCTGGCTGCAAGGGCTTTTCCAGCCGGCAGTGGATCACGTTCCAGGGCACAGGCTTCGTCCTTGCCTCGAGCGTCACCCTGAACGACGGTACCACGAATTATGATATTCTGCCTGATCGAACAGAGCTTCTGGACGATCAGACGCCGCCGCGGCTCCGGGTTTGCGCCGGTGTATCGTTTGCGCCGAATTGGACGGCGAAAGTGAAGAACCTGACTTATCAAACTTCCCTCCCGTTCGCCTTCACGGTGGGCGGAGCGGGACCAAGCGTGTCCTTGACCGCAACTCCGGCTTCGATTTCCCTGGGCAACTCGGCAACCCTTTCCTGGACCTCGGCCAACACCACGTCCTGCACGGCCTCGGGTGGTTGGAGCGGAACCAAAGCGACGAGTGGCAGCCAGACGCGTTTCACCTTCCGGCACCACGACCTACACGCTGACTTGCTCCAGCTCTTCCAGTACCGCGAGTGATAACGAGACGGTAACCGTTACCGGCGGCTCGGCCGCGCCTCTCGTCCTCATTGATGCCTTCCCGGAAACCATCGCGCCGGGCAACTCGGCCGGCCTTGCCTGGGCTTCCGCCAACGCGACCTCCTGTACGGCATCGGGCGGCTGGAGCGGCAGCAAACCGCTCACCGGCACCCAGGTGGTCAATCCCTCTTCGACCACCACCTATACGCTGACCTGCAACGGTCCTGGCGGGAATGATGCCGACAGCCAGGTGGTCACAGTTCCCTGCGCCTTACGTGAGCCTCGTCGCCAGGCCTGAGGCGATCTCACCGGGTGGCAACTCAACACTCTTCTGGTCGACGGTCAATATGTCCTCTTGCACAGCCTCGGGCGGCTGGAGTGGCAGCAAAGCTCTCAGTGGGACCCAGACGGTCACACCGTCGTCGACCACGACCTATACCTGACTTGTACAGAGACGAGCGGCGGGACGAGCGAGTTGATCCGCAACGGCGCCTTTGCCGGCACCGCATCGCAGTGGTCGAAGAGCGGCAGCTTCTTCGCCGATTCCCGCTACGATATCTGCAAGAGTTGTCCCGGCTATGCCTATCTATCCGACTCCGGCGGGTCGATCGGAGCCTCGAACAATCTCGTGGGCTGGATCTCTCAGGACTTCTCAATCCCGTCCTCGGCGACCTCGGTCCTCCTCAGTTTCTGGGTATCGATCTCGACTCAGGAGACGACCACGTCGACGGTATTCGACAGCCTTCTCGTCTGGTTGAAGGATACGTCTGGCAATCCGATCCGCACGCTGGTTGGATTCTCAAACCTCGACGCCGGCGGATACCGGCAGATTTTCGCGAATCTGAATTCCGAACGTGGCCGCACCGTTCGCCTCGAGTTCCTGGGAGCGACGGATGCGACGCGTGGCACCGTCTTCCGCATCGACGACGTGAGCGTCGTGGCGACCCTGCCCGGAGCCCAGAAGTCGGACAGCGCTACGCTGACAGTCCTCACGCCACGTCCGCCGGCGGTTTCGCTCACCGCATCACCCGATTCGATCGCTCCCGGAGAATCGAGCACCTCTCATGGAGCTCATCGGAGGTGACTTCCTGCACCGCTTCGGGCGGTTGGAGCGGGTCGAAATCGATTTCAGGTTCTCAGGCGGTGTCTCCGACGGCGACCACGACCTACACTTTGACCTGCACCGGCGCGGGTGGGTCGGCCAGTGCCAGCGCCACGGTTGCACTGCGGCAGGCTGCTCCGGCGTCGACTTTGACGGCGACGCCGAGCTCAATCCTTCAAGGAGGCAGCTCAAACCTGGCCTGGAACGTGACAAACGCCACCTCCTGCGCCGCCGCGGGTGCCTGGGAGGGATCCCGGCCAACGAATGGCAGCGAAACGGTCGCGCCTCAGGCAACCTCCAGTTATGCCTCGATCTGTCAAGGGCCGGGAGGATCGGCGACTCGCGAGGCGACCGTGACGGTCCTTCCTCATGCCGTGACTTTCACCTCCGGACCGTCCGGCTCTCCAAATCCGGTTGCTTCGGGCGGTGTCGTGGCCATGAATGCTCAAGCAACCGACTCCCACGGGCATGCTCTCACTTGGTCGTGGCTCTCCTCCTGTCCTGGCGTGAGCGGTACTTTCTCCTCAACGGCGAGCCGGACTCCAACCTGGACGGCACCCGCCAATACAACCGAAGAGCCTTTCAACTGCCTGATCTCGGTCACCACGTCGGACGGCCAAGGGCTATCAGCGACGGCTTCCTATCTGCAAGAAGTTGGAACGAGTGGTCCGTCTTCTTTGCAAGGTTTCTTCCTCGAAAGCAGCCGCCAGGGGTGCAGCGGTAGCGGGCCGGCCGTCCTGCTGTGGTGGACGGCCCCGGCGGGGATGGACAATGTCTTTACGGTCCGCCGTACGGACGGTGCTTACACGGCCACCGTCAACTCGTCCCAGGAAGGCAGGGTGCACCTCGTGTCCAGCCTCCTGGTTCCAGGTGAGACCTACAGCTTCCGTGTCGAGGGCACGCTCAACGGAGCCCCCGTGCGGACGAACCCCATCACGGTGCCGGTCATCTCGGATGAATGCAGGCTCCCGGTCGGCGCCGGCGAGTTTCCTCACCTGCCTCTGGTCTGGACGGGTACGCCCTTCTGCAGCGGCGGCACGGCTTCCGTGCCGGTGTAATGGACGGCGGTGTGGGCGCGGATTCCTACACCCTCACCCGCATCGACAACGTTGCCGGCCAGCTCACGCCTTATCCTGGTCTGCCCGGTACAAGCATGGTCGACACCGGCCTGGTCCGGGCGCCGCCTACGAGTACATGCTGAGCCGCCGGCAGCGGAGGCAGCCGCCCGGCGGACCGCATCAGCGTATTCATACCGTCTGGAATTTGTGGTGGGGAGCCATCCACTCCTGGACCTTTCTCGGCGCAGGTCAGCACACCGGTCTGTGATGCGGGAAAGGGAGCCATAACCCTCAGTTGGACTCCGGCCTCGGGCGCAACCTGGGAACCCACAACGTATCGGTCCGACGATGGATTCACCAGCGGCTCCGGGACGACGTCCAGGCTCCTCTGAAGTCATCGACGGGCTCCGCCCGGGAGCGCTCGTCGAGCTCATGGTGCAGAGGGAGGCGGCGCCACGCCGCTCCAGTATCGCAGCGTGATCCTGGCGCAGCGTGTCCCGCTCGATTCTGCGGTAGCGGTACGCTGCCTTCCACGGTGACCACCGCCGCCGCCACCTATGTCCAGGAGCGGCAAGCGCTTCTCCGGGCCTCGGTCATTCCCAATGCCGGCTCCTCCACCGCTTACTTCGAGTGGGGCACGAGTCCGAGCTTCGGTTCAACGACCCCTCTGAGGGACACGGGCGAGGGATACCGGAGCGCGAGCCTAGGCGAAACCCTCACCGGGCTCGCCTGCAACACGACCTACTACTTCAGGGTAACCGCCGCCAACGGGGTGGGGCAGAGCTCGGGCACTACGCTGGAGCTCACCACGAAGCCGTGTACCGAGCATGCCGGTGGTCACGGTGACCGCGTCCGATCCGGAGGTTGCAGAGCAGCCCCTCAGGAACGGCGAATCCTGATTCAACGTTCGGGAAGCACCACCAGCGACCTGACGGTCACGTACAGCGTTGGTGGGACCGCAACCGTCGGGCAAGACCACACCCTGGCGGAGATCTGGCGTCATTCCCGCCGGCTCCTCGAGCAAGACCTTGACGGTGTCTCCGCTGGACGATCAGGTGGCGGAAGCGGACGAAACGGTCATCGTACGCTCCAGGGGCAGGCCACTATGAGGTGGGTCAACCGGGCAGTGCTGCGGTGACGATCGTGAGCGACGAGGTGCCGGGCGGCGATAGATGCGGGAAGTCCTCGTGCAGCAGCCTCGGGATCAGTTTGGCGGCTGCGACGCATCGGATGCAGGAATCCAGTGAGGTGGCAGAAAACTTCAGGTTGAATGAAGGAAAAGGATATCCTGCCTGGAGGTCCTGGGCTATTACTGGCCGGGCAACAATCCCCCTCCGGAAGCCTTTTCGATGTCGTCATCCATGGGATCGCCGGCGATGGACTCCCGGCGCAGTCCTCCATGAAGTCCTGGGTCTTCGGGTTCAACGCAAGACAGGCGCAGTATCGTTCGGATTGGAAGAGTGGCGCTTCACCATCGAGCTGCCCAGCCCTGTCGAGCCTCGCCGCGGGAGATTTCTTTGCGGAAATTTCCGGGGCGGCCACGACAGGTGGAGGCTTCTGCTGGATCGGAGGCCAGGGGGACCCGTCGCAGGTTCAGCGGCATGGCGTTCAGGAACACTGGACCGTGGTCCTTGGGTACCTGGGATCTCGCCTTCAAGGTGTTCGAGGCCAAGAACGAGATCTTAGAGGACGGCTTCGAAACTGGAACTCTGGAAAAGTGGGGCCATCAGCCGTGAGGACGGCCGGTCCCTTCCCTCGTGCAGCACGGTGACCTCAGGTCATTGGAGACCCTGATCCGAGCGTGACAACCAGATTCAACTTCAGGGGACGGCACGGTCCGCTCTTGCCCCACAACCCGTCAGGTCGATTTCAAGGAGATACGCTCATTCCCTACGCATTTGCCCGCCGCTTCGCGACTATCCTGGCCCTGCTGGCTGTCGGAGCCTGCGGTCCAATCCCCGAGGAGAAGCCCGAGCCGGCGGGCGCCGCCTCCGAGGCGCACGCCAACGTGCCGGCGAGCTTCAAGCGGAACGCTTCCGGCGGGGTCCGCGACACCGGGGACTTCGTGGTGCAGTACGAAGAGACCGAGAACGAGGACTACCTGGAGCTGGAGGCGGTCTTCCGGGAGATCCGGCTCCTGGAGGACACGGTCAAGGAGCTGAACCGGGAGTTCGCTCTCCCCACCGATGTGCCCGTGGTGTTCCGGGAGTGCGGCGAGGTGAACGCCTTCTACGATCCCGAGGCCGGCGAGATCTCCCTCTGCTATGAGCTGGTCGAGCACTACTCCGAGATTTCATGGCGGACGCGCAGACGGACGAGGAGCAGGAGGAGGCCGACGTCTCGGTGGCCAGCGCCACCTGTTCACCTTCTTCCACGAGATGGGGCACGCCCTGATCGCCATCTACGACCTGCCGGTCACCGGCAGGGAGGAGGACGCGGTCGACCAGCTCGCCACGATGATCCTTCTGGAAGGGGGCGAGGAGGGGGAGGACGCGGCGCTCGACGGCGCCAACTCGTTCTCAGGAGGGAGGATGGCGAGGGACGAGGAAGAGGAAGGACGACCTCTCCTTCTGGGACGAGCACTCGCTCGACGAGCAGCGCTTCTACAACATCGTCTGCTGGATCTACGGCAAGGATCCCGAGGGCTACCAGTATCTCGTGGACGACGAGACCCTGCCCGCCGACCGCGCCGAGCGGTGTCCGGCCGAGTACGATCGGATGTCCCGGAGCTGGGAGGCGCTGCTGGCCCCGTACGTGAAGGGTTGAAAAAGGGACGGAAAAGCCCGGACGCGAACACCCGGCAAGTATGTCAGTGCACCTGCACCGGCCCCGCGTTGTAGTAGGCGGCGTAGCCGTAGGTGTTCTGGGTGGGCGACGTGTTGCCGTCCTTGACCCAGATGATGATGTCCCAGGTGCCGAGGTCGGCCGAGGTCGGGGTCCAGCTCAGGACGTTGCTGGACTGCCAGGCCGGAGCGGTCACGTCCGGAATCCAGCTCGAGGTTCCGGACTTGCGGCGGAAGAGCGCGTACCGGGTGGTCGACGGGATGCCGCCGCTGGCGGTGGCGGTCCAGGTGACGGCGGTCCCGCCGGCGACGACGAGGGGCTTCCAGTGCCCGTGACGGTGAGCGGGGCCGGCGTCGTGACCTGGACCGGGCCCGCGTTGTAGTAGGCGGCGAAGCCGTAGGTGTTCTGGGTGGCCGGCGTGTTGCCGTCCTTGACCCAGATGATGATCTCCCAGGTGCCGGCGTCGGCCGAGGTCGGAGTCCAGCTCAGGACGTTGCTGGGCTGCCAGGCCGGAGCGGTCACGTCCGGGATCCAATTCGGGGTCCCGGCGAGGCGGCGGAAGAGGGCGTACTGGGTGGTCGACGGGGTGCCGCCGCTGGCCGTGGCCGTCCAGGTGAGGGTGGCTCCCGTAGGGCGACGACGACGGGCTTCCGGTGCCCGTGACGCTCAGGGGAGCCGGGTGACTCCCCCCGAGCGGCGGCTGCGTGCCGTAGGCCCACTGGGAGGAGAGCCGGTAGTAGGCGGCGTAGCGGCCGTCGTTGAAGAACGGGGCGGTCGGGCTGAACTTGCTCGGCGAGCAGAGGCCGCTGAACTGATCGAACTGGTAGGAGGGGCTGCCGAACATCAGCGTCCTGCCGGCCGGCAGCGCGAATTCATTCTGGAGCAGCGCCTTCACCGGGTACATGCCGGCGTCGTACTTGACGCCACCGAAGTCTTCGCCACAGCCGAACGAAGGCGACTGGCAGACGCCCGAGATGCAGTTGCCGACCATCGAGCACTCCAGCCCGACGCAATTGTTCAACCAGGCGGTCTGGCAACCATTCGTGGTCTGGGGCGCGTGGCGCTGGCCCGTCCGGAAGATCCCGTGGGCCATCACCTTCTCGTAGTTGCTCGGGACGTAGGGGGTCCCCGTCGCCATCTGGAGGCCCTGGGTGGCGATCGAGACGCTGGTGAGGAGACCGAGACCGTAGTTGGGGTTTTCGAACCCGTGCTCGAAGCTGAGCACCTCTCTCCGGTTGAAGTAGATGTCGTTGCGCAGGGTGGTGGGATCACCATTGCTCTGGTAGGCGGCTGTTGTAGTCGTTGAGGCACGCCTTGCACGCGTGGCCGACGAGGGACCGCGCGGACGCAGAGGGTGTCCTGCGGCGACAGGCTGAGCTTGATGTACCTCCTGGCTTCGGCGAGGAACCACGCCGCGTCGCGCGCCGGGGTCGTGGATTGGGTGATCGACAGATACGCTCCGGCCCAGGCGTGTCCGGCGGCGGCGACCGTGTAGTCGTCCATGCAGCCGTTGCCGGCGCCGCGGGCGCAGGGGCCGCCCCAGTTGGCGAAGTCGTAGCTCGCCAGCGCCTCGAGCACCTCGCCGTGGATCGCGGGGGTGAGGAGGCCGCGGCCGCCGAGCCGCAGCGCCGCCGCGGTCACCAGGTAGACGTCGCCGCCGCGCAATCCGCCCTTCCAGCCGTTGGCGTCGAGGTTCTGCCGCTCCAGCTTGGACTGCAGGAAATCGCGCGCGGTGATTTCGCAGCCGTCCGTGTCCACGTCCATGAAGATCGTGCCCCAATCCCCGAGGTTGGCGTTGAGGTCGGCCTTGAAGTCCATCGACGCGGCGGTGGCGCCGGGAAAACGTTGCGGGATCCGGCAGCTCTGGGCCGTGGCGATTCCGGCCTTGACGAGGAGCGCTCCCGCGCAGAGGAGGGTGCTGAGTTTCCATCGAGTGATCATGAATCCTCCTTTCGAGAGGTGTCGGCAAGAATAAAAAAGCCCGGGCGCGAACGCCCGGGCTTCCGTTCCCATGGAGTGGGGTCAGCACGGGGACGTGCTGTCCTTCACAGACTGGAACCGGTCAGTACACCTGCACCGGTTGTGCGTTGTAGTAGTCGGCGTAGCCAGCGCCGTTCTGGGTGGGCGTCGTATTGCCGTCCTTGACCCAGATGATGATCTCCCACGTGCCGACGTCGTTCGCGGTCGGGGTCCAGCTCAGGGTGCGGCTGGACTGCCAGTTCGGCGCGGACACGTCCGGAGTCCAGCTGGAGGTGCCGGCCCTGCGGCGGAAGAGGGCGTACTGGTAGGTGCCCGGGAGGCCACCGGTGGCGGTGGCGGTCCAGGTGATGGTGGTGCCGGCGGGCGAGGTGGACGGGCTGCCCGTGCCGGTGAGGTCCACCGGGGGCGGCGTGGTGACCTCGACGTTGCCCGCGTTGTACCAGGCGGCGTGGCCGTAGGCGTTCATGTTGGAGGGCGTGTACGCATCCTTGATCCAGATGAAGACCTCCCAGGTGCCGACGTCGGCCGAGGTTGGGGTCCAGCTGAAGTTGCGGCTGGTCTGCCAGCTCGGGTTGTGACGTCCGGGGTCCAGGAGGAGGTTCCGGCGCGGCGGCGGAAGAACGCGTAGCGGTAGGAGCCCGAATCGCCGCCGCTGCCGGTGGCGGTCCAGGAGATGGTGGCGCCGTACGGAGACTGCGACGGGCTGCTGGTCCCGGAGACGCTGGGCGGCGTCAGGACCTGGATGGTGCCCGGGTTGCAGCCCAGTGGCGTAACCGTAGGTGTTCTGGTTGGACGCCGTGTTGCCGTCCTTGACCCAGATGGTGATCTCATAGGAACCGGCGTCCGCCGAGGTAGGTCGTCCAACTGAACGTGTTGCCGGCCTGCCACGACGGCGAGCTCTGGGAGGGAACCCAGGTGCTGGTCCCGACCTTGCGGCGGAGCAGCGCGTAGCGGCGCGTCGAGGAGTCACCGCCACTGGCATTGGCCGACCAGGTGAAGGTGGTGCCGGTGTACCCGACCGAGGGGTTGCCCGAGCAGGTGAGGTTGGTGAACGGCGCCACGATCTGGACCGCGCCCGGGTTGTAGCCCGCGGCGTAGCCGTAGGTGTTCATGTCGGGCGGGGTGGCGCGTCCTTGACCCAAACGTAGGTCTCCCAGGTGCCGACGTCGGCCGAGGTCGGGGTCCAGCTATAGGACGTTGCTGGTCTGCCAGGCCGGCGAGTTGACGCTCGGATCCAGTTCGGGTCCCGGCGCGCCGGCGGAAGAACGCGTACCGGACGGACGCCGGGTGCCGCCGCTGACGTTGGCCGTCCAGGTGATGTTGCCCGTAATTAGCCGGCGACGGGCTGCCGTTACCGCTCAGGGTGCGCGGCGTCACGACCTGGACCGGTCCCGCGTTGTAGTAGGCGGCGTAGCCGTAGCCGTTCTGGGTGGGCGGCGTGTTGCCGTCCTTGACCCAGATGACGATCTCCCAGGTGCCGACGTCGCCCGAGGCCGGAGTCCAGCTCAAGAGTTGCTCAGCCTGCCAGGCCGGAGGATAACGTCCGGGAGTCCAGGCGCGTGGTCCCGGCGCGGCGGCGGAAGAACGCGTACTGGCGGGTCGACGGGACCCCGCCGCTGGCGGTGGCGGTCCAGGAAGGGTGACGCCCGTAGTAGACCGCGGACGGGCTCGAGGGTGCCGGTGAGGGTGATGGGACGGCACAACCTGGACCGGCCCGCGTTGGCGGCCGGCGGCGTAGCCGTAGGTGTTCATGTTGGCCGGCGTGTTGCCGTCCTTGACCCAGACGTAGATCTCCCAGGTGCCGGTGTCCGCCGAGGTCGGCGTCCAGCTGAGGACGTTGCTGGCCTGCCAGGCCGGGGCGGTGACGTCCGGAGTCCAGGCGATGGTCCCGGCGCGGCGGCGGAAGAACGCGTACTGGGTGGTCGCCGGGATCGCCGCCGCTGGCGGTGGCCGTCCAGGTGAGGCGTTGCCATGGACGAGCGGACGCCGGGCTCGCGGCGGCGGTGAGGGTGAGGGGCGCCACGACCTGGACGTTGCCCGGGTTGTAGGTGGCGCCGTAGCCGGGGCTGGGCGGCGTGTCGTCGTCCCGCGCCCAGAGCATGGATCTCCCAGGTGCCCGTGTCGGCGGTGCCCGGAGTCCAGGTGAAGACGTTGCTCGACTGCCAGGCCGGGGCCGTGGCGTCAGGATCCAGGCGGTCGTCCCGGCGCGCCGCCGGAACAGCGCGAGCTGGGTGGTCGGCGGATAGCCGCCGCAGGGGGTGGCGGTCCAGGTGATGGCCGTGCCCGTCATTCACGGACGCCGGGCTGGCGGTGGAGCTGAGGCAGAGGGGCGCGGAGAACGGTGACTGGGCCGGTTGTAGCCGGCGGCGTAGCCGTAGGTGTTCATGTTGGCCGGCGTGTCGCTGTCCTTGACCCAGACGTAGGTCTCCCAGGTGCCCACGTCCGCGCGGTGGGGTCCCAGGAAAGGGTTGCTCGTCTGCCAGCTCGGGAGCTGACGGCCGGGATCCAGGCGGTGGCTCCGGCGCGGCGGCGGAAGAACGCGTACTGGTAGGTCGCCGGGATGCCGCCGCTGGCGGTGGCGGTCCAGGTGATGAGCCTGGTGTCGTCGTGGGGCCTCGACTCCGGGCTCGGGGTGACGCTGAGGGTGAGGGGCGCCACGACCTGGACCGGACCGGGGTTGTAGGAGGTGGCGTAGCCGTAGCCGTTCTGGTTGGCCGGCGTGTCGCCGTCCTTGACCCAGACGAAGATCTCCCAGGTACCGACGTCGGCCGCGGCCGGGGTCCAGCTCAGGGCGTTGCTGGTCTGCCAGGCCGGAGCGGTGACGTCCGGGATCCAGGTGGTGGTCCCGCACGGCGCCGGAAGAGCGCGTACTGGTGGTCGACCGGATGCCGCCGCCGGCGGTGGCGGTCCAGGTGATGGCCGCCGGTGGTCGGCGACGCCGGGCTGCGGGGTCGCCGGTGAGGGTGAGCGGGGCGTCAGACCTGTGACGGTGCCCGCGTGGCGAGGCGGCATAGCCATAGGTGTTCTGGTTCGACGGCGTGTTGGCGTCCTTGACCCAGACGAAGATGTCCCAGGTGCCACGTCGGCCGAGGTCGGGGTCCAGATCAGGACGTTGCTGGTCTGCCAGCGCCGGGGTGGTGACGTCCGGGGTCCAGGCGGTGGTCCCGGCGACGGCGGCGGAAGAGGGCGTACCGGGTCGTCGACGGGGTGCCGCCGCTGGCGGTGGCCGTCAAGGTGACGGGTTGCCGTGGACGGCCTGCGCCGGGCTCGCGGTGACGGTGAGGGTGAGGGGGGCGGCACGACCTGGACCGGGCCCGGGTTGGAGGAGGCGGCGTAGCCGTAGGTGTTGGCGTTGGCCGGGGTATTCCGTCCTTGACGCCAGACGATGATCTCCCAGTCGCCGACGTCGGCGGCGCCCGGGGTCCAGGTGTAGGACGTTGCCCGACTGCCAGACCGTGGGGACGTCAGGGGTCCAGGCGGTCGTCTCCGACGCGTCGGCGGAACAACGCGAACTGGGTGGTCGGCCGGGTTGCCGCCGTTGGCGGTGCGCGGTCCAGGTGATGGGGTTGCCTGGATGGAGGTACGCCGGGCTCGGCGGTGGACGCTGACCGAGAGGGGCGCGCCGACCGCGACCGGGCCCGCGTTGCAGTCGGCGGCGAAGCCGTAGGTGTTCAGTTGGCCGGCGTGGTGCCGTCCTTGACCAGAACGGGTCTCCCAGGTGCCGAGCGTCCGAGGCGGTCGGGGTCCAGGTAGGGCTGTTGCTGCTCGGCCAGCCGGGGCGTGAAGCCGGGATCCAGTCCGTGGCTCCGGCGCGGCGGCGGAACAGCGCGTACTGAATGGTCCCCGGGGCGCCGCCGGTCGCGGTGGCGGCCCAGGTGACCGGGTTGCCCTGGGGCCCGCGCTACACAGGCTCGGCGCGGTGCACGTGAACGGTGAGGGGGCTGACGACCTGGACCGTGCCCGCGATCGCAGGAGGCGGCGTAGCCGAGGCCGTTGGCGTCGGGCGCCGTGGTTTTGTCCTTGACACCGACGGGCGAGCTTGCCAGCTCCCGACATCCGCGGGGGCCGGGGTCCAGGTGCAGGACGTTGCCCGGCTGCCAGACCAGGGGGTGGAGGAGCCAGGTGGTCGTCCCGACGCGCCGGCGGCCCAGGGTGTACTGGATGGTCGGCCCGTGGGGCCCACCGGTCGAGGTGGCGGTCAGGGTGACCGGTTTGCCGTAGGTCACCGTCGCCGGGTTCGGAGCGGAGCACGAGACGGTGAGGGGGACTACAGCCCCTGGACGTTACCCCCGTGGGCATAGGCGGCGAAGCCGTAGGTGTTGGCATCGGGGGGCGTGTTGCGGTCCTTGACCCAGACGATGATCTCCCAGACGCCGGTGTCGGCCGGTTCCGGGGTCCAGCTCAGGACGTTGCTGGTCTGCCAGCTCGGGGCGGTGACGGCCGGGATCCAGTCCGTGGCTCCGGGCCGGCGGCGGAAGAGCGCGTACTGAGTGGACGCCGTATGGCCACCCGTCGCGGTGGCGGTCCAGTTGATGGGGGTTCCATAGGGCGCCGTCGCCGGGTTCCTCGGGGTGACGGTGAGGGTCAGCCCTGGCGGCAACGTGACCTCGACGGTGCGCGAGTAGGGCTGGTCCAGCAGACGGCCGTGCTCGTCCCGCCACGATGTGGCGGTGACCGTCTTGCTACCACCCGTGTCCCAGGTGTGGCTGGCGGTCAACTCCGTGGCAGGGGTTCCCTTCAGCTCCTGCACCGGGCTGCCGTCGCCCAGATTGAGCCGGTAGGTGACCGGGTCTGTGTAGGGCCAGCAGGAACGGATCTTCACTTTGTACTGGGCGGGGTCTCTGATCTCGACGGACGCCGGGCCATGAAGCTGGGGCTGCATCGCGGTGGAGCCGCCGAGGTCCCAGAAGCTGACGTGCTTGGCCGTTCCCGTCTTCAGCGTGCGGCTCCATGAGGCGCCGAGGATGCTCGCCCGGCCCGTGATGTCGATGCGGCGGTCGAGGTCGAAGGTGAGCGCGTCGACCGTTTCGGGGATGCCGTCGCCGTTCACGTAGCCGCAACTGTTGCCGGCGTAGCCCGAGATCTCCACGAAGTTGGGCCGCAAGCCGATCTGTGCGGAGATCAGATTCTCGCTGTAGACCCAAGCGCGCACGCCGATGTCGAGGTAGACCGTGGGCTTGACGCGGCCGTTGACGTTGGCGGTTACCGTGTCGGTGCCGCTGGGGGGGCTGCTGTCGAAATTGCTGGTGCCGGTGCAGTTGTCCAGCGTGCAGTTGTAATCGAAGGTTCCGCTGACGATGTTCTCGCCGTCGTAGCTGAGCTGGCCGACGGCATTGGCGGTGACTTCCATGCCCGTCGTGATCGGCAGGTGGGCGCCGACGCTGATGGTGATGTAGTAGAGGTTGATGGGATAGGTGAACAGAAGCGGCTTGGCGATCTGGTAAGGACCGAAAGAGCTCTGGTAATGGACCGTCCCCTGGAGATGGACGCCGCCGTTGGAGGTCGCGTTGCCATAGATGTGAATGTTCCTGACCTTGACGCCGTACGGCACGCAGAAACCGAGAATGTTCTTGCGCTTGATGCCGAACCGGATCGTGGCGTTGACCGTGCCTTCCAGATTTCCTTCCATGGTAAGGGTGCCCGTTGCGCCGCCTCCGAGCTCGTGGGTCTTGTTGTAGGGCTCCTGGTTACTCAAGTCGACCTGCTTGGCGGTCAGGTACTCCTTGGTGGCGCAACTGCCGCCGAAGATGGAGTTGCCGACGACCACCGAGGAGGAGGTCTCCTCGTCTTCAGGCTCGGCGATCTCGGCGATCTCGGCGTGGCTTCGCCGCCTGCTCCGACGCTTCGATGCCCGCGGCGATCTCCTGACTCACGATGTAGGCGTATTCCTGCTCCGTCTCCTCCTCGACCGAGACGGTGCCCGAGCCCCCCTCGGGCGGAGGCGGGAGGAGGTCCTCCTTGATGGTGTCCGGGAGCGGCGACCCGGTGATGCCGGCGTCGCCGCGGAGGATGTAGACGTGCTTGGTGATAGGGCCGGTGCCCGACCAGTGCAGTGATGATGCCGTCGCTGGGAGCGTTGATGAGTTGCCAGCTCGTTCCCGAGGTCTGGGCTGCCATCGGCGCGGCCATGGCAAACAGAGCAAAGACATAGATACAGGCCAAGGCGGATCGTAGGCGAATCATGATGCTCTCCTATGGTTGGCAAAGCGCTGCGAGGTTTTGCCTCTACCGGGAGATGCGACGTTCGCGCGTAAAAACCGTCATGCCGCGAATCTCGGACAGGGTGAGGGGAATCCAGCGTTTCAGGCGTTAAGGCATTTGGACAATTCGTTGCTCCTTGACTCCCCAGAGAGAATCTCCCCCTTTCCCCTGAGGGTCCAAGAGTGCAGCGGATGCAACGCCTGTCAGGAGGCTCCTATGGCTATGCCGTACCTCGCGCGACGCACTGTCTTGTCTCTGCTGGCCCTGTTTTCCGTCTTCGCCTGCCTGGTCGCCATCCTGCCCGCGGGAGCCGGAGCCCGCACCGGCCGATCTCAACTCGGGCCCAGGCGGGACGCTTCACGCTCTTCGAGAGCGGGCAGGTGCGCCCGCTCGCGCTGTCCCCGAGCGGGAAGCACCTGTTCGCCGTCAACACGCCCGACAACCGGCTCGAGGTCTTCCGCATCGTGAACCACGGGCCTGGAGCATCGCGCCTCGATCCCGGTCGGCCTCGAGCCGGTCGCCGTCGCGGCGCGCAGCGACGACGAGGTCTGGGTCGTCAACCACCTCTCCGACAGCGTCAGCATCGTCGACGCTCGACGACGACGCCACGAGCCGGGCGCGTCGTGCGCACGCTGCTCGTCGGCGACGAGCCGCGCGACATCGTCTTCGCCGGGCCGCGGCGCGAGCCGCGCGTTCATCACCACCGCCCACCGCGGCCAGAACGTCCCGTTCGATCCCGCAGCTCACGACGCCCGGCGTCGGCCGCGCCGACGTCTGGGTCTTCGACGCGGACAGCGCTCGGCAGCACGCTCGGCGGCACGCCGCTGACCATCGTCACGCTGTTCACCGACACGCCGCGCGCGCTGGCGGTGACGCCCGGACGGCAGCACGCGTCTACGCCGCCGGCGTTCCACACCGGCAACCGGACCACCGATCGTCCACGAGACGCTCGTTCCCGGACGGCTTCGGCCGCCGGACGGCGCTCCCGGGCCCGCCACCAACGCCGACGGGCGACCCGCAGCCCGAGGTCGGGCTCATCGTCAAGTGCGAACGGCACCCACTGGGTCGACGCGCTCGGCCGCACCTGCGACGCAGTTCGTGAGGTTCTCGCTGCCCGACAAGGACGTGTTCGTGCATCGACGCCAACGCCAACCCGCCGCGCCAGCTCGCCGGGCGCGGCGGCTTCTTCCAGGGCGTCGGCACCATCCTCTACAACATGGCCGTCAACCCGGTGAACGGGAAGGTCTACGTCGTCGAACACCGAGGCGCACAACGACGGCGCTTCGAGGGCCCGGGCACCTTCGCCGGCCACAGCCGTGCGCGGCCACCTCCACGAGAGCCGCATCACCGTGCTCTCGGCCCGGCGGGCGGCGTCGCGCCGCGCCACCTCAACAAGCACATCGACTACGACACCTGCTGCGCGCCGATCCCGAACGCCGAGAACGACAGGAGCCTCGCCCTGCCCGCAGGGCATGGCGGTGACCGAGCGACGGCGCAGACGCTCTACGTCGCGGCGCTCGGCTCGAGCAAGGTCGGCGTCTTCGACACCGGCGCAGCTCGAGAACGACACGTTCGTGCCGAGCGCCGCGACCAGATCCCGGTCAGCGGCGGCGGCCCCACCGGCCTCGTGCTCGACGAGGACCGCAGGCCAGCTCTACGTGCTGACCCGGTTCGACAACGCGATCTCGATCGTCGACACCGGCGACGCGGCGCGGAGATCGCGCACGTCGCCGATGCACAACCCCGAGCCGCCGAGCGTCGTGCGCCGGCCGCCGCTTCCTCTACGACGCCTCGCTCTCGTCGAGCCACGGCGACTCGTCCTGCGCGAGCTGCCACGTCTTCGGCGACATCGACAGCCTGGCCTGGGATCTCGGCAACCCGGACGGCGACGGTGCTCGACAACCCCGGGCCCGTTCGAGCGCCCAGCTCTCCGGTCACCGGGCAGCCCATGGAGCCCGATCTTCCACCCGATGAAGGGGCCGATGACGACGCAGAGCCTGCGCGGCATGGCCAACCACGGCCCGATGCACTGGCGCGGCGACCGCACCGGCGGCAACGACGCGCCGAGCGCGCAGCCGGACAGCGGCGCCTTCGACGAGCGCGCGGCGCTTCAAGAAGTTCCAGGCCGCCTTCGCCGGTCTGCTCGGGCGCGCGAGCAGCCGATCACGAGGCAGACATGGAGGCGTTCACCGACTTCATCCTCCAGGTCACGTATCCGCCGAACCCGATCCGGAACCTCGACAACTCGCTCACCGCCGATCAGCAGGCCGGGCGCGACTTCTTCTTGAACACCGATCTCCGACTTCACCAGCCTGAGCACCTGCAACGTCCTGCCACATCCTCGATCCCGACGGCAACGCGGAGTACGGCGTCCCGCGCCCGGGCTTCTTCGGCACCGACGGCCGCTATACCTTCGAATCGGCGGCGGAACCCTTCAAGATCGCCGCACCTGCGCAACCCGTACCAGAAGGTCGGCATGTTCGGGATGAAGACCCGGCCGAGCAGCCCCACGAGCGACGCCTTCCTGGGTCCCCAGATCCGCGGCTTCGGCTTCATTCACGACGGGGCCACCCCGACGATCTTCAATTTCCTCAGCGCTCGTCACCAACGGTGGGGCTTCGACCAGTCTCCGGCCACGCCCGGCGGATTCCCGCCCGGGCCGGCCGGCGAGCTCCAGAAACGGCAGGTCGAGGATTTCCTGCTCGCCTTCGACAGCAACCTGGCCCCCATCGTCGGGCAGCAGACGACGCTCGACGAAGGACGAACGGAGCGGTGGCCGGAGAGCGGATCGATCTCCTGATCGATCGCGCCCGGGCGGGAGAGTGCGACCTGGTGGTCAAGGGCGAGAGCAACCAAGGTGAAAAGGGTTATCTCTACGATGTCGCTTCCGGCCTGTTCCTCGGCAACCGGAGCAGCGACGCGCCGCTCCCGGATGCCAGCCTGCGGCAACGCGCCTTGCAGAAAGGCGGCGAGCTGACCTACACCTGCACCCCGCCGGGCTCGGGGGTGCGCATCGGCATCGATCGCGACGAGGACGGCGTCCTCGACGGCGACGAAGAGGACGCAGGCAGCGCCCTTGCGGACACAGTCAGCAAAATCGCCTTGAAACCTCGATCAGCCAACGAGGGCTGAGCCCTGGAGACCTCAAGCTCCCCCGCGATCCTGGTCGCGGGGGACTCCTTTTCCTTCTTGAAACGTTCGCGCCGGGCTCCTCGTAGAAGACGGCATGAAGATCCTACGCTGCTTCTGGCCATCGCCCTGCTGCTGCCTCAAGACGGGCTCGCGCAGCCGGCGACGCCGGACAGCTTTGTCGCCGCTTACGCCAAGGAGCACAACTTCAATGGCTCGATCCTGATCCAGAAGAACGGAGAGGTCCGCTTCGCGCAGAGCTTCGGACTGGCGAACCGATCCTTCAAGGTTCCGAACACCAACCAGACGAAGTACAAGATCGCCTCGATCACCAAGGTCTTTACATCGGTTCTGATCCTGCAGCTCCACGAACAGGGGAAGATCGACCTGAACCAGACGATCGGGACGTATCTGCCGGATTATGCCGGGGAGGGGGCCCGCAAGGTTTACGATTCACCAGCTTCTCAACCACACGTCCGGCCTCGCGAATTTCGATACGGTCAAGGACGCCGAGACGGCGATCCGGAGCGGAATCCCGGTGTATCAGACGCCCTACACGAGCGATCAGCTCCTGGCCCAATTTTGCAGTGGCAAGCTGGCGAATGTTCCGGGGACCGTCTTCGATTACAACAACGCCGACTACATCGTGCTCGGGAAGATCCTCGAACGCCTTTACGGCAGCCCCTATGAGCAGGTTCTTCGGGACAGAATCCTTGGGCCGCTCAAGATGGCGAACACGGGCCTGTTGCATCAGAGCGACATCGTGGACGGGCTGGCGGACACCTATTTCTACCGGGACGACCTGAAGGCCCTGGCCAACGATCTGCCCGTCTACCCGGAAAACTCGTATGCCGCGGGTGCGATGTATTCAACGGTCAATGACATCCTGGCGTTCTCGAACGCTCTGTTCGGGGCCAAGCTCATCAAAGAGGAGACCCTCGCGCTGATGTTCAAGCCGGGTCTTGACGACTATGGCTACGGCCTCTGGGCGTACGACACCAAGATCAACGGCAAGAAGCACAGGGTCGTGAAAAGACCGGGGCAGATCATGGGGGCCCAGAGCCAGTTGTATCGCTTCCTGGACGAGGACGTCACCGTCATCATTCTCAGCAACACGGGAACCACGGACCTCGATGAATTCGTCGCGGAGATTGGCAAGAGGGTCGTCGGCTAGCAACCGGCGCTCCCAAGGGTTGACGAAGAGGAGGAATGTGCGTAGAGTCGGCGTAAGCTACGGCAACTCAACCACATAGAGCCATAGCGTCGGTAGGAGGCTCCGGAGGTCAGATTAGATCGAGCATGCTCATAGAAATCGGACATGTGGAGGCGATCTTCCGGTATCCCGTGAAGTCCATGGGCGGCGAACGACTCGAGGTCGCCAAGCTGGGCTGGCACGGCCTCGATGGTGACAGACGCCTGGCATTCCGGCGGATTGATGACCGCAGCGGGTTCCCGTGGCTGACAGCAAGCAAGCTTCCCGACCTGCTCCTGTTTGCTCCGCACCGCCGTGAAGACGGTGCTCAGGGAGACCTTCCTACGCATGTTCGCACGCCGGATGGCGAAGAGATGCCTGTCTTCGGGGAGGACCTGGCCACGGAGGTCGGACGTCGGTACGGGGCTCCCGTGCAGATGATGCAGTTGAATCATGGCATCTTCGATGAAGCGAGCATCTCCGTGATCGCCGTCGATACGGTGCGCGAGATCGGACGACTCGCAGGGCGGAGCCCGGACGTGCGACGATTTCGCCCGAATGTTGTCGTTCGTTTACTGCGATCGGTTCCCTTTCAGGAGGACGAGTGGCTGGGCGGTGTGCTCTCATTCGGCGAGGGGGACGACGCCCCCGCCATCACCGTCACGATGCGCGACGCTCGCTGCTCGATGGTGAACCTTGATCCCGACTCGGCAAGTCCTGCGCCAGAAGTGCTGAAGGCGGTCGTTCGTGCGAACCAGAACAACGCGGGAATCTACGGCGCGGTCACTCGCATCGGTCGGCTGGCGGTCGGACAGACCATACGCCTCCGTCGGCGACCGAGAAAAGGGAACGTGGGGGATCGAAGCACAATGTCCCGGACGCCGCTTCGTAGCCGAGATGGGTGATTCCCCGAATCCGGTTGAACCAGACCCGCCTTGAAGGGAACATACGGAGGGGGACTACTACGGAGCCCCTGCCGCAGAGCCTCACCCGACTTGGAGGAACCTGCGAGGCTTGACCTGCCTTGGGCGTCGTGTAAGGACCCGCATCTCGTCAGGAGCGGTGGGGGCCGGGACGGAGGAGGAGTACCTGCCTTCGGCCCATCCATCGACCTGGGTCTGGGAGCTCAACCATGAAAAAGCTCGCTCGTTTCCATCCTCCTACTCGCCCAAATGTTCACCTTCGCGCTCGTGGCCGCTACGGGGCAGTCCCCCATGGGGGAGCCCATGACCGTCGGCGTGCGGCAGGTCGCCTCCGGCCTCACCTCGCCCGTGGCCCTGGTCGAGCCTCCGGACGGCAGCCGCCGCCTGTTCATCGTCGACCAGACCGGGCTGATCCGGGTGCTCCTGCCCAATGGACAGCTCCTGCCGCAGCCCTTTCTCGACCTGCGCGACCGCATCGTGACCTTGAGGCCCAAGCTTCGACGAGCGGGGCCTTCTGGGGCTCGCCTTCCATCCCCGCTACGCCGAGAACGGACAGCTTCTTCGTCTTTTACAGCGCTCCGCTGCGGGCAGGAGCGCCGGCGGGATGGGACTGCACCAGCCCATCTCCGAATTCCTGGTCTCGGCCGATCCGAACCGGGGCAATCTCGCCTCGGAGCAGATCCTCCTTCAGGTGGACAAGCCGCAGTTCAACCACAACGGCGGGACCGTCGTGTTCGGCCCCGACGGTTACCTTTATATTTCCATCGGTGACGGCGGCGGAGCGCAACGACATAGGCCTCGGGCACGTCGAGGACTGGTATGCCGACAACGCGGGCGGCAACGGCCAGGACATCACGGAAAACCTGCTCGGGAGCATCCTCCGGATCGATGTCGACGAAGGTGCGTCGTATTCCATCCCGGCGGACAACCCCTTCGTCGGCAAGGAGGGCCTCGACGAAATCTGGGCGTACGGATTCCGCAATCCCTACCGGATCTCTTTCAACGGCAATGCTCTCTTTGCGGGCGATGCGGGGCAGGGCCTCTGGGAAGAGGTCTCCCGCGTGGTCAAGGGCGGGAACTACGGTTGGAACGTCAAGGAAGGGACCCACTGCTTCGACGCCGAGGACTCCGAGGTGGAGCCCGCCAGATGCCCGAGCTCCGCACCGGGAGGCGTGCCGTTGCGCGATCCGGTGATCGAGTACGCGAACGCCGCGAATCCGGCCGGCGGCCTCGGGGTCGTGGTCGTGGGAGGCCACGTCTACCGTGGCCGTGCCTTGCCCCAGCTCCGCGGACGCTACGTCTTCGGCGACTGGAGCCGCGCCTTCACGTCACCCAACGGCACGCTGCTGGCGGCCTGACCGCGAGAGAACGGCCTCTGGCCCATCCAGGAGCTCCGGGTCCACGGCAGGCCGGGCGGCCGTCTCGGGGAATTCATCCTCGGCTTCGGCCGGGACATCCGCGGCGAGGTCTACGTGCTGACCTCACAGAGCATCGGTCCCGCCGGGAGCACCGGGAAGGTGTATCGGCTGGTGAAGCCGGGGGAAGTGAGCTTCACGCTCGGAGGAGGTGCGCGCCGCGCACCTTCTCCGGGAGCATCGTCCAGGCAGGCGGTGGGGCCGTGTTAAGGTGAAGTCATGTCTATCCATGAAGCCTCCGCGGAGCGCGAGCAGACGGACGAGAGCCTGCGCAAGGAAAGGGAAAAGACCGACCACGCGCTGGCCGAGAGGCAGGCGGCCGAAGAGGATTCCGACCGGGTGGTTTCCCGCGCGCGGGAGAGCGCGGACGCCGTCCTGACCGAGGCGCGCGCCAAGGCGGATCAGCGGCTGGAGGATTCGCCAGAGACCGGGACGACGCGCCACCCTCGCCGAAGAACGAGTGCTGGAAGACGAAGCCCTCCAGGAAGAGCGGGCCTCCGCGGATGAGATCCTCCGCCGCGAACGCGATGAGAATGCCCGTGTCCTGTCGAGGCTGCTGCCGCTGGAAAGAGAAAAGACCGACAGATTCCTGCTGACGGAGCGCGCCCGATCCGATGACGCGCTCTCATCCTCAGCAACATCGGGACCAGATCCTCGACGAATTCGTGGCCGAGATCGGCAAGAAGGTCGTTTGGGGGAGTGAAGAGCCTCCAAACCCAACAGGTGCATAGAGAGAGCACCCATTGGGCCGGGGCCGCGGAACCAGAGTCTCACTCTTCCTTCTTGAGCCTGTAGGGGGGTCCTTGATCCCAGTGCATGGGGGGCTTGTGTGCCCCTCCCCCCTGCTCCACCACCGGCGTGCCTCCGCCACCGTAGATATTGATGACGATCTGCTGCGGCACACTGGCCGCCGGGCCGGACGTCAGCGAGCGCAGGAATCTCGGTAGATCCACTTCCGTCAGCTCGCCAGCCTCTCCAATCTGTTCGACCTTGACCGGCACACCTCGGACTGAGTCGAACGTCACCAGGAAACGCTCTTCCACTCACAGCCGACCTCCTTTTCGAAGGATGATGTTACCTGCCGCAGCTCATCCGGCAGAAACGGCAGGGCCACGGTTTTGGCGCCGATCTCGATCAGCGCCTCCTTTTGCGAAGGGATTCATAGACCCCCTCCACGCTCTGCTCTCCGTTGTTCCAAAGGCTTGCCGCTCGCCGGATCAGTGCCTGTCGGGTCATGGGCGCGTCGGCGAGACGGAGGAGGAGAAGGTCTCTCTCAGTCAGGCGCCAGGCCGATTTCGGACGGTTGAACCGGCTGTCGAGGAGGACCCATCCCCCATCCAAATGTCTTTTGACGGCGAACGTACCGTTTCCGGGAGGTTCCCGGTGGCTCCGCTCGTGCCAGATCTGGCCGAAGTCCACGAGGTCTTCCAGCAGCTCCAGGCTCCACCCAACTGCGCGTGCTCGTAGTCGAAGAAATAGGCCACCTCTTGCGCAGGTCTTCCTCACCGAGCGGGTAGATGTGCTTGTAGGCCGGCATGGGCCGTACCGCGGAGAAGCCCTTCTCCTTCCATTGGACGAAATTTGGGCTGAACCGGTCCATTCGGATCAGTCCACAAGCCTCCGGCGCCCGCAAGTGAGTGAGCTTCTGCATCGTCTCCAAGGTCCGTGCATAGTCGTCCAGGTCTTCGCCGGGGAAGCCGAAGAGGAGGTTCCAGGCGGCCGTCACTCCGATCTCCTGCACCAGCGGAGCAGCGCAACGTTTTGCGCGGCGGATACGCCCTTGTCCATCAGCTCCAGGGTGCGATCCGCAAGACTTTCGATACCAGGCTGGATATAGACGACGCCCGCTCTCCACAGCAAAACCACCTGCTCACGCTTCAGGTTCGACTTCACTTCAAAGAATTTCAGCGTCCGGCTGGTGCTCTCGGCCCAATGGGGCAGGAGAGTCCTGAAGTAGTCGGTGGCCAGGATGTTGTCCGTGAACTGAAGAAGCGCCGGGCTGTACCGCTCTTCGAGGAGGCCCGCTTCCACAGGCAACGCGGCGCCAAGTCTTTGCGGCGGAACGCCATGGTGTCGCCATTAAGTCCACAGAACGTACAGTGGTGTTTTTCACCCCACCAGCATCCGCGCGAGGCTTCGAGCGGCACGAAGTCCGCCTGGGATGCCGGAAAGGTCCTGGCAAAAACGGAGAAGAAGTCGTCATAGTCCGGGGCCGGAAGGGAGTCGAGCGAAAGGGGCCCCATGGACACCGCTCCTTCTCCACCACCTGCTTCCTGTCTGTGCAGAATTCCGTTGGGCACCGCCGCGCTCCCCCGCGCCAGGTTTTCGCAGAGAGGGAAAGCTCACATCGGCCTCGCCGGTCGAAATGAAATCGATCTCTGGGAACAGATCGAGGTGGACACGCCCCATGGAGCCTTCGAAGTTGGTCTCCCCCGGCGGCGATCTTCACGCGCGGGTGACCCTGCCGGATCATTTTCGCCAGGCACATGCTGGGCATGGTCTGCTCGAACGTGCTGGTGAACCCTATGAGATCGAAGTCCGACCAGTTGCAAGACTCATAGGCGATCCGCAGGAAGACCGGCACGAGTTGCCTCGCATCCTGGATGAGGCTCCAGTCCTCCTTGGGGCAGGCCACAGAAGGGGTGGCCCAGGACTTCCTGACGGTAGGTTTGCCACGACGAGAACGAGGCACCGAAATAACTCTGCGAAAAGATCCATTCGCCAGCCAGCGCGCCGGTCCCGAACAGGCCGACCATTTTCTCATAGCGCTCCTGTCCCAGGAGGGAAGAACGTAACATTGAAATACTTGCATTCGCAACCGATCTTCCGCTGCGCCAAGAGAGCCTTCAAGAGCCCTGCCGCCAGGCTCGGACGCTTGCTGGCAGCGAACGGCATGACCACGAGCGCCACCCTCATCACTGGGCCGATTCCCAGATAGCTCTCCAAGGAGAGTCGTTTTCTCTCTGTTAGCGAATGGTGCCCAATCTTAAAGCATGGGCCGTACGGCGTCAACACGCGAGGCCGGCGTTCAGCCGATTTTTTTGAGGAGGGCTTGGAAACGGGCTCGGAACGCAGACTCTGCCAGACCCAGCCCCTGCGGAAGAAGATGACCTCTGGAGAGCCCCGCTCGTAAATTCTCTCAAGCCAGTCCAGGGCTTTGTCACGCTGGCCGAGGAGCAGATACACTTGGGCGACGTCGCCGATGAGGAGAGATCGTTTTTGCGACAGGCCCTCCAAGGCCTGAGCCGCTGCCTCCAGGCGGCCTGACCAGCCTCCCGCCTGGTAGGCCCGGTCCACCTGCGGCGTGATCTCGGCATACCGGAGCCCGAGCAACTTCCGATAATTTCTGAGCTGATCTTGTCTCCTCTTCGCAAGTAGAAAACAGAAAGATAGAGATATGTTGTTGGGTGATCCGGATCCATTCTCTGGACTTTTTTCCAGAGCCTCAAGGCCTCTTCTTCCTTGCCCGCGAGACAGGCTTCGATCCCCAGGTTCAAGGTGACGATCGAGGAGAGCGGGTCCAGCTCAGCAGCCAGATGGATCTGCTTGCGCGCCTCCTCCCCCCGATTACGGGCGTGCAGATACAGCCAATAGAAATAGTGCGCCGTCGGATGGTTAGGTTGCAGAGAGAGAGCCCGGCGAAAGCTCGCTTGGCAGCCTGCCAGTCGCGGTCAGCCAACATTTGAACGTAGCCCAAAGCGACGTAGGCGTCGGTCAGGTCCGGATCGATCTCCAGGGCCGCCTTGGCATGATGGCGCGCTTGCCGAGCTTCCTCGAGGGGAGCAGCACCTCGCTGGAACCGGCCCACGCATACGCATCAGCAAGTCCGGCATGGGCCAGGGCAAAGTCAGGATCGCGATCGAGCGCCTCCTGGAAGCTCCGCAAGGCCTGAACGACGCCTTCGCTGGTACGCCGGTTTCGGGCATAGCGCCCGCGCAGATAGGCATCGTACGCCTCCGGATCAACCGGGCGGCTGGCGGCCAGACGCTTTCGTCGGCTGGCTTGAGTCTGACCTTG
>CAVVIK010000006.1:0-1333714 GCA_963748315.1 uncultured Thermoleophilaceae bacterium
GCTCCACGATCGGATCTGCTTCGACGAAGCGAGGCCGATCGAAATTGCGTCGAAATTGTTGATGTCGATCATTTAGGCCTCCGCCCCTTCAGTCTCAGCGTCTCCAGTCTGTCCTCCCTGTCCTTCGGTTTCGACCTTCTCCTCGGCCTCGTCAGCCGCGTCGGGCTGCTGCGCGCGGACGCCTGAGAGGTCGATGCCGAGCTCCTCGGCCGCGCGAAGCAGGTCGTCGTCGTCGTCGCGGATCTCGACGCCTGCGCCCTCCTCCGACTTGACGTTCACGTCGAGCGCGAGCGACTGCATCTCCTTCAGCAGCACCTTGAAGGACTCCGGGATCGACGGCTCGGCGATGTTCTCGCCCTTGACGATCGCCTCGTAGGCCTTGACGCGCCCGACCGTGTCGTCGGACTTGATCGTGAGCACTCCTGCAGCGTGTAGGCCGCGCCGTATGCCTCGAGCGCCCACACCTCCATCTCGCCGAAGCGCTGGCCGCCGAACTGCGCCTTGCCGCCCAGCGGCTGCTGAGTGACGAGCGAGTAGGGGCCGGTGCTCCGCGCGTGGATCTTGTCGTCCACGAGGTGGAGCAGCTTCAGGATGTACATGTAGCCGACGGTGACCTTGTCCTCGTACGGCTCACCGGTGCGCCCGTTGTAGAGCTGGGTCTTGCCCGACGACCTGCGGCCCTCGCGCTCCTTGAGGTCGATTCCGATGTTGATCCCGCGCTCGTCGCCGTGCTCGGCTTGCCACTTGACCAGCGCCTCGTCGACCTGCTCGATCGTCGCGCCGTCGAAGACGGGCGTGGACACGTAGACCTTGCCGCCGTTCTTCTGCGCCTGCTTGTAGGCCTCCGAGCCGTCGTCGTACCAGCCCTCGCCGGCGACCCACCCGAGGTGCGTCTCGAGGATCTGGCCCACGTTCATGCGGCTCGGAACGCCGAGCGGGTTGAGGATCACGTCCACGGGCGTGCCGTCCTCGAGGTGAGGCATGTCCTCTACGGGGACGATCTTCGAGATGACGCCCTTGTTGCCGTGGCGGCCGGCGAGCTTGTCGCCCTCGGCGATCTTGCGCTTCGTGGCCACGAAGACGCGCACCAGGTCGTTCACGCCCGGCGGCAGGTCGTCGCCCTTCTCGCGCGAGAAGGTCATTACGTCGATCACGACGCCGCCCTCGCCGTGGGGCACCTTCAGCGAGGTGTCGCGGACCTCGCGCGCCTTCTCCTTGAAGATCGCGCGGATCAGCTTCTCCTCAGCGGTCAGCTCGGTCTCGCCCTTCGGCGTGACCTTGCCGACGAGCAGGTCGCCCGAGCCGACCTCGGCGCCGATGCGCACGATGCCGCGGTCGTCGAGGTTCCGCAGCGACTCCTCCGAGCGGTTCGGGATGTCGCGCGTGATCTCCTCGTCGCCCAGCTTGGTCGTGCGGGCGTCGATCTCGTACTCCTCGATGTGGATCGAGGTGAGCTCGTCGTCCTTGAAGAGCCGCTCCGAGAGGATGATCGCGTCCTCGAAGTTGTAGCCCTCCCAGGACATGAAGGCGACCATGCAGTTCTTGCCGAGCGCGAGCTCGCCCTCGCTCGTCGAGGAGCCGTCCGCGAGCAGGTCGCCCTTCTTGATCTTGTCGCCCACCTTCACGCGCGGCTTCTGGTGGATGATCGTGCCCTGGTTCGAGCGCATGTACTTGTAGAGGTGGTACTCGTCCTTCTTCGTGGACGAGATGTCCACGACCACGCGCTCGGCGTCGACGTATGAGACGGTCCCGTCGTTCTTCGCGACGACCACGTCGCCCGTGTCCATCGCCGCGCGGCGCTCCATCCCGGTGCCGATCAGCGGCGCGTCGGTCTTGAGCAGCGGCACCGCCTGGCGCTGCATGTTCGAGCCCATCAGCGCGCGGTTGGCGTCGTCGTGCTCGAGGAACGGGATCAGCGTCGTGGCGACCGACCAGATCTGGTCCGGCGAGACGTCCATCAGGTCGACGTCCTTCGGGGATGCGAGCTGGTACTCGCCCTCGCGCGCGCGGCACTCGACGTGCGGGCCCTTCAGCTTGTTCGTCTTCGGGTCCACCTGCGCGTTCGCCTGCGCGATGACCTTGTCCTCCTCCTGGTTGGCGTCGAGGTGGACGATCTTGTTCGTGACGACGCCGGCCTGGACGAGCCGGTAGGGCGTGGTGACGAAACCGTGCTCGGAGACCTCGGCGAACGAGGAGAGCGAGCCCATCAGGCCGATGTTCGGGCCTTCCGGCGTCTCGATCGGGCACATGCGCCCGTAGTGCGTGGGGTGCACGTCGCGCACCTCGATCGGCGCGCGCTCGCGCGTGAGGCCGCCGGCGCCGAGGGCGCTCAGGCGGCGCCGGTGCGTCAGGCCCGAGAGCGAATTCGTCTGGTCCATGAACTGCGACAGCTGGCTCGACCCGAAGAACTCCTTCAGGGCGGCGACGACCGGCCGGATGTTGATGATCGTCTGCGGCGTGATCGTGTCCGAGTCCTCGGTTGTGAGGCGCTCGCGCACGACGCGCTCCATCCGGTAGAGGCCGATCCGGAACGCCTCCTGGATCAGCTCGCCGACCGTGCGGAGGCGGCGGTTGCCGAAGTGCTCGTACTCGTCGAGGTGGTCGGCGATCGGCTCGCGCGGCATCATGACGGCCTCGGCGGCGTAGTCCTTGATCGGCTCGCCGTTCTCGTCACTCGCCGAGGACTCCGGGATGCCGAGCATCTTCGGGAGCGAGACGAGCTCCTTGACGAGCTCGATGATGTCGTTGTGGGTCAGCGTCCTGGTGTCGAGCGACTCGTCCAGGTGCAGGCGCGAGTTCAGCTTGTAGCGGCCGACGCGCGTGAGGTCGTAGCGCTTCGGGTCGAAGAAGAGCTGGTTCAGGAGGTTGCGCGCGTTGTCCACCGACGGCGGCTCGCCCGGGCGCTGCTTCTTGAAGAGCTCGACGAGCGCGCCCTCCTCTGACTTCGTGACCTCGGTGTCCGCCTCGATCGTGTTGCGGATGTAGAGCGAGTTATCGAACAGGTCGAGGATCTGCTGGTCCTCGGCGTAGCCCATGGCCCGCAGCAGAACCGTGACCGGCAGCTTGCGCTTGCGGTCGATCCGGACGAAGACCTTGCCCTTCTTATCGATCTCGAGCTCGAGCCAGCTGCCCCGGGCCGGCATCAGGTTGGCCGTGAAGACCTGCTTCTCGCGATCCTTCGGCTCCATCACGTAGGCGCCCGGCGAGCGGACGAGCTGCGTGACGACGACGCGCTCGGTGCCGTTGATGATGAACGTGCCCCAGTCCGTCATCCACGGGAAGTCGCCCATGAAGACCGACTGCTCGCGGATCTCGCCCGTCTCTCGGTTCTGGAAGGCGACCTTGACGGTCAGCGGGCGGGCGAAGGTGAGGTCCTTCTCGCGGCACTCCGTGATGGGCGCCACGGGCTCGTCGAAGCTGATGTCCTCGAAGACGACCGCCAGGTTGCCCGTGTAGTCCTCGATCGGCGAAACGTCGTCGATCGTCTCGCGCAGTCCGCCGTTCTCGGTGTCAACAAGCCAATCGAAGGACTTGCGCTGGATGTCGATCAGGTTGGGCAGCTCGATGGGGTTCTCGAGCCGCGCGAAAGAACGGCGCTGGCGAGCAGGGCTACGAGCCAAAAGAGGAACTCCTTATTCGGTCGGACAAGGGCAGCAGGCGGTGCGTCAAAGCGCGACCGACCACCTTAGCACAGAGCAAGCTTCGCCCCCACCGCCCGGAGGGGGCTTTAGAAAGGCCTTACGGACCCCGTCCCGAGGCGCCGGATATGTAGCGGCGCGCTACTCGAGGGACGGCTGCGGCTATTGGCCTGCCAAGAGGGTAGCGGAGGCGTCTACCCCCTGTCGACGTGCCTCGCAAAGCGAGCGGCCGGGCGATTGCCCGGCCGCGAGACCTACGGGATGCCGTATGCGCCTACTTCAGCTCGACGCTGCCGCCGGCCTCCTCGAGCTCGCCCTTGAGCTTCTCGGCTTCGTCGCGCTCGATGCCCTCCTTGACTGCCTTGGGCGCCTCGTCGACGACAGCCTTCGCCTCCTTGAGGCCCAGGCCGGTAGCGGCGCGGACGACCTTGATCACCTGGATCTTCTTGTCGCCGGCCGCCGTCAGGATCACGTCGACGGTGCTCGACTCCTCCTCGGCGGCGTCGCCGTCACCGCCGGCGCCGGCGGCAGCGGGCGCTGCGGCCGCAACGGCGGTCGCCGATACGCCGAACGCCTCCTCGAGCGCCTTGATCCGCTCTGACAGCTCGAGCACGGAGATGCCCTTGAGCTCCTCGATCCATTCCTCTGTGGTGGTGGCCATCTAGCCCTCCTTTTCCTCGCCCTCGGAGGGCGCTTCGTCAGTTTCAGTTTCAGCTTCAGCCGTCTCGGCCTCGGCGACCGGGTCGCCTGGGGCCTCCTCGGCGGGTGTCTCCTCGGCCGGTGCCTCTTCGGCGGGGGTCTCCGGCTCCTCCGCGGCCTCCGGCTCGTCCGCGCCGAGCTTGCCCTCGGCCTGGATCTGGCCGAGCGCGATTGCGAGCCCGGCAATCATCTGGTTGAGGCCGCGGGCCAGACCCGTGATCGGCGATGCGAGCACGCCGACGACCTGGCCGTGGAGCACCTCGAGCGCGGGCAGTCTGGCGATCGACTCGATCTGCTCGATCGAGAGCGCCTCGCCGTTCATGATCCCGCCCTTGAACTCGAGCACCTCGTTGGCGCGGCGGAACTGCGACAGCGCCTTCGCGGCCATCGCGACGTCGCCGCCCTCGGCGGCCACGAACGTGAACGCCGTCGGCCCCTCGAGGAGATCCTTCAGCGTGTCCGCGCCGACGTCGTCGACGGCGCGCTCGGTCAGCGTGTTCTTCACGACGCTGAACCGCGCGCCGGCCTCGATCAGCTTGCTGCGCAGCTCGGCGGCCTGGGGTACCGAGATGCCTCGGTAGTCGACGGCGAAGACCGCCTCCGACTCGCGGATCGCCGTGGCGATCTGCGCAACCTTCTCTGCTTTCTGTTCCTTGTTCATTGGTCTCCTGCGCTGGACTTATCGCTTGCGCGTGCCGGCGGTCTTGGGGGACGTGTGGCGGATCAGGCTACAGCCGGCTCCGTCTCCGCGTCTTCTTCCGCCATCTCAGCGGCGATGTCGCGCGTTCGTCCCGGGTCAACCCGGATACCGGGGCCCATGGTCGTCGTCAGCGTGATCGTGCGCAGGTAGCGGCCCTTCGCCGCCGCCGGCTTCGCCCGGATGATCTCGTCCATCACGGCCGCGTAGTTCTCGAGCAGGGCCTGCTCGGCGAAATCCGTCTTGCCGAGGGTCAGGTGGACGATCGCCGCGCGGTCAGTGCGGTACTCGACCTTGCCGGCCTTCGACTCTTCGACGGCCTTCGCCACGTCCATCGTGACCGTCCCGACCTTCGGGTTCGGCATCTTGCCCTGCGGGCCGAGCACGCGGCCGAGCTTGCCGACCACCGGCATCATGTCCGGCGTCGCGATCGCGACGTCGAAGTCCGTCCAGTTCTCTTCCTCGATCCGCTTCGCGAGCTCGTCGGCGCCCACGTAGTCGGCGCCGGCCTCCTCGGCCTCGCGCGCCTTGTCGCCCTTCGCGAACACCGCGATCTTGACTTCCTTGCCGAGCCCGTGGGGCAGGGCGAGGGTTCCGCGGAGCTGCTCGTCGGCGTGGCGCACGTTCAAACCCGTGCGGATGTGCAGCTCGACCGTCTCGGCGAACTTCGCGCGCTGGAGCCCCCTCACGAGGCGTATCGCCTCGCGCGGCTCGTAGTTGTGCTCGCGGTCGATCGCCGCGTACTTCTCGCGATATGTCTTGCCGCGCGCCATCAGACCACGTCCACTCCCATCGAGCGGGCGGTGCCCTTGATGATCTTCGACGCCTGGTCGACGTCGTGCGCGTTCAGGTCCTGAAGCTTCTCCTCGGCGATCGCGCGCACCTGGGCCTCGCTGATCTTGCCGACCTTCTCGCGGTTCGGCTCGCCCGAGCCCTTGTCGATACCCGGCCGCCTGCTTGATCAGCACGGCCGCCGGCGGCGTCTTCGTGATGAAGGTGAACGAGCGGTCCTCGAAGACCGTGATCTCGACCGGGATGATCGTGCCGGGCTGGCCCGCGTCCTGCGTCTGCGCGTTGAACGCCTTGCAGAACTCCATGATGTTCACGCCGTGCTGGCCCAGCGCCGGGCCGACCGGCGGCGCCGGGTTGGCGGCGCCCGCGGGCACCTGCAGCTTGATGAGTGGTGAGGACTTTCTTGGCCATCAGACCTTCTTCACTTGGTCGAAGCCCACTTCGACCGGGGTCTCGCGACCGAAGATTGACACCAGGACCTTGAGCTTGGCGGCGTCCTCGTTGATCTCCGAGATCTCACCCGAGAAGTCCGACAGCGGGCCGGAGACGACCTTGACGTTCTCGCCGATCGAGAACTGCGCACGCGCGCGCGGCCGCTCGGCGGTCTCGCGGTGGAGGAGGCGGTTGATCTCGTCCTGGGTGAGCGGGACCGGCTTGTTCTGCGGGCCGACGAAGCCGGTGACGCCGGGCGTGTTCTTGACGAGCGTCCACGAGTCCTCGTTGAGGTCCATGTTCACGAGCACGTAGCCGGGCATGGTGCGCTTCTCGCTCTGTACCTTCTGGCCGTCCTTCATCTCCGACACGACCTCGGTCGGGATTACGACCTGGCGGACGTTCCGCTTCTGGTTCAGCGAGATCGTGCGGTGCTCAAGGTTGTGCTTGACCTTGTTCTCGTGGCCTGAATAGGTGTTGATTGCGTACCAGCGGAACATGCTCTAAATGATTTCGTCTATTACTCGCGAGAAGATTGCGTCGAGCAGGCCGAGATATCCGCCTGCGATCAGTACAAAGCCCAGAACGACGCCCGTCAGTGTGGTGACCTGCCTGCGGTCCGGCCACTGAACGCGCTGGAGCTCAGCCCAGACGTTCTGGAAGAAGTGCCAGACCTTACCTAGTCCTCGCCTTTCCTCGGCCGCGGCTCCAGCTTCGACGCCGCGCACGCCACGGGGCCCGGTCGCGACCTCCTCGACCGACGCGAGCGCGCCGGCCTCCTCGGCCTCGAGCTCGAGCTCCCGGTCCGCGGCGGCTTCGAGATCCTCCTCGGCCGCATCCTCCTCGGCGAGCTCCTCGACGAAGGCGTCTGAGTGACCCAGGTCGTGCGGCGGCGAGCCGACAGCGAGGTCGACGTCCTCTTCGATGTCGTCGCCCGGAGGCAGGGGCTGCGGGCCCTGCCCGGCCTGACGAGCCGCGCGCCGGGCCGCCTGCCGCTCCTTCGCCCGTTGCCGGTTACGGGCCATGGCGGCCTAGCGGGTCTCCTTGTGCGGCGTGTGCTTGCCGCACCAGCGGCAGTACTTGCGCAGCTCTATGCGATCCGGGTTGTTGCGCTTGGACTTGTTCGTCTGGTAGTTGCGCCGCCTGCACTCCTCGCACGCGAGGGTCACGGCGATTCGGATGTCTCCGCGTGCCACGGTGCCTCCGGTCAGAAAGAAACGACCCCGCGGGTGCGGAGCCGAGGCCGGAGTCTAGCTCAGCGCGCGCGGCGTTTACCGGTCGACCACCCGAGCGTTTACCGCCGCTGCGGAAGCTCCTTCCAACAGAGATCGCAACGGAACGGTCTCGTCGCAAAAGGAGTGGACATGACTCGCAGGACACGCAGGTTCCCCCGGCTGGCCATCGCGATCGTCGCCGTTGGGCTCGCCGCCCCGGCCAGCAGCCTTGGCTACGTCGATCACCGGTCCCCGGACGCGATCGACTCCGGAGTGCAGATGCAGAAGGCGGAGCAAGTGCAGAACGAGCTGCGGAAGCTCGAGGCCCAGCGCGCAGAGCCGGGCTACGTGGACCATCGGTCCCCGGACGCTCAGGACAACAGCTTCGTCCGGAGCCCGGCCCCCAAGGTCGCCGAGCCCACGATCGTCGCGTCGTCGAGTGGCTTCGACTGGGGCGACGCCGGCATCGGCGCCGGGGCTGCCCTCGGGCTGCTGCTGATCGGGCTCTCCGTGGTCTTCACGGTCACCCATCACAGGAACCGCGCGGCGGCGGTCTGATTCCAACCGGCACCCCGACGTGCGAGGTAGCGGCGCCCCCGGGGGCGCCGCTACCCAATTCCGGTGGTACGGTCGAGAAAGGACTCGCCAAATGGAATTCCGGCTCCTTGGCCCTCTCGAGGTCGTTGACGGTGATCGCCTGCTCGCGCTGGGCGGCGTAAAGCCGCGTTCGCTCCTCGCACTGCTCTTGCTGCACGCGAACGAGGTCGTCTCCGCCGACCGCTTGATCGACGAGCTGTGGGGCGACGAGCCGCCGGCGACGGCAGCCAAGAGCGTGCAGGTGCACGTCTCGAGGCTCCGCAAGGAGCTGGGCGAGGACAGGCTGCTGACCCGAGCCCCCGGCTACGTGTTGCGCGTCTCACCCTCGGAGCTGGACCTGGCCAGGTTCGAGCAGCTCCTCGCCGACGCGCATGGTGCGGACCCGAAGTCACAGGCCGCCACGCTCCGCGACGCGCTGGCCCTGTGGCGCGGCCGGGCGCTCGCCGACCTCGCGTATGAGCAGTTCGCTCAAACCGAGATCGCCCGGCTCGAGGAGATGCGGTTGGCGGCCGTCGAGGCGCGGATCGATGCCGACCTCGCGCGCGGTGCCCATGCGACGGTCGTCGGCGAGCTGGAAGCGCTCACCGCGCAGCATCCCCTGCGCGAGCGACTGCGATGGCAACTGATGCTCGCGCTCTATCGCTCCGCCCGCCAGGCCGACGCGCTCGAGGCCTACAGCGCGGCCCGGCGTGATCTCTCGGAGCAACTCGGCCTCGAGCCGGGCGGAGAGCTCCGGCAGCTACAGCAGGCGATCCTCGACCACGCCCCCGCCCTTGACCTGCCGGCCGAGCCGGCGGTCGTGGCGAACGGTCGCCCGGACCGGTCGATCCTGCTCGTCCCCGAGACGCTCGGCGACGTGGAGGCCCTGGTTTCGCTCGGCGCTCCGCTCGCGCGGTCGAAGGCGCCGCATGACCTGATCATCGCGAGCATCGTCGCCCCGGACGAGATCCCGGACGCGACCGCCACGCTGGCGCGAAACCGGGACGAGCTGCTCGCCGACGACCTTGCGGTACGAACGGCGGCGTTCGCGTCGCCGGCGCCGGGTGAGGACGTAGTGCGGCTCGCCTCTCAGCAGGACGCCGACCTGCTGCTGATGACGGCAGCCGCCGAACCGCTTGGTGGTCAGGCGGGAGTCGTGCTCGAGCACGCATCGTGCGACGTGGGTCTCGTCGTCACCCAGGGCGAGCCCCTCGGAACAGGGCCCGTGATGGTCCCGTTCGGCGCTGCCTGGCACGACTGGGCCGCGCTCGAGCTCGGCGCCTGGGTTGCGAGCGCGACCGGCGCACCGCTGCGGCTGATCGGCGCGGCCTCCGACCGGAAGGACGACGGCCGCGACGCGAGCCGCCTGCTGGCCGATGCGTCGTTGATCGTGCAGAAGACCGCCGGCGTCATGGCCGAACCGCTGCTGGCAGCTCCCGGGCGGCGCGGCATCACAGCGCTCGCCGAGGAAGCGGGCCTGCTCGTGCTCGGCCTGTCGGAGCGCTGGCGAGTGGAAGGCCTGGGCGCCGTGAGGACGGAGCTCGTCGAAGCACCACGGGCACCGACCGTGCTCGTTCGCCGCGGCCAGCGCCCGGGTGGCCTAGCGCCGCCCGAGACGCAGACTCGTTTCGGCTGGTCGCTGACAGGGAGCGTCGCGTGAGCAGCCTCATGGAACAGGGCACGGTCTTCGCGCGGTATCGCGTCGATTCCGTCGTCGGCCGCGGCGGCATGGGCGTCGTGTACAGGGCCACGGATCTCTCGCTCGAGCGCCCGGTCGCCCTAAAGCTGATCGCGCCCGAGCTCGCCGGTGACAAGCGGTTCCGCGAGCGCTTTTTGAAGGAGCCGCGCATGGCCGCATCGCTCGACCACCCGAACGTCATCCCGATCTACGAGGCGGGCGAGCACGACGGCCAGCTCTACCTCGCGATGCGGTACGTCGAGGGAAGCGACCTGAAGTCCGTGCTCGAGCGCGAGGGCAAGCTCCCGCCCGAGCGAGCGATCGGGATCCTCGCGCAGGTCGCGAGCGCGCTCGACGCCGCGCACCGGCGCGGGCTCGTTCATCGCGACGTCAAGCCGGCGAACATCCTGCTCGACGAGGACGGCCATGTCTACCTGACCGACTTCGGCATCACGAAGCAGCTCGGAGGTGCGTCCACGGACACCGGGCAGATGGTCGGGACGCTCGACTATCTCGCTCCGGAGCAGATCCGCGGCGAGACCGTGGATGGACGGACCGATTGCTACTCGCTCGCGTGCGTCCTGTACGAGTGCCTGTCGGGCGTGCCCCCGTTCCATCGGGCGACCGAGGCGGAGACCATGTGGGCGCACATGCAGGAGCCGCCCGCTCCCTTGCGTGCCTATCCGGCGCTCGATCCGGTGCTCCGGGAAGCGCTCGCCAAGGAACGCGACGAGCGCCAGGGCACGTGCTCCGAGCTGATCAACGCCGCGCGCGATGCGCTTGGCATCCAGCGGGCGATGGCCGAGGTGTTCGCGCCTTCCCGTCTGGCGGAGCACCGGAGGGCGATCGCCGTCGCCGGGGCGGTGCTGCTCGTGGGCGCGTTGGTCACCGGGATCATCGCGCTCACGGGAGGCGGCGACTCCGAGGCGGAGCCGCTCGGCAACGGCGTCGCGCAGCTCGCACCCTCGGGCGGGGAGCTGGCCGGGTTCACAGGCACCGAGACGATCCCCGGCAACGTGGCGGTGGGCGAGGGTGCCGTCTGGACACTCACCGAGGGCGAAGAGACGATCTCGCGGATCGACCCCGAGACCGGGGAGATCACCGATACGTTCACGTCCGGCGGACAGCCCGGCGAGTTGGCCGCCGGCGAAGGAGCGCTGTGGGCGGGGAACGTCGGCGGGAGGGAATTCGTCAACGCCATCGTCAGCGTGTCGCGAATCGACCCGGAATCCGGCGAGGTCACGCGGACGGTGAAACTGCCGGGCGGCGGCGGCCAAGGCGTCCTACCGACCGCTGGCCTGCCACGGATCGCGGTCGGCGCCGGCGCCGTGTGGGCGATCAACCCGGACGGAAGCGTGTCTCGGATCGACCCGGACAGCGGCCGAGTAGTCGCGAGGATCGATTTCAACCGCCAGGCCTGGACGATCGCGGCCGGCGACGAGGGCGTCTGGTTCCTCAGCCTCGACGCGCCGTGCGCAGTCGAGTGCATTACGAGCATCGATCCACGGCGAAACCGGGTGGGCAAGACAATCGAGTTCGGCGCCGGGTTCCTATGGGGCGTCGCCGTGGGCGGCGGCGCCGTATGGGCGACCGACCAGAGTGAGGGCCTTCTGTGGCGGATCGAACCCGGCCCAGAACCTGTCACCCGAACGATCGATGTAGGACGTGGCGTGACTTACGTGTCGTTCGGCGACGGCGCGCCCTGGGTCGGGAACTACGTCGACGGGACCGTCTCACGTGTCGATCCCGGGACAAACGAAGTCGCCACCAAGACGGCGGTTGGAACACCGCAAGCACTGGCAGTGGGCGAGGGAGCGGCGTGGGTCAGCGTCGCCGGAGGAACCATCGCCGGGAAGCTGCCGACGCCACCGTGCAGTGCGGTCGCGGCCGGCGGAGAGACGCCCGACGTCCTGATCGCCTCCGATTTCCCGCTCACCGGGCCCGGAGCCGCGGACGTACGCGGGATAGAAGCCGCGATCCGGTCCGTGGTCGAGCAGAGCGGCTTCAGGGCCGGGGACTACTCGGTCGGCTATCAGTCATGCGACGTCTCGACCCCTGAGACGGGCGGCTTCGAGTTCCGCAAGTGCGCGTCCAACGCGAACGCCTACGCCCACGCCGAACAGCTTGTCGCGGTCGTCGGCACGTTCTCGTCCTTCTGCGCCGAGGTCGAGATCCCGATCCTGAATCGAGCGCCGGACGGGCCCCTGGCGATGATCAGCCCGTCGAACACGGGGCCCGGCCTGACCCGAGGCCCCCCGATCGCGGAGGCCCGCGGCGCGCCGGACATCTACTACCCGACGGGTGTACGGAACTACGCGCGGAGCATCCCTCGTGAGGATGTGCAGGCCGTCGCGGACGCCGTACTCGCCAAAGATCTGGGGCTCAAGGCCGTTTACGTCGTATCCCAGATCGATGGCGACTGGGCAAAAATCCACGGACGCCCGTTCGAACGGGCCGCGCAGCGGCTCGGGGTCACGATCGCCGGCTCGAGCGACTTTATGTCCGGGACGGAGGACGCCGACGACATAGTCAACGCCGTCGCGCAGTCGGGCGCCGACGGGGTCTTCCTGGCCGCGCCCCTGGGAGAAGGCGCCGAGCGCGTGCTGCAGTCGCTGCGAGCTCGCCTCGGAAACGCCGTGACGGTGATGACGATCGACGTATTGCCGGCTTCCGACTGGCTCGACACGGTCGGCCGCGACGCACACGGCCTCTACATCAGCACTACCGACTTTCCGTCGGCGTCCCGGTACTTGACGCCGGAGGGCGAGCGCTTTGCGCGCGATTTCGGCGTCCTCAATTCGCGTGCTTCATATGTGATGACCGCCGCGCAGGCCACGGAGGCCGTGCTCGACGCGATCGCGCGTTCCGACGGCACGCGCGAGTCCGTGCTCGCCGAGCTCTTCGACACCCGGATAGAGGACGGGCTCTACGGCAGCTTCCGTCTCGACGACAACGGCGACGTCCAGCCAGGACGGATCGCGATCATGCGCGTGAACGGCAAGTTCCCGCCACAGGCCTTCTACGAGGGCGCTGCCCTCGACAGGGTCGTGACCGTGCCGCCCGAACTGGCCGACTAGTCAGCGCAGCTGCCGCTCGGAGACCTCGTGCAGGGTCGCCTCCTGCCAGTCGTCCGGGTCCGTCTTCTCGAGCCTGAAGCGGGCGGACGGGCCGTCGAGGTCGAGCGTCGCCACCTGGTTGTCGAACCATGGGCCCTCGTCGATCCGCCAGCGGATGCGCGCAGGCGGCACACCGGCCGCACGGCACAGGACGTTTCCGATCGCCTGGCCGACGCGCCCGCTCGCGAACCGCACCATCGCCCGCTCACGCGTGCTCAGCCCATTGCGGAACGGCGAGCAGGTGGCTTGATAGACCGCACTCTGGGCGCCCACCGATTTCCTGAACGCGACCTCGGCCAGGTAGGCGTGGTGGACGTCCCCCGAGAGCATCACGACGGTCGACGGAGGCTTGCCGTACTTCCCCGCCGCGACCTCCTCGAGGACGATCGACATGTTCTCGAAGGAACGCCGGAACGCCGCCCAGTGCTCGAGGTCGAGCCCCTGCCTGACCTTCTCGCCGAGGCGGCTGGCGAGCTTTCCCCATGCGCCCTCTGTGACCGCCTCGTTCCACGACTCGAGGCCGTGCTCGCCGCCGGGCAGGAGAAACGGCACCGAGCTCGCGATCAGGAGGTGGTCGAAGTCGCCCTTGAGATGCTCGACGAACCAATCCCACTCCTCGTCGTCGAGCATCTTCCGCTCATCGGGATCCAGTACACGCCCCGAGCGCGAGTCGAGCACGATCAGGCGGACGTCGCCGTTGTCGCGGCAGTAGCTCCAGCGCGTCCCCTCCGTCTTGCGGTCGTTGTGCAGCGCGAACTCATGCAGAAGGGATGCCGCGTCGTCGGCCTCGCGCACGCGCGCGTAGATCTTGTCCTCGCGGATGTGCTCGGGCGAGAGGTTCCCGAGGTGCTGGTAGATCCAGTAGCTCATGCCGGCGCCGGCGATCCGCTCGTTCCACCAGGGGTGCTGCCGGTACTCCTCGACCCAGGATCGGGAGATGTTCCAGTCGTCGTGGACGTCGTGGTCGTCCCAGATCATCGGCGTTCGGACGTTCGAGAAGAGCCAGCGGATCCACGGGTCGCCCCACGCCTCCCAGTAGAGGCGCGTGTACTCCTCGAAGTTCTTCACCTCCTCGCCCGGAGGCTCCGAGGTGTCGCGCTGCGAGCGAATGAACTCGAGCGTCTTCGGCGACACCTCGTCCGCGTACACCTGGTCGCCGAGCAGCACCAGCATGTCCGGCCACTCGTGGGGTTCCTGGTTGATCATCCTGCGGGCGAGCGCGTAGAGCGCGTCCACCTCGCGCCCGCGCTCGTCGTCCTCCTTGGACTTCGAGTACGGCGGCTCGTGGGGCAGCGAGACCCGGCACGAGCCGAAGCAGATCTTCATCCGGCCCTGGTGGCCGGTCGTGCGGATGACCGAGGGCGGTAAGTCCGACCCCGGGTCCGGCCAGCGGGCCTCGCCGTCGAGCTTGACCTCGTACGGGTGCGGCTGGTTCTCCTCCAGGCCGGTGACGTGCACGAGCGCGTAGTGGTGGCCCGCGACGTGGAAGGTGCGCTCCGTCGAGCCGAGGATCTCGACCTCGCAGGCGGCATCTGTCTCTACCCAGACGGTCGCCTCCGTCGCGTCGACGTAGCGGAGCACGGGGCCAAGGACCAGTTCTGGCATGAAGCTCAAGTACCCCGGGTACGGCCTCGACAAGCGAAGGAGGACGAATGTCTGAGTCTGCGGAACAGAAGGACGACGCTGCCGAGAAGGCGCAAGCGTCGGAGGAGGAGCAGGACGAGGCCAAGAAGGAGATGGAGGAGCTCGAGGACAGCCCGCCCGAGAAGCTCGAGGACTGGCCCGACGGCAAGGCCAAGTACGAGACGTTGGGCGGGCCTGAGGGCACGCACACGTACGAGGAGGGCCCGGAGAAGAACCTCGGGCCATCAGGTGTGCGCCATCACGACGACGGCTCGGTGTCGATCGACGGCGAGAAGGTCGACAACCCTGACGAGTACAAGGGCGACCCGATTCCCGGCGGCCCGACCGATCCGAACTCGCCAGACGTAGCGGGCGAGAAGGACGAGAGCGAGGGCGACGGCTAGGCCGTCGCCTCTTCCTTCTCCTCGTGCTGCTCCTTGAGCTCGCGCTTGAGGACCTTGCCGGTTGCGTTGCGCGGTAGCTCGTCGATGAACTCGACCTCGCGCGGCACCTTGTAGCGCGCGAGGTTCGACTTGACGACCTGCTGGATCGACTCCTCGGTCACGCTCGCGCCCTTCTTCTTGACGACGTAGGCCTTCAGCCGCTGGCCGAACTTCTCGTCGTCGACGCCGATGACCGCGACCTCGTCGACGCCGTCCTGGCGCGCGATCAAATCCTCGACCTCTTGCGGGAAGACGTTCTCGCCGCCCGACACGATCATGTCGTCGTCGCGGCCCTCGACGAAGAGCCGGTTCTGGTCGTCGAGGTAGCCAACGTCGCCGCTCGACATGAGCCCGTCGATCATGTCCTTCCCGCCGCCGCCCGTGTAGCCCTCGAAGAGCATGTCGTTCTTGACGAAGATGCGACCGGTCTCACCGCGCGGCAGCTCGCGGCCATTCTCGTCGTAGATCCGGAGGTCGGTTCCGAGTGGCGGCTTGCCGGCGGTGCCCGGCGCGGCGCGTAGGTCGGCGGGCGTGGCGATCGTCGCCCAGGCCACCTCGGTCGAGCCGTAGAGGTTGTAGATCACGTCGCCGAACTCGTCCATGAACTTGATCGCCAGGTCGCCGGGGAGCGCGGATCCCGACACCGGCACCGTGCGCAGCGTCGAGGTGTCGTACTTCGAGCGCACGTCCTCGGGCAGTTCGAGGACGCGCTGCAGCATCACCGGGACCATCGGGCACGAGGTGCACTCGTGCTGGGCGATGGCGGACAGCGTGCCCTCCGGGTCGAACTTCCGCTGCAGGACGTAGGTGGAGTGGAGCGCCATGCCGAGCGTGAAGTGGGCGAACCCCCACGAGTGGAAGAGCGGCGCGGCGATCATCGTGCGCTCACCGGCCTTCAGCGGGATGCGCGAGAGGAGCGCGATCGCGGGACTGAGGCCGTCGGGCGTCTTCCGCGAGGCCCCCTTCGGCGTGCCCGTGGTGCCGGACGTGAGGATCACGACGCGGCCGGACTCCGCGGGTGGGACAGGCGCCTCGGTGTCGCCGGACTCGATCAGCTCCTCGAGCGTTGTATCGGGCGGAGAGTCGTCCTCGACCCAGGCGATAAAGCGCTTGCGGCGCTTGCCGGCGTCCTCGAGCAGCTCCGTGAATTCCTGGTCGTAGACGATCGCCGTGGGCTTCTCGCGCTGCACGACCTCGGTGAGCTGGGGACCGGCGAAGGCAGTGTTGAGGTAGAGGGCGTGTGCACCGATCTTCGACGCCGCGACGGTGGCCTCGATGAAGCCGCGGTGGTTGCGGCACATGATCGCGACGCCGTCGCCCTCGCCCAGGCCCGCATCGAGCCACGCGTTCGCGAGCGCGTTGGTGCGCTCGTGGACTTCGCCGAACGAGAGCGTGCCGAGCTCGTCGATGATCGCCGTGTCGTCGGGGCGGAGGGTCGCGTTGATCGTGTAGCCCGCTGCCGGCGTCGACCCGAGCCGCACGAACTGCAACAGCGCGCGCGTCATTCGGTCCGGCCGCGACGGGCGGGCAAGCCCGGATGTCACTGCCACACGCACGGTCTCGGCCGCCTGGCCGACCAAACCGATCGGGTTGAACCCGCCTCCCCTGGAGCTCATTTCCTCTCCTTCGATCATCGCCTTGAGGTTCTGCACAGTCCCGCGAAGGTTGCCGCGCACCGTGCGCGCGGACACCTGGTCGGAGATCATCCCGAGCAGGCCGCCCGGTGCCTGGTACGCGAGCCGCAGCGTGACCTCCGTGGTCCCGTCCTCCTGGCCGCGCAGCCGCCAGCGGCCGCGCTGGTCGATCCCGGTGATGCTGGTCCACGCCATGTCGCAGCACTCGTCCCACTCGACGACCTCGACCAAGCCGCCGACCTCGGCCGAGCCGGCGCGCATCCGCATCGTGTAGCGCGCGCCGAGGCCGCGGTCCTTCTCGCCCTCCGGCTCCCAGCGCGTGATCGAGTCGGCGAAGTTGGGGTACTGCTCCGGGTCGGTGACGATCGCCCAGATCTCCTCCGGGGACGCGTCGATCCTGACGCTCTCTTCGATCCGCATCAGCCGATTACTGGAAGCCGCCGCTCTTCGGCGAGCGCGGTGAGCGTGCTCTGCATCCGTCCGAGTATCGCGTCGTAGACCTCATCGAGGTCGGGGTTCGAGCCGAACTCCTCGCGGATGTCGATCGGGTCGAGCACCTGGATCGTGATCTTCGCCGGCAGCGGGAAGTGGCCGAGCATGTCGCCGACGTTGACGCCCCACGGAAGCGCGAGCGAGATCGGCAGGACCTTCAGGCGTAGCAGGCGGTCGAGGCCGAAGAGGCGGGCGAGCCGCTCCCCGCGGGACAGGAAGAGCGCTGTCTCCTGCCCGCCGATCGCGACGACGGGCACGATCGGCACCTTCTTGCGCAGTGCAAGCCGGATCCAGCCCTGGCGGCCGTCGAAGTCGACCTTCGCCGAGTCCCAGATCGGGCGGTGGACCTCGTAGTCGCCGCCGGGGTAGACGAGCAGCGCCGCGCCCGTGTCGAGCGCCTTCTCGGCGTTCTGCGGCGACGCCGCGACGGTGCCGAACTTGCGCAGGCCTCCGAGGCCGGGCATCGCGAGCACCAGGTTGTGGGCGAGCTGGAAGAAGCGGCGCTCGACGCCGAAGTGGGTGGTGAAGGCGAGGGTGAAGACGTGCGTGTCGGGCGTGAGATTGCCGCCCGAGTGGTTGCCCACCAGGAGGACCGGACCGCTCGCGGGAATGCGGTCGAGTCCGCGCACGTCGGCGCGGAAGTAGTAGCTCGCGAGCATCCAGAGGCCCGGCAGGGTCTCGCGGATGTAGTCGGTGTCGCGCTCGTCGAGGTCGGCCTTCGGAATGCGCGACTGGGCGAGCGAGGAGATTGCCTTCGCGAGACGGGATCCGAGCTCGACGGCGGACAGCCCGCCGTTCTCCGCAGCCTGCGGATCGCCACCGTTGGGCGAGGAGCCGTTGGCGCTCTGCCTCGTGCTTTGTGTGCTCTCCGTCGCCATACCTCTCCCCAGAGGCTTGCCCGGGGTTGGAGAGCTTACGCCCGCGCGCCTATCCGAGGCCACGTATCCGGCGGGCCGGGCGGCCTGGCGAGCTTGTGCGGCTCGCCCGCGGGCAGGTCGCGCAGCAGCTCGCGAACACCCGGCTCGCGCAGGTGGCGCCCGACTGTCTCGATCGCCGTCTGGATCACGCGATTGCGGTTACGGGTGGCCATCAGGTTGGCGCCCATCACGGCGTGGTCCTCGTCGGTGGGCTGAACCAGGACCACCTTCTTGCCGACGCCGCGAAGGGCCTTCGCCTCGCTGCCGAGCACGCGGCCTGACGTGCGGCGGAAGAAGTGCGCGATCTGGTGGGCCGGGTTCCACGCCTGCGGCGGGTGGAGCGACGACGTCGGGTTCAGGCAGATGACGAGGTCGGGCGGCTCGTCGCGGAGGATGTCGAGGTTGGAGGTGGACCACACGCCGCCATCGACATAGCGCTTGCCGGCGATCGTGACCGGCCGGTAGAAGCCCGGGATCGCGCAGGAGGCAGCGACGGCGTCGGCGATGTCGGCCGGTGGCGCGCCCCGCTTGCCGAACACGACGCGGCGGCCGGTCGCGTAATCGCACGCGATCACCCAGAGATTCGGGTGGTCCGGCCAGGTGCCGGACTGGGCGCGGCGGATCGTGTCCTTGATCGGCTCGTTCGAGATCAGCCCCTCGGGCAGGAGGCCGCAGATGACCGCGGTCGGCGTGCGCGGCCCGGGGCGCGCGAGGCCGTGCTTGATCAGCGAGAACGAGCCGGGGCCGACGCGCGGGAAGCCCTTGGCGAGCCGGAACACAGCGCCGCCGGAGCGATCGGCGTCTCGGGCTGCGCGGCCGTCCGGCCCCGACAGGCCGTCGAAGACCTCGCCCGCAGAGTGGGCGACCATGAACCACGGCGGGATCCCGGACGCGAGCAGGGAGCCCATCAGCGAGCCGGCCGAGGTGCCGACGATGTAGTCGGCGCTGGCGGGGTCCCATCCCGTTTCGCGCGCGAGGGCCTCGAGCCCACCCGTCAGCCAGGCGCCGCCCATGACCCCGCCCGCCCCGAGTACGAGTCCGACCTTCACCGGGTGATGAATACAGGAGCGCCAACGGGCACGTCGCGCATGAGGACCCGGAGGTCGGTGTCGCTGGCACGCAGGCATCCGTTCGACGCGGCTTGACCGATCGTCTCCGGTTGAGTCGTGCCGTGGATGGCGATTCGGTCGCCCCCGGCCCAGCCCGCGGGCAGGTTCGGCTGGCGCGCCGACAACGGGATGATGCAGCAGCCGTAGGGGCCGTCCGGGAAACGGCTGGCCGGAAGCTTGTCGGTGACCTGGAAGCGGCCGGGCGGCGTCTCGGTTCCGGCGCGGCCGACCGCGATCGGGATTTCGCGCACGGTCTTCCGACCCCGGCGAAGGTCGATCTCCGTGTTCGAGAGCGAGACGCGCAGTGAGTAGCGCGTGCGGGTGAGGTCGAGCGAGTCGGGGTCGTTCGGGATCCAGCCCATCTCGTCGTTCGCGAACACGGGACTGTGGACGCCGAGCCAGCGGCGTTTGTCGCGGACCTTCGCGATGCCGAGCGTGCGGGGTTCGCCGAACGGCGTCTCCGTGCGAAGCCACGCCGTCGGGCGGCCGTTTGGCCGGTCGTAGGCGAGGACGTCCTCGCGCACGCGCGCGAGAAGGTAACCGCGGCCGGGCGGGAGCTTGCCGGGCTTGTTGGAGACCGGGGGCAGCGGCTCGCGCTGGACGTGCACATCTGTATCGCCGCACCCGGCGAGCGCCGCGGCGATCACTGCGAAAACGATCCTCCTCACGTTTCTAAGGATCGAGATCTACGCGGACCGTCATCGGCTCGGTCTTCATGACGCGCACGGTCGCGGCGTTCAGCTTCGCCATGTAGGGCTCGCGCTGGCGCGCGCGCCAGTCGTCCTCGGGCAGCGGCGTCGCCGTGCCCGTCCGCCAGCGGCCACCGCATTTCACGCGCACGCGCGGGTTCGCGCGGAGGTTCTTCACGTATGAGGCTCTTTCGCCGTGCTCGGCGACGATCCAGAAAGTGTCGCCGTCGAGCCCCTTGCCCACCGGGTTGCGGCGCGGCTCGCCGCTCTTGCGCCCGGTCGTCTCGATGATGCACGTGCCGGGGAACGGGAGGCCGACGCGATGGAGCGTCTTGACCACCGGATTCACGAGGTACTTCGCCGCGGCGGTGCTGATTCGTTGCTTGTCGATGTCTACTCCCGCAGCCCGGCGGCCTCATGGGCCTGGTCGGGATTGTTGAAGTAGTCGAGACGGGCTATGAGCCCGTCGTCGAACGTGAACAGGATCGCGTCGCGCCGCTCCATCTCGATGCCGCTGCCGCCGCCCTTGGTGTGGAGCTTCAGCTCGACGACGACCTTGTCGCCGGCGTCGATGAACACGTCGGGCTCGGCCGTGTAGCTCTCCCACGCCTCGCCCCAGTCTTGAAGCCACCTCGCATAGCCGGCGTGGCCCCGGTAATCGCCGGCGTCCGGTATGTCGTGGTCGAAAACCTGGACGTCGGGATGGATGTCCTCCCATGCGGGCGTGCCGGTACGTATGAACTTGTCGAGCCCGCGCTGGAGGCGCTCCACGTTCTCCTGAGACATGGTCTGCTCAAGTATCGCGCTAGAGCCCAGTGCCGGACTCGAACCGGCGACCCCCTCCTTACCATGGAGGTGCTCTACCAACTGAGCTAACTGGGCGTGCCAAGCCGGCCGAAGCCGGTCAGTGGGGGGAGCAGGATTCGAACCTGCGTAGGCATAGCCAATGCGTTTACAGCGCATCTCCTTTAACCACTCGGACATCCCCCCGAGCTATCTCGCGGCAGTCTAGACCGCCGGTTCCAGGTCGTCCGAAAGCGGCATCGCGGCCCCGGCTCGACCTCGTACTCCGCGTACTTCGGCCCGCCAACTGGTCGAGGTGCCTCCGCCGATGGCGCTTGACGGGATAAACCACCGTCGGCCGTCCGCGACGGCGACGAACAGATAGTCACAACGCGACGAGTCCATTGCTTCACGACCCATTCCAGCTCTGGTTTCCGCCGCGCGTGCAAGTGGCTACGCACCACCGCCCGTTCCGATGGAAGCAGCGCGAGCTCTTGACCTGGACGCGCACCAATTGGCCGTCGATCGTCGGCCACGAGATCGACATCGGGACTGTGGCCACACAGGCGGATGTCGACGCCGTAGCCCTGCGCCGAGGCAGCCACGCATCGCCGCCATTCGCTCGCCCCAGTCGCCCTGCTCCCTTGGTTTCACGCGCGCGACGCTATGGCGCGGCGGGTGACGCGTGTGCGACGAGGGTTACGAAGCTGTTGCGCTCTTAGACGAGCGCGTCGCGCAGGCCCTGGGCCTCGGGGAGGCCCTGGAGCTTCTTCAGCGTGTTGTTCTCGATCTGGCGGATGCGCTCGCGGGTGACGCCGAAGGCGCGGCCGACCTCTTCGAGCGTCCGCGCTTCGTGGCCCTTCAGGCCGAAGCGCATCTCGATCACCTCGCGCTCGCGCTGGGGCAGCGCGTCAAGCGCCTTGCGCACGTTCTCGCGGCGGAGATTCTCCGAGGCGAGCTCGAACGGAGATTCGGCGGTCTCGTCCTCGACGAAGTCGCCGAGCTCGGACTCCTCCTCCTCGCCGATCGGCTTCTCGAGCGACACCGGCAGCTGCGCCATGCGCAGGATGTCCTTGACCTCGCGTGGCGTCGTCTCGAGCTCCCCGGCGATCTCCTCCGGCGACGGCTCGCGCCCAAGCTCCTGCACGAGCTGGCGCTCCACGTGCACGACCTTGTTCAGCTTCTCGACCATGTGGACGGGAATCCGGATCGTGCGCGCCTTGTCGGCGATCGCGCGGGTGACGGCCTGCCGGATCCACCAAGTCGCGTACGTAGAGAACTTGTAGCCGCGGCGGTAGTCGAACTTCTCGACCGCGCGGATCAGCCCGAGGGATCCCTCCTGGATCAGGTCGAGGAAGGTGAGCCCGCGGCCGAGGTAGCCCTTCGCGATCGACACGACGAGGCGCAGGTTCGCCTCGACCATCTGCTGCTTCGCGCGCATGTCGCCGCGCTCGATCCGCTTTGCGAGGGTGACCTCCTCGTCGGCGGTCAGCAGCTCCACGCGGCCGATCGAGCGGAGGTAGAGACGAAGCGAGTCGAGCGACGGCTCGACGGTCAGGTCGATCTCCGCCTTCTTCGGCGCGACCGGGTCCTTCTGCCCCGCCGCCGCGGCCTCGACCTTGCCCAGCTCCGAGACGGCCGGCTTGCCGTCCTGCGAGACGACGTCGATCCCGTTGTCGACGAGATGGCCGTGGAGCGACTGCACCTGCTCCTTGGTGACGTCGACTTCCTCGAGGCACGCCGCGATCTCCTCGTACGTCAGGTAGCCGCGCTCCTTGCCGTCGGCGACGAGATTGCGCAGCTCATCGAGCTCGGCAAACGGCGGCTCGCGGTCGTCCTGCGTGAACGCGGCCCCCGGCTGCTCTGTGAGCAGTGCTCCCTCGTCTTTCGAAGTCAACCCCTCGCTCCTATGTGACTCGGCTACAGCAGCCCCCACAGCGGAGGACCGCCCTCTCCTTGACCTATGTCGGTTGTCACGTTCGCGGCATTGCCGCGAGGGGCTGCGCCTCATCTATGGAGCCGGTGGAGGCCCGGACGTCTAGCCACTGGCCACTATAGAACGGAAACATCCGTTTAGGCGGGTCGGTCAGAACTACGGGAAACACCTGCATCCTCCGATCGGATGACCAGGATGTTCCCTCGAATCTCTCAAGACGCCGCGATAGTGCTGGGGCTAGCCGGGACGTCTGTCCTACACGCGCGCGACGAGTACGACGCCGCCGAGCGGTGGGTCCGCGTCATGCGGCTCTTCGGACTCGTCGGAGCCGCGATGCAGGCAATCGGAGTCGGCGAGGCGCCGATCGACACCGCGGCAGCAGAACCGACACAGCGGCACAAGCCGGACAAGGTTCCGGGCGTCGAGGAGGTCACCGAGCGGTCGCGCGACATGGCGCTCCACCGCGGTGCCCCCGCCGTCGGGACGATCGACGTGCTGTTCGCCTGCTTCGACCTCTACGGGCCGGCCCTCGAGCGTGCGCTCTACGTTCGCGGTACGAGCCGCGACGAGCTGCTCGAGCGGATCGCCTACGAAGTCGAGCGCGTCCCCGTCGACTGATCCAACCGACGTCGCCGCGCCTCCTCGATCCGCTTGCGGACGTTGAGGAAGTAGTCGGCTCCGGAGATCACCGTCATCGCGACGGCGCTGTAGACGACGGCCTGGACCCACGCCGCGCCCGAGTCCTCCACCGCGATCAGCGCCATCACCATCGCCACCTGCAGGATGGTCTTCGCCTTGCCGAGCAGGCTGGCCGGAATGACGATGCCCTGCTGGCCCGCGGCGACCCGCAGTCCGCTCACGGCGAACTCGCGCGCGATGATCACCATCGCGACCCAGGCCGCCACTCGGTCGAGCGAGACGAGCGAAATCAGCGCGGCCGCGATGAGCAGCTTGTCCGCGATCGGGTCCATCACCTTCCCGAACGTCGTAACCGACTCGCGCGAGCGCGCGAAGTAGCCGTCGAGGCCGTCGGTCACCGCCGCGATGGCGAAGACGATCGCCGCGATCGTGTCCCCGTTCGGCGTCTCGTCGAGCAGCGCGACGACGAGCACGGGCACGAGCATGATCCGCACAAGCGTGAGGACGTTCGGGAGGTTGAGGGGGAACACGCCTCTAGCGTACGCGCCGGTCCAGCACCACAAACCCGATCGACGACCCGAGCGGCCCCGCAGGCGACACCGTCGCCGCCAGCAGCGGCCACGGAAACACGCCCCGCACGCACCCGTTCGCGACCAGCAGGCAGAGCGCGATCCAGCCGAAGCCGTGGCACCAGCCGAGCACCGTCTTCAACTCCGGGTCGATGTCCCCGATCCAGACGACGAGCAGCGACGTGAACAGCACGAGCTCGAAGTAAGAGAACGCGCGCACGCGCGCGTAGTAGGTCATGCCGACCGCTCCGCCGCGAACTGGCGCCGCGCGAGCAGCGCCCCGACGACGGCCATCACGACGAGCAGCGCGATTGCGACCTTCGCCTCCGTCGAGCCGAGGTCGTCGAGGTTGCCGCCGAGCGCCACCCAGGCAAACGAGCGCGGCGCAGCGCCGAGGGCCGTCCCGGCGGCCATCGCGCGGACCTTCAGGCTGGTCAGTCCGGCGCCGTAGTTCACGAGGTTGTACGGGATCGCCGGGGCGAGCCGCATGTAGAAGACAGCCCAGAAGCCGCGCTCGGCGATGAAGCCGTCGAAGCGCTTGATGCGCTCGGGCAGGAGCTGCGCGGCAGCGTCGCCGGCGAGGTAGCGCGAGATCGACATCTGCATCACGGCGCCGAGCACGATGAAGGCGAGCGCGACCGCCGTTCCCGCCGCCGTGCCGAACAGGAGGCCGGCGGCTCCGGCGAGCACGGGGCCGGGGACGAACAGGCACAGGCCGCAGGCGGCCGCGGGGATGAAGATCAACGGTCCCACCCATCCGAGCCCGTCGCCCCAGTCACGTACCTCCTCGGCGCTCGGCAGCCATCCGCCCACGGTCGCCGCGACGAACAGGCCCAGGACCGTCGTCCCATAGACAGCCAGTCGCAGCCGGGCGCGTTCCACGCGCCGGAGAGTACGTGGCTAGTTCGTCAGGTCCTGAAGCGCACGACCGGCGACCGCGCGAGGCGCACGCCGAACGCGTGGTATCCCGCCCGCAGCCGGCACGAGCCCTTCGTGCGGGGCCTGATCCGCTCCGAGTAGTCCCCGGTCCGGCTCAGATCCACCTTGCGCGTGATGCTGCGGCGCCAGCTGTCGTCGCCGCCGCCCTCACACCTGAGGTTGAGCTCGACGTGGCCGCGGCGGCCGTTCGATACACGCCCCACGACGTCGAACCGTGCACGGCTGCTCGGGGTGCGGGTGTCGCCCCGGGCTGTCCGCGCGCCGAGCCGCACGACTCGGATGTCGAGGGTGCGGCTGGTCGACGCGACCGGATCCTCCTCGTCCTCCTCGGAAGCGGGGGCGGCGGTGGGCTCGGGATCGGTCGGCTCAGAGACGGGCTCCGGCTCGGGCGCAGGCTCCGGCGTGGGCTCCGGCTGAGGCTCGGGCGCGGGCTCCGGCGCTGGGAAGACCAACGCGCACCCCACGCTCCCGGGCGTGTAGCTCTTGAAGGCGTCGTAGGCGGACTTCTTCGAGAAGTTGGTGCGCACGAGCCCGAGCTGGTCGAACCAGGTGTTCCCCCAGCCGGGGTTGCGGTAGGCGTACCAAATCGCCACCTGCACGTAGGGGTCCTGCTCGACACACTGCATCGCCCGCGTGTAGTAAGCGGCCTGCGTGCTGTCGGAGACGCCTTGGCCGTAGAGCGTGCTCGTCGACCATCCGAATTCGGTGAACCACAGCGGCTTGGCGTCGCCGTGGGCGAGCATGACGTTGCGGACCTCGCGGTATGCGGGGAACGAGCTCGCTCCCAGGCGGCCGTCGCTCGTGAGCCAGGTGCGCTCCGGTGCAGCGTTCGCCGCGGCTGGATACGGATGCGTCGCCATGACGTCGTAGTAGTTGCCGAGATTCGGCTGCGCCGCATACGACTGCTCGACGAAGCGGTAGTCGTTGTGATCGACGCCGCCGTAGACGACGAGCGCGGTCGGGTCGACGTGCTTGACGGCGGGATAGGCCGCCTTCAAGAGCTCCGCGTAACCGGACGGACTCGGGCCTGTGCTCCAGAACGCGCTGTTGTTCTGCTCGTTCCAGATCTCCCAGGCATCGACCTTGTCGCCCCACCGCGTGGCCGCGAAACGCAGGAAGTCCGCATAGTCATCGGGGTCCACAGGCGGGGAGTCGGGATCCGTTCGGCCGGACGCCCACTCCGGCGACGTGTAGACCGTGACCACGACCTTCGCGCCGGTGCTCGCCGCGCTCGCGAACGCCGTGTCGTAGGTGCCCAGCATGCTGTACGAGCCCTTGGCGTTCGCCTCGATGTCGCTCCAGGACATCTTCAGGCGCATCCAGTTCGCTCCCAGGTCCTCCACGCCCGCGACCGTCCTGCTGCGCTGCTTGCTGCTCAAGCCCGAGGTCAGGTCCGTCTCGATCCCCTTCTGCGCGGCAGAGGCAGGCGCGGCCAGGGCAGCGACCAGCGCGAGGGTTGCGAGCAGCGTGCGGTGCCTCGGGTTCATCGGTGGGGGAAGGGTTGCGTTGTGAGCGCAGCGCATCGCGCGCGCGCCTCTAATGGCTGCTGTCGGCACCGGCGCGCGCACACCCGAAAATTCGGGCGCCGCGATGGACGGATGTCCGACTGGGCTAGTTCGCCTCGGACTCGGGCAGCTCGGCGCGGAATCGCCCGCTGCTGCGCTTGTGCTTGCGGGTCATCAGCGCGAGGTCGGCTGACGCAAGCAGGTCGGAGGCCTGCATCTCGGGAGCGAGCTCCGCGGTCCCCCACGCCAGCGTCTGCGGATCGCCGCCGGGGCGGATGCACGACGCGACGATGCTCGCCGACACGCGCTCGGCGACCTTCTCCGCCACGTCCTGCTCGACACCGGGCAGCAGCACGGCGAACTCGTCGCCGCCCCACCGGTAACAGGCGTCATGGTCGCGTACGGCCGCGCGCATAGCGGCCGCCGCGGTGCGCAGGAGCTCGTCGCCGTTCAGATGCCCGAACGAGTCGTTGATGATCTTGAAGTCGTCGAGGTCGGCGACGATCACGCTGAGCGGCTGCGAGTTCATCCGTGCGCTGTCAACAGCCCGGTCGAGCCGCTCGTCGAACGCGCGCCGGTTGCCGAGGCCGGTCAGCGGGTCGAGCCGGGCCTGGCGCTTGGCCTGCTCCTCGTCGGCCATCAGGTCGGCGCGCTGCATGCGCACGCGCGTGGTCCAGATGCAGGCCATCATCGTGAGCGCCGACCAGATCACGAGCCGCAGTGCCATGTCGCCGGCGAACACGCCGGACCAGTCGTCGTAGAAGAACGGCAGGCACGCGAGCCCAGCGGTCGCCGCGATGATCCCCAGCGTTCGGCGCGGCGGATGGGAAGCGCCCGCGATGCCCATCCAGAGCAGGAAGAGCGTGGTGTACGGGGAGCCGCGGCCATCCGAGAGCCACACCACGAGCGCGACACACGCAAGCCCCGCGTAGTGGAGCGCGAGCGCCGTGTCCGGCTTGAAGTCGGTCGTCCGATCGAGCCGCAGCCCGACGAGGACGAGCCCGCCGACGATGATGCAGAGAACCGACCAGCCGATCGGCGCGGCGACGGGCCCGTCGGGCGGCGACAGCGGCGCGAGGACGGCGGTCACCAGCGCGGTAAGGAATGCGGTCGCCGCCGTCACGCGGCGGACGACGTCCATGTCCGCGCCGCGGTATCCGCCGCGCGCGAGGAAATCCCTGACCCGTGCGACCCGGTGCGCGCTCATCGCAGCGCCCTCGAGACTCGCGAGCCAAGCGAACCGCCGGAGCGCTCCTCCCGCTCGAGCAGCTTCACGAACAGCTCGACGATCTCCGGGTCGAACTGGGTGCCGGCGTAGCGCTTGAGCTCCGCCCGCGCCTCCGTCTCGGGCATCGCCGGCCTGTACACGCGGTCGTTCGTCATCGCCTCGTAGGCATCGGCGACCGCGAGCACGCGCGCCTGAAGCGGAATCTGGTCGGCCGCGAGGCCCAGCGGATAGCCCTGGCCGTCGGGGCGCTCGTGGTGTGCGAGGACCCAGGTAGCGATGTCGTCGAAGTGCGCGCCCTGGAGGATGCGCGCGCCGAGCTCGGGGTGCTTGCGCATCTCGGCCCACTCGTGCGGCTCGAGCGCGGCGGGCTTCTTGAGGATCGAGTCGGGAATCCCGATCTTGCCGATGTCGTGGAGCACGCCTGCGAGGTGCATGCGCTCCACCTCCTCGGGGCTCATGCCCATCTCGGTGGCAATCAAGCGCGTGTAGCGGCCGACGAGCTGCGAGTGGCGTGCGGTCCCCGAGTCGCGCATGTCGAGGGTCTCGGCCAGCACCAGCACCGCGGCTAGGTGGCCCTCCTCGACCGCGAGCTGGCGCGTCTCCTCGCCCAGCAGACCGGCGGCGATCTCCCGGTTGAAGATGACGGTGCGATCACGGCCGAGCGCCTTCGCCGCGAACACCGCGCGGTCGGCGCCGGTCATGAGCTCCTCGACCGTGGCGCCGTGCTTCGGATAGCTGGCGATGCCGAGCGACACCGTCAGGCCATCCTGAGAGAACGCCTCGCGAACCTGGCGCCGCAGCCGGTCCGCCAGGACGTAGGCGCCGTGCTCGTCGGTGTCCGGGGTGATCAGGGCGAACTCCTCGCCGCTGATGCGCGCCGCAACGTCGATCCGGCGCTTGCTCTCCTGGAGCACGGCGGCGAGCGCCTTGAGCGCGCGGTCGGAAGCGCTGTGCCCGTGCTGCTCGTTGTAGTCCCCGAAGCGGTCGATGTCGACGACGACGATGCTGACCGTGCGCTCGCCGCGGCGTGCGCGCTCGAGCTCGAGCTCCGCGACCTCCTGGAGGCCGCGCCTGTTCAGCAGGCCGGTGTGCCCGTCCGTGCGCGCGGCGTCCGCGAGCCGATCGATCAAGCGGCGAACGCGCACTCGCATCGTCGCGACCATCCACGTTCCCAGCGCGACCGTCGCGACCGTCCCGAGCCACACCTCGAGCGCGCCCGCGTGGCCCCACATGACGAGCCCATAGGCGGCCGCGACGAGCGCTACCTGCGCCGCCGCCCACCAGCGGCTGAGGAAGTAGCCGGCCTGAAGCCCGACGGCGACGTAGAAGATCGCCCACACGCTCTCGACGGGGTCGGCGAAGAATTCGACGGCGTATGTGACGAGGACGGTCGAGAGCGCGAGCGCCGCGGTAGTCGCCCAGCTCGGCAGGCGGTCCTCGGCCCGGAGGCAGAGGAGCCCGACGGCGTAGGCCAGCGCTATCAGCGAGAGGATCCCGGTCTCATTCGTATGCGCCGAGTTCGGGATGAGCGTGAGTACGAGCGCAACCGTCGCGCCGACGACGAAGGCATAGCCGAGGGAGCGGGCAAGCGAGGCTGGACCCGGCAGCGAGTCGTTCGGAGCCTGCGTCATCTCCGTGCTCCTCAGCTGGTGCGCAGCCGAGGAAACCGGGCCATACAACTTCACACGCGCGATATCGGTGCCCCGCTAGGGGCGCTTTAACCCCAGAACGGTTACTGGACGCGGGAAAGTCCGCGCAGCAGACGGCGAAAGACGCCGCGCAGCGTGGCCTTCCCGTACGCGTGCGAGCCGTTCGAAGTCGTCATAACCGCAACCGCCACTCGCAGCCGCCCGCGACGGAGCAGCGCGACCTGGTGGTCGACCGCACCCGTTCCGGATCCCCACCCCCCTTTGAAGTACAGCTCCCAGCCCCGCGGCGCGACCTGCGCGACCCCCCACCGCTGCGACGGCACGATCGAGTGCAGCAGCCGCAGCGCCCTGCGGCGGTGCCGCTCCGGCACGAACCGCTCGATGTGGAGGAAGAAGCGCGCCTGGTCGGCCGCGTCGACAAGCGAGTTGCCCCACGGATGTGCGACGGGTGTGAACCTGCGCATGCCGACGCGGCGCGCGAGCCGCCGGAGGCCGCGGTTGCCGACGAGGTTTCGGATGTACGTCGCGGTCGTGTTGTCGGAGCGGCGGATCATCGGCCGCAGCAGTCGGAGGTCGCGGTCGCGCAGCGGGCGGTCGCGGACCTCCCGCCGGTTGAGGTAGGCGACCATGAGCATCGCCTTCAGGACGCTTGCGGCGGGCACGACGCGCAGGCGGCGATGTCCCCACTGACGACGCTCGGTTCGGACAGCAAAACTGACCATTCCGGCGCGCGTCTCGAGGTAGCGGCGGGCCGCTGCGACGTCCGGGGACCAGTGCCGTGGCGCCATCGAAGTGGCGGGGGCAACGACCCAAATGCTGGCGAGACACATCCCCATTGCGATGGCGCGACGCATGGTTTACGTTGGCTTTTAAGGGAGGCGAGCGGGAGGCAGGGATGTTGGAGGACTGGGACACGGAACGCGCTACTCGGCCCGGCGCATCCGTACCCACCAAGCTAGGACGCGAATCGGCGCTTGGAGCTTTCGTTCCGAAGCGCCGGCGGACCGACATACGAGACGGCGGCGGGGTCGCGGAGACCGAGCCGTCCGGAAGCGTCAAGTGGCGGGACGCCGTCTTCCGCCGCTCGCTCGCGCTCGCCGACGTGCTCGCAGCCACGGTCACGATCGTGGTGGGCGGCGCACTGCTCGAGGCCGACCTCGTCAACCTCGGCTCGATCGTCGGCCTGCCGCTGATCGTCTTCGCCGCGAAGACGCTCGGCCTCTACGACCGCGACGAGCTGGTCGTGCACAAGACGACGCTCAACGACGCGCCCAAGCTCTTCTACGTCACGACCCTGTTCACGCTCGTGTACACGGTCGTCCAGGCCGACCTGCAGGACACGACGATCGCCACCGAGACGATCCTCGTGCTGTGGTCGCTGATGATGGTCACGATCATGGCCGCGCGCTGGACCGCGCGCCGCATCGCACGCTCGGCGACGCCGCGCGAGCGGTGCGTGCTCGTCGGCGACACGGCGCACGCCGAGCGCGTGCGGCGGATGCTCGACTCACACCCGAACCTGAGCGCCGAGCTGGTCGCGGTGATCCCATTCGCGCGCTTGACCGCGCGTGGCGAGGACGCGCACGAGTTCGGCGAGTACCTCCGCCGCAGCGACTTCCATCGGGTGATCGTCACGCACACCGACGCGAATGCGGGCGACATGATCGACACGATCCGCGTCTTCAAGTCGCGCGGGATAAAGGTGAGCGTCCTGCCGACGCTGTTCGACGTGCTCGGGTCGGCGGTCGAATTCGACGACCTCGGCGGCGCGACCCTCCTGGGCGTCCGGCGCTACGGACTGACGCGCTCGTCGCAGTTCTTGAAGCGCAGCCTCGACGTGGCGGTCGCGAGCGCAGCCCTGATCGCGCTCGCGCCGCTGTTCGCGACGATCGCCGTCCTGATCAAGCGGAGCTCGCCCGGACCGGTGTTTTTCCGCCAGACGCGCGTCGGCCGCGGCGACACGCGCTTCCGGATCGTCAAGTTCCGGACGATGCGCAGCGACGCCGAGGAGCGCAAGCTCGAGCTCCTGGACCGCAACGAGACGCGCGGCCTCTTCAAGATCTCCGACGACCCGCGCATCACCGGGATCGGCCGGGTCCTGCGGCGCTCGTCACTCGACGAGCTGCCTCAGCTCATCAACGTGCTGCGCGGGGAGATGAGCCTGGTCGGGCCACGCCCGCTCGTGGTGGACGAGGACGAGCAGGTGGCCGGCTGGCACCGCCGCCGCCTCGACCTGACGCCTGGCATGACGGGCGCCTGGCAGATCCTCGGCAACCGCGTCCCGCTCGAGGACATGGTCTCGCTCGACTACCTCTACATCGTCAACTGGTCGCTGTGGTCGGACATCGAGATCCTGCTGCGGACCGTGCCGCACGTGCTCGGCCGGCGTAACCGCTAGTCGGCCTCGCCCGCCGCGTACAGCGCGTCCATTCCGTTGCGCAGCGCCGAGCGCTTCACGGCGCTCTCCGGCTGAGCGATCGTCCGGTACGAGAAGACGTCGTCGATCGTGAAGCGGCTGATCAGGCGGCCGTGCGGGGTGAGCAGTGATGACGTGGTGTTGCCGCCCCACCCGATCAGCCAGTTGCCGTCCTCGAGCTTGCGCGCGCTGCCGCAGCAGAGCGAGCTCGGTGCGCGCGGGTCGGTGATGCTCTCGAGAAGCGTCGCCGTGCGCCGCTTCGTGTCGATCGCGTATCGGACCGCCCGCGGCGGACGGCCGAGGTTCGTGGCGTTGTCGTGCACGGTGAGCGTCCCGTTCCAGAGTCGAGCGTCGTGCTGGCCGCCGAACGTGTCGTCGGCCGGATCGCCGACCACTTGGAGACTGCGCCCCGTCTCCGTCCCGCCGAGCTTCCACCGGATGCTGCCGTTGCTCATGCGGATCCGGTAGACGGCGTCCGTGTGGCGCAGCGAGATGATCAGGTCCTCGCCGGCCACCTCGATCGAGTTGATGTGGGTCGTGTCGTAGGCCTGGACGCCGTCCGGCAGCGTCTGCGGGGTGTTGACGACGAACTGCCACCAGCGGCCTGTTTCGGCAAGGTCGATGTGATCCTTCGAGTTCCACGACCACAGCAGGCGGCCACGCCGGCTGATGCGCTGGATCTCGCTGTCGAGCACCGTCGCGTCCGCCGGGCCCCCGTACGCGCTCAGGTCCACGTGAGGACGCGGGTGGTACGTCAGCACCAGAAAGCCGCGCCCGAGCGGCTGGAAATCGTGGAAGTCGGTCGGGACGCCGACCGCTTGGAGCGAGCGAACCAGCGTGCCGTCGGGCTTGCGGATGCGGTAGGTGAGGGCCTCGTCGGGATTGAAGATGCCGCCGGGCGGGGCTTCGGCGTAGGCGATGTTGCCGTCGATCAGGCGTGCGTCATGGGCCTGGCCGCTCGGCGAGCGGTACCACCACAACGGCGCGCCATGGTGGTCGAAGATCGCTACGAACGGCTTGACCGGGTTGCTGAAGCTGACGCCGGGCGTCAGCAGATACCAGCGCCGCTCCTGCCGCCCCTCGCGGCGGAAGAAGAAGCCCGGGAAATCGTCGGGCAGGCAGCGGACGTGATGGCGGATGGCATCGCCGTCCTTCCGCACCTCGAACGAGACGCGCTGGCCGGGCTCGATCTCGAGCGACTCGGGCCCGTCGTAGCCGCGCCCGCCGATCGTGAGCGAGCGGTCGGGACAGTGGATCGCGTAGTCCTTGATCGCGTGGCGGAAGTGCGGCTGGATCGGCGGGTCGGTCGTGATCGCCGATGCCGAGGCGGGCGCGCTCGCCGCAACGGCGAGTGCGATCAGCGCGAGCCTCGCCACTCTCATGCGGGAGAACCTAGCCCGAGTCGGCCGCCCGCGCCACGAATCCGCGTGGAGGGCGCGCCAACCGCATCGCCGGGCGCTCGACGGCGACCCAGCTCATCCACCCCGCGGCGAGCGCGGCGGCGGTCACGACGAAGAGGCGCGGCGCAGTCCCTTCTGGCCACCACCCGAGGTCGTTGCCGACGATGATCAGCGGCAGGTGCCAGAGGTACACGCCGTACGAGACGACACCGGCCCACGCGAGCGGACGCGCGGAGAGCGCGCGGACGACGAAGCCTCTTCCGGCAGCGCCGGCAGCCACCAGGAACGCAAAGCCGAGGGCGGCCGGCAGCTTCAGGACGAGCGCGCGCGTGTCCGGCAGGAGGCCCGGCGTCTCGTACCACCAACCGCTCGCGACGACTGTGCAGATGCCCACCGCGGCCAGCACGCCGGTCCACCTGGCCGTGATCCGCTCGCGGCGCGACTCGACCCAGAGCGCCACCAGCATCCCGAGCGCGAAGTGGCCGGCGTAGGCGGGCAGCGTCTTCTCGCTGACGTCCGTCCACGCGCCGCCGTAGGTGAGCGCGTTCCACGCAACCGTCGCCCCGATCAGCGACACGAGCACCGTGACGCGCGCCGCGTTGGAACGAACGAGCGCGACCAGCGGCAGCGCGACGTAGAACGCCGCCTCGACGCACAGCGTCCACGTGACCGGGTTGATCTCCATGAGCGTGTCGGAGAAGTAGTTCTGCCCGAACGCGAGGAACACGGGGAGCGAGTCCGTGGGCGGGACGAGGTCGTCGAGTCCGAGCGCCGCGAACAGGATCAGGCAGCCCGCGATCGAGACGTAGTAGGCGGGCACGATGCGCGCGATCCGGCGCGTCGCGTAGCGCTTGAGGTTCGGTCGACGAAGGAGCCCGCGGTAGAGCAGGAACCCTGACAGCACGAAGAAGCAGATCAGGCCGAGATGCAGCTCGAAGAAGACCTGATCGCCGAGCGACGACCTCGTGCCGGGGGTGCGCTCGGGCCGGTAGAGCCAGACGTGGAACGCGACTACGGAAAGCGCTGCGAGGCCGCGCAGGCCGTCAAGCGCATGGGTGCGGGAGCGAGAGCCCATGCATCCCGGTGTCCCCTGATCACCCCGGATTTACGCCATCGGCTTCGGGGCTAGATGCGGCGGCGAACGGGACTAGGTGCGCGGCTTACGTGTACGCAACATGGCGCCCTAGCGATGCCGCCAGCGCTCTCGGGCGCTTCACGCCACCGCGGTCCTTCCTTGGCGCTAGTGAGTACTTGTACCCACTGCAAGCGCGTTCTACCCACGAAGCCGACGGGGGGACTCGAACCCCCGACCCCTTCATTACGAGTGAAGTGCTCTACCAGCTGAGCTACGTCGGCGCTCGCGCCGAGTCTAGTCTCAGAGCAGGGAGCGGATCTCGCACTCCTTGCGGAGGATCAGGTCGATCAGGTCGCCGAACACCTGGTCCTTGCTCGCGCCGCACGCGATGTCGTCGGCCAGCAAGTCGCGCGACCGGATGGTGTCGGTGCCGGCGTCGCCGCGGATCACGTCGATCCCGGCCCGCCGTCGAGCGTGTCGTTGCCGCCGCGGCCCTCGATGCGCTCGGCTGCCGAGCCGCCGAGGATCGTGTCGGAAGCCGCGCCGCCGAAGAGGCGCTCGAAGTCGCCGGCGAGCTTGTCGCCCTCGCCGGCCTCGCCGTCGTTCGCGGTGCCGTCGGGCGAGAGCGTGACCGCCTTCGTCCGCAGCGAGTAGTCCGCCGTGTCGGTCCCGGCGCCGCCGTTCAGCCAGTCGGCTCCGGCACGCCCGTCGATCGTGTCGTCGCCGCCCTGGCCCCAGAGGGCGTTGCCGGCGGACGAGCCGATCAGGCGGTCGTTCGCCGAGCCCGCGATCAGGGACTCGACGTCGACGCCGATGTCGTCGGCCTCACCCGCAGCGCCGTCGTTGGCGAGTCCGTCGAGCGACAGCGTGAGCGGGGTCGTGCGGAGCCGTAATCGGCGTAGTCCGCGCCCTCGCCGCCATAGATGCGATCCGGGCCCGTGCCCGGGAACAGGGTGTCGTCGCCGTCGCCGCCGAAGAGGGTGTCGCCGCGCGTGCCGCCGTAGAGCTTGTCGATCGCGGTGTTGCCCGACAGGGTCGCGGGGAGCGGCGCGAGCATGCGGATCGTGTCGCCCTTGTAGCTGCCGGCGACGTCCGCGGCGGTGACCCCGGTGCAGCTCACGCGCTTGGGATCGACCTGCGTGCACTTCGTGCCGACCGCGTCGAGCGGGTTGATGTCGGAGACGACCACGGACGTGCCGTTCTGCTCGACGCGCACGTCGCTCGTCATGTTGCGCATCGTCGCGACGGTCAGCACACCGTTCGCCACGTAGACCGAGCCGGGCGACTGGGTGCGCAGGTTCATCTGCATGACCTGCATGTGCTCCCACGGGAACGCCCGCATCAGCGTGGCCGGGGACTTGCCCTGGAACCAGCCGTCGGCGCCCCAGTACGGGTCCGTGCCGGTCGGCGTGGGATCCTCGGCCTCGATCGAGATCGAGCCGCTCTTGTCGCGCAGGACGATGCCGTAACGCTGTGCGGCCTCGGCGATCATCCGCACGACCGGCGCCATCTGAATCGAGTCCAGGTCGAGCGAAGGATCGAGGCGCAGGCGCGCGCCCTCCGGGATCGCGTCGGGGCTCGCCGAGATGCCGTCGGTGCGCTGGGCCGGGAAGGCGAACTGGCCGCTGCGCGGCTCGGGGATCGACATCGCCAGGGCATGGTCGATCCGCCCGGCCTCGAGCTCGGACATGCGGATCAGGCCGCCGAGGAACGGCAGGCTCGTCGCGGTCGAGCCCCAGTTCGTCGGGTTCGTGTAGAAGCCGGGGTTCGTCGAGACGTTCTTCATGCGCCCGCCCCACGAGGCGTGCCAGCCGTCCGGCTGCTTGACCGCGCGCCAGAACTCCCACATCGTGTCGGTGGAGGGCTGCTGGACGATCATGTGGCCGTCGGTCCCCACTGCGGGAACGGCGCCCGCCGGGATCGGCACCTGCTCGAACGCCTCGCGCAGCTCAGGCGCCGGGGAGTCCGAGTCGAGCGTGACCTTGACCGTCGGCTGGCCGGCCGGAACCGTGTACACGGCCGAGCTGTAGGTCGTCGTGCTGATGTAGGGCGACCACTGGGTCAGCTGGCGCTGGAGGTCCGCCACCATCGCGTCCGAGCCCGGGTCGAGCGGCGCATCGGCGGCCAGCGGGGTGTTCCAGAAGGAGTCGGGGGCGAACGGCGGGGCGGCCGAGGCGGCGGTGGGGACGAGCGCCAGGCCGGCGAGCGCTGCGAGGAGGGTGACGAGAGGACGCATTGTTCCTTCCTGGTGGTGGGATTACGGCGGGAAGGAACCGCGATACGACCCTGCCCTACACCCCCTATCGACAGTCAAAATCGCAACTTGAGGGCATCGAGTGCGAATTTGGTGCGACCGCCTTACTTGCCTTTGCCGCGGCCTCCACCGGCCCACGGAGGCGGCCCGCCGTGATCCTGGCCGTCGCCGTCGCTCGTACCGCCGCCCGGCTGCGGGCAGGAGCTCACGCAGGGGTAGATCACCCACGCGCGGAGGTCACCCTGCGGGTCGAAGAGGTATCCGCCGTCGCCGGTCGATCGCCGGTCATTGCTGGGGTTCTCGAAGACCGGCTCGCGCAGTCCCCAGAAGAGGTCACCTGCGCTCGGCGTCCCGCTGCCGACGTGGATACGCAGCGCGCGCTCCGGGGCGCAGCTGCGTGCCGCGCGGCAGCTGGTAGTAGCGGAACGCTGAGTCCCGGAAGCGCCAGCCGCTCAGTTCCAGCGTCTGTGCACTCTTGTTCTCGAGCCGGGCGAACTCGCCGCTGATGTTGACTCCGTCGCGGCCGTCGGCGTTCCAGCGAAGTGACATTGCGACAGCGCGTTCACCGCCGGGGCCGTGGCCACAGTACGCGCGGTCGTAGATCCGCCTCCCGTGTGCCGCAGCTTGTTGCGCGAGCTCGCGGTAACTCTTGTTCCAAGCCCACTCCTGTCCGCTCGGGGACCAGAGCCCGTGCCCCTCGCGCAACAGGGCGGCCGTGGGATCGATCCATCGGCCGCGTCGACGCACCTGGATCGCGCGGCGGGCCCGATGGCGGGGCCCGGCCGTGTAGCTCTCGCGGCGCTGCGAGAGCAGCCTCACGCGGCGGTGCAGGACGAGCTCCTCCATCCGCCGCGTTGCCTCGCGTGCGTGGCACGCGCCGCGGCGTTCGCTCGCGAAGGTGCTGTAGCGCGACAGCTCCATCGCCTGGATCCCCGTAATGCGGACGTGCCACGCCTGTGCCGCGCCGTCACCCGCGACATCGACGTCGATCGTGTCCCCGTCGCCCACCGATACGACCGTCCCGGTGAGTACGTGGCAGCGCACAGTCGACCCGTCGAGGCACGGGCGCGTGGCGGCAGCTGCCGGGGCTGCGCAGGTGAGCGTGATTGCGGCAGCGCAAAGCGCCGCGGGGGTGAGAGAGCCCATCCGCACGGTTTTCGGCAGATCGGCGGCGCGGCTGTAGGGTCCGGGGCGTGGGCGAGATCCTCTCGATGCCCGACGGGACCACCTTCGAATTCGTGCGTGAGCCGGCCGATCCGGAGCGCGACCCGTCGGAGGTCGTCTTCACCGCGCACCCGGACGGGCCGGCGCCGCCGCCGCACATCCACCCGCGGCAGCGGGAGACGTTCACGCTCGAGGAGGGTGACTTCGAGCTGTTGCTCGGAAAGCAACTGGCGCAAGCTGGACCCCGGCGAATCGGTGACGGTCGAGCCCGGCACGAAGCACACCTACCGGAACAAGGGCACGCAGACCGCGCGCGTCCGGACGGTGCACGAGCCGGGCCTCTCGTTCGACCAGTACCTGCGCGACCTCCACGCGACGATCAGCGAGCACAACTCGACGAAGATCACGCCCAAGGTTGCCGTGCGCATCGCGGGCGTCTGGCGACAGCACTCCGACACGATCCAGGGTGGCGACATGCTGATGAGGGTCGCCTTCGACGCGCTCAGCCGGATCGGGCCGCTGCTCGGCCTTCGGCCCTCGAAGGGCTAGCTGCCGGAACCGACCAGCCGGCGCAGCCGGAACGTCAGCGCCTGCAGAGCGAGGTCCTCGCTGACGTTCACCTCGAGCGCCTCGCGCGCCTCCTCGCACCGCTCGGCCGCGGTCCGCAGCCTGCGCGGATCGCGCGAGCGCGCCTCGGCCGCGAGTGCGGGCAGGCGGTCGCGTGCGAGCACGGCGTCGTCGGCGCCCTCGGCGATGCAGACGAGGTCTCGGAACGAGAGCGCCGCCAGTTCGAGCCCGAGGTCGAGCACCGCCGTGCGCGCGCGCCTGCCCTCGCGCTTCGCGGACTCCTCCAGCTCGCGCTCGAGCGCCCGCCGCTCGCGGCCCTTCGGCTCGAGCTCGATTCGGGCTGCGCGCTCCTCGGCCGCCGCGTCCTCGGCGGCGGCGCGGCGGCCCTCGGCGCGTTCGAGCAGGGCCCGCCAGGGCTCGTCCGCAGCGGCCTCTTCGCCGGCGAGCGTGTGCCGGACGAGCGCCTCCACCTCGGACCGGAGCGCCTCGCCCTCCGCCGACGCGAGGTAGCGCGCTCGCTCGCCGCTGCCCAGCGCGAGCCGCGCGCACGCGGCCGCGCGCTCCGCCTCGATCCCGTGCCCGAGCAGCTCCTCGGTCAGCCGGTCGGCGGAGAGCGGGTCGAAGCGCACGAGCTGGCAGCGCGACACCACCGTCTCGAGCACGCGCCCGAGCGCGCTCGTCAAAAGGATCAGGTGGACGAACGGCGGCGGCTCCTCGAGCGTCTTCAGCATCCGGTTGGCCACCTCGTCGTTCATGAGGTCGACGCGCTCGAGCACGAACACCCGCTTGCGCGACTCGAACGGCGTCCGCGTAGCCGCGGAGACGACGGGCTCCTCCACGTCGTCGACGCGCATCACGTGCGCGCCGCTCGGCACGACCCAGGTCAGGTCGGGGTGCGAGCCGTGCTCGACCCGCAGCCGCACGTTGTCCGGGTCGGGCGAGCCCTCGGCGAGCAGCTCGGCGGCCAGCGCCCGCGCCGCGGCGCGCTTCCCGGTCCCGGGCGGCCCGTGGAACAGGTAGGCGTGCGAGGGCGAGCCCGATTGGAGCGCCGACCCGAGCACCATGCGCGCGTGCGGGTGGTCCTCGGTTCCCGGCAGCGTCGCGGGCTCGCTCACGCGAGTGCTCCCTCGACGACGCCGAGGACGTCGCGGTGGACCGCTTCCGGCTCGCGATCCGCATCGACGCGCACCCAGCGGTCGGGATCGAGCGCGACGAGCTGCTCGTATGTGTCGCGCACCCGCTCCTGAAGCCCGGCCCCCTCGCGCTCGAAGCGATCGACCTCGACGCCGGCGCGTGCCGCGGCGGCGGCGGGTGCGAGGTCGAGCAGGATCGTGATGTCCGGGCGCAGGCCGCCGGTCGCGAACTCGTTGACGCGCTCGACCTCGTCGACCCCGAGGCCGCGGGCGCCGCCCTGGTAGGCGAGCGACGAGTCGAGAAAGCGGTCGGAGACGACGATCCGGCCCTCGTCGAGCGCGGGCTTGATCACCTCGGACACGAGCTCGGCGCGGGCCGCGGCGAACAGGAGCGCCTCGGTCCGCTCATCGACCTCGATGCCGGGGTCCTTCAACAGCTCGCGGACCCGCTCCCCGACCGCGGTGCCGCCCGGCTCGCGCACCGCGATCGCGCGCTCGCCGAGCGCCTCGCAGAGAAGGCGCGCCTGGGTGGTCTTGCCCGAGCGGTCGATTCCCTCGAGCGTTACGAAGAGGCCGGGCATGAGCCGCGAACGTAGCGTAGGCTCCCGCCGGTGAAGGCTCTGGTCACGGGTGGTGCCGGGTTCATCGGCTCGCACGTCGTGGACGCGCTCGTGGAGCGCGGCGACGAAGTGGTGATCCTCGACGACCTCTCGACCGGGAAGCGCGAGAACCTGACGGGCCCCGGCGCGGCCGCCGAGCTCGTGGAGGCCGACATCCGCGACGCCCGCGGGATGCGCGACGTGATCGATCGCGTTCGGCCTCAGGTGGTCTTCCACCTGGCCGCGCAGATCGACGTGCGGAAGTCCACGGCGGACCCGGCGTGGGACGCCGGGATCAACGTGCTCGGCACGATCAACCTGCTCCAGGCCTCGCTCGAGGCGGGAGTGGACCGGTTCGTCAACACCTCGACCGGCGGCGCGATCTACGGCGAGGGTCGCATCCTGCCCGCTCCCGAGGACCATCCGCAGGCGCCCGAGGCGCCCTACGGCCAGTCGAAGTTCTGTGCCGAGGGGTATTGCGACCTCTACTCGCGCCTGCACGGCCTCTCCACCGTCTCGCTTCGCTACGGCAACGTCTACGGCCCGCGCCAGGACCCGCTCGGCGAGGCCGGCGTGATCGCGATCTTCTGCGGCAAGGTGCTCGCGGACGAGCCGCCGACGATCTTCGGCAACGGCGAGCAGACGCGCGACTACGTCTACGTGGGCGACGTGGTCCGCGCGAACCTCGCGGCGGCGGAGTCGCGCGCCAACGGCGCCTTCAACGTCGGGCTCGGCGTGCAGACGTCCGTCCTCCAGCTCGTCGAGGCGCTGCGCGAGATCTCCGGGAAAGACGGGTTCGAGCCCGAGTTCGCGCCGCCGCGGCTGGGCGAGGTGCAGCACATCGCGATCGACCCCGCGCGCGCGACGGGGGAACTCGGCTGGGAACCGCAGATCACGCTCAGGGACGGACTGGAGCGGACTCTGACGTCTCTCCGGTAGACGGTCGACGCTGTCGCCGCCCGCCGAGGCGGAGCGCGGCGGCCCGATCAGCGGGCGCGCGTCCGGGGCGGGCGGGCCGACCGGGGGCGGCGTCGCGGGCAGCACCTCGACGACCAGCGGAGTACCGGTGGCGCTGGCCGAACGCACAGCGGCATCGCCGGCGACCCCGTGGAGCGGGAGCCGGTCCTCGTGGGGGTCGAGCTCGAACAGGCGCCGCATGCTCGCGATCCGTGCCGGAGCGTCGTCGAGGAACTGCTGAACCCCGTACGCGCGCAACCACACGTCCGGGTTCTGCGGCTGGCGATCGACGGCGTCCTCGACCAGCTCGGCCGCCTCCTCGAACCGGCCGCGCTTCTGGGCGATCGCGATCGCAGCCGCGACGGGGTCGATCGAGAGCGGGTTGAGCTGCATGGCCTCGTCGGCCCGCTTGGCGGCGTCCGCGAGCGTGCCCTCGTCGCTCACCGCACCCAACAGCGTGGCCTCGGCCGCCTTGTCGTCGGCCAGCCACGGCAGGTAGGCCGACGTGGCGAGCGCGGCCAGGATCAGCGCCCCGGCGAGCAGCCCGGCCAGACGCGGCCCGGCGGGCGCGCGGACGTCGTCCTGCGGTGGGACCGCGTCCACCGCGTCCGCGGTGCCAGGCGGCCTGGCCGCGAGCACGCCGAGGAAGATGAGCAGGGGCACGGTGACGCCGGGGATGTCCGAGTCCCAGTCGAACCACATGTGGACGCCCCAGGCGAGCGACGCGCAGGCGAGCGCGGCGACGTAGCGGTGCTCGCGCCCCTCCGCGAGACGCAGCCGGCCGGCCGCGGCCCAGCCGAGGAGCCCGAGGCCACCCAGCGCAAGGAGCGCCCCGACCAGCCCCGTCTCGGCGAGGAACTGGAGCGGCACGCTGTGCGCCTGCCGCACGGGCAGGTCGTTCTCCCGGTAGCGCCGGTGGACCAGCGGGAAGGAGCCCGCCCCCCAGCCCTTGACGGGCTCGTCGGAAAAGGCGCCCGCCGCCTCCTTCCACCACACCCAGCGGTTGCCCGAGTTCGACCGCAGGACCCGTGACGGATCGGACTGGTCGTCGGACTTCACGGTCGTGAAGTCATCCCAGCGATCCTCGATCGTCCCGGTCACGCCCCGCTCGGACACGGCCAGGCCGCCGATCAGGACGAACAGCGCGGCGCCGACGGCGATGAGGGCGTTCCGCGGCCTGACGGACGGCAGTGCGAGCGCACGGCCGAGGTGGGCGTCGTCGCTCCCTGAGCCAGCGGCCGGCCCACAGGGCGAGCGCGATCGCGGCGAGCAGAGCGCGCCAGCAGGATCAGGCCGTCGTCGGCGCGCTCGGCCTGGACGACGCCGTCCGTCGTGAGGTCATCGCGCACGACCGCGACGAGGTAGGCGGGGACCGCCGCGACGATGCCGAGGACGGCGTACGCGGCCAGCCGCAGCCGGTCGGGCCCGATTGCGACGAGCACGGCGAGCGCGACGAGGAGCGACAGGATGCCCCCGCGCGAATAGGTGAGCCCGAGGGTCACGAGCAGGACGACGAGCGAGACGAGCGAGAAGGTCCGCCAGCGCGGCGACGCGTCCGGGTCAGCGCGCGGTGCGGACCGCGATCGGCCCGGCGAGCACGCACACCAGCCCGAGCGCGTTCCAGTACCCGAGCGGCTCGCGCAGGCGCGAGAAGTCGGCCGTGTGGTCGAGGTCGATCAAGCCAGGGATCGAGAACCACGGGATGACCTTGCCGCCGAGCGCGTATGCCGCCACCGCCGTCGCGATCACGAGGAACGCGAGCGCCGTGAGCTGCGGCGCCCGCCGGAGGCTCGCGCCGAGCACGAGCGCAAGCGCCGCCACGAGCGCATACGCGGCCCACCGGTTGAACTGGACCCAGCTCAGGTCCGGCGCGATCGACCACGCGATGCTCCAGCCGGACCAGGCCGCGAAGAGGACGAGCAGCCCCACCCCGACCAGCGCGATCGCGGGCGCGCGCAGGCGCACGCGCGGGGAGAAGAGCAGCCCGGCAAGGGTGACGAGCGCCGCAGCGCACAGCGCGATCTGGAGTCCCGCCTCGTTCTCGAGCGAGGTCGCGCCGTCGGAGAACAGCGCCCACGCGACGATGCTCGCCATCGCGACGCCGAGCATGGCGGCGCCGGCCGGGCGCTGGGGCGCCGCCGGCTGGGAGGCGTCAGACACGCGGGCATTGTGCCTAGTCCGGCGGGGGTGGCGGCCGCTACCCTCGGGACCGTGAGGCCGGGGCACCTTCTCCCGATCCTGATCGCGCTCGCGTCGCTCGCCTTCCCGGCGGGCGCGATGGCCGACGACTTCCAGCAGCTCTTCGGGGACTACAAGGACGACGGCGAGATCAACGGCTGCTACCGCCCCGACCAGATCCACAATGCCGGCCGCGACATCCCGCCGGACATCGAGCAGTACGCGCCGGGCTTCGGGGACGCGCTCTCGTCCGCCCAGAGCCAATGCGGATCGGGCGGGGCGCCCGCCGACGAGCCGGAGGAGGAGCCTGCGCTCGTCTCCGCCGGCGGCCCCGGCGGCCCGGACATCGAGCGGAAGAAGACGGTGCGCGAGCCGCCCGCGCCGAAGGTCCTACCCCCGCCCGTCCCGACCGAGCTGGCCGCGCCGCAGCTGTCGCCCGCGGCGGCGTCCGTCTCGAACGACACGCCGGGCGCGCTCGTCGCTCTCCTGGTCGCCGCCGGCATCGCGGTGGCGCTCGCGCTGGCGTGGACTGTCGCATGGTTCATGGGCTGGAGCCCGGAGCGCATCACGAAACCGCTAACTGCGGCGTTTCAGTCGATGTGGGACCGAGTTCTTCCGGGCCGCTAGCTCTACAATTCCCTTACTGCCGCCGTTCTCCGAAATCCGCGTTTTGCAGCGGTTTCCTCGGTGACGTCCGGGACCCGTCGTAGCGTTATCTCCCCCCTAAAAACAAGGGGATTTACGCCCGCAAGACGCCTAGGAGAGACCCATGCCTGACATCGCCACCACCACTCCCGACCAGACCCAGACACGTGGTGGCGTGGGGCTCAAGCGCAAGTTCACCGAGGCCGGCGTGCATCCGTTCGACGCCGTCGAGTGGGAGATCCGCGACGCCCTGATCGGCGACCCGGCGAAGCCCGCGTTCGAGCAGCGCGGCGTCGAGTTCCCGATCACCTGGTCGCAGAACGCCACCAACATCGTCGCCCAGAAGTACTTCCGCGGGCAGCTCGGCACCGAGCAACGCGAGCGCTCGGTCAAGCAGATGATCGGCCGCGTCGCGGGCACGATCGCCACATGGGGCCGCGATGGCGGCTACTTCGCCTCGCCGGAGGACGCCGACACCTTCGAGCACGAGCTCACCCACATCCTGCTCCACCAGATGGCGGCCTTCAACTCGCCGGTCTGGTTCAACGTCGGCTTCGAGGAGAACCCGCAGTGCTCCGCCTGCTTCATCCTCTCGGTCGACGACACGATGGAGTCGATCCTCTCCTGGAACACCAAGGAGGGGATGATCTTCCGCGGCGGCTCGGGCTCAGGGATCAACCTGTCGAACATCCGGGCTTCGAAGGAGCAGCTCTCGAAGGGCGGCACCGCCTCGGGCCCCGTCTCCTTCATGCGCGGCGCCGACTCGTGGGCCGGCACGATCAAGTCGGGCGGCAAGACGCGGCGTGCGGCCAAGATGGTCGTGCTCAACGTCGATCACCCCGACATCCGCGACTTCATCTGGTGCAAGGCCAAGGAGGAGCAGAAGGCGGGCGCGCTGCGCGACGCCGGCTTCGACATGTCGATCGACGGTGAGGGCTTCACCTCGATCCAGTACCAGAACGCCAACAACTCGGTCCGCGTCTCCGATGAGTTCATGGAGCGCGCCGAGCGCGGCGAGGAGTGGGAGCTCACCGCCCGCAACGGCGGCGAGGTCATCGAGCGCGTGGACGCCCGCGACCTGCTGAACGACATCGCGACCGCGGCCTGGCAGTGCGCGGACCCGGGCGTCCAGTACGACACGATCATCAACGACTGGCACACCTGCCCGGTGTCCGGCCGGATCAACGCCTCGAACCCGTGCTCGGAGTACATGCACGTGGACGACTCGGCGTGCAACCTGGCGTCGCTCAACCTCATGAAGTTCCGCCGCGAGGACGGCACGTTCGACGTCGACTCGTTCGAGCACGCCGTGGACGTCGTCTTCCTCGCGCAGGAGATCATCGTCGGCCCGTCCTCGTACCCGACCGAGGACATCGGCAAGAACGCGCGCGCGTTCCGCCAGATCGGGCTCGGGTACGCGAACCTGGGCGCGCTCCTGATGGCGAACGGCCTGCCGTACGACTCGGAGACGGGTCGCGCGCTTTCCGCCGCGATCACGGCGCTGATGACGGGCCGCGCGTACCGGATGTCGGCTGAGATCGCGCGCGACGCGACCGGGCCGTACGACCGCTACGCCGAGAACCGCGACCCGCACAACCACGTCATGCGCAAGCACCGGGACGCCTCATACGAGATCCCCGAGGACGTCGTCACCGACGGCGAGCTGCTCGGCGCCGCCCACCGCGCGTGGAACGACGCGGTCGAGCTCGGTGAGGCGCACGGCTACCGCAACGCGCAGGCGACGGTGCTGGCGCCCACGGGCACGATCTCGTTCCTGATGGACTGCGACACGACGGGCGTCGAGCCGGACTTCTCGCTCGTCAAGTTCAAGGAGCTCGTCGGCGGCGGCCAGATGACGATCGTCAACGGGACGGTGCCGCTGGCCCTGCAGGAGCTCGGCTACACGAAGGCGGAGATCGACCAGATCGAGGCCCACATCAACGAGCACGGCAAGATCGTCGGCGCGCCGGCGCTGAAGGACGAGCACCTGCCGGTGTTCGACGTGGCGGTCGGCGAACGCGCGATCTCGCACATGGGCCACATCAAGATGATGGGCGCGGTCCAGCCGTTCATCTCGGGCGCGATCTCGAAGACGGTGAACATGCCCGAGTCCACGACCGTCGAGGACATCGCCGACGCGTACCTCCAGGCGTGGAAGCTCGGCATCAAGGCGCTCGCGATCTACCGCGACGGCTCGAAGACGGCGCAGGCGCTCCGCACCGACGCCCAGAGCAAGAAGAAGGACACGATCGAGGCGGACACCGAGGTCGAGCGCAAGCCGATGCGGCACCGGATGCCGAAGGAGCGCCAGTCGATCACGCACAAGTTCTCGATCGGCGGCCACGAGGGCTACATCACCGCCGGCATGTACGAGGACGGCACGGTCGGCGAGATCTTCCTCACCGACATCGGCAAGGAGGGCTCGACGCTGCGCGGCATGATGAACGCGTTCGCGACCTCGATCTCGATCGCGCTCCAGTACGGCGTGCCGCTCGAGACGCTCGTGCGGAAGTTCAGCTACATGCGCTTCGACCCGGAGGGGGCCACCGGCAACCCGGAGATCCCGTTCGCGAAGTCGATGCCCGACTACATCATGCGCTGGCTCGCGTCGCGGTTCCTCGACGTCGACGTGTGCGAGGAGCTCGGGATCCTGACGCCCGAGGTGCGCGCGCGGAAGGCCGAGATGGAGGCCCTGATGCGCGGCGACACCGCCGGCCCGGTGGCCGAGCCCTCGAACGGCGGGACGAACGGAGGCAACGGCGGCGCGGCGAAGCCCGCGGCGTCGGCGCTGACGGACGAGCCCCCGGTGATCCCGGCGAAGCTGCAGGGCATGGACCTCGGTCCGGCGTGTGGGCAGTGCGGCGGGATGATGCAGCGGACGGGCAGTTGCTACACGTGTTCGTCGTGCGGCAACAACACCGGCTGCGGTTGAGAGGCTGCGGCCTCAACTAAGCGTCCGGGCTATCGCCGTAGACGTCCGCACTGAGATCGACATCGGCCGCCCCAGGGACGAGGTCGCGGCGTTCGCGGCTGACCCGGACAACGCTCCGAGTTGGTACGCGAACATCAAGCAGGTGACCTGGAAGTCGGCCCGGCCGCTCACCGTCGGCTCGCAGATGGAGTTCCTCGCCGAGTTCCTCGGGCGGCGGCTCGTCTACACGTACGAGGTGAAGGAGTGGGTTCCGGGCGAGCGGTTCGCGATGGCGACCGCCGAGGGGCCGTTCCCAATGCGGACGACCTACACGTGGCGCGACGCGCCGGAGGGCGGCACGACGATGGAGCTGCGCAACGACGGTCAGCCGTCGGGCTTCGCGTCGATCGCCGCGCCGTTCATGAGGCTCGCAATGAAACGCGAGAACCGCAAGGACCTGCGCCGGCTCAAGGAGCTGCTGGAGTCGCAGTAGGCCGTGTCTGGCGTACCGACCAGATCGCGAACGCCAGCACGGCGATGCCGCACAGGATGTCGGTCCAGATGTGGACGTGGCGCCACCACGCCAGCTCGCTCATGCCTGACGCCGTGTAATGACCCATGCCGATCAGGCCGCTGATCGAGTAGACGGCCAAGAGCGCCGACCCCTCGCGGATCTGGCCGCGGCGATAGAGCACGTAGCCGGCGATCCCGAACGCCGTGAAGATGAGCCAGGCGATCCAGACCGAGTTCTCCGTGACGTCGGGCCCCACGCCGTCGTTCGGGAAGCGGTCGAACGCGAGGTAGTTGTCCGTGTAGTGGACGAGCGACGACGCGACCGCGGTGAAGAACACGATGTTGAGCAGCCTGACGTTGGGCATAGCGCCTCTCTGGGAGAGGCTACGACTCAGCGTCGGTCAATGACCAAAGGCCGTCCGCGCCGATGTGGCGCTCGACGGCGACGCGGCCCAGCTCGGCGCGTGCCTCCTCGAACGAGATCTCGCACACGACCGCGACCTCCTGCGTCGCGAGCGGCTCGTCGGCCCACCTGAGGACTTCCTCGACCGAGCTCGGGGCCGGGCGGCGGTTCTCGCCCGGGACGAGGTTGGCCGTGACCACGTCGTAAGCGGCGAAGGGCTGGAAGCCGGGCACGGCGATCTTCACCTCGTCCGAGCGGCGACAGAGCTCGTACGAAGGGCAGGTGTAGCGGCGGCCGCCGGACCAGTTGGCGAGCTTGTGGTCGAGGACGCGAGCGGCGGCGAGCGGCTGCCGCGCCAGGCGCATGTCCTCCTCGAGCTCCTCGAGCACCTCCGGGTCGCGCTCCCACTCGAACAGCTCCTCCGGCTCGATCCCCGCGGCGCGGGCCGCACTGTCGATCGTCTCCTGCTCGTCGAACAGCTCGCCGGCGAAGTTCCTGATCTGGAGCGCCCGGAACAGCCGCTGGGCCAGCTCCGGCGCGCGCACACGGGCCGCGACGACCGCGCGGCAGGCCGGGAGCGTCGCGGGCACGCGCGGCCTGATCCGGGTGTCGATCGGCATCCGGTGGTCGCGTGCGATCTGCGCGGAGCTATCGGCGAGCATCTCGGGCGTGAAGCCCCGGTCGACGTTGTCCTGGGCCCGCTCTGAGAGGACGACCATCCGGAGCCGCCAGTCGAGGGCGTTGCCGTAGAGCCAGGTGAGGCGCCAGCGGAAGGGCTCGGCCGACCACGCCCACGGGCAGCCGGGATCGGTGAATTTCGTAATGCAGACGGCGGCCCCGCGGCCCTCTTCCAGGGCACGCTCAGCCCGCACCCCCTCCCCCGTCACGACGCGGCTCACCCGACCCCCATACCCCGAGCGGCCGAGTTATGAAACCTTCCGGCTCTCAGCCGCCGTCGTCGGATTCGATCTCGCGCTTCAGGGTCACGAATCCGGCCGCCTGCGCGTACAGCTTGTAGAGCCTGAATCCGCCTGACGACTCGATCTCGCAACTGTTGTCGAATACCTCCGCGGCCTCCTCGTCGGTCAGCTCAGGCAGCTTGATCCCAGAGTCCTGCGGGGCGAGCTGCTTGCGGATGTCGGCGATCGTCGCCAGGCGCTCGCCCTCGTCGGCGCCCTCCCAATCACGGCACGTGACGAGCGCCGCGACGGAGCCGGCGACCATCTGGCCAACAGGCTCTGTCCCCGAGACGTCGACGACGGTGTCCTGCCGCCCGTCGTCTGCGGCCGTGGGCCCGCCGTCGTCGGAGCCGCAGCCGCCGAGCGCGATGAGCAGGAGCAGCGGGCGGCCCCGGCAAGGGCCGCCCGCCCGTCAGCCTTCCGGCCCGTACGAGATGTCGCCGGCGAGGTCATCGACCCAGTCCCGTAGGGCTTGGCTGGGCTCGAGCAGGTCCTCCGGGCGCCGCTGCGCCGCCGCGGCGCTCCCGCCAGGCTGCGGCGGGGTGTCCCACCAACTGCAGCTGGACGCGTCCAAATTGTCCATCTCCCACTGCCCGTAGCAGGCGAGAAGAACGGGCGCCTTGGCCGAATAGCCGGCGGCGCTGCCCATGCTCGATTCGCAGTTCTCCGGTAGGAACCCAGGCATCGACCCGCCTGCGGTTGGGCCGATCGGCGGGTCCGCCGTGAGACTCTCGCGCGTGCCGTCCGACCCCACGTTGTCGTGCCAGCAGTTGCCGGTGTTCGGCGTGGCCTCGTCCCACCAGAAGTCGACGCCGTTGGGGGCGGTCTCCGCGCTGCCGTCAAGCGACGTCTTGTTGCCGAACAACTCGAGCCCCTCGTGCGGCTGGAAGCCGGGCGGCACCTGCCCCATGTGGTTTCCGAAGTACTCGTTCGCGCACGAGGTCGAGTACACCAGGGACCCATCGGAGGTCGGGCATTGGGTCTGCGGGTCCGCTTCGCCCTCCGGGGTCCCCGCGACGGCGTCGGGAATCGCAACGAGCATCGTGCCCTGGCGCCAGTTGTCGAATACCCAGTTGTCCGAGAAGTTGCCGTCGTTGTTGCCCGCCCACCAGAACCCGGTCCCGACGGGCTGCGGCACGAGCGCCTCGAACGGGTTGTCCTCCCGGTAGATGTCGAGGTTGTTGGAGTAGAACCAGTTGTGGTCGATCTTCATCCCGTCCGCGGGGAAGCCGGGATGCCCGCCCGCCGAGATCGTGTCCGTCGTGAGCCCGTTCGCGTTGCCGTAGATGCGGTTGTTCGTCACCCGTGTGGAGTTGCCCATCGAGCCCGAGTAGCCCATCGCAGACCCGTGCAGGTCGCAGCGGCGGATGACCGTGTTGTAGCGCTGCTCGGGGTAGAAGCTCTCGTCGCGGAACTCACCGGTCTGCGGCGAAGCGCCCGGGTAGACAACTGCGTCGCCTGAGCCGAACCCGTCGCAGTTCTGCACCACGTTGTGGTCGGTGGTGAAGCTGAGGTGGCCGTAGTCGGCGTTCCAGAAGAACTTCACGCGGTCGAGCAGGACGCCGTCGGTCTCCTCGGTGTAGAAGCCGTGCTCGCGGGCTCCACGCATGAGGAAGTTGCGACCGACGAAGCCGTCCGAGCGGTCCGTGCGCAGAACCACGTGCTTCGCCCAACACGGGCTCGGCTTGTCCGCGTCCGTGTGGCATTCCGCGGCCGGCAGGTCGCCGCCAGGGCGCGCGCCCGGGTCCTTCGGGTTCGTGTAGCCCTTGCCCGCGTCGAGGATCACGTCCTCCGGCTTCGCGCCCGAGCCCTCTATCTGCAGGTTGCAGCGCACGCACTTCCCGAGTTCCTCCTCCGGGATGCCGTGGCGATCCGGCCGCGGCTCGGAAAGCGTCTCGCCCGTCGCGGCACGGCCTGTGACGTGGATCAGGTTCTGGTCGTTCTGGCAGGTCGCCTGGTAGTCGTAGCTCGGCGCTTGCGCACCGCTCTGCGTCTCCTGCAGCATCGAGGGGTTGCACCTCGGGTCATTGAGCGGCGCCTTGCGCGACTTCCGCTCGATGTAACGCCCCGGCATGATCACGATGCGGTCGTTGTTGCCCGAATCGTTCACGGCCGTCTGGATGGAGCGGTACTCACAGTCCTCGGCGAGCGCGCGGTTGATTCGCCTCATCTTGCGCGCCTTCTTCTTGCTGTAGACGGTCTCCGGCTGGCTTGGGCGCAGGCGGAAGCCCTCCCTGCGGGCCTCCTTGATCGACGCGAGCGCGAGGTCGAGCGAGCTCCTCTTGCAGACCACGCGAACGTCGCCGGGGCCCTTGCCGGTGACCGCGGACTTGAGCGAGCGAGCGTCGGGGACCGCGCCGCCCGTAGGCGGCGAGATCGAAGTGTCAGGCGTCGGATCGGGCCAGTACGACGGGCGCTCGAGGTGGGCGGAGGCGGTGGCGGTGGCGAGCGCGGCGATCAGCAGCGCAGCGGCGAGGGCGCGAATCATCGACGGAATATAGGTGAGCGGCCTGTGCGCCGGTGTCAGTCGGCTGTCACACGCACCTTCCGGCGAGCGGCACGATAGCCGCCCTTCGAAGCGACCGCGCGCCGCTTGCCTGCCCGCTTGAACTTCCGCCGCAGGACGGCCTTGCCGCGTTCGTCGGTCGTCGCCTCTCTGCCGCCCAACCGGACCGCCGCCGCCTGCACCGGCTCGCCGTCCGCCGTGACCTTCGTCCTGAAGCGCGTGCGCGCGCCGGCCACGGTCCGGCGCGGCCTGATCGAGAGGCGCAGTCCCGGGACGTCGCCCGTCTCGGCCACACCCGCGATCTCCGTGACGTCGCCGTTGAAGGCGACCACGTAGAGGTTCTCAGGCGGAAACGGCGTGCCGTAGAGCCCCACCGCCACAGCGCTCGGCCCGTCCGGGAACGGCGGCAGGCCGCGAACGAGCACGCACATCTCGGCGTCAGCGGTCACCTTCCAGACCGAGCCGGCGCCGTTCGCGGCTACGTAGAGGTTGTCCAACGGATCGCGGTCCATCCCGTCGAAGCCGGCCGCCGCGTCCTCCTCGGGCGCGACCGCGAACGGGGTCACGTTCGTGGGGTCCGCGATCTCGACGCGCTGGATCGCCGCGGGCTGGAACGTTTGGTTGACGTACAGCCACTTGCCGGTCGAGTCGACCTGGAGGCCGTTGCCCGACTGCACGCTGGCCCAGCCGCGCTCGGTCTCGCCGTCCACGATCCGGTCGATGTTCGAGCCGAAGTCGTTCGACGCGTAGATGGCGCCGTCCGGGCCGCGGTCGACGCCATTCCCCATCGAGAGCCTGGTCGCGTACGGCTCACTCTTGCCGGTGACCGGGTCGATCCGGATCAGGCTCGAGGGCCCCGTCTGGTCGCCCATCGTCCCGTTGGCGATCGAGTTGCCGACGCCCATCACGATCGTCCCGGCGGGCTCGATCGCCAGGCCGCCGGGCTCCTCCGCCTCGGTGTGCTCGTCCGGCTTGCCGTTGGGCCGGTCGAGGCGCAGCAGGGCGCTCTCGTTCGTGAAGTAGAGGCTGCCGTTCGGGTGCACGATCGCGGACTCGAGAGTGCCCTGCCCGGTGGCAAGCGTCCGGATCTCGAACGGCCCGCCCGGGCAGTCCGGTGCGGCGACCGCCGGCGGCGCGAGGAGAGAGGGCACGGCGAGCGCGAGGAGGGCCAGGCGACGCACGGCCGGAGCGTATCCCGGCGCGCTCAGGCGAGCGCCACGACCGCGCCGATCGCGACCGACACGAGCAGGAGCACGGTCACCGCCTGCTCGTACCGCCCCTCGGCCAGGTGCGCGAAGAGCGGCCTGCCGGTCACGTGGCCGACGGCCGCCGCCACGGGCATTGCAACGAGGACGGCACCCTCCGGCAGCGCGATGTCGGCCGCGCCGAGCGCGAGCGCCGCGAGGCCGATCGCCGCGAACGAGATGAACAGGACGCTGAGCGTGTCGCGCATGCGCCTCGGGTCCACCCTTCGGCCGAGCAGGTAGAGCAGGAGCGGCGGCCCGTTGGCTGACGTGGTCGTCGTCAGCGCGCCCGCGGTCAGGCCGACGAATGGGATCGAGAGAAAGGGGTCTGACCCCGTTCTTGCGGTGCGGCGGATCAAGAGCGTCGCGAGGACCGCGACCGTTACGAGCAGCTGGAGCGCATGCGCGTCCAGCTCGGCGAGCAGGAACGTGCCGGCGAGGGCACCGATCGAGCCCCACGCGAGTATCTCTCCGCTCTCGCGCCACAACGGGTCGGGCCGGCGTGCCTCCGTGAGCAGGGTCAGCGAGCTGGTCAGCATGCCGAGGCAGAGCAGGCTCGTGATCGCCTCCTCGGGCGGGAAGGCGGCGGCCACGAGCGGGCCGGCGACCAGCACGAACCCGAACCCGGTGGCCGCGTGGCAGGCGCCGCCGGCCAGCACGGCGGCGGTCGCGAGAAGCTCAGCGTCGGTCACGGGCGCGATGATGCCGTGCCGATGCAGCTTGCGGATCTCACCACCCTCCGCCTGGGCGGGCCGGCCGGCCGTTTCGTCGAGGCGCACTCCGAGGATGAGCTTGTCGCGCGCGTGCGCGAGGCAGACGCGGCCGGAGAGCCCGTGCTCGTCCTGGCGGGCGGCAGCAACGTCGTGATCGCCGACGAGGGGTTCCCCGGCACCGTGGTGCACGTGCTGACGCGCGGCGTCGAACGCGACGGCGATTCTCTGGTCGCGCAGGCGGGAGAGTCGTGGGGCTCGTTCGTCGCCGCCCAGGTCGACGACGGCCTGGCCGGGATCGAGTGCCTGTCGGGGATTCCGGGATCGATCGGTGCGACGCCGATCCAGAACGTCGGCGCCTACGGGCAGGAGGTGGCCGAGGTGATCACCTCGGTGCGGGTTCTGACCCGCGGCAGCGGCGAGGTCACCGAGCTGGCGCCGGACGAGTGCGGCTTCAGTTACCGCTCGAGCGCGTTCAAGCGCGAGCCCGGCGAGTGGGTCGTGCTCGCGGTGTCGTTCCGGCTCGACGCGCAGCCGCACTCGCGGCCGATCCGCTACGCGGAGCTGGCGCGCACGCTCGACGTCGAGCTCGGTGAGAGCGCGCCGCTCGCCGACGTGCGCGAGGCGGTGCTGTCGCTGCGGCGCTCGAAGGGGATGGTCCTCGATCCGGACGACCTCGACTCGGTGTCGGCGGGCTCGTTCTTCACCAACCCGATCCTCGATCCCGCGCACTTCGAGCAGCTCGAGGAGCGCGTCGCCGCGGACCTCGGGCCCGATACGCGGCTGCCGAACTGGCCCGAGCCCGACGGACAGGTGAAGACGTCCGCCGCGTGGCTCGTCGAGCGGGCCGGCTTTGGGCGGGGTTACGGCGCGCCGGGACCGATCATGGTCTCGACGAAGCACTCGCTGGCTCTGACGAACCGCGGCGGCGGGACGACCGCGGAGCTGGTCGCGCTGGCGCGCGAGATCCAACAGGGTGTGCGGAAGCGGTTCGGAGTCGAGCTGACCCCTGAGCCGGTCTTGGTCGGGCTCTAGGCTCGCGCCTCGTGCCGCGCAAGAAGATCCTGAGCGTCGTTGGGACACGGCCCAACTTCATGAAGATCGGCCCAATTCAGGCCGAGCTTGCCGCGCAACCGGATGAGTTCGAGCCCGTGCTCGTCCACACCGGCCAGCACTACGACGCGGCGATGTCCGACATCTTCTTCGAGGAGCTCGGAATCGCCGCCCCCGACCACATGCTCGATGTCGGCTCGGGCACGCACACACAGCAGACCGCGCGCGTGATGGAACGGCTCGAGCCGGTGGTCGAGGCCGAGGAGCCCGACGTGGTCCTTGTGGCGGGCGACGTCAACTCGACTCTGGCCGCCGCACTTGTCGCGGTCCAGCTCGGGGTGGCGGTAGGACACGTCGAGGCCGGCCTTCGGAGCTTCGACCGTTCGATGCCCGAGGAGATCAACAGAACCCTCACCGATCAGGTCTCCCAGATGCTGTTCACGCATTCGCCCGAGGCCAAGGACAACCTCCTCGCGGAGAACTGCAGCGCTGACGCGGTCCATTACGTCGGAAACACGATGATCGACACGTTGGTGGCGCTGCGTTCGCGGATCGATGCGCAGGAGTCCGTCGCCGCGCGCGGTCTCGAACCGAACGGGTTCGTCCTCGTGACGCTCCATCGTCCGGCGCTGGTGGACGGGCCGATGCTCGCCGACGTGATCACGCAGCTCGGCCGGCTCGCAAGCCAGTTTCCCGTGGTCTTTCCGGCGCACCCGCGGACGCGAAAGGGGATCGAGCGCCTCGGCGTATCCACGCCCGCTGCACTGGAGATCGTCGAGCCACTCGGATACCTCGAGTTCCTCAACCTGCTCTCGGGCGCGGCCGCGGTACTGACCGACTCGGGGGGGATCCAGGAGGAGGCCAGCTTTCTCGGCGTGCCGTGCCTCACGCTGCGCGACAACACCGAGCGGCCGGTCACCGTCTCGATGGGGACCAACGTCCTGCTCGGGCTGAGGCCCGACCGGATTACGGACGTGCCGGCCCTGATCGAGGAGGTACGCGCACGACCGATCAAGGTGCCGCCATTCTGGGACGGGTCGGCCAGCGCCCGGATCGTCGAGGTGCTGAAGGTCTTCTAGCCGGTAGCGGGCTCGGGTGGGCGCGCCCACCAGGCGAGCGCTGCGAACCCGGCGTACATCGCCGTTTCGAGATGCTCGACGAGCGGCTGCGAGTCCTCGATAAGCCCGCGCAGATGGACGATCGCGAGGAGCGCACCGGCGACTGCGAGGATCGTGAACAGTGCCCGGTAGCGCGCGGGATCGCGCACGGCGACGAGAGCGGTGCCCGCGATCGCTATCGCCACTGCACCGAGGCAGCGCCCGAGGTAGTTGCCGAGATCGGTCTCGGGGCCCGTGTCCCATCCGAAGCGCTCCGCCCACCAGTAGGGATCGATGAAGAGCGGCAGCGCGAAGAGCGGCAGGAATACCGCCGCGACGACGAGCAGGAACGCGCTTGCGCGACGGTCCTGCGTCACCGCTTGGACGCGAGCCACCCGAAGCCGAGCGCCATCGCGGTGTTCGACAGGCCCGCGAACCAGAGTCCAGCGCGCGCGCCGGGACGGCTGAACGCGTCCGAGCGCGACCACAGCGCGTCGGTAGCGATCTCGGTGCCGCGCAGCCAGGCGAGTGCCCACCAGTCGCGCCCTTCGCCGCGTTGGTCGGCGAGCGTGTGCGCCGCCGCGAAGGTGAGCCAGATCGGCGCGCAGCGCCGGAACAGCTCACGAGCGTCGTCGCTGGGCGCGTCGTGCCCGAGCGCGTTCAGGGTCTGTGCGGGCGCCAGCAGCGCGCCCAGCCCGAGCGCGAGGTCGAAGCCGATCATGAATCGGTTGTTCGCTCGCAATGCCTGCTCGAGGTCCACGGCCGGCGATCGTATCCCTAGCCGCGCTCGACCCAGTAGACCGGCCGCATCGTCCCCGCCTTGAGCGGGCGGCAGAAGACCACGGCGGCGCGCATGCGCTCCCAGTTGGCGAAGTACGACGCCATCCGCAGCCCGGCGGCACCGCACGTGAGCGTCCACCCCGCGGCAGTGAGCAGCGCGCCGCCGGCCAGGTCGTCGCCGATTTCCTCGCGCGGCTGGCCGCCGAGCACTAGCGCTAACCCCGCACCGATGAACCCCGCTACGAGCAAGCCGATGACGATCGTGATCGCGGGGGGAATGACCCGCCGTGTGGTCGCTCCTGAGGTCTCGCGCGGCACGGGCGGCGGCGGGGGCGCGCGGTCGAGTATCCGGTAGTAGAGGATCTCCGGCCCGGTCCGGCGTGCCAGGAGCAGCGCGCCGAGTACGCAGCCGAGCGACAGCCCGAGCAGGATGAGGATCAGGATCAGTTCGGTGCGGTCCAATTCCGCGGCGCTGCCGCTCGCGATGTCGACGGCGAGCAGCGCAGCGCCAAGCGCGATCCAGCACCAACCGAAGCGCACGAGCTCCTGCCGAGCGCGCACGATTAGCGGCGGCGGAGGTGGAGGCGGTTCCTCAGGCGGTAGCGCCGTCACGGCGCGAGTCTAAGGTTCGGCGCCGTGGCGTCAGCCTCCGGCGACCAACCAATCCTGTCGGTCCGTGGGCTGTCGCGCAGCTTCGGCAGCCAGGAGATCGTGCGCAACCTCGACCTGACCGTGACCGAGGGTGAGCGGGTTGCGCTCCGAGGGCCGAACGGCTCAGGGAAGACCACCATCCTGCGCTGCATCACGGGTGCGCTGCTCCCGACGACGGGCGCGGTGGAGGTCGAGGGCCATGAGGCCGGGAGCAAGACGGCTACCGGCCTCGGTCGGCGCGTCGCTCTCGCAGGAGCGTTCGTTCTACCTGCGGCTGAGCGGACGCGAGAACTTGCTCTTCTTCGCGCAACTCCGGCATTCCAGCCGCGCCGCCGCACTCGAGCAGGTCCGCGCGCTCGAGGACGAGCTCGAGATCCGGCACATCACGAAGAAGCGGATGGACACCTGCTCGACCGGAATGCTCCAGCAGGTCGGCCTCGCGCGCGCGTTTCTGGGCTCCCCGCGGCTGCTGGTCCTGGACGAGCCCACGCGCTCACTCGACGACGGCGCGATCGCGCGCCTGTGGGCCGCGCTCGACAGGCGAGCGGACGCGGCAGTACTGATCGCAACGCACAGACCGGATGACCTCGACCACTGCAACAGGCGCATCGATTTCCCGCATTAGCTGGCCGCGGCCGCGCGCGATCCTGGCTCTCGCTCGGCGAGACCTGCTGATCTACGCGTCGTACCGGCTGATCATGACCCTCGACCTGTGGGTCGGGGTGCTCGACGTAGTCGTCTACTACTTCATCTCGGAGACGTTTGCGGGAGCGACGACCGAGTCGCTGGGTGCTGCCCCGTCGTACTTCGCCTTCGCGCTCGTCGGCATCGCGGTGACGGTCGTCATCCAGGCCGCGTCGCTGGGCATCGCCACGAAGGTCAGGGAGGAGCAGCTGACCGGCACCCTCGAGGCGCTGGTAGCGCAGCCGGTCACGACGACGGAGCTGGCGACCGGGCTATGCGGGCTGCCCTTCGCGATCTCCGCGGTGCGGGTCGCCGTCTACCTGATCTTCGGCGCGCTCGCCTTCGGGCTCGACCTCTCGCACACCGACTGGGTCGGCTTCTTCGTGATGCTCGGGACGACCGCGCTGTCCATGTCGGCGGTCGGGATCGGCACCGCGGCGGTCGTCCTGGTCGTCAAGCGCGGCGCCACGATCGCGGGCCTCGTCATCTTCGCGATGAGCCTGGTCGGCGGCGCCTTCTTCCCTGTCGAGGTTCTGCCGGACTGGCTCGAGGCGATCGGCCAGGTCGTGCCGCCTCGGTTCGCCTTCGACGGCTTCCGCATCAGCTATGTTCGAAGGTCACGGGTGGAGCGACGACGCTCTGATGCTCGCGCTGTTCACGGTCGTTGCACTCCCGCTGTCGGTCTGGCTGTTCGGCCGCGGGATGCTCTACGCGCGCCGCGCGGGCACGCTTGCCCAGTATTGACAGGGTTTGCCCAAGCCGTGTAAATCGGCTCGACAACGGGCCCAATCGGTCGTATATTCGGGGGAAGGCTCGCCAAGAAAGGCAGACAGTGGGTGCTATGTCACACGTCAGGCCCGACGTGGTTGGCAGACGGATCGGAGATCGTTTTGTGCTCGTGAATTTGCGGACCAACCGCATTTACGAGTTGAACGAGACGGCGTCTGCGCTATGGGAACTGTTGGAAGCCGGCACCGACGTCTCGGAGCTCGAGACGAAGTTGCGCGAGCGCTACGACGTCGAGCCGGAGAAGGTCCGTGACGAGATCGACAACGTCATGCGGGTGATGACGGATGCAGGGCTGGTGACCGCATGAGCGCCGTCCAGGCCGCGCCTCAGCACGAGCAGCACGCCGCGTTCGAGCCGTGGGTCGCTCGGCTGGGGCCGATGCGCCCATCTCCACTCGAGCTCGTCGGCGACCCCGGGCCCGCAACAAGCGCCCGGTCCGGTTCACGCACCGCGGTCTTCGACGGGGTGCTGTACAACCGCAACGAGCTGGAGCGCCTGCTCGGCGCGCAACCGGGCGCGACCGACGCGCAGCTGGTGCTCGGGGCGTACGAGCGCCTCGGCCTCGACGTGCTCGACCACCTGAAGGGCATCTTCACGCTCGCGCTCTGGAACGCCGACGAGCGGTCGGGGGTCCTCGCGCACGATCCACTCGGCAGCTATCCGTGCTTCTACGCGGAGAACGGCGACGAGCTCTTGGTCTCGACGTCGGTCGACGCGCTCCTGGCGTGCGACGGAGTGTCAGGGACACTCGACCGCGCGGTGCTCGCCGACCACCTATGTCACCGGTGGCCCGACCGCGAGCGGACGTACTTCGAAGCCGTCAAGCGGATCCCGCCGTGTCACGCGCTGGTGATCGAGCCCGGTGGCCGCCGCCTCTACCGCTACTGGGATCCGGCACCCCCCGGGGAGCCGATGGACTGGGTCACGGAGGACGAGCTCGAGCGCTTCGGCGAGCTGTTCGACCAGGCGGTGAACCGCGCCCTCGGGCTCGGCCCGGCCGCGATCTTCCTCAGCGGCGGGTTCGACTCGGTCAGCGTCGCGGCCGTCGCCGCCGACAACTGCCGGACTCAGGGGCTGCGCGCACCACTGGCGCTGTCCGTCGCGTTCCCTCATCCGGACTGCAACGAGGAGCCCATCCAGCGAGGCGTTGCGCGCGAGCTCGGGATCGACCAGCTGATGCTGAACCTGGACGATGCCGTGAAGCCCGACGGGCTCCTGCAGGCATCGTGCGCGCTGCAGGCCGGCAGGTCCGCGCCGATGCTCAGCTACTTCGCGCCCCCGTATCTGCAGCTCGCGAAGGATGCTCGCGCGCGCGGCTACAACGCGGTGCTGACCGGCGGCGGCGGCGACGAGTGGCTGTGCGTGACGCCGTTGCTCGCCGCGGACCTGATCCGCGCCGGCGACGTGCGTGGGCTGGTGCGACACGCGAAGAGCATGAAGCGGTCCTTCAACCTGCCCGCGCGAACCGTGTGGCGCAACGCGCTCTGGGTCTTCGGCCTGCGCCAGCTGCTCGGCGCGGCGGCCGGCTCTGCGCTGCGGCGCTTCGCGCCCACTCGTCTCGAGTCCCACCGGCGGCGCGCCGCACAAGCCCCGGTGCTCGACTGGGTCGCGCCGGACCCCGAGCTGCGCGAAGAGCTGACGCGACGCAACGTGGAGGCGTGGCCCGAGCGGCCCACCGACGGCTGGTATCGCCACGACCTGCGCAACGGCCTGGACCACGCGGTGACCGCGATGGAGATGGAGGAGTTCTTCGAGAACGCGCGCCTGACGGGGGTGCGCACGCTCTGCCCGTACATGGACCCGGACCTCGTCCACTTCCTCTACCGGGTACCACCGGAGCTGCTCGACAAGGGTGGCCGCGCAAAGGGGCTCGTACGGCACGAGCTCGCGCGCCGCTTCCCGGAGCTCGGCTTCGATCGGCAGAAGAAGCTCACGGCTGTCTCGTACAGCCGCGGCGTCGTGCTCGAGCAGGGAGAGCGAGCGTGGCAGGGGCTCAGGTGGGGCCCCCTCGCTCGCGGAGCTCGACGTCATCGACCAAAAGGCGTTCGAGCGCGAGTTGCAGGCCATCTTGTCCGGGCGGAGGGAACGCGTGTTCCACGTCTCGGACGTCCTGAATCTCGAGGCTTGGACCAGATCGCGAATTTGAATCGGAGGAGGTGAAACGCCAGATGGAAACACCCAAGAAGGAAGCTCGCAAGGAGTACGAGCCGATGAAGGTGGCCGAGGTCGGTCACGTCGGCGACGTCCTGCAGGGCGGTGGCGGCAAGCTAAGCCCCGTCGACGCCGACCAGGGCGACAACCGCAAGCCCAAGGGGCAGGGCTGAGCCCCACGCTGAGACCGCTCGGCTCGGTGGGCCGGACAGGGGGCCTCCTGTCCACCCGCCGGGCTCGAGCGGGATCGCGTATCTAGTAGCTCGTGCAGCTCGCCATCGCCGAGAAGGGCTCTCCGGTGCCCTCGCCTCCCGACACATCCGATCCGTCGGCGACCGCATGGCGTGACGACGCGGGCACGCTCGTCGCCATCGGCCAGACGGTCGGAGACCGGCACTGGGTGCACGTGCCGCGCCTCGGCGCGTTCAGCTTCGCGCGCGACGACGACCACATCACCGCGATGCCGGAACCCGATGCCGACCCCGATCTGGTCGAGGACGCCTACCGGCGGATGGTCATGCCGCTCGCGCTGCAGGCGCGGGGACACGAGGTCCTGCACGCCAGCGCGGTCCGAACCGATGCCGGCGTCATCGCGCTCTGCGCGGTCTCCGGCACCGGCAAGTCCACGATCGCATGCGCGCTGAGCAGACGGGGGCATCTCCTCTGGGCCGACGACGCGGTCTGCTTCGCCCCAAAGGACGCCGCGGTCGAGGTGCAGCCACTGCCCTTCACGCTTCGCCTGCGGCCGGCGTCGGCGGCGCTCTTCGCCGACGAGCCCGCGACCGGCGAGCTCCGCTCGCCGACAGAGCGCGAGCGGCTCGCGGGGGTATTCGTACTCGCGCGCGCGGAGACCGGAGGGCCGCGAATCGAGCGCCTCACCGCGGCTGACGCATTCCGCGAGGTGCTCACGCACGGATACTGCTTCAGCATGCACGACCGGACGCGCAACGAGGCGATGGTGCGCAACTACCTGGAGCTCGTGGACCGCGTGCCCACGTACCGCGTCACGTTCTCCGAGGGCCTCGACCGGCTCGACGCGACGCTCGACGTGATCGAGGGAGCGCTGGAATGAAGGCGGCGCTTCGCCGTATCCGAGTCCTACGCGATTCCATCAGCTCGCCGGCGGATGGCTGGCTCGCGCTGCGGATGCTCGGATGGCGAGTGACCGTCCCGCTGCTCAAATGGCGCCTCCCGTTGCCGCGGCTTGCACGGCTGATGTGGTCGTCGCGGGGCCGGCGCGAGCGAGACCGTGCTCGCGAGGAGCGGATCGTCACGCTCTCCGAGGCGCTGAGCGGGCGGCGCGGTGGCCAGCTCGACAACTGCCTCGAGCGAAGCCTCGTCTCGTACCGGTTCCTCTCCCAGGCCGGCGCCGAGCCGGAGCTCGCCTTCGGGGTCGCACGGGACAGAGACGATCCGGTGCGCGGCCATGCCTGGGTCAGGCTCGACGGCGAGCCCGTTCACGACTCGCCCGAGCTGCTGGAACGCTTCCAGGAGCTCGGCGCGTTCGGCTCGGGGGGCGTCCTCAGCCCGGCTGGCGCGCCCTCCGGCGCGCCCGCACCCACGCAACCACTGCAGGGCCGGTCGCCGTGACCATCCACGCGAGCCGGCGCGGATAGGAGAGCGCGAGGCCCACGGGGCCGCGCCGCGCGATCGGGTACCAGGCCCTCATGAACTTCGGGCTCGGGAAGAGCCGCTGCGCGACGATCCGCAGCTTCGGGACGAGGCCGCGCGTCTTTGCGAGCCGGTTCACCGTCCAGGCCGAGTAGGGAACCTCCTCGGCGAACATCATCGTCTCCACTGTCGGAGTTGACGTCAGTCCAAGCCGGTCCGCGAGCTCCTCCCCCTCGGGCACCATCCGCAACCCCGTCGCGAACGCGCCCTCGGCGGCCAGTCGCTCCGCGAGCTCCGCGGCCTGTTCCCACACCGAGCTGGAGGCCCGCTCGACCGCGCGCGAGAGCTCGAACAGGGTCTTCTCCGTGCTCGGCCCATGCACCACGGCGTGAAGCGCGACCTGCACGGCACGCGCGGGCTCGGACAGGATCGTCACCTCGCTGCCCTGCAGAGTCATCGTCTCGGTCTCGCCCGATAGGACGGCCCAGACATCGGCGGCCGGCGCCTCCGGGCCGACCAGGCTCCGGTGCAGATCGAGGTGCATGCGGTCCGCCGCCCGCAGCCACACCTTTGCGTGGTCGACGTGTGTGGGGGCGCGTTCCTCCGAGCGCTGGGTGTAGCCGAGGCGCTCGACCACCTCCGCCGCCGCGTCGTACTCGCGCGGGTCGACGAGCAGATCCACGTCCCCGTACATGCGCGGCTCGTCGTCGTCATAGAGCCACTGCTCGAACGACGGCCCCTTCAGAAGGATGCTGCGCACCCCGACGGCCTCCAGCGCCGACACAGCCTCGACGGCCGCCGCCTGGACCGCCAGCCCGGCACCGACCGCCTCGACGGGGTCCCAGCGGGGACCCTCGCCGCCCGTGCGAAAACCCGATGTCACCGGTTCAAGGTACATCCGATAGTTGCCGAACCAGAACTACTGTGCTATCCCAGATGGAGAAACAAGGGCTGGGAAGGCATGCGGGTGCCGCCAGCCAAAATGCCTCCGCGCACCGGATGTCCGCGAGGCACGACTCGCCTGTCTGACACCACACCATGAGCTCTCCCACACACTCCCTTCGCACCCTTCCGGCCCTGCTCGCCGTCGTCACGGCGTACGCGCTCACGCTGGGCGCCCTGCCCGCCGTCGCGCAGACGGACACGACGACCACGCAGCAGGCGCCTACCGAGACGACGCCCACCGAGACGACGCCCACCGAGACCACGCCCGAGCCGGCGCCTGAGCCCGAGCCGGAGCCGACTCCCGAGCCGACCGCGGCTCCGAACGAGTACACCGAAGCCATCCCGACCGGATCCGGCTCGGCCCCCACGTCGCCTCAGAGTCCCGCCCACACGGGGTCCGGCCAGCCGAGCACGATTACCTCGACGGACGACCTGTCAGGCGAGGACAACACCGCCGCCACAGGACCCGCGAAGGACAAGAAGAAGCACGCGTCGAAGAAGAACGACAAGAAGAAGCCGCATGAGCGAGTCGTTTCCGAGACACCAGCCACAGACGGACCATCCGTTCCCGCAGCTCCCGCGGCCAGCGACGTCGGTGACAGCGCGCGACTCCTGTGGCTCGGGCTTGCGCTCCTGATGATCACCGGCGGAATCGTGAGCACGGCCCTCGCGAGGCGTCGCCGTGCCAACCTCTAGCTCCGGGGTAGCAACCCGCTCCCCTCAGGAGGGGGCCGTCGAAACAGCCCGGCTGGATGCCGTGCGCGGACGGACCGTGATCGATCGGGTACGAGACTTCGCTCGGGACTCGGCGCTCACCGTGGGCGTCGCCCTCGCTGTGGGCGCGCTCGCGCTCGACAGCGGCGGCTACGACGTCACGACTCGCAACTGCTTCGCCATCGCCGTCTGGTGGGCGATCGGGGTCGGGGTCGCGTCCTCGGTCTGGCCGGTCGCGCGGATCCCGCGTGCGGCGCTCGTCGGCGGCGCCGCGCTGACCGCGCTCGTGACGATGACCGCGATCTGGGTGCCGTGGGCCGACAGCGCGGAGAGAGCCTTCACCGAGTTCAACCGCCTGGCGTTCTACCTGGGTGTCTTCACGCTGGTCGTCATCGGCTCGAACCGCCGCAACGCGGCGCGATGGGCCGACGGCGTCGCACTGGCGATCGGCGCGATCGCAATCGTCGGTCTGATCAGCCGCCTCTTCCCCGACCTGTGGGGCGACAGAGGCGTTTCGAGCTTCTTCCCCGGCGGCACGCGCTACCTCGGGTATCCGCTCGACTACTGGAACGGGCTGGGCATCTTCATCGGGCTCGGGCTGCCGCTCATGCTGCGGATGGCGGCCGAGGCGCGCACGGCCGTCGCACGCGCGCTGGCGATCGCTCCCTTCCCGGCGGTGCTCGGCGCGCTGTACCTGACCTCCTCCCGTGGCGGGTTCGTGACGGCGGCGGTCGCCATGGTCGTGTTCTTCCTACTCGCGACCGATCGCCTGCGGCTGCTCGTGGCAACGGCCTGCGCGGGGGCGGGCAGCGCCGCCGCGATCCTCGTCCTGGATGCCCGTACCGAGCTCGCCGACGGCATCCTCACCTCGGACGTCATTCATTCGCAGGGCCGCAGCGCCGCTCTATTGATCGGCGTGATCTGCGTGCTGACGGGGCTCGCGTACGGTTTCGTGTCCCGCTTCGAGATCCGCGCCCCGCGGTTGGGTGTTCCGCGAGCCGCGGTCGTCGCCGGCGCCATCGTTCTCGTAGCCGCCGGGATCGTGGCCGCGAACCCGTCCCAGCGGTTCGAGGACTTCAAGCAGGAGCCGAGCAACCCGTTCGCGGCCACAGGCGGCGGCTCGGGAGCGGGCTCGGGCGCGTCCGACTCGGCGTCGTCGGAGTCCTCGGTGATCGACTCCGCCTCCTCGCACCTGCTCAGCTCCGGCGGCAACGGCCGCTGGCAGTTCTGGGGCGCCGCGGTAGACGAGTTCGAGACCAAGCCGATCGCGGGCCGCGGGCCCGGCTCGTTCGAGGCCTGGTGGGCGCAGCACGGATCGATCTCGTACTTCACGCGCCACGCGCACTCTCACTACCTCCAGACGCTCGGCGAGCTGGGGGCGATCGGGCTTCTGCTGCTGCTCGTATTCCTGCTGGCGCCCGTGGCCGCGCTCCCGGGCCGCCTGCGCGGCCGGACGCCGCGCGAGCGCAATCTCATCGCCGCGTCCGCGGGCCTCGTCGCCGGCTTCCTGGTCGCGCTGGGGCTCGACTGGATCTGGGAGCTGCCGGCCGTGGCCGTCGTCGGCGTGATCGCGATCGCGCTCCTCGTCGGGCCGGCAACGTCCGCGCGTGCGGAGGCGCCGCAAACCGCGCGCAACCGGTCGCGCTTCGTGCCCCTCGCCGCACGTGGCGCCGTCGTCGTCGTCGCGCTTGCCGTGATCGCCGGACAGGCGATCCCGCTGCTCGCGCAGGACGATCTCGAGGTCAGCAAGGACCGGTTCGCGGCCGCTGACCTCGACGGCGCTCGCGACGCGGCGCTCGAGGCGCGCGACGTGCAGCCCTGGGCGGCCTCGCCGCACCTCCAGCTTGCACTGGTCGAGGAGGCGATGGGCGACCTGCCGGCCGCTCGCGACGCCGCGTCCGAGGCGATCGAGCGCGACCCGCTCGACTGGCGGCTATGGCTTACGCGCGCGCGGATCGACGAGGCGTCGGGGTTGAGCGCCGCCGCGGAGGCGGACCTGGCGAGGGCCGTCGAGCTGAATCCGCGCTCGCCCCTGTTCGCCAACCGTTGACCGATCCCACGGTCACGATCGTCGTAGTCGCGCACTCCGTCCGGCACGAGCTGGAGCGGTGCTTCGACTCGATCCGGCGGCACGCGGAGGTGCCGACGGCGGTGATCCTGGTCGACAACGCGTCCGACGACGACACGCGCGAGTGGGTTCGTTCCGAACACCCGGAGGTCGAAGTCGTCGAGCTCGACGAGAACCTCGGGGTCGCGGCGCGCGACCACGGGCTGCGCCGGTCGAAGTCGCCGTACACGATGTTCCTGGACAGCGACGCGGCGCTCACGCCGGGCGCGCTCCCCACCCTGGTGGCGGCGCTCGAGGAGAACCCGAGCTGGGGCCTCGTCGGGCCGCGGCTGGTTCACGACGACGGGCAGCTCCAACGTTCGGCCCGGCGGTTTCCGCCGACGCTCCTGCCCATCCTGCGCCGGCCGCCGCTGGTGCGGTTCTTCGAGGACCGCAAGACCGTCCGGCGCCACCTGATGGCCGATTTCGACCATGCCGCCACCCGGCCCGTCCTCTATGTACTCGGGGCCTGTCAGCTGTTCCGCACGTCGCTCGCCCGCATCGCCGGCCCGTTCGACGACCGCGTCTTCCTCGGATGGGACGATGCCGACTGGTGCTTCCGCATCAGGGACGCCGGCGGCGAGATCGTGTTCGTGTCCGACGCCGAGGTGATTCACAGCTACCGACGGCAGACCCGTCAGCAGCCGCTGTCGCGAGCCGGGCTGCGCCAGCTCCAGGCGTTCGTGTATTTCCAGCGCATGTATCGAGGCCGCCGCCGAGAGCTGATCGAGCTGTCGAACCAGCTCGACCGTGCGGCCGAGGCGGGTGACGCGTGGACCCGATCGGCCGCCTGAAGCGGACGGAGAGCGCAGCGCTCCGACATGCCCTGCTGCGCACGGCGGCCGCCGCTCGCTACGCGACCCATGGCCATGTCGTGCGGCGGCGGAGAGTCCGCCGCTATCTCGCGGCCACCGATGAGCCCGCACTCCACGTCGGCGCGGGGCCGATGCGGCTGCCGGGTTGGCTGAACACCGACCTGATCTCGGGCGACGTGCAGCTCGATGTGACCCGTCGGCTGCCCTTCGCGGACGGCTCGTTCGCATACGCCTTCGGCGAGCACCTGGTCGAGCACATGCCGGCGGCCACCGGCGAGCGCATGCTGGCCGAGCTGTTCAGGGTGCTGAGACCCGGTGGCGTGCTGCGGCTCACGACCCCCGACCTGAAGAAGATCATCGCGATCTATGAGGACCGCAACCCCGAGGTCTCGCGCGACGATTACACCCGCTACCTCGCCGGCCTCACCGGGAAGCGCTATGAGCAGCCGGCCGAGGTCTTCAACGACTACCTGCGGCTCTGGGGCCATCACCACGTCTACGACGAGGCGGACCTCACGTCCAGGCTGCACGGCGCCGGGTTTGCGAAGGTCGTGCGAGTCGAGCCCGGCGAGAGCGAGCACGAACGCCTCCGCGACGTCGAGCGGCACGGCGGCGAGGCGTGGGTGAACCGGGCCGAGGCGATGTGTCTCGAGGCGACGCGATGAACGCGAGCGGCGAACCGCTGGTGAGCATGATCATGCCGGCGTGGCGGCCACGGCGCGACTGGCTGCTCGAGGCGGTCGGCACCGCGCTCGCCCAGCGCGACTGCAGCTTCGAGCTGATCGTCGTCGACGACGGCAGCCCGGAGCCCGTCGAGGACCTCCTGGCCGACATCCAGCATCCAGAGCTGCGCGTCCTGCGCGTGGAGCACGGCGGGCCGTCGCACGCGCGCAACGCGGGCATCGAGGCGGCGCGCGGCCGGCTCCTGCGCTTCATCGACGCCGACGACTCCTACCCGCCCGACGGCACGGCGCGGCTGGCGCAAGTGATCGGGACCAGCGACGACGTGATCGCCTACGGCCGCACGGTGTTCTGCGACGAGGAGCTGCGCCCGGTGTGGACGATGTCGTCGGACCTCCAGGGCGAGCTCGGCGTGAACGCGATGCTGAGCCGGTTCACCGTGCGGATCCAGTCGCTCTTGTTCCCGCGCGCGGTGGTCGACGCGACCGGGCCGTGGGATCCGAGCTTTCCGGTCTGCGGCGACCTCGACTTCATCGTCAGGGCCACGGAGCACGCGGAGGTCCGCGGCGATCCTGTGGTGGCCACGCACTACCGCAAGCACTCCACCTCGCAGAGCTCGGACATCGTCCGGGGGGACGAGGGCGTGCGGCGGATGATGGAGGGCTACTTCGAACGTCACCCCGAGCTGCGCGGCTCGCGGCTCGAGCGGACCGCTGCGGCCATGCGCCATGCCATCGCGGCGCGCGCCTACGCCACGCGGGGTATCTGGGGCGCCGCGATTCGGCGTACGGCCCGTTCGTTGGCGCTCGACCCGCGCGCGGCCGTCGCCGAGGTTCGCCTGGCCCTGCCGGCTGTGACGGGCCGCCTGCGCCGGGGCGTCGGGTTGAGGCGCGCAAGACGGGAGCACGGCTAGGTGGAGGAGAAGGTCGTCCGGGGCGTTCCCTGGACGCTGCTCGAATACGCCGCGAACAAGACGCTGACGCTGGCCACCACGCTCGTCCTCGCGCGGCTACTCGTGCCAGCGGACTTCGGACTCGTTGCGCTGGCGATGCTGACGATCCAGTCGGTTCAGTACGCCGTCGGTCTCGGGATAGCTCCGGCGCTCGTCACCTCGCCGGACCTCGACCGCCGTGTTCGCGGAACGGCCCTCACCTTGATGGCGGTGATCGGAGCGGGATCGACCGTGTTGGTCGCCGCGGCCTCCCCGCTCATCGCGGACCTGTTCGGCGACGACCGGCTCACGGATGTCCTCGTGGCGCTCTCCGCGACGCTCTTCATCGGCAGCCTCGGCTCGTTCTACGGGATCGTCATGCAGGCGGAGCTTGCCTTCCGGTCGCGATTTGCGGCCGCGGCGGCGCAAACCGTCGTCTATGCGGTGGTAGCGCTCACGCTGGCGAGCCTGGATGCGGGGGTCTGGAGCCTCGTCGCCGGCCAGCTCGCCGGATACACGACGTTCGCGATCGCCGGGTTCTGGCTCTCGCGCGAGCGCACGCCCCCAAACATGGACCGCGGGCTGTCGCGCGCGCTGCTCGCTCGCGGGAAGGGGTTCTTTCTCCAAGGCGGGCTCACGTTCGTGCAGGAGAACACGGACTACTTCACGGTTGGCCGGATTTTGGGCGCGGGTTCTCTCGGCGTGTACGCGATGGCATTCCGGCTCAGCGAGATCCCGTACCTCGCTCTCGCCGATCCGGTCGCCCAGGTCACGTTCCCCGGGTTCGCGCGCATGCGACACCGCGGCGACGAGCTACGGCAGCCGTTCCTGACCACGCTCCGGCTCGTCGCGCTCGCGGCGTTACCAGCCGGGGCGATTCTCGCCGGTGCCGCCGAGCCATTCACACGGGCGGTACTCGGCGACACATGGCTGGCAATGATCGGCCCTCTGTCCGTGCTCGGCGTCTGGGGCGCCGTTCGAGCCGGTGCAGACGATGTCCGGCTGGTTGCTCAATGCGGTTGGTGAGGCATGGAGCGTCGGAAAACTGTCAGGGGCGATGGTTGTGCTTCTGATTCCGACCGTCGTCCTCGCTGCCGACTTGGGAGGACTGACCGCGGTGGCCTGGGCCATGCTGGGCAACGTCCTCCTCTTCTTCACCGGCCTCGCGATCCTCGTCCAGCGGCGTCTCGGCATATCAGTGCGCGACCAGTTGAGCGCGATCGGGCCGGTGGCGATCGCCGCGGCGGGCGCATGGGGTGCAACCCGCGGGGTCGCCGAGCTGACGGCGGGGAGCCCGGCGGGCGTTGTGCTGATCGTCTCCGTTGCGGCTGGGCTCGCAACATACGCGGGTGCGCTGACCATCACGGCTCCGGGCTCGGCTAGGTTCGCCCGGCGTGCCGTGTGGCGCTCCATCGGTCGGCCTGTCTAACGTCGCGGTTCATGCGGATCCTGGTCGACCCGAGCGCCTACGACTGCGCAAACCTGGGCGATGTAGCGATGCTCCAGGCCGCCGTTGTCAGGCTCCAGCGGTTATGGCCAGAGGCTGACGTCCGTGTCGTCACGGACGTTCCGGACCTTCTGGCGCGGCACTGCCCAGGCACGACCCCGGTGTCGGCAGCGGCGAGGAGCGCGTGGTCCGGTCATTGGCCAAATAGGGCCTCGAGGATCGCCGCAGCGACCCACCCAGGCGTTGCCGCGACCGGGCGCGCACTACGGCATTGGCGCGCACGAGACGACGGAGTGGACGCCTTCGAGCAGGAGCTGCGGCGTGCGGACGCGGTCGTGCTCAGCGGCGGTGGGGGCACGACTGACTATTTCCCTTGGGAGACGCATGCAGCGCTCGACCTCTTCGATGCCGCGACGCGGCGCGGGACCCCGACTGGAATCCTCGGTCAGGGCTTCGGCCCGCTTCGGGGTCGGTACCTGCGCCGTCGGGCGGCGGCTGTGCTGCCGCGAGTCGACCTCATCACCCTCAGGGAGAGGCGCAGTAGCGCACCTCTGCTGCGCGAGCTGGGCGTGGCGTCGGAGCGAGTGGTGACGACTGGCGATGATGCGATCGAAATCGTCGCAAACCAACGTGGCGCGGCCGACGCAGATGGTCTGGGAGTGTGCGTTCGCGTATCCGATTACTCCGGCGTCGCGGAGGACCAGGTTCGTACGCTCGGGCGCGTGCTTACCGCGGTGAGCACGCGACTGAAAGCTGAACTCGTGCCGATCCCGATCTCCGCCCACCCCGATGAGCGCGACCTTGACGTGATACGAGCGGTCTTGGGCGCCCGCGGAGCAGACGTACAGGACGGTACCATCGACACGCCACGGGCCGCGATCGACCGAGTCGCGCGATGCCGGGTAGTGGTAACCGGCAGCTACCACGCGGGGGTGTTCGCCTTAGCCCAGGGGATTCCGGCTGTCGGGCTCGCCGCGTCGAGCTACTACGTGGACAAGTTCCTCGGCCTCCGGGACCAGTTCGGCGAGGGCTGCACACCCGTGATGCTCGATACGGACGATCTCGCCGGCAGCTTGGAGGCTGCGATTGAAGAAGCGTGGATGCAGGACGCGGGCGTGCGCGCGCGGCTGGTTGCGGCGGGAGAGCAACAGCTCGAACAGGGCCGCGTCGCCTACCGCCGGCTGTTCGAGATCGTCGAGTCAGCCCGAGGTTAGGGCGATGAGCCATTCGGGCGCGGCCTCGGCAGCGCCCGGCTCCGGCCGCAGGTTCCGCCGGACCGCCCACGGGTCGAACAGCGCGCCGGCCGCGAGGAGAGCGCAGCGCCGGCTGCGGTAGACCAGCGCGCCGCGGAGGAAGCAGCGGGCCGCGTCAGCCCGTCGCCCCGCGCGCAGATGGTTCTGGCCGAGCCATTGCGCCAGCGCAACGCCACCCGCCCGCCAGTTCCCGTCGGGGTGAGGGTGCTTCGCAGCGAGGCGGTCGAACTCGCGCATCGCGTCCTGGCCGCGCTCGGTCAACATGTTGTGGGCGTGCTTGCGGTACCCGACGAGGATCTCGGCGGATGCTGCCGCCGGCACCGTGTCGGCAAGCCGTAGCCACAGGTCCCAATCGGCTACGTGGAAGAAGTTCTCGTCGAAGCCGCCCGCCTGTCGGACCGCGGAGGCCCGCGCGACGACGTTCGACGAGCCGGCCGGGATCACGTTCCGCGTCCGCAACTGCTCCCCGAGCATCTCGGTAGCCGGCGCCGACTCGATCCAGAGGACTGCCCCTGTCTCGTCGAAGTGCGCCGCACCGCAGTACACAAAGCCCGCTGCGCGCTCGCGCGCGACCGCCAGTTGCGTCGCCAGCTTGCCGGGCGCCCAGAGGTCGTCGTCGTCGAGGAACGCGATCCACTCGCCGCGTGCCTCGGCGATCCCGTGGTTGCGCGCCGGGGCGACACCTCGCGCGACGTCGTGCCTGACCGTGCGCAGGCGCGGATCGGCGATCTCACCGAGCCGCGCCGGAGTCTCGTCGGTTGACCCGTCGTCCACGACGATCACCTCGAGCTCGACCCCCTCCTGTGCGAGCGCGCTCTCGAGTGTCGGCCGCAGGAAGTGCCAGCGATTCCGGGTCGGGACGACGACCGTTATCTCCGGTGACTCAGTCATCGCGGTGCCGAAGCCGACGCAGACGGCGCCATGCAGGGGAGGAAACCACCGGGCGCGCGAGCCAGAGCGCCAGCGTCGCCGCCCTCTGTGCGATTCCGGCGGGTCCGCGCGGCGCCCCGAAGGCGGGTACGCGCAGCAGCATTGCGACGAGAGCCCCCACGAGCACGCCCCCGGACGCCCAGAGCCACGCACCAAGCCGCCCGTGGCGCGCGGCGGGAACGGAGCCGACGATGCCAGCGGCAAGGATCGCCCGAACGACGTGCAGGGGCAGCTTGCTTGGCACCTGACGGCCGATCAGGTACCGCTGGCGAACCTCGGGGCCGCTGAAGTAGTGACGCGGCGGCTGAATCGCCACACGCAGCACCGAGCGCGCCAAGCCCGTGCGCGGCTGCGGGACCGGCGGCTCGAAGATCGCCCTGCTCACGCCGTAGCCCTGTTGCTGGCGAATGAACCCGGCGAGCGTCGCGCGCCGGTGGTGGAAGACGGTCGCGCCGGGGTGGAGGGCCATCCGCCGTCCCGATGCGAGCAGGCGGTCGCAGAAGTCCACGTCGTCGTGGGACGCCACGAAACGCTCGTCGAATCCGCCGAGCTCGAGCACGGCATCGCGCCGGAACGCCATGTTGCACCCCGGCAGGTGCACGCAGGTGCCGTCGCGACGCACCTCGGGAATCGCCACCCCGAGCGCGCCGGAGACCGCCCGTTCCTGCCACCCGACGTTCGTGAACGGCAGGTTCGGGCCGCCCGCGCCCGCCACCCCGGTGCGGTCCATGATCCGCCAGATGCGCTCGAGCCAGCGCTCCTGGGCCGCCGCGTCGGCGTCCAGGAACGCGACGATCTCACCCTCCGCTGCTTCGACGCCGGCATTGCGCGCCCGTGCAAGGCCGCCGTGTTCGAGCTCGACGAGACGGACATCGTGGCGGCGCGCGACCGCCGCGGTGTCGTCGGTGCTGCCGTCGTCGACGACGATCACCTCGAAGCGCGGATAGCGGAGGCCGCCGAGCGAGCGCAGGCACTCATCCAGGTAGTCCGCCGCGTTATACGCGCAGACGACCACCGAGATCAGCGGACACTCGTCGAGCCGCCGCGCCTCGCGATCGGCGACCGCCGCGCCGATCCGCTCGTCCGCCGAGGCGTCGCCCGTGCGGAAGAGTGCGCCCGCTGCGCCCACGTCGAGCGCGGCGACGACTGCGTCCGGGTCGGTGTCGGGCGCGCGGACGTCCATCAGCAGGGGACGGCCCGCCGCGCGCAGTCCGGCGGCGAGGGCGGCCAGTGTCGCGTCCTCCGCTTGCGGCGGGAGCGAGGCGACGACGATGTCCGCGCGCCAATCGTCGAAGTTGTCCGTGGGCGCGCTCGGGGCCGCCACGAGGGCGGGAGCGAGGCGACGGCGGAGTGTGCGGATTGCACGAGCGACGGAGCGGCTCCCGCCGCGGGCCCAGAGCGGCGAGAGGACCTCGGGGGCGAGCACGTAGAGGTCCGTCTCGCAGCGCGGCGGCCGGCCGTCTACATGCGACGCGCCAAGCAGCGCGACGACCGGCAGGGCGCCGTCGCCCGCCGTCGCATCCGCGTCCGCGACCGCTGCAGAGCGTCCCTCGAACGCGCCGGCAGCCGCCAGCAGCGGCCCCGGGAGGGGCGCGAGCGCGACGCCGTCGTCTGTCGGGCGCAGGCGGCTCACGGCGCCGGCCAGACGGGGCGCTTGTTCGATGCCTCCTCGCCGAGAGAGCGCGCGAACGCGGCCGTCTCGCGGTCGCCGGATGCGGACGCAGTCGCCTCGAGAGCTTCGTAGGCTGCGATCTCGCGCGCCCGGGCCGCCACGAGCGCCGCGGCAGCGCCGTTGCGGCGCAGCCGAAGCTCGAAGCCGCCGAGCAGGGCAGCCGCGACCTCGACCCCGTCACGCTCCGTCGAGGGTGTCGCGCCGCGGTCGGCAAGGCGGTCGCGCAGAAGCCGCCGCCTGCGCTCGACCTTCAGGCGCTCCAGCGAGAGCGCCTCGGCCTCGAGGAGGTCCGGCGCAAGGGACACCGCCGTAGCAGCGACCCGCAGCGACAACTGGGTCGTCGCATGCGCGGCCTGCATGCGCTCGCGCACCGGATCGCGTGCCGCTGCTTCATGCATTCGCCGACGAACCGCGGGCAAGGCATGCAACGCGCGGGCGCCGGTTCTGACCGCGCGCTCGGCGCCCGGCGCTGCGCCGTCGATAGCACTCATCGAGCGGCCTATAGTAGGCCGCCGTCCACCCGTCTCCGAGCTGGCCCCAAAGATAGTGCTGACCTTTTGCACCTCGCTTGACGGGGGCTACCTCCCGCGCGGGCTCGCGATCCACCGCTCGCTCGAGCGGCACGCCGATCGCTTCCACCTCTACGTGCTCTGCATCGACGACGCGGCACACTCGTACATCGAGTCCCTGGGCCTGCCTTCCGCGACCGCAATCCCGCTCGCGGAGTTGGAGGCGATCGACCCGGAGCTCGCCGCGGTCAGGCCGACCCGAAGCACCGGTGAGTACTGCTGGACGGCCAAGCCCTCTCTGTGCCGACACCTCCTGGACCGCGTGCCGAGCGGCGAGCCGCTGACCTACATCGACGCGGACATGATGTTCTTCGCCGACCCGCAGGTGCTGCTCGACGAGCTCGGTGACGCGTCGATCATGCTCGTGCCGCACCGGTTCTCCCCGCGGCGCGCACACTGGAGCGAGACCGACGGCATCTACAACGGCGGTTGGATCACGTTCCGCAACGACGCCCGCGCGCGCGAGGCCCTTGTGTGGTGGCGCGAGCGCTGTCTCGAGTGGTGCTACGACCGGCGCGAGGACGGCAAGTTCGCGGACCAGAAGTACCTCGACGACTGGCCGGAGCGCTTCGAGGGCGTGCACGCCCTCGAGAACCCCGGGGCCGGCGTCGCGCCGTGGAACGCGGACCAGTACGAGCTTGCCGTGCGGAACGGTGCGCCCTTCGTGGACGGGCGGCCCGTCGCGTTCTACCACTACTCGTCGCTGGGGCTGCTGCGGCCGTCGCCCGCCAGCCTGCTGCTGGCGGGAGTCTCCCGCCATTTCCATACCGCCCGGCGTCCGGTCCAGCTGGTGTGGCGCAGGGACCCCGACTATCGCGCCATGTCGAGGCGGGAGCGGACGATCCTGTGGCGGCCCCACATCAGCCAGCTCGGGGAGGCGATCGTCGCCATCCGTGGCAGACGGCCGGAGCTGAGCGCGTACTGGTCGTCCGTGTCCCTGGCGACGGAGGCACGTCGGTTCGCGGCGGGCATGGCGCGTCGCCTCCTGCCGCAACGCGTCCGTTCTTGGGTCAGGCGCTCTGCTTGACGGCGCGAACGGTGATCAGCAGCTCGTAATCCGGGTCGCGCGCATCGAGCTCGTCCGGGCGCAGGTCCTCGGCCGCGAGGCCCTGGAGGAAGCTCATGGCGCTCAGGACGTTGCCGTACGCCTCGACCCTGACGTTCTCAGGCGGGAAGACCTCCTCCATCAGGCGGCGGGCCGAGTGCGTGGTGAATCGCCAGTAGTCGCCCCACAGATCGATGTCGGGCCGACACACCTGCGAGATTCCGGGCACTGTGGCCAGGAGGACTCCACCGGGCTTGAGCAGGCGATGCGCGTTCGCAACCGCCGTCTTCACGTCGTAGATCAGGTGCAGCGTCTGCGTGCAGATCAGACAGTCGAAGGTGTCCGCGGGGACGGTCCCGACATCGGTCAGGTCGCCCACGAACGTCGCGTCCGGATTGGCCTCGTCCACGTGCAGTATGTCGGCCTTCTCCACGTAGGAATCGGGCTCGCCCCAGCGGCCGAACTCACGCGTGTAGAGGTCTTCGCCGATCTCCAGCACGCGGCCGCGGATGTCCCCCATGACGTAGCCCGGGTGGCCCGCGTAGCGCCGCAAGAACTCGTGGACGTAGTAGCGATCGACAGGAGTCCCGCGATCGAAGCCAAAATTCCTCGATATGGGCGAGAGCCGGCGGAAGCTGCCGAACCGGATCGGGCGACGACGACGCAGGGCGCCGCGGATGCGTGTCACTGCCACCCGCACGAAGCTACCAGCGGCGGGAGACACGCTTGACGACCGACTTGCGTGACATCGCTCGACGTGCGCGCGCGTTCCTGCGCGCCCACGCCCTGCGCCTCAGCGGGCGGCGAGTCGGGGCGGCGCTCGTGTACCACCGCGTGGGAGATCCGGCCGGCGATCCCAGCCGGGAGCTGGTTCCGAATCTTGGGGTCGCGCTGTTCGAGGCCCAGGTCCGCCACCTCCGCGCCTGCTACCGGCTCGTGCGCGCGTCCGAGCTGCCGGACGCGATGGCGTCTCGCCGGCGCGGCCAGCGCCTGCCGGTGGCGATCACCTTCGACGACGACCTCGCCTCGCACGCCGCCGTCGCGGCGCCGATCCTCGAGCGTCTCGGCGCCCGCGCGACCTTCTTCCTGACCGGAGCCGCGCTCGAGCGGCCGGCCCGGTTCTGGTGGGAGGATCTGCAGGCCGCGGTCGACGAGGGCGTCGCACCGCCGGATGTCCTCGACGGGGGGCCCGAGCGGATCCACGAGGCGGCGCAGAGCATCAAGCTCATGAGCCCCGAGCGCCGCACGGTCGTCACGCAGCAGCTCGAGCGGCTCGTCCAGAGAGGCGTCGCCCGAGCCCGGGTTGCGCTCCGCGGACGTGGCGCGGCTCGCGCAAGCGGGGCACGAGATCGGGTTCCACACCCGCGCGCACGACTACCTGCCCAACCTCGAGCCCGCCGACCTGGCGCGGGCCATGGTCGAGGGCCGCGACGAGCTCGAGGCCGCCGCCGGGACGGAGATCCGATCGATCGCATATCCGCACGGCGGGGCGGACACGCGCGTGGCCGACGCCGCGCGGTCCGCGGGCTTCCAGGTCGGCTACACGACCGAGGCGACCGCGATCGGCTCCGCGGCGAATCCGATGCTCGCCGGCCGGATCGAGCCGTCGTTCGCATCGGTGGGAGCGCTGGCCAGCGAGCTCTCGAGGGGCCTGAGCCGTGCCTGAGCGCGTTCCGGTGTCCGTCGTCATACCGACGGTCGGCCGTACGGACCTGCTCGGCGCGTGCCTCGAGTCGCTCGTCGCATGCGACCCGGCGGCCGCCGAGATCATCCTGGTCGACCAGAGCGGCGGCACACACGTCGCCGAGGTGGCGGAGCGGTTCGAGCACGCCGGCGTTAGAGCCCTCCCCTCGACGGGTCGCGGCATCGCGCTCGCGATGAACGAGGGAATGCGGGCAGCAACCCACGACCTCGTCCTGGTCACGCACGACGACTGCACTGTCGCCCCGGACTGGGTCGTCCGCGCACACGAGCTGATGACCGCGGATCCCGAGCAGATCGTCACCGGACGAGTGGTCCCGGTGGGCGACGACCCCGAGTCCGTGCCCTCGATCAAGGACGACCCCACCCCGTGCGACTTCGACGCGAGCAGCTACCCCGGCGTCCTGTGGCCGGCGAACATGGCCGCGAGCCGCTCGCGGGTAATCGAGTTCGGGGGCTTCGACGAGCGCTTCACCCTCGCTGCCGAGGACACGGACCTCTCGTACCGGTGGCTGCGAGCGGGACGTCCACTGCGCTACCGGCCGGAGATGGTCGTATGGCACCACGACTGGCGCGCGCCCGAGGGGCTGAGGCGCGCGTATCTCGCCTACCACCGCGGCCAGGGTCATTTCTTCGCGAAGCACCTGCGGCAGGGCGATCGCCGGATGCTGCGCTACCTCGCGCAGGAGTACTACGGGTCGATCCGCTTTCTGCCGCGCCAGATTCGAAAGCGCCTGTCCGGCCGCGTGGACCGGAACTACGGCGTCTGGCGGGGCGTGACCGCGGGGTTCCTCAGCGGCTGGCGGCTCTATGGCTGAAGTCAGCGTGGTCATCCCGACCCACAGCCGATGGCCGATGCTCCAGCGCGCGCTCACCTCTGCCAGGGGCCAGGAGGACGTCGAGCTCGAGCTGATCGTCGTCGACGACGGATCCACCGACGAGACGCCGAGCGCGCTGGCAGCGATTGACGATCCACGGCTTCGCGTCGTGCGAAACGAGACGGGCGGCGGCCCGGCGCGAGCGCGCAACCGCGGCATGGCGGAGGCGTCCGGCGAATGGATCGCGTGGCTCGACGATGACGACATCTGGGCGCCGACCAAGCTGCGCGCGCAACTCGATGCCGCGGCGCGTACCGGAGCGGGCTTCGTGTGGTGCTCGGCGTTCTTGATCGACGGCGAGGGACGAACGGCGGGCTTCGAGCCCGCCCCCGCGCCCGACGAGTTCGTTCGGCGCGTGCGCGAGTGGAACCCGATGCCCGGCGGCTGCTCGACGGCGATGGCGCGGGCCGACGCGGTTCGCGCGGCCGGCGAGTTCGACCCCGCGCTCGTCTTCGGGGAGGACTGGGACTACTGGATCCGAATCCTCGAGCACGTCCGGCCCGCCGCCGTGGACGAGGTGCTGGCCGCCTACGTGGTTCACACCGGAAGCACGATCCTGCGCGCGCACGACACCGCGCTCGAGTCGCTCGAGCGGCTGGCCGCGAAGCACCGCTCCGAGGGCGAGCCGGATCGCTTCGACCGCGTGGCCTTCTGCGACTGGGTGGCTACCGGCCTGCGGCGCGAGGGCCGCCGCGTCGATGCGGCGCGGCTCTTTGCGCGGGTTGCACGCGAGGAACGCAGCCTCAAGGCGGCCGGCCTGGCGGCGCGAACCCTGCTCGGGGACTGGGCGGTCGAGCTACCGCGGCGCCGCTGGCGCCCGCCTATTCCTCCGCGCCCGGCGTGGCTCGACGCGGCGGTTTGACGGCGCCCACGAGGGCGCCCAACGCGATCGGTCCGCGGATGCACACGAGCTTCGCCAGCCGGATCGAAAGCAGCCGCGCACGGCCCGCGCCGTAGCCGGCCCGCTCGAGGCGCGCCCGCACGCGCTCCTGGGTGAGATACGACCCGGCCTCGCGCGACTGCGAAACGCATCGAGCCCGCGCTGACGGCCGATGCGAAACGAGCGGCGCACGAGCTGACTCGCGGTCCGTGCGGGATGCGTGACGACGGCCTCGGGCGCGTAGCGCAGACGTGCACCGGCCGCCACCGCGCGCTGTGTGAAGTCCTTGTCCTCATCGAACGTGAGCTCCTCGTCGAAGCCCTCGACCTTCTCGGCGATTCGCCCGCTGCACCCACAGATGCCCGCTCGCGGCGAAGCCCTCCTCCGCGTAGCGCTCCTGATCGAAGTGGTGGGTCAGGTCGAGCAGCGCGACGGGAGAGGCCCTGCGGACCTCCACGTCGATATGGCCGGCCAGGATCTCGGCGTCGCCTGTGCCGAATCGCGCGGTCCCGCGCTCGAGCCAGTCTGCCTGCGGCACGCAGTCGTCATCGATGAAGACGACGACCTCGCCGCGCGCGGCGCGCCAGCCGAGGTTGCGGCAGGCCCCCTGGCCGCGGTTGATCGGGCTTCTGATGACGTGCGCCCGGCGCTCCTCCGCAAGCGCGGCCGTCCCGTCCGACGAGGCGTCGTCGACGACGATCAGCTCGAGCGGCTGGGCCGGGCCCTGCGCATGTACGGAGTCGAGCACGCGCCCGAGGGTTCCCATCGCGTTGTGCGCCGTGACGACGACGGAGACGCGATCGGGTGTCATCGGAGCCTGCGCGCGCCGCCGCGGATGCGCGCCGCCCCGAGGCCGCGGCGCAGGAGGTGGACAGGAAGCCATGCCCGGGACGCCCGCAGATGCCTCAGGGCCGGCGACGTCCGCAGCCGGAAGGTCCAGCCCGCATCGCCGCGGACGATCCGCACGCGTGGCCACGCGAACAGCCCGGCTCGCGGCGACACGCCGAGGACCGCCCCGCCGACGGAGTAGCCGGCGTCCTCCGCGGCTCGCATCACGCGCTGGTCGGTGTCGCCGAACGGATACGCGACCGCCGTTGCGGCGAGCCCCAGACGCTCCTGGAGGTCCGCGCGCGAGCCGGCCAGCTCGTCGGCCAGCACGTCGTCGCTCGTCTGCGTCAACCGCGGGTGGGAGCGCGTGTGCGAGCCGACCTCCCAGCCGGCCGCGGCCAATCCGCCGAGCTGCTCCCAGGACATCGCCCTGAGCTCCTGCTCGTGAGCGCCGCCGAGCCACTCATCCATGTCGAGCGGCATCGGCGTCGACGTTCCCAGGAACGCCGTGCACGCGAAGACCGTCGCCGGCACATCCAGTCGCTGGAGCATCGGCAGCGCCTGCTCCGCGACGGAGTGGTACGCGTCATCGAAGGTGACCGCAAGCGTGGGCTCGCCGATGGGCTCGGTCAGCGCGCGCGTGAACGTCGTCGCGCGATATCCACGGTCGAGGAGGTACTCGACCTGCTCGTCGAGCTCGGTCGCCGAGACGGCATAAGGGGACGGCCATGTATCGCTGACCGCGTGGTAGGAGAGGACGAGGACGTCGCTCACACGGCCGGCTTGACCGCACGCGCGCCGACGATCACCTCGTAGTCGGGATCGCGCAGGTCGAGCTCCTCCGACTTCAGCTCCACCGCCGAGAGGCCGTACAGCGCGGCCGCGGCGGCGCGCACGTTGCCGTACGCCTCGACCTTCACGTTCTCGGGCGGGAACAGCTCCTCCAGGAGGCGCCGGACCGAGAGCGTCGTAAAACGCCAGTAGTCGCCCCACAGGTCGATGTCGGGACGGCAGATCCGGCTGATGCCGGGGTTCGTCATGAGCAGGACTCCCCCGGGCCGCAGTGCCCGGTGCATCGTCTTCAGCGCGGCGCGGAAGTCGTAGACGATGAGCAGGAGCTGAGTGCAGATGATGCAGTCGAAGGCGTCCTCCGGGAGGTCCGCCTCGACGGTGATGTCGCCGATGATCGTCGCGCGCGGATTCGCATCGCTCACGTCCAGGACATCGGACTGCGTGACGTCACCCGGCCGCGGCTCGCCGCGCGAGCGCACGTTGCCGAACTTGCGCGTGTACGCGTCGTCGGTGAACTCGAGAACGCGGCCCTTGATGTCGCCGGCGCCGTACTCCCCCTGGCTGGCGTGGCGGCGGAGGAAGTCCTCGATGTAGTAGCGGTCGATCGCGCCGCCGCGATCGCGCCCGTGGGTGCGGCTCGCGGGGATGCTGCGAATCTCCTTGACGGCGCGCCGGTCGCGCGCACGATGGACGAAGTTCCGGACCGGCCGCAGCAGCGGCCGCAGGCGTGGCCGCAGATACCTGTTGAAGGCCCGCCTCACGCGCGGGAGTGATACCAGAGGCCCGGGACGGCGATTAGCATCGCGGACGGAGCGAGGTGATGAAGCAAGCAGCGGCTCGGATCCTGCGGTTCTTCCTACCGGCCTACCGGTTCACGATCGGACGGGTCGTCCGCAAGCTGTTCTTCCTGGACCTCATCTCCGAGACCCGGAACTTCAAGGAGGTGACCTGGTTCGGGCGGCAGCTCTGGCAGAACCCGCTCGACCTCTGGACGACACAGCAGGTGATCACGCAGGTGAAGCCGGAGCTCCTGATCGAGGCCGGCACGCACATGGGAGGCTCGGCGCACTTCTACGCCACGCTGATGGACCTCCTGGGTCAGGGCCGCGTGATCACGATCGACCTCTTCTACGAGCCGGAGATCACGCACGACAGGATCACCTTCATCTCGGGCTCGTCCACGGACGACGCCGTCGTCCAGCGAGTTCGGGCCGAGGTCGAGAAGACGGAGGGCCCGGTGATGGTGATCCTGGACTCCGACCACAAGCGCGACCACGTCGCGGCCGAGCTCGCGGCGTACGCGCCGTTCGTGACGCCGGGGAGCTACATCCTCGTGCAGGACAGCATCATCGACGAGCTGGTCCCGTATCTCCGCGCGGACCATCCCGGGCCGCTGTTCGCGATTCGCGACTTCCTGTCGGGGCACCCCGAGTTCGTCGGCGACGACTCGCTGTCCGAGCAATTCCTGATCAGCAACCACCCGCACGGGTGGTTGCGGCGGCGCGGGTAGCGTCTAGCCGGCGATCCGCTGCCGTGTCTCGGCGGCGAGCTCGACGCTCGGCGTGCGGTCCTTGCGGTCCGCGCGCGCCACGAGGTACGGAATCGTCTTCATCAGGATCTTGACGTCGAGCCACGGAGACCAGTTCTCGATGTAGTGGTTGTCCCACTCCACGCGGTCGCGAAGGGACGTCTTGCCGCGGAGCCCGTTGATCTGCGCCCAGCCGGTCAGACCGGACTTCACGCGATGGCGGTCCGCGTAGCGGTAGAGCTGCTCCTCGAAGCGCTGCGCGTAGTGCGCCCGCTCGGGGCGCGGCCCCACGAGCGACATGTCGCCGCGAAGGACGTTCCAGAGCTGCGGCAGCTCGTCGATCGCAGTCCGGCGGAGGAAGGCGCCGACTCGCGTCATCCGCCACTCGAGCGGCTCGTGCTGGGCGATGCGCTCGCCCAGCTCCTCGGCGGCCCAGTCCGCGTCGGATTCGACACCCTGCGTCCCGAACTCGCGCAGCGTCCGCAGCTTGAGCATGTTGAACGCGCGTCCGTCCCGGCCGACGCGCAGCTGCCGGTAGAAGATGGGGCGCCCGAGCGACACGCGCACCGCCAGCATGGCGGCGATCAGCACGGGCGCGAGGAGGAGGAGCAGAGCTCCGGCGACGACCCGGTCGAGCGCGTACTTGACGCCGAACTGCCAGCCCTTCGGATCGGGCGGATCGAGTTGGAAGAGCGGCAGGCCGCCCAGGTGGTCCACCGACAGGCGCGTGCCCTTGATCTCGAACAGCCGCGGCACGACGGACACCGCGACGCCGCACTCCCAGCAGCGGCGCGTGATCGCGAGCAGCGTGTCGTGGTCGGCGGTCGAGAACGCGATGATCGCGTGCTCGATGCGCTCCGTCTGGACCACGTGCTCGAAGTCGTCCCAGTCGTAGATCGGCAGCTCGAGCGACGCATCGTCCATATCGAGCGGATTGCCGTCGAGGAATGCCACGGGCCGCAGGCCGAGCGTCGGATCGTCGAGCAGCCGCTTGGCGGCCGTGTGCCCAACCTTGCCCGCGCCGACGATCAGCGTCCGGCCGGCCCGGTCCATCGTCTTCCTCCCATTGGCCTCCTGCGCGAGGAGCAGAGCCCGGCCGAGGGTGAGGAACACGAGCGCGAGCAGCCAGTGGCGCAGCGTCTCGGCCGCGACGTACGGGTGATTCTCGGCGACGACGCGAGCGGCCATCGCGACGATCGCGGCGACCGCCGTCCCCGTGACCACCAGGCGCAGCGTCTCCACGAAGTCGAGCCGCAGCGGCGGCTCGTACATCCCGCGGATCTTGAACAGCACCGGGACCAGCAGGCAGAAGATGAGCAGCCAGCCGATTGGCTCGTTGGGGACGCTTCCGGTCGGAGACGTCGTCGGCGAGGCGATCTCGACGCAGACGGCGGCCAGCACGAGCATCGTAAGGTCGATCGCCAGCGCACGGCGGCCGAACGAACGCCTCCGAGCGCGACCGGGCGCGCGACGAGGACCAGTCGCCTGCTGGGCCAGCAATCGAAGGTCGGGCTGTATGGGCCTGTCAGTTAGCACGATGCGAATCCCTTCGCGCTGTAGCCAATCCTAATCTCCCGCGCGAGTCACCCTCAATTAGCGGGGTCGGGCGGTCGGAAGGCCATAGGACATTCGTCCACGCCTTCCCGCGCTGATCCAAGGGGCCTGCCGACGGGGCCGATGCGCTCCGCATGGCGCAGGTCCCACCCTCCATCCGAGGCGTCAAGCAGGTTGCCGTGTGCGCGATCGCCGCTGGCGCGCTTCTCCTCGCCATTCCGGTCTCGGCCCAGGCGGCTGAGAAGGCTGTCATGCCCGACCTGACGTGGGGGATCTCGAGCTCCGAGATCACGCAGACCCAGGCCGCGATCACGGACATTGGCGCGAAGTGGGTGCGGCTCGAGTTCCGTTGGAACGAGGGTGAGCCGCGCAAGGGCCGCTACAGCGACGGTGCGCTCGCCGAGTGGGATCAGGCGGTCGCGACGGCGCAGGCCGCCGGCACGAAGATCATCGGGATGGTGCATCGCTCGCCGGGCTGGGCGTCGGGCACGAACGACACTTACATGCCGCCCGCGAACCCCGCTGACTACGCGGCCTTCGTGCGCTTCCTCGCTTCGCGGTATCGCGGCGAGGTCGAGGGGTGGGAGATCTGGAACGAGCAGAACATCTCGCGCTTCTGGCCGTCGGGCCCGAACGCGGCCGAGTACGTCGAGCTGCTCAAGGCCGCCTACCCGGCGGTGAAGGCCGGCGACCCGAACGCGAAGGTCGTCTTCGGCGGGCTCGCGCAGAGCGACTACTACTACGTCAGCGCCGCATACAAGGCGGGCGCGAAGGGCTACTTCGACGTGATGGCGACGCATCCGTATCCGGACCGGTTCGCGCCGACAAGCGTTTGGTACAACGGCACGATGCCCGCGGTGAAGACGTTCGTCGCCTACCGCGAGGTCAGGCGGCGGATGCTCGCCAACGGCGACGACAAGCCGATCTGGTTCACCGAGATGGGCTGGTCGACCTGCACCACCGACCCGAAGTGCGTCACACCCGAGCGGCAGGCCCTCTACCTCACGAGCGCGTACTGCATCCTCGAGCAGGACCCCTACGTCGAAGTGGCGACTTGGTACAACCTGCGCAACAACCACTGGGACAACGACGCGGACCACTGGGAGACCCAGCTCGGGCTGATGCAGACCACCTTCGAGCCCAAGCCCGCGTACGCCGCCTTCAAGAACTACGGGTCGACCCCGTGCCCGGAGATCAACCTGCCCCCCGATTCGCTGGCCCCGCCCGCCGAGCCGGAGCCCACCGAGCAGGAGGAGCCGACGGAGCCGACCGATGAGCCCGGGTCCGAGGAAGAGCCCGAGGCCGTGACGTCGTCGTCGACCCGCCGGCGCAGCGCAACTCTTCTTCGCAAGACCCGGCTCGCGTCGGCCGACGACGCGCGGAAGTTCCTCGTCTACGGGCGCGTGAAGCGCGCGGATGCCGGACGGGTCACCGTGAGGGTCCGGCGCGGCGGCGATGCGACCGTCAGCCGTGTGAAGGTCAGGAGCGTGCGGGTGCACGCGGACGGCACGTTCCGCCGGGTCATTCGCTTCAGTCGCGAATCACACTGGCGCGTTCGCGCACGGTACGAGGGCAACAGGAAGGCCCTTCCGTCCCGCTCGCGTATCCTCAAGTTCCGTACGTGACGGCCGGGAGGCCCCCCGCGACGTCGACCGCATCGATGCCGTGCAGGTCGGGTTAGGTCTCGCGTAACTCGGACGACGACTCCTACGCCCGCACGAACCAGACGCCCATGCGAATTCCAGCGATCCTCTTGGCCGCATGCGCGGCCGCGCTGTTCGCCACCCCGGCAAGCGCGGCTCCGGCGCAATTCGACACGGCGGTCACGGACGGCGGGCTGTTCAACACCGACCCGACTCTCGCCTTCCAGCGGGTGCGCGACGCCGGCGCGGGCTACGCCCGGCTGTATGTGAACTGGGCCAACATCGTTCCCCTCGGGGCGACCAAGCCGGCCGATTTCGATGCCACCGATCCGTTGGATCCGGGATACAACTGGACCAACCTCGACGGCGTCGTCCAGGGAGCGGTAGCGCAGGGCGTATCGCCGATCCTGATGTTCTACAACGCCCCGGAGTGGGCCCAGCGCGGCAGCGAGGGCCCGCAGGGCACCCGGAAGCCGGACCCCACCGAGGTGGGCAACCTCGGAGAGGCTGCGGCAAGTCGTTACAGCGGCTCCACATTCGGACTGCCGCGCGTGCGCTACTTCCAGCTATGGAACGAGCCGAACATCTATCGCTACCTGATGCCGCAGTACAAATGGCCGTTCAAGGAGAACGTGCCTCCCGACACCCCGGTCCGCTCACCGGAGGTGTATCGCAAGATGGTCAACGCCTTCTCACGGGGAGTGCACGGCGTCAACCGCGAAAACATCGTCATCGCGGGGGGCCTCGCGCCGTTCGGCTTCCCGTTCGGATTCAGGCATGGGGTGAAGCCGCTTCACTTCATGCGCGAGCTGTTCTGCATGACGCCTGACAACGAGCCGAAGCCGGATTGCAAGCCGGTGCACTTCGACGTCTGGGCTCACCACCCGTACACCGAGGGTGGTCCGAACCACCACGCCGTCGATCCGGACAATGTGTCCCTCGGCGACCTGCCCGCCATGCACAAGCTGCTGAACGCCGCGCTGCGCGCGCATCGCGTTACGTCACGCAACCGGGTCAAGTTCTGGGTGACCGAGTTCTCGTGGGAGACGCGGCCGCCGGACCAGAAGGGCGTTCCGATGAAGCTTCATTCGCGCTGGCTGGCGGAGGCGTTCTACCGGATGTGGCAGAACGGCGTGAGCCTCGTCACCTGGTTCAAGCTTGTGGACGAGCTCGAGCGGTCGCGGGCGGAGTTCAAGTTCCAGTCCGGGCTCTACTTCGCATGCGCCGATGGCCACAGCTGCGACCGGCCCAAGCGCTCGTTCACCGCCTTCCGCTTCCCCTTCGTGGCGTTCAAGCGCGACCGGAAGGTGCTCGTGTGGGGACGAACCCCCGATTCGCTGGCGGGGGAAGTCGATGTCGAGCAGAGGCGCAACGGAGCCTGGCGGCGCCTGGAACGCCTGAGGACCAACCGACACGGCATCTTTCGCAAGCGGCTGAGGCGACGGGGCGGCGGGGACGTGCGTGCCCGGCTCGTCGGCACTTCGCGCGAGCGCTCGCTCCCGTTCGAGCTCAAGCCGACGCCCGACATGTCGGTCACCATCTTCGGCTTCTAAGCCTGCGTGCCGGACCGCTACGAGCCAGGCCAGTACTGGTCGGACCGGCTCGAGGCGGGCTTCAATCTGCGCGCAACGGGCCATTGGCGCTACTCGGAGGCGTACAACCGATGGCTATACCGGCGGAAGGGACGCGCGCTGCGGCGTGCGGTTGCCGGGCTCGGCCCCCCGCTCGACGCGCTCGACATCGGCAGTGGCACGGGCTGGGTGATCGAGCAGCTGCTTGCCCTTGGGGCGACCGTGGACGGTTCGGACATCGCCGAGCCGGCGGTCCGCCAGCTGAGCGCGCGCTATCCCGGAGTCTCGTTCTTCGAGGTCGCGATCGGGACCGACCGCGTGCCGCGACCCGACCGCGCGTACGACCTGATCACTGCGCTCGACGTGCTCTACCACGTCACCGACGACGCCCAATGGCATGAGGCGGTGAGCGAGCTTGCCCGCGTGCTCCGCCCCGGTGGCCGGCTCGTCGTCACCGACGGCTTCGGCACCCAGGACATCCAGCCGGCACCCCACGTGCGGTTCCGGACGATGGGCCGCTGGCTCGACACCGCCGCCAAGACAGGGCTCGAGCTGCACGAGACCGGGCCGCTCTTCAGGTGGCTGTCGCGATCGCCCGAGACACCGGGGTTCCGGCGGCTCCCCGACGGAGCCCGCGGCGCGATCGAGTACGCGCTCGACCGGACGCTGCCCCAGCCGGCGCACATGAGCTGGGCGACCTTCCGCCGGCTCGGCTAGAGCTTCGCCCGCCGCTCCACGTCGAACAGCTCGCGCATCGCGCCGGTGGCGGCCTCGCGCGTGATCTCCTCGCGAACCCGGCGGCGGCCCTCGTCGCCCAGGCGGCGAGCAAGCTCGCGGTCGGACACGAGCTCCGCGATCGCGGTCGCGAGCGCCCGCGGGCTCTCGCCCGCCACCACCCGTCCGGTCATGCCGTCCTGGACGACCTCCGGCTCGATGGCGTCGGTCGTGACGACAGGAAGGCCGCGAGCCAGCGCCTCGAGGAGCACGACGCGGAGGCTGTCCCGGTCCCCGTCGGCTGCGACCCGGCACGGCAGGCAGAAGACGGAGCAGCGCCCGTAGGCGTCTGCGACGACCTCGGGGGGCTGCGCGCCGCGGAAGTCGACCCGGGCCTCGACGCCGAGCCGCGCCGCGAGCGCACGCAGCTCGTCCTCCAGCGGGCCCTCACCGATCAGCTCGAGGCGCAGGTCCGCCTGTTCGGGCGGAAGCAGCGGGAGCGCCTCGATCAACAGGTCGACCGCCTTCTTCGGCACGAGCCGCGCGATGCAGAGGATCGGCCCGTCCGGCGGGGCCGCCGCCGGCTCGGCGGGGGCGACAGCGCAGCGCACGGCCCGAACCGGGATGCCCGGCGCGAGCGCCTGGACGTGGCGCGCGTTGTACTGGGTCGAGGTCGCCGCGCCGTCGGCGTAAGCGAGCCGCCGCGGTAGATGCGGCGCGCTGTGCTCCTGCCAGATGTCGTTCGCATGGGCGGTGAGCGTGAACGTGCGGCCACTCAGCGCAGCGGCCATCCCGCCGACATCGGCGCAGTAGTAGGCGAAGTGCGTGTGCACATGCCGGGCGCCCTCTTTGACGGTTCGGCGGGCGACGATCCCGGCGCGGCGGAACTCGCTCCAGGTGTCGGTGGCCTTGGCGTGCCGCGCGACGCGGAGCCAGGTTCGCGGCCGGCGCAGCGCGAGCGGCAGGTGCGCCCGCCGGACCTGCCATGCCGATGGATGCTTCGGCACGTAGCGAACCTCTGCCTGCAGGCGCTCGAGCCCTGGATGGCGCGGCTCCTCGAGCGGCTCCTCCAGGCTGTCGATGATGATCCGCTCGCCCGCCGCCTCGAGGCCGAGCACCTCCTCTACGACGAAGGTCTCGGTGAGCTTGGGGAACCGCCGGGAGACGTAGTGGATCGGTCCCGTGCCCCGACTCATCGAGCCCGGCCGAGGCCTCGCAACCGGCCCAGACCGCGGCGAGTCCGCTCGGGGCTGGCGGGGCGCCCTGCCTCCGCCGTCGCGGCGGCGGGATCGATCATCACCCGCGTCTCCGCTGTGCATTCGAACCAGCGCACGTGCTCGTGCACGACGTCCAGCTCGAGCGCGTACGGGCCGGGAACCGCCGGCGTGCGGACGAGGATCGGCAGCCGCGTTCGCTGTCCCGGTAAGACGGTCTCGGTGAACGGCACGCGCCCCTCCTCGCGCAGGCGGCGGTCAGAGCGCAGGTCGCGCCAGCGCCAGCCGAGGTGGATCTCGGGCGGCCTGCCGTCCGCCGGCCGCCACAGCTCGTCCCCGAGGTTGTCGACGTAGAGCTCGAAGTGGCGGAGCACGCCCGGCGGCAATTCTGTGCGCGGGCGAATGAACTCGATCCGCGCCTGGTACGCGCCCTCGGACACGGGCCTGTCGGTGTTGTAGAGCGCGATGTCGCGCAGCGTGACCTCTTCGACCGGCGCGCCGGCACCCGCCGCGGGCTCGACCGGCTTGGGCGTCACCATCGACGCGATCAGCGGCCTGTCCTCGTCCGGGACCGGCGCCGTCTCGACGCTCTCGAGCTCTTCCGGCACGTACATGTCCTCGATCGGGAACTCCTCGACGGCCAAGCCGGGCACGAGGCTCTCGTACCACTCGCGCTTCGCGCGGCGGTCGTCGATGGACGAGCCGAGCAGCAGCAGGTGGTACATCGCGAGATCGGTCGTCCTCACCTCGCCTAGCCACTCGCCGCTCATGTGGACGCGGCCCTCGAACCGCCACAGCGACGGCACGTTCCTGAGCAAGCGCGGCTGGTGCTCGAGCGACCACGGGAAGGTGGTGATGTAGCGGTCCGGCGTCTCGTGCAGCCACCGGCGGTCGATCTGGATCACGCTCGGGTAGCGATCGGCGATCAGGTCCGGCAGCGCGTCGAGCAGCGCGGCGCTCGGCACCTCGTCGTCGTCGAGCCGGAGGATCCAGTCGCCACGGCACTGGTGGAGGATCCAGCCGACGAGCCACACCGGCGATCGCTCGAGCTCGTACACGAGCCGCCGGTCCGCCAGGTCGGCGCAGGCCTCGAGCGTCTCCTCGCCGCCGTTGCGGTCGACGGCGAGGACGATCTCGTCAACGCGCGGCCGGACGAGCTCGAGCAGGGCACGAGCGCGGTCGGCAGGGCCGCGGGTCGTGATGCAGAACGAGAGAGTCGGGTGCGACACCACGGGGGACGGAAGATAACTTGGCGAGCGTGAGCGTCGATCCGTCGGGCGAGCGGGACATCGTCGTTGTGGGGGCCGGCATCCTCGGGCTCGCGCTCGCGCGCGAGCTCCATCGGCGCGATCCGGCGCTGTCGATAACGGTGCTCGAGAAGGAGGACGAGGTCGGCGTCCACCAGACCGCCCACTCGAGCGGAGTGATCCATGCGGGCATCTACTACGCCCCCGGCTCGCTCAAGGCGCGGCTGTGCGTCGAGGGCGCACGCGAGCTGTACGAGTTCTGCGAGGAGCACGGCGTGCCGTTCGAGCGCTGCGGGAAGGTGATCGTCGCGCTCGACGAATCCGAGCTGCCGGGACTCGACGAGCTCGAGCGGCGCGGCATCGCGAACGGCGTGCCGGGCCTGCGGCGCGTGGATGGCGACGAGCTGCGGGAGATCGAGCCGCACGCCGCCGGCGTGTCGGCGCTGCACTCCCCCGCCACCGGGATCATCGACTTCCAGGCGGTCGCGCGCGCGCTGGGCACGGAGCTACGCAACGAGGGAGTCGAGCTCGTGACGGGATGCGCGGTGAGCGACGTCTCGCCGCGGAACGGGCGCCTCGAGATCGCGCATGCGCGCGGCGCGACGGCGGCGCGGTTCGCGATCTTCTGCGCGGGCGCGTGGTCGGACCGCCTGGCGACCCGCGCGGGAGCGCCGGCCGACCCGCGCATCGTCCCGTTCCGCGGGCAGTACCTGAAGCTGAAGCCCGAGCGCGCTTCGCTCGTGCGCTCGCTCATCTACCCGGTGCCCGACCCGTCGCTGCCGTTTCTCGGCGTTCACCTGACGCGCCACATCTCCGGCGACGTCCTCGTCGGGCCGACGGCGCTGCTGGCGCCGAGCCGCGACGCGTACAGCCTCGCGCGCATACGGCCGCGCGACGTGGCGGCCACGCTCGCCTGGCCCGGCACGTGGCGGATGGCCAGGCGCTGGTGGCGAACCGGCGCGACCGAGCTGCGCTACGCGCTCAGTCGAGCGCAGCTCGCGCGCGCCGCGGCGCGCTACGTGCCGGCGCTCGGCGCGGGTGACGTCGAGCGCGCGTTCGCGGGCGTGCGCGCGCAAGCGCTCGCCCGCGACGGGAAGCTCGTGGACGACTTCGTCTTCTCGCACAGCGAGCGCGCGCTCCACGTGCGTAACGCGCCCTCCCCCGCGGCGACCTCCTCGCTCGCGATCGCGCGCCTCGTGGCGGACGAGGCTATGGGCGCGTTCTGAGCACGAGCGCGTAGTCCGGGCAGGCGTAGACGTCGTGCTCGAAGTGCCCGGTGCCGTCGGGGAAGTGCACGTAGCCCGAATCGAAGCCGGCGAAGCGGGCGAGCGACAGGGCGACCTCGGGAAACAGCGGATGCTGATGGGTCGGGTCGGTCCAGAATGCCTTCAGCGCCGCCGCGCGGTGCGGGTTCACGGTCTCGAAGATCGCCACGCCACCCGGCGTGAGGCGGTCGGCGGACAGCTCCATGAAGCGCTTCAGCTCCGGCAGCGGCAGGTGCTCGATCACCTGTGCCGCGAAGATCGCGGGCACTGAGGCGGACTCGAGCCCGTCGAGATGCTCCACGGCGTCAGCCACGACGGCGTCGTGGCCCCTGTCACGGCTGCGCTGCACGAGCTGCTCGTCGAGGTCGACGCCGCGCGCGCGGATGCCGTGCTCGCGGAGCAGGTCGAGGAACTCGCCGCGGCCGGAGCCGATGTCGAGCACCCACTCGGGCTCGCCGAGCATGGGCAGATATCCCGCCTGCCGGTCGCGGATCAGCTCCTCGCTGCCGCGGAAGATGTCCTCGAAGCGGACATCGGCGAGATCCGGCTCCTCCGCGGCCCGGTCGAACGCGAGCACGGCCTCGCCGTCGTCCGACTGAGTCGTGATCGCCGGATGCGCCGCGCCCGGGCGTGCGCGTGCCGCGTGCAGGAGCTCGCGCAGGTCGGCGAGCACCTCCATGGAGAGGCGGTCGAGCCGGTCCGAGGTCTCGCGCAGGGCGAGCACCAGCAGCTCGTTCAGCTCGTCCTGGTGGTACGTGTAGGGACGCATCGCCTGCAGCGACAGCCGCCGCGCCGCCCGGCGCAGGCCGGTTCCCTCGTCCTCAGCGGGGTCGTAGCCGAGCTTCGACTCGGCGCCCTCGACCGCGCCCGGTACGCGCGGCAGCACGCGACGAAGCCGAGAGTGCTCGGACGAGGTGGGCGCGACCGCCTCGAGCCGGTCGCGCGCGATGGCGCCAACTGCCTCCAGCGACCAGTCGCGCAGCATCTCCTCGCGCGCCCTGCTGCCGCGCTCGCGCGCCGCATCCGCGTCCTCCCAGACCTCGCGCAAGCAGAGTCGCCGCGTGGTCGAGATCGGGTTCCGCCCAGTGGCCCTCGGGCGGGTAGTTGTCGCCCCCCTCGCCGACCGTCGTGAGACTCCAGTCGACGAGGTACGAGTTCTCCGCTGTCATGAAGTCCGTGTTGCCGGAGAAGTTGGTGGCGATCACCGGCTTGCCGAGCACCATGGCCTCGCCGAGGGTGAGACCGAAGCCCTCCGCGCGGTGGAGCGAGACGTAGCAGTCGCACTCCGCGACGAGCGCGTCCTTCTCGGCTCCCGAGACGTAGCGGTCGACGACATGGATGTCCGGGTGCTCGGCCGCCGCGCGCTCGACCTCCGCCAGGCGATCCGGCTTGTAGTCCCCGTTGAAGCTCTTGAGGACGAGCTGCGGGCCCGCGCCGGGTGAGAACGCCCGTTTGAAGGCGTCGATCAGCCCGAGCGGGTTCTTGCGCTTCAGCGTGCTGAAGAAGTCGAACATGAAGAGGAACGTGAACTTCTCGGGCAGTCCCAGGTTCGGTGCCCGCCCGCTCACATCCGGCTCGACGATCGGCAGCGGCACGCGCTCGATCCGCGACGGCGCAGCCGGTGCGAGGTTGTCGGCCACGTAGCGCGAGTACACCCAGATCTCGTCGAATGCCCCGAACATCGGCAGCCACTCCGTCGGGACCTTGTCGACCTCCCACGCCCAGCTGCCGATGTTGCGCGGCCGGTTGAAGAACTCGTCGCCGACCTGCGCGCGGAACTGGCCGAGCTCGGGCGCGTTCACGCAGATCAGGCTGATCGGCCGCTCGCCGGCGTGCTCCACGTCCTCGAAGTCGACGGTCTTCTTTCGCGCGGCTTGAACGTCGGGCATCTTCAGGTCCACGGTCCTGGTGTGGACCGGGACCCCCGCGGAGCGCAGCGCCTCGACGTACAGGCGCGCCGCCTCTCCCAGGCCCAGACCGCTGCGCAGGAAGCCCGCTACCTCGACGGCGGGTGGGCCGTTGTCAGTCATCGCGCCTCATGTCCTTCAGCACGGCGAGCGACCGTTCGAGCCCTTCGATCCGGTTCTCGAGCGAGCGCAGGGTGCGGATGAGCTCGGCGTCGACCTCGCGCCTGTGGGCGGTGTACGGGCGCAGCGCGCGATAGAGCGCCCGCCGCAACCCTCCGCGCACCGCCTCGGCCCGCCGGCCGGGCCTGGGCTGGAGCTCGGTCTCGAGCACCCGGATGAGCTCATCCACGGCGGAGTCCGACTCCGTCTCTGGCTGATCCGCCGAGCGTCACGCGCTCGAGTCTCGCACCCATCTCGCGCCCCGCAGCCTCGAGCGAGAACAGCCGCTCCGCATCCTCGCGTCCCGCAGCAGCGCGCTCGCGCGCCTCCGCGGGGTCTTCGACGATCCGGCGGATCTGCTCGGCGGCCTCGGCTAGATCGGGCTCGGCCCACTCGCCTTCAGCGGGATACGGGTCGTTTCCCTCGCCGATCGGCGCGCGCCGATAGCCGACGAGATAGCTGTTGCGCGGCGTCAGGAAGTCCGTCGGTCCGCCGTACGCCGTCGCCACGACGGGCTTGCCCGCATACAGCGCCGTGGCCAGCGGGAGGCCGAAGCCCTCGGCCCGGTGCAGCGAGAGGTACGCGTCGCACGCGCCGATGAGACCCGTGACCTCGTCTGGCGAGAGCACGCTGTCCACGATCTGGACGTTGCCCGCCTCGCGCGCCGCAGCGACAACGCGCGCATGGTCATCCGGGCGCGCTTCCGCGCCGACGCACTTCATGACGAGGTGCGCATCCACCGACGCGCGCCTGAAGGCCTCGATCGCGCCGAGCGGGTTCTTCCGCGCCGGAACGCTGCGGTAGTCGTAGACCGTCAGGAACTTGAACCCGTCCGGGAGCTCGACCACGGCCTGCGATTCGGCCGGCGGTGTGAGCGGGACCGGCATCCGCAGCACCGGAACCGGCGCCGCGGGCGCCAGGACGTCGGCCACGAACCGGCTGCCCGTCCAGATCTCGTCGACGAGGTCGAACGCGCGCTCCCACCGCGACGGGAACGCCTCGACCTCCCACCACCAGTAGCCGATCGTGTAGCGGTCGGCGAAGAACGCCCGCTGCAGCTGGGCCTCGGCGCCCGCGAGCCCGTCGGGGTTGATGCAGACGATGTTCACGGGATAGGGGTCCGGCGGCGGCTTCGCGTCCGGACGCGACGGCCCGGCGTCGTTCGCGACCGCGACCTCGGAGACCGCTACGCCCGCAGCCTTCAGCGCGGCGGATACGTTCCTCGCCACCTCCCCGATCCCGAGTGGGGCGTCGAGATATCCGACTACGTTCGTCCCCACCGGGGCGTTCGCGGCGTGCATCGCGCGACACGCTACCGGCCGTCATTAGACCAGCCGACCATCAGTACGCTCCGGCGAATGTCGAGTCCGTGCGGCGACAACGCCGCGGTCTGCGTCACAGACGTCTCGAAGACGTTCAGATACTCGCGCGAGGCCGTCCACACGCTCAAGGAGCGCGCACTTCATCCCCTGCGGCGGCGGCCGCAGGAGGAGATCCATGCCCTGCGCTCGGTTGGGTTGGACGTCGGACAGGGCGAGTTCTTCGGCATCGTCGGCCGCAACGGCAGCGGCAAGAGCACGCTCATGAAGTGCATCGCCGGGATCTACGGCGTCGACGACGGGCGCATCTTCCTGCGCGGCCGGCTCGCCCCGTTCATCGAGCTCGGTGTCGGTTTCAACCCTGAGCTGACCGCACGCGACAACGTCTCCATCAACGCGATCATGCTCGGCCTGAGCCCCGCGCAGGCGCGCGCCCGCTACGACTCGATCGTCGGCTTCGCGGAGCTCGAGGACTTCCAGGACCTCAAGCTGAAGAACTACTCGTCAGGGATGCAGGTCAGGCTCGCGTTCGCCGTGATGGTGCACGTCGAAGCCGACATCCTCCTGATCGACGAGGTGCTGGCCGTCGGAGACGTCGCCTTCCAGCAGAAATGCCACGACGCCCTACAGGCAGCGCGCGACGAGGGTCGCACCATCCTGCTCGTCACGCATGACATGAACGCCGTCCAGCGCTTCTGTGACCGTGCGGTCCTGCTCGAGGAGGGCCGCGTGGTCGAGCTGGGCGAGCCGCGGTCGGTGTGCCGGCGCTACGAACAGCTCAACTTCCAGCGTCCCGCTGAGGAGGGCGGCGCGCTTTCCGCTCACCTCGGCGACGGCGCCGCCGCGATCGGCGACACCTGGTTCGAGGATGAGCACGGCACCCGGACCGCGATGATCGGGCACAACGCCGGGTGTGCGATCGGGATGCGAGTCCGCTTCCGGGACGCCGTAGAGAACCCGGTGTTCGGCGCGGCCGTCACCGACGAGCGGCATCGCGTCGTGTTCGCCGCGACGTCCGAATCGACCTCGAGACAAACGGGCTCCTTCGCCGCCGGCCAGGAGGTGACCGTGCGCCTTCGATTCCACAACGTCCTCACGAGCGGCCGTTATTTCGCGTCGCCGCAGGTCGCCTACAGCGGTACCGGGCAGCGGCTCATGGACCACCGCGAAAACGCCGCCACAACGGTCGTAACCGGCAGCCGCACGGGTGCGGGCACGATCGACCTGCCGCACTCGTTCGAGATCACGCCCGCGACATCCACAGAAGCCGCACGCGCATGACGACAGAGGCCGTTTACGAGGTGCGCGGACCGTCCGCGCTCGCGGGCGACTGGCGACGATCGGCGGACCTCGCCGTGATGCTCGCCTTCACCGACTGGAAGCTCCGCTTCTTCGGATCGGTGCTCGGCTACTTCTGGTCCCTGCTCAGGCCGCTGCTTCTGTTCGGCGTGCTCTACCTCGTGTTCAGCCAGATCGTCGACGTGAGCGGGACGGTCCAGGACTACCCGGTCCAGCTGCTGATCGGGGTGATCCTGTTCAGCTTCTGGAGCGAGGTCACGGGCGGCAGCGTCACCGCGGTCGTCGACCGCGAGACGCTCGTCAGGAAGATCGCGTTCCCGCGCGCCGTGATTCCGCTGTCGGTGGCGCTCGGCGCTGCCTTCAACCTCTTCCTGAACCTGCTCGTCCTCGGGGCGTTCCTGGCAATCGCGGGAGTCGAGCCGCAGTGGACGTGGCTGCTCGTGCCGATCCCACTGATGTTCCTGATGCTTTTCGCCGTCGGCGTGTCGCTGATGCTGTCGTCGCTCTTCGTCTCCTTCCGCGACGTCCAGCCGATCTGGGAGGTGATCCTGCAGGCGCTCTTCTACGCGACGCCCGTCATCTATCCGATCGAGGTCCTCGCGGAGAAGAACGAGTCGATCTCGCATGTGGCGCTGATGAACCCGGTGGCGACCGTCATCCAGGAGACACGGCACTTCGTGCTCGGCGGCGACACGCCGTCCGCCGCGGACGCGATCGGCGATCCGGCGCTCCTGCTCGTGCCGCTGTTCATCGTCCTGGCAGTCGCGGTGGCCGGGTACGTGATCTTCGACCGGCTCGCACCGCGCGTGGCGGAGCGGCTGTAGGCGCCCTAGGCGCCGGCGAGGACCTCGACCCAGTCGAGCCGGCGGCCGCACAGTGACCGCCAGTCGTCCGGAGGCACCCTCAGGGTCTTCGGCTCCTCGTTCGACGGTGGGCTGAACACGACCGGCCCGAGATGGCGCAGGCCGGCGAGGCTGCCGCCGTTTCCGGGCCGCAGGTCGCCCCCGCTCTGCGTCACCGTGATGTTCTGCTCGCCCTGCTCGATCGAGACCTCGCCGAGGTCGAGGTACTGCCCGGGATTGCCGAGCTCGTACTGCACCGAGCCGACCCCTTCGTTGTTCACGAGCACGTCGACGGGACGGCCGAACGACCCCTCGGCCCAGAGGCGGTACTCGCCGCCGACCGGGAACGCGACCTCCGACGCCGCGTAGCCGACCTCGTTCAGGAACACCGAGCCGGGATACAGCGGGAACGGGCCCCACCGCGGCGAGCGGGGAGCATCCCCCGGGATGAACGTTGGGATGCGCGGACGTGTCGGCGCGACCAGGTCCGCATCCTCACGTCGGGCGCGCCCGGCAAGCGCGCTGACGTCGCGGCAGCGCGGGGCGGCGGACGGCTCGAGGAAGTTCGGCCCGAGCGGCAGGTGCGCCGTGACCTCGCCGTCGGCGCGCTCCCAGATCTCGTAGTAGCGGCCGCGATATGTGAGCTCGAAGTTGGCCGGCGGCACGCTCATGACGGGCGAGCGACGCCGCACGATCGCATGCACCGACTGCACGTAGGGGTTCGTGAGGTCGTCGATGTCGAGCGGGGTCTTGAGACTCGGGCGGTGGTTCGGATCCCGCTGCCCGTCCGGATCGCGAAACCGGTCGTGCCGCCAGCGGTGCCGCCAGGACGGGTCCGAGTACGGCGTGGTGTCCCTGAGGAAGTACCGCCCGAACTCGTCCCACTCGGTGAACAGCGTCGGCCCGGTGTCGGCGAGCTGTTCGTTCACGTCGAGGAGCTCCTCGTACCGCTCGTACGGCGCGGGATGCGAGTCGTGGTACATGAGCGCTTGCGAGACGAGGAGCAGCCCGACGACGACGCCCGCGACGACGTACCCGGCGATCCGCCTGATCCCGCCCAGCCAGGCGACACCGACAAAGGCAAGGACGAGCGCAAGGGAGGTCAGCAGCGCCATGACCTTCGCGTCGGCATACGGCCCACCGCGCTCGAACAGAACCAAGGACGGCGGGCCGAGGGCGAGGAAGAGCAGGAGCGGTCCCCACGCTCTCCTCGCGATCGCCCAGACGAGCCCCAGCGCGGCGAGCACTGCGATCAGCCACGACGCCGCCGTCTGGATCGTGCGCACGGCGCCCTCGTCCGGTTCCCAGCGATAGTCCGTCTTGAGCCAGATGCCGGCAGCCTGCTCGGCAACGAGCGGAGCCCTCAGGTTGCCGAGATCTGGCGTGGAGCCCTCGCTCTTGTTGCCCAGCGTCGCGGAGCCCACGTCGTACGCCTCGTTGAGCCCATTGATCACCGGGGCTGCCAGCGCGAGCGCGACCACGGACGCCGCAAGCGCGGCGAGGAGCTCGCGTCGCCGGCCCCCTTGCAGCGCGCGCACGACGACCACGCCCACGACCACGAGCAGGACCGGGCCGAGGTAGGCGCCCGCGGCGGGCCCGAGACATCCCAGCATTGCCACGGCGGGCACGAAGACCGCCAAGAGGCCCTTCGCCGGACGTCTGGACGCGATCAGGTCGGCAGCGGCGGCGACGGCGGCGACCAGCATTGCCAGCGCGGCCACCTCCTTGATCGAGCCCTGCAGCGCGAACGCATAGATGAGCGCAGTGCTCGCTCCGGCGAACGCGACCGCCGCCCGCAGCGTTCGCGGCCGGACGACGCTCGCGAGGCTGTAGATGCTGAGCGCGGCCATCGCGAGGAGGACGGCGAGGAACGGGTGATAGAGCCAGGCGGGGTCGAGCACGCCCAGCGGGGCCAGGGAGCCGAGCGTCGCCTGCGCCGCGATCGGATACTCGGTTTGGATGTACCCCTGGACGGCCCGGCGGTACGACGAGTACGGGAGGTCCTCCCAGTCGTGGCCGTCCTCCGGGATGAACGAGGCAAGCGCGAGCTGGTGCGCCGTATCCGGCAGCTGGAGATAGCCGACGAAGGTCGGCTCGAGCGACAGGTACGCCGGGGCGCCGACGGCAAGAAACACAAGCGCCGCGGCGACCAGTGCATGCCGCTCAACCCATATGGCGCTCAACCGGTCGCGGCCCAGAACGAGGCCGAGGATCGCGAGCACGATGAGAAGCGGGAGGGCGAGCTCCGCCGCCCAGTCCGCGCTCGTGACCAGGCGGACGATCGCGATCGCGCTCGCCATCCCGAGCGGCAGGATCAGAGTGCCGGGCAGGTAGCGCCCGACGACGCGATCGAGCGCGAGCCCCACGCCGGTGGCCAGCGTCACCAGGACGGCCGGGAAGAGCACCCAGGCGGCGGCGAGCGACAGCACTGTCAGCAGCCGGCGGGCCCGGTCAGCGCCGGCGCCGCAGCCCGAGTATCGACAGGAGGAAGGAGGAGAAGAAGATCTGGATGCCGACGACGATCAGCGTCGCCGCAAAGACGGCCAGCTGCTCCTCGGCGAGCTCGCCGAAGCCGCGGTCCAGCCACTGGATCACGATGATCGCCGCGAACACGAACCCGAGCAGCGTGATCGCACCGCCCAAGAGCAGGCCGTGCTCGAGCCTGAAGCGGTCGCGCGCGCGCTCGAACCAGGCCTCGCGCTCCTGCATGAAGTAGATGCCGTACGCATGTGCGCACAGGCCGAGCGCCACGATCTGAGTGCCGATGATCGCGAGCAGCGAGCCGAGCACCATCGAGTGCAGCTCCCAGGTGCGGCCAAAGATGTCCACGTTCAGCAGCACCGCGGCCATCGTCACGAGGCCCATCAACCCCAGCGCGGCGCCCGGAACCACGAACAGGTGCGTCGGGCTGTGCACGAGCAGGAAACGCAGGTGTCGCCAGCCGTCGCGAAAGCGCGACAGCTTGGACTCGCCGGCGCGTGGGTGGTAGTCGATGTCGATCTCGCGTATCTCGAGCTCCACCTTGCCCGCTCGGATGACCATCTCGGACGCGAACTCCATCCCGGTGGTCCTCAGGTCGAGCCGCGGAAGCACGTCACGCCGGATCGCGCGCATCCCGCAATGAGCATCGCTCACACCGGTGCGGAAGAACAAATTGAGGATCCCGGTCAGGACGGGATTGCCGACGTACCGGTGCGCCCAATGCATTGCGCCCGGCTGGATGTTGTCGAGCCGGTTGCCCATCACGAGCTCGGCGCCGCCCTCGAGCTGCTCGACGAAGCGCGGTATGTCGGCGAAGTCGTAGGTCAGGTCGGCGTCGAGCATCACGATGTAGGTGCCGCGCGCCGCGGCAAATCCCGCGAGATACGCGCTCCCGTATCCGCGCCGCGGTTCGTCGACGACGCGCGCTCCGGCGTCGCGCGCGACGTCGGCACTGCCATCACTCGAGCCGTTGTCGGCGACGACCACCTCGCCGTCGATGGCGGCCGCCTCCATCGCGCGGAAGGCCCGGGCGACGCACTCGTAGATGTGGTCGACCTCGTTGAGGCAGGGGATAACGACCGATACGAGCGGCGACCCGGCGGCGGACGCCCTGCTGACCGCCTCGCGTGGCTGTTGTTCGACGCTGCTCATGTCCGCTTGTGGGCTCGACCACAACAACGGGCGAGGACCCCTTGCCTCACGAAACCCGCTGACGCATCAGCGTAGCGCCACCTGCCCGAGGGCTAATCCAGGGGGCAGTACGGCGGATAGTCCTGCCAGGGACGCTCCCGCTCATCGCCGCGGCGGAGGTTGAAATAGAACCCCTGCAGCTCGGAGCGGGTGCATGAGCCCGGCTCCGGCTCGAGCGTCTGGTACAGGTACATGTCCTCCGGGCCGAGCTCGTCGGAGTGGCCACCCGGCGCCAGGCTGGCCTCGCGGGCGACGTACATCATGTTGCCGGCGCCGAAGAAGAGGCTCGGCTCGGGCGGGTCTCCGAGGGTGACGTATAGGACCCCGTCGGCGTTGGCGCCCGTGAAGATCGACGGGAGGTCCGCTCCCTTGTCCGGCGGGCCCGAGACGTATCCCTTCCCATCGATGGTGACCTCGCCACGACGGATCTGAGAGTCGGTCTCGCTGCTGAACAACGTCAGCCTGCCCACGTTTGGCCCCCATCCGAAGCTCACGGTGGCGGTGTTCAAGGCGACTATCGCCAGGACCGCGACCGCGCCCGCTGTGAACACTCGCCGTGACACGTGGGCCATCCAGGAGGTCGCGAACACCGCGAAGTAGATGAGGCACGGCAGCGTGTAGCGCGGATCGTCGAGGCCGAGATAGCTGATCCCCAGGTATCCACCGGCTAGCCCGGCGAGCAACTCCGGCGTGATGTCGGTCGATGGCGGGCCGGCTCGAACGCCTCGCGCCCGCCAGCCCTTGACGAGCCGCCAGGTCGAGTACCCCAGGCCGAACAGGAACAGCAGCGCGAGTGGCACGTACACCTGGTTGTTGAGCCCGTTCCAGGCGTACCACGTGAAGTCCCGCATGGTCCATCGGTCGGGATACTCGCTGTCCGAGACCTGCGGCGGCGGATTCTCGAGAGCGGTGACGGCCTCGGTGTGGGACGTGATGTCGTGGTAGTGCTCTATGTGCCAGGGCAGGGCGATGGCCAGGGCGACGACCGCGAAGGCGAGCATCCCGCGCCAGTTCCGCCAGCCCCCGCGCAGGAGGACCATCGCGATCAGCCCGGCGACGAAGAAGACGAAGGGGCTCTTCGTCATCAAGCCGAGGCCCGCCGCCGCGCCCGCCGCCGCGCTCCAGGGCCACGAGGCGAAGCGCCCGCTGCGCAGAACGAGCCACGCCGTGAGCGCAACCGTCGCGGCGAGTGCGCCGTCGGTCATGAACGCGTGGAACATGCTCATGACCATCGGCGTGCCGAGAGCGACCAGGACGGCGAGCAGGCCGGTGCGCCGGTCACCCGCGATCGATCCGAGGCCGTAGGCGCCCGCGACGAGCATCGGAACGAAGACGAGGTTCATCGCGAAGATGGGCGTCTCGAGGTCCAGCTTCGAACCTGGAAGCAGGCTCAGCGCACCGACGAGATGGACCAGCGGCGGGTAGGCAAAGCCCGGATCGAACGCGGTGAACCAGGTCCAGTGCTCCCCGGCGCGCATGTCCTCGAAGTACGTCCACGCGTAACCGATATGGCGGGAGGCATCGTTGTCCGGCCCGCGCCCGTCCACGCGAAGCCACCAGTAGGAGATCGCGAGGAAGCAGAGCCCCGCCAGGGTTGCCAGCACGGGGGGCTTCGACACGAAGCTGACCGCGCGGCGCACGAGCGGGACGGCGCGCGGCGGCCGGCCACGAATCTCCACTGATGCTGCGATGCGCCGCGATGCTACTGGAGCTTCTGCCAGGCTCAGCCGGTGCGGATCTGCCTCGTGTACGACTGCCTCTTCCCCCACACGGTGGGGGGCGCGGAGCGGTGGTATCGCACGCTCGCGGAAGGCCTGACCGCGGCGGGTCATGAGGTGACCTACGTGACCATGCGGCAGTGGGGCGACGAGGGACCGTCACCGCCGGACGGCGTCGAGGTCGTCGCCGTCGCCCCGACGATGGAGCTCTACTCGGACGGCCGGCGGCGCATCCTGCCGCCGCTCCTGTTCGGTGCGGGCGTGCTGCTCCACCTCGCACGCCATGGCAAGCGCTACGACGTGGTCCACACCGCCTCGTTTCCCTACTTCTCCTTGCTGGCGGCCGCCGCCATGCGGCGGGTTCGCGGCTACCGGATCGTCGTCGACTGGTTCGAGGTTTGGACACGCGAGTACTGGCGCTCCTACCTCGGCCGGGCCGGCCTCATCGGGTGGGCGGTGCAGCGCCTCTGCGTCCGGGTGCGACAGCGGGCGTTCTGCACGGCGCGGCTTCAGGCGCGCCGCCTCCGCGACGAAGGATTCGAGCAGGAGGTCGGGATCATCCGCCCGTACACCGGGCCGCTCGAGCCGCGAGAACCCGCCGCCGCCGAGCCGCTCGTCGTCTACGCCGGGCGCCACATCCCGGAGAAGCGCGTGCCGGCGCTGGTGCCGGCGATCGCGGAAGCGCGCGAACGAGTGCCCGAGCTGCGTTTCCTCATCCTCGGCGACGGCCCCGAGCGCGAGCGTGTACTCGAGCTGATTCAGGAACTGGCGCTCGACGACGTGGTCGAGGCGCCGGGCTTCGTCCCCGCCGAGCGCGTGGAGGACGCGCTTCGGCACGCCGCGTGTCTCGTGCTCCCGTCGACGCGCGAGGGGTACGGCCTCGTCGTGGTCGAGGCCGCCGCCTACGGCACTCCGAGCGTTGTCGTGGCGGGGTCCGACAACGCGGCCGTCGAGCTGGTCGACGAGGGCGTGAACGGTTTCGTCGCGGCGTCCGCATCTCCGCGTGACCTTGCCGACGCGATCCTGCGCGTGCACGCAGCCGGCCCCGGACTGCGCGACTCGACTCGGAGCTGGTTCACCCGCAACAGTCGTGAGCTGTCGCTCGAGACCGCCGTCGAACGCGTGACGGCCGCGTACGAGAGCTAGCCGCGTTCCGGCTCGGCAAGCACGTCCTCGTACACGCGCACCATCCCGGTCAAAAAGTTCTCCTCGCGGAAATGACGCTCGATTCGGGCACGCGCCTCGCGTCCCAAACGCTCACGCTCGCCGGGATCGCGCGCCAGGGTGGTCAGAGCGCCTGCAAGCGCGGCGCTGTCGCCCGCGGGGAACACGATCCCCGCATCACCAACCGCCTCCGGGTTTCCGGGCCCGTCCGAGACCACGACCGCGACCGAGTGACTCATCGCCCTGAGCACCGCGAGGGACAGCCCCTCCCGCGTCGACGGCATCACGAACACGTCGGCGGCGGCGAGCAGCCGCTGCGGGTCGTCGCGAAACCCGAGCACCCGCACGGCTGGCGACTCGCGCGCCCGGAGCGGCTCGAGCAGCGGGCCCTCACCCGCAAGCGCGAGCACGAGCCCGGCATCTGCGGCGGACTCGACGGCTTCGACCAGCGTGCCGGGATCCTTTCGCTCCTCGAGCTGGCCCAGGTACAGGCACAGCGTCTGATCGTCCGAGACATCGAGCTCGCGGCGGACGTCGGCAGACTCGTCGGGTGCGGCGGGCGGGAGGTCGACGCCGTTGTGAACGACCACGAGCCGGTCGCGCAGCGACGGACCTACCACCAGCGCGAGCTCCTCGCGCTCGGCCTCGGAAGAGCAGATGGTCCGGTTCGTCGCGGAAACGACCGCCCGGAGCGCTGCCCTGACGGCGCGAAGCCGCGCCCCGCTCATCCTGCGCAGCAGGTGAAGCCCGTGCGAGTACCACACGGATCGCCGGCGGCGCAGCAGCGGCAGTATCAGGATCGCCACGACGTCACCGTGGGCGTGGACGAGGTCGTAGCGCGCCGCCCGTCGTGCGATTCCAGGCCACCGCGCGACGATCGACGGAAGCGCCCGGCCCGGCTCGCGCGTGGGGCTGAGCTCGCAGCGATCGTGTTGCCAGCCCTCGAGGCCGGCGAGCATGTCGAACATCTCCTCGCCGCCTCCGCCGCGATGGGGCAAGACGTGCAGGACCGATGGCATTCGCGGCAGAGTACGCGCAGAGCTGTCTGCGATCCTGCGCGCCGTGCATCCGCCCGACGAGCCGCGCGTAACCGTGATCATCGGGACTTGGAACCGGGCGCCACACCTTCCCGACGCGATCAGGTCGATCCTCGAGCAGACACTCGACGAGCTCGAGCTGATCGTCGCCGACGACGGGTCAACCGATGACACGGACGCCGTCGTCGCGCAGTTCGACGACCCACGCGTGCGCTACCTGCCGGGTCCGCACGTCGGCATCTCGCGGAACCTCAATCGCGCGCTGGCGGAGGCACGCGCTTCGTACGTCGCGCTACTCGACTCGGACGACCGCTCGTACCCGACCCGGCTCGAGAGGCAGATCGCCTTGCTGGAGGGCCGGCCTGACGTCGCGGCGGTCGGACACCGGCTGCTCGAGGTCGACGAGCACGAGCAGCCGCTCAACCCACGCACGACGTTCGCGTCGGGAGACGTGAACGCGGCGTTGATGCACTTCAACCCGATCTCCAATTCATGCGTGATGCTCCGTCGCGACGCGGTGCGGGCCGTCGGAGGCTTCGATCCGGAATACCGGTGCGCGGTCGACTGGGATCTCTGGCTGCGCCTGGCGGACACGCACGCGATCCACGTGCTCGACGAGGCTCTCGGGGTGCGCCGCATGCATCGCGACAACATCTCGGTCTCCCGCGAGCGTCAGCAGATCCGAGCGGGCCTGCGGACGCGGCTCGCCACGCTGCGCCGGCGGCGGTCGCTCCGCGGGATCTCCGGGCTGGCTTCGGCGGCACTGTCGCTCGTCACGCCGATGCCGCTCAAGCGAATGCGCCGGCGCCGACTCGGGCAGGCGCAGTAGGGATGCGCTCGAAGCTCGCAAATGCCGTCCGTGCCGTAGTGCCGCTGCGCCTTCGCCAGCTGCTCTATCGGGCCTGGTACCGCGTGGCGCTGCGCGGCCGCGGCGTCAAATGCGTCGTGTGCGGCAGCGAGTGGCGGGCCTTCGGCCCGTTGGGCGGAGCCGCGAACCGCCAGTGCCCGCGGTGTCTCTCACTGGAGCGCCATCGGCTGCTGTGGCTCTATCTCGAGCGCGATCGAAGCGAGCTCTTCACCACGGACAACCGCGTGCTCCACGTCGCGCCGGAGCGCAGCCTCCAAAAGCGGCTGCGCGCCCTCCCGAAACTCGACTACCTGAGCGGCGACCTCGACTCACCCCTCGCCGACATACAGCTCGACGTGACCGACCTCAGCTTTCCGGACGCGAGCTTCGATGTCGTGATCTGCAATCACGTGCTGGAACACGTCCCGGACGACCGGAAGGCGATGTCAGAGCTGCACCGGGTGCTTCGGCCTGGCGGGTGGGCGGTGCTGATGGTGCCCGACGTCGAGGAGGAGACCACGTTCGAGGACCCGACCGCCGTCACCCCGGAACAGCGGCTGGCGCTGTTCGGCCAGGACGACCACGTGCGCCGGTACGGCCGCGACTACGTCCAGCGCCTCGAAAGCGCCGGCTTCCGCGTCTCGGTCGAGGAGCTCGAGCACGAGATCAGCCCGGACGAGCAGCGCCGCCTCGGCCTGCGCAAGTTCGGACGCATCGAGCCGATATTCATCGCCTGGCGACCCGAAGCCGGTAACCCGCGTCGCTGAGCATCGAGCCCACGCGGTGACGAAGCGATAGCGGCGGCACCTCGCCCGCGGCAAGGAACCGCTCGCAGAAGAGCATCAGCCGATCGACCCCGACCCAGTCGAGATGCCGCCCATCAGGACGGGTCGGCGACCAACGCCCGGTCTGGGCCTGCATCCAGTCCCACATAGGGAGGTAGGTCTCCGCCTCGGTCAGCTCCTCCTCGAGCGCGGTGCGCAACAGCGCCTTGCTCCTGCCGTTCATAGTCACGATCGACCTGTCGGCCCAGGTGGCGTAGAGCGGGATCGGGCAGACCGCGTAGACCTGCGCCGCTCGCGTGTGCTTCGCCAGCTGAGCGATGGTCGCACGGACCTCGGCCCGCATCTCGTCCAGGTTTCCCATGTCGAGGGCCCAGCCGCCCTGGTTGAAGACGTCAGGGGGCGGGATCTCGTTGACCACGGGCCCGCCCGTGCCCGCACGCCAAGCCTCGGCGGTCGTGCCGATGACGCAAATGACGACGTCCGCGGCCTTCAGCGCCGACGCGACCTGCTCGGAGATCTGCTGGTCGCGCTCGAGCAGCTCGTCTTCCGACCGAGCGACCAGGGTCTTGCGAAATGGGTGCACGAAGCTGCCATCGCCGGGAACCTCGAGTGCCGCCGGCACCGGCCAGGGCTTCCCCTCGAACACGTGCTCCAACTCTGTTCGAACCGCGTGCACGTTGTACTGGTATCCGCCGGCGCTGTGGAACGTCTTGTAACCCCGCCGCTGCAAGTACGACGCCGCCTGCTGGACGATGCAGCTGCCGAGAAGCGCGACACTTGCGCCGGGCGCCAGGACACCGGCGCCGCGAGCTACCTGGTCCCGGGCTGACCACAACTCGTAGTGCGGCACGTAGAAATCGCCGCGCTTCGTGGGGAAGCGCTTGAGCGTCTCCGAGCCCATGCGCCTGACAGTAGCCAACGCACTTGCAGGCGCTACGCTGCGGCGCCCTTGGACGGCGCGCCTGCACGCGTAGTGATGTTCCTCTACCACCATTTCGACCTGGACTCGCGGGTCGAGCGCGAGGCGCGCTCGCTCCTCGCGGCGGGCTACGACGTCGACGTGTTCGCTGCCGCCGCCGAGGGCTTCGCCGAGACTGAGGCTCGCGACGGGTACACGATCCGGCGCGTTTCTGACGAGGGCCGGTTCGCCCGTCTTCTCGGACGAATCCACGACGCTCGGCTGCCGGTGATCTCCCGGCTGGCATTTCGCGGGCGTGCGCTGTCTCGCATGCGAACGTGGACGCGGCGGGCGGCGGTCGCTGCGACACAGCAGCCGGCCGTGCTACTGATCGGTCACGACCTGGATGGCTTCCTCGCGGGCATCCGTGCGAAGCGCCGGCTTGGGACGCCTCTCATCTATGACTCGCACGAGCTGTTCCCGGACTACGCGGCCGCGGCGCGCCCGGCCTACGAGCGGCGTGGATGGATTTTCTACGAGTCCCGCCTGATCCGCCACGCCGATCACGTGTTCGCCGTGACGCCGGCACGCGCACAGGTGATGGCCGAGCGCTACTCGATCCCTGTACCGCAGGTGATCCGCAACATGCCCGAGGCCGCCGCCCGCACCGACCGGCAGCTGCCGGACCTTCGCGAGGGCGTGCCGCCTGAGAAGCACGTTGTCTTCTACTCGGGGATGATGCAGCCCACTCGCGGACTGGAGCAGCTCATCGCCGCGCTCGCGGACATGCCCGACTGCGTGCTCGTGGTGATGGGGCGAGGCGAGGACGACTACGTCGAGTCTCTGCGTGCGCTCGCGGGAGCCCCGGATCGAATGATCATCCGCTCGCCTGTCCGGCCGAGCGAGGTCGTCGCCGCGTCGGCAGGCGCGGACGTCGGCGTCGTCCTCAACCGCAATGTCAGCCTGAACAACTTCCTCAGCCTGCCGAACAAGATCTACGAGTACCTCGCAGCGGGCCTGCCGATCGTGACCAGCAACTCGCCCGAGATGACCCAGGTCGTGAACGACTACGACGTCGGCGAGACGTGCGACCCGGAGTCGCCGGCCGACATCATCCGTGCGATCCGCGCTGTCCTGGAGAATCGCGAGCGACTGCGGGGCAACGCCCGTCGCGCCGCTCCCGAGATGACGTGGGAGCGCGAGTCCGAGCAGTTCATCGCCACTGTCCAGGAGCTGACAGCTTCCTCGCGATGACGGCGCAGGCCGAATCGGGCAGCGCGCGCCGCGTGATCGCCGGCTTTTGCCAGACCCACAGCGACGACCCACTCGCCCGAGTCGCGTGGTTCCTTGCCACGAAAGAGTCCCTTCCTGCCGCCCGGCCGGTGCGCACGACCGGCGCGGCCTCCATCCGTCGGCTCGCGAAAGACGTGCTCCAGCGCACGCGAGCCAGCCGGCGCGAGTTCTTCGCCGCCGGTGAGGTCCTGCTGGCGGTCGAGTCCGAGAACCAGCGGCGCGTGCTCGATCCGGTCGCACGCGAACTCGCGGGCGGCATGCAGCCGGTCCGGACGACGGTCCGGTGGCGCGAGCAGCGTCGACTGAGCGGGCACGCCCTGCGGCTTGCGCGGGAGCTCGAGGCAGCGATCTCCGGCGCCGGCGCCGGACTGCCGCTCGACACGCGACTGTGGTTCGCCTACCTCCGCGATGCCGCCCACGCCCTCGGCTACGCGCGCAGCCTCCTGCGATCCGGCGACTTCGCCGTTGCTGTCATCGCGTCCACGCACGGACCTGTCCCGCGCGCGCTCGCCGCGGCGGCACGCGAGCAGAGCATCCCGTCGGTCTACATCCCTCACGCGCCGGTGCTTACGGACGCTGCGATCGTCGACCTGCCGGTGGACTTCGCCGCGCTGCGGGGCCCGGCCGAGGTGGAGCATTACGCGAGCTTCGGCGTCGATCCCAGCCGGCTTACCGTCGTCGGCGACCCGTCGATCGCGCGCGGTCTGCGGCCGGTCGAGACGGACCCGGCGCTGCCGCCAGTCTTTGCCCCCTCTCCCGACCCGCCAGACCAACTGCGAAAGCTCGTTGCCCTGATCGCGGAGGCAACCAGCGGGCCGGTGACGATCTCTCCCCACCCGCGCAGCGACAGGAGCCTTCTGCGCGCGATCTCCCCGGAGGGATGGGAGCTGTGGGATCGCCGAACGCTCGACTTGCTCGAGCAGGGCCCGCGGCTCCTCATCCAACACTCGAGCGGCGTCGCGCTCGAGGCGCTGCAACTCGGAATTGCGGTCGTCGATCTCGCACTCGATGAACGGGATCCCGTCTACCCGTTCATCCGAGCCCCATACGCGACGCGCGCCTCGACCGCCGAGGAGCTACGAACGGCGCTCGAAGGACGCGGCGGACTCGACCGGGACGAGCTAGTGGCCTGGGCGCGGCGGTGGGTGGCGCTGACCGGCGCGGAAGCCGCGGCACAGGCGGCCACGACGATTGAGCGCGCCGCACAGACGGGCTCGTGCACAGCACCGATCTGGGACGCCTGGAGCGCGCTCAGTCCGGCAGCTGCTCGACCGTCTCCTTCATGACCGGCCACGTGCGCTCGATCTCCTCGACCGCGCGGATCAGCATCGGCTGGCCCTGCGCCTCCTCCCGGTCGAGCGCGCTGGCCAACCGCTCCACCACGCCTGGGGTTCCGGCGCGCAGCGCGTAGGGGTCGCCCAGGGTCACCGCCTGGCCCACGCCGCGGCCGTCCTCGCACAGCAGCATGCTCGGCTTGCGCAGCGACAAAAAGCCGAGGTGTGCGTGCACCCGGTAGCCGACGTGCAGATCGCACTCCGCATAGAAGTCGATTGCCTCGAGGCGGTAGGACGCATCGACGACTCGGTAGCCGAGTGCGCGCGCAACAGCCGCAAGCGCGTTCACGACCGCTGCCTCGCGCCGCAGCGTGCCGGTGCCGGGGCGAAGGCCACGGTGGAAGACGCAGAATCGCTCCGCGTCCGGGTTGCGTTGGCGCAGCAACCGGAGCACCTGGACGGTCTCGCGGAAATGACGGGCCGAGCGCGCCGGCGGCGTGAAGACCAGCCGTCGCACGGACGAATTCGGGGCGGGCGCCTTTCCGAGGCTCGGCAGGTGGTACCAGGCCGCGCAGCCGGTGCGGCGAGCCTCGCCGACGTCGGCCGCCTCGATCAACTTCAAGCTGAGGTCGTCGCGGACGCTGCTCCAGCCGATGCGCGAGTGGATCTCCCTGAGCGCGCGCAGGCTCGGCTCGTCGAACCTGAACCGCTCGGGCGCGTCGGCGGGCTGACCCGACCAGCCGAGAGCGAGCGGGAGGATCGGGATTTGGCGGCCCTCGAGCGCCGCGCCCATCGGGAATATGCCCGGGTAGAAGTGCGGCGCGAGCCCGGGACCGCCGCAGAGCACCACCGCGTCAGCGCCCTCGAGCGCCTCGGCCGCGAGTGGCTCCCAGCGCGGGAGCACGCGGAGCTCCTGGTCCGGACGCAAGTGCCGGAGCAGCGCGAGCCCCCGCTCGCGGATGAGGAAGTCGCCGACGTTCTTCTTGGCGCCGTGGAGGACGACCAGCATGCCTATTGCAGGTGTTCCTCGCCGAGGATGACGCCTCGTCGAAGGTCTTCGCGCGCGCGCCGGCCGACAAGGTCATCGACCATCGCGGGCGGCAGCCCGGTCCCGGGCCGCTTGCAGCCCAGGTCGGCGCGCTCGAGTGCCGCGCCCGCCGCGACGTCGCGCTCGAGCACAACCGACCGACGCGCATTCGCGCGCGCCGGCTTCTCCGCTTCGCGGACGCCGATCCACGACTCGCCGCGCATCACAGCAGCGCGATCGCACGCGGTGACCATCTCGGCCAGCTCGTCGGGCTCGACGCTGAGCTTGTGGTCCGGGATGTCCGGCAGTGCGCGGTCGAGCGTGTAGTGCTTCTCGATGCACACGCCCCCGAGGGCCGCCGTCATCCATGCGCCTTCGGGGCCGAGCGTGTGGTCGGAGACGCCGATCAGGTACGGCGCGAAGCGCTCGCGGAACGACTCGATGCGGGCGAAGTGCCCGTCCTCGTCGCGCGTCGGATATGAGAGCGTGCAGACGAGCAACACGAGTTTGTCCGGACCGAGTCCAGACCACGCGACGGCCTGGTCGATCTCCTCGGCCTCGGCCGCGCCGGTCGAGAGCATCATCGGCTTGCCCGTCGCCGCCACGGCTTCGATCAGGTCCTTGTAGGTGAGGTCGCCGCTCGCGATCTTGTAGATCGGCGCCCCCAGCGACTCCAGCGTCGCGACTGCGTCGAGATCGAACGGGGTCGCAAAGAACGCGATGCCGAGCTCGCGGCACGCGTCCGCGACCTTCGCGTAGTCCGAATAGTCGAGCTTGCTCGACATCTCGAAGGACTCGTACTGGCTGGCGGTGCCCGCATCGTCCCGCCAGTACTTCGGGGACGACGGAACGGTGAGCGTGTCCGCCTTGTAGAGCTGGTACTTCACGCCCCACGCTCCGGCCTCGGCGGCCCTGCGCGCCATCTCGATTGCCCGGTCGACCGAGTTGTTGTGATTGGCGCCGGCTTCCGCGATGACGCGGCAGGCTCCGGGCTCGATCGAGGGATGGCCCTCGACGCGGACCGACACACTCATTCGTCGATGCCCTGCATGAGCCCGCGGATGCGGTGGGCGATCCGTGCCGCGCCAGCCGAGTCGATCGAGGCGCGCAGCCGGTGCGAGAGCTCCTCGCGCAGGGCGGGGTTCTTCAGCAGGCGATCGGCCATCGCGAGGATCTGCTCGTCGCCCACGAGCGACCCGATGCCGAGGAAGACCACGCCGGTCGAATAGCCGAGGTGCGCGTGGGTCGCCTCGCGCGCGTTCTGGGCGAGCACGATCACGGGTGTCCCGGTGGCCGCGGCCTCGTACACGGTCCGGCCCGCGGAGGTGAGGATCAGGTCGGCCTCCGCCATCTCGCTCGCGACGCTGCCGACACGTTGCTTCACCTCGACCCCGTCGGCCCAGTCCCGCGATGCCGCGCCGGGACCGACGATCACGGTGATCTCCGCCTCGCTCGACTCGCGCAGGAGCCGTGCGCAACGCTCCGCGAGCCCCGCAGGGTCGGTCCCGCCGAAGGTGATGAGGATGCGGTTCGCGTCGGCGCGGATCTCCTTCGGCGGGAGCTGATGGAACTCGTCACGCAGGGTCGCGTACGCGGGGCCCCAGGAGACATGCGCGTGTCCGTCCACCTCGACCGGGTAGAGCGCGTTCACGACCCAGTCGGCGTAGCGCGCGCCCGGGCCGAGATCCTCGATGTTGACGACGTTGAAGCCGGCGGCCTTCTCGACGAGGACGTCGCGCTCGGTTGTATCGAGGACGTCGTTCACGACGACGTTGACGCCCGGGCCCCGACAACGCACGCAGGTCGTCCTCGAGATTCGTCTCGGGCCGATGCTCGAACCCCCGCTCCTCGAGTGCGTCGGCGACGAAGTCGTCGCAGTCCTTCAACAGAAAGGCGAGCCGCTGCTCGTGCAGCTCGTCGGCGAGCTGCAGGCAGTGATAGAGGTGCCCGGAGCCGACCGTGGCGTTCGCGCGCAGCCGGAAGACCACCGTTCCCTGCTCGAGCCTGCGCCGTGCGACGGCGAGGTCGTCGTAGGTGTCGATGTCGAGCGCCTCTTCCTCCGGCACCTCGAACAGCCCGTGCTTCTCGGCGACGATCTGCCTCGAGCTCCGCAACGCCTCCGCCCGCACGAGCTGGATCGAGCCGGTTTCACGGAGGAGGCCGGACTTCGCGAACTGGCGGTTCACGCGCCCCTCGAAGAGCCGCTCGGCGTTGGTCAGGTCGTCGTTTCGGTCGTACCAGTAGAGGTGGGATTCGCGCACGCAGGAACTGAGGGAGTCGAGCGCTGAGCCGCGGAACTGCTCGACGGCGCGGACGACGGACTCGGGCGTGCGAAAGGGCGACGTCGGCTGGAAGACACCCACGTCACCCGCCCAGTCGAGCTCATCGGCGATGTGCGCAGCGACGTCGGAGATCGTCGAGGCGTCGTCGGCAAGCTCTGCGGGCCGTTCGAGTGCGTCGAACCCGTTCACGCGCGCCCAGCGCAGGATGACCTCGTCGTCGCTCGACACCACGAGCCGGTCAGCCACGCCCGCGTCGCGCACGACCTCCAACGTGTAGGCGATCAGCGGCTTCCCGGCGACCATCCGCATGTTCTTGCGCGGCACGCCGCGGCTGCCGCCGCGCGCCGGCACGATCGCGAGAAGGGGCCTCGGAGCCATGCGGCGGACTATGACACCGGGCGGGGCCGTTCCGGCCCGGGACTGGGTACTGGAGCGGCAGCGCGTCGTGCGGCCGCAAAGGTGTCGCGCAGCCAGCGGACGCTGAGCGCACCGCCGACCACGACGACGATGCCGAGCACGACTCGCACCGCCAGCCCGACGCCCTCCTCCGGCAGCTCCGTGACAGCCGCGAGCGCGCCCGCCCCGCCGACCCACACGCACGCGAGTACAGGCAGATGCATGCTCTGGCCGAGCCGCCGGCCCACGTCCCGCAGGACGACGGTCGCCTGAACCATGATCCCTGCGATCGTCGCGATCGCTGCACCCTCGATGCCGATACTCGGGATCAGGACGACACACAGCGCCAGAGTCAGGACGGCTCCGCTGAGCGAACCACGAGCGAGCGAACCGGTGCGCTTCTGATCGAGCAGGACCGCGGCACCCACGAAATAGGGCGCGCGCGCAAGCGTCCCGGCGGCGGCGAGACCGAGCACCAGCTCGGCACCGGCGAACTCTTCAGGTGCGACCGCCTCGAGCAATGCGGGGCCGAGCAATACGAGGAGCATCGTCCCGCACATCGCGACCACCGTGACCGGGAGCATCAGGACGGGTGGCGTGATGCGGCGCTCCGAGGCCGAAAGCTCGCCGATGTAGAACGGCGCGAACGCAGCTTGAATGCTGGTCAGGATCAATGTCAGCGCAGACCCGACCACGAACGCCACCTGGTAGCGGCCCACGGCCGCAAGGCTCAGGTAGCTCGCCACCAGGAGCCGGGTCGAGAGGTCGAGGCCCCAGTTGGCGAGCCCATGGACCATGAACGGCAGCCCGAGCCGGATTCCTCCGGTCACCGTGTCGCGCCGCCACTCGGGAGCTCGATATGTGACCAGCAGCGCAGTGGCCGCGGCGATCAACGAGCCGATCGTGAGCCCGATGATGTAGCCGGACGCGCCGTGCGACGACGCGAGGACGATCCCGAGCCCCCCGCCAATCCCGACCTGCATCAGCGACGTGGCGATGAAGGCAACCGGGCGGCGCGCCGCGCGCAGTACGCCCTGCGCGGTCGTCTGCGAGGCCAACGCGAACCCGTACACGACGGACGCCTGCAGCGCGGCGTTCCACCCGAAGTCCTTGAACAGGCTCCCCCAGAGCGGCCCGGTCAGGTACGTGACGACGGCGAGGCCGGCGGCGATCAGGAACTGGACTCGCAGCAGTGCGGCCCACCTCGTGCGCGGAGCGTCCGGCGGGTCCTCGTAGAAGAAGCGGACGATCGAGAAGTTGATCCCGAGCCCGTAGATGAGCGCGAGGAGCGCCGCGACCGCCGCCGCGGTGGCCGCCAGCCCGAACTCGTCGACCCCGAGCACGCGAGTCACGAACGGGAGCAGCAAGAGGCCGAGGCCGCGTTGGAAGACGGTCCCGACGACGTACAGGAAACCGTGCTCCACCACGCGCGAGCCGCGTTCGCCTGTGCGCTGTCGCTTCAGAAGTCGTCGCAATGCTGCTGGCAGAATGCCTGACGATGGGGCCAGAGCTGCTTCGGCCGGTCGTTCACGGCGACTCCCGCGGGTTCTTCCTGGAGACGTCCCGCGAGGGCGAGCTCGCCGCGCTCGGTATCGAGGACCGGTTCGTCCAGGACAACCACTCCCGCTCGGGCCGTGGCGTCCTGCGCGGGATGCACTTCCAGGTGGGCGATGGCCAGGCGAAGCTCGTCCGGTGCGCGCGCGGGTCGATCTTCGACGTCGTCGTCGACCTTCGCCGCGGATCGCCGACCTTCGGCCAGTGGGAGGCTCACGAGCTCGACGACGAACGCCACCACCAGCTCTACATCCCGGTCGGGTTCGCCCACGGCTTCTGCGTGACGAGCGATGTCGCGGACGTGATCTACAAGTGCTCGACCTACTACGACCCCGAGCTCGAGCGAAGCATCGCCCACGACGATCCGGACCTGGGGATCGAGTGGCCGGATCCGGATCCGATCGTGTCGGAGCGCGACGCACAGGCGCCTCGGCTGGCGCAAATTGCGGACGAGCTGCCGTTCACTTACTGACAAACAGCCTGCAAAACCGCTCTGCTGGCGTGAAAACGCTTAGACTGCTGCGACCCGGGCAGGGACTTTTGGTGCGGTCGCCTGTTCTATCTACTCGTCAAGGCATGACCCCTTCCGAGCGCCAGACTCTCGACTACGCCTTCGGGCAGCAGCAGCGTGCACACCCGCTGCCGCCGCTGCATGCGCGGCCACTCCCGCATGCCGATGAGATCCGGACGCGCGAGATCCTCGGGATCCCGGTCGCGATGACCGACTACGCCGAGACGATGGACGTGATGGACGGGATGATCGCGCGCGACGAGCGCGGCTGGATCTGCGCCGTTGCCGTGCACGCCGTGATGGTCGCCCAGAGCGACCCCGAGATGCGGCGGGCGTTGATCGACTCGACCCTGACGGTCCCGGACGGCATGCCGCTCGTGTGGGCGGCGAACATGCTCGGCGAGAACCTCGATAACCGCGTCTACGGGCCCGCGCTCATGTCGCGCTACAGCGACCGCTGCACCGAGTCGGGGCACCGCGTCTGGCTGTACGGCGGACGCGACCAGGGCTCGCTCGTCCAGCTCGCGCTGTCGTTGCGGCGCAAGCATCCCGGCATCAAGATCGTCGGCGGCTACTCGCCCCCCTTCCGTGACCTCACCGAGGAGGAGGAGACGGCGCTCGCAGCGCAGATCAACGCGCACAAGCCCGACGTCCTGTGGGTGGGCATCGGCGTGCCGAAGCAGGAGAAGTGGATGGCACGCATGCGCGAGCGGCTCGACGTCCCCGTGATGTGCGCGGTGGGCGCCGCGTTCGACTTCAACGCCGGACGGATCTCGCAGGCGCCGACCTGGATGCAGGACCGCGGCCTCGAGTGGACGTACCGCATCGCGCAGGAGCCGCGCCGCCTCTTGCCGCGCTACCTCTACTACAACCCGCGCTTCCTCGGCGCGTTCTCGAGGCAGCTGCTCCGAGAGCGCCGCAGGGCCCTCTCCGCCTAGGCTACGCCCATGCCAGCACGCGTCGCCGTGGTCGGGCTCGGACGAATCGGGCTCCCGCTCGCCCTGTCGTTTGCGGAACACGGCTGCTCGGTGATCGGCATCGACCGCGAGCCGTCGGTGCTCGACCGGATTCGCACCGGGCATATGCCGTTCAAGGAGACCGGCACGCAGGAGCTGCTCGAGCGGGTGATGGGCGGCGACAAGCTCGAGCTGAGCGATCAGATCCGCGACGCGAGCGACGCCGACTACATCATCCTCACCCTCGGTACGCCCGCCCTGGCGCAGATCGAGATCGACGTGTCGCAGATCCGCCAGGCCGTAGACGACCTGATGCCGGTGCTGCATGAGGGGCAGACGATCATCCTGCGCTCCACCGTCGGCCCGGGAACCACCCAGTGGCTCGCCGGCTACCTCGAGCAGCTGCGCGGCTTCGAGATCGGGCGCGACCTGTTCGTCGCCCACGTGCCGGAGCGAATCGCCGTCAACCACTTCCTCGAGGAGATCGAGGCGCTGCCGACGATCGTCGGGGGCGTCGGAGAGGAGTCGGGCCGCCGCGCGGCGAGCCTGTTCGAGGTCTTCGGCGCGCCGATCGAGCACACGACACCGGTGCAGGCGGAGCTGGCGAAGATCTGGACGAACATCCTCCGCTACGCGAACTTCGCGCTTCCGAACCTCCTGATGATGCAGTGCGAGCGTCACGACGCGAACGTCTTCGAGGTGATCGATCTGATCAACCGCGACTACCCGCGCGGCGGCATGGCGATGCCGGGGCTGACGGCGGGCACGTGCCTGCGCAAGGACTTCACGTTCTCCGAGGAGAGCTCTGCCGCGCCGGGCATGCTCCTGGCCGTCTCGCGCGTGCACGAGACCGTGCCGCACTTCCTCGTGGAGGGCGCCAAGCGGCGGCTCAACGGCACTTTGCGCGACAAGAAGATCGCGGTGCTCGGGCTCACCTTCAAGCGCGACACGGACGACCCGCGCGACTCGCTCTCGTTCAAGCTGATCAGGCTGCTCGAGCGCGAGCTGTGCCAGGTCGCCCGTCACGACCCCTTCCTGCCCAACGAGTCGGACCCGCTCGACGAAGCGCTGTCGGGCGCCGAGGCGGTAATCGTCGCGACGAACCACTCGGCCTATGAGGACGTCCTGTCTCATCTCGCGCCGCACACGTTGCTGTGCGACCCGTGGAACGTGACGGGCGCGGGCCAGGTGTTCGCGTTCACGGACGAGCTCGTCCCCGCCGCTCGATGAACCGCGTCCTCGTGACGGGCGGGGCCGGCACGATCGGCCAGGCGCTCGTGCGGCGACTCGTGCCCGATGCCGACTGGGAGGTCCGGGTCGCCGACCAGCGCACGCCGCCGCAGTGGATGCGCGAGACCTGCGAGATCGAGGTCGGCGACCTGCGCGAGGCGCGCGTGGCCGAGCGGGCGGTCGCAGGCACGAGCCACGTCGTCCACCTGGCCGCGATCGTCGGCGGGATCGGGAACTTCCACAAGCTCCCGCACACCCTGCTCGAGGTGAACACGGCGCTCTACAACTCCGTCTTCCGCGCCGCGCTGGGCGAGGGCATCGACCGGCTCGTGTACGTGTCGTCGTCGATGGTCTTCGAGCGCGCGACGGTCTTCCCGACGCCCGAGGAGCACGTCCACGAAGTGACGGCGCCGCACTCCGCGTACGGGTTCTCGAAGCTCGCGGGCGAGGTGTACTGCCGTGCGCTCGCCGACGAGCACGGCATGCGCCACTCGATCGTGCGCCCGTTCAACGCATACGGGCCGGGCGAGGCGCCCGAGGCCGAGCCGGGCATCGCCCACGCGGTTCCCGACCTGATCCGGAAGGTGCTGGCGGGGCAGCGGCCGCTTCAGATATTCGGATCGGGCGAGCAGACGCGCACGCTCACCTACGTGGACGACATCGCCGAGGGGATCGTGGCCGCGATGGCGCACCCGGCGGCGGAGGGCGAGGACTTCAACATCTCCGCCTCGGACGAGCTGACCGTCGCAGAGATCGCGCGCCTGATCTGGGAGGCATGCGGCGAGGACCCCGCCGAGCTCGAGTTCGAGCACGTGCCGAGCTTCGAGGTGGACGTGCAGCGGCGGTGGCCGTCGGTCGAGAAGGCAAAGCGCCTGCTCGGGTGGGAAGCTGCCGTGCCGGTGGAGGACGGGCTCGCCCGGACGGTCGAGTGGATTCGCGAGCAGGAGCTGGTGCCGAATGAGTGAACGACGTGCACTGATCACCGGGATCACGGGACAGGACGGCTCGTACCTCGCCGACCTGCTGCTCGAGAAGGGCTACGAGGTGCACGGGATGGTGCGGCGTTCCTCGACCGAGAAGTTCGACCGGCTCGAGCACATCCGCGACCAGATCACCCTCCACCAGGGCGACCTGCTGGACCACCGCTCGCTCGTCGACACGCTCAGGGCGTCGAACCCGGACGAGATCTACAACCTCGCCGCGATGAGCTACGTCCACGTGTCCTGGATCCAGCCGGTCCTGACGGCGGAGTTCACAGGCGTCGGCGTCACACGCATCCTCGAGGCGATGCGCGAGGTGTGCCCCGGCGCGCGCTTCTACCAGGCCTCGTCGAGCGAGATGTTCGGGAAGGTGCGGGAGGTCCCGCAGACCGAGACGACGCCGCTGTACCCGCGCTCGCCGTACGGCGTGGCGAAGACCTACGGCCACTACATCACGGTCAACTACCGCGAGAGCTACGGCCTCTTCGCCTGCTCGGGAATCCTCTTCAACCACGAGTCACCCCGCCGCGGGCTCGAGTTCGTGACGCGCAAGGTCACGAACGGGGCGGCCGCGATCAAGCTCGGGCTGCAGGAGAAGCTTCTGCTCGGAAACCTCGACGCGGAGCGCGACTGGGGCTACGCGAAGGACTACGTCGAGGCGATGTGGCTGATGCTCCAGCAGGACGAGGCCGAGGACTTCGTGATCGCGACCAACGAGACGCACTCGGTACGCGAGCTCGTCGAGCGAGCGTTCGCGCGCGTCGGGCTCGACCCGGACGAGCACGTCGGCACGGACCCGCAGCACTACCGGCCCGCCGAGGTCGACCACCTGCGGGGCGACTATTCGAAGGCGCGCGAGATGCTCGGGTGGGAGCCGAGGACGAGTTTCGAGGAGCTCGTCGACCTGATGGTCGACGCCGACCTCGAGCAGCTCCAGAAGATGGGGACGGTCGGCCGGCTCGAGAGCTGACGCCATGGCGGGACGAGCACTCGTTACCGGTGCCGGCGGGTTCGCCGGCCGCCATCTCGTCCGTCATCTGAGCGAGCGGGGCGACGAGCTCGTCGGGCCGTCGAGCGACGAGGTGGACCTGCGCGACGCCGACAGCACGCGCGCGCTCGTCCGCGACTCCCGGCCGGACCGGGTCTTCCACCTCGCGGCGCTCGCGAGCGTCAAGCGCTCGTGGGACGAGCCCGAGCGGACGATCGCCGACAACGAGGCGATGACGCTCTCGCTGCTCGAGGCGGTGCGGCACGAGGCACCGGAAGCGCGCGTCCTGATCGCGGGCACGGGCGAGGTCTACGGCGCGCCCGCGTCGCTCCCGGTCACCGAGGACGCGCCGCTCGCGCCCCAGAATCCCTACGCGCTCTCCAAGGCGACGTGCGACCTGCTCGGGCAGCTCTACGAGCGCGCGTGGGGGCTCACGGTCGTCCGCACGCGGGCCTTCAACCACGCCGGCCCCGGGCAGTCGGACGACTACGTCATCGGCACGCTCACCCGGCAGGTCGCCGCCGCCGAGGTGGCGAATGCCGACTCGGTCGTGATCCGCACCGGCAACCCCGACAGCGCGCGCGACTTCACCGACGTGCGGGACGTCGTGCGCGCGTACGACGCCGCGATCGGGCTCGACAGCGGTGTGTACAACGTCGCGTCCGGGCGAAGCCTGACCGTCAACGAGCTGATCGAGGCGATCCGCGCTCAGACACGCCTGGAGGTTCGGCACGAGGTGGACCAGGACCGCGTGCGGCACCACGACGTGCGCGAGGTCCGGGGCTCCGCCGCTCGCCTGCGCGAGGCAACCGGGTGGGAGCCGAGCGTCCCGCTCGAAGAGACGGTCGCGGACGCGATCGCGTGGTGGCGCGACGAGCTGGCGCAGGCCGCATGACGTGCCCTGCCTGCGGGGGCGCGGCCGCGCCCTGGCTAGCCGCCCCCGGGAGTGAGCCTGCGGACACGGCGCGCTACGAGCTCGCGCGCTGTTCGTCCTGCGGCTCGGGAGTGACCATCGGTGCCGAGCCCGCCGCAGGTGCCTACGCGAGCGGCATCTACGCCGCGGGCGAGCCGCGGCTTCCACGGCTCGTCGGGCTGCTGCGCCGGGTCGCGCTGCGGCTTCCCCTCCGCGCCCTGCGCGGCTCGGGCGTCCGCCCGCCCGCGCGCGTGCTCGACGCCGGCGCCGGCAGCGGGCGACTGGTCGCCGCGCTCGCCGCAGAGGGATACGACGCCGAGGGGATCGACACCGCCCCGCGTGGTGAGAACGTCCGGCGCGCCGGGCTCCTCGAGCACTCGGCGGCGGACCAGGACGCCGTCGTGATGTGGCACGTGCTCGAGCACATGCCGGACCCGGGCGCGGCCGTCCGCCGAGCCGCCGGCTGGCTGCGGCCCGGCGGGGTCCTGCTCGTCGCGGCCCCCAACCTCGCCTCGCTCCAGGCGCGCGTCGCGGGGCGCGACTGGTTCCACCTCGACCTGCCGCGGCACCGCACCCACTTCACCCCCGCCGGCCTGCGCGCGTGCATGCGCGGCGCCGGGATCGAGCCCGGCCGGACATGGCATCTCGTGCCCGAGCACAACTTCCACGGGATGTGGTTCGCGCTCCTGACCCGGCTTGGCATGACGCCCGGCTTCCCGTTCCACGCGCTCAAGCGCAACGTGCCGCTGCGGCCGCGCGACCTGGCGCTGGTCGCGGTCGCCGGGCCGCTGCTCCTGCCGGCCGCGGTCGTGCTCGAGCTCGTCGCCTGTGCCGCGCGCCGCGGCGGAACGGTCGTGATCGCGGGCAGGGCGTGAGCACGCCTTCGGTCCACTTCGCGATCGGCGCCTATCCGCCCAGCATCGGCGGCGCGCAGATCCACACGCGGGCGCTCGCCCAGGAGCTCTCACGCCGCGGGGCAGGTGTGCGCGTGTCCTGCCACTGGCGCGAGACGCGCACCGACTGGGTGCTCGGCACGACCGCGCGGCTGCCCGCGGGCCGGCAGACGGAGATGGACGGCGCGGTCCGGGTGGACCGGGTCGGGCTGCGCGGCGGCCGACGGCTGGCGGACACGCTCTTCGCGCCGCTCTACTACCCGATGCGCAGCGCGGCGGCGAGCCGGTTCGCATCGCGGCTCGAGCTGGACGACGGCGACGAGGACGTCTGCCACGTCGTGCGAATGGGCCGCGAGCACCTCGCGCTGCGCGCGATGCGCGGCGCACAAGCGGCGGGCCGTCCCGTCGTCGTCACGCCGAACCATCACGAGCGCTGGTCGAGCCGGCCCGATCCGGTGTGGCGGCGCATCTATCGCGAAGCCGACCTGCTCGTCGCGATGACGACCGCCGAGGTCGACCTGCTCGCCGGCGTGGGCGCCGACCCCGACCGGATCGTCGTGACCGGAGTCGGCCCGGTGCTGAGCGAGGAGCCCGGCCCTGTGGCGGCGCTCGGGCTCCCCGACGCCGAGCTCGTCACGTTCCTCGGCCAGCAATACCCGTACAAGGGGATCGACATCGCGATCGGCGCGTTCGAGCGCGTCGCGCGGTCGCGCCCGGGCGCGGCGCTCGTGATCGCCGGGCCGACGACCAAGCGCACGGAGCGGCTCGTCGCGCGCTCCGCCGTGCGCGACCGCATCCACGTGGTGGGACCGCTGTCGCTCGAGCCGAAGAGCGCGCTCCTCGCCGCGAGCCGTGCGCTGGTCCTGCCGTCGGCGCAGGAGGCGTTCGGCGGCGTCGTCGTGGAGGCGGTCGCGATGGGTTGCCCCTACGTCGTCGCGGACATCCCGCAGCTGCGCGAGGTGCACGACGCGGTCGGATTCGGCGCGGTCGCGACGCGCGACGCGGACGCGTTCGCGGAGGCGCTCGAGGCCGTGTTGGACACGCCTCCGGCCGACCCTGCGGGCGCGCGGGAGCGCGTGCTCGCGCGCTACTCCTGGGGCGCGCTCGCGGACCGGTACCTCGAGGCGTACGCGCGATTGGCGCCTGCGACGCAGGGTTAACCTGCGCCCGTGCCGGCCGCCGCCTCGATCGTCGTCCCCACGCGCAACCGCGCCGGCTACCTGCGCGTGTGCCTCGAATCGATGCGCGCGCAGCAGGTGGACGCGCCGTTCGAGGTGGTCGTCGTGGACGACGGCTCGACTGACTCGACGCCCGCCGTCGCGGAGGCGGCGGGCGCGAAGCTCGTGCGCACGGAGGCGCGTGGCCCGAACGCGGCGCGGAACGCCGGCCTCGAGGGCGCAGCGGGCGAGCTCGTCGTCTTCGTGGACGACGACGTCGACGCGCCGCCGGGCTGGCTCGCCGCCTATCTCGCCGGAGCGGAGCGCCATCCCGAGGCGGACGCGTTCGGCGGGCCGATCCGCGCGCGGTTCGAGGGCCGGGCGCCGCGCTCGTGCGGGCGCGAGCCGGCGCCGATCACGACGCTCGACCTCGGCCCCGAGGACCGCGAGGCCGAGTTCGTCTGGGGCGCGAACATGGCGATCCGCAGGCGCGCATTCGATCGGCTCGGCACCTTCGACGAGACGTTGCCGCAGTTCGGCGAGGAGGAGGAGTGGCTGACACGGCTGCGCGACGCGGGCGGAACGGTGGTCTATCTCGCGAACGCGCGCCTCGACCATCGCCGTGAGGAGGGCGACGCCCGGCTGGGCGCGCTCATGCGCGGCGCCTACCTCCGCGGCCAGCGGCTGCGGTCGCACGACGTGCGCAGGGGCGCGGCACCCTCGCTCGCACGCGAGCTGCGGGTACTGGCCGGCTGCGGCTGGCACACCGCTCGGTACGCGTGCCCGCAGGGGCTCGTCATGGGCGCGCACTCGCTGGGCCGGGTGCGCGCGACGGTGCGCCCGCGGTGAGCGACCCGCGGCCGGCGTGCCTCGTCACGAACGTGGTCTCGCACTACCGCGAGGAGCCGTTCGCGCTTCTCTGCGAGGCCGAGGACGTCGAGGTGATCGCATGGGCACACGACGGCCCGGCACCGCCGGGCGTCCGGCTCCGGACACCCACCCAGCGCGGCGCGGCGCGGCTCGCGGCGTCCGGGCGCTACCGCGCGGTCATCTGCGGGATGAGCGGGCGGCTCGCGCTGCCCGCGAGCTACCTGGCTGCGCGCCGCGCGCAGGTGCCGTTCGTGCTGTGGGCGACGATCTGGGCGCACCCGCGCACCGCCGCGCACGCGCTGTCCTGGCTGCCGACGCGTTACCTCTACCGGAACGCCGACGCGGTCGCCACGTACGGGCCGCACGTGAGCGCGTACGTCGCCGCCAAGCGCGGCACGGGCGACGACGTCTTCGTCGCCACCCAGGCCGTCTCGCGGCGGTTCGCCGCCGCGGTCGCCGACGCGGACCGTGAGGCCGCGCGCAGTCGCGCCGGCGCGACCGGCGATGGGCCGCTCTTCCTGTTCGTCGGCAGACTCGAGCGCGAGAAGGGGCTCGACACGCTGCTCGAGGCCTGGCGGCGGGCACAGCTCGAGAGCAGCGCCGCGCTCGCGGTCGCCGGGGACGGGCCCCTGCGCCCGCGTGTGGAGGGCGCAGGCGTCACGGCGCTCGGGCAGGTCGCCCAAGACGACCTGCCGGCGTTGTACGCGGCCGCCGACGCGCTCGTGCTCCCCTCGGTCGCGACCGCGACCTTCCAGGAGCCATGGGGCCTCGTGGCCAACGAGGCGATGCACCAGGGGACGCCGGTCGTTGCGAGCGACGCTGTCGGTGCCGTCGCGGGCGGCCTCGTCCGTGACGGCCGCAACGGGCTCGTGTTCCCGGCGGGGGACACCGGCGCGCTGGTGCTGCGGCTGCAGACGCTCGCGCGCAACCCCGAGCTGAGGGGCGCGCTGGGCGCCGCCGCCGCGGACGACGTCGCGCCGTACACGCCGGATGCCTGGGCGCGCGGGATGCAGCGGGCGCTCGCCGCGGTGGGGGCGAGCAGGGCGGCCTGATCAGGCGAGTCCCAGGGCGGGCACGACGCGCTCGGTGACGAGCTCCTGAACGGCCGCCGGGCGATACGGCGCGAGCTCGGTTGCGGCGGCGCCGCGGTAGTGCTCGAGCTCGGGGTCCGGCAGCGCGAGCCCCGCTGCGAGCGCGTGAGCGAGGTCGTCGGCGACGAGCCCGGCTCGACCCGGCGCGCGAGCGGCAGTGCCTCGTAGGGCCCGCGGGACGGCACTGTGACGAGTGCGGCACCCGCCGCCAGTGCCTCGAGCTGGGACAGTCCGTAGTCCTCCCGCGCGACGCGTTGACGAAGAGCCTGCGCCCGTGGAGCGTCTCGAGCCAGCCGCTCGCGCGAGGGCCAGCCCCATCCACTCGACGCCATCCGGCTCCGTGAACGCCTCGCGACGGCGAGCCAGCCAAGGGCCCGTTCCGGCTCGATGCCCCCGACCACGAGACGCGCGCCGCCACCCGCCTGCGACCACGCACGGCACAGCACGTCGAGCCCGCGCTTTTCGGATCGCCCGCGTAGGCGAGCGCGTCGATGTCGCGCGTCCCCGCCTGCGGAAGGTGCTCAACGGGCACGGGCAACACGACCCTGGGGGCGTCGCCGGGCGCGGCATCAGCCGCGGCCTCGCTCCAGGGGAGCAGGCAACGCGCCTCCGCGAGCGTGCGCCGCTCGGCGCGCCGCTGCCACGCGCCCGCGGCGCCGGGCCGGTTCAGGGCCGCGGGCGAGTCGAACCGCACGGCGTACGGCCGGGCGTCGCGATGTAGGAGCGCGGCCGTCACCGTGGAAAAGACGACGAGACGCGCGTTCGGCCGCCGCGTTCGCCTCGCGGCGAGTGACTCCACCAGGTCGGTGATCGCCGGATGGCGCCTCAGGGCCCCGGCGGCCCCGACCTGCACCGATACGACCTCGCACGCGACGCCCGCGTGGCGAAGCTGCTGCGCGAACGCCTCGTCGGCCCGGCGCAGGCCGGCCGTCGTGCCGAGCGACACGAGCGCGACATCCGTGAAGTCGGGCACCGCATGGAAGTTAACCTCCAGCCAGGTGTCAGCCGACGACTTCCTCTCCGGCGAGTCCGGTCACGTCGCCGGCATCCGCGCCGTCACGACGACCACGCTGAGCGACCGCTTTCTCGACCTGCGCCTCGCCCTCGGCTCGGCCGGGCGGGCCGCCCGGCGGGCTTCCGGGCCGCCGCGACGCGTGCTCGTGGCGGGCATCTACGGCAGCGAGGCCGGACGCATGGCGCGGGTTGTCGAAGAGGTTCGGTGCTCGAGCCACGAGGTCGAGGTCGTGCTCGGCGCGCGCAAGGCGACGGCGGCGCCACTCGCCGGGGTAACGGCCGCCGATCACCTACACCGGCGGGAAGTTCGAGAACCTCAACACGGTGCTGGCGGGCCGCGATCTCGGCAGGTACGACTGGCTGATCGCCATGGACGACGACGTACTGCTCCCCCGCCGGTTCCTCGATCGCTTCATCGCGATCTGCGAGGCGCTCGGGTTCGCGATGGCGCAACCGGCGCAGACACGGCGCAGCCACGCGGCGTGGCGCGTGACGCGCCGCCGGGGCGGGCTGGTCGCCCGCGAGACGCACTTCGTCGAGACGGGCCCGGTGACCGCCTTCCGCGCCGACGCGGTCGCGGAGTTCGTGCCGTTCGCGCCGCTGCGCTACGGCTGGGGGCTGGATGTCCACTGGGCCGCCGTTGCGAAGGAGAAGGGTTGGCGTCAGGGGATCGTCGACGCCCTGCCCGTGCGCCACGACGCGGTGCCGGTCGCATCGGGCTACTCGCACGAGGGGGCGGTTACCGAGGCGCGCGAGTTCCTGCGCGAGCGCCCGTACGTCCCCGCCGCGGAGGCCCAGCGCACCGTGGCGGCCCACGCGGACCTGCCGCGATGAACGTGTGCGTGGTCGCCGAGTACTACCCGCGCCGGCGCGACCCGGCGAGCGGCGTATGGGCGCACCAGCAGGCCGTGGCCGCGCGCGACGCCGGCGCCGACGTGCGCGTGCTCGCGTTGGAGCGGCCGGTGCCGCCGATGCGCACGCTCAGGAGCCCGGCAGCGCTCGCCGGCTCGCTGCGCGGCATCGCTACGCAGCCGCGGCGTGAGGAGCGTGACGGCATCCCAATCGAATACGTCCGGTACGTCGCGCCGCCGCGCGGGCGCTCGTACGACGCCTGGGGCGACTGGGCCCGGCGCCCGCTCGAACGCGCGCTCGAGCGGCTCGAGCGGGGGTGGGCGATCGACGTCGTGCACGCCCACTACGCGGTCCCGGGGGGCGCCGCGGCCCGCGCGTGGGCCGCGGCAAAGGAAAAGCCGCTCGTGGTCTCGATCCACGGGAGCGACGTGTACGCGCAGCTGCTCGCCACCCCGAAGGGCCGAGCCGAGATCGCTGCCGTCTTGGGAGCGGCCGGCCTGGTGCTCTGCAACAGCCGCGAGACCGCACGGCGGGCGGCCGAGCTCGGCGCGTCGACCGAATGCGTGCGCGTCGTCCATCTCGGCGCGCGGACGCCGTCCGAGGTCGGGCAGAAGCATGCGCGGCCAACAGTCGCGACGCTCGCCGCCGACCTCGTTCCGCGCAAGCGGCATGAGGACGTCCTGCGCGCCCTCGACGACGAGCGCCTGCGCGAAGTCGAGTGGGTCGTGTTCGGCGCCGGCGCCGAGCGACCCAGGCTGGAGCGGCTCGCGCGCGAGCTGGGGATCTCCGCCCGCATTCGGTGGACGGGCCGGCTCGATCACGAGGACACCCTGCGCGAGCTCGCGCGCTGCCACGTGATGGCGCTGCCGAGCGTCGACGAGGCCTTCGGGGTCGCGTACGTGGAGGCGCTCGCGTGCGGCGTCCCCGTCGTCGCGGTGCGTGGTGAGGGCGGCCCCGAGGAGATCGCCGAGCATGTGGAGGGCGTCTCGCTCGTGCCCCCGCGGGACCCGGACGCGCTCGCCGAGACGCTCAGCCGGCTGCTGTCCGACCGCGCCGAGCTCGAGCGCCTGGCGGCCGCCGCGAGCGCGGGCGCAGCGGCGCACTTCAGCTGGTCCCGAACAGGCGCCGAAACCGTCCGCTCATATGAAGATGCCCTGCAAATGAAGCGAAACTGAGCAGCGAACCGCTGCTGGCCACCTCGCTTGCTAAGTTGCCGCGCTGCGGCGTAACCGGAGTTTTCGTTTTCGCGTGCCGCACACCGGGAAGCGCTACCCCTTCCCCCCGGAACTGTTGTTCATTTCAACGATGCGTTTTTCAATGCTCACAAGACTGATCACTTTGTCGCTGACGCTCCTCGTGGCGCTCGCGCTGCCCGTCGTGGCTCACGCGAGCGGCGACGACGTCATCCGCGACTGCGCCGAGGACGGTGACCTCGACAAGGACTACTCCGACGAGGAGCTCAAGGACGCGGAGCGCGACATGCCGAGCGACGTCGACCAGTACACGGACTGCCGTGACGTGATCCGCCAGGCGCAGGCCGGCGGCCGCGGCAGCACGGACGGCGGCGGAGCCAACGGGATCGGCGGCGGCACGGGCGGCGGTGGCTCCGATGGCGGCGGCTACCGCAACAGCGCTACCGGGAACGACGTCGGGGGCACCGCGGGCGGAACGCCTGACGATCTCAACGAGCTCGGCGTCCGCAAGCAACAGGCGGAGGAGGGCGTCGCCCCCGACACGAGCGCCGCGACGGCGGCAGGCGCCGACGTCGGCGGAGACGATTCGGGGCTTCCGACCGCGGCACTCGTCGCGATCATCCTGCTTGGACTCTCGGCTATCGCGGGAGGGCTGTACCTCCTGCGTGACTACCTGCCGTCCGGTCTGACCTCCCGCCTTCCGGGCGGCGCGAGCAGATAGCCGGCCGCGCGGGAGTAGCGGCGGGCCTCGCGCTCGCGGCTGCACTCGCGGCAGTGGCGTTCGCCGCCGAGGGCGGCACCGAGCTCGAGCGGACCACCTTCACCGAGGTGTTCCTGACGATCGGCGGCGGGATTGCGTGCGCGATCGGGATCCTGTTCACGACGCGTCGCCGGCCGCGGGGCGCGATCACGGTCGCGCTGTTCGTCGCGCTCGCGCTCATCACCGCGCTCTCGATCGACTGGTCCATCGTCCCGGGCGAAAGCTGGATCGAGACGAACCGAACGCTCACCTACCTCGCCGTCTTCGTCGGCGCGGTCGCGCTCGGAAACCTCGGCCCCGGCGCCGCGGAGCTGGTGCTCCGGGCGCTGCTCGCCGCCGCGACAGTCGTCGTCGGATATGCGCTGATCTCCCGCGTCTGGCCCGCACAGCTCGCCGAGCTCGAGATCTACGCACGCATCGGCCAGCCGTTCGGCTACTGGAACGCCGTCGGGGTGACGGCCGCGTTCGCGCTGCCGCTGACGCTTGCGCTCGGCGCACGCCGCACGGTGAGCCCCGCAGCGAGCGCGCTCGCCTTCCCCGTCGCCGGCCTGATGATCATCGCGCTCTTCCTCACCTACTCGCGCAGCGCGCTTCTCGGCGCGGTCGTCGCGGTCGCGCTCTGGCTCGTGTTCGTGCCGCTGCGCTTGCGGAGCGCCGCGATCCTGATCGCGGCGAGCGTCGGCGCGCTGCCCATCCTGCTGTGGGCCACGAGCAAGGCGGCGTTTACGGACGACGGCGTGGCGCTCGCGGTGCGCGAGGACGTCGCGACGGAGTTCGGGGTCATGTTGCTCGTGCTCGTCCTGGCGCTCTACGCGATCGGGTATGCGTTCACGAGCTCGCGCGAGCGGATGCTCATCGAGCCCGACGCCCGGCGCGCGATCGGGCAGCTCCTGGTCGGCGCGGTGGTTGCCGCCACCCTGATCGGCGTCGGCGCGGTCGCGCTGAGCGACCGCGGCCTCGGCGGCACCGTCTCGGACCGCTGGGAGGAGCTCACGGACGACAGCGCGACAACGGACGCGGGCCCGTCCCGGCTCGCGGCGACATCGTCATCACGGAGCCGGTACTGGCGCCAGGCGATCGACGTGTTCGAAGAGGAACCGGTCGCGGGAGTGGGCGCCGGCGGTTTCGCGACGGCGGCGCTCCGGTTCCGCGACGAGCCGCGCATCGCGCGCCACGCTCACGGCTACCCCATGCAGACGCTCGCCGACCTCGGCGTCCTCGGCCTGCTGCTGTCGGTCGCGCTCGGCCTCGCGTGGCTCGTGGCCGCGCTACGCGCGGTCGGGGCGACGCCGCGGTCGCGCATAGGTCAGCTCTTCTTGATCGGCCGTCCCGAGCGCGTGGACCACGACCGCGCGCCCGCCTGGACCGACGACCGGATCGTGGTCACGGCCCTCTTCCTCGCGGCGATTGCGTACGGCATCCAGTCGACACTCGACTGGACCTGGTTCGTCCCGGGCCCGACGGTGATGGCGCTGGTCGCCGCCGGCTTCGTCGCGGGCCGGGGACCGGCGCCGGAGTCCGCGGCGCCGACGGAGCCGCCGCCTCGCGCGCGGGTGACGCGCCTGCGGGCAGCCCTCGCGGTCGGCGCGGTGTTCGCCGCCCTCGCGGCGAGCTGGAGCATCTGGCAGCCCGAGCGCGCCGACGACAAGGCGGACGAGGCGATCGAGCTCTCCGGGACGGGCGACTTCGGTGCGGCGCTCGATGCGGCACACGACGCGCAGGACATCGACTCGCTTTCGATCAAGCCGCTCTTCGCCGAGGCGACGGTCTACCAGCGCGAGGGGCAAAACGATGAGGCGCTCGACGTCTTCCGGCGGGCCGCGCTCGAGCACGAGAAGGACCCGCAGGCGTGGCTGCGGCTCGCCGACTTCCAGCTGTACGAGCTCAACGACCCTGAGGGAGCCGTCGCGGCACTCGACCAGGCGCTCTACCTTGACCCCGTGTCCGAGGCGATTCAGGACAGCTTCATCGAGGCTCGCCAGCGGCTGCGCCAGCGCGGGATCGAGCCCGAGGTGTCGCAGTGAAGCGCGCTGTATCGCTCGCCCTGGCGATGCTCGCAACCGCCGCCCCCGCCGCGATCGCATCGCGCTCCCAGGAGTCGATCTTCATGGACGATCCCGAGATCGTGTACGCGGCCCCCGACCAGCTCGAGGGGACGCTCGCGGAGATCAAGCAGTTGGGCGCCGATCGCATTCGGGTCTCGGTCTTCTGGCGCCTGCTCGCGCCGGGCCACGACTCGGAGACGCGCCCGTTTCCGGCCGGCGGCGGCGCGGACCCGCGCAACTACGCGGCCGAGAAGTGGGACCGCTACGACCGGATCGTCACGACCGCGCAGAAGGTCGGCCTGAAGGTGCTCTTCAACATCACGTCGCCGGCGCCCTCGTGGGCCACGCCGGCGGCACCGCGATCCGATATCGAGGCGACGTACCGCCCGAGCCCGAGCGAGTTCAGGGACTTCGCGGCCGCGCTCGGCACGCGCTACTCGGGCAGCTTCAGGGACGAGGCGGCGCGCCAGAGCGACAGCTCTCTGCTCGACGACTGCGAGCCGACGCCGAACTTCCCGATCCCGCCGCCGCTCTGCCCACCGGAGGGCAACGATCCCACCCCAGGCAGCCCGAACCCGCCGAACACCGGCCCCGTGCTCCCGCGCGTCGACACCTGGTCGGCGTGGAACGAGCCGAACATGCCCGGCTGGCTCACGCCGCAGTCGGACGAGGACGACAAGCGGCTGCCGGCTTCGCCGCGCCTGTACCGGGCGCTCGCCGACGCGATGTACACCGGGCTGACCAGCTCCGGGCACGGCGCTGACACGATCCTGATCGGCGAGACCGCGCCGCGCGGCGCGGGCGAGCGCGCCGTCACCCAGTCGCTCCGGCCACTGCTTTTCATCCGCGAGCTCTACTGCCTCAACCGCAGGTTCAGGCCGTTCAAGGACAAGGCCGCGGGTCGGCGCGGCTGCCCCGACGGCGGTGCCGGATTCCGCGACGCGCATCCCGTGCTTTTCAACGCGACCGGGTTCGCGCACCACCCGTACGCGCTCGAGCGGCCGCCGGGCGCAAGCGATCCGAACGATGACGACGCCGTGCTGGCCGACCTCGGCCGCCTCACGCGCACGCTCGACCGCGCGCTCGGCCGCTACGGCTCAGACAAGCGCTACAAGGTCTGGCTGACCGAGTACGGCTACCAGACCGATCCGCCCGATCCGTACGTGGGCTGGCCGTGGAAGACCCAGGCGCGCTTCCTGCAGACGGCGGAATGGCTCGCCTTCCGCCACCGGCGCGTGGTGTCGACCGCGCAGTTCCTGCTGAACGACGATGCGCCGGTGCGCGAGTACCCGGCGAACGACCCGCGGCACTGGGCCACCTTCCAGACCGGCTTGAAGACCCACGAGGGCAAGCGGAAGCCGGCCTACTCGAGCTACCAGCGCGGCATCCACGTGATCAAGCGCGACGGTCGGGCGAAACGCGTGTTCGGCTACTGGCGCGGCGCTCCGGGACCGACTCCCGCGGAGATCCAGTTCCGGCGCAGGGGAGCGAAGGGCTGGCGGACCGTCAAGCGCGTCGAGACGAACGGCGCCGGCTACCTCTCGAGCAAGGTGGACGTCGGCGTGCCCGGCACCTTCCGACTCCTCTTCGGCCGGCCCTAGCTCAGCGCCGCGCCGGTCGCTCGCTCGATCTCGTCGAGCCGGTCGAGCGGCAGCGGCCCGTGGCCCGAGCTGTCGCTGACGTCGAGCAACAGCTGCTCGTAGGCGGTGGCGACCGCGTCCCATGAGTACTGCTTCGCGCGCTCGCGCGCACGGGCGCGGTAGGTCTCGACCTCCTCGGGATGGTCGATCAGGTGCTCGAGCTGGCGGGCGAGGTCGGGAACTCCCTGGCGTCCCGAGAAGTAGACGCCGGCCTCGCCGACCGTCTCCGCGTTCGGCTCGTAGTCGTTGACGAGCACGCAGTTGCCCGCCACGAGCGCCTCGAGGATGACGGGGTGGGTGCCGCCCACCTCGGTCGGGGCGCAGAACAGGTACGCGTTGCGCTGGAGCTCCCAATAGCCGCGGCCGAAGACGTAGCCGGGAAAGACGACGCGCGGGTCGGCCGCGCGGCGGACGCGCAGGATGTACTCGGACGCGTACGGCGCGCCGCCGACGACGACCAGGCTCATGCCGCGCGTCTTCTCGCTCGGGATGCGCGCCCATGCCTCGACGAGGAGATGTGGGTTGTTCTCCGGCTCGAGGCGCCCGACGAACAGGACGTACTTGCGCGGTTCGAGCCCGAGCCGCTCGAGCGTCCCGGTGCCTGTCTCGGGCGGCGCCTCCGCACCGTACGGGACGACGCCGATCCGCTTGCCGAAGCTCGACTCGAAGATGTGAGCGACCGCGTGGGAGTCGGTGATCGCGCGCGTGGCCATCCGCGGGGAGACGCGCTCGGCCCAGCGCAGGTACGCCTTCGCCGTTCGGTTCCACTTGCGCCGGTTCGAGTCGAGCCCGTCGATGTTGATCAGCGTTGGAATCCCGCGCGCGCGTGTGATCACGCACAGCGGGCTGTTGCCCGCGATGAAGAACAGCGCCACATCGGGCTTGAGCACGAACGCGACATGCAATGCCGACAGGAAGGTGTGGACGAACGTGTCGAGGTACTTGTTCCTGATCGTCGGCAGATGGATCAGCTGGGCGCCCTTCCACTCCGAGATCGAGGGGTCGACCACGTGCGGACGGCAGTACACGGAGACGCGGTGACCGCGGGCGGCGAGGCGGCTCGTGATCTGCTCCACGGCCGTCTCGAAGCCGCTGTAGCTGGCCGGGATGCCGCGCGTTCCGAGGACGGCGACGTTCATCGCGCCGCCTTCTCGTAGGCGTGCTCGTGCAGGCGGGCGCTCTCCTCCCAGGAGAAGCGGCGGGCGCGCTCGCGACCCTTGTCCGCGAGCTCGGTGCGCAGGCCGCCCTCGTCGTGGAGGCGGCGCATGCCCTCGGCGAGCGCGTCCGGCTCCACGAGCAGCGCGGCCGGGCCGCACAGCTCGTGCGTGCCGGGGTTGCGGACCGCGAGCACGGCCACGCCCGACGCCATCGCCTCGGCCAGCGTCAGGCCGAAACCCTCCTCGAGCGAGGGGTGCACCAGCGCCGCCGCGCCGGAGAGCAGCTCGCGCAGCCGCGTCGAGTCGGGCCGCGGTTCACCGACGATCAGCGGCTGCCCGTTCCCGCGCGCAGCGGCGTCTCCAGCGAGCACGAGCGGCAGCGCGTCGTCCCTCTCGGCGGCGTACCGGCGGTGGGCCTCGAGCAGTGCGGGAACGCGCTTGCGCGGCTCGTCGTCGCCGACGTAGAGAAAATGCCGTGGCTCGGCACCGTCTACAGCGATCGCGGCGGGCAGCGCCTGGCCCGGCCCGTGAGGCGCGACGACGACCGCCTCCGGGTCGGCCCCCAGGATCCCGACGGCGTCGGCTGCGGCGGTGCGCGAGACGCACACGACCGCGCCGGCGCGCCGTGCGGCGGCGCGGTGCCGGCGGCGCGCGAGCGTGCGCCAGATCCGGCCGAAGCCCTCGGGGAGATGCTCGAACGCGAGATCGTGGACGGTGATCGCCTGCGCGCACGGCGCCCGCCACGTCCACGCCGGCAGCGGGTGGTGGATCACGTCGGCGCGGGCGCGCGCGCGCCTGCCTGCGCAGCGAGACCTGCGTCCACCCGACGTCGAGCAGCGCGTTGAGCGCACTCCACAGGACGCCGCCCCTGCCGCGGCTGCGCCCGGGCGCAGGCCGCCGCCGCCGCCGCGTCTCGACCACCTCGACGTTCCCGCGCGCGCGCAGCGCCTGGGTGAGCCGCTCGATGTAGACGGCGGTCCCGGACGGGCCGCGGGCGGCGAAGCTGGTGTCGATCAGGACGCGCATCCGTCCCTCTTTCTAACGGCGCGCGAGGGCGAACAGCCCGCCGCGGCTCCGACGCAGCACCTCGACGTCGAATCCCATCTGCCCGAGCAGCGCCCGCAGGCTGCGCTTCGTCAGGTGACGCAGGTGCGGCGACAGCGGGTCGGGTGGGCGGATCAGGAAGCGGTTGGCGGGCGTCGTGACGGCGAGCCGCCCGCCCGGCTCGAGCACGCGCCGCGCCTCTGACAGGAAGAGCTGCAGGTCATGCACGTGCTCGATCGTCTCCGTGCAGACGACCAGGTCGAACGCCCCGTCCGCAAACGGGAGCGGCGCGTCGGGCTCGAGCTCGACGACCTCGGCCTCCGGGACGCGTTCGCGCGCGCGGGCGAGGGCGACGCCCGACACGTCGGCGACCGTGAGCCGCTCGGCGCGGATCGCAGCCGACACGGCGCCGTCGCCGCAGCCCAGGTCGAGCGCGTGTCGCGCCGGCTCGAGGGAGCCGACCCACTCCGACAGATCGGTGGGTCCTCGGCGCCGTGCGGGAACCAGCTCCCACAGCTCGTCCTCATATCGGCTGGCCATCCCGGGCATCATGCCGCCATGGCGCTACGCGTACTCGCGATCGCGCAGGCGGGAGAGCCCGGCGGCGCCGAGCTCGCCCTCCTGCGGCTCGCCCCCGCGCTCACGGCCGAGGGCATCGAGCTCGAGCTCGCGGTCCCCGCCGAGGGCGGCGTCGCGCGCCGCGCGCGCGAACTCGGGCTCCGCGTGCACGAGCTGCCGCTCGGCCCGCTGCGGCGCGGCGGCTGGCCGCGCGCGGTGCTCGCGTGGCCGCGTGCGCGGGCGCTCGTCCGCCGTGTCCGCGCCGACGCGGTCTGGCTGAACGGCGTCGTGCCGCAGCGGATCGTGCCCGCCCTGGGGAGAACGCCCGCGATGCTCCACCTGCACGACCTGATCGACCACACGCCCGCGCAGTGGCGCGGCGAGGCTTTTGGCGCACCGTCCGTGTGGTGGCCTGCGCGTCCGACGCGGTCGCGCGCGCGGCCGAGCGAGCGGGTGCACCGGGCGAGCGGCTGCGACACGCTGCCGGTGCCGGTGGAGGCGGTGCGAGCCGGCGCCCCAACCCGACCTGGGCCGACGGGCGCCCCGTGATCGGGTTCGTGGGGCGGATCGAGCCGCGCAAGGGAGTGCTCGACCTCCTCGACGGGGCTCGCACGCTCGCTGCGCACGTCGCCGGCTTGCGCGTCGTGATCGTGCGCGGCCCCGAGCTCGAGCCGGACCGTGCATACGAGCGGCGGGTGCTCGACGCCGCGGCGAGCCTCGGCGACACCGTGGTCGTGACGGGGCCCGTCGACGACGCCCGCGCGCTGATGCCGTGGTTCGACGTCCTCTGCGTGCCGTCGCTCGTCGAGCCGTTCGGCACCGTCGCAGCGGAGGCGCTGGCGGCCGGCACGCCCGCCGTGGTCACCGACTCGGGTGGGATGCGCGAGTACGTCATGCCCGGGCGCAGCGGCGAGTCGTCCCGCCCGCCGACCCGGAGGCGCTCGCGGGCGCGCTGGAGCGCGTGCTGGCGCGCGCCGGGCGAGATGGGCGACGCCGCGCGCGAGGACGCCGCGCGCTTCGCGACCGGCGCGGGCCGCCCGCGAGACCGCGGCGCCCTGCTGCGCGAGGTGCGGAGCGATGAAGGTCGCGCTCGACCTGCGTGTCCTGGGCGACCGCGCGACGGCCGAGCGCGGGATCGGGCGTTACGCGAGCGAGCTTGCGGCAGCACTTGCGGCGGAGGGTGTCGAGGTGGTGAGGCGGGGCGCAGACGTGCGGCATACGCCGTCGATCGACCGCGTGACGATCCGCCCGGGGCTGCCCTACGTCGTCACCCTGCACGACCTCGTCCCGCTCAAGTACCCCGACCGCTATCTCCGGACGGGCATCAGGCACCGGCTGCGCTACGCGGCGGTCACGCGGGCCACGCGCGTGATCGTGCCGACGCGCGCCGTCGCGAGCGACGCGGCCGACCTGCTCGGGATCGAGCACGTCGATGTCGTGCCCGAGGCGCCGGCGGCGGTCTTTCGCCCCGTCGTCACACCGCGCGGCTTCCTGACGCGGCTGCGGCTTCCCGACAGGTTCCTGCTGTGGGTGGGCGGGCTCGACCCACCGGACCCGCGCAAGGGAGTGGAGCCGCTCGCGCAGCGCGCGGCCGAGGGCAGGTGTCCTCCGCTCGTGCTCGCGGGCCGTCACGACGCGCGGGCGAGGCGGCTTGGCGTCAGGGGCCGTGTGGTGCTCACCGGGCGCGTGACCGACGAGGAGCTCGCCGCGCTGTACTCGGCGGCCGACGCACTGGTCCTGCCGTCCGAGGACGAGGGCTTCGGGCTGACGCCCCAGGAGGCACTCGCGTGCGGCACACCCGTCGCGGCATACTCGGCGCCTGCGCTGCACGAAACGCTCGCGGGGAACCCGGCGGTGCGGCTGGTGCCGCCCGGCGACCTCGACGGACTCCTCGCGGCCGCCGAGGACGTGGCCGGGCAAGAAGTGCAGGCGGGCACGCGGACCTGGGCCGATGTTGCACGCGAAACGATCGCCGTATACGAGCGCGCGATCGAAGCACGGCGTCAGCGATAGGGCGCGCGGCGCCCGAGCCCGGCGCGCAGTCCGGGCACCCGCACCAGCGTCCTGAGCGCGCTCTCGCGGCCGCGCAGCGGCACAAGCGAGTCGGCGCGCGCGAGCGCATCGGCCGCCTCGCGGTAGCGGCGCTGCCTGATCCGCCCGCGCGCGAGCAGCACCAGGTCACGCGACTCCGCACGCCGGCGGCTGTCCTCGTCCACGAGCGACCCATGAGCCGCGTGCACCTCGAGCCGCGACTCCGCCAGCGCCGCAACGTCCGCGGTCACGCCGCCGCGGTGGCGGCGATACCGGACCCGCGCACCCGGCTCGCAAACGAACGTGCCTCCGCCCGCGACCAGCCGCAGCCACAGGTCCCAGTCGGACGCGAGCGGTGCCGGCCCGGCGAAGCCGCCGGCACGCATCAGCGCGTCCCGGCGCACGAGCGCGCTCGACGTCGGGATCGGATTCGAGTCGAACAGGAGCGGTGCGAGCTCCTCCGCGCTGAGCCGCCCGGCCGGCAGCTCGGGCAGCTGTTCACCAGTGGGACGTCCGTCGTCGCCGACCGCGGTCGCGCGTCCGAAGCAGACGACCGCGTCGGGGTGCTGCGCGATCGCGTCGCGCTGCGCCGCCAGTTTCCCCGCCTCCCACGCGTCGTCGGCGTCGAGCAGCGCCACCCAGTCGCAGTCGCCGAGCTGCGCGAGCGCCCGCTCGCGTGTCGCCGCGGGGCCGTCGCCGCCCTCGTCCTGGACGACGGCATGATCGTCGGGCGGGCGCGCCTGCTCGAGCGCCGACTGCACCGCCTCGTCGAGGTACGGCGCGGGCGGCAACACCGGGACGATCAGCCCAATCCGCATTCCGGAAGTGTTAAGGACTAGCCTCGCGGGCGGCATGACTCCCGCGGATCAGGACTGGCTCGCCATCTGCCGCCGTGCCTCGGACGGCGTGGAAGCGGCCCTCGCGCGCTACCCGAAGATCGCCGATCGGTCGGTCGCAACGGGCGGCCGCGGCGAAGGCGGCGACCGCACGCTCGTGATCGACACGGCCGCGGAGGACGCGATCTTCCACGAGCTCGAGTCGATCGGAGTCGGCCTGACGGCCGTGTCCGAGGAACGCGGCCACGTGCCGATCGCCGGCGGGGGGCCCGTGCACGTGATCATCGATCCGATCGACGGGTCCCGCAACGCGAAGCGGCGGATGCCGCTGCACGCGGTGTCGATCGCGGTCGCCGACGACGACACGATGGGCGGCGTGTCGTTCGGATACGTGAAGGACCTGGGGTCGGGCGAGGAGTGGTGGGCCGAGCGCGGGGCCGGCGCGGTCCTCGACGGCGCCAGGCTCCCGAAGCTGCCGGAGGACAGCGAGCTGGAACTGCTCGCGCTGGAGATGATCCGGCCGCAGCACGTGCTCAGCACCGCCGAGGCACTCGCCGCGACGGGCGCGGCCCGGCTGCGCGCGATCGGGTCGGTCGCGCTGTCGTTGTGCTTCGTCGCCGCCGGCCGCTTCGACGCGCTCGTCACGCTGGCGGCGTGCCGGTCCGTCGACGCAGCGGCGGGCCAGCTGATCGTCCGGGAAGCCGGCGGCGCGATCGCGTTCCCGGGCGCCTCGGACGACCCGCTCAAGACCGGACTCGGCCTCGAGATGCGTTCGCGGCTCATCGCTGCGGCGACACCCGCTCTGGTCGACCGGCTCAGCGGCGTCGGCACCGACTGAGCGTGGGCCGCGTCGTATTCGACGCCCGTGACGCCGCGGCCTCGGAGCCACGCGGGTGGGGCCGCTACGCGCGCGATCTCCTGGCCGCGCTCGAGCGGCGCGACGACGTGGACATCCTTCCGCTCACGACCGGTTGGCCCGGCCCCGAGCTCGGCTGGGAGCAGGTCGCGCTGCCGCGCATCCTGCGGCGCGAGCAGGCGGCGCTCGTGCACGCACCTAACTGCTTCCTGCCGCTCCAGCGCCCGTGCCCGGGTGTGGTGACGATCCACGACCTCGCCTGGGAGGAGCACCCCGAGGACTTCGCATGGACCACAGGCTGGAAGTACCGCACGCTCGTGCCGCGGGCCGCGCAGTCGGCCGAGCGCGTGATCTGCGTGTCCGAGTTCACGCGCAACGACGTCGTCCGCCGCTACGGCATCGACGAGGAGAAGGTCCGCGTGATCGGCGAAGCGCCGTCACTCGCGACGGGAAACGCCGAGCCGCCGCCGGGGCCGTACATCCTCGCCGCGGGCGACCTGCGCAAGAAGAAGAACTTCGCCCGGCTCGTCGACGCGTTCCGGCACCTCCGCGACGAGGGGCTGCCGCATCGGCTCGTGATCGCCGGGCGCGACGCCGGCGAGGGCGAGCGCCTGCATGGACCGGGCGTCGAGCTGCCCGGCTACGTGCCGGACGACGAGCTCGACGCTCTGATGCGCGGCGCCGACCTGTTCGTGCATCCGAGCCTCTATGAGGGATTCGGTCTCGTGATCGTCGAGGCGATGGCGCGCGGAACGCCAGTCGCCGCCGCACGCGCGACCGCCCTGCCCGAGACCGGCGGCGACGCCGCGCTCTACTTCGATCCCCTCGACGTGCACGACATCGCCGACGCGATCCTCCGAGGGCTCGCCGACGACGGGCTCGCAGAACGCGGTCGCGCCCGCGCCGCGGCCCTCTCGTGGGACGACGTGGCCGCGAGGACCGCGGACGTGTACCGCGAGCTCTCGTGACGACGACGATCGTCCTCATCTCAACCGACCGCGCGGCCGAGCTGCGCCGCTCGCTGCCCGCGGCCATGGCACAGCCCGATGCCGAGGTCGTCGTGCTCGACAACGCCTCGACCGACGCAACGCCCGACCTCGCGCGCGAGCACGGCGCGCGGCACCTGCGACTGGAGGAGCGGACGTCGTGGGCCGCTGCGAACAACGCCGGCGTCGCCGCCGCCGAGGGCGAGTCGGTGCTCCTGCTCAACGCCGACTGCTTCCTCGAGCCCGATTTCCTCACGCATGCCCGCGCGCGGCTCTCGGATCCCGAGATCGGCGCGGTCGCTCCCAAGCTCGTCCGGACGCTCGGGCCCGAGCCGGACGACCGGCTCGACCTGATCGACGCAGCGGGGATGCGGATGGATCGCGCACGCAGGAACAACCTGACCGGCCACGGGCGGCCACGGCTTGCGTATGACACTCCGGGCCTGGCGTTCGGGGCCGACGGCGCGGCCGCGCTCTACCGCCGCGAGATGCTCGAGGACTGCAGGATCGACGGGGAGCTGCTGGACCCCAGCTTCGAGAAATGGGCCTCCGACGTCGACCTCGCCTGGCGTGCGCATCTAATGGGGTGGAAATGCGCCTATGAGCCCCGATCCGTCGCCTACCATGTCCGCAGCTACGGGCCCACGAGCCGCGCGAAGGTGCCCGAGACGGATCGCCGGGTGCAGTTCAGGAACCGCTATCTCATGATGCTGAAGAACGACTCCCTCGCCTCGTTTGCGCGCGACCTGCCGCGCATCGCGGCCTACGAGCTGCTCGCCCTCGGACACGCCCTGCTGCGCGAGCGCCACCTGCTTCGCGGCTACGGCGAGGCGTTCCGGCTCGCCCCGGACGCGCGCCGCAAGGGACGCGCGATCGCGACCGCGCGCCGCCTCGACCCGCGCCACGTTCCCTTCGGCCTGGAGCCGCTAGCGTGAGCGCGCTGCCGGCTCGCAACGGCGCATCGCCGCGCCCGCCGCCCTCGCCGCGGCGCCAGACCACACCGAGCCGAGCCACCTGTTCGACCTCCCGATCGAGACCGAGCCCCCCGCCGACCTGCTGCGGCGCATCATCGGCTTCACGGAGGGCAGCGAGCGCAAGCGGGTCGCGTACGTGAACGCGCACGTGATCAACCAGTCGTTCGACATCCCCGAGGTGCGGCGCGCACTGATCTCGTCCGACGTCGTCTACTGCGACGGCTACGGCGTGCGCCTGGCGGCGAAGGCGATCGGCCGCCCGGTCCCGCACCGCATGACGGGCGCCGACTGGATCTGGGGCGTTGCCGCGCTGTGCGAGGCGGCCGGCCGGTCGCTGTATCTGCTGGGGTCCGACCCGGGCGCCTCGGCCGAGGCCGCTACCGAGCTGAAGCGCTGGTACCCGTCGCTGCGCATCACCGGAACCCACCACGGCTACTTCGAGCAGGACAGCCCGCACGAGCAGCGCGTGCTCGAGCACATCAACGCGCAGAAGCCCGACATCCTGCTCGTGGGGATGGGGACGCCACAGCAGGAGGTGTGGGTCGAGCGCCACTTCGACGAGGTGGACGCGAAGGTGGTCTGGACGGTCGGCGCGCTGTTCGAGTACGTCTCCGGCCGCATCAAGCGCGCACCGCACTGGATGTCGGACAACGGCCTCGAGTGGATCTTCCGGCTGGCGGTCGAGCCACGCCGCATGTGGCGGCGCTACCTGCTCGGCAACCCGGTGTTCCTCCACCGTGTCCTGGAGGAGCGCCGCCGGCGGTCGATCGACCGCCGGCCGTGAGCGCGGTCGCCTCGAGGACCAAGCCCGGCGCCGCCCTGCTCCGAAACCGGGCCGCGGCCACCGCGGCCGCTGCGGTCGGCGTCCTCGCGGCGGCGGCGTGGCTCTCGGTCGAGGGTCATGCCGGGCAGTGGCCCGACGCGCTGCCCGACATCGCATGGGTGAGCGTCGCGACCGTCCTGCTGCTGGCCGTGACCGGCTACGCCCCGGCCCGGCTGCTGACCCCGCGGGAGATGTGGCCCCACCTGCCGCTGGTGGCGCTCGCGCTCGGGGCCGTCAGCTCGAGCTTCGCGCTGACCCTGCTCGGCTTCGCCCGCGTCCCGTTCGAGCTCTCGCTGGGCCTCGTGATCGGCATCGGGCTGGCGAGCGCGGTCCTGGTGCGCTCGCGCCTCGGGCCGGCGCGGGCCGGTACCGAGGACCTGAAGCGCGCCGGCGGACTCGGGGCTCGCCTGCTGTGGCCGCTGTTCCTGGCTGCGGTGGTGGCAGGGCTCACCCTGATGCCGTCGCTGCGCATCGGCGACCTGACGGTGCCCGGCGAGAACCCCGACGCCCACCTCGTGACCGGCGCCGCCGAGGTGGTGCGCGTCGGCCCGCCAACCGAGATCCAGCCGGAGCTTCCCGTCGATCGAGTCTCCGAGTTCTGGCAGTCGAAGTACCCGATCTACTACAGCCTCGCCGCGGTCTCCGAGCTCGCCGGGCTGGACCCCGCGAAGGTCTTCCCGATCCTGTCCGCGGCGATCCTCGGGCTGTTCCTGCTGGGCATCTTCCTGCTCGCCTATTACTTCCTCCGGGCAAGCCCACGGGTAGCGCTGCTCGCGATGGGGCTCGTCGCCCTGGATCGGGTGGTCCTCTACCTGGCCGACCATCCGTACTACAACCAGCTCTGGGGCACGTTCGCCTTGCCCTTCATGCTCCTGTTCGGCTTCCGCTTCCTGCGTGAGCCCGATCGGCGCTCGGCCGTGCTGGTGCTGGTGTTCGTGGCCATGGGCGTGTTCGCCTATCCGCTGATGCTGCCGTTCCCGGCTGTCGCGCTGGGCGTCGCGGCCGTGGTGCTGTGGCGCCGCAAGCGAGCCGCCGGCGAGCCCGTGCGCTGGCTATCCGCCCTGCGGCTGCCCGACCTGCGCGCGTCGCGAGCGCTGAGCCGCCGCTGGGTCGTGGTGCCACTGGCGCTGGTGGTAGCGGGGGTCGCGGCGTTCCTCGCCCTGGGCGCGGTCGGCAAGCTCGTCGACGCGGCCGAGGTGATCGTCCCCTGGGGCGACTTGAACGGCTGGCAGGGCGATTCGCCGGACTACCCGCTCGCGCGTTACTTCGGCCTGTTCGGAGTCCCGGGCCTGTCGCTACTGCTGCTGATCGCGCTCGGCGCAGCGGGTGCCTACGCGCTGCGGTCGGTCGGGCGCGCCGAGCGAATCGGGGTGGCCGCGATGCTCGTGTCAGCTCTCGCCATGGGGCTGTACTTCCACGTCCGCACGTACGGCGAGTACTTCGAGTTCAAGATCCTCGCCTTCGCCGGCCCGATCGTCCTGCTGCTGGCGGTCGTGGGACTCGCCGAGCTGGCCGGCCGGCCCGGTTCTCTCGCGCGGCGCGCGGCGGCGCTGACGGCAACCTGCGCGCTCGCCGTGACGCTGCTGGCGGGCGCCCGCGAAGAGCTCGACTCGGTGGCCGCGCAATCGCCGCCAGAGGCGTTCGAGCTCCGCGGCTGGGCGGCGGCTCTGCCGCCGGACGCGAGCATTCGGCTCGACATCCCGCCGAGCGGGGACCAGCTCTGGGCGGCCTACATGCTCCACGAGCGTCCGCTCTCCGCGACGACGCCGGTGATCAAAACGACCTACCCGCACGTGCCCGGCAGCCGCAAGGCCGACTATGTCCTCATCGGCCGGCGCCAGGCCACGCCGGCCGAGGCCGTGGGCGCACCGGTGCGCGAGAACTCGCGTTACCGCCTCTACCGCCTGGACCCGACTCTGCCGGGCCCCGACCGCTCGTCGCGCATCCGGATCCAGCCCTAGCTGGTCAGGCCAACGCGGCATCGATCGCAGTACGCACCCGGCTGGCGCCGGCGTCCCAGCCGAACTGCTCGAGGCGGCGGCGACCACGCCGTATGAGCTCCGCGCGCAGGCCGGTGTCGCGAACGGCGAGCTCGATCAGCTCCGCAACGATGGCTGGATCCGGGGCGCCCTCGCCAGTCCAGAGGACGGCGTCGCCACCGACCTCCGGCATCGCGCCGGCGGGCCGAGCCACGACCGGCACCTCGGTCTGGAAAGACTCGATCAGCGGGATGCAGAAGCCCTCGTGCTCGGACAGCGACAGCAGCACGGCGGCGTCGCCGTAGGCGGCCGCGAGACGCTTCTCGGTGATGCCACCTGGGAGTGACACGTTGCGCGCGCCGCAGGCGGCTACGACGCCGCGAAGCCAATCCGCATAGCGCGGTGAGATCGGCTCGCCGGCGCAGAGCAGGCGCGCCTCCGGGGCGTGGAGTCGCTGCCAGACCGCGAACGCCTGGATGACGAGGTCGTGGCGCTTGTTCGGGACGAGGCGTCCGACGCAGAGGATCAGCGGCCCGTCTCCCTCACCGTCGCGCGAGTCGGCGTCCCGCCTAACGCGGTCGAGCCGCACCGGATCGAGCAGGATCGGCACGACGCTCACATCGCGCGCGCCGGCCGCCTCGAGCTCGCCGGCGTTGAAGGCCGAGTCGGCGACGGCGATGTCGGCCGCCCGGGCGTACGCGGGCAGCTGGGCGCGTCCGAGGGAGCACCGCACCGCAATCGCGGGCTCGTGGTTCCAGAGATACCGCGGCGGCGTCACGTTGTGGTAGACGAGCAGCTTGCGCTGGGGCAGTTCCAGCAGCCCGCGCATGGCACGCGAGTAGGCCGAGTAGCGAAGGACGAGGAGGTCTTCGGGAGCGGGGCGCAGCGCGGCGATCGGCTCGACCCCTTCGGTGCGCGGGTCGAGTGCCTCGGCGTGGATCCCGCCCGCGATTCCCCAGTCGGCGAAGAGGCGCCGCCACAGGAGCGCCTGGGTCGTGACGGCGTCGTACGGTCCGGCGCCGGAGAGAACCTGATGGACGCGGGTCACTCGCGCGGGTCTTGCCCGCTCGCGCCCGGGCGATCCTCGAGCTGCGCGAGCCGCTCTTCGATCTCAGTGAGCCGGGCGAGCACGGCCATGTTGAAGCGCGTCTGCTGGGCCTCGATGTCCTGGTTGTACTGGCGCAACAGCCGCAGGAGGAGACGCTTCAGTGCGGTGGCCGGACGCCCGAGGCGCGTCGAGTAGAGCACCTCCGAATCGCTCTCGATCGACGCCCAGTCCGACATCAGCTCAAGGCTCGGAACGTCCCCCGTGAATGTCGCCTCGAGCGGGCCCGGCCGATAGCCCGGGTTGCGACCCTCGGCGCGGGCGCGAGCGGCCGCCTCGCGTGCACGCTCCAGCGCGTGCTCGGGATCGGTCACGACAGCGCCTCCTCGGCAACCCGCCGGCCGGCAATCGTCCAGCCGCCGCGCAGATCGGCCACTCCCTCGCCGTCCGAGACGTGAGTAACCGAGAAGCGTGCAACGCGGTCGAGCATCGGGCCGGGCGGCGCGTCCTGATCGAGCGCGCCCGCGACCAGGTCGTAGTCGCCGCCGAGCAGCGCGAGCCGGGGGATCTCGAAGCTGGCCGCGAGCCGATCCTGGACGGCACCGACCGTCACGTCGGTGCGGAAGATCGCATCACCGCTCTGACTGCGCACCTCAAGCGCAACGACGGCGCGCTCGGCGCGGCCCGCGAGGGCGAGCTCGACGCGCATCGGCTCGCCGGGGCGGAACATGTGTCGCGCGCGGCCGTCCGCGTCATTGATCTCGAGCTCGGTGATCGAGACGACGCGATCGGCCGCCGGCCGCAGTGAGACGGACGCCCCGCGTTCGGTGCCGAGCATGCGGTGATAGTGCAGCAGGCCCTCGGCGACCGGCCCGTCGAAGTCCTTCCGCCCGCCGTCCACGACGACCAGCCGCTCGCAGACGCGCTCGATCGAGCTGGGGTCGTGCGAGACGAGCACGAGCGTCGCTCCCTGCTCCATCTGCTCGGAGATCCGCGTCAGGCACTTGCGCTGGAACGACTCGTCGCCGACGGCGAGGATCTCGTCGATCAGCAGCACGTCGGCGTCGAGGTGGGCCGCGATCGCGAACCCGAGCCGCAGGAACATGCCCGAGCTGTACGCCTTCACCGGCACGTCGATGAACTCGCCGAGCTCCGAGAAGTCGACGATCCGATCGATGCGCTCCTCGACTTCGCGCCGAGTGAGGCCGTGAAGCGCGCCGTTCAACCAGATGTTCTCGCGCCCGGAGAAGTCCTGGCCGAAGCCTGCGCCGAGCTCGAGCAGCGCGGCAACCCGCCCGCCGCACTCCGCGCGGCCCGCATCGAGCGGCACGATGCCCGCGAGACAGCGGAGCAGCGACGTCTTGCCGGCGCCGTTGCGCCCGACCATGCCGACGGCCTCGCCGCGGCTCACGTGCAGGTCGAACTCGCGCAGCGCGACCACCTCGCTCCCGGGCCGGCGGCCGAGCGACACAACGAGCTCCTTCAGGGTGCGAGGCCGTTCGTGCACGAGCTTGAACGAGCGCGTCGCCCGCTCGAGGACGATCTCGCCGCGCCCCACGCCGCTCACAGCACCACCGCGAGGTCGCGCTCCATCCGCCGGAAGACGATCGTGCCGAGCGCGAGCGCGATCACGCCGGCGACCGCCACGTAGGCGAGGTGGGCGACGTCGGGAGCCTCGCCGCCCCACACAATCGTCCGCACCGACTCGACGAACGGAGCCACGGGATTCCCCCACTCGAGCACGTCGCCGAGGAACTGGTGGTCCTCGATCCCGGGGAACTTGTCGACCGGCAGGAAGAGCGGTGTGAGGAAGAACCACGGCAGTAGCCCGGCGGCGAGCACGGGCTCGACGTCGCGGAAGTGCGCGTGCAGGACCGACACGAGCATCGAGAGGCCGAGCACGAGGCAGAAGAGGAACGCGATGACGAGCGGCAACAGGAGCAGCGCCGGGTCGAGGCTGTCGCGCACGATCAGCGCGACGGGCAAGAGCAACAGCAGCATCGCCAGAAATGTGACGAGCTGGACGGTCGCAACCGACGCCGGGATCGTCTCCCGCGGGAAGCGGACCTTGCGTACGAGCGGCGCGTTCAACACCATGCTCGGCGCCGCGGCGAGCAGCGCCTGCGAGAAAAACACCCAAACGATCAGGCCGGCGAGCAGGAAGATCGGGTAGTCGGGAATGTCCGCGACGTCGAGCAGCACCTTGAACACGAGCGCGTAGGCACCCATAAGCACAAGCGGGTTGATCAGGTACCACGCGATGCCGAGCGCCGAGCCCTTGTACTTCTGGCGCAATTCGCGGCGCACCATCTGCTCGAAGAGGAAACGGTGTCTCACCGGGTCAAATGGTCGCAGTAACGCGGGCGCTACCGCCCGTTCGGTTGATGGAGAAGGGTCCAAACGGGGGATGCCGAGCTCGGCGCCCACACCCTTACGCTGAATGGTGGCTCCCGGATCTCGCTGTTGGGGCTGGACTTGCAAGGAGAGATACGGAGCCCTCCACCCACTGACAGGAGGGACTCGAGTGAGGACCACATTCAGGCTATGCCTGGTCGCAGCGGTAGTCGCCGCGATTGGGCTGGTGGCGGTGCCCGCCGCCTCGGCTACCACCGGGGCGCAGGGTCACGCTTCCATCACAAAGTTCGAGAAGAAGCAGAACAAGAAGATCAAGAAGGCCAAGAGGAAGGCCAACAAGGCCCATACCCGGATCGAGAATCTGAAGGGTTGGAGCTTCGATCTCGACGCCCACAACCGCCGGCAGGACGCGTCGTTCAATGAGCTCCTGGCCACCGTCAACGCGATCGTGGCGGGAGTTCCCGACATCATCGGCGGGCTGACGGCGCTTCAGGAAGGCCTGGTTGCCATCCAGGGCGCCCTTGAGGATCCGGTGACTGGCCTCCTTGGGCTCAATCTGGCGCGGCCGCAGTTCGGTGTCTACGGGCCCGACGGTTCGTTCCTCGGGAGCACCGGCGATGCCGGCGGCTCCGGACCGGACGATTCGGACGCAAGCGACGGCACCGGGATCGGAGCCCCGAGCCTCTACGTCGTCGACTTCACCAACGACGTCTCGTCGCGGGTTTACTCGGTGAACGTGTTCCCGGGCACCGCCCCCGGAGCGACCCCCGTTGGGGCGGCAGTGAATTGCAGTCAGGCCGCGGCGACGTGCGCGGCCGTCGAGGCTGACTCGGACGACGTGAACCACGTGCTGGTCAAGATCGGCACCGGCGCACAGGCCGTTGACGGCACCGCGTTCGGTGGCTTCAGCGTGACGGCCCTCTCCGGCTGATCGCAGAGCGTAAGGACGTAACGAGAGGGCGGCCTACGGGCCGCCCTCTTTCGTTCCGGCTACCAGGCGCCCCGGCGGCGCAGGACGGCGGGGATCGTCTTCAGCATGATCGATAGATCGAGGAAGACGGACCAGCGCTCGAGGTAGAGGAAGTCGAGCCGGACGAGCTCGTCGAAGTCGAGCTCCGAGCGACCGGAGACCTGCCACAGGCCGGTCATGCCGGGCAGCACGAGGTAGCGCTTGCGGTGCCACTCGTCGAGGCGCTCGAAGTCGCGGTCCGGCAGCGGGCGCGGCCCGACGAGTGACATCTCGCCGCGCAGGACGTTGAAGAGCTGCGGCAGCTCGTCGAGCGACCAGCGCCGCAGGAAGCGGCCGACCGGCGTGACGCGCGGGTCGTCGCGGATCTTGAAGAGCGCGCCCTCCTGCTCGTTCAGCGACTCGAACTCGTCCTGGCGCAGCTCCGCGTCCTCGTACATCGTCCGGAACTTGAAGCAGTCGAACGGCGCGCCGCCCATCCCCGGCCTGCTCGAGCGGTAGATCACCGGGCCACGGGACGTCAGCTTGATCGCGAACGCGATCGCCGCCAGGAGCGGCGACAGGACGAAGATCAGAAGCGCCGAGCCGACGATGTCGAACAGGCGCTTGACGAAGAAGTCGATCCCCTCGAAGACGGGCGGCTTGAGCTCGAACAGCGGCAGCGACTGGCCGGGGACGAACTCCACGCGGTCCATCAGGATCTCCATCGTCGACGGCGCGACGCGGACCTTGATCCCGTGGCGGTGGCAAGTGTCGATCAGCTCGACGGCGCGGTCCTGCGGAAACTCGGGATCGGCGATCAGGACCTCGTCGACCTCGTCGAAATGGCGCTCGAGCTGCTCGAGCGGGCCCATGTCCCTGAGCCCGTTCTCCTGCCGCGGCTCGAGCGCGATGAACCCGATCGGCTTGACCTCGGTGTCCTTCAGCGCCTCGGCGACGGCGTCGATGTGCTGCCCGCGGCCGACCAGGACTGCGCGGCGGTGATAGCCGGCGGCGCGCAGCAGCGCGCCGCTCAGCTTGTCGAATCCCCACCGGAACGCCGACACGTAGAAGAGCGCGAAGAACAGCGACCCGTAGAAGACGTAATACGACGAGAAGTCGATCCCCTCGACGAGCGCGTACACGAGCAGGATCACGGCGACCTGGAACAGCGACGCGACGATCCGGGTGAAGCCCGGCCGCTGTGCGCGGTCGCCGTACAGGCCGGAGCGCGCGAACAGGAGCAGCGTGACGAGGATGGCGAGCGGTGCCAGCTCGCCCGCCCGGTCCCACGCGATGTCGACGTTCGACTGGGACTTGACGATCAGCTTGAGCTCGAGCGCGGTGAAGATCGCAAGGAAGACCCCCATGGCGTCGAGCCACCCGAGGGTCGCGACGCGTGCGATCCGGCGCGCGGTGTCGAGCTGCAGGATGCTCGCGAACAGGAGCGGGCGGCGCGCCCGAACGTCACGGGGCGCCAAGCCGTCGGGGGTTCCCGCCCGGCGTACCTCCTGTAGCTCTCTTACAAGTCCGTTTGCCACGCCGATCCGATCACCTTCCACCAACAGCCGACCCCCTCGAATGTACCGGGGGATTCCTCTCAAAAACAGGAGATTTCCGGCCAGGTTCCTCAGGAGCGGAGCTGGCTCGAATGCCGCATCACTATAGGGCGCGCGCGGACGTTCACCCTTGGGGGACGAAACCGTGCGCCTGGTTGCTTGAAAGTGCGTGACGGGCCGCCCCGGGGAGCGGCGAAAGGGCGCAAATAGCGGGCATCCGCCCGCGAGCGTGCGCAAGGTGGCCGGGGCGGGAGCGTCTGAACGACCGGGGGACGATGCGGCAGGGGGCAAGACGGAGTCGCCCGGGGGCACGGAGGCGGCCCACCAGGGCCGAGATCGAGCCGGCGGCGCTCGCGCTGCTGCAGCGCCATGGCAGCGCGATCATGGCGACGGCGCGGCGGTTCGCGGCGACACCCGAGGACGCCGAGGACGCCTACCAGCGCGGCGTCGAGATCCTGCTGACGAAGGCGCCGACCACCGCGGAGGAGGAGCTCGTGCCGTGGCTGCGCACGGTGGTGAAGCACGAGGCTTGGGCGCTGCGACGCCAGCGCCAGCGCGCCGCGCCGGTGGCGGACGACGGCAACGTGCCGGAGCCGCCGTCGGAGGTGGCCGCGACCCACGACCAGGCCGAGCGAATCGACCGCCTGCGGATCGGGGCGGAGGCGTTGAGGAAGCTGAAGCCTCAGGAGATACGCGCGCTCGTCCTCCGTGCGGAGGGCTACAGCTACAAGCAGATCCAGGACATCACCGGCTGGACCTACACGAAGGTCAACCGGTGCCTCACCGAGGGGCGCAAGGCGTTCCTCGAGCGCGTCGCGGGGATCGAGGCCGGAAGCGAGTGCGAGCGGCTCGCGCCGCTCCTCTCGAAGCTCGCCGACGGCGAGGCGACGGCCGCCGACCTCGCGACGTTGCGGCCGCACATCCGGACCTGCCTCTCCTGCCGCGCGGCGCTGCGCGAGTACCGCGGCGCGCCGGCAACCGCGGCGGCCCTCGTGCCCGCGGCCGCGTTCGCGGCGCCGGGACGGCCGAGCTTCCTCGAGCTGCCCGCGCGCGCCGCCGAGGCGTTGGCCGGCTGGGCGCAGAAGGCGCAGACGGCCACCGAGATGGCGACCGCGCAGAAGGTGGCCGCGGTCGCGGCCTCGACCGCCGTGCTCGGCGGCGGCGCCGCGGTAACGGTGCAGCGCGTCGAGCACACACCGCCGACCGCCGAAGCGCGTGGCGAAGGTCGAGCGCCCGAAACCCGACGCCGCCGCCGCATGCCTCGGCGGTGCCGATCACACCGCCGGCCCCAATCGGAAGCCGCCGCGCCGACCACACCGCAGCTGTCGGAAGCGGAGCGCCAGGAGCGGGAGGCGAAGCGGAGGACGCCGCCCGAGCAGCAGGAGTTCGAGCCCGCCTGGGCCGCGGGCGCGCCGGCGTCGTCGAGTCCGACGGCCACGGCCTCGGCATCGACCGCGATCGGAGCCGACCGGGACGCAGCCGACAGGGTCCGGCGGCGGCGCCGAGGAGTTCGCGCCCTAGGCCGTCGCGCCCGGCCTGGCGCGTTGGCGCTCGCTGGAGTACGATCGCTGGTGAGGATTCGCAGTGACCTCAACCCTCCGTTTCGGCGCCCTCTGCGCGGCCGCATTTCTCGCGCTCCTCGTCGTGAGCGCACCGGCTACCGGCGCACCGCGGATCACGGGCAAGCTCAGCAAGCCCGGCTACGCGGTGATCGCGCTCTCAAAGACCGGCAAGGCGAATTGGACCGGCCGAAGCGCCGCAAGTTCACCGTCCGCGCGCCCGCCCAAGTGGTGACGCTGCACCTACGCGCGGCCGATGGAACCTACGCCGGTCCGATCGTGGTCGGGAAGAGGGAGAGCGGAAGGCGCGCGCTCGTCGGCGTCACGGCGGGCGCGGGCCTCGGCGAGATCGAGGTCAAGTCCAAACGCGGATTCGCGAAGGCCGGGCACAGGCTTCCGAGGCGACTCCTCGACACGGAGTGGCAGGCGCGTGCCCGCCAGGGGAGGCCGATCGGAAACGGGCGCAACTTCGGGCGGGTGAAAGTGAAGCGCACGCGCGATCCCGCTCCCGGAGATCGCGACCGCGACGGAGTCCCCAACCAGCTCGACGTCGACGATGACGGGGACCTGATCCTCGACAAGGTCGACCGCGGTGGGCGCGGTCGGGCGCGAGCGGCCCAAGGCACCAACGAGTTCGGCCTCGCCACGATCTTCGCTCCAGGGGCTATGCATGACTGGACGAACGCGAACGCGGGGAGCCTCACGGACGCGGACATCGACGCGACCCTGGCGCGCCAGGGCTACCTGATATTCGAGATCCTCGAGGTGGGTGCCGAGCTCGACTGCGGCGGCGCCCCGGACCCCGCGAACCCGGCGGGATGGATCGGCGGCCTCTCCTACTGCGCGAGGGGTGGAACCGGTTTCGGCTTCGGTCCAGGAGGGTCCGAGTTCCCGGAGTGCTGCGATGACGACGGGGACGGGTTCGGCACACTTCCGAACAACTCGCCCGACTTCCCGGATCCCGGCCACTTCTTCTTCTCGCATAGGGCAACGACCGCCGAGATCGGCACGGGAGACGTTCTCGTCCAGCGGGTTGGCGAGAGTCAGTTCGTCACGCTTCTCCCCTTCGTCTTCGCCACCGTCCCGGCGCTGGTCTCCTACGACGACGGAAGGGGAAATTCCGCCACGATCGACTACCCGGTACCCGAATCTCCGCCGTCGCCGCCGCCCGCCGGGTCGCAAGGCAACCCGTTCCCGGTGGAGGCGCGCCCGAACGGCGACGTGCTAGTGACGATGACGCTCTGGCGACCCCAGCGGCGCCCGATACCGCCCGAGTCTGGCGACTGGATCGACATGGGCGGTCTCGGGTACTCGGCGAAGACCCACTTCACGGCCCAGCCCGGCTGCCCGCAGAGCGCCTTCTCCGAGAACGACCCGAATCTCGCGCCCTCGGAGTCTCCCCTCCCCGACGGTCCCGGTGGCGTCATCGACCTCGCCGCCGATCAACCAGCGAACCCGGCGAACACTTTCACCTTCACGCTGAACCTGACCGAGTGCGCCGCCAACCACGGCGCATCTTTCGACCCCGGCGAGACGATCACGCTCTCGTTCCACGGCGTTGCTTACGGCGGCCCGGAGGAGGGCGCTACGCGGGGGCAGACCGACATCGCAGTGAGCTTCCAGCGACAGCCCTAGGGCGCACGTAAGCTCCCGGCCGTGCGCGGCCGCGAGCTGTACGTACTCGGGGGCATCGTCGCGCTGGCGGCGCTGCTGCGTTTCGCGACCCTCGACGAGCAGAGCTTCTGGTACGACGAGGCCGTCACGGTCGGCCTCGTCCGGATGGACTTCGGCGACATGCTCAGCCGAATCCCGGAGAGCGAGTCGACGCCGCCGCTCTACTACGTCATCGCCTGGCTCTGGGCGAAGGTCTTCGGCACCGGCGAGGTCGGACTGCGCTCGCTGTCGGCTCTCTGCGGCACCGCGTTCGTCCCGGTCGTCTACGCGATCGGCGTCCGCGCGGTGGGCATCCGTGTCGGGCTGATCGCCGCGGGGCTTTCCGCGGTCAGCCCCCTGCTGGTCTGGTACTCGCAGGAGGCGCGGACCTACTCGCTGCTCGTCCTCTTCGCCGGGTTGTCGTTCCTCTTCTTCATCCGCTTGCTGACGGGCGACCCGCGCCGGCGCACGCTCGTCCTTTGGGCGGTCTTCTCGGCGCTCGCGCTCGCTACGCATTACTTCGCGGCGTTCCTCGTCGCGATCGAGGCCGTCTGGCTGTTCGCGTCCGCCGCCAACCGGCGGCCCGTCGCGGTCGCGATCGCCGGCTTGACGGTTGTCGAGCTCGCCCTGATGCCGCTGCTGCTGCATCAGCGCTCGCTGAACCTCGCCGACTTCATCGACGAGATCCCACTCGGCTACCGCCTCGCGCGAACGCCGAAACAGTTCCTCGTGGGGTTCGACGCCCCCGGGGAGGTGATCAGCGCGATCGCGGCCTGCGCGCTGGCCCTGCTCGGGCTCTGGTTCGTCTGGTCGCGCGGCGACGACCGCGAGCGGCGCGCGGCGATCGTGGGGCTGTCTGTCGGCGGGACGGTGCTGGTCACGACGCGTGCTGCTCGCGATCGTCGGCGTGGACTACTTCGACACGCGCAACGTCGTCATCGCATGGCTGCCGCTCGCCCTCGCGGTCGCCGCCGGGCTGGGCGCCCGCCGCGCCGGCCGGACGGGCGTCGTCGCCGCGGTCGCGCTCGCGCTGCTGAGCGCGTCGACGGTCGTCTTCGTGGCGACCAGCGAGTCGCTGCAGCGCGACAACTGGCGCGGTGTCGCGGAAGCGCTCGACAAGTACCACTCGGCGAGCCCGCGCGCACTCGTGATCACGCCGTTCACGGCGCCTGCGCCGTTCGCCGTGTACGCGCCGGAGTGGAAGGTGATGTCGCCGAAGGGGGCGATGGTGCAGGAGATCGACCTCGTGGCGCTGCCACTCAGGCGGCGGACGCAGGCACGCCCCGGCGAGCCGCCGCGCCCCGAGCACCATCCGCCGCCCACGCCCGCGTTCCATCTCGTCCAGACGCGCTTCGAGGAGACGTACACGCTGCTGCGCTACACGTCGCCCACGCCCGCGCACGTGACGCCGGCCGGGCTCGTCAGCAAGCACATCGAGTTCGAGCGGCGCGCGGCGGTGCTGCTCGAGCCCTAGTCGGCAGCCGGCGCGGTCCCCTCGACCCAGCGCCCCTCGCCGCCCGCGACCTCCTTCTTCCAGATCGGCGCTTCGGCCTTGATCCGGTCGATGACCTCGCGCGCAGCGGCGAACGCCTCGCTGCGGTGCGGCGCCGATACGGCCACCAGCACGCTCGCCTCGCTCAGCGGAACGGTGCCGATGCGGTGCTCCGCGGCGGCGGCGCACAGGCCGTGCCGCTCGATCGCGTCAGACAGGATCGCCTCGATGCGCGGCTCCGCCATCTCCGCGTAGGCCTCGTACTCGAGCTGTTCGACCTCGCGCGTCACGCCCTGGAACGTCACGACCGCTCCCGCGCGCGCGTCGCGCACGCGCTCGATCAGGCCGTCCGCGCTGAGCGGGTCGGTCGTGATCCGCGCCCACGGTCCCTCGCCCCCGCTCACGGGCGGGATCAGCGCCAGCTCGTCGCCCGGGGCGAGTTCCGCCTCGCCGTCGGCGTACTCGCGGTTGACCGCCATGACCACGGGCAGGTCCGCGGCGAGCGAGCCCAGCTCCTCGATCGCGTCCTTCACCCGCGCGCCCTCCGGGAGCTCGATCGACAGCTCGGAAGTGCCCGCGCGCTCGCGGAGCTGCGCGAAGAGGCGGACGGTGACCTGCATGGTGAGGAATGCTACGGCGGGTATGGACCTCCCCTGGCGTCTCAAGCTCCTCGCGGCACGCGCACGCCGGCGACTCGCCGGGCCGCAGCCCGATCGCGAGGACGTCGTGCGCCGCCACGCGGCGGGCAAGACGTTCTGCGATGTCGGCTGCATGTGGAAGGTGAACGGGCGGATCGCGTTCGTCGCCGAGGAGGCCGGCGCCACTGCTGTCACCGGCGTCGACGTGATGGACGCGACGCCCGAGTTCGAGGCCGAGCGCGCGCGGCGCTCGTCGCAGGTCCGCTTCGTGCGCGGCGACCTGCACGACCCGGCGACGGTCGCGGACGTCGGCCCGCACGAGGTCGTGTGGTGCAGCGGCGTCCTCTACCACGCGCCCAACCCGGTGCTGACGCTAGAGCGGCTGCGCGAGCTCACGACCGAGCTGCTGATCCTTCAGACGATGACCCTGCCCGAGCTGCCGGGCGTGAAGCAGGGGCTCGTCTTCTACCCCGGCGTGCCGAACCCGCGGCTGTATGCGCGCTGGGGCGAGCAGGCCGCGCGCTCGCTCCGGCTGCCGGAGCCGGGCGAGGACCCATACGCGCCGTGGTGGTGGGGCATCTCGCGGTCGGCGCTCGACGCGATGCTGCGCGCCGCCCGCTTCGAGCCCGTAGAGCACTGGGGCGACCCCTTCGCCGTGCACGTGATCGCGCGACCGGTCTGAGGGGGGCTGGGATAATCCGCCGTCCGATGGCGACCAAGCCCGACCAGAAGCCGACCATCGCGCCCGTCGTCGGGCCGGAGGACCCGCGCAAGTTCACCGATTCAGGGATCGAGATCGAGCCGCTCTACGGCGACGGCGACGTCGCGCCGAACCTCGAGGAGCGCCTCGGCGAGCCGGGGCAGTTCCCGTTCACGCGCGGCATCCACCCGGACATGTACCGAAGCCGCAAGTGGACGATGCGTCAGTACGCGGGCTACGCGACGGCGCAGGAGACGAATGAGCGCTTCCACTATCTGATCAAGCACGGCTCGACCGGCCTCTCGATGGCCTTCGACCTACCGACGCAGCTCGGCCGCGACTCCGACGATCCCCTGTGCGAGGGCGAGGTCGGGCGCACGGGCGTCGCGATCGACTCGATCGACGACATGCGCCGGGTCTTCGACGGCATCCCGCTGGACGAGGTGTCGACGTCGATGACGATCAACGCGCCGGCGGCGGTGCTGCTCCTGCTCTACGAGCTCGTCGGCGAGGAGCAGGGCGTGCCGTCCGAGGTGCTGCGCGGCACGACCCAGAACGACATCCTCAAGGAATACATCGCGCGCGGGAACTTCATCTACCCGCCCGTCCCCGCGATGCGGCTCACGACCGACCTCTTCTCGTATTGCCGGGAGAACGTGCCGAAGTGGAACACGATCTCGATCTCGGGCTACCACATGCGCGAGAAGGGCTGCTCGGCGGTGCAGGAGGTCGGCTTCACGCTCGCCAACGCGATCGCCTACGTGCAGGCCGCGATCGACGCGGGACTCCAGGTGGACGAGTTCGGCCCCCGGCTCGCGTTCTTCTTCAACGGCCACAACAACGTCTTCCAGGAGGTCGCGAAGTTCCGCGCGGTCCGGCGGATGTGGGCGCGCATCATGCGCGAGCGCTTCGGCTCGGAGAACCCGAAGTCGCAGACGATCCGCTTCCACACGCAGACGGGCGGAGTCACGCTGGCCGCGCAGCAGCCCGAGAACAACATCGTCCGCGTGGCGCTGCAGGGCTTCGCTGCGGTGTGCGGCGGAACGCAGTCGCTGCACACGAACGGGTTCGACGAGGCGCTCGCGCTCCCGACCGAGAAGGCCGCGCGCATCGCGCTGCGCACGCAGCAGATACTCGCGCACGAGTCCGGCGCGGCCGACACGGTGGACCCGTTCGCCGGCTCCTACTTCGTCGAGGCGCTGACCGACGAGATCGAGGCGCGCGCGCAGGAGCTGATCGACCGGGTCGACGAGATGGGCGGCTCGGTCGAGTGCATCCCGTTCATCCGGGCGGAGGTCGAGGAGTCCGCCTGGAGCTACGAACAGCGCTACAAACAGAAGCAGGACGTCGTCGTCGGCGTGAACGAGTTCGTCTCCGACGAGCCGGACGACGTCGAGATCCTGCGGGTCGATCCGGAGTCCGAGCGCCAGCAGGTCGAGCGGCTGACGAAGTTCAAGGCCGACCGCGACCAGGAGCAGGTGTCGAAGCGGCTCGAGGAGCTCCGCAAAGTGGCAAAGGGCAGCGGCAACCTGCTCGAGCCGATCCGGGCCGCGCTCAAGGACCGCGCGACGATCGGCGAGGTCTCAGGGGTCATGCGCGACGAGTTCGGCGAGTACAAGGAGGCGTAGCGATCTACGACGCCTCCGTCGCCGTCCACGTGATGGCGGCGATCGTCGGCTTCGGCCCGCTGTTCGCGTTCCCGCTCTTCATCAGCGTGACCGAACGGCGCGACCGTCTATCGCTGCCGGTCGTGCTGCGCGCGGTCAACCGGACCGAGCGGGCGATCGTGATCCCCGCCGGCGCGCTCGTCGGGTTCACCGGCGTCTACCAGGCGATCGACGGCCCGTTCGCGTTCGACCGCGACGAGTGGATGACGATCGGCTTCGCCCTCTACCTGCTCGTGTTCGGCGTGCTCGTGCTGCTGGTCGAGCCTCTACGCGCCCAGGCCGCCGACGAGGCCGACAAAGTCCTCGCGGACGCCGGCGACGACGACCACGATCTGCCGCTGTCGGAGGCCTACCGGGCCAAGATGCGCCTGCCGAACATGCTCATGCCCGCGATCGGGGTCGTGATCCTCTTCGTCGTGTATCTGATGGAAATCAAGCCGGGCTGAAAGATCGCCTGCATCCGCAGGACGGCCGCCGGGCACGGTCGAATCGTCCCGCCGATGCCCCAGGTGCAGGCACAGCGGCGACTGGTGAAGTCACCGCCCGAGCTCTGGAACGAGCTGAGTGACGCCGAGGCGCTCGCGCGTCATCTGGGCGAGTTCGGCGAGATCCGCATTACGCGGCTCGAGCCGGAGACCAAGGTCGTCTGGGAGGGCGAGCGGGCGAACGGCATCGTCGAGATCGAGTCCTCCGGGTGGGGAACCAAGGTGATCCTCACGGCCGAGGTCGAGAGCCCGGAGCCGGAGACCACTCCGGAGCCTGAGCCCGAACCCGAGCCGGAACCGGAAGGCGAGCCCGAGCCGGCCGCAACCGAGACCGAACCGGAGCCGGAGCCCGAACTCGGAGCCCGAGCCGCCGCGGGTCGCCCCCATGTCGGTCGCAGCCCAGCGCCGCGGCTTCCTGGCCCGCTTCTTCAACCGCGACGACCGGGTCGAAACGGTGATCGCCCAAGCCCGCGAGGCCGTCGCGGACGAGCCCGAGCCCACCCCGGATCCCGAGCCCGAGCCCGGAGCCCGAGCCCAGAGCCAGAGCCCACTCCGGAGCCGACCCCGCCGCCGGAGCCCGCCGCCGAGGCCGACGACGAGCAACGAGCAACGGACAACGAGCAACAGATCCTCGAGTCCGTCCTCGACCAGCTCGGCCAGGCGCACCACCGCCCGTTCTCGCGCGCCTAGCGCGGACGTAGCCGCACCCACCCGCCCGCTCTACGCTGGGTAAGGCCATGGCGACCCCGCGCCGCTCCCTCATGGCCGCTGCGCTCTCGCTGCTCGCGTTCGCGGCCCTCCCACCGCTCGCATCGGCTGCGCCGGTGAAGGACCGCTACATCGTCGTGCTCAAGGACGCGGTGCGGCATCCCGGCGCCGTCGCCCGCGCTCACGGCGGGCGCGATCGAGTGGTCTACCGAGCCGCGCTGAACGGCTACGCGGCGACGATCCCGCCAGGCCGGGTGGATGCGGTGCGGAGTGACCCGCGCGTGAGGTATGTGGAGCCGGATCGGGTCATGCACGCGTTCGCCACCCAGTCGAGCGCGCCGTGGGGGCTCGACCGCATCGACCAGCGGTTTCGGCCGCTGAACGGGAGCTACAACTACGCGCCCACCGGCCTGGGCGTGACGGCTTACATCCTCGACACCGGCATCCGGGCCTCCCACACGCAGTTCGGCGGGCGCGTCGGTGCCGGCTTCAACACCATCGACGACGGCAACGGCACGAACGACTGCGACGGCCACGGCACCCATGTCGCCGGCACCGTCGGCGGCTCGACCTACGGGGTCGCCAAGCGCGTTCGACTGGTGCCGGTCCGGGTGCTGGACTGCGGCGGCAGCGGATCGACCTCCGGGATCATCGAGGGGGTCGACTGGGTCACCCGCAACGCCCGGCACCCGGCCGTGGCCAACATGAGCCTGGGCGGTGGTATCAGCCCCGCGCTCGACCAGGCCGTCGCGAGGTCGATCGCGAGCGGTGTGCCGTACACGATCGCCGCCGGCAACGGCAACCCGGGCGGCAAGGCCCAAGACGCATGCGGCACCTCGCCGGCGCGCGTGTCGAGCGCGATCACCGTCAGCGCGACGGACTCGAGCGACCAGAAGGCGAGCTTCGCGAACTACGGCAACTGCGTCGACTTCTTCGCACCCGGCGTCGGCATCACGTCCGCCTACAACTCCTCCAACACCGCCACCGCCACGTTGCAGGGGACGTCGATGGCGGCGCCGCACGTCGCGGGCGCCGCCGCGCTCTACCTGGAGGCGCACCGCCAGGTCGGGTCGCAGACCGTGAGGGACGCGCTCTACAGCTGGGCGACGAAGGGCGTCGTCGGCAACTCGAACACCTCCCACAACGACCTGCTGTACATGGCGGGCTTCAGCGCCGCCGTTCCACCGTCGAACACCGCTCCGCCCGCGATCACCGGCGTCCCCGGCGCCGGCGAGACGCTCGCGGGTTCGACGGGCAGCTGGTCCGGGACCGCGCCCATCTCGCTGTCCAGCCAATGGCAGCGCTGTGACGAGTCCGGCTCGGGCTGCGTTGACGTCGCCGGCGCCACCGGCGACGACCTACGGGCTGACGGAGGCTGATGTCGGCCACACGATCCGGCTCAACGTCACCGCAGCGAACGTCGCGGGCTCCGCGGCTGCGGCCTCGGGCCAGACGGCGGTCATCCAGGTGAAGCCCGAGAACACGGAGGCGCCGAAGCTGTCCGCGGAGAAGTACGAGACCGGTCGCCGGGTGAGGGCGACCACCGGCTCCTGGCACGGGACGGCGCTCGCGTTCGACTACCAATGGTTCCGCTGCGGCAGAGGCGGCCGCGACTGCACCGCGATCCACGGGGCGACGCGGCGCACCCTCGAGCTCGGGCAGGCGGCCGCGGGTAAGACCGTGCGCGTCGTCGTGACCGCCTCGAACGCCGCCGGCGAGAGCGCGGCCCTGTCGGCGGCGAGCGACGTCGTGCGCGTTCCGCCGGCGGAGGTCAGGATCAAGCTGCCGCGGCACCCCGAGCTCGCCCGACGGCTGCGCGTGCGCCTCGAGCTCGAGCACGCGAAGCGGTTCGCCGTCAAGGTCGTGCAGCCGGGAGACGGCGACGTCGTCGGGCGGCGGCGCGGCCGCGTCCGCGACCGCCACCGGATCCGCCTGCGTGTGCCGCTCTCGCGCCGGTTCCGCCGCGCGATGGAGAACGCCGGCGACGACGAGAAGCTGAAGGTCGTCGTCCGGGTGCGCGGGGAGAACGGAAAGCGCACGCGCAAGTCGCGCAAGTTCGAACTCGAGCTCTGATCCGGCCCCGAGTAGCATCCGGCGCCCTCATGACGCGGCAGAAGACCCCGGAGACCTACGAGGAGAAGCTCGCAGCAGCTCGAGGAGCTGCGCGTGCAGGCGGCGCACACGAACCCCGAGGCGGAGGAGAAGCAGCACGCCAAGGGCAAGATGACCGCGCGCGAGCGGGTCGAGAAGCTGCTCGACCCGGGCTCGTTCCAGGAGCTCGACACGTTCGTCCGCCACCGGACGGCCGACTTCGACATGTTGAAGAACCGTCCCTGGGGCGACGCCGTGGTGACCGGCCACGGGACGATCGACGGCCGCCCGGTCTGCGTCTTCAGCCAGGACTTCACCGTCTTCGGCGGCTCGCTCGGCGAGGTGATGGCCGAGAAGATGTGCAAGATCATGGACCTGGCGGCCAAGATCGGCTGCCCGGTCATCGGGATCAACGACTCGGGCGGCGCGCGGATCCAGGAGGGCGTCGTCTCGCTCGGCGCCTACGGCGACGTCTTCGTGCGCAACGTGCAGTGCTCCGGCGTGATTCCGCAGATCAGCCTGATCATGGGCCCGTGCGCCGGCGGCGCGGTCTACTCGCCGGCGATGACCGACTTCATCTTCATGGTCAAGGAGACCTCGCACATGTTCATCACGGGCCCCGAGGTGATCAAGACGGTCACGGGCGAGGAGGTCGAGTTCGAGGAGCTCGGCGGCGCGATGACGCACAACACGAAGTCCGGCGTCGCCCACTTCGCCTCCGAGGACGAGGAGGCCTGCCTCGAGGACGCGCGCTACCTCTTCTCGTTCCTGCCGCAGAACAACCTCGAGCTGCCGCCGCGGCTCGACACGGGCGACGACCCGAACCGGATGGACGAGGCACTCGACACCGTCGTGCCCGACAACCCGAACAAGCCCTACGACATGCGCGACGTCGTGTCGCTGATCGTGGACGACGGCGAGTTCTTCGAGGTGCACGAGCATTTCGCGATGAACATCATCTGCGGCTTCAGCCGGCTCAACGGGCACTCGATCGGGATCGTCGGCAACCAGCCCAGCCAGCTCGCGGGCGTGCTCGACATCGACGCCTCCGAGAAGGCCGCGCGCTTCGTCCGCTTCTGCGACGCGTTCAACATCCCGCTGCTCACGTTCTGCGACGTCCCGGGCTTCCTTCCCGGGACGACTCAGGAATGGGGCGGGATCATCCGCCGCGGCGCGAAGCTGCTCTACGCCTTCACCGAGGCGACGGTGCCGAAGCTGACCGTGATCACGCGCAAGGCCTACGGCGGCGCGTACGACGTCATGAACTCGAAGCACATGCTCGCCGACTTCAACTTCGCGTGGCCGACGGCCGAGGTCGCGGTGATGGGCCCGGAGGGCGCGGTCAACATCATCTACCGGCGCGACATCGCGAGCTCACCGACCCCGGACGAGCGGCGCGAGAAGCTGATGGACGACTACAAGGCGCGCTTCGCGAACCCGTACTCGGCGGCCGAGCGCGGCTACATCGACGACGTGATCGTCCCGCATGAGACGCGCCCGCGGCTGATCCAGGCGCTCGAGACGCTGCAGACGAAGCGCATCCCGACGCCGAAGCGCAAGCACGGGAACATCCCGCTTTAGCTCGGCCAGAAGTCCTGCTGCTGCTCGGTGCGCGGCTCTGCGAGCCGGGTCGAGAGAATGAACAGCTCGGCCTCCGAGTCAGCGTCATTGTGGACCGAGCGGAACGCCTCTCCCGCGATGCGCACTGCCGTCTGCGGCCCGGCCTCGAACACGTCGTCGCCGACCTTGAACGTGACGGTTCCCGAGATCACGAAGAAGACCTCCTCCTGCCCGGGATGTCGATGGCCATAGCTGTCGCGGCCCCCGGTGCCGGGCGGCATTCGCCGCCAGCTGAAGGCCACCTCGGTAGTCCCGAGAGCCTCCGCGTACCAGCGCATCTCCCCGTACTCCGGGTAGTCCGCCATGAAGTCACCCGCCTGCTCGCGCGTGGCGATCGAATACGGCCGTTCTGCATCTGTCATCTCCGCTCCTCTCCTATAAGCGTACGGTCGGGACCTTCGCACCGGTCTCCAAGATCGCGTGGCAGAGCGCGAGGTCCTGGATCGCGAGCCCCGTCGAGTCGAACAGCGTCATCTCGTCCGGCGCCGTGCGCCCCTCGGCCGCGCCGGTCAGGACCGCACCCAGCTCGGTGACGTCGTCGCGCGTGACGCGCCCGTCCGCGACGGCGCCGGTCAGCTCGCCGCCGTGGCTCGCCTGCGCCCATTCGTCGCAGAAGAGCCGACAGCGCTCGATCGCGTCGAGCTCCGCCTCCGCCTTGCCGGGGCCGTCGGCGCCGAGCATGTTGAGGTGGACGCCGGGATGCAGGTCGCCGACGCCCACGACCGGCTCGTGGCCCGGCGTCACGCAGGTGACGATGTCGCACGCCAGCGCGTCCTCGCGCGCGCCGGCCTCCCAGCCCAGCTCGCCGGCGAGCGCGCCGGCGGCCTCGGGATCGACGTCAAAGCAGACGCCGGTTTCGAACTCCGCCGTCGCGAGACAGCGCGCGGCCCAGGCTCCGTGAAGTCCGCAGCCGATCACCCCCACCGACGACGCGTCCTCGCGAGCGAGCTCCTGAGCGGCCACGGCCGCGACCGCGCCGGTCCGGAGCGCCGTGACGGCGCGCACGTCGACGAGCGCGAGCGGCTCGCCTGTCTCGGCGCTCGACACGCAGATCACGCCCATCACCACGGGCAGCCCGCGAGCCGGGTTGCCCGGGAACGAGGTCACCCACTTCAGGATCGCGAGCCCCCCGCCCTTGGCGGGCATGGCGCGAAAGTCGCCCGCAGGCGGCACCGCGAGGTACACCTTCGGCGGCATCGCCCACTCGTCCGACTCGTAGCGGACGAAGCCGTCGCGGACGCGCTCGATCGCGTCGAGCGGCTGGACGGCTGCGAGCACCGTCTCGTAGTCGTACACGGGCACGTCGGCCAAACCGAGCCGACTGTACCCTCCCGCGTCCAGTGAGCCGCAACGGCAGCCACCACCCGCCGCGCCCCCGCATCGAGCTGCGCTCCGGGTCCGCGACGCCCGAGGAGGCCGCGGCGATCGCGGCGGCGATCGAACAGTTCCTCCGTGACACCGCGCCGGCTCCCGCGCCGGAGCAGGACGCGCCCAACCCGTGGCTGCGCGCGGCGCTGTACGAGGGGGCCGGCTACCCCGCCGACACCCCCACGCCCTGGCGATAGCCGAGAGCTACGATCAAGGCGTGGCACGCGAGGTAGACGCGGAAGGGCTCGAGACGGCGGGCGACGTCCAGCTCGTCGACGTGCGCACGACCGAGGAGCGCGATGCGGGCCGCATCCCCAGCGATACGGCGCACATCCCCTTCGAGGAGCTTCTGGCGCGCGCGGGCGAGCTCGACAAAGAGCGCCCGGTCGTCTTCTACTGCCGCGTGGGCGAGCGCTCAGCGGCCGCCGCCGACGCCTTCGCAGCGTCCGGTTTCGACGCGTCCTCGCTGGCTGGCGGGATCGTCGCCTGGGAGGAGGCCGGCAAGCCCGTCGAGGGCGACATCGGGCACCCCAGTGGGCTACCGCCGCGCTAGTTAAATACCTGAATCCCGGCCGGGATTCATGTGTTAGGCTTCCCCGATGGAACCGACGACCTCCGTCGGCCCCACCCCGAAGGGCAGGGGCTCGCTAGAGAATCCCGAGGTCTACGAGAACGTGCCCGGGCACGTGATCCCGATCCTCGAGCGCGAGTTCGACGACTTCGACCACGAGTCCGAGCGGTACCTCGGCGGCGAGATCGAGGAGAACGAGTTCATCGGCTTCCGCCTGAAGCAGGGCGTCTACGGCCAGCGCCAGGCCGACGTGCAGATGGTCCGCGTGAAGCTCCCCTTCGGCGGCATCAACCCCGAGCAGATGGAGATGTTCGCCGACGGCGTCGAGAAGTACGTGCCCCTGAACAAGGGCCACATCACAACCCGCCAGAACTTCCAGTTCCACCACGTCCCGCTGCGCGACGCGGCCGCGTTCATCCGGATGATCTCGGAGGCCGGCCTGTCGAGCCGCGAGGGCTGCGGCAACACCATCCGCAACGTGACCGCCGACCCGTGGGCGGGCGTCTGCGAGGGCGAGGTGTTCGATTGCACGCCGTACGCGGGGGCCTACGTCCGCTACTTCGTGCGCCACCCCACGACGCAGCTCATGCCGCGCAAGATCAAGACGTCGTTCGACGGCACGCCCGACGACCGCGCGATCTCGGAGATCCACGACATCGCCTTCCGAGCGAAGATCAAGGACGGCAAGAGGGGCTTCGAGATGCTGGTCGGCGGCGGGACGTCGATCATGCCGCGCACCGCACCCGTCCTCTACGACTTCGTCGAGGCCGACAACGGCGAGTACCTCGAGGCGGCTGAGGCCGTCCTCCGGATCTTCGACCGCCAGGACTGGCTGCGACCCAACCGCGCCCGCGCGCGGATCAAGGTCTTCGTCGACAAGTTCGGCATCGAGGAGCTGCGCCGGCAGGCCGACGAGGAGCGCAAGGGCGACTGGGTCGCCGAGCGCAACTTCGACGTCGCCCGGCTGCGCTTCGACGACGACGAGGAGGCGGTCGTCACCAAGCTGCCGATGGCCTCGGACTTCGCGCAGCCGAACGGCGACCGGTCGGAGTTCAAGCGGTGGGCCGAGCACAACGTCAAGCAGCAGAAGCAGGCCGGCTTCAGCACCGTCCAGGTCAACGTGATCCGAGGCGACCTGTCGCCGGAGCAGTTCCGCGGCCTCGCCGCGATCATGCGCGACTTCTGCGGCGGCTACGCCCGCACGACGGTGAGCCAGAACCTCGTCCTGCGCTGGGTCCGCGACGAGGCGACCTATGCCGTCTGGCAGCGGCTCGCCGAGCTCGGGCTGGCCAATCCGGGCGCCGACACGATCGTCGACACGGTCTCATGCCCCGGCACCGACTCTTGCAAGCTCGGCATCACCTCTTCCATGGGGCTCAATCGTGCGATACACGAGCGTGTCGAGCAGATGCAAATCACCGATCCGCTCACGCAGAAGATCCACATCAAGATGTCCGGCTGCCCGAATGGCTGCGGCCAGCACCACATCGGCAACATCGGCTTCTACGGCGCGTCGATCAAGCTCGGCGACAAGACGATCCCGGCATACGTCGCGCACATCGGCGGCCGCTACGGCGGCGAGGGCGTCGCGTTCGGCCAGCGGCTGAAGATCCGCCTGCCCGCGAAGCGGGTGCCCGATGCGGTCGAGCGCTGGATCCGCTTCTACGAGGCCGAGCGGGGCGACGGCGAGACGTTCAACCAGTTCGCCGAGCGCGTCGGGCTGACCGAGTTCGAGGAGCGCGCCCGCGACCTCTCGATCCCGGTCGAGTTCAACCTCGAGAACATCGAGCACTTCATCGACTGGAGCCGGCGCGAGCCGTACCAGGTGATCCGCGGGGAGGGCGAATGCGCGGTCTAGCTGCAACGCCCACGGAGATCCCCGACCTCGACCACCTCAGCGCCGAGGAGACGCTCGCGCACGCCGTCGAGGAGTTCTCACCGCGGCTGTACGTCGCGAGCTCCTTCCAGAAGGAAGCCTCGGTCGTGATGGACATGCTGCTCAAGGTCGACCCCGACGCGCGCTTCTTCACGCTCGACACCGGCTTCCTGTTCCCGGAGACCTACGAGACCTGGAAGCGCCTCGAGGAGCGCTACGGGATCGAGATCGAGGTCTACCAGGGCATCAGCCCCGCCCGCCAGGCGGAGCTGCACGGAGACCAGCTCTGGAAGCGCGATCCGGACAAGTGCTGCGAGATCCGCAAGGTCGTTCCGATGCGCGAGGCGCTCGCGCGCGCTGACGCCTGGGTTACGGGCGTCCGGCGGGAACATTCGCCTGGTCGAGTCGAGATCCCTAAGCTGGGGTGGGACGCAAAGCACGGCCTGTACAAGGTCGCGCCCCTCGCCGACTGGTCCGACAAGGACGTCTGGCGATACATCTTCGAGAACGACGTTCCCTACAACCCGCTGCACGACCACGGCTTCGAGTCGATCGGCTGCACGCACTGCACGAAGCCGGGTGCCGGCCGAGACGGGCGATGGGCAGGGACTGACAAAGAGGAGTGCGGAATACACACATGAGCGAGCATCCTGGGTTCACGATCTGGTTCACGGGCCTGTCGGGAGCGGGCAAGACCACGATCTCCGAAATCGTCGCGCCGGCACTGCGTGAGCGCGGCCTGAAGATCGAGGTCCTCGACGGCGACGTCGTGCGCACCAACCTGTCGAAGGGGCTCGGGTTCTCGAAGGAGGACCGCGACACCAACATCCGCCGCATCGCGTTCGTCGCCGACCTGCTCTCGCGCAACGGCGTCGGCGTGATCACCGCCGCGATCTCGCCCTACCGCGAGATCCGCCGCGAGGCGCGCGCGACGATGGGCGAGCGCTTCATCGAGGTCTACGTCGAGGCGTCGGTCGAGGCCTGCGCCGAGCGTGACGTGAAGGGCCTCTACGAGAAGGCGTTCAAGGGCGAGATCAAGGAGTTCACCGGCGTGTCGGATCCGTACGAGGAGCCGGAGCACGCCGAGCTGATCGTCCACACCGAGAACGAGACTCCGGAGGAGTCCGCCCAGAAAGTGATCGCCTTCGTCGAGGAGAAGATCGGGGTCACTGCGTGAGTCAGCTGGAGCTGTCTCACAAGCAGACCGCCGACTTCGAACTCCTCGCCAACGGCGGCTTCGCTCCGCTCGAAGGGCTTCCAGGGCTCAGACGCCTGGCAGTCCGTCGTCGACAACATGCGCCTGCCGGACGGGCAGCCGTGGCCGATCCCGGTCACGCTCGCCTCGGAGACGGGCGAGGTCGGCGACACGATCGAGCTGGTCGGCCACGAGGGCTCGAAGCTCGGCACGATCACCGTCGAAGAGGTCTACGAGCGCGACCTGAAGCGCGAGGCGGAGAACGTCTTCCGCACGACCGACGAGGAGCACCCCGGGGTCGCGATGACCTATCGCGAGGGCGCGCGCACGATCGCGGGCCCGATCTCGGTGGAGAAGCTGCCCGAGCACATCGACGCGGTGAAGCCGTACCTGCTCTCGCCCGCCGAGACGAAGAAGACGTTCGAGGAGCGCGGCTGGAAGACGGTCGTCGCGTTCCAGACGCGCAACCCGATTCACCGCGCGCACGAGTTCATCACCAAGTCCGCGCTCGAGATCGTCGACGGGCTCTTCATCCACCCGATCGTGGGCGAGACGAAGTCGGACGACATCCCGCCCGAGACGCGGATGCGCTGCTACGAGGTGCTGATCGAGAACTACTACGTGCCGGAGCGCGTGCTGCTCGGCGTGAACCCGGCCGCGATGCGCTACGCCGGGCCGCGCGAGGCGATCTTCCACGCACTCGTGCGCAGGAACTACGGCTGCACGCACTTCATCGTCGGCCGCGACCACGCGGGCGTCGGTGACTACTACGGCACCTACGACGCGCAGCACATCTTCGACGAGTTCGAGCCCGGCGAGCTGGGCATCGAGCCGCTGAAGTTCGAGCACTCGTTCTACTGCAAGCTGACCAAGGGAATGGCGACCGCCAAGACCTCGCCGGCCAGCAACGAGGACAAGGTCTTCCTCTCGGGGACGGCCGTGCGCGAGATGCTCGGCCGCGGCGAGCGCCCGCCGGAGGAGTTCTCGCGGCCCGAGGTGGCGGACGTCCTCATCGAGGCGTACGCCGAGTCCGAGCCGACGCCGGCGTAGCACTTTTTCCCGTCTTGCCCCGTCCGTCGTGACAGGGCAGACTCCGCGCCCTCACTAGGCAGGGGGTCTGGTTGCGTCGCATCGCGGTCGTGGCCGCGTTTCTCGGAATCGTCACGCCGGCATCCGCCGAGCAGCACGTGCCGGGACAGGTCATCGTCAAGTTCGAGGAGGGGACCTCGCTCGCGAGGCAGTCCACCGTGCTCGCGCGCGCGGGAGCGATCGACACGATCGGGCAGCTCAGGGGTATCGGCGCCCATCTCGTCCGCGTGGCCGGCAGCCCGAGGGAGGCCGCGGCGGAGCTCGCGCAGTCGGCGGCCGTCGAGTACGCCGAGACGAACAAGATCCTCACCGCGGCCGCGACGCCGAACGACCCCCTGTTCGGCGACCAGTGGGGGCTCGCCACGCTCGGCGCACCCAGGGGCTGGGACGGCGCGGGCCTCAGCGCCTTCCCCTCAACCGGCGGGGTCAAGGTCGGGGTAATCGACACCGGGATCGATCGTTCGCACCCCGAGTTCGCGGGACGGATCTCGAACTGCGTCGAGTCGACGAGCCTGCTGATGATGAACAACGGCATCAAGGCGGGATGCGACGACGAGGACGGCCACGGGACCCAGGTGACGGGAATCCTCGCGGCGACGGCGAACAACGGCACCGGCGTCGCGGGCGTCGCGTTCAACAGCCCGATCGGCGTGTGCCGCGCGCTCGAGGACGGGCTCGCGCGGGGCGCGACGTCGAACGTCGTGAACTGCCTCGACTGGCTCTACTCGAAGGGCGCGAAGGTCATCTCGATGAGCTTCGGCGGGCCCAGCTCGACGGCGCTGTACGACGCGATCAAGCGCGCCTGGAACTCAGGCAACGGCGCGGTCCTGGTCGCAGCGGCCGGGAACGACGGCGGCTCGGGGGCGCTTTATCCGGCGGGCTACCCACAGGTCGTGTCGGTGGCCGCCACGGACCAGCTCGACGCGTGGGCCGGCTCGAACCGGAATGCGGACGTGGAGGTGGCGGCGCCCGGCGTCGACATCCTCTCCACGGCCCGCGGCGGCGGCTACACGTCCGGCTCGGGCACGTCGGCCGCCACGCCGTTCGCGGCCGGCGTCGCCGCGGTGCTGCGGCAGAAATACCCGACCTCTACGGCCGCTCAGATTCGCACCAGGCTCGACTCCGCGACCGTCGACCTCGGCGCCCCGGGGCGAGACTCGACCTTCGGATTTGGGCGCGTAAGCCTCTGCCGGGCCACCGGCGCCTGCTGAGCTAGCTCGTCAGGGCGCCGGTAATCTCCCGCGCCGTGTTCACGAAGGTCCTAGTCGCCAACCGCGGCGAGATAGCGATCCGCGTCATGCGGACGCTCGAGGAGATGGGGATCGGATCGGTCGCCGTCTACTCGGAGCCCGACCGCGACGCGCCCCACGCGCGTCGCGCCGACGAGGCGTATCTGCTCGGTCCCGGCCCGGCGTCGGAGAGCTACCTCGTAGTCGAGAAGATCATCGAGGTCGCCAAGGACTCGGGCGCGGAGGCGATCCACCCCGGGTACGGCTTCCTCGCGGAGAACGCCGCCTTCGCGCGCGCCTGCGAGGAGGCGGACATCGTGTTCATCGGGCCGCCGCCGGACGCGATCGACGCCATGGGCTCGAAGACGAAGGCGCGCGAGCTGATGAAGAAGGCGGGCGTGCCGATCGTGCCCGGCACGACCGACCCGGTGAAGACCGTCGCTGCGGCCAAGAAGATCATCGACAAGGACATCGGCTACCCGATCGCCGTAAAGGCCGCGGGCGGCGGCGGGGGCAAGGGCTTCCGCGTCGCGGAGTCCGAGGACGAGCTCGAGAAGGCCTTCGAGGGCGCCTCGCGCGAGGGCGAGAAGTTCTTCTCCGACGCGACGGTCTACCTCGAGCGGTACCTGCCTGACCCGCGCCACGTCGAGGTCCAGGTGCTCGCCGACTCGAAGGGCAACGTCGTGCACCTGTTCGAGCGCGACTGCTCGGTGCAGCGCCGGCACCAGAAGCTGATCGAGGAGAGCCCGGCGCCCGCAGTCGATCCCGAGCTGCGCGAGCGCATCGGCAAGATCGGCACCGACGCGGCAAAGGCCGTGAACTACCGCTCGGCCGGCACGATCGAGGGCCTGCTCCAGGACGGCGAGTACTTCTTCCTCGAGATGAACACGCGCGTCCAGGTCGAGCACTGCGTGACCGAGATGGTCACCGGCATCGACATCGTGCGCGAGCAGGTGAAGATCGCCGCCGGCGACGAGCTCGCGTTCGGCCAGGACGACATCGAGATCCGCGGCCACGCGATCGAATGCCGGATCAACGCCGAGGACGCGTCGAAGAAGTTCGCTCCAGCCCCGGGCAAGGTCGGCTCGTACCGCGAGCCGTCAGGGCCGGGCGTCCGCGTCGACTCGGGCGCCGAGGAGGGCTACGAGGTGCTGCCGCTCTACGACCCGATGATCGCGAAGCTGATCGTCTGGGACGTCGACCGCGAGGCGTCGACGCGCCGGATGATCCGCGCGCTGCACGAGTACGAGATCGGTGGGCTCAAGACGCTCATCCCGTTCCACCAGGCACTGCTCGCCACCGAGCAGTGGAAGAACGGCGAGACCTGCCGTGATCTGGTCGAGGACAAGGACTGGCTGAAGCAGCTCGCGTTCGATCCCCCACCGGCCGCCGACGGCGACGACGACGAGGAGCCGAAGGTCGCGCGCGACTACGCAGTCGAGGTGTCAGGCAAGCGGTTCGAGGTGAAGGTGATCGGCGCGGCGCTGCCGAACGGCGCCGCACCGGCCGCGGCGAAGAAGGCGCCGAAGCGGCGCGACCGCGGCGCGGCCGGAGGCGGCGGTGCTCCGGGCGCGATCGTCTCGCCGATCCAGGGCACCGTCTTGAAGGTGGCCGTCGAGAAGGGCGCGACCGTCGAGGAGGGCGCGCTCATCTGCGTCGTCGAGGCGATGAAGATGGAGAACGAGATCACCGCCCCGAGCGCGGGCACGGTCGAGGAGCTGAACGTCTCCGAGGGTGGCGCGATCGCCACCGGAGACACGATCGCCGTCGTCAAGTAGGGCTAGCTAGCCCGCTGCGGCCTCGGCCGCGCGCTTCTCCATCTCCTCGGGCGGGACGTCCTCGACGTGCGAGGCGACGTGCCACACGTGGCCGAACGGGTCCTCGAAGCTCCCGGAGCGATCGCCGTAGAACTTGTTCTCGAGCGCCTGCCGCTCGGTGCCGCCCGCGTCGAGCGCCTGCTGGAACACGCTGTCGACGTCCTCGACGTAGACGTGCAGCGAGACCGGTGTGCCGCCGACTGTCTTGGGACCGACGGCTCCCATCTCGGGATGCTCGTCGGCCAGCATCACGACTGACTCGCCGATCTCGAGCTCGGCATGGCCGACTTTCCCGTCCGGCCCGCCCATTCGCATGCGCTCCTTCGCTCCGAGCACCGAGGTGTAGAAGTCGATCGCGTCGCTTGCGCCGTCGCAGATCAGGTATGGGGTCACGCGCGGGTAACCCTCGGGAATTGGTTTGAACCATGCCGCCAACCGTACCCTGTGCGACTTGCGCCGCCCACTGATCCCGCTCGTCCTCTCCACGATCGCGGCGCAGTCGTCAATCGTCGTCCTCGTTCCGATCGTGGTCGAGGTCGGACGCGATCTCGATGCATCGGTCAGCGCGGTCGGGCAGGCGCGCACGGTGCTGGCGGTCACGGCGGTGGTCGCCGCGTTCTTCATCGGGCCGCTGATCGACCGGCTCGGGGTCAAGCCGCTGCTCGGGTGGGGCGCCGTCCTCGCGCTGCAGGGCGCGGTGCTCAGCGCAATCGCGCCGAATCTCGCGCTCTTCCTGCTCGCGCACGTCGTCACCGGGACGGGCGTCGCGTGCCTGCTGTCGGCGGGGTTCGCCGGCGTCGGCGCGTGGTTCCCCGAGGGCGAGATGGCGCGGCCGATGGGCTTCGTCGTGGGCGCCCAGTCGGTCTCGTGGATCATCGGCACCCCGATCATCGGGATCCTCACCGACGCCGTCTCGTGGCGGCTCGCGTACGCCGTGCCGGGGACGATCTGCCTGGCGGCGCTTGGCGACCGCGCTCTGGTCGCCCCGGTGGAGCGCGACGCGGCCGCCATGCGGCCGCCCGTCGAGCGCGAGGGGCTCCGGGCCGTCTTCCGCGATCGATCCGCGCGGCGCTGGACGCTCGCCGAGCTCGTCGCCTACTCCGCCTGGACCGCCGAGCTCACCTACATCGGCGCGTTCTACATCCAGACCTACGACGTGTCCGAGTCGACCGTCGGCTTCCTGCTGGCGGTCGGATCGATCGCGTTCGCGATCTCGACGCTCTCGACCGCCGCCCTGACGGAGCGATTCGAGCGGCGCAGGTTGATCGTCTGCGCAGCGCTCGGCATGGGCACGATGCTCGCCGTGATCATGAACGTGACTCCCGCCGTGGTGTTCACGCTGTGCCTCTTCTTCGTGATGGCCCTGATGGCGGGCATCCGCTCGACGGCCTCGAGCTCGCTCGGGCTCGACCAGCTGCGCGCGCAACCGGGCAGCATGATGGCCGCGCGCACCGCGAGCGCACAGCTCGGCTACATGTTCGGCGCGCTGATCGGCGGCCTCGTGCTCGCGGTCGCGGACTTCGGCGAGCTGGGGTTCGTCCTGTTGGCGGGGATGGCAGCGTCGGCGGCGCTGGTCGCCGGCGTCAGCGATCCAGCAGCTTCAGGTTCGCCTCGTGGATCTCCCGCTGCCGCTTCGTCTCGCGACCCGCGGGCAGCTTCGTGAGCCCGTCGAGATAGTCGAGGTCCTCATCGAGCAGGCGAAGCGCGGTGTCGCGGTCGTGCGGCGACCCGTGTCCCGGGACGATCGTCTCGGCCGCCTCGACGAGCGGCGCCAGGCGCGCGAGCGTCGCGCGGTACTCGTCGAGGTCGCGCACCATCGGGATCTCGACGTCGGAGAGGTAATCGCCGACGCAGAGGACGCCCGCCCAGCGTGCGAACACGGCGACCCCGTCCGCGGTGTGCCCCTCGGCCGGGTGCAGCTCGAGCTCCTGCTCGCCCAGGCCGACGTACCCGGGCACGGGAAGCGACTGGTACGACCCGAGTGACAGCGGGGCTGCACGCTGGACGTAGTGCTCCGCGTCCGCGTCCCGCAGCTCCCTCTGCGCGACGCCGGGCTCCTCGCGCAGGCGAAGCGCCGTCGGCTCACCGACCCCGAGCGCAAGCTGGGGGAACGCAGCGCGGCCGAGCAGGTGGTCGTAGTCGGCGTGCGTCGCGAGCAGCGCGCTGATCTCGAAGCCCGCTTGATGGAGCAGGGTGGGCAGCGCGTCGAGCTCGTCCGGGAAGTACGGCGAGTCGATCAGCATCGCCTCTCCGCCGGCGCGGATCGCCGTGCAGGTGGTCTGCCACATCCGACTGGTCACGACGACGGCGTCCGGGTGGACGCCGACGGCCCGCACGGCTAGACGGCCTTCAGCAGCTTGCCGGCCTCGCGGAAGTTCTTGACTTCCTTGTCGGGCTTCTTCTGGTTCGGCTCGAGCTTGCGGCCGTGGCGGTTGACCCAGATCACCGGGACCTTGCGCTTGATGCACGGCTCGACGTCGGTCTCGTAGCCGGACGCGATGTGCACCCAGTTCTTCTTCTTTTGCTCGATCCGGCGCGCACACTCCTTGAAGTGAGCCTCGTCGGGCTTGTAGGAGCGCACCTGCTGGGCGGTCACCACCAGGTCGAAATCGACGCGGAAGTGGCGCCGTGTCGCGCCGAGCAGCTTGTCGTCGATGTTCGAGAGGATCCCGATCTCGTACTTCTTGGAGAAGCGCTCGAGCTGGGCGTTCGTCTCACGGAACGCGGGCCAGCGGGGGACGCTGTCCGGCAGGAACTGCGCGCGGGAGGACTCGAGCTCCCAGCCGAGCTCCTTCGCCGCGCGAACCGCGGTCCTGCGCAGGACCTCCGCGTACAGCTCGTAGGACCCGCTCTGGATCTCGTGCTGCATCTCGATGAAATGCGGCATCAGCTCGTCCCGGTTGATCGTGAAGCCGTCACGGTCCGCCTCCGCCTGGAAAGCGTCGTACGCGCCCGACTCCCAGTCGATCAGGGTGCCGTAGCAGTCGAACGTGACGAAGGTGATCTTCTTGGGGAGAGCCATGCGGCGGCGCATCTTACGTTTTCGCCGTCTCCGATAGGGTCCCGCGCCGCAAATGGACCTGCTGGAGTACCAGGGAAAGCAGCTTTTCGCCAAGCACGGCGTCCCCGTGCCGGAGGGCCGGCCCGCCGCCACCGTTCAGGAGGCGGTCGAGGCGGCCGAGTCCATCGGCTACCCGTGCGTGATCAAGGCGCAGGTGCTGATCGGCGGGCGCGGCAAGGCCGGCGGGATCAAGCTCGCGAACAGCCGTGAGGAGGCCGAGCAGCACGCCCAGGCGATCCTCGGCATGGACATCCGCGGCTTCACGGTCCACGAGCTCTACGTCGAGAAGGCATCCGAGATCGACGAGGAGTACTACGCCGCGATCGTCTTCGACCGGAGCGCCAAGAAGCCGATGGTGATGCTTTCGCGGATGGGCGGAATGGACGTCGAGGAGGTCGCCGAGACGGACCCTGAGGCGATGCGGATGACGCACATCGATCCGCTGATCGGCTTCTCGGACTTCAACGCGCGGCAGCTGCTCTACAAGTCGGGGATCGCCGAGGACGTCATCCGGCCCGTCGGCGCCATGCTCGCGAAGCTCTACGAGACGTTCGTCGCCGAGGACGCGATGCTCGTCGAGGTCAACCCGCTGCTCGTCACGAAGAGCCGGGAGGTTGTCGCGCTCGACTCGAAGTTCACGGTGGATGGCAACGCGCTGTATCGCCACCCGGACACCGCTGCCTTTCGCAATGTCGGTGCCGAAGACCCACAGGAGCAGATGGCGAAGGAGCGCAACCTGACCTACGTGAAACTCGACGGCAACGTCGGCATCCTCGGCAACGGCGCGGGCCTCGTGATGTCCACGCTCGACGTCGTCGCGCAGGCGGGCGGCAAGCCGGCGAACTTCTTGGATGCCGGAGGTGGCAGCAAGGCGGAGGCCATCGTCGACGCCGTCGAGGTGATCCTCTCGGACGAGAAGGTCACCGCCGTGCTCTTCAACATCTTCGGCGGCATCACGCGCTGCGACGAGGTCGCAAACGGCCTCGTCACCGCGTTCGGGCAGATCGACGTGAAGGTCCCGTTCGTCGTCCGCCTCGACGGCACGAATGACGAGGAGGGCCGCAAGATCCTCGCTGAAGCGAACCTGCCGAACGTGCACGTGGAGAAGACGATGCTCGGCGCGGCGGACCGCGTTGTGGAGCTCGCCGGATGATGTCGATCCTCGTCGGCAAGGACACGAAGCTGGTGGTGTCGGGCCTGACCGGCCGCGAGGGCAGCTTCCACGGCCTGAACAACAAGAACTACGGCACCGACCTCGTCGCGGGCGTCACGCCCGGCAAGGGCGGCCAGGACGTCGAGGGCGTGCCGGTCTTCAACACCGTCCACGACGCCGTCGCCGACACCGGCGCCAACACGAGCATGATCTTCGTCCCGCCGCGGTTCGCCGCGGACGCGATCCTCGAGGCGGCCGACGCCGGTGTCGACCTCGTCATCTGCATCACAGAGGGCATCCCCGCGCACGACATGCTGCGCGTCTACACGCACCTGAAGCGCGGCAAGACGCGGCTGATCGGACCGAACTGCCCCGGCGTGCTCTCGCCGGGCAAGGCGAACGTGGGAATCATCCCGGCGCACTTCTTCTCGGAGGGCAACGTCGGGCTCGTATCGCGCTCGGGCACGCTGACCTACCAGATCGGCAACGAGATCGCCCAGAGCGGCTTCGGCAACTCGACGATCGTCGGGATCGGCGGCGACCCGATCGTCGGCTCCTCGTTCATCGACGTCATCAGCCTGTTCGAGGAGGACGACGAGACCGAGCTGATCGTGATGTGCGGCGAGATCGGCGGCGACGAGGAGGAGCGCACCGCCGACTACATCGCCGAGCACGTCACGAAGCCCGTGATCGCCTACATCGCGGGCTTCACCGCGCCGCCCGGCAAGACGATGGGCCACGCCGGCGCGATCGTGTCGGGCTCGAAGGGCACGGCGCAGGCGAAGGCCGAGGCGCTGGAGGCGAAGGGCGTGCGGGTGGGGCGCAACCCGACGCAGGTCGCCGAGCTGGCCGTCGAGACCGTCGGCGCGGCGCCCGCGCCTAGCGGTCCATGAAGGTGGTGAAGCCGGTCTTGACCGGCCTCGGGTTCAGACAGCCGCACGGCCGACCTGATCCGAAGATCACCACGCGGACGTAGCCGCCGCGGCGCACGTACTCGCGGCCGCGGGCATTGAGGCGCACGACGACCTCCTGTCGCCTGCCGCCACGGCGCTTGATGTCGATCGGGCCCTCGCCCAGGAGAAGCCTCCGCCCCGCCGTCAGGAGCGTGATCCGGCCACGGCATCCGTCGGAGTCCACGCAGGTCAGAGAAAAGAGTGCATCCCCGCGCGAGATCGAAGGCTGGACGGTGATCCGGCCCAGGTCTGCGCGGCGTGAGCGCAGCCAAGAAGCGTCCTCGCAGTCGGGGCTCAGGCGGTCTCGCTTGTCCGTGGATTCGACGAAGTCGCTGCCCCGGCCGCAGAAGACGACGTCGCGGGCGTTGTCGGAGTTGTCGAAAATCCGATCGCCGCCGCCGTAGCTGAACACGCGGTCCGCGCCGCCCTCGCCCGCCAGGCTGTCACCGGCACGTCCGCCCTCGATCCGGTCGTCGCCCGGACCGCCCAGCAAGTAGGCGCCGGTGTGCGTCGCAATCATGCTGTCCGCTCCCTTGCCACCCGTGACCCTGCTGATTCCGGTGAGGCTGTCCCGTTCGCCAGGCGCACCGGCGATACCGGCGCGAAGGTCGACGGTGACCGGCTCTCTGCGCGAGGCGTAGCTATACGACGACTGTCCCGGATTGCCGACGATCGTGTCGGACGCCGCGTCCCCATCGCGCTCGCCATCGACGATGAAGTCGAACTCGAACTGCGTGGCGGGCTCGCCGGCCCGAAGCTCGTCGCTGCCGGCGCCGCCATTGACCCTGTCGCTGCCCGCGCCGCCGTCCACGAGGTCGTCGCCGTGCCTCGCCGTACAGGCTCTCGTTGGAAATCCCGCCTTGGAGTGTGTCGCCACCCAGACCGCCCGAATATCCGGACGTGGAGTTCGCGGTCGTAATCGAAGTGCACTCGCGTCGTCCCCGTCACCCAGCACGACTCTGGTGGTGCTGAGCTCGTCGCCGCTGGACGAGCACACGACGCGGCTCGGCCCGTCAGACGCGCAGTGGTCGCCCGGCTCGATCTCGGCGCCCGCATCTTCGAACGCGACCTCGTCGCCGGTGAACGTCACCGTGACGTCGTTCGCCTCGCCGGGCCCGCCCTCGTAGAGCACCCGCAGGGCGTAGGAGTCCGGAAGGCCCTGCACGCCTTCCTCCACGAACACGCGCGTCCCCGTGGCGGTGGCGGCCTGGGCGCTGGCGGGAAGGCAGCAGACGATCGCGATCGCTAAGAAGGGCGCCTCGCTTCATGGTTGTGTAAACACGCCTAACCGGCGGAAAGAGCGACTGACGGCTGCTGCAGCAGACGCTTCGCCTCCCTGATCCCGCTCGACATCGCGCCGTCCGCGTAGCCCAGCCGGTGGTGCGTCGCCTCGCCCGCGAAGAGGATCCGGCCGCCGACCGGCCGCGCGAGCACGTCGAGCTCGCCGAGGTCGGATCCGACCAGGATGGTCGAGTAGGCCCCGCGTGTGAACCGGTTGCCCTGCCAGTCGGTCGTCCGCCAGCCCACCGGCGTCGGCACCTCGTGACCGAGGATCTCCGTCAAGCGCGTGAGTGCGAGCGCCAGCCGCTCGTCGGGCGTGAGCCCGTGCAGCTGCCGCCCGGCCCGCCCGCCGGCGAGCGCGACCAGTCCGGGGAGCCCGCTGATCTCGTTCAGGTCGATCCACAGCGGCAGCTCGAACGGCGCGTGATCCGAGATGAACAGCATGTGCGTGTGGGTCGCGTCGCTCCAGAACGGCTCGTCGAACACCATCGCGACCTTCTCGAACGCGCCGAACCCGATCCTTCTGATCGCGCGGCGCTTGCGCTTCGGGAGCTTCGGCTCGAAGACGATCGAGCGGGCCTTCAGCACGCCCAGCGGGACGGTCACGACGACGTGCGAGCCGTGGAGACGCCGTCGCCGGGGCGTCCGACCGGGGACGGTGCAGTGGACCACGACGCCGCGGCGGTGACGCTCGATCGCCTGCACGCGGTGGCGCAGGCGCACCTCCGCGTCCCCTGCCATCGATTGCACGAGTCGCCGGTAGCCGCCGACGGGGAACTCGCCCTGCCCCACGCCCGTGTAGTACGACTCGTAGTTCGCCCAATAGTCGAGCGAGATCCGCTGCCACTCGTAGTTGTCGCCGCTCTCGGCGATCAGCTGGATGACGAACTCGGCGTGCCGCCGGGCGGCGCCCTCGAGGCCCTGCCGGTCGAGGTAGACCTGCGCGCCGTCGAATATCGACGCCTGCGGGCCGAGCTCGGCGGAGATGGACGACGCCTCGTTGTCGCCGAAGTTCAGCGCGTGTGCGAACGCGGCGACCTTCTCGGGCAGCGTGACCTCGCGGTCCGCGAACGCGTCATAGCCGCGGAAGGTCGCGACGTCGAGTTCGATGTCGGCGTTTTCGCGGTCGACCCCGGACTGGTCGGCGAAGCGCGCCATCGGGTTGCCCCCAGGCTCGTGGATCCAAGAGCAGCCGAGGTCGATCGGCACTCCGGCCACGTCGACGGTGCGCGCACGGCCGCCGATGCGCGACCGCCCCTCGAGGAGAACGTGGTCGACGCCCGCGTTGCGGAGCGCGTTCGCGAGCGTGAGGCCCGCCCACCCGGCGCCCACGATGATGACCCGCTCGGGATCGCCGGCCAGACCGCCGGGGATCTCTTCGTTGCCGTCGTCGTAGGCCTCGGTCTCGGCTGCGAACGCGGTTCGTGCGAGCGGCCCGGCCAGGAGCGACCCGGCCCCGGCTGCGGCGGCGAGCCGGAACAGCTCGCGCCTCGTGCGCTCGCGCATTGCCCTACTCGCGCAGAAGATCGTCCAGCGGTGCCCGCATCACGCTGGCGCCCGAATGATTCGAATTGGAGTCATCCGGCTCGCGCGACACATCGAGTGAGCGGTAGTTGCTCGCGTCAGGCGGCAGCTGCACCTCGAGCTTCCCGCTTCCGCGCGGGAAGGTCCCGAGCGATTTCGCGTCCACGACGCTGTTGTAGAGCCACACCTCGTACGAGCCCGGGGCGGGGTTCGGCAGGCCGTTGATCGTGATCGTCACGCTCTCGTCGCTCACGGCCACGGTGCCCTCGCCGCGGCCGCCGCCGATCGGGCTCAGCTTCGCCGCGTCGCCGTTCGGGGCCGGGCCGCCGCCATTCTGAGCGGGCGCGGGCTGCGAGCCGCTCTCGTTCGAGTCGTCGTCGTCACCGCCGCTCAGAAGCAGGGCGAGTACGACGCCGAGGACGGCGACGCCGGCCAGGATGAGGAGCCAGGCGGTCCTGCGCGAGCGGGGCTCCTCGGGCTCGATGTAGAGCCTTTCGTCGAATTCACGGCTCATGGCCGCGAGATCGCGGTCGCGCGGCGCAGGCGGTGACGGTCGCTTCGGCGGTTCGGGCTCGGGTTCGGGCTCGTCCTCCAGCGCAAGCTCCGGCTCGTCGTCGACGGGCGGGATTGGCGGCGGGGGCGGAGTCGGTCCCGGGGGCGGAGCGACACCGGGGCGCCAGGCATCGTCCGGCAGCGCGCTGACGGCCTGCCGCACGCGTTCGCGGCGGTCGTGCCCGCCCACGTCGAGCGCGTCGCACAACAGCTCGAGCACCGCGTCGCGCCCGCGCGCGACGTCGGCGGGGTCCTTGCGCAGGAGCTCGCCGATCTCGGCGTCGGACACTCCGCGCCTCAGCGACAGGTCGAGCAGCGCCCGATTGCCCGGGTCCAGGTCCGCAAGTGCCCGCGGCAGACGGTCGGCCGGCACAGCTAGCATGCGAGCTTCATGCGCTCCGGAGTCGCCGCGGGTCGGTGGGTGGCTGCACTCATCGCCTCCGTTTTCATGCTACTTGTGGGACCAGCGGCGCCCGCCATGGGCGACGCGAAAGTCCGCTTTGTGCACACAGTCCCAGGTGCGGATGACGTCCAGGTGGAGGCAACCGCGGACGGCATCACCCAGCGCATCGGCCGCGGCGTGGGCTTCGGCCAGATCGGCAGGTACGAGGACGTGCCCGCCGGGGATGTCAAGTTCGAGCTCCTCGATGCGAACGGGAAGCCGATCACGGAGGCGCGCGAAGAGCTGAAGAACCGCGCGCACTACTCCGTCGTCGCCATGCGCAACAAGCCGCTCATGGTGCTCCGGGACGGCCGGGCCGAGGGCGGGACCGCCCGCATCCGCGTGGTCCAGGCGGCCCCCGAGCTGGGGATGGTCGACGTCATGGCCGGCGATCAGGCGGTGGCGGACGGCATCGAATACGGCGCCACGTCCGCCTACTCCTCGCTCGGCCCGGGGGCCTATGCGCTGCGCGTGACGAACCCGGCCGACGACAGCACGATCGCCTCGCGCGGAGCGGTGACTCTGACCGCAGGATCCGCATCCACGGCGTTCGTGGTCGGTACCGCGGGGGAGCCGGCCGGCGTAGTGGTAGCGGGCGACCGGAGCGCGGCCCCGCGCGGCGCCCCGGCTACGGGCCTCGGCGGGCTCGCCGACGAGGACTCGCCTTTCCTGCTCGCGCTCCTCGCGGGCTTCCTGGCAGCGCTCGCCGGCGGCGCCGCCTACGTGGCGCTGACGGCGCGCTCGCGCCGCGGTGGGCTCTAGCACCCGACGCAGCTGGCGCGGCTTCGCCGCCGCGGCGATCGTCCCCGGGGTTGCGGCAACCGCGATCGTCCTGCTCAGCGCCGGGGACAGCCGCCCGAGCGTCCCGACCGGGCCGAGCGCTCCCGCGCTCGCGCGGCTTGCCGACCTCCCGCCGCTCCGGGTCCGGGTCCCACCGCAGCCGCGGTCGCTGAATCCCGTCGTCCCGGTCGAGGGGCGAATCGGCGTGCGCGTGAATCGGCTGCAGAAGATCGCCGGGCGGGATCCGGCCCGCGCCCCCCGGGCGGATTCGCATCCCGGATGCGGACGTCGACGCCGGCATCCAGGCCGTGCACGCGCAGAGCGAGGGCATCGAGGTGCCGCCGCCGGGCTGGGCGGGCTGGTACGCGGGCGGCGCGCGGCCGGGCGAGCCCGGGCGTGCAGTCGTGATCGGCCATTTCGACACCACCGACGGGCCCGGCGTCTTCGAGCGAGTGCCCTCGCTGGAACGCGGTGAGCGGATCGACATCACCGACAACCGCGGCGCGGTCCACACGTACAGGGTCGTGGGGGTCACGCGTGTCCACAAGACCCGCTTCCCGACGCACGCGGTCTACGGTCCGTCGCAGCATCCGGTGCTGGTCCTCGTGACCTGCGGGGGACCCTACGAGGCCGGCCACTACCGGGACAACGTGCTCGTGTACGCTCGGTCAGCCTGATGGAGACGCCGCCTCCCATCTCCTTCGCGCGGGGTGCGCCCTCGCTGGACATCGTGGCCGTGGACGAGCTGCGAAGCGCCGCGCAGCGCGCATTCGAGAACGATCCGGGCGGCACGACCGCGTACGGAACCGCGATCGGTTACGTGCCGCTGCGCGAGTGGATCGCCGACTACCAGCAGGTCACGCCGGACCGGGTGGTCGTCACGAACGGGTCGATGCAGGCCGACGCGTTCCTCTTCCGGCTCCTGGTCGAGCCGGGCGACCTGGTGATCGTCGAGGCGCCCAGCTACGACCGCACGCTGCTATCGCTCCGCGAGCTCGGCGCGGACCTGATGGCGATCCCGCTCGAGGAGGACGGCGTCGACGTCGAGGCGATCGCGCGCGCGTGCGAGGCGGGTGCGCGGCCGAAGCTCGCCCACATCATCCCCAACTTCCACAACCCCGGCGGCTACACGCTCTCGCTCGAGAAGCGGCGCCGCCTGCTCGACCTCGCGAAGACCTACGACTTCATCGTGTTCGAGGACGACCCGTACGTCGAGCTGCGCTTCGAGGGCGAGCCGCTCCCGACGATGCTCTCGCTCGACGACGCCGACCGCGTCGTGTACGCGTCCTCCTTCTCCAAGACGGTCTGCCCCGGGATCCGCGTCGGTTATCTCGCCGGGCCCGCGTCGGTGATCGCGGATGTCGTGAAGATGGCGACGAACACCTACATCTCGCCGAGCATGGTCTCGCAGTCGATCGTCAACGAGTTCTGCCGGTCGGGCGCGCTCGAGACGTCGATCGAGACGGTGAAGAACGCTCTCCGCGAACGACGTGACGCGCTCTGCGACGCTCTGGAGCGCGAGATCCCCGACGCGTCCTTCAGGCCGCCCGAGGGCGGCTACTTCCTGTGGGTGGACCTGCCCGAGGGAGCCGACGTGGCCCAGCTCGTCGCCGCCGCCAAGGAACGAGGCGTCGTGTTCGTACCCGGTACCGACTTCCTGCTCGAGGGCGGCCAGAACAGCCTCCGGCTCGCCTACTCGGGCGTGACGGTCGAGCAGATCGAAGAGGGCGTGAGCCGGCTGGCCGAGGCGTACCGCGGCGTCGCTCAGGCCGCTGCCTGAGCAGTCTTTCTCGTCACGAGCTGCTCGAGGTTCACCAGTGCCTGCTCCTGGGCGGCGGTCGTCTGCCCGTGCGCGGCCTTGTCGATCAAAGCGCCGAGCGGGCCGAGCGTCGGGTCGTACCTCAGCGTCGACGTGACCTCGGTCGACTCCCCGGCGGCCTCGGTGCGGAACTCGATCGAAAGGTTGGTGACGAGCGGAAGCCCCTCGCCCTCGTGCAGCGAGTACCGCCCGGGGTCGCGCTCGACCACGCGCCAGCGCGAGCTGCCCTTGATCGGGCCGACGACGGTGTTCCGTTCGTCGTAGGTGGCGCCGACGACGGCCTCGCCGTCGTTGCGCGTGACCTCGACCGTCTGCGGGACCCACTCCGCATAGCGGCTCGTGTCGTCGAGCACCTCCCAGATGCGTTCGGCGGGCGCGGGAATCACGCGGGAGACGACGACTGACCTGCTAGCGGCCATAACGATCCTTTCCGAGTACGAGTTGATCAGGAAGTGCCACACGCGCCGGCGGCGACGGGTCCGCCACCACGGAGACGGTCTCCGCCACGCTGCGCGTCACGACATGTCTTGAGCCGTTCGCCTCGATCGCGACCTCGTCTTCGCCCGAGGCCGCGAGCGTGCCCTCGAGGCCGGGGTGGATCCCCGCCTCCTTGAGGTAGTGAAGAAGGTCCTCGGCCTCGTTCTCGAACCGGAGGATGCGCAGGCTCGCTCCCTGCTCGACATCCGCGAGCGGGACGCCGGGCTCGCGCGTCCCGGCGACGATCGGATGCCCGTGCGGACAGGTCTTCGCGTCGCCGATCGCGGCGAGCATCCGCTCCTCGAGCGTGGGCGACATCGCGTGCTCGAGCCGCTCCGCCTCCTCGTGGACCTCGTCCCACGGGATGTTCAACACGTCGGTGAGGAAGCGCTCGATCAGCCTGTGGCGGCGGACGATCTGGCTCGCGTGGTCGCGGCCGGACCCCGTGAACGACAGCGACTTGTCGGCGGCGCGCGTCACGTAACCGTCGCCCTCGAGCCGGCCGACCATCTCGTGGACGGTCGGCGCCGAGAGCTGCATCGCACGCGCGATGTTGGCTGCCGTTATCGGCAGGCCCGCCTCCTCCAGCCAATAGATGGTCTGGAGGTACTCCTCCTCGGCGGCGGTCGCGGCCTCCTGGGACATGACGGGGATCGTACCGGCGGCCCGCCGGCCGCCTCATTCCATCTCGAGGCTCACGCGCCGCGGCGCCCCGCCCGGCGCGACGATCACCTCGGCGTCCACCGAGTCGCCGCTCTCGACGCCCTCCGCTGCGCGGCAGTAGCCCGCGAGCGTGCCGTCGAGGGCACGGCCGTTGAACGATGTCAGCAGCACGCCCTCCAGCCCGGCCGCCGCGGCGGAGGTTCCGGGCACCGCCGACGTGATGAGCAGCCCGTTGCGCCCAACGCGCCGGATCAGGCGCGGCGGGGGCGGGCTCATCCCCGCGCCGAGCCATCCCTGCGAGCGTCCCTCGCGGAGATCGGCCACGACCTCCTTCACGCGGTCGACCCCGATGGCGTAACCCTGCGTCGACGCCGGGCCCTCGCGCGCGGCGTAGATGGCCGTGTTCACGCCGACCAGCCGGCCGTCGGAGTCGACAAGCGGCCCGCCCGAGCTGCCGGGGTTCAGTGCCGCATCGGTCTGGATCAGGTTCTTGAAGCGCGGCGAGCCGGGGATCGGCAAGACGAACGCGCTGCGCGGCACGGACACCACGCCCGCCGTGGAGGTCAGTTCGCCGCGCAGCGACGGGTTCGCGGGAAAGCCGAGCGCGACGACCTCCTGTCCCTGCTCCAGGTCCTGCTGCGAGCCGAGGCTGAGGTCTCGCATCCCCTCCGCATCGTCGACCTCCAGCAGCGCCAGGTCGTCGCACGGCGCGGCGCCGAGGACGTCCGCATCGCGGAACTCGTCGCCCACGCGCACGTCGAACGTGTCGCCGCCGTTGATCACGTGGAAGTTGGTGACGACGAGCCCCTCGCCCGAGTCGAGGGCGAAGCCGCTGCCGGTCGCCTCCTCGCGACCCACGCGCGTGCGGACGAGGACCGTCGAGGGCGCCGCCTTCTCCACGACGTCGGCCACGGACCTGTCGTCGCCGTCACCGATCACACCGGTGAGGACGAGCACCCCGAGAAGCAACGCCACCGCCAGCGCCACGGCAGCGGCCGCGACCGCACGCTTCACGGCGAGGCGGGTCTCGCGCGCGGAGCGCACGAGCGCACGCCAGCGTCCGACGGGCACTTCGACGGTGGGCTCTGACGAAGGCTCCTCGAGAGACAGTTGGAGCAGCACGTCGTCGCCGACCCGGATCGTCTCGTCACCGTTGAGCGCAACGGGCTCGGTGACGCGCTCGCCTTCGACGAAGACACCTTCGGGCGCGCCTTCGTCGTGCAACTCGAAGTGGCCGTCCGGGTGCGTACGGATCGCCACGCCGGCCGCGACGGCGGTCCGCGGGCCCTCGATACGAGTCGAGCGGCCTGCCTCCGGCCCTGACTCGATGACGAGCCACATGCGAATAAGGTCGTCTCCATCGCGCTTCCGATCAAACCTCCCGTCAAGCCCCAGCTGGCACGCTCGGCAAAGGAGCTGCCGGAGGGCGACGGCTGGCGCTACGAGCCGAAGTGGGACGGCTTCCGGACGATCGTCTTCCGCGACGGCGACGACGTGTACCTGCAGAGCCGCAACGGCAAGCCGATGAACCGCTACTTCCCGGAGGTGGTCCCGCACGTCCTCGCGTTGCCCGGGAAGAAGCTCGTCCTGGACGGCGAGCTGGTGATCGAGGTCGACGGCATCCAGGAGTTCGACCTGTTGTCGCAGCGGATCCATCCGGCGAAGTCGCGCGTCGACATGCTCGCCGAGAAGACGCCGGCGTTCTTCGTCGCGTTCGACCTCCTCGCCGAGGGCCAGAAGAAGTTGCTGAAGCTGCCCTACGCCGAGCGCCGCGCACGGCTCGAGGACGTCGTGTCGGACCCGGTGCAGCTCACGCCGTGCACCGACGACCGCGACGGCGCGGGCGCGTGGCTGACCGGACAGTCGGAGGGCGTGGTCGCGAAGGAAGCCGACGCGGCGTACTTGCCCGGCGAGCGCAAGGGGATGGTGAAGATCAAGCGCGTGCGGACGCTCGACGCAGTGGTCGCCGCGTTCCGGTTCGGCAAGGCGGACGACACCGTGGGCTCGCTGATCCTCGGGCTCTACGACAAGAAGGGCGACCTGCACGTCGTCGGCCACACCTCCGGCTTCAGCGCGAAGCAGAAGAAGGACCTGCTGCCCCTGCTCGAGCCGTACCGGACGGGCGAGCGCGGCTCCGGTGGACCGAGCCGGTGGAAGTCGGAGGAGGACCTCCAGTGGGAGGGGCTACGGCCCGAGCTCGTGTGCGAGATCGGCTTCGACCACATCACCGGCAACCGCATCCGGCACGGGGCGAAGTTCATGCGCTGGCGCGAGGACAAGGACCCGCGCGAGTGCACGATCGACCAGCTGCGCGCCTAGTCCTTCTTTGCGCGGCTCGGCTGGACGCGCTTCGGCTCGCCCGGCATCTTCGGGTAGTCGGGCGGGTAGGGCATGTCCTCGAGTCCCTCGGTCTCGTCGCGCTCCCACATCTCGAGCAGCGGCTCGAGCGAGTGCGCGGCCTCGTCGATCGCCGCATGGCGGTCACCGACCTCGGCGAAACGGCCCGGCATGGTCGCGACCGTGAAGTCCTCCGGCCGGACACTCTCGACCTCGTCCCACTCCAGCGGAGCGGACACCGTGGCGCCGGGCTTGGGCCGCACGCTGTAGGCGGACGCGATCGTGCGGTCGCGCGCGTTCTGGTTGTAGTCGACGAACACGCGCTCGCCGCGCTCCTCCTTCCACCACTTCGTCGTTACCTCGCCGGGCATCCGGCGTTCGAGCTCGCGGCCGAATGCGATCGCGGCGTGGCGGACGTCGGTGAAGGTCCAGCGCGGCTCGATCCGCACGTAGATGTGGATGCCGCGCCCGCCGGAGGTCTTGGGGAACCCGACGTAGCCGAGCTCGTCCAGCAGCTTCCGCGCCTCCGCGGCGACGCGCGCCGCGTCCTCGTAGTCCGTGCCGGGCTGCGGGTCCAGATCGATGCGCAGCTCGTCCGGGTGGTCCACGTCGTTCGAGCGGACGGGCCACGGATGGAACGTGATCGTCCCCATCTGCGCGCACCAGGCGACGACGGCGATCTCGGTCGGGCAGATCTCGTCGGCGTGCCGGCCGGAGGGGAACTGGATCCGCGCCGTCTCCACGTAGTCCGGCGCCCCGGACATGACCCGCTTCTGGTAGAAGGCGTCGCCCTTCTTGCCGTCGCGCGTCGTGAGCACGAACCCGGGTTGGACGCCCTTCGGCCAGCGCTCGAGCGCCGTCGGCCGCGTGCGCAGCGCGCGCATGATCCCGTCCTCGACGGCGACGTAGTACTCGACGACGTCGAGCTTCGTGACCGGCTCCGTGTGTTCGGTCTCCGGGAAGATCACGCGGTCCGGACTCGACACGCGCACCTCGCGGCCACCGGCGTCCACGGTCACTGCTCCCGAGGAAGGCATTTGCGCGAAGCTTCCCAGGATGGCCGCGCTCGAGGTGGTTCAGCAAGACGTCACCCAGCTCGAGGTCGATGCGATCGCGAACGCCGCGAACACGCAGCTGATGCACGGGGGCGGCGTGGCGGGAGCGATTCAGCGCGCCGCCGGACAGGCGCTCGCGGACGAGTCGCGCGCGAAGGCGCCGATCGGCCTGGGCGAGGCCGTCGCGACCACCGCCGGCGAGATGCCGTCGCGCTGGGTGATCCACGCCGCGACGATGGAGCTCGGAGGACCGACGTCCGCTGAGATCATCGAGCGCGCGACGCGCTCGACCCTGCGCGTCGCCGAGCAGCTCGGGTGCGAATCGCTCGCGCTCGTCGCGTTCGGCACCGGAGTCGGCGGGTTCCCGCTCGACGAGGCCGCAGCGCTGATGGTCGGCGTCGCGCGCGAGCACGAGGGCGGCCTCGAGCGGATCGTCTTCGCGGTGCACGGCGACGACGCCGAGCGCGCGTTCCGGGAGGCAGTCGAGACCGCGTGAACGCGGCGCCGGTCCTCGTGGCGCCCGACAAGTTCAAGGGCACCTTCACCGCAGCCGAGGTGGCGGGCGCGATCGCCGCCGGCCTGCGTGCGGCCGGACGCGAGGTTGAGGAGCTGCCGGTTGCCGACGGCGGCGAGGGCACCGCCGCCGCGCTCGGCGGCACGCCGGTGGCAGTCAGCGCGAGCGACCCGCTCGGCCGCCCCGTCGAGGCCTCGTATGCGTGGCTCGACGACGGCGCGACCGCGGTCGTCGAGGCGGCCGATGCGAGCGGCCTCTGGCGCCTCTCGCCGAGCGAGCGCGATCCGCTCACCGCGACGTCGGCCGGGACCGGCGAGCTGATCGCCGCCGCGGTCGGAGGCGGGCGCGCGGCACGTGGTCGTCGCCTGCGGGGGCACGGCGACGGTGGATGGCGGCAGGGGGATGCTCGACGCGCTCGGCGAGGTACCGGGCGGCGTGCGTTTCACCGCGGTCTGCGACGTCAGGACGCCGTGGGAGCGGGCGGCGGAGGAGTTCGGGCCGCAGAAGGGCGCCGACGCGGAAGCGGTCGCGCGTCTGAGTCGCCGGCTGGCGGATCGCGCACGGAGCGATGCGCAGGGATCCGCGCGGCGTGCCGATGACCGGTTGCGGCGGCGGCATATCGGGCGCGCTTTGGTCGGAGCTCGGTGCCGAGCTGGTCGCGGGCCCCTCCTACGTCCTGGACGCCGTCGGCTTCGACGCACTCATGCGGCGGGCCGCGTTCGTCGTGACCGGCGAGGGCAGGCTCGACGAGACGACGCTTTCGGGCAAGGCGGTGGCCGAGGTGGCGACGCGCTGCCGCCAGGCCGGGGTGTGGTGCCACGCGGTCGTCGGCGAGGACCGGCTCGACGTGTTCGGACGACGCGTGCTGGACCTGGCCAGCGTTCGAGAGGCGAGCGACCCGCGCGCCCTGAGGCGCGCGGGTCAAGAGCTCGCTTAGCGGGTTCCCGCCAGCGGGCGGAAGCCGCGGTACTCGGGCGTGTGCTCCCAGTCCTCGTCGGACTCGGTCAGCACCATCCGGCCGACCTGGAAGAAGCCCACCATCAGGACGGCCGCGCCGATGATCGTGACGGTGTCCTCGGCCATCGACGACCCGATCGCGAAGACGATCGAGCCGATGCCGAGCATCGCTGCCGTCCAGGACTGCACCGCGCGAGCGCGGTAGAGACCGGCCGCGAGGAACAGCATGCCGACGGTGAACGCGAACGACATGACGAAGAACGGGATCACGATCCCGGTGGTCTCCGTCACGCGCTCGAAGAGGGCGGTCATCGCAGCGGCGTCACTGCCGCTTGCGGCGCCGGCCTGCCAGCCGACGAAGCCCTCCATCGCGACGATCCCCGTGGTGGCGAGCAGGCCTACGAGCGCGAGGCCGCCACCCAGGTGGCCGTACGCCACCTCACGCTCGCGCAGCATGTGCATGAGCCCGAGGACGGCCGGAACAGCGAGTACGAGCGATAGGGCCACGATCAGGTGCGCGGCGTACCACTCGTCCATGTTCGCCGAGATGACGGCGAGCTGATCGCCGACGTCGGTCTTGCTCTCGGGGTGGATGACCATCCCGACGACGAGCAGGAGCGGCGCGCCGATCATGCACATCCCCGCAACGGTCTTGCGGAAGTGGTGCGAGTCAGAAAGGCGTGACATCAGAACCTCCTTGTGGTTCCAAGTGACGATGCGCACCAACTACACCGCGCTTGTGACGCCGGTTACGAGCTAGCGGGACTCTGCAAGCGTCCGTACAACGGCCTCGTAGAAGCCCTCGCCGTTGGCGGCCTCCGTGACCTCGACGTTGTCCCCCGCCGGCGCCACCTTCGCGTTCGCGACGAGGAAGAAACGGCCCACGAGGCCGGCCACGCCCATGTCCTCGACGGAGTCGCCGATCGCCATGCACTCCTCCCGCTCGTACCCGCGCGCGCGCATGTGCGCGCCGACCGCCTCGGCCTTCGACGCGCCGCGCGGGATCAGGTGGTACGCATGCGGCGGCCCTTCGAGGCCGAGCAGCGTCTCCTTCGGCGAGATGTCTCCGTTGTCCACGAGGCGCAGGTTGTCGGGGAGCAGCGCGTTCGCCTCGTCGACGTCGACGAGCCCGCGCAGGAGGTGCGAGAACTGGCGGTCGCGGTGCCAGGGGGCGTGCGGCTCGAGCCTGCCGGCGTAGCGCTCGAGCAGCATTTGCGGCGCACCGGAGTCCTCGATCTGCTGCCAGACCGTCACGCCGTCGTGCGGCTTGAGCTCGCCGAGGTAGGTCTCCTCGCCGTCGACGTGGAGGCCGCAGCCGACCTCGTAGATGTACGCGGTCTGGCCGAGGAGACGCGCGTCCTCCATCACCTGAGCCTTGCGCCGCCCGGACTTGAGGACGACCTCGACGCCCGCGCGGTGACAGGCCTCGAGCGCGCGCGCGGGAAGCATCGTGAAGTCGCCGTCGGCATCGCGAAAAAGCGACGCGCCGCGGCCGAGGAGCGTCCCGTCAAGGTCCGTGTAGACGCACCGCAGCGGCATGCGCCGGAAATTAGTTGACGCAGGCAGTTGGCGCTGAGACACTCGAAAGCAGGTGGCTTGGCTCGCGCGGTACACCTTGGGGCTGTGTTTGGTGGCGTGCCTGGCGCTCGGGGCATGCGGCGGGGGTGACGACGGCGGCAGTAGCGAAGCGGCCGACACGCAGACGATCACCTTCCAGGAGCCGGAGGATCCGGGTGAGGATCCATTCACGCCGCCGGCGGACGTCGCGGGGAGCGAAACGGTCGCCGTTCAGCAGCCCTTCGGCGGAAGCGGGTCGAACCGCGTGTGCGACCGCGACAAGCTGATCAAGTTCCTCGAGGAGAACCCGGACCGGATGGCCGAGTGGGCCCGTGTGCTCGGCATCGATCCGGAGATCGGCGCGGTCAAGAAGTACATCGCGAAGCTCCATCCCGTGACCCTGACCCAGGACACGCAGGTCACCAATCACGCGTTCACGAACGGGCGAGCCGTCCCATTCCAGGCGATCCTTGCGGCAGGGACCGCGGTGCTGGTCGACGAGTACGGAGTGCCCGTCGTGCGCTGCTACTGCGGCAACCCGCTCGGCCCGGCGGTCTACACGCCGGAGGCCAAATGCACGGGCTGCCCGCCCGACTACCAGCCGCCCAAGCAGTGCAAGTTCGAGCGGACGGAGAGCTACGACCAGCGCTACTACCGCGGCGACTACTACAGCAACGCGGACTACGACGAGGTCTTCATCTCGCAGAGCACGACGACCAAGTACTCGAACTGTTACAAGGCGTATCCGGATCCGAAGACGGTGACGACCGTGACCGTCTATCGAGCACCGCCCGCACCCGAGCCTGCGCCGGCACCCGCGCCGGCCCGGAACCCGAGCCCTACTCCGGCCTGCAGTGCGACCCGCCGCGCTCCCAGCTCGAAGCCGAGCAATGCGCCGAGCTCGAGGGGAACGCGCCCCAGTACGCGCCGGAGCCCGAGCCGCCGGCCGACAACAACTACGACTGCCCGGATCTTCCGCCCGCCCACCCCGGCGAGGACTACCTGCAGAACTGCGGCTAGCCAGCTGACGCCTACGATGGCGGTCGATGCCGAAGACCGCCTCCAAGACGCCCTGGCGCGACGTGATCGAGGCGGGCCGCGGCGAGCAGCTCGTCAGGCAGGCGCGCTACGGCGCGCGCCCGGCGGAGACCGCGCCACTGCCGGACGAGCTCCACCCCGCGCTCACCGAGTCGCTCGCGCGCGCCGGCATCGGCGAGCTCTACGCACACCAGGCTGAGGCGTTCGACGCGGCGATGCAGGGGCCGGTGATCGTCACGACGGGCACCGCGAGCGGCAAGTCGCTCGCGTTCAACCTGCCCGTGCTCGACACGCTCGCGCGCGACCGCCGCGCCCGCGCGCTGTACCTCTACCCGACAAAGGCGCTCGCTCAGGACCAGGCGCGCAAGCTGCACGAGCTGCGGGCGCCGTTCCTGCACCACGCGATCTACGACGGCGACACGCCGAAGGAGGAGCGCCGCGCGATCAGGGGGCGCTCGAACCTGATCCTCACGAACCCGGACATGCTGAACGTGGGCGTCCTGCCGCATCACCGGAATTGGGGCGACGTGCTCGCGAACCTCGCCTGGGTGGTGGTGGACGAGGCGCACGTCTACCGCGGCGTATTCGGCTCGCACGTGGGGAACGTGCTGCGGCGCCTGCGGCGGCTCGCGCGCGCCTATGGAACCGAGCCGCGCTTCGTGCTGACGAGCGCGACGATCGCGAACCCGCTCGAGCTCGCGGAGCGGCTCACCGGGCTCGACCTCGCGCTCGTGGACCGCGACGGCGCGCCGCACGCGGAGCGCCAGGTGGTGATGTGGAACCCGCCGCTCGTCGACGAGGAGGCGGGCATCCGCGGCTCGGCGCTCTCGGAGGCCGCGCAGCTCCTGGCCGAGCTGATGCAGGCCGAGGTGCGCACCATCTGCTTCCTGAAGTCGCGCCGCGGCGTCGAGTTGATCCAGCGCTTCACGAAGGTGCGGCTCGAGGATGCGGGCCGGACCGACCTCGCCGAGCGAATCGCTCCCTACCGCGCCGGCTACACGCCCACGCAGCGCCGCGAGATCGAGCGCCAGCTCTCCGAGGGCGAATTACTGGCGGTCGTCGCGACCGATGCGCTCGAGCTGGGGATCGACGTCGGCGACCTCGACGCGGCCATCTGCGTGACCTTCCCGGGTACCGTCGCCAGCCTGCGTCAGATGTGGGGCCGCGCGGGCCGGCGCGCCACCGGGCTCGCTCTATACGTGGCGGGCGACGACGCACTCGACCAGTTCTTCTGCCGCCACCCGGACGAGTTCCTCGACCGGCCGGTCGAGCAGGCGATCCTCGACCACGAGTCGGAGGAGATCCACATGCAGCATCTGGTCGCGGCCGCGTACGAGCTGCCTCTCTCCACCGACGATGCCGACACGCTCGGCCCGCGCTGGGAGGCGCATGCCCAGCGCCTCGTTGCACACGGCCGCCTGCGCGAGCGCGGTGGGCGCTACACGCCCCGGACCGACGAGTTCCCGGCCGGACGAATCTCACTGCGCTCCGCCGGAATCGACTCGGTCGCCGTCGTCGAGGGCGGACGCGGGCGAGCTGATCGGGTCGGTCGAAATCGGCAGGGCGCACTCGACGATCCATCCGGGCGCCGTCTATCTCCATCTCGGGCAGAGCTACGAGGTCGAGGAGCTCGACCTGCACGGCCGGCGCGCGCTCGTGCGGCGGTTCTCGGGCGACTGGTACACCCAGCCGAAGAAGGAAACCGATACCTGGATCGAGGAAGTGCTGGACCGCCGCCAGGTGTACGGCGTCGAGCTCTCATTCGGCGTCGTGTCGGTCACCGAGCAGGTCGTCGCGTTCCAGAAGAAGCGCGTCGCCGACCACGAGGTGCTCGACCTGTTGCCGGTCGATCTCCCTGAGCAGCAGTTCGTCACCCAGGCGCTCTGGTACGAGATCCCGGACGAGCTGCTGCGGTCCGAGTTCCCGCTCGAGGTGCTCTTGGGATCGCTGCACGCTGCGGAGCACACCCAGATCGCGGTGCTGCCACTGATCGCGATGTGCGACCGCTGGGACATCGGCGGGCTCTCGACCAACTCGCACCCCCAGACGGCGCGCCCGACGGTCTTCATCTATGACGGCCACGCGGGGGGCGTTGGGATCACGCGGATCGGGTTCCGGCTGTTCGAGATGCTCGTGAACGACGCGCACCGGCTGATCTCCGAGTGCCCCTGCAAGCTCGGCTGCCCCTCGTGCGTCCAGTCGCCCAAGTGCGGCAACCTCAACGAGCCCCTCAACAAGAACGGCGCCCTCGAAGTGATGGCCCGTATGCAGTCTGCATGAGTTATTTGCAGGGAAAATCCCACCGCGTGGACAGACGTTCTAGGTCCGCGGCGAGAACAGGAGGAGGCGGGGGGTGCATGCCGACGCAGAGGGCATGCTCCGCCGAACCCTCCCAAAACTTGCAGCTCTCTCCCTTCTGATCGCGGCCCCGGCCGCCTCTGCCAGCGACGGCGGCGCCGAGGTCCCGGTGTACGGCGGGGCCGGCTACGGCCAGCTCGAGCAGCCGCAGCAGACGGTTGACAGCAACCCCGCAGTGGACGAGCAGAAGTCCAAGCCGGAGCCGAAGGACGCTCCGAAGGCGACCGGCAGCGGCGGCCGGCCGCTCCTGACGACGTTCGGCGTCGCCTCGTCGCGGGTCTACATCTACGGCCGCTCGGCCCGGGTCAGCTTCCAGATCAACGACGGCGCGCCGACGGTGTCGGTCCGCCTAGTCGTTGTCTCCGCCACGACCGGCACGCGCGTGCGGACGATCGACCTGGGCGAGCAGACGACCGGCGTCTCCCACACCTACCGCTTCACCGGCCGCGAGGGCGGCGAGCTGCCCGCCGGCCGCTACCGCGTCCGGGTCCGCGCCCGCGACGGCGCCGGCAACACGCTCGTCCGGAACGCCGGCACGAGCGCGGTCGACGAGATCGGCGTCTACCCCTATCGCTTCCCGCTGAAGGGCAACTTCCCCTACGGCGATCCGGGCTCGCGCTTCGGCGCGCCGCGGAGCGGCCACAAGCACCAGGGCCAGGACATCGCCGCCCCCGAGGGCACCCAGATCCGCGCGGTGCGCGGCGGCATCGTCAAGGAGGTCGCCTACCAGGCCGGCGGCGCCGGGAACTACATCGTGATCGACGGCGCCGGCGAGAGCCGCGACTACGTCTACATGCACCTTCTCGATGACTCGACCCGTGTGCAGGAGGGCCAGCGTGTCGCGACCGGCAAGTGGATCGGGAGCGTCGGCAACACCGGCGCGTCCTTCGGCGCCCACCTCCACTTCGAGATCTGGCAGGGGCCGTGGTGGGGCGGCGGCGAGCCGATCGACCCGCTTCCGTTCCTGCGCCGCTGGGACAGCTGGTCCTAGTCGATATTTAGCTCTAGGTGCCCCGACAGGCCGTCCGTCGAGGACTCGACCGACTGGCTGAGCTCGCCGAGCGGGCCGGTGACGAGGCCGCCGGTGAGGCCGGCCAGGCCGCCGCGGAACTTCGCAAGCGCGGCGTTCACGAGCTGCTCCGCATCGGCTGACGCGACGAACGCGCCCTCCTGGCCCTCGGCGTCCACGAGACCGCGGGTTGCCACGTCGGCCGCGAGCTGCGCGGTGTTCGCCACGACAAGCGCATCGTCGGCAATGCCCACGGCGAAGCTGTCGCCATCCTGGTCGGCGACGCCGTAGAAGTTGCTGCCCTGTTTCGGCTGCGTGACGGTCACGCCGTCGGCGAAGCGGGGCAGGCCGTCCATGATCTTGGCGAGCGTTCCCTCGAAGGCGTCCGTGTCCGCCAGCTCGGCGCGCACGCCGAAGTCGCCGTCGATCGAGACGACACCCGCGACGTTCCCGGTGAGCTGAGCGAGCACGTCTTCGTCGACGTCGATCTTGAGCTGCTTGCCGATCGCCTCCTTGCCGCTCTCGAACTCGGCATAGCCGGCGGGATCGACCACCTTGGCCGTCGCGAGCGCGAAGTCGATCACCTGAGACGGGTCGCGCACGCCGAGCACGACCTCGGCGCTGCCCTCATCTCGCGCGAGCAGCTGCGGCGCCTCCGTGCCGCTCGCGAGCGGTAGATCCTCGTCCGTCAGCCCCTCGGAGTCGGTCTGGAGGGACCAGTCGAAGGCGAGCGCATCGTCATCGGCGTCGAGGCTCAGCCCGAACGTCTCGATGTGGTCGACCCACTCGACCTTGAGCGCGTCCTCCGCCTCGGGGCTCGCCGCGAGGAGGGCGCGCACGTTCACGTACGCCCGCAGCGGCGCGTCTTCCGGCAGGTCCTCGAACGCCGGCTCGACGTCGTCCTCGGTCAGGCGATCGTCCTCGCCGCGCTGCTTGAGCGCGTCGTCGAGGGTGGCCTGATCGTTCGAGAGCACCAGCACCTCGTCCTTGGTCGCGAGGTAGGTCTGGTCCTCGGTCTCGTAGAGGTCGTATCCCTCGCTCTCCCCGGTCTTCTGGCCCCCGCCGCTCTCGGCGAGCTCCTGCAGCTTGTCCGCGTCCTCGGTCTCGACGGCGAGCACGAACGGGGTCTTCGATTCGTCGTCGAGGAAGCTCGCGTTGTCGCTCGTCCCGATCACGACCTCGTTGCCGAGCAGCGGCTTGATCTGCTCGTCGAAGTCGATGTCGCCGCGCTCGAGGCTCTGCTTCAGGGCGTCGGTAGCGCGATCGGCGAAGGGGAACTTCTCCGCGAGGTCCTGGAAGTCGCCGTAGTCGTCGAGATCCGTCGAGGCGACGAGCGCGAAGCCGGCGTCCTCCGGTAGGTAGCCGAGCGCCTCGTCGAGGGACGACGAAGCGCCGCTGTCACCGCCACAGCCGGCGAGCCCAAGCGCGCCGGCCACGACGAATGCAGGGAGGAAGTGAGAGAGCTTGCGAGAGAGCATGGCGCGCGATCCTAGCGAGGGGGTTACCATCGCGCGGGTCAAGACGATCGACGGAATCGCTGTACGGCGGCGCTAGACGCCCGGGCACTTCGAACGGGGGCCGCGGCCCCACGTGGCGCAGGCGAACGGCGCCCCGACCGGGTTGCGCAGGCTCATGACGTCGCTCTTGTCTCCGAAGATGAACTCATGGAGGCCCCATCCCTTGAGGAAGGGCTTGTCGCGCATGGGGTCTCGCTTGACCGCGACGACGATGGACTGGTCGGGCTGTAGGACCGTTCCGCGCGAGAACTCGTAGAAGTACGGAACGCTCTCGATCTCGTACTGCCAGAGGTCGATCGCGCCGTTCGAGGTGTTGGTCAGCTGTACATACTCGGGCTCGCGTCGGTGCACCTTTATCGCCACCTTGTTCTTCAGCGGCTCATGGCACTTCAGCTCGCACGGGTACTGCGCGAACGCGCGCAGGTCGCCCTCCGGGTCGAACAGGTAGGCGCCGTCGCCGACGCCGCGCCTGCCGCCCTTCACGTTCTCGAAGATCGGGTCGGGCTCGCCCCAGAAGAGATCGTTATTGGTGTCGCTGCCCTTGCCGACGCGCACGCTCAGCGACTGGCCCGGGTCGAGCATCGCGCCACGCGGGAAGTTGAAACGGCGCGGGAAGTCGTACTGCCGCAGATACGCGTCGCGCATCGTCCAGCCCTGGAGCGAGATCGAGCTGACGGTGCTCGTGTTCGTGACCCTCACCCACTCGCCGTTCACGTTGTGGCCGTCCCGGCCGTTCGCGTCCCACTTGACCTTCATGTCGAGCACGACGTCCGCGGACGGGCCGTCGCCGCACGCCGCGGGATCCCAAACGCCGATGCCTTTACGGCCGGCCTTGGCGGCGATCTTCGACAGACGGTTGTTCCAGGCCCATTCCTTGCCGTTCGGATCCCATAGGCCATGGCCTTCGCGCATCAGCGTCGTGGCGGCGTCGCGCCAGCGGCCGCCCTCCTTATATGCGACGCCGCGCCTGAGCCGCCCACGCGCCCCGGCGGTCTTGCTGCTCTTGCGGAACGCCGCCAGGCGCACGATCTTCCGCTTGACGCTCGGCCCCTGAAGCAGTTCCTCGAGCCGCTCGGCTGCGGCGACGGCGTGGCAGTCGCCCTCGCGGCCGTGGGCACGGCTGTAGTCGCTGAGCTCCATCGCCTGCACGCCGAGCAGGCGGATGTCCTTGCGGGGCGTCCAGTGCCCGTTCTCCCAGATCTTCGCGTTGAACGTGTCGCCGTCAGCGGTGGTGAAGACCTTCGCCTTCCAGATTCGGCAGGTGGGCTTTTTCTGGCCGGGAATGCACGGCCCGCGCTTCGCTTCCGCGGCAGGGGCGAGCACGCCCGTCGTCAGGGCGCAGGCAGTCAGCAGCAGCGGCAGTGCCAGGCGAGTCCGTGCCATTGCGAGCCAACGTAAGACAGGTTCCGGCGGCTCGCCCTCGGCCATCCGTCTAGGGATCTACGCGCCAGGACCGGCACAGCCGGGCCGGCACGGGTACATGCGCCACGCGCGCATGTCGCCCTGCGGATCGAACAGGTAACCGCCGTCGCCGATCCCGCGGCGGCCCCGCTTCGCGTTCTCGAAGACCGGCTCGCGCTGGCCCCAGTAGAAGTTGCGCGCGTTGTCGGTCCCCCTGCCGACGCGCACGCGGATCGAGCGGCCCGGCGGCACCACCGCGCGTGCTCGGGAGCCGGAAGCGGCGAAGAGCGGAGTCGCGCACCCACCAGCGGTGGAGGGACAGCGGGTTCACCGGGTCGTGGTTTCTGATCCGGACCCACTCTCCGTTCACGTGGCGGCCGTCGTTGTGCGGCGCATCCCAGCGCACACCCACCCCGAGCGGGGCGCCCTCCCGCGGCCCGGAGCCGCAGTAGTCGGTGTCCCAGAGGCCGACGCGTTGGCTCGCCGCCCGTGCGGCCAGCTTCCCGTAGCGACGGTTCCACGCCCACTCCTTGCCGTTCGGGTCCCACAGGGCGTGGCCCTCCTTCATCAGCATCGCGCCCACGTCGTGCCAGTGCCCGCCGCTCTTGAACGCGATGCCGCGCCGCAGCCGGCCGCGTCGGCCCGCCGTCCGGCTACTCGCCCTGAAGGAGGCGATCCGGATCTTGCGCCGCTTCACCCGCCGTCCCTGGAGCAGGAACTCGAGCCGCTCCGCGGCTGCGACGGAGTGGCATTCGCCCTTCCTTCCGTGCTTACGGCTGTAGTCGGTCAGCTCCATCGCCTGGAGGGCAAGCAGGCGGATGTCCTTGCGCACGGACCAGTGGCCGCCCTCCCACACCCTGACGTTCACGGTGTCTCCGTCTGCGACCGCCATCACCTTCCCCGTCCACACCAGGCACTTGGGCCGCTTCTTCCCAGGGATGCACGAGCCGCGCCGCACGGCATCCGCGGGAACCGCGAATGAGCCGAGGGCGGCGAGCGCAAGCAGCAGCGGCAGTGCCAGGCGCGTCCGGCGCATCAAGCGAGGGCACACTAGAGGAAGTGCGATCCGCGGGCGGATACTCCAGTTCTGATGAATGACCCGATAGAGGTAGTGCGGGCGATGTGGGACGCGTTCGCGCGCGGCGACGGCCGGGCTTCGCTCGAGGCCTTCCACCCGGATGTCGAATGGGATGGCCGCAACGTTCCGGACGGAGTCCTCGGACGCGGGAGGCAGGCGGTGCTCGACCACTCGCGCCATTGGGCGTCGATCTGGCACGACTGGACAGTCGAGGTCGAGAAGCTCGAACAGGTGACGCCGGACACGGTGATCGCGTACACCCGCGAGAGAGGGCGCAGCGAGGGTGGCGTCACGATGGATGAGCGGCACGCCGAGGCCTATGTGGTCCGGGACGGCCTGATCATCCGTCGCGTCGGCTTCTCGGATCCCGCGGAGGCGCTCCCTGCAGTGCGGTCGTGGTCGGCTGCCTAGCTACCGGAGATACTGAGTGGACGATGTCGCAGGAGAACGTAGACGTCGTGCGGCGGGCGTGGGACGCCTGGCTTCGCGGCGATCTGCCCGGCGTCTTCAGCAACTTCGACCCTGAGGTCGTTTGGGACACGAGCCACTTCCACGACTGGCCGGAGGCCGCGTATCACGGGATAGACGGGGTCGAGCGGTTCTTGACCGAGTGGCTCGAGGTGTGGGCTGACTATGAAATGGACGTCGATGACGTCATCGCCACCCCAGACGGCCGCGTCGTAAGCCTCCTGCGGCAGCGAGGAAGAGGGCGCGACAGCGGCCTCCCGATGGAAATGTCCCTGGCTCAGATCGCGACGTTCCAGAACGGGAAGGTCACGCGACTCGATAACTACGAGGACCAGGGCGAGGCCCTCCGGGACGCGGGGCTAGCGAGGTAGCTCGCCACTCCTGGGAGCCGTGGCACTACGAACACGCGCGATACTGCGCGGACGATGTCGCAGGAGAACGTCGAGGTGACCGAGCGCTTCATCGACGCGTACAACCGCCGAGATGTCGAAGCGATGTTGGCGGACCTCGATCCCGAGATCGAGTGGCACTCCGGGATCACCTCGCTGGGAGGGGAGGATGGAACCTTTCTCGGATACGAGGGCTTTCGCGCGGCGCTCCGAGACGTCTATGAGGCCCTCGGCGAAACCCACATCGAATGCTCGGAGATTCGCGACCTCGGCGACCGGATCGTCACGATCGGGCGCTTCCACGTTCGTGGCAGGGAGAGCGGCGCCGGGACCGAGTCGCCCTGGGCCGCTGTCGCCGACTTCAAGGGCAGCAAGGGGATCCGCATCCGCAGCTACTTCAACGTCGAGGAAGCCCTCGAAGCGGCCGAACTGTCGGAGTAGGTGCCAGGGATTCCGAGCTAATGCAACCCCTAGCACTAGGAACACGCGCGATACTGCGCCGGCGATGTCGCAGGAGAACATGGATGTGGTCCGCAAGATGTACTCGGCATGGGCGGAGGGCAAACTGGACGCGTTGCTGGGCGTGTGCGATCCCGAGGTCGAGCTTCTGACCAGCGGGTCCTTTCCGACCTTGCGCCGGTCTATCGCGGCCATCGCGGCGTCGGCGAGTTTTGGGAGGCGACGCGCGCACCGTGGGACTGGTTTCTCCCCGACGTGAAGCGCATCGTCGAGGGCGAGGATTGTGCGGCCATGGCCGTGGCCGTCCGTGCCCGAGGGAAGGACAGCGGCGTCACCACGGATATGCAGCAGAACCACGCCGTGCGCTTCCGAGACGGACGGGCAGTGATGTTTTCCTTGCACGCTTCGTTCGAGCAGGCTCTGGAAGCCGTGGGGCTCCGGGAGGCGGACGCCCGCGCCAACTGATACACCGGCGAGGTGCTTCGCCACGTCGATCCCATGGCCCGACGCGGCCCGCTCTATCGGCTGTTCGCCCGGTTTAGTGGGTCGCGCGCGATGGGTTGGGTCAGCCGACTGGTCGCGTGGCGGCTCGACCCCTTGCTGCTGCGGCTGACCGGCAGCCGCGTCGGGACCGCTGGGCTCCTGCCGTCCGCGCTGCTTGAGACGACTGGGGCGAAGACCGGGGCGCGTCGCGCCAACGGCGTCATCTACTTCCACGACGGCGACGACCCGATAGTGATCGCCTCGAAGCTAGGGCTGCCCCAGCACCCGGCCTGGTTTCACAACCTGCGCGCGAATCCGGAAGTCCGCCTCGGGGGCGAGCGCCTTCCGCGCCGAAGTGGTCGCGGACGCCGCCGATCGCGAGCGCCTGTGGGCCCTTGCTGATCGTGTCTTCCCCGCCTTCGCGGACTACCGCGTGCGGGCCGCCGCAGCGGGGCGGACGATTCCGATCGTCCGACTGACTCAACAGCGCTAACGCAACCCCGCAGCACTGGGGACACGCGCGATACTGCGCGGACGATGTCGCAGGAGAACGTGGAGGTCGTAAAGGGAGCGATAGCTGCGATCAACGAGCGGGACGTCGACGCGTACCTCGCGCTGTGTGCCCCCGACTTCGAATTGATCAACCCCGTGGCGCCAATCGAGGGTTCCAACCGAGGCGAACAGGGTGTCCGGAGCTTCTTCAACGCCCTTAGTGAGGCGGCGACCGTGTTCGAGTTGGAGGTGGAGCGTCTGGAGTCGCTTGACGATCACCGCGTTCTCGGCTGGCTGACGCTCCACCTGGAGTCCGAACGCGGCTTCCGCCAGACACAGCCGCTCTCGAACCTCTACGAACTGGACGGCGGCAAGCTCGTGCGTGTACGGGTCTTCCGGGATCGTGATGAAGCCCTCGAAGCCGCCGGGCTGCGGGAGTAGCCCTCCACCGCTCTCCTGGCTACCGCCGGCTAGCTCTTCTCAATCAGCTCGATTCGATAGCCGTCCCATTACCGGAGATACTGGGGGGCGATGTCGCAGGGGAATGCCGAGCTGACTTACAGGCCAATGACGTCGTTCAACCGACGCGACGGCGGCTGCGATTTCCGAACTGATGGACGCTGACGTGGAGGCCTTGTCGCGCCTGGCTGCCATGGAGGGCGGTTATGACGGCCACGACGGAATGCCGACGCTGGTGGCAGAACCTGCTGGACGTGCGATTCCGGACCTTGCGATCGAAGCTGGTTGGGAGGTTCCCGAGCTGGCGATGTGACGCTCACGCAAGATGCACACCAGCGGCCACGGCGCAGGATAGCGAGAACAGTCCGCTCGAAGATGACAATCTGGGTGGCCGCCCGCGTGGCGTGACAAGAACGAGCGTCTTGTGGGCAGCCTTCGCAACCGAAGCCGAAGCCCTCGAAGCCGTGGGGCTACGCCGGTAGCTCCGCCTAGCTTCTACTTCTCAATCAGCTCGATTCGATAGCCGTCGGGATCGCGCACGAAGCAGAGTCGCGAGCCGCCCTCGCGCACGGTGTACGGCGGCTTCTCCGGCTCGATTCCCTCCCCCGCGAGCCGCTCGAGCGTCCCGTCCATGTCGTCGACGGTGAGCGCGATGTGGTTGTAGCCGGTGCCGAGCTCGTACGAGTCGACACCGTGGTTGTAGGTCAGCTCGAGCCGCGCCCCGTCGCCGGGCAGGCCCATGAAGACGTTGATCGCCTCGTCGCGAATCGGGAACCGGCCGACCTCCTCGAACCCGAGCTTCTCGTAGAACGAGACTGAGCGGTCGATGTCGCCGATGCGATAGCAGGTGTGGATGAGCTCGGACATGGAGAGGACGCTACCGGCTCTGAGCTACCGTGCGCCCATGCAAGCGGGGCTTCTCGAGCGACTGCGCGGCAGGGCGCGCGGCGAGGCGAATGCGAGTGGAGTCGAATTGATCGACCAGGCGCTCGCATACGAGCTCTCGGCCGAGGACCAGGCGGCGATCGCTCCGATCGAAGAGGAGCGCGCCCGGCTGGAGAGCTCCGACGAGATCGTGCGCACGATGCGCACCGACTACGAGCCCGACGCGTCACCCGAAGACGTGTACGAAGAAGCCGTGCTCGGTGAGCTCTGCCGCCGTGCAAGCAGGCCGCCGGACTCCGCCAGGTTCCTGTTCGCACTGATGAGGCTCGCGCGCCCCGCGCGCGCAATCGAGCTCGGCACCTTGGTCGGAATCTCGGCCGCCTACCACGGAGCTGCGCTCCAGCTGAACGGGAGCGGCCGGCTGGTCACGATCGAGCTGTCCGGTGGGCGCGCGGCCATCGCGCGCGAGGTGCTCGACCGGTTGTCGCTCGCGGAGATCGTGGACCTGCGCCAGGGCTTCTTCCACGACGTTGCACCTGACGCCCTGCGCGGAGGCGTCGGCTATGCGTTCGTCGACGGCCACCATGAGGAGCAGCCGACCCTCGACTATCTAGAGATGATCGAGCCGCACCTGGTCCCGCCCGGCGTCGTCGTCTTCGACGACGTCACATGGTCGGAGGGGATGGAGCGTGCGTGGAACAGGCTGCGCAGCGATGCCCGCGTCGTGGGGTATCGCGAGGCCTTCGGCATGGGCATCTGCGTGTACCGCTGAGCGGCAGCTGCCGCTGACCGGCGGCTACCATCCTCGGCGCGCGGCGAGGTAGCTCAGTTGGTAGAGCACACGACTGAAAATCGTGGTGTCGCCGGTTCGATTCCGGCCCTCGCCATCCAGGCTCGGTCCCGAACGACCCGGCGACGTCGCTCGGCCTCCAGCCTCGTATCCGGTTCGATTCCGGCCCTCGCCATCCCATCCACGCTCGACCCTCGGCCTGCATAGATCTCCGTTCTTCGGGGTACGCCCGCCCCAGGAGGGACGGCTTGCGGTGATGAACCCCGCAGGTCACCGCAAGGAAGTGGAGAAGGCCCCGGGCGGAGAGCGGGGCCTTCATTATTTCCTGCGGCATCCGCTACTCCCGTAGCCCTGCGGCCTCGAAGGCTGCGCGCCGGCCGGAGAACGTCTCCATCGTGAAGACCTTCCCGGCCTTCAACCAGAACACCGTGAAGATCGGAGTCGCTCCCGTTGCCCCACTTCCCCTGCCGCACCACTCCGCCTGCGCGACCATCAACACGGCGGCTCCCGCGTCGATCATGTCGCTCGCAACCACCTGGAACGACTCGTACACGTCGTCGAGCTGGGTGAAGTAGGTGCGCAGGCCGTCGTGGCCGTGAAAGAGCGATTCGATGTCGACGAAGTAAGACCGGAACTGGAAGTCGGGGTCGGTCAGTCCCATGAGGCCGTCCATGTCCCGACGGTTGTAACGGTCGATCCAGGACCGCACTACCTCCACGTTCTCCTCCGACATCGGGTCAGCAGAAGACGGCTAGGTGGAAGGAGTTGCTTTGGAAGGGTCCCGTGTCGTAGGCGAAGGTGTCGATGTTGACGGCGTTCACATTCGACGGATGTCGCGCGGCTCCAATCAACGCCTTCGGGACCGAATCGGCGGTCCCGCCGATCGCCGGGACGTACGCGCAGCCGGACACGTCCCGGTCGAAGGTGACCGTGTAGAAGCCCTCGTTGTTCTTAGCCGAGGACGTGACGTGACTTCCGCGGGCGGTCGTCCCATCGTCTCCGATGACAGCCCAGAGCGCGGTCGCATCGGCACCGTCTGCACCATCGGTGCCGTCCTCGCCAGGAGCGCCCTTGTCGCCCTTCGGGCCTTGAAGCCCCTGAATGCCTTGCACGCCGGCCTTCAGTTCCCCTGGCGCGAAGTCATTCGCCTTCAGCGTTTTGTTCTCCACCTTCTTGGCGTTGACCGAGTTCTTGTGCAGGTCCTTCTTCGTGATCGAGCCATTCTCGATGTCGCCGCCGTCGATGGTCGCCGCGGCAAATGCACCGCCGGTCACCCCGACGCAGAGAGCGATAAACGCCACGGCCATCGCCGGGCTCGGACGCTGGGCCAGCAGCTTCCTCTTCATGGGAGTCCTTTGTGTCGAGTCCACCCACCGCTGGTGGGCCGAGGACGGTTATAAGCGAGCGCGGGCGGCCGGCAAGCAGCCGCTTCCGCAGCAGCCCAAGAGAGTCGTCTGGACCCGAATGGGTTAGCGTGCCGCCTCCCCGCCAAGCCGAGGAGGCTTTCGATGACGCTCAAGACCGCTCTCGCCGCCAACATGCTCGCCGCCGCGCTGATCTTCGCCGCGTGCGGTGACGACGACGATGACGGCGCGGACGGGGAATCGGCCGCAACGGTCTCGATCACCGCGGACGAACAGGGAATCCGCGCCCCGGAGTCGGTCGACGCCGGGCTCGCAGAGATCACTCTCGAGAACACGGGCGAGGGCAACCACGAGGCGCAGCTCATCCGCATCGACGGCAACCACACGCACGAGGACGTGCTCGAGCTCCTCACAGGCGAGGGCTCGCAGATACCCGACTGGTTGGTCGGCGGCGGCGGCGTCGGAACAGCAGAGGCCGGCGAGACGCGAACTGTGACCCAGGTTCTCGAGCCGGGCAGCTACGCGGTCATCGACACGGGCGCCGAGCAGCCGCAGAGCGCTCCGCTCGAGGTAACGGGTGACCCCGCCGATGTGGAGCTACCGGACGCCGAAGCGAGCGTTACGGCCAGCGAGTACACCTTCGATGCTTCCGGCCTCAAGTCCGGCACCAACACGCTCCTGTTCGAGAACGCGGGCGAGGAGCTGCATCACCTGATCGCCAGCCCAGTAAAGGACGACGCGACTCCCGAGCAGGTCCTGAAGTTCTTCGAGACCGATGAGAAGAGCCCGGACCCGTTCACGCAGGGCGAGGAGGGAGACGTCGAGACCGCTGTGCTCGCCGATGGCGAGGCCCAGGTGACCCAGCTCGAGCTCGCGGCGGGCAAGTACGCGTTCATGTGCTTCATTCCCGACCGCGCCGGCGGCCCGCCGCACGCGGCGAAGGGGATGATCACGATCGAAGAGATCCAGTAGGCCGGCGGGGCATGGGCGCGCACCCGTCTGGGGCGAAGTTGCCGTTCGTTATGCCGTAACTGAAGCCAACTTGGCGCAGCTGGACGGATGTCCGATTACGCAAATTGCGTGATTTGCCGATCCCGGGGCCTACGTGCTAGAGACGCCCCCACCGGCAGCTCAGACGTCAGGACGACAGCGGTCGCGCTTCGGCCGCCTCGGCGACCACCCCTCGGTTGACCGATTCTCCAACGACCTCGCGATGCTCGACGAGGTCACCGGGCTTCGCGACTCGCGTTGCCTGTGGAAGGAGCTCGCACAGCGATCGGCCTCGTGCTCGGAGAGCGCGCCACTCGCCGTGGTGGTGGTCGACTTCGACCGCTTCCACGACGTGAACGAGCACTACGACCGCTCGATCGGCGACGCGGTGCTGCGCAGGTGCGCGAAGGTGGCCGCGGAAGAGGCGCCGTCGCCACGTCTCGCATTTCGGTATCGCGACGACGAGCTCGTGCTGCTCGTGCCCGGCGACGAGGAGGACGGTCGCGAACTTGCGGAGCGCGTGCGAGCGCAGATCGCCGCCCAGAACAGCAACCTGCCGGCGGTCACCGTCTCCTGCGGCGTCGCGGTCCTCCATTGCGCCGTCGAACCGATCGTCGCGCTCGGCAAGGCGGGGCCCGCGTTGCAGGCGGCCAAGAACTCGGGCGGCAATCGCGTAGTCGTGGCGACGGAGACCGACCGCAACGGGCACAGCGGTCATAACGGCAACGGGAACGGCGACGGAGGCGAAAGCGCGGCACGCCGGGCGGCGCTCGCGATGGCCGTCGCCTCACTCGAGGCGCGCGACCGCGCGACCGCCGCTCACTCGGACGACGTCGTAACCCTGTGCGAGTCGATCGGAACTCGGCTCGGCCTTAGCGACCTGCAGCTCGACCGGCTCACAGCAGCCGCCCAGCTGCACGACGTCGGCAAGCTGGCGATGCCGACCGAGATCCTGAACAAGCGCGGCCCGCTCAACGACGAGGAGTGGGAGATCATCCGCGAGCACACCGTGATCGGCGAGCGCATGCTGCGTGCGGTGCCAGAGATGGGCGCCGTCGCCAACATGGTCCGCCACTCGCACGAGCGCTGGGACGGCAGCGGGTACCCCGACGGGCTCGCGGGCGAGGAGATCCCACTCGCCAGCCGCATCATCCTGTGCGCGGACGCCTTCCATGCAATCCGCTCGGACCGCCCGTACCGGCCGGGCCGCTCGGCGGACGAGGCGCTCACGGAGGTCCGGCGCTACGCGGGTGAGCAGTTCGACCCGCGTGTCGTCGAGGCGCTCGTGGCAATCGCGCGCGACATCCGCCGCGCGAACGGCTCCGGCATTTCGCTGCCGCGCTCACGCCGGCTCGCAGCCATGCTCGCGGCACTCGCGGTGTTCGGCGGCGGGAGCGCCTACGCCGCGTCCGAGAACGTCCGCCACGTCGTGGACGAGGTCGTGAAGGCAGTGGGGCCGGGCACCGTGCTCCAAGCCGCGGAGGCCGAGGCCGGCTCACCCGACTTCGCTCTGCGTCCGATCGACCAGGTGTCCCAGATCATCCCGGTCTCGATCCTCACGCCTGACTTGGAGCTCGCACCCTTCCGTGAGGCGCCCCCGTCGTATCGCGGGTCTCCGGCCCAGAGCGCGATCGGCGACTCGGTGATCGCGTTCGTCGACGAGCCCGCTGCCGCCGAGGACGTCGTCTCGGGCTCTGCTCCGGCGGTCGAAGAACTGCGACCGCCGGACACCCTCATCCCCGCCGTGCCGGTTAGCCCCGCGCCGCCGCTGAGCACGCCGGTTCCTGCCGTTTCACCCGATGCCACGACGCCGGCGCTCGTGCCCGTCGAGAACGTTGCGCCCGATGCCGGCGCGCCTGACGACAAGGGCAATCCCCACGGCGAGCCACCGGCGGTCGGCAATCCGCACGGCGACCCGCCTGGGCAGGACACGCAGGAGCCACCCCCAGCGGAGATCCTTCCGACCCCGCCGCCCCTGGTGGAGATCACACCGCCGCCCGAGCAGCCGAGCGAGCCGGCTGAGGAGCCCGAGGACGAGCCTGAGCCCCCGCCCGACGAGGAGAGCGAGCCCCCGCCCATTCCGCCCATCCGGGAAGAGAACGTGGCCTCCGAGGAGAGCGCCGCCATCTCGCCTGAGAGTTACGTGCCGGAAATCCCGGCGGTTGACGCCACGAAGCCCGACGCCGACGCGGCAGAGCCCGTCATTACCGAGACGCCGACCACCGAGTAGCGCGTAGCCTTGAAGGCGCGTGAGGCTGGGGGTATGTGTTGCGGCGGCGGTGGCGGTCTTGGCGACCGCAGGCACGGCTGCCGCGAACGTCGGCGGCCTGCCCGAGGACGCGCCGGGCGCCCGCGAGGTGGTGCTCGTGGCGAACGCCGAGGACGGGACGGTGAGCCTCGTCGCGCCCCGCCGCCTCAAGGTCCTGCGAACGATCGACATCCTGCCCGACGGCGCTGAGCCCGGCATAACGGACAACCCGACCCAGGCGCTCCTCGGCCAGCAGATCGTGGAGGCGGCCGGCGGCGAGAACTACGCGCAGGACCTCGACGTCTCGCCGAACGGGCGCACCCTCTACGTCTCACGCGGGCATCGCGGCGACGTAGCCGCGTTCAACATCCGCACCGGCCGGCTGCGCTGGAAGGTGCCGATTCCCGGCCTGCGCTCCGACCACATGACGATCTCGGAAGACGGCCGCCGCCTGTACGTATCCGCGCTGACCGAGGACGAGGTCGAGGTGATCGACACCCGGCTGCATCTGATCGTCGACCGCTTCGACTCGGGACAGTGGCCGCACGACAATCACGTGAGCCCGGATGGCCAGCGGATCTACAACGGCAGCATCGGCAACATCGTCGCCCCCGAGGAGTCGCGCGAAGCCGCTGCGGGCGGGGAGTCGCCGTACCAGCTGACGGTGGTGGACTCGCGGACGCTCGAGCCGGTCCAGTCGTTCCCGTTCGAGCGCGGCATCCGGCCGTACGTGATCACCCATGAGGAGCGGCGCATGTACGCGCAGCTCTCCGAGTTTCACGGCGTGATCGCGTTCGACCTCGACAACGGCGAGATCGTGCGGCGCCGAAAGCTGCCGGTCGACGAGGGCGTGACCGAGGACGACTACGACTTCGAGGCGCCCCACCACGGCCTCGCGCTCTCCCCCGACGGGAGGACGCTATGCGCGGCGGGCCGCGCGTCCGACTACGTCGCGCTGCTCTCCACCCGCCGGCTTCGCCCGACCGCGATCATCGAGGTCGACGATGCGCCCAGCTGGGCCGCGATCAACGCGCGCGGAACGCGCTGCTTCGTTGCGAACACGCGCGCCGACAACCTGTCGGTGATCTCGCTCGCAAAGCGCAAGGAGATCGAGCGCCTCGACGTCGGCGACGGGCCGAAGCAGATCGAGGTCGCGCGGCTCGCGCGGCGCGCCCTCTGCACGTCGACGCGGCTGCTCGGGTGCAAGCCGCAGCGAGCCTCATTCGGCTAGCTCCAGCACGACCGACGTCTCGATCTGGCGCTCGGGGATCGACCAGTAGGTCCTGAGAAGCTCCGCCGCGCGCTCTTGTGGGACGAGCTCGAATCCGTGCCGGCGATAGAAGGCGATCGCCCACTCGGCCGCGGCCCAGGTGCCGACGAGCATCCGCCGCCCTCCCGGGCCCGTGAGCCGCCCGAGCAGCGCGGCGCCGATCCCGCGCCGCTGCTGGGCCGGCAGCACGTATGCGTGGCGGATCAGGTCGACGTCGCCGACGTCCTGGATCCCCATCACCCCGACGAGGTCGCCGTCCTCCTCGTAGCCCCAGAACACCACGCCCGCGTCGAGCTCGCGGTCGAGCTCGGTCGCGGGCATGTACGGCTCGTGCCAGCGATCGGCGGGGATTACACCGCGGTATGCCTCGGCGGCCGCGTTGACGATCGCGAGGATCGCCTCGCGCTCGTCGTCACGGCACGGACGAATGCTCACGCGCGTCCATGAACTCGAGGAAGTGGGTCAGCACGCCCTCCGGATCCTCGACCTGTGGCCAGTGGCCGATGTCGTCGCCGAGGAGGACGACGTCGGCGTTCGGGATCACCTCGATGTAGCGCTCCGCCATGTGGCGGCCCGAGTTCGGGTCGCACGGCCCGTCGATCAGCCGCATCGGGACGCTCGTCGCGCGCATCGCCGCGACCCAGCGATTGCGGTGGTGGTAGCGGTCGAGGACGAAGCGGCCGACCTTGTGCATCACGACCCGCCCGTTGTTGTAGCTCAGGATCTCGCTGAAGCGCCGCCACTGCTCATCGGTCGGCTTGGTGTTCGGGCCGAACACCTCGTTCACCGACGGGCGGATGAGGGCGTCGGACAGGAACACCGACGGGAACATCGCGAACAGGCCGCCGAGCGGCGTACGCGCCGTGAGGGTCTGCATCAGGCGCGGCTTGTACGCCTCGATGAACATGCCGCCGTTCAGCCATGTGATCGATTTGATCGAGTAGGGCCGGTCCGCCTCGGCGCGCTCCTCGTGCCGGCTGAGCATCTCCTGTACGACGCTGTCGCCGATGTCGTGCGCGAGCACGTGGCACTCGGTCACGCCGAGCTGCCCGAGCAGCGCCTCGTGCATGTCGGCGTGGTCGTGGACCGAGTACTCGTACTCGACCGGCTTCGCCGAGAAGCCCATCCCGAGCATGTCGGGCGCGATGACCGTGAAGCGCTCGGTCAGCGTGGGCCAGATGTCGCTCCAGTCGAACGAGCTGAACGGGTAGCCGTGCGCGAGCAGGAGCACCGGCCCGTTGCCCTCGCGGCGGTAGAAGACGTCGAAGCCCAGGTAGTCGAAGTGCTCGCCCCGCGAGCGCCAGTCCTCGAGTTGTGGGTCCATCTCGCTAGCGCGAGACTACGACAGGCTGCGCGCTGCGGTTGCCCCACTCGTCCGCGACGATGATGCGAGCCACGTCGCCGGCCTTGAGCGCGCTCTTCGAGACGAAGACGCCGGAGGCGGTGGGCTTGAGCGTCTCCGTCTTGCGACCGCCCTTGGCCTTGGTGATCTCGACGGTCGCCGTGGTCGCCGGAGCCGCGTCGAGCCAGGGCCGGAACGAGCAGTTGAGGCAGTAGTGCTCGACCTCGGTCAGGCTCGTGCCGGAGTAGCCGCGGTCGGGCTTGAGGAAGCGCGCGCCGGTCGCCGCCGGGTCCTTCGCGGTGTCCGGGAAGTTGATCGGCCCGATCTCGAACGGGATCGGCGCGTTGTCGGGCGCGAGCGGCGGCCGTGCCGTGGCGATGTCCCCATCCCCCTGCTCGACGAGGCTCTCCTCGATCGTCGCGGTCGGCCCCGCATCGAAGGTCACGTGGCCGCCGCCGTCGATCTTCGCGTTCTCGGCTGTGATGCCGCTCCACGGGCGCACCTCGAACTCGTCGGAGATGCGCTCGTAGTCGGCGTCGGCGCCACCTTGCCGCCACTTGCCGTGAACGACGAACCGGTACGTCCCCGCCGGCGTTGCCTCGTAGACGTTGCCCTGCGGATCGACGAGCGGCATCCACGAGACGAAGGCCTCGAATGTCGCCGTCCAGTTCCAGACCTGGCCGCCGGCGCGGTAGCCGACCACGCCGTCGGCGACGCTCGCCGGCGCGTTCTCGTCGAACTCGGCCTTGCCCGCCGGGTAGGCGACCGTCACGGGGACCTCGCCGGTCTGGTCGGCGAAGACCTGCCACTGGCCGTTCACCTTGCGCTCGACCGTGACGACAGGGTTGTCCGTGTAGTTGTTGCCGCCGACCCACTGGAAGGTCGCCGCATCGAAGCGCTCGATGTCCTCCGGCTGGCGCGCGATCGGGGCATCGCCGGTGCCGTCGTCCGGGAGCGTCTTGTCGTAGGCGACGACGCCCGCCGCGGCCGCCTCGGCCACCGCGCGCACGCGGGCGTCCTCGGCGTTCTGGTCGGCGACCTCCTTGGCGATCACGGGCGCCCACGCAGGATCGGCCTTCTGCGGATCCGTCTCGCCGTCGAGCTTGGCCTGCGACTCGTCGTCGCCCTTGAGCGCGTGGCCCATCCGCGTGAGCCGCGTCGCGAAGTAGTCGCTCGAGTGGGGACCCCAGCCGGTCAGGGCCTTGCGGTAGTGGTCGTGGGCCATGAAGTCGCGGTAGGTCGCGATGTAGCCGTTGTAGTCGTTCGCCATCGAGACGGTGGCGATCAGCTTGTAGCCGTGGTCGTTCGCGAACTCCTGGCTCTGCACGGTCCCGCCGCGCACGTCGGTGTCGTCGTGTGTGTAGTTGCCGCGGATCTTCAGCAGGTCGGTCGGCTCGGACTCGGCCTGCACACCACAGCCAAGCTCGGCGCAGGTCGGATCGTCCCAGCCCGCCGCGTCGTTGCGGATCTGCGCGCGCATGTGCTGCACGAGCTGGTCGGGCAATGTCCTCGAGTCGGACCCGACCGGGTCGAACTTCAGGTTGCACGTCCAGGTGCCCGTGCCCGAACCGTCGTCCTCGTGCGTGCCGTCGTCATTCGGCGTGCACTTGATCCGGTCGCTCGTGTTCGGATCGGTCGGGTCGTAGCCCAGGTACTCGTTTCCGGGCTGCGTGTCCGTGCGCGTCTTGATGTTGAACGACTGGTCGGCCCATTGCTCGCACGAGCAGACGGTGAACAGGATGTCGCCGAGGCGGAACGCCTGCATGTGGACGCCGAGCGTGTCCTGGAGCCCTGTGTACGAGGGTGCCGAGTAGTTCTCGGGGATCGGTATGCCGAGCTCCTCGAAGTCGTCTGTGGTGAGTCCCGGGAACTCCGCCCCGGTCTGCGCGAAGATCGGCTGCGCCGTGCTGCCGGCCGGGACCTCGGTGCAATCCGGCAGGCCGACGATCGGCACACGCGGGTTGCCCGCGAGCGCAGAGTCGGTGCGGCACGACGAGACACCCGGGTAGGGATGCGACACCGGGCCGCCGAACCAGCGGTCCTCGATCGCGACGGGGAAGTCGGTCATCCAAGGCACGAAGCGCTCGCTGTAGGGCGTGCCGCCGTAGAAGGTCGAGCTCGTGTCGCCGTTGGGCTGCTGGGCGCGGATGTCGTTCACGTTCTCGATGACGCCGTCGGCAAGCAGGCGGCCCGCCCACTCCATCTGCTGGTACTGGGCGTGGTCGAAGATCGCCCGGTCGTGGACGGGATGCCAGAGGTCGGCCTCGACCTCGCTCGTGCCCGTCGCGTTCTGCGTGAAGATCGACACGCCGCCGACGCTGCGGTCGACGAGGCGTTCCGCGATCGCCGGGTACTCGCCCGTGATCAGGTCATACCCGTCGAGATCCTCGGGGTGCTGGCCCATGTTCACGATGTTCGCGAGCGGCTTCGGATCGCCGGGGTTGTCCACGTTCTCGAAGCTGACGACCGTCAGGTCGTGGTCGGTGTGCGGGCGCGGGAAGCCGACCGGCGTGCCGTCGTCGCCCCAGTCGGGCCCCATCGGGTTCTTGTGGAACTTGTCGAAGTAGCTCGCCGTGCCGCTGACGCGCACGTCGTGCATGTCGTTCAGGGCCTTCACGACGGCAGCCGCGTTCTGCTTCGCGTAGTAGTCGAAGAAGCGGAAGTCGAAGACGTCCTGGAACGCCCAGACGCCCCAGTTCAAGGACGAGTACGAGGGCGAGGAGTGGTTGTGCGTGACGGAGAGGGTCAGGTTCCGCTCGTTGATGACGCCGCCTGTCTGCTCGTCGAGCAGCTGCGCGGTCCGCCGCCAGAGGGCGTCCTGCGGGATGTAGTGGTCGTTCGAGACCAAGGCCAGGTAGTTGCCGTCGCCCTCGACGACGAGCGCGCGCACGGTCTCCCGCGCCTCGACCCCGTAGGAGGCCTGGTTCTTCACCTGCTGGGCGTGGGGATCGACGTCGCCGTAGCCGCCGTCGCGCGTCGACGAGTACTGCCCGGCCGAGTTCCCGACGTGGTAGGTCCCGTCGAGCACGGCCGCGCCCGCGCGCACCTGACCGGCCGAGGCCGCGGCGGCGGGGACCAGGGCGATCGCCGCAGTTGCGAGCGCGAGGACCAGGCGATTCACAACACAGTCAACGTTTGTGAGCGCCAGCCCTTGCGCGGCGCGCCGGGGCGGCGGCGCCGGTAGCGCTAGGCCGAGACGGCGACCGGAGCGGCGTCGCGCGCGACGAGCTCCTGCTGGAGAGCGCGGCGGCCACGGTGGTGCAGGCCGTGGATCGAGTCCTCGGACTTGCCGAGGTGCGCGGCGATCTCGCCCGGCGACCAGCCGGCCACGTGCCGCAGCACGACGACCTCACGCTGCTCCTCGGGGAGCTCGGCGAGCGCGTCACGCAGCGTCAGCGACAGCGCGGCGCCGTGCTCGTCGTGACCCTCGTCGACCGCGAACGTATCCTCGGTCGGGACGGCGCGGCGACGGCGAATGTGGTCGATCGCCATGTTGTGCGTGATCCGCAGCAGCCACGACGAGAACGGGACGGAGCGCTGCTCGTAGCGCTCGATCGAGCCCATCAGCCGTGTGAACACCTGCTGTGTGACGTCCTCGGCCTCGTGCTCGTCGCGGACGATGCTGCGCGCGTAGCCGTAGACGTTGTCGGCGAACCGCAGGTACAGGTAGCGCAGCGCGGCCTGGTCGCCCTGCTTGGCCCTGGTGATCACGCGCGCCAGCTCCTGCGGCGAGCGATCCTTGTCCAGCTTCTGCTTCCGGTGGAAGCGGCCCTCGTTGAGGGTGGAGTAGCGGTCGAGCAGGTGCTGCATGTGGTGTTCCTCCTGGTGTGTGAGTCCGTTGGGGGCCTGCCCTCCCCTGGACGATGCGAGCAACTTAAGGACCGCTCCTTTGGCGCCGATTAGGTGTCTTGTTAGTTGCGAATTAGCTCGCTAACAAATTTGTTGTAACCCAAAATGGGGACACAGATCTGGTATGAGGTGTATGATCGCTCCAGGGTCGAATCGATGGACTCGGACTCGATGACGGCCGGCGCCACGGACGGCTCCGGACACACGGACGACGTCTTCGCGCGCCTTCCCTACGGCGTGCTCGTCGTCGAGCCCGGCGGGCTCGTGAGCGCGAGCAACCCCTGCGCCCAGGGCTACCTCCCCGCGCTCGAGGGCGCCGAGGCGCCACGCTGCGCGGAGTTGCTCGACTGCATGGCGCCCGGCGGGCCCTGCGCGGAGGGCTGCCTGGCCGAGCGGGCCGCGCAAGCCGATGCCCCGCTTCCCGAGATCCGGATCGACACCCGCAGCCCCGGAGGCGTCAGCGCGCTCTGGGTGACCGCCGCGCCGCTCGGCGACGGCCGCGGGCTTCTCCACCTGCGCCCCGGCGACGCGCGCGACCGCCGGCGCCGCAGCGATCCGCATTGGATCAGCGGCCCGCGGCTGCGGATCTCGGCGTTCGGGCGGATGCACGTGGACAGCCCCGAGGGGCCGCTCGGGGGCAAGTGGCTCCAGCAGCGCCCCGGCCACGTCCTCAAGTACCTGGTCTGCGAGCGCAACCGGGTCGTGCACGCCGAGGAGATCGCCGAGGCGCTGTGGCCGGGGGCGGGCCCGACGGCGCTCAACAACGTCCGCCACTTCGTCCACTCCCTGCGCGACAAGCTCGAGCCGGACCGCCCCAAGCGGGCGCCGTCGTCGTTCATCGCGGCCGTGCAGGGCGGCTACGCGATCGACCGCCGGCGGGTGCAGATCGACGCGGACGATTTCGAGGAGGCGGCGAAGAAGGGGATGGAGGCGGCTCGCCGGGGCGCGACCGCGGAGGCGGAGGCCGAGCTCGGCAAGGCGCTCGAGCTCTATCGCGGCGACTTCCTCTCCGACGAGCCGTACGCCGAATGGGCCTACGGCGAGCGCGACCGGCTGCGCGGCCTGACCACCCAGTGCCTGCGCCTGCTCGCGACGATCTTCGCGAAGCGCGACGACATCGACGGCGCGGCAGCGGTGCTCGAACAGCTCGCCGAGCTCGAGCCCTACGACGCCGAGGTACACAAGCAGCTGCTGACCGCCTGGCTGCGCCTCGGGCGGCGGACCGAGGCTGCGCGGCGCTTCACGTCATTCCGGATGCGGATGCTGCGCGAGTTCGGCGAGGAGCCGGACTTCGAGCTCGCAGAGCTGACGCAGACCGCGGCGCGGGCCCGCTCGCTCTAGCCGCGATCCCGCCCACCCGCCAGTTCTCCCGCTGTCCCTGCGTTAGGTCGTTGCATGACCCTTACGGGGAAAGGCCTACTCCTGGCAGCATCCACGCGCGACGATGAGCTCACCGCGCTGGCGGGCGCGCGCGCCGCCCACCGGCTGCCCGTCGCCAACCTGCCGCTCCTCTTCTACGGAATCGCGGCCATGCAGAAGTGCGGGGTCGAGGACGTCGCGGTGATCGTCTCGCCGGGGACCGCCGACGACGTGCAGAGTCTGCTCGCCGCCACCACCGACGGCATGCGGATCGGCTGCCTCGACGCCGGCGAGCCACGCGGCCTCGTGCACGCGCTCCGCGCCGCCACGCACTTCCTCGACGACCGCCCCGTGATGGTCCACCTCGGGGACGCGCTCGTCGCACAGCCGCTGCCGCCACTCTTCGACGAGCTCGAGCGCAGCGGTGGCGACGCGATCTTCCTGGTGCGGAACGCCGCAGAGTTCGGCATGCAGCCGCCGACGGGCGACGTGCGCCCGCTGCGGCTCGTCGAGGACAAGCCCGTGCCGCCCGCCGAGCAGGCGCTCGCGGGCGTGTTCGTGCTCGGGCCCGCCGCGATAGACAGCCGCACTCGAGCTGCCCGACGATGCGGGTGTGACGGAGATCGTGCGCGCGGTCGGCGACACCGGCCGGCTCGAGACCCGGATCGTCAACGGCTCGTGGAAGTACACGGGCGAGGTCGACGGGCTGCTCGCCGCGAACCGGATGGTCCTCGACGCGATCGAGCCCGACCTCGGCGGGTGCGACCTGTCGCAGGCGCGCATCGAGGGGAGGGTCCAGATCCATCCCACCGCCGTGGTCGAGCGCAGCACGATCCGCGGCCCGGCCGTGATCGGCCCGCGTGCCGTGCTCCAGGACGCGTTCGTCGGCCCGTACAGCGCGGTCGGCGCGGAGGTCCGCCTCGAGGGTGCCGAGCTCGAGCACTCGATCGTGCTCGACCACGCGGTGATCAGGCACATCGGGCACAGGCTCGAGGACAGCCTCGTGGGAAGCGGCGCGACCGTGACACGCGACTTCGCCTTCCCCTCCGGCCTGCGGCTGCGCGTCGGCCGCCGGGCCGAGGTCCTGCTCGCCTAGGCGCGCCCGTAGACCGGGATCGCAGCGCCGCTCGTGACCGCGGCGTCGCCGGAGACGAGGAAGCGGATCACCTTCGCGATCTCGGCCGGCTGCACCCACTTCGAGAAGTCCGCATCGGGCTCCGCGGCGCGGTTCGCCGGCGTGTCGATCACGCTCGGGAGGATCGCGTTCGCGCGAATCCCGTCCGCGCGGTAGTCGGCGTCGAGCGCCTGCACGAACGCGAGCACGGCAGCCTTGGATGTGACGTACGCGGCGGCACCGGGGAACGGCCGCAGGGCAGGCCGGGCGGACACGCCGACGTACGCGCCACCGCCACGCTCGACGAGCCGCGGCATAGCCGCTCGCGCGAGCAGGAAGCCCGGCCGCAGGTTCAGCCGCAGCAGGCTCTCCCAGTCGTCGGGGTCGGTCTCGTGCACCCGCGGGCCGGAGGCAAAGCCGCCGACGAGGTTGACCACGGCGCCCAGATCCTCGACGCCGTTGACCGCCTCATCGACAGCATCCGGGTCCATCAGGTCGGCCTGGACCAGCGACAAGCCGTCCTCCTTCTGCACCCGCTCGAGCTCTCGCTCGACGACCCAGGTGGCCGTTACCGGGTGCCCTGCATCGAGCAGCTCGCGCAGGACGGCGCCGCCCAGCGCGCCGGTCCCGCCGGCCACGAGAACCGCGTCCATGCGGGCACTCTAAGCGCCGGGAGCCGTCCGGTGTCGGCCCTAAGTTGGGCCGCCGGATGGAGCAGGCGATTCTCATACCGACGCTCAGCGAGAAGGTCTTCGCGCGTGATCTGGCGGACGGCCAGCAGGTCGAGACCGCCTTCGTCGTGCGCGAGGTCAGCCGGCGCGCAAAGCGCAACGGCGACGCGTTCCTGAAGCTCCAGCTCGGCGACGTGACGGGCCGTGTCGAGGCGGTCTGCTGGGACGACGTGGACAGCGTGGCCGAGAGCTCGGCGGCGGGCACCGTCGTAATCGTGCGCGGCACCTACTCGGTAGACGACCGCTACGGGTCGACGCTGACGATCCGCACGCTGAGGGCCGCGGGCGACGGCGAATACGACCCCCAGGACCTGCACGAGTGCGCGCCGATCCCGTTCGCGCAGATGGAGGCCGACCTCCGCGAGCTGATCGGCACCGTCCAGTGCCCGTACCTGAGCCAGCTGCTCGAGCGCTGCCTGTCGCCGGACGGGCGGATCTGGCAGCGGTGGAGCGTGTGGCCCGCGGCCAAGCACTACCACCAGGCCTACCGCCACGGGCTGCTCGAGCACTGCCTCTCCGTCGCCCAGGGCGTCAGCGCCATGGCCGCCACCTTCGGCGGGCTCGACCGCGACGTCGCGGTCACCGGGGCGATCCTGCACGACATCGGCAAGATCGAGGCGTACGAGATGGACGGCGAGGCGATCGACCTCTCGGACGCCGGCAAGCTCCAGGGCGAGATCCCGCTCGGGTACCACATCGTCAGGCGCGAGATCGAGGAGATCCCGGGCTTCCCGGCCGAGACGGCCGAGGCCGTCCTCCACATCATCCTGTCCCACCACGGCTCGCTCGAGCACGGCAGCCCCGTGGTCCCGTGCACGCGCGAGGCCACCCTCGTCCACGCGATCGACAACCTCGGCGGCAAGCTCGGCAGCTTCGACCGGCTCGAAAAGTCGCTCAGCGACGGCGAGCGCTGGTCGCGCTTCGACCGCGCGCTGGACGGCTCGGCGTACTTCGCGCGCCGCGACGCGGCCTAGCCAGCCCGCAAAAAGCGGAAAAGCGCGCATCCCCGTCGCATAACGGGGGTCCGGCGTGCGTTTCCCTTCCTTATGCTGGGCCAGCAGTGGCAAAAGACACCGAAAAGCTCATCCGCCAGCTTTCGCTGATCTCGTTCCTGATGGCCGAGCGGCGCTCCGTGACCGCCCTCGAGATCAAGCAGGAGGTGGAGGGCTACTCGGGGATGAACGACGACGCCTTCGCGCGCCGCTTCTACGCCGACCGGGCGGAGCTCGAGTCGCTGGGGATCGACCTGAAGGTCGACAAGCCGGCCGACGGCTCGTACGAGGCGGAGAGCTACACGCTGCCGCCGGAGAACTTCTACCTGCCGGCGATCGAGTTCTCGGACGCGGAGCTCGGCGCGCTGCGGATGGCGCTCAGCCTGCTCGACGGCGAGTTCGCGTACGCGGAGCCGCTGCGGCTCGCGCTCCAGCAGCTCTCGTGGGGGAAGCCGTCGCCGCTCGGCACGGCCGAGAACCAGCCGGTCGCGCTCGCCCAGACCGCCGAGGCCGGCGGGCGCGAGCTGTCGCAGCGGTTGTCGAAGGTCGAGACCGCGATCTTCCGCCGCAAGACGATCGTCTTCGACTACTACACGATCGGCCGCGACGCGGAGGAGAAGCGCAAGGTCGACCCGTATCAGCTCCTCTACCAGCGCGGGCAGTTCTATTTGATCGGCTACTCGCACGAGCGGCAGGACATCCGCGTGTTCAGGCTGTCGCGCATCCGCGGGAAGGTCTCCTACTCGTCCAAGGCCGAGCATGACTTCGCGCGCCCGGAGGACTTCGACCACCGCTGGTACGCCACCCGCACCGACTGGCAGCTCGGCGAGCCGGAGGGCACCGCCCGGATCTGGCTCTCCCCGCGCGTCGACTGGCTGATCGAGCGCCACTACGGCCACGCGGGCGGCATCAAGCCGGCCGCCGACGTGGATGACGCACCCGGTGACGGCTCGGTCTTCGAGACCGAGTACGCCGACCCGCGCGCGATCGTCGCGTGGGTGCTCGAGCTCGGCGACCGCGCGCGCCTGCTCGGACCGGACGAGCTCGTCGACCTGGCCGCGGAGCGGCTCGAGCTGATCGTCGAGCGCCACAGCGGCGCATTCGAAACCGCAAAGCCGAAGGCGCGCAAGGCGGAGCGCGCCGAGGCAGAGCCGGAGGAGGGCAAGGGCGACTCGCCGATCCGGCCTGAGCGCTTCGCGCGCCTCGTCACGCTCGCGAGCATCCTGATCAAGGCCGCGCGCGAGGGCACGAAGCTCGACCTCGCCCCGCTCTGCCAGCAGCTCAACGTCACCGAACAGGAGCTGCAGGAGGACATCGACGTGCTGAACGTCGTCAACTTCGGCGGCGGCAGCTACGTGGTCTACGCCGAGGTCCAGGGGGACACGATCGAGGTCGACCCCGAGCCATACGGCGACAACTTTGCGCGCCCGGCACGTCTCCTGCCGCTGCAGGCGAAGGCGCTGGTCGCCGCGATCGACCTGATCGGCGAGCACATCCCCGAGGGCTCGCTCGAGTCGGCACGGCAGAAGATCGTCGACGCGCTCGGGCAGGACCCGTCGCAGGACGGGCTCCAGATCACCCGTGCGAAGGGCGACGACTCCGACGTCGCGCGCGTCCTCAGCGAGGGCATCGTCCGCAACCGCGTCGTGGAGATCGACTACTACAAGGAGAACGAGGACGACTTCTCGATCCGCAGGATCGAGCCGTACCAGCTGGCCAACGGCCGCGAGGGGTGGTACGTCGTCTCATTCGATCTCGAGCGCGAGGACACGCGCACCTTCCGGCTCGACCGCATCCGCTCCGCGGACGTCACCAAGGAGAAGTTCGAGCCGCGCGAGGGGGTCGAGGCCGACACCCGCGGCTGGCTGCGGACGGGCGAGGTCGAGGGCTCCCAGGTAGCCCGGATCTGGTGGTCGCCCGAGCGCGCCCGCTGGGCCCGCGAGGACAAGCGCGTGGTGGAGGAGCTGAAGGACGGGGCTGTCATCGTCGAGCTGCCGTTCCAGGGCACGAACTGGCTGGTCCACCAGATCCTCAGCCTCGGCGGCGACGCCGTCGTGCTCGAGCCGGACGAGGCACGCAGCGCCGTGCTCGAGGGCGCCGAGGCGCTCGCGGGCCTGGCTCGCAGCTGAGTAGGTTTCGCCGCACATGTCGCGGCGCGATGAGATCCGCATGTCGGACGATGAAGTGCGCGCGTTCCTCGAAGAGCAGATGGTGATGACGATCGGAACCATCGGCCCGAACGGCCGCCCGCATCTCGTGGCCCTGTGGTACGTGCCCGACGGCCTCGGCATGACAGGCTGGACGTATGCGAAGTCGCAGAAGGCGAAGAACCTCGAACGCGACCCGCGCGCGACCATCCAAATCGAAACCGGCGTCCAGTACCACGAGCTGCGCGGCGTGATGATGGAGTGCGACGTGGAAATGGACCGCGACGCAAAGCCGTATGGGCTGGCGCTCTTCGAGCGCTATGCCGGCACGCTGGACGAGTCGGTCACGGCGATGGTCGAGAAGCAGGCGCCGAAGCGGGTCGGGCTGCGCTTCAAGCCCACGCGGATCGTCTCGTGGGACCACTCGAAGCTCGGCGGGAGTTACTGATGGAAGCGCTGAAAGGTTTGATCCTCGCCGGCGGCCGCGGCACCCGCTTGCGCCCGATCACCTACACGAGCGCGAAGCAGCTCGTGCCGGTGGCGAACAAACCGGTGCTGTTCTACGGCGTCGAGGCGATGGCCGCCGCGGGAATCCGTGACGTCGGGATCATCATCGCCCCGGAAACCGGTGCCGAGATTCGGGCGGCGGCCGGGGACGGCTCGGCGTTCGGGCTCGACATCACCTACATCGAGCAGGAGGAGCCGCTCGGGCTCGCGCACGCCGTCCTGACCGCGGAGAAGTACCTCGCGGGGTCGCCGTTCGTGATGTACCTGGGCGACAACCTCCTGCGCGACGGGATCACCGGCCTCGTGGAGACATTCCGCTCGGAGGAGCCGGACGCGCTGATCCTGCTGACCCCCGTCCCCGACCCCGAGCACTACGGCGTGGCGGAGCTCGACGGCGACGGACGCGTCGCCAGGCTGGCCGAGAAGCCCTCCGAGCCCACGACCGATCTCGCCCTGGTCGGCGTCTACATGTTCACGCAGTCGGTGTTCGAGGCCGCGCGCGCGATCAAGCCTTCCGGCCGCGGCGAGCTCGAGATCACCGACGCCATCCAGCACCTCGTCGACGCGGACCTGCGCGTCGATCCGCACATCGTCCGCGGCTGGTGGAAGGACACCGGGCAGGTCCAGGACATGCTCGAGGCGAATCGCCTGATCCTCGACGAGATCGAGGAGCGCCACGACGGGGAGCTGATCGAGTCGCGCGTTGAGGGCCGCGTCGCGATCGAGCGCGGCGCCCGGCTGGAGCGCACGACGGTGCGCGGCCCCGCGATCATCGGGCGCGGCGCCGTCCTCACCGACGCCTACATCGGCCCCTACACGGCGATCGGCGACCACGTCGTGGTCGCGAACGCCGAGATCGAGCACGCAATCGTGCTCGAGGGCTCGTCGATCCAGGATCTCCACGGGAGAATCGAGGCGAGCCTGATCGGCAAGAACGTGGCCATCGCCCGTGGGCCCGAACTGCCGCGCGCATATCGCTTCGTCGTCGGCGACAACGCCGAGATCGCCATTCTGTAAGCGTGAAGATCCTGGTCACAGGAGCCGGCGGGATGCTCGGGACCGACGTCGTTCGCGCGGCGAGGTATTGGAACCACGACGTCGTCCCGCTCACGCACGCGGAGCTCGACATCACCGATGCCAAGGCAGTCTGGCGCGCATGCGTGAAGGAGAAGCCCGAGGTGGTCGTGAACTGCGCCGCCTACACGGACGTCGACGCCGCACAGGACGACCTCGAGGGCGCATCGCGCGTAAACGTCGAGGGCAGCCGTCACGTCGCGCTCGGGGCCGCAGAGGTCGGCGCCAGCGTCGTCTATCCCTCGACGGATTACGTCTTCGACGGGCTCAAGGGTGCGCCGTACGTCGAGTCCGACACACCGCGCGCGCTGTCGGTCTACGGACAGACGAAGGCGGCCGGCGAGGCCGAGACGGCGGCGGCGAACCAGCGCTATTACATCGTGCGCAGCTCATGGCTGTTCGGCACGGCGGGCAGGAACTTCGTCGACACGATGCTCGCGCTGGGCCACGACCAGGGCGACGTCGTAGTGGTGCGCGACCAGGTCGGCTGCCCCACGTACACCGCGCACCTCGCCGACGCGCTCGTGCGCCTGATCGGCACGACCGCCTTCGGCATCCACCACATCGCAGGCCAGGGCGAGTGCTCGTGGTACGAGTTCGCCGAAGAGATCTTCCGCCAGAGCTCGCTCGAGGTCCGGATGCTCTCGATGACCACCGCCGAGCTCTCGAGGCCCGCTCCCCGGCCGCCGTACTCCGTGCTCTCGACCGAGCGCACCGAGGCCATCTACCTTCCCGACTGGCAGGAGGGCCTCGCCTCGTATCTGGCCGAGCGGGCGGTCGCGACGTGAGGACACTCGTGACGGGCGGGGCAGGCTTCATCGGCTCGGCCTACGTCCGCGTCCTGCTCGAGTCTCAGCCCGGCGACGACGTCGTCGTGCTCGACAAGCTGACGTACGCGGGCAGGCGCGAGAACCTGAGCGACGTCGAGGAGCGGATCGAGTTCGTCGAGGGCGCGATCGAGGACCCCGCCGCGGTCCGCGGCGTGATGGAGGGTTGCGATCTCGTCGTCAACTTCGCGGCCGAGTCGCATGTCGACCGCTCGATCTCGGGCCAGGACCCGTTCGCGGTCACCCACGTGATCGGCACCGGCGTGCTGCTCGACGCGGCGCGCGAGCTGGGTGTAGCGCGCTACGTCCAGGTGTCGACCGACGAGGTGTACGGCTCGATCGAGCGCGGCTCGTTCACGGAGGACTCGCCGCTGCGACCCTCCTCGCCCTATTCGGCGACAAAGGCCGCCGGCGATTTGCTGGTGCAGGCGCACGTCCACACGCACGGGATTCATGCGGCCATCTGCCGCGGCTCGAACAACTACGGGCCGCGCCAGCACCCGGAGAAGCTGATCCCGCTGTGCGTGCTCAACGCGCTCCACGGCGACAACATCCCCGTGTACGGCGACGGGCGCCAGGTGCGCAACTGGCTCTACGTGGACGACTTCGCGCAGGCGATCGACCTGGTGGCACGTGAGGGGGCAGCCGGCGAGGTCTACAACGCGGGCGGCGCCGACGAGGAGGAGAACCTGCGCGTCGTCGAGCGCGTCCTCGAGCTGACGGGCGCGGACTCCGGGCTGGTCGAGCACGTCGAGGACCGCAAGGGCCACGACCTCCGCTACTCGCTCTCCTCCGACAAGCTGAGGGCGCTCGGGTGGGCACCGCAAGTCGGGTTCGACGAAGGACTCGAGCGGACGGTCTCGTGGTATCGCGACAACGAGTGGTGGTGGGAGCCGATTCGCTCCGGTGAGTACCGCGAGTACTACGAGCAGCAGTACGGCAGGCGGCTGGCATGACGCCGGCACTCGAGCTGCGCGGCCTGACCAAGCGCTACGACGACGGCACGCTCGCGCTCGAGAACTTCGACCTCGAGATCCCGGTCGGGGCGGTCTTCGGCCTGCTCGGGCCGAACGGCGCCGGCAAGACGACCGCGATCAACGCGGTCTGCAATCTGATCCGTATCACGGGCGGGGAGGTGCTCGTGTTCGGCCGCCCGGCGCACACGCTCGCGGCACGCCGCGACGTCGGGCTCGCCGAGCAGGACATCAACCTCGACCGATTTCTCACCGTGCGCGAGACGCTCGTCTACCACGGCGGCTACTTCGGCATGTCGGGCGCCGATACGACCGCTCGCGCCGACGAGATGATCGACGTGTTCGATCTGCGCGCGAAGGCGAACACGCGCACCTCGAAGCTGTCGGGCGGGATGCGCCGGCGCGTGCTGCTGGCGCGTGCGCTCATGCACCGGCCGCGGCTCGTGATCCTCGACGAGCCCACCGCGGGCATCGACTTCGAGCTGCGCACCGAACTGTGGCGCTACATCCGCAGGCTGCACGCGGAGGGCACGACGGTCCTGCTGACGACCCACTATCTGGACGAAGCGGAGGCACTCTGCGAGGAGATCGCCCTTATCCGCCACGGCCGCCTGATAGCGCGCGACACTGCGGCGGGGCTGCGCGCGCACTACGGCGCCAGCTCGCTCGAGGACGTCTACGTGAAGGCGATGGGCGTCGGCGCAGGCGTCAGCGAATCCGCTTGAACTTGAGCGTGTAGCCCGCATCGAGACCGCGCGCCGCGGGATCGATGTAGATCTCGACGAAGCCCCGGCGCCGCCGGCCCGGGTTCTCGATAACGAGGCGCTCACGCGCTCCACCCGCGCGCTGCGACAGCCCGACGGGCGGGGCCGACGTGCTGTTCGCACTGCCGCGGTAGACCGCCAGGTCGGCGTCGCCGTAGCTAGGCCTGACGGTTATCCGCGTGCGCGAGTGAGCGGGGAAGCGAGCGCGGTAGACGTCCGCCGGGTCCTCGAACTGGTCGAGGCGCGCCCTGACGCGCGCCCGCCGCGGGCGGCCGTCGTAGACCCGCGGTTCGGGGTGGCGGAATATCTCGCCGTTGACCCAGAAGATGTTCTCGTTCGGCTCGTGCGGGTCGTTCCTCGGCGCGCGCACCCGGAGCGCGTTTCCGACCTGGACGAGCCCGTATCCCGTGTTCGGGTCCCATCCATCCTCGTCGAGGTCGATCGCGGACAGCTTGACCACGTTCGCGAGCTGGTCGACCGTCAGGCCCGGCCGCTCGGCGGCCACCCAGGCGGCCACCCCGGCCACGATCGGCGCGGCGAAGCTCGTGCCGTCGAGCAGCGCGTAGCCGTTCCCGTCGCCGTCGGGATCGTGCGCGATCGGGACCGCGGTCGCGATCTGCTCGCCCGGGGCGGCCAGGTCGACGGCCGCGTTCGCATTCGAGAAGTAACTGATGTTTCCGGAGAGATCGACGGCGGCGACGGTGACGACGTGCGGGAGCGACGCCGGATACTCGAGCGGGTTGCCCTCGGCGAACTCGTTCCCCGCCGCGGCCACGAGCAGGACGCCGGCGGCGGTGGCCCGCTGCAGCTCGGCGGACTCGGCGAAGCACTCCTGGGCCGCCCCGTAGCTCATGTTCAGGACGTCGTAGCCGCCGTCGACGACCATCTGGATCCGGTTGACGATGTCGCCGCACGACAGGTTGGTGGCGAAGTTGGTGGCGATCATGCCCGGCCAGACGCCCTCGATGCCGCGTCCGTTCGTCGGCGCGGCAGCGACCGAGGCGGTCGCCGTCCCGTGCTCGTCCCGGACGGTGCGTGAGCCGACGGTCGTGATCTGGCTGCCCTCGAACTCGGGGTGGGTGATGTCGAGCTTCGAGTCGATCAGGGCGAGCTTCGGGCTGGCACCGGTGACCGCCGGCGGCTCGAGCCCTTCCTCCACGACGATCCCCCGCCAGCGGCTGCTGCGGGTGAAGGGGTCGGTCCCGGTCTCGCGCTGGCGGCTCAGGACGTTCGGCTCTGCGAACGAGAGCAGGCCGCGGCGGCGAAGCGCCGCGGCGAACGCGCGCGCGTCCTCCCGCGCGACGATGTGCGCCCCCACCGAGCCCACCGCCACCGCGTCGTAACGACGGGCGAGTCGCGCCGCGGCGTGGACATCGCGGGCACCGACGATCCAGCTGTCGGGGTCGGCCGGCGCCCGGGCAGCGCGCGCGTCCCCCGGAAGGGTCATCGGTGGCGCCTGCATCGCCCCGAGGGCAGGTGCGGCGGACAGCGCGAGTAGCGCGCAAGCGGTCAGGAGAGAGCGAATCATCGGCGGGTGTTCCCCAGTCTTCGGCAGGTTAGGCGCCCACCGTTACTCTCGGCCACGTGCAGGAACGCGTGGAGACCGGGTACGGAGGCCTGCTCTGGCTGGCGCGCCGGGAGACGCTGCGGGTTTCGAAGCTCTGGACGCAGACCGTGCTCGCCCCCGTCATTTCGTCCACCCTCTTCATCGTCGTGTTCGGGCTCTCGCTCGGCGGCCGAATCAAGCAGGTGGAGGGCTTCGACTACGAGGTCTTCATCGTCCCCGGCTTGATCGCGATGACGATGGTCCAGCAGGCGTACAACAACAACGCGTCGTCGATCTACCAAGCCCGCTCCGATCGGTACGCCCATGACGTTCTGTCCGCGCCCATGCACCCCTGGCAGGTCAACCTCGGCTGGAACCTCGGCGGCGTCGTTCGCGGGTTTGTGATCGGAGCGGGCCTGCTGGCGCTGGCGATCCCGCTCACCGGTGTGCCGGTCGAGAATCCGCACGTGCTGCTCCTTGCGTCGCTGCTCGCGCTCATCGGCTTCGGCGCACTCGGCATGATCGTCGGCATCTATGCCGAGCAGTGGGACCACACCACGTTCATCTCGAACATCGTGATCCTCCCGCTCGCGTTCGTCGGCGGCGTCTTCTACTCGGTCGACATGCTCGGCTCGCCGTGGGAGGAGCTCTCCCATTTCAACCCGCTCTTCTATTTGATCCAGGCGATGCGGTTCGGGATGCTCGGCGAGGCCGACGTGAGCGTCTGGCTGTCGCTCGGCGTCACGACGGCGGTGGCAGTCCCCGCGTACCTGTTCTCGCATTACCTGTTCACCAGCGGCCGGAGGCTCAAGGCGTGAACGAGGAAGAGGAAGAGAACCGCGTCGGCCAGTACGCGCGCCGCGTCGGGGAGATCCTCGGGCTCGAGCCTGAGGAGCTCGCCATGCTCGAGCTCGCGGGCTCGCTGCACGACGTGGGCAAGGACATGATCTCCGAGCACATCGTCGAGAAGCCCGGGCCGCTGACCGACGCCGAGTGGGAGGCGATGCGCAAGCACCCCGAGCTGGGCGAGGCGTACGCCCGCGGCGAGGGGCATCCCCAGGACGTCGGCAGCTGGATCCGCCACCACCACGAGCGCCTCGACGGCACCGGCTATCCGGACCACCTCGACGGCGAGGAGATCCCGATGGGCGCGCGGATCATTTCGGTGCTCGACGCCTACGTCGGAATGACCTCGCCGCGCCCATACCGGCCTCCGATTCCGGCACAGGTCGCGCTCGAGGAGCTCGAGCACGCGGCCGGGAAGCACTTCGACCCGCAGGTGGTCGACATCTTCGTGCGCCTCGTGCGGGCAAACCTTTGACGCTGGAGGAGCTGGAGCGGCAGATCACCACCTGCCGCCGCTGCCCGCGCCTCGTCGAGTGGCGCGAGCGGGTCGCACGGGAGAAGCGCGCCGCGTATGCGAACGAGGACTACTGGGGCCGGCCCGGTCCCGGGCTTCGGCGACCCCCAGGCGCGCGTGTACGTCCTCGGCCTGGCGCCCGCAGCGCACGGCGGCAACCGCACCGGGCGTGTGTTCACGGGCGACCGCTCGGGCGACTGGCTGTTCGCCTCCCTCTACCGGACCGGGTTCGCGAACCAACCCACGTCGCTCCACTCAGGCGACGGGCTCGAGCTGCGCGGCGCCTTCATCGCCGCGGCCGTCCGCTGCGCGCCGCCGGCGAACCGCCCGCTGCCGTCCGAGCGCGACAACTGCCTTCCCTACGCCGCGCAGGAGCTCGAGTTGATGCCGTCCGTGCGCGTGATCGTCTGCCTCGGCGGCTTCGCGTGGGACGCCGCGCTCAGGATCGACCCGCCCCCACCGCCGCGCCCGAAGTTCGGACACATGACCGAGTTCGAGCTGCCGAGCGGACGCTGGCTGCTCGGCTCGTACCACCCCAGCCAACAGAACACGTTCACCGGCAAGCTGACCGAGGAGATGACCGACGCGGTCTTTGACCGAGCGTCCGGGCTGGCGATACGCTGAAAGGTTCCGTGCCTTCAGCAGACCCACTGGCCAACTTCACTCCCGCAGTCCGCAACTGGTTCGAACGCGCCTTCGCCGAGCCCACGCAGGCCCAGGCGCAGGCATGGCCGGCTATCGCGGGCGGCGAGCACGTGCTCCTGTCCGCCCCCACGGGCTCGGGCAAGACGCTTGCCGCCTTCCTCTGGGGCCTCGACCGGCTGGTAGCGGAACCGCTCCCGGCCGACGAACGGAAGACGCGCCTCGTCTACGTCTCGCCGCTGAAGGCGCTCTCCTACGACATCGAGCGGAACCTGCGCGCCCCGCTCCAGGGGATTGGCGGGGACATATCGGTGGCCATCCGGACGGGCGACACGCCGCAGAAGGAGCGCGCGGCGATGCTCCGCAAGCCGCCGGACATCCTGATCACGACGCCCGAGTCGCTCTACCTGATGCTCACCTCGCGCGCACGGGAATTCCTCAGAGACGCGGAGTGGGTGATCGTCGACGAGATCCACGCGGTCGCGCAGTCCAAGCGCGGCGCGCACCTGGCGCTGACGCTCGAACGCCTCGAACACGAGGCCGGACACCCCGTCCAGCGGATCGGCCTGTCGGCGACTCAGCGGCCGCTCGAGGAGGTCGGGCGCTTTCTCGTCGGCCCGACGCGCGAGTGCAAGGTCGTCGACACCGGCCTGCGCAAGCCGCTCGACCTCGAGATCCGCGTCCCGGTCGAGGACATGCGCGAGCCGGACCAAGGAGTCGAGGACCTCGACCCGCTCGCCGGCGGGGGCGCCACCAGGCGGTCGATCTGGCCGGCGATCTACCCCGAGCTGCTCGAGCTCGTCCAGTCGCACAAGTCCACGATCGTCTTCGTCAACAACCGGCGCGGCGCTGAACGGCTCGCCATGCGCCTGAACGAGCTCGCCGGTGACGAGGGCAAGCCGGCCGACATCGCGCGCGCACACCACGGCTCCCTCGCCCGCGAGGAACGACTGGTCGTCGAGGAGATGCTGAAGTCGGGCGAGCTGCCGTGTCTCGTGGCGACGTCGTCGCTCGAACTCGGCATCGACATGGGCGCGGTGGACCTCGTGCTGCAGGTCGAGTCGCCGAAGTCCGTCACGCGCGGCCTCCAGCGCATCGGCCGCGCCGGCCACGGCGTCGGCGAGACGTCGAAGGGCCGGATCTTCCCCAAGTTCCGCTCGGACCTGCTCGAGTCCACCGTCGTCGCACGGCGCATGCGCGAGGCGCTGATCGAGGAGACCGTCGTGCCGCGCAACCCGCTCGACGTCCTCGCGCAACAGATCGTCGCGTGCGTGGCGACCGGGGACGAGTGGAATGTCCCGCAGTTGCACGACATGGTCCGGCGCGCGTATCCGTTCGCGGAGCTCGACCGCAAGCTGCTCGACAACGTGCTCGACATGCTCGACGGGCGCTATCCGTCGGAGGAGTTCGCTGAGCTCCGGCCGCGGATCGTGTGGGACCGCGTGCACGACGTCATCCGCGCTCGCCAGGGCGCACGGCAGCTCGCGATCACGAACGCCGGCACGATCCCCGACCGCGGCCTCTTCGGTGTCCACCTGCCCGACGGGCGCCGCGTCGGCGAGCTGGACGAGGAGATGGTCTACGAGGCGCGCGCCGGCCAGACGTTCATGCTCGGCGCGTCGACCTGGCGGATCGAGGAGATCACGCGCGACCGCGTGCTCGTGACCCCCGCTCCGGGCGCTCCCGGCGCGATCCCGTTCTGGCGCGGCGACATGGTCGGGCGCCCGGCCGAGTTGGGTCAGGCGCTCGGTGAGTTCGCGCGCACGGCGGTCGACAAGGAACCCGCCGCGCTCGCCGCCGAGTACGGGCTCGATGAGCGCGCCGCCAATAACCTCATCACCTACCTCCGCGAGCAACGCGAGGCCACGCGCGTCGTGCCGAGCGACCAGACGATCGTCATCGAGCGTTTCCGCGACGAGATCGGCGACTGGCGCCTGTGCGTGCTGTCGCCCTACGGCGGTCGCGTGCACGCGGCCTGGGGGCTCGCGCTCGCCGCGCGCATCCGCGACGAATTCGGCCTCGAGGCGGATGCGATCTGGTCCGACGACGGCATCGTCGTGCACCTCCCCGACGCCGACGAGCCGCCGAGCGCGGAACTCGTGATGGTCCAGCCGGACGAGGTCGAGGACCTGGTCGTGCGCGAGCTCGGCAACTCGGCGCTGTTCGGCGCCCGCTTCCGCGAGAACGCGGCCCGCGCGCTGCTCCTCCCCCGCGCCTACCCGGGCAAGCGCACCCCGCTGTGGCAGCAGCGGCTCAAGGCGCAGTCGCTGCTCGAGGTCGCGAAGAAGTACGGGCAGTTCCCGATCGTGCTGGAGACCTATCGCGAGTGCCTCCAAGACGTCTTCGACCTGCCCGCGCTCAAGGACCTTCTACGCGGGCTGCACACGCGCGAGCTCTCGCTTGTCGAGGTGGAGACGCCGCGCTCCTCGCCGTTCGCCTCGTCGCTCCTCTTCGACTACGTCGCGACGTACATGTACGAGGGCGACACGCCGAACGCGGAGCGGCGGGCCGCCGCTCTTTCACTTGATCGCGAGCTACTGGCTGAACTCCTTGGACAGGAGGAGCTGCGCGATCTGATCGACGCCGAGGCGCTCGGCGAGGTCGAGGCCGACCTGCAGCGCCTGTCCGACCGTACGCAGGCGGTCAACGCCGACGGCGCCCACGACATTCTGCGCGCCGTCGGCGACCTGACGCTCGACGAGGTGCAGGCACGCTGCCACCGGGGCGTGTCCGCGAAGCGGATCCTCGACGGGCTGGCGGCCGAGCGGCGTGCGATCTCGATGCGAATCGGCGGCGAGGAGCGCTTCATCGCCTCCGAGGACGCCGGTCTGTACCGCGACGCGCTCGGCGCCGTTCCGCCCGGCGGCCTGCCGGAGGCATTCCTCGAGCCGGTCGAGGAGCCGCTTCAGCGGCTCGTTCGCCGCTACGCGCGCACGCACGGGCCGTTCACGACGGGCGACGTCGCGACCCGGTACGGGATCGACCCCGGTCCAGTCCTGCGGGAGCTGGAGGGCGCGGGCGGGCTCGTCCGGGGCGAGCTTCGGCCCGGCGGCCGCGAGCGCGAGTGGTGCGATCCCGACGTCCTCCGGCGGCTGCGGCGGGCATCGCTCGCGACGCTGCGCAAGGAAGTCGAGGCCGTCGAGCAGAAGCAGCTCGCGCGCTTCCTCCCTGCGTGGCAGGGAGTCGACGCCGCCCCGCCCGGCGCGGCCGGCATCGACCGTCTGCGCGAGGTGCTCGTGCCGCTGCAGGGGCTCGCGCTCACGCCGGAGACGTGGGAGAACGACGTGCTGCCGCGCCGGCTCGGCGGCTGGTCGCCGACGTGGCTCGACCAGCTCTGCTCGGGCGGCGAGGTCGTCTGGATCGGCGCGGGTGCCCTCGGCCGCAGCTCGGGGCGAGTCGCGCTCTACTTCCGCGACGACGTCCGCTGGCTCGGACCTCCGACGAACCGCGGCGAGCCGCCCGCGGGTCCCGCGCACGACGCCATCCGTGAGCGGCTCGAGCGCGGCGCCGGCTTCTGGTCGGACCTGCTCGTCGATCTGGGCGAGCTGGAGATGGCCGAGCTGCAGGAGGCGCTGTGGGACCTCGTATGGGCGGGCGAGGTCACCAACGACGCGTGGGCCCCCCTGCGCGCTCCGCGGCTCACCGTCGCACGCGACCAGGCGCAGCAGCGCGGGCGGCGGTTCGCGAAGCGCCGCCGGCCCGGCGCGCCCCAGGTCCAGGGGCGGTGGTCGCTGACCGCGCCTCTGTTCGTGGACCAGCCCGCCTACGGGCCGCGCATGCGAGCGCAGGCGGAGCTCATGCTGGAGCGCTACGGCATCGTCACCCGCGAGACGGTCCTCGCCGAAGGCGTGCCGGGCGGGTTCTCGACGCTGTACGGCGAGCTCACCAACCTCGAGACCCTCGGCACGGCGCGGCGCGGCTACTTCGTGGAGGGCCTCGGCGGCGCGCAGTTCGCGCTCGGCGGAGCCGTCGAGCGCCTCCGCGGGCTGCGCTCCGACGAGCCGGCCGGAGCGCTCGTGCTCGCGGCCACGGATCCGGCGAACCCGTACGGCGCCTCGCTGCCGTGGCCGCGTCGCGACGAGGACCAGCGCCGCCGGCCGGCGCGGGTGGCGGGCGCGTACGTCGTACTCATCGACGGCGAGCCCGTGCTTTACGTCGAGCGCGGCGGGAAGGGCCTCGTCCCGCTGCGCGAACCGGACGAGCCGTGGCTGCGTGATGCGCTCGAGGCGCTCGCCGAGCACGTTCGCAAGGGGCGGCTCAAGCGGCTCGCGCTCGAGCGCTTCGACGGCGAGCCGATCGTCGGCTCGCCTGTGGATGACCTGCTCGTCGAGCTCGGCTTCCGCCAGGGCCCACGGAAGCTCACGCTAAGTGCCTGAGGGGGACACGATTCATGCCGCCGCCCGCCGGGTCGGCGCCGCCCTCGTCGGCAAGGAGATCGTCTCGGTCGAGACCCCGCAGCGGCGCCACGCGATGGACCGCTGGCCCGACCGGCTCGCGGGCCAGGCGGTGCGCAGCGTGGACGCGCACGGCAAGCACCTCTTCCTGCGCTTCGGCGGCGACCTCACACTCCATTCGCACCTGCGCATGGGCGGCATGTGGGGCGTCTACGAGCCAGGGCGGCGCTGGTCGCGCTCGCCGCATCGCGCGTGGCTCGTGATCCGCACCCCCGAGCACGAGGTGGTCCAGTTCGACGGGCCCGTGCTCGAGTTGATGACCGAAAGCCGCACGCGCTTCGACCTGCGGCTCGCGGCGCTCGGGCCGGACATACTCGCGCCGAAGCTCGACGAGCGCCGGTTTCTCACGCGCCTGCGCGAGGACGACCCGACGCGTGGGATCGGCGATGCGCTGCTCGACCAGCGCAACATCGCGGGGATCGGGAACGTGTGGAAGTCCGAGGGCTGCTTCGAGGAGCGCGTGGACCCGTGGCGAAGGGTCGCCGACGTCGCCGACGACGAGGTGCTCCGGGTCATCCGGACCACGCGCATGCGAATGCAGGACTCGGTTTCACGCGGTGGTCACATCCGCGGGCTCCAGGTCTACGATCGTGCAGGGCGGCCATGCCCTCGCTGCAAGAGCCCAATCCGCGCACGCGGCCAAGGCGACGACAACCGCACGACCTTCTGGTGCCCCGCGTGCCAGCGCTGAAGCGAGTCGGGCACAAGGGCGCGGACCACGTCGCGCCAGGCAACACGCGCGAGAGCTTCGAGGCGGCATTGGAGCACGGCGTCGACATGATCGAGTTCGACGTGCTCCGCCTGCGCGACGGGCGGCTCGTGCTGGCGCACGACTACAGCGACGCCGGAAAGCGCACGCCGCTGACACTCGACGAGGGGCTCGACCTCTTCGCGGGCGAGGCGTACTCAGGCGTGGAGCTAGACGTCGACCTCAAACTGCCTGGCTACGAGCGCGAGGTCGTCGAGGGGCTGGCGAAGCGCGTGGCCTGTCGGGGCGGTCGCTGATCTCGAGCCAGTACCTGGAGAGCATCGACCGCCTGCGCGAGCTCGAGCCCGACGTGCGCCGCGGCTGGTCGGTGCCGCGTGCACAGCGCGACTACACCCGCAGCATCTGGGCGGTGCCCGCCTTCGGGCTGCTCCAGGTGATCAAGCGGCGGCTCCCCCCGCGCGCCGCGAGCTTCATCCGCACCGGCAGGATCCACGCCGTCATGGCCCACTACTACGTCGTCACTCAGCGGCTCGCGGACGCCGTCCGGGAGGCGGGTGGCGAGCTCTACGTGTGGACGGTGGACGACGCCGACAAGATCGCCCGCTTCGAGGCGCTCGGCGCGCACGGGGTCATCACAAACGACCCCCGCCTTTTCACGGGTACCTGATCTCGCAGAGCCCGCTCGAGTAGTCGTACGGGTCGCCGTAGCTGCCCGTCGGGTGGCCGGCGAGGGTGACGCGCCGCTCGCGTCGGACGACCTCGCCGCTCCTGCGCCGCCGCCACTGGAACTTGACCACGCCCCGCACCACGTGCGTTGAGGTCGGCAGCGGCGGGTCGATCGTGAACCGGCGGCCCGCCTGGCGCGCGCGCGGGCGCGCGCTGCCGACCTCGACCCAGGGCGACTGGCTGTCTCCGGGAATGCGGTGCCAGGTCTCCGTGGCGCGGTCGTAGTAGGTCGCCCGGAAGCGCATCCACATCGTCTGCCGGGTCCGGTTGCCGGGCATGCTCGCGCGCACGCCGAGCACGTTCGGATACGCCTCGGTGTCGCAGATGTTGATCGTCGCCCAGAGGTCGCCGGCATCTGATGCCGCCGCGGGCGCCGGCAGGGCCAGCGCTAGCAGTAGCGCGAGAACGAGGAACACGACCGTGATGAAACGCCGGCCCCAGCGTAGTTGCGGTATGAGCGGAGCAGTCGCGGAACGGATATCCGGCACCTTCGACCACAGCGCGGCGACCCCTTCCGAGGCGTTCGAGGCGCTCTACCGTCGCGCCTTTCCACGGGTCTACGGCTACGTCGCCACCATGCTTCGCGACCGCGCTGCGGCGGAGGAGGTCACGGCGCAGGCGTTCGAGCGTGCCTTCCGGAAGCGGCGCAGTTTCCGCGCCTCGCGCGGGAGCGAGGAGGCATGGCTGTTCGGCATCGCACGCAACGCCGCACTCGACGAGCTGCGCCGCCGCAAGCGGCGCGCGGCGCTCGAGGGCGACCCCGAGGACGTGCACGCCGTCGCCCCTGACGAGCATGCCGAGCGCGCCCTCCGCCGCGAGGCGGTCCGCGCTGCCCTCGAGCGGCTCGAGCCGCGCGAGCGCGAGCTCGTCGCGCTCAAGTTCGCCGGCGGGCTCTCGCACGAGGAGATCGCGCGCGTGCTCGGCATCTCTGCGTCGAACGCCGGGACGCGCCTGCACCGTGCGCTCGAGAAGCTGAGGAGGGATTGCAATGAGGACGCTTGAGGACGTGCTCGAGGAGATCACCCCGACCCCGGACCCCGACTTCGTCGCCGACATGGAGTGGCGGATGCGACGCGGCTTCCCCAAGCCGCAGAAGCGCCGCCTCCCAGCCCTCCGCCCGCGCCCGGTGATCGCCGTTGCGGCCAGCATGCTGCTCGCCGTCATCGTCGCGGTCTCGCTCACGGGTGAGGACGAGAGGCCCGTTCCTCCGCAAACGGCGATGGAGGCGATAGCGCCGGCAGTCGAAGACCGGGCGTTCGCGCCGGGAGCCAGCGGCGGCGGGGCGATCGCGCCCGGGACCGAGGTCCGCCGCATAGAGCGGTCGGCCCAGCTCACGCTCGCGTCCGACCCCGACGAGTTCGACCGGATTGCGGACGCGATCTTCCGGATCGCCGACAGCCGCGACGGCTTCGTGCTCCAGTCGTCCATAACCCAGGGAGAGAACGGCTTCAGCGGCGGCTCGTTCGACCTGCGCGTCCCCGCCGCCGGCCTCCAGGCGACCCTCGGCGAGCTGTCGGCGCTGGCGACGGTGCGCGCCCGCAGTGAGTCCGGCACCGACGTAACCGGCTCGTTCGTGTCGACCCGCGACCGGCTGCGCACGGCGCGGGCGCTCCGTGCGAGCCTGCTGCGCCGGCTGGAGCTGGCGATCACCGACACCGCCGCGAACGCGATCCAGCGCCGGCTCGACATCGTCGGCAGCAGAATCACCCGCCTGCGGGGCCAGCTACGGGACATGCGCCAGCGAACCGAGTTCGCGACGGTCTTCGTCGAGCTCGTCGACGAGGACTCCGGTGTGGTCACGGGCGAGGCCGATGAGGCGCTCGACGACGCCGTGGGGTCGCTCGAGGACATCCTCACCTTCCTGATCAGGGCGGCCGGGATCATGCTGCCGCTCGCTCTCGTCGGAGGCATTGGCTGGCTCCTCGTGACCCGGGCGCGCAGGCGCGCACGCGAGCGCGCGCTGGCTTAGTCTTGGCCTCTGTCCAACGGCTCTGACACGGTCGAACTCCTGACGAACGTCCCCCTGTTCGCAGGGCTGGCGCCGAGCGACCTCGCGCAGCTCGCCGACGTCGCCGTCCCGCGGCGCTGGTCCGCCGGCGAGGTCGTCTTCCGCGAGGGGGACGATGGCGACACGTGCTACGTGGTGCGGAGCGGCGCCGCGCGCGTCACCCGCAACCACAGCGACGGCCGCGCGATCACGCTCGCCGAGCTCCGGCGCGGTGACATCTTCGGCGAGCTCGCAATGTGGGGCGGCGAGACCCGCTCTGCGACCGTCGAGGCGCTCGAGGACACGACCGCCGTGGCGCTGCTCGCCGGCGACGTGCGGCGGCTGCTTGCGGCCCGGCCTGAGATCGCGGTGAAGCTTCTGGGCGAGCTCGCGGCCAGGCTGCGCGCCGCCAACGAGCGCATCACGCGGCAGTCGTTCCAGACCGTCGCCGGCCGTGTCGCATCCGTATTGGTCGGGCAGGTCGAGGCGCGGATCCGCGAGGGCGCGGATGAGCGCGACGTCGTGATCTCGGCGACCCAGGCGGACATCGCGCAGCTGGCCGGCTCGTCGCGCGAGTCGGCGTCGCGCTTCCTGGCGACACTCGAACGTGCCGGCGTGGTCTCGACCGGCCGGGCGAAGGTCACGGTGCATGACCCCGCCGCCCTCCGAAACTACATTTACTGACGCCCGTGCACGGATGGTCGAGCGGCAGCTGCGGCGTCGCGGCATTACCGACGACCGCGTCCTGGCCGCGATGAGCACCGTTCCACGTGAGCGATTCGTGCCGCCCCGCGAGCGTTCGCGCGCGTACCGCGACGGCGCGCTTCCGATCGCGTCGGGCCAGACGATCTCGCAGCCGTGGATCGTCGCCGCGATGGCGCAGGCCCTGGAGCTGAAAGGCGACGAGCGCGTGCTGGAGGTCGGGGCCGGATCGGGCTACTCGGCCGCCGTCCTCTCACTTCTCTGCCGGGACGTCGTCACGATCGAGCGGCATGTTGCGCTCGCCGACCAGGCGAAGGCGCTCCTCGACGAGCTCGGCTACGCGAATGTCGAGGTACGCGCGGGCGACGGCACCCGCGGCGCGCCCGACCGGGCGCCATTCGACGGAATCTCCGTGACCGCCACCGCCGAGGGTGCGGTGCCGCGCGCGCTGCTCGAGCAGCTCGCGGCGAACGGGACGCTCGTGTGCCCGCTTCGCCGCGGCGGGAGCGAACATCTCGTCCGCGTGCGCGGCGGAGTCGAGGAGACGCTCGCCTCCGTGCGCTTCGTCCCGCTGGTAAGCGACGAGTGACGGAGAAACCCCCGCTTCTGCGCGAGTTCTCCGCCGGTGGGCTCGTGGTGCGCCGGATGCGCGGCCGCCCCTACATCGCCGCCGTCCGCGTCAAGGAGGGCACGGTCCTCGCGCTGCCGAAGGGCCACATCGAGCAGGGCGAGAGCGGCGCCGAGACCGCGGTCCGGGAGGTGCGCGAGGAGACGGGGATCGACAGCCGGCTGATCGAGAAGCTCGACGACATCCGCTACTGGTACACGCGGGACGGCGCGCGCGTGCTCAAGGTCGTCTCGTTCTTCCTGCTCGCGTACCGGTCCGGCTCGGTGCGCGACTACCAGCGCGAGGAGGTCGACAGCGCGGAATGGATCCCGCTCGAGGAGGCGCCGGACCGCCTGGCCTACCGAGGCGAGAAGGAGATGGCCCGCGCCGCCCTATCGAAGCTGGCCGACAAAAGCTAGGCTCCGCCGCGTGTTCGTCCTGAACTTCTACTCGCCCATGTTCGTGGACCAGCTTCGGCGCCACCGCAAGACGGCGACGATCCGGCTGGGCGACAAGAGCGCGAAATACAAGAAGGGCAACGTCGTGATGATCACGGTCGGCTTCCAGCACTCGCCGCGAGAGAAGATCTTCCTCGCCGTGATCGACGAGGTGGAGGTCAAGCGCGTCAAGGAGCTCTCCCCGCGCGACATCGAGCACGACAACCCCGAATTCCGCCGCCTCGACGAGACGGTCCACTTCCTGGAGCAGATCTACGGCCGCTCGGTGAGCGAGGACGACGTCGTCACCATCGTGCGCTTCTCCGAGATCAAGGAGACCCCCACGGAGTTCTCCGAGCGCCTCCGGGGCTCGGCCCCGCACCAGAATTAGCGCCTGGCACTCGCAGGCGATGAGTGCCACTCTTTGGCACTCTCACTGCTAGAGTGCCACGTCTGAAAAGGACTCAATCCGGAGGTCTGAACGAATGAAGCTGAAGCCTCTCGGCGATCGCGTGATCGTCAAGGCAATCGAGGAGGATGAGACGACCGCCAGCGGCATCGTCCTCCCCGACACCGCGAAGGAAAAGCCGCAGCGCGGCAAGGTCGTCGCCGTCGGCGACGGGAAGTGGGACGAGGACGGCGACAAGCGGATCCCGCTCGACGTCGCGGAGGGCGACGAGGTCCTCTACTCCAAGTACGGCGGCACCGAGATCAACGTCGAGGGCGACGACCTGCTCGTCCTCCGCGAGTCGGACGTGCTGGCCAAGGTTGCCTAACTCACGAGACTGAAGACGGAGGAATCTAGAAATGGCTCACAAGGAGCTGAAGTACGACACCGCGGCGCGGCAGGCCCTCGAGGCCGGCGTCGACAGTGTCGCGAACGCGGTCAAGGTGACCCTTGGCCCGAAGGGACGCTACGTCGTCCTCGACAAGAAGTTCGGCGCCCCGACCATCACGAACGACGGTGTGACGATCGCGCGTGAGATCGAGGTCGAGGACGTCTTCGAGAACCAGGGCGCGCAGCTCGTGCGGGAGGTCGCCACGGCGACCAACGACGTCGCCGGCGACGGCACGACGACCGCCACGGTGCTCGCCCAGAACATCGTCCGCAGCGGACTGAAGAACGTCACCGCGGGCGCCAACCCGATCGCCCTGCGGCGCGGCATCGAGCGCGCCGTCGACCAGGTGGTCGAGGACATCCGCGCGCAGGCGAAGGAGATCGCCGGCAAGGATCAGATCGCGCGCGTCGCGGCCATCTCGGCCGGCGACGACGATATCGGCGACGTGATCGCCGATGCGATCGAGAAGGTCGGCAAGGACGGCGTCGTGAACGTCGAGGAGGGCCAGACGTTCGGCATGGACCTCGAGTTCACGGAGGGCATGCAGTTCGACAAGGGCTACATCTCGCCGTACATGGTCACCGACCAGGACCGGATGGAGGCCGTCCTCGAGGACCCCTACATCCTGATCGCGAACCAGAAGATCGGCTCGGTCCGCGACCTGCTGCCGGTGCTCGAGCAGGTGATCCAGTCGGGCAAGCCCCTGCTGGTCATCGCCGAGGACGTCGAGGGCGAGGCGCTCGCGACGCTCGTCGTGAACAAGCTCCGCGGCACCTTCACGGCCGTCGCGGTCAAGGCGCCGGGCTTCGGCGATCGCCGCAAGCGGATGCTCGAGGACATCAGCATCCTCTCCGGCGGCGAGGTGATCACCGAGGAGATGGGCCTCAAGCTCGAGAACACGCAGATCTCGCAGCTCGGCCACGCCCGTCGCGTCGTCGTGACGAAGGACACCACGACGGTGATCGACGGAGCCGGTGATGCCGAAGGGATCAAGGGCCGCATCAACCAGATCAAGCAGGAGATCGAGAACACCGACTCCGACTTCGATCGGGAGAAGCTGCAGGAGCGGCTGGCGAAGCTCTCCGGTGGCGTTGCGGTGGTCAAGGTCGGCGCTGCCACCGAGACCGAGATGAAGGAGAAGAAGCACCGCGTCGAGGACGCGCTGCAGGCCACCCGTGCCGCCCTCGAGGAGGGCATCGTGCCGGGCGGCGGCACCGCGCTGCTTGAGGCCGCGAAGGCGGTCAAGGTCGACGCGCTCGACGACGGCGACGAGCAGACCGGTGCGCGGATCATCCTCCGCGCGCTGGAGGAGCCCGTCCGCCAGCTCGCCGAGAACGCCGGGCTCGAGGGCTCGGTCGTGGTCAACGACGTCCGCAAGGCCAAGAAGGGCCAGGGCCTGAACGCCGAGACGGGCGAGATCGTCGACCTCGTCGAGGCCGGGATCATCGATCCCGCGATGGTCACGCGCTCGGCGCTCCAGAACGCCGCGTCGATCGCGAAGAACATCCTCACCACCGAGGCCATCGTCGCCGAGATGCCGGAGAAGGATGGCGCCGGCATGGGCGGCATGCCCGGCGGCATGGACGGAATGATGTAAGGAGCGACAGCTCCGCTTTGGAAAGGGCCCGGCTTCGGTCGGGCCTTTTCTTTGCCCTAATCCGCGAGACTCGCGCTGTGTCTGAGCTCGTTCAGGACGGCCAGGCCGCGCTCGCGGCGGCCGATTGGGCACGCGCGCGCGAGTGCTTCGAGCTTGCGCTGGAGCAGGATGCGGACAGTCCCGAGGCGCTCGACGGGCTCGGGCGGGCGCTTCACTTCGAGGGCGAATACGGGCATGCGATCGAGCTGACCGAGCGCGCCTTCGCGGCCTACCTCTCGGCCGGCCGCGATGTCGAAGCTGCAGACCGGGCCCGTTGGCTGGCGTTCTTGCACGGCGCTGTGAACGCGAACATGTCAGCCGCTGGCGGCTGGATGGCGCGCGCGGAGTCAGTGCTCGAGGGTGTCAAGGAGTGCGCGGCGCATGGCTGGCTGCACCTCGACCGCGCGCCCTTCACCGAGGAGATCCGTCGGCGCGAGCAGCTCGCGGCGTCCGCGCTCGCGATCGCGCGGCGGTTCGGCGACATCGATCTCGAGTACGACGCGCTTGCGCTGCTCGGCGAGGCCTATGTGGCCGAGGGACGGGTCGAGGAGGGCATGAAGCTGCTCGACCAGGCGATGGCGGCGGTGAGCAGTAACGAGGTCACCGGCATCGTCGCGATCGGCGACGTCGTGTGCCGTCTGCTGAGCGCCTGCGAGATCGCGCTCGACCTCCGCCGCGCCGAAGAGTGGATGCAGGCGGCACCGGCGTTCGAGGCATGGAAGGACTGGATCTCACCGGTGTGCCGCAACCACTACGGCGGCATCCTCGTCGCTGCCGGGCGATGGGCCGAGGCCGAGGCCGAGCTCGAGTTCGCGATTCGCACGTTCGAGCGCAGCTACAAGCTCATGAGGGAAGAGCCGCTCGTAAAGCTCGCCGATCTGCGCGTGCGTCAGGGACGTTACGAGGAGGCGCGCCGACTACTCGACGGGCACGAATCGCACCCCCTTGCCCGTCGTGCGCTTGCCACGGCCGCACTCGGACGAGGCGAGCTCGACCTGGCAGAGGACCTGGTTCAACTCTGCCTCGAGGGCGAGGGCGATGCCGACCCGCGCTGCGCGCCGGTGATCGAGCTCCAGGTGCGACTGCGCCTCGCACGGGACGACCTGGCCGGGGCAATTGAGGCGCGCGATCGACTGGTTGAAGTCGCGACCGCTAGCGCCGATGAGCGTGCGCACGCTCATGCCGACCTCGCCACCGGTCTGGTCGCAGTCGCGAGCGGTGACCCCGCGACCGCGTTGCTTCAAATGGCGATCCGCCGCTTCAGTGCGCTCGCACTTCCGCTCGAGGCCGCTCGGGCGCAGCTGGCACTGGCCCACTCGGCCGCGACCGGTACGCCGCGGGCCGCCATCGCCGAGGCGCAGCAGGCTCTACGCACGTTCGAGCGCATCGGTGCTCGCCCGGACGCAGACGCCGCGGCCGCATTGCTGCGCGAACTCGGTGCTAGCGGCCGCTCCCGTGGGCCGGGCGCGGGCTCGTTGACGGCGCGCGAAGCCGAGGTACTTGCCCTTCTCGCCGAAGGTCTCACGAACGCCGAGATCGCCGAGCGGCTCGTGATCAGCCGTCGCACAGCAGAGCACCACGTAGCGAACATCCTCTCCAAGCTCGATCTCCGCACCCGAGCCGAGGCGGCGGCGTACGCGCTCCAAGGAGGCGGCGAAGACAGGTAGGTAGATAGGTATTCCTACCGATGACTGCGCAGCGGTTCGGGGCGATCCTCCTCGGGACAACCAACGAAGGAGGAACGTCATGAGTAACGAGGACACCGTGCGTACGTGCCTAACGGAGGCATCGCGGCGCAACTACGAGGTGTTCGACGACATCCTGACGCCGGACTATGTCGTGCATCCCGAGGAGGCGCGCGGCGCGGCCGGGCTGCAGGAGATGGTCGAGGGATACCACGCGGCGCTCAGCAACCTGCGTGTTGACATCGAGCAGCAGTTCTCGGCCGGCGATCGCGTGGCCACGGTCTCGACGGTCCGCGGCGTACACGAGGGCGACCTCATGGGCGCGGCGCCGACCGGTCGCGAGGTCGCGTTCACGATGATCACGATCAGCCGCTTCGAGGACGGCCGGATCGCAGAGGAGTGGGAGATCGCCGACACGATCAGCCTCCTCGCTCAGGTCGGCGCGCTGCCAGAGCCGGCGCACAGCTAGGGCTTCCGGCTATTTCGCGCCTAACACGGCTGCCATGGGAAGCGGGCGGACGCCGAGCGATTCGGCGTCCGCCGTTCCGTTCGGCGTCGTCATCGACAGCTCCATCAGCTCGGCCTCGTCCCAGGTCGCGAACACCGACGGGCCCGCGAACGCCCCGGCGACCGCGAGGCTCGCGCGCACGACCGGAAGAGGAACGTGCAGGAGCCGCCGGCGCCGCCCGAAGGAGCGCAGCGCCGTCTTCACGATCCCGTCGTAGGTGAGTGCCTCAGGCCCTGCGAGCTCGTAGCGGCTCTGCCCGCCGTTCGAGTTGCGCAGCGCTCCGACGACGCAATCGGCCACGTCGTCCGCCCAGATCGGCTGGTAGAGCGCGTCGCCCGAACCGGACACCGGCGCGACGGGCAACCGTGTCAGCCGGTCGAGCAGCGTGATCCAGGGATCGCCAGGCGAGTAGACGATCGACGGGGCGAACACGATCGCCTCCAGGTCGGCCTCCTCGACGGCCTCCTCCGCAAGCGCCTTGGAACGGAAGAAGCGCGAAGGCGAATGGAGCGAGGCGCCGATGGCCGAGAAGAAGATGAAGCGCTTCACACCGGCGCGCTCGGCGGCGCGCACAAGCCGCAGAGTCGCGACGGCGTCTAGCTCTTCGATCGAGCCGCCGGGCTGGTCGCGGATGGCGGCCGCCAGGTGCACGACCGTGTCGACGCCGCGCATCGCGTTGCGGAAAGACGCCGGGTTCCCCAGGTCCCCGAGCGCGATCTGCACGCGCACGCGCTCGGGACCGAGCCGGCGCGGGTCGCGGACCAGGCAGCGCACCGGCTCGCCCGCCGCCGTCAGCCGGCGCACGAGCGGCGTCCCGATGGTCCCGGTGGCGCCGGTGAGCAGGATCAAAACCAGTGGCGCTCTTCGCGCCAGGGGTCGGCGTCGTTGTGGTAGCCGTTGAGCTCCCAGAAGCCCATCCGGTCCTCGCTCATCACCTCGAGCTTGCGCAGGAACTTCGCCGACTTCCAGAAGTACCGGCGCGGCACGATCAGGCGCAGCGGCGCGCCGTGGTCGGCCTCGAGCGGCTCGCCGTCGTAGGAGTGCGCAATCAGGGCGTCGTCGCCGAGCACCGCGTCGAGCGGGACGTTCGTGGTGTAGCCGCCGTCGGAGTACGCCATCAGGTGCGTGCCCGACGGCTTGAGACCGGCGAGATCGAGCACGTCCTTCACGCGCACACCGGTCCAGGTCGTGTCGAGCTTCGACCAGCGCGTGACGCAGTGGATGTCGAGGGTCACGTCGTGCTGGGGAAGCGCGTTCAGCTGATCCCACGACAGCGACACCTCGCGCTCGACCTCGCCGAACACGGTCAGGTCCCACGAAGCGAGGTCGTACTTTGGGTTCGGCCCGACCGTGAGCACGGGAAAACGCTCGGTCAGGTACTGGCCGGGCGGGACGCGCGCGGGGTCTATACCCAGCTTCTCGGCCTGCTTGCGCCCGCGCGCGGCGAGCATGCGAGAGGTGATCGCCACCGGGGTGACTATAGAATCGCCTCCTCTCTCACCACCTGAAGGAGCTGCATCCCGCCAGATGGCCTACGTAATCGCAGAGCCCTGCATCGGTCAGAAGGACAACTCGTGCGTCGAGGTGTGCCCGGTCGACTGCATCCATCCGACGCCGGACGAGGCCGACTACGACAAGGTCGAGATGCTCTACATCGACCCGGAGGAATGCATCGACTGCGACGCCTGCGTCGAGGCCTGCCCGGTGGACGCCTGCTTCGCCGAGGACCAGCTCCCCGAGGAGTGGAACAAGTACATCCAGATCAACGCCGACTACTACAAGCAGTCGGCGGGGGCTTAGCGCGCCTAGGGCGCCATCGGCAGCGGGATCCCCGTTGCCTCCGGCTCCGCCGCCGGTAGCGGCTGCGGGGGCGCGACCGAGATCAGTCCGCGCGCGGTGTGGAAGAGCGCCTGCGACGCCGGCGCATCGGGGTCCGAGAGCACCAGCGGGCGGCCCTCGTCGGCACCGACGCGTAGCTCCTCCTGGAGCGGCACCTTCCCGAGCAGCGGGACGTCGAGGTCGTCGGCCAGCTGCTGGCCACCGCCCTCGCCGAAGATCGTGAAGCGCTCGCCGCTGGGCGTCGTGAAGCCGGACATGTTCTCGATCACGCCGGCGATCTCGAGGTTGAAGCGACGCGCCGTGTCCGCCGCGCGCTGAGCGACCTTCTGGGCCGCGGGCTGCGGAGTGGTGACGACGACGAACTTCGACTGCGGCAGGAGCTGGGCGAGCGTCATCGAGACGTCGCCCGTGCCCGGCGGCAGGTCGATCAGCAGGTAATCGAGCTCGCCCCACTCGACGTCCTCCAGGAACTGGCGGATCGCCTTGTGCAGCATCGGCCCGCGCCAGGTGATCGCGTGGTCGCGGCCCTCGAGGAAAAACTCGATCGACATGACGCGTATGCCGTCGTGGACCTCGAGCGGCAGGATCTTCCGCTGTGCGGACACCGACGGCTTGCCGTGCACGCCCATCATGCGCGGTATCGAGTAACCCCAGACGTCGGCATCGAGCGCTGCGGCGCGGTGGCCCTCGGCGTGCAGCGCCGCAGCGAGGTTGGTCGTGACGGTGGACTTGCCCACGCCGCCCTTGCCGGAGCCGACGCAGATCACGTTGCCGACCCGGGCGAGCGCGCCGGTCGGCAGCGAGCCGCCGCCGAGGCGCTGGCGCAGCGCCTGCTTCTCGTCGTCCGAGAGGACGTCGAAGCCCACGTTGACGGCGCTGACGCCGTCGAGCTTGCCGACGGCCTCGGCGACGCCGTTCTCGAAGTGCGCCCGGATCGGGCAGCCCGGCGTCGTCAGCGACACGACCACGTCGACGCGGCCGCCGTCGAAGAAGTCGACCCGGCGGACCATGCCGAGCTCGACGATGTTCTGGTGCAGCTCGGGATCAATGACCGCCTTGAGCGCCTCGCGGACTTGTTCTTCGGTGGGCATCGCTCGACAGTCTGGCAAAGAGAAACGCCGGGCCCGAGGGCCCGGCGTTTCGAGGGAGGAGAGATACTGCGTACCACCGGCGGTATGAGGCCGGCAGTCCTTCCCCGGACCCCGCTCTCTCCAGGCGGGTCGGGGGTAAGCGGGTCGCTTACGAGACCGTCGTGACCTGCTCCTGGACGCGGTCGACGAGCTTCTCGGCGTTGGTCTGCAGGCCATTCACGTTCCGCTCGAAATCACGGCGGGTGCGCTTGACCTGCTGCTCGACCTGGCGCCGGTTGCGCCTCACGAGGCGGGTGGCCTGCGTGCGACGCTGGCGGAGCTCGCGCTCGACCTGCGTGCGCGTCCGCTTGATCTGGCGGAGGGCGCGGTTACGAGCGGTGTTGCCACGACGCTCGAAGCGCTTCAGCTCACGCTCGACGCCGGTGCGGGTCTGGAAGCCCTTGGCGGTCTCGACCACGCTGTCACGCGCGACGAGAGCCGCGCCGACCGGGATCAGGACGGCCTTCTCAGCCTGAATGGCGAGGGCCTCGAGGTATGTCTTCTCCGCATCCGCACGCGTGGCAGCGGCCTTTTGGGCGGCCTGGCTGCGCTTGGACGCGTTGCGCTTGCGAGTAGCCGCAGCCTTTTTGCCGGCGGCAGCACGGTTGCGCTGCTCAGTGGTGGTAGCCATCTGTGTGTTGCTCACTCCCTTTGACTTAGTTATTAGTTCTAAGTTCGATAGTTAGAGGGTACCAGCGAACAGGTGTTCTAAACCCGGTTATGGCGCCGCGGTTACGTGACTTACGTCACAGGCTCGGAAAGCCCCGCGGCGGCGAGGGCCTTCTCCCAGCCGCCCTGTTCGACGAACCACCCCTGCCAAGCGGCGAGCCCTCGCTCGGACAACCGCACCACGGTGCCTCCGCCTCGGATATCCGTCGTGACACCGCTGCCCCGCCCGTGACCGACGAAGTCCGTACGGATCGCGAGCCGGTCGCCGCCATCCGCGATGGCGCGGACGGTCCATGACCAATCGTCGAATACGTCGTCGACGTCTGCGTAGAGCGCGCGGATGCCGTCGTGACCGCGGTACGTCTCGTCGACGCCGACCGCGGCCATTCCCTCCATGACCACCTCGGCATCGGGCTCGTACAACAGGACCACCAACTCGACGTCGCTCCGGGCCATGGCGGCGAAAGCGCGCTTCACCTGGAACTCAACAACTCGCCGCCTGAACCGGGACGAAGGAGGGATTCGCCGAGCGGCGCTCGAAAGCACCCTCGCGACGGCCGGGATGCGTACGGCCACGCGGTCCAGCGCATCGCGCCGGTCGGCGGCGCTCAAGCCGTCGCGACCGGGTCCGCCTCCAGACGGCCGATCCAGGTCGCGGGCGCGCGGAGCTCCGCGGCGGTCGGCAGCGCGGTGGGCGCATGCCACACGAGGTTCAGCTTCTCGATTCCGGCCGCGGCGACGACCGCGTCGCAGAAGCGCTTCCCGTCCTCGTACTGCTTCATCTTCTGGTCGAGGCCGAGCAGGCGCAGCAGCAGGCGCTCGGGCGCGGAGCGGCTGCGGCGACGGCGCTCCATCGCGTCGCGCAGGCCCTCGTACTGCGGAAGGACGTCGGCGCCGACGGCATCCATGACGTGCTCCGAGTAGCCCTCGACCACGGCCATCGCCGACTGGATCCGCTCCATGATTCGGCGCTGCTCGTGCGTCTGCACGAGGGCCGCGAGCCCTCCGTCGCGGAACCGCTCGACGATCAGCGACGGATCGGGTAGCGCCGGCAGCCCGCCGGCGGCGCCGCGGTCGATCCGGACCTCGACGGTCGCCAGGTACTCACCTAGGAGCGCACCGAGGTGCTCGCGGAGCCAGGTGACGCCGCCGAATTGGAGGACGTGCGTGACCTCGTGCAGCACGACCCAGCGGAGGAAGCTCTCCTCGTCTACCTCCAGGTCGCGCACGGCACGGCTCAGGTTGGGAGTGACGAAGAGGAGGCGCGGCGGGACCTCGGGCTGGAGCAGCGACAGCTCGTACTGCCCGAGCACGCGCTGCGACATGTAGCCCATGACGAGGCCGACCTCCGCCGCGAGCGTCGCGCCGGTGGCGGCCTTGAGCGCCCCGGAGAGTGGTCCGGCGCGGCCCAGACGGTCGTCGAGGCGCTCGCCGACCGGATCGAGAAACTCGGCGACCGAATCCAGGTTCGCCTCGGCCCACTCCGAGCGGGCGACCTCGTGGACCGGCGGCGGCGGTCCCGCAAGCTCGAGCCCGCTGTACGCGGAAACCTGTTCGAGCGCACGCTCGGCGGCGGCGTCGAAGTCGAACTGCGATTGCCTCCGGTCATCGCCGCCGGCCGCGAACCGCGCAATCTGCCGGGCTAGGGACCAGTCGACCATCCGCACTTATCCTAGGGCCGGATGCCGGATCCACTCGACGGCCTGAACGACGCGCAAGCGCAGGCCGTCACGCATCTCGAGGGTCCGGCACTCGTAATCGGCGGCGCCGGGACCGGCAAGAGCGAGGCGCTCGCGCGCCGGTTCGCATGGCTCGCGGCGCAGGGCACTTCGCCCGGCACGATCCTCGCCTTCAGCCCGTCGTCTGCGGGCGTGGCGCGACTCCGGGCACGGGTCGAGGAGTTGCTCGAGCCGCCGTGGGAGGAGCTCCACATCACGACGCTGCCGGACTTCTGCTGCCGGCTGCTGCGCGACGAGGCGCACGAGGCGAGCGTCGACCCGTTCTTCTCGCGCGTGAGCCGGGCGGAGCGGCTCGCGCTCCTGCTCGAGCGGATCGACGACCTGACGCTGCGCACCCACGAGATCCGGGGGAATCCGGTTCCGCTGCTCGTGGGCTTCCTCGAGCGAATCGACGTGCTGAAGAGCGAGATGATCACCGCCGAGCGTTACCGGGACCACGCGCGGAGCCTGCGCGAGCAGAGCGAGACGGGCGACGACGCATCTCGCGCCCATGCCGCGCGCGAGGCCGAGTTCGCCGGCCTCTACGCCGACCACGACCGGCTCGTGCGCGAGAGCGGCGGCCTCGACACCGGCGACCTGGTGCTGCGCACGTTCAGCCTCCTGCATGAGCGCCCCGACCTACGTGTGCGCGCGTCCGAGCGGTTCGCGCAGGTGCTCGCGGATGACTACCAGGACATCAATTTCGCGGAGGGCCTCGTTCTACACCTCCTGTGCCAGGACCACCGGCGGGTCTGGGCTGCCGGCGACGACGACCAGGGCATCAACCGCTTCCGGGCGGCGTCACGGAAGAACTTCAGGGACTTCCGGCGCGAGTACTCCGATGCCACCGTCTTCAAGCTGTCAGTGAGCCAGCGGTGCGCCGGTCCGATCCTGGCGGCAGCGCAGACCGTCGTGGCAGCCGGCGGCCAGCCACGCATCGAGAAGGAGTTGCGCGGCCCGGCCGACGGGACGCTGAGCTTCTGGCGCTGCCAGTCGCCGCGCGCTGAGGCGCAGGCGATCGCGGCCGCCGTCGACAAGCTCATCCAGGAAGGGGTCGAGCCGGAGAACGTCGGCGTGTTCGTGCGCTCGGTCCGCGACGACGGCACGATGCTGGCCGCGGCGCTCGAGGAGCGCGGCGTGCCGGCTCGGCTCTCCGGCACCTCGGCCTACTTCCAGCGCCTCGAGGTGCGCGACCTGCTCGCGTGGCTGCGGCTGCTGGCGGACCCGGGCGACTCGGGCGCCGTGGTGCGGGCGCTGTCACGGCCGCCGATCGAGTTGCGCTCGGTGGACATCGCGCGCCTCACCCAGCTCACGCGCCGGCGCAAGCTCGACATGATCTCCGGTGTCACCGCCGCCTGCGAGGGCCCGCAGCTGTCGCAGGAAGGACGTGACCGTGCCCTCGCTTTCCTGCGCCTCCACCGACGGGCGGCGCGGGCGTTCGAGTCGATGCAGCCCGACGCGTTCGTGCACCGGCTGATCGAGCGGATCGGCATTCGCCGCCAACAGCTCTTCGCGTCACAGGCGGACACCGCCGAGCGGCTCGCGAACATCTCGAAGCTCGTCGACCTCGCGAGCGCGTACGTTCGCCGCTACCCGCAGGGCACGCCGCGAGACTTCGCGCGCTACCTGACGGCCGTTGCCGAAGCCGGCTTGCCGGAGGACGAGGTCGTCCCCGCCGGTCTGCCGAGCACGGTCGCGATCGTCTCTATGCACGCGGCGCGCGACATGGAGGTCGCGCATGCGTTCGTGGCAGGCCTCGACGCGGCCGCGCTGCCCGGCACAGCGCGCCGCCGCGGCGACGGCGTGCCGGACGCGCTTCTCCGCGAGACCCTGCCGGCGGACGGCCCGGACGTCCACGAGGCGCTCATGCGCAGGCTGCTTCACGTCGCGATGACGCGCGCGCGCAAGAGCGTCGTGCTCTCGTGGGCCGAGGACGCGCAGGGTGCGCGCCCGTCGCCGTTCTACGAGGAGGCCCGGGTCGCGGCCGGCGCGAGCGAGGAGTTCCACGAGGAGCAGCTGTTCGGGCCGGCCGAAGGGCTCCACGCGACGTTCCGGATGATGCGCGACGAAGTGCTCGACTCGGTCTCGCGCGTCGCGGGGCGGCTCGGCGAGATGCGGCTCGACACCTACATGGACGTGGCGTCGGCCAACGTCCGCTTCCTGGAGCTTTTGAAGGTCGCGGCGCTCGTCGAGCGGACGAAGGAGGGCCAGACGGTCGCGGAGGCGCTGCCTGAGATCAACGAGATCCTGCTCCAGTCGGCGACGGCCGAGGAGCGGGAGTTGTTCGTGACCTCTGCCCTCGACGAGTACCTGCGCGACGAAGAGGCTGACGCGCACCGGCGTGCACGCGCGATCGGCGACGACGAGCAATCGCTCGAGGCGTTCATCCCGCGCCGCGGCGACGGGCTGATGCTGTCCGCCTCGGACATCGAGACGTACCGCCTCTGCCCGTTGAAGTACAAGTTCGCGCGCGTCTTTCGCATCCCGCAGGAGCCGACGATCAACCAGCGCTTCGGGATCGTCGTCCACCAGGTGTTAGAGCGCTTCCACGCCGCGGGCGGCGGATCGCTCGACTCGCTGATGCAGTTGTTCGAAGCATCGTGGCGCCGCAGCGGCTTCGGCGACTCGAACGACGACCTTCAGTTCCGCGAGAAGGCGGTCGCGGCGCTGACCCGCTACTGGGAGCTCGATCAGAAGCGCGCCGGCAAGCCGGTGTGGTTCGAGCGCGGCTTCTCGTTCAAGCTGGGGCCGCATCTCGTGCGCGGGCGCGTCGACCGCGTGGACGAGCTGCCCGACGGCTCGTTCGAGCTGATCGACTACAAGACGGGCCGCCCGAAGACGGAGGACGACCTTCGGGACGATGTCCAGCTCTCGCTGTACCAGCTGGCAGCGCGCGAGTCGTGGGAGGTCGAGGCGCGTAGCGGCAGCTACTACTACGTGCTCGACAACGAGAAGGTGCCGGTCGCGCACTCCGACGACGAGCTCGCGCGCGTCAAGGCGACGGTTGGGGAAATCGCCGACGGCATCCTCGAGCAGGAGTTCGAGCCGAAGCCGAGCTACGAGCTCTGCTCGTTCTGCGACTACCGGATCATCTGTCCGGCCGCTGAGAAGTGAGCGGCTAGGACCCTTCGGGCCCGCGCTGCTTCAGGTAGCGCTGGAAGTCGCGCGCGATCGAGTCGGCTGACGGAAGCCGGTCCGGGAGCGCGTCGTCCTGCACGTCGTCCATCCGCTCCTCGAGCTGCTCGACGAACGCCTTCACGTCGGGGTCGCTGGCGACGGCGTCGTTCACCTGCCGCTCGTACTCGGTGGCGGCCTCCTCGAGCGGGGCGGCGTCCACGGCGAGCCCGACCAGCCCCTCGAACCCGCGGATCAGCGCGAGCGCCGCCTTCGGGTTCGGCGCGGCCGCCACGTAATGCGGCACCGAAGCCCACAGGCTCGCCGACGGCATGCCGTGCTGCTGGCACGCGTGGTGGAGCGCGCCGACGACGCCGGTCGGGCCCTCGTAGCTCGAGCGCTGGAAGCCGAGATGGCTGACGAGCGACTCATCCGACGCGAAGCCCGTCACCGCGACCGGCCGCGTGTGCGGCACGTCGGCGAGCAGCGCGCCGAGGGTGACGACGAGCTCGACGCCCAGCTCCTCGGCGACGCTGATGATCGCCTGGGTGAACGCGCCCCACTTGAGCGAAGGCTCCGTGCCGCTCATGAGCACGAGATCGCGCTCGGCCGCCGGCACGTGCGCGGCGTGGAAGGAGTTGGATGGCCACTCGACCACGCGCGTGCGCCCGTCGATCAGGCGGATCGTCGGCCGCACCGCCGTGAAGTCGAAGAACTCCTCGGGGTCGATGTCGGCAACCTCGTTGCCGCCGAAGTCCCCGAGGATCAGGCCGAGCGCAGCAGAGGCGGCCTCACCCGCGTCGTTCCAGCCGTTGAACGCGCACACGAGGACCGGGTCCCGCAGCTGCGGCCGGCTCTTCCACCGGATGGGGTCCACGCACAGCACGGTACCCGGTCACGGCTTTGCTGACCCAGCCTGGACATTCGTCCACCGTGAGATTGAAGCGACGCCTTGCCGGGCAGGCCCTAGGCATGACATCTGGAATCTCATTGTTTCTGATTGCCGTTGGCGCGATCCTGTACTTCGCCGTGAATGCCAGCGTGTCCGGTCTCGAGATCGACACCGTCGGCCTGATCCTGATGATCGTCGGCGCGGTCGGGTTCCTCTGGTCGATGCTCGTGCTGTACGGCGCGCGCGACCGCAGGGCGGACGCTGCGCCTGCCGACGAGGTCATTCGCGAGCGGCGCTACTAGACGCCGCTCAAGCTGCGCGTCTGCGCGACCGGTTGTCGATCCGACATCCGGCCTGACTGTCCAAGCACGACGGTTCCGCCGGCTCCTGGGCTGATCGTGATCGCGCGCCGGCGCGGTGTCTCCATCCCGTGCTCAGCCGGCTGAACGGTGCTGTGCGCGAACACTGACTTCAGCACGAGCTTCATCTCGAGCTGCGCGAAGCTTGCCCCGAGGCACCGGCGGCGACCGCCGCCGAACGGAATCCACGTGTACGTGCCCGGCCCCTCGTCGAGGAACCGCTCGGGGCGGAACTCGTACGGGTCGGGATAGATCTCGGGATCGTGGTGCACGAGATACGCGCTCGCGACGAGCAGGATGTCGGGCGGGTAGTCCCAGCCGCCGACCGTGACCGGCTTCTTCACAAGCCGCGGCGCCGCGTTGGGGATGACGGGCCGGCGCCTGAGCGCCTCGTGGATCGTGGCCGTCACGTACGCGTCATCGTCCGATGCCGCCTCCTCTGCCAGCCGCTGGGCGACGCGAGGCGTGCGAGCGATTCGCTCGAACGCCCACGCCAGAGCGGACGCCGTCGTCTCGTGGCCGGCGACGAGCAGCGTCATCAGCTCGTCGCGCAACTCGATGTCCGACATCGGCGACCCGTCCTCGTGCCTGGCCTCGAGCAGCATCGACAGGACGTCGTCGCGGTCCTCGCCGGCCGTCCGGCGCTCCTCGATCAGCTCGTAGATCAGTGCGTCGGTCTCGGCACTGAGTCGGTCGAAGCGACCCCACGGGCCGACGCCAAGCGGTGCGCGCTGGAGCTGGGGGATCAGGCTGAGCGGCTTCGCTCCGATGTCGAGCACCTCGGTCAGCCGCGTGCGGATCGCCTCCAGCCGCGGGCCCGGATCGAGCCCGAACACGGCGCGCAGAATCACCTCGAGGGTGAGCGACTGAAGCCGGCGGTGAAGCGCGATCGGCGTGTCGCGCGGCCAGCTCTCGACCTCGCGCTCGGTCACCTCCGCGACCAGGCCCGACAGCCGCTCCATCTTCTCGCCGTGGAACGCGGGAAGCATCAGCTTGCGCTGCGAGAGGTGCGCGCTCTCGTCGAGCAGGATCACCGAGTTCTTCCCGACGACGGGCTCGAGGATGTTCGCGCCCTCGCCGGGGTGGAGGACGTCCGCTGGCGCCGTGAAGACCTCCTTGATCTCCGCCGGGTCCGACATCATCACGAACGGCGGAACGCCCAGCAGCCGGATCGTGAACCGCTTGCCGAACCGCTCGCGCTGGCGCTCGAGGTATGCCAGCGGGCGGTTCCACCACGCGATCGTCTGGATCAGGGACGGCGCGGACGGACCTGGCGGCAGTGCGGACATCGCTGGCTCTCCTCCTCTGGCTCTCGCCGCAAGCTAACCAGGCTTAGGTGCCGCCGTGTGCCATAGGTCACAGAGCCGGCGCGAACGCCGGCTCTGTGCCTGGATTTACGTCAGTCCTGGTCGGGCCGGCCGCCGCCGTGCGATTCGGCGGTGTCCTGGCCACCCTGCGAGAGCTCCTCGCCGGTCTCCTGCCCCTGCTGCGAGTGGGTCTCGCCGGTATCGGCGCCGCCCTGAGGCTCCGGGCGGGGCACCAGCTCCTGGGCTTCGCCCGAGACGGACTCGCCGAACTCGCGGCCGTTCCCCTCGGTCGGCTCGCCGCCGCTCGCGCGGTCGGACACCGAGTCACCGAACTCCGCGCCGGCGCCCTCCTCGGGCGTCGCGCCCTGGGCCTCGACGTCCTCGGATTCGGACTCGGGCTTGCCGTGCTCTTCGGCCGACGCCGCACCTTGGGCGCCTGCGCCACACGCGCTCCCCTGCGGATTCGCGGCCTCGTCGCTGGCGGTCTCGGCGACGCCCTGGCCAAACGCGCATCCGTCCTCGGCCGGATCGGCGCCCTGGATTGCGTCGTGGACGGCGGTCGCCCTGTCGCTCGAGACTCCCGGCAGCGACTCAGGCAGCGAGATGGCGCCTGCCGTGGCGAGCCCGGCCGTCGCCAGCGCGGCGACGCTCGTGAGCGCTGCCAGCTTGACGGCCAGCGCTGCGGTGCGGAAACGTGTCATCAGATCCCCCTTGACCCCGGGCGCGCGCCTGCGAACGGGGACGACGTGGTCATCGGTCGCGCGCGCCTCCGCCACCATCGCCGCGACATGTCGCGCCGTGGTCGCCTCGTCGGGCGGCGTGAGGAATGTCTCCTGCAGCGCCTCCGTGACGGCGTCCAGATTCTCCCTGGGCGGATCGCTCATATGTCCTCCTAAGCGCTGGACGGCGTCAAAGGGTTACGCCCCGCCTCCAGCTCCCGCTGGAGGGCCGCAAGGCCGCGGCGCTGCAACGCCTTCACCGCGTTGGGGCGCTTGCCGATCACACTCGCCACCTGCTCGACCGTGAGGTCGCCGAGGATCCGTAGTAAGAGGACGCTCTGCTGGTCGGGTGAGAGGCGCGCGAGCATCGCCGTCAGCTCCTGCTCGGCGATCGACGTGAGCGCCTCCTCCTCGCTGTCGCCGACGCCACCGTGGTGCTCGCCGACCTCGGCGCCCGGCTCGATGAGCGGCCGCCGGCGCGCGCGCCGTCCCGCGTCGATGAGGCGATGGTGCGCGATCGTGAATACCCACGCGCGGAACGCGCCCTCGTCGCCGTCGAACCGCGGCAGGTCGCGCACCACCTGCAGAAAGACCTCGCCGAGCAGGTCCTCGGGATCTGCGGCACGCCGCGCCCTCAGGTAGCCGAGAACGGCGGGCGACTGCTCGCGGTAGATCTCGGTCCACGCCCACTCTGCCCCCGCGCGCGCGGCCCCGAGCACGGACTCGAACCTTTCGTCCGCCGGTGGCACTGCAGATGAAACGCGCCGGAGAGGCGAAGGTTGCCTACCCTGGCCGTAATGGCCCGGATTCGCGTGCGAGCCTGTGCGCTCACTGCCGCCTGCTTCGCCCTCTGCCTGGGCACCGTGCCGGCACGCGCGGCCGATCCCGTCGTCGCGGCCGCCGGAGACATCTCGTGCAACCCCGACGGCCCCAACTTCAACGGCGGCAACGGGACCGCAGACCTCTGCCGCCAGAAGTACACGGCCGCCCTCGTAGACGGGCCAGATGTGAATCGCGTGCTCGCTCTGGGTGACACCCAATACGAGGAGGGCACGCTCGAGCAGTTCCAGGGCTCGTATGCGCTGAGTTGGGGCCAACCTGCGATCAAGCAGAAGACCAGCCCGGCGATCGGGAATCACGAGTACCTCCTGAGCGAGGGGACCGGCTACTTCGACTACTTCAACGGCGTGGGGCAGCAAACGGGGCCCGCGGGCGAGCGCGGCAAGGGCTACTACAGCTTCGACCTCGGGGCAGTGGCATCTGATCGCGCTCAACTCGATGTGCAACCGAGTCCCCGGCGGATGCGGCGCCGGCTCGCCGCAGGAGCAGTGGCTGCGCGCAGACCTCGCCGCAAACGCGGACAACTCGTGCACGCTCGCCTACTGGCACCACCCCTTGTTCAACTCCGGGACGGAGGGCAACTACTCCGACACGCCCTGGGACACCACCGCTCTATGGCAGGCGCTGTACGACGGCGGCGCCGAGCTCGTGCTCAACGGGCACGCTCACCACTACGAGCGGTTCGCGCCGCAGACGCCTGGGGGCACCGCGGACCCGCGGCTAGGGGTGCGGGAGTTCATCGTCGGGACCGGCGGGAAGAGCCTGCGCGATGTCAACACGACGGAGCCGCACAGCGAGAAGGTCGACGACTCCCACTACGGCGTGATCAAGCTCGCGCTCCATCCCAACAGCTACGGGTGGACCTTCGTCGACGAGGCGAGCAACGCGCGCGACGTGGGGTCGGCCTCGTGTCACGGCGCCCCGGACCACACGCCGCCCGAGACCTCGATCACCTCCGGGCCGCAGGGCGCGACCCGCACGAAGACGGCCGCCTTCTCGCTCACCTCCTCAGAGAACGGGTCTAGCTTCGCCTGCAGGCTCGATGCCGGGGCCTGGAGGGGATGCGGCTCCCCCGCCGGGTACACGGGGCTGGCCGCGGGCGCGCACACGTTCGAGGCGCGGGCGACCGACGCAAGCGGCAATGTCGACCCGACACCGGCGGTGCGCTCGTTCACGGTCGACGCGGTCGCGCCGGATACCACGATCACGTCCGGGCCAAACGACCGGACCACCGCGCGCAGAGCATCGTTCTCGTTCACGCCATCCGAGGACGGCGCAAGCTTCGAGTGCCGCCTCGACGGCGGTGCCTGGAAGGGGTGCGACTCACCCGCCGGGTACGACGAGCTCACGGGTGGCAAGCACACCTTCAAGGTGCGCGCAACCGATGCCGCCGGCAACGTCGACTCCAGCCCGGCCACGCGCGACTGGACGGTCAGGCGGCGCAAGGCCCAGCACACGCCGTGGAGCTACAAGGTCCTGGCCGGTCACGTCGATGCTCGCAGTGACGCCCTGCGCCGCCTGCGCCACAACGACGGCCGTCGGCTGGAAGTCGCCGCCGAGGCGAAACGCTCGGGTCGGTTCGTCGCGGGATTGGAGACCTTCGCATCAATCACCGGCGAGCAGAACAGGTTCCTCGAGCGCCTGACGCTCCGCTTCAATGGCGGCGCGAGCGCGCGCCGCGCGGCGGTCACGGTGTGGGTCTTCAACTACGGAACCGACCGCTGGGTCAAGCTCTTCGGCCCCCGCAGAGGACGCCGTGACCGCGGCTTCAGATGGTCGGTATCCGAGCGAGCCGAGGATTTCGTTTCGCCACAGGGCAACGTCCGGACAAAGGTGCGTGGCAAGGGGCAGCGGGCCCACTGGCTCCGCACGGACCTCATCGCGCTGACCGTCGCCTACTGACCCATAGAATCCCGCGCGTGCGGGCGCTTTCGGAGCCAAGCCGGCTCGCAGCGGCCGTATTCCTGCTGCTCGTCGTAGCCACTATCGGCGCGTTCTTCGCCGCGCAGCGGCTGAAGCACCAGGACCCGCTCCTTCGCTACCGCGCGAGCGATCGCGCGTTCTCGCCGAACGGCGACGGGGTCAAGGACACGGCGCGAATCCGGTTCCGGTTGCCCGAACCCGACGAGGTCACCGTCACGGTCCTCGACGAGGACGGCGGCAGGGTTGCGCGACTCGCGACCACCAAGCCGGTCGGCAAGGGCGCGCAGCTGTTCAGGTGGGACGGCCGCACCGACGACGGCCTGCTCGCGCCGGAGGACGAGTACCGCGTTCGCGTCGGCCTGCGCGACGAAGGCCGCACGAACACCCTGCCGCACGAGATCAAGCTCGATCTGAAGGCGCCGCGGCCTCAGATCGAGCCGGTCGATGCCCCCGCGCACAGGCCGATCGTGATCGACGGCCTCGAGCGCCGTAGCGCCGTCGCGAAGGTCAAACCGCCGGCGCGGAAGCCGCGCTTCTCTGTCTGGCGAACCGATACATCGAGAGCGCGCAAGGTCGTCGAGCAGCTGCCGACGACCGGGAAGCGGCGCGCGGAATGGGACGGCCGGGTCAACGGGAGGCTGGCGCCACCCGGCACGTACATGCTCACCGCGGAGGCACGCGATCGCGCAGGCAACCTTGGCTCCGCGCCGGTTCGGCTGCCTCCGCCACGCACGGGCAAGGCGGCGGGCGGCGTCGGCGTGCTCGTGCGGCCGATCGCGATCGCACCTCCGCTCGAACCGGTCGGCTCAGGAGTGGTCGCGCATGTGGGGATCGACGCCGGCGGTCGCCGGTACGACTGGTCGCTGAGACGCCTCGACGGCGAGCGCGTGACGCACGGAAGGTCGGCCACCACCCGGCTGGCGCTGCGGTTGCCGGACGGTCCGGCGACGGCGTTCGTCGTGACGATCAGGACCCGCGCCGCCATGGCCCGCGCCGTCCTGCCGGTCGCCGCGCCTCGGTCGCGGCCGGTGCTGGTCGTCCTGCCGGCGCTGACTTGGCAGGGCCGCAACGACGTCGACGACAACGGGGACGGGTTGCCCGACTCGCTTGCCCGGGAGCGCGACGCGCGCGTCGAGCGGCCATTCGCCGGTGGCCGCCTCCCGGTTGGCTTCAAGCAGAGCGAGGCGATGCTGCTCGCGTATCTCGACCGCCAGCAGCTGCGGTACGAGCTCACGACCGACCTGGCTCTGGCTCGAGCGGGCGGCGCGCCGCTGAGCGCGCACGAGGGCGTGATCCTCGCCGGCGACGTCCGCTGGCTGCCAGAGGCGCTCGGCGACCAGCTGCAGGACTTCGTCCGCGGCGGTGGCCGCCTGTTCTCGACGGGGTTCGACTCGCTCCAGCGGACGATGGCGCTGGGCGCGGAGATGATGAGCTCGCCGTCCGAGCGGTCCGAGCGGGACTTCCTTGCGGCGGATGTCTCCCCGCCGGTCAGCGGCTCGACCTCGCTCACCGCCCAGACCGACAAGATTCGCCTGTTCGCGGGGACCGCCGGCACCGTCGGGTCATGGGACGTATGGGAGGAAACCGGCGACGTCGGCCCGGGCCGGCTCGTCGCGACCGCGGTGGAGGACGGGGGCGCGAACGTGTTCGTGGCGTACAGGCTCGGCCGCGGGCTCGTGATCCGCCCGGGCGTGCGCGGGTGGAACGCCGCGCTTGACGACGATGTCGCGCCGCCTGCGGCGACGACCAGACGGATATGGACGCTTCTGCACCGCTAGACACAGCGCTCGGGCGGCTCGGCTTGATCGCGGTGGCGCTGCTCGCCGCGGCGGCGGTGCTCGCGGAGCGCCCGCGGTTGCGTGCGGCGGCGATGGCCGGCGCGCTCGTGCTGACCCCGATCCTGCTGATCGTCGAGATCTACGACACGGAGCAGTTCCAGACCCTCCGCGACCGCCCGGCCTTCACCGCCGCCGCCGTGGGCGCCGCGCTCGTCGGGATCGTGGTGGTCGCCGTGTTGATGGCGAGGCGGCCACTGTTGCTTCCGCTCCTCGCCGTCGCCGCGCTGCCGTTCCGGATCCCGATCGAAGCGGCCGGGCAGACCGCCAACCTGCTCGTGCCGCTATACGGGGTGATCGCGGCGGCGTCGCTCGCGCAGATGCCCGCGCTTTTCCGCGACCGGCGCCCGGTGGGAACGCGCGACCGCTCGCTCGGGGTCTTGGGAGCCGTCCTCCTCGGATTCGTCGTCCTGTATGCGCTGCAGGCGACGTACGCCGACGACGTCAGCTTCGCCGCCCAGCAGGTGGTCTTCTTCTACGTTCCGTTCGCGCTGCTGTTCGGGATGCTCGTGCGGCTCGAGTGGACGGTGCGCGTCTTGAAGTGGTGCCTCGGCGCGGTGGTGGTGCTGGCGCTCGGGTTCGCGCTGATCGGATTCGTCGAGTACGCGACGAAGGCGCTCCTCTTCAACCCGAAGGTGATCGCCTCGAACGCATTCGGGTCGTACTTCCGCGTCAACTCGCTCTTCTTCGACCCGAACATCTACGGGCGCTTCCTGGCGGAGGTGATGATCATGATCGCGGCCGTCGTCGCCTGGACATCGAACCGGCGCAACATCGCGCTGTGGGCGACCACCCTCGCCGTCCTTTGGGCGGCGCTCGTGCTGACGTTCTCGCAGTCGTCGTTCGCGGCGCTGCTCGCCGGCCTGGCCGTCATTGCCGCGCTGCGCTGGAGCCTGAAGCCGGTGGCGATCATCACAGCCGTCGCGCTCTTCCTCGGTGCAATCGGCGGAGCCGTTGCGCTCGTGGTCCGGGGTGACATCCCCAGCCCGAAGGAGATCAACCGCGCGACCGTCGGCCGCTCGAAGCTGGTGACCGGCGGCCTCGAGCTATGGACGGAGCGGCCGATCCACGGCTTCGGGTCAGGGTCGTTCCAGGAGGAGTACAAGCGCGAGCGGAACCTCGACCGCCCGAACTCGGTGACGGCGTCGCACACGACCCCGATCACGGTCGCCGCAGAGCAGGGGCTGATCGGGCTCGCGCTCTACGTGGTGCTCGTGGTCGTCGCGCTGCGCGCGCTTCTCGCGAGCGCGCGCATGTCGCTGGCGCGCAGCGCGATCGCGGCCGCGTTCGTCGCGCTCATCGTCCACACCCTCTTCTACGCCTCGTTTCTGGAGGACCCGACCACGTGGGTCCTGTTGGCGGCGGGTATGGCGCTGGCCGCCGGTCAGAGCTCCTCGGCCGTGAGCTCGTCGTCCTCGTTCACCTGGAGGAAGCGGGTGTAGTGCCGCACGACCTCCCGTGAGCGGTCCTTCATCACGACCTCACCCTTGTGTAGCCACATCGCACGGTCGCAGAGCTTCTTCACCGTGCCCATAGCGTGAGTGACCAGGAGGATCGTCCGGTCCTCGCCGCACAGCTCCTGCATCCGCTCGAACGACTTCTTCTTGAACCGGGCGTCGCCGACCGACAGCGCCTCGTCGATCACGAGGATGTCCGGTTCCATGCAGACGGCCACGGCAAAGGCGAGCCGGCCGTACATCCCCGACGAGTAGGTGCGCATCGGCATGTCCATGAAGTCCTCGAGCTCCGCGAACTCGACGATCTCGTCGTACTTCTCCGCCATCTCCTCGCGCGTGAGGCCCGCGGCGAGGCCACCGAGGACGACGTTCTCACGGCCCGTCAGCTCCTTGTTGAAGCCGACGCCCAACGAAAGCAGGGTGCTCACTCTGCCCTTCACCTCGATCCTGCCCTCCGTGGGCGGCAGGATGCCCGTGACGGCGCGCATCAGCGTCGACTTGCCAGCGCCGTTCGCACCCACGACCCCGTAGACGTGGCCGCGCTTGATGCGGAAGTTGACCTTCTTCAGCGCCTCGACCTCGCGCACGATCCGCTCGCGCCTTCCCAGGCGCCTGATCGTGTTCTGGAGCGTCGGCCTGCCCTCGATGGAGGTGCGGTACGTCACCGACACGTCGTCGACGACGATGCTGTAGCCGTCGTCGACGCTGTAGCCGTTCGACTCAGAGCTCATCCGGAAGCTCCGCGTGTGCGGCTGGCATGCGCCGCAGATCCGCCGCCAGACGTGCGCGGGGGCTTTCGGGTGGGCTCTCAAAGCCGGACGGCAAGCTCACGCTCCCTCGAGATGAAGAACACGACCCCGACGAGGAAGAGGCCGACCGCCCATGCGAGGCCCGCGAAGAACACAGTGGCGTCCGGAAGCTCGGAGTGGTCCACCGTCGAACTCAGCGCCCTGATGATCGGCGCCATCGGGTTGAGCCACATGAAGACGCCGAGACCGCGGTCGGTCGCCTGGTCGGCCGTGTAGAGGATCGGCGTCGTGTAGAGCCAGATCCTCAGCACGTGCGGCAGGAAGTTCGAGAGGTCGCGGAAGTAGACCTGCAAGGCGGCCACGAGACACGAGACGCCCGTCGCGATCAGCAGCGTGACGGCCACTATTGGAATCACGAACAGCGTCGCCCAGCCGAATGGCACGCCGATGATCAGGTGGATCAGGGCGGCGATCGGGACGGTCGGCAGGAAGCGCCTGAAGGCCCATACGACGGACGAGATCGGAAGCAGCACGCGCGGGAACGCCGTGTTGAGGATGAGCTTGCCGCCCCCCACGATCGAGTTGGCGCCCTGCTGCACCGACTGCGAGAAGAGGTGGAAGAGGAACAGCGCCGCGACCAGGTGGGCGAAGAAGTCCGCGCCGCGGCTGCCACCGCGGATGACCATGACGAGCAGGAAGTAGACGCATGCCATGAGCAGCGGGGTGATGATCAGCCAGAGCTGTCCGAGCGTCGTGTCGTAGTGCTTCGCGCGCAGTTTCGTCTTCGACAGCTGCAGCGCGAACTGCCGCCGCCGCCAGAGCTCGCGCAGGTACGGGCGCATGGGCGGCAGACCCGCCTTGAACGGTTCGTAGACGTGGTAGTTGCCGGTGTAGTCGTCGCTGTCGAGGCGAGGCTTCCCGTTGCTCGGCTGCGGCGACGTGTCCTCAGCGGGCTGCGGCGGGTCCTCGTCCGTGCGCTTGAGCGTCTGCTCGGACATCGCGGTCAATGTAGTGATTGGGGTGTCAGATCACGGGCGGTCGGCCCAGCCGCGTCATGCGCCAGAGCGTGCTCGCGCTGAGCGGCTTGCGCGTCCCGCAGGGCTCGCGGAGGCCATCCCTGAGGGCTTTCGCAACCGCGCGCAGATCCCCTGCTGAGCGCGAGCGCAGGAGCGCGCGGAGCGTGAACGACAGCACGTACAGCACGGCCAACGGCAAGGGCAGGTGCCGCCGCGCGAGCCAGACCCGGTTGCGCACCCCGTAGTGGAGCGAGTACGAGTGGCGGGCCGGCACGGGGCGCGGGAGAGGGTGCCTGACGGCGTTGTCGCCGGCGTACGCGACGCGGTAGCCGGCGTCCATGACCCGCCACGCGAGGTCGATGCCCTCGTGCACGATCCGGAACGGGCCGGGCCAGCCGCCGACCTCGTCGAAGACCCGCCGCGGGATCGCCACCGCGCCCTCCCAGACCGTGGTCACCTCACCGCTGCGGTGCGGGTCGCCCGAGCCGAGCCGAGGCACCCAGTCGCGCGGCGGCCGCCCTCCCTCGCGGGGATCGACGCGCAGCTGCAACAGCCCGAGACCGGCGTCCGATCGGAAGCGAGCCGCAACTCGCGCAAGCGCGTCGGGCTCGGCGAGGCTCGCATCGTCGTCGAGGAAGAACAGGAGCTCGCCCTCGACATGCGGGACCCCGGCGTTGCGCCCGCCCGTCGCGCCCTGGTCCACGGCAAGGCCGACCCCGCGCACGCCGGCCGGGAGTCCCTCCGGCTGCCAGCCGTTGCCCACGACGACCACGTCGTGCTCCACGTCGCGCTGGGCGAGCAGCGAGTCGAGCGCCAGCCGCAGCTCCTGCGGCCGGCCTCCGGTGGTCAGCACTACGACTCCGATCGTCATCGCAGCCGGTCGGACGTGAGGATGGCCGCGAGGTGGCCGAGTGCCGTGATCGCGGCCACCGGGATCAGCACGACCAGAAGCTCGTCCGTCACGCCGGCGATCTCGGCGACGAGCACCAGCAGCGTGAACTCCATCGCGACGAACGCGCGGTAGAAGGGCACGACGCGGACCGCCCGCCGCAGCGAGCGCAGCACGCCCCCGCGCGGCGCGGCAACGTCGCGCCGGTCCTCGGCCGGCGGCTTCCCGCTCTCGGCGCGCGCCACGAAGACCAGCGCCGTCTCTGACTTGATCAGCAGCACGAGCACTGCCAGGACGAGACCGAGGGTGACCTCGTCGGCGCGGACGCCGAGCGCGATCGGCAGCGCGGCCTCGGTCAGGTAGTGGCCGATGCGGTCGAGGTAGATCCCGCGCGGAGACGAGCGCCCTTGCCAACGCGCGACCTCGCCGTCGGAGCAGTCGAGCAGGATCTGAAGCTGGATCAGGACGACGGCGCCGATCGCGGGCAGCAGGCCGTCGACGCCAAGGAGCGCCGCGGCCGCGATCCCCGTGAGGACGAACAGCCACGTGACGGCGTCCGGCGACAGGCCGAGACGCAGGAAGACCCGCGTCGCGTACGGGGACAGACGGCGGATGTAGAGCCGGCCGGCCCAGTGCTCGCCGCTGTTGCGCTCGAAGATCTGAGGCGGTTGGGTGGCCGCCCGCAGCTCAGCGATCGAAGGCCGCGACGTAGGCATCGATTCGGCTCCTCGCCCCCTGCTCGTCGAGCTCGAGATGCTCGAGGATCGTGTAGCGGTCAGGGCGTGTCGACGGCGCGCGCAGCACCGCCTGTGCGAACTGCTCCTCGTCCAGGCCGAGGTCCTTCGGCAAGCGGGGCAGGCCGTGCCGCGCAAGACACGCGTCGATCAGCCCGGCCTGCACCTCGTTGCCGCGAAGGAAGGCGGTGAACAGCCCGGCCGCGCCTGCGAGCTCGCCGTGGTTGGCGTCGTTGTCCGGGAACAGAACGTCGACGGCGTGGAGGATCTCGTGCTCGCCGCCGCTGCACGGGCGGCTCGACCCGGCGGTCGCCATCGCCAGCCCCGACAGGACAAGCGCCTCGGCGAGGGCGACGAGGAACGAGTCGTCGTCGATCCCGTCCTCGCGATGGAGGACCGCGGCGGCGGCGGTGTGCGCGAACGTCACGGCGACGCCGTCGACCGGCTCGCCGCGCGCCTGCTCGGCCAGCCGCCAGTCCGCGATCGCGGAGAGGTTCGAGACGGCGTCGCCGATGCCCGAGCGGCGCATCCGCGGCTCGCTGCGGCGGACGTAATCGAGGTCGACGACGATCGCCATCGGCATCTGGACCCCATAGGAGCCCTTGTGCCCGTCGTGCACGAGCGACGACACCGGCGATGCGATTCCGTCGTGCGCGAGGTTGGTGGCCACCCCGACCAGCGGCAGCCCGGTCAGCGTCGCGGCGTACTTCGCAACGTCGAGGGTGCGCCCGCCACCGATGCCGACCAGCGCGTCGAAGGCGCCGCCACGGAGCTTCTCAGCGAGCTCGCGCGCGGCCACGAGCGTCCCGCCCTCAACGGTGAAGAAGTCGGCGTTCTCGAGCTGCGGACGCAACGTGCCCGCGAGTTCCTCGCCCAGCACCGGGCCGACCGCCACCGCGACGTGGCCGCCGCTCGATATCCGCCGGTCGGCGAGCAGCGGCGCGAGCGCCTGGACCGCGCCGGGGCCGATGTCGATCGCGAGCGGCGTCGCGACCATGCGGCTCAGTAGCGGCACGCAACCTCCCGCGCGCGCGCGAGATCGTTGTGATCGTCGACCTCGACCCAATCGACCTGGCCGATCGGCGCGATCCCGATGCGACCGCCACGATCGGCGAACTCCTGGTAGCCGTCCTCGTAATACAGGTCCGTGTCGCGCTTCCACGTGGCCTCGAGCGCCTCGGCCAGTGGCTCGGCGGCGTCGCCCTCGATGAGGGTGACGCCGATGTACTCGCCCGCCGCGTTCGACGGGTCAAGCGCCTTGTTGATCCGGTCCATGAAGCCGTCGTCGGTCACGTGGAGCTTCATCTCCTCCTCGCCGAGTGCCTTCTCGGTGTCCGCCGCAAGCACGATGGCAGGCCCGCGCGCGGCGAGAACGGTCTCCTCGACGCTTGCCGGATGGACAGTGTCGCCGTTCACGAGGATGGCTCCGCCCAGCAGCTGCTCGCGCGCGGTCCACAGCGAGTAGGCGTTGTTCCACTCCTCCGCCTTGTCGTTGAAGACGAGCTCGAGGTTGACGCCGTGATCCTGCTCGAGCGCTCGCTTGCGCTCGTCGATCCGATGGGCGGCGAAACCCGTGACCACGACTACGTCGTCGAGCCCAGCGCGCTTCAAGTTGGCGAGCGCGATGTCGAGGATCGTGCGGTCGCCATCAACCGGCAGCAACGTCTTCGGCAAGTCATCGGTTAGCGGCTGCAGGCGCCGGCCGGCGCCCGCAGCGAGGACGAGCCCGATCAATCCCCTTCGTCCTCCTCATCCTCATAGATCGACACCGGCGCGGCCGTGTGGCGCGCCCACGACGCGACGCACTCGGTGGCGAGGACCACCGCGAGCGTCCCTGCGATCACGAACAGCGCCGCGGGAAGGGCGTCGGCTACGAGGAGCAACGTGACGAGGATGAGGCGCCCGTCCCAGCCCCCGAGCACCACGTCGAGCACCGCGGCGGGCGGCTTTCCCTGGAAACGTGCGCGGTAGACGAGGTCGTAGTGGCGGAACGCGAGCACGGCGATCAGGGCGAATGCGGCGGCGGACGACGACTCGCCGACCGTCGAGCCGATCCAGATCAGGCTGCCGTACTCGCCCACGCGCACGGCGCCCGGCAGCGCCCAGGCGAAGCGATCGGTGTGCGGCCTTCCGCTCGAGAGCCCGGCCCAGACGACGAACCAGGCGACGGCCGCGGCGACCGTCCCGTTCGAGGCGCCGTCGCCCTCGACCACGATTGCCGCGAACAGCCCGCCCAGGCCGATCATGGCGAGCGGCAGCGGTGGCACCGGAATGAAGCGGCCGACCATCGCTCCGAGGAGTCGCGCGAGCGGCCCGTCGTCGCGGTAGCTCTCGAGCGGTGTGCGCTCCGCCCGGGAGAGGCGCTCGCCGATCGCGATTCCTGGTGCGGCGCTCATCGCGGCAGAGTCCTCCACTTCGCAAGCGTGCGCAGGGTGCGGCCCGTGGACGTGTACAGCAGCGCGAACCCGCCCCAGGCGAGCAGCACGATGAAGGTGGTCCGCGGTGTGTAGAGCGCGGCCGTCACGCAGGTGACCGCGAAGCGCTCGCCGATCGGGAACGCGGCCATCTTCTTGATCCAGATGAGCCCCGGGATGCGGTCGAGCAAGCGCCAACTCGCCAGGATGCGACGCGGGAGGGACTTCGGCGCCGCGCGGTCCGTCTCCTTGCCGTCCGACTCGTCGTCCTCCGCGGCCTCCCTCAGCTCGGCCGCCGAGGCAGCCCGGTCGAGCAGGCCGAGGTTCGGCTCGAGCGTGTCACGGGAGCTCAGCCGCGCGCGGCCGAGCGCGTCGTCCGGCGCCTGCGCAATCGGCGGCTGCGGCGTCTCGGCGATTGCCTGGCGGTCGGTCGCCCCGTAGGAGAAGTCGAACGAGTGACGCAGGGTCTGGAGCGTCAGCATCGCGCCCGCCAGGACCCAGACCTGCGAGCTGCTGGCCCCGATCGCCAACCCGGCGAACGCGACGTACTCCTTCGCCCTGTCGAAGACGGAATCGAGATAGGCACCGAACTTCGAGTAGCGCCGCGTGTAACGCGCGAGCTGTCCGTCAACGCAGTCGAAGACGAACGACAGGTAGAGGAGGACGGCGCCGGCTATGTACCCGGCGCGCTCGCCCGTCGCGAAGGCGGCTCCCGCTGCGATGCCGACGCACAGCGCGATCACGGTGACCTGGTTCGGGCTCAACCCGATGCGCGCCGCCCATCGCGCCAGGTACCGCGACCACGTGCTCACGAAGAAGGTCGTGAAGAACCCATCCGTCCCCTTGACGGCCGACTTGAGCCTCACCTGCTCCTCGTCGTGCTCGGCCATCGACTCGGCGACCTCTGCGATCCCGGCGCGCGAGAGCGGGCGCGCGTAGAAGAACCCGCGCACGCCGCTGTTGCCCATGTGCACGCCGCGCCGGACGAGCCCCACGAGCAGCAGCGAGACGACGTCCTGCTTGGCCGCCTCGTGGCGGAGCGCCAGCTCGGCCGCGTCCTCGGAGGGCAGGGCGCGGGCCAGCTCCCGCTTTCGGCGCGCGAACTCCTCGGGCTCCATCGGCGGGAGCTCGTCGCGATCGCGCCCGGCGGCCTCGAGCTCGTCGCGCGCGGCGCGGCGCTCGCCCTTGAGGGCCGCGCGGCCGAGCGCCAGCCGCCACTGCTCGGTCTTGTGCTCGAGCTCCTTGTCCCAGCCCTCCGGCAGGCCGTCCGCCAGCAGGTCGCGTAGCTCGGCCGCGGCCTCGGCGAACGTGGGCGTGTCGGCGGCGGCGACCTTGAGCACACCCAGGAACGACATCCGCGGCCCGCTGACCGAGTGGTAAGCGGATGACGCGCTCACGAGCCGCCCGCGCGCGAGGCGGCCGCGCATGCCGAAGACGCCACCACCGCCGAGGCCCGTGCCGAGCACCCCGGTTGCTATCCCGGGGCTCGCGAGCAGCCCTTCGAGCGCGCCGAGGTCGACGACGGCGTCGGCGAGCATGACCACGAACCCGCCGGTCGCGCCGTCCGCCATGTCCGCGATCGCGGCGAGGTCCTCGGCGGGGCCCGCGCATACGTTCACGGCGGCGCCTGCCCGCTCGGCGGCCGGCCGCAGGGTTTCCTCGAAGTGCGGCCTGGTGACGACGTGCACGTCCTCGAAGCCGAGCGCGGCAACCTGCTGCAGAAGCCGGTCGAGCAGAGTGCCGCCGTCCCAGGGGAGCGCGGCGGCAGGGCCGCCGTCGTCCGCGGCCGCGGTCGCCACGAGCACCGCCGTGGTGACGTTGCCCGAGAGCTGGACGGGCGGCCTACGCTGCGGCGGGCTCTGTAGTTCTGTCGCCATCGTTCTGGGTCAACTGGGCGAGCAGCGACTCCCACTGGCCGCCGATCTCGCCGCTCTCGAATTTCTTCGCCTTCTCGACCGCGGCGGCGCCATAGCGCTGCCGCTCGTCGCCGTCCTGGATCAGCTCGAGCAGCGCCCGGGTCATGCCCGCGACGTCCTGCGGCGGAACGAGGATCCCGTCGCGCGCGGGCTCGATGATCTCCGCCGGCCCGCGCGGGCAGTCGAAGCTCACCACGGGCAGTCCCTTGCTCATTGCCTCCACGATCACCATGCCGAATCCCTCGTACCGCGAGCTCAGCGCGAACAGGGACGCTCTCGACATGAACTCGCCGAGGCGCTGGGTCGCGCCCATCAGGAAGACGTTGTTGTACACGCCGTGCCTGAGTATTCGCCGCCGGAGCCGCTGCTCCCGGTTGCCCTCACCGTAGATCCGCAGCTGCCATTCCGGATGCGCGCGGGCGATCGGCACGTACGCGTCGATCAGCAGGTCGAACCCCTTCTGCCAGGTCAGCCGCCCCGCCGCGAGGACGACCTTCTGGCGCTCGTGGCGAGGTCTTCCCGGCACGCGCGGCACAGCGTTGGGGATGCGCGCGATGCGCGTCTCGCGGCCCGCGAGCACCTCCTCGTAGTCATGACGGTCGGCGTCGGTGAGGACGACGAGCGCGTCGAGCCCTCCGTAACGGCGCTCCATCTGGCGCGCGAGGCCGGGGCGGTGCGCGCGGAAGTTGAGGTGCTCCTGGCCCACGACGAGCACGCGGTCCGGCGCGAACTGCGCCGCGATCACGTTCAGCGCAGGCCGGGTCGCGATCAGCACGCCGGGGTCGAGTGAACGCAGCTTCTTGAGCAACCGCACGTCCCCGCGCGGGCTCGAGGCGCTGAACGCCCACTCCTCCGGGTGCACGAGGAAACTGGGCAGCTTCCTGATCCGGCGCCGCAGCCAGCCGCGCAAGCCGCCCGGCTGCACCGCGCTGCGGCGGTCGTCGACGACGCTCACCTCGATTCCGTCGGGAAAGCGGAAGTGCGGCCGTGTACGGCGGCGGATCAAACTGATCAGCTCGACGTCATGGGTCTCCGCGAGGCGCTCGACCAGGCTCAACGTCGTGCGGACCGTGCCGCCGATCCCATACGCATTGAACAAGAGGACGTAGACCTTCCCGGTGCCGAACTCGGGTCCCTGGCGGCGGTGCCGGGGCCGCCCGATCAGGAGCCGAAGCAGCCCGGTCGCGCCCGCCTGGACGGCCTTGACCGCTCCGAGGGCGAAGCCCCGCCGGCCCGCGGGACGCTCCTCCGTCACGGGGCTGGTGCGTGCCGGGGCGGCCTGGAGCCGCGGCGTCTCGGCGCGCTCGCGCGCCTCCTCCAGCGTGATCGGGCTCGAGCGGATCGCGAGGCGGTTGCGGGCCGTGTAGTACGGCCGCACGCGACGCGCGACATCGCCCGCGAGCGCGACGCGCGTGGGGAAGACCACCACCGACGCCTTGTCGAGGATGTCGTCCCCGTACGACGACAGCCTCAGCCGCTCGTCGCCGCGCGCGAGCCACAGGTCCCAGGCGTCGGTATCGCCCTCGCGCGCGAGCGGGGAAAGCGGAAGCCGCGCCTTGAACCGTCCGCCCTCGATCGAGACGGGCGCCGTGTGCTCGACCTTCTCGCGGCGACTGACGGCGACCAGCCGGAGCTCTTCCTCCGCGTCCGGCGCCTCGCCCTCGATCGCGATCGCCTCGTCCTCGACCTCGACTCGCGTGACCTCCGCATGCGGCGACAGCGCCCGGCAGCGCACGACCGGCACGTCGCCTTCGAGCACCTTCGCGCGCAGGCGGTAGAACGCGTCCGGGCCCTGGACGATCCTCCACTTCCTTCCCGCGACGCCCTTCCGAGCGGTCATCGGCACCGGCGGACCGCCCCCCACGCTCAGCCGCAGAGCCCATTCGTCGTCGCCGCCGGCGGGAGCCAGGTCGCGCAGGTCGACGTAGGCATGCGCCTCACGATCGCGATCTCCCTCGGGCTCGAACGCGGCCCGGCGCTCGTCGTCCGAACGCCCACGCCGGAGCACCAGCTCCGCCCCCGCGGACAGGTCATCCGGCTCGAGCTCCGCGCGCACGTGGAGGCGCCCGTCGACGAGGAGATGAAAACGGCTGACGGATGAGCGCCCGCCGCCGCGATGCGGGAGTCGCTCTGGCCGCTGCACGGGCGCGCACGCTACCAGCGGCAAGCGGACTCTAAGCTGCGCAAATGCCTGCCCGCGGCGTGATCACGGGTCCTCCGGACTTCATCGGCATGGGGACCCAGCGGTCGGGCACGACCTGGTGGCAGCGCCTGCTGAAGCGTCATCCCGCCATCAAGACGCCGCTCAACCGCAAGAAGGAGCAGCACTTCTTCGACAAGTTCGGCAAGCGGCCGATGAAGCCGGAGGACATCGCGCCGCTACTACGAGCTCTTCCCGCGGGGGGCGGGCGAACTGTCGGGCGAATGGACGCCGCGCTACATGCGCGACATCTGGGGCCCCCGTGTCGTCGCGCAGGCTGCGCCGGACGCAAAGGTCCTGATCATGTTCCGGGATCCCGTCGAGCGCTTCCGTTCCGGCGTGCTGCACCAAGGGGAGCGCACGCCGTATCGGGACGCGGCATGGCTTGCGACGGATGCGATCGAGCGCGGCCGCTACGCGCTTCAGCTTCGGCGCGTCTATGACTACTTCGACGAGGACCAGGTCCTGGTCTTGCAGTACGAGCAGTGCCGGGTCGACCCGGCCGAGCAGTACCGCCGCACGCTCGACTTCATCGGCGCGCCATGGCACGAGCCGAAGGAGCCGACGCGCACGCGCGGGACGGCGCAGAAGTCGCGCAAGGAGCCGATCTGGGAGGACCTGCGCTCATGCGATCGTGCGCGCGCTCGAGGAGGACGTGGCCGAGTTGGACGAGCTCGTCCCGCACCTCGACGTGAGCCTGTGGGAGAACTTCGCCCACGTGGCCGGCGCGCCTGACCGCCCGGCTCCGGCTGCACCGGCACGGGTCGCGTCTCGGACCGGCGGGCCGCCCGACTACGTCGGCGTGGGCACCGAGGACGCGGGCTGCAGGTGGTGGCACAGCCTGCTGCTCGAACACGACGCGATCGACGCGCCGGCCGAGCGGAGCCTCGACTTCTTCGAGACCTTCTGCACGCGCGCGATGACGGACGACGACGTCGCCGGGTATCACGCGCACTTCGAGCCGCGGGCAGGCGCGATCACGGGCGAGTGGTCGCGAACGTACATGTACGAGTCGTGGACGCCGATGCTGCTCCATCGCGCGGCACCCGACGCGAAGCTGCTCGTGATGCTGATGAACCCTGTGGACCGGTACGCGATCAACCTTGCGCGCTCCCGGCGCAGGCGCCGCAACGAGACGGACACGCTGTCGAACACGATCTCGGTCGGGCGCTACGCGCCGCAGCTGCGCGGGCTGCTCGAGTACTACGACCGTGATCGGATCCTCGTGCTTCAGCTCGAGCGCTGCCTGGCCGACCCGCTGGGGGAGTACGCGCGCACGCTCGAATTCCTCGACGTGGACGCGGACTTCCGGCCGGGCGGCCTGCGCCGGCGGCTGCTGCGGCGGTCGGGACGCACCGCGGGCGCTCCCGCGCGACCCGACGTCCAGCTCTGGCCCGACCTCGAGGTCCCGATGCTGAAGGAGCTCGAGGCCGACGTGCGCCAGCTGCGCGAGCTCGTGCCCGACCTGGACCTGTCGCTCTGGCCTCAGTTCGCGCACGTGGACGTACACTCGCGCGCCCATGGCTGAGCCCGAGCTCATCCCCGGACCGCCGGACTTCATCGGTGTCGGCACGCAGCGGTCGGGCACGACCTGGTGGCAGCGCCTGCTGCGCGACCACCCCGCGATCCGCTTGCCGCGCAACAAGAAGAAGGAACAGCACTTCTTCGACAAATTCGGCCGCCGGCCGATGAAGCCGGAGGACATCGCGCGGTACCACGACCTCTTCCCCCGCGCGCCCGGCGAGCTGTCCGGCGAATGGACCCCGCGCTACATGCGCGACATCTGGGGGCCGCGGGTCCTGTCGCAGGCCGCGCCCGAAGCGAAGCTCCTGGTCATGTTCCGGGATCCGGTCGAGCGATACCGCTCGGGCGTGCTGCACACAGCCGCGCGCGAGCCCGGTCGCGTCACGACCCTGCTCGCAACGGACGCCGTCGATCGCGGCAAGTACGCGCAGCAGCTCAGGCGGCTGTACGACTACTTCGACGAGAGCCAGGTCCTGGTCTTGCAGTACGAGCAGTGCGTCCAGGACCCGATGCTGCACTACCGCCGCACGCTCGAGTTCATCGGCGCGCCCAACGTGGACCACGTGCCCGAGGACCTCACGCGCACGCGCGGGACAGCCACCAAGTCGCGCAAGGAGCCGATCTGGGAGGACCTGCGCTATGCGCTGGTCCGCGAGCTGGAGGACGATGTGGAGGAGCTGCGCGAGCTCTTTCCCGAGCTCGACGTCACGCTGTGGAAGAACTTCGAGCATCTAGCGAAGCCGGGCGGCATGCGCGTGCAAGAAAGGGCTACGTCCCCGCGGCTTGCATCGCCGCCCGACTACGTCGGCGTCGGCACCGGCAACGCGGGCTGCGCCTGGTGGCACAAGCTTCTCCTCGAGCACCCCGCGGTGAAGCGGCCGGCGGCCGGCCGTAGCCTCGATTTCTTCGCCACCTTCTGCACGCGCGCGATGACGGACGCCGACATCGCGGCCTATCACGCGCACTTCCCGCCGGGGGATGGTGAGGTCATCGGCGAGTGGACGCCCGGCTACATCCACCAGGCGTGGACGCCAATGCTGCTTCATCGGGCCGCTCCCGACGCGAAGCTCCTCGTGATGCTCATGAACCCGCTTCACCGTTACGCGGCGACGGTCGCGGAGCGGCGGCGGACAGGAGACAGCGATACGCAGCCGTCACTGGCGGAGAGCCTGGCGCGCGGGCGCTACCCGGAGCAGCTGCGGGGGCTGCTCGACTACTACGCGCGCGAGCAGATCCTCGTGCTCCAGTTCGAGCGCTGCGTCAAGGAGCCCGCCGCCGAGTACGAGCGGACGCTGCGCTTCCTTGGCGTCGACCCGGGCTTCCGGCCCGAGCCATTGCGCACCAGCCCGCTCCAGCGCGCGCGCCGGATCCTCGGCGGCGCGGACGAGCCCGCGCTCGGCGCCCCGGCGCGGCGCCGGGCGGAGCTGTGGCCGGACACCGCGATCCCGCTGCAGAAGACCTTTGAGGCCGAGGTGGCCGAGCTGCTCGAGCTCGTGACCGACCTCGATGTCTCGCTCTGGCCCGAGTTCGCCCATCTCGGGGACACCGAGCCGGATACCCCAGCGCTGCACCCGACATCCGTCTAGGTAGCAGGGGGGTTTCACAGGGTTCACGCCCGCCGCGCCGATCCGAGCGGGCATGCGCATCCGCATCCTCCTTCCGATCCTGGCCCTCATCGTCGCGCTCGTCGCGGTGCCGTCCGCGCACGCCAAGAGCGTCCCCTGCGTCGTCGGCACGAAGGCCCCCAAGTGCAAGGTCTGGACCGCGAAGGTCAAGTTCGCCGCCGACGGCGACACCTTCAGGCCTCGCATCAAGATGGGCAAGAAGTGGACCCCGCGCGGGCTGAAGACGGTCCGCATGACCGGCATCCAGGCGCCCGAGCTCAAGAGCTACAGCCGCGCCCATGGCCGGGAGGGCAACTGCATGGCGGTCGAGGCCGCTGAGACGCTCGAGAGGATGATCAAGCGCCGCACGGTCCGCCTTGTCGCGATGAAGAGCCGCAGCACGACCGCGGGCGGCCGGCACCGCCTGCGCCGTACGGTCCAGGTCAAGAAGGGCGGCAAGTGGATCGATCCCGCGATGGTGCTGCTCGAAAAGGGCCTCGCCCTTTGGCTCCCCAACGGCAGCGACGAGTGGGCTTGGAATGGCGTCTACGGCCGGCTCGCCGAGCAGGCCGCGGCCAGGGGTGTCGGCCTGTGGAATCCCACCGCCTGCACCAAGAACGCCGCGGCCTCACAGGCCTCGCCCGACACGCTCAGCCTCAAGGTCAAGTGGGACGCCGAGGGCACGGACAACAGCCGGACCAACAACGGCGAGTGGGTTCGGATCCACAACAACGACGTCACGGCCCCGGTCTCGCTGAAGGGCTGGAGCCTCCGCGACTCGGACCTGCGCGGCGTGAAGATGCGCTCCGGCTACCAGTTCCCGGCGGACACGGTTATCCCGGCGGGCGGCTCGATCACCGTGCATGTCGGCCGCGGCAGCAACCACGACGGCATCTACTACTGGGGCGAGAGCAAGGTCATCTTCGACAACGCGACCAACGACAAGAAGCAGATGGGCGACGGCGCCTACCTGTTCGACGCGGACAGCGAGATGCGCGCCCACGTGCAGTACCCGTGCCGCGTGACCTGCGCCGAGCCGCTCGACAACCAGGTGGACGTCGCCGCGCGCTACATGGGCATCGAGCACGAGTGGGTCACGATCACGAACCGCTCCTCCGACTACATCAGCCTGAACGAGTACGAGATCGAGAACGTGCCGTGGTTCTACGAGTTCGGCGCGCGCGACGTGCTGGCCCCCGGCAAGGCGATCACGCTCTGGATCAAGCAGCCGCACGACGTCCCGCGAGACGTGCCCGGCGGCCACAGCCTGCTCGTGACGCCCAAGCCCGGCCTATCGCTCCCCGGCCTCACCGACTTCGCGTCCACGTCGGAGTTCCTCAGCTGGGGCTACGACAAGGGCATGCTGGCCGACGACGGCGACGTGGTCATTCTGCGCAACCCGATGGGCGCTCCGGTCGCCGGCGCGTGCGACAACTGGGGCGGCTTCCCCTGCCCCAAGGCGTAGCGCGTCAGTCCGGCTTCAGCAGCGACCCGCGCACCATCACGCAGTCGAACTCGAGCACGCGCCCGGTCTTCCCCTGGCGGCTGACCGGGTACATGGCCGCGACGTCGAAGCCGGCTTCCTCGTATGTGCCGAGCGCCTCCGGTAGGCGCGGCATGCCCTCGTAGATCTGCATCAGCGGAAGCTCCGACTGCATTCCGACGAACTCCTCGATCCGCTCGCCGGCGCCGGCGAAGACGTCGAGGTCGAATCCCTGGGTATCGAGCTTGAGGTAAGGCCGCGGGCGCTCCAGCCCCTCCAGGAGCTCGTCGAGCATCCCGTCGAGCCGCCGCACCTGGACGTCCACGGGGTCGGGGTCGCGCAGCCGCTTGTAGCGGCGCGCACCGAACTCCGTCGGCTCACGGAGCGAGCTGAGCGTGCCCGGCACGGCGTTCATCGTCATCGTGCTGTCATCTCGCCCGAGCGCGATCTGGTGGACATGCCACTCGGGGTCGTCGGCCGCCCCGCGTTCGAGTTCGGCGAACGCGCGCGGGATCGGCTCGAACGAGACGATCCGGCCGCGGTATCCGCCCGCCCTCAGTCGCTGTGCGTATTCACCCTCGTGCCCCCCGACGTCGAGGACGCAGTTCACGCCGTACATCTCGAAGAGCGCGGGCAGCTGGACGCGCTGCAGCTCGTCGAAGACGTGCCGCTCGTCGCCCATCCATTGCGGGCGCTTGTTGCCTAGCTGAGCCACGTGCGCAGCAGCGTACGGGTGTAGCCGTAGCCGTAGCGCAAGAACGGCGGCTTCTTGCTCGAGCCCTCGATCCGCGCGCGGAAGGTGCATGGGACCTCGCGCACACGCAGCCCGAGCTTCGCAGCCGCGATCGTCACCTCGCTGGCGTGGAACTGGTTCTCGCGCAGCTCGAGCGCGTGCAGCGCGGCGGGCTCGAACGCCCTGAAGCCACTGGCCGGGTCGGTGATCGGCGTGCCCGCGATCCGCGTCATCAGCCACGCGAAGAACCTGACCCCGTGCGACCGGCCCGCGATCGGGTCCTCGTAGCTGCCGAGCGCGCGGGAGCCGTGCACGACGTCGGCCTCGCCGGCCAGGATCGGCGCTGTGAGCTGCGGCAGCTCGAGCGGGTCGTACTGGCCGTCCGAGTCGACGGTCGCCACAACCGATGCGCCGCGCGCCAGCGCGACGCGATAGCCGAGGCGGACGGCCGCACCCTGGCCGCGGCGCAAGTCGCGTCCGACCACAAGCGCGCCGTAGCGGTGCGCGACCTCCTCGGTCCGGTCGTCCGACCCGTCGGAGACGACGACCGTCTCCACCTCCAGCCCGTGCAGCTGCTTCGGCATCGCCGCGAGCACCTCCGGCAGGCTGGACTCTTCGTTGAAGGCCGGTATGACGATCACCGCCTTGCCGGAGCTCTCCATCTCGTACGCGGTGGCGAACATCCGGGACGCGATCCGGTCCGCGTAATCGCCGATCCGGTGCTCGAGCCGATCGGTCTTCGCGAACGAGCGGAACAGCAGGACGAACAGGAGGATGTTCGACAGCACGAGGACGCCGATGACGCGCCGCTCGTCGCCGGGTGGGAATCCGAGCTCCGTGAGCAGCGGGTCGATCGCCGAAGGCACGATCGCGACAACCGTGAGCCCGAGCGCGACGGAGCCCATGATCAGCGCGTCGCCGAGCGTCAGCGAGCGGCGCCGGAAGCGGCTCACCACGAGGGCGAGCAATATGACCGCGACCACCAGGCCGAGGATGCGCAGCAGGATCAACGAGCCTCCCTGGAACGGTGGACCGTAAGGTAAGTGTATGTCCACGGTCGAGCGCGTCCTGGTCACCGGGGGCTGCGGGTTCATAGGGGCCAACCTCGTCAGGCGCATTCGTGCGGAGCGCAACTGGCAGGTGAGAGTGGTCGACGACCTGCGCACCGGGCGCGAGTCGTACGTCCCCGCGGACCTCGCGGAGGTCGCCATCGGCGACGTCGCCGACCCCGACGTGCTCGAGCCCGCGCTCGAGGGCGTGGACGCCGTCGTTCACCTCGCGAGCCAGACGGGCGTGATGCCTTCTGTCGAGGACCCCGCCCGTGATTTCGAGGGCAGCATCGCGACCACCTTCCGGGTGCTCGACGCCTGCCGCCGGCGCGGCATCGCGCGCTTCGTGTTCGCGTCGTCGGGCGCGTCGGTTGGAGACGTGACGCCGCCGATCCACGAGAACGTCGTGCCGCGGCCGGTGTCGCCGTACGGCGCCGGCAAGCTCGCCGGCGAGGCTTACGTCCAGGGGTTCGCGGGCTCGTTCGGCATGCAGGCCGCGGCGCTTCGGTTCTCGAACGTCTACGGCCCGTACTCGCTGCACAAGGACAACGCGATCCCGAACTTCATCAGGCGCTGCCTGCGCGGCGAGCGGCTCGAGGTCTACGGCGACGGCTCGCAGACGCGCGACTTCATTCACGTCACCGACCTCTGCGACGGCATCATCGGCGCCGTCACCGCCGACGGCATCGGCGGCGAGATCTTCCAGCTGGGCACCTCTGTCGAGACCTCGGTGGTCGAGCTCGCCCGCTTGATCCAGGAGGTCACCGGCGCCGACGTGGACATCGACTACGAGGAGCGCCGCGCGGGCGAGGTGTACAAGAGCCGCGTCGACATCTCGAAGGCTCAGAGGCTGCTCGACTTCCAGCCGGCGATCGAGCTGCGCGAGGGTCTCGCGCTGACGGCCGAGTGGTACCGGAAAGCGCTGGTCGAGACCGGCTAGCGCGCCTGCGGCCCTTCGTCCCCGTCTTGCGGATCGCGGGGTACGTCGGCTCGCTGGCGATCGTCGCCGCGGTGGCCGTGGAGGCGGGTGACGACCTCGACCCGTCCGACCTCGACCTGTGGCCGCTGCCGCCCGCGCTCGCGCTCATCGCGGTCTGGTGGCTCCTGTTGGGGTCGGGATGGGCGCTGCTCGTGGCGGGCAGCGTGCGGCGCGCTGACATCGGCACCTGGTGCCGAACGCAGGCGCTGCGCTACCTCCCCGGCGGGCTGTGGGCGCCCGCGTCGCGCGTGGTGGTCGTGCGCGGGCGGATGATCGACAAGCTCGCGACGGTCGCTGCGGAGAACGTGATCGCGCTGTGCGCCGCCCTCGCGCTGGGCGGTGCGGCGCTAGCGGCGGCCGGGCGGCCGGTGTGGCTCGCAGCCGTGCCGGCGCTTGCGCTGCCGACGATCGGCTCGCGGTTCCTCGCGTCGCGCACCCGCGTCGCGCCGGAGCGCGTCGTGCCGGCGACCGCGCTGTACGTCGCGGCGTTCGCCGCCTACGCGATCGCTGCGGTGCTCGCGCAGGGTGCCGTGTCCGGCTTCGACGATTCCGTCGAGGTCGCGGGTGCGGCGCTCGTCGCCTGGGGCGCCGGGCTCGTCGTAGTAATCGCACCGGGCGGCGTCGGCGTGCGTGAGGCGGCCTACGTCGGGCTGCTTGCCGGCGGCGCGCTGAGCGACGGCGACCTCGCCGCGGCGGCGGTCACGCTCCGCGTGCTCACGGTCTTCGCGGAGGTCGGCGTCCTCCTGGTCGCCGCCCGGCCGGTCCCGGGCCCGGCACCCGGATGAAGGCCCTCGTTCGCGCCCACCCGGTCTTTACCGGCCTGCTCCTGGCAGGCCTCGCGCTGCGCGTCGTCACGTTCTTCGCGTACAGGCCCGCGCTCATCTACTACGACTCGACGCGCTACCTCGACCGCCTCCATGACCTCGAGCCGAGCACGCTGCGGCCACTCGGCTACCCGCTCTTCCTGAAGGCGCTGCCCACCGGCTGGGAGCTCGCGGTCGTGCCCGCGGTGCAGCATCTGATCGGGCTGGCGATCGCGGTGCTCATCTACGCCGTCCTGCTCCGGCTCGGCCTGCCGACGGTGTGGGCCGCGCTGGCGACCGTGCCTGTGCTCCTCGACGGCTATCAGCTCAACATCGAGCAGTACATCCTGTCCGAGGCGCTCTTCGAGCTCTTGCTCGTCAGCGGATGCGCTCTGCTCCTGTGGAGGCGCCCGCCCGGACCGGTCCCGGCTGGCCTGGCGGGATTGATGTTCGCGGGCGCGCTGCTGACGCGGGCGAACGCGATCATCGTGCTGCTCCCCGCCCTGCTGACGCTCCTCTTCCTGCGCGCGCACTGGACGCGCGCCGCGGCGCTCGCCGTCGCCTTCGTCGTGCCCGTGCTCGCGTACGCCACGTGGTACGAGTCCGTGAACGGCTACTACGGGCTGAACGGGTACGGCGGGCAGTTCCTGTACGCGCGCGTCGCTCAGTTCGCCGACTGCGACGGCCTCGATGTCCCGGACCGCGAGCGAGTCCTCTGCGAGGACACCCCGCGTTCGGAACGACCGACCATCGACCAGTACATGTGGGACAACAAGATCTCGCCGCTGTACGACGTCGAGCTCGAGCCCGGCGAGCGCCGCTCGGAGGTGGGCGGTGACTTCGCGCGCCGGATCATCCGCCACCAGCCGCTCGACTACGCCGAGGTGGTCGCCGAAGACTTTCTCTTCGGGTTCTGGCCGTGGAAGAAGCGGCGCGAGGGCGACCTGCCGGTCTCGCGGTGGCAGTTCCAGAAGCACTATCCGGTCTTCCGCGAGCCGGACACGACAGAGATCCTCCGCGACGACGGCTTCGACCACGGCATCGCCGATTCCACGCTGGCGCCGTTCTTGCGCACCTACCAGCGTTTCGTCTACACGCCCGGGCCGCTGCTCGCGCTCGCGCTCATTGCCGGGATCCTGGGCGCGCTCGGCGTGGGGCGCGCTCGCCGATCGGGACTGCGCGCGGCAACCTTCCTGTTCACCGCAACCGCGCTAGCCGTGTATCTGCCAAGCGTGGCGGTCAGTCAATTCACCTGGCGCTACCAGCTACCCTTGCTCGTGCTCTTGCCCCCCGCCGGCGCGCTCGGTCTGTACGCGTTAACCCGGCGAACCGCGCCGCAAGAGGCGCGCGACCAGGGGTGACGGAGGTTTCTTTGCGAGTACTGGTACTGGGCGGCGACGGTTTTTGCGGGTGGCCTTCGGCCCTCCATCTGTCCGAGCGCGGACACGACGTGTTCATCGTCGACAACTTCGCCCGCCGCAACGCGGACGTCGAGCTCGAGGCCGAGTCGCTCACGCCGATCGCGGCGCTCGGCACACGCCTCGACGCATGGCGCGAGCTCACAGGGCGCGAGATCGGCTTCGAGCGACTCGACGTCGCGCACGACTACCGCGAGCTGCTCGACCTGCTGCGGTCGTTCCAGCCCGAGGCGATCGTGCACTTCGCCGAGCAGCGCGCCGCGCCGTACTCGATGAAGAGCTCGTGGCACAAGCGCTACACCGTCGACAACAACATGAACGCCACGCACAACGTGCTGGCGGCCATCGTCGACTCCGAGCTCGACACGCACGTCGTCCATCTCGGAACGATGGGCGTGTACGGCTACGGCGCGGCCGGGATCAAGATCCCCGAGGGCTACCTGCGGGTGAAGATCGAGGCTGAAGACGGCACCGACGTCGAGCAGGAGATCCTGTACCCCGCGAATCCGGGCAGCGTCTACCACATGACGAAGACCCAGGACCAGCTCCTATTCGCGTTCTACAACAAGAACGACGGCATCCGGGTGACCGACCTGCACCAGGGCATCGTGTGGGGGACGGACACCGAGGAGACGGGGCGCGACGAGCGGCTCATCAACCGCTTCGACTACGACGGCGACTACGGGACGGTTCTCAACCGCTTCGTGATGCAGGCCGCGATCGGGTACCCGCTGACCGTCCACGGGACGGGCGGGCAGACCCGGGCCTTCATCAACATCCAGGACACAGTCCGGTGCATCGCGCTCGCGGTCGAGAACGCGCCGGCCGAACGCGAACGCGTGCGCATCTTCAACCAGATGACCGAGACGCACCGCGTGGTGGACCTCGCCAAGCTCGTGTCGCGCCTGACCGGCGCGGAGATCGACTACCTCGAGAACCCGCGCAACGAGGCCAGCTCGAACGACCTCTTCGCCGAGAACAACCAGCTGCTCGAGCTCGGGCTCGACCCGATCACGCTCGAGGAGGGGCTGCTCGAGGAGCTCAGCGAGATCGCGCACAAGTACGCGCACCGGTGCGACCGGGACAAGATCCCGTGCCGGTCGGTCTGGAACCGTGAGCGCGCCGCGGCGGGCAAGCCGCTCAAGCTCGCGCGCGAAATAGCCTGACGGGGCGCGTGCGCAAGCACCTGACGCCCGGCCGCCTGGCGCTGGTCGCGATCCTCGGCGGTGCCCTCGCCATTCGGCTGTACGGCCTGCGGCATGGCCTGCCGTTCATCTACCACTCGGACGAGTCGCAGCACTTCACGAACTACGCCGTGGCGATGTTCGATGGGAGCCTCAACCCGCACTACTTCCAGAACCCCGCCACCTACACGTACCTCGTCCATTTCGCGCTCTGGGTCCAGGGCTTCGACGACATCGCGCGGCAATACGTCGTCGATCCGTCGGACATCTTCGAGACTGCACGCCTCGTCGCGGTCGCGCTGTGCCTCCTCGGGGTCGCTGCCATCTACGCGGTCGGGCGGCGCCTGTGGGGCACGTTCGAGGGCCTGGTCGCGGCGGCGGTGCTCGCGTTCGCCGTGCTGCCCGTCGCCTACTCGCGCTACGCCGTCACCGACGTCGGCGTGCTGTTGCCGATGGCGATGTCGGTCTACGCGACGGTCAAGATCGCCGAGGACGGCCGGCGCCGGTACTACGTCATCGCCGGACTCGGGCTCGGGCTGACGGTCGCGTTCAAGTTCACCGCCGGGCTCGTGCTGGTGCCGATCCTGGTGGCGGCCGCCATTCGCGCACGCAGGCAGTCGCTGCGCGACATCGTCATCGGAGTCGCAATCGTGGGCGGCCTCGCGATCGCGATGTTCGCCATCACGAACCCCTACTTCCTGCTCGACATAGACGAGGCGATCGACGAGCTGAGGTCGCAGCGGTTCGCCGCGGGCGAGCGGAAGCCGGGACAGGTCGAGGAGAACCCGTACGGCTTCTATCTGTCGAGCCTCACCTGGGGGATCGGCTGGGGTGCGCTGGTCGCCGCCGCGGCGGGACTCGTCGTGCAGCTCAGACGCGATCGCACGCGCGCGGTGCTGCTGGCGCTCTTCCCGCTCCTGCTCTTCGCCTACCTCGGCCTGGACGCCGACCGCTACTTCGCCCGCTGGATGCTGCCGACGTACCCCGTGCTCGCTCTGTTCGCCGGCGTCGGTGTCGCGACCGTTGCGCGTGCGCTATCGCCCAGGCCACTCGTGCGCGTGGCGGCGCTCGCGGTGCTGATCGCTGTGGTGATGGCGCAGCCGATCGTCACCAACATCCACACCGGGAGCGTGCTGCGCAAGGACGACACGCGCGAGCTCGCACGCAACTACATGCTCGCCAACCTGCCCAACGGAACGCGCATCGTGGTGGACGCCGTCGCGATCCGCGACGAGTACGACCTGCCGCTTCTGGGAATCGAGCGCAGGCCCGGCGAGCCCGAATTCGTCTCCGGCTTCGGGGCGCCGCCCAAGAAGCATCCCGGCAGCTACCCGCCGGAGCCGGTGCGCACGACGCGCTTTCTCGAGGACCTCCGGCCAGGGCGGATCGACGCGTACCGCGACGAGGGCTTCTGCGTCGTCGTGACGATGAGCTGGCTGCGCGAGCGCGCGGAGATCGCCGGGCTCGACGATGCGGTCGCCTATTACGAGCGGCTGGAGCGCGAGTCGAAGGTGCTCTTCCGCGCGAGCCCGTACGACGACCCCAACGACCCCGTTCCGTTCGACTTCGACCAGACGCACCTCTACTACGACGGTCGCTACGACCGCACCGGCCCCGAGGTCGTAGTCCGCAAGCTCGACGGCTGCCGGGACGGGATCAGCCGAAGAGTGTCAGAGCAGGCTCGCGCTCCCCGCGCAGCACCGCGAGATCGACCTCGACGCACTCGATCCCCCGCGACTCGGCGAGCACGCGCGCCTGCGGCTTGACCTGCTCCGCCGCCAGCACGCCGCGGCAGTCCGCGCGGGAGCGGTCGACGCGAATGCGCTCGAGATAGCGGCTGAGCTGCTCGACGGCATCGATCGTGCCGACGCGCTTGATCTCCACCGCGACCCAGCCGTCGTCCGCGTCGCGGCACATCAGGTCGACCGGGCCGATGTCGGTCGGCCACTCGCGCTTGACCAACCGGAAGCCTTCGCCGCACCATTCGGGCCGCTCGCCGAGCAGCTCCTGCAGATGCGCTTCGACGCCGTCTTTCTCGAGCGCGGCCGCCTCGCCCATGTCGTGCGTCACGTCCGAGAGCACCTCCACCACGCGGATGTCGAGCTGGTCCTCGCCCCCGCGCTTGCGCACGACGATCCGGCCGGGCTCCTCCTCGATCACGGTCGGCGGCGTCATCCAGTTCTGCGGCTTGAAGCCGCCGGTGTCGGCATGCACCATGACCGAGCCGTCCGACTTGATCATGAGCAGCCGCAGCGCCTCCGGGAGCCGGGCGCTCAGGCGGCCGGTGTAGACGACCTCGCAGCGGGCGACGATCAGGCGCATCGTCCCAACCTAGGCACGGGCGCGGATGGGCTGGCGCGTTTGGCAAATGCAGCCATGGGCAGGACCCCTTTAAGGGGTACATCCGGCAGGGATGCCACGGAAGGGGGGCCCGATGTGGGCGCCCCAGACGGGAGGTCCTTGTGGGACCAATTCGCAGGACGGCAATGCTCGTCGTCGCGTGCGCGGTGCTTGCGCTGCCCGCGTTGGCGTTTGGGCAGAACCCGCACTTCGTGCGGGGGCCGGACTACACAGCAACGACGTCAGCGTTGACGGCTACTGGGAAGGCAGCAGGCTTGGGCACCGACGTGACCGACGCCTTCCTCACCGCCGACAGGGTCGACGTCAGTTTCCGCTGCCGCAACCATGGCGAGAACTTCGCTGGGGGGCACCCGGCCAGCTCGACGAACGTCGAGGGGCCGACTCAGTCGATCGACCCTCGCAATGGGGCGATCACGTTCAACGTCTCGTTGCCGGCCTCGGCACCGAGTGCGGAGGACGTGTGTCCGAGCCGGAAGTGGGACGTCATCGTGGAATCCGTCGAGTACATCGGCGTGACGCTGCACCTGCAGCAGAACGGCAACGACGTGCTGACGGACGGTCCTAACGACTTCTCCGCGTAGCCGCGGGGATACTGCGAGAAGGGGGCCGGCGAACGCCGGCCTCCTTCTCAGTTCATGACCGGGCAGACAGCTGGAAGACTGCCTAGCGAATGGCGGCACTCGCGGCAACGGCATCCGCTTCGGCACGCGCGAGCTGGCCGGCGCGGTCGCCGACGTCGGCGTCCTGCTGCCGATCGCCGTCGCGCTGATCGTGTCGAACGGGCTCTCGGCGACGGCGGTGCTGCTGCCCGCGGGCCTGCTGTACGTGACCGTCGCCCTCGCGTACGCCCTGCCAATTCCGGTCCAGCCGCTGAAGGCGTTCGGAGCGATCGCGATCGCGAAGGGGCTCGGGTCCGACGAGATCGCGGCCGGCGCGCTGCTGATGGGCGTGATCTTCCTCGTGCTCGGCCGAACCGGGCTGATCGACCTCGCGGCCAGGGCATTTCCGAAACCGCTCATCCGGGGCGTGCAGATCACCGTCGGCCTGTTGTTCCTGAAGATCGCGTGGGGCCTCGTGTCGGACCCGCCGTCGTCATTCGACGATCCGGGCATGAGCACCGTCGCGGCGACCGCGCTCGCGGTTACGGGTGTCGTGCTCCTGATCGCGCTCCGCAAGGTCGCGATCTCGCTCGCGCTCGTCGGCATCGGCGCGGTCGTGATGCTCGTGCAGGCGGGTGGCGAGCTCGCGCTCGGTCCGTCGGCCCTACACGTGCCTGACTTCGACGCGGATGTGCTGCTCACGGCTCTCACGGTCCTCGTAATCCCGCAGCTGCCGCTGTCGTTTGCGAACTCCTGCCTTGCCACGGCAGACGCCGCCCGGACGTACTTCGGCGAGCGTGCGGCTCGCATTCGCCCCGGCCGGCTCGCCACGTCGCTCGGCTCGGCGAACGTCCTGGCCGGGGCGATCAGCGGGATGCCGGTGTGTCACGGCGCGGGCGGCCTTACCGCCCATTACGCATTCGGGGCACGGACCGGCGGCGCGCCGCTCGCCATCGGCAGCGCGCTCGTGGTCATCGCCGTCTCGGCGGGAAGCGGGCTCGCGGCCGTGCTGACAGCCTTCCCGCTGCCGATCCTCGCCGCGCTGCTCTCCGCGGCCGGCGTCCTGCACATCGGGCTGGCGCGCGACCTCGCGGGCGCGCGTGAGATCGCGCTCGCCCTCGTAGTCGCCGTGCTCGGATTCTGGTTCAACCTGGCGATCGGGCTCGCCGCCGGCCTCGCCCTCTGGTGGGCACCGCGGATCGGGATTAGGCTGGCCCCGGCACGCTCATGACCGTCCTCGACACGCTCGACATGTCGCTGAAGTTGTCGAAGGAGGAGGAGGCCGAGCGCCTCGAGGCCGCGCAGACGCGGCTGCTCGAGCTGCGGCTCGACATGGGCGGGCTGACGCGGGAGGACGGCCGGCTCGGCCCGCCGCTGTGCGTCCTCTTCGAGGGCTGGGACGCGTCGGGCAAGGGCGGCGCGATCAAGCGGCTCGTCGCGAGCCTCGACCCCCGGCACGTGCGCGTCGCCGAGTTCGCCGCACCGACGCACGACGAGAAGCGGCACCACTTCCTGTGGCGCTTCGGCCCGGCGCTGCCCGGCTGGGGCGGCATGGCCGTGCTCGACCGGTCCTGGTACGGGCGCGTGCTCGTCGAGCGCGTTGAGGGGTTCGCCTCCGTCGAGCAGTGGTCGCGCGCGTACACGGAGATCGCCGGATTCGAGCGGACGCTCGTGCTCGAGGGGATGATCCTCGTCAAGTTCTGGCTGCACATCTCCGACGAGGAGCAGCTCAAGCGGTTCAAGGCGCGCGAGAAGGACCCGCTCAAGAGCTGGAAGCTGACGCCGGAGGACTGGCGGAACCGCGAGAAGCGCCCGCAGTACGAGGAGGCGGTCGAGGACATGCTCGAGTACACGCGACCACCAGCACGCGCCGTGGCACGTGATCGAGGGCGGACTCGAAGCGCTATGCGCGCGTCAAGGTGATCGAGACCGTCATCGAGGAGATCGAGCGGGGGATGGCTGCTCGGGGCCTCGAAGTGCCCTGAGCGCGAGCCCGGCGGCGAAGTACAGGCTGAGCGCGGCGAAGAGCAGCTCGAGCGTGCGCTCGGGCATCTCGTTCGCGGCGACCACGCCGATCGCGACGCCGATCGGGCGAGAGCAACCCGATGGCGAGCGCATCACGCAGCCGCAGGTTGCCGTAGCCGTGCTGGCGCCATGCGCCCACCGCGCCCACGGCGACGACCGCGACGAGCGACGTCGCCTCGGCCTCGAGCTGCGACAGGTCCATCAGCACGACGAGGCCGGGCACGAACAGCACGCCTCCGCCGACGCCGACCATCCCGCCGAGCATCCCGGCGACGAACGCGACCGCGAGCAGGCCGACGACGTCCATCAGAACACCAGCACCGCGGCCGAGGCGACGAGCAGCACGGCGAACACGGCGCTGACCGCGCGCTCGGGAACGCGCTGCTGGAGCGCGGTCCCGGCGATGACGCCGGCGACGGCCGGAGGCGTGATCAGAAGGCCCTTGGCCAGGTCGACGTTGCCGTAGGCGCCGTGGCCGGCGACGCCGAGCAGCGCGACCAGGACGATCGCCGCGAGCGAGGTGCCGGTGGCCTCGCGCTCGCGATAGCCCAGCCAGAGGATCAGGAGGGGCACGATGACCGTGCCGCCGCCGACGCCGAAGAGCGCGCTGAATGCCCCCGCGAGCGTGCCGATCGCGGCAAGCCGCAAGAGCCTCGGGGACATGGCGGGCATACTACGAACCGTGCCTGCTCCCACGGCCGAGACGCTCGCGGCCGCCCTGCGCCCGGTCACCGAGGACCCGGCGCGCGCGGCGATCCTGTGCGACATCGACGGCACGCTCGCGCCGATCGTGATGCGCGCCGAGGAGGCGCACGTACCCGACAAGGTCTCGCGGCTCTTGGGACGCGCGACGCGAAGCTACGGCCTCGTCGCCTGCATCTCGGGACGCTCCGCCGCCGACGCCCGGCGGATCGTCGGCGTGGGCGGCATCGCCTACGCGGGCTCGCACGGAGCCGAGCTGCTCGAGCCCGGCGCCACCCGAGCGCGCATCTCGCCCGCATTCGAGAGCTGGACCGAGCGCGTGGCGGACTTCGTAGCCTCGCGCGACGACGCGGAGCTGCGGCGGCTGCGGGTGCGGATCGAGCGCAAGGGCCCGATTGCCGCCTTCCACTGGCGCGGCGTGCCGGACGAGGACGCCGCGCGCACGCGGCTCGAGGGGATCGCGCGCGAGGCGGAAGCGGAGGGGCTCGATTTCCACTGGGGGCGCAAGGTGCTGGAGATCAGGCCGCCCGTCCCGGTCGACAAAGGCCAGGCCGTGCGCGAGCTCGTCGAGCGGAGCGGCGTGCGCACCGCGCTCTTCGGGGGCGACGACGCGACCGATCTCGACGCATTTGCGGCTCTCGACGCTCTCGTCGCCGAGGGCAGGCTCGACGCCGCCGTCAAGGTCGGCGTGCACTCGGCCGAGGGGCCGGGCGCGATCGTCGACCGTGCCGACCAGGTGGTTGACGGCACCGACGGGTTCGTCGCCGTTCTCGAGGCCCTCGTCGGCGAATGAGGTTCCCGGACTTCCTCCGGACAACGGTCCTGCTCTTTGCCGGCGCCGCCACCGCGCTCGCCGCCGTCGCGGTCGCGGGCGCCGCGGCGAAGGACGACCGCACGTTGCTCTACGTCGCGCTCGCGTGGTGGGCGATCGCCGCGCTCGGAGGGCTGTGGCTGGGCCGCCGGCCGGAGGTGACGCAGGGCATATCGCGCGCGCTCGCGACCGCGCGCACGCAGTCCGCGCTGCCCGAGCTCGAGCCCGGTGCGATCCTGTTCAACCGGCTGTGGGCGCTCGCGGTGTTCACGGTCGGCTCCGGCGCGGTCGCCTTCCTGATCCCCCAGATCCCCGCGATCGCCGCCGGATACGTCATCGCGGCGGCGCTCGCATGGCGCAAGCAGTCGGCGGCGGTCGAGGCGATCGAGGGACGCGACGGCGTGCGCTTCTACGTCGAGCACACCTCGCCGTTCAAGCCCACGAGCCTGATCCGGACGCCCGGCTTCCGGCGTGTCGAGCCGGTCAGCGGCGAGAACGCTTCCGCAGGCGATCGAGTTCGGGCCACTCGCGCGTATTCGCCACGCGATCCGGGCCGATCCACGCGCGCCTGGCCGTAGCCACCCCGTAGCGGATGTTCGACAGCGTGTTGACGCCGTGCGCGTCGGAGTCGATCACGAGCATCGCCCCGCGCTCGGCCGCGAGGCGCGCATTCCACTCGTTCAGGTCGCGCCGGTCCGGGTTGGCGTTGATCTCGAGGAACGTGCCAGTGCGGATGGCAGCCTCGACCACCTGCTCGATGTCGAGCCCGTAGGGCTCGCGCCGGTCGATCAGCCGCCCCGTCGGATGGCCGATCGCGTCGACGAGCGGGTGCTCCATCGCCGTGATCATCCGCTCGGTCATCTCCTTCTCCGAGATCCGGAACGACGTGTGCATGCTCGCGACGATCCAGTCGAGCTGCTCGAGCAGGTCGTCCTCGTAGTCGAGCGAGCCGTCCGTGTGGATGTTGACCTCGGACCCCGCGAGGACCGTGATCCCTTCGAACTCGAGCGACCGGATGTGCTCGATCTGCGCGCGCAGCTCGTCCGGCTGGACGTCGTTCCCGAACCCATGCGAGGCGGAGTGGTCGGTGATCGCGATGTAGGAGTAGCCGCGCTCGCGCGCCGCCTCCGCCATCTGCTCGATCGAGTTGCGGCCGTCCGAGGCCGTGCTGTGGCAGTGGAGCTCGCCGCGGATGTCGCCCACCTCGACGAGCTCCGGCAGGCTCGTGGTCGCGCGCCGCCTCGAGCTCGCCGCTGTTCTCGCGCAGCTCCGGCGGGATCCAGTCCATGCCGAGCAGCTCGTAGACCTCCTCCTCGGTCGCGCACGCGTGCGTGGTCTCGGTCGAGTCGTCTGTCACGCCGTACTCGGACACGTGGAAGCCGCGCTTGACCGCCGCGGTCCGGAGCGCCTCGTTGTGCTGCTTCGAGCCGGTCAGGTGCTGGAGCAGGTTGCCGAAGTTCTCGGGCGGGACGATCCGCAGGTCGACGCTGATGCCGTTGTGCGTGATCGCGCGCGCGCCGGCCTCGCCCGGCGAGCTCGCCTCCGCGATCAGCGGCAGCGAGCAGAAGGCGTCTGCGAGCGCGCGCGCGTCGGAGGCGGTCGCGACCAGGTCGATGTCCTTGCAGGTGTCCGTCCATCGCCTCGCGCTGCCGGCGATCTCGACCTGCTCGGCGAACGGTTGCTCGCGCAGCGCGTCGCGCAGCGCCTCGGCGATCTGGAGCGCCTTCGACAGGAGCAGCTTCGGCTTTTGCCGCCCGTCCTCGCCGGCCGCGAGCGCGAGCAGGATGCTCTCCTCCGCCTTTGGTCCGAAGCCCTTGAGCTCCCGCAGCCGCTGCTCCTCGGCCGCCTTCTTCAGCTCGTCGAGCGAGGCGATTTCCAGCTCGTCGAAGAGCCTCCGCGCCCGCTTCGGGCCGAGCCCGGGCAGCCGTGTGATCTCGACGAGGCCCGGCGGGTACTTCGCCTTGAGCTTCTCAGCCGAGGGGATCGAGCCTGTGTCGAGCAGCGTGCTCAGCTTCTCCTCGATCGTCTTGCCGATGCCGGGCAGCTCGGTCACGGTTCCCGCCCGGGTCATCTCGGCTACCGACGCGCCGGCCTCGCGGATTGCCTTCGCCGCATTGCGGTAGGCGAGGACGCGATGAACGATCGCGCCGTCGAGCTCGTACAGGTCGGCGAGCTCGTCGAAGTGGAGAGCGAGCTCGGCGTTGCGCATACGCGGCTCTAGGGTAGGCGCCCGTGCCGGGGGCCTGGCTGATCCTTCCGACCTACAACGAGGCGGTCAACGTGGAGCCGTTCGTCCGCGCTGTCTTGCCGGAGCTCGCCGAGGCGTCGCCGGAGCACCGGATCCTGATCGTCGACGACAACTCGCCCGACGGCACCGGGCGGATCGCCGACAGCCTTGCGAACGAGCTCGACGCGGTCGAGGTGCTCCATCGCCCTCAGAAGGAGGGTCTCGGGGTCGCCTACCTCGCCGGCTTCCGGCGCGCGCTCGATAGCGGCGCCGACCTGATCCTCGAGATGGACTCGGACTTCAGCCATTCGCCGGCGGACGTCCCGCGTCTGATCAGGGCCGCCGAGCAGGCCGACCTCGTCCTGGGGTCGCGATACGTGCCGGGCGGGGGTGTGACCGACTGGGGCCTTGTCAGGAGAGCGCTCAGCCGCGGCGGGTCGCTCTACGCACGACTCGTCCTGCGGGTGAAGGTGCATGACCTGACGGGCGGGTTCAAGTGCTTCCGGAGCGAGGTGCTGGAGGCGCTCGACCTCGACTCGATCCACGCCGAGGGCTACGGATTTCAGATCGAGCTCACGTACCGCGCTCTCCGCGCCGGGTTCCGCGTCGAGGAGATCCCGATCGTCTTCCGCGAGCGCCAGGCCGGGCTGTCCAAGATGACGGCCCGGATCGCGCTCGAGGCGGTCTGGAAAGTGCCCGCTTTGAGGCTCCGCAGGGGCGTCTAGACAGGCGCTCCGAAACTAAGCGCCCGCCCCGTAGGGACCGATGGGATTGCGGGGTGCTGCCCACCTTGAACAAGCGCTGCCTGAGCGCCGTTTTCGCGGCCCTTGTCGGCCTGCTCGCAGCCGCCCCTGCCCATGCCGCTCCCAGTCCCAAGGTCAAGGCCGCCTTCCCGGTCGACAGCGACCATGACGGCCACGTGGACGCCGTCTCGCTGAAGTGGTCGAAGAAGGTAAAGAGCGGCGCCGACACCGCCGCGCCATTCGCTTTCAAGGTTCGCGGCTACCGCGTCACCAGCGTGGGATCGGTGCGCGGCAAGAGGCAGCAGCTCCGCGTGGCCGAGCGGCCCGAGTGCGACACCGGCGGTTCCGTACGTCTCGCCTTCCGGCCCCGCAAGGGCGCCGTCTCGATTCGCGGCGCCCGCAAGCACAAGCTCGACATGCGCCGGCTCGGCGTGCCTACACCGCGGATCACTTGCGCGGTCACGCTCGACTCCAACTCCAACGGCCGCATCGATGGCGTGCGCGTGACGTACTCGCGCGAGGTCAAGAGCGACGCGCAGACGCGCGGGCGGTTCCTGTTCTCGGTCGCCGGCTACAGCATCAAGGCGGTCAAGGCGGCTCGCGGCCGCTTCGTCGAGATCGACGTCGCCGAGCACGCGGTGCCTGACTCGGGCGCCCACCCGGCGGTCGGCTACCTCCGCCCGACGAAGAGGAAGCTTCGGCGGTACGCCGTCCGCGTCAACAAGAAGACCGACGCCTTCTCCGGCAGCTACCAGTCGACACGAGACGGGGTGTCGCCGCAGCTGATCAGCGGCAGGACGGGTGACGCCGACGCCGACGGGCTGCTCGACGCGATGACGGTGCGCTTCTCCGAGCCGGTCACGGCGGCCGGCTCGACCGGGCTTGCCGTGCTCGGCATGGTGGTCCGCCCGAACGCGCAGGTGAGTGGCGCCGACGTCGCGCTCTCGCTCGTCGAGAACACGGCCCGTGGCGACGCGCTTCCGGGCACCTGGGTCGCGGGGCCCGGCATCACCGACTTGGCCGGCAACTCGGCGCTTCACACGGCGGTCTGGCCGAGCGACGGCGCCGCGCCGGTGATGACCTCAGCTGTGACGCAGGACGCAACGGGCTCGGCCGGCCGCCTCGACGCCGTCACGGTGACGTTCTCGGAGCCGATCGCGCATGCGCGCGACGCCTACGGCAGGTACCCGTTCCTCCTCGGTGGGCGCGCTGTCAGCTCGGTCGAGGCCGCGAGTGGCCGCACCGTGCAGGTGCGCATCGCCGAAGCGGCGGCGCCCGACACGGGCGAGCGCCCGGGGGTCAGGTACCTCCCGGGCTCCGGGGTTCCGGTCACCGACAGCGCAGGCAACGAGGCGGTCCAGGGCTTCGTGAGCGCCGTGGACGGGGTCGCGCCCGTCCTCGTGTCGGCCCTCACCGGCGACGGCGACTCCGACGGCAAGATCGGAAGCCTCGTCTTCCAGTTCTCCGAGGACGTGGTACACGGCGCAGAGGCGCCTGGCTCGTCGTTCGCGGTCGCCGGCTACTCGGTCACGGCCGCAGGCGCCGCGAACGATGACGAGGTCGCGCTGACGCTCACGGAGAAACCCGCCGCCGACTCCGGCGCCAGGCCGACGGTCACCTATACGCGCGACGGCGTCCAGGACGTGCGCGACGCCGCGGGCAACCTCACGGTGAGCTCGTCGCGTACGGCGGGCGACGGCGCACGGCCAGTCCTACTCACCGCCAGCACCGCGGACGTGGACGACGACGGCCGCCTCGACCGGCTTGCCTCAACGTGGTCCGAGCCGCTGACACACGCCGACGACACATCCGCGCCGTTTGCGGTCTCGGCCTCCGGCTTCTCGGTGTCGCGCGTTCGCGCGGCTTCGGGCGCGAATCTATCGATCGACCTGACCGAGCCGTCCGGCTACAACACCGGTTCGAAGCCGGCCGTGACGTACCTGGGCGGCAGCGCGCGCATCCGCGACGCGGTCGGGCTCGAGCCCGCGCAGAAGACCTGGGCCGGACTGACGGTCGACGCGCTCGACCCGCGCGTCATCTCCGCGACCACCGGCGACGGCGACGCGGACGGCGAGCTCGACTCGATCGCGGTCCGCTTCTCCGAGTCCGTGGTCCACGCTCAGGAGGCGACACCCGGCTCGTTCACCGCCGGTGCGTTCACGATCTCGAGTGCCGAGGCGGCGGTCGGCGACAGCGTCGAGCTGAAGCTTCTCCAGTCGGGCACTCCTGACACCGGCGCGCGCCCGGCCGTCAGCTACACCCCGGACGGCACCGAGGATGTGCGCGACGCGACCGGCAACTTCGCCGACGCGGCGTCGATCGCCCAGGCGACCGACGGCGCCCGGCCCGCGCTCCTCTCGGCGGCCACCGAGGACGTCGACGACAACGGCCGGCTGGACCGCCTCAGCACGGGCTGGTCCGAGCCGCTGAGCCACGCCGACGACAGCACGGCCCCCTTCCCGCTGTCGGCCGAGGGCTTCGCCGTCGCCCGGGTGCACGCCGCCGTCGGCCAGACGCTCGACATCGACCTGACCGAGCCGGCCGGGGCGGACACCGGGTCGGCGCCGGACCTCACCTACGCGAGCGGAGCAGACCCGATCCGCGACGTTGCCGGGCTCGAGCCCGCGCAGGTCGCACATTCCGGCCTCACCCGCGACGCACTGCCGCCGCGTCGCGTTTCGACCGCCACGGCCGACACGGATGTGGACGGGAAGCTCGACGCGATCGAGATCGAGTGGAGCGAGGACGTCACGGGCGCGACCGGCACCGCGCCGTTCACGGTCGCCGGACGGACGCTGGGCGCCAACGCCACCTTCGACGACGCGATCACGCGCGTCCCGTTCGCCGAGGACCCGGCCCAGTACGACACGCACGACACGCCACAGGTCTCCTACGACGACGTGGCGGGTGACCTGCACGACGTCGCCGAGGGCACAGGCGATACGACGGAAGATGCGCCGGCCGTCGCGGCCGTGCCCTCGCTCGACAAGGCGCCGCCGGTCCTCGTGGCCGCCAAGACAGGCGACCTCTCGACCCCGAGCGTCGGCAACGTCCCTAACGGGACGATCGACGCCGTCCTCACCACCTTCTCGGAGCCGATCTCGCATTCGGTTGACGCGATGTCGCCCTTCTCGCTGAACGTCGCCGGCCGCACCGAGACGAGCGTCGAGGGCGACTCGGGCCCGGGCGACAGGACGCTGTACGTGCGGGTCGACGAGTCGGCGAACCCGGACGGCGGCGAGACGCCGAACGTCTCCGTGCTTTCGGTCGGCCTGGCCGCGGATCACATCAAGGACCAGGCGCTCGTTCCGAACGAGGCCGAGGTGATGACCTTCACCGGGACGACCGACGAGGTCCGCCCCATCCTGATGTCGGCTCAACTTGGCGAGCGCCCCGGCGGAAGCGGGTGCACAAAGGACCCGGTTGCCGGAATCGACGGACAGGTGGACTGCGTGGTGACCACCTGGTCGGAGGACGTCGTGCACGCCGGTGACGCCGACGGGACCTACTCGCTGTCGTCGAGCTACGTGGGGTGGCCGATCGCTGGCGGTGGAATCGGCGCGCAGGGCCCGTCGACGACGCTCGAGCTTCCGCTGACGGTCGACACCGAGCCGGACCGCGACCGGTCGAACACGACCATCACTTACAACTCGGCTGTCGACGAGCCCGTGGTTGACGCCGCCGTTCCGTCGAACGACGCCCTCGACGGCACAGTCAATGCCGCTGCGGCCTGTAAGGACACCGGCCGCGAGCCGAACGACGCTTTCAACGACACGACCCACCAAGCGCTACTACCGCTGTCGCCGGCATTCGAGCGCAAGTGCGCCTTCGACGACGACTGGTTCCGAGTGACTGAGACGGCAAGCGGCCACCTCGAAGTCTCGACACGGCCTGTTGCCGGCATCGACACGAAGCTCGCGCTCTTCGACGGAGGCGGTGCGCCCGTGCTCGGCGGCGCTGAGGAAGATGGCGCGGCGGGTGAGGTGGACCGGCTGACGTTCAGCGGCCTCGGCGCGGGCACGTATTGGGCCCGTGTCCAGGCCGACGACAGTGGCACCCCTCAGGAGGGCCCGTACTGCCTCGTCTACTCCAACGTCCTGAACGAGCCCGCCAGCTGCGGCCCGCTCGCCGGCCAGATCGTCTTCACCGAGGCCGGCTTCGGCAGCGACAAGTTCCTCGAGATCAAGAACGACGCCGAGGTGCCGGTCGAGATGCAGGGCGCGAGCGCGAAGGTCGTGGTCGGAACGGGTGGCACCCAGCGCGAGTGCTGGCTAGTCATGCCGTCGGTTGACGACGAATCGATCCTCGCCCCGGACGAGCACGTCCTGATCGACGACTCGAACACGGCCGACTCGTTCGGGTGCACAACCGACGATCCGACCGATCCGAGCGACCCGATCGAGCCGCCGGTGATCGCTTCACTCGATCCAGCCGGCGAGCGGATCGAGATGTTCGCCAACGGCGCGATCGACACGGTCCCGCTCCAAGGCGTGATCACCTCGACCGTCGCGGCGCACCACTCGCTCCAGTTCGTTGAGACGACGGTCGATGAGGACCACCAGGCGAACGACCTCGTCGCGACCCGCTGGTGCCGTACGTTCGCGGCGGACACGAAGGGCGCCGCCGGCGACGGCTGCGACGAGTACCGCATCAACGAGGTGCTGTGGCGGCCGACGAACATGGCGGCGACATCTGACGGCCGCGCATTCGTCGAGATCGCGGGCAACATCCCCGCGCTCGCGAGCTCCGAGCTGCTCGGCGGCTGGGTGGTGCGCGGCGTCAACGGCCTCACTGGCGAGGGCACTTCCGACTTCGTGCTGGCTTCGACCGCGAGCCCGCGCTCGAACGGCACGTACGTGATCGCCGACGGCGTAGCCGGGGTGACCCAGGTATCCCAGAAGGACGTGATCTGGGACTCGCTCGACCTGAACTCGACGTCGTGGCCAACGGCTTGCGCGGCCCCGCCCTCGCCGTGTCCACCCCCGCGCGGCCTGCAGCTCCTGCGGCCGGACCCGCCGAGCTCGCCGCCGTGCCCCGGCTCCGTGGACGCGTTCGGATGGACGACGACCGCCCAGGGCTTCAGCACGCCCTTCGACGACCTGCGCAGCTGCCCGGGCCTCGAGGGCCAGGAGTACACGACCAGCACGGTGGGGTGGAGCGCGGCACGCGACAACCTCTCGAGCGTGGCCGACACGACGTACAACGCGAGCAACGACACCACGAACAACAAGATCGACTTCTGCCCGCAGACGACGCCGAACCCGGCCGCGCTGAACATCCGCCCGAACTGCTGAGCTAGCCTCCGCGGCCGCTATCGATCCCGCTTCCGTTCGAGGAAGCCCTAGCTGCCGCCGTAAACGGGCGCGGCTCGTCCCCAACAGAACCGGTTTCGGACCCCGAAGAGTCCGAACCACGCAATCCTGAGTACCCGGGGTGCTGCGCGTCGAAGCGGACGGCGATAGCGTCCCGGCCCGCTGACAATGGTGGCTACACTTCAGTTTGTGAAGTGGGTTGGGTTTGCAAGGTACATACCCGCCTATTTTGTATAGCGACCCAGGTACTAAGAAGGAGAGCCAATGGCGGGCGACATCATCGAGGTGACGGACAACAACTTCGCGGCGGAGGTGCTGGAGTCCAGCGAGGCCGTGCTCGTGGACTTCTGGGCGCCGTGGTGCGGTCCGTGCCGGATCGTCGCCCCCCATCTCGAGGAGCTCAACAACGAGCGCCAGGACCTCCGCGTCGTGAAGCTGAACGTCGACGACAACCCGCAGACCGCCGCGCAGTACGGCGTGATGTCGATCCCGACGCTGATCCTCTTCAAGGGTGGCCAGGAGGCCAAGAAGATCATCGGCGCGCTGCCGAAGAAGCGGCTCGAGCAGGAGCTCGAGCCTGCGCTCGCCTAGCGCTTCTCGACGCTGATCCGCAGCTCGCGGCCGTCGATCGTTGCGGGCTCGCCCTCGGCGCCGTCCGTCTCGAGCGACGTCGCCAGTGTCTCCGTGGAGACGTAGGCCTCGTGCGCGCGGACGGCGGCGAGCAGGTCGTCGTCCCCGCCGAGGCGTAGCGCGATCCGATCCTCGACGTTCAGGCCGGCGCTCTTGCGCGCGGCCTGAACGGCGTGCACGACCTCGCGCGCGAGGCCCTCGCGGCGCAGCTCGTCGGTCAGCTCGAGGTTGAGCGCCACGGCGTGCGTGCCCGCGCGCTCCACCTGGTAGCCCTCGAGCGGCTGGAGCACCATTTGGACGTCGTCGGGACCGAGCGCGTGCTCCTCGCCGTCAACGGACAGCCCCACGGCGTCGCCCTCGCGTAGCCGCTCTGCGACCTGTGCCGCATCGAGCGCGGCGACGGCCGCCGCCACCTGCGGCATGTGCTTGCCGAAGCGGGGCCCCAATGAGCGGTAGTTCGGCTTGAGCTCCCACTGCCCCAGCTCCTCGGCCTCCTCGACGAAGCGAAGCTCCTTGACGTTCAGCTCGTCGCGAACGAGGTCGCCAAAGCGCTCGATCGCCTGCCGCTCGCGCTCACCGGCGACGATGACCGCCTCGGCGAGCGGCTGGCGCACCTTGAGCTTGCCGTGCGCGCGCGCCGCACGGCCGAGCTCGACGGCATCGCGTGCGACAGCCATCTCCCACTCGAGCTCGGAGTCGCGCTTGCCCGGCTCGGGGAAGTCGCACAGGTGCACCGACGGCTCGGAGGCGTCGAGGTTGTCGTAGATCTCATCCGCGATGAAGGGCGTCAGCGGGGCGAGCAGCTTCGCGACCGTCACCAGGCACTCGCGCAGGGTCCAGAACGCACTCGGGTCGCCGTCCCAGAAGCGGCGCCGCGAGCGGCGCACGTACCAGTTCGACAGGTCGTCGACGAACTCCGCGATCGCGCGGCCGGAGGACGTCGTGTCGTAGTCCTCCATCCGCTCGATGACGACCTCCGTCGTCGCATGGAGCCGCGAGAGCGCCCAGCGGTCGAGGTCGGTTGGGCTCTCGGCGAGCGCGGGCTCGACGTCGCCCGCGTTCGCGTACAGCGCGTAGAAGCCGTAGGTGTTCCAGAGCGTCAGCATGAACTGGCGCACCGACTCGCCGACCGTCTCGACCGAGAAGCGGTAGCCGTCCCACGGCTGCTTCGAGGTGAAGTAGTACCAGCGAAAGGCGTCCGCCCCGTGGAGGTCGAGCACGTCCCACGGGTTCACGATGTTGCCGCGCGACTTCGACATCTTCCGACCCTCTGGATCGAGGATCAGGCCAAGGCACAGCACGGTCTCGTACGACGAGCGGCCGAACAGCATCGTGGAGATCGCGAGCAGCGAGTAGAACCAGCCGCGCGTCTGGTCGAGCGCCTCGCAGATGTAGTCGGCGGGGAAGCGCTGGTCGAAGCGCTCCTGGTTCTCGAAGGGCGCATGCCACTGCGCGAACGGCATCGACCCCGAGTCCCACCAGACGTCGATCAGCTCGGGCACGCGGCGCATCTCCGCGCCGCAGTCGGGGCACGCGAACGTGACCTCGTCGACGTAGGGCCTGTGCATGTCCTCGGGCGGCTCGGCCCCCAGCTCGCTCAGCTCCGCCCGCGACCCGACGCAGTGCACGTGCTCCCCGTCGGCCGTGCATCGCCACACAGGGAGCGGCGTGCCCCAATAGCGGTCGCGCGAGAGCGCCCAGTCCACGTTGCCCTCGAGCCATTTGCCCATGCGGCCGTGCTTGATGTGGTCCGGGTACCAGTTGATCGCCTCGTTGTTCGCGAGCAGCTCATCCCTGACGGCCGTCGTCTTCACGTACCACGAGCGCTTGGCGTAGTAGATGAGCGGCGTGTCGCAGCGCCAGCAATGCGGATACGAGTGCAGGTAGCGCTCCGAGCGGAAGACGCGGCCGCGCTCGTCGAGCGCCTCGATCACCCGCGCGTCGGCGTCACGCACGTGGACGCCGGCGAACTCGCCCATGCGGTCGTCGAAGGTCCCGTCCGGTAGCACCGGGTTGTGGACCGTTACGCCGTTCTCGACCGCGACCCGGAAGTCGTCCTCGCCGAAGGCGGCGCCCGTATGGACGACACCCGTGCCGTCCTCGAGGCTGACGAAGTCGCCCGCAAGCACGGTGTGGCCGCGCTCGCCATAGTCGGTCAGGTAGTCGAACGGCGGCTCGTAGCGCATCCCGAGCAGCTCCTCGCCCTTCATCTCCGCGACCGTCTCGTACCCCTCGCCCAGCACGCGCTCCGCGAGCGTCTTGGCGAGGATCAGCTCCTCGCCGTCACGGCGGGCGCGGACGTAGTCGGCCGCGGGATCGACCACGAGCGCCGCGTGCGGCAGGAGCGTCCACGGCATCGTCGTCCACGCGAGGAACGAGACGCCCTCCTGTCCGTCGATCGGGAAGCGGACGTAGAGCGACGGGTCCTCGACCTCGCGGTAGCCGAGTGACACCTCGTGCGAGGACAGCCCCGTCCCGCAGCGGGTGCAATACGGGACGACCTTGTGCCCCTCGTAGAGAAGACCCTTCTTCCAGACCTCCTTGAGTGACCACCAGACGGATTCGATGTAGTCGTCGTTGAGCGTGAAATACGCGTCGTCGGTGTCGACCCAGAACGCGATCCGCTCCGTCAGCCGAGCCCACTCGTCGATGTACTCGAGGACCGACTCGCGGCACTGCTGGTTGAACTCGGCCACCCCGTAGCGCTCGATGTCGTCCTTGTGGTGGAAGCCGAGCTTCCGCTCGATTTGAAGCTCGACCGGGAGGCCGTGGCAGTCCCAGCCGCCCTTGCGGTGAACCTGGTTGCCGCGCATCGTCTTGAAGCGCGGGAAGACGTCCTTGAACACGCGGCTGAGCACGTGGTGCGAGGCGGGCGGGCCATTCGCCGTGGGCGGGCCCTCGTAGAAGACGAACTCAGGACACCCCTCGCGGCGCCGCACCGATTCGTGGAAGACGTCCCGCTCGCGCCAGCGCTCGAGGATCCCGAGCTCAAGCTCGGGAAACGACTGGGAGGGATCGACCGACCGGTAGCGGGCCATGAGGCGCGGATTCTAGGATCAGCTTCGATGAGCGCAGTGGCTGTCACCGGCGCGGCGGGCTTCATCGGCACGGCCGTGTGCCGCCGGCTCGTGGCCGAGGGCCACGACGTGATCGGCGTGGACGTCGCCGCGACCGCCGCCGGGCGAGTCGCCCAGACCGGCGCGCAGTTCCGCCCAGCCGACGTCGCCGACCGGGGCGCCGTGCGCGGCGCGCTCGACGGCGCGGAGCTCGTGGTCCACACCGCCGCGCTCCTCCCGGGGCCCGGCAACGGCATGGCGGACTCGGTGCGGGTGAACGTCGGCGGAACCGAGAACGTCTGCATCTCCGCCCGCGACGCCGGGGTCAAGCGCGTGGTCCACCTCTCGTCGGTCGCGGCGTGGGGATACGACTTCAGGACGGACATCACCGAGGACGAGCCGCTTGCGACGCACTCTCCGCATCCGTACATCGCCACGAAGGCCGCGTCGGAGCACGTCGCGCGCAAGCACGGCGCGACCATCGTGAAGCCGGGCGACGTCTACGGGCCGGAGTCGCAGCCGTGGGCGGTGATCCCGTTCGAGCTGATCAAGTCCGGGCGCGCGGCGCTCCCGATGAAGGGGCGCGGGATCATCACGCTCGTCTACGTCGACGATCTCGTGGACTGCATCTACCGCGCGCTCACCCTGCCCGAGGGCGAGCGCGGCATCTTCACCGCCTGGGACGGCAGCCCGGTCACGGCCAAGGAGTTCTTCGACCACTACTCACGGATGCTCGGCAAGAAGGGTGTCCGGACGGCACCGGCCGGCCTGCTGCGGCCGCTGATGCGGGTGACGCCCGGCGTCAATCCCGACGACCTGATCTTCCTGATGCGACGGGCCGTGTATCCGAACGCGCGCGCCCGCGAGGTGCTCGGATGGGAGCCACGCGTCACACTCGAGGAAGGCATGGCGCGCACCGAGGACTGGCTACGGGAGGTGGGGCTCTTCCAGTGATGGTCGTGATGACACCCCAGGCGACCGAGGCGGAGATCGCCGCGGTCGTCGAGAAGCTCGAGGCACGCGGCGTCCACGCGAAGGTGATGCCGGGCGAGCTCACGACGGCGATCGGAGCGATCGGCGATCCCGAAGGCGTGCGCGATATGGGCCTCGAGGGGATGCCGGGCGTGGACCAGGTCATCCCGATCTCGCGGCCGTACAAGCTGGCGTCGAGCGAGCTGTCGCACTACGAGCCGACCACGTTCGAGGTCGACGGCCGGCGCGTGGGCGGTGGCCAGACGTTCTGCCTCATCGCCGGGCCGTGCACGGTCGAGAGCCGCGAGCAGACGCTCGCGGTAGCCGACGCCGTGAGCAAGGGCAACGCATCGATGATGCGCGGCGGCGCGTTCAAGCCCCGCACGTCCCCGTTCGCCTTCCAGGGGCTCGGGCTCGACGCGCTCGAGATCCTCAGAGAGGCGCGCGAGGCGACCGGCCTGCCGATCGTGACCGAGCTGACCGATGTCGCCAACGGCGAGGCACTCGCGGAGGTCGCGGACGTCATTCAGGTCGGCGCCCGCAACATGCAGAACTACCGGCTGCTCGAGCTCGTCGGGAAGCTCGGCAAGCCGGTGCTCCTGAAGCGCGGCCTGTCGTCGACCCTCGACGAGCTGCTGCAGGCCGCCGATTACATCCTCAAGGAGGGGAACGACGAGCTGATGCTGTGCGAGCGCGGCATCCGCACGTTCGAGACCGCGACCCGCTTCACGCTCGACCTCGGCGGTGTCGCGTACCTGAAGCTGCACACCCACCTGCCGGTGATCGTCGACCCCTCACACGCGGCCGGCGACCGGCGCCTCGTGGAACCGCTGTCGCGGGCCGCCGCGGCGATCGGGGCGGACGGGATCATCGTCGAGGTCGCGGAGGACCCCGAAGCCGCCCTCTGCGACGGGCCGCAGCAGCTCTACGCGCGCGACTTCGGCCGCTTCTCCCAGTCCGTCGCCGCGCACGCCGCGCTGCTCGACAAGCGCCTAGCCTGAGGGGCCGTTCGCCCAGCGCAACGAGCGCCTGATGAAGCGCACGTAGTTCGTGACCCCCGTGTACGTCAAATGAATCCCGTCGCCGCCGAACCAGCTGCCGTGACCGCGGCTGTAGTCGACCCAGTCGATCAGCTTGATCCTGCGCGGGTGCGCGCGCGCGGCGGCACGGATGCGGTGCGCGTCGCCACCGTAGCTGCCACCACCGGGCTCGCGCGGGGTGACGATCGCGAGCACATGGTTCTTGCCGAGCATCCGGCGCGTATGACCGATGTCGTCGCGCGTGATGAGCCAGTTCGTGCCGAGCGCCATCACGACGAGGCGCGGCAAGCGGTGCAGGCGCTTCTTGCGCCGGATGATCGCCTCCCCCTGCCGCCACTGCCGGCACCCCTGAGCGTTCACGTTGAAGCCCTTGCGCGCCAGCGGATGGACCGCAAGGAGCATCACGGAGTCGCCGATCGCGAGGGGCGGCGGGCCCTCCGAGACGTTCCTCTTCGCACTAGCGGTTTGGACGTAGCCGCACCCCGCGTGAGCGGCAGCGGGGATTGCCACCAGAACCCCGGCGGCAGCCACGATCGGGGCAAGGCGTCGCATCGGCGGGGGGAAGCCTAATGCTCTTCCCGACCGTTGAGTTCGCCGTCTACTTCCCGATCATCCTGGCGATCTCGTGGGCGCTGATGCCGCATCTGCAGTGGTGGAAGATCTTCATCGTCGTAGCCAGCTACGTCTTCTACGGCACGGCCAACTGGAAGTTCTGCTTCCTGCTCGCCGGGGTCACGCTCGGAAACCACCTGTTCGCGCGCCTGATCGCGAGCACACCCGACCAGCGGCGCAAGAAGCAGTTCCTCGCCGCCGGCGTGGGCCTGGACCTCGCCGTGCTCGGCGTCTTCAAGTACTACGCGTTCTTCATCGAGGACGTCGATCGCGTCTTCGACTCGACCGGGCTCGGCCTGCCGCTCCCGCTGCTGACGATCGCACTCCCGATCGGGATCAGCTTCTTCACGTTCCAGGCGATCACCTACGTGGTCGACACCTATCGCGGCCACGCGAAGCCTGCGTCGCTGCTCGACGTCGCCGTGTACCTGAGCTTCTTCTCACACCTGGTGGCCGGGCCCATTGTCCGTGCGTCGGAGTTCCTGCCGCAGATCGAGAAGCCGCGCGACCCGAACAACGTTGCGGTCGGCGCCGGGCCTGTTCCTGATCGCCGTCGGCCTGATCAAGAAGGTTGCGATCGCCGACTTCCTGGCGCGGGAGGTCGTCGACCCGGTGTTCGCCGTGCCCCAGGCCTTCAACGCCCCCGACGTGATCTTCGGCGCGTACGCATACGCCGCGCAGATCTATTGCGACTTCTCGGGCTACACGGACATGGCGATCGGCCTCGCGCTGCTCTTGGGGATCGTCTTCCCGCAGAACTTCAACCGCCCCTACCGCTCGCGCAGCATCCGCGAGTTCTGGCGGCGCTGGCACATCACGCTGTCGCGCTTCCTGCGCGACTACCTCTACATCCCGCTCGGCGGCAACCGCGGCGGCCGGCTCGCAACGGCGCGGAATCTGATGATCACCATGCTGCTGGGCGGCCTCTGGCACGGCGCGGCATGGGGATTCGTCCTGTGGGGCGGCATCCACGGCACCGCGCTCGTGGTCGAGCACCAGCTGCGCGGGCGCAAGGACGTCCTGCCGGGCTGGCTCAAGTGGTTCATCACGTTCCACATCGTCGTGCTCGGCTGGATCGTCTTCCGCTCGCCCGAGCTGAGCGTGGCGGGCGACCTCTTCGCGCAACTCACCGACTGGGGCTCGGCGACTCAGATCACCTGGACGACCGCGCTCGTCGTCGCCGCCACGATCGGCTTCCAACTCCTCCCCGAGCGCGAGACCGGCGAGCTGCGGCTGCGGGTGGAGCAACTCCACCCGGCCGCGATGGGTGCCGCGCTGGCGGCGGTCGTCATGTTCGTCGCCGCTACCGTGCCGACGCAGGGAGTACCGCCCTTCATCTATTTCGCCTTCTGACGTGACCGACGTCCGCACACCCGAGCCCCCGAAGCCCCCGCGCGAGCCGCGGCGGTTCAGCGCACGCGACGCGCTCATCGCCGTCTCGGTCACGGCGCTGATCCTGCTGATCGTCGAGGGGCCGTCGATCCGCAACAGCGGCGAGCGCATGGACGAGGGGCTGTGGCGGACCGTGGTGCTCGCGATCGGCAAGCCTGCGGACGCGGTCGGCGACGTAGTTCCGCTTCCCGAGGTCGGCGACGAGCTGACCGGCTGGCTTTCGCCGGACGACGACAGCGGCGGCCCCGGCTCTTTCGACGCGCTGGCGCAGGAGGACGCCGGGAGCGCCCGGCTCGCCCCGATCACGCCGGACTACTTCGACCCGCGCGCGATCGGCGAGGACCCGCCGGCACCGCGCGAGCTCGACAAGGTGCTCGTGACCGGCGACTCGATGTCGATGCCGCTCGACGCCGTGATCGCGCGACGGCTCGAGGGCGACGGCATCGAGGTCGTGCGCGACCCGCAGGTGGGGACCGGCATCTCGGCGGCTCAGGTGGGCGACTGGGGCTCGATCTCGGTCCGGCAGGCGCGCGAGGAGCAGCCGGACGCGATCGTGATCTTCATCGGCGCGAACGAGGGCTTCCCGATGGACGCCCCGGGCGGCGGTGAGGTTCAGTGTTGTGACTCGGACTGGGCCGCGGTGTACGCCTCACGCGTCCGGCGGATGATGGACACGTACCGCCAGGGCGGCGAGGCGCGCGTCTACTGGCTGACGCTCCCGATGCCGCGTGACGGGGACCGGCAGGAGGTCGCGCGGGTCGTGAATGCGGCGATCGGAGTGGGCGCGCAGCCCTATCGCGTGCACGTGCGCGTGCTCGACATGGTCGAGCTGTTCACACCGGGCGGCGAATACCGCGACTCGATGGACGTCGACGGCGACGAGAAGATCGTCCGCGAGTCCGACGGCGTCCACCTCAACGAAGAGGGCGCCGAGCTGGCCGCTGACACGGTGCTCGACGCCCTCTCGGACGACTTCAGCGCGCTAGGCGACTAGGTCCACTGGTTGTACCGGTGCTTCACGACCTTGGCGTTGTGCCTGCACCTGACGGTGCTGTAGTAGGAGCCGACGCCGCCGTCGCGGTTCTCGGTGCAGTTCCACGCACCGAGGTTGGGGCAGCGGCCCCGCTTGCCCTCGCGGCAGGCGTGGAACGCGCGCACGCGCTCGCGGGCCTTGCGGCAGCTGACGTGGCGGGCGCGGATCCAGAGCACGTACGTCGTGCCGTAGCTCTGAGAGTCATTGACGGCGCATGACTTCGCCGCGGTCGCGGTCGGGCCGTCGCCGGCGGCGGGTGCGGACGCCGGCGTCGCTGCGACGAGCAGCGCGGCCGCCGCGGCCAGGACTACAAGACGGGAAAAGCGAGACATTGGGGTTCGGAACCTCCCGGGAAGTCGGTCAGAGGGGATGCGGAAGCCTAGACATACCCGGGACGCCAGAGTTGCGCACCCGGGTCAGGCGGCGAGCTTGCGGCAGATGTCCGCGAGCGAGCGCTTCTCCTGCTCGTCGAGCGATGCGAATGCCCTGCTCACACGCGCCGAATGCTCCGGGAAAAGGCCCTCGACCAGCTCGGCGCCCGCCGCGGTCAGCTCGATGATCAGCGACCGCCGGTCCTGCATCGACCGCCGGCGCGTGACCATGCCGTGCTGCTCGAGCGTGAGCGTGACCTCGGTGGCGTTCGCCTTGCTCCAGTCCAGCCGCCGGCGGAGCGTCCGCAGCTCGAGGCTGCCGCCCGCGATCCGCAGCACGACCATCGCCGAGAACCCGGCCGCCGAGATCCCTGCCCGCTCGAGCTCGGCCGCGACGGACCGGCGGACCGTCGACTCCGCGCGCAGCAACGCCTGCAGGGCGCGATGGGCCAGCGGATCGCCGACCTCGAGCGAGGACATGCGCCGATCCTAGGATCGGCGCCGGATGGCGAGCGCGGGCCTAGAGCGCTTGCGCGGTGACGTCGCTCGGGGCGTCGATCGCGCCCTTCTCGACAACGCCCTCGCCCTTGTCGCCGGCGACCTCGAAGGTGCCGCCGTCGCAGACTGCCTTGAGGTTCTCGGCGGCCTCGGTCGGACGCGCGCCCAGCGAGCGGATCGAGTGCTTGCCGGTCACGGGCATCGCATCCCGGTATTCGAAGACCGGGGCGCCCGAGTCGAGCTGGCGGGCCGTGTAGACGAGCCGGCCGACGATGTCGAGCGTCGCGCCGTTGCCGCACAGCACCAGCGCGGACGGCTCGAGGGCGCGCATCGCGCGGGCGACGCGCTCCTGGGGAAGGCCGATCGAAAGCATCAGGACGCGGAAGCCGGAGCGCCGCAGCGCGAGCTCTAGCGCCTGGACGTGGAGGGCCTCGACGTCGAGCAGCGGGCTCGAGTCGAACAGGAAGACGCCGTCGTCGCGTGTCGCGGCAGGCACCACGCGCTTGACTGCGTGCATCCAGCCCGTGGCCCAGCGGCAGGCGAGCTCGTACTCCGCCTCGCGGCCATTGCGGTCATGCGCGAAATCGAGCGCAGGCATGAGCAGGTCTTCGACGGTGCGCTCGACCGAGCGGACGGCCAGGCTCTCCTCCATCACGCGGTCGGCCGTCGTCTCGTCGAAGCGGTCGAACGCGTCAACCAGGCGGGCGGCGGAGCTGGGGCCCTCGCCGCGCTGGCGTGCAACCTGGATCGCCGACGAGATGTTGTGCGTCTCGAGCAGGGCGCGGCGGAGCGCCTCGAGCTCCGACAGCTCGTACTGGCGGTGGCCGCCGGGCGTACGGCGCGGGCTGGGGTACCCGAAGCGCCGCTCCCAACTGCGAAGGGTGTTGGGGCTGACGCCGAGAAGCTCGGCCGCTGCATTGGTTCGAATACCGCTCACGCGCTTGGTCCTCCTGGGGAGAAGTCTTCGGATGTTTTCCCCGCTTACCGCTATTTGCGCAAGCCATGCAGGTGTTCTTGCACGGAATTGGCACTTAAGCCTGCGCAGAACCCAGGCGTAAAGCTGTGCGCGGGGCCTAAATCGACGCGCGCTCGAGCACCAGCAGCGCAGCCCGCGGCGGGCCGCAGCTGGCGATCCGCGCGCTCAGGCGCATAGGGTCGTCGCCGGCCTGGAGAACCGGCGTGAGGGTCGCCTTCGCGACATCGCGACCCGCCCCAGCGGCGCGCGCCACCTGGCGGGCAAGCCTGTCGTCGCCCTCCGCACTCGCGAGCGCGCTCGCGACCGGCATGCCGAGCAGCCCGGGCTCCTCGCCGACGAGCGGCTCGGCCGCCTCGCTGACCGCCGAAATCCGGCCCTCACGCGTCACGACCACGAACGCCGCACCCGAGCCCGGCAGGGCCTTGCGCGGGGTCGTGAGCATCATGCCCATCCCGCACTTCGCGCACACGCGGTCGAAGCCGAAGGGCATGTTCTGCGCCTCCGGCTCCGCCGCGGTGGCGGCGCAGCGGGTACAAAATCGTGTCCGCTCGACACGCGGGGGCGGCGTGGCGCGGACTGCCGCTGTCTGTGCAATCGCCGTCACGGGAACGATGAAACCACCGGCCGCGCGCGCCTTCGGCGGGGGGGTCAGGAATGCAACGGATTGCGCGCGCCAACCTCCCGACGAAACATGCGAGAAGCCTGGCGGCACAGCTTTCTCACAGGTTTCGCGTTGGACGCGCACGGCACCGCCGCGCGTACATCTGGTTGAGTGCTGGTCATGGCGAACGAACCTCTGTGGGGCGGCGAGACGACCAAGGCAGTCGAGAACTTCCCGGTGTCAGGCGAGACGGTCCCGGTGCCCGTCGTCCGCTGGCTCGGCCGGATCAAGGCGGCCGCCGCGCGCACCAACGCCGAGCTGGGCCTGCTCGACGCCGAGCTGGCGGAGCGGATCGCCACGGCGGGCGATGCGATCGCCGACGGCGAGCACGACGACCAATTCCCGATCGATGTATTCCAGACGGGCTCGGGGACGTCGTCGAACATGAATGCGAACGAGGTCATCGCCGCGCTCGCCGGGGATGGGGTCCACCCGAACGACCACGTGAACATGGGCCAGTCGTCGAACGACGTGTTCCCGTCGGCGGTGCACCTGGCCGCGCTCGGCGAGGTCACCGATCAGCTGCTCCCGGCCCTGTCCGCTCTCTCCGACTCCCTTCTTCAGCAAGGCGTCGTCCTTCAGCGACATCGTCAAGGCAGGCCGAACGCATCTGATGGACGCCGTGCCGGTGACTCTCGGTCAGGAGTTCGCGGGCTATGCCGCGCAAATGAGGCTGGGTAGGGAGCGTGTGGAGTCCGCTTTGCCGCGTGTCGCCCAGATTCCCCTTGGTGGCACCGCCACCGGCACTGGGCTGAACACTCATCCGGAATTCGCCGCCCGCGTCCGCTCGCTGTTGTCCGAGGCCACCGGGCTCGACGTCTCGGCGCCGGCCGATCCGTTCGAGGCGCAGGGGAACCGTGACGCGCTCGTGGAGCTGTCCGGCGCCATGAAGGTGGTCGCCGTCTCGCTGACGAAGATCGCGAACGACCTGGCGTGGATGGGCTCCGGCCCGCGCACCGGGCTCGGCGAGCTGCTCCTGCCGGAGCTCCAGAAGGGCTCGTCGATCATGCCGGGCAAGGTCAATCCGGTGATCCCGGAGGTCGTGCTCCAGGTCTCCGCACAGGTGATCGGCAACGACACCGCGATCACGGTCGCCGGCACGCAGGGGAACTTCGAGCTGAACGTCCGTATCCCGCTGATCGCCCGCAACCTGCTCGACCAGGTCAAGCTGCTGACCTCCGCCGCGACGCTCCTGCGCGAGAAGTGCGTCGATGGGATCGAGGCGAACGAGGAGATGGCGCTCCGGCACGCCGAGTCGACGCCGGCGATCGCCACCGCGCTCAACCCGTACATCGGCTACGACAAGGCGACCGAGATCGTCAAGGAGGCGGTCGCCTCGAAGCGGACGATCCGCGAGGTGGCGCGCGAGAAGGGCGTGGACGACGAGACGCTCGACAAGGCGCTCGACCTGACCGCGATGGCGCGCCCGCACGACGCGGCACGCACGTGAGCGGCACGCACGTAACCCTCCCGTAGCGCCCCCCGGGGCCGAATCCGCACCACTCCGCCCTTACCCGCCATATGCGCGGGCTGGGGGCGGAATGAGCTCGAGGAAGCGATCGCGGAGTTGGCTGAAAGACAGCACGGGAAGGTGTCGCGTCGACAGCTGCTCGGGCTCGGCCTTGGCGAGGACGCGATCGACTATCGCCTCGCGAAGCGCTGGCTCAGGCCCGACTTCCGCAGCGTCTACGCGCTGGGGCACCGGCCTGAATCCCGGGAGAGCCGGTGGATGGCAGCGGTGCTCCACGGTGGCGAGGGCGCCGTGCTCAGCCACCGGTCGGCCGCGGCGCTGTGGCGTATGCGGAGCGGCGCCGGGCCGCGTGCGCACGTGACGGCGCCGCGGAAACGGCGCAACAGCGCCAAAGTCACTTTCCACTGCGCCGACCTGCCGCCTGACGAAATCACGACGGAGCAGGGCATCCCGGTGACCACGCCGGCGAGGACCCTGCTCGATCTCGCGCCGCTCCTACCCAGCCCCGTCCTCGCGCGCATGGTCGAAGCAGCACCCAGTCGCGGCGCGCACCTGGCCGAGCTGCTCGAGCGCTACCCGCGCAGGGCCGGCGTGCCGAGGCTGAGAGCGGTGCTGGCGGCGGCGCAGCCGATGACGCGCAGCGATCTCGAGGCGATCGCCCTCGAGGCGATGGAGCGCACCGGCCTACCGACGCCCCAGGTCAACGTCGTCGTCGACGGCCACGAAGTGGACTTCGTCTGGCGGGAGCACGGCCTGATCGCGGAGCTCGACACCTACGTGACCCATGGATCGCGCGCAGCTTTCGAGCGCGACCGCGAACGTGATCGAAAGCTGATGCTGGCCGGGTGGCGAGTGGTTCGGATAACGAACGAGGAGGCGCTAGGAGACCTCAAACGCCTTCTCGACGCCAGCGCAGCACATGCACCACGCCGTCGCGCGTCGGCGGCGTGGTCAGCACGAGGTCGCCGTCCGCCCACGACACGCTCCGCACCAGGTCCTTCCCGATGAACGACTCGCGCGTGGCAAGCGATACGTGATGGACGACCCTTTCAGCACCCCGCAATTCCCACGTGCCGGAGTACGCGAGCGCATCGGAGAAACCATCCGGCCCGGCGAGAAACGCCGTCATGAACCCGTCGCCCGAGTAGATCAGCCGACCGACGGCGTCCTTCCGCGCGCTCCACTCCACCAGCTCCCACGCCCCGACGAGCCCTCGGACTGAGGTCACATCGGGGAACTCCTCGATGCGCGCGAGCAGCCCGTCGTCCCAGGTGTAGAGGTGGACCCGCTGATCCATCTCGGCGATCACACGCTGCGCGTCGAGGCGGTCCACGGACCGCGCGACGACCCGAGACTGCCCCTCCAGCGCGAGCCGGTCGCGAAGACGGTCGAGCACGGCCTCCCTCCCGAGGATCGTGTCCCGCTCGAGCAGTCCCTCTCGCTCGACCAGCACGACGTCGTCTCGGGCGAAGGGCTCGAGAGCGTCCGGCCCACCCTCGTCCCAGGCGTTCAGGAGCTCGCGGGTCCGCTCGACCAAATCCACGACGCGAGCATAAAAAAGGCCGGCCGCGGTGACCGAGATCGGGAGGAACAGGGATCTCGACCCTCGCGGCCGGCACAGGCCAGAAAAAGCCTGAGGCAGGGGGGTTGCCTACCCACATTGTCGGGCATCCCGACGCCGATCTTTAGCCCCCTACCGGTTGAATTTCCGTCAACCGGTCGGTTGACCCGAGTTACAGGTTGACCGCCACGTATTTGGTCTCGAGGTACTCCTCGATCCCCTCGTAGCCGCCCTCGCGCCCGAAGCCCGACTGCTTGATCCCGCCGAACGGGGCGGCGGGGTTCGAGACCATCCCCTGGTTGAGGCCAACCATCCCGTACTCGAGTGCCTCGCAGACCCGCAGCGCGCGCTTGACGTCGCGCGTATAGACGTAGGCGACCAGGCCGTACTCGGTGTCGTTGGCGGCGGCGATCGCCTCGTCGTCCGAGTCGAACGACTTCACCGGCGCGACGGGGCCGAATATCTCCTCCTTCAGCAGGTTCGCCTCGTCCGGGATGTCGGCGAGCACGGTCGGCTCGTAGAAGTAGCCCTGCCCCTCGCGGGCCGAGCCGCCGACGACGACCTTCGCGCCCTTGTTGGCCGCGTCGTCGACCAGTTCCTGGACCTTCGCCCGCTGGTCGCCGTCGATCAGCGGCCCCACGTCCACGCCCTCCTCGGTGCCGCGCCCGAGCTTGAGCTTCGACATGCGCTCCGCGAGCTTCTCCGCGAACGAGTCGGCAAGCGGGGCCGCGACGTGGAACCGATTCGCCGCGGTGCAAGCCTCGCCGATGTTGCGCATCTTCGCGATCATCGCCCCCTCGACCACGTCGTCCAGGTCGGCGTCGTCGAAGACGATGAACGGCGCATTCCCCCCGAGCTCCATCGACAGGCGCAGGAGCTGGTCTGAGGCCTGCTCCATCAGCTTCTTGCCGACCTCCGTCGACCCGGTGAACGACAGCTTCCGCAGCCGCGGGTCCTTGATCAGCGGCTCCATCACCGAGCCGGACGACGAGCTCGTCACCACGTTCAGCACGCCCGGCGGCAGGCCGGCGTTCGCGAGGATCTCGGCGAGCGCGAGCATCGAGAGCGGCGTCTGCTTCGCCGGCTTCACGACCATCGTGCAGCCGGCCGCGACCGCGGGGCCGATCTTGCGCGTCCCCATCGCGAGGGGGAAGTTCCACGGCGTGATCATCAGGCTGGGGCCCACCGGCTGCTTCATCGTGAGAAGCCGGCCCTGGCCGTTCGGCGCGACGGCATAGCGGCCGTCGATCCGCACCGCCTGCTCGGCGAACCAGCGCAGGAACTCCGAGCCGTAGGTGATCTCGGCCTTCGATTCGGCCAGCGACTTGCCCATCTCGAGCGTCATCAGGAGCGCGAGCTCGTCGGCCCGATCGGTGATCTCCTCCCACGCGCGGCGCAGGATCTCGCCGCGCTCGCGCGGCGGCGTCCCTTGCCACTCCTTCTGCGTCTCCACGGCAGCATCGAGGGCCTTGACCGCATCCTCGGGCGACGCGTCGGCGACCTCGATGAGCGTCTTCTCCGTCGCGGGATCCTCGACCGGCAGCGTGCCCTCGCTGCCGTCGACCCAGTCGCCGCCGATCAGGAGCTGCTTGGGAACCTTCTCGAGTACCGCGCTCTCGTCACTCATGTCGCCGTTGTTTCGGTACCCAGCTCGCGGTCGATCGCAACGTCGAGCGAGTAGTCGATCGGCACCACGATCACGGACGGGAGGTCGAGCCCGAGCGCGTGCGTGAAATGCGCGGGGAAGTCCTCCACGGACTCGCACCGCCACGCCGGCAGGCCGAAGGACTCGGCCAACTTGACGAAGTCAGGATTGGTGAAGTCGGTGCCGAAGTGGCGATCGAACTTCTTGTCCTGCTTCCAGACGATCGAGCCGTACTGGGCGTTCTCCCAGATGACGTTCACAAACGGCGTCTTCAGCCGCTTCGCGGTTTCGAGCTCCTGGCAGTTCATGAGGAAGCCGCCGTCACCGTTGACGGTGACGACGTGGCGGTCCGGGTGTACGAGCTTTGCCGCGATCGCGGCCGGGACCGCGAACCCCATCCCCGCGAGCCCGTTGGCGATCAGGACGGTGTTCGGCTCGTACGCCGGGAACATCCGGCCGATCCAGAGCTTGTGCAGGCCGACGTCCGACACGAGGATGTCCTCGCGTCCCAGTGCCTTGCGCATCTCGTAGAGGACGCGCGGCGGGTGCATCGGGAACTCGTCGTCGTCCTTGGCGGCGTCGAAGCGGCCGCGCACGACCTCGCGCAAGCGGCTCGACCCGCCGGGGTGCGGGACGTGCCGGCACTCCTCCGAGAGGCGGGCGAGTATGTGGTAGATGTCGCCGATGAGCTCGACCTCGGGCAAGAAGTACTCGTCGATCTCGGCCGGGAGGGAGTCGATGCAGATGATCGTCTTGTCGCGCTTCGGGTTCCAGTGCTTGGGCGCGTGCTCGACGAGGTCGTAGCCGATCGCGAGCACGACATCGGCTTCCTCGAACCCAGCCATCTTGTAGTCGCCCGACTGGAGGCCCACCGAGCCGAGCCCGTGCGGGTCGTCCGGCGACAGGAGTCCCTTGCCCATGAACGTCTCAGCGACTGGGATGCCGGTCGCGCGGCAGAACTCCCGCAGCGCGGGCGCGGCACCACCACGAACGACGCCGTTGCCGGCGAGCGCGACGGGGTTGAGGGCGCCGCGGATCAGGTCGGCCGCCTTGAGCAGTTCCCGCGCCGCCGGCTCCGGCTGGACAGGTTTGCGGCGCGGCAGCGGCTTGGCGTCGAGCTCGTCCTCCATCACGTCCTCCGGCAGCTCGATGTGGGTCGCGCCGGGCTTCTCGGACTCCGCGATCTTGAACGCCTTTCGCACGACCTCGGGAATGATGTTCGGGTCCGCGAGGCGCGCGTTCCACTTCGTGATCGGCCGCATGACGCGCAGCAGGTCGACGTACTGGTGTGACTCCTTGTGCATGCGCTCCAGGTCGCCCTGTCCGGTCAGGGCCACCAGCGGTGCACGGTCGAGGTAGGCGTCGGCGACGGCCGTCACCAGGTTGAGAGCTCCAGGCCCGAGTGTGCCGAGGCACACGCCGGCGCGTCCTGTCAGGCGACCGTAGACATCGGCCATGTAGGCGCCGCCCTGCTCGTGGCGCACAGGCACGAACTCGACCGACGAATCCTCCAGGGACTTGTTCAGGTCGAGCGTCTCCTCGCCCGGGATTCCGAAGACGTGGGTGACGCCCTCGGCCTCGAGGCACTCGACGAAGACGTCAGAAGCCTTGCGCGTTGCCATCTAGGCGCAACTTACCCGGCTCAAAGGTTCTGGGATCAATGCCGATAAGTTCCATAGAGGGACCCACTCCCGGCAGGGGCTCTCCACCTTCCATGCGCAGACTGCTGCTCGCAACAGCCCTCCTGACGTTGTCCGCGCCCGTCGCGGCCGATGCCGGGACCCGTTGGATCGTCAAGGGCGGCGGATGGGGCCACGGCCTCGGCATGAGCCAGTACGGCGCGTATGGGCAGGCGCTCGAGGGTCGCGGCTACAAGAAGATCCTGCACCACTACTACCGGGACACCGAGCTGTCGACCGCCAGCGGGCGCGTGCGCGTGCTGCTGCAGGCAAGCGTCGGCTCGAGCACGTTCGGCGGCGCGAGCAAGGTCGGGTCCCACCAGGTCAACCCCAACCGCAACTACATCGTGCGGCGCTCGGGCGGGAACATCGTCGTGCGGACCCCGCGCGGGAAGCGCGTGGCGCGCAGCTCAGGGGTCATCCGCGTGACCGGCGCCGAGGGGCTCGTGACCGTCGCCGGCAAGGGCGTGTATCGCGACGCGATCGACTACCGCCCCGGCCTCTCCGGCGGAGTGACGGCCGTCAACCGCGTCGAGCTCGAGAACTACATCCGCGGCGTCGTCCCGAACGAGTCGCCCGCGAGCTGGCCGATCGAGGCGCTCAAGGCGCAAGCCGTCGCGGCGCGCTCGTACGCGCTCGGCACGAACAGCGGCAACCCCGTCTTCGACCACTACGACACCACCGCGTCACAGGTCTACGGCGGCTACAGCTCGGAGCAGGCGCGCACGAATCGCGCGGTCGCCAGCACCCGCGGTGAGGTCCTGCGCTACAACGGCAAGGTGATCGTCGCCTACTTCCACTCGACGTCGGGCGGTCACACCGAGAACAACGAGAACATCTTCACCGGCAGCACCCCGCTTCCCTACATCCGCGGCGTCCCCGACCCCTGGGACAAGACATCTCCGTACCACCACTGGCGGGGGTCGTTCAGCGCACGCAGCATCGGCAACATGCTCGGCGTCGGGCGCCTGCGATCGGTCCGGGTCACCAAACGCGGCGTGTCGGACCGCATCGTGTGGGCGAAGTTCCGTGGCGCGAACGGCTCCACTCGCCTGCACGGGTGGAACGGGATCCGGCCGCGGCTCGGCCTGCGGGACGCGCCGAGCAAGTTCAAGAAGATCAGCGCGAACGGCTCGACGGCGAGCGCGGCGGTTGCCGGCGCGGGCTTGCGCGCGCGCATGCATGAGATCGTCGGATCGATCGTGCCGGGCCAGGCGGGCGACGAGGTGATCGTGGAGCGGCGCACGCGGACGAGCTGGGAACAGGTTGCCGAGGGCCGCCTCAAGCGCTCGGGCAGGTTCCGGATCGCGCTGGAGGACAAGGGGGTCTACCGCGTGTTCTCGCGCGGCGATGCGGGCCCCACCGTGCGCGTACGCTAAGCGCGTGCCGATACCCAAGGTCGACCCCGACCGGCCGCCCACCCGCATGCGGCGGCTGCTCACGCCGTTCGCGCTCTCGAAGGCGGGCACGTGGTACGGCATCAACATCGCGGCCAGGGTCGACCCGGCGCTGATGCGGATCACGCGCGGCCGCATGAACCTGGGCGGCAACGTGCTGCCCACGCTGCTCCTGACCGTTCGCGGACGGAAGACGGGGACGGAGCGAACGGTGCCGCTCGTCTACTTCTCGGATGGCGACGACGTGATCCTGATGGCGTCGAGCTTCGGCCGCCCGAAGCTGCCCGCCTGGTACCACAACGTCACCGCGAGCTCGGAGGTGACGCTCACCGCCGGCGGCGTCTCTGAGCGCTTCCGCGTCACGGAGGTCGAAGGCCCCGAGCGCGACCACCTGTACGAGAAGGCCCAGCAGGTCTACGAGGGTTACGGGCTCTACGAGGAGCGGACCGCGGGCATCCGGCGCGTGCCGGTGCTCAGGCTCACACCCGTCACCGGGTAGGGGGTGCGGACACCCCCGCAGCAGGGGGGAACGCCTCATTGCGCGGGACGTGGGGCGCGCGGACGATAGGCCCCAACGAAAGGAGCCTTATGAACGAAGCCGCCAAGGGCGAGGGCTGGTTGCTCTTCGCCGGAATCATGATCCTCGTGGCCGGGGTGCTGAACACGATCTGGGGCATCGCCGCGATCGATTCCGCCAACTTCTTCATCGAGGACGAGCGGTTCATCTTCGAGGACCTGAGCACGATGGGCTGGTGCGTCCTGATCATCGGCGTGGTGCAGTTGTTCGCCGCGTTCTCGATCTGGAGCGGCGGCCAGTTCGGGCGATGGGTCGGCATGATCGCGGCCAGCGTCAACGCGGTCTTCGCGCTGCTGTCGCTACCGGGGTATCCGCTCTGGTCGATCGCAGTGTTCGGCGTCGACCTGCTGATCATCTACGGCCTCGCGGCCTACGGTGGTCTCGGCAACCGGTCGACGACGACCGGGACCTGAGCTCGAACAGCAAGATGCGACGGAGGCCGGTGACCCGACCTCCGTAGCATCTGCTGCTTGCCTGCGATCGAGGTCCGACAGCTGGAGCGCACTTTCGCCGGCGGCGTGAAAGCCGTGCAGGGGATCGACCTCGAGGTTGCCGAGCGCGAGATCTACGCGTTCCTCGGCCCCAACGGCGCAGGCAAGACGACGACCGTGCGGATGTTGACGACGCTGCTGAAGCCGACCGGCGGCAGCGCGACCGTGGCCGGCTTCGACGTCGTGAAGCAGGCAAGCGACGTTCGCCGCGCGATCGGAGTCGCGCTCCAGGAGGCCGCGCTCGACCCACTCATGACGGGCCGCGAGCTGATGCAGCTCCAGGCCACACTGCACGGCATCCCGAAGGCCGACGCGATCCGACGCGGCGACGCGCTGATCGAGCGCGTCGGCCTCTCGAACGCCGCCGACCGCCGTGTCGGCACCTACTCCGGCGGCATGCGCCGGCGGCTCGATCTCGGGACGGCCCTCGTGCACGAGCCGACGGTGCTCTTCCTCGACGAGCCCACGACGGGCCTCGATCCCGCGAGCCGCGCCGCGATCTGGGAGGAAGTCCGGAAGCTGAACGCCGAGGGCACCACCGTGTTCCTCACCACGCAGTACCTCGAGGAAGCCGACCAGCTCGCCGACCGCGTCGGCATCATCGACGACGGCCTGATGGCCGCCGAGGGGACCCCGCGCGAGCTGAAGGCCCAGGTCGGCAAGCCACGGCTCGAGCTGAACCTGGCCGAGGGCAGCCACGAGGCGTGCGAGAAGGTGCTCGGCCGCTTCGGCGAGCCGCTGCCGCCGAAGGACGGCGTCGTCGTGGTCGCGCTGGAGGAGGGCGCGTCCGGGATCGCTCCGATCATCCGCGCCCTCGACGAGGCCGGGATCGTGGTGCAGGACCTGCACCTGGTCCAGCCGACGCTCGACGACGTGTTCCTCGACAAGACGGGCCGCCACCTCGAGGGTGCGGACGCCGAGGAGCAGCCGGCGCCCGAGCCGGAGCCGGCTTGATTCAGAACGCCCGCGTCGTCGCCGCGCTGTCGATGCGGTCGCTGCGGCAGGCTTTTCGCCGCCCGCAGTTCCTCATGCCGATCATCGTCTTCCCGTCGCTGTTCCTCGCGGTGAACGTCGGCGGCGCCGGTCGCGCAACCGACATTCCGGCCTTCCCCGACGTCGCAGGCTTTCTCGACTTCGAACTCGCGGGGGCGATCGTCCAGTCGACCATGCTCTCCGCCGTCAGCGGCGGCATCGCGCTCGCGCTCGACATCGAGTCCGGGTTCATGGACCGGCTGATCGCCGCACCGATCCCGCGCACCGCGATCGTGGTCGGCAGGCTCGCCACCACCGCCGTCATGGGCGTCATCTCGGGGATTTGGTTCGTGACGGTCGGGCTGATCTTCGGGGCCGAGATCCAGGGCGGCGTGCCGGGCGTGCTGATCGTGATCGCATTCGCGGCGGCCTGCGCGGCCGCGTGGGGCGGCTTCGGCGCTGCGCTCGCACTGCGCAGCGGGACGGTCAGCGTCGTCCAGGGGATCTTCCCGATCGTCTTCGTGATCATCTTCCTGTCGTCGGCGTTCTTCCCGGCCAACCTTCTGCTCGAGCCGGCAAAGTCGATCTCCGACTGGAACCCGATGAGCTTCATCGCGGAGGGGATCCGCAACCCGATCGTGTCGGATATCTCCGCGGAACCGGTGCTCGAAGGCCTGCTCGCGATCGCCGGCGTGATGGCACTGGGAGCCGGCCTCAGCGTGTGGGGACTCAGAAAGAGGCTGGCCAGCTGATGCGCGGCACGTGGCTCCTGATGCGCCGGGCGATCAACGAGGTCATCCGCGTACCCGGGGCGGCGATCCCAGGGATCCTCGCGCCCACCCTGTTCCTGCTCGGCCTCACCGCCGTCTTCGGCAAGCTCACCCTGCTGCCGGGCTTCTCGACGAGCGACTTCATGGCGTTCATCCTTCCCATCAGCGTCATGCAGAGCGCGACGTTCTCGGGTGCCGCCACCGGCGTCAATCTCGCGCGCGACATCGAGCAGGGCTGGTTCGACCGGCTGTACGTGTCGCCCCTGTCTCGCGGCGCGCTCCTGGCGGGGCACGTCTTCTCCGCGAGCCTGCGCGCTCTGATGCCGATCACCGCGGTCGTCGCGATCGCGGTGATCTTCGGCGTCAGCATCCAGGGCCCCGACGCGCTCCTGCTCGCGGTCCTCCTCGCGGCTTCGTTCGCGGCGACGATCGCGTGCTACTCGACGATCCTCGCGCTGCACTTCCGCACACAGCAGGCCGCCCCGCTGATGCAGGCCGGGGCGTTCATGTTGGTGCTCTTCACCACGTCGTACGCGCCGCTCGACTTGCTCACCGGCTGGTTCCAGGAGATCGCGCGCTACAACCCGGTGCGCTTCATCGTCGAGGGCGTCCGCCAGATGTCCGTCTACGGCGTCGACTGGACGCACACCTGGAAGGCGGTCGCCGCGCTCGCTCTGCTGGCGGTCTTCTTCGGAACCCTCGCGATGCGCGGGCTCCACGCGGGCATCGGACCCTAAGGCGTGAACTTGACGGTGATCACGTCGCCGTCCGTCATCACGTAGTCGCGCCCCTCCAGCCGGAGCGCGCCCCGGTCGCGCGCGCCCGCGTAGCCGCCGGAGTCGACCAGCACGTCCCACGGCACGACCTCCGCGCGCACGAACCCGCGCTGGATGTCTGTATGGATCTTGCCCGCCGCCTGCCATGCCGTCGTGCCCGCCGGGATCGCGTGAGCACGCGCCTCCTTGCCCTCGCCGGCCGTGAAGAACGAGATCAGGCGCAGCAACTCGAAGGCGCCCTTGATGATCCGCTCGAGGCCGGACTCGGTGACGTCGAGGTCCTCACGCATCGCCTGCGCCTCCTCGTCGTCCAGCTCCGCCAGCTCGGACTCGATCCTGGCGCTCACGGCGAGCGCAGCCCCGCGCTCCGCGAGCTCGGGCGGGACCGCGAGCACGGCGTCCTCGCCCACGTTCGCCACGTACAGCACCGGCTTCGCGGTGAGGGGATGGAGGTTGCGGAGCGCGTCGGGCGCTGCGGCGGGGGGCGGGAAGTCGCGCGCGGGCCGTCCCTCCTGTAGCCCGGCGACCAAATCGCGTAGCCAGGCCTCTTCGGCGACGAGTGCCTTGTCGAGCGACTTGGCCTGCTTCGCGACGCGCTCGAGGCGGCGCTCGGCCTGTTCGAGGTCGGCGTAGAGCAGCTCGGTCTCGATCGTCTCGACGTCGGCCAGCGGATCGACACGGCCCTCAGGGTGCACGACCTGCGCGTCGTCGTGCGCGCGCACGACGTGCAAGATCGCGTCGGTCTCGCGGATGTTCGCCAGGAACTTGTTGCCGAGCCCCTCGCCGGAGTGCGCGCCGCGCACAAGGCCCGCGATGTCGTGGAAGGCGATCGTCTCGTGCACGACCGGACGCGCGCCGATCGTGGCGGCGACACGGTCGAGCCGGTCGTCGGGGACCGGCACGATCGCGACGTTCGGCTCCACGGTTGTGAACGGGTAGTTCCCGGCCTCGGCACCGGCCCTGGTGAGCGCGTTGAAGAGCGACGACTTGCCCGCGTTGGGCAGCCCGACGATCCCGACCTTCATCGCGTCAGCTCAGCGACCGCGCCGCCGAGTGCAGCGCCGGCGATCGTGTCCGACGGGTAATGGACACCGAGGTAGAGACGACTCGCCGCGAGTGCGATTGCGAGCGGCCACAGCGCCGGCATCTCGAGCGAACGGACCGCCGCTACCGAAGTGGCCGCATGGGCAGACGGGTAGCTCAGGTCTGAGTGGGTGCGTACGAGGCCGCCAGGCGGTCGGCGGCGGCGGACGATCACCTTCACCAGCTGATTGGCCCCGTAGGCGATCGCGACTGTGCGTGCTGCGTCCCAGCGCCGCGTGGCAGCGGCGATCACAAACCAGACAGCCCCGTGCTCGCCCAGCTGCGAGAACCGGGCGACGTTAGAAGCCGACGCGGTGATCTTCTGTCTCGACGCGCAGGTAGACGACCTGCGACAGGTCGAGCGTGACGGTCGAGTCGCCGGCGTCGAGCTCGTAGAAGCGCTTGTCGCCCTCGACCGCCTTGCGCAGCTCGTCGAATACATCCTTGTCGACCCTCAGGGCGAGCACCTGCCCGCCGGTGAAGCCGATGTCCACCTTTGCCCGCTGGTCCGCCATCAGTGCTTGGGCTCCACTAGCTCGGTCAACACGCCTCCCGTCGCCTTCGGGTGCAGGAACGCCACGCGGCTGCCGCGGATGCCGATCCGCGGCTCCTCGTCGATCAGCCGCAGGCCGGCCGCGCGCACCTTCTCGAGCGCGGCGTCGATGTCCTCGGTCTGGTACGCGACGTGATGCATCCCCTCGCCGTAGCGCTCGATGAACTTCGCCACGCCGGACTCCGCCGACAGCGGCTCGATCAGCTCGATGTGGCCTTCACCGATCTCGAGCAGCACGGCCTTCACGCCCTGCTCCTCGACGGTCTCGCGGTGCTGCTCGGCCATCCCGAAGGAGTCCCTGTAGAGCCCGATCGAGTCCTCGATCGACGAGACGGCGACGCCTATGTGGTCGATGCGCCCAAACACAGGCCGCGAGGATAGCCCGCGGAGTCCGGCCGCTTACGACTCGGCGGGCGGCTCGGCCGCGGCGATCCTCGCCGGGCCCGGCTCGGCAGGCTTCATCGGCGCGACGCCGCGGTGTCCCATGACGCGCTCGATGTCTTCACGCTCGAGCACCTCCTGCTCGAGCAGCGTGCGCGCGAACTCGTCGAGCGTCGCGCGGTGCTCGGTGATCAGGCGATGCGCGTAGCGGTACGCAACGTCCGTGATGTCCGCCTGTTCGTCGTCGACCAGCCGGCGCGTGTTGTCGGAGATCGCGTAGTCCTCGATCGCGAGCCGGCGCGCGCTCATCGAGTTGCCCATGCCGTATTCGGCAACCATCGCGCGGCTGATCTCGTTCACCTTCTTCAGGTCGTCGGACGCGCCGGTAGTCACCGTTCCGAAGACAATCTGCTCCGCGACGCGGCCGCCGAGCAGCACCACGAGGTACTCGGTGAGCTCCTCCTTCGACTTCAGGTAGCGGTCCTCCTCGGGCAGGTTCAGCGTGTAGCCGAGCGCCCGGCCGCGCGGGACGATCGAGATCTTGTGGACCCTTTCGACCGACGGCAGGAGCTCCGAGCAGAGCGCGTGGCCGGCCTCGTGGTAGGCGACGACGCGCTTCTCGTGCTCGTTCATCAGCCGGCGCGACTCCATCCCGGCGACGACGCGCTCGAGCGCGCCGTTGAAGTCCTCGGTCAGGACGACGTCGCGGCCCTTGCGGCCGGCGAAGATCGCCGCCTCGTTGCAGATGTTCGCCAGGTCGGCGCCGGTCAGGCCCGCCGTCTGGCGGGCGACGAGCTCGAGGTCGACGTCGGCGACCGGCTTGTTCTTCGAGTGGACCTCGAGGATCTCTACGCGGCCCGCCAGGTCGGGCGGCGCGACGAAGATCTGGCGGTCGAACCGACCGGGACGCATGAGGGCGGGATCGAGCTTCTCGATCAGGTTCGACGCAGCGATCACGACGAGGTCGTCGGCGCCGCCGAACCCGTCCATCTCGACCAGCAGCTGGTTGAGCGTCTGGTCCTTCTCCCCGGAGATGTCGTTGCCGCGCGTGGCGCCGACGGCGTCGAGCTCGTCGATGAAGATGATGGCCGGGCGCGACTTGCGCGCCTTGCGGAAGAGACGCCGGATGCGCGCCGCGCCGAGGCCGACGAACATCTCGACGAACGAGGCCGCCGACTGCGCGTAGAACTTGGCCCCCGCCTCAGCGGCCACGGCCTTGGCGAGCATCGTCTTGCCGGTGCCCGGCGGGCCGTGCAGCAGCACGCCCTTCGGAACCTTCGCGCCGAGCTTGCGGAAGCGCTTGGGATCGCGGAGGAATTCGACGATCTCGCGCAGCTCTTCCTTGGCCTCCTCGACGCCGGCGACGTCGTCCCACCGCACCGAGGACTTCGAGTCAGGCTTGATCTCCTCGGGCTTCGTGCGCGGCATGAACCGCAACATCCCGAGCAGGACGACCGCGATCAGGCCCATGAAGATCAGAGGCAGCCACGTGAGCATCCACTGCTGGACGCCGTCCCAGGACAGAGCGATTACTTCAGTCACTGGGTGAATTCTCGACCACGGACGCGGAAACCGTTACGAACAAACGTCCAAACGGGCGAAAGATGGGGTCGTGACCCTATTCCCCGCCCGCATCCGCCTCGCGGCGCAGGATCTCCGCCAGGGCGGCCTGGCCGACCTCGATCTGCTCCTCCGTCGGCTCGCGCGTCCCGACCAGGCGCTGGATCTCGTAGCCCGGGCGTCGCAGCGCCTTGGCGAGCGCCGTGTCGGCGTGGCGCTCCGACCACCCGAACACCTCGACTGCCAGCGCCACCGATCCGAGCGCTACCGCACCCTCCGCCGCCGGCCCGCGCAGCCCCGCCTTGCGGACCGCGACGCTGCCGGCAGCGGTCGCGGCGAGCATCGGCGCGACCAGGTTGGACCCGCAGCGGTCGTGCTCCTTTTCGGCGTCGGCGGTCTCGCCGTCCTGCTCGTAGGCGGCGATCGCCTTGTGCTCGACGCCGTGCCATGAGGCGAGCTCGCCCTGCCGCAGCGCGAGGAGCGCCGGCGCCAGGCTGATGAGCGCGACCCCCGTCTCGCGCGCGAGCGTCCGCGAGCCGCTCCGGCGGAGAGCACGTCCGGCCACGGCCGCGCCTGCCATCGCCGCGACCGTGCGTACGTCCTGCATCGGCAGCTTGGCCTCGGGGAGCGTGCGCTTGACCAGCGGGATGACGGCGAACGCCTCGCCCAGCCGCGCGACTCCGCGGACGCCGGGCACTCGGTCGAAGGCGCCGCCGAAGGTCGGCTTGCGCCCCGAAGCGACCTTCACCTCGCCGCCCTTCGTCCGCACCGCAGCGGCCCAGTGCGTCGGGCCGTGCACGAGCAGCCCGTTGCGGAGGGCCATCCCGCCGAGGCGAAGCTTCTCGTCGCTCACGACAGGAGCTCCTTGCAGATGTGCACGTATGCGCCGGCGGCGAAGCCGAGGTCGGCGACTGGCACGCGCTCGTCGGCGCCGTGCACGAGCGGCGACGCCTCGAACATGTCCATCGCCCGCTGGGGGAAGAACCCGTACGCCACGCACTCCGGGAACGCCTCGCGCCACCAGCGCGAGTCGGTGAACCCGGGCAGGCTCGTCGCGGCGACGGCGGCATCGGGATCGACCTGCTCGACCCAGCCGCGGATCGCCTCCATCAGCGGCGTCTCGATCGGCGACCGGTTGCCCACGACCTGCTCGTTGAACTCGATCGACCAGCCGTCCTCTCCGAGCACCTCGCGGATCTTCTCGAGCGCGTGCTCCTGGCCGAGCCCGGGCGGCACGCGGCAGTCCACCTTCAGCGACGCCTGCGCCGGAATGACGTTGATCTTGTCGGAGGCGTGCGCCATGGTCGGCGTGAGCGTCACGCCGAGCAGCGGCTCGACGAGGACAGCCACGCGCGGATCGGTCTTCGCCGCCTCCCTGACCGCCGTCTCGGGATCTGACGGGTCGACGCCGAGCGCGGTGAGGAGCGACTCCGGCTCAGGGCTCAGCTCGAGCGACGGCTGGCGGTCGCGCATCGCCTGAAGCAGCGGCGCGAGCTTCGTCAGCGCGTTGTCGCCGATCCGCGGTATCGACGCATGACCGGCCTCACCGTGCGTGGTCAACGTGAAGCGGAAGACGCCCTTCTCGGCGACGCACACCCCGTAGACCCGGCGCCCGTCGAAGTGGAGGATCTCGCCGGCGCCCTCGTTGACCATGAAGTCGCACCTGACCTTGTCCGGGTGCTCGCTGCAGAGCCACTGCGCACCGAACTCCGCGCCCGCCTCCTCGTCCGCCGTGATGATCACGAGCAGCTCGCCGGCCGGCCGCCATCCCTCTTCGGCCAGCGAGGCGGCTGCGGCCACCTCCGCGGCGACCTGGCTCTTCATGTCGAGCGCGCCTCGGCCCCAGACGCAGCCGTCCCGGAGCTCGCCCGACCACGGGTCGACCGACCAGTCGGCGGGATCGGCCAGCACGGTGTCGACGTGGCCGCAGAGGCACACGGTGGGGCCGTCACCCTCGCCACGCAGCCGTGCGATCAGGTTCGGCCGGCCCTCGACGGCGGCCAGGAGCTCGCATTCGAAGCCGGCCGCCGCGAGCGTCTCGCGCAGGAACTCCTGCGCCGCCTCCTCGTTCCCGGGCGGGTTGACGGTGTTGAAGCGGATGAGCCGCTGGAGCAGCTCGGTAGTACGGCGTTCGAGCTGCGCTGGCTCGGGCACGCAGGAGAGAGTAGAACCTGCGGCATGAGCGAATGGCTAACAGGCAGTCTCCAGGACGCGCAGGCGATGAAACACCCCGTGCTCGGCATGGGCTTCTTGTTCGGCGAGGCGTACCCGCGCGAAAAGTTCGAGGACTTCGGAGTCAACGTTCGCGTCGTTGAGCCGGGGCAGCCGACCGCGCTCTACCACTCGGAGGGAGTGGAGGAGTTCTTCCTGGTGCTCGCGGGCGAGTGCCTCGCGGTGGTGGACGAGGAAGAGGTGACGCTCCGGCAGTGGGAGTTCCTCCATTGCCCGCCCGGCACGGCGCATGTCCTGATAGGCGCGGGCGACGGGCCGTGCGCGATCCTGATGGTCGGCGGGCGCCGCGAGGCGAGCATCCGTTACCCCGTCAGCGAAGTCGCCGCGCGCCACGGCGTGTCGGTCGACAGGGAGACCGACAGCTTCGAGGACGCGTGGAACCAGCGCGGCCTGCGGCCTGAGTTCGAGTCGGCGCAGCTGCCCTGGCCGCCGTGAGCGAGCAACTCTTCGACACCGGCGACGAGGCACCGCGCGGCCAGACGCGGGTGCCGGCGGCCGACCAGCCGCTCGCGGCCCGCATGCGGCCGGAGACCCTCGAGGAATTCGTCGGCCAGGAGCACCTGCTGGGCGAGGGCGCGTCGCTGCGCTCCGCGATCGAGGAGGGACGGCCGCACTCGATGGTGCTGTACGGGCCGCCGGGCACGGGCAAGACGACGCTCGCGCGCCTGCTCGCGCGGAACGCGCGCGCCGCGTTCGAGGAGGCGTCGGCGGTCAACGCCGGCAAGCAGGAGGTGCGCGACGTGCTCGAGCGAGCAGAGCACCGCCGGCGTGCGAACGGCGAGGGCACCGTGTTCTTCCTCGACGAGATCCACCGCTTCAACAAGGCGCAGCAGGACGCGCTGCTGCCCGCGGTCGAGGAGGGGCTCGTCGCACTCGTGGGCGCGACCACGGAGAACCCGTACTTCGAGGTGAACTCGGCGCTCGTGTCGCGCGTGCAGGTGTACGAGTTCCGCAAGCTGGGTGACGAAGACGTGCTCGCCCTGCTGCGGCGCGCACTCACGGACGAGCGCGGGCTCGGTGGCCGCGGGAAGGTCGACGACGACGCGCTCGAGTTTCTCGCCGCGCGGTCTGGTGGTGACGCACGCGCCGCCCTCGCCGCGCTCGAGGTCGCGGTCGAGACAGCGGGCGAGGAAACCGTGACGGTCGCGGTCGCCGAGGACGCGATGCAGCGCAAGGCCGTGCTCTACGACAAGGGCGGCGACCGCCACTACGACACGATCTCCGCGTGGATCAAGGCGACGCGCGGATCGGACCCGGACGCCTCCCTGCTCTATCTCGCGATCATGCTCGAGGGCGGCGAGGACCCGCGCTTCATCGCGCGCCGGATGGTGATCCTCGCCAGCGAGGACATCGGCAACGCGGACCCGCGTGCGTTGCAGGTCGCAGTAGCGGCTGCGCACGCGGTCGAGCACGTCGGCATGCCGGAGTGCGCCCACAACCTCGCCCAGGCCGCGGTCTACCTCTCGCTCGCGCCGAAGTCGAACGCGTCTTACAAGGCCCTGAAGGCCGCGCGCGCCTGGGTACGCGAGCACGGCGCGCCATTGCCGCCGGACCACCTGCGCAGCGCCGGCTACGACCTGCCGCGGCGCTACCTCGGTCACGGCGAGGGCTATGACTACCCGCATGACCGGCGGGAGGGCACCTCGCCACAGGAGCTGATGCCGCCCGAGGCGGAGGGCGAGCGCTTCCTCGAGCTCTCGGAGCACGGCGAGGAGCGCGAGCTTCACGAGCGACTCGCTGCAATTAGGCGTGCACGCGCTCGCGAAGAGTGATCTCGGTCACATAAGCGTCAGAAGAGAGCGGGGTTTCCCGATCTCTTCACAAAGGCTTCAGACGAGGCCCCAAGCTTCACTGACATGGCTCGAAGTGCTCCCGAAAACCGACTTGCCGACTCAGGCACGCTGCTCGCGACTATCCATCACCTCGATGGCGGGCTGCCCGTGCGCCTGCGCCTGACGCGTCCGAGCGACACGACGCGGGTGCGTGACTTCCTCGAGCGGCTCTCCCCCGAGACGCGCCAGCGGCGGTTCCTGTCGCCGATGCCGCGCGTCCCGGAGGCGGCGGTCGACCACTTCACCTTCTATGACCCGCGCGAGCGGCTCGTGATCGCCGCGACCGCCCCCGGCGAGGGCGGCGAGGAGATCATCGGGCTGGGCGACATTGGCTTCCTCTCGACTGGGATCGCGGAGATCGGGCTCGTCGTCGAGGAGGCACACCAGAGCCGCGGCATCGGCAAGCTGGTCGCGGAGGCGATCGCCTCGCTCGCGCTGTCGCGCGGCGCGACCCACCTGAAGGCCGAGATGCTCGACTCGAGCCAGGCCGTCCTGAAGGTGCTCGGGTCGATCGGGCCGACGATCAGCGAGATCGAGGACGGACGCGCGGTCGCCTATACGAAGCTGCCCGCCCGCACCAGCTGGGCCGCCTAAGACGCCGCGAGCGCATAATGAGCGGCATGGAAGCCGCCACCAGCGCCCGGGCCGGCGCGCAGACCAACGGCCACGTCCTCCGGTCCTTCAACCCCGGCACGGGAGATCCGATCGGCTCGGTGCCGACGGTCTCGCCCGAACAGGTGCAGGCGGTCGTCGACGACGTCGCCGGCGTGCAGCCGTTCTGGGCGCAGCTCCCGCTCGAGGAGCGCGGGCGCTACATGCGGCGCGCCGCGCAGGTGATCATCGACCGGCTGGACGAGCTGTCGGCGCTGCTGGCGCGCGAGCAGGGCAAGCCCCGGAACGAGGCATACGTGATGGAGCTCGTCCCGACGATCGACGCGCTGCACTGGATCGCGGACGAGGGGCCGAAGGTCCTCGCGGATGAACGCGTGAAGACGCCGCAGCTCTTCCTGCTGCAGAAGCGGCACCGGTTCTTCTACGAGCCGCTCGGCGTGGTCGGGGTGATCGCCCCGTGGAACTACCCGTGGTCGATCCCGTTCGGCGAGGTCGCGATGGCACTCATGGCAGGCAACGGCGTGGTGCTCAAGCCTGCCTCGCTCACGCCGGTCATCGGCGAGCGGATACGCGAGGTGTTCGAGCGCGCCGGCCTACCGGAGGGACTCGTCCGCACAGTGCACGGGGGCGGCAAGGTCGGCCAAGCGCTCGTCGAGTCGAGCGCGGCGAAGATCTTCTTCACGGGTTCCGTCGAGGTCGGCCGCGGCGTCGGAATCGCCTGCGCCGAGCGAATGAAGGGGTGCGTGCTCGAGCTCGGCGGAAAGGACGCACAGCTGGTCCTGGCCGATGCGAACCTGTCCAACGCGACCTCCGGCTGCCTGTGGGGCGGGTTCGCGAACGCCGGCCAGACGTGCTCCGGGATCGAGCGCGTCTACGTGATGCGCGAGGTTGCCGACCGGTTCACGGCGGCCGTTGTGGAGGGCGCGCAGAAGCTGCGCGTGGGCGATCCCATCGAGTGGGACACGGAGATCGGCCCGATGGTGTCGAAGGACCAGTTCGAACTGGTGCGCGAGCTGGTGGACGACGCGGTAGCGAACGGGGCGAAGCTCGAGTGCGGCGGGCCCGTTGACGACGGCCCGTGGTTCGCGCCGACCGTCCTGACGAACGTCACGCACGACATGCGGATCATGCGCGAGGAGATCTTCGGCCCGGTGGTGCCGATCGTGACCGTCGAGTCAGAGGAGGAGGCGATCCGGCTCGCGAACGACTCCGAATTCGGCCTGGGCGCGTCGGTGTGGACCACCGACCGCGCGAAGGGCGAGCGCATCGCGCGCCGGATCGAGTCGGGGATGGTCTGGATCAACGACCACATGTACACGCACGGCGCGATGCAGTGCGCATGGGGCGGCGTGAAGCACTCGGGGCTCGGCCGCGCGCATTCGAAGTTCGGCTTCTACGAGTGCGTCGACGTGAAGCAGATCGCGTGGGAGCCGTCGCTGACCCGAAACTTCTGGTGGCACCCCTACGACGAGTCGCTCGGCAACGGCATCCACGCCGCCGCGCAGTTGCTCTACGGGCGCGACGACGACAAGCTGGGCGCGCTCAAGCGCGGAGCGCTCCCGCTGGTGCGGATCGGGCGCAAGATGCTGCGCGGTGCCGGCAGGCGCTAGCGCCCGCTTCGTATCCTCTCCACATGCCCGCTCAGGCCTACGCCGGGAAGGAATGCGTCTGCCAGCTCCGCAAGGGGATCTGCGATCAGAGCTGCGTGCGGGACATGCTCGACACGCCGTTCTACATCGCCTGCCTGCGGCTGACCGGCCGCCGGTGCGTGGTCGTCGGCGGCGGTGACGTCGGGCTCGAGAAGGTCGAGGGGCTGCTCGCCTGCGACGGCGACGTCGTGCTGATCGCTCCCGATGCGATCGAGCCGCTGCGGGAGCTCGCCGAGGAGGGATCGATCCGGTGGGAGCAGCGCGAGTACGAGACCGGCGACCTCGAGGGGACGTTCATCGCGATCGCCGCCACGAGCGACACCGACGTGAACATCCGGGTGTTCGAGGACGCGGAGCGCCGCGCGATGCTGGTCAACGTCGTCGACGTGCCGCCTCTGTGCAACTTCATCCTGCCGGCGATACATCGGAGCGGCCCGCTCGCGATCGCGATCTCGACGGCGGGCGCGAGCCCCGCGCTGGCCAAGCGCCTCAAGCGCGAGATCGGCGAGACCTACGGCGAGCCATACGCACGGCTAGCCGAGCTCCTGAACGAAGCGCGCGGCTGGGCGAAGGGCAGCCTGCCGACCTACCAGGACCGCAAGCAGTTCTTCGAGGGCATCGTCAACGGCGAACCGGATCCGGTCGAGCTTCTCCGGCAGGGTGACGAGCAGGCGGTGCGCGACCTGATCGCGGCCGCGCAGCGAACCGCGACACCGGCATAGCCGAGCTCTCACATCTCGACGACGAAGGCCGCGCGCGGATGGTCGACGTCGGCGGCAAGGATGTGACCGACAGGCGGGCGGTGGCGAGCGCCGTCGTACGCGTCGCGCCGGAGACCGCACGCGCGATCCGCGACGGCGACGCGCCGAAAGGCGACGTGATCGGCACGGCCCGTCTGGCCGGCATCCAGGCCGCGAAGCGCACGGCCGAGCTGATCCCCCTCTGCCATCCCCTGCCGCTGTCGTACGTCGACGTCCGGATCGAGGTGGGCGACACCGAGGTGGCGATCGAGGCCGAGGCGCGCACGTCGGCGCAGACCGGCGTCGAGATGGAGGCGCTGACGGCAGCATCGGTCGCGGCGCTGACGGTCTACGACATGGTCAAGGGGATCGAGCGAGGCGTCGAGATCGCCAGTGTCAGGCTGATTGAGAAGACCGGCGGCAAGGAGGATTGGCGCCGCTAGTGCGCGCCGCGGTGCTGACCATCTCGAGCTCGCTCGCGCGCGGCGAGGGTGAGGACGTGTCCGGGCCCGGAGCTCGTCGGCTGCTGCGAGCGCGCTGGGCTCGAGGTCGTGCACGAAACCGTCTCCGATGACCGGGAGGCGATCGCCGCCGCACTTGCGCCGGCTCGCGGACGATGAAAGCGTGCGCTTCGTCTTCACGACCGGCGGCACGGGGCTGACGCCGGACGACGTCACGCCGGAGGCGACGCGCGACGTGATCGAGCGCGAGGCGCCGGGATACGCCGAGTCGATCCGCGCGGATTCGCGCGAGCACACGCCGCTGGGCATCCTCACGCGCGGCATCTCGGGCGTCCGCGGCCGTACGTTGATCGTGAACTTCCCCGGATCGCCGAAGGCGATCGGCCAGTCGTGGCCGATCGTCGAGCCCACTCTCCGGCACGCCGCCGAGACGCTCGAGCGATGATCGCGCTCGAGGCCGTCGAGCGCCGCTTCGGCGAGCGCGTCGCGCTGAGCGACGTGAGCGTGCAGGTCGAGGAAGGACAGACGCTTGTCGTATTCGGGCCCAACGGTGCCGGCAAGACCACGCTCCTGCGTGTCCTGGCCGGTTTGCTGCGGCCTCACGCGGGCTCGGCGACAGTTCTCGGCGCGGAGCTGCCCGGCGAATCGTGGAAGCTGCGCGGCAAGGTCGGCTACCTCGCCCACGAGCCGCTGCTCTACCGCGACCTGACTCCGCGCGAGAACTTGCGCTTCCACGCGCGGCTGCACGACGTCGCGGAAAACAGGATCGACCAAGTCCTCGACGCCGTCGGAATGACCGACCGCGCCGACGACGAACTTGCGGAGCTCTCGCGCGGAATGGTGCAACGCGTCGCCGCCGCGCGCACGGTGCTCCACGACCCGCCCCTGCTCTTACTCGACGAGCCGTGGGCCGGGCTCGACCCGGGAGCAGTGGAGCTGCTGAACCCGGTCATCGGACGCTCGAGCGGCAAGACGCGCGTGGTCATCACGCACGACATGTCTGCGGGCCACGCGGAGGCGGACCTGACCCTTGGCCTGAAGGGCGGCCGCCCCGCACCGGTGACGGAGCTCTACCGGTGATCGCGGCGGCGCGGGCAATCCTGCGCAAGGACCTCACGATCGAGGTGCGCCGGCGCGAGTCCGTGCCCGCGATGGTGCTCTTCACCGTCACCGTCTTCGTCCTCTTCCACTTCGGGCTCGACCGCGACACGGTCGAGGGCGACATCGCGACCGGCGTCATCTGGGTGACGCTCCTGCTCGCGGCGCTGCTCGGGATCAACCGGTTGTACGTGGCCGAGCGCGACCAGGGCGGCTTCGTCGGCATGCGCCTGGCACCGATCGACCTGACCGCGCTCTGGCTGGCGAAGGCGGTCGCGCTGTTCGTCTACCTGGTCGTGCTCGAGCTCGTGGCGCTGCCCGCCTTCGACCTGCTGCTGCTCGGCCCGGGTCTCGACGGGGCGCTGCCGGAGCTGCTGCCGATCCTCCTGCTCGCGAACATCGGCGTCGCGGCCGTCGGAGCATTGGTCGCGGCGCTCGCGATCGAGACCCGCGCGCGCGAGCTGATCGTCGCCCTCCTCCTCTTGCCGATGCTCGTCCCCGTGATCATCGCGGCGGCGCAGGCCACCGAGCCGCTCCTCACCGGCGGCCAGTCGCCGGACGATCTGGCGAAATGGCTGGGATTCCTGGCTCTCTACGATGTGGTGTTCGTGCTGGTTTCAGTGGCAGTTTTCGACTTTCTCCTCGATGAGTAGCGTCCTCTTCGGCAAGCGGCTCGGCACCCTCGCGTGGGTTACCGCGGGCTTCCTGGTCGCTGCGCTGCTGCTCGTCTTCTTCTACGCGCCCGAGGACGCGGACCAGGGCTTCCGCCAGAAGATCTTCTACGTGCACGTCCCGATGGCGATCGTGACGCTGTGCGGGTTCATCGTGGCCGGCATCTTCGCGATCAAGCACCTGCGCTCCGGCGAGCGCAGCTGGGACGTGCGCTCCTACGTCGCGATCCACCTGTCGATCATGCTCGGCGTCGGCGTGCTCCTGACGGGCGCGATCTGGGCAAAGACGGCCTGGGGTCACTGGTGGGTCTGGGACGAGCCGGTTCTCGTCTCGTACCTGATCGTGTTCCTCCTCTACTGCTGCTACCAGCCGCTCCGCTTCTCGATCGCCGACCCGGAGCGGCAGTCGCGCTACGCGTCGGTGTTCGCGATCACGGCCGGCGCGTTCGTGCCGCTCAACTTCGTCGCGGTCCGGCTCGCCGAGCAGTACACGCACCCGCGCGTCCTCTCCGAGACCGGCGGCGACATGCCCGGCGACATGCGGCTGACCTTCTTCGTATGCATCGCCGCGATGGCCCTGCTCTTCACGACTCTGTGGAAGCTCGAGCTGACCAACAAGCACACGGCCGAGCAGCTCAAGCGGCTGCGGCGGCGGCTGGAAGCGCAGGCCTGATGCTCGTCATCGCCGAGGGTGGCGACTACGTCGCTGCCGCATACATCGTCTTCGTGACGCTGATCGTGGTCTACATCGCCATCATTGCCTCCAAGCTGAGCCGCATGGAGAAGGAGCTGGAGTCGCTGAACGAGCTCGTCGACAAGCGGGGTGCGAAGTGAACGACGCCCTGCTCGCACTTGGGGTCTCGCACAAGACCGCGCCGGTCGCGCTGCGCGAGCGGCTTGCGTTGCCGGAGGGCCGGGCCGCACGGATCCTCGGCGACCTGACCGCGCGTCCCGAGATCCACGAGGCGGTCGCGATCTCGACCTGCAACCGCACCGAGCTCTATCTCGTGGCCGGCGATCCGGTCGAGGCCGAGAACCTCGTGCTGGCTGAGCTGTCGCGCCAGGCGGGCATCCGGCCGACGGAGCTGCTCGGGCGCCTCTACTCGCTGCGGGGTGAGGACGCGGTTCGCCACCTCTTCTCGGTTGCGGCAGGCCTCGACTCGATGATCGTCGGCGAGGCCGAGGTTCAGGGCCAGGTGAAACGGGCGTACGAGCTCGCGCTCGTCGAGGGCGCGACGGGCCCGATTTCGAACCGGCTCTTCCGCGACGCGCTCGGGGCCGGCAAGCGCGTGCGCACCGAGACGGCGCTGGGACGCTCGCGCGTCTCCGTGTCGTCGGTGGCCGTGGACCTGGCGCGCGACGTGCTCGGTGACCTGGAGACGAAGCGCGTACTGGTCGTCGGTGCCGGCGAGAACGGCGAGCTGACCGCCAAGGCGCTCGCGGACCGGGGCGTCCGGACTGTCTTCGTCGCGAACCGCCGCTACGACCGCGCGATCGGGCTGGCGCAGCGTTTCGGCGGCGAGGCGGTGCGCTTCGACGACCTGCCCGCGGAGCTCGTGAACGCCGACATCGTGGTCGGCTGCACCTCGTCCCCGCATTTGATCGTGGGCGCGGACGAGCTGGCGCTCGTGATCGAGCAGCGCGGCGGCCGGCCGCTGCTCCTGATCGACATCGCGGTGCCCCGCGACATCGACCCACGCGTCCGCGAGCTTCCCAGCATCACGCTGTACGACATGGACGACCTCCAGCGCGCGGTCGCACGCAACCTCGACGTGCAGGAGGCCGAGGCCTCACGTGCCCGGACGGTGATCGACGACGAGCTCCAGCGCTTCGACCGGTGGCTGTCGACGCTCGACGTCGTGCCGACGATCGCAGCGCTTCGAGAGCGCGCCGAGCAGGTCGTTCAGCAAGTCCTGCGCGAGAACGAGGGCCGCTGGGAGTCGCTGTCGCAGGCCGACCGCGAGCGGGTCGAGCTGATGACGCGCGCGGTCGTGAGCCGGCTGCTGCACGAGCCGACGACGCGGCTCAAGCGTCCGGCGGACGAGGACGCCGCGTATGTGCACCTACAGGCGCTGCGCGAGCTCTTCGGGCTCGACGCGCGCCCGCTCGGCGAAGCCGAGGCGGAGGTGACGTCGCTCGACGAGCACCGCGCCGAGCGGGACAAGCGATCGAACTGAGGCTCGCCACGCGGGGCAGCGCGCTCGCGCTCGCGCAGGCGCGACTCGTGGCCGACATGCTGGATTCGGTCGACGTCGAGCTCGTCGAGCTCAAGACCTCCGGTGACCGCGGCGTACAGGGCGGCGACAAGTCGCGCTGGGTGAAGGAGCTGGAGGAGGCCCTGCTCGACGATCGCGCCGACCTGGCGGTGCACTCGGCCAAGGACGTGCCGGGCGAGCTGCCGGACGGCCTGTCGATCGTGGGCGTGCCCGAGCGCGCGGACGCGCGCGACGCGATATGCGGCCCCGCGGGCCTCGCCGCCATCCCCGAGGGTGCGGCGGTCGGCACGAGCAGCCTCCGCCGCCGCTCGCAGCTGCTTGCGGTGCGGCCCGACCTGGTGATCGAGGACATGCGCGGAAACGTCGACACGCGCCTGCGAAAGCTGCGCGAGCGGCAGTACGACGCGATCGTCCTGGCGCGCGCCGGCCTCGACCGCCTCGGCGTGGACGAAGGCGAGCCCGTGGATGTCGCGACGCTCACGCCCGCGGCCGGCCAGGGCTGCCTCGCGCTCGAGGCGCGCACCGACGATGCAAGCGCCGCGGAGCTCGCCCACTCGATCACGGACCGCCGCGCGCTCGTCGAGCTGACGGCCGAGCGCGCAGTCGTGACGGCGCTCGACGCGACTTGCCACACGCCTGTCGGCGCGCACGCGCGGCTCGACGGCGACCTGCTCACCGTCGATGGTTACGCAGGGCTTCCCGACGGTTCGGCCTGGATCCGCGACCGCGTCGAGGGGCAGGGCGACGAGCCGTCGGCACTCGGCCGCGAGCTGGCCGCGCGGATGCTTGCCGCCGGCGCGGGGCGGCTGCTCGCCGAGGCTGAGACAGGCTGATGGAGCGCCGGCGGTTCGGGCGCTCGGGGCTGGAGGTCCCGGTGATCGGGCTGGGCACCTGGCAGACGTTCGACGTCGGGCCGGAGGGCGAGGCCGGCTGCACGCGATGTGGTCGAGGCCGCCTTCGAGGGCGGCACACGCCTGTTCGACTCGTCACCGATGTACGGGCGCGCCGAGGGTGTGCTCGGACGCGCGCTCGCCGGCATGCGCGACGAGGCGACCGTCGCGACGAAGATCTGGACGTCATCGGGTGAGGCGGCGCGCTCGCAGTTCGACGCGCAGCTCGGCTTCTACGGGCACGTGGAGCTCGAGCAGATCCACAACCTGGTCGCGTGGGAAGAGCACCTGCCGTGGCTCGAGGACGAGCGCGACGCCGGCCGGATCGACCTGCTCGGCGCGACGCACTACGACGAGGGAGCGTTCGGGGAGCTCGAGCAGCTCATGGAAACGGGGCGGATCGACGCGATCCAGATCCCCTACAACCCGCTCGAGCGCGGCGCCGAGGAGCGCATCCTGCCGCTCGCGGCCGAGCTCGACCTCGGCGTGATCGCGATGCGCCCGCTCGGCGGGGGCTCGCTCGTGCGCCACTGCGACGCCACGGAGCTGCTCAAGTGGACTCTCTCCGACGAGCGGGTGCACGTCGCGATCCCGGCCACGTCGAGCGTCGCGCACGCTCGTGCCAACGTCGGTGCCGGCTCGCCGCCGTGGCTCAGCCGGGAACGGCGACGCGCTCTCGCCGATGCTGTCTGAACATCCTGAGCGCGTGCTCGCCGGCCGGATGCTCGCGCGCGCGCTCGACCAACGGTCTCGCCTCCGCTGGTAGCTCGTCCGGCTGCGGCAACTCGACGGTGTACTCCGGGGGAACCACGGCCGGGCCCGCCAGGGCTGCGAAGGTCAGGTCTGCCGCTGAGAACCGCTCGCCGCACAGGTACGGGCGCCCGTCCCCGAGCAGCTCGCCGACGAAGTCGAATTCGCGCCACACGATCTCCTCATCCTCGCGCTCGACGCCCGGCGTGATCCCGAGCTCGCGGGCGGCGAACCTCGTGATCACGGGCCACCCGATCCTCATCGCGCGGTCCTCCCACCGCGGCACCCCCGCGTTGTTGAAGCTCAGCATCAGCTCGCGCTGCGGCAGCATGAGCACGTACATCAGGCGCCGCCCATGGGGGCCGAGCAGCTCGTCGAACCGACGGCAGAGAGCCTGGACCTCCGGATCGCCCGTGGCGAGCCGGTCCTCGGGCGGGGTCCGCTCGTCGACCCACGCGAGGATGTCGGCGGACTGCGCCAGCACACCGTCGCCCGTAACGAGCACCGGGGCCGTCTTCCCGCCGCCCGCGCGGCGCGCGACGATCTGGTGCACGCCCTGGATGTGGCGCTCCTCGCGGTACTCGATCCCGGCACGATCGAGCGCCCAGCGCGCCTTCTCGCAGTAGTGGCTGATCGGAATCGTGATGAGCCGCAACACGCGAGCCCAAGTATCGCGGGGCCGTAGCCTTTCCGGCGTGGTCTATCTCGTCGGAGCCGGACCTGGCGATCCGGGATTGATGACGCAGCGCGCGCTCGAGCTGATCGCGCGTGCCGACGTGATCCTCTACGACCGGCTGATTCCCGCCGGCGCGCTCGACGGCGCGCGCCCGGACGCGGAGCTGCACTACGTCGGCAAGTCACCGGGGGCCGCGTCGGTGTCGCAGGAGGAGATCAACGCGCTGCTCGTCGAGCACGGCCGCACGGGCGCGACTGTCGTGCGCCTGAAGGGCGGCGACCCGTTCGTGTTCGGGCGCGGCGCCGAGGAGGCCGAGGCGCTCACCGCGGCGGGCATCGAGTTCGAGGTCGTACCGGGCGTCACCGCCGGCATCGCCGCGCCCGCCTATGCCGGCATCCCGGTGACTCACCGCGACGAGGCCTCCGCGGTCGCGTTCGTCACCGGCCACGAGGATCCCGCGAAGCCGGAGAGCGCGATCGACTGGCAGGCGCTCGCGGCGTTTCCCGGCACGCTCGTCCTCTACATGGGTGTGCGCCGGCTGCCGGAGATCTCCGAGAGGCTGATAGAGGCAGGCCGCCCCGCCGACGAGCCCGCGGCCGTCATCGAGCGCGGCACACTGCCCGGGCAGCGCACGGTGACCGCGCCGCTGGCGGAGATCGCGGCGGCGGCCGCCGACGTGCGCCCGCCCGCGGTCACCCTGGTCGGGCCGGTCGCGCGGCTGCGAGAAGGGCTTGCATGGATCGAGCGGCGCCCGCTCCACGGCCGGCGGGTGGTCGTCACGCGCGCGCGGCCGCAGGCAAGCGGGCTAGCCGCGACCTTGCGCGGCCTTGGCGCCGAGGTGGTGGAGGCACCCGCGATTCGCATCGTCCCGCGACCGGTCGAGGCGGAGCTCACGGGGTTCGACCTCGTCTGCTTCACGAGCCCGAATGGCGTGGGCCTGTTCCTCGACGCTCTCACCGCGCGAGGCAAGGACGCGCGCTCGCTCGCCGGCACGCAGCTGGCGGCGATTGGGCCGGGGACTGCACGTGAGCTGCGCGCGCGCGGTCTCGAGCCCGACGTGATTCCGGAGCGGAGCATCGCGGAGTCGCTTGTCGAGTCCCTGTCAGGGCTCGACGTCGCCGGCAAGCGGGTTCTCATCGCTCGGGCCGCCGAGGCCCGCGACGTGCTTCCGGATGGGCTCGCCGAACTCGGTGCAGAAGTCTCGGTCGTCCCCCTCTATGACACGGTCGGTGAGGCGCTGGGCGAGGACGTGGTCACCGCGATCGCCGATGCCGACTACGTGACCTTCACCTCGAGCTCGACCGTCACCCGGTTCCTCGATGCGGTCGGCGACGGTGTCCCCAACGGCGCCCGCGTCGTGTCGATCGGCCCGGTCACGAGCGCGACCGCGCGCGAGCGCGGTCTGGAGGTGCACGTCGAGGCCGAGCGCCACGACGTCGACGGGCTGGTCGAGGCGCTCGTGGACGACGCTGCGCGATGATCCTGTCGCTCCTGACGGACTACGGCCACGAGGACGAGTTCGTCGGCGTCTGTCACGCGGTGATGCGCGGGATCGCCCCAGAGGTGCCGATCGTCGACCTGACGCACGGCGTTCCGCGCTATGGCGTGCGTCAGGGCGCGATTGTGCTGCGCAACGCCGTGCCGTACGTGCCGGTCGGGGTTCACGTCGCGATCGTGGACCCGCAGGTCGGCACCGAGCGGCGCGGGGTCGCGCTCCGGACCGGCGACGGCCGGGTGCTCGTGGGACCGGACAATGGCCTCTTGAGCCTTGCCTGGGAGGAGTGCGGCGGGGTCGTCGAGGCGGTCGACATCAGCCGCTCCCCGCACCGGCTGGAACCGGTGTCCGCGACGTTTCACGGGCGCGACATCTTCGCTCCCGTCGCAGCCCATCTCGCCACGGGCGCCGAGCTCGCCGAGGCGGGGCAGCACTTGGAGCCGGACGAGTTGCAGGTGCTCGCGCTGCCGCGCGCCGAGGTGAGTGACGGCATGGTCGTCGCGCACGTCCTGCTCGTCGACCGCTTCGGCAACGCGTCGCTCGACGTCGGTCACGCCGAGCTGGCCGGCTCGGGCCTCTCGCTCGGCAAGCCGGTCGAGATCGAAGTCGACAGTGAGCGGTTCATCGCCACCTTCGCGCAGACCTTCGCCGACGTGCGCCCAGGCGACGTGATCCTCTACGAGGACGCCTACCGCGTGCTCGCGATCGCGGTGAACCGCGGCGACGCCGCCTCTGCCCTGCGGCTCAGCCCGGACGCGCGGGTCGTGCTGCGGCCGCGATGATCGGCCTGCCGCACGTCCACCATCGCCTGACCGACTCGACCAACGAGCGGGCGAAGGAGCTGGCGCTCGCCGGCGCGCCGCACGGGACGCTGGTCACGGCCGACGAGCAGACCGCGGGGCGCGGGCGACAGGGGCGAACGTGGAGCGCGGCCCCGGGGGAGGCGCTGCTTCTGTCCCTCGTGCTCCGCTCGCTCGACGAGCTTCTGCCGCTCCGGGCGGCGGTGGCCGTCGCCCAGAGCATCCCGGTCCCCGCTCAGATCAAGTGGCCGAACGACGTGTGGATCGAGGGCAAGAAGGTCTCGGGAATCCTCGTGGAGGGGCGGCCGCAGGAGGGCTGGGCCGTGCTCGGGATCGGGCTGAACGTGGCGACGCGCTCGTTTCCAGACGAGCTGTCCGAGATCGCGACGTCGCTGGCACTGGAGGGTGTCTCGCTGTCACGCGAGGAGGTGCTCGAGGCGCTGCTGGCGTCCCTGGACCGGCTGCTATCCGCGGACGGCGCCGCCATCCTCGCTGCATGGCGGGAACGCGACGCTCTCCTCGGCGCCCCGGTTGAGTGGAACGGAGGGCGGGGTAGGGCAGTGGGCATCACGGATGCCGGCGCCCTGCGGGTCGAGACGGACGCCGGCATCGTCGAGCTGGACGCCGGCGAGGTCCATCTCGAGCCGATGACTCCGCCCTGAGCCCCGCATATCGCGGGCTAGGAGCGGAACGGTCTCGGAAACCGGCTCCCTACCCAGCCTCAGGCGGCTTCGGTCTCCTCGTCCTTCTGAGGCTCGTCGTCCGTCTCGGGCGCCTCGACCTCCGGCGTCTCGTCGACCGCCTTGACCTTTTGCGGCTTCCCGTTCTGCGGATCCTGCGTCTGCTTGCGGCCGCGGCGGCGGCCCCCGCGGCGGCGGCGGCCCTTCGGGAAGTTGCGCAAGAGCTCGCGCGCGATCGCCGACGGCTTGCGGGCCATCCGGGCGCGCGCGCCGTTGATCACGTCAGCGGCCTCGGGCGTGTGCGCGAGCGCGGCGGCGAGCAGTGCCGTCGCGAGCCGGCGGTCGTGCTTGCGGGCCGCGTGCACGAGCCGGCGCGCGTTGCGCGCGTGCGCGCCGCCTGACGAGTTGACGAGGAGGCCGAGCAGACGCTTGGTCTCGGGCCAGCGCTGCACCGCGTACTCCTCGTGCACCTCGCGCGTGTATTCCGCCAGATGCCATATCCAGTTCGCCGCCTGGTCGCGGCGGCCGATCGGCTTCTCCGCGAGCGCCTGCAGCAGCACCTTGACGCCCTCGCGCCGCTCGTCGCGCGACCAGCCGCCGACGATCTCGACCGCCTCGTCGAACGCCTCCGCGTCGCGCGAGGCGGCGATCTCCTGAAGCGCGCGGATCCGCAGCTGCGAGTTGCGGTTGCGCTGGAGGCAGGTCACGAGGAACGCGCGGCGGAGCTCGCCGGTCGAGTCGAAGTGGAGCATCGCCTTCGCGCGCCTCCAGTTGTTGGACGCGACGCGTGCGCCCGCGAGCTGCGCCCACACGTGCTGCTCGCCCCAGTGCAGGTTCTCGACGGCGATCCGCCAGAGCTCGCGCTCGAAGACGAGCCGCCGCCGCTCGAGCTCGTCGGACACCGGCAGCACCCGGCGCTCGACGCGCAGGCGCCGCCCGCGGCCGCGGCGAACCGGCCCGACGACGATCGCGCCGCCGCGGTAGACGTCGCGGCCGAGCAGCGAGTGAAGCGTTACGACGGGGTCGTCGTGCGTGGTCGCGGGGTGGACGAAGTCGACGACGATGCCGGCCTCCTTGCCCGGGTTGCGGCGGGTGACGCGGCCGACACGCTGCTGGTAGACGCGCTTGGACGCCGTCGGCGCAAGATGCATGCAGACCGTCGCGCGCGGTGAGTTCCAGCCCTCCGCGAGCAGCATCGCGTTGACGAGTACGTCGACCTCGCCGCGCTCATAGCCCGCGAGGATGCGCGTCAGCTCGCGCTTGGGCGTCTCCCCCGAGACAGCTTTCGCCTTGATGCCGGCGTCCTGGAACGCCTTCGCCACGTTGTTCGCATGCTTCACGCCCGCGGAGTAGACGACGCCTGGCAGGTCCTTGAAGCGAACCCGGTAGAGGTCCGCGACAGCGGCGTTGAACGGGCCCTGATCGAGGAGGGCGGCCAGCTCTTCCTGGTCGAAGTCCTGGTCCACCTCGCCCTTGCGGAGCGGCACGTTCGCGATCGTGCGGACACCGACTCCGGGCGGTATGCGCACGCAGCGCAACGGCGCGATCACGCCGCGGCGTGCGGCCTGGGCGAGGTCGAAGCGTGAGGTCTGAGTCGGGAAGAGGTCGGTGACGTGCCGCGCGATCAGCGCGCCCGTGGCAGTCATGCCGATGAACACCGGGCCGAGCCACTTGCGAATCGCAGCGCTCGTCTTCTCGCCGAGCGCGGTGTGCGCCTCGTCGCAGATGACGATCGTGTACGCGTCCGAGATGTTGCCCGCGTTGCGGACGAACCACTGGTACGTCTCGATCGTCACCGGGCCGTTGGCGCGCGGCTCCTTGCCGTCCTTCAACAGCGGCGCGCTGGCGCGCTTCTTGTAGCCGCGGTCCTTGAGCTCGCCATTGAACTGGTCGACGAGGTTGCGGCGGTGGGTGAGGATCAGGATGCCGCCGGTGCGCGAGGCCTCGACGAAGCCCATGGCCGCGACGGTCTTGCCCGCACCCGTCGCGTGCTCGAACCAGAAGCGACGTGAGGCGCCCGGATCCTCGGGCTGCTCGGGGAGCTGCTCCTCCTCGTCGATTTCCTCCTGCTCGGCCGCTGGATCCCAGTCGACGGGCTCGTCGTCCTCGGCGATCTCCTCGTCGCCCTCGAGCTCCTCCTCGCCCGACGGGAGTTCCTCGACCGCAACCTTGCCGTTGCCGTTCGTCCCGTTCTTGCCGTTCTGGATCTCGGCCAGCAGCGCGATCAGGGTGCCCGAGAGGGCGTCGACCTGGTGCGCGTTGAGCGTCGTCCCGTCCGCGAGATGCGGCTCATCGTCGGAGAGCAGCCGCTCGAGGCCCAGCATCAGCGCGTATTCGCGCCGCCACTCGACCGACGGCGCCTCGCGGCCGGCGTCGATCTCGGCGAGCGCGTCGTCCAGCGCGCGGCGGCGAGCCGTTCCGGGCGCGAGCACCTCGTCGCGCTCCTCGCCCTCGTGCACGAAGGACTCGAGCGTGAACTCCTCCGCGCGCCGGAGATCGGCGTCGTCTACGGACGGTTGCACGTCTACAGAAGTGCTTTCAGCCATGCGGCTCTAGGTCGTTAGGAGAGAGGAACGGTCTCTGACCGGGTGGCGAACGGCCACTACCGGCAGCTACGCGTCCCGTACAGGTCGCCGTCTCGAGCGAGTCGGCGGCGGGGCTCCCGGCTTTGCCTCAAGGCCGAGAGCAAGGCCAGAATAGCACCCAAAGCGACCAATGGCGCTCCCGGATGGGGCAGCACTGTTATGCCACCCTTCGCGCCGTGCTTCGCCTGCTCCCCATTCTCGCGGTGCTGGTCGCGCTCGCCGGCTGCGGCGCCGACGACCCGGAGAGCACGCCCGCCGACCCGGCCCAGTTCAAGGGCGCGCCGGCCCCGATCGCAGCTCTTCATGCGCAGCAGAGCGAGCTGCTCGACGGCGGGGCGGACGCGTTCAAGGCACAGCTCGAGAAGCTCAAGGGCCATCCGATCGTGGTGAACAAGTGGGCGTCGTGGTGCGCTCCCTGCCGGCAGGAGTTCCCGTACTTCCAGCGGCAGGCGGCCAGGTTCGCCAAGAAGGTCGCGTTCATCGGTGTCGACGGGAACGACAACGACGACAACGCGCGCCGGTTCCTCGAGGAATACCCCGTGCCGTATCCGAGCTACAAGGACCCATCGCTCGAGATCTCCGACATGCTGGAGGGGATCGCGTTCCCGACGACCGCGTTCTACGACTCGAAGGGCGAGTTGGCCTACTCGAAGCAGGGCGCATACGCGTCCGAGGCGGACCTGGTCGACGACATCGAGCGCTACGCGCGCTAGTGGAAGTCCGGCAGGCCCGCGACCGCTACGAGATCGATCAGGCGCTGGCCCTGCGCGAACAGGTCTTCTGCGTGGAGCAGGGAGTCCCGCTCGCGGCGGACCAGGACGGGCTCGACGATGTGGCGATCCAGGTAGTCGCGATCGAGTCAGGCCGTGTGATCGGCACGTGTCGCGTCCTGGTCGAGGATCGCATCGGCCGCCTCGGCCGGATGGCGGTCGAGGCCCCCGCACGCGGCCGCGGCGTCGGAGCGGCGATACTGGCCGCCGCCGAGCAGTCCGCACGCGACGCCGGCGCCAGTCTCATGCGGCTACACGCGCAACGCTACGTCGAGGACCTGTACGCGGCCGCGGGCTACCGCCCGTACGGCGAGCCGTTCGTGGAAGAGGGGATCCCACACGTGAGCATGGAGAAGCCGCTTGCCTGAGCTGCGACTCGACCCGCTGTCGGGACTGCGCACGATCGTCGCCGGTGAGCGCGCCGGCCGCCCGGGCGGCGAGTTCAAGGTGGAGCCGCGACCGCCGCTGGACGCGGACGGGGATCCGTTCCTCGAGGGCCACGAGGAGCGCACACCGCCCGAGGTCCACGCGCTGCGGCCCGGTGGCGGTCCGCCCGACTCGCCGGGATGGCTCGTCCGGGTGGTGCCGAACCTCTATCCGGCGCTCGGCGACGCCGAGTCCGGCTCGGCCGCTCCGCCCGACCCGCTCGCGGAGGGGCGCGGCCATCCCGAGTTGTTCTCAGCGCGTCCCGCCGTCGGCGCACACGAGGTGATCGTGAACACACCTGAGGCGCTCGGGTCGCTGGCGGAGCTCGAGCTGGGGCAGCTCGAGACGGCGATGGGCGTGTGGCGTGAGCGGATGCGGCTGCACGGAAGCGATGCCGAGTACGTCCACGTGATCGTCAACGAGGGGCGGGAGGCGGGAGCGTCGCTGCCGCATACGCATGCGCAGCTCTACGCACTTCGATTCGTACCGGCTGCCGTCGCACGCGAGCGCGAACGATTCACCGCGTGGTACGAGCGCACGCAGGGCCGCAACCTGGTCGAGGACCTCGTGCAGGAGGAGGTGCGGCTGCGCGACCGCGTGGTCGCTGTCGACGAGGAAGCGGTCGCGCTGTCGCCATACGCCGCGCGCGTGCCCTTCCAGATCCAGATCGTGCCGCGCCGGCCGCGCGCGCGGTTCGAGGACGATGGTCCGCTCGCTGCCGCGATCCTGCTCGACGTTCTGCACCGCCTCGAGGCGGTGCTCGGGGCCCTGCCGCCGTTCAACCTGTGGGTGCGCACCGCTCCCCGCGGCACGGACAACTTCTGCTGGCGGATCGATCTCCTTCCCCGACTCGCGCAGCTCGCGGGGCTCGAGCTCGGCGCCGGGCTGAACCTCAACATCGTCCCGCCGGAACTCGCCGCGCAGCGACTGCGCGACGCGTCCGTGTAGCTTGCGGCCGCCGTGCCGCCGTCAGAGAGACCGATTCCCCAGTTCATCGCCGAGCCGCCGCAGGAGGCGCTCCCCTACGGCCGCTGGGCCGAGGCGCTCGCGGGACGCTTCGGTGCGGCGTTCGGAGAGATCCACTCCGACGACGACCTCGGCGAGTTGGGCGAGGTGCGCTGGTACCCCGACCGGAGCTGGGAGGGCCGCACCTACTTCCCCGCCAGCGCGACGACCACGACCGGGTACGAGGTGTTCGGATACGTGTCGTTCACACGCGAGCACGAGGGGGCCGAAGCGACCGCCTTCTACGCCGTCGCCGACTACACCGACGAGACCGCGGAGGCGAACCCGGACTGGAAGCTCGACCTCTCCGACGAGGAGATCGGCCCGTGGCGGGGGCCGGAGGGCCGCCGCGGCGTCGTGACGCTCGTGTGGGGCGTCGCCCTCGTGCCGCACGGGGCCGTCGCGACCACCGAGCTCGGCCCCACCACGACCGACCAGTGCATCCTCGTCGAGGACCGCTTTACGCTTCTCTCGCTCGACAACTACACGGGCGACTACATCGAGGTGAAGCTGTGGGGCGAGGGCGGCGCGGAGCTGGCGGCGGAGTCGCTGTACGAAGAGGACTGAGCCTGGCGAGGTCTCTTCTCGCGGCCGCGTTCATCTTTGGGGTCATCGCCAGTGGCTGCGGTGACGACGACGAGACGAGCGAAGAGCCGGCGCGAGAGACGCAACTCACCCCGTCGCGAAGCTCGGAGCGCGCGTCGCGCGCGCACGTCGAGGTGTCGGTGGCTCCCGCGACGGGCGGACGGATGACCGTCATCCGTGCCACGTTCGAAAGCGGAGTTCGACTCGGCAAGACGATGGGCGAGCGCCGCCGTGGCTACTACGTAGTCGCGAAGCGCCGCAAAGGGATGGCCGGCTGCGTGCAGCACCGTGAGGCGTACGTCGACAGCGGACGAGCCGGGCAGAGCGTCGTGGCGAGGATCGACCCGCGGCGCGGAAAGGGCGGCGACCTCGGCTGGTGCCCTGGGCTATTCCGCGGCGTCCTCCACTACTACGACGGCTTCGCCTGCCCGCGGGCCGGGCGCTGCGACGTGCCTGCGGGATTCGAGAACCTCAACCGCGTGGTCGCGAGATTCCCCTTCCGAATCGACTGAGTGCCCCCGGCGTGATTCGAACAGGATGTGAGCCGGGACGGCGAACGACGTCGCAGGTTCGCGTTCCTGACTGGCTTGATGCCCCCGGCAGGATTCGAACCTGCGACACCAGGTTTAGGAAACCTGTGCTCTATCCCCTGAGCTACGGGGGCGGAGTGGCAAGCGTAGACAGCGCTACCAGGCGCCGTCGTTGCAGCCGCCGACGTCGTCGACGCTTCCGGCCTCGCAGGTGCGGTCCTCGGGGCCGCTCGCTTCCTTGACGATCGTGAACACGTGGTTGTGGCCGTCCGTCATGGCCTTGGAGACGGCCCTGACGGTGACCGTGTAGCGCGTCGTCGCCGACCCGCGGTCGACGTACACCTCGCCAGGATTCTCGCCCCAGACCACACCCGGCGGCGGCTCCTGCTCGGTCGGCTCGTCGCAGAGGGTGTAGTCCTCGGTGGAGGTGAAGCACGCGTGGACCTTCCACAGCAGGCTGCGAGCGTTCGACTTCGCTTCCGAGTCCATGGCGGACTCGTCTCCGCCGACGAAAACCGCGTACGCGGACGCGGCGAGGATGCCGAGGATCGCGCACACCGCCACCACCTCGAGCAGGGTGAGACCGTCCTCACGACGACGGATGCGGTGGGCGAAGGTCATGGGGTCGTTTAGAAGGGTTTGCTCCCATTCGCCGTATCGGCGGGCGTTCCTAGGCGCTGTAGCGGGTGCAAACGCCTCTGGACGCGCAGATAACCTCGCGATTCGTGCGTGCGACCGCATTGCTCGTCGCCGCGCTGGTCGCGGGGCTCGCCGCCGCCGGCTGCGGCGAGGAGGACGAGTTCACGGGCTCGCCCAACCCGGCGAAGGAACGCAACGATCCGCCGGCGAAGCCGCCACTCGGCTGGCGCACGTTCGAGAACGAACGCGCAGGCTTCACGCTCTCGATCCCACTCGGATGGCCGGCGCGCAGTCGCGACACCGCGACGCTGATCCGCTCGGACGACCGGCTGTTGGCCATCACGGTCGCCGCCGACCGGAGCGAGGCCGCACGCACCGCACCCCCGCGGCGTTACGCGCAGCGCACGTTCCGCGCGCTGCCCGGCTTCCGCAACCTCAAGGTGAAGGAGGTCGGGAAGGTCGGCGACAGCCCGTATTCGAACGCGCGCGTGATCGGGGCCGGGACGCTCGCCAAGCGACGACAGCGGCAGCGCATCACCGTCGTGGCGTACCAGCGGCCGCGCCGGGTGACCTACACGGTCGTCGTGTTCTCGGCACCGGTCGCGGGCGGGCAGCCGCACGCCGGCGAGCTCGAGCTGCTGCTCGCGAGCCTGCGCGCGCGCCGGCCGGCGCTCTAGCGGTCCGGGCGGTCCGGGTAGACGTCGTCGATGGTGGCGAGCGCGCGGTACGGCGCGCCGGCTGCCTGCTCGATCGCCTCGGCCCCGCCGGCAAGCCGGTCGAGGACGCTGAGGACCCCGACGATCTCGAACCCCTCCTCCTTGATCCGCTCGATCGCCTTGACCGTCGAGCCGCCGGTCGTCACGACGTCCTCGACGACCAGGCAGCGCTCGCCCTGTTCGAGCAGCGGCCCCTCCACCCACCGCTGCAGGCCGTGCTCCTTGCGCTCCTTGCGGACGAAGAACGCCTTCACGTCCGCACTCGCCGCGAGCGCGGCGCACGCGACCGGGTCGGCGCCCATAGTCATCCCGCCGACCGCGGTGGCTCCGCGTTCGCGCGCCTCGTCCGCGACGAGCTCACCGAGCGCGCGAAAGCCCGCCGGGAGGAGGATCGCCCGCTTGGCGTCGACGTAGTACTGCGCCGTCGCGCCGCTCGTCAGCGTGACCTCGCCGATCACGAGCGCGTGCTCGCGCAGCTCGGCGATCAGCCGCGCGCGCGCGTATCGGATCAGCGGTCCGATGGCGAGAACCAAGCCACGCAAGGACGCAGTGAGCGACGCGTGGCGCACGCGAGCGAGCGAGGACGCCGCGTGGCGACGGTTGCAGTCATCGGTAGACGAACACGCGCGTGCCGAAATCGACCCAGGAGTAGATGTTCCAGGCACTCGGGATCGGCACGCGCAGGCAGCCGTGGCTCGCGGCATACGTGGGCACCGAGTGGTATCCGTGGATCGCGTATCCGCCGATGAAGTAGCTCGAGTGGACCATGCCGTGCGAGTTCGTGCCGGGGCTCTTGCGGTAGACCCGGAACGAGCCGAGCACCGTCGGCGTCGAGGGCTTGCCCGACGACATGTGGTAGATCCGCTGCGGCCTGCCGTGGTTCGCGAGGACGAGCACCTGGCGCGACAGGTCGGCCTCGACGTGCCTGCCGGCGCGCGGGTACTTGAGCCGGAAGGTGCCGCGGCGCTCGAAGACCTTCTGGAAGACCTCCGCGCTCGCGTAGCCGATCCGCGGCATGTGGTTGACCTTGTGGAACGCGAGCACCGCGCGCGCGGTCCCCGGGCCGTAGTAGCCGCTGGGCTGAAGCCGGCGTACCCGAGCCGCTTCAGCCCGCGCTGGAGCATCGTCACCCGGATGCCGCGTGAGCCGACGCCCGCCGTGTTGTCGAGCACGCGCGCCGGCTTGCGCGCGGAGAAGCGCACCTGGTTCTTGGTGGACTTGTGGAGCGCGTTGACCGTGTAGTGGCCCTTCGCCCGCGGCCGGAACTTGACGACGAACTGGCCCTTGCGCCCGTGCTTCTTCAGCTCGCGCGACTTGCTAGCGATCGTCTTGCCGTTGCGGCGCAGCTCGATCCGAACCGACTGCCCGCGCACGAACGGGCGCGAGCGTCCCCGGACGCTCAGGTGCTGGCCCTTCGTGAGGAAGACGTGGCCCTGCCTGCGGAGGCCGTTGCGGAAGGTCAGATTCATCTTGCCGTCCTTCGGCTGCGGCTGGGGCTCCGGTGCGACGTCGCCGGGGTCGGTGTCCGGCAACTGCGCGTTCGCGGTGGACGCGAATCCGGGCAGCACAAGGAGTGCGGTCAGGAGCAGGAGGCGGCTCATCGGCACGGGCAGGATAGCCGCGGATCGCGACGGGGCGGCGGTCACATGTGCGCGGCCGCGCTTCGCCTGTGGAAGAAGCGCGGGCCCAGCGCGCATGCGGTCAGCATCAGTGCGCCAAGGACGAGCGAGACGACGGCGTTCTCCGCCTCGAACCCATACGCGATGGCGTTGTTGAACGCGTGCAGCGCGATCACGCTGTAGAGCGTGCCGGTCCGCTCGTACACGAGGCAGAAGATGAAGCCGAGCACGGCAAGGATCGGCAGCAGCTCCAGGGTGTCCGGCCCCGTGTAGTGGATCAGGCCGAATACGAGGCCGTCGATCGCGGCCGCCGCCAGGATGCCCATCCGTGAGCGGAGCGCGCGGTAGAAGAACCCACGGAAGAAGAACTCCTCCGCCAGTGGCGCCACGACGATCACGACGATCCCAGCCGCGACGAGCGCAAGCGTGCTCTCGTCGGCGCCGAGGTCCTCGGTCACGGTCTGGTCGCCCTCCGGCGTCACCAGCGCCGAGTAGAGGGCCACGAAGAGGAGGAACGACCCGAGCCCGGGCGCCGTCCAGCCGACGGAGCGCCAGAACGGTGCGCGCCGCAGGCCGAAGTGCCACGGCCGCGGGCGACGCGTGCGGCTGGCGAGGAAGACCGCGGTGCCGGCGAGTACCACGCCCTGGAGCAGAGTCAGGATGATGACGAGCGACGGCGGGATGTCGTCCTCGACATCGGCGCCGGCGGCCGCCGCAATGACCCCGGCGATGACGGAGACGAACAGCGTTATCGCGAACCCCGCGAGGAAGCCGACGGGCGCGTACCACGCGGGCCATCGCGGCGCCGGGTCGGCGCCGACCGGGAGCTCCGGCGGATCGGGGGGCCGGCCGCCGTGGGGCACCGGGTAGGTCTGCTGGTGCGCGCTCAAGCAGGCCAGATTACGGACGGAGCTTCGTCCAGCGAGGACAGCTTCGGCACACCGGACGGCGGATCTCCGAGCACGCCGTACCGGTCGAGCAGGGCCACGCGGATGCCGGCGGCCCGCGCGCCCTCGACGTCGCCCTGCATCGAGTCGCCGACGTGGAACGCCTCTTCCGTATCGCACCCCGCGCGTTCCAGCGCGGCACGGAACACAGCCGGGTCGGGCTTCGCCGATCCCACCACGGCGGACGAGACCGCGCCGTCCAGATATGGGGCGAGCCCGGTCCGCTCGAGCCCTTCGGGCAGGGAGGCATCCCAGTTGCTGGCTGCCACGGCGCGCACGCCGCGCTCCCTCAGCGTGCGGAGGAACGGCAGCGCATCCGGGAACGCACGGAACCGAAGCGCGGCGAGCATCGCCTCGCGAGCGGTGGCGTGGTCGAGCCCGTCGAGCGCGAGCGAGCGCCGGATCTCCTCGGCGCACCGGTCGCGCAGGTCGTCGACCGCCTCCATGTCGCGGCCCTCGATGTGGTGCGCCAGGTAGTAGCCGATCTCCGCGGCGAACGCCGCGGCAGCGCGCTCCTCGCCGACGTCGACCCCCGTGCGGCGTTCGATCTCCTCGCGCAGTGCCGGCCCGGGCGACTCGAGCTCCACGAGGGTGCCGAGCACGTCGACAAGCACCGCCTTCACTCCGGTCACGAGATCCACTCCCACGCGGCGAATTGCGTCGTGAAGAGGCCGAGGCCGACCGCCGATGCGGCCGCGACCGGCATCGTTCGGCCGCGCTCCTCGCTGACCACGGCGAGCCACATGAACAACGGGAATAGGACGGCGAGGAAACGGGGGAGTGACATCAGCGGCTGTGGGCCGACCGGGTACGAGAGCGGCAGCGCCAGCGCGGCGAGCGCGTAGGCCCCATACGCGCGCGGCAGCCGCCGGAAGGTGCCCACCACCGCGACGACCGCGAATACGAGGAACCCGAACAGCAGCAGGTTGATCGCCGCGATCCTGAACGGATCGCCCGCCGCGAGGTCGAAGTAGACGTGGTCCCGCGAACCGCTCACCAGCTGCCGCACGCCGTCCCAGGCCGCCGTCGTCCCGTCCCAAACGCCGACGAACGGGCCCGCGAAGTCGCGGAACCACTCCTCCTGTGCGTCGACGAAGGCGAACGCGTCGCCGTGCGCGACCTCGAGGTGAAGCGCGTACGCGGCGAGCCCGAGCGGCGCGAGCGCGAGCCAAGCGAGATCGGAGCGCCGGCGCGGGCCCGAGTCGAGCCAGAGCAACAGCAGCGGCACGAGCAGCACGAGCCCGGCGCTGCGCGTGGCGGTCGCCGCGGCTGCGAGCGCGCCCGCCCACGCCCAGCGGCCTGTGCGCGCGGCGAAGAAGGCGCCAACCGAAACCAGGAGGAACAGGCTCTCCGAGTAGGGCGCGCCGAAGAAGAGCGACGCCGGGAACAGCGCGATCAGCCAGACCGTCGCCCCCGCGACAGGCTTCCCGAGTTCGAGCTCCGCCAGCCGCTCGAGCAGGTACAGCGCGCCGGCGAAGCACGCGAGCGAGACGACGTACGCCGCGACGATCAGCGCCGCCTCCGACGGGTGCGGGAGGACAAGCGTCCGGACGAGCAACGGGTAGAGCGGGAAGAACGCCGCGTCGGCGCCACCGTCGTAGCCGTCGTGCGCGATCCCGAGGTACCAGACGGAATCCCAGCGGGCGAGCGGCGAGAACAGGATGTCGCCGAACGCGCCGAGCGGATGCGTCAGCGACTCGTCATCGAACTTTGCCGCGTTCGCGCTGCCGTCCGCCCCCAGCCGCAGAGACGTGAACAGCGCCACGGCGTAGACGAGCAGACGTGACGTCCAGAACGCCGCTCGGTATGCGAGACCGGAGGTCGAGCTATTCATTCAGAACGCGGGCTGGAAGCCCGCGGATCTAATCTCTCGCTTCAAGTGAACGGGGATGTTGTCACCGCCATCGTCACCGTCGTCGTGGCGCTTGCGCTCGCCGAGGTCGTCGACCGCGCACTCGCGCGCCGCGGCGCGAAGCTCACCGAGGGCCTGTCCCCGGTCGCGAACACGCGCCTGCGGCTCGTGCGGCGGCTGATCTTCGCGGCGATCGTCCTCATCGGGATCATGCTGGCGCTTAGCCAGTTCGAGGAGGTCAAGCGGATCGGCACCGGCCTGCTCGCCTCGTCCGCGGTCCTCGGCCTCGTCGTGGGCTTCGCCGCGCGGCAGACGCTCGCGAACGGGGTCGCCGGGATCCTGCTCGCGATCACGCAGCCGATCCGCATCGGCGACCTGGTCACGTTCGAGGGCGAGACCGGAACGGTCGAGGACGTGCGACTCACCTATACGTTCATCCGCAAGTCGAATGCGACGCGCGTCATCGTGCCGAACGAGCGACTGGCGCAGAGCACGATCGAGAACCACACGATCGTCGACCCGCGCGCGCGTGTCGAGGTCGAGGTCTGGCTCCCGCCGCATGCGGACGCCGTGCGGGCGCTCGATGCACTCGGCGCCGACCCCGACCTGGAGGTCGAGATCAGCCAGGTGGAGAAGGACGGGATCAAGCTGACCGTCGCCACATCGGCGGCCACCGCGAGCGACCGCGGCGCCGTCGCCGCGAGAGTCCGCGCCTCCACCCTCGAAAAGCTGAGGAGTGAAGGTCTAGCCTTCACTCCCGAATGACCTACCGCCAGCGGAAAGCCCGTCGGAGGCGCGGCGCTCGGCGCAATCCGGCGCTGCTGATCATCCTCGTGCCGCTGCTCATCGTGGGAGTGGCGCTCGTCTCGGCGATCGGGTACGTGATCGCGATCGCCGCGGACACCCCGCCGCTCTCCGAGCTGAAGCCGCGCGACGAGGGCGCGACCTCGGTCGTATACGCGGCCGACGGCTCGCGGCTGGGCTACGTCCGCTCGGACGAGATCCGCACGCCGGTCCCCTGGAGCGACATGCCGCCCGCCGCTCGCGAGGCGACGATCGCGATCGAGGACGAGCGGTTCTACGAGCATGAGGGCGTCGACTACTCGGCGATCATCCGCGCGGGTGTCAAGAACCTCGAGTCGGGCGACACCGTGCAGGGCGGCTCGACGATCACGCAGCAGCTCGTGCGCGCGCTGTACATCGAGGACCCGCAGCGCAACTTCGAGCGCAAGATCCGCGAGGCGAAGCTGGCGCAGGAGCTCGAGGACGAGCACCCCGGCCGGGCCGGCAAGAACTGGATCCTGCGGGAGTACCTGAACTCCGTCCCGTACGGGACGAACTTCGGGCGGACATCGATCGGGATCGAGGCCGCGGCGCAGACGTACTTCTCGAAACCCGCTCGCAAGCTCGACCTCGCCGAGTCCGCGCTGCTCGCCGGCCTGCCGCAGGCGCCCTCGCAGTACAACCCGTTCCGCAACCCGACCGCGGCCCTCGAGCGGCGCAACGAGGTGCTCCAGAAGATGGCCGACAACGGTTTCATCACGGTCGCCGAGGGAGAGGCCGCAACCTCGGCGCCGCTCGGGCTGGACCCGGGCATCCGCAAGTACACGACGCGCCGTGAGCCCTACTTCTTCGACTTCGTGGAGGAGCAGCTGATCGAGGAGTACGGCGTCGGCGCCTACCGCCGTGGCGGCCTGAAGATCCACACGACGATCGACCCCGAGCTGCAGGACGCGGGCCGCGCAGCCATCCGCGGCGCCCTTCCCTACTCGACCGACCCGAGCTCGGCGATCGTCGCCATCGACCCGGCCACGGGCTACATCAAGGCGATGGCGTCGAGCGGCACCTACCAGGACCGGAAGTTCAACCTCGCCGCCCAGGGCCACCGCCAGCCCGGCTCGGCGTTCAAGACGTTCGTGCTGGTCACCGCGCTCCGGCAGGGCGTCGATCCGAACTCGACGACCTACACGTCCAAGCCGCTCGACCTCATTGTCCCGGAGTACGGGCCGTGGAAGGTCTCGACCTATGACGACACCTACGGCGGCTCGATGAGCATCACGCAGGCGACGCTGCGCTCCGACAACACCGTCTACGCCCAGCTCGACATCGACCTCGGCCCGAAGAATGTGCGCGAGACCGCGGAGCTGATGGGCATCACGACGCAGCTGGACGCGCTCCCCGCGGAGGGCCTCGGCGGCCTGCGCCTCGGCGTGTCGCCGCTCGAGATGGCGGACGCCTACGCGACGCTCGCGTCGTACGGGATGCACAACGAGCCGATCGCGATCACGAAGGTCGAGTTCCCCGACGGGAAGAGCGACGACCTCGGCGAGCCCAAGCGCAAGCGCGTCCTGCCGGAGTGGGTCGCCTATGAGGCGACCAAGATTCTCGAGATGAACGTCCAGTCCGGAACCGGGACCGCGGCGGGATTCGGGTGCGATGCCGCCGGCAAGACCGGCACCACCGACAACTTCACCGACGCCTGGTTCGTCGGCTTCACGCCGAACCTCGCGACCTCGGTCTGGGTGGGCTACCCCGACGCGCGTGTCGAGATGACGAGCGTGCACGGCATCAGCGTCGCGGGCGGAACCTTCCCCGCTCAGATCTGGCACTCGTTCATGTCGACGGCCGACGGTGGCGCGTGCGAGTCGTTCCGCCCGGCGGTGGACAGTCCCGAGTTCACCCCGTTCTACGGCGAGTACGCCTCCACGGGCACGAGCTCGGACACGAGCTACGACTCGACCTCCACCTACACGGCGCCGGCGCCGACCGGGGCGGGCGACAACTCGGCGGGCGGCGAGAACTACGACGGCGGGTACGACCCGCGTCTCTACGAGTCGCCGCCACAGGAGGCGCCGGACTCGCCCGGCCCCGACACCGATGGAGGCGGCGTCGCCCCGCCCGGCAATGGCCAGGGCAACGCCAACGGGCACGGCAAGGGCTAGGAGCGGCCGCGCCGCGCTAGCGGCGCTGATCGCACTCTGTCTTCTCTACCTGGCGCTCGCGGCGCTGCCCGCGGCCGACGGATCGAACCTCGTCCTCGCAACAGCCGGCGGGTCGCCCGACTGGCTGCTTGGGCCGTTCCGCGTGATCGGGGGTGACTGGACCGACGGCCCGCTCGGGGGGCCGCTCTTCTACTGCGGTCTCTGGCTCGCGCTGGCGATCTGGGCGGCCGTCGTCATCCGCGCGGGAAGCCTGACGGCGCGCGCCGTGGTCGTGGCGCTCGTGGTTGCGCACGCGACCTTCCTGCTCGCGCCGCCGCTCCTGTCGCAGGACGTGTTCTCTTACATCGCGTACGCGCGGCTCGGGGTCGAGCACGACCTGAACCCGTACGAGCACGCCCCGGACGACGCTTCCGAGGACGCCGTGTACCCGTACGCCGGCTCGAAGACGGCGACGTCCGCATACGGCCCGCTCTTCACGCTCGTCACGTATCCGCTCGCCGGGCTCGGCGTGCCCACGGCGTTCTGGATCCTGAAGGCGGTCGCGGCGCTCGCCTCCCTGGCGCTGGCCGCCGTCGTGTGGCGGACGGCCGAGCGGCTCGGGCGCGACCCGCGCGCGCCGGCGCTGTTCGTCGGCCTGAATCCGCTCACGCTGGTGCACGTTGTCGGCGGCGCGCACAACGAGGCGTATGTCGTGCTGCTCACCATGCTCGGCGTGCTGGCGTGGGTCGCGGGCCGCGGCACGGCCGCGGGCGCCGTTTCGACGTTGGCCGCGGGCGTGAAGGCCTCGGCGGGGCTCGTGGTCCCGTTCCTGGCGGTGGCGGGGCCGGCGCGCCGAGTGCTCGCAGGCGCGGCCGCGGCGGTGCTGGCGATTCTCGTGGCCGCGTTCGCCGGCTTCGGGGCCGACGCGCTCGACGCACTCGGGTTGCTCTCCGACAACCAGGAGCGGACGTCGCGCTGGTCGTTCCCCTACAAGACCGCCGAGCTGCTCGGGGCGATCCTGCCGGGCGACCGGCTCGACTACCGCGACGCGGTGCGCGCCGTCTACGCGGTCGCGTTCGCCGCGGTCGCCCTGTGGCTGCTCGCGCGGACCTGGCGCGGTGCCGACCCGATCCGAATGGCGGGCTGGGCGACGCTCGCGCTGCTGATCGCATCGGCCTGGCTCGTGCCCTGGTACGCGCTCTGGCTACTGCCCCTGGCGGCGCTCGCTGCGGACCGCCGGCTGGAGCTCGCGGCGGCCGCGCTGTGCGCGTGGATGCTCGTTATCGCGGTCCCGCTCTAGGGGAGCGGGCAGCCGTCGTTGTCGAGGTCGAGCCCGCGGGCTCGAGGGCTCGTCCTCGAGCCGGGCGGGCGTCGTTGTCGTCTCGGTCCACGCGTCGCCCACGCGTCGGTGTCGTTGTCGTGTCTGCGTTCGCCGTGGCAGTCGTCGCTCGCGTCGAGCAGAGTCGTTGTCGGCGTCTCCATCGCGCGCGTCGCTATGGTCGGGCGGGTGACCGTGAAGCGCGCGGCCCGTGGCCGCGAACGGCTGCGGCACCGCGCCGTCGAAGGCAACCACCTGGGCGGTGTAGTCACCCGGCGACAGTGGATCGGTGACGCTGATGTGCTCGCGGCGAGCTCGTCGGCACGTTGCGCGACCAAACGATCGCGCCGCTCGAGTTCCGCACCAGCACCAGGTAGCCGGCGACTCCCGACCCGCTGTCAGTCGACGCGTTCCACCTGATCTCCGGAGTCGAGTCCGTGGTGGACCCGGTCGGGGCCGTGATCACTGGGGTCGTGGGCGGGTTCTCGTCTACGCGCAGAGTCGTGCTGAAGAGCTGCGTGCCGTTTCCGGCAGCGTCGCGGGCTGCGTACTCGAGGAGATGCGACCCCTCCCCGTCGATCGTGGTCTTCCGGCCTTGCGTGGGGGAGCCACCGTCGATACGGGAGAAGACGAGAGCCACTCCCGACAGGTCGTCGAAGGCGAGGAAGGAGACGCGGAGCGGACCCCGGTGCCACCTCGAGTCGTTCGGGAACGGGATGATGACCGGCGGCGTGGTGTCGACCGGCCGCCGGCCGGCGGGCAGGGAGCAGAACGCCTTCCCGCGTTTGCCGGAGACGCGCGCCTTCCGCGTCCGCACGAACCCCGACAGCACGGTGCGCTTGCCGCGCTTCCAGCGGTAGCGCACGATCCCGCTGTAGGCCTGCGCGCGGAGGTCGGCGAAGCGCACCGAACGTCTTGCCTTCTTGGTGCGGCCGAGGTCGAACTCGCGGCTCTTCCGGATCCTCCCGTAGAGCGGCGCGGCCTCGAAGCGCAGCCGCAGGCTCGCGCGGCGGATGATGCGCCGCTGCCGCCGCGTCGCGTCGGGCGCCGGCTCGAACCGGGCGGCGATCGTCAGGTGCTCGCCGCGGCACGCGCTGATCGTCGCCTTCGCCTTGAACGGCAGCTGCTTGTGGGAAGCGGCAGCCGGGCCCGGCAGGGCGAGCAGCGCGACGGCCGCGACTAGGCAGCTGGTGCGGGCGTGCATCCGTTCAGACTGTAGCCATGGGCGAGCTCGACCTGATCGCGTCATTCGAGGAGCTGCTCGGGCCCGGCGGCCAGCGGGTCCTGCGCGGCCCCGGCGACGACGCCTCGGTCGTTCAGGCACGCGGCTTCGCCGTGAGCTCGATCGACACGGTGACCGAGGGCACCCACTTCACCCTCGACACCCATTCGCCCGCCGACGTCGGCCACAAGGCACTCGCCACGGCCCTCTCGGACCTCGCGGCGATGGGAGCCGAGCCGGGCGAGGCGCACGTGGCGCTCACCCTGCCGCAGGGGTTCGACGCCGACGCGGCGCGCGCGCTCGTCGGCGGCATGGCTGAGCTGGCGCAACGGCTCGGTGTCTCGATCGTCGGCGGCGACGTCGTCACGGGGACCTGCCTGACGGTGACGGTCTCCGTGACCGGTTGGGTCGATGACGCCGGCTTGGTGGTCGGCCGCGACGGCGCACGGCCGGGACACGACGTGTGGGTCACGGGCTCGCTCGGCGGCTCCGCCGCCGGCCTGCTCGTCCTCGAGGGAGCCGCTCAGGTCCCGGATGCCTCCGACCTCGTCGCCCGCCATCGCAGGCCCGAGCCACAGCTGGCCGCGGGCGCCGCTTTCGCGCGTGCCGGCGCAAGCGCGATGATCGATTTGAGCGACGGTCTCGCCGCCGACGCACGCCATGTCGCCGAGCGCAGCGGCTGCAAGCTCGTGATCGAGCTCGACCACGTGCCGTTCGCCCCGGGAGTCGAGGCAGTCGCTGCGGCGGCGGGCCGCGACGCGCTCGAGCTGGCGGCAGGAGGCGGCGACGACTACGAGCTGCTCTTCACCGCGCCGGCCGACCGGGCCGGTGACATCGAAGCGGCCGCCGGAGGCGTTGCGCTCACCCGGTTAGGCCGCGCTGAGGCCGGGGCCGGGGTCGTCCTCCGGACCGAGGCTGGGGGAACTCTTGACGTCGCCGGGTATGAGCACCAGTAGTCCAGCTCCGCGCTTGCGCAGCATCGCCTCCGCGACCCGGTGAGTGTCGATCACGTATTCGCCTCGCGCAACGCGCGACCCAAGGTCCTTCTCCCGCTTCACTGCCTGACAGATCGGGCCCATCGCCCGCCGGCGGGAGGGTCAGCCGCTCAGGTTCGTACTGATGTCCAGGCGAGCTGCTCTGTTCCGCGGAGGCGCGCGAAGATCACGATCCGCTCCGCGGCGCTGTATTTCGGGTGGCAAGCCGTCAGGACCAGCCGGTCGTGGTTCACGCGGCGCGTCACCCACGTCGCGGTGGGCTCGACGATCTGCTGGCGCTCCACTTCGTAGACAAACCGGCCGTACGGCATCTCGACGACGATCTCGTCGCCCTGCTCGAGCTTGTCGAGCTCGTTGAACGGCGCACCGTAGGTGGTGCGATGGCCGGCGACCGCGACGGTCCCGTGGATGCCCGGAAACGGCGTCTCGGGATAGTGGCCGGGACCCTTGCGCAACGACCCGCCGTCGGTGCCCTCGACGACGACCTTGTTGACGCCGATCTCCGGAATCCGGATCCGCCCGATCGGGTCGCCCACGTCCGTCTGCCGCTTGAGCGCCCGAGCCAGGAACGCGGCGCGCTCGCTGTCGAGCGGCAGCCGCTCGAGCGCCTCCACCTCCGCCGGCCGGAGCTGGGGGCGGCTCAGCTCCTCGAGGTCGTCGGCCAGCGCGTCCTGGCGCCAGTCGGCGTACAGCTTCGACACCGGCTCCTGCCATGCGAGCGTGAGTCCGACGTCCACCAGCAGCAGGAGCCCCGCCAGGATCAAGATGGTCGAGAGCTGCCTCAGGAGCGTCCGTACCACTCCCCCGACCTTAAACATCGGCGCGGCACGTGCCGACATCGCGAACGATGCCTTCGCCGCGTCGCACCCCACCCGTCACCCCGCTCGAGCCGGTCGAGTCGGCGCATGCGCTGCCCATCCCCCGGTCGCGTGACCGCAGCTTCGCTCTGAAGCACGCGCTCGACCGCGCCGGCGCCCTGGTCGCGCTCGTCGTGGTCGCCCCCGTGATGCTGATCGCGGCGGTCGCGGTGAAGGTCGGCACGAACGGTTCGGTGGTCGTGCGCGAGCGCCGCATCGCGCGCGACGGGCGGTCGTTCACGATGTTCGCCTTCGCGCCGCTGCCGCTGCTCGAGCGCTTCGCGGTCGATCAGCTGCCCCAGCTCTTCAACGTCCTGCGCGGCGAGATGAGCTTCGTGGGGCCGCGACCCGAGCGGCCGGAGTTCGTCGAGCTGTTCGGCGCGAACCTCCGCCGCTCCGATCAGCCGCGGCGTGTCCGGCCGGGAATCACCGGCTGGTCGCAGCTGCGCGGGCTTGCCGGGCACCCCCCGCTCGCGGAGCGCGTCCGGTGGGACGACTGGTACGTCGAGAACTGGTCGCTCTGGCTCGACTTCAGGATCGCGCTGCTGACGGTTCGCGACGTCTGCCGCGGCGTGGATATCGCTAGCGACGACTGAGCGTCGACGGCGTCCCGCCGAGCGAGCCCGGCCCGGCGTAGCCGCCCGGCCCGCGGACGCGCGGCGCGTCCGGCTCGAGCGGCGGCGGTGACCCGACGCGCGCCGCGATCACGGTGAAGGTGGTCGCCACGATCGCCGCGCAGAGACACGCGAGCAGCGTCGTGATCGGGCTCACCGCGTGTCCGGTGACGAGCACCCACAGGTACCACACGCCCTCGAGCGGATCGAGGCTGAGGCGGTCGAGGTAGACGATTGCCGCCACGAGCGGGCCGATGAGGCCGAGCAGCACGACGAGCACTGCGCCGCGGCGGCTCAGCCGGAACCCGGACAGCATCGCAAGCATCCAAGCGTGTACGGCCGGCAGGAGGAAGAGCGCGGCGAACGGGTTCAGCACCCAGATTGCGAGGGCGACGCCGCACAGCGCAAGCGACGTCGTGGCGGCGGCCCCGCCGGACTCGGCAGCCTCCGCTCCACGCCGGAGGCGCGGCCGCGCCAGCAGCCAGACCAGGAGCGCGGTGGCCGCGCAAGCCCCGAGCGCGGCCACGGCCTGGCCGTCGAGCGGGTACAGCCCGGGCTCGGACGGCGCGGCGCTTGCGTCGGGCGCCTGGTCGAGCAGCACCAGCACCTCCGCCATCCCGAAGGCGAGCAGGAACGGCAGAGACCACAGCGCGATCATGCGCCACCAGCCCGGCGCCGCCTCGCGCCGTCTCCGCGCCCGGGCGAACGCGTCGATCGACGCGATCAGCGCCGGTAGGAGGAGCGTCCCGGCGAGGACCGCGAGCACCCAGCCCGGCAACGCCTTGCGGCTGACCGCGAGGTACGACTGTGGACCGTGCTCCGGCGGCTCCTCCGCGCCGTCGAGCGCGCTCGCGAGCCGCAGCGTCGCCCGGCCGAACTGTCCGAGGCGATCCGCGCTCACGTCCTCGAGCCCGCGCTGGTCCTCGGGCGGCGGCAGCTCGCCGCTCCCGGAGATCCGGATCGCTTCGATCCCGTCGGCGAGCAGCGGGCCCTGCGCGCCGAGGCCGAGCGGATAGCCGAGCCGGACGAGCTGGCCAAGCGCCCCCTCCTCGGACGGCTCCTCCCCGAATTCCTCGCGGATGGAGCCGGCCGCGGTCCGGTACAGCCCCATGCTGCCGCGCTGGTCGTCGTTCGACCACGCGATCAGGACCGGCCCGCGCGCGGAGCCGGCGCCGAGGTTCGACAACGCGATCACGGCCTCGATCCGGTCGCGGTCCTCCGCAGTGCGTGCAAACCGGCGCGCGCCCGCATCGCCGAGCGTGCTTCCGTCGACCGACGCGAACACGAGCGTCTTCCGGGAGGGCCGGCCCTTGATGACGCGCGCGAGCTCGAGCAGCGCGGCGGTGTCGGCGGCGCTCCCGGTGGCGTCGGGGACCGATTCCGAATCGCGCGGAGCCATGATCACGATCTGGTCGCGGCTCTCGCCGGGCCGGCGCGAGATCACGTTGACGAGCGATTCGCCGTTCTCGTCCCACGAGTCGACGGCCGTATCGAATCCCTCCGGCTCGAGTGCGCGGAAGCGTTCGGCCACGTCGCGGGCAGCCGCCGCACTGGCCGGCGCACCCGGCCGCCGGTCGGGGTGCCGCTCGACTATCTGGCGCATCTCGCGGAACGCGACGTCGCCGTCGAACAAGACGTCCGCGGCGAGCCCCTGCGGCAGCGGCTTCGGCCGGTTCTCGAGCGAGAACATCACGAGCACGACGGCCAGTACGGCCGGGATGAACGCCGCGCGGTAGATCCGGGGCTCGATCACCGGGCCAACCTACAATTTCATGGGTTTGAGGAAAGTGGACATGGCCGCCACAAGACCACGCATCCTGCTCGTCGACGACGAGCCGTCGGTCGTGAAGATGCTCGCGGCGCACCTCGAGAAGGAATTTCAGGTCGTGCCGGCGTTCGACGGCGAGGAGGCACTGGTGCGCTTCCGCCAGGGCGAGTTCGACCTGATCCTGCTCGACCTCATGCTCCCGAAGAAGAACGGGCTCGATGTCTGCCGCGAGCTCCGCGAGTCGAGCAGCGTCCCGATCATCATGCTGACCGCCAAGGCCGACGAGTCGGACAAGATCTACGGCCTCGAGCTAGGCGCGGACGACTACATCACGAAGCCGTTCTCGCCGCTCGAGCTGCGCAGCCGCATCCGTGCGCTTCTGCGACGCACCGGCGGGCGCAGCCAACGCATCATCGACGCGGGCGGGCTGCTGATCGACAACTCGAAGCGCACGGTCACGAAGAACGGCGAGCCGATCCGGTTGACGAAGGTCGAGTTCGAGATCCTCTTCTGCCTGGCTGAGAGCCCCGGACAGGTGTTCCGCCGTGAGGAGCTCCTCGAGCACCTCTGGGACAGCTCCGCCTATCGGGACCTGCGAACGATCGACGTTCACATCCGACACCTGAGGGAGAAGATCGAGACCGACGCGCGCGAGCCGGAGTACCTGCTGACCGATCGCGGCGTCGGCTACCACTTCCGCGAGGGATGAACGCCGCGCGGCTCCGGTCGCTTCGCAACAAGGTGGCGCTCCTGTTCTTCGGGATCGTCGCCCTCGCGTTCGGGCTCGTCTTCTTCCTCGTCGTGCCTCAGCTGCAGGAAAGCCTCGAGGACCAGCAGCTCAACGACCTCGAGCGCGCGACGCGCGCGACCGCCGGCCAGCTCGAGCGCGCGCAAGACCGTGCGATCCCCGCCGCCAAGCTCGACGAGCTCGTCCGCGCGGTCGCGGACGCCTCGGGAGCGCAAGTCACGCTGCTCGGCGTCCAGGAGGGCGTCGACGTCCTCTTCTACCCCATCTCCGACTCGCAGGCGCAGCGGCTCGCGGAGCTCCCCGACGAGGGCGCCACCGAGGCGTTCGAGACGCGCAAGCCGGTCAGGGTGATCACGAACTTCGCCGGCGTCGACACGGCACAGATCGCGCGCCCCCTGCCCGGGCTGCTGCCATGGATCGCCGTCTACTCGCGCAGCCTCGACGACGTGACCGAGACGGTCGACCTGATCCGAAGGCGCGTGCTCGTCGCCGGTGCCGGCGCGCTCTTCATCGCGCTCCTCGGCGGCTACCTGATCGCGGGCCGGCTGGCTCGACGCGTGCAACGCCTGGAGGCGGCGGCCGAAGAGGTCGCCGCCGGCCGCTTCGTCGCGCCGCTGCCGGTGGACTCCGAGGATGAGCTCGGACAGCTGACGCGCGCGTTCAACGAGATGCAGGGCAAGTTGGAACGCGTCGATCGCGCCCGCCGCGAGTTCATCGCGAACGCGTCCCACGAGCTGCGGACGCCGATCTTCTCGCTGGGCGGGTTCGTGGAGCTGCTGCGCGACGAGGAGCTGGACGCCGAGGCGCGCGACGAGTTTCTCCAAGCCGTCGCCGAGCAGGTGGAGCGGCTGCAGAAGCTGGCCACCGACCTGCTCGACCTCTCGCGACTCGACGCGGGCTCGCTCGACCTTACGACCGAGAACGTCGACCTGGCGGCGCTCGCGGACTCCGTCGCGAAGGAGTTCGTGCCGGCGCTCGACGCGCACGGGTCGAAGCTCGCGGTCGAGATCGGCACAGGGCGGGTGGAGGCGGTCTGCGATCCTGACCGCGTCGCCCAGATCATGCGCATCCTGCTCGACAACGCACTTCGGCACACGCCGCCCGGCACCAATGTCGAGATCACGGCCGGCCGCGAAGACGGCCATGTCCGCCTTGCGGTGGCGGACAGCGGGCCCGGCCTCGAGGAGGCGACCCGCCGTCACGCGTTCGACCGCTTCTTCACAGCCGACGGCGCCAGCGGGTCGGGGCTGGGGCTGGCGATAGCGAAGGAGCTCGCGGAACGCATGGAGGGCGGGATCACGCTGACGTCGCGGCCCGGCCGCACCGTCTTCAGCCTGGACCTGCCGGTGAGCGAGGAGTGAGGGCCGCCCTCGCGGGCGCCCTCTGCGCCTTCGCACTCGCGGCCGTCGGCTGCTCCGTCGGGGACGACGAAGACGAGCCCGCGGCCTCGGACGCGCCGGAGGCCGTCCAGACGACCAGGGTCGAGGTCGTCGAGGGCATCGGCACGAAGAACGGGTTCGACGCGCGCGCGATCTACGACCGGCTCGCGCCCGGCGTCGTCACGGTGATCTCGCTGTTCGGCGAGGCCGATGGACCACTCGGAGCCCAGCAGGGCGGGCTCGGATCCGGGTTCGTCCTCGACGGCGATGGCTACATCGCGACGAACACGCACGTGGTGACGGCGCAGGGCCTGAGCCGCGCGCGGCAGGTGTACGTGGACTTCGCGGACGGCAATCGGGTGTCGGCGCGCATCGTGGGCATCGACCCGAATGCGGACGTGGCGCTGCTGAAGATCGATCCCGACGGCCTGTCCCTGACGCCGCTCGAGCTGGGCGAGCTGGACCAGCTGCGGGTCGGCGACCCGGTCGCGGCGATCGGGAGCCCGTTCGGCGAGGAGCAGTCGCTCTCCGTCGGGGTCATCTCCGCGCTCGACCGCAACATCGCATCGCTGACGGACTTCGGCATCGGCGACGCGATCCAGACGGACGCGGCGATCAACCGCGGGAACTCCGGCGGGCCCCTGCTCGACGGCCACGGCCGGGTGATCGGCATCAACGCCCAGATCAAGACCGAGACCGGCGAGGGCGCGGGGGTCGGCTTCGCGATCCCGGTCGATGCGGTCAAGCGCTCGCTCGAGCTGCTGCGCGAGGACGGCGAGGCGGACTACGGCTACCTGGGCGTGTCGACGCAGGAGCTCTACCCGCAGCTGGCCGACAAGCTCGGGCTCGACGTCGAGGTCGGCGCGCTCGTCTCCGAGGTCGTCGAGGACAGCCCGGCCGACGATGCCGGGCTGACCGCCGGCGACCGCCTGATCGACTTCCAGGGACAGACCGACATCGCCGCCGACGGCGATGTGATCGTCGCGGTGGACGGCGACGACCTGACCCGGACCGCGGACCTAGCCGACCTCATCAGCCTGCTCGACCCTGGCGACACGGTGGAGCTCGGCATCCTGCGCGACGGGGAGCGGCGGACGGTCGAGGTCGAGCTCGGCGAACGTCCGCGGCGCGTCGGAGGGGGTTGATGCTCGAACTCGTGCGCGAGCTCGCGCTCGCGTTGCGGGAGCGCGTGCACCCGCTGCTGGGCGCGCACGCGCAGCGCGCCCATTCGGGTGCCGGCGAGAGCGGGGACGTGACGTTCGCGATCGACGCCGCGGCCGAGGAGCTGCTCGAGCAGTTCGTGGCCGAGCGTGCACCGGGGGTCGCGTTCTACTCCGAGGACCGGGGCATGGTCGCCGACGGCGACCCGCACACCGTGCTCATCGTGGACCCGATCGACGGGACGCGGCCTGCGCTCGCCGGGCTCGAGTCGTGCTGCGTGTCGGTCGCCGCCGCGCCGCTGGACGGCGAGCCGCGGTTCCGCGACATCACGCACGGCTGCGTCGTCGAGATCAAGTCGGGGCGCGTCTTCCTGACGGGAGAGCTCGAGCCGCACCTGTCGCAGAACGAGCACCTCGACCGCATGTTCTGGGCGTTCGGCTTCCGCGGCCGCCCCGCGCGCGAGCTGACGGAGGTGCTCGCGGAGCTGATCGACACCTCGTCGGTCGGCGGCGCCGTGTTCGACCTCGGCTCGTCGGCGTTCAACATGACGCGCGTGATCACGGGGCAGCTCGACGCGGTGATCGAGCCGAGCCCGCTGATCTACTCCGAGGTGCCCGAGCTGCAGGCCGAGTTCGAGCGGATCGGCGGCGGCGCAGTGCTCACGAACCCGCCGTACGACCTCGCCGGCGCCTGGCCGCTCGTGAAGGAGGCGGGCGCCGTGGTGACGGACGGACGCGGGGAGCCGCTCGATGACCGGCCGCTTCTCGGGTCGGGCCCGGAGCACCAGACCTCGTACGTCGCGTCGGCGAACCCGATCCTCCACGAGGCGATCCTCGAGCAGGTCGCCGCCGGCGTCGCGCGGCTGTGCGCGGCCCGGGAGTAGGCTTCCGCCGCGGTGACCGAGGCTTCAGCACGCAGCGTCTCGCTGGCGATTCCCCCTAAGCCGGACTACATCGTCCTGGCGCGCCTCGCGCTGTCGGCGATTTGCCGCCTCACACCGCTCCAGCCGGACGACGTGGCCGATCTGAAGCTGGCCGTCAGCGAGGTTGCGACCGAGCGGCTCGCAGGCGCGTCCGAGGGACAAGTGCGCCTGAACTTCGAGCTGGAGGACGACCGGCTTGTCGTCGACCTCCACGCCGGGCCGGTTCCGGCCGGCAGTGAGGACGCGCTGAGCCGTGCGATCGTCGAGGCGACCGTGGACGAGGTCACCTACAACGAGTCGTCAGTCCGCCTCGTGAAGCGGCTTCCCGACAGCGAGTCGGAAGCGTAGGAGAGCCGAAACCCGTGCTTCAGCCTGTCGGAGTCGGGCACAAGGCGCTTGCCGACTACACGCACCTCGCCGGCCGCCCGCTGATCGAGGAGATCCGCGAGATGGCCGAGGAGCTGCGCGGCCTGAGGGTCCTCCACCTTTCCGCGACCGCGTTCGGCGGCGGGGTCTCGGAGATCCTCTACACGCTCGTGCCGCTCATGCGCGACGCGGGCATCGACGCCGACTGGCAGATCATCTTCGGGCGCGAGGAGTTCTTCAACGCGACGAAGCTGATGCACAACGCGCTCCAGGGGAACCCCCAGGACCTCTCGCCCGAGGAGTGGAGCACGTGGGAGCGCTACAACGAGATGAACGCGAAGCAGCTCCAGGGGGGCTGGGACGTGATCATCGTCCACGACCCCCAGCCGGCCGGCGTGCACCAGCACGTTCCCGAGAAGGCGCAGAGCTGGGTCTGGCGCTGCCACATCGACCTCTCGACGCCCAACCCGGGGACGATCGAGCGCCTCACGCCGCTCGTCCAGGAGCACGACGCATTCCTCTTCCACATGGACCGGTACGTGCCCGCCGGCCTGAACGGCAAGCGGCCGCCGTACATCGTCCCGCCCGCGATCGACCCGCTGTCGCCGAAGAACATGGCGCTGTCGCCCGAGGACGCCGCGTTCGTCTGCGACCAGTTCGGCATCGACGTGGACCGGCCGCTCATCTGCCAGGTGTCGCGCTTCGACCCCTGGAAGGACCCGATCGGCGTGATCGACGCCTACCGCCAGGTCACGGCCGAGATGCCGGACGTGCAGCTCGCCTTGATCGGCTCGATGGCGACCGATGACCCGGAGGGTTGGGACTTCTTCAACTCCACGATGGAGCACGCGCAGGGCGACCCCGACATCAAGATCCTCAACAACCTGAACAACGTCGGCGCGATCGAGGTGAACGCGTTTCAGTCGCAGGCGGACGTCGTGATCCAGAAGTCGACGCGCGAGGGCTTCGGCCTGACCGTCTCGGAGGCGCTCTGGAAGGCGCGGCCGTTCATCGGCGGAGACGTGGGCGGGATTCCGCTTCAGGTGGCGCAGGGAGAGACGGGATTCCTCGTGTCGTCGCCCGATGAATGCGCGCAGCGCGCGCTCGAGTACTTGCGCGATCCCGAGCTGGGGCGTCGTCTGGGCCGAGCCGGGAAAGAGCACGTGCGGGCCCATTTCCTCACTCCCCGCCTGCTGCGTGACTGGCTGCGTATCTTCAAAGACCTGAAATGAACGGAGAACGCCCGCTCGTACTCGTCTCGAACCGCGGCCCCGCGACCTTCGAGCGAGACGAGGCCGGCAACCTCGTCGCAAGCCGGGGAGGCGGCGGCCTCGTCACCGCGCTGACGGGCCTCGTAGAGCATCGCGAGGCCGTCTGGGTCGCGTCCGCGATGGGCCCGGCGGACGTCGAGATGAGCCGCAAGCACGGAGGCGGATCGTTCGACTGCGATGTCGAGGACACGACCTACCGCATACGTCTCGTCGAGAGCGACCCGATCGCCTACGACCAGTTCTACAACGTGGTCGCGAACCCGATGCTGTGGTTCATCCAGCACTACCTGTGGGACCTCTCGAACGCGCCGGACATCCGCCGCGACGAGGTGGAGGCGTACGAGCACGGCTATCGCACGGTGAACTCGGACCTGGCCAATGCCGTGCTCGAGGAGCTCGAAGGCAGCGACGAGGCCGTCGTGATGCTGCACGACTACCACCTGTACACAGCGCCGCGGGTGATCCGCCGGCAGCGCCCCGAGCTGTTTCTCCATCACTTCATCCACATCCCGTGGACGCAGCCCGACGCGTGGCGGGTGCTGCCGCGCGACATGCGCGAGGACATCTTCGAGGGGCTGCTCTCGAACGACATCGTCGGCTTTCACACGCGCGCGTACCGGCGCAACTTCCTGCTCTGCTGCCGCGAGCTGTTCGACTTGCCCGTCGACGAGGAGGCCGGGGTCGTCTCGTTCGAGGGCCGCGACGTGTGGGTGCGCGCCTATCCGCTCCCGATCTCAGCGGAGAGCTTCTTCCGCAAGGCGCAGCGGGCCGAGGTGCACGCCTACGAGAACGAGATCCTGCGCCGCCGCCGGGACCACCTGATCCTGCGCGTCGACCGGGCGGACCTCTCGAAGAACGTCCTGCGCGGGTTCACGGCGTTCGACCTCTTCCTGGACCAGCACCCGGAGTTCCGCGAGCGGGTCACGTTCATCGCGCAGCTCATGCCGTCACGGCAGGACGTGCCGGAGTACGCGGAGTACCTCGAGAGGATCGAGGCCCTGGTGGCGGTCGTGAACCACCGCCACGGCACGACCGACTGGATGCCGATCGACCTGCGGATCGAGGAGAACCTCGACCAGGCGATCGCGTACTACAAGCACTACGACCTCCTGATCGTGAACGCGATGTTCGACGGGATGAACCTCGTCGCCAAGGAGGGCCCGCTCGTCAACGAGCGCCACGGCGTGTCGCTTCTGTCGGAGAACACGGGTGCGCACGAGGAGCTCGGCGAGTTCTCGCTGTCGGTGAACCCGTTCGACGTGCAGGAGCAGGCGGACGCGATGTACCGCGCGCTGACGATGTCGGCCGAGGAGCGCTCGTGGCGCGCGGAGGGCCTGAAGAAGATCGTCACCCAGCGCCACCCCGGCGACTGGGTCGACGACCAGCTCGCCGACATCGAGGCGAAGTCCGCCGGCGCCCGTCCGGCCGTCCGCACCTAGCGGTCGAAGCTGAACTCGCGCGCGGCCTCAGGCGTCAAAGACGGACGACTCCGCTCCCACCCGCGCATATCGCGGGTAACGGCGGAGTCGAACGCCGGCGACCGGGCCCCGGGGCTCCCTACCCAGCCTTTCCGTTCGGCGCCGCACCGGGCGCGGCGGCCGTTCGCGCTGAACGCGCGGCGGCCGAGGCTGAGGTAGTCGGGGCGTGGGCGGCGAGGGCAGCGCGACCTCCACCGGCTCGCCCGGCAGAGCGTCGAGCGGTATCTCCTCCGGCTCCGACCCGCACCCGTCCGGCACCCCGAACGCGATCAGCGCCGCGGCGACGACGAGCGCCGCCAGCTGCGTGACGTTCCCCCACCGCACGCGTGACACCCCGTGGAAAGCGGCCCTGCGGCCCGGCTCGCCCCCTGCCCGTTGCTATCGTGGCGCGCCCTGATGGCCACTACCACGCGCCTCTACGACCTGATGGTGCTGCTCGACCCGAACGCACCCGACGACCGCCACCGCGAGATCCTCGGCAACGTGAGCTCGGCGATCGAGGGCAAGGGCACCCTCGTGGGCCAGCACGACTGGGGCATGCGCCGGATGGCGTTCGAGATCGACCACCGCTCCGACGCCGCATACCACCTCTTCCAGTTCGAGGGCCAGAACGACCTGCTCGAGCAGCTCAACAACACGCTCAAGATCACCGACGGGGTCCTGCGGCACCGGATCATCAAGGTGAAGCCCGGCACGCCCCCGCCGCCGACCCCCCGCCCCGAGCCCGCCCGCGGTGCCCGGGCGCCGGAGGACCCGGGCGGAACCGTCGCCGCCCGCGCCGCCGCCGACGCCCCCGCGCCGGCGGCCGAGGAAGAGACGCCCGACGAATAGCCCGCTTTCTGGGGCGTTTTGCGGGGGCGAACTCCTTCACCACGTCGGGTTCTGTCTCTAGTCTCGACTTCACACGAGTTAGAAGCAAAGGAGCCTCTATGGCAGCCACCAACATCAACCGCGTAGTCCTCACGGGGAACCTGACGCGCGACCCCGAGCTCCGCACCACCCCGAGCGGTACGTCGGTGTGCGGCCTCCGCATCGCCTGCAACACGCGCCGCAAGGACGCGTCCGGCCAGTGGGTCGACAAGCCCAACTACTTCGACGTCACCGTCTGGGGCGCGCAGGGTGAGAACTGCGCCCAGTACCTCTCGAAGGGGCGTCCGGTCGCCGTCGATGGGCGGCTCGAGTGGCGCGAGTGGGAGGACAAGGAAGGCAACAAGCGCCAGGCGGTCGATATCATTGCCGATTCCGTCCAGTTCCTGGGATCGCCGTCAGGCGATGGGAACGGCAACGGAGGCCGGTTCACGCCGCAGAGCGACGTCCCCGCCGACACGGCGGACTTCAAGGCGGCGCCGGTGGGGACCGGTCAGTCGGACGACGACATCCCCTTCTAGGACAGCAACAGCACAGGAGTTTTTCGCGTGGCAAAGCAGCGTGGTGGATCACGGCCCGGAGGAGCACGGCGCCGTGACGGCAGGAAGGGCCCCGGCACTGGGGGCCGGCGCAAGCCCTGCCAGTTCTGCCGCGACAAGGTGGACGTCGTCGACTACAAGGACTTCGGCACGCTGCGCCGCGTGATGAGCGAGAAGGGCAAGATGCGCTCGGCGCGGATCACCGGCTGCTGCCGCCGCCACCAGCGCCAGCTCGCGATCGCGGTCAAGCGCGCACGCGAGCTCGGCTTGCTCCCCTACGTCGCCGATAGGTAGCCGGTCGTGGCGCAGGCCATCCTGTTGCAGCCCGTCGAGACGCTGGGAGATCGCGGCGAGATCGTCGACGTCTCTCCGGGCTACCTGCGGAACTACCTCGTCCCGCGCAAGCTCGCGCAGCCGGCGACGGCCGCCGCGGTCGCGGACGCCCTGCGCCGGCAGGAGGCCGCCGAGCGCGCCGTGCGCGAGGCGGCCGAGAAGGCGACGGAGAACGCCGAGATCCTCGGGAAGACCGTCCTGACGCTCCGCCAGGCGGCGGGTGCCGACGGTCGCCTGTTCGGGTCGGTCACGTCGCAGGACATCGTCGACGCGATCAAGCAGGCCCGCGGGCTGAAGATCGACAAGCGCCGGGTCCACCTCGACGAGCCGATCAAGACCGCGGGCACGCACATGGTCACCGTCGAGGTCCACGACGGCGTGACGACCCAGATCAAGACCATCGTCACCCCCGGCTGAGCCGGATGGCCCTGCGGAGCATCGCCATGCTGCGTCCTCGGGTTTGCCTTGGCCCACCAAGGCTTCGACCCTGCGTCCTTGCCTGGCGGGCTCCTCGGACCCCCGGCTGCGGCTTTCCTCGTCCCTCTTCGGCTGACCCGGGTCCTGTGGCTGTCTCCGTTCCACCGGAAGCCGCAGGCAGCGTCCCGCCGCACAACCTCGAGGCGGAGACCTCGGTGCTCGGGGCGATCCTGCTGGCCGAGCAGGCGCTCGACGGCGTCCTGATCGACGTCAGGCTCAGCCCGGAGGACTTCTACCGCGAGCGCCACCGGCTGGTCTTCCGGGCGATGATGCGGCTGAAGGAGAAGACGGTCCCGGACCCGATCGACGCGCTCACGGTGTCCGAGGAGCTCACCCGCTCGGGCGAGCTCGAGGAGGCGGGCGGCACGGCCTTCGTGCACTCGCTCCCCAACCTCGTCCCCGCGGCGGGAAACGCGCGCAACTACGCGAAGATCGTCAAGGAGCACGCGCTCCTGCGCCGGCTGCTCGACACGACCCGCGACATCCAGGAGCGGGCGCTCGCAGTGAAGGGCGAGCCCAGCGAACTGGTCGAGCAGGCCGAGCAGGCGATGTACAAGATCGCCCACGACGAGCACGCCAGCGAGATTCGCTCGATCGAGGCCGTCCTCCACGACGAGCTCGACAAGCTCGAGCAGATCTCGCGCGAGGGCGTCTCGCTCATCGGCACGCCGTCGGGCTTTCGCGACATCGACGACATCACGGGCGGCTTCCAGGGCGGCAACCTGGTCGTGCTCGCCGCGCGTCCGGCGATGGGCAAGTCGGCGCTCGTGGTGAACATCGCCGAGAACGCGGCAGTCGACCACGGCAAGGCGGTCGCGCTGTTCTCGCTCGAGATGTCGGAGACGGAGCTGGCACAACGCTTCATCGCGTCCCAGGCGAAGCTCGATGGCGATGATCTGCGCAAGGGCAAGGTCAAGGCCGACCGCTGGCCGAAGGTGATCCGCGCGACCGAGCAGCTCTCGCGTGCACAGCTGTTCATCGACGACTCGAGCGACCTCGGCGTGATGGAGCTGCGGGCGAAGGCTCGCCGCCTGCACAGCCGGCACGAGCTCGGCTTGATCATCGTCGACTACCTCCAGCTGATGCGCCCGGACGACACCAGCATCAGCCGCGTCGAGCAGATCGGGCACATGAGCCGCGGTCTCAAGATCCTCGCCCGCGAGCTGCACGTGCCGGTGATCGCCGTGTCGCAGCTCTCACGCGCGGTCGAGTCGCGACCCGACAAGCGCCCGCTCCTCTCCGACCTGCGCGAGTCCGGCTCGATCGAGCAGGACGCGGACGTCGTCATGTTCATCTACCGCGACGAGTACTACAACGACGACACCGAGGCTCCCGGCGAGGCCGAGATCATCGTGTCCAAGCACCGCAACGGCCCCGTGGGCAGGGCCAACCTCGCCTTCATGGCCCGCTACCCGAAGTTCGCGAACCTCTGGCGCGACCACGGCGGCGAAGTGCCGGCGCCGGCGGATTCCAACGGAGCGGGTTAGCCATGCCGGGCATCGTGGTCGTCGGAGCCCAGTGGGGAGACGAGGGCAAGGGCAAGGTGACCGACCTCCTCGCCGAGCGCGCCGACGTGGTCATCCGCTTCCAGGGCGGGAACAACGCCGGCCACACGATCGTGCGCGACAGCGAGGTGTTCAAGTTCCACCTGATCCCGTCGGGGATCCTCTACCCCGGCAAGCTCTCCGTGATCGGGAACGGCGTGGTCGTCGACCCGCGCGTGCTGCTCGAGGAGCTCGACGGCCTCAGGCGGCGCGGGATCTCCTCACGCGGCCTGCGGATCTCCGCCAACGCGCACCTGATCATGCCCTACCACCTGCTGCTCGACCAGGGCAGCGAGGCGCGGCTCGGGAAGCTCCAGATCGGCACCACCCGCCGCGGCATCGGACCGGCGTATGCCGACAAGGCCTCGCGGCTCGGGATCCGCGTGCAGGACCTGCTCGACGAGAAGATCCTCCGGAAGAAGATCGCCGCGGCGATGGAGCCGAAGCAGCAGCTGCTGCGGCCGTGGGCGAAGGACCCGCAGCTCGACCTCCACAGCATGACCGAGGAGTACGCGAAGTTCGGGCACCGCCTGGAGCCGCACATCACCGACACCGCCCGGCTCGTGTGGGACGCGCTGGAGCGCGACCGGCTCGTGATCTTCGAGGGCGCGCAGGGCACCCTGCTCGACATCGACCACGGGACGTATCCGTTCGTGACGTCGTCGAACCCCGTCGCGGGCGCCGCCTGCGTCGGCGCCGGCGTGGGCCCGAAGGACATCGACGAGGTCTGGGGGATCGCGAAGGCCTACTCGACGCGCGTCGGCTCCGGCCCGTTCCCGAGCGAGCTCGATGACGAGCTCGGCGAGCGGATGCGCGAGGCCGGCGGCGAGTTCGGCACCACCACCGGGCGCCCGCGGCGCTGTGGCTGGATCGACCTCGTCGCGCTCCGGTACGCGGCCCGGATCAACGGCCTCACGGGGCTCGTGATCACGAAGCTCGACGTGCTGACCGGGATCGACCCGATCGGCGCAGCCGTGCGCTACCTAGGTCCCGAAGGAGCGCGCTTCGACGAGTTCCCCTACCACCAGTCGATTCTCCACCGCGCGACCGCCGACGTCGAGGAGATGCCGGGCTGGCACGAGGACATCACGCAGGCGCGCAACCTCGACGACCTGCCCCAGGCCGCCCGGGACTACCTCGACTACGTCTCCGACTTCGTCGGCGTTCCGGTCGTCTGCATCGGCGTCGGCCCCGGCCGCGACCAGATCATCTGGACCGAGGCCGGCAAGCGGTTCGAGCCGGCGGCGGCCTAGGCCTCGACGACGCGCGTCCCGACCACCATGTCGTGGATCGCGCGGTGCTCGTCGTCCCAGAGCGGCCACAGCGCGTCGAGGAGGTATGGGAGCAGCGGGACCATCGACGAGGCAACGCCGAGCCCGAGTCCCTTCACGAGCGCCTCGCGGATCGCCGAGTGGGTGAAGTCCATCGGCACGCCGTTCGTGCGGACGACCCGGATCCCGGCGAGCTGCTTGCCCCACGTCTGGCCGTTCCTCGCACCCGCGCGGCGCATGAGGAGCGGGGCGTAGAGGATCAGGGCCGCGACGAGGAGCCCCACGAACGCGATCAGGCCGACCACCAGCGTGGCGACGCCGAAGTCGTCGTCTGCGCTGAACGCCGCGCTTGCGCTCCCGAAGAGGACGATGGCGAGCACCCCCGCCGGGAGGCTGATGACGAGCAGGTCGAAGAGCGCCGCGCCGACGCGGCTCCACCAGCCGGCGTAACGCTTCACGCCGACGCGCCCTCGAGCACGACCTCCTCACCGCGGCGCAGGAGGCGCGCGCCGAGGATGGTCGCCGAGATGAGGGCCATGGCCGCGAGCGTGATCTGCACCGAGAGCACGCCCTCGCGGGTCCAGTAGACGTCGTCGAGCTCGAGCAGGAGGGCGGACTCGTCGAGGGTCAGGCCCATGCCGGTCCCGAAGGCGAGCGCGAGCCGCGGCTCGATCTGCTCGTTGTCGGTGAGGATCGCCGTGGCGCCGGAGCCGAACGCCAGCAAGATGCCCGGCACGAAGTGGTGGATGTGACGTTCGCCGATCCGCAGATCCCGAAACGGCCCGAAGCGCCTGCGGCTCCGGAGCAGGTAGCTGATCCCACGCGCGAGCGAGAACGAGGTGACGAACGACGCGAGCAGGTTGAAGAGCGCGTTCTCGCGCCGCGGCGTCTCGCGGTAGCCCGACACCGCGACGGCGACCGCCTCGCCCGCGGCCTGGCCGGCGGCGTCGAGGACGTGCTCGGTCTCGCCCGGAAGCGGCGCCGACCCGCGCCGCCAGACGCGCCCAAACTCGGCGAGCAGCGCCGCGCCGGTGACGGCGTACGCGGCGACCCCGAGCGCGATCGTCTTGCGCTCGACCGCCGCGAAGCTGCGACGGCGACGCCTCAGCGCCACCGCTCGATCAGCTCCTCGTCGCCGACCTCGCCGACCTTGCGCGCGGGCACGCCCATCACGAGCGCGCGCGCCGGGACGTCGCGGGTGACGACCGCACCGGTGGCAACGAAGGCCTCCTCACCGATCTCGATGCCCGGAAGGACCCGCACGCCGCCCCCGATGCGGGCGGCTCGCCTGATCGTCGGGCCGACGATCCGGTAGCCGGGCGCGTGCCGGCCCATCGTGTTGTCGTTGTAGGTGAACACGCCCGGGCCGAGAAAGACGTCGTCCTCGAGCACCGTGTACGCGGTGACGTAGCAGTCGGTCTGGATCCGGCAGCCGGCGCCCACGACGGCGTCGTTGTCCACCTGGGTGCCGCGGCCGATCACCGCGGCAGCCCCGATGCGCGCCCGTTCGCGCACGTGCGCCTGGTCGCCCACGACGGCGCGCTCGCCGACCTTGGCGCCCGCGTTGACGATCGCCGCGGCCGCGACCGTCGCTCCCGCCCCGATGCGTGGCGGGCGGCGGCGCCTCCCGTGAAGCCGTCGAGCGGGGCCCCAGCGCGGGGGGCTTGCCGACCACGGCGTGGTCCTGAAGCGTGCAGCCCGCCCCGAGGACGGTGCCGTCGTGCACGACGACGTACGCGCCCACCTGGGCGTCGTCGGGCAGCTCGACGCCGTCGCCGAGGAGCAGCCCCGGAGCGCGGTCAGACGGTCGCAGCACGGCTGCTCCGGGCGAGGGACTCCTGCAGCGCCTCGAGCACCCGCACCACGCGGACGCCGCTCTGCGGGCCGGAGCGCGGCTCGCGGCCCTCGGCGATGCACTCGACGAAATGGCGGCACTCGATCCGCAGCGGCTCGTCGTTCGAGACCCGCGGGCTGTGGACGTCGCCCGAGCGAGCGATGTACTCGCCATAGGAGGAGAAGTCCTGGTCGAAGCCCTTGTCGTAGATCTCGATCTTGCGCTCGAGCGACATGTCGTCGAACGTCGCCATCCGCTTCGACCCGACGATGGTGAAGCGGCGCTCCTTGTGCGGGTCGAGCCAGGAGAGGTGAAGGTGGGCGGCAACGCCCGGAGGGGAAGCGCAGGAAGCAGAAGACGACGTCCTCGACCCCGGGCCGCATGTAGCTCTCGCCGAACGCGCTGACCTCGGACGGCTCCTCGCCGACCAGCGCGAGCACCACCGAGACGTCGTGCGCGCCGAGCGACCAGAGCGCGTTCTCGTCGGCGCGCAGCTTGCCGAGGTTGAGGCGGTTCCCGTAGATGTAGTGGATGTCGCCGAGCTCGCCCGCGTCCGCGATCTCCTTCAGCTTGATCACGCCCGGGTGGTACTCGAGCAGATGGCCGACCATCAGCACCTTGCCTGCGCTCTCGGCCGCGCCCGCGACCTGCTCGGCCTCAGCCACGGACTGGGCAAGCGGCTTCTCGACGAAGCAATGCTTGCCCGCCTCGATCACCTGGAGCGCGAGGCCCGCGTGCGTCGGGACCGGCGTCGCGATCGCGACGGCGTCGAGCGCATCGTCGGCCAGCAGCTCGGCGATGTCCGTGGAGGTGGCGACGCCCGGGAAGCGCGGCGCCCACCGGTCGATCGCCTCCTGCGAGCCGTCGCACAGCCAGGCGAGCTCGGCGCCCGGCAGCTGATCGAAGTTGCGGGCGAGGTTCGGGCCCCAGTAGCCGAGGCCGACCACGCCGACCCTGACGGGTGGCGTCACAGACGCACCAGGTTGGGTGCGGTCTTCCCGCGCGTGACGCCGCGGAAGTCGACCACGAGCGGCGCGGTGGCAAGGACCTTGTCGAAGTCGAGGCCGGGGTGGTGCGTGACGATGACCGCGCAGTCACACGCCTCGAGCTCCGGCTCGAGCGGGCGCGACGCGAGGTCGTGCTCGGGCAGGTCGGGGACGTAGGGGTCGCTGTAGGAGATCTCGGCACCGCGCTCCCGCAGGAGGCGGATGATCTTGAGCGCCGGCGACTCGCGCAGGTCGCCGACCCCGGCTTGTACGACACGCCGATGATCAGCACCTTCGAGCCGCGCACGGCCTTCGCGTGCTCGTTCAGCGCGCCGGCGATCTTCTCGACGCAGAAGTACGGCATCGCCTGGTTCACCTCGCCCGCGAGCTCGATGAACTCGGTGGGCATGTCGAACTCGCGCGCGCGCCAGGTCAGGTAGAACGGGTCGACCGGCAGGCAATGGCCGCCCATGCCCGGCCCCGGGTCGAAGCGCATGAACCCGAACGGCTTCGTGGCGGCGGCGTCGACGATCTCCCAGATGTCGAGGCCCATCCGGTCCGCGAGCATCGCGAGCTCGTTGACGAGCGCGATGTTGACCGAGCGGAAGATGTTCTCGAGCAGCTTCGTCATCTCGGCCGCGTCAGGCGAAGACACCGGCACGAGCTCGTCGCACACGTGGCCGTAGAGCTCGAGCGCGCGCTCCAGGCAAGCCTCGGTGAGCCCGCCGACGACCTTCGGGGTGTTGCGAAGCGTGTAGTCGGTCCGCCCGGGGTCGACGCGCTCAGGCGAGAACGCGACGTTGAAATCGACGCCGGCGGCCAGGCCCGACTCCTCGAGCAACGGCACGAGCCGTTCGCGTGTGGTCCCGGGGTAGGTCGTCGACTCGAGCACCACGAGCTGGCCGCGCTGCAGGACTTCCGCGAGCGAGCGGCCCGCGGATACGAGCGGCCCGAGGTCGGGCTCGCGATTGCGTGAGAGCGGTGTGGGCACAGCGATGATCGCGGCCTCGACGCCGGCGAGGTCGGCGTACCGCGTCGACGCGGTCAGCTTTTCGGCGACCGCCGCGAGCCGCTCCGACGGGATGTCCTCGATGTCCGAGATGCCCTCGCCAATCGCCTGTGCGCGGCGCTGGTCGATGTCGACCCCCACCACCTCGTGGCCGGCCTCGAGAAACTCCACGGCCAGCGGCAGGCCTACGTAGCCCGAGCCCTATAACCCCGATCTTCATGGCTGCGGAGTGTACGAATCGAACACGTCGCGAATGCGCTCACCAGCGTGGCCGCCGCCGTAGAGGTCGGGTCGCTCACCCGTCGGCACGGGGCGCTCCAGCGCACTCAACGCCGCGTCCGGCGTCGAGGTCCACGAGCACGTTCCAGCCCGCGTCGACGGTCTCCACCCACTCCGTCGTGTCCCGGAGGGTGATGCACGGCGTGCCCAGGAGGTAGGCCTCCTTCTGCACGCCCCCGGAATCGGTCAGGACCGCTCGCGCGTTGCGCGCGAGCTCGAGGAAGTCCAGGTAGCCGAGCGGCGCCGTAACCGTCGCCGCGGCCTCGACGCGGGCGCGAAGCCCGGCGTCGTCGAGCCGCTTGGCCGTGCGCGGGTGCAGCGGGAACACCACATCGCCCTCGAGCCGCTCGAGGAGCGCGACGAGCTGCTCGAGCCGTGCGGGGACGTCGACGTTGCCCGCGCGATGCGCCGTGACGAGGAGGTAGTCGCCGACCGTCACCCCCAGATCGTCGAGCGCCTGCGAGCGGTCGGCCGCGATCGGCGCGAATGCCAGCGACACGTCCGCCATGACGTCGCCGACGAGATGCTTGGCCCCCACCGCGGACTCGTTCTCGAGGTTGCGCACCGCAGTCTCCGTGGAGCAGAAGAGCACGCTGCTCATGTGGTCGGTCAGCACGCGGTTGGTCTCCTCCGGCATCGCGCGGTCGAAGGAGCGCATACCGGCCTCGACGTGCGCGAGCGGCATCTGCGCCTGCGCCGCGGCGAGCGCGCCCGCGAGCGTCGAGTTGGTGTCGCCGTAGACCAGCACGAGGTCGGGGCGCGATTCGGCCAGCGCCGACTCGAGCGCGGAGAGCATGCGCGCGGTCTGGATGGTGTTCGAACCGGAGCCGATCCCAAGCTCCACGTCCGGCGCCGGTACGCCGAGCTCGTCGAAGAACACTTTCGACATCTCGTCGTCGTAGTGCTGCCCGGTGTGCACGAGCGTCTCGTCGTGGCGCTCGCGCAAGCGGCGCGAAACCGCGGCGGCCTTGATGAACTGTGGCCGGTTGCCGATAACGCTTGTGATTCGCATGGGTCCGCTGGGGAAAATCGTCGGTGGTGCGCTCGGGGCCGTGAGCGCCGCGGGCGGCCTGGCCAAGCACGTCGCCTGGTACCTCAGCCACCAGATGCGCGACTCGTCGCGCTAGCCGTCGGCCGCGAGAGTCTCCTGGATCCGCGTCCGTAGGCCTTCGGCCGCCTCGCGCGTGCGCTTCCCGGGCGCCTTGAGCTCGATCTCCTCGATCTGCGCGATCGGCTGCACCTCGCGTGTCGTCGAGGCGAGGAACGCCTCGCTCGCCCCCTCGAGCTCCTCCTTCGTGCAGACGCGTTCCTCGGCGTCGGTCACCTCCATCACGTACGCGCGGGTGATCGACGCGAGGATGTGCTCCTCGAGCGGCGGGGTCGCTAGAACGCCGTCACCCGTGCACCAGAAGATCGTCGAGGTCGGGGCCTCCAGGACGCGCCCGTGCGGCGTGACGAGCAGGGCCTCGTCGAACCCGCGCTCCTTTGCGCATCGGGTCGCGAGCATGTTCGCGCCGTAGGAGAGCGACTTGATGCCGTCCATCAAATGGGTCGGCGCGTAGGTCACATACGCGAGACGCACCTGCTCCGGGGTCGGGGGAAGCGGCTCGGTGAGGACCAGGCGGCGGCCGCCTCGGGTCAGGACGATGCGCAGGCAACCGTCGAACTCGGCACCGCCCCGCGCCTCGAGGACGCGGTCTATGTCCGCCCGCAGGTCGTCCTTCGACGCGCTCCAGCCGAGCCTCAGGTTGGTGGTCGAGCGCTCGAGCCGAATGAGGTGCTCCTGAAGCGCGAACGGGACGCCGTCGTAGACGCGGATCACCTCGAACACCCCGTCGCCGCGGAGGAAGCCCTCGTCCGTGGCCGGGATCGTGGTCTCTGCGGACGGCGCGATAACGCCGTCGAGCGAGGCGAGCTCGTCGGACATGGCATGACAAGCTACCCGGCATGCCGGAACCGGAGGAGATCGAGGAGTACGCGCGGGCGCATTCGACGCCGCCGGACGAGCTGCTCCAGCGGCTCTACGCCGAGACGCACGAGAAGCTGAACGCGCCCCAGATGCTCACCGGGCCGGTCGAGGGCCGGTTCCTCGAGATGCTCGTATGGGCGATGCGGGCGCCCGTCGTGTGCTCGAGATCGGCACCTACAGCGGCTACTCCGCGCTCTCCATGGCGGCGGCACTCCCAGATGACGGCGTGCTGGTCACCTGCGACGTCTGGGAAGAGGCCAACGAGATGGCCAAGCGCTACGCCGCCGAGTCGGCGCACGGCCACAAGATCGACTTCCGCCTCGGGCCGGCGCTCGAGACGATCGAGACGCTGGAGGGCCCGTTCGACCTCGTCTTCATCGACGCGGACAAGGAGAACTACGTCAACTACTTCCACGCCGCTCTGCCGCTGCTGGCCGACCGCGGCCTGATCGTGTTCGACAACACGCTCTGGAGCGGCCGCGTGGTGCCGGGCCACGACGACGGCAGCCCGCAGACCAAGGCGTTCCGCGAGCTGAACGACGCGCTCGTGGCCGACCCGCGCGGCGTCGTCGTGCATGCTGCCGATCAGCGACGGCGTGACGCTGTTCAGGCGGGCCGCGTGATCGCGGCTACTGGAAAGTGCCCCGTCTAGGACTCGAACCTAGAACCTTGGGATTAAGAGTCCCCTGCTCTACCAATTGAGCTAACGGGGCGGGCGGCGAGCGATTCTAGAAGCTCGCTTAGCTCGCGCCCTCCGACGCGAGCGTCGACAGCGCCTCGTCGCGGCTGTCGTGGATCGAGAACACGCGGTCGAGGCCGGTGATCTCGAAGATCTTGCAGATGTTCGGGTCCGTGCACACGAGCGTGAGCGACCCGCCGGCCGGGCGCAGGCGCTTGACGCCGCCGACGAGCACGCCGAGCGTGGTCGAGTCGATGAACGTGGCCTTGGACAGGTCGACGACGACGTGCTTCTTGCCGTCCTCGATCACCTGGACCATGCGCTCCTTGAACTCGGGCGCCGTGTAGAGGTCCACCTCGCCGCCGAGCTCGATGACATGGGTCTCGTCGTCGATGGCCGTGTCTGAGATCTGGAAGTTCAAATGGTCCCGCGTTCGTCTGACTCGGGCTCCGCTGGCGGTTGCTCGGGGTCGTCAAGAGCCGGCGGTGCGGCCTGCGTCAGCTGCTCGACGTGACCTGCACTTGACCGTAACCTGCGTTGGTCTGGCTCTTGAGGTCGCTTCCAACGATTGAATGGCCGCCTTACTGTGCCCGCCCGCCTCGCGCCTTTGCGGCTTCCTGCCCGGCCTGATCAGCCGTGCGAACTGGCGCGAGCGAGGTACGCCTGCGCCGCCTCGGCTATAAGCCTGCGCGTCGGATCCGCACTGACGATTCTCGGCGCCTCAGCTCCCTCCGCGGGCTCGTTCAGTGCGGTCGGCGCATAGCCTGCCATCATGAATTGCGCGACAGCGGCCTCCGGCTTCTTCTCGAGCCTCCACGTAGCGTCTGCCAGTCCTCGTCCGCACTCCGCTGAGCAATCTGCCCTCCTCGGTGAACCGGCCGTCGTCGGGATCCGCCTCCTTGTGTGGCTAGCTGGTACTAGTCGCGAATCAGATCCGTCAGCGCAGCCTCGTCGTTGGGATTCGTCTCGAGCTTCTCCTCGTTCTCGTCGATGCGGTCCTCGACGATGCTGTTGCCGGAGCTCGAGCGGTCGCTGAAGGCGTCGAAGAGCCCGCCGGACACGTCGCCGCCGATGCCGAAGAAGACGAGCCCGCCTCCCATCAGGATCGCGAGCAGCAGATAGGTCCCCTGGACGACGCGCCTACGCCGCCCCTTCAGGTCGAAAAGCACGCGCGCAGCCTAGCTATTCGGGTTCGAGGCGCCCGCCCTCCGGCGGGCCGCCGACCACACTCGCCAGGATGATCGAGAGCTCGTAGAGCACGAGCAGGGGAATCATCTCGAGGATCATCGTCAGCGGATCGATCGTCGGCAGCAGCGCGGCGAGAACCGCGCACCCGAGGAACGCGTAGCGGCGGTTGCGCCGCAGCGCCGCCGGCGTCGTGATGCCCAGCCGGGTGAGCGCCAGGATCACGACCGGCACCTGGAAGAGGAGGCCCATCGCGATCGTGGTGAGGGCGACGAAGCTGTAGTAGTCGCGCGCCCGCACCGCGGTCGTGAACTCGTCGTCGTTGAAGCCGAGCAGGAACTCCGTGGCCGGCTCCAGCACGACGAAGTAGCAGAACACGACACCGCAGATGAACAGCACCGGGACCATGAGCAGGAGCGGGAACGCGACCTTGCGCTCGGTCGGGCTGAACGCCGGCAGGACGAATGCGTAGAGCTGGTACAGGATGAACGGCAGCGCCAACAGCAGGCCGCCGTACGCGGACACCATCAGCGTCGTCGTGAACTGCTCGGTCACGCCGAAGCTGATCGGCTTTGCGCCGGCGCCGAGCAGCTCCTGGTCGAGGTCCTGGAGCGGCTCGTTGACGACCTCGAGCAGGAAGTGGTTCTGCCAGCCGCAGATCGCCCACGCGATTGCGAACACCACGATCGAGAAGATGAGCCGCGAGCGGAGCTCGGTCAGATGATCGACGAGGGTCAGCCTGTCCTCGTAGCCGACCGGCCGCACGCGTGCCATGGGACGGCCGCTAGTCGGAGGTCTGGCGCTCGGCGTGCGTGGCCGTGGGCTCGGCCGGCGGCGTGGGCTCGGCCGGCGGCGCGGGCTCGGTCTGGGCGAGCCGCCGCGGCTCGTCGTCGTCCGAGTCCTTGCCGGTCACCGAGTCCTTGAACTCGCGCATCCCGCGCCCGAGCGAGCGGCCCAGATCGGGCAGCCGCTTCGGGCCGAAGATCAGCAGCACGATCACGAGCAGGATCACGATCTCGAGCGGGCCTGGAGTTGGCATGCCCCGAAGGTTACGGCTTCCAGCTCAGGACTTGTTGAAGTTCAGATAGAAACGGCTCGGAGTCGGCTCCGCCTGGCCCTGGTACTTCGAGCCGGCCTCGCCGCTCCCGTAGGGCCGCTCGACCGGGCCGTCCATGCGCATGAACGAGATCTGGCCGATCGGCATGCCGTAGTAGATCGTGATCGGCAGGTTCGCCACGTTGGACAGCTCGAGCGTGAGGTTGCCGGAGAAGCCGCTGTCCACGAATCCGGCCGTCGAGTGGATCAGGAGCCCGAGCCGCCCGAGCGAGCTCTTGCCCTCGAGGCGCGCGACCAGGTCGTCGGGGAGGGTCACCCGTTCGAGCGTCTGCCCCAGCACGAACTCGCCCGGATGCAGGATGAACGGCTCCTCGTCGGAGACCTCGACGAGCTCCGTCAGGCCGTCCATCGGCTGGCGGACGTCGATGAACGGGTAGCGGGCGTTGTGGAAGACCCGGAACTGCCTGTCCACGCGCACGTCGACGCTCGACGGCTGCACGTTGGAAGCCTCGAACGGGTCGATCACAATCCGCCCGGAGTCGATCTCCTCGCGGATCGTCCTGTCGCTCAGAACCACGGGCGGCGCAGCGTAGCTCAGGCTCACGGCCGAATAACCGGCCGAAATGCGGATTCCATCCTCAAGTTCCGGCTGCCCGTGCCGAAAAGGCCGAAGAGAGCACCATGCCAGCTGGGACACCCACACCCGAGGGCCATTACGTCAAGCGCGTGACGCTTCCGAGCGGCAGGACGATCGACGTCGTCTACTTCGAGTCGGCCCGTGAAGAGGCCGAGCAGCCCGTCGCAGCTCCCACCCGGCCGACGCAGGACCTTCACGTCTGCCCGGAGTGCGCGGCCGAACTGGTCTACCCCATCCACTGGGAGGAGGCCGGCATGGAGAACTGGCGGGTGTCGCTCCGCTGCCCGAACTGCGAGTGGCACGCCACCGGCATCTTCTCCCAGGACGTCGTCGACCACTTCGACGAGCGCCTGGACGAGGGCACCGAGCAGGTCGTCTCCGACCTCAAGCAGCTCATGCACGCGAACATGAGCGAGGAGATCGACCGCTTCGTCGCTGCGCTCGAGGCCGAAGCCCTCCTGCCGGAAGACTTCTAGGCGTACCGCTCCACCACGCCGTCGGCCACCAGGTCGAGCGCCTTCTGCTGGCGCTCTGAGAGCGGCAGGTCGTAGAGCGCCGCCTTTGCCTCGGCGACGAAGTGGAGCGCCTGCTCGCGGGCATCGCCGAGTGCGCCCGTCATCGCGATCCGGTCGCAGAACGCGTCCGCCTGCTCGGCGCTCGTCACGCATTCCCGCAGGTCGAGCCTGCGCAGGTCGGCGTCCCGCTCGCGGGCGAGGATCAGCGGCAGGGTGACGGTGCCGTCGAGCAGGTCCGCGCCGCGCGGCTTGCCGGTCCGCTCGGTCGGGCCGGACACGTCGAGGACGTCGTCGAAGATCTGGAACGCCAGGCCGATCCGGGTGCCGAACGTGCCGAGCGCGTCCGCGCACTCGCGTCCCGGCGCGCCGAGCAGGGCGCCGAGCCGGCAGGCCGCCTCGAACAGCCGCGCGGTCTTCAGCTCGCAGCGCTCGAGGTAGCGGTCGCGGGACACGTCATCCGCCCAGGCGTCGGCCCGCTGCATGAGCTCCCCGCGCGCGAGCGACGACGAGGCACGCGACAGCGCCGCGACGGCGTCGGGCCCGGCGTGCGCGGCGATCTCCGAGAACGCGCGCGAGAAGAGAAGGTCGCCGGTGGCGGTGGCCGCGTCCCGGCCGCCATCCGCGAAGACTGTCGGGCGCCCGCGCCGCAGCGATGCCCGGTCGAGTACGTCGTCGTGGACCAGCGTCGCCATGTGGAGCAGCTCCACCGCCGCCGCGGCGCTCACGACGACGTCGCCGTCGCGCTCACCCGCGCATAGGAACACGAGCATCGGCCGCAGCCGCTTGCCCCCGGCGGAGAGCGTGCCCGCCGCGTGGCGTGCGAGCTCGTCGCCGTGGCTCTCCGCGACCTCCTGGAGGCGGGCCTCGGTTCGCATCAGGTTGCGCGAAAGCTCGGGGCCGCCTGCCTCCAGCACGTTCGCCAGCACCGCCGACGTGTTGCCCGTGGTCATCGCGAGACGGTTCCTGCGTGGATCGCGATGATGCCGCCCGCGGTCAGGATCCAGCGGATGTCCTCGAGACCCGCGGCCGCCAGCTCGCCCGCGAGTGCGTGCGGATCCGGGAACCGCTTGACCGAGCTCGGCAGGTACGAGTAGGCAGCCTCGTCGCCCGCGATCCGCCCGAGCGCGGGCACGAGGCGGTCGAACCAGAGCGAGAAGAACGTCGAGAGCGGCGGCTTCTGCGGCGTCGTGATCTCGAGCACCACCACCCGGCCTCCAGGACGCACGACCCGCGCCATCTCGCCGAGCCCGCGCTCCAGGTCCGAGAAGTTGCGCGCGCCGAAGCCGACCGTCGCGGCATCGAACGAGTCGTCCTCGTACGGGAGCGCCAGCGCGTCCGCCCATTCGAACCGAGCGGACGGCTCCTTCCGGCGCGCGCGCTCGAGCATCTCCTCGGAGAAGTCGCATCCGACTACCTCCGCGCCAGCGGCCCGAAGCGCGACTGCGAGGTCGCCCGTCCCCGTCGCGACGTCGAGCGCCCGCGACCCGGGGCCCACCCGCGCCAGCTCGACCGCACGCTCGCGCCAGCGCTGATGCATGCCGGCGGTCATGACGGCGTTCATGAAGTCGTAGACGCCGGCGATGCGATCGAACATCGCGCGGACCTGTGCGTCTGGGAGCGTGCCGCTTACTTCAGTGATGCGAGGAACTCAACCAGCTCATTGAACTTCGCCGGCTGGTCCTTCTTCAGATCGCCGTACGGCGGCATCGGGGACGTCGGGTTGAGCAGCGTCCGCTCGATCGCGGGCGCGGGCAGGCGCGCGCCGATCTCGGTGAGGTCCGGTCCCGGCCCGTGGTTTCCGTTCTCGCCGAACGTGTGGCATGCGGTGCAGCCCGACGAGGCCGCCACGTCGCGGCCCTTCTCGTACTGGGGCGCGACGTCGAGCTCGATCTTGGTCGGCGAGCCGGCGGTGGCGCCGAGGATCGAGAGGTAGGCCATTGCGCCGATCGTCGTGATCCCCGCGAGCGTCGCGATCGGCCGCCGCGCCGGGTTGCGCTCCGGCCCGCGGTCGAAGAACGGCAGGAGCAGCAACAGGACCAGGCAGATCGTCGGGATCCCGATCGTCGCCAGGAACACGAGCTCCGGCGGCTTCACGACGCGCAGCAGCTCGAACAGGAAGAAGAAGTACCACTCCGGCCGCGGCACGTAGGTGGTGCTGGTGGGGTCGGCCTTCGGACCGAGCTCCGCGCCGAGCACGATCGCCATCGTGATGATCACGGCGAGCGTGATGCAGGCCATCGCCGAGTCCTTGAAGACCGCGTAGGGGAAGAACGGCTTGCCCTGCTTCTTCAGGAGCTCGTACTCACGGAGGTACTGCTCTTTCTCCCGCGCGTTCACGGCTCAGATCTCTTCCTTGGCGAGCGCCTTCGGCTTCTCGGCCTTCAGCCACGGCGGCGCCGTCGTCCCGAGCTTGGCCACGAGGTACAGGTGCGCGCCGATGAGTGCGGCGATCAGCCCTGGGATCAGCAGCATGTGCATCGCGTAGAAGCGGCTGAGCGTGTAGGCGCCGAATTCCGGCCCGCCGCGGAGGAAGTCCGCCAGGAAGGGGCCGATGAGCGGGCCCGAGGAGTTCAGGTTCACGCCCACGACGGTCGCCCAGAAGGAGCGCTGGTCGAACGGGAGCAGGTAGCCCGTGAAGCCCATCAGGAGCGTGAGCACGAGCAGGATCACGCCGATGATCCAGTTCAGCTCGCGCGGGTACTTGTACGCGCCGAAGAAGAACACGCGGCCCATGTGGAGGAAGACGAGCACGAGCATCACCGTCGAGCCCCATCGGTGCATGCTGCGGACGAGTTCGCCCAGGAAGAGCTCGTTCGTGATCCGCGAGGTCGACTCGTACGCGCGCGAGACGTCGGGCTCGTAGTACATCGCCAGGAACACGCCCGTCACGGCCTGCGACAGGAACGCGAACATCGTCGCGGACCCGAGCGTGTAGAACCAGTTCGTGCCCTTGGGGACCTTGCGGTAGAGGAAGCCGCGCAGGAAGGGGCTCGCGCCGGTGCGCTCGTCCAGCCAGCCGACGACCGAGACGGGCACCTCGACAGCCCGTTCCTTCGGCGTCAGCGCAGGCTGGTCGCCGTTCGGTCCCGCGCCGTCGCCGGGCGGCGCCGGGCGGCGCTGCAGCGAGCGGGGGAGCGGAGGCTGGGGCGGCTTCACGTGCTCGGCCTCGCCGGGTAGAGGTACTGCCACAGGCCGTCGAGGTGGTTCGACGGGTCACGCGGGTGCGGGAACCGCTCGAGCTTCGAGTTGAGCGAGAAGCGCGGCCCCACCAGCACGCGGCCGCCCTCGACCTTCGTGTAGAAGCGGTCGAGCGGGCGGACCGGCGGGCCGCCGGTGACCTCGCCCTGGAAGCCGTAGACGCCGCCGTGGCACGGGCAGATGAAGCGCCGCGAGGCCTGGACGTACCGGACCGGGCAGCCGAGGTGGGCGCAGCGGGTCGAGATCGCGACGTACGGCTGGTCCGCGTTCTGCTCGTCGCGCGCCGGATCGGTCCGGCGGACGTAGATCGTGGTCTTGCCGGCCTCGCCGGCCCCTGGCGCGATCTCGATGACCTTCGCCACGTACGTCTCGTCGTTGAAGTCCTTCTCCGGGCCGACGTCCTGGAAGTGGTCGGGGAGCTGGTCCTCGAACATCGGCCCGAGAGCGAACCCGAGCGCGGGCAGCGCGAACGCAGCGACCGCTATGCCGCCGACGCCCTGCGCTCCGATCTCGAAAGCGCGGCGGCGGGTGACGGTCTCGCCCTCCCACGCGCCCGCGATTCCACGGTCGGCGGTGTAGCGAGACTTCCTCTGTCTGGGGTTCTTCCTGGGTTCGGCCATGCGGTCGCGGCGGCGGACTCTACCGCTCCTACGGCGGATACGGGCGTCGAGAAGCGGTTGCCCAACCCGCCTAGGGGCGGTCCTGCGCCAAGCGCTCAGCGACCTCCGCCCGGGCGCCCTGGCCGTCGCCATCGAGCAGCCGGCGGGCGCTCGCATCCCACAGTGCATCGACGAGATCTCGCCGCCCCGCCGCCTCGGCCCAGGCGCACAACGAGATCAAGTCGGCGAGCTCGCCGACGGCCTCCGTGTCGCCGCCTTCGGCGAGACGAGCGAGTCCCTGCGCATAGAGCGTGTCCCCGGCCAGGAGCCGCAGGTCGGCGTCCATCCCCACGAACGCGCGCGACTCCCCGTAGTGCAGGAGGTAGCCCTCGTAGACGGCCTCGAGCACGTAGGCGCGCCCGTCCTCGCCCGAGGGCGGGAAACGGTCTGGGCCTGGCTTCGGGTTCGCATGGGCGGACAGGTCCGGGCCCGCGGCCGCGATCAAGGCGTCGAGATTGCTCATAGCGTGGCCAGTGCGTCGCGGGCGGCATCGAGCGTGCGCTCGACGTGCTCGTCGGTATGCGCGAGGGACGGGAACCACGCCTCGTACTGCGACGGGGGCAGATACACCCCGCGCTCGAGCATCGCGCGGCAGAAGGCGCCGTAGCGGTCGAAGTCGCACTCCTTCACCTCGTCCAGGTCGCGCGGGATCCCATCCCGGAAGAAGGCGGTCAGGAGGCCGGTCACCCAGCTCACCGTCAGCCCGAGCTCGATCAGCCCCTCGGCGAGCGTCGCGGTGGTTCGCTCGAGGCGCTCGTACGCGCCGGCGTCGAGCAGCCCGAGCGTGGCAAGCCCCGCCGCGGTCGCCAGCGGGTTCCCGGACAGCGTCCCGGCTTGGTACACGTCGCCCGCCGGTGCGACGCGTTGCATCAACTCACGTGGACCGGCGTAGGCGGCCGCAGGCAGCCCGCCACCGATCACCTTGCCGAGAATCGTCAGGTCCGGCGCCACGGCCTCGCGCTCCTGGACCCCGCCGCGCGCCACCCGGAAGCCCGAGATGACCTCGTCGAAGACGAGCAGCGCGCCGACCGCGCTCGCCCGGTCGCGCAAGAACTCGAGGAACCCGGGCTCGGGCGGGACCAGTCCCATGTTGGCCGGGTAGGGCTCGCACACGATCGCGGCGACGCCGTCGGCCCCCGCCTCGACCGCGTCGCGGTCGTTCCACGCAACGATCACGGTGTCGTTCGCCTGGGCCGCCGTGACGCCGGGGCTCGACGGGATGCCCTGCGTGGCGAGGCCGGAGCCGGCCTCGGCGAGCAGCCCGTCGACATGGCCGTGGTAGGCGCCGGCGAACTTGAGGATCTTGTCCCGGCCCGTCACTGCGCGCGCGAGCCGAAGCGCGCTCATGGTCGCCTCGGTCCCCGAGGAGGTCATGCGCACCATCTCGGCGGACGGCACGCGCTCGACCACCTCGCGCGCGAGGTCGACCTCGGCCTCCGTCGGTGCTCCGAAGCTCGTGCCGCGCTCGGCGGCCCGGCTCACTGCCGCGACCACATCCGGATGCGCGTGACCGGCGATGAGCGGGCCCCAGGACTGCATCCAGTCGACGTAGCGGTTGCCGTCGACGTCGATCAGCTCGGCGCCCTCGCCGCGCTCGACGAAGATCGGGTCGCGGCCGATCGCCTTCATCGCCCGCACCGGCGAGTTCACTCCGCCGGGCAGCAGCTCTTGCGCGCGACCGAAGAGCTCCGCGGATAGCTCAGCGCGGCATCCTGCCGCGCTGTCCGATCGTCAGCCGGCATCCAGCCGGCGTTGAACATCCGCTTCCCACCGCTTGTGCTCGTCGGTGAAGTACAGGAGGCGGATCTTCTTGAACTCGGTCGAGGAGTAGAGGACCGCGCGCTCGTCGATGCCCGTCTCCTCGGCGATCCGGTCGAGGATCGCGTCGCACTCCTCCTTCGACCTGCCGTGGGCCATCGTGAAGACCGAGTACGGCCAGTCGGGATAGGTCGGCCGCTGGTAGCAGTGCGAGATCCCCCGGTACGCGGCCATCCGCGGGCCGATCTCGTCGATCCGCTCGTCGGGCACCTTCCAGACGCCCATCCCGTTCGCCGAGAAGCCGGCGCGGCGGTGGTAGAGGATCGCCGCCACCCGCCGGAGCGCTCCGCGCTCGCGCATCCCCTCGAGGTGCTCGAGCAGCCGCTCGAGCGGCAGGCCGAGCGCGTCTGCGGCCGGTTGATAGGGCTCCGGCACGACGGGCATGTCGCCCTGGAGCTCACGGATCACGGCGATGTCGAGATCGTCCAGCTCGACCGGGTCGAGCTCCCGCGGGGGCGCGGCGACGGCCGCGGTGCTGAGCGCGTCCGTGTCGCCGACCATCTCGAGGTCCATGTTGATCTTGAAGAGCGTCAGCGTCGGCAGCTGGCGTATGGACTCGGCGCCCGTCAGGCGCTGCAGCACCTCGAGCGTGCCGTCGACGCCGAGCTTCGAGTCCGGCTCGGTGGCGATCGTGAACCAGAGGTTGAACTCGTGGTTGCGCAGGTAGTTGTGCGAGACGCCGGGGTGCGAGTTGATGATCTGCGCCGGCCGGTGCGGGTTCTCCGCGTCCACCTTCGCGGCGACGAGCATCGAGCTGTACCCGAGCGCGCGCGTGTCGAAGATCGGGGTGACCTGGCGGACGATGCGCTGGTCGAGCAGGTGCCGAACGCGCCCAGCACATCGTCCTCGGTTATCCCTGCGAGTCTCGGCCACCGCGCGTACGGCCGAGGGTGCAGCGGGAACCTCCCCTGCATCAGGTTCATGACCCGCTTGTCGACCTCGTCGAGCGGGATCGCCGCGCCGTACTTGCGCGAGCGCAGCTTCGGGCGCGCGCCTACTGTCCCAGCCATCCGGCGACGTCCTTGGCGTGGTAGGTGATCACGATGTCGGCGCCCGCGCGGCGAATCCCGGTGAGCGCCTCGAGCACGGCGCGGCGCTCGTCCAGCCAGCCGGCTGCGGCAGCCGCCTTCACCATCGCGTACTCACCGCTCACGTTGTACGCGGCGACGGGCACGCGCGTCGCGTCCTTTACGCGCCGGATCACGTCGAGGTACGGCAGCGCCGGCTTGACCATCACGACGTCGGCGCCCTCCTCGACGTCCAGCAGCGCCTCGCGCACCGCCTCGTCGGCGTTGGGAGGATCCATCTGGTAGCCGCGGCGGTCGCCGAACGCGGGCGTCGAATCGGCGGCCTCGCGGAACGGCCCGTAGAACGCGGACGCGAACTTCGCCGAGTACGCGAGGATCGGCAGGTCCGCCCAGCCCTCTTCGTCGAGGCGGCGGCGGAGCACGCCGACGCGCCCGTCCATCATGTCGCTCGGGGCGATCACGTCGGCGCCGGCGGCGGCCTGCGACGCGCCGGTACGAGCGAGCAGTTCGAGCGTCGCGTCGTTGTCAACGTTGCCGTCGGGCGTCAGCACGCCGCAGTGCCCGTGCGATGTGTACTCGCACAGGCAGAGGTCTGTGATGACGACGAGGTCCGGGTGCGCTTCCTTGATCGCGCGCGTCGCGAGCTGCACCACGCCCTCGTCGTCCCACGCGCCCGATCCCTGCTCGTCCTTCTCGGCCGGCAGCCCGAAGAGGAGCACAGCGGGGATGCCGAGGGCATGGGCCGCGCCCGCCTCGTCGACGGCGTGTGCGATGGAGAGTCGATCGATCCCCGGCATGGCCTCGATCGGGGTACGGCTGTCCGTCCCGAGCTGCACGAACATCGGGTAGACGAGGTCCGAGGCCGAGAGCTCGGTCTCGCGGACCATGTCGCGCAGGACGCCCGTCTTGCGGAGGCGCCTCAGGCGCGTGGCGGGGAAGGCCATCCGCACCAGTGTAAGGAGCGTCGCTAGGCGAACCTGCGGAGCGCGAGCCGCGCGAGCGCCCCGAACCCGAGCGTGAGCGCCGCCAGGTGCGCTACCGCGCCCGCCATCCCGCCCGCGTCGTTGAGCGCAGCATCCATCGCGTCGAGCGTCGGCTTGAACGGGAACAGCGCCGACACGACGCGGATGACGTCGTAGAGCGCGGACGAGACCGCTCCCGACGGCACGAGGGCGAGGAACGCGAGCGGCAGCCCGAGCATGAACGCGAGCAGAGACGCCGCCCTCACCTCCCGCGTGAGGGCGCCAACCGCCAGGCCGAGCGCGGCGAACGCGATCGAGCCCGTGGCCACCCCGACGATCCACAACGGGAAGCGGCCCCAGTCGAGGTCGACGAACAGCGCCAGGCCGCACAACATCAGGATCCCGAGCACGGTCGAGCACGCCATCGCCAGCACGGCCTTCTCGGAGAGGAGCCCGGTGGGCGACACGAGCCCGCGGATCAGGCGCGCGAACGCGTTCTCCTCGCGCTCCAGCGCGAGCATCCCGGCCGCCAGCAGGACTGTCACGAACATCAGCGAGATCGAGACGGCCACGGCAACCGCGAACGACGACAGCGGCGTGGTGCCGCCCTCGATGACCTGCGTGTCGATCTTGATCGGCGCCCCGATCGTGTTCAGGATCTCGTCCGAGAGATCGAGGTTCTGGCGTGCGAGCTCGCCGAAGCGCAGCACCCGGTCGAGCTGGCGGCGCGCCTCCGAGTTCGGCGGCAGTTGCGCCTGCGCCGCGCGCACGATCGCGTTCGAGCGGTCGAGCCCCAGCACTTCGATGTTGCCGCCTAGGAGCGGGATCGAGATGTCGCCGCCCGTGACGATCAAATCGAGGTAGCTGAGCGCGACCTCCGTCAGCTTCTTCGTCAGCGCCGCGTTGGCGTCCTGCGCCTGCGACTTGATCGTGTCCTCGACGTAGCGCGCCTTGACCGGATCCTCGGCGTTGAAATAGACCTTGACCGTCGGCGGCTCGACCGCCTGGAGGCTCTGCAGCGCCTGCAGCTTCTGGGTGACGTCCTCCGGGATCACGAGCGCCGCCAGGACGTCCCCGCTGCGCACCTTGTCGAGCGCCTCGTCCTCGCACTCCTCCGGCTCGCGGTCCTCGCAGTCGATGCGGACCGGGTCGATGCTCCTGAAGAGCGTGTCCGAGTAGTCGGAAAGGTCGATCTCCTCCCCTCCCAACTCGAGCTGGTTCTGCTCGGCGGGCACGAGGTTGACGAACGCGACGCGCGGCTTGTCCGGGCCGCGCGACAGCGCGAAGCCGATCAGGACCGCGATGACGATCGGGTAGATCACGAGCAGCGCGAGAAGGAGTGGCGAGCGGCGCAGGATCTGGACGTCCTTGACGAGCAGCCAGCGCATCAGTGGCCCCGCTGGCGGAGGAAGGCCACGAACGCCTCCTCGAAGTCGAGACCGGTTGCGCCGACGGTCTGCTCGAGCTCGCGCGGGGTGCCCGCGAACAACAGCTCGCCGTCCGCGAGCACGACGACACGGTGCGCGTGCCGCTCGGCCTCCTGGACGTCGTGCGTCGCGTACACGATCGCGGTGCCCTGGGACTCGAGCGCGAGCAGGAACTCCCACAGCCGCTCGCGCTGGCGCGGGTCGAGCGCAGAGCTCGGCTCGTCGAGCAGCAGGACCGGCGGCTCCGGCAGGAGGCCGATGGCGATGTTCACGCGCTGGCGGTTCCCGCCTGAGAGGACGTTGATCTGGTCGTCGGCCCGGTCGCCGAGCCCGGTCTGCGCGAGCATCCGGTCCACCGCGGCGTCGACGTCGGCGCAGCGCTCCAGTCGTGCGAACAGGCGGAGGTTCTCGGCCACCGTGAGCTTGCCGTACAGGGCAGCCTGCTGGGGAACCCAGCCGGCGCGTCCGTCGGGGCCGGCGACGGTCCCCTCGTCGGGGCGCTGGATGCCGGCAAGGATCGAGAGAAGCGTCGTCTTGCCCGCGCCGTTCGGGCCGATCACCGCGACGCGTTCGCCCTCGGTCGCCGCGACGGACACGCCGCGCAGCGCTTCACGCGTCCCGTAGCGCTTGACGAGCCCTTTCGCCTCGATGACCGGCAAGGGCCGAAAGCTAGACGTTGCGAGAATGCGGCGGCAATGAAGCTTCTGTTCATCGGCGACGTCGTTGGCAGCCCGGGCCGGCGCGTGCTCGAGGCGGCGCTGCCGGCGCTGCGCGAAGAGCACTCTCCGGACTGGCTCGTCGTGAACGGCGAGAACTCCGCGGGTGGGCTGGGCGTCACCGCAAAGACCGCGCGTGCGTTCTTCGACATGGGCTTCGACGCGATCACGCTCGGCAACCACACCTATCGCCACCGCGAGGTCTATGCCTACCTCGACGAGGAGCCCCGGATCGTGCGACCGGCCAATTACGTCAAGGGCAACCCGGGCCACGGCCACACCATCGTCGAGAAGGACGGCGGCCGGCTCGGCGTGGTGAACCTGTCGGGCACCGTCTTCATGAAGGCCGCGCGATCACCCTTCACCGAGATCGACGCGATCCTCGAGGAGCTCGAGGGGCGTGCCGACCACGTCCTGGTGGACTTCCATGCGGAGGCGACGAGCGAGAAGGTGGCGATGGGCTGGCACCTCGACGGGCGGGTCACCGCATGCGTCGGGACGCACACTCACGTGCCGACCGCCGACGCGCGCGTCCTGCCCGGCGGGACGGCCTACATCTCGGACGTGGGCATGACGGGATCCCGCGACAGCGTCATCGGCGTCCGCACCGAGCAGGCGCTCGAGTCGTTCCGGACTCAGATGCCTGTGCGCTTCGACACCGCGGAGGACAACCCGTGGGTCAATGCAGTGCTGATCGAGGGACGGCCGGATGGGCTTGCGGCGTCGATCCGGCCGCTGCTCGTGACGCCTTGACGAGGCGCCTGATCTCCCACGCGGCGAGCGCAAGCATCAGGAGTAGGAGCACGTTGCGCGCTGCGACCGCGGCCAGCATCTCCTCGTCGCGGTCGACCAGGTCGAAGTAGCGGTCGGGGAACCAGACGAGCGTCACCGCAATCGCGCCGGTCGTGACGGCGCCGAGCGCGTACATCCCCCACGCCCACGCAACCGCCGCGAGTGGCACGAGCCAGAGCATGAACTGCGGCGAGAGCACCTTCCCGAATGTCGCGACGGCCGCGGCGCCCGTCAGCGCGGCGAGCACGAGCCCGCGCATATCGCTGAGGCGGGCGGCGCTGACGGTGAGCATGAGGATGGCGATCGCCAGGACCGCGAGGAAGCCGGCCGTGACCGCGTCCGCGGCCGGGTGCGTGAGGCCATCGGAGCGGTGGCTGTGTTTGGGCGTCGGAGCTCGGCCGCCGCCCTCCTCGACGCCGTTGAGAACCGTTGCGGGCAGGCTTTCGATCTGCACCGGGCGGTCGACGTGGTACTCGACCGCATTCGCGGCTCCGTCCGCCGACAGGCCGACCCCCGCACCGACCGTCAACGCGACGACGACGGCCGCGACCACAAGTCCGCTGATCGCCTCCCCGCGGCGGCCCTGCCCGAGCAGCCACGCGACGGCGATCGGGACGGCGATCAGCGGAAACAGCTTCAGCGCGCCACCGATCCCGAAGAGGGCGAACCCGGTCTTCGACCGCCCGGTGCCGATCGCGACCAGCCCCGCCAGGAGGCACAGCACCGGCGCGAGGTCGAAGTGCGTCCGGATCATCGCGCCGGTCGCCAGCGGCGCGAGCGCGACTACGAGGAGCGCCACCCATTCGCGGCCGCCGCCGAGCGCCGCGAGGCGGCCGGTCGTGAACAAGACGCCCGCAGCGAGGATGAACACGAGCACTGCGAACGCGTAGCGGAAGGTCTCGGGGTCGAGCGAGACGAGGCCAGGCAGCGCGATCAGCGGCGCCGCCAGCGGGGGGTACTCGAAGCCGACCTCGCGGTAAGGCACGACCCCGTCCAAAAACAGGTCGGCGTACGCCCGGTAAAGCGGTACATCGCTGACGAGCTCGTCCTGCCAGGGGTCGACGAGGAACGTCAGGCAGAACGTCGCGACGAGCAGAACGCCCGCGCCTATCCGTACCCACCTCACGCGCGCGCGAACTCCGAGGGGTCGCGTTGGGCGGCGAAGAGCGCCGCCAGCACCAGTGGGGCGAACCACACGATGTACAGATAGAACCAGTGGACGGTGACGAGTTGGAGGCCGATCAGCACGGCCGCGGCGAGTGCCGCGACCTGAACGGTGTCCCGTCGGCGAGGCACGAACGCCAGCGCAACCGCCAACCCGGCGACCCCCACCTTGAGCACGGTCTGGAGCCAGTCGAGCCCCGGCTCCTGTCCCCAGACGCTGAACGGCGACTCTCGCCCGGCGTGGAAGCCGATGGTGGTGTCGTAGAAGTCGCGTAGGCCGCCGTCCGGTAGGAACGGGACGACGACCACGACGACGGTCACGGCGAGCACCACCGCGTAACGCAGCGGCCGGCCGAGTGTCGCGAACAGAGGCACGAGCGCGAGCGGAGCGAACTTCGCCGCAGACGCGAGCCCGACAAGCGCGCCCCGGGTGGCGGGCATCGTGGCCGCGACGAGCGCCCAGACGAGCAGCGCCGCTATCAGCGTGTCGTTCGAGTTCGTGGAGAGCGCGAACAGGCTGTACGGGAACGCGACCCAGGCGTACGCAAGCGCGATCCCAAGCGTCCGCCCGCGCAGGCGGAGGCCGAGCACGTACAGGCCCAGCGTCGTCAGCAGATCGAACGTGATCGCGGCAGCATGCGCGGCGGGAAGGTCGTCCCAGACGCCCTTCCAGGGCAGCAGCTGCTCCCACGGGATGTACACGAGGTAGGCGACCGGGCCGTAGACGTTCCCGCTCTGGTTGTCGGACGCGAACTTGCCGTCGTAGAGCGGGTCACCGTCCATGATCCGGTCCGCTCCGATGACGCCCGAGTAGCCGACGTCGATCACGTTCGAGTCGATCACGTTCAGCGCGATGCGGAATCCGACGAGGAAGACGAGCGCGAGCAGGAGTGCCTCGGCCGGCACGTGTGGCACCAGCTTCCCGACGCGCTCGCGCCGGCGCCATCCCTCCCAGAGCATGCGCCCCATGACATAGAGCAAGACGGGGTACGCGAGTGGCACCGACCACCCGATCTCGCCCTCGTTGAAGAAGATGTGCGAGACGCCGAACCCGAGCAGCACAAGCAGATCCAGGTGAAGCAGCCGCAGGGGCCTGCGAAAGTCGACGAAGGGCAAGAGGAAGAGCAGCCCGAGCGGCACCAGGAGCCAGGGCGAGTTCCACTTCCGGCCGAACGCCCCCTCGTACCCGCGTGCCATCCGCCATGCAACCTGGTCCCCGGTCCAGGACTCGAGGATCGCGCCGCTGCGGTCGTCGACGTGGACCTGCACCACCTCGTCGTCGCCGTCGAACCACGACACCTGCCAGCGGCCGGGAAGGCGCGTGTAGGCCGTCGGCTCCATGGAGGGGTGGGCGTCACGCTCCTCCTTCACCTTCGCGTCGCGGGACGAGATCGCCTCCACTTGGCGCGCGGTCTTCGTGTAGCCCGGCGGTGCGACGTCGTCGCTCGGCGGCCGCTCCAAGTCGACGGCGTGCGCCGGAGGCGCTGCCGCCGCAAACGCGACCGCTAGGCCGGCGGCCGCGAGCGCGCGAAGCTCCACATCTTGTTCCCGACGAAGTTGAGCGGCGTTGCCGCGACGATCGAGATCGCCTGGGCGGGCAGCTCCGCGATTCCGGCGACGCTGACCAGCAGCTCGAGGATGCCGGCGGCGAACAAGAAAGCGGCGACGCTGACGGTGAAGAACCGCGCGGCCTGGAACCCCGCATGGCCGTGCGACGCGACGAAGGTCCAGTGGCGGTTCCACCAGAAGTTGTTGGCGACCGCCACGACGAATGCGCATGTCGCGGCGACGAGGTGATGCATCGAGAAGAGCCCCACGCACGCCGCGAACACGCACAGGTTGACCACGTAGCCGGAGCCGCCGACCACGCAGAACTTGACCAGCTGGTACCAGTTGTGCGGGCGCCGTAGACCGTGCCGGACGCGGGTGTGCGCGCGAGGTGAAGCGTGCGCCGCGAGAGCGGCGCTCTCGTCCTGCATCTGGTGGAGGCTAGTTGATCCCAAAGTGGCTCGCGATGACCGGAACAGCGTCGCGGATCGTCCACTGAACCCGCTCCGAGGCCGAGTCGGGGCCTACGCCGCACATCACCAGCACGCCGAGCGAGTCGGCGCGGTGAAGGGCGCCGTGGCTTCCACCGCCGACGTGGTGGCGGCCACCCCAGTCGACGAACTCGTAGCCGGGCGCAGCCGAGACGAGAACCTCACCCGCGCGCGGGCATTGGAGCGCCGACCAGAGCCTGTCGAGCGCATCCGGGTACTCGTTGCTCCAGGCGCGCCCGTCCGACACCTCGAGCCCCAGCGCCTCGAGGCCTCCGTCGACGCTCCAGTGGCCGCCCCGGAGGTCGATCAGGTCGCCGCCCGGCTGAAACCGCAGCTGCGCACCGCGCGACGACTCGACGATCGCCTCGCCGGCGGACAGGTGCGCGACCAGGTCGACGCCCTCGACCTGGCACAGATCGCGCGCAATCGCCGGCACGACCGCTTCGCGGTCGTCAGGATCGAGCACGTAGACCATCGCCGAGCGCGCGGACGGGCAGACGGCGATGTCCGCGTCCCGCGGATCGCCGTCGGGCATCAGCACGCTGCGGTGGTCCAGCTCGTTGGCGAGGTTGACTCCGTGCTCGATCGGCGTCTGTGAGTGATCGGAGAGCACGATCACGGCGTGGTCCTCGAGGAACGCGTCGATCCCGCCGCCCGCGTGCATCATCCGCTCGATCGCGCGGTCTGCCTCGACGATCGAGCTCGTTTGCGCGTACGGCCCGTAGCGGTGCGAGTGGGTGTCGTTGTCGGGCAGCGACAACAGCATGAAGTCGAACAGGTCGTTCTCCACCAGGTGCGCAGCAACGCAGCCCGAGTGCCGGTCGCGCTGACCCGGCATCCCGAGCGTCGAGCGGCAATCGGTCCGGCGTGAGGAGAACAGGTCCGCGTAGAAGAGCTCCGTCGGGCCCCACACCGCGTGCCTGAACTGGGCCGCCTTTGCGATGCGCGTGTACGGGCCCGCCTCGTCCGCTTCGTGCCGGTGCCTGCCGCGGAAGATCAGATAGGTCGTGCATGCCGCCCTCAGGCCTGCGTCCTCGACGACCTCGAACACCGTCCGCTCGGCGCGGCTCAGGTGAGCGAGGTTCATGTTGTAGACGGTGTCGTAGAGCGAGCGCACGATCCCGAACGTGCGCGTCGCGGCGAACGAAGAGCCGTACTCGACATACCGCTCCTCGCCGCGGTGGTACCAGTTCATCGACGGGATGTGGTGGCGGTCGGGTCCCAGGCCTGTCGTGATGCTCGAGGACGCCACGGGGGTCACCGACGGGAAGCTCGATACGCAGTCGCGGATGTAGACGCCGCGCTCGACGAGCGCCTTCAGGGCCGGTGCGTGGCCGGAGTCGATCGCACGCTCGAGCATCTCCGGCTTGAGCGAGTCGATGACCGCTAGTACGAGCTTCTTCACCGCAATATGCGGAGGCCCTCGTACTTCCGGCCTTCGGCGTCGCGGCCGCGGACGAGGAGAAGCAGGAAGGCGCCCAGCGCCCCGAACGCGAGTGGCGGGATCACTACGGAGACGATCGCGATGCTGAGCGCGATCAGGTCGCCGTAGGCCGACAGGAAGCCGGCATCCGAGTCGAGCCGCGCGCGTGCGCGCGCGAAGAAGCGGGCGCTCACGTACCAGGCGAGCGCGGCACAGGCGGCGCCGAGCGGGAGCCCGATCCAGCCCTCGCGGCCACCCTCGGTGAGCGAGCCGGCGAACAGCAGGGCGCCGAGCACGACCGCCGTCGCCGCCAGGAGCCGTGGCGGGACTTCGACGGGATACGAGATCACGGCGAGGACGACCAGCACGACGATGAACGGGATCGACTCCAGGAACGCGAAGTCGCCGCCGGAGAAGTTGACGCCGAGGTCAGCGCGGCCGAGCGAGGCGGCGAGGATCGGCGGCAGGAACGGCCTGACGCCGGAGGCTGATGCAAGGCCCGTGCCCTGCCCGATGTCCAGAAAGAGGGAGATGGCGACTAGGTACCCTGGAGCGCGGTGACTGTAGACGACGGACCGCGCCGCGGCCGGCCGCGCTCCACCAAGCGCGACCTGGAGCGATACGCCGGCCTCTTCGCCTCGCGGACGCAGGTCATGAAGTCGTCCGCGATGCGCGACCTGATGGCGGTGACCGCACGCCCCGAGGTGATCTCGCTCGCCGGCGGGCTGCCCGACACGAGCAGCTTCCCCCCGGAGACGTTCGCCGCGGTGGCGCAGCGGATCGCGCGCGAGTCGTGCGCGAAGGCGCTTCAGTACGGCCCCACCGAGGGACTGGCCGAAACCAAGGCCTGCATCGCGCAGGTGATGCACGCCGACGGCGGCATGCGCATCGACCCGGACCACCTCATCGTCACGACCGGCGGCCAGCAGGTGATCGACCTGGTGACGAAGACGCTGATCGACCCGGGCGACGTGATCATCGCCGAGGCACCGACCTACCCCGGCGCCGTGCCGACGTTCTCCTCGTACGAGGCCGACGTGGTGCAGATCGAGATGGACTCGGACGGCATGCGTATCGACCTGCTCGAGGAGCGGCTCGCCGAGCTCGAGCGCGAAGGACGGCGGCCGAAGTTCATCTACACCGTCCCGAGCTTCCAGAACCCGGCGGGTGTGACGATGTCGCTCGAACGGCGCCGGCGACTGGTCGAACTGGCCGCGGAGCGCGAGATCCTCGTGCTCGAGGACAACCCCTACGGGTTGCTCCGTTACGAGGGCCAGCCGCTCCCGCCCCTGTATGCGCTCGACGGTGGCGTCTATGTGATGTACCTCGGCACGTTCTCGAAGATCCTCTCGCCGGGAATCAGGCTGGGATGGGTCGCGGCGCCCGCGCCCGTGCTGGAGAAGATCAACCTCGGCAAGCAAGCTGCCGACCTCTGCACCTCGACGCTCTCGCAGCTCATGGTGCAGGCGTACTTCGAGGAATCGCGCTGGCAGGACTACGTCGAGTCGCTGACCGAGATCTACCGGGCGCGTCGCGACACGATGCTCGACGCGCTCGCCGAATTCTTTCCGCCGGAGGCCGAGTGGACGCGGCCCGCCGGCGGGCTCTTCATCTGGGCCACGCTGCCCGACTACATCGACACGACCGACCTGCTCGCAAGGGCGCTGCGCGACAACGTCGCCTTCGTACCCGGCGAGGCCGCGTACCTCGACGGGCGCGGGCGCAACGCGATGCGGCTGAACTTCTCGGCGTCCGACGAGGAGTCGATCAGGGAGGGGATCCGCCGCATCGGCAAGGTCGTCGCCGAGCAGGTCGCGCTCTACGGCACCCTTACCGGCCGCCCGGCGCCGCGGCCCGCAGCCGCCCCCGAGCCGCGGCCCGCCGAGCCCGGCGAGGCGCAGGTCGTCCCCCTCCGGCGGCGGAAGGCGCAGTGAAGGTCGCCGTCCTCAAGGGCGGCAGCTCGCTCGAGCGCCAGGTGTCGCTCCGCTCCGGCGGCCGGGTCGAGGACGCGCTCGAGGGGCTGGGACACGAGGCGCTCGCGATCGACGTCGGGCCCGACCTGATCGAGCAGCTGCGCAGCGGCGCCCCGGATGTCGCGTTCCTCGCACTGCACGGGCGAAACGGCGAGGACGGCACGGTCCAGGAGCTGCTCGAGATCGTCGGCATCCCGTACACGGGGTCCGGGGTGCTCGCCTGCATCCGCTGCATGGACAAGGTGCTGGCGAAGCACCTGCTCGTCGAGGCGGGCGTTCCGACGCCCGAGTTCTTCGCCTTCAGTGAGCTTGCCTTCCGCGAGTTGGGGGCGGCCGAGGCGCTGCCCCAGATCGAGGAGCGGCTGGCGTTCCCGATCGTGGTCAAGCCCGCCGCGCAGGGGTCCGCGCTCGGCATCAAGTTCGCCCGGACGGCGGACGACGTGCCGGCCGCGCTGGTGAACGCGTTCTCCTATGACGACAAGGTCCTGCTCGAGCGCCACATCGACGGGCGCGAGCTCGCGGTCTCGATGATCGAGCAGGGCGGCGAGCCGTTCGCGCTTCCGATCGTCGAAGCGCTCCCGCGCGACGAGGACTTCTTCGACTTCGAGGCCCGTTACGAGATCGGGCGAACCGAGTACCGCTGTCCGCCGGAGCTCTCAGACGCGGAGACCGCGGCGGTGGAGGACGCCGCCCGGGCGACGTGGAAGGTGCTCGGCTGCCAGGGCTTCGCGCGCGCGGACATCATGCTGCCCGAGGGCGGGGAGCCGCAGGTGCTCGAGGTCAACGCGACCCCGGGACTGACCGAGACGTCGCTCCTTCCGATGGCGTGCGAGGCCGCCGGCATCGGCTTCGACCAGTTCGTCGAGCGCGCCCTCGAGCTGGCCATCGCCGCGCGCGGGCCTCGTTAGGAAGTAGCGGGGCCTCCGCCCTCTTCCATGAAGTCCTCGGGCGTCACGTTGTCGAGGAACTCCTTGAACTTGTCGACGACCTGCTCCTCGCTCTCGTCCTCATGCTCGAACTCGATCGCCGACTCCGCGATCACGTCCTCGGCGGCGAAGATCGGCGCGCTCGTACGGACCGCTAGCGCGAGCGCGTCCGAGGGCCGCGAGTCGATCTCGACCTCACGGCCGTTCACCTGGAGCGTGATCGACGCGTAGAAGGTGTTCTCGCGCAGCTCGGTCACGGAGACGCGGCTGCACGACACCTCCATCTCGGTGAGCATGTCGTTGATCAGGTCGTGGGTCATCGGGCGCGGGGTGTTCGCGCCCTGGAGCTTCATCAGAATCGCCGCCGCCTCCGGGTGGCCGATCCAGATCGGGAGAAACTTGTTCCCGTCACGGGTCTTGAGCAGGACGATCGGCTGCTTGCCGACCATGTCGAAGCTCACGCCGTAGATGACCATCTCCTGCATGGTTATTCGGAGTGTAGGCCGGAGCGCGGCCCGTCGGCAGCGACGCTAGGCGCTCGGATGGGCCAGCAGCCGCCAGCCGACCAGGTCGCCGGAGTCCGTCTCGGCGATACCCATCGCGCCGACCTCGATGTCCTTCCAGAGCTGCGCGTCGGGCACGGCGAACTCGGTGCCGTCGTACTCGGCGGAGCGCAGCGTGACCGTCTGGCGGTCGACCACCTTCGCGGTCACCACTCCCTCGACCCAGCGCCGGCTCGGCGCGCTTTCGTCGATGTGCGTCATCGCAACCCCGCCACGTAGGGTGATCCGGATGCGCCAGCGTGTCGATGCGACATCCGTCCAGCGCATGCCGTTCCGCCGGGGTCTGCTGCTGGTCCTGGCGCTGGCGCTGGCGGTTCGCGTGCTGACGATCGTCCTGACGCCGGGGTTCACGCCCGAAACCGACGCGCTCGACTACGACCGCCATGGCGTCTCCATCGCCGTCGACGGCAGCTACCCCTCGACCGTCCTGGCACCCGGCGGCGGCCCGACCGCCTTCCGGCCGCCCGCAATGCCGGTCGCGCTCGGTGGGCTTTACGAAGTCGTGGGCGTCGACTCCGAACGCGCGCGCTGGCGGGCCGGGCGCATCCTCGAGGCAGTGCTGGGTACGGTGGCCGTCGCGCTGATCGCGTCTGATCGCTCTGCGGCTGTGGGGACCCGCGGCCGGCCTCTTGTCCGCGTTCATCGCGGCGCTCTATCCCCCTCTTGTGCTCATCGGATCGTCCCTCATGGCCGAGCCGCTCTACATCGTCCTGTTGCTCGGCGCGGTGTTGGCAGCGCTGATGAGCCGGGACGCACAGCACCCGCTGCGGTGGGCGGCGTTGGCCGGCGGCTTGGCGGGGCTCGCCGCGCTCACCCGCAGCAACGGCCTGGCGGTGCTACTGCCACTCGCGGTGCTCGTGTGGGCCATGCGACCGCGTTGGAGCCGGCGCGCGCTCGCGGCGCCCGCGGTACTCCTAGCTGTGACGGCGCTCGTACTTGCGCCGTGGACCGTGCGGAACGCGAGCGTTCTGGATGCATTCGTGCCGGTCAGCACCCAGAGCGGCTATGCGTTCGCCGGTACCTACAACGACGAGGCGCGCGACCACCCGCGCTTCCCGACGATCTGGGTTCCGCCGTGGCGGGTGGAGGCGATGCAGACGGCTTATGCGGACCGGAGCCTGGACGAGGTCGAGCTCTCCGCAGAGCTGCGCGACCGCGCCGTGGACTACGTCCGCGACAACCCCGGCTACCTCGCCGAGGTCATGGGGCACAACGTGCTCCGCCTGCTCAACCTCGAGGGCCCGGCAATCGAGCGCTACCTCGCCCCCCTCGAGGGCTACCCAGTCGAGCTCGTCAACGTCAGCGTCTACGCCTTCTGGCTGCTAGCGCTCGTCGCGACGGCGGGTGCATTCACGCGCGCTGCGCGGCGCGCGCCGGTCGCGCTCTGGGGAGTGCCGCTCTTCGCGGCACTCAGTTGCATCCTGTTCCTGGGGCTGACGCGGTACCGATCGCCGGCCGATCCGTTCCTGGTGATGCTGGCGTCACTCGCGTTGCTCGCCGCCTGGGAACGGCGCCGCCGGCCACTACCATCGCCGCAATGGCCACGCAAGTAGTCGTCCTGGGGGGCGGCCTAGCCGGACTTTCCTGCGCGTACGAGCTCTCCTGCGACGGCGCCGAGGTGACGGTGATCGAGCGCGAAGAGCACGTCGGCGGGATGGCGTCCTCGTTCGTGGACGAGACGCTGGACGAGTCGTGGTCGTACGACTTCGGGCCGCACCGCTTTCACAGCGACGACGCGGAGCTGATCGAGCACGTAAAGCACATCCTCGGGGACAACCACCGGACGGCGCAGCGGCTGTCGCGCATCGTCCTCTTCAACCGGTTCTTCGACTACCCGCTGCGAGCGGGCAACGTGCTGCGGAACCTGCCGTTCCGCGTACTCGTGCGTGCGTTCGCCGACTACGTCTGGGTCCGGTTCACGGAGCGGACCCGCCTCAGCAAGCACAGCGACGACAACTTCGAGGGCTGGGTCGTGAAGCGCTTCGGCCGCACGCTCTACAACCTTTTCTTCGGGCGCTACACGGAGAAGGCGTGGAAGATGCCGCCCACCCAGATCTCGGGGGACTGGGCGAGCCAGCGCATCTCCCTGCTGAGCCTCGGCGACACCGTCCGCAAGACCCTGTTTCGGCCACTCAAGGGACAGAGCCCGCGGACGCTGGTCACCGCCTTCCTCTACCCCGACCGCGGCGGCATCGGCGAGCTCGCTCGCGGCTACGTGCGCGCCATCGAGTCGCGTGGCGGCACGGTCATCACGGGCGCCCCGGTGGTTCGGGTGAACCGGAGTGGCGACCGCGTGATCAGCGTGCGCTACGGCGGCGCTGACCCGGGCGAGGTGGAAGCCGACCACTACATCTCGACCATCCCGATCACCGCGCTCGCGCGGTCCGTTCGCCCGAAGGCGCCCCCGGAAGTGGGCACTGCCATCGCGGGCCTCAAGTACATCTCGATCATCTTCGTCTACCTGCAGGTGGACAAGCCGCAGGTGTCACCGGACAGCTGGCTCTACCTCCCCGAACACCACCTCACCGTCCACCGCATCTCGGAATTCAAGAACTTCAGCCCGACCGCCGCGCCACCCGGGAAGACCTGCGTCTGCGCCGAGATCACCTGCCGCATCGGCGACGAGCACTGGCGTGCGAGCGACGACGAGCTGGTCGCGACCGCCACCGCTGACCTGGAGGCGATCGACCTGCTCGAGCCGGGTGAGGTCATCGGCGCGTTCGTCAAGCGGATCCCGTACGCCTACCCCGTCTACGACCTGGAGTACAAGGAGCACCTGGAGCCGGTCCTCGATTTCGTCCACTCGCTCGAGAACATCCGGACCGGCGGGCGCCAGGGCCTGTTCCGTTACAACAACATGGACCAGTCGATCGAGATGGGACGGCGCATGGCATGGTCCGTGCTCGCCGGTCGCGACACCGGCCATGAGGCGGTCGCCACCGAGGCCGAATACTTCGGTTGACGTTGGCCGTGACACGGTGCCGCGTCTGCGGCAGCGAGCGGTTCAGGTCGCAGTTCCGGGAGGGAAGCCACGAGGTGCGCCGCTGCGAGGTCTGCGGATTCGTGTGGGTCAGTCCGAGGCTCGACGACGCCGAGCTGCTGGCGCTCTACAACAGCGAGCGGTATTGGCGATCGGATTCTCCGCGCACCGTCGGCTACGGCGACTACCGCGGCGACGCCGAGCTCTACCTGCGCACCTTCCGGCGGCGGCTCGGACGCGCGTTGCGCGACGGCCCGAGCGGGGGGCGGGCACTCGACGTCGGGTGCGGCGCCGGCTACTGCCTCGCGGTCCTCGCCGAGCGAGGCTTCGACGTGTACGGCGTCGAGGTGTCCGCGACGATCGCGCGTGAGGCGGAGGCGAGAGTCGGGGCGGAACGCGTCCATGTCGGAACGCTGGAGACGAGCCCACACTCGCCGGACTCGTTCGACCTCGTGACGATGTGGGACGTCGTCGAGCACGTCGTCGATCCTCGTGCGCTGCTCGAGCGGGCACGTCAGCTGCTGCGCCCGGACGGGTTGCTCGTGGTCGAGACGCAGAACGTCAACAGCCCGTTCGCTCGGTTGCTCGGGCGTCGTTGGCACCACTACAAGCACGACGAGCACCTCTCCCACTTTGCGCCCGCGACGATCTCGCGACTGCTGCAGGAGGTGGGCTTCCGGGTCGAGGCGATCACGCCGCGGTTCGCCGGAAAGTATGTGTCGGGGGAGTTCGTGGCCGAGCGTTCGGGCCGACTGCATCCCGCGCTCGCTCGCGTGCTTCAGCCTCTCGCGAGGATTGGACGGCGCGGGGCTTACGTCAACGTCATGGACGAAATCCTCGTGCTGGCGCGACCGGCGGCCTGACCGTGGACGCAGCGGCCTACCGCCAGTTCGTCGAGCTCGAGGCGAGCCACTTCTGGTTCGTCGGGCGGCGCGCGATCTTCTTCGAGCTGATCGAACGAGTCGTCGGGCCGCGTCGTGACGCTCGCATCCTCGACGTGGGGTGCGGTGCCGGCGGCATGCTGGCGCCGCTCAGCCGCTATGGCGACGTTGCGGGCATCGAGCCCTCCGAGGAGATGGTCGCCTTCTGTCGCGAGCGCGGCTTCGAGAGCGTCGCGGTCGGCGTCGCGGAGGATTTGCCGGCCGGTGATGGCACGGTCGACCTGGTCACCCTGTTCGACACGATCGAGCACGTCCCCGACGACGTTCGTGTGCTTGGCGAGTGTCACCGCGCGCTGGCACCCGGCGGGCTGGTGTTCATCTCCGTTCCCGCGTACCAGTTCCTGTACGCGAACAACGACCGCATCGCCAGTCACTACCGGCGCTACACAGCGCGGGAGCTGCGCCGGAAGATTCGCGCGGCCGGGCTCGAGCCCGTCCGGATGACGTACTTCAACACGCTGCTGTTCCCAATCATCCTGCCCGCGGTCCTGCTCAAGAAGATCCGAGAGCGATTCGTCGACCCGGGCGATACGACGAATCTCTCGGCCACCATCCCGCGGCCGCTGAACCGCCTGCTCACCTGGATCATGAGCAGCGAACGGCACCTTGTCGCCCGCTGGAGCCTCCCGTTCGGGCACTCGCTCATCGCGATCGCGAGGCGGTCGGGCACTGGCGCGAGAGTGGGCGATCCAGGACTCGAACCTGGGACCTCTTCCTTATCAGAGAAGCGCTCTAACCGGCTGAGCTAATCGCCCGCTGCGAGAGCGCGATGATAGCCCCATGACGGCGCCTGTCCTCAGCCAGGTCCGGGTCGCCGCGGATCCCGCGGCATGGCGGGACGCCGGGTTCTCGGTGACGGGCACGAGCATGTCGGTCGACGGCGTCTCGATCGAGTTCGTGCAGGGACGAGCACGGAATCATCGGCTGGACACTTTCCGATGAAGCATCGGATCTCCCCACGGCAGCACACGCGAACGGCGTCACGGAGATCGACCACGTGGTCATGCTCACGCCATCCCTCGAGCGGACGATCGAGGAGCTGGAGGACCAGGGGCTCGAGCTCCGCCGAATCCGCGAGGGCGAGACCGGCATGGGCACCTACCGGCAGGCGTTCTTCCGCGTGGGGCGACCCATCCTCGAGGTCGTGGAAGCCGACGGGCCGGCCCGCTTCTGGGGCATCACGTTCACGACGGCCGACATCGACGCCGCCGCCGAGCTTCTCGGCGACAAACTCGGGCGAGTGAAGGACGCGGTCCAGCCCGGCCGCCGGATCGCGACCGTGCGCAAGGAGGCCGGTCTCGGCCTCCCGGTCGCCCTTATTAGCCCGAAGCCCTAGGCCGCGAGGTCGCGCAACACGCGCTCGGCGAGCTCAATCGCCTCGCGCGGCTCGTCGAACTCGAACTCGGCGCGGAAGCCGGAGCCCGTCTTCTTCACGCGCACCGGCCGTCCGAGTGCGGCGGTGAGCGCATCCTCCGCTGCACCAATGGCGTCGGCCAGGTCTGGATGCAGGACGATGGGCGCCTTCTCCTTTCCGGCTCCTGGCCCCACGTCTTCGCGCGCCGCTCGGTCTCGCGCACGGACCAGCCCTGAGCGACCGCGGAGCGCGCGAGCTGGCGCTGCGCGCCGTGGTCCTTGCACATCAGGACCGCGCGGCCGTGGCCCTCGCTGAGCTCTCCGGCCTCCAACATCGCGAGCGCCTCGTCGGGAAGCCCGAGCAGCCGGATCAGGTTCGAGATCGCGACGCGACTGCGGCCGAGGCGGCGGGCGAGCTCCTCCTTCGTGATGCCGAGGTCCTCCACTAGGGTCGCGCAAGCGCGCGCCTCCTCGACCGGGTTCAGGTCCTCGCGGGCCATGTTCTCGATCAGCGCGAGCTCGAGCCGGTCGGACTCGCCGGCGTCGCGGACGAGCGCGGGCACCTGCTCGAGGTCGGCCATCTTCGCGGCGCGGAGGCGGCGCTCCCCTGCGATCAGCTCGTACTCGCCGCCGGGCAGCGGGCGAACCACGAGCGGCTGCAGGATGCCGCGGGCCTTGATCGACTCGGCGAGCGCGATCAGTGCCTCGCCGCCGAACTCCTTGCGCGGCTGATCGGCGTTCGGGCGAATCAGCTCGACCGCGATGTCGCGCAACCCGGTCTCGTCGCGGTGCGATTGCGGCAGGATCGCGGCGAGCCCGCGCCCTATGCCGCGTGGGTTCGATTCAGGCACGTGCGGCCACCTCCTTGGCGAGTTTCAGATAAGCGACCGATCCGGGGCAGAGCGGGTCGTGCTTCGTGATCGGCACGCCGTGGCTGGGCGCCTCGCCGATCCGCACGTTGCGCGGGATGACCGTCTCGAACACGAGCTCCGGGAAGTGCTCGCGGACCTCGCGCTCGACGTCCTGGCCGAGGCGCGTGCGTGCGTCGTGCATCGTGAGGATCATCCCGGCGACGCTGAGCTTCGGGTTGAGCTCGCGCTGGATCAGGCCGAGCGTGTCAAGCAGGCCGGCGAGGCCCTCGAGTGCGAAGTACTCGGTCTGCACCGGCACGATCACCTTGTCTGCCGCGACGAGCGCGTTGACGGTGAGCGGCCCGAGCGACGGCGGGCAGTCGAGCAGGGTGAGGAAGTAGCCGCCGCGGACCGAGCGCATGCTCTCGCCGAGACGCTGCTCGGACCCCGGCAGCCGCGGCAGCTCGACGTTCGCGCCGGCGAGGTCGGGGCTCGACGGCACGAGGTAGAGGTTCTCCACCGACGTCGCCATGACCGCCGGGTCGAGCGCGGCGCCGTCGGTGAGGCAGTCGTACACGTTCGGATGGGCGTCCTTGCCCACGCCGAGCGCAACGGTGGCGTTGCACTGCGGGTCCAGGTCGACGAGCAGCGTGCGGTAGCCGGCCTCGGCCACGCAGGCGGCGAGGTTGACGGCGGTGGTCGTCTTGCCGACGCCGCCCTTCTGGTTCGCGATCGCGTAGACGGTGCCCATACGCGCGCGAAGTTAGTGACGGAGGCGGTCGGAATCCGGCGGCATGCCGTAACAGTTCGGCACCGAACCGTCACCTCCTTCCGCCCATCCGACGACCATTCCGCTCTGGCCCGCCATATGCGCGGGTGGGAGCGGAGTGGTCAGGCGAGCGGGCGCTTGCGCGCCATGCCCGGCCGGCGGGGGAAGCGGTCGGGCGTCGGAGCGGTCTTGACGTAGAAATGCAAATGGCGCGAATGCGCGCCAGGAAAAGGCTCGACCGCTTCGACGCGATCGAGCGAAAGGCCGACGACACGGCCCGCCTCCTCCCCACCCAGCTCCTCGGCGGCGTCACGGGCCCCCTTCCACGCCACGAGCTGACCGCCATCGACGAGGAGAGGCCCTGCGTACTCGACCAGCACGGCTAGCGGCGCCACGGCGCGAGCGGTCACGACGTCGAACGATTCGCGCACCTCCTCGGCGCGACACGGCAGAACGGAGACGTTGCGCAGCCCCGCCGCCCTACCCAGCCTCTCCGCGACGGCGGCGTGGCGGCGTTGAGATTCAACAAGCGTGACGGAGGACGACGGAAACGCTGCCGCGAGCACAAGGCCTGGGAACCCGGCGCCGGAGCCGATGTCGGCGAGGCGAGTCGGAGACAGGTAGGGGACCGCGCTGAGCGAATCCGCAATGTGCTCATCGACCGGATCCGCCACCGTCGTCGGAGGATCGGGCTCAGCGGCAAGGGCGGCCAGGAGGGCGGCGAAGGGGGCGGGGTCGAGGTCGTACCGCGCCGCCAGCTCGCGGACGCGTTTCACGTGTTACGCCTAGCGCGCCCCGACCGGCGTCACGACCAGGCGGCGATCGGGCTCGTCGCCCTCGGAATGCGTCTCGACGTCGGCACGCTCGGCCAGGTAGGTATGGACCACCTTCCGCTCGTGCGGGCTCATCGGCTCCAGCTCGACCGCGCGCCCGAAGTCGAGCGCGTCGGCGACGGCTCGGTCCGCCTGCCGGCACAGCGTGGCCTGGCGGCGCTCGCGGTAGCCCGCCGCGTCGACCACCACGCGCTTGCGGTCGCCCTGCACTTGGGCATATGCCGCCCGCGATGCGACGTCCTGGAGCGCGTCGATCGTCGAGCCGTGACGGCCGATCAGGAGCCCCAGCTCGGGCCCGTTCACCGTCGCGCGGATCTCCTCGGCCGTCTCTTCGATGTCGACGCTGCCCTCGAGCTCGAGCGCGAGCACCACCCGCGCCACCACGGCGCGCACGCGCTCGGCCGGCTCCTCCGGGAGCTCGTCGTGGCGCTCCTCCCAGGCGTCGAGGTCGGCCGTGGCCGCCACCCGCGCCGGCTGCTCGTCGTCCTCGTCCGGCTCGGCCAGGACCTCGAACTCGACCGCGTCCTGGCTCAGCCCCGGGTAGTCGCGCTCGAGCTCCTTGAAGGCAGCGCGCTTGGCCTCGCCGACCGTCGCGCCCTCGGCCTCGGTCCGCGCATCGCCGTCAGCCACCTAGCGCCTCCTGCCCGTGCGCTTCTTCTTCTTGCGCGGCCCGGGGGGCGGCCCCTTCTTCGGCCCGCCGTCCGGCTCGCCCTTGGCGGCCTTCTCGCCCTTTGCCTTGCCGTCGGCGACCGCGGCCGGCGGCGCCAGCAGGCTTAGGCGGCGGCTTCCCTCGCGCCGGCTTCGAGCCGGCATCCGGTTTCGCCTCGATCGGCGGCGGTTTCGGAAACAGCTTCCGCACCCGCGAACTGCTGGCCGATCGTCCACGTGTTGGTCGTGATCCAGTAAACGATCAGCCCCGCCTCGAAGTTGATGATGAAGATGACGAAGACGAACGGCAGCGCGAGCATGATCCTGCGCTGGGTCGGGTCGGCGGTCACCGTCGAGACCAGCCCCGAGATGAGCTGCGTGCCGACGTAGAGCACGATCAGCGCGATGAGCACGCCCCCGGTGGCGGTGTCCGTGAGGTCCGGGATGAAGAGGAAGTCGGCCGACCCCGGGATGACCTCGTCGCACGGCTTCGCCGTCTGGCCGCAGATGTCGAGCCGCAGGTCCTTCCGCAGCATGTAGAAGAGCGCGATGAAGAACGGGAGCTGGAGGAGGATCGGGAGGCACGAGCCGAGCGGGTTGACCTTGTGCTCCTGGTAGAGCTTCATCATCTCCTGGTTCAGCCGCTGGCGGTCGTCCTTGTACCGCTCCTGGAGCCGCTTCATCTCGGGCTGAAGCCGCTGCAGCTCCTGCATCGAGCGGACCTGCTTGAAGGTGAGCGGCAGGATCAAGAGGCGCACGCAGACGGTGAGCGCGATGATCGACACGCCCCAGCTGAGCCCCACCTCGTCGTGCCAGAAGACGAGGACTTCCTCGGCGACGTCGATCAGAGGCTGGACGATGTTCGCGATCGGGATGGTCATGAGCGGTGGGCCGCGCGGGCGCGGAAGAGACGTTGCTGCTCGACGGGGTCGAAGCCCCCGTGGCTCCAGGGGTTGCAGCGCAGGAGCCGCCAGGCGGCGAGCACGGAGCCGCGCAGTATGCCGTAGGTCCTGATGGCCTGCAGTGCGTAGGCGGAGCAGGACGGGTGGTACTTGCAGCGCTGCCCGAGCGCGGGTGAGATCAGCCGGCGGTAGATCCGGATGGGGAAGCTTGCGACTGCACGCGCGCTCATGCCGCCTCGTCCCCTCCTTCCAGCAGCCCGGCCTGGCCCAGCAGCTCGCCCAGCGCCTCCGCGACCGCGGCTTCCCCGCGGTCGGCGAGCTCGGACGCGTCCGGGCGGGCGACCAGGACGAAGTCGTGCCCAGCCGGAAGCTCGCCTGCGGCCGACCAGAACGCCTCGCGCAGAAGCCGCTTCATCCGGTTGCGCTCGACCGCGCCGCCGACCTTGCGGCCGACCGATATGCCGAGTCGCGGATCGTCCGCGTCGCCCACGCGCGGGAAGGAGTGGAGCACGAGGTAGCGACTGGCATGCGAGCGACCCTCGCGATAGACCCGTTCGAACTCGGCGCTGCGGGAGAGCCTGCGCCGCCGCCCCTTGCGGGACCGGCTGCCCTCGGCGCCCGCGCCGTCGGCCATCCTCAGGGCGTGAGCCGCTTGCGGCCCTTGCGCCGTCGGCGCTCGAGGATCGCGCGACCGCCGCGTGTGCGCATGCGCGCGCGGAACCCGTGCGTGCGGGCTCGCTTGCGCTTCTTGGGCTGGTACGTGCGCTTCATGCGGAGAGGCGCGGAGGGTAGCGCGTCACGGATGTGGACAAGCTGTGAACACGCTTTCCCCGCGATTTGCGGAGAGTCGAAAAATGCCCTCCGGCGGCCCGTCGTGACGGGTGTAGACTCGGCCTCTCCGAGGGCTTGACTGGCCGCAGGGGCGACCTTTGAGACCTCCCCGACGATGAATCCGAAGCGACCCCACCGGAGGCCGTTCGCAAGCCCGTGCCCGATGAGCTCGAGACGATCTGGGATGCCGTTCGACGCGAGCTTCGTCGTGACGTAACGGACTTCAGCTTCCACATCTGGCTCGATCCGCTCGAGCCGGTCGCGTGCGAGCACGGGACGCTGTACGTGCGCGCGCCGGAGCACATCCGGAGCTGGGTCAAGGACCGTTACACGACCCTGCTGGTCGGCGCGAGCCGCCGCGCGGGCATCGCGGCGGTCGAGCTCGTGGACGAGGCCTGGTCGCCCGGCGGGGCGAGCTCGCGGCGCGGACCCACGCGCGCCCCGAGTGCGACGGCCTCAACCCGAAATACACCTTCGAGCAGTTCGTGATCGGCGACGGCAACCGCTTGGCCCACGCCGCCTCCCTCGCCGTCGCCGAGCTGCCCGCCCAGGCCTGGAACCCGCTGTTCATCCACGGTCCGCCGGGGCTCGGCAAGACGCACCTGCTCCACGCGATCGGCAACTACGTCGCGCGCTACGGCGAGGGGCTGCGGGTCCGGTACGCCACCGTCGAGGAGTTCACGTCCGAGTTCGTCCAGGCCGTCCGCGGCCGCCGGACCGACGTCTTCCGGGAGCGCTTTCGCGACGTGGACGTCCTGCTCCTCGACGACGTCCAGTTCCTCGCCGACAAGGTGCGCACGAAGGAGGAGCTCTTCCACACCTTCAACGCGCTGTACGAATCCGGCCGCCAGCTCGTCATCACGAGCGACCGGAGCCCCGTCGACCTCGAGGCGTTCGAGGCGCGGCTCCAGGAGCGCTTCGAGTGCGGCCTCGTCGCCGAACTGACGCCGCCGGCAGCCGAGGTCCGTCACGCGATTCTTCGCAAGCGCGTAAGCCAGGACGGGATCGAGGACGTCCCCGACGAGACGCTCGAGGCCGTGGCCCGGCTCGTCGGCGCCAGCGTGCGTGTGCTCGAGGGCGCACTCATCCGCGTCGTCGCCTACGCCTCCCTCGTCGACAAGCCCCCCACGCCCGAGCTCGCCATGGAGGTCCTGGGCCGCCTCTACCGCCGCCGCAACCCCGAGCGGTCGTCCGTCCGCCGGATCCAGGAGGCGACCGCCGCCGAGTTCGGGATCGCCACCGAGGCGCTGCTCGCCCGCGACCGCACCCCGGCCGTCGCGTTCGCGCGCCAAGTCGCCATGTATCTCGCCCGCGAGCTCACGGACGAGGCCCTGCCCGCGCTCGGTCGCGAGTTCGGCGGACGCAACCACAGCACCGTGCTGCACGCCTGGAAGCGCGTCAGTGAGCTTGTGGACAAGCCTGGTGAAAAACGTGAAACGGTCGACTCGATCCGCCGCCGGCTCGAGCTCGAGACCCGTGACGACCGCGTCCGTTGACAGAATCGACAACTTGAAGCGCCACCATCGACAGCTCCATCCCCGCTCCACGAGCGAAATCCCCACAGCTGTTGACATCTACACAGCTCCTACTTCTTCTAGACAGGACCGGTAATGAAGTTCTCGATTCCGTGTGATCAGTTCGTAGCCAGCCTCGGCGTCGCCGCTCGCGGCGTTTCGACCCGCAGCGCGATCCAGACGTTGTCCGGCGTTCTCCTGCGCGCCGGGGACGGCAGCGTCGAGCTCCAGGCGACAGACATGGAGCTCGGGATCCGGGTGTCGGTGCCGGCTCAGGTCGAGCGCGAGGGCGAGGCGGTGGTCCCGGGCCGGCTCCTGCTCGACGTCGTCCGCTCCCTGCCAAAGGACGACCTCTCGCTCGAGTACCGCTCGTCGCAGCAGGACGTCGAGGTCGTGTCGGGCACCGCGAAGTTCCATTTGCGCACGCTGCCGCTCGAGGACTTCCCCAAGCTCCCGGAGCCGGGGGGCTCGACCATGCGGGTGCCCACGGCGGCCTTCGTGGAGACGATCAACCGTGTCGCTCGCTCAGCGTCGCGCGACGAGACGCGCCCGCACCTCACGGGCGTGCTGGTGTCGGCCTCCGACAAGGAGCTGCGCATGGTCGCCACCGACTCGTACCGGCTGTCCGTCAAGGAGACGTCGCTCGACGAGGCGCTCGACGGCGAGCTCGAGGCGAACGTTCCGGCGCGCACCCTGCAGGAGCTCGGGCGCGTCGCCGGGGGCGACAGCCCCGAGGGCGAGATCGAGATCGCGGCGCTCGAGAACCAGGTCGTCTTCACCGTCGGTGACACGGTCCTCTCGTCCCGCCTGGTCGAAGGTCGATTCCCGAACTATCGCCAGCTGCTGCCCGAGTCGTTCGAGCACGAGCTGCGCCTGTCGACGGGCGAGCTGCTCGAGGTCGTGCGGCGGATCAGCCTCCTCGCGCAGAAGAACGCGCCGCTCCGCATGGCGTTCAGCGACGGCGCGCTCGAGGTCTCGGCGCAGACGCCGGACGTGGGCGAGGCGAGCGAGTCGCTCCCGGTCCCGTTCAAGGGCGAGCCGCTCGAGATCGGCTTCAACCCGGAGTTCCTGCGCGACGGCCTCGAGAGCGCGGAATCCGACGAGCTCGTGCTCAAGCTGATCAGCCCGTTGCGCCCCGGTTTGATCCAGTCGGGCGACGACGGGGGCTTCACCGTATCCGTCGGTGAATGCTAGGAGAAGGAACCCCCGCTGCGAAGCACTGCCGCCTCCCTGGCCTGAAGCTCGGTTCGTCGTACATCCCGCCCGGTGCAGGTCACACGCGTAAGCGCCCGCGACTTCCGCAACCTGGAGCGGGCCGAGGCGGCGCTCGGCGACGCCGTGACGGTCGTGCACGGCCCGAACGGGGCGGGCAAGACGAACCTCCTGGAGGCGCTGTACTTCGGCTGCACGGCCAGGTCGTGCCGGACCTCGAACGAGCGCGAGGTGGTCCGGTTCGGCGCCAAGGTGGCGCGCGTCGAGGTGGAGGTGGACGCCGAGGACGGCGCGCACCGGCTCGAGGTCGGGCTCGAGCCGGGGGAGGCGAAGCGCGTGCGGATGGACGGCGCCACGCTCAGCGGCCCGGCCGGGACCGACGTGCGTCCGCTCGTCAGCGTGTTCATGCCCGACCGGCTCGACCTCGTGAAGGGCGCTCCGGCGCTCCGCCGCGCGCACCTCGACCAGCTCATCGCCGCGCTGTGGCCGGCGCGCGCGGCAAATCGCGCCGAGTATTCGCGCGCGCTCGCGCAGCGGAACGCACTGATCTCCCGTGTGCGCGCGGGAGCTGCGGCGCCTTCCCTGCTCGACACCTGGGACGCGGAGCTCGCCCAGGCCGGCATTGCAGTGATGGCCGACCGTGCGGAGGCATGCGCGCTGCTCGCGCCGGCCTTCAGCGGCCGCGCTGCCGACCTCGGCCTGCCGGACGAGGCGACGCTCGCCTATCGCCCGCGCAGCCGCGCGGGCGACGCGGACGCGCTGCGCGCCGAGCTGCGCGATCGCCGCGACGAGGATCTCCAGCGCGGCTTCTCGGCGCACGGCCCTCACCGCGACGAGGTGCACCTCGCCCACGCCGGCAGGGCGCTGCGCGCGTACGGGTCGCAGGGGCAGCAGCGGCTCGGACTGCTCGCGCTGCTCTTCGCCGAGCGCGACGCGCTCCTCGACGCGCGCGGCCGGCCGCCGCTGATGCTCCTCGACGACGTGATGTCAGAGCTCGACTCGGCGCGACGCGAGCGCCTGGTCGAGCTGCTCCTGGCCGGTGGCCAAGCGGTGATCACGACGACCGACCTCGAGCACGTCCCAGGCGCCGCGGACGAGGGCGTCGCCGCCCTCGCAGTCATGTCGGGCCGGCTCGCCCAGGAGCCCGTCGCGTGAGGCGCCTCGCCCCACGGCCGATCGCCGATGCCCTCGAGCCGGTGCGGCGCGACCTCGCCCCCGCCACGACCCTCGCGCGCGTGCAGGAGGCGTGGACGGCGGTCGCCGGCCTCGCGGCCAAGGAGGCGACCCCGGTCTCCGAGCGCGCGGGCACCGTCACGTTCGCGTGCCGCTCGTCGGTCTGGGCGGGGGAATTGACCCTGATGGCGGGGGATCTGAAGGCCCGTCTGAACACGGCTCTCGGGGACCATTCCGTCACCGATCTGAGGTTCGTAACGCGGTCTTCGTAACAGCGGGAAACGCGCACCTGCGCCGACTCCCAAAAAAGCTGCGTTTTGCAGGTATTTCGTAACGCTCTGGGGCGTCCGATCGGGGGTCTAAGCTGCTATCCTCTTGAGGCCGCCAGAACGCGCCCCGACCCGCATCTGTGGAGGCACTGGGTCGGGGCTTCTTATGCCCATGAACGACGGAAGGCCGGAGATTGGCTGACAAGCCTGCGAAGAAGCCCGCGAAGACGGCACGCCCGCCAAGAAGGCACAAGAAGGCCGGAACGGCACCTACGGAGCCCAGGACATCACCGTCCTCGAGGGGCTCGAGGCGGTCCGCAAGCGCCCCGGCATGTACATCGGCTCGACGGGCCAGCGCGGTCTCCACCACCTCATCTACGAGGTCATGGACAACTCGGTGGACGAGGCGCTCGCCGGCGAGGCCGACCACGTCGAGATCGTCATCCACCCCGACAACTCCGTCACGGTCACCGACAACGGCCGCGGCATCCCGGTCGACCTGCACGAGAAGGAGAAGCGCCCGGCCGCGGAGGTGGTCCTCACCGTGCTCCACGCTGGCGGCAAGTTCGGCGACGGCGGCGGCTACAAGGTCTCGGGCGGGCTCCACGGCGTCGGCGTCTCGGTCGTCAACGCGCTCTCGGAGACGCTCGACCTGACCGTCTGGCGCGACGGGCACGAGTGGTCGCAGTCGTATGAGCGCGGCGCGCCCAAGGCCGACCTGAAGAAGGGCGCAAAGACGAAGGAGCGCGGCACGCGGATCACGTTCATGCCCGACCTCGAGATCTTCGACACGATCGACTACGACCGCTCGGTGCTCGAACAGCGCTTCCGCGAGATGGCGTTCCTCACGAAGGGCCTCGCGATCGAGTTCGAGGACCAGCGCGGCGAGGGCTTCAAGACGTCTTTCAAGTACGACGGCGGCATCGTCGACTTCGTGACGTACCTGCACTCTCAGGGCACGCGCGACCCGATCCAGAAGAAGGTCGTCTACATGGAGGAGTCGAGCGACGTCGGCGAGGTCGAGGTCGCGCTCCAGTGGAACAACTCGTACCAGGAGAACCTGCTCTCGTTCGCCAACAACATCAACACGCACGAGGGTGGCGCGCACCTCTCGGGGTTCCGGTCCGCGCTAACGCGCACCCTGAACGCGTACGCGCGGCAGAAGGGCTTCATCAAGGAGAAGGACGAGAACCTCTCCGGCGAGGACGTCCGCGAGGGGCTGACGGCGATCATCTCGGTGAAGGTCCAGGATCCGCAGTTCGAGGGTCAGACCAAGACGAAGCTCGGCAACCCTCCCGTCGAGGGGTTCGTCCAGGCAGCGGTCAACAAGGGCCTCGGCGAGTTCCTCGAGGAGAACCCCGCCGAGGGCAACCAGATCATCAAGAAGGCCGTCCAGGCCGCTCAGGCGCGCGCGGCGGCCCGCAAGGCGCGCGACCTTACCCGCCGCAAGTCGGCGCTTGAGAACTCGACGCTCCCCGGCAAGCTGGCCGACTGCTCGGTGCGCGACCCCGCGCTGGCCGAGCTGTTCGTCGTCGAGGGTGACTCGGCCGGCGGCTCGGCGAAGCAGGGCCGTGACCGCAACACGCAGGCGATCCTGCCGCTCCGCGGCAAGATCATCAACGTCGAGAAGAACCGGATCGACAAGGTCCTCTCGAACACGGAGATCCAGGCGCTGATCACCGCCATCGGCACCGGGATCCGCGAGGAGTTCGACATCGAGAGGGCCCGCTACCACAAGGTGATCGTCATGACCGACGCCGACGTGGACGGCGCCCACATCCGCACCCTCGTGCTCACGTTCCTCTTCCGCGAGATGCCGCAGCTGATCGAGGAGGGCTACGTCTACATCGCCAAGCCGCCGCTCTACAAGGTCAAGAACGGCTCGAGCGAGGTCTACATCGAGAAGGAGTCGGAGCTCGAGGAGCTACTGCTGCGCGACAAGCTCGAGAAGATCCAGGTCTTCGACCGCGCGGGCACCCAGTTCAAGCTGACGTCGGCCCGCTGGCAGAAGTACACGCGCGACCTGAAGCAGTACGAGGGCTGGGCGTCGTCGATGCGCGCCGAGTGGGGCCATGACACGGTCACGTTCCTCGAGGAGTCGCAGATCCTCGACGAGGCCGCGATCGACATCAAGGACGTCGTCAAGATCCTGAAGGCGGACGACCCCGCCGAGGAGCCGTTCACGACGGAGCTCCTCGAGGAGACCGAGAAGGGCCTCAAGGTGAAGGTGATCGAGCGCAAGACCGGTCTCGCGCAGTCGCGCTTCCTGCCCGCCGAGATGTTCCAGCACTCCGACTACCGGAACTTCGTGCGCGTGCACGAGGGCCTGAAGAGTCAAGCCGGCACGCCCCCGTTCGACATCAGGCTCGACAAGCACCAGCGCCAGGCGCTGTCGTTCGAAGCCCTGCGCCACGAGGTCATGGCGGTCGCCCAGGAGGGCGTGAAGCTCCAGCGCTTCAAGGGCCTCGGCGAGATGAACGCCGACCAGCTCTTCGACACCGCGATGGACCCCGGCCAGCGCACCCTCCAGCAGGTGACGGTCGACGACGCCTCGGGAGCCGACCTGATCTTCTCGATGCTGATGGGCGACAAGGTCGAGCCCCGGCGTGAGTTCATCGAGGCACACGCCCGCGACGCGTCGCTGGATGTCTACGATGGCGGTCGACCAGCTGACAGGCGGGAACATCGAGCCGCGCGGGCTCGAGGAGGAGATGCGGTCGAGCTACCTCGACTACGCGATGAGCGTGATCGTGGGCCGCGCGCTGCCCGATGCGCGCGACGGCCTCAAGCCGGTACACCGCCGCGTCCTCTACTCGATGCACCGGGACGGCCTCCAGCCGAACCGGCCCTACCGCAAGTGCGCGCGCGTCGTCGGGGACGTCATGGGCTCGTTCCACCCGCACGGCGACTCCGCGATCTACGACACGCTCGTCCGGCTCGCGCAGGACTTCGCGCAGCGCTACGTGCTCATCGACGGCCAGGGCAACTTCGGCTCGATCGACAACGACCCGGCGGCGGCGATGCGCTACACGGAGGCCCGGCTCGCGCGCATCGCCACCGAGATGCTCCGCGACATCGACGCGGACACCGTCGACTTCGGGCCCAACTACGACGGCTCGGAGAACGAGCCGCTCGTGCTGCCGTCGCGGTTCCCGAACCTGCTGGTCAACGGCTCGGCCGGCATCGCGGTCGGCATGGCCACCAACATCCCCCCGCACAACCTGGGCGAGGTGATCGACGCGACGGTCGCCTACATCGACGACCTCGAGATCGACACCGCCGGGCTGATGAAGCACATCCACGGCCCCGACTTCCCGACCGGCGGCACGATCGTCGGGCGCACGGGGATCAAGGAGGCCTACGAGACGGGTCGCGGGCGCGTTGTCATCCGCGCGAAGGCGCACATCGAGCCGCTGCGCCAGGGCAAGGAGGCGATCATCGTCACCGAGATGCCCTACCAGGTGTCGAAGGGCGACGGCCGCAACGACGGGTCGGGCCTGATCAAGAAGATCGCCGAGGTCGTCCAGAACGGGAAGATCCCGCAGATCTCGGACCTGCGCGACGAGTCCGACAAGCGCGGCATCCGCCTCGTGATCGAGCTGAAGCGCGACGCGATCCCGAAGGTCGTGCTGAACAACCTCTACAAGTTCACGCCGCTTCAGACCACGTTCGGCGTGAACATGGTCGCCTTGGTCGACGGCGTTCCGCGCACGCTCGGCCTCGTCCCGCTGATCAAGAACTACGTCGATCACCAGCGCGAGGTGATCGTGCGCCGGACGAAGTACCTGCTCGCGAAGGACGAGCGCGAGGCGCACATCCTCGAGGGCCTTCTCATCGCGCTCGACAACCTGGACGCCGTGATCGCGCTGATCCGCGGCTCGCGCGATCCGGAGACGGCGCGCGAGGGCCTGATGCAGCAGTTCGAGCTCTCGCGCGAGCAGGCGCAGGCGATCCTCGACATGCGGCTGCAGCGGCTCACCGCGATGCAGTCCGAGGAGATCAGGACTCGGCACGCCGACCTGCTCGAGAGGATCGCCGAGTACCGCGCGATCCTCGGCGACGAGACGCGCGTCATGGGGCTGATCAAGGAGGAGCTGCTCGAGATCAAGGAGCGCTACGCGGACGAGCGGCGCACCGAGATCACCCACGCCGAGGGCGACATCGACATCGAGGACCTGATCGCCGACCAGCAGATGGTCATCTCGATCACGAAGTCGGGCTACATCAAGTCACTGCCGCTGGCCACCTACAGGCAGCAGAAGCGCGGCGGGATCGGCGTGCGCGGGATGGACATGAAGGAAGAGGACTACATCGAGCACCTCTTCGTGACCTCGACGCACGACTTCCTCCTGTTCTTCACCAACCGCGGGAAGGTCTACCGGCAGAAGGTCTACGACCTGCCCGAGGCCAGCCGCACGTCCAAGGGCCGCGCGCTCGTCAACGTGCTGCCGCTGCGCGAGGGCGAGTTCGTCAGCGCCGTGCAGGCCACGCGCGACTTCTCGGAGGGCAAGTACCTGCGTCTTCGCCACCCGCAAGGGCATGATCAAGAAGACCGAGTTCAAGGCGTACAACACGCCGATCAAGGCGGACGGGATCATCGCGATCAAGATCCGGGACGGCGACGAGCTCGTCGAGGTCCGCCGGACCGAGGGCGAGAGCGACATCATCATGGTCGCGCGATCGGGCAAGTCGGCTCGCTTCAACACCGACAAGGTGCGCCCGATGGGCCGCGACACCTCAGGCGTCAAGGGGATGAACGTCTCCGAGAAGGGCAACTACGTCCTGGCGATGGACATTGCCCGCGACGACACCGAGCTGCTTGTCGTGACCGAGAACGGCTTCGGCAAGCGCACCGCGATCACCGACTACCCCGTCAAGGGCCGCGGCACGATGGGTGTCCAGACGATCAAGCTGACGGACAAGAAGGGCGCCCTCGCCGCCGCATTGATCGTGCGCGAGCACGACGAGCTCGTTTTCATCTCGCAGAACGGCATGGTGCAGCGCACCAACGTGAAGGGCGATCTCGCGCTACGGCCGTGCTTCGCAGGGCGTGAAGCTGATGAACCTCCGCGACGACGACCTCGTGAGCGCGGTCGCACTCGTCATGGAGGGCCAGGCGGAGACGGCCGCGAAGGTCGAGGAGGGCGAGGAGACGCCGAGCTCGAGGCTCCGCCGACGCGACGCGCCGGCCGATCCGGGCCCGAGCCGGAAGAGGCTGGGTAGGGAGGGCCAAAGCGCCCGCCTGCGTCGGAGAGCCGCATAGCCCAGCACCCAGCAGCCGGTCTACCGTGTTGGGGCCATAGCCCGCCACAACCTCTACCCAGCCTCCTTCGAGAGCGGTGTCCGGTGTCGCCGAGCCGTTCTGCCTGCGCTCTCACAGATCAAGAGCACGCCCGTTCTAGGTTCCGAGCGTGGGATCCGGACTGCTCGATCACGAGCCTCGTTGGCTCGGGCCGCTGGCCCTGGCGACCATCTACGTCGTCTGGGGTTCGACGTACCTGGCCATACGCGTCATGGTCGAGGACATCCCGCCGCTGCTCGGCGCGGGCATCCGGTTCCTGATCGCGGGCGCGATCCTCTACGCCTGGCTCGTGTGGAAGCGGCCGGCCGGCACGCGAGCCGCCACGGGCCGGCAGCTGCTCGGCGCCGCGATCGTCGGCCTGCTCCTGATGTTCGGCGGCAACGGGCTCGTCACCGTCGCCGAGCAGGAGGTGCCGTCGGGTCTCGCGGCGCTCCTGATCGCGACCGTTCCGCTGTGGGTGGTCCTGCTGCGGGGCACGTACGGCCGCGAGCGGGTGCCGGCGACGACGCTCATCAGCGTCGGGGTGGGCTTCCTGGGCGTGGCCCTGCTCGTCCTGCCCGGCGATCGTCCCGAGGGCGCGCCGCTCGGCTGGTCGCTCCTGGTCGTCCTGGCGGCCGTGCTGTGGGCCAGCGGCTCGTTCGCCGCCAACCGGGTGCAGCGGCCACCCGACGTGCTCACTGCCACGGCGTGGCAGATGATCATCGGCGGCGGCGCGATGGTGGCCGTCGGGCTGGCGATCGGCGAGCTCGACGACCTGCATCTCGGCGAGATCGGCGCCGATGCCTGGGCGGCGTTCATCTTCCTGGTCTTCGTCGGGTCGATCGCGGCGTTCACGGCGTACAACTGGCTCCTGCGGCACGTCGCGATCTCGACGGTCGCCACCTACGCGTTCGTGAATCCCGTCATCGCGGTCTTCCTGGGGTGGGCGATCCTCTCGGAGGAGATCACCCCGTTCGTGGCAGTCGGCACGGCCGTGATCGTCGCCTCGGTCGCCTTCGTCGTGAGGAGCCCGGCGGAGAAGGCACCGGCCGCGTGATCCGCTAGATTCGGATTCACCAGGGAAAGGAGGTGGTCCTACTGAGTGACAGTCTTTTCGGGACCCTGGAGGTGACCGGCCGCTAGCCGGTTCGCTGGACCCCGTTAGCGGAGTCCAACCGGGACACCGTCGGAGAAGGAGGCCGGGATTCGTCCCTCCGGCCGCGGCGCCGAGGCGTCCGCAGCGACCGCCTCCGATCAAATCCAGCAAAGTCGTGCGAGGGGCGTCCCCGGTGGGCGCCCCTCGTCTTTAGTTGTTGTTCGAGTCCTGCTCGAGGTCCTCGATGCGCTGCTCGAGGTCGTCGAGACGGCTGGTCACGTTGTCGGACCCCCCGCTCTGCTGGTCGAGGTCCTTGACCTGCTTGTCGAGGTCGTTGACGTCGTTCTGGAGCTTGGTGAGGGTCTCCGCGTCGGCCGCGTCGTCGAGGCGGCCCTCGACCTGGTCGAGTCGCTGCGTCACCTGCTCCCGGAGGACCTCGACGTCCGCCTGCAGGGAGTTCACGGCGCCCCTGTCCTGAGCTTCGTCCTTTGCGTCCTGTGCCTCGAAGATGGCGTAGACGCCGGCCGCCGCCGCCGCGACGGCGATCAGGGTCACCAGCATCAGCCAGCGGTTCTGGCGCCGCTCGCGCCGCTCCTCGGGAGTCAGCTCAGGCTGCTCCGGCGGCTGCTCGCCGGCCGGAGGCCCCGGCTGCGCCGGGGGAGGAACGGGAGGCCCTGCCACCTTGTTACGCCGCCTGAGGAAGATATTGCTCCCACGCCGCCGGAATCTTCGGCTCTGCCACGTGCACGAAGATAGTCGCTGAGGGGGCGCGAGGGGCGTGCCGCGGGTGCATGTTCGCCTGTTTCGGGAGCCGGTCGCCCTTGCGGCGGTTGCAGGGAGCGCAGCAGGTGACGATGTTCTCCCAGGTCGAGGATCCGCCCTTCGACCGTGGGATGACGTGGTCCACGGTCAGCGAGTGGCGCTCCGAGCCGCAGTACTGGCAGGCCCAGCGGTCGCGCGCGAAGACGGCGCGGCGGGTGATCTTGCGGCGATGGGCGTCGCGCGGCACGCGGATGTAGGTGACCAGGCGGATCACGACGGGACGCGGGACCGTGAGGCTCTCGGAGTGGAGCGCCCACTCGCCCTGCTCGATGACCTCGGCGCGGTCCTTCAGCACCAGCACCGTCGCGCGGCGCACCGTGCACACGTTGATGGGCTCGTACGAAGCATTCAGTACGAGCACGCGACCGGTAGTCCGACGTGGTCCTACCAACTTGGCCCGAAGAATAGCCGCGCAAACGGGAGCGAACGTCAGGCTGACGGATACGAACCAAGCACGCGCAGCTCCTCGACCCGGGTCCGCAGCGCGTCGAGGGCCTCGGCAACCTTCGGCTCCTCGGCGCCGCCGTCGAGGTCGGCGAAGAACATGTAGTGGCCGAGGCCGACGCGCCGCGGCCGTGACTCGATCCGGGTCAGGTTGATCTCGCGGTCCGACAGCTCGCGCAGCACGTTCACGAGCGCGCCCGGGGATTCGTCGTTGAAGCCCCAGAAGACGATCGAGGTCTTGTCCCCGCCCTCGGCGGCGGCGTCCGAGGCCGGCGCGAGCCAGACGAAGCGGGTCTCGTTGTCGCCGGAGTCCTCGATGTCCTCGCGCAGGACGACGCACCCGTACAGGTCGGCCGCCAGGCGCGACGAGATCGCCGCCCAGGGCTCCGCGGACTCGGCCACGGCCCGCGCCGCTTCGGCCGTCGAGACGCTCGACACCCGCTCGGCGTCGGCAAGCTCGGTGCGCAGCAGAGTTGCGCACTGGGACATCGCCTGCGGATGCGAGATGACCCGCGTCACCTCGCCGAGGGCGAGCTCGCGGGGCGCGAGCAGGCAGTGGTGGATCGGGTGGATGTGCTCGGCGACGATCCGCACGTCCGACGCCTCGGTCGCGAGCGCGTCCAGCGTTGCGGCCACACCGCCCTCGAGCGAGTTCTCGATCGGGACGAGAGCGCGGTCGGCCCGGCCCTCGTGCACGGCCATGACGGTGTCGTAGACGGTCGGGTACGCGACGGGCTCCGCGCCCTCCGGGGCAGACGCGAGAAGCGCCTCCTCCGTGAAGGTGCCGGCAGGCCCCAGGAACGCTACGCGCACCGCTAGGCCGCGGTGTGCACGCCGCCGCCGGCGAGCGCCGTGTCCACCGCTTCCTGCTCCTCGGGCGAGAGCTCGAGCGTGGGCACGCCCTCGGTCAGCTGCTTCACGTATACGCGCGCCTGGTCGCGATGAAGGATCGACGAGATGACGACACCCGACTTGTGGGCGTCCAGCAGCGCAAGCGAGCTGGACTGGTGCCCCGACATCTCGCCGTACGCGTCGTAGCGGATCAGCGAGCGATAGGCGATCGACCCGTCGATCCGATCTGCCGCCACGGCGAGGCGCTCGTCGACCTGGGCGAGCGCGCGCTCCACCCACTCACGCAAGTCGGTGAACCCGTCGCCGACGTTTTGGACGTAGGTCACGAGGTCCTGGCTGCCCTGCGGCCCCATGACTGCGCTCTGCGCGGCGCGTAGCCGCCGGAGCCGCACCGCGAGCACGATCGCAGTGAGCAGCGCGATCAGCGCCACGGCGGCCGCGGCGAGCGCCACGATCCCGGTCGTAGAGGTGAGCTCGTCCACCGCGCGCTGAGACTAGCGCGAGAAGATCGCGGTGAAGGTGGCCTCGTTGTTGTCGGTCTTCTCCTCGCCCGGGACCGGCTCGACCCGGACGGTGATGTCGACCGACTCGCCGATGGGCGGCGTCTCCGCCAGCGGCACGTTGACGACCTTGCTCTCGCCCGGGTTGATCGCGTCGAGCGTCTCCTCGAGCTGGATCGGCTCGCCGCTTTCGCCGGCGAGCTCGACCGATACGACGACGTCGGCCTCCGGCTGGTCGCCCTGGTCGGCGATCTCGATGTCGAACGAGACGTCCTCCGTGAAGGGGATCTGCGCGGCGCTGCCCTCCACGAGCTGGGTGCCGGACGGCTGCACAGTCACCGTGCCGAGGCCGTTGCCGTGGAGCCCCGGCGTGGCGGGCTCGTCGCTGCCGGATCCGATCGCGCCCAGGGTGTCGGAAACGAACGACGGCTGCAGCCACTGGATGTCCGGCAGGAATTGAATCGTCTCCAGGTCGGTGAGCGTGGCCGGCACCGGGACGTCCTCGTCGAGGTCCTCCTCCTCGATCGTGCTGAGGAGGTCGGGCAGAAAGCGCTGCGAGTAGATGACGTCGCTCGTCAGGAACGACTGCATCTGCGCCGCGATCTGCGCATTCGGGCTCGTGTCCCCGTCGGTCGCTCCGGTCGCCCCGTCGCCGGTGTCCGTCCCCGACGCCGCCGCCACACTGGCGATCCCGTCGAGCCCGTCGCGGCGGAACTCGAGCGTGTCCTCGAGCCGGTCGTGGGCACCCTTCAGCTCGTCAGGGACGTCGAGGCTCTTGGCCCGGTCGACGAGCTGCTCGGCCTGGACCTTCGACCCGTTGATGTTGCTGGTGAAGTCGACCTCGCTGTTGCCCGGGTTCTCGAGCAGGTCGAAGAGCGCGGTGCTCTGCTGGTCCGACTCGGCCACGAGCTCCTCCGTGTCGCGCACGTAGTCCTTGAAGCCCTGCTCCTTCTGGGACGCCTGGCAACCGCGGATCCCGAAGAAGAGCAGCAGCAGGACGAGCAGGCCCCCGCCGGCCGCGATCGCCCGCCGGACGAGCAATGTCTGGGGGTCGGCCTGCGGCCCTCGAGGCGGCGGGCGGCGCGGGGGCCTGGGCGGGCGCGGTTGGTCGTCGCGTTCGTCGAGGAAGGACAAACCGCGCAGAGTATGCCCTTTTCGGCGGACTGCCTGGCATCCTGCGGGGGCAGGGAGGGGCTCGCAGGACGCGAACCTCCCAACTTGGAATGGAACGACCTGTGACGACCCAGGAGTTGCGCGACACCGAGCGCACCGAGCGGCTCGCACCGGACCCCGCCGATGTGGGGCCTGAGGCCGGGCTCGTCCTCGGCCGCTACCGGCTCGAGCGGATGCTCGGCGCCGGCGGGTTCGGCGTCGTCTGGCTCGCGCACGACGAGCGCCTGCAACGCGACGTCGCCGTGAAGGTGATCCCGCGCGAGCACGGCGACACGGGGGGCGAGCGTAAGCGAGCGGGAATGACCCGGGCTGCACGCGAGGCGCAGGCCGCCGCGCGGCTCAACCATCCCGGCGTGGTCGGCCTCTACGAGCTCGACCACGACGAGCACTCGACCTACCTGGTCTCGGAGTTGGTTCGGGGCCGAACCTTCGCGGAGCTGGCTCACGCGGGTGCGCTGTCCGACAGCGACGTCGCCCTGATCGGGCTCGCCCTGTGCGACGCACTCGACCATGCGCACGAGCGCGGGGTGATCCACCGCGACGTGAAGCCGCAGAACGTGATGGTCCTGGCCGAGCCCGACGCGGGGGCCGGGTTCGCCAAGCTCGCCGACTTCGGCGTCGCCCACCTCGTGAGCGGCGACGTGCTGACGCGCACCGGCGACATCGTCGGCACGCTCGCGTACATGGCGCCGGAGCAGGCCGAGGGCCTGCGCGTGACGCCCGCCGCGGACGTCTACTCGCTCGCGTTGATGCTGTACGAGGGCTGGACCGGTGTGAACCCGGTGCGCGGTCACGGGCCCGCCGGCACGGCGCGCCGCCTCGGACGCCGCCTGCCGCGCCTCGCCGACCGGCGCCGCGACCTTCCATACGACCTCTGCGACGCCGTCGATGCCTGCCTCGACCCGAACCCGGCGCGCCGGCCGCACATCAGCGAGTTGCGCCGGGCGCTGGCCGATGCCGAGGCGCACCTGTCGGACGAGGGCGGGCTCGTGGAGCCGGCGACGCTCGTCCGTTTCGGCCTGACGAGCGCAAGCGACCGCACCCTCGTCCAGCGGCTCGCCGCACCGCGCAGCTCCGTTCCGGCCCGGCTCGCGGCCGGTGCCGCCGCCGGCGCGCTGATGCTGGCCGCGCTCGAGGCGCTCGGCCCGGAGCCGCCCGTGTCCAGCCTCGGGGCCGCGGTCGCTACCGCTCTCGCTACCAGCCTCCTGCCGCGACTCGGCTGGCTGGCTGCCGCCGCGTGCCTGATCGGCTGGCTCGCGTCTCCCGGCGCGGACCGGGAGGGCACCGCGCTCGTCGTGGCGGCGGGTGTCGCGCCGGTTCCGTTCCTGCTGCCGCGCGCGGGCCTCCTCTGGTCGGTGCCTGCGCTCGCTCCGCTGCTGGGGGTGGTGGCGCTCGCGCCGATGTTCGTGGCAGTCGCCGGGCTCTGCTCGACCGCGTGGCGGCGTGCGGGCCTCGCAGCCGCCGGCTTCTGGTGGCTCGTCATCGCCGAGGTGCTGTCCGGCGACGCACTGCTCTTCGGCCTTGCCGACGGAACGCTCCCGCGTGGCGACTGGGAGGCCTCGGCAAGCGATGCCGCCTCCGACGCACTCGTGCCGCTGCTCAGCTCGCCGGCTACCGCGCCGGTCGTGATCTGGGTCGCCCTGGCGGCCATCCTCCCGTTCGTCGTGCGCGGGCGCTCGCTCGCGCTGGACGTGCTGGGCGCCTCGGCCTGGGCCGCGGCCCTCGTGACGGCGCACGCCGGGGTGTCGGATCTAGTCGCGTCATCGGTCGAGCTCGACCAGGCTCGAGGGGCCGTCGGAGGAGCGATCCTGGCTGTTGTCGTGGCGGTCGCGGCTGCCGCGGTGGGCCTCGCGGCGAGGCCCGTCGAGCAGGAGCCTCTTCCGTAGGATGGCCGTCCGGTGAGCGTGCTCAGAAACCTCGAGGCGAAGCTGGAGGGCCTCGTGGAGGGGGCCTTCAGCCGCGCGTTCAAGTCGCAGGTCCAGCCTGTCGAGATCGCCCGCAAGCTCGCGAAGGAGATGGAGGAGGCGAAGAGCGTCTCGCTCTCTCGCACCTACGTCCCGAACCAGTTCTGGGTCTACCTGTCGCCGGACGACCGGGCGCGCTTCGACACCTATGAGGACGGCCTGAAGAAGGAGCTGTCCGACTATCTGCTCGAACACGCACGCACGCACGGGCTTGCACTGCTGACGCGCCCGACCGTGGAGCTCGAGACGGACGACCGGCTGAGCCTCGGCGAGTTCGGCATCCAGGCCAAGCTCGTCAAGCCGGCCGAGGCCGGGGAGGAGGTCGAAGCCGTCGAGGGCGACTTCGGCCACACGATGGTCTACTCGACGACCGGTGCGCGCAGGGTCGAGGAGCCGCGGCAGGCGACGCGCGCGCTGCTCGTCGGCGAGGACAAGCGCACCGTCGTGTCGGGCGACCCGTTCGTGATCGGCCGATCGCGGGAATGTGACCTCGTGCTCGACGACCCGAACGTGTCGCGCCAGCACGCCGAGCTGCGGCGTGAGGAGGGCGGCTGGGCCGTCCGCGACCTCGGCTCGACCAACGGCATCAAGCTGAACGGCAAGCGCTCCCGCGGCGGGCGTCTGAACCCCGGGGACGAGATCACCCTCGGAATCTCCCGGCTTACGTTCGAACAGGAGTAGCGGTGTCCGACGACCCGCTCGCAGTGGCGCTTCAGTTCGGGTTCCTCGTGGTGCTGTACCTGTTCCTGCTCTGGGTCGTGCGGAGCGCCCGCCGCGACCTCGTGCGCGGCCAGGAGCCGGAGATGGTCGAGGGCGCGGTGGATGAGCCGCGTGGCGACCGCGACCGCGAGCCCGTGCTCGACCTGAGCGCCGGCGTGGAGCCGCGCCTTCAGGTGGTGGCCGCGATGGGCTACGAGCCCGGCACGGTGATCGACATCTCCGAGGGCGTGACGCTCGGCCGCGCGGGCTCCGCCGACATCCACGTGGAGGACCCGTTCGCGTCCTCCGTACACGCGCGCATCTTCGTCCGCAACGGGTTCATGTACGTCGAGGACATGGGCTCGACCAACGGGACGTACCTGAACGGCAGGCAGCTGCGGAAAGCCGAGCAGCTCAAGCCGGCGGACAAGATCCGGATCGGCGACTCCGAGTACAGCTACCAGGAGTAGCCCGTGCTGCGCGTAGTCGAGCAACACAGCCTCACCGACGTGGGGCGCCAGCGAAACGCAAACGAGGACGACCTGTTCGCGGCCGCCGACGCCGGGCTCTTCGCGGTGGCCGACGGCATGGGCGGCGCGCGCGCGGGCGAGGTGGCGGCAAAGGCGGCGGTGGAGCAGCTGGCCGCGCTCGGGCAGAAAGAGGAGGTAGGCGAGCGCGAGCTGGCGACGGTCGTCGAGGAGGCGAACCGCCGCATCCACGAGCTCTCGCGGAGCGACGAGGCGCTCGCCGGCATGGGAACCACCATGACCGCGGTCTCCGTCGGCGACGGCGAGGTGGCGATCGCACACGTGGGCGACAGCCGGGCCTACCGGCTCAGGGGCGACGAGCTCGAGCGCTTGACCCACGACCACTCGCTCGTCGACGAGATGGTCCGCGCCGGCAGGCTCACCCCGGAGGAGGCCGAGGTCCACCCGCAGCGCTCGATCATCACGCGCGCGCTCGGGCCCGAGGCGCAGGTCGAGGTGGAGCGCATGACCTATCCGGCCCGCAGCGGCGACGTCTACCTGATCTGCTCCGACGGGCTCACGACGATGGTGCCCGAGGACGACCTCGGGGCGATCCTGCGCGGCCGCTCGTCGCTGCGACAGGCTGCCGAGGACCTCGTCCGCGTGGCGAACGAGGCGGGCGGCCGGGACAACATCACGGTGGTCCTCTTCCGGGTTGCCGAGGAGGGCGAGGCCGAGCCGGAGGCTGAGGGCCAGGCGACGATGGTCGCCGGGCAGGCCGACTCCCTGCGGAGCGAGGACGTCCAGGCGGCCGTCGCCGCCGCGTCCGAGCGCGACCCCGAGACGGCATCCGACGCCACGATGGTGTTCGACGACGAGCAGAAGCGCCAGGTCCGCGAGAAGGCTGCGCGCCCCCCGGCGCGGCACAGGCGCGGGCCGGGTCTGCGCCGTTGGGTGACCGTGGTCGTCGTGACACTCGTGGTCGGCGCGGTGCTCGTGGGCTTCTGGGTCGGCAGCCGCCAGTTCTACTTCGTAGGCACCGACGATCGCGGCCTTGTCGCGCTCTACCGCGGGCTGCCATATGAGCTGCCCCTGGGCATCGAGCTCTGGGACGTCGAGTACTCGACCGGGGTGCCGGCGCGGTTCCTGCCCGAGAGCCGGCGCGACCGCGTGCTGGACCATCGGCTGCGCAGCAAGGGCGACGCCGTCGACCTCATCAAGCAGGTCGAGCGCGGCGAGCTGGAGGAGTGATGCTTCCAGCACGCTGGCGTGAGCTGTTCGCTCTGATCCCGGTCTCGCTGCTGGTGACGGCCGGCTTCACCGCGGTGCTGATCACCCGCTCGGAATCGACGAGCGAGGTGACCACGACCTACGGCCTCTTCTTCCTCGGCTGCTGCGTCTTCGCGCACCTCTTCATCCGCGCGCGGCTCCCGCACGCCGACCCCTACCTGTTCCCGCTCGCCGCTTCGCTCGCCGCGATCGGCCTGGTGATGATCTACCGGATCGACGAGGAGCTCGCTCGTGAGCAGGCGACGTGGTTCGTGGTCGGGCTGCTGTTCTTCGTCGCGACGATCGTGTTCCTGCGCGATCACCGTGTCCTCGAGCGCTACCGCTACACGATCGCCGCCGTCGGCCTGGCGCTCCTGTTCATGCCGCGCCTCCCCGGGATCGGCAGCCAGGTGAACGGCGCGTTCCTCGCGGTGAAGATCGGGCCGATCCAATTCCAGCCGGCCGAGTTCGCGAAGATCGCGATCATCATCTTCCTGGCGAGCTACCTCAACGACACGCGTGAGGTGCTCGTCAAGGGCCGGATACCGCGGCTGAGCATGAAGCACTTCGGGCCCCTCCTCCTCGTTTGGGGCGCCGCGATGCTGATGCTCGTCTTCATCCGCGACCTCGGCAGCTCGCTGATGTTCTTCGGCGGCTTCCTCGCGCTCCTGTACGTCGCCACCGCCAGGCTGTCGCTGGTCGCCGCCGGGTTCGGCCTGTTCGTGCTCGGAGCGACGTTCCTGGCGAACAACATCAGCCACGTCCACGAGCGAGTCGACATCTGGCAGGACCCGTTCGCAAGCGACGTGGTCGACAGGGAGGGCTACCAGGTCGCGCAGGGGCTGTTCGCACAGGCCGACGGGGGCCTGTTCGGAACCGGGTTCGGGGAGTCGCTGTTGCAGCTCCCGAGCGGGCAGTCGATCCTGCCCGCGCCCCACACGGACCTCATCTATGCCGTGTTCACGAACGAGCTCGGCCTGTTCGGCGCCGTCGCGCTGATCGTGACCTACCTCCTGTTCGCCCAGCGCGGGTTCAAGACGGCGATGGTCGCGCAGGACGGGTTCACGAAGCTGCTCGCCGTCGGGCTGACCGCGGTGTTCGCGCTCCAGGTCTTCGTGATCGTCGGCGGCGTCACCAAGACGATCCCGCTCACCGGCGTGACGTTGCCGTTCGTCTCGTACGGCGGTAGTTCGATCGTGGCCAACTTCGTGCTGATCGCGCTGCTCCTGATCGTCTCGGACAGCGCGCGCCGCGGGGCGCCGCGCGAAGGAGGGCTGGTGGCGTCGTGAACCGCCAGATCGTTCAGCTCTACACGCTCATCGCCGTGCTGTTCGGGATCCTCGTCTTCGCGACGTCGTGGTGGACCGTGTGGGGACGCGACGGGCTCGAGGACAACACCGCGAATCGCCGCCCGATCCTCGAGGACCTGCGCGTGCCTCGCGGCGACATCCTCGCCGACAACGGCACGGTGCTCGCGCACAGCAATCCCCAGGGCAGCGGCGAACGGAAGATCTACGTGCGCGACTACCCGGAGGGCAGCCTCTTCGCGCACGCGATCGGCTATTCGTTCATCGACCAGCGCGTCGGGCTCGAGGAGTCGCGCAATGACGAGCTCACCGGCGAGAAGAACGAGTTCCTGACGATCTTCGAAGAGCTCGTGGGGCACGACCGGGAGGGCGACGACGTCCACACGAACCTCGACCCGGAGGCGCAGCAGGTCGCGGTCGAGGCGCTCGGCTCGAACATCGGCGCTGTCGTCGCGATGGAGCCGGCGACCGGGAAGGTGCGGGTGATGGCGAGCTCGCCGACGTTCGACCCCAACGAGTGGGAGACGCGCCAGCGCGAGCTGAACCAGGCCGAGGGGGCGCCGATCGTCAACCGCGCGACCCAGTCGCGCTACCCGCCGGGCTCGACGATGAAGGTCGTCACGGCGGCCGCCGCGCTCGACAGCGGCGAGTACACACCGGACTCGGTCGTGAGCGGCGAGTCGCCGAAGATCATCGGCGGCGCACCGCTGTCGAACTGCTGCGCGGAGGGGTCCGGCGACTACGGCCCGCTGTCGCTGACGCAGGCGCTGACGCAATCGGTCAACACCGTCTGGGCCGAGGTCGGCGAGGAGCTCGGCGCCGGGACGATGCTCGACTACATGGAGAAGTTCGGCTTCAACAGCGACCCGCCGCTCGACTACCCGCACGACCAGATGGTCGAGAGCGGCGTCGTCAAGGCAAGCGGCGACCTGGCGGACGAGAACGACGGCTTCGACGTCGGCCGCGTGGCGATCGGGCAGGGCGGCGCGGAGGGCCAGACGCAGGCGACCCCGCTGCAGATGGCGACCGTCGTGGCGACCGTCGGCAACGACGGCGTTCGCATGCGGCCGCGTCTGACCGACCGCATCGTTGACAAGGATGGCCGCGTGCGCGACACGATCGACCCGTCCGAGGAAGAGCGCGTCATGAAGACCGAGACGGCCGACCAGCTCCAGGCGATGATGGAGAGCGTGGTGCAGTCGGGCACCGCGACCGCCGCCCAGATCCCCGGGGTGGCTGTCGCCGGCAAGACGGGAACAGCGGAGCGCGGCGACGGCACGAACAACGCGTGGTTCGTCTCGTTCGCCCCGGCCGACGAGCCGAAGGTCGCGATCGCCGTGGTCGTCGAGAACACGACCGGTCAGGGCGGCCAGGTGGCCGCGCCGATCGCGAAGCAGGTGATGGAGACGCTCCTTGGCTGAGGTGGCTCCAGACACCCTGGTCGACGGCCGGTATCGCGTCCTCAACCGGCTCGGGTCCGGCGGGATGGCGGACGTCTACTGCGCCGAGGACTCACACCTGGGCCGCCAGGTCGCGCTGAAGGTGCTCTACCGGCGCTTCGCGCAGGACGCCGAGTTCGTCGAGCGCTTCAAGCGCGAGGCACAGTCCGCGGCCGGCTTGACGCACCCGAACGTCGTCAACGTCTTCGACCGCGGCGAGCACGACGGCACCTACTACATCGCGATGGAGTACCTCCCGGGGCGCACGCTCAAGGAGGTCATCGGCGAGCGCGGCGCGCTCGACCAGGAGTCGGTGATCGACATCGGCATCCAGATCCTGCGCGCGGCGAGCTTCGCGCATCGCCGCGGCGTGGTGCACCGAGACCTCAAGCCGCACAACGTGATGCTCGACGACGCGGGGAACGCCAAGGTCACGGACTTCGGCATAGCGCGCGCGGGGGCGTCGGAGATGACCGAGGCGGGCTCGATCATGGGCACGGCGCAGTACCTCTCGCCCGAGCAGGCGCAGGGGCAGCCGGCGACGTCGCAGTCCGACCTCTACTCGGTCGGGGTCATCCTGTACGAGCTGCTCACCGGACGGCTGCCGTTCGACGGCGAGAGCGCGGTCGCGATCGCCGTCCAGCACCTGAATGACCCGCCGACGCCGATCAGCCAGCTCCGGCCCGACGTCGCGCCGGAGCTCGAGGCGGCGGTCATGCGCGCCCTGGCGAAGGACCCGGCCGCGCGCTGGGCCGACGCGGACGAGTTCATCCGTGCGCTCGAGGGCGCACGCGCCGGCGTGGCGGCGAAGCCACTCGGGCAGGACACGGCGGCGTTCGCGCCCGTCCCCGCGGCGGCGCCCCCTCCAGAGGAGGAGCGCAAGCTGCGCTGGCCGTGGATCGCGCTCGGACTGACCGCGCTGCTCATCGCGCTCGCGCTGCTCCTGTTCGCCGGCGGCGATCAGGTCGAGGTCGAGAACGTCGTCGGGCAGCCCGAGGCCGTCGCGGTGGACCGGCTTCAGGACGACGGGTTCGAGGTGGACGTCGACCGCCAGCCCGACCTTGCGCCGATCGGCGAGGTCATCCACCAGGACCCGGCCGCGGGCACCGAGGCCGATGAAGGCTCGACCGTCAAGCTCGTCGTCTCGACCGGCGCTCCGGAGGTGACGGTCCCGACCGTTGCGGGGTTCGCGGAGAAGCGCGCCGTGCGCGAGCTGAGCAGGGCCGGCTGCGGCGCCCGTGACGACACGAACCTGTGCGGCTTCAAGGTCGAGGTCCGGGACGAGGCGTCGGACCGCTTCGACGAGGGCGATGCGATCAGGACGAGCCCGCAGGGCGGGACGAGCGCTGAGGTGGGCTCGCGCGTCCTCCTGTTCGTCTCGACCGGCCCGCAGCAGGTCGAGGTCCCGGACGTGGTCGACCTGGAGCGCGAATCCGCCGAGGCGACGCTCAACCGCGCCGGGCTCGGCTTCACGATCAGGGAGGAGGAGTCCGACGCGGACCCGGGCACGGTGATCGCCCAGGATCCGGTCGGCGGCACCGTCGTCGACAAGGGCTCGCGCGTCGCGCTGACGGTCGCGAAGGAACAGGAGACCGTCGAGGTCCCGAACGTGGTCGGGTTCTCGCGCACGACGGCCGAGGACACCCTGCGTGACGCCGGCCTGCGCCCCGTCGTGACCGAGGAGGAGACCGACGACCCTGCCGCCGTCGACCAGGTCCTGAGGCAGAGCCCCGGCTCCGGCGCCGACGTCGCGCCTCGTTCGGAGGTGGAGATCGTCGTCGGCGTCGCGGCTGAGGACGACGAGGGGGTCGGCGTGCCGCCAACGGGCGCGGGCGAAGGGTTGCTGACCCCGTGAGGGTCGCCGTGCTGGCAGGCGGCCGCTCGAGCGAGCACGAGATCTCGCTTGCGTCCGCGGCCGCAATTCGCGCCGGGCTCGAGGAGGCGGGTCACGAGCCGGTGCCGGTCGAGATCTCCTCAGACGGGCGGTGGACCGCGAACGGCGAGCCGGTGACGGTCGAGCCATCCGGAGGCCTGCTCGGCGCCGAGGTCGTCTTCCCCGCGCTTCACGGCCCGTTCGGCGAGGACGGCACCGTCCAGGGACTGCTCGAGTTGGCCGACGTGCCCTACGTGGGCGCCGGCGTGCTCGCCTCGGCTCTGTGCATGGACAAGGTCGTCTTCAAGGACGTGATGGCGCACGCGGGAATCCCGCAAGTGGCCTACCGCCGCGCGCGCGAGGGCGACGACCTGCGCTCGCTGGAGGCGCTCGGGCTGCCGGTGTTCGTCAAGCCGGCTCGGCTCGGGTCGTCGGTCGGAATCTCGAAGGCGGGCACCGCGGACGAGCTGCAGACCGCGCTCGAGGAGGCGTGGCGCCACGACCCGCTCGCGATTGTCGAGGGGCTCTCGCAGGGCATGGAGGTGGAGTGTTCGGTCATCGGCAACGACGATCCGGTCGCGTCCGAGCCCGGCGAGCTCGTCGTGAACGCCGAGTGGTACGACTACGACGCCAAGTACAAGCCGGGCGGCATGGACCTGGTGGTCCCCGCTCGGCTGGACGAGGCAACGCGCGCACGCGTGCGCGAGCTCGCGGTCGAAGTCTTCCGACGCGCCGGATGCGCGGGCCTCGCCCGCGTCGACTTCTTCGTCGAGGACGGCGGGCGCGTGCTCGTCAACGAGCTCAACACGATGCCCGGCTTCACGCAGACGAGCGTTTTCCCGAAGTTGTTCGAGGAGTCAGGGCTCGCCTTCCCAGACCTCCTGTCGCGCCTCGTCGAGCTCGCGATCGAGCGACACCAGCGCGAGCGCGCGTACCGCTTCTAACTACTTCCGCAGGCTCAGCTCGGCGACGGCGGCGTTCTGCTCGCCCTCGGGCAGCGCGGTGATCCACAGCAGGTAGTAGCTGAAGCTCTGACCCGCGGTGTCGAGCTCGATCCGCTGCTCGTCCTCGACCGCGACGGCGCCGCTTATGCGCGTCCAGCTCGCCAGGTCATCCGGGCTGTCCTCCGACGCATACACCTCGGCGGTCCAGCCGGGGATCGGCGTGACGATGTCGAGCGCGCGCGCGGCGACCGGGGCGCGCGGGTTGACGATCAGGCCGACGCCCTCCTTCTGCAGGTCGCCGACGGTGTAGGTCTCGGTCTCCCAGCGCGTCGAGACGTTCCCGTCGATCGCCAGCGACACCTCCTCGGAGTGCTCCTCCGAGTCCCCGAACGGGTCGAAGTCCTCGGCACCGGAGGTGTCGAGCTTGACCGCTGTCAGGCCGGGCACGCCCGCGACGTCCGCGCCGCCGGTGCTTCCGCGTTGCGCGCGGTCGATGACGAACACGACGCCGCCGGCCACGAGCAGGACGACCAGCAACATCACGAGCACCCGCCGGCGCGGGTGGCGGAGCCGCTTGAGCGCACCGAACTCAGCGGTGTCGTCGGGCAGCGACCGGAGCACGGTCGTCGCCTCGCCGCCCGCCTCGCCGGAACGGGACGCCTCGATCACGAGCGCCTGCTCCAGGTCGTGGACCACCTCGTGTGCGCTCGCGTAGCGGTTGGCCGTCTCCTTCGCGCACGCGGTCTCGACGACCGACGCGAGGGCAGCGGAGATCTCCGGCCGCCGCATCCGGATGTCGGGCAGCGGGTCCTTCACGTGCTTCATGGCGACCCCGACCTGGGTCTCCGCCTTGAACGGAACCTCGCCGGTGAGCATCTCGAAGAGGCAGATGCCGAGCGAGTAGACGTCGGATTGCGCCGTCGTGTCCTCGCCGAGCGCCTGCTCGGGCGCGACGTAGTCGGTCGTGCCGAGCACGCGGCCGGTGGCCGTCAGGCCCTCCGCCTCGAGCGACCGCGCGATCCCGAAGTCGGTGACCTTCGCGCGGCCCTCGGAGTCGATCAGCACGTTCTGCGGCTTGACGTCGCGGTGGACGAGCCGGTTCAGGTGCGCGCACTCCAGAGCGCGGCCGATCTCGATCGCGTACGCGACCGCCTCGGCGACCGGCAGTCGCCCGAGTCGCCTGAGCCGCTCCTTGAGCGTCTCGCCCTCGACGTACTCGAAGACGATGTAGGGATGGTCGTCGTCCTCGCCGAAGTCGATGACGGTCACGACGTGCGGATGGCTGAGGCTCGCGACGGCGCGCGCCTCGCGCCGGAACCGCTCGAGCTGGTCCGAGTCGGACGAGATCTCCCGGTGCAGGAGCTTGATCGCGACCCACCGCTCGAGCGTCTCGTCGAACGCGCGGTAGACAGTCGACATCCCGCCCGAGCCGATCTTCTCCTCGAGCCGGAACCGTCCGCTGAGCAGAGTGCCGATCACTGAGAGCTGGATACAGGGGCGAAGCCCTCGCCGCGGCGTCCCTCGAGGCCTGCAACCTCGATCACGCCCGCGCGCTCGGAGACCTCGCCGATCACCTGCCCACCGAGTGTGGCAGCCGCTGCAGCCGCAAACGCCTGTGGGACGACGGAGCACAGGCCGCAGCCCATGTTGAACACCTCGTACATCTCCTCCGGCGGCGTGTCGCTGCGCTCGGAAATCAACTCGAAGATCGGGTGCGGCGGCAGCGGGTCGGAGATCCGGTACCCGACCTCTGCCTCGAGCCGGCCGAGGTTGAGGAAGCCATCGCCCGTGATGTGAGCGAGGCCGCGCACGTCGACGTCGGAGCGCAGCAGCTCGAGCACCTCCCGCACGTAGATGCGCGTCGGCTCGATCAGGGCATCGCCGATGGAGCCGTCTCCGAACGGCTCGTCGAGGTCGGTCAGCGCGCTGCGCGCGAGCGTGTACCCATTCGAGTGCAGTCCGCTGGATGGCACCCCGACGATCGCATCACCGGGCTCGACGCGGCGACCGGTGACGATCTCGTCGAGCTTCACCAGGCCGAAGCAGGCACCCACGAGGTCGAACCCGCGTGGCGACGGGTGCCCGCGGATCACCTCCGGCAGCTGCGCCAGCTCGCCGCCGGGGATCTCGATGCCGGCCAGCTCCGCGCCCGTCTTGAGGCCCTCCGCCAGCTGGCGCAGCATCTCCGGGTCAGCCTGCTCGACGGCGATGTAGTCGAGCAGCGCGATCGGCTCGGCACCCACGCAGATGAGATCGTTGACGTTCATCGCGATGCAGTCGATTCCGACCGTGTCGAATCGCCCGAGCTGCTCGGCCACGATCACCTTCGACCCGACCCCGTCCGTCGAGAGCGCGATCCCGGTCACGTCATCGAGCCGCAGCACGTTCGCGTAGTGACCGGAGCCGAGCACGGCACGCGGGGAGCGGCCGAGGTCGATCGTGCCCAGGACCGACACGAGCGCCTGCACGGCGGCGTCCGACTGCGCCGTGTCGACTCCGGACTCGGCGTATGCACCCTCACCCATGACGGTCATTCAACCTCATGATGCGGAGAGCGATCACGCCGAGCGCGATGCGGTAGAGCCCGAAGGGCGCATAGGACCGGAGCCGGTCGATCCGCGGCACGAGCCGCGCGGCCGCGAGCCCCGACAAGAATGCCGCGGAGAAGCCGACGAGGTGACCCGATGCCCGCCTCGCGCCGGGGCGGCGCGCGAGCTTCAGGGCCGTCGCGCCGGCGATCACCGGCAGGGCGGCGTCGCGGGAGATCCGGCCGGCGGCGTCGCGGCGAAAGCCGAGCAGCCGCGCCGCCGTGAGTGTCGCACCGTTCCGCGACACGCCGGGCACGAGCGCGCACGCCTGCGCGAGCCCGATCAAGAGCTCATCGCGCGCCCCGGCGTCGGCCTCGCCGCGATGCGCCGGGGCCATGTCGGCGGCGATCAGCGCCGCACCGCCGAGGACCTGGGCGATTGCGGTCGACCTGCGGCCGAGCCGCCGCTCGATCGGCCGCTCCAGAAGCAGCCCAGCGAAGGCGGCCGGCGCCAGCATCAACGGCCTTACGCGCGGAGCGGGGAGCGTCAGCAGCAGTGCGGCGGCGGTTCCGGCGTGGGCGAACACCTCGAACGACTTGTCGTCCGACCCGAGCAGGACCAGGTGCCCGGAGCTCGAGACCGGCAGCACCTCGGCCGGCCCCTGGACGAGCCCCAGGAGGAGCGCCTTGCCGCGGGTCAGGGGGATTCCGAAGCCGGCTGACCGCCCCGGCGGCGGATCAGGAGGTACACGATGCCGATCACGATCATCGCCGCGACCGCGTAGTCGACGTAGTGCAGCGAGTCCTTCCAGTCCTCCCAGTGCTCGCCCGCCTCCTTGCCGATGAACGTGAGCATGAAGACCCAGGGCACGCAACCGAGGAACGTGAGCACGCTGAAGCGCCAGAACGGCATCCGCGCGACGCCGGCGGGCAGCGAGATGAACGTCCGAATGATCGGGAGCATCCGCGAGAAGAAGACGGTCGCGTCGCCGTGGCGCTCGAACCAGCGGTCAGCCCATTCGAGGTGGCTCTTCTTCACGTGCAGCTTCTTGCCGTGCTTCTCGAGGATGTCCACACGGCCGATGTAGCCCAGCCAGTAGGCGAGCCAGGAGCCCACCAGGTTCGCGACCGATCCGACCATCACCGCCGCGAAGAGCGAGTACTCGCCCTCGGCGACACGGAACCCGGCGAACAGCATCGTGGCCTCGCTCGGGATGGGGATGCAGGCGCTCTCGAGCATCATCAGCACGAAAACTCCGGCAAGCCCCATGGCGTCCACGACGTCGACTGCGAAGTCGACGATCGGGTCGGTCAGCGATGCGATCGTCAGCGTCAAGCGGCGGGGTAGGGTACCGAGCTTGCCCGTACCCCTTTTCGCAAGCTCCCTCGACGAGTATCAGCCGCGGATCGCCGAGAAGCTCGCAGAGGTCGCCAGAAGCGGGCGGTACATCCTCGGTCCCGAGGTGAAGGCGTTCGAGGAGGCCTTCGCCCAGTACCTCGGAGTGCGCCATTGCGTGGGCGTCGCCAACGGCACCGACGCGCTGACGATCGCGCTGCGGGCGGCCGGCGTGAAGCCGGGCGATGACGTCGTCGTGCCCTCGTTCACCTTCTACGCGACGGCCGAGGCCGTCGTGACCGCCGGCGCCAGGCCCGTGTTCTGTGACATCGACCCGGCCACGTTCTGCGTCACGGGCGAAACGGTGGCGGCTGCGATCACGTCCCGCACGCGGGCGATCGTCCCCGTCCACCTCTTCGGCAACGTCGCCCCGGTGGACGAGCTCGAGCAGTTCGGCGTGCCGCTCGTCGAGGACGCCGCCCAGGCGGCCGGCGCCACGTATCGCGGCCGTCGGGCGGGTGCGCTCGGGACGGTCGCGACGTTCTCGTTCTTCCCATCCAAGAACCTGCCCTGCCTGGGCGACGGAGGAGCCGTCGTCACCGACGACGACGACATCGCGGCGCTCGCCCGGCGGCTGCGCTTCCATGGCTCCGAGGACAAGAAGACGTTCACCGAGGTCGGCTACAACTCGCGGCTCGACGAGATGCAGGCGGCGGTGCTCAGCCTGCTGCTGCCGGAGCTCGACGGGTGGAACGACCGCCGCCGCGCGGTCGCTGCGGCGTACGAAGCGCTCGGGCTCGGCGAGCACGCCGAGCTGCCTGCGCCCGTCGAAGGTGCTGAGCACGTCTACCACCTGTACGTCGTGCGCAACGAGCGGCTCGACGGAATCGGGACGGGCTACTACCGCGTCCCGTCGCACCTCCAGCCCGCGATGCGCGAGTGGGGGTCGGACGTGCTCGACCTTCCCGGCACGCGCGAGGCGGCACGCACGCACGTCGCGCTCCCGATGGGCAAGGACCTGACCCGCGAGCAGGTCGAAGAGGTGGTGCGGGCGTGCGCATCTGGATCGACCTGACGAACAGCCCGCACGTCCTGGTCATGCGGCCGGTCGTGCGCGCACTCGAGGCGGACGGACACGAGGTGGAGGTCACCGCGAGAGACTTCGCCCAGACGCTCGAGCTGTGCGATCGCCTCGGCGTTCGGCACACCGCCGTGGGCCGGCACCGGGGCGGGCGCCGCGGCAGCAAGGCGATCGGGCTCGTCTCGCGCTCCGCGGCACTTATTCGCTGGGCCCGCGGGCGGCGGTTCGACGCGGCGCTGGGCCACGGCTCGAACGACATCACGGTGGCCGCGAAGCTGCTCCGGGTTCCCAGCGCGACCGCGTTCGACTACGAGTGGGCGACCGTTCAGCACAGCGTCAACTGCCGGCTCGTGCGGAACGTCGTGGTGCCGGACGCGATCCCGGAGGAGCGGCTGTACCGCTACGGCGCACGCGGGAAGATCCGCGCGTATCCCGGCCTGAAGGAGGAGTACTACCTCGCCGACTTCGAGCCGAGCGACGTCGTTCTCGACGAGCTCGGCCTCGACGCCGGACAGCCGCTGGCCGTCGTGCGCACGCCGCCCGACGTGTCCCTCTACCACCGGTTCGAGAACGTGGTCTTCAAGCAGGTGCTGGAGCGGTTGCGCGATCAGGCGCAGACCGTCGTCCTGCCGCGCACGCGCCAGCAGCGCGCCGAGGTCGCGACGGCGGGCGGCTTCATCGTGCCCGAGCACGCCGTCGACGCCCAGAGCCTCGTCTGGCACGCCGACCTCGTCGTCTCCGCCGGAGGCACGATGAACCGCGAGGCGGTCGCGCTCGGCACGCCTGTGTTCACCACCTTCGAGGGCCGGCTGGGCGCGGTCGACGAGCGGCTGATGGCCGAGGGAAGGTTGCGGAAGCTTTCGAAAGCCGACGAGATCGTGGTCGAGAAGCGGGCTCGTACGGTGCAAGATCGCGTGCGGCGCGACCCGCGAGACCTCGCGCTGCGCATGCTCACCGGCCTACACTGACCCGTCGCCATGCTCAGCCGCCTCAAGTCCTCGGTGAACGCCCGCCGTGTGGTCGAGATAGCGATCGATGCGCTGCTCGTCGGCCTCGCGTGGTACCTCGCGTTCCAGCTCCGATTCGACCAGACCTTCCCGGACCGCTACAAGGAGCTGCTCGAGGACACGATCGTGTTCGTCGTGGTCGGGAAGGTCGCCTTCTTCGCGGCGTTCGGCCTCTACAACCGGCTGTGGCGCTTCGTCGACCAGCGGGACTTCGAGTCGATCGTCCGAGCGGTCGTCGTCACCACGCTCGTCCTGGTCGGCGCGCTGTTCCTGATCTCGCCGAACGGCATCGACCCGCCGCGCGGCGTGATCGCGATCGATTGCCTGCTGACGCTTCTGTTCGTCGCCGGGTCGCGCTTCCTCGCGCGCGCGATCGTCGAGCGGCCGTCGCGCGTCCTCACCGGCCCGAACACGCGCGAGGTGCTCATCGTCGGCGCGGGCAACGGTGGCCAGCAGGTGCTCACCGAGCTGCGGCGCAACCCCCAGCTTCAGAACGTGCCGATCGGCTTCGTCGACGACGACCCGCGCAAGCAGGGCCAGCGGATCGGCGGGCTCAAGGTGCTGGGGTCGACGGACGAGCTGGACCGCGTGCTGGACGCGTCCGGCCCGGACGAGGTCGTGATCGCGATCCCGTCGGCGCCGGGCGTGCTCCGGCAGAAGGTCGTGACGGCGTGCCGTGGCCGCGGCATCCCGGTCCGGACGCTGCCGACGACGTTCGAGCTCCTGCGCGGGGGCGTCGACCTGGTGCGGCAGGTCCGCGAGGTCCAGGTCGAGGACGTGCTCGGCCGCGAGCCCGTGCGTGTCGAGATCGACCGTGTCGGCGCCTACCTGACCGGCGAGACCGTGCTCGTGACGGGCGCCGGCGGCTCGATCGGCGCCGAGCTCTGCCGCCAGATCGCGCGCGTGTCGCCACGGCGGCTCATCCTCGTCGAGAACGCGGAGAACGCGCTGTTCGAGATCAGGCGCGAGCTCGAGGAGCAGCGGCATTTCACGCGCGCGCAGGCGGTGCTTGCCGACGCCCGCGACGCGGTCCGGATGGGCGAGGTCTTCCAGGAGCACCGGCCCGGCGTCGTGTTCCACGCCGCCGCGTACAAGCACGTGCCGCTGATGGAGGAGAACCCGATCGAGGCCGTGCGCAACAACGCCGTCGCGACGCGCATCGTCGCGGCCGCCGCGGGCGAGGCGGGCACCAAGCGGTTCGTGCTCGTGTCGACCGACAAGGCCGTCTCACCCGAGACCGTGATGGGCGCATCCAAGGCGCTCGCGGAGTGGGCAATCGAGGCCGCTCAGCATCGCTTCCCCAAAACGCGCTACTCGACGGTCCGGTTCGGCAACGTGCTCGGATCGTCGGGCTCGGTGGTGCCGATCTTCCGCCGCCAGATCGCAGCCGGGGGCCCCGTCACCGTCACGGACGAGCGCATGACGCGCTACTTCATGACGATCCCGGAGGCGGTCCAGCTGATCATTCGCTCCGGCGCGCTCGCCGAGGGCGGCGAGATCTTCGTGCTCGAGATGGGTGACCCGGTGCGGATCATCGACCTCGCCCACAACATGATCAAGTTGTCCGGCCAGGAGCCGGGACGCGAGATCGTGATCGAGGTCGTCGGCAGGCGGCCGGGCGAGAAGATCCACGAGGAGCTGTTCAACCCGGATGAGCGCCCGCGAGCGACGCACGCCGAGAAGATCATGGTCGCCCTGCGGCAGCGACTCCACCCCGAATGGGTCGAGTCCGCCTTCGTACGCGTGGAGGACCGCGTGTACTCCGACGATCCGGAATCGGTCACCACGATCGTCCAGGAGCTGGCCGCCGAGCGGGCCGCCCTGGCGGAGCGCGCCGTCTCCGAACCGGGTTGACGGGCGGTCGCGCCGTTAAGGTTGCGCGACCGTGGATGTAATCCAGGATGTAGGGGCCTACGCGGGGTTTGCGGCGGTCGTGGGGCTGGCGGTGCTCGCCGCCCTGTACTTCTCTCAGGCGCGCGACCTTCGCCGCCTGCGCGAGTGGGCTGGGCGCGCACCAGAGCGCGCTGCCGAGCAGGCAGCCGTCCCCGGCAAGACGACCGAGCAGACGGCCCAGCAGGCCGCCAGGCCCGCCGCGGCCGGTGCCGTCAGGGCGGTTCCCGCCGTAAAACCGGCCGGGGCGAAGCCGGAGACCGCTGACAAACCCGCCCCCGGGAAGCCCGGCGTGCCCACACCTGCGGCAACGCCGGCGGGCAAGCCGGCGACGGACGGAGGCGACAAGCCTGCCCCGGGAGCGGCCCCGCCGGTTCCGGCGACCGCCGCCGCTGCTGCCGCGGGAGCGGCCGCGAAGGCGTCCGGCCCCGCACCTGCGACCCCCGCCGCCGCGCCGGGCAAGGACAAGCCCGGCGAGGAGAAGAAGGACGGGGACAAGAAGGACGGGGCGAAGGCGCCCGACGGGGCTCCACCGGCGCCCGCGCCCACCGGCCCGCAACCTGCGACTCCGTCCGCGCGCCCGCCGCTTCCGCCGCCGGTCGTGCCCGCTCGCCCAGCGCCACCCGTGCGCTCGCCCGCCGCGGCTTCGTCGGTCTCGCAGTCCACCGCCGTCCTACCGGCGTCGTCTGCGCGTCTGCGCGACCGTGGGCGCGGCGGTCGATCCGGAGGCGACGGCCTCAGCGCGCGCTACATAGCCCTGATCGCGGCCGGCGTTCTTGTCATCGGCGGCGGAGTGGTCTTCGGGATCTCGCAGCTGGGCGGCGACGACGGTGGCGGCACGGCCGCGGAGCAGGCCTCCGACGAGCCGCAGGCGCCGGTCAACCCGTCGACGGTCACGGTTTCCGTCCTCAACGGCACAACCGTTCCCGGCCTCGCCGCGCAGATCGGCGACGAGGTCGAGTCGGCCGGGTTCCAGCGCGGCAACGTCGCGAACGCCGTCGATCAACAGCGCACGACGTCAACCGTCCTCTACGCGGAGGGCGCCGATCGCGAGGCCAAGCTCGTCGCCAAGAGGCTCGGCATTGCGACCGTAGAGCCGATCGACCTCGACTCCGCGGCGCTGGGCGGCAACGCCTCGGTCGTCGTGCTCGTCGGCGCCGACCAGACGCAGTAGCTACTCAGACGCTCGCGAGCGTCTCGCGTGCGGCGCGCGCGAGGTGCGCGACGCCGAGCCCGTCGAATTCGTCGGCGACCGCCTCGAGGACCTCTCTCGACCGCGCGTCGCCATGCTTGGCGAGGCGCTTGCCGAGGGCCAGCCGGCAGCGCGCGGCGTCCAGCGGGCGCCCGATCGCAGTCCAGGCGTCAGCCGCCTGCTCGAGCAGCTCGTTGCCCTTGTCGAGGTCCTCGTCGGTCGCGCCCTGCGCCTCGAGCGCGGCGGCCCCTCCGACCGGGTAATGGAGGCGGTCGGCGAGGTCCGCGGCCTCGGAGGCGGCGTCGCGCGCCTGCTCCATGCGGCCGCCGAGCGCGAGGATCAGGGCGCGCGAGGACATGGCCTGGATCGACTGCGCGATCAGGCCGGCGCGCTCGCACACGTCGAGTGCCTGTGCCAAGACGGTCTCCGCGTCCGCGTACTCCCCGCGGTCGCGCAGCACAGCGGCCAGCCCCAGCAGCGCGGCGAAGCTGACCTCCGACCAGCCGACCTGGTCGGCCAGCTCGGCGGCGCGCCGGAAAGAGCGTTCGGCCGCGTCCCAGTCGCCGCTGCGCCACCTGAGCAGCCCACGCGACGCGTACGGCAGGCAGAGCTTTCCGACGAGGCCCTCGCGCTCCGCTAGCTCGGCGCTGTCCTCGGTGAACGTCTCGACGGCGTCCCAGTCGGCGCGGTTGACGGCGAGCTGGGCGAGCGCGGCGTGCAGCTCGACCTGCGCGGGCAGGTCGCCGACCCGCTGCGCGATTGCGAGCGCCTCGGTGTAGGAGGCGCCGGCGGCGTCGTAGTCGGCGTCCGAGATCTCCAGGTGGTTGCCGAGCGCGAGCAGGGCCCTGATCGTCTCGCCCTCATCTGAGCCGCGCGCGAGCTCGACCGAGCGCTCGAGGTTCTCGCGCGCCTTGGCGGAGTCGCCGATGCGGCCGAAGACGCGCCCGAAGATGCCGTGTGCGCGGCTGGCTGCGCGAGTCTCGCCAAGCCGCTCCGCGAGCCGCAGCGCCTTCTCGGAGGCGTAGATGGCGAGCATGTTGTCGCCGGCGTGCATGTAGAGCCACGCGGCCTCTTCATAGAGACGCACCAGCTCGAGGCAGGGCGGCCCGTCCTTCAGGAGGTTCGTGCCCTTCTGGTAGTGGTCGAGCGCCTGCTTGCGGTCGCCCTTGTGCCACAGCGCCGCGCCGATCTTGCGGTGGAGGTCGCCCATCCGGCGCAGGTCCTCCTGCGAGCGGTGGAACTCGAGGCACTCCTCCCACACCTCGATCGCGGCGTCGACGCGACCCATCCGGAGCGCGACGTCGCCCTGCTTCTCGTTGATGCGCGCGAGCGTCTCCGGGTCCTGCGTGTGGCGGATGTCGCGCGCGGCCTTGTAGTGCTTGAACGCCTCAGGGTTCGAGTACAGGAGCGCCGCGGCGTCGCCCGCCGCTTCGAGGAAGTGCAGCGCCTTGTTGTGCAGCGGCTGGCGCTCGAGATCGGGCAGCCCGGACTCCTCCGCGAGGATCGCGGCGCGGCCGTAGTGCTCCGCGAGCACCGTGACCACCTCGTCCGTGCGGTCGCCCATCCGCTCCTCGATGAAGCGCCCGACCTCGAAGTGCTTCGCGCTGCGCACCGACTTCGGCAGCATCCCGTAGGCGACGTCGCGAATGAGCACGTGCTTGAAGGCGTACTCCTGCTCACCTGCGAGCTGGCTCCCCAGCGACGGGATGACCAGGTCCTTCTCCTGGAGCGACAGGAGGGCGTCGTGCAGGTCGAACCCGGCGTCGCGCGCCACGGCCGCCAGCGAGCCCTCCCAGAACGTCCGGCCGACCACGGATGCCTGCTGTACGAGCTGGCGCTCGTGGGGCTCGAGCGAGTCGAGCCGCGCGGCGAGCAGCGCCTGGACGGTGCCCGGCAGCTCTGCCGTCTCGACCGATCCCTCCTCGGCCAGCATGCGCGCCATCTCTTCGGCGAAGAACGGGTTGCCGCCGGCGCGCGTCGCCACCGCATCCGCCGCCTTCTGCGCGTCGGCGCCCTCGGGCATCAGCGCGGTCACGAGCTCGCGCGTCTCGTCGGCGCTCAGCGGGTCGAGGAAGATCGATGTCGCACCACGGCGCCCGCCACCCCAGGCGGGCCGGTGCTCGAGCAGCTCGTCGCGAGCGAGGCAGAGGATGAGGAGCGGCCCGCGCACCCACTGCGCCAGGTACTCGATCAGGTCGAGCATGCCGTGGTCCGCCCAGTGGATGTCCTCGAAGGCGAGGACGAGCGGCTGCTCTTCAGAGCGCGCCTCCATCGCGGCGCGGATCGCAGAGAAGAAGGCCTCGCGCAGCTTCTGCGGATCGTCCATCTCCACCGGCATGGGCTCGTCCGGCACCTCGATGCCCAGCAGGCGCGCTACGAGCGCCGCGCGCCGTTCGACGGCCTCGCGCTCACCCTCTTCATTCAGCAGCAGCCCGCAGGCGTAGTCCTTGATCTTCTCCCAGGCCTTGTCGGCGCTGTCCTCGTCGCGGATCCCGGCGTCGGCGCGGATGACCTCGCCGAGCGCCCAGTAGACGACGCCGGAGCCATACGGGAGGCAGCGGCCTTCGCGGAACGCGGGTGCCTCCTCGGCGAGCTGTTCGACCCGCTGGCGGAACTCGTGCAGGAGCCGCGACTTGCCGACGCCCGCCTGCCCGATCAGCGTGACCAGGTGCGGGCGGCGCTCGCGCGTGACACGGCCGTACAGCGACTCCATCAGCGACAGCTCGTCGTCGCGCCCCACGAGCGGCGTGGCCACGCGCGCGCGGGCGCGCCGGGTCGGCTGGGCCGACGCCAGGCAAGCGGCCTCCCACGCGGGCACGGGCTGGGCCTTGCCCTTCAGGTGCAGCGGGTCAAGCGCGCGGTATTCGACCTCGCCGGATGTCGCGCGGTATGTCCGCTCGCCGACGGTGACCGTGCCCGGCCGTCCGGCGGCCTGCAGCCGCGCGGCGACGTTGACGGTGTCGCCGATGACGGTGTAGCCGTCGCCGACCGCGCCGGCCAGGACCTCGCCGGTGTTGATGCCGACGCGCAGCTGGAAGCTGGCGCCGTGGCGGGCGGTGAGCAGGGCGTTGATCTCCTCCATCGCGTTCTGCATCCCGAGCGCCGCGCGCACGGCCCGCTCCTCGTCGTCCTCGTGCGCAACCGGCGCGCCGAAGACGGCCATCACGTTGTCGCCGATGTACTTGTCGACGGTCCCGCCATGGCGGGTGACCTCCTCGCCGAGCCGGCGGAGCGCGCCGTCGACGAGCGCCTTGACGCTCTCGGGGTCCATCCGCTCCGACACGGCCGTGTAGCCGGACAGGTCGGCGAACAGGACGGTCACCTGCCGCCGTTCGTCGGCCGGCGTCGCACGAGCCGCGGGAGGCGGCGCTGGCGCTGGTGCCGGCTGCTGCGCCGCGGGCGCGGCCGCCGGGTCGAGCGCGGAGCCACACGACATGCAGAACTTCGCCTCCGGCGGCGCGGGTGTCCCACACGAAGGGCAGCGGCGCTCGAGCTGGGCGCCACACGACATGCAGAACTTCGCTGCTGCGGGATTTGCGCTTCCGCAGTTGTTGCAGGTCTGCTCCATCGCCCGAAATTCGAGTGTACGGGAGCGTTTGGGGCTGCCCACAGTGATCTGGGTCACACCTTGCAGGCGAGCCTCGTAACCTGCCGCGTCGTGCCCGATTTCCTGGACCTGCCCGAGCGGCAGGTAAAGCCGCGCTCCGAGGGCGTGACGCACGTGATCGACACCGGCCTGTCCGCGGCCGAGGCCGCGAGCTTCGCGGACACGGCGGGGGAGTACGTCGACTTCATCCGGCTCGGCTGGGGCACCGCGTACGTCACCAATGACCTGGAGGCGAAACTGGACGCCTACCGCTCGCGGGGCGTCCCGGTGCTGCTCGGCGGCACGCTCACCGAGCTCGCGTGGACCCAGGGTCGCGTCGACGAGTTCGGCGCGTGGCTGAAGGAGCTCGGCATCGAGCACGTCGAGGTGTCGAGCGGGACCGTGCAGATCCCGTCCGACGAGAAGGCTGCTCTGATCGAGAAGCTGGCCGCCGACTTCACGGTCTTCGCCGAGGTCGGCGAGAAGGATCCCCAGGCGCTGCTCGCCCCGTACCGGTGGGTCGCGCTGATCAAGGAGGCGCTCGAAGCCGGGGCGGCGCAGGTGGTCTGCGAGGGCCGGGTCACGGGCGATGCCGGCATGTACCGCCCGGACGGCGAGCCGCGCACCGGCCTGATCGATGAGATCGTCCACGAGATCGACCAGTCGAAGCTGATCTTCGAGGCACCTCGCAAGCACCAGCAGGTGCGCTTCATCGAGGTGCTCGGGCCGCAGGTCAACCTCGGCAACGTCCTGCCCGAGGACGCGCTCTCACTCGAGACGCTGCGGCTCGGGCTGCGTGCGGACACGCTGAAGCTCTTCCACGAGAAGTGATCCTGCTCGCCCGCCACGGCGAGACGGACGACAACGTCCCGCCGCAGCGGGTTCAGGGATGGATCGACTCGCCGCTCAACGATCGCGGCCGCACCCAGGCGCGCGAGCTCGCCGCCGCCGTGAAGACTCGCGAGGTGGCGGCGGTGTACTCCAGCCATCTGTCGCGCGCGCGCGAGACGGCGGAGATCGTCGCCCGCGAGCTCGGGCTAGAGGTGACGTCCGACGCGCGCCTGGCCGAGTCGAACCGCGGCGACTGGGAGGGCCGGCTGCTCGACGAGATCGAGCGCGATGAGCCGGAGCTATGGGCCGCCTGGAGGCGGGGTGGCGCCGACTTCCGCTTTCCCGGCGGCGAGTCGCTGGCCGAGCATGCCGAACGAGTCACGGCTGCGCTCGCTGAGGTGCGCGCGGGACCGCTTCCGGCGCTGTGCGTTTGCCACGGGGGGACGATCCGCTGCGCGTTCGCGCTGACTAACCCTCGCGGTCTCGATCTTTTCACGAGCTCGACGTCCCGAACGCCCAGCTCCTCGAGCTGCCCGGCGCGGGTAAGGCTGGGTAGGGAGGGCGCCTGTCACGAGTCTGCTGTAGACCCCGTATATGGAGGTCCAGAGCGGAATGATTCCGCCGGCGGATCCCGACCTCTACCCCGCTGCCGTTTTCCGCCTCTTACCGCCGCCTTCCTGCTTCTTCCCGCCTTCCTTCCGAGGCTTGAGCGCGAGCTGCGTCGCGTAGCCCGTGAGGTAGAGGGTCTTGCCGTCCGAGAGCGGTGGCGAGAAGCCTCCGCCGTCGTGCCGGAAGACCTCCTTCCCGGTGCGCACGTCGAGGCCGTGCGTCTCGCGCGTGGCGAGGTTCGAGAAGTAAACGACACGCCCGATGACGCTGACCGCCCCCGAGATCCGGCCCGGGGACTGGAACGACCACCGCTCCGCGCCGGAGCGCGCGTCGAACGCGTAGAAGCGGCCCGTGTAGGAGCCGATGAAGACCGTCGGGCCGCGTCCTTTCACAGACGCGGCGGCGGGCCCCGAGTAGACGTAGGAGCCGGTCGACTGCGTCCAGGCGAGATCGCCGCCGCTGGCGGTGAAGGAGTACACGCGCCCGTCGGTGTTCCCCATGTAGACGCGGCCGAACGCCACGGCGGGCGTCGAGTAGAAGTTGCCGCTGCGGCCGAGCGACAGGCCGGACGTCCCACTGGTCCAAGCGGCCTTGCCGTCACTCGCGCGGATCGCATAGGCGGTCCCGCCGTACGCGCCGAAGTAGAGCTTGTGGTCGGAGTACGCGAGGGCCGCCTTGACCGCCCCGCTCGCGCCGTAGGTCCAGATCGTGTGGCCGTTCTTCGCGTTGACCGCGTAGATCGTGCCGTCCTCCGACCCGAAGTACACGCGCCCGTTGCGCACGAGCGGCGACGACTCGGTTCGGCTGGGGATGTCCTTCCTCCAGATCACCTTCCCGTTGTCGGCCCGCAGGCAGGTGATCCGTCCGTCCAGCGTCACCGCATATAGCCGGCCGTCGTCCCACGCGGGCGAGGCGGCGCTGAGGGTGCCGATGCTCCGCTTCCAGCGCCGCTTCCCGGTCTTCGCGTTGAGCGCAACCGCGGTGCCCTTGTTGGAGACGTAGAAGAGCGTCTCCTTTGCGAGCACCGGCGGGAACTCGAGCAGGCTGTCGGCGCGGTGGCGCCACACGCGCTTGAAGGGCGGGTCGACGCTCTTCGTCGGGAAGTACTTGGCGCGATCGGGCGTGTACCCGAATATCGGCCAGACGAAGTCCTTGGGCTTGCGCTTCTCCGCCTTCGGCTCCTCGCTGGGGGCCGTGAACTCCGCATCGGGATTCGACACGTCCTCGGGAGCGCGGCCCCAGATCAGCCACACGGCGAGGCCGCCAGCGGCGAGCGCGACGAGCGCAGCGACGACGTACGCCCAGCGGGGGAACCGGCGTTGCATCCGCGGCATGCTAGGGAGCGCATAGGCTTGCTCGCGTGAAGGTCGGCGTTCCGACGGAGATCAAGCCCGACGAATACCGCGTTGCGCTGACCCCCGCCGGGACGCGCGAGCTCACCGAGCACGGACACGAGGTGATCGTCCAGGCGGGCGCGGGCGACGGCAGCGTGATCCCCGACGCCGAGTACGAGGAGCAAGGAGCGAGGATCGCGCCGGACGCCGGGGCCGTCTTCGCCGAGGCCGATCTGATCCTGAAGGTGAAGGAGCCGCAGGAGTCCGAGGTCGCGCTGCTGCGCGAGGGACAGCTGCTCTTCACCTATCTGCACCTCGCGCCCGCGCCCGAGCTGACGCAGGCGCTGCGCGACAGCGGCGCCGTGTGCATCGCCTACGAGACGGTCGAGGACTCGGGCGGGCACCTGCCGCTGCTCGCGCCGATGAGCGAGGTCGCCGGCAAGATCGCGACGCAGGCCGGGGCGTTCATGCTCGAGCGCCCACTCGGTGGCCGCGGCGTCCTGCTGGGCGGCGTCCCGGGCGTGCCGGCCGCAACCGTCATGGTGATCGGCGGCGGCGTCGTCGGCATGAACGCCGCCTTCATCGCGATCGGCATGGAGGCCGACGTGTTCGTGTTCGACACCAACATCGATCGCCTCCGCGAGCTCGACGTCTTCTTCGGCGGCCGCGCCTCCACCGTGTACTCGAGCACGCTCGCGGTCGAGCAGATGCTTCCCCAGGTCGACCTCGTGATCGGCGCCGTGCTCATCCATGGGGCCCGTGCGCCGCATGTGATCCGGCGCGAGCAGCTCGCGCTGATGAAGCGCCGGGCCGTGCTCGTGGACGTCTCGATCGACCAGGGAGGCTGCTTCGAGACCTCGCGGCCGACGACGCACTCAGACCCCACCTACGAGGTCGACGGCATCACCCACTACTGCGTCACCAACATGCCCGGCGCGGTGCCCGTCACCTCCACGTTCGCGCTCACCAACGCGACGCTGCCCTACGCGCTCGCGCTGGCCGACCGCGGCTTGGAGGCCGTGCTCGAGGACCCGGGGCTGCGGTCAGGGCTGAACGTGGCCAGGGGCAAGGTGACCCACCCCGCCGTTGCCAGCGGCGTCGGCGTGGAATACGTCGCCCCGGAGCAGGCGCTGGCGAGCTAGGGCCCCGGCCGCATCCGTAGGCTCCCCGCCGATGCTGGAGCTCGTCTTCTGGGTCGCCGCTGGGCTGCTCGTGTACACGCACGTCGGCTATCCGCTGCTGCTCAGGCTCCTCGCTCGCCGCGAGCGGCAGGCGCCGGCGCCCGACGAGCTGCCGAGCGTCTCGCTGATCGTCGCGGCGCACGACGAGGAGGACGTGATCGAGCGCCGCGTCCAGAACGCACTCGCGCTCGATTACCCGCGCGAGCGCCTCGAGCTGGTCGTCAGCTCCGACGGCTCGACCGACGCGACGGTGGAGCGCGCGCGCGCCGCGGGCGCGGATCTCGTCCTGGACCTGCCGCGCGGGGGCAAGATCCGGGCCCAGGACGCCGCGGTCGAGCGCGCGCGCGGAGAGATCGTCGCGTTCTCGGACGCGAACGCCTACTGGGAGCCGGATGCCATGCGCGCGCTCATCGCCTCGTTCGGCGATCCGGAGGTCGGCTACGTCTGCGGCCAGGTCCGGTTCGTGGATGACGCGGGCACGAACATGGAGGGGCTCTACTGGCGCTACGAGATGTGGATCCGGTCGCTCGAGTCGCGCCTCGCGGGCGTGACCGGAGGCAACGGTGCGATCTACGCCGTGCGCAGGGACGACTACGTCGTCGTCGACCCGCGCATGGGCCACGACCTGTCGTTCCCGTTCAACATGGTGAAGCGCGGCCGGCGACCCGTCTATGAGCCGCGGGCGCTCGCGACGGAGAAGATGGTGCCGACGATCGAGGGCGAGTTCGCCCGCAAGCGGCGCATGATGGGCCACGGTTGGCTGATCGTCTTGCGCGGCGGCCTCCTGTCACCGCGCGGATACGGCCCCCTCTACGCGCTCGAGATATTCAGCCACCGCGTGCTGCGGTACCTGTCGCCCGTTTCTCCACCTGATCGCGCTCGGGGTCAACATCGCGCTCGTCGGCGAGGGGGCGTTGTACGTGGCCACCCTCGCGATCCAGCTCGCCTTGCTCGTGGGCGCGCTCGTGGGAGTGCGGATCGCGCGCTACTACGTACTCATGACAGCGTCGCTCGCGGCGGGCCTGTGGGACTGGCTGCGCCGCGGGACGCCCGCCGAGTGGGAGAAGGCGGAGGGCACGCGGTGAGCAGGCTCGCGGCCGCGGGCGCCCTCGTGCTCACGTCGCCGGTCCTCCTGGTGGCGATGCTTGCGATCAGGCTCGAGTCCGCGGGCTCCCCGATCTACCGCCAGCACCGTGTCGGCAAGGACGGCGAGCCGTTCGAGATGTACAAGCTGCGCACGATGGTCGCCGACGCGGAGTTCATGGGCGACGGCCTGGCGGTGAACCGCGGCGACCCGCGCATCACGCGCGTGGGCGCGTTCCTGCGGCGCTTCTCGATCGACGAGCTCCCGAACCTGCTCAACGTGCTTCGCGGCGAGATGGCGTTCGTCGGGCCGCGGCCGACGATCCAGGCCCAGGTCGACCAGTACACCGAGCACCAGCTGCGGCGGCTCGAGGTGAAGCCCGGCCTGACCGGCTGGGCGCAGATCAACGGGCGCGCGTCGTTGCCGTGGGCCGAGCGGATCGAGCTGGACGTCTGGTACGTCGACCACAAGGCGCCCATGCTCGACGTAAAGATCATCCTGAAGACGATCCGGATGCTCCTGCTCGGCCACGGCATCTACAAGGGAGGGACAGGCGGATGGACGGGCCCGACCGCGACGTAGCCGTCTCTGATGACGGGTGTCGGCAAGCGCTACGACATCGTCAGCGCGTTCGCCGAGCACGCGTTCGTCGTGGCTGCGGACCCGAGCCCGCTCGCGCCCGCGCAGTACGCCGCCGACGTCCGGGTGGCGCCGCCGCGGATCGACGACCCCGGTTACGTGCCGTTCCTCGAGCAGCTCGTCGCCGAGCACGGCGTCAAGGCCGTGATCCCGCTGACCGACCTCGACCTCGAGGTACTCGCCAGCTCGAACCTGCCGGCCTTCGTGCCGGCGCCGGAGATCTGCCGTGCGACCTACGACAAGTACGAGACGCACGAGCTGCTGCTGTCGCACGGCCTGCCGAGCCCGCCGACCGTCCTGCCGGGCGAGGAGCCGAGCTCGTACCCGGTCATGGTCAAGCCGCGGCGCGGCTCAGGCGCGCGCTCGATCCACCCCGCGGCCGACCGCGCGCAGATGGAGTTCTTCGTCGACTACATCGACGAGCCCGTGATGGTCCAGCGGCTGATGGACGGCGACGAGTTCTCGATCGACATCCTCGGTGACCTCGAAGGCCGTTGCCTCAACGCGATCCCGCGCACGATGATCGAGTCGCGCGGTGGCGAGTCGATCAAGGGCACGGTGATCGACGACGCCGAGCTGATCGACCTGGGCAGGCGCGTCGGCGAGGCGCTCGGCGTGCGCGGCCCCTGCACGATCCAGGCGTTCCGCGACTCCGAGATCGGGCTCGGCATCACGGATGTGAACACCCGATTCGGCGGCGCCTTCCCCGCGCCGATGTACGCGGCGCTGCCGGGCAGGACATACCCCGAGCTGATCGTGCGGCTCGCGCGCGGCGAACGGGTCGAGCCGCACGTGGGCGAGTTCCGCGCCGGGCACACGTTCACGCGCTGGTTCTGGCAGATCGAGCTCGACGAGCGGTTCGAGCCGACCGGGCGTGACATCACGCGCGACGGGCCGCGCCCGCCGCGCTAGAAGGGGATCAGCGGGTCCGTCACGGTGACCTCGACGTACGGCGAGATGCCGGGGGCGTTGACGTCGTCGCCGGCGAACCTCACCGAGAGCCGGTAGTCGCCGGCCTCGTCGAAGCCGGGCCGCTTCGCGAAGACGCCGTGGTCGGCCGCCACCGGCTTGCGCGCGACGCGCCGCCAGTGCCCGTCGTCATCGCGCTGGATCACGAGCTTCAGGCCCTCGGCCTTCGAGGGGGTGATGGTGCCGGTCAGGTCGATTCGCTCGCCGGTCTCCGCGCTGTCGGTGGAGGTGTCGAGGGTGATGAGGGGCGCAACCGCCACGACTGTGCCGTCGCCGCGGAACGGCTGGTACGTCTCGTCTCCCGCGAACTCCCAGCGCAGGATCTTGTTCCGCTTGAAGTGCGCGCCGGCTGAGAAGTTGCCGCCCGAGTCCGTAACGACCTCGTCGAAGGGCTGCCACCCGGTGCGGCGCAGCCGCTGCAGCTCGACCGGCACCCCGGCGATCGGCGACCCGAACTCGTCGGTCAGGACGCCGCTGAACGCCTGGCCGTCGTCCGAGTACGTGACGACCTCCGGCAGCTCGGCCGTCATCAACACCTTCGCGCCGGTCGGCAGCTGCTCGCCCACGCGTTCGCGCAAATCGGATAGCTGGCGGTAGAGCTGCTCGCCCGGGCACGCCGTCAGGCCAGTGTCGCGGTGGCCGATGATGTGCGGGAAGCGGCGCGTGGTCCCGGAGCGGTAACGAGCCGACGATCCGCCGGCCGAGGTCATTCTCACCGTCCCCGTGGTTCGCACCCCGTGGTTGGGCAGCTTCCAGGCGATCAGCTTCGCCATCGCAGCGATCGCCGCGTCGCTCTGGGGAGTCGAGGTGAACTCGCCGAGGTTCGCGATGCCGGTCGTCTGCGAGTTGTAGCCCTGCGCGTGGGCGCCCAGGACGGCCTCGTCGATCCCCCCGTCGCGGCCCTCCCAGATCCTGCCGAAGCGGTCGACGACGAAGTTGTAGCCAATGTCGTTCCAGCCGTTCGTGTTGCGGTGGAAGCGGCATACGGCGAGGATCGCCGCCGGCGCTTGGGCGCGCGTGTACTCGTTTGCCGTGACCGTGTGGTGGACGACCGCCGCGCGGACCCGGCCGTACTGGACGCCGCGCGTCGGGCACTGGTCGCCGCCCCACTCGGCACGCGTGTGGATCCGGGGCTGCGACGCCGACGCGCCCCAAGCCGGCGCGATGCTCACGACGGCCGCGTGTGCCGCGCGGCGCAGCCCGTTCAGCAGGCGGTCCTCGGCGGTCGCGGTCCCCGTGGTGTTGACGAAGTGGAGCTCGAGCTCAGGTACCTGGCGCGACATCCGGTACTGCACCCAGTCGGCCTCGCCGACCCACACGGGCGCCGACGTGGACCGGCGCTCGCCGTGACGCCCGTCGCCGTTCGCGGGCGTCCACGGAGTCCATTCGTCGCCGTCCTTGCGCGCGCGCAGGGCGATCGCCGGGTCGCTGCCGCTCTCCCACGAGAGGCCGACGAGGTTGAACCGCTTCGACGCGTGGACCGGCGGCGAGACGAACCCGCTGTTCGCCGCCACGCCCGCCGGCGCGGGCGGAGCGGCCAGCTCGAACTCGACGACGTCGGGGACGAAGGGCCGAGTGCTCAGGCCGGGGGCGGCCAGCGCGATGCTGGCGCCGAGGACGAGCGCGACGGCTGTTCCGATGACGAGTCGCAGCATTGAGATCGGAACACGGGGACCCCCGTTCCGATGCGCCCGACCCTACCGCGAATGTGCCAGTTTCCAGGCGTTACGTGGTTCGCACGCCGCTAGGGCACGAACTCGGGCGCCTTGTCCCGGTACTTCTCCTTGAACGCGCGGATCGCGTCCCAGGTGTTCTCGTTCACGTCCTTGCAGCGCAGGATGTGGCCGGTGGTGTCCCCGACCCACGCGCTGACGGCGAACGGCTGCTTCAACTCCGCGCGCGGCAGCATGATCACGTGGTAGGGGTCCTCCTCGAAAAGGGCCTTGAACTGCGCCAGCTGGTCGCTCGTGAGGTCGGGTCGCAGCCAGATCAGGATCCGGCCGTGCTCGAGCGCGTGCACGGTATGCGTTATGGGTGGCGCCTCGTCGTAGATCCCGTCCTCGATCGGCACCTGGTAATGGCGGCCGAGCGCGGGCGGCTCCGACTTGTACTTGAGGGCCTCGTTGGGATCGGCCGTGTGAATGCCCGCGGGGTCGTCGTAGGGGTGGTCGATGACGGTCTCGTCCTTGCAGCCCGCCGCCTTCATCGCGACCGCCAGGTCCGCTTCCTTCTGGGCCGGGATCTCGCCGCCGTCCGGGTAGGAGACGTTTGCTGCGCTGCCGCCGGTTCCGCCACTGCTGGTCCCGTCGTCATCGCCGCCGGCCAGCACGACCGCAAGCAGCGCTCCCACGATCCCGAGCACGAGGATCGACGCGACGACGATGCCGATCAGGCGCTTGCGTGCCGCGGCCTGGGCCGCGGCCTGCTCACGGGCGAGGCGCTCGCGCTTGAGCGCTTCCTTCTGTTCCTTGCGGCTCGACATGCTCGACTATGCGACCCGCCGGTCCGGAGCCGCGGCGGGCTTCCAGCACTCGTCCACGAACGTGGCGATCTCCGCCGTGAGGCGGGCGGGCGCAAGCCGCAGCTCGAGCATCGAGTTCGCCTCGAGCATGCGGCCGTTGCGAAGCTCGCGGACGAGCATGTCGGCGTCGGAGAAGGGATGGATCGGGTCGCGCGGATGCCCCAGCACCAGGGCGTGAGTCTCGATCCGGGCGCGCTCGGATCGCGGCGGCGCGACGCGGCCGAAGAAGAGCCCCTGCAGCACCGCGGCCGACGGGGCCGGGTCGCGGCTGATCCAGTCGAGGCCCGTGTCGGTGAGGTGGTGAAGGCCGCGCGGCGCCAGCCGGGCGACCCGGCTGACCATGCGCGCGATCGGCGCGCCGAAGGTGAGGCTGACGAGCAGCGGAGTGAAAGCCAGGGCGCAGCCGAGCAGCGCGTTGTCGAGCACCGGCATCTCGACGACGATGCCGCGGAGCCGGTCGGGTGCCGCCGCGGCCACCTCGAGCGTGACGTTCGCGCCCAGCGACGTGCCGCCGACGACGGCCTCGTCGAGACCCAGGTGATCGAGGAGCGCGACCGCCTGCTGGCCGAACATCGGCATCGAGTAGCGCCACATGTCGCGCGGCTGGTCGGAATCGCCGTGCCCGAGCAGGTCGAGCACGTAGACATGGTTCCCGCGTGCCGCCAGCTCCTCGGCCAGCGGGCGGTGCATGAGGCGCGGCAGCAGAAGCCCGGGAAGCAGCACGAGATGCCGTGGCCCGGAGCCGTATTCGTCGTAGACGAGGCGAAAACCCTCGTGGGTGAAGCTGCCGACGCGGGGCTCAGCCATGCGGGCGGCAGGATAACCATTCAACCTCCGCCTGCCGGCCCGCGTTTGTCCGGTTAGCGCCCCAAAGGTTTCCGAAACGGGCGTTTAGGCCGATAATGCGTTCATGGAGGCACACTCGTTCGCCCGTTCGGATGGCGGACTCGCACTCCCGCGGTCGCGGAAGCTGTTGTCGACGTTCAAGGATGAGCGGCTCGTCCAGCAGCTCCGGCGCGGCAACGACACGGCATTCGCGGTGCTCTTCGACCGCCATTACGCTGCGGTGCTCTCTTATTGCCGGCACATGCTCGGCTCGCGCGACGAGGCCGAGGACGCCCTCCAGCAGGCCTTCGTCTCGGCCCACGGGGACATCGTCGCCAGCGACAAGCCGATTCGCTTCAAGGCCTGGATCTTCACGATCGCGCGCAATCGCTGCCTCTCGATCCTGCGCGCGCGGCGCGAGCAGCCCACCGAGCACGTGGAGCACGTGTCGACCGTGGGCCTCGGCGAAGAGGTCGAGCATCGAGCCGACCTCAAGGAGCTCCTCGCGGACATGCAGGAGCTGCCGGACGACCAGCGCGCGGCGCTCATCCTGTCCGAGCTCGGCGACCTGTCGCACGCGGAGGTGGCCGAGGTCATCGGCTGCGAGGTCGCGAAGGTGAAGTCGCTCGTCTTCCAGGCCCGGTCGGGATTGATTGAGCGCCGGCAGGCGCGCGAAACACCGTGCCAGGAGATCCGCGAGCAGCTCTCGACGCTCCGCGGCGGCGCACTGCGCCGCGGCCCGCTGCGCAGGCACCTGAAGGCGTGCCCCGGCTGCACCGAGTTCCGCGACGAGGTCAAGCGCCAGCGCCAGATGGTCGCGGCGGTCCTCCCGGTCGTGCCGACCCTCGCACTGCGCGACAACGCGCTCGCCGCGGTCGGCATCAGCGCCGGGACCGCCGGAGGCGGCGCGCTCGCCGGCGGCGGCGCCGGGGCCGTGATCGCGGCCAAGACGGGCGTCGCGAAGGTGGCCGTCATAGCGGCGGCCACGACGACCACCGTCGGCGGCGGGGTTGCGCTCGAGCGGACGGTGGGCGGCGGGGACTCCCACCGCGGCGGCGCGCAGTCCGAAGCAGCTGCGCCGGCGGTCTCAGGTGCCAGGGACGGCTCGGCGGCCGGTGGCGACGGCCCCGCCGATTCGCAGATCACGAGCGACGGCCGCGCCTATGGCAAGGACGGTGTGAGCGACGCGCATTCGCAGGGATTCGATCCTGTCCAGGGCGAGTCGAACGGTGAGCGCGCGAGGGATTTCGCAGCCGATCGCGGCCAGGGGCAGCAGATCTCAGCCGAGAAGCGCGCGGTCGCGCACGGCGGGTCCAACCCCAAGGCCAACTCCGCTCCGGGGAGGCCCGAGCACGCTGGGAATCCCGAGACGACCGGGAATGCCGAGACGCCCGCGCCGCAGAACGACAAGCCGAAGCCGGAGGGGAAGCCCGACCTGGTGCCCGCCATCCCCGGGATCCCGGACCTCACTGCGCCGGAGCCCGGCGCGCAGGCCGAGTCGCGCGACCCGAAGCCGCGCGACGACACGTTCGAGCAGCCCTAGCCGGCGCGCTCGAGCACGGCCGGCAGCCACTCGCGGCTGATCTCCGAGAGGTAGCCGGGATCGACGGCGTGCGGCAGCGGGTACTCGCGGTACGTCACGTCGAGCTTCGCTTGCGTGAGGCGGTCGCGCCCCTCACGGCCCCACTCGACGCCGATGATCGGGTCGTACTCGCCGTGGCCGATTGCGACCGGCAGGCCGGCACGGGCGTCGAGGTCGAGATCGAACCCGTCGACAGTCGGGATGAACCCGCTGAGCGCGACGATACCGGCGGGCGACGAGCGTCCCGCTCCGAGGCCGAGCGCGTATGACATGACCGCGCCCTGCGAAAACCCTCCGATGACGGTGCGCTCGAGCGTGAGCCCCTCCTCGGCGATGACCGCATCGAGCCATGCGCCGGCGCTCGCGTAGGTCGCGTGGAAGGTGTCGTGGTCGGGGAAGCCGATACGCGCGACCGCGTACCAGTGTGCGCCGCCCGGGGGCAGCGAGAGCGGGCCGCGCGGCGTGAAGCCGGCGAGCTTCTGCTCCGGATCGAGCATGTCGAGCAACGGGGAGAGGTCATCCTCGCTCGTACCGCGACCGTGGAACAGCACGAGCGCCCCCTCCGGCTCCCGCGCCGCCGGGCGCTTGCGGTAGGTGAGCGCGTCGACGGCCATGGCGGCGCAGGGTACGCCGTAGGGTGAGCGGAGTGCCTCTCCGCCTCGACGTCTTGCGCGTCTTCGTCGCCCCGGACGGCCGCGGCGGCAACGGGCTGGGGGTGTTCCTCGAGCCCGGCTCGCTCGGAGATTCGGATCGGCAGCGGATCGCCGCCGATCTCGGCTACGCCGAGACGGTCTTCGTGGACGACCGCGCCAGCGCCCGCCTGCGCATCTTCACTCCCTCGGTCGAGCTCCCGCTGGCGGGTCACCCGCTCGTGGGAACGTCGTGGCTTCTGTACCGCGAAGGACCGGCGCCGACGATCCTGCGGCCGCCGGCCGGCGACGTGCCCACGTGGCAGGACGACGCGCTGACATGGATCCGCGCGCATCCGTCGACCGCGCCGCACTTCGACCTCGTCGAGCTCGACTCGGCCGATGCGGTCGAGGCCCTCGAGGGCTCTCCCGACGGCGGGGGTGCGACGGTCGCCTGGGCCTGGATCGACGCGGGCGCAGGGACGATGCGCGTCAGAGCGTTCCTGCCCGACTACGGAGTGCCCGAGGACGAGGCCACCGGCTCGGCTGCGCTTGTCCTGTGCGAGGCCGTAGGCCGTCCGGTCGAGATCCGGCAGGGATCCGCCTCGGTGATCCAGGCCCGACCGGCGGGCGACGGCACGGTCTCCGTGGGCGGCCGTGTCGAGACCGTCGAGCAGCGCCCCTACGACGCCTAGCTAGCGCTTCTTCTTCTCGCGCGGAGGCTTGGGCGGGAACTTCTTGCGCTCGGCCGCAGTCATCTTGCGGACGACGAGATCGCCGCTGTCGATCTGCTGCTGGATCTCCTCCAGCTTGGCCTGACGCTTCTCGTCCTGGCGTTCCTTGGGCGTCTTCACGTCTACATCGTTCCCGGAAGGGCGGACGACCACGCAGAGCCGCCGTAGCGCTCCAGGCCGTCCTCGGGGATCGGTTCCCACCGAGCGGCATCGTCGACGAACTGCCGGTACGAGGGCCTGACGCCTGGATCGTTGTCGAATGCGCCCATACGCACGCTGAACACCTCGCCGGAGCCAGGGTCGCGGCTCCACAGATGTGATCCGCAGGTCACACAGAAGTCCTTCGCGAACCCGTCCGGCGGCCGCCACGAGCGAACGAGGTCCTTACCGGCGGTCACTCGAACTGCCCCCGTCGCGACGCGCACCTGCGCTGAGGCCGCGGTACCCGTCCGCCGCCGGCACCGCGTGCAGTGGCAGTAGCCGGCGCGGCCGAGCGGCGGCGCGACCTCGAATCGCACGCCACCGCAGAGACAGCTGCACGCAAGTGAGTCACCGCTCACGGCGCGACTATATGTCCAGGGCTCGAGACCTGAGTTCACCTCTGCACGGCTTTCTCCGAGGAAAACTCCATGGAGCTGCGACGGATCGCAATCCTGGGGATCGTCTGCGTCCTCATCGCGCTGTTCGCTGCGTCGGCGTCGGCGGCGAGTCTTAGTTCGGTGAGCGTCAAGAAGCCGGGCTTCGAGCCGTTGAGTGACGCCGAGGCAGCCGCGCGCGTCCACGAGTCGGGCTGGGAGCCGCGGCGGGGCAACGCGCGGGCGAACCGGCGCCGTCCCAACGATCGCCAGCTGCGGAACTTCCGCCGCCGGAGCGACATGATCAACCGGTCCCACGTGACGGGCAACTACCGCGGCACGACGGACGAGATCCTGCAGTGGGCCGCGCGCAAGTGGGGCTTCGATCCCGACCTCTTCCGGGCCGTCGCGACGGTCGAGTCGTACTGGAAGATGTCGGTGGTGGGCGACGGGGGGCTCTCGTTTGGCATCTTCCAGATGAAGAAGGGCTACCACTGCTGCCCGCCGCTCAGCTCGAAGTACACAGCCTTCAACGCCGACTACTACGGCGGCATCCTGCGGGCGTACTTCGACGGCGAGCAGAAGTGGCTGAACGACGTGGAGCGCGGAGAGCGCTACGGCGCGGGGGACATCTGGGGAAGCGTCGGATCCTGGTACGCGGGCCGGTGGCGCACGCCGGCGGCGCTCGACTACATCCATCGCGTGCAGGACGCGCTCAGGGACGAGCCCTGGCGCGGCCGCTGGTTCTAGGCGCATTCGCGCTGCACATAAGCTGTCGCGATGCCTCTGTTCGGCGGCGGCGGTAGCGGCCGCGACCTAGCGATCGATCTCGGCACGGCCAACACGCTTGTGTTCGAGCGCGGCCGCGGGATCGCACTGTCGGAGCCGTCCGTCGTGGCGGTCGATGCCGAGAGCGGCAGCGTGCAGGCCGTCGGCGACGAGGCGCGCCGGATGATCGGCCGGACGCCCGCGACGATTTCCGCGATCCGGCCGCTGCGGCACGGGGTGATCGCCGACTTCGAGGTGACCGAGCGGATGCTGCGCTACTTCATGCGCAGCGTGCACCGGCGTCCGTACCCGCGCTCACGCGTCGTGATGTGCGCGCCGTCGGGGGTTACCGAGGTCGAGAAGCGCGCGGTCGAGGAAGCGTGCCTCGCGGCGGGCGCGCGCAAGGTGCAGCTGATCGAGGAGCCGATCGCGGCGGCGATCGGCGCGGGGCTCCCGATCGCCGAGCCGAGCGGCAACATGGTCGTCGACATCGGGGGCGGCACGAGCGAGGTCGCGGTGATCGCGCTCGGCGGGATGATCGTGTCGCACTCGCTGCGGGTGGGTGGCTACGACTTCGACGACGCGATCGCAACCCACCTGAAACGCGTGCACGGCGTGGTCGTGGGGCAGCAGACCTCCGAGCGGCTGAAGCTCGCGATCGGGTCGGCGATGCCGCTCGACGAGGAGCTCGAGGGGGAGGTTCGCGGCCGCGAGGTCGCGTCCGGGCTGCCCAAGACCATCCGGCTGACGAGCGAGGAGCTCCGCGTGGCGTGCGCGGAGCCGCTGCGCGCGATCATCGAAGCGGTGAAGGGGACGCTCGAGCGGACGCCACCCGAGCTCGCGGCTGACATCTCGACACGCGGGATCCTGCTTGCCGGCGGCGGGGCGCTGCTGCGCGAGTTCGACGGCCTGCTCCACGTGGAGACCGAGCTGCCCGTGCGGCTCGCCGACTCCCCGCTCACCTGCGTCGTGGTCGGCGCTGGCCAGGCGCTCGAGGAGTTCGAGGCGCTCGAGGAGGTCGACGGGCGTCCGAACGCGGCGGCGCTCGCCCCGCCCGCGACGGACTTCGTTCGCGCGCCAGCGCCGCCGCTGACGTCTCGATGACGGCGTTCGTCACAGCGGGGGCCGGGTTCCTGCTCGCGGTGCTCTGGTTCGACCTGATGTTCGACGTCCAGGTGCGTAGCGGCGATCGCCGCGACGAGGGTGTTGCGTCGATCGCCGCGTACTACCGGCGGGTGACGCTCGAGGCCTATCCGATGAACCGCCTGGTCGCGGTGGTGATGCTCGGCACGCTTGCTGCGCTGGTGGCTCAGGTGGCCGTCGGCGACGTGCCGCGGTGGGCGTCGATCACCTCGCTCACGCTCACGATCGGCGCCACCGGCCTCGCCATGGGCCACACATTCCCCACCGGCGCGCTTCTCGGCACGGGCCGCGGCACGCCGGATGAGCAGGCCGGTCTCGCCCGGTTGATGCTCCGGGATCACCTCCTGTGCCTCGCGGCGATCGTGGCCGTGCTCGTGCTTCAGCTCGGCTTCGCGCGCTAGAGCGCCCCCGGGTGACCGGCGCCCGGTGTCACCCGAATGCTCTTAGATTCCCCCGTGGCAGTGAGGCTCTTCGTCATTGCGGTGATGGCGCTGGCGGTCACCGCGCCCTCCGCCGCGGGCGCCCCGGCCGAGCGGCTCTACTGGGCCCAGGACATCGGTGGGACGACCGTCGAGCGCTGCGGCCTCGGCACGCTGCCGTGCAACTCGCAGACGGTGGCGAACGAGCAGGCCGATCCCTTCGGAGTCGCCGTCAACTCATCGCACGTGTACTGGACCGCGACCGACGCCAACGAGGTGCTGCGCTGCCCGATCGGAGCATCACTGCCGTGCGCCGGCCAGGTGGTTGCAACCGGGGAGATGTCGCAGCCGGTCGGCATGGCGCTGAGCGCGACGCACGTCTACTGGGCCGACAACACGCCCGGCGACGATCCGCCGCTGTCCGATCGGCGGGCCGTTCCCGTGCACACCGGAGACGGTCGCCTCGGCGCCGGACGCCTCCCAGCCGGCCGTCAACGGTACGCACGTCTACTGGACGCAGTTCGACGGGAACGTGGTTCGCCGTTGTCCGCTCAGCGGCGGGTTCCCGTGCACACCCGAGACGGTCGCCGAGGGCCAGGATCACCCGGTCGGGATCGCCCTGACCGGGACGCACGTCTACTGGGGCAGCACCGGACTCGCCAGCTCGCTCGGCGGCAGCGTCAACCGCTGTCCGATCGCGGGGCCGTTCCCCTGTTCGTCCGAGGAGGTTGCCTCGGACTCCGTCGGCGTGCGCGGCGTCGCCGTCGACTCGGACCATCTCTACTGGTCGAACGCGCAGTCCGGCCAAGCGTTCCGCTGTCCGATCGGCGGGCCATTCCCGTGCGACTCCCCCACCGAGGTCGTGAACGGGGAGGACGGGATCTCGCAGATCGCGCTCCAGCCCAGGCGGGAATCGCGCGGCGGAGGCGGAGGCGGAGGCGGAGGCGGAAATGACCTCGAGCGCGGCGCCTGCGCAAACGTCTTCAGAGGCACCCGGGCGGACGACCGCCTGCGCGGGTCTGCGTTCGGAGACCGCCTGCTCGGCCTCGGCGGCGACGACCGGCTGAACGGCCTCGGCAGCAGGGATTGCCTGCGCGGAGGGCGGGGAGCGGACAGGCTGGGGGGCGGCCCTCGCGGTGACCGGCTCGACGGCGGGGGCGGGGGTGACCGTTTGCGCGGGGGCGGCGGCGCGGACCGCCTTCGCGGCCGGGGCGGCAAGGACCGCCTGAAGGGCGGAGCGCGCAGGGACAGGCTTCGCGGCGGCGGCGGTGCAGACCGGCTGAACGGGGGCGGGGGGAAGAACCGCTATTCGGGCGGCCGCGGGCGCGACCGGATCCGCGCGGTCAACGGCCGTCGGGACCGCGTGAACTGCGGGCCCGGAAACGACCGTGCGGTGCTCGACGCAGCCGACCGAGCGGTCGGCTGCGAGACGGTGAAGCGCCGCTAGCCGGAGCTATCCGGCGCCGTAGCCTGCGGCGAGCTGACAGAGCCCGGGCTGCCAGCCCGCGGCCCGGATGTCTGTCCCGAGCTTGGTCAGGTTCTCGTACTGGCGGTCGTTGAGCGCCGGCGTGAGCGTGGTCCCGTTGGTGCCCTTCACCTTGTTCTGCTCGGGTTTCGCGCCCGGAACGTAATGCTCGCCCTTCCACCGCAGGATGTCGATGCCGCGGTCGTAGTCGACCGAGTAGACGATGTCGCCCGACGGCGCCCACTTGGGCGACGACGAGGAGCTGCCGAGTGCGGCGAAGAAGCCCTGCTCGGTGATCGAGCCGTCCTTGCCGACCTGGAGGAAGCGGACGCCGTCCTCATACTCGGAGAGCGCCACCAGGCCGCCGTTCTTGAACGTTGGATGCTCCTGGAACCAGTGCACCGAGCAGCCGAGGTGGTTGGCGATCGGCTTGCCGTCCGTGTACGTGCCGTTGCCGGCTGCCTCGATCTGTGACTTGAGATCGAAGTCGTACGCCGTCTCCGACCTGTCGTCGTTGAGGTTGGACTGATAGACCGAGAACTCGCTGTTGTTTCCGACGACCCTGTCCTCGTCGTTCGGGATCGACTCGCACTGCGGGTTGAAGTTCTCCTCGCCGCCGGTGAGCAGGAACTTGTCCTTCCCCGCACGCGGCCAGCGTGCCGAGTGGACGAACTTGGCCGCTTCCCCGGTATAGAGCACCTGGGGCGTGGTCGGCGACGCGCCCGGCGCTTCCTTCGGATTGACCGTGATCACGGAGAAAGGCCGACATGCGGTGAGGAGCACGCCGGGCCGGATCTCACGGATGTGGTGGCAGCTCTTGGAGTCGACGCCCTCGTTCTCCCGGAGGTACGTGATCCAGTTGCCGGCTTCGCTCGGAGCCTGGAACGACGCGCCGCTGTCGAGGGCGTGGCGCGCATCGACGATCGTGCCCCCTGAGCCGTAGAACCAGGTGCAGTCGAGCACGCATTCGACCGTGTGGTTCGCCTTCGGGGTGATGCCGATCTCGCGGATGTTCGACGGGTCGCGCACATCGAAGAACTGGATGCATCCGGTGAGCCTGCCCGTGCCCAGAGGCTCCGACGAGTTGACGCAGTTCGGCATGAGCGAGAAGAAATCGCTCGCAAACGCGAGGATCTTGCCGTTCGTCGGCACCTCCTCGTTCTCCCACGACGCGTTCGGGATGATCCCCGTCCTCACCGGGGTCTCGGGCGTCGAGATGTCGTAGATCGAGATGTTCTTGGCGCTCGTCACGAACAGCTTGTTGCCGACGACCCTCGCGCCCGTGGTCAAGCCGACGTCCTCCTTGATGGAGCCCAGGTAGTCGACGTTGTCGGATGAGACCGCGTCAGGCCAGGTCTGGTTGGCATCGGCGATCGGAATGACGACCAGGGAGAGGGCGGCAACGACGGCCGCGGTGGGAATGCGCATACCCTCTGAAACGCGCCTGAAAGGTAAAAACTTGCGGCCTTTCGCCGGAAGTTGCCCCTTTCGCCGGAAGTTGCCTATATTCGCGCGGACTCTCTCCCAGCGCCGGTGCCTGGCGCAGAAAGGACCACATGACCAACAGGAAAATCGCGGCCGGGGCCGCAGGCCTCGCCCTGATCGCCGCCGGAGGTGCCGCCGCCGTCGTAAGCGCGAGCGGTGGTGCGGACACGGCGCAGGCCCCCGAGACCGCCGTCGTGAAGCAGAAGGCGGGTGTGGAGATAAAGCCCAACCGATACGTGAAGGACAAGCTGCGCTTCAACAAGGACGTCTACACGGTCCAGTCCGGTGGGACCCTGCGCGTCGTCAACACCCAGCCGGAGGAGGGCCCGCACACGACCAGCCTCGTGAAGAAGAGGGACCTGCCGACGAACGCCAACGAGGCGTTCAACTGCCAGGTCTGCAACGAGCTGACCAAGGCGCACGGCGCGGACCCGAACGGCAACAAGCCGCCGAAGTTCGAGTTCGTTGAGAACGGCGAGGGTCAGAACGACCCGGCCAACTTCAACAAGCCCGGCGACTCGGGTGTCACCGGCGACAAGAAGGGCGACTCCTTCGAGGTGCCCGTGACCGCGCCGGCCGGCAAGACGCTCCGCATTCTCTGCATCGTCCATCCGTGGATGCAGGCGAAGCTCAAGGTGGAGTAGTCGTCTCTTGAAGGCAAGCCGTATCGCGGGGGCCCTGGCTTCGGCCGGGGCCCTCGCTGTCTTCGCGGCGGCTCCCGCCGACGCGCGCGTGAAGGACGTGTGGGTCGCCGCCGTTCCCAACTCGTGGAACGTCGCTCCGAGCGGCCACGACCCGATCTCCGGCGAGGAGGTCGATCCATCGAAGGCGATCTTCGGGACCGTCGTCTACCGGCGCTTCAGCGCCAACTGGCGCCGTCCGACCCGCAACTCGCCGCGCTCCAGCTCGGACGGGATCATGATCCCCGGCCCGCTCATCCGCGCGCGGGTTGGCGACCGCCTTCGCATCCACTTCAAGAACATGGACAGCCTGCGGAAGGACCCGCACTCGATGCACTTCCACGGGGTCCATTACCGCCCGAGCTCGGACGGCGCGTACGTGCCCGGCTTCTCCGGCAAGGACGGCAATGTCAGGTTCGGCCGCAAGTACACGTACCGGCTCACCGCCGGCCGCGACTCCGTCGGCGTATGGCCCTACCACGATCACTCGCCCTCGATGGAGGACTCGATCCACGGCGGGATGTTCGGGATGCTTTCGATCTTCGGCCGCCACGAGCGCCTTCCCGATCGCGAGTTCCAGGTCGTGTTCTCGCCCTTCGGTGAGGACTTCATGGCGATCAACGGACGCGCGTTCATCGGCAACACGCCGATCTACCGCAGCCGTGTCGGCGAGCGCGTCCAGTGGGACGTCATGGCGATGGGCTCGGACCACCACACCTTCCACGTGCACGGTCACCGCTGGAGGTCGCGCGCCGGCAACTCGCGCGACACCCAGACGCTCGGCCCGGCGGAGAGCTTCCGCTTTCGCTGGCGCGAGCGCGATCCCGGCACGTGGCTCTACCACTGCCACGTCGAGGACCACATGATGCGCGGCATGATCGGGCTGTACCGCGTCAAGCGCCGATGAGGGCGGCGCTCGCGGGCGCCGTGGCCACGCTCGCTTTCGTGACGGCGACGCCCGCCTCGGCCGTCGAGCCGGTGAACATCCAGTTCCAGTGGTTCTCACCTACGCCGCTCGACGTGCTTCCGGGCGAGACCGTCGAGTGGACCAACATCAGCGAGCGAAGCCACACGGTCACAGCCGACGACGAGACGTTCGATTCCGGCGAGATCGGTGGCGGCGACCGCTTCGAGCGGACCTTCGACAGTCCCGGGGCCTACCCGTACCACTGCCGCCTCCATGCCGGGATGGTGGGTGAGGTGGACGTCCGCCGCTTGATTCTCGAGGACCTGCCACCCGGTCTCGTCGAGGTCGGCGAGCGGATAGACGTCGATGGGCGGACCGCCGATCGCGGGTTCGCCGGTACAGATCGAGCGCGACACGGGCGGCGGTTTCGAGCCGGTGGCGTCGGTCATGCCGGATGCCGACGGCGGCTGGCACGCGGAGGTCGTCGCCGAGCGGACGGCCGAATACCGAGCGCGCGCCGGCGCCGACGTGAGCCAGACCCGCCGTCTGCTTGGTCAGCGAGCACCGCGTGATCGTGCGCGCACGCCGCGGCCGGGTGTCGGTCAGGACCGTGCCGCCGAACCCGTACGGGCGGGTCGTGCTCGAGCTGCGCCTGCGCGAGCGGTTCGGGTGGTGGCCGCAGAGCTTCAAGCGGCTCGACTACCTCTCACGTGCATCGTTCCGGGTCAATCGGCGCATCCGCGCGCGCGTCTCGCTCGTCGACAAGGACGGCTGGACGCGGCTGGCGGTCAGCCGGGCCGTGCGCATCCGACCGCGCCGTTAGGCGCGTCAACGCTCGCAAATCGGCGCGACCGCACCTAGAGTCGCCGAATGCGCTCTCTCCTCGTCGCAGCCTTGATGCTGCTCGCACTCGTGCCGTTCGCGATCGCCGACTCCCAGACCGTTCAGGGGACCGGGGTCATCAAGAAGATGTCGGTGAACAACGGCGATAACAAGGTCGTCGTCAAGCTCAAGGGCTTGGACGCGCCGTGCGAAGCGCACTACTTCAAGGTCGTCATCTTCTGGGGGAAGAAGAAGGCGTACCAGGCGGACGCTGGCTGCTACGGCGTCAAGTGGATCCCGAGCCTCTACTACCAGGCCAACCGCAACAACGGCCAGGGAGGCGAAGAGGTGAAGTGCGAGAAGTTCAAGGTCGCCTACGACAAGGACAAGGGCACCTACAAGGTGGTCGTCCCCCGCAAGTGCATGGACGAGGCGCCCGACAAGATCAAGGTGCGCGCCGAGGGCGACAACTACGCCTCGCCCACTCCCGGCGAAGCGGGACCGACTAAGGCGCTGCCGCGCGGCTGAGCGGTAGCACCAGCCGCGACCCGACGTCGCTCACGTCGGGGAGCGGGCCGGTGAGGATGTTCGCGGTGCCGGCAGCTCCCGGCAGCGCCCACACTGTGTTGGAGCTCTGGACGATGAGCCCGATGCGATGGTCCGGCTGGAACGTGAAGTCCTGCGGTAGGAACTCGACGCGGGCCCCGATCCATGCGCCCGGCGCGGGGTCGGCCGTCTCGAGACCGTCGCGGTAGTCGAGGTTCAAGAAGCCGCGCGCCACGGTCCGGAGCGTGCCGTCGGGCGCGACGTCGACCAGGAGCGGCGTGAGGTGCGCGCCGCCCTGGTCGTGGCGGACGATCGCGTCGAGCACCGCGCGGCCCGCGAGCCGCTTCGCGGCCGTCAGGGGCTCCGACTTGAAGTAGAGCGAGTAGTAGCCGTGGCCGGGCTCGTTCATCGGGTCGTTGGTCGAGAACTCCTCGCTGGCGGCGCCCGTGTCGACCCAGGTCCAGACGTTGTCCGTCGGCTCGGTGTTGGGCTGCTCGGACAGGGTGCCCGTCTCGCCCGTGCTCGGCGGCGGGAGCTCGGCACCCGGGACGTCCTGGTCGAAAGTGCGCCGCAGCCACAGGGTCTTGTTGCGCGTCTTGGGCGGCGGCCATGAGGATTCCTCGCGGAAGCCGGTGCTCTCGTAGCCCGACTCGCCGACCGTGCGGCCCTCCGTCAGCACGGCGGGCCCCTTCTCCACCCCGTTCCTGACGCCCTTGAGGGTCCGCTCGAAGAACGCGTCGAGCAGTGCGTCCCAGGTGTCGCCGCCCGGCGTCTGATGGGTGCCCTGGAAGAGGTATGCGAGCTTGAACGGGACCCGATCCAGGGCCTCGAACAGCCGGACCCCTTCGTCCTGCTTGACGTTGTAGTCCTGCCACCCGTGCGCCAGCAGGACCGCGGCGCGGAAGTTGTCGGCGTCCTTCAGGTAGTCGCGCTCGAGCCAGAACTCGTCGTAGTCCGGTGTGCGGTCGTAGCCCTTGGCGGTGTGCTCGGCCGACTCGCACGGGTTCGCCCGGCTCGCGAGCTTCTCGGCGAACAGCGGATCGGTCGGATCGGTCGGCGGTGTGCGAGCCAGGCCGAAGTCGAAGGCGAGCGGCGTGTCGACTCCCTCGTCGGCAGGCGCGTCCGAGTTGAGGAAGTAGCGCACGCCGTTGCCGTACGCGTAGCCGTACCAGCGGGAGATCGCGGCCTCCGGCACGATCGCGGCGAGGCCGGGGGCGTCGGCGCCACGCGCGGCAACCATGTTGGCGGTCGTGCCGTCGTAGGAGCCGCCGATCATCGCGACCTTGCCGCTCGACCACTCCCGGCTCGAGAGGAAGTTGACGAGGTCGACGCCGGACTGCTGCTCGTCCGCTCCGCCGTAGTCCCAGCAGCCCGACGAGTTGCGCGTGCCGAGGACATCCGCGACCGCGCGCGCGTAGCCCTTCGGGACGAAGGTCTGGCCGAGCCCGTCGTTTGCCAGGTTCGGTGTCGTGTACTCGGCGAGGGTGTTGTAGGGCGAGTAGGTGAGGATCACCGGCGCCCGCGCATCGCCCTCGGGGCGCATCACCTCGACGTTGATCTCGGCGCCGCCGACGGTCGGGACCTTGTACTTCTCGAAGATCGGCTCAGCGTTCGCCGCGGGTGCGGCGACACCCAGCGCAAGCACGGCAAACAGCAGGCGCCTCCCAAGCATCCGGCACTGAAAATAGCGCCTCTGGCGACCTCGTAGCCCTGGTTGCGGCTCAGACCTAGCCCGTCGGGCCGAAGCGCTCGGTGCGGATCTGTCGGGCGTCGAGGCCCGCGCCGAGGAGCAGCCCCGCGGCCGTCTCGACGAAGCCGTTCGTTCCGCAGACGAAGCCGAGCTGGGCTTCATCGGCTGCTTCGGCGATCAGCGCCGCGTCGACCCTGCCGGTATGACCGGCCCAGCCCTGCGGAGCCTCGCGCGTGAAGGTGAGGAGTGCATCCTCGCCGAGCTCGTCGGCATAGATCACGTCCTCCGCGGACCTGACCGAGTACACGAGACGCATCGACAGTTCGGGCCCCGTCCGCCGACGCTGGCGCAGCATGCACATCAACGGCACCACACCCGACCCCCCACCTACGAGGACCACTGGCGATTCGCCGCGCCATACGAAGTAGGAGGTGAAAGGGCCACGGACCTCGACCTGGTCGCCCTCCACCACGACGTCGTGGAAGTAGGGCGACACTTCTCCGTCGTCGAGGCGGTCGATCGTGAGCTCGATCTCACCCTCATCGAGCGGCGAAGAGGCGATCGAATACGAGCGTTGGGCGCGATAGCCGTCGGCGGCGGTGAGGCGTACGTCGTAGTGCTGGCCGGGCAGGTGCGGCATCCACATCGGGAGCCGGATCCAGAAGGACTTGACGCGCGGCGTCTTCGGTTCGATTCGGACGACGGTCCCGATTTGCCACTTTCCTGGCGCACGCTGTTCGACCGGCGTCAGTCGGTCCAATAGCGCTCCTCCTTCCAGGGGTCGCCCCGGTTGTGGTAGCCGTTCGCTTCCCAGAAGCCCGGCTCGTCGTGGTCCATCACACGCAGCCCCGCGATCCATTTCGCGCTCTTCCAGAAGTACAGGTGCGGAACGAGTAGCCGAGCGGGCCCACCGTGCTCGCGCGGCAGCGCATCCCCTTCGTGCTCGGTGACGACCCACGCCTTGCCCCCGGTCAAATCGGCCAGCGAGAGGTTGGTCGTGTAGCCGCCGTAGGAATACGCCATCGCGTAGTCACCCTGTGGCTCGACTCCGTCAAGCAGCACGTCCACCGATACGCCTCCGAAGCTGGTGCCGAGCTTGGACCACTTGGTCACGCAATGGATGTCGCACGGCACGGTCTCGAACGGCAGGCGATGGAACTCGTCCCAGGTCAGCTCCTTCTCATGGGTGACCATGCCGTCGATCCGGAGGCCCCAGTCCTCCGGCTCGAGCCGTGGCGCCGGCCCTGCGGTCAGCACCGGGAACCCGGCCTCCGCGTACTGGCCCGGCGGGATCCGCCCGCGCAGCTCCTCCGGTGCACGTCGGCGCCCCGCAAACCCCCGGGAAACGAAAGCGCTCACCGGAGCCGCTCCGTCGTGACGGCGTGGAGGCGTGCCGCTTGCTCCTCCCGTCCGAGTGCCGCGCGATAGCTCTGGAAGGCGAGCGTCCGTTGCGCGCCTGCGGCCCTGACCCAACGCTCGTACGCGCACCGAACGTCCTCAGACGCTTCCCGCCAGCAGCGCAAGCTGTCAATTGGTCCCGAGCTCAGCATGCGAGGTGTCGGTTACAGAGATCAGACCGGAACTCGGAGCCCCCTTTGCCGAAAGCAACCCGGCGTCTCGCGCGACACCGATCACCCGCGCCACCCGCGCAAGTCGGGCGCCCTGCGCGCGTGCGACGACCAGCGTCTCCTCGTCGGGGCCGTCGGCACGGCGGCCGCTGGTGAAGGACGCGCCGTAGGGGTTTCCACCGCCGTTGAAGGCCTCGTGCACCGTGTATCCCAGTGGCAGGACGATTGCGCCCCAGTGGTACAGCGTGTTGTTGAGGGCGAGAATCGTCGACTCTTGCCCACCGTGCTCGGTCTGGGAGGACGTGAACGTCGTCCCGACCTTGTTGACCAGCTTTCCCTGCTCCCACATTTCGCCGGCGAGATCGAGAAACACCTTCAGCTGGGCCGCGACGTTCCCGAACCGCGTAGGCGTTCCGAAGGCGATCCCGTCGGCCCACTCGATGTCCTCAAGGCGTGCGCTTGGCTCATCGTCGGCCTCGGAGCGATGCCGGCCCCAGTACTGGTTCGCCGAGATCGCCAGCTCCTCGCTGAGCTCCGCGACCGCGCGAAGGCGAACATCGGCTCCTTCGGACGCCGCTCCCTCTGCGACCGCGCGGGCGAGGCCACGCACATTGCCGCGTGCGCTGTAGTAGATGACCGCTATCCGGGCGGGCCGGTCATCCATTTCGCGAGTCCAATCGGATCAGCTCCTCGAGCCATTTCCGCTCGCCCTCATTGAGCCCTTCGACGTACGCCTGGATCCCCTCCCTGTGGGCGGCATCGATGTCGGCGAGCAGCTCTCGACCCTCGTCTCGGAGCGAATAGCGGCGTCGCTCCTCGGACAGGTAGCCGCGACGATGCAGGCGGCCAACCGCCTGATATGCCGCTTGAAGCGAGAGCCCACTGAGATCGGCGAGCTCACTGACGCTGCGGGGCCCGTCGCTGATCATGAGCGCCAGGAGCAGACGCAGATCCTCGAAGGACAGGTCGAACTGCTCGGCCCGCGCGGTGATCTGTGCCCAACCGATCAGATCGAGGCGACGCAGACGTGTTGCGATTGCTTCGATAAGCCGGTCGGTCGAGGTTGAAGGAGGACTGGGCGATGCCTTCATGGTGAGCTCCTCACATCTTTTCGGTGTCGACGTCGGACCGAGCGGGCGAGCAGGTACGGCGTCGCGAGGATCGCCGCGGCGAGCGCCACGAGCGCGAGCAGGACGACCACCAAGACGACCCCCAACGCGATCATGGCGAGCGGCGCCGCGGTCATCAGTCCCACCAGGCCCACACAGGCGCCGATGACGATCCACTCGGGCGAGTAGCTCATGTGACGGCGGGCTGGGCCAGCCAGTCGTGGAAACGAGTCTCGCCATGGCGAGCATCGTCTTCCGGCAGCAGTGTCCGCTCGTGCAGCCTGGCGCCGAAGTAGCGCGCTTCGGGGTCGGCTACGACTTCGTGCCGATCGCCGCGTGCCGCCAGACTCTGCCGGATGAGCTCGTCAAGCCGGAACTGCTCGGGCCCTGCGACCTCGACGATCCCATTAGCCGGCACTCCTTGGCTGAGCTCGCTCACCGCGGTGGCCACATCGTCGGCTGCGATCGGCTGGATGAGTACGCGCGCAAGCCGAACCGTGTCGTCATCGGTCGCAGCATCGGCGACGCTCTTCCCGAACTCGAAGAACTGCGTCGCGCGGACGATCGTGTATGGGATCAAGGACGCCTTGATCAGCTTCTCTTGGACGATCTTCGCCCTGAAGTAGGCGCTTTCGGTCAGGCGCTCGGTTGCGACGACCGATAGCGCAACGTGGTGCCCGACACCGGCGGCGCTCTCCGCGGCCAGCAGGTTGCTGGTGGACGTCGTGAAGAACTCCATCGCGGCTTCGCCTTCCAACGACGGCGAGTTCGACACGTCAACGACCACCGATGCTCCTTCGAGCGCCTCGGCGAGGCCATCGCCCGTCAGCGTGTTCACGCCTGTGTCAGGTGACGCCGCGACGGCGTCGTGGCCGGCCTCGTCGAGCTTCGCCACGAGCTTTGAACCGATAAGGCCGGTCCCGCCGATGACGAGGATCTTCACGCGAACCGCCTTACGAATGCGAGCGCCTTTTCGGCGACCTCGCGCCAGCCGCTGTCGATGGTCAGCGAGTGACCGCGGTTGGGGATCGTTTCGATCTCGGTGACCGCCTGGTTCCGTCGCTGGCGCTTGAACGCTGCGTTCGCGATCGCGGGCGCAACCGTGTGGTCGTTCTCGCCCTCGATGATCAGCAGTGGCCCGCGATCCGGGTTCGTGGGGTCCAGCTTTGCCTCGGTTCGCGGGTTCAGGTTGGCATTGGCCATCTGCGCCAGCGCGACGGCCGGCGCCGCCACGTGGTACGCCTCGTACAGCAGCTTCGCCTCCTCGTCTTCGAGGGCATTCGCCCAGCCGTACTTGAACTGGTCCAGGGTGAGCGCGACGGCACGGCCCCTGTTCAAGGGGTTTCGAAGCACCGGGATCGAGACACGCAACGTCGAGATCGGCAGCGGGAGCACACCGCGGAACGGTCCGGGATCGATTGCCACCGTCACCGCTGACAAACCCCGGTCGGCGATGATCTGCGCCAGCAGTCCGCCGGTCGAGTGGCCCATCACGGCGGGCTTCTTCTCCAGCCCCCCGATCACCTCCGCGGTGTGATCGGCGACCTGGCCGAGCGTCTTCTTCGCGAAAACCTCGGGGTGCGCCCTGGCCTCTGCGACCGTCTCGGGATCGTCGGGCCAGCTCGGGGCTACCGGCGCATACCCGGCTTCGTCGAACAACTCGGCCCAGCGATCCCAGCTGCTCGGCAGCAGCCAGAGCCCGTGGATGAATACGACCGGCGTCCGCCCGCTCGCGTTCGCCTGCTCTACCTGTCGCGTTTCCCGCTCAGAGGATGTGGTCATCGTTGGCATGAGTGGTCCTTTCCTAGGTGCTGTGGAGCGCTTCGCGCAGGACTGATGCCGCCTGCGCGACGGCGGCACGCGTCGCGTGGGTGCCGCTGAGCGGGGTGAGCATCATGAAGTCGTGCGTTATGCCGTCGTAACGCACGGTCGTGACCGGGATACCGGCAGCCCGCAGGTGTGCGGCGTAGGCCTCGCCCTCGTCGCGCAGCACGTCGGCCTCGTCGACGGCGACGAACGCCGGCGGAAGTCCGGCGATTTGCTCATCGCTCGCTCGGAGCGGCGAGGCGAACGGCTCCGACCGCCGCTCGACATCGGGCGCGTAGGCGTCCCAGAACCACGCCATGGCCTTGGCGGTGAGGAAGTAGCCCTCCGCGAACTGCTTATACGAGGCCGTGTCCATGGCGGCGTCGGTGACCGGGTAGTACATCGATTGCTGCACGAAGCGCACGTCGCCGCGGTCGTTCGCCATCAGCGCCAGCGCTGCGGCCATGCAGCCACCTACGGAATCGCCGGCGACGGCCATACGCTCGGCGTCGAGCCCATTGGCAGCGCCCTCGCGGACGATCCACTGGGCCGTTGCGTATCCCTGCTCGATCGCGACTGGGTAGTGCGCCTCCGGCGAGCGGTCGTATTCGACGAACACAACGGCGGCGTCGGCGCCGACGGCCAGTTCGCGGACGAGACGGTCGTGGGTGTCGGCATTGCCGAGCACCCAGCCGCCGCCGTGCATGTAGAGGATCACAGGCAGCGTTCCCCCGGCGTCTGACGGCCGGACGATGCGCACGCGCACGTCGCCGACCTCGGCCGGGACAGTGATCCAACGGTCCTCGACCGGCAGCTTCTCGATCGGGGCTGCTTGGACATCGTCGAGCACCTTGCGTGCGTCGGCGGGCGTGAGCTCGTAGAGGAACGGCGGCTTGGAGGTGGCCTCGACGAACGCCTGCGACTCCGGCTCGAGGACGACTCCGTTCGTGGCGGTGGACAGGTGCATGGTTGCTCTCCTCTCTGTCAGGCGGCTGCGTGTACCGCCGCGGCCTCCAGGATCTGTTGGGCGGTCTCCTCGGGATGCGAGACCGCTATGGCGTGCGAGCCGGCCGCGATCTCACGCGTGGAGCGTGCGCCGGCACGGTCGGCCATGTAGTGCTGGAGGGCGGCTGGGATGTTGCGGTCCTCCTCGCCGATCACGAACCACGACGGCGCGTCGCGCCAGAGTGACCGGTCGCCCGACGGCTCGGTGAGCGCCTCCTGTGTGGCCGGCCGCTGCGTAGCGGCCATCCTCGCGGCCAGGTGGGCGGGCACATCCGCGCAGAACTGCTCGTGGAAGCGCTCGGTTCTGATGTACAGGTCGGTCGTGCCGTCGGTGCGTGGGACGGGCCGTAACGCGTCGCCCAGTGTGCTGCCTGGGAACTTCTGAGACAGCGAAAACGCGTCCTCGCCCCGGTCGGGCGCGAAGCCGCAGACGTAGACGAGCCCGACGATGTCGCCGGCGTCGGCCGGGACGTTCGTGATGACCGCGCCGCCGTAGGAGTGCCCGACCAGCACGACGGGCCCGTCGACCGAGCGAACGACGTCCGCGACGGCGGCGGCGTCCGAGGCGAGACCGCGCAGCGGGTTGGCGGCGGCGATCACCGGGTGGCCGGCGTCCAGCAGCGGGTCGATTACATGATCCCAGCTCGCGGACTCAGCGAAGGCACCGTGGACGAGGACGACGGTGGGCGCCATGAGAGCTCCTTTCGGTGGCTTCAGGGCTCTTCACCTCCCAGGATCCTGCGCCGAAAGTGCGACAACAACCCGCGGATGTCGCACCGAAGTGGGGACATTCGTCCGTACGTCATTTGGCGCACGGCCGGACCGGCGTTAACGTGGTCGGGTAGCTCCCCGATCCCTGAGCGCCGCAAGGGGGGATGCCGCACCACCACCCACCTCCAGCTGTCCGCTGTGCCGCCGGCGCTCAGCCGAGCAGCCGGGCGCACGCTGCGGTGGCCGTCGCTGCGGTACCTCGGCGGCGTCGTGCTGCTCGCAGCTGCCTACTACGGCGCCGCGAAGCTCGGGCAGACGTTGCGCTACACGGCCTCGGTGTCCGCGATCTGGCCCCCCGCCGGACTCGGAATCGCGGCCCTCTACCTGTGGGGACTTCGTTGGTGGCCCGGCGTGCTGCTCGGCGAGACCATCGTCAACGCGGAGCTCTTGCTCGACGACAGCACGTTTCCGGTCGGAAGTCTTCTGGGCCAGCAGGCCGGCAACATGGCGGAGATCCTCGTCGGCGCGCTGTTGCTGCGACGGCTCCTCGGGCCGAAGGCGCCCATGGACCGCGTCGAGCAGATCGGCGGCATGCTTGTTGCCATCGCGGCCGCGACTGCGATCAGCGCGACCATTGGCACCGTGTCGATGGTCGCCGGCGGCGTGATCGACCGTGCAGACGCTGCCGAGTTCTGGCGCACCTGGTGGTTCGGCGACACCTCCGGCTGTCTGGTCGTGATCCCGCTGATGCTCGTGTGGGCCCACCGTCCCGTGGCGGCCTGGCGTCGCGTCTGGACTTGGGAAGGTGCCGCCGCGATCGCGAGCGTTTCCGCTCTCACGTACGTGGCCTTCTCAACTGAGGACCCGATCCGATTTATCGTGTTTCCGGCCCTGATCTGGGCGGCCTTTCGGTTCGGCCCCCAAGGCGCGACGCTGTGCGTCGCAATTACGACCTGTGTGGCGATCGGCGAGGCAGTGCATGACACCGGGCTGTTCGCCGAACAGCCAATCGACGCGCGTACGCTCGACTTGCAGATCTACATCTGGGTCGCAGCGCTGACGACACTGTTTCTAAGTGCCGTGGTGAGCGACCGAGAGCGATCCCTGCGGGAGCTCGCCCAAGTGCGCCGAAACTCGGACGCGCGGGCGGTGGACGAGCGGCGTCGGCTTGCACGGGATCTCCACGACTCGGTGTCTCAGTCCCTGTTCTCGGTGGTACTCCACACGCGCACGGCCCAGAAGGCTTTGGTGCAGGAGGGCGGCAGCCCGTTCGGTCGCGTCGGAGGGTCCCTGCGCGCGGTTGCGGAGCTGACCAGGAGCGTGCAGAGCGAAATGCGCGCGCTCATCTTCGAGCTGCGCCGCGATCCCGTCCACGACGGGCTTGTCGCGGCGCTCGCGACGCAGGCCTCCAGCCTCCGCGCTTGGGGCGAGCTGTCCATCGACGTCCAGGGGCCGCCCGCACGGCTCGCGCTGTCCGAGTTCGTTGAGGCTCAGCTGTTCGCCATCGGGCGCGAAGCGCTCGCGAATGTCCAGAAGCATTCCGGCGCGAGTGCCGCGCACGTTCGAGTCGATGCCCAGAACGGCCAGGTCGTGCTCGAAGTACGCGATAACGGGGCCGGCTTCAACCCAGCCGCTGGACATCCCGGTCACTTCGGCCTCGAGTCGATGCGCAGCCGCGCGGCCGAGATTGGCGGGAGCCTCACGATTACGAGCGCCGCCGGATCTGGAACATACGTGCGAGTCTCTGTCCCGTCCGAATCAAGTGGAGGTTGAGGTGACGGCGGAGCGCGACGAAACCATCGGAGTGCTGGTTGTCGACGACCACGAGTTCGTGCGCCGCGGATTGCGTGCCTTCCTCAGCGGTGAGCCCGATATCGATGTCGTCGGCGAGGCACGAGGGGGTGCCCAGGTGCTCGAGGTGCTTGCGGCGACGGACTCGGAAGGCCGCCGGCCCGACGTGATCGTCATGGATCTGCAGATGGCGCCGATCGATGGGATCGAGTCGACGCGTCAGGTCCGCGCTCGCTACAACGACATCGAAGTGGTGGCACTTACGTCGTTCGCCGACGACGAGCGCGTGCACGCGGCACTCCAAGCCGGAGCATCGGGCTACGTGCTCAAGGACTCTGATGCCGACGACGTGGCGGAAGCTGTCCGGGCCGCGCACCGAGGCGAGCTGCGACTCGATCCTGTCGTCGCGAAAAAGCTGATGTCGTCGCTTCGCCAGGTGCGACCGGGCGACCCGATCTCCGAGCTCACGTCCCGAGAGCTGGAGGTCCTGCGTCTCGTGGCGGCGGGCCAGCCCAACAAGCACATCGCGGACGAGCTCGCCATCAGCGAGCGCACGGCCAGGACGCACGTATCCAGGATCCTCCACAAGCTCGGCCTGAGCTCGCGGACCCAGGCCGCCCTCTGGGCGGTAAGAGAAGGGCTTGTTGAAGTGGATGAGTGAACGTCCGATCCTCATCTGCTACGACGGCTCTGAGGACTCGAAGCAGGCCATCGCGGGCGCCGGTGACCTCTTCCCGTCTGGCACCGCGATCGTTCTGCATGTATGGGAGCCGCTCAAGGACGCTGCCTCGGTGCCGCCGGTGCCGGGCCTCCACGCGATGCTTGAGGACGGCCTCCAGGAGATGGATGTGATCGGCGACGACGTGTCGAAGCAACTTGCCGCAGCCGGCGCGGACCAAGCTAAGGCGTGTGGCCTCGACGCTGAGCCGGTGTCGGTGCGCGCCCCGGGCCGGGCGTGGCGGAACATTCTCAGGGTCGCCCGCGAGCGAGACGCGCGGGTGGTAGTTGTCGGGCAGCGCGGGGTCAGTGGCGCCGAGCGCGTGGTGCTCGGCAGTGTCTCCACCGCTGTCGTCCACCACGCCGAGACGCCTGTACTCGTCGTCCCAGGAGCAAGCGCCTAAGCCTGTCAAGGCCGGCTACGGCTGCGCCAAATGACGTAAGGACGAATGTCCCGCCTTCGGTAGGACATCCGCTGGTTGTTGTCCCACTTTCCGCGCAGGATCCTGGGACATGACCCCTGACCCAAAGCAAGGAGAACTCAAATGGCGCTCGTCGCCGAAAAGTCAGCGGAAGCCACAGCGGTCCGCCCGTTCACGGTGGAAATCCCGCAGGCGGACCTTGATGACCTGCATGCGCGCATCCTCGCGACGCGGTGGCCAAGCAAGGAGCTCGTCGAAGATCGTTCGCAAGGCGTGCAGCTGGCGACGCTGCAGGCGCTCGCGCGCTATTGGACGACCGACTACGACTGGCACAGGGTCGAGGCGAAGCTCAACGCGCTGCCGCAGTTCAAGACTGAGATCGACGGGGTGGACATCCACTTCATCCACGTCAGGTCGCAGCACGAAAACGCGCTGCCGCTGATCATGACCCATGGCTGGCCAGGCTCGGTCATCGAGCTGCTGGACAGCATCGGCCCGCTGACCGACCCGACCGCGCACGGTGGCACCCCGGATGACGCATTCCACCTGGTGCTGCCGTCCTTGCCCGGCTACGGCTTCTCCAGTGAGCCGGCCGAGCTCGGCTGGGACGCCAGCCGCACCGCACGCGCGTGGGCGCAGCTGATGCACCGCCTGGGCTACACCCGCTACGTCGCCCAGGGTGGTGACGTGGGTGCGCTCGTTACGGACCTGATGGGCCGCCAGGCCGTTGAGGGTTTGGTCGGCTACCACCTGAACCTGCTCACGGCGGTGCTCGCAGTCGGCGACCAGCTGCCCAAGGAATCCGAACAGGAGCGCGCAGCGGGTGAGGCGGTCGCGACGTTCAAGGAAGACGGCTTCGGCTACTTCCTCGAGATGGCAACGCGGCCGCAGACGATCGGCTACTCCCTGATGGATTCACCCGTGGGGCTGGCGGGGTGGCTGCTCGATCACGACACCGACAGCTACTACAAGATCTCCCGCGCGTTCGTCGACGGGGAGCACGTCGGCAATCTCACCCGGGACAACATCGTCGACAACATCACGCTGTACTGGCTGACGGGCACCGCAACGTCCGCGGCCCGGTCCTATTGGGAGGACGCACGCGCGTTGGCCGCATCGCTGGCGAGCGGTCAGCCCCCGCCGGCGGTCACCGTGCCGGTCGGCTTCACCACGTTCCCCGGCGAGATCTGGGCTTCCCCGCGCAGTTGGGTCGAGGCGGTCTACCCCGACCTGGCCTACTTCAACGAGGTCGACAGCGGCGGTCACTTCGCCGCCTGGGAGGAACCGGAGCTCTTCGCCACCGAGATGCGCGCTGCATTCAGCTCACTGCGCTAGCCGGCGACTCCTGCTCGGGCGAGAAGCGCCGACGACACGACCAGCCGAGCCGACATAACGGACTGAGCGCGCTGAGCTGTGACCCGACTCAGGTCCCGGGCTGCCCCGCTGAGTTGAGGAATGTGAGCTCGATCGCGACCGGGTTTCCTGCCGGCCCCGCCCAGTTGTGGACCTCGAGCCGGTAGTGGCCGGGAGTGAGGCCGCTCTTGCTGATCGTCTCACCGCCCAGGTCACCGCCGTTCGCCCCTTCGCCTGCTTCCGACCAGGTCCCGTTGTCGGCCTGACGCTGGAGGTACAGGTCGAGGTCCGCGGGCAGGGTCGGCGTGACCGTTCCGCGCATTGCGGCGTTGTCGTGGACGGCGTCGACGTCGAACTCGAAGTACTCGCTAGTCACGCCATCGATCCGCTCGCCGACGCCCGGTGCCTTGGTGGTCACCGATCCCTCGACCGGCGGCTGGGCCGGAGGAGCGTCGACGACGATGCCGCTGTCCTTGTCACCCCTCTGCCGCGGCGGGAACGTGAAGGAGTCGGACTGCGAACTCTCCATCGTCTCCGCCGGCACCGTGACTGTCTCGGACAGATAGCTCTCGAGCTGGACGCCCGGGTCGCCCTGGATCGTCTTCGTGCGCTCGGTGCCTAGGAAGGGCAGCGTGATCTGCCCACCGTTGACCGTGACGTCCTGCATGGTCGGCGTCGCCAGCAGCCAGAAATCCGTGTTGATGTCGGCGACCTTGACGCCGATCCGGTGCCCGGCCGGAATCTTCCAGTCGGCGGACCAGAGGTCCAGCGGGATCTCGCTGTCGCCGCTCTCGCGGATCATGTGCGCTTGGCGGGTGATGAGCGGCCCGGTCCCGTCTCGGTCGAGGTCATAGACGTCGACAACCAGGTTCGCCCTGGGCAGCGTGGTGGACACATCCACCGTGACATGGCCAGAGCCCGAGAGGTGAGCGTCATACGGCAAGGGCGGGGAGATCGTCCACACGCCATCCGGGTCGCCGGCCGAGCCATCGGCCTCGTCGGTGTAGCTGCCCGGCAGCAGGTCGCTCGTGTAACCGCGCGAGTCCGCCGGCGGCCACACGTCCTCACCACGCCACTTCCCGTCGTTCGTCTGCACCGCGATCATCGGGTCCTTGACCTTCGACTTCGCCCCCTTCAGGAACCGGTCGTAGAAGCGCATCACCTCGTCGAACCAGCCGGCGCGGCCCATCTTCAGGGTCCCGATGTTGTCCTCGTTGCAGCCCGTGGTGTCGCCCAAGAGGCCACCCTCGCTGCAGCGATCGTTGCCGCGAACATGCTCCCAGGGACCGAGCCAGGCGCGCTCGTACCCGGTGTGGTTCTGCATGTACTGCGCAAGGCCGTCCGCGACGGTGTTGTTCTCGGTCAGGCCTTGGGTCAGGAACAGCGGGACCTTCGAGCCGGCGGCGCCCGGAATCAGGTTCCGCTGCTTCCAGAAGTCAGAGTCATGGTTGTCATCGCCGGCCTGGGCCGCCCAGTTCTGAGCTAGACAGGCCGGATCGTTGAGGGAGCTCACGTTGTAGTTAGGGTCATCGGTCAGCGGGCCCGGCGTGGCGGCGATGCCGTCGTAGAGCGCCGGGGTCAAGACCGAGTTCGAGCGGCGGATGCCGTCCCCGTACAGGTAGCGGTAGTCGTCGTAGACCGGCTCCTGGGAGACGACCGCACCGAGCCCCTGCGGTTGATGGTTGACACCGATCAGCCCGGTAAGCCCGTCGTAGGACTTGCCGTACATGCCCACCTTGCCGGTGGACCAAGGCTGGCTCGCCGCCCAGTTGACGGCGTTGACGACGTCGGCCTGCTCGCCCGGACCCGACCAGTCGAGGCAGCCATTCGAGCCGCCGAACCCGCGCAGGTCGACCATTACGAACGAGTAGCCCTTCTTCAGGAGCCCGGAGCCCTCGACGAAGTCCTGGAACCGCTCCGAGGGACCTGCATTCGGCCCGACCGGGTCGTACTGCGTGCCCTCCGCCGGTCCAGCCGGCCCCGTTTGGCCGGAGTGGTTGAAGTACGGCCCGATCGAAAGGATCACCGGCGTCTTGTCGGCATCCGTGGAGCCCTTGGGACGAAGAACGTCCGCGTGGAGGGTCGCATCGCCCGCGGTCGAGGGAGATTCGATCCACGCCTCGGTCCAGTCGGCATCCGGATACGCGGTGCCGGAGCCCGCCGCCACCGAAGGCAGTGCGCCGAAGCACGCCATCGCCACGGCAAGAACCACGCTCGATCGAACCGACATCTGCAAACCCCCTGTGGTGGACCTGTCCCTGCCCGTTTAACGCGCCAGAATGGTCAAAACTTGCGCTAAGCGTGCAACTAGCGATGGAGCTAGGGGGACTCGAGCCCCCGACCTCCTGGGTGCAGTACCACCCGTAGTACCACGACCACGTCGCGCGCCTGCGGCGCCGAACCGGACCCCGCGCTACTCGCCCAGGCCCACGGCTTTGAGCACGGCCTGTTTTTCGCGGTCCGGGAATGCCTCCAGCCGTTGCACCTTCCCTCCGCGCAGAGTCAAGAGGTGGATAGGCGTGGTCTCGATCTCGACGCCGCTCTCGCGTCCCCGGCCAGACTGACGGACGAACGCGACGACCTGGTCGCCCGCCTCGAAGAACTCCTCCGGCACGACCTGAAAGTTCTCGAAAGCTTCGTCGTAACTCTCCATGAACTGCCGCACCGCGCGGCGTCCCCGATGGGTTCCGGCGTTCATGCCGCCCTCGGGAAGCACGAATTCGACCTCAGAATCCACCGCAGCGAAGAACGCCGCGTAGTCGCGTTTGTTCATCGCCTCGTAGGCACCCCGTGCGATCTCGACGTTCTCCTGCGACATCGCCTACTCCCGCAGCCCGGCGGCTTCGAGGGCCTCGGACCTGCTCTGGAACAGCTTCGCCCGAACGAGCAAGCCATCGCGAAACGTCAGCAGTTGGCTGACATTCGCTTCGACATCCGCGCCGCTTGTGGTGCCGCGCCCATGAAAGCGACCGAGAACCACGACGTTCTCGCCAGCATCGACGTATTCGTCAATCGCCCAGCTAAAGCACTCCCAGGTTTCGATCCACTGGTTCCAGAACTCTTCGGCTTCCGCGTGACCGCGATAGATCCTTGCGTCGGCCAGGGATTCGGAGCGATCGATAACGACCGAGGGGTCCAAGATCTCCAAGCTGGCGGCAAGGTCGTGTCGGTTCCAGGCCTCGTACAGGCGACGCGCGATGCCCACGTTCTCCTGCGACATCGCCTACTCCCGCAGTCCGGCGGCTTCGAGGGCTTCCCTCTTGGACATGAAGGTCTTCATCCAAACGACCTTGTCGCCGTCGAAGGCCCAGACGACGGCGATCTCTTCGTCGATCGGGACCCCGCTGCCTGTCCCACGCGCGGTGATGTGCGCGAGCGCGAGCACATGCTCGCCGAGGTCAACGATCTCGCCGATCTCCAAGTGGTAGTCCTGCCAGATCTCGTCGATGTCCGCCCACAACTGGCGGATACCCTCGACACCCTTGTAGGACCGTTCGAGATAGAGCGGGTGTATCTCAAAGTCCGGTGCTAGGTGCGGGCGCACAAGCGCCTCCGCAGCCTCGGTCCAGCGCCCGGTCCACACGTCGGCCAACCGTCGCGCCAACTCCACGCTCTCCTGCGACATCGCCCGCCCAGTATCTCCGAGGCAACCCGCGCGCGGGTAGCAATCATGGACCTAGCCGGACTCGAAACCGGCGACCCCTACCGGAGCTCGCGCTCGCCGATTCCGACCGCGCGTACCGCCGGTGGCCCGTCGACGACCCGGACCGGCAGGGATGCGCGATCTAGCCACCGCTCCAACCGGGCTGCGTCGCCGGCGAGTTCGATCCACGTGATGCCTCCGGCGTCGCCGTCCAAGCCCGGATCCGAAATCCCGGCATCACGGCTGATGAAGAACGGCAGGAGCGGCTCGCCGATGGCTTCGGGGACGCCAGTCAGGCGGGCGCTCAAGCCCGCGCGCCGGATCGTGGTGATCGTCGTCCCCAGCCGCTGGGCGACCGATTCGACGTCATCGACCGCGACCACCCAGGCCAGCAACCCGTCGCCGTTGTGCGCGAGGCGTGCCAACAGGCCGCGCCCGAACTCCGAGCCTGCCGCTTCCTCCGGGTCGGCAACCCCCAGCACTTCCAGATAGCCGCCGCCGAGCGGCACGATCCGATTGTGGGTCCCATGCCCCTCGTGGTATCCACCCCCGCGCACCGTGAGCCCGAACTCGCTCTCGATCCGAGCGGCCGCCGCGTCCAGGTCCGCGGCTGCGTAGATCACATGGTCGATTCGCACCGGACGAAGCTACCGGGCGCTGAGAGTGGAGCTAGGGGGACTCGAATCCCCGACCTCCTGGGTGCGATAACGGCGGACCTGGGTCGTCTCAGGTGCTGTCAGGCCCCCGCGGCTGCGAGTCGAACCGGATCACGTCCTACTCCCGCAGTCCGACGGCTTCGAGGGCCTCGCGCCGGTCGGCATACACGTGAACCTCCACGAGCTGGCCGTCGTCGCGGAACTTCACGACCGCGAAGTTGTGGCCCTCGACCCTGGTGGCGCTTTCGGGTACGCGGGCGCTCTGGCGGTAGCGAACTACGGCGAACTCTCCCTCTTCGATTATCTCGGTCGGCTCGACGAGGAAATCGGTCCAGTCCTCGTCGAGATGCCGCCAGAACTCCCTGACGCCCTCTGGACCCCGAAACACGGCGCTTCCCATATCGGGCAACTCCGCACGCCAGTGCATCTCGTACTCGGGAAGTGCCACCGCCATCGCCGCTACGAGGTCGCGCCGCTCGAAGACGTCGAACATCCACTGCACGATCGCGGACGTCACGACGGCTGACGGCCTCGAAGTACGGCCTCACCCTCTCGTCCACGTTCTCCTGCGACATCGCCTACTCCCGCAGTCCGGCGGCTTCGAGGGCCTCGCGCACGTCCAGGTAATTGCGAACCGAGATCGCTTGGCCCTGCTCGTAGCGGACGAGGAAGGCCCACGGCGATTCGATCTCGACGCCGCTCGCGGTGCCACGGCCATGCAAGAAGCCGATCGCGAGGACATAGTCGCCCAGATCCCGAACCTCCGTGAACTCCCAATGGGTGTCGTCGAAGGTGGCAAAGAAATCTCGCGCCAGCCCCTCGCGGACGCCTTCCAGACCTCGATACACGGTTACTTCGCCCGCCAGCCGCCCCGCGACCGCCGGATACCACTCGACGTCCGGATGCAGCTCCCTGAGCAGCGCGTCGAAATCTCGACGACTGCCCGCCTCAAGTGCGCGATTGAACGCATCAACGTTCTCCTGCGACATCGCCCGGCGAGTATCGCCCAGTCGAGACAGCCTGTCGATGCTGCCGTACGCCTCCTAGTGCGCGCATCCGGAATCAGGGATACTCGGGCCTCCGATGTCTGAACGCCACGTGAGGCCGCAGCAGAACGTTGAGGTTGTGCGGCGGTTGTACGCGAGGTGGGAGAACGACGCCTTCGGGGAGGTCGATGACGAGGTCCTCGACCTCTTCGATCCCGCGATCGAGTGGGACGCATCTCGCCGCACTTTCGACCCCGGCGTCTTTCACGGCTACGAGGGGATCAGAGAGTTCGCCGCGCGTTTGCGGGACGTGTGGCAGACAGGACAAATCGAGCCGGTTGAGTTCATCCCGTGGGCAGACGGGGTGGTCGTCCCGGTGCGGCTCCGACTCGTCAGCAAGACTCAGGGCGAGACGGTGACGGCGAACGCCGCCCACTTATGGGTGCTGCGCCGGGGCAAGGTCGTGCGGCACGTCGCCTTCCAGACGAAGGCCGAGGCCCTCGAAGCCGCCGGGCTACGGGAGTAGGCGATGTCGCAGGAGAGAGCGTGGAGGTCGTGCGCAAGGTCTACCGGGCCTTAACCGCCGCGACTGGACGCGATGTTCGACGACGCCCACTGAGACTTCTACATGACCAGCGAGCGTTTCGCCCGGGGACGCATCAGGGCGCAAGCGGGTAACGAAGCTTGCCGAGGATCTCGACGCCGTGTTCGACAAGTTGACCTGGAGCCCCGAAGCCTCGCCCGAGTTGTCCGAGTCACAGAACGGGAAACGGGGAATGGAGCTAGGGGGACTCGAACCCCCGACCTCCTGGGTGCGATCCAGGCGCTCTTCCAGCTGAGCTATAGCCCCGTGCCGGGGTCATGGTAGAGGTACACGGATGCCTCGACTAGCCCGCCTGATCGGGATCAACCACGTCGCCCTCGAGGTCGGCAACGTCGACGAGGCGCTCGACCTCTACGGCCGGCTGTTCGCTTTCGAGCTCCGCGGCCGCGTTCACGGAATGGCGTTCCTCGACATGGGGGATCAGTTCCTGGCAGTGGCGGAAGGCCGGACGCAGCCGCGCGACGACGAGCGCCATTTCGGCCTCGTCGTCGATGACCTCAAGGCCGTGCGTAGTGCGCTCGCGGAGGAGGGCATCGAGGCGATCGAGACGGGCGGCGGCAGCGGCTTCGATTTCTACGACCCATGGGGGAACCGCTTCCAGGTGGTCGAATACGGAGAGATCCAGTTCGAGCGCACGTCAGGGGTCAAGCGCAAGCTCGGGATCGAGGACCTCGAGAAGTCCGAGTCGGCGCGCCGTGAGATCGAGGACCGCGGCCTCGGATGAGCTTCCGCGGCCGCCTGCTCGTCTTCTTCACGATCATCGTGGTCATTCCGATGATCGCGGTGGCGCTCGTGCTGTTCAAGCTCACCGAGGACTCGGAGCACGGCAAGGTCGACTCGCGCCTCGCGGGCGGGCTGCACACGACGCTCTCGTTCTACGACGAAGCCCGCGCCGACGCGCGTGTGGTCGCCGGACGTGTGGCGTCGGACAACGAGCTCCTGCAGGCGCTTCAGGCAGGCGACCGGGCGGCGGCAAAGAGCCGTCTCGAGCAACTCGGCGGCGGGGTCAAGTCGGTCACCTACTTCGCCCCGGCCGACGTGACCACCGTGGTCGGGGGGCCGACCGTGGCGGCGGCGACGATCGAGCCGACGACGGCCGACGGGGAGAGCCTCGGCACGCTCGCCGTCTCCACCACGACGGCGCAGGAGCTTGCGCGGAAGAGCGCGCAGTTCACCGATCTCGACGTGCGCGTGCTGCGCAACGACCGTGTGCTCGCGACCACGATTCCAGGGGCGCGCGAGCCAACTGCGGAGTCCGGCGACGTCGACATCGGCGGCGACGAGTACCGCGCGCGCGTGCAGGAGGTTCCCGACGGCCCCGGCCCGCCGACCGAGCTTCACGTGCTCGAGGACGCGACCGAAATGGCGAACGCGATCGACGAGAGCCGGCTCTTGATCGGTGGCCTCCTTGTCGCATTCCTCGGGCTCTCGCTCGCGTCGTCCGTATTCGTCGTGCGCGCGCTGCAGGGCCAGGTCGACAACTTCCTGCAGGCGGCACGCCGCTTGGGCTCGGGCGAGCTGGGCGAGCGCGTGCCCGTGCAGGGCGACGACGAGTTCGCGGCGCTCGGCCAGGAGTTCAACACGATGGCCGAGCAGCTCGAGACACATGTCGACGAGGTCGAGCGCAAGCGGCGCGAGCTCGAGGACTCGATCCGCCGGATCGGCGAGGCGTTCGGCACCGGCCTGGACCGCCAGGGCATCGTCGACCTCGCCGTGCGTACGGCGATCCAGGCGTGCAACGCGGAGGCGGGCCGGCTCGTGCCGGTGGATGCGCGCGAGCTCGAGGAGGTCCGGCTCGTGGACGACCCGGGTTTGCTTCAGGCGCTCGAGGCGGCCGAGCGCCAGGTTCTCCTTCCCGGCATGAGCAGCGCCGAGCCGGCGCGCGGCGACATGAAGGGCATCCACGCGCTCGCGATGCCCCTCGTCGGCCGGCACGATGAGAAGGGCGGCGGCGAGACGCTCGCCGCGATCTCGATCGCTCGCCGCGGCAGCGATTTCAGCCTCGAGCAGTGCGACCTGCTCGCGTACCTCACGACGCAGGCCGCCGTCTCGCTCGAGAACGTGGACCTGCACCAACGCGTCTCGCGGCAGGCGATCACAGACGAGCTCACCGGCCTGTCGAACGTGCGCCACTTCCACGAGCTGCTCGACCAGGAGATCGAGCGCGCGCAGCGCTTCGACAACCACATCGGCCTCGTGATGGTCGACATCGACAACTTCAAGAGCGTCAACGACACCTACGGACATCCGCAGGGCGACCTCGTGCTGAAGGAGGTCGCGCGGGTGCTCACCGAGCAGTCACGCGACATCGATTTCCCAGCACGCTACGGCGGCGAGGAGATGTCCGTGATCCTGCCCCAGACCGACATCGGCGGCGCCGCGATGCTCGCCGAACGTATGCGGGAGGCCATCGAGGAGCTCGAGGTCAGGCGGCTCGACGGCCAGGGGATGCTGAAGCTGACGGCGAGCTTCGGCGTGGCCGCGCTCCCCGGCTCCGCGACGGACAAGCGGTACCTGATCGCCGTCGCCGACGAGGCGCTCTACCGCGCCAAGCACGCCGGCAAGAACCGGGTTGAGCGCGCCTCGGCCACGCCCGGTGCCAGCACCGGCTCACGCTAGGCTTCCGCCCGATGGGCCTGCTCGACGACGCGATCCGAGAGCACCTCGAGCTCAAGCGCAAGCACGGCGCGGGCGACGAGGAGCTCCAGCGCCAGGAGACCGAGGCGCTCGGTCCCGCGCGGCGCGACTTCAACGCTGACGCCGCTCAGACGACGGACGAGCCTGCCGCACCGGAGGCCGAGGATCCGGGCACGGTCGCGCCGGAGCCGGTCGCCGAGCCCGCCGGCTGGCTCGACGACGAGCCGGGCGAGCCCCCGTTCGAGCAGGCCGCGGGCCGGTCGCCGAGGTGCCCGAGCCGCCGACCGCGCAGGAGCCGCTGCCGGCTCCCGACCCGGCCCCGGCGGCCGAGGCCCAAGCTCCTGCGCCGCGCCGCGAGAGCGACACTCCGACGCAGGGATTTGACGCGCTGAGCCACGACGACGAGCCTGCTCCGGAGGGCGACGAGGACGTGCTCGAGGAGACGCCGGACTTCCTCCAGGACACGCCGGAGCACGACCGGCTCTGGTTCGAGCAGAAGCCGCCGCGCGACTTCGATTTCGACGACTGATCCGCGCCGCGATTTCGTAACCCTTCAGGGGGACATTTACGCGTGTGGACATTCGTCCACGGGCGGAAAGCGGAGTTGCAGCATTCACGTTCGCCGGCCGACTTCTTCACCGACGGCCATGGAGGGTTCCGTCAAAGGAGCGGCAAGACGCCGCGAAGACAAAGCCAGCGGGGTCGCGGGGTGGGCCGCGGCCCCGCTGCTTGTCTACTTTCTGCCGCTAGCCGCTGGACGGCACGCGCGTTTCGGTGAGGTAGCCGCGTAGGCGGGCGGCCTCGAGCACGCGCTCGATCCCTATGGCGTAGGCCGCGACGCGCATCGGGGTGTCGTCGTTCTCTGAGCGGTCGGCGACGGTGCTGTAGGCCGTCCGCATGATTTGGCCGAGTCGCTCGTTGACCTCTTCCTCGGTCCAGCGGAAGTGCTGCAGGTTCTGGACCCACTCGAAGTAGGAGACGATCACGCCGCCGGCATTCGCCATCACGTCGGGGACCACGAAGATTCCCTTGTCCGCGAGGATCACGTCCGCGGCGGGGGTGGTGGGGCTGTTCGCCCCCTCGACGACGATCTTGCAGTCGACGCTGCCTGCGTTCGCCTCGTGGATCATCCCGCCGAGCGCAGCCGGAATCAGCACGTCGCATTCGGTGGCGACCAGGTCATCCGGCGAGATGCTCTCTGCGTCCTCGTACTCGGGCACCGCGCGTCCCTCCGACACCTGCTCGTAGAGGCGATGGGGGTCGATCCCCTCGTCGTTGCGGATGGCGCCTTCCGCGTCGGCGACGGCGACGAGCTTGCACCCGAGCTCCGCCGCAAGTCGCGCGGCCCACGAGCCGACGTTGCCGTACCCCTGAACGACGACGCGAGCGCCTTTGAGCTTCAGGCCGACGTTCTTGGCGGCCTCCTCGAGCATGTAGACGACGCCGCGTCCGGTGGCCGCCTCACGGCCGTACGAGCCCTCCAGCGCGATCGGCTTGCCCGTGACGATGGCGGGCGAGTGGCCGTGCAGCTTCCCGTACTCGTCCATGAGCCAGGCCATCGTCTGGGCGTTGGTCCCGACGTCCGGCGCCGGAATGTCCCGGGTGGGGCCGAGCACCTTCTCGATCTTGTCCATGAAGGAGCGCGCGATCTTCTCGACCTCCCCGCGCTCGAGCTCCTTCGGATTGCAGTTGACCCCTCCCTTCGCCCCGCCGTAGGGGATGTTCGTGATCGCGGTCTTCCAGGTCATCAGCGACGCCAGCGCGCGCACCTCGTCGAGGTCGACCTCGGGGTGGAAGCGGATCCCGCCCTTGTACGGCCCGCGCGCACCGTTGTGCTGGACGCGGTAACCGGAGAAGACGTGGATCTTGCCGTCGGTCAGCGAGGCCGGGATCTGGACCTGGACTTCCCGGTAGGAGGAGCTCAGGACTGCCCGGACGTCCTCCGGGATCTCGAGCCGGTCGGCGGCGAGCGTGAACCAGTGGTCGACGATCTCGAAATTCGAGACCTCGGCACGCTGAGCCGGCTGCGCCCTGTTCGCCTCACGCGGCGACTGGTCGCGCGGGCCATGCCCGTCCGAGCCCGCTGTGTCCTCGCCAGCCGTCCTGGCCTCGTCACTCATCCTCATGATCTTTTCAGTCCGTACCCAGGGCATCTAGCCTTGATGCCTACGGGGCCATAGCTCAGTTGGAAGAGCGCTGCCTTTGCAAGGCAGAGGTCGCCGGTTCGAGCCCGGCTGGCTCCACTGACACGACGAAGCGCCGGGCGCTGCGCGCCCGGCGCTAGTGCACTCCCTCGAGCAGCGCGTCAGCCGATGACGCAGACCGTCAGCGTCCCGACGTAGAGCAGAGCCGAGAGCGCGATCGCGCTCCACGCGCCGGCCCGCGAGGCTCCGTCTCGGTCGAGCGCGATGTAGCCGAGCAGCATCGCCGCGGGCGCCGTGATCTGGGCAAGCCCGGAGAAGAAGAACACCCCTCCGAGGACGCTCAGGGCGGTGAGAATCAGGGCGGAGCGCACGAGGCGACCGCTCTCTTGGGCGCGCGGGACGACGAGCCCGAACACGATCGCCGCCACCGACGAGCGTAAAGCTGCCCGTGAGTGCGAACTCGGCGGGACCGCCGTTGTCGCCGGGGGTCACGAAGTTCGCGACAACTAGCGACGCCAGGCCGACGACGGCTGCTGCCACGCCAACTGCCCGGTGGTCCAGGGCATCGGCGCGGGCTGGAGTGATGTGTGTGGAAGTGACTGACATTGCGGCCTCCTTTGGGAGAGACGTGGACATTGCCGTCACGCTTCAGTGCCACACGAGCCGCGCGTCGTCGGCCGAAATCGCGATCATCGCGCTCACCCATTCGGATGAGATCCGCGCGCTCGCTCTCGCCCGTCCGGCTGATGCGAAATCGCGCAGCCTGGGTTACGTTCGACACGATGAATGCAGTAGCGAAGAAGCTCGGCCGCGAAGGCGCCATCGACATAGCGATCACCGCTGCGCTCGCGCTCACGGGGCTCATCGAGGTATGGGCCACCTCAGCCTTCGACGACGATCCGCGCGGCCTGGTCGCCGTCGTGGTCGTCGCGATGATCGCGCCGCTCAGGACAAACGGTGGACCTCGCGAGTGATGGTCGCGGCCGACCTGATGGCGACCGTATCGAGTGCGTGGAACGTCTTCGACGACGCCGCCTTCGGGATGGGCGTGCTCCTCGTGTCCTCGTACACGGTGGCCGCCTACTCCGAGTTGAGGGGTGCGGTCGTCGGTGGCGGCCTCATCCTTGCCTGGGGCGCGGTCGCGATGGTGGTCGACGACGTCCCGCCAGGCGACTACCTGTTCGTTGCGGTCATTCTCGGCTGCGTCTGGGCAGCGGGGCGCACCGTGCGTGGGCGCCGCAAGCTTGCGGCGACTCTCGCGGACCAGAACGTGCTGCTCGCACACGAGCAGGAGGCGCGCGCCAAGCAGGCGGTCGCCGAGGAGCGCACACGCATCGCCCGCGAGCTGCACGATGTCGTGGCGCACAGCGTGAGCGTGATGGTGGTGCAGGCGGGCGCCGAGCGGCGCGCGCTCGGCGACGAAGAGCCGCGGACACGCGAGGTGCTCGACACGATCGAGCAGACCGGTCGTCAAGCGCTCGGCAAGATGCGCCTTTCCCATACGGCGCAAGGACTGACGACGAGCTGACCGTCGCCGCGACGAGCGAGCACCTCGAGCGGGTGGCAGGTGAAGTAAGCCGGCATGCCGGTGGAGCTCGAGATCGAAGGCGAACCGCAGCCGCTCCCCACCGGCGTGGACATCTCCGCCTACCGAGTCGTGCAGGACGCGCTAACCAACGGTAAAGCACGCGGGTCCTGCAAGCGCCTTGGTGCGCGTTCGCAACCGGCGAGACGAGCTCGAGCTCGAGGTCGACGACGACGGACCCGGACCGGGCAGGACAACGGGGCCGGCGGCCACGGCCTGGTCGGAATGCGCGAACGCTTCGATCTTCGGCGGCGACCTCGCGGCGGGCGAAAGCGAGGGCGGCTACGCCGTGCGCGCGCGCCTGCCCCTCGGCCGATGAGCATCAAAGTCCTCATAGCCGACGATCAAGCCCTGGTCCGCGGGGGGCTGCGCAAGATCGTCGAGAGCGAGCCCGACATGCGCGTCGTTGCCGAGGCCGAGGACGGTGTCGACGCGGTCGAGGCGGCCGAGCGCGCGAAGCCCGATGTTGCGGTCGTCGACATCCGCATGCCCCGGCTCGACGGGATCGAGGCGACCGCCGGATCGTCGCGAAGGCCGGCGAGAGCGTGCGCGTCCTGATCCTCACGACCTTCGGCCTCGACGAGTACGTGTACGAGGCCCTGCGCGCCGGGGCGAGCGGGTTCATGCTGAAGGACTCGCCCCCGGAGGAACTGGTCGAGGCGGTGCGCGTGGTCGCGACCGGGGCGGCGCTGCTCGACCCGGCCGTGACGCGTTCGGTGATCGAGGAGTTCGCGCGTCGTTCGCCGGGTGACGCAGGTGGACTCGCCGCGGCTGGCGGAGCTCACCGACCGCGAGCGCGACGTGCTGAAGCTCCTCACACGCGGGCGCTCGAACGCCGAGATCGCCGCGGATCTCGTGGTCAGTGAGGCGACGGTCAAGACGCACGTGGCGCAGGTCCTGATGAAGCTAGGCGAGCGCGACCGGGTGCAGGCAGTGATCGTCGCCTACGAGGCCGGGCTGGTTCAGCTCAGTCAGGACTCGGTTAGGAGCGCGGAACGCGCGCTCCAGCAGCAGCTTCGCTTGCTCGCCCGGGTTCGGCGAGTCCAGCAAGACGGCACCGAGCGTCCGCCTGCCGTGGCGGACGACCGCGATCAGGCAGCGGCCCGCCTCCGAGGTGTAGCCCGTCTTCAGCCCGATCGTGCCGCGGTAGCCGGTAGCCAGCAGCGGGTTCGTGGTCGCGAGATACAGCTGCTTGCCCTTCACCTTGGCCGGGATCTGCGTGTACGGAATGCGGACGATCCGGGCGATGCGGCGCTCGGCCATCGCGAGCCGCGTCAGCGCGGCCAGGTCCGCCGCGCACGACTGGTTCGCCCTCTCCGCCCCGTAGGGCGAGACGAAGTGGCTGCAGCCCAGGCCGAGCACCCGCGCACGCTCGTTCATCAGCCGCGCGAATCCCGCGATCGATCCGCCGACGTGGTGCGCGAGCGCGATCGCGGCGTCGTTTGCCGACGTGATCAGCGCTGCGCTGAGGAGCGCCTCGACCGGTACCTGCTTCCCGCGCTTCAGCACGCCGACGCTCCGGCCCGTGTAGCGGAGCGCGTCCGCTCGGATCCGGACCAGGTCGTGCGGCTTCGTGGTCGTCGCGACCACCAGCGCGGTCATGACCTTCGTGAGGCTCGCGATCGGTCGCCGCGCGAGCGGCCTGCGCCGCCACAGCACGTCGCCGCTTGCGAGGTCGAACACGATCCCGGCCCGCGGCGGCCGCAACCGGAAGTGGATGTCGAAGGCGTCGTCGCCCTCGAGGCCGACCGACGCAGGTGAGGAGGGCGAAGCGGGCGGCAGCTGCTGTCTGACGGCGGGGGGCGACGCGGGAGTGTCCGAGTCGCCTCCGAGCGAGCAGCCGCCGAGCGCGACTGCGGCTAGCACGGCCGGGAGCGCCCTAGTCATCCGGGGGCGTCGTGAGCGCCCCCAGCACCCCGAAACCGAGCAGCGCGAGAATGATCAGCGACAGCACGACGAGCACGTCCACGCCGTGCTCGGCCGCCACGCGGATCGTCAAAAACGCGAGCAGCCCGATCAGGAGGAGTGCGGCGGCGAGGGCGGCGTTTCGTGTCGTCAATAGATCCCGGGACGCGGGTTGTAGGAGTCGTAGTGGGGGTTCTCACGGTTCGCGAACAGCTTGATCGCGGCCAGGCCGAACAGGAAGCCCCCGATGTGGGCGAAGTAGGCGACGCCGCCCCCGTCGCCGGCGACAGGTTGGCTCGCGTCGTACAGCTGGAACAAGAACCACAGCCCGAGCACGAGCAGGGCGGGCAGCTCGATGATCGTGATGAAGATGATGATGATCACCAGCGTTACCACGCGCGCCCGTGGATAGAGGAGCGCGTAGGCGCCTAAGACAGCGGCCACCGCACCGCTCGCGCCGATCGTGGGGACGGTCGAGTCCGTGTTGATGATCGTCTGGCCGAGCACCGCGATCAGCCCGCCGATCAAATAGAACGCGACGAACTTCAATCGCCCCATCGCATCTTCGATGTTGTTCCCGAAGATCCAGAGGAACAGCATGTTCCCGGCGAGGTGGAACAGCCCGCCGTGCATGAACATCGCGGTGAAGATCGTGAGCCATGTCGGCGGGAGGTCCCGGTGCTTCTCGCCGCACGCTCCGGGCCCGTTGCCAGGCTGCGGGCACTGCTCGCCGGGGTGCGTGATCTCGTAGGGGATGGCGCCGTACTCGACGACGTTCTCGCGATAGTCCTGGCTGGTCGGCTCGCCGAGCGTGATGGTGCCGTGCTGGAAGAAGAAGTACATCCCGACGTTGAGCGCGATCAGGACGACCGTGACAACCGCGAAGTTGACCGTCGGGATGTTGTCTTTGAGAGGGATCAAGCGGCGGCGGCGTCGGCTATGCGACGTTCACGCCACGCTTGGCGTCCTTGAGCGTCTGTTCGGCGTGGTACGACGACCGCACGAGCGGGCCGGCCGCTACTGACTCGAACCCCATCGCGTACGCCTCGCGCTCGAGATCGGCGAACTCATCCGGATGCCAATACCTGACCACCGGCAGATGGTTCTCGGTCGGTCGCAGGTACTGGCCCACGGTCAGGACCTGGACGCCGTGCTCGCGGAGCACGCCGAACGCATCGAGCATCTCCTCGCGCGTCTCGCCCAGCCCCGTCATCAGGCCCGACTTGGTGACGACCTCCTCGCCGGCCATCTCCTTCGCGTTGCGCAGTACGCGACAGGAGCGAAGGAAGTTCGAGCCCCGGCGCGCGAGCGGGTAGAGCCGCGGCACGGTCTCGACGTTGTGGTTGAAGACGTCGGGACGTTCCGCGATCACGCGCGCGAGCGGCATCTCCTGGCCGCGAAAGTCCGGTGTGAGCACCTCGACCTTGCATCCGGGCGCCTGACGGCGAATCGACCGGATCACGCCCACGAACGCGCGCGAGCCGAGGTCGGGCAGGTCGTCGCGGTCGACGCTCGTGATCACCGCGTGCTTCAGGCCCATCTGCCTCACGGACTGGGCGACGCGCAGCGGCTCGAGCGGGTCGTCGAAGGTCGGCTTGCCGGTCTTGACGTTGCAGAAGCCGCACCGCCGCGTGCAGGTGTCGCCCAGGATCATGAACGTCGCGGTGCCTGCGTCCCAGCACTCGCCGATGTTCGGGCAGGCCGCCTCCTCGCAGACCGTGTTCAGCCCCGCGTCGTCGATCATCGACTTCAGCTCGCGGAACTTGGCGCCGCCCGGCGCGGGCACCTTGAACCACGGCGGCTTCCGCTCGCGGAACGGGCGCACTTCGCCCATGTCGAGGATGCGTGCGCCGCCCGGGTTGGCTCGCGAACGGGTGCTCACGCGACTGAGGCTACCGGGGCGCCAAGAAGGCGCTCGAGCGAGACCAGGCGCTGGCGCAGGCCGTACGCCTCCGCGAACCGCCACGCCACGCGCTTGCGGAAGCACTTCATCGGGTCGATTTGCCCGGTCTCCTTGTAGAGCGACGTCATCCGCACGTTCTCGATGCCGCACGGCACGATCCACTCGAACGGCTGGAGGTCGTTGTCGACGTTGATCGCGAACCCGTGCGTGGTGACGCCCCGTGCCACGTGCACGCCGATCGAGCCGATCTTTCGGTCCTCGACCCAGACGCCTGTGAGCCCCTCGCGGATCTCCGCCTCGACCTGCTCGTCGGCGAGAGCCGCGATCAGCGCCCGCTCCATCGTGCGCACGTACGCCAGGACGTCCGTGATGCCCATGATCGGATAGCCCACGAGCTGTCCCGGGCCGTGGTAGGTGACCTGGCCGCCGCGGTCGGTCTCCTCCACCTCGACACCCTGCATCCGGTACCACTCCTCGCCCATCGGCAGGTGGCCGGGCTCCGAGCGGCGCCCCTTCGTGTAGACCGGGTCGTGCTCCACGAAGAGCAGCGTGTCCGCGATCTCGCCTGCCTGCCGCCGCGCCCGCACGCGCTCCTGGAGCGCCACGCCGTCTGCGTAACGCAGCCGCCCGGCGTTGACGACCCAGAGCTCCGGCATCGCCCTGAATCGTACGCTTCGTAGGTGCAGCACTCCGAAAGGCTCTGGGCGCGGCGAATGCGCTGGCGGTTGCGCGGCGCGTGGCAGTGGCCCGCGTACGCGCTCCTCACCGTCCTCGACGCGGTGATCCTGCACGAGCTCCCGCCTGTGCGCGAGGGCGTCGACTTCGTACCGGCGCTGATCGTGTCGTCGTTCGGGAACCTCTTCCTGATGGGCGCGGTTGCGCCCTGGCTGGGGAGACGACTCGCCGAACGTGAGCGCGCTGCCGGCGGGAACGGGATACCGCTGGCGGTCCGCGTCGAGGTGTTGAAGGACCGTACAGCGGCGGTTCTGTTGACGATCGCCACGGTCGGCCTGCTCGTAGCAGGCCTCGGTAACCAACCTGCCGTAGTGGCCGAAACGGAAGACGTCGAGGACGCCATCGCGCTTCTCGAGCGCTACGTCCCGGGGAACGCTCCCCACGAGATCCAGCGCAACCTCGAGATCGTCAATACGGAGCGCCTCGAGGAGGGCTATTTCCGAATGTGCATCAACTACGACGAACGGGACCGGGCCTGGTGCGTGTTCGTGAACGTGAAGGCCGAGCCGCCGACGATCGTTCGCGATCCGAGCGAGATCCCTAATGACCCCCGCTGAGAAGCTCGGCGTCGAGCCGGCGTGCGAGCCCGCGCCCGCCCGCGCGCATCAGCCGGTCGTGGTTCCACCTGAACACCGGTCGAGCGATCGGGGCGAGCGCGTTCATCCACCACCTGTCCGTGCGCACGCGCCATTCGAACAGGATCGTCGTGGCGCCGCCGTCCTCGTATAGGCGCCAGCTACCGGTCCCCGTCAGCTCGCCGGTCGCCTCGCCGTCCATCCGGCGCGGCCGCTCGACGACCGTGATGCGCATCTCGAACTCGAGCCGGTAGCGCATGGCGCTGCGCCAGCGGTAGCGGCCAAGGCTGCCGCGTCCGTCGGCGTCCCCCTCCTCGAGCTTCTCGACGCTCTCGACCCCGTCCCACCACTCGGGCCAGCGCTCGGACGCGTGCAGGACGTCGAATACGGCGTCCCGCGCCGCTGCCACCCGCCACGCGGTCAGGAACGCGTACTCGGCCATCCATCCGACCCTATATCGACCATTCGGCCACGAGGGGGAGCATCGCTGCAGGGCGGGGACTTTTCGTGCGAGAAGACCAGATGATCGGAAACTGCGATCACGACGGCTTCCATTCGGGCGTCGGCAAGCTCTCGCGTGACTTCGAGGCGATTCGCTTCGTGCTCGTGTGCGACACGTGCGGCGCGGAGACCCGCGAGGTGCACGTGCAGGAGTACGCGCCGAGCCACGACCCGTCGGGCAACGAGACCCGCCGGCGTCCCCGCGCCGCCTGAGCCACCCCACGCCGCTCCATCGACGAACGTTCGATGGACGCTTTGCGTGCTCGCATCCAGCATGGCTTGCGGGGTCTCACGGACGAGGCCCCTGGACTCGGTCAAGGAGGACTTCGGGTGCCAGAGGCGCTCAGCTGGATTGGAATGCGCATCGACGACGCCTACGGGGCGCGCGTCGGCGCCGTGCACGACGTCTACCTCGAGGCGGACGGCTCGCCGCGCTGGATCTTCACCCTGCGACGGCGCGTGCTCATCCCCGGCTGGGATGCGATCGTCGGCGCCGGGCGGGTGTGGGTGCCCTACCAGCGCGAGCTGATTGCGGCCGCGCCGCGGCTCTGGTCGCTGGACGAGCTGACTCCCGCGTTCGAGACCGAAACCCGCCGCTGGTACGCCACCGGCAAGGATCACACCGGTTGGGCAGCACACGTCCGTTCGGACCGGTCGTCAAGATGACGGGCTCTTGAGTCGAACCCTGGTGACAGGCGGGACGGGCTACGTCGGCATGAAGGTCGTCGAGGAGCTCCAGAGCGCGGGCCGCGAGGTCCGCGTGCTCGACTCGATCCTGCACGGCCAGGAGGACCTCGCGGCCGAGCAGCGTCAGAACGGCGTCGAGCTGATCGTGGCCGACATCCGCGACGACGACGCGCGCCGGCGTGCACTGGAGGATGTGCAGGAGGTCGTCCACCTCGCCGCCATCGTCGGCGACCCCGCCTGCGCGCTCGACCCGGAGCGCTCCAACGACGTCAACGTGAAGGCGACACGCTCGCTGCTCGCCGACGCGCTCGCCGCGGGCGTCGAGAAGCTCGTGTTCGCTTCGACGTGCTCGAACTACGGCCGGATGGATGACCCGACCGTGCCGGTCACGGAGGACGGCGAGCTGGCTCCGGTCTCGCTCTATGCCGAGCAGAAGGTCGGGATGGAGAAGGCGATCCTGAGCGACGAGTTCGCAGATCTGCAGCCCACGTGCCTGCGCTTCGCGACCGTCTACGGCGCCGCGCCGCGGATGCGCTTCGACCTCACGGTCAACGAGTTCACGCGCGACCTCTGGGCCGACCGCGATCTCGAGGTATTCGGCGAGCAGTTCTGGCGGCCCTACATCCACGTCGCCGACGCCGGCCGCGCCGTGCGGACCGTGCTCGAGGCGCCGCGTGAGCAGACCGCGAGCGAGGTGTTCAACGCGGGTCGCTCGGGCGAGAACTACACCAAGCAGATGCTGGTCGAGGAGATCCAGCGTCAGGTCGAGCGCGGCAACATCTCGTACGTCAAGCGCGACGAGGATCCGCGCGACTACAAGGTGTCGTTCGACAAGATCCGCGAAGTGCTCGGGTTCGAGACCGTGCACACCGTGCCGGACGGGATCGCGGAGATCGTGCAGGCGCTCGACGAGGACCGCTGGCCGGACCCGTGGGGGGCTCGCTATCGCAACATCCCCTGACATCCCGCTGTTCGACCTCCGGCTCGAGGAGGACGACTACCAGGCGGTTCGCGAGGCGCTCGAATCCGGTTGGCTCACGATGGGCCCGCGGATCCAGGAGTTCGAGGCCGCGTACGCCGAGTTCCTCGGCTGCGCTCATGCGCTCGCCCTGTCCAGCTGCACCGCTGCGCTTCACCTCGCCTACCTCGCCGTAGGCGTTGGCCCCGGGGACGAGGTCGTCGTCCCGTCGATGTCGTTCGCCGCCACCTCGAACGCCGTCCTTTACTGCGGCGGGAAGCCCGTGTTCGCCGAGATCGTCGGGCAGGACGACCTCGGGATCGACGTCGCCGACGTCGAGGCGCGCATCACCGACAGGACGAAGGCCGTGTGCGCGATGCACTACGCGGGCTATCCGGCCGCCGTCGACAGGCTGCGCGAGCTATGCGATGCGCGCGGGATCGCGCTGGTCGAGGACACGGCACACGCCCCGAGCGCGCAGCTCGACGGGCGGAAGCTCGGGACCTGGGGCAGCGCGGGCTGCTTCAGCTTCTTCTCGAACAAGGTGCTGTCGGTGGGTGAGGGCGGGTTACTCGCGACTGATGACGAAAGCGTCGCTGAACGCGTCCGCAGCCTGCGCTCGCACGGCATGACGTCCGGCACGTGGGACCGCCACCGCGGCCACGCCGAGACCTACGACATCGTCGACCTCGGGTTCAACTACCGCATGGACGAGCCGCGCGCCGCCCTGCTCCTCTCGCGGATGCGCCGCGTCGACGCGGAGATCGACCGCAGGCGCGAGCTCGTGCGCGGCTACCGCGAGCGCCTCGCCGGCGTCGAGCGCCTGACGGTGCCGTACACCGACGAGGACGTCGGGCACTCGTCCTGCTACGTGATGCCGACGTTGCTCGACGAGGGGGTCGACCGGCGCGAGTTCCGCCAAGAGCTGTCGGCACGCGGGATCCAGACGAGCATCCTCTACCCGGCGATCCACGAGTTCACGGAGTACCGCAAGCGCTACCCGGACCTGTCGCTGCCGCGCACCGAGAAGGCCGCGCGCACCCAGGTGACGCTGCCGCTCTTCCCGCACATGACCGAGGATCAGCTCGACCGCGTGTGCGACGCCGTGGCCGAGCTGCTCTGACTACTCGTCAGGGATAAGCCGGGCGCGCAGCTCTTCGAACTCCGCCTGCGCGGCCTCGTAGTCGTCGTGGCGGCCGATGTCGAGCCAGTAGCCGTCGGACGGGTACGCCCTGACCTCCTCGCCGGCAGCGATCAGCTTCAGCACGAGGTCAGGGAAGTCGAGCGTCTCGCCCTCCTCGATGTGCTCGAGCACGCGTGGCGCGAAGCAGTAGACGCCCATGCTGGCCTCGTACCGGACCGTCGGCTTCTCCATGTAGCCAGTCAGCCTGCTGCGGTCATCGCTGTCGCCGAACACGAGCACGCCGAGCTGGATCTGGACGTCGCGTGTCTTCGTCGCGATCGTCGCGGCGGCACCGCTGTCGGTGTGCTCCTTGAGGAGGGCGGCGTAGTCGATGTCCGTCAGGACGTCGCCGTTCATCACGAGGAAGTCGTCGCCGTCGAGCCCGTCGATCATCGACAGCGCGCCGACGGTCCCGAGCGGCTCCTGCTCGCGGAAGTAGTCGATCGAGACGTCGTAGCTCTCGCCGTCGCGGAAGAACACCTCGATCAGCTCGGCGAGGTACCCGGTCGCCATCGTGATCCGCTCGAATCCCGAGTTCTTGAGCTGCCGCACGACGATGTCGAGGATCGGCCGGTCCCCGACCGGCATCAGCGGCTTGGGCAGGACGGTGGTGTAGGGGCGCAGGCGCGTCCCCTTGCCTCCGGCGAGTACGACTGCGCGGGCCATCAGAGCGCGAGTGAGAGTGGGCTTTGGAGCAACTCGCGTACACGCGCGAGGAATTCCGCGCCGTCCGCGCCGTACAGGATGCGGTGGTCGCAGATGAGCGTCAGGTTCATCATGTCCCGGGCGACGATTCGGCCGCGGTCATCGGGCACCGCCTTCTTCTTCAGCGCGCCGACGGTGAGGAGCGCGGCCTGGGGAGGGTTGATGATCGCGGAGAAGCTGTCGATCCCGTACATCCCGAGGTTGGACACCGTGAACGTCCCGCCCGAGACCTCAGGCGGCGTGATCTGTCCTTCGCGGACCTTCTGGATCAGCCCGCGTGCGTCCTTCGCAATCCAGCCGAGCGACTTGCTGTCCGCGTCGAAGATCGTCGGCACGACGAGCGCGTCCTGGCCGGCGACGGCAATACCCACATTGACGCGTGAATACAGCTCGAACTTGCCGTCGCGGTAGGCGCCGTTCACCCGCCGGTTCTCGCGCAGCGCGATGGCGACCGCCTTGACGACCATGTCGTTGAAGCTCGGTGCGGGGTCGGCCACCTCCTTCAGCCGCTTACGCAGCTCGACCGCCGCCGACATGTCGACCTCGGCGACCAGTTGGAAGTCGGGTGCGGTGGCCTTCGACTCGGCCATCCGGCGCGTGACCGTCTGCTGGAGGCGCGTCAGCTCCTGGTACTCGACCTCGCCCTTGGCGCCCGCCTCGCCGCGCTGGGCCGCGGGGGCCGCCGCCGGCTTGCGCTCGCCACCGTCCTTGGCGGCGGCCTCGACGTCCGCCTTCACGATCCGCCCGCCCGGGCCGGAGCCCTCGAGCTGCGCCAACTCGACGCCCATCTCGCCGGCCATTCTTCGCGCGACTGGTGAAGCTTTGACGCGTTCGCCGCCGTTCGAGCTCGGCTGGGGCTTGCGTTCCGGCTCCTCCTGTTCCGGCTCCTGTTCCGGTTCCTCCTCCTGCTCGGGCTCCTCCTCCTGCGCCTCCGGCTGTTCCTCTTCAGGTTCTTCCTTTTCCTCCTCCTTCTCCGCCGTCGGCTTGCCGTTGCCCTCGCCGATGCGGGCGATCACCTCGCCGATGGCGAGCGTGTCGCCTTCGCTGGCCACGAGCTCGGAGATGGTGCCGTCGGTGTCGACCTCGTACGTCATGTTCGCCTTGTCGGTTTCGATCTCGGCGATCGGCTGTCCGCGCTTCACATCGTCGCCCTCCGACACGAGCCACTTGAGGATCGTCCCCTCCTCCATCGAGTCCGACAGCCGCGGCATGGTGATCTCGGGCATCTCAGGGGTCCCTGAACGTCGACAGCGCCGCCTGCACGACGTGCTCCTCATGCGGGAACGACGCTTGCTCGAGCGGCTTCGAGTAGGGCATCGGCACGTCCGCGCCCGTCACGCGCATCACCGGCGCGTCGAGCCAGTCGAACGCCTGCTCCTGGATGAGCGCCGCAAGGTTCGCGCCGACGCCACCGTGAGGCCAGCCCTCCTCGACTATGACCGCGCGATTGGTCTTCTTCACCGATTCGACGATCGTGTCCATGTCGAGCGGCCGGAGCGTGCGCGGATCGATCACCTCCGCGTCGATCTCGTGCTCGGAGGCGAGGGTCTCGGCCGCCTTCTCGGCGGTGATGGCCATGCGCGAGATGCCCACGACGGTCACATCGTCGCCCTCGCGCCGGATGGCGGCCTCCCCGAAGCGGATGGGGCCGCCGTTCTCGGGCACCTCGCCCTTCTGGCCGTAGAGGGTCTCGTGCTCGATGAAGATCACCGGGTTGTCGTCCTGAATTGCCGCCTTGAGCAGTCCCTTCGCGTCCGCGGCCGTGGACGGCACGGCGACGAGCAGCCCCGGCACGTGCAGGTACCACGCCTCGAAGGAGTGCGAGTGGGTGGGCCCGAGCTGATGGCCGGCGCCTCCGGGCATCCGAATCACCATCGGGCAGGAGACCTGGCCGCCGAACATGTACCGAACTGACGCGGCGTGATTGACGATCTGGTCCATCGCGAGCAGCGAGAAGTTGACGGTCATGAGCTCGACCACCGGGCGGAGCCCCACCATGGCGGCGCCGACGCCCATCCCGACGATGGTGTTCTCGGAGATCGGCGTGTCGCGGACCCGCTTCTCGCCGAACTCCTCGAGCAGGCCCTTGGTGACCTTGAACGCGCCCTGGAAGACGCCGATGTCCTCGCCCATCAGGAAGACGGAGTCGTCCGCCTGCATCTCCTCGCGCAGCGCCTCGTTCAGCGCCTCCCGGTAGCGCATCGTCGGCATCAGCCGTGGTCCTTCGGGTGCGGTTCGTCGCCCTCGTCCACGTGTGCCGCGCCCGCTTCCGCGAGCTCGTGCGAGATCGCGGGCGCCTCACGCTCCCGCTCGCCTGGATGCGTGTCCGGCGAGCGCTCGTCGACCGTGTACCAGCCCTTCACCTGCTCGCCGTAGACGTAGATGTCGTCGTACAGCGATGCGAGTTCGGGGAACGGGCTCTTGTCGGCGAACTTGACCGCCTCGTCGACCTTCGCCATCGCCTCCTCGTCGAGCTTCTCGAGGTCGCCCTCGGAGACGACGCCCTCGTCCATGAGCCGCTTGCCGAAGGTCTCGATCGGGTCGCGCTTGCGCCACTCCTCGACCTCCTCCTTCGTGCGGTACTCCTCGGGGTCGGCCATCGAGTGGCCGCGGAAGCGGTAGGTCACCGCCTCGACGAGCTGGGGCTTTCGTTCCTCGCGCGCGCACTTCACCGCTTCGGCGATCACCGCCTCCGTGTCGAGCACGTCCATCCCGTCGCACTGGCTGCCGGGAACGCCGAACCCCTCGGCCTTCTTCGACAGGTCGGTGACCGCGGAGTGGCGCTCGAGCGAGGTGCCCATCCCGAACTGGTTGTTGATCACCATGAAGACGACGGGGAGCTTCCACAGCGCGGCCAGGTTCATCGTCTCGCCGAACGTGCCCTGGTTCGTCGCGCCGTCGCCGAACATGCACAGCATCACGTCGCTCTCTTCGCGGTAGTCGGCGGCGAGCGCGACGCCGGCCGCCAGCGGCAGGTTGCCGCCCACGATCCCGTAGCCGCCCAGGAAGCGGCGCTCGTAGTCGAACAGGTGCATCGATCCGCCGCGGCCGCCCGAGCAGCCGTCCTGCTTGCCGAACAGCTCCGCCATGACGGCCTCGGGTGGCGTTCCGCGCGCGATCGCTTGCCCGTGCTCGCGGTACGTCGACATCAGGTAGTCGGTCTCCTCGAGCGCGTTCGTCGCTCCGACGATCGCGGCCTCCTCGCCGATGCAGAGATGCAGGAAGCCGCCGATCTTCGCCTTGGCGTACATCTCACCCGCGCGCTCCTCGAAGCGCCGGATCAGCATCATCTTCGCGAGGATCTCGCGGCTCTTCTGCTTGGCCGGCAGCGACCGGTCCTGCTTCCTCCCGCCGCTGTTCGAGCCGGATTTACGCTTCGTCGTCGAGGCTCGGCTCGCCATCGGCCTTGACGTTAGCCGGTTAACTTGAACGCATGCACATCGCGCGCGTCGCCCTGCGGGTATCGGATGTAGACCGCAGCGCCGACTGGTACGGACGCGTTGTCGGGCTGGCACTGCGCGAGCGCGAAAACGGCCGCGCGACGCTTGGCGCGCCCGGCGACGGCCCGGCGCTGCTCGAGCTGCGCGCGGCCGAGCAGCCCGGCACCGCGCCCCGTGCGGCGGCCGGCCTCTTCCACACCGCCTTCCGCTACCCGACCCGGGCCCAGCTCGGTGCGGCGCTGCGGCGGATCGTCAGCGGGCAGGAGTCGTTCACGGGCGCATCCGACCACGCCGTGTCGGAGGCGCTCTACCTCGACGACCCCGACGGGATCGGCGTCGAGATCTACCGCGACCGGCCGCGCGAGGAGTGGCCGCCGCCGCGGCCGGGCGACAAGGTCTTCATGACCACCGAGCCGCTCGACGCCGAGGGCGTGCTCGCTGACGCCGAGGGCGACCTCCCCGACGCCGCCGCGGGAACGGACGTGGGGCACGTGCACTTCAAGGTCGCCGACGTCGAGCAGGCGGTCGCCTTCTGGACGGAGGAGGTGGGGATGGACGTGATGGCGCGCTATGGCGCGGACGCGGCCTTCATCGCGGACGAGGGCTATCACCATCACGTCGGCGCGAACAGCTGGTACTCGCGCGGTGCGGAGCTCGAGCCGCAGGACGGCCCCGGCCTCGACCGCGTCGTGATCGCCGGCGCACCCGAGCGCACGCTCACGACGCCGGACGGCGTCGAGATCGTCTTCGAGCCCTAGCTCGCGGCTGCGGCCTCTTCGAGCCGGTCGTCGCCCCAGAAGAGCTCGCCACCCACGGCGATCGTCGGGACGCCGCGCACGCCCAGCTCGTAGGCCTCGTTCGTCGCTCTCACCAGCTCGTCCTTGACGGTGCGCGACTCGAGTCCCTTCAACAACGCGTTCGGGTGCAGCTCGCACGCCGCGCCGGCGATCAGGATCGTGTCCTCGTCGAGCGTGCGGCCCGCGGCGAAGATCTGGCGGAAGAGCGCGAGCGAGTAGGCGACCGCTCGTCCGGAGCCCTTGGCGAACGTCGCCGCGCGGGCGCCCATCACCGAGTAGCTCTCGATCGGCCAGCCGTCGGGCTGCTTCAGCCCCGGCAGTCCGCGTTCGGCCGCGCGGGCTTCGATTTCGCTCCAGTGGGCATCGTGGTCCTCGCCCTGGTCGAACGACCACGGCCTGCGGCCACTCTGCTTGAGGATGTGCCCGAACGAGATCGGCCGCCACTCGGGCACGACCGGCATGACCGAGTTCACGCGCTCCGCGGCGAGGTACGAGTACGGCGAGTAGAAGTCGTAGAAGAAGACCGCAGCCTGGGCTGGTCGCTCGCCTCCGGCTCACTTCAGCCATGGATGAGCCAGCCGTCGGCCGCGCGGGCGGCCTCCATGACGGCTTCGGCGAACGTCGGATGCCCGTGCACGATGCGGGCCACCTCGGGGAAGCCGCCCTCCAGGTCGCGCGCGTTCACGAGCTCCTGGATCAGGTCGGCAGCCTTGACGCTGACGATGTGTCCGCCCAGGAGCTCGCCGTACTTCTTGTCGCCGACGATCTTGATGATGCCGGTGCGGTCGCCGTAGACGATCGGCGCGCCGACGGCGCCGAGCGGAACCTTGCCGACCACGACGTCGTGACCGGCCTCCTTCGCCTCCTTCTCCGTCATGCCGAAGCTCGCGACCTGCGGATGGCAGAACGTGATCGCGGGGATGAAGTCGTACGCGAGCGGGTGCGGGTCGTTCCCGGCGGCGTCCTCGACCGCGATGATGCCCTCGTCCGAGGCCTTGTGCGCCAGCGCCGGGCCAGGCACGAGGTCGCCGATCGCGTAGACGTTCTCGGCCGAGGTCTTGAGGCGCTCGTCGACCGCGACGAGCCCGTTGTCCTCGGTCTTGACACCCGCCTTGTCGAGCCCGAGGTCCTCGACGTCGGGACCGCGGCCGGCGGCGATGCACAGGTAGTCGAACTCGCGCGTGTCGCCGCCGTAGGTCACCTTCACCGACGACTTGCCGGCCTCGGCGCCCTCGACCTTCGCGTCCGTGACGATCTCGATGTTCTGCTTCTTCAGCTCGCGGGTCGCGTGGCGCGCGATCTCCTCGTCCTCGAGCGGAAGGATCTGCGGCAGCGCCTCGAGCAGCACGACCTCGGTGCCCATGCGACCGAAGGCGCTCGCGATCTCGGTCCCGGACGCCCCGGCGCCGATCACCGCGAGCCGCTTGGGCTGCTCGGACAGATGCCAGCAGGCGGCCGTGTCGAGGATGCGGTCGCCGAACTCGAGGTCGAGTAGCGGCTTCGACACCGAGCCCGTGGCGAGCACCACCTTGCCGGCCTCGATCTCGTTCCCGTCGAAGCTGCCGCCCACGACGACATTCCCGTCGTCGGTCAGCGAGCCGTGGCCCTCGATGACGTCGATCTTGTTCTTCTTGAACAGCCCGGCCACGCCGCCCGTGAGCGTCTCGACCACCTTGTCGCGGTGAGCGCGGACCTTGGTGAAGTCGAGCGTGACGCCCTTCGCGGTCACGCCGAACTGCTCGCCGTGCAGCGTCTCCGAGTACACCTCCGCGACCCGGAGCATCGCCTTCGCCGGGATGCAGGCGTAGTTGAGGCAGCGCCCGCCGACCTTGTCCTTCTCGACGACGGCGGTCTTCATCCCAAGTTGGGCCGCGCGGATCGCGGCCACGTAGCCGCCGGGTCCCGATCCGATGACTACGCAGTCGTACTCGGCCATGCGGTTCGCCACCCTACTGATCGCGGGTCGGCATCTGGATTCGCGCCATCGCCTTGACCATGAACCAGAACAGGGTTCCCGCGGACGCGACGATCGCCAACGCGAGGAGCAGGGCCCAGACGCTGGCCGCCGTCATCGCGAAGAGCGAGAACACGAGGATCACGAGCCCCAGCAGGGCCTGCATCCCGAGCACGGCCCAGTAGCGAACGCGCCACATGCCCCATGCCGCGGTCAGCATGAGCGCACCGAACAAGAGCGCGCCGGCGTTCGCGTCCTCGCCGCGGATGTCGACGCCCGCGATGTACAGCCCGAGGTTCGACAGGCCGAGCGCCGCCGCGACGATCGCGCCGATGGTGACTGGAACCGGCCGCTCGCCCGGCTTGAGCGGCACGAGCGCGGCGCGCGCCGCTGCGTCCTTCTGCTCGGAGCGCGACGGCGGTCGCGGCTCCTGCGGCTGCGTTTCCGTCGCGGCTGCACGCTGGCGCCGCTTGCGCTTCTGCCTATTCGACATTGGCGGGCGCCTCCTCCAGCGCCGTGCGCAGCCCGGCCGCCGCGACGCGCGGCTCCGGTGCGTCGCGGATGGCGCGCACCACGACGACGCGCGTCGCTCCGGCGGCGGCAACCTCGGTCACGTTCTTCCCGTCGATGCCGCCGATGGCGAACCACGGCCGGTCGGCCACGCCGGCCGCGTGCCGGACGAGCTCGAGGCCGACCGCCGGGTAGTCCGGCTTCGTGGGCGTTGCGTACACCGGCCCGACGCACACGTAGTCGGCGCCCGTCTCGAGTGCTGCGGCGAGCTGCTCGCGCGAATGCGTCGAGACCCCGATCAGAAGCTCCGGTCCGACCCGCTCGCGCACGCGGGCGACAGGCTCGTCCTCCTGCCCCACGTGCACGCCGTCCGCGCCGGCCGCGACCGCCAGATCGGGCCGGTCGTTCAGGACGAAGAGCGCGCCGTGCTCCGTGCACAGAGCGCGAAAGGTTGCGGCGGCGGCCAGGATCTCATCGTCCGGCGCGTCCTTCTCGCGCAGCTGGAGCACGTCCACACCGCCCGCGAGCGCCTCGCGGAGAGCGTGCTCTTCGGTGCTCGCATCGGTGACGAAATAGAGGCGCGCGCCGGCGAGTCGCGCCTTGGTGGCCGCCATGCGCTGAATGTAGATGACTAGCGGCGGACGGCCTTCAGCTTGATGCTCGTGCGCCCGCCGGACTTGAAGCGGTACTTGCGCTTGCCGGCACCGGACACGCGGAAGTTCTTCTTGAAGTAGCCCCGCTTCTTGGTCGTGGCGGTTCCGAGCTTGCGCCACTTCCCCCCGCGGCGCGACTGAATCGTGATCTGGCGTCCGGCGCCGGCCGCCCGGACCCCGCCCCACACCTCGATCTTGCGCCCGCGTCCCTTCCGGACGAAGAACGGCAGCCGGTAGGCGTTGTAGACGCCCGGCTTTGCCTTGCCGCCGTGGAACCGCAGCCCGGTCTGAAAGCCGCTCCTGTCCTGCTCGTCGCGAAGCAGGTAGTGGGAGTACGACGCCACATGCGGGTTGCGCCATGCGAGCCATTCGCTCAACCCCATGAAGCCGGGGACCTTGCCGATCGGCGTCATGAAGAAGTCGGGCGGGTTGGTCTGGTAGCCGAACTCGGTGAGCCAGACCTTCATGCGCGGATGCTCGAGCCGGTTCTTGCGGCCCAGCTTCCTGAGTGTCTTGACGAGCCGGTTCAGGTAGGCGATCGGGACGTCGTCGCGATGTTCGGGCCTCACGTTGGGCCCGCCGGCGAGCGTGTACGGATGGTGCGCGAGCCCGTCGCCGGGGAGCGCGCTTGAAGTTGTCACAGCCGCGCTTGCGTGCCTGCTTGCCGCGGAACGGCCGGAAGCGCCGGTTGACGCATGCCATCTCGCGGATGAACTCGAGCGGGCGGATCCGGTTGTCGGCGGCGCCGTACGGGACGAGCTCGCCGATCAGATAGGTGTCGCTCCCGTGACCGCTCGCCGACAACCCGGCGTCGGCCGCGTTGACGAGCCGGCGGTAGTGATGCGGCGCGTAAGGGCGGCCCTTCACATGCTGAGGCGAGAGCCAGTTGCCCAGGTTGGGCTCGTTCCAGGCCGACCAGAGGTTGACCCGGGGAAGGCCGGTCCCCGCCTGAGCCGGCGATGCCTGCGCGGGCAGCGGCAGCGGGAGGTCGGGGTCGTCGGGAGGCGGCGGTCCCGGCGTGTCGCCCACCCCCGCCGCGGCGTAGGAGCCCGAGTAGCGCGTGCCGACCGCCTTCACGAACTTGCGGAACTCGCCGACGTCGGGGCGCTTCGACCCGGCGATGCCTCCCGACCCGGAGGCCCAGTCGGGCGCGAGCGCGCCGAGCATGAGCATTACCCGCATCCCGCGCGCCTGCGCGTCGCGGATCAGGTCGTCGTACGGCGCCCACGCGGCCGCCGAGTAGTCGGCGGGGTCGGCGCCGTCGAAGCCCGCGGGCTTCTGGTTGCCGCCGGGGGCGAGCGTGCGCCAGTTCGCCGTGACCTTGAGCACGTCGACACCGAGGCCGTCGATCTCGTTCAACGCCGCGGTGCGCGCGTCGTTGCCCGAGCCACGCAGGACGAAGTCGTCCTGGAACATCGAGACCTGCCCCTTGTTAGCGAGCGCAGGGACGGCCAGCGCGGCGAGCGCCACGACTGCGAAGACGGCTGTGAGTGCGCGTTTGAGCATGAAAAACGGGGCCTGCGAGCCCCAGTAACCAGCCAGAACTACCCTGGTTGCGGTGCGCGGAAAACCTCGCGCTACGATTGCCACGAGCTACGGGAGCTCGGTGAACCGGGCTGAGAGGGCGGCTGGACTGCCGCCGACCGTCGAACCTGATCCGGGTAATGCCGGCGCAGAGGAGCGATGAGCGTACCTCTTCCAGACAATCCGAAGGACGTCGCCGTTGTAGGCGGCGGAATCGTGGGTCTCGCGTGCGCGTGGTACGCGGCTCGGCGCGGCATGTCCGTGGTCGTCCTCGAGCGGGACGAGCTCGGCGGTGGCGCCTCCGGTGTCGCGGCCGGCATGCTCGCGCCCGTCACCGAGGCGGACTTCGGCGAGGACGAGCTGCTCGAGCTGAACCTCGCCGCCGTGGAGCGCTGGCCGGCCTTCGCCGCGGAGCTCGCCACAGTGTCGGGGGTCAGCACCGGCTTTCGCGAGACCGGCGCGCTCGTGGTCGCCACCGACCGCGACGACGCCGAGGAGCTCCAGCGCCTCGTGGAGCTGCACGCTGCACTCGGACTGCCGTCGCGCTGGGTCGGGCCGCGCGACGCGCGTGCGCTGGAGCCGGGTTTGTCCCCGCGCGTGCACGGAGCAATCCACGCACCGCGCGATCATCAGGCCGACCCGGCCGCGACAGTGCGCGCGCTCGCGGCGGCGTGCCGCCGCGAGGGAGTCGAGCTGCGCGAGCACGTCGAGGTCGCCGAGCTGGTGCGCGCCGGCGGAGCGGTGACCGGCGTCGCGACCGCGACCGAGGAGGTGCCCGCTCGCACCGTGGTCGTCGCCGCCGGGGCCTGGAGCGGCGGCATCGCGCCCGACGCGCCCCCAATCCGCCCCGTGAAGGGACAGATCGCCTCGCTGCGCGCATCCGACCCCGCTCTTGCGCCGGCACACGTCGTGCGGACGCCGCGCTGCTACCTGCTCTCGCGCGAGGATGGCCGAGTGGTGCTCGGCGCGACCGTCGAGGAGCGCGGCTTCGATACGAGCACCACTGCCGACGGCGTCTTCCGGCTGCTCGAGGCAGCGCGCGAGGTCCTGCCGGACGTGGGCGAGCTCGAGTGGACCGGTGTCCGAGCGGGTCTGCGCCCCGGCACTCCCGACAACCTGCCGGTCGTCGGACCCGGCAGCGTGGACGGCCTCGTCTGGGCCACGGGCCACTACCGCAACGGCGTGCTGCTCGCCCCGCTCACCGGAGAAACCGTCGCGAGCATCCTCACCGGCGCAGAGGTATCGCGAGTGAGGATCGTGCTGAACGGCGAGCCACGCGAGTTGCGCGACGAAGCGACCGTCGCCGAGGCCGTGGACGCGAGCGGCGCCCCCGAGTCGCGTGACGGCGTGGCGGTCGCCGTGGACGGCGAGGTCGTTCCGCGCAGCCGCTGGGACGACCGCCCGCTAGCCGAGGGCGACCAGGTCGAGGTTCTGCAGGCGGTGCAGGGTGGCTGAGCCGCTCACGATCGCCGGTCGCGAGCTCGGTTCGCGTCTCATCATCGGGACGGGCGGGTTCCGCAGCCTCGACACGCTCCGCCGTGCCGTCGCGGAGTCGGGCGCCGAGATAGCGACCGTGGCGCTCCGGCGCGTAGACCCGTCCGCCGAGGGGTCCGTGCTCGACGTCCTGCGGGACGAGGGCCTGTTCGTACTTCCTAACACCGCCGGCTGCTTCACCGCCCGCGATGCGGTCACGACCGCACGCCTCGGCCGCGAGGCGCTAGGGACGGACTGGGTCAAGCTCGAGGTGATCGGCGACGACAAGACCCTTCTGCCCGATCCCGCGGAGCTGCTCGATGCTGCCGAGACGCTCGTCGGGGAGGGCTTCACCGTGCTTCCGTACACGAGCGACGACCCGGTCCTGGCCCAGCGGCTCGAGTCGGCCGGCTGCGCGGCGGTGATGCCCCTCGGCTCGCCGATCGGCAGCGGGATGGGGATCCGCAACCCCTACAACCTCCGCCTCATCGTCGAGAGCGCGACCGTGCCGGTGATCCTCGACGCCGGCATCGGGACGGCCTCGGATGCGACGCTGGCGATGGAGCTCGGCTGCGACGGCATCCTCTTGGCGAGCGCGATCTCCCGTGCCGAGGATCCGCTCGCGATGGCGCGCGCCATGCGGCTGGCGGTCGAGGCGGGCGCGCTCGCGCGCGCGGCCGGCCGGATACCGCGGCGCCTCTACGCCGAGGCCTCGAGCCCGCTGGAGGGCGTGGCGGAGCTGACGTGAAGCCCGGGCAGCTCGAGACGCTCGCGCCGGATTCCCTGGCCGACCGCTGGCTCGACGCCTGGATGACGGGCCGGTTCGCGTCGGTCTGCGCCGTCGACGTCCACTACGAGGACCCGGCCACGCGCGAACCGATCACCGGCCTCGGGCCGCTCGAGGCGCACGCCCGGATGCTGCACGACGCCTTCCCGGATCTGCGGCTCGAGCGCACCGGCCCGCGCGTCGGCGACGAGCACTACGCCTGCGTTCCCTGGCGCGCTGCGGGCACGCATCAAGGCCAGTTAGGCGCTCTGCCGGGCAGCAACCGCTTCGTCACCCTCCACGGCGTCCACTTCGTGGAGCTCGCCGACAATCGCGTCCGGCGCGCGCGCGGGTTCTTCGACCTCTACGACGCCGGCATCCAGCTCGGTCTCCTGCCGGGGCGCGGCAGCCTCAGCGAGACCGCGCTGCTGTTCCTGCGCGGCTTCGGCCTCAGGCGCTAGGAGCGCGCGAAGCTATTTGACGGTGACGGTTCCGGCCTGGCCGGGATGGATCGTGCAGACGTAGTCGACGGTGCCGGGCTCGTCGAAGGTCTGCTCGAACGTGGCGTCCGGATCGAGATCGCCCGAGTCGAACTCCGCTCCCGGACCGCTCTCCTTCGTCACCGTGTGCGGGATATCGTCGCTGTTCGTCCACGTGACCGTGGTGCCCGCCTTCACAGTGATGTCGGCTGGGTCGAACGCGATTTCCGGGATGTCGACCGACGCCGTCCCGCCGCCCGAAGGCTTCTGAGCTGCGCCCGTGTCCGTCTGCTCCGTCGTCGTAGTGGCGGCGCTGCCTCCCCCGCCGTCGTCGTCATCGTCGTCGCCGCAGGCGGCGAGCGTGAGGGCAAGGCAGGCGATGAGGAGAACGAGCAGCTTTTTCATGCTTCGCAGCCTACTGATCCAGCAGCAGTTCAAGCAGGGCCTTCTGGGCGTGGAGGCGGTTCTCCGCCTGGTCCCACACCGCCGACTGCGTGCCGTAAAGGACGCCGGCCGTGATCTCCTCGCCGACATGGGCGGGGAGGCAGTGGAGCGCGATCGCATCGTCGCTCGCCCGCTCCAGCAGCGCCTCGTCGAGCCGGTACGGCTCGAGCAGCTCGCGCTTGCTTGCGGCGTCCTCGTCGCCCATGCTGAACCAGACGTCCGTGTACACGGCGTTCGCGTCCTGCACGGCCTCCGCGGGGTCGGTCAGAACCGCCGCGGGCCCCACGGGCTCCGGCGCGAGCTCGGCCGGCGTCGCGACGGCGACGTCGACGCCCACCTTGGGCGCGATGATCATCAGGGAGCGGGCGACGTTGTTGCCATCCCCGACATAGGCGAGCTTGAGCCCTTCGAGCCGCCCGAAGCGCTCCTTCAGCGTCAGCAGGTCGGCGAGCACCTGGCACGGATGGTGGTCGGCGGTGAGCATGTTCACGACGGGCACGCTCGCGTGCTCGGCAAGCTCGGCGACCGGCTCGTGCAGCCCGGTCCGGACGCCGATCGCGGCGACGTAGCGCGAGAGGACGAGGGCGGTGTCACGCACGGACTCGCCACGGCTCAGCTGCATCTCGCCCTCGCGCAGCACGACCGCGTGGCCACCGAGCTCGTTGATGCCGACCTCGAACGAGATCCGCGTGCGCGTCGAGGGCTTCTCGAAGATCAGCGCGACGCTCCTTCCCTCGAGCGCACGTGACGCCTGGCGATCCGTCTTCAGCTCGGCGGCTCGGTCGAGCAGGCGACCGAGCTCGTCGTCCGTAAGCTCCTCGCCGGTGAGGAAGTGCCGCGTCACCTGGGCATCGTAGATGGCCACGCTCACCGTCCTGACCTGGAACCTCTTCCACGGCCGCGACCACCCAGTCGCGGGATCTGACGAGCACGCGTCGGTCAACCGCCCGCTGCGCGACGAGTTCGCGGCGGTCCTCGCACGCGAGCCGTGGGACCTCGCGCTGCTGCAGGAGGCGCCGCCGTATTGGCTGCGGACGCTCGCACAGGCGGCGGGTGCATCCGGCGCGTCGGTGCTCACGTCGCGCAACTTCGGCGCGTTCGTCCGCCAGCGGATCGCCGAATGGAATCCGGATCTGATCAAGTCCGGCGAGGGCGGCTCGAATCAGATCCTCGTGCGGTCGGGCTGGCGGATCGCCGAGACGCGCAGGCTGACGCTGACGCTGCTGCCGGAACGGCGGCGGCTGATCTGGGCGCGGCTCGAGCATCCCGAGCACGGTGCGCTGACCGTGGCGACGTTGCACGCGACGGCTCACGTTCCCGCCGCGGCAGCTCGCGACGTCCAGCGCGCAGCGCGCGCGGCATGTTCGTGGTCGGCCGATGTGCCGCTCGTCTTCGGCGGCGACCTGAACCTGCGCATGGCCGAGGTCCCGGAAGCGTTCGCCTGGCTACAGGGCGAGCTCGGGCTGGGTGGCGCGCGGCCGGACCGCGCGATCGACCACGTTCTGGTTCGCGGCCTCCAGGTGCGGACCGCACCCGAGCCGCTGCCGGCTGAGCGGCGCGAGGTCCGTGATCCGGACGGTCGAATCGTGCGACTGTCTGACCACGCACCCGTGGTCGCGACCTACGACATAGGATCCGCGCCGAAAGCGAGCCGAGGAGAATGATGGCGCAGGCGAAGAAGTCGACGAGCAAGAAGGCGAGCGCGAAGAAGTCGGGCAAGAAGAAGGCGAGCGCCAAGAAGAAGTCGACCAAGAAGAAGTCGAGCGCCAAGAAGTCCTCGGCGCGCCGCTCACAGGACTTCTCCGGCAAGTCGGTCGCCGACTTCCGCAAGGCGTTGACCGAGCGCCTGGTCGAGCCGCTGAACCTCGTGATGCTCACGCGCGACCGGATCGAGGAGACCGTCGAGGAGGCGGTCAGCCGCGGGTCGATGACGCGCGACGCTGCACAGGATCTGATCGCCGGGCTCGTCGAGCGAGGTCGCAGGCAGACGACCGACGTGTTGAGCGATCTCGAGCAGCTGCTCGGACGCGGGCGCAGCGGCGACGTTGCGGCCCGGGCGCGCAAGCAGGTGGGCGACGCAACCGCCCGCGCCCGCGACGCCGGCGACCAGGTGCTCGTCCAGGCTGACCGCGCGCGGCGCGTGGCCGGGGTGGGGCCGAGCTTCCCGATCCTGAACTACGACGACCTGACCGCGAGCCAGGTCCAATCCCGGCTCGGGACACTCACGCCCGCCGAGTTGCGCAAGGTGCGTGACTACGAGCGCCGCAACGCGAACCGCAAGTCGGTGCTCGACGCGGTCGAGACGAAGCTCGCCTAGTCCAGCAGCGCTGAGAAGTCCAGCTCGGCGCCGGTCAGGCGCCGCAGAAGCTCGTGCGCGGGCTCGCGCTGGCCGCCGCTCCACAGCTCGCGCAACAGCTCGCCGGCGCGCCGGTCCTCGAACCAGAGCTCCCCAAAGCGGTCACGCAGCGCGCGGCGGAGGTGCGTCTCGAGCGCCCACGCGCGCAGGTACGCCGCCACGTAGAAGAACGCGTCGACGTCGCTGAGCCACGTCGTGCGCGGCCACTCGACGTGGACGGCGTCGGACAGCCGGCGCGCGTAGAGCTCGTCGAGCCCGTCGACGGACCCCTCGCCCTGAAGTTCGAGCTCGTACGCGAGCTTCGCGCAGTAGCGGCGGAGGAAGACGAGCTTCGACGCGCGGGCGTGGTCCACGATCGGGCCGGGGTCGTCGATGCCGAGCCGGCGCTCGAGCCAGGCCGGATCCTGCGCGAGGTGCTCGAACAGGAACGCGAAGCCCTCGGTGACAGAGTTGTCCCCGAGCCAGCGATGTTCGACAGGAAGCGTCGGATCGACGTGCGAGAAGTGCTCGGCGTGGCCCGACTCGTGCAGCAGCGTGTCGTAGTCCTCGCGGCCGCCGATGCGCGTGAGCACGAGGTAGACCTCCTCGGGCACACGCACCGGCGCGCAGAACGCGCGTGGTGACTTCTTCGGCCGCGGCTCCGCGTCGAGAACGACGCGCCCGGCGTCCCCATTGCGGAGACCCAGGCCGGCGAGCGTCGCCTCGTAGCTCGGCAGCAGCTGGTCGGTGGAGAACAGCCCGTCGAGCGACGGCGCACGGAAGAAGTACGGGAGGTCGGCGCGCTCCAGCTCGTCGAAACCGAGCGCGAGCTCCGCTCTCAGCCTCGGCTCGACCGTGCTCTCGTAGCTCGACTCCGTCGCGGAAAGAAACGCCTCGGTCTGCTGCCCGAGCGCGCCGAGGTCGATCCCCGACAGCTCCTCGGTCATCGCACGCACGCTCGGCCATCCCAGCTCGCGGACGAGCTGGTGCGAGCGGTCGAACATGTCGCGAAGCACCGGGTTGAGGTGTTCCTCGACGAGCTCGTTGCGAGCGCGCTCGAACGCGCGCCGCCGTGCCGGCTCGCGCTCGTTTGCCTGCACGACGGCCGCCTGCCGGAGCGGATACGTGTCGCCATCGAGCTCGACCTCGAGGCTCGCCTCGAGCCGCGCGAGCTCGGATGCCAGCTCCTTCACGGCCTGCTCGACATAGCCCTCCGCGGCGAACTTGAGCAGCACGCGGTTGTCGCCCTCGCGGAGAGCGTCCACCGAATCGCGGCTGAACAGGCGCGCGTGGCGGTCGTAGATCGGCTCGATCTCGTACTCGTCCTTGAGCCCGGCGAAGTGGAGGTAGTACTCCCGATCGATGCGCGCTCAGGAACGCCTCCGCCTCGACTCGGTAGCCGTTCACGTCCACGGCTTGCCAGCATAGGTCGCCTGACGCGTACCGAAACAGCCACACGCCCATCCGTCGGCGAGGAGCTCGACCTGACGGTCGAGTCGCTCGCGCACGGCGGGCGCGGGGTCGCGCGGTCCGGAGGCTACGTCGTGTTCGTGCACGGGGCGATTCCGGGCGACCGCGTCCGGGCGCGGGTCGTCAAGCGCAAGCGGAGCTACGGCGAGGCGCGCGTGACCGAGCTGCTCGAGCCGGCGCCGGACCGCATCGAGCCGCGCGCGGCGCACCCCGGCGCGCCGTGGCAGGTGCTGCCGTATGAGCGCCAGCTCGAGGAGAAGCAGCACCAGGTGGTCGACGCGCTCGAGCGCATCGGGAGCTTCGAGCAGCCGCCGGTCGAGCCGATCGTGCCGGCCGTCGAGCAGTGGCGCTACCGCAACAAGCTCGAGTACTCCTTCGGCGAGGACGCGGACGGTGGGCTGGTGCTCGGCTTCCATCCGCCCGGCAACTGGCGCGAGGTGGTGGACGTGGAGGAGGACGTGCTCGCGTCGCCCGCGGTGGACGCGCTCCGGAGGCGGGTGAGGGACTGGTGCGAGGCGGAGGGCCTGAGCGCCTACGACCGCGATTCGCACGGGGGCTTCCTGCGCAACCTCGTGGTCCGCGAGGGCCGGCGAAGCGGCCAGTTGCAGGCGCGCCTCGTGACGAGCCCTGGCGACTTCCGTGCTGCGCACTTCGCCGAGGCGGCCGACGCGCACAGCGTCGTGTGGAGCACGACCGCGAACGTCGCCGAGGTGACGCGCGACACCGAGTCGCGGATCCTGTCCGGGACCGATGCGATCGAGGAACGCATCGGCCCGCTGCGCTTCTCGATCTCGCCCGACGCGTTCTTCCAGACCAACACGGAGATGGCCGAGCGCCTCTATTCGGTCGCGGCGGACTTCGCCGGGCTGACCGGTTCAGAGCGCGTCTTCGATTTGTTCTGCGGAATCGGGACGATCGGCCTGTCGCTCGCCGGGCAGGCGGGCGAGGTCTGGGGCGTCGAGATCGTCGAGTCCGCGGTCGCCGACGCGATCGCGAACGCGGACCTGAACGGGATCGAGAACGCGCGCTTCTTCGCCGGCGATATCAGGACGGCGGCGCGGCCGCTCGTCGAGCAGGCGGGGCAGCCCGACGTCGTCGTCGTCGATCCGCCGCGCGCCGGGCTCTCCCAGAAGATCGTCAGGCGGATCGCCGAGATGGAGTCCCGCCGGATCGTCTACGTCTCGTGCAACCCGACGACGCTCGCGCCGAACGCACGCCAGCTCGCCGAAGCGGGTTGGACCCTCCAGCGTGTCCAACCCGTGGACATGTTCCCGCAGACGCCGCACATCGAGTGCGTCGCCCTACTCAGTCGGTAGATCTTCGTCCTCGATAGGGACCTGTTCGGCCGCATGCACCGAGCACAGATACGGCCCGCCGGCGTCGAGCGAGGCCTGGATCTCCTCGCTAGTGAGCTTCGCGCCGCACTCGGCGCACTCGCGCTCGATGACCGGGTCGAGGCTCTTCTCCTCGAGGTCCATCAGTCCGCCTCCGAGCCGACCACGTGCGTGACGGGGAGCCCCGTCGCGTGCGCGGCCTTGCGCGGCAGGTCAACGCGCAGCCACTTCGAGAGGTGCGTCGGAAGCGTCGAGATGATGACCTCGTCGAAGCTGCCCATGTTGTGCGCGTCCTGAACGGCGGCCACGGGGTCGGGGTCGCCCAGCCGGCCCTCCACGTCGAGACCTGCCTCGCGCAGCCTCGCCACCGCGGTGTCAACGTGGCCCTGGGCCTCCGGGATCTCCTCGTCCGGGTTCGCCGCCTTGGCGAGACCGTGCGCCGATGGCACGATCAGGGTGAACGTGGGGCTGTCCCCCTTCGCGGCCCTGTCCGTAAGCGCCTGCTGAAGCTCCTCGGACTCAGCCGTCCGGTTGGCTACGACCAAGACATTTGGCATGCACGCGAGACTAGTACGGCGGGAGGTCCGCGTACCAGTCCCCGAGGGCGCGGAAGGCGCGCCAGAAGCTGCGCTTGGCGCCCTCGTCGTCGAGCGAGGCGTCGATGTCGGGCACGAACAGCACGTCACACATCGGCGTCAGCCGCTGGATCTCGCCGGGCGTCGGCGTCGACCGGCCGCCCGAGCGGCACCCCGAGCTCGTTGAGCTCCGACCGCGCCTCCTCGCCCATCACGACCACGATCCGGGGCTGCACGACCGCGAGCTCCTCGAGTACGCGCGCCTTGCACTCGGGGCTGGCCAGGTCGGTGTCCGCCACCGGGCACTTCACGAACACCGTCCCGTAGACGGCGAGCGGGTCGATTCCCAGGCGCTTGAAGCTCTTCATCAGCGCGCCGCCGGCCCGTCCGTAGAAGGCCACGCCCTCCTCGATCTCCGCGGGCTGCGGCGTGTACTTCAGGAGGAAGATGTCGGCCTGCGGGTGGCCCGAGCCGAGCACGGGCATCAGGTTTCCGCGCGGGCAGAGGTCGCACTCCTGGATATCGCGCGTCAACTGGTTGAGCTCGCGAATCGCGCGCTCGAGGTACTTCTCCCGGATCTCGTCATCTGTGGCCGGCACCGCCTTTTCGGAGTTCGCCTGGCCAGGGTCCGGTCCTTTTCGCTGCACCGCTACTTGCCGCGCTTGCGGCCCTTCGGCCCCTTCGTCTGGATGAACTTCAGGGCTTGCACGTAGAGGAGGCTCTGCTTGCGGCGAATGATGTCGGCCTCGCGAAGCGATTCGAGGAACTCCTCCGGGCCGTCGAAATCGCGCATCCTGATCTTCACCGAGCCGAGCCCCTGGGCGACGTGGCTGTCCGAGCCGGCGCCCGCGACGATCCGGTACTTGGCGGCGAAGCGGGCCGCCTCCTCATTGAAAGACGAGATCGCGACGCGCGGGTTGAACACCTCGATCGCGTCTATCTGCTCGACGATGTCCAACATGTGCTCGTAGTCGGGGACGGCGTGCATACGGTCGAAGGGGTGCGGCACGTAGACCAGCCCCCCTGCCGCCGGATCTCGGCGATCGTCTCGTCGAGCGTCATGCCCCGCTCGATCTTCTCCTTGATGAAGAGCCCGATCACCTCGCCCTGGTCGGCCGTCTTCACCTCCTCGGAGACGATCACCTTGATCCCGTTCGCGCGTTCGGCCGCCTCGAGCGCACCCGAGATCTCGTTGTGGTCGGTGATCGCGATCGCGCCGAGCCCGGCGGCCTTGGCCGAGTCGAGCAGTACGTCTACGGGCGTCGCGCAGTCGTGCGAGTGGTCGGTGTGCATGTGCAGGTCGACGTGGATGTGTTCGCGCGCGGCGAGTCGCTTGCCGACGGCGGGCTTGCTGTTGGTCGAATGCCGCCGCGCCGCCACGCGCCGGTAGATCTCCTCGAACCGCTCGGCCGTGGTGCTCCACTCGATCTCGCTGTGCGCATCGCGCCCGCGGTCGTGCAGGCGTTCCCGGAGCCCCCGGTCCGCGATCAGCCGCTGCAGCTGGGCGCTCAGCATGTCGGCGTCGCGGGGCTCGAACAGGAGGCCGCGCTCCCCGTCGTCCAGCGCCTCCTCGTACTCGGGCAGCCGCGACGTGACGGGCACCGCGCCGCCGGCGATCGCGCGCAGGAGGTACTGGGGCGCCGGGGCCGTCCCGGTGGAGGCGGCAACGGCGACCTGGGCGCGGGCGAGGTGTTGCGCCTCGGAGCCGTCCGCCGGGCCGGCGAGTGTCACGCGCTCCCGCAGCGCGCGCGGCAGCGTGACCGAGCCGAGGTCGTTGGGGAGCCGCGACCAGATCGTCGCGTGCCAGGGCAGCTGGGGCGGCAGGCGCCGCAGCGCGCGGAGGAAGACCCGCAGCGAGCTGCGCTCCTCCTCGGCCGAAAAGAAGATGTCCACCATCTCGCGGTCTCCGTGCGCCGGCCGCTCGACCAGGTCGGCGCCGGGCGGGACCACGTCGTACTCGCCGGGGAAGTGGCGGCAGATCAGGTCACGCGTTGCGCGGAAGCTCGCCGTGCGCGCGTCGAGCCGACCGAAGAAGAGCTCGACGAAGCGGCGGGCGACCTGCGTCGACAACACCCGCTCCGTTGCGGCGTGGAAGGTCCCGATGTTCAGCGCGCGCGAATGGCGCAGCGCAGCGGACGACGCGCTCGGGGCGAACGGCTCGTGGACGTGCACGAAGTCGAACGGCGCCGTCTCGAGCACCGACTCGATCGTGCGCGAGACGTCGATCGGGAGGGAGACGCTGCCGCCCTTGCGCCCGAGCACGCTTTGGCCGACCGCCAGCACCCTCGCGCAGCCGTCCTCTGCGAACACGGACTCCGGGTCGGTGGCGCACCGCTTGATCGCCGCGCGCGACTCCCGGACCAGCTGCCGCGACTCCGAGGGGGCGATGACGACCACCCGGTGGCCGCGGCTGCACAGCTCGTCCGAGACCCGCTCGACGAAGCGGTTGACCTCGTGATGCTCCTCCCAGGCGTACGGCGTGACCTGGGCGATGGAGAAGCGCTCCGACGGCATGTGCCGCCTGAGGCTACGCCGTTTCCTTGACCTTCACCTTCGCGTTGCCCGGCAGCTTGGGCGCGCCGCCGTACTCGGCGATGAAGTCCTCGGTGTTCTGGCGCGCGACCGAGTCGGGCACCTGGACCGGCGGAGACTTCATCAGGTACGAGCTCGGCCCCTCGAGCGGGCCGCCGATGCCCTTGTTCAGCGCGAGCTTGCAGCAGCGCACCGCGTCGGTGACGATGCCGGCCGAGTTCGGCGAGTCCCACACCTCGAGCTTCATCTCGACGTTGAGCGGAACGTCACCGAAGGCCTGGCCCTCGACGCGGATGTGAGCCCACTTGCGGTCCGTGAGCCACGGCACGTAGTCCGACGGGCCGATGTAGACGTCGTCCGCGGGCAGCTCGTGATCCATGATCGACGTGACCGCGTTGGTCTTGGAGATCTTCTTGGACTCCAGCCGCTCACGCTCGAGCATGTTGTAGAAGTCCATGTTGCCGCCGACGTTCAGCTGCGACGTGCGCATCATTTTCACGCCACGGTCGCCGAAGAGGCGCGCGAGCTGGCGGTGGACGATCGTCGCGCCGACCTGGGACTTGATGTCGTCGCCGACGATCGGGAGGCCGGCCTTCTTGAAGCGCTTGCCCCAGTACTCCTCCCTGGCGATGAAGACCGGGATGCAGTTGACGAAGCCGCAGCCGGCCTCGAGCACCTGCTCGACGTACCACTTGGTCGCCTGTTCGGAGCCGACCGGCAGGTAGGAGACGACCACGTCGGTCTTCGTGTCCTTGAGGATCTGGATGATGTCGGCGGTCTCGCCGGGCGCCTTGGTGATCTTCTCCTTCAGGTACTTGCCGAGGCCGTCGTGGGTCATCCCGCGGTGGACGGGGACGTCGAGCTTCGGCACGTCGGCGAACTTGATCGTGTTGTTCTGCCCGGACCAGATCGCCTCGGAGAGGTCCTTGCCGACCTTGTCGGCGTCGATGTCGAAAGCGGCGGAGAACTCGATGTCGCGGACGTGGTAGCCGCCGAGGTCGACGTGCATGAGTCCGGGGACGGACTCGTTGGGGTCCGCGTCCTTGTAGTACTCGACGCCCTGCACGAAGGAGTTGGCGCAGTTGCCCACTCCAACGATCGCGACTCGCACTTTCTCGGTCTGGTAGCGCGAGCCGCCGTTGGTCTGTCCGTTAGTAGCCACTAAGTCTTGTCCTCCTGCTCAGAAAGAAACACCGCCCAGGCGGCCTGGGCGGGCGCCCGGAATGTACTCGAATGCGGGGTATTGGTTACGCCGGGGCCGAGCGCAGAGCGCTGCGGACGTGGAGTACCCGCTGCAGCACCGTGAAACCGGTCAGCACCGTCATAGCGTAGATGGCCGGGGCCAAAAGCTCGAAATCGCCCAATCCGGCGCCCTTCGCGAACACCAGGCCGGCCGAGAGGATCACGACCCGGACCGCACGCGTCGCCAGGCCCACCTTGCACTCGACGCCCAGGGCCTCTGCCCGGGCCCGCGTGTAGCTGACCATCAGCGACAGCAGCACGGTCAGCACGACCGCCGCTACGGCCGTCTCGTTGCCCTCCCGTGCGAAGAAGACGGCGACGGCGGTGAGCACGACGCCCTCCTCGATCCGGTCGAGCGTCGAGTCGAGGAACGCGCCGAAGGGCGTGCCCTTGCCCGACATGCGCGAGTAGCGCCCGTCGAGTGTGTCCATGATCGAGCCGATGATGAACGCGAGCCCGCCGAGGAAAAACTCCTCCTCGAAGACGAGCACGGCGGCTACGACGTTCAGCACTAGCCCGGTCATCGAGATCGCGTTCGGCGTGAGGCGCGACTCGATCAGGCGGTTGCGTGCCGTCGCGCGCATCTCCACGACACGTTCGCCCGTCTTCGTGCGCGGTTCGGCCGTGCTCAAACCGGCGCCTCGCGGAGGCCGGTCCGGAACGCCCAGGCGTCCGGCCTGGCCCGCGCGAGCGCGCCGCTCGCCGCGAGCGCGGACACGCCTGCGACGAGCGCGCCCAGGAACGCGTCGAACCACCAGTGGTTGCCCGTCACCACGACCGTCACGGTTACGAGGACTGGGTAGACGGCGAAGAACGCCCGGATCACCCGGTTGCGGATGACATAGAGGGCGGGCACGGCGATCATGAGCGCGAACGCCACGTGCATGCTCGGCACGGCCGCGAACGGGTTGTAGAGCGCATTCGCGTTGTTCGCGGCCTGGAGCCCAACCCACTCGGTGACGGTGTCCTGGAAGCCCCACTCCGGCATGAACCGCGGCGGCGCGGTCGGGTAGACGACGTAACCGACAAGCGCGATGCCCATCGCGACCATGAACATGTTGCGAACGAAGTAGTACGCCTCGTTGCGCGCGAGGTAGAGCCAGATCAGGAAGCCGACCGTCAGAACGAAGTGCGAGTTCACGTACATCCAGTTCGCCCCGTCGACGATCCAGCGCGCATCGCGGAGCGCCCACTCCTGGAAGTCCTGCTCGAAGAAGAGGTGCATGGAGCGCTCGGCGCTGATGATGTCGCGTGCGTTCTCGAAGGCGGCGCTGGCCTTGCCGTCGACCATGCCGCGGACGATCCGGTACAGGTAGTACGCGCTCGCGAACAAGACGAGCTGCCGTAGCGCATCCAGGACGCCTTTGGGAAGCCAACGGGTGCTCCAGTGCCAGGCACGGACCATCCGGCCACTTTAACGCCGGACGGGGCGACCGCCTAGGCGCAGTTCCGGCCCGAGTCGACCAGCCGGTCGGGCGTGATCTTCACCGTCACCCGTAGTGGGCCAGGCTGCACGGCCGTCACGCGCGTCCAGTGCCCATCACGCTCCACGCACCCCGACCGCGGCTCCCAGTAGCGGGTCCAGGCAGCCCGCACCAGCGCCTCGCCGGGCTCGCGCACGTCGAGCGTGAACTCGTCCGAGCGGAGGCTCGTCAACCGGATGTCGGCCTCGTCGTCCGCGATCAGCAGTGGGTGCGGAAGCAGCACCTCGTAGACCCTCCAATGCTCGGACGCCCAGCGCTGGCGCAGGTAATTCGGCTCGCGCTCGATCAGCTCCGCCTCCTTGTGCGCGGAGGAGTCGAGCGGCGCGTCCGGGAGCGCGACGAAGCGGACGCCGTTCTCGCTCAGCCAGGTTGCGTACGTGAAGTCGTTGAGGACTCCGCCGTAGAAGAGCTTGTTGCGCTCGATGTCCAGCTGGCGCTGCCATCCGCGTGCGATCGGCCACTGGCGTGCGACCTCGTAGGCCTCGAAGTGGGCGCGCGTGAACGGGATCTCGATCCGGCCGGGCTCGCGCCCCTCCTGCTCGAGGAAGTCGAGCAGGGGCGTGTAGTAGGAGGCCTTGGTCGACTCGTCGTTCACGTTCTTGATCACGTCGCGAACGGTCGGGTAGAGCGGCCAGGCGGCAAGGGCGACCAGCAGCGCGGCGACCAGGCCGGGCCTGAGCCGAAGCTCGTGGCGCCACGGCAGGAAGCAGACGACGAGCGCACCGCCGAACAGCTCGGCCAGTCGCACAGCGTTGTTGCCCATCGGCGTGTCGATCAGGTAGGCGGCGGTCGCGGCGAGTGCGTACAGGACCGCGCCGGTCCGCAGCACTCTGTGCTCGCGCGGAAGGATCACGAACAGGAGCGCGCAGAAGATCGGGACCGCGGCGAACGAGCGGAAAGTGAACGGCTGGAACCCGCCCTCGGGGAACGCCGCCGACAGAAGCACGGGCGCGGCCACGGCGAGTCCCGCGAGGATCGCGCCGCTGCGCGTGCGTGCGACCACCTCGTAGGCGAGCGCGGCGAGCGCGAGGAAGAGGCCGGCGACCGGGCTCGCCAGCGAGCAGGCCACGGCCAGCACCGCCGCGAGCGCGACCCGCCTCCGCTGCAGCGCGAGCAGTGCCCCGAGGCCGACTGCGACACCGAATAGGAACGGCAGCCGCCCGGTGAAGAGCGTGACGCCGACGGCGAAGCCGAACCACAGCGCGCCCCAGCGCGCCCGCTCGCCGAACTCCGACCGCGCGAGCGGCTCGAAGAGCGCGGCGGCCACGACTGCGGCGATCGCGCCCGCCACCTGCGGCGTCAGGTAGTGCGCGAGCGGCGGAAACAGCACGCTGTACGCCGGCGTGTGGTGACCGCCGTACCAATTGCCGTTCCAGATCGTGAACCCCTCGCGCCCGAACAGGTCGGCGCGATACAGGTGCGCGGCGAGGTCGCCCGTGCGCAGGTCGAGAATCAGGTAGAGCGCCGCCACCGCCGCGGCGGCGAGCACCGGCGCGACCCGCCAGCGATCTACCTCAGAAAGCCGCACACCCGCTCGATGAGCTCCGGCTTGTCGATCCACGGCCAGTGGCCCGCGCCCTCGGCCACCTCGACTTCGCCTCCCAGGGCCTCGCCATAGGCATGTGCGAAACGCGTCGGCAGATAGGGGTCATCGCCACCCCACACCACCAGCGCCGGCGCGCTGATCTGGCTGAGCACTTCGCCTGCACGCGCGAGCACGTCCGGCGGCGCTGAGCGGTACAGCTTGAGGATTGCGCGCTGCGTGCCGTGGTCGTAGTGGTCCCAGATCGAGTCGATGAAGTCTTCCGGCATTCCCGGCAGGAAGCGCTTCAGGCCCCACTTCGTCGTCGATCCCTGGAATAGCTCTCCGAGCACTGGTGTCCGCCAGATGCGGGCGAACCGGTGCCACTTGTATCCAGGCAGGAACGGGACCGCGTTCACGAGGACGAGCCGTTCCAGCCGGTCGCCGAGCATTAGCCCGACGGCCCCCCAGTCGTGGACGAGCATCCGGCAACGATCCCAGCCGAGCGTACGGCGGAAGGCGTCCAACCAAGCGCCGTAGCCGTCGATCGAGTAGTCGAAGTGAGCCGGCTTCGCCGACCGGCCGAATCCGGGGAGGTCCATCGCGACGCCGCCGGTGCGCTCGAGGAACGGCAGCATGAGGTCGGAGTTGTTCGGGTTGCCGTGGACGTACAGGATCGGCGCGTCGCCCGCCTGGCGCCAGAAGGTCTCGATCCCTTCGACCTCGGCGCGGTGGTCGATGATGTCCACGCGTGGAACGTAACCGGAGCGAGTGGAGGAGAGCCGACCGCAGGCGCGTGCGGAAGATCATGGAACGCCTGCGCGCCGCCTACGGCAAGCCCGAGCTCGAGCCCCACCGCGCGCCCGTCGACGAGCTCGTCCTGACGGTCCTGTCGCAGAACACGAACGACCGCAACCGCGACGTCGCCTACGGGCGGCTGCGCGAGCGCTTTCCCGATTGGGCGGCCGTGCGGGACGCGCCCCAAGAGGAGATCGAGGAGGCGATCCGGCCCGGGGGCCTCGCGCCCACGAAGTCGAAGGTGATCCAGAACATCCTGCGGGCGCTCGACGGCGACGACCTCGCCTGGCTGGAGACGGCGCCGGTGGAGGAGGGGCGCGAGTACCTGTGCTCGCTTCCGGGCGTCGGGCGCAAGACGGCGGCGTGTGTCCTGCTGTTCTCCTACGGGCTTACCGGACGTGCCGGTGGACACCCACGTGTTCCGGGTCGGCACGCGCCTGGGGCTCTTCCGGCCGGGGGCGTCGTTCGAGGAGGCGCACGACGAGATGCTGCGGTTCGCCGACGAGGCGTATGAGCTGCACGTCTCCCTGATCCGTCACGGCCGCCGCACCTGCACCGCGAGGAATCCGGCCTGCGCTGAGTGCCCGCTCCTCTCGATTTGTCCGCGGATAGGGCTGACAGGCCCACCCTGATCTGCTAAAACCTCACTTAGATTTCTTACGAAAGGAACTAGGCAGCATGGCTAAGACGATCGGAATCGACCTCGGCACGACGAATTCGTGCATGGCAGTGCTCGAGGGCGGCGAGCCGAAGGTCATAGAGAACTCGGAAGGCGCGCGGACGACCCCGTCCGTCGTCGCGTTCACGCAGGGCGGCGAGCGCCTCGTCGGGGCGGTCGCGAAGCGCCAGGCGGTGACCAACCCCGAGAACACCGTCTTCTCCGTCAAGCGCTTCATGGGCCGCAAGGAGGCCGAGGTGAAGGAGGAGGAGACGATGGTCCCGTTCAAGGTCGTCCGCGGCCCGAACGGCGACGCGCGCGTATCCGCCGGCGGCAGCGAGTACTCGCCGCCCGAGATCAGCGCGATGATCCTCCAGAAGCTCAAGGCTGACGCGGAGTCCTTCCTGGGCGAAACCGTCGAGAGCGCGGTCATCACGGTGCCCGCCTACTTCAACGACGACCAGCGCCAGGCGACCAAGGACGCCGGCAAGGTCGCCGGCCTCGACGTCAAGCGGATCATCAACGAGCCGACCGCGGCGGCGCTCGCGTACGGCCTCGACAAGGAGGACGCCGACCAGACCATCCTCGTGTTCGACCTTGGCGGCGGCACGTTCGACGTGTCCGTCCTCGAGATCGGCGACGGCGTCTTCGAGGTGAAGGCGACCGCCGGCGACAACCACCTCGGTGGCGACAACTTCGACAAGGCAATCGTCGACTGGATGGTCAAGGAGTTCAAGGCCTCCCAGGGGATCGACCTGTCGCAGGACAAGATGGCCCTGCAGCGTCTGTACGAGGCGGCGGAGAAGGCGAAGGTCGAGCTCTCGACCACGCAGGAGACGCAGATCAACCTGCCGTTCGTGACGGCCGACCAGTCGGGGCCGAAGCACCTCGACATGCGTCTGACGCGCTCCAAGCTGACCGAGCTGACCTCGGACCTGATCGACCGCGTCGTCGCGCCGCTCAAGCAGGCGATGTCGGACGCGGGCGTGGGCAAGGACGGCATCCAGCACGTCGTCCTCGTCGGCGGCATGACGCGCATGCCGGCAGTTCAGGAGAAGGTCAAGGAGCTGACGGGCAAGGACCCGCACAAGGGCGTCAACCCGGACGAGGTCGTCGCAGTCGGCGCCGCGATCCAGGCGGGCGTGCTCGCCGGTGACGTCAAGGATGTCCTCCTGCTCGACGTGACGCCGCTGACGCTCGGCATCGAGACCAAGGGCGGCGTGATGACGAAGCTCATCGAGCGCAACACGACGATCCCGACGCGCAAGTCGGAGATCTTCTCGACGGCCGAGGACAACCAGCCGTCCGTCGAAGTGCATGTCCTCCAGGGCGAGCGCGAGATGGCGGCGTACAACAAGTCACTGGGCAAGTTCCAGCTGACGGGCATCCCACCGGCGCCGCGCGGCATGCCGCAGATCGAGGTCACGTTCGACATCGACGCGAACGGCATCCTCAACGTGTCCGCCAAGGATCTCGGCACCGGCAAGGAGCAGAAGATCGAGATCAAGTCCGGCTCCGGCCTCTCCGACGACGAGATCGAGCGGATGGTCAAGGACGCCGAGTCGCACGCGGACGAGGACCGTCGCGCGCGCGAGCTCGCCGAGGCCAGGAACAACGGCGAGAACGCGGCCTACCAGGCCGAGAAGCAGCTCGGCGAGCTGGGCGACTCGGTGGACGAGTCGTCGAAGAGCGAGATCGAGGACGCGATCAAGGCCGTGCGCGATGTGCTCGAGTCGGAGGACGCCGGCGAGATCCAGTCCAAGACGGACGCGCTCCAGCAGGCGTTCCACAGCGTCTCGGAGCAGATGTACGCCGCGGCCGCGCAGCAGCAGGCGGAGGCGTCGGGCAACGGCGCGCCGACCGACGGTGCTGATGGCGATGACTCCGGTGACGAGGAGGTCGTCGACGCCGAGGTCGTGGACGGTGACAAGTAGTGGAGAAAGAGGTCCGACAGCCTGACTCGACCGAAGAGGTCGAGGGGATCGAGCCGCCGAGGGGTCTGACCCCGAGGGGTCAGACCCCCAGGTAGCCGAAGACCCCCTCGCCAAGGCCGAGCGCGAGCGCGACGAGTACCTAGAGCTCTCGCAGCGCACGCGCGCCGAACTCGAGAACTACCGCAAGCGTGCGGCCCGCGAGGCCGCGCAGGCGGGTGAGCGTGCGAAGGCCAACCTCATCCGCGAGCTGCTTCCGGTGCTCGACAACCTCGAGCGTGCGATCGCCTCGGCCGGTGAGGACGAGCAGCACCTCGCCGACGGCGTGCGGATGGTGCACGCCCAGCTCGTCGCGGCGCTCGAGCGGGAGGGCATCCAGTCATTCGATCCGGTCGGCGAGGAGTTCGACCCCGAGTGTCACGAGGCCCTCTCGACGCGGGAGGACGGTGAGTCGGGGCGCGTCCTCGACGTCGTCGAGAAGGGCTACAGGCTGAACGAGACCGTGTTGCGCCCGGCGCGCGTGGTGGTGTCGGCCTGATGGCGGCGGTGCACGACCCATACCGGGCGCTCGGCGTCGAGAAGAAGGCGTCGGCCGACGAGATCAAGAAGGCCTACCGCAAGCTCGCGCGTCAGTACCACCCGGACAAGAACCCCGGCGACAAGCAGGCCGAGGAGCGGTTCAAGGAGGTGCAGGAGGCCTACTCGATCCTGTCCGACCCCGAGAAGCGCAAGCAGTACGACCAGGGCGGCTTCTTCGGCTTCGACCCCGGCTCGTTCCGCCCGGGCGGCGGAGGCGGTTTCGGTGGCTTCGGCGACATCCTGTCCGACCTGTTCGGCGGGGCCGGCGGCGCGACCACGGGCGCACGCAACCGCCCAGAGCGCGGCCGCGACCTCGAGACCGAAGTGCACATCTCCTTTGACCAGGCGGTCGAGGGCGCGCAGGTTCCCGTGACCGTGCCGCTCGCGGCGCCGTGTCCCACCTGCCGCGGCACGGGGGCGAAGCCCGGCACCACGCCGACGGTCTGCTCGGCATGCCAGGGCCGGGGTGTCGAGGCCGAGTCGCAGGGGCTCTTCTCGATCTCCCAACCGTGCCACGTGTGCGGCGGCACCGGCACCGAGATCAAGGACCCATGCACGACCTGCAGCGGCACCGGCCAGACGCGCCAGGTCAAGCGCTACAAGGTGAACATCCCCGCGGGTGTGCGCGACGGGAGCCGCGTCCGGCTCGCCGGCAAGGGCGAGGCCGGCCGCCGCGGCGGCCCGACCGGCGACCTGTACGTGATCACGCGCGTCGCCGAGAGCCCGATCTTCAAGCGCAAGGGCGACCACCTGGAGGTCGACGTCCCGATCACGATCGTCGAGGCGATCAAGGGCGCGACGGTTGAGGTCCCCACGCTCTCCGGCTCCAAGCGGATCCGCGTACCGGCCGGCACGCAGCACGGCACGGTCCAGCGCCTGCGCGGCGAGGGCCCTCCGCGGCTCAGCAGCAAGGGCCGCGGCGACATCCACTACCGGCTGTCCGTCGAGGTGCCGCGGACGCTCTCGAAGGAGCAGAGCGAGGTCGTCGACGAGCTCGAGCAGGTCATGAACGGAAACCCGCGCGAGCGGCTGTTCACCAAGGGGAAGAGCTGATGGCGAGCCACGACGAGACCCGTCCCGTCTACATGATCTCCGTCGCTGCGGAGCTCGCCGGGATGCATCCGCAGACGCTGCGCATCTACGAGCAGCGCGGCCTCATCGAGCCCAACCGCTCGCCGAAGGGGACGCGGCTCTACTCGCAGGAGGACGTCGAGCGCCTGCGCCGCATCCAGGAGCTCACCTCGCAGCTGGGCATGAACCTCGCGGGCGTCGAGCGAGTCTTCGAGCTCGAAAGCGAGCTCAGTCAGATGCGGCGGCGGATGGACCGGATGGAGCGCCGCGCCGAGCAGATGCGCCGGGAGTTCGAGGCGGAGGTCGCGCGCGTGCGCCGGAGCTTCCGCTTCGACCTCGTCCCGTACGAGCCGCCGGAGCGGGCGCTGATGCCACGCGAGGACGACGCCGTCCGCATCAGGGTGCGGAGGCCGGGGGCGTAGGGCGATGCAGGCCGACCGCTTCACGATCAAGTCCCAGGAGGCGCTCGCCGCTGCGCAGAAGCTCGCGGCCGCGAAGCGCAACCCGCAGGTGGACCCGCTCCACCTGCTCGTCAGCCTGCTCGAGCAGGAGGGCGGCATCGTCGTGCCCGTGCTGCGGCGCGCGAACGCGGATCCGGAGGCGGTTCGCCGGCGGGCGAACGAGCAGCTCGACGCGCTGCCGACCGTCACGGGCGACGCCACGCAGGCGCCCGCGCTCGACCAGCGCATGATCGAGACGCTGAACCGTGCGGACGACGAGGCGCGCGGGTTCGGCGACGAGTACGTCTCGACCGAGCACCTGCTGCTTGCCCTAGCCGGCGATCCGCAGATCGACGTCGGCGCGACTCGCGACGTGCTCGCCGACGCCGTCCAGGGCGTGCGCGGGCCGCATCGCGTGACCGACCAGAACCCGGAGGACAAGTACCAGGCGCTCCAGAAGTTCGGCCGCGACCTGACGGAGGCGGCCGAGCAGGGCAAGCTCGACCCCGTCATCGGACGCGACGATGAGATTCGCCGCGTGATCCAGGTGCTCTCGCGGCGGACGAAGAACAACCCCGTCCTGATCGGAGAGCCGGGTACCGGCAAGACCGCGATCGTGGAGGGCCTTGCTCAGCGCATCGTCTCCGGCGATGTGCCCGAGTCGCTCCGCGACCGGCGCGTGATCGCGCTCGACATCGGCGCGCTGATCGCCGGCGCGAAGTACCGCGGCGAGTTCGAGGACCGGCTCAAGGCCGTCCTCAAGGAGGTCGGCGAGGCCGGCGGGACGATCATCCTGTTCCTCGACGAGCTGCACACGATCGTGGGCGCCGGCGCCGCCGAGGGCGCGGTCGACGCCGCGAACCTGCTGAAGCCGATGCTCGCGCGCGGCGAGCTGCGCGCGGTCGGCGCGACGACCCTCGACGAGTACCGCAAGCACATCGAGAAGGACGCCGCGCTCGAGCGGCGGTTCCAGCCGGTCCTCGTCGACGAACCGTCCGTCGAGGACACGATCGCGATCCTGCGCGGGCTGAAGGAGCGCTACGAGAGCCACCACCACGTGCGGATCCAGGACACGGCGCTCGTCGCCGCAGCCATGCTCTCGCACCGCTACATCGCCGACCGCTTCCTGCCGGACAAGGCGATCGACCTGATCGACGAGGCCGCGTCGCGGGTGCGGATGGAGATCGACTCGGTGCCCACCGAGATCGACGAGGTCCAGCGTCGGATCATGCAGCTCGAGATCGAGGAGAAGGCGCTGGCGAAGGAGAAGGACGAGGCTTCGAAGGCGCGCCGTGAGGCGATCGAGCGTGAGCTGGCCGAGCTGCGCGAGCAGGCCGCCGGGATGACCGCCGAGTGGCAGAGCGAGAAGGGCGCGCTCGACGCGATCGGCGACGTCAAGAAGCGGCTCGACGCCGCGCACCGCGAGGTGGAGCGCGCGGAACGCGAGGCAGATCTCGAGACGGCCGCGAAGCTCCGGTACGGGGACATCCCCGAACTCGAGGCCGCGCTCGCCGAGGCCGAGTCCCGGGCGACCGGCGATCGTCGCTTCTTCAAGGAGGAGGTCGACGAGGAGGACGTCGCCGAGGTCGTTGGCAAGTGGACCGGCATTCCTGTCTCGAAGCTGATGGAGGGTGAGGTGGAGAAGCTGGTTCACATGGAGCAGCGTCTGCACGAGCGCGTCGTCGGCCAGGACGAGGCGGTCGAGGCCGTGTCGAACGCCCTGCGCCGCTCGCGCGCCGGGCTCCAGGACCCCAACCGGCCGATCGGCACGTTCCTCTTCACGGGCCCGACCGGAGTCGGCAAGACCGAGCTCGCCCGTGCGCTCGCCGAGTTCATGTTCGACTCCGAGCAGGCGATGGTGCGGATCGACATGTCCGAGTACATGGAGAAGCACTCCGTCGCGCGCCTCGTCGGCGCACCGCCCGGCTATGTCGGCTACGAGGAGGGCGGCCAGCTCACCGAGGCCGTGCGGCGGCGGCCGTACTCAGTGGTGCTGCTCGACGAGATCGAGAAGGCGGCCCCCGAGGTCTTCAACGTGCTCCTCCAGCTGATGGACGACGGACGCCTGACCGACGGCCAGGGTCGCACGGTCGACTTCAAGAACACCGTGCTGATCATGACCTCGAACGTCCCGGGCGGGATGGAGGGCGTCGAGGCGACCTTCAAGCCGGAGTTCATCAACCGCCTCGACGAGATCGTCCAGTTCCACCAGCTCACGCGCGAGGAGATCGGCGCGATCGTCGAGATGCAGACGCGGCGCCTGGCGGAGCGGCTGCGTGAGAAGGACGTCGAGATCGAGCTGACCGACGACGCGGCGACGCTGATCGGCAACCTCGGCTACGACCCCACCTACGGGGCTCGTCCGCTCAAGCGCGTGATCCAGAAGCGGCTGATCGACAAGCTCGCGCTGAAGCTGCTCGAGGGCGACTTCGCCGCCGGCGACACGATCCGTGTCGATGCCGCCGACGGCGAGCTTGTGTTCGCTAAGGCGGCGGGGGGCTCACCGGCGGGGTCGTCGCAGGAGCCGGTTCCGGCTCGCGCGTAGGCCCGCCGCCCCCGAACAGGCCCGCCAGCAGCGCCGCGCCGCCCACGAGCAAGAGGAGCAGCGGCCAGCCCATCAGGTCGCCGTTCGGCGAGTCGCCGTTGAATAGAGCGGTGATCTCGACCCCCACGCTGATGATGAACGCGAACAGCGTGATCGCGCCGACGTAGACGGGCCCGCGCCAGACGGCGCGGAGCCCGTACCAGATGAGCGCAAGGGCGAGCACGAGGAGGAAGGCGTCCCACTCCTGGTGCTGCTGGGTGCCGCTCAGATCGGCCTCGCCGCCGAACGCCTCCGAGACCGCGCTGCCGAGGAACTGCGAGGGGAGGATGAGCAGACCGGTGATCCCGGCGATGAGCGCCGCCACCCCTGCGGCGGTCACGAACTCCGCGCCCGCCCGTGGCTGTCGCGGTCGACCTGCAGGGCCGCCACGACGAGGACTGCGGCGATGATGAGGAGGAGCCAGCGGATCGCGGTGGCCGACGGGTCGACGACGGCATCCCAAAACGCGATCCAGCTGATGATCAGCGCGAGTCCGCCGAACAGTGCGCCCCAGCGCAGTCCGTGGGTCAGCGCCGCATACGCGCCAGCGGCCGCAGTCACCGCGAAGACCCACGCGCTGTGGCCGGACTTGTCGGGGTCGCCACCGAGCGTGTCGACGAGCTGGAAGAGCATGAGCGGGATCAGGACGAGGCCGAACACGAGCGCGGCGGCGCGCCACGGCGCCACGAGGTGCTCGTCAACGGGGCGGTCTTCGGCGCGACCGATGCGGATGAGGCCCGTGCCCAGGCCGTAGAGGAGCACGCAGGGGATCGCGAGGATCAGCAGCTTCGGAAATGCCGCCCATTGGTCCTGCGACGGCCTTGCGGATGAACAGCGCGAGCGCGCCGGTGGCGAAGAACGTGACCCCGAGGAGCCTCAGTGCGTCGCGCTGTTCAGGTCGTAGTCCGGCGAGCTGTTCGTTCATGGCGCGAAAGTAGCCCGCGCCGCGGTCGAATCAGCCCCGGTAGACCTTCACCGGGATCACGCGCTTGCGCTTGCGGTCCTTGTCGAACCGCCGGTGCGTGTCGAACTGCAAGTGCCAGATGCCGAACGCGGGATCGTCGAAGGGCATGACCCGGCGCTTGTCGGTCTTCAGCCGCCCGCAGGGGCCGCGCAGCCGGCCGAGGCGGACCGTCTTCTTCAGCTTGCCCTTCGGGTTGCGGTAGTGGATGTAGGCGCGGCCGCGGCCGAAGCCGAACAGCTTCAGGACTGCCTTCCAGGTCCTCACATTGGGCGCGTTCTTGGGGTCGGCCGTAACTCGCCGCTTGGCCGTTACGAAGATCGTGACGCTCGCCGAGGTGTCCTCCGAGTCCGTCGCGCGGAGCACGACCTTCCGCTCGGTCTTCGTGCGGCGCGGCTCGTAATCGACGAGGAAGTCGCCCGCGGCGTCGCTCGCCACGCTCTGGTTGATCACGTTTCCGTTCGCCGTGAAGGTGATCGGGCTGTCCGGTGCGAAGCCGCTGCCGCTCAGCCGCGCGCTGCTGTCGTTGAAGTAGCAGGACTTGCCGGCGTCGAGTGTCGCCGCGGCGGATGAGGCGGGCGCGACCAGCAAAAGAGCGACGCCGAGGGAGAGAGAGACGAGGCGAGGCAAGGGCCCGAGAGTAGCGCGGTGGGCGGCCTGGGTGGTAAACCTCGCCCCCCGGCCTCGGAATCGAATTGGAGGTTCTTCCTTGCCGACGTACGTAATGCTCAGCACGCTGACACCAGAGGGTGTGCAGACGGTCAAGAACAACCCGTCTCGGATCCGCGAGGTGAACCACGAGGTCGAGCAGCTGGGGGCGAAGGTCGTCGCGCAGTGGGCGGTCCTCGGGCGCTTCGACTTCGTGAACATCGTCGAGGTGCCCGATGACGCGACGATGGCGCGGGTCTCGCTCGAGCTCGGCTCGCGCGGCACCGCCCGCTACGAATCCCTCACGGCCATCCCGGTCGAGGAGTTCATCGCGCAGCTTTGAGTGCCGCTCGCAAGGTCCTCGTCGTCGGTGGCGGCGGTCGCGAGCACGCGATCGTGCGCGCGCTCCTGCGCAGTCCGCAGAATCCCGAAGTGATCGCGGCTCCCGGTAATGCGGGAATAGCGAGCGACCGCATCAGATGCGTCGAGACATCGGCTGAGGACGTCGACGCGATCGTCCGCCTAGCAGCCGACGAGGGCATCGATCTGGTGGTGGTCGGCCCGGAGGCGCCGCTGGTCGGCGGCGTGATCGACGCGCTCGCCGCCGAGGGCATCGCGGGCTTCGGTCCCACCGCTGCGGCCGCGCGGCTCGAGGGCTCCAAGGCGTTCGCGAAGGAGCTGATGCAGGAGGTCGGCGTGCCGACCGCCTCGCACGCGCTGTTCCGGACCCGGGACGAGGCCGAGGCTCACCTCACGGACGCCGAGTACCCGCTCGTGCTGAAGGCGGACGTCCTGGCCGCGGGCAAGGGCGTGATCATCTGCGAGACCGAGGCGGAGGCGCTCGCTGCGCTCAAGACCTTCTTCGACGACAAGCGGTTCGGCGCGACGGAGGTCGTGCTCGAGGAGTTCCTCGATGGCGAGGAGCTCTCGCTGCTCGCGCTCTGTGACGGCGAGCGCGCGATCCCACTCGCACCCGCCCAGGACTACAAGCGCATCGGCGAGGGCGACCAGGGCCCCAACACGGGAGGCATGGGTAGCTACTCGCCCGTGCCTGGATTCGACAACGGGCATGCGAAGGCGCTCGCGCAGGCCGTGCACCAGCCCGTGATCGACGAGATGCGGCGGCGCGGGACGCCCTATCACGGCGTTCTCTACGCCGGCCTGATGATCACCGAGGCCGGTCCCAAGGTGCTCGAGTTCAACTGCCGCTTCGGCGACCCGGAGACGCAGGCCGTGCTGCCGCGGCTGCGGTCCGACCTGCTCGACCTGCTCGACCGCTCCACGCGGCTCGGCGGCCTCGAGGGCGTGGCACCGGACTGGTCGCCCGACTGGGCGGTCACGGTCGTGCTGGCCTCGCGCGGCTACCCCGAGTCGTCGTCGAAGGGCGACGAGATCGCGGGGCTGCGCTCGATCGACAGCCTCGACACAGAGATCTTCCATGCGGGCACGGCGGAGTCCGGCGGCAAGATCGTGACGGCGGGCGGCCGCGTCCTGAACGTGACCGGCATCGGCTCGTCGCCGTCGGAGGCCCGCGACCGCGCCTACGATGCCGCCGAGAAGATCCAGTTCGACGGCAAGCAGATGCGGCGCGACATCGCAGCGCGCGCCGTGGAGAGGGTGGGCGTGTGAGCGAGCGAGAGACGGTGGCCCCGGACACCGAGGTGGAGGCGGAGTTCGCCGACCTCGACGTCCAGGACGGTCCGCTGGTCGGGATCATCATGGGCTCGAAGAGCGACTGGGAGGTCATGGAGAAGGCCGCCAAGGAGCTCGAGGAGCGGGGAATCTCGCACGAGATGAAGGTCGCGAGCGCGCACCGCGACCCGGAGGTCGTCGCCGACTACGCGACGAACGCGCACCGGCGCGGCCTCAAGGTGATCATCGCCGGAGCCGGGCTGGCGGCGGCACTGCCGGGCGTGGTCGCCGCGCACACGACCCTGCCGGTGGTCGGCGTTCCGCTCACGAGCTCGGCGTCCGTGGCCGGCGGGCTCGACGCGATGCTGGCGATCGCGCAGATGCCCCCGGGCGTGCCGGTCGCGTGCGTCGCCGTCAACGGGGCGCGCAATGCCGCCATCTTGGCCGCTCGTATCATCGACGTGTGATCGCCAGGTACACGCGCCCCGAGATGGGCGCAGTGTGGTCGGAGCAGCGCAAGCTCGATAACTGGCTCGAGGTCGAGCTGGCCGTGGTGGACGCCCTCGCGCAGGCGGGCGCCGTCCCCGCCGACGACGCGCGCGCGATCCGCGAGCGCGCGGCCTTCACGGTCGAGGCCGTCAAGGAGCGCGAGAAGATCACCGACCACGACGTCGCGGCGTTCGTGGACGTCGTCGCCGCGTCGGTCGGCGATGAGGGCCGCTGGGTGCACCACGGGCTCACTTCGTCCGACGTGCTCGACACCGCACTCGGGCTGCAGCTCAAGCAGGCCGGCGTGATTCTCGTGGCCGGCGCGCAGGCCTACCGCGACGCACTTGCGCGGCGGGCACGCGAGCACGTCGACACGATCTGCGTCGGCCGCACGCACGGCATCCAGGCCGAGCCGACGACGTTCGGCGTCAAGCTCGCGGGGTTCGCGTTCGAGGCCGAGCGCAACCTGCATCGTCTACACGGTGCGGCGAAGCAGGCATCCGTTGGCGCGCTGTCGGGCGCCGTCGGCACCTACGCGGCCAACGGGCCGGAGCTCGAGGAGGCGGTGCTCGACCGGCTCGGGCTGGTGCGCGAAGACGTCTCGACCCAGGTGGTCGCGCGCGACCGCCACGCGCAGCTGCTGAACGCGATCGCGCTCGCGGGCGCGGGCCTCGAGCGGTTCGCCACCGAGGTGCGTCACCTCCAGCGCACCGAGGTCCGCGAGGTCGAGGAGCCGTTCCGCGCAGGGCAGAAGGGCTCGTCGGCGATGCCGCACAAGCGGAACCCGATCGTGTCCGAGCGCATCTGCGGCATCGCGCGGCTGCTCCGCGGATACGCCCAGGTGGGGCTCGAGAACGTCGCCCTCTGGCACGAGCGCGACATCTCTCACTCGTCAGCGGAGCGGGTGGCGCTCCCCGACGCCTGCATCCTGCTCGACTACGCGCAGCATCTGGCGATCCGCGTGGTCGACGGCATGACCGTCCACACCGACCGGATGCGCGCGAACCTCGAGGCCACGAGTGGGGCGCTGTTCTCGCAGCGTGCGCTGCTCGCGCTGGTCGAGAGCGGCCTCGCCCGCGACGACGCCTACCGGATCGTGCAGGAGAACGCGCAGCGCGCGTGGGACACGGGGACTCCGTTCCGGCAGCTGCTCGACGAGGCGCACCCCGGCCTCGACCTCGACGCGATCTTCGATCCCGCCGCGTTCACGAGGCACGCGGCCGCGATCGTCGGCCGCCTAGACGATCTCGCGGAGCTCCCCGCTGTCGACGTCGACGACGTAGCCGCTGATCCGGCCCCCGCTCGCGGGTGACTCGCGCAGCTTCGCGACTGCGTCCCTGACGCGATCCTCCTCGCCCGGGCCAAGCCCGCAGTCGGTGTGGCCGATCACGACGACGTCCTCGGTGCCTGTCTTCCGTGAGGTCTCGAGCGAGCGTAGGACGTCGTCGGTGACGAGGCCGCCGGCGTTCCGGATCACGTGCGCATCGCCGAGCTCGGCATCCATCAGCGCGAGCGGGTCGACGCGGGCGTCCATGCAGGTGACGATCGCGAGCTTCTTGTTCGGGGTGGGTGGCATAAAGTCCTCGGCGTGAACGAGGTCACCTCAGGACTCGAGTTCCCAGAGGGACCGGTGGCGATGAACGACGGCAGCGTAATCGTCACGGAGATCCAGGGCGGGCGGATCACCCGGGTTGGCGCAGACGGCTCGAAGGACGTGGTCGCGGAGTGCGGCGGCGGCCCGAACGGAGCCGCGATCGGCCCCGACGGCAAGCTGTACGTAGCCAACAACGGCGGGTCGTTCAGGTACCAGGACATGGGCGGGGTCAACTTCCCCCACCAGCCCCCGCCTGAGAGCTGGAACGGCGGCCGGATCGAGCGGATCGACATCGAGACCGGCGAGGTGGACGTCCTCTACGAGGACTGCGACGGGCACCAGCTGCGCGGCCCCAACGACCTCGTCTTCGACGCGCACGGCGGGTTCTGGTTCACCGACCACGGCGTCCGCCTCGAGCGGACGAGCGATCGCACGGGGATCTACTACGCGCAGCCGGACGGCTCGAGCATCCGCGAGGCGATCTTCCCGATGGACGCCCCTAACGGCGTCGGCCTGTCGCCTGACGGCTCGCGGCTATACGTCGCCGAGACGTACCTCAACGCCGTCTGGTGGTGGAAGGTGACGGGGCCGGGCGAGGTCGAGGAGGTGCCGGGCGTCTTCCCGCATGGCGGCACGCTGCTCTACTCGCCGGGCGGCCTCCAGGGCTTCGATTCGCTCGCCGTAGACGGCGACGGCCACGTGTGCGTCGCGACGCTCGTGAACGGCGGGATCAGCGTCGTCGATTGCGAGAGCGGCGAGCTCGTCTCCTTCGTCCAGACCGAGGGCGAGATCCTCACGACGAACATCTGCTTCGGGGGCGACGACCTGCGCACGGCGTACCTCACCCTGTCCGGGACGGGGCGGCTGGCGTCGGTGGAGTGGGACTGGCCCGGGCTCGCGCTCGCGCACTCCGCATAGAGCGCAGATTTCGGCTGCCGCAACGACGGCTTCGATTGCTACCTTCGGTCACATGAGCGAAGCCGCCACGCTCGACTCCCTCCCGCTGCTTGCGAGCGGCAAGGTCCGCGAGATGTACGACCTCGGCGATCGCCTGCTGATGGTCGCCTCGGACCGGATCTCGACCTACGACGTCGTGCATCCCACGCCGATCCCCGGCAAGGGCCAGGTGCTCACCGGGATCTCCATTTTCTGGTTCGAGCGGACCGGCCATATCTGCCGCAACCACGTGGTCTCCTACACCGACGTGCCGGAGGAGGCGAAGGGCCGCGCGCTGCTCGTGGACCGGCTCGAGATGTTCCCCGTGGAGTGCGTCGCGCGCGGGTACCTGACGGGGTCGGGCTGGAAGGACTACCAGGCCACCGGGTCGGTCTGCGGGATCGAGCTGCCCGCCGGCCTCGAGGAGTCGCAGCAGCTGCCCGAGCCGATCTTCACACCCGCCACGAAGGCCGAAGTGGGCGACCACGACGAGAACGTGGACTTCGATCGCGCGGCCGAGATCCTCGGCGACCGGCCGCTGCTCGAGGAGCTGCGCCGGCTCACCCTCGAGCTCTACTCGTTCGCCGCCGAGCACGCGCGCGAGCGCGGGATCATCCTCGCCGACACCAAGTTCGAGTTCGGCCGCGCCTCCGACGGCGAGATCGTCCTCGGCGACGAGGTGCTGACGCCCGACTCGTCGCGCTTCTGGCCGGCGGACAGCTACGAGGTCGGCCGCGGCCAGCCCTCGTTCGACAAGCAGTACGTGCGCGACTGGGCATCGGGCTCCGGCTGGGACAAGACCCCGCCCGCGCCTGCCCTCCCCGACGAAGTCGTCGAGGGCACGCGCCAGCGTTACGAGGAGGCGTACGAGCGGATCACCGGGGAGCCCTTCTCCACTTGGCTCGACAAGAGCGGCGCCGCTTGAGGGCGCGCGTTCTTATTAGGCCGAAGGAAGGGATCCTCGATCCACAGGGCCAGACAGTCGAACGGGCGCTGCCCGCGCTCGGGTTCGACGGCGTCAGCGACGTCCGCATAGGAAGGCTCGTCGAGCTCGAAGTGCCGGACATCGCCGAGGTCGAGGCGATGTGCGAGAAGCTGCTGGCGAACCCGCTGGTCGAGGACTACGAGGTCGTAGCCGTCGAGTGACCCGCTTCGGCGTCATCCGGTTCCCCGGATCCTGTGACGAAGTCGATGCGCTGCAGGCCTGCCAGCGCTACGGCGACGCCGAGCTGCTCTGGCATCGCGACCGCGGCCTGGGGGGCATCGACGCGGTGGTCGTCCCGGGCGGTTTCTCCTACGGCGACTACCTGCGCCCGGGCGCGATCGCGCGCTTCTCGCCCGTGATGGAGGCGGTCGCGGACTTCGCGCGCGAGGGCGGCCCCGTGCTCGGCATCTGCAACGGCTTCCAGGTCCTGTGCGAGGCGGGCCTCTTGCCCGGCGCTCTGCTCGGCAACGAGCACCTCCGCTTCCGCTGCCGCCAGGTCGAGGTCGTGGTTGAAAACACCGACACCGCGTTCACGCGCGCGTGCGCGCGCGAGGAGCGGCTGTCGATCCCGGGCAAGCACACGACCGGCCGCTACTTCGCGCCGCCCGCCATGCTCGAGGAGCTCGAAGCGACCGGACGGGTGGTCTTCAGGTACGCGCCGGGCCAGAACCCGAACGGCTCCCTGGGCGACATCGCGGGCGTCGCGAACGAGGCGGGGAACGTCGTGGGCCTGATGCCGCATCCCGAGCACGCGGTCAACGCGCTCTGCTCGTCGGGCGACGGCGGCAAGCTCTTCGCCTCCGCGGCGCTGAGGCCGACGTTCGCGTGAACCAGGTGGCCTCCTCCGCTCCGCATCGTGAGCTCGGCCTCACCGACTCCGAGTACGAGCTGATCTGCGAGAAGCTCGGGCGCGAGCCGAACCGGCTCGAGCTGGCGGTCTTCTCGCTGATGTGGTCTGAGCACTGCGGCTACAAGCACTCGCGCAAGCTGCTGAAGCTGCTCCCCACCGAGGGGCCGCACGTCGTCATGGGCCCGGGTGAGAACGCGGGCGCCGTAGACGTCGGCGACGGACTCGCGATCGCTTTCAAGGTGGAGTCGCACAACCACCCGAGTGCCGTCGAGCCGTTCCAGGGCGCTGCGACCGGCGTCGGCGGGATCCTGCGCGATGTCTTCGCGATCGGCGCGCGGCCGATCGCGATCCTCGACTCGCTCCGCTTTGGCGAGCTCGACAGCGCGCGCTCGCGCTACCTGCTCGATCACGCCGTCGCAGGCATCGGCCACTACGGGAACTCGATCGGCGTCGCGACCGTCGGGGGCGAGATCTACTTCGAGGGGCCGTACGAGCAGAACTGCCTCGTGAACGCGATGTGCCTGGGGCTTGCGCCGAAGGACAAGATGATCCGCAGCGCGGCCGCCGGCGTCGGCAACGTGATCGTGCTGATGGGTGCGCTTACCGGCCGCGACGGGATCGGAGGCGCGTCGGTGCTCGCCAGCGCGGAGCTGGACGAGGACGAGGACAAGCGCCCGACGGTGCAGATCGGCGATCCGTTCGAGGAGAAGAAGCTGCTCGAGTCCTCGCTCGAGCTGCTGGACCGGGGGCTCCTCACGTCGCTCCAGGACCTCGGGGCGGCGGGCCTGACGTCGAGCTCCTCCGAGATGGCCTCGAAGGGCGAGGTCGGGCTCGAGATCGACGTCGACAAGGTCCCGCTGCGCGAGGCGGACATGGAGCCGTTCGAGGTGATGATCTCCGAGTCCCAGGAGCGGATGCTCTGCGTGGTCGAGCCCGAGAGGCTCGACGAGGTGCTCGCTGTGTGCAACAAGTGGGACGTCCGCGCTACCGCGATCGGCACGGTGACCGACACGCGCCGGCTGCACGTGCTCGCCGGCGGCGAGATCGTGGGCGACATGCCCGTCGAGGCACTCGTCGACGACTGCCCGGTGTACGACCTGGAGCCGGCAGAGCCGCGCGAGCCCGTTTACCCGGCGCCCGCGCCGAAACTGGATGGCGGCGAGTCCCCCGCCGACATCCTGCTCGCGCTGCTTGCCTCGCCGAACATCGCGTCGAAGCGGTGGGCGTTCGAGCAGTACGACTGGATCGTCGGCTCGCGCACGACGCGCCGCCCCGAGGAGGCGGACGCCGCGGTCCTGATGTTGGAGGCCGACGGCGGGACGGGCGCGATCGCCGTCTCGATCGACGGCAACGGCCGCCGCGTGGCATGCGATCCGTACACGGGCGCCGTCGAGGCCGTGCTCGAGTGCGCGTGGAACCTCGCATGCGTCGGGGCGGAGCCGCTCGGGCTCACGAACTGCCTGAACTTCGGCAACCCGGAGAAGCCGCACATCGCGTGGCAGCTGACGCGCGCTGTCGAGGGCCTGCGCGACGCCTGCCTCGCAGTTCGCGCGCCAGTCGTGGGCGGCAACGTCTCGCTCTACAACGAGGGCGGCAGCGGGCCGATCTACCCGACGCCCGTCGTCGGCATGGTCGGCAAGCTCCCCGATCCGACCACCGTCCCATGGAGCGGCTTCCGCGAGCCGGGACACGCAATCGCGCTCGTGGGGCCGTTCGAGCCCTCGCATGCCGGCTCGGAGCTCGAGAAGCTGGAGGGGAAGATCTCGACGGGGCTGCCGGAGATCGACCTCGAGCGGCATGCAGCGGCGCTCGACGCTGTCCGCGAGGCGGTGCGTTCGGGAGTCGTCGCGACCGCGCACGACATCTCGGAGGGCGGCCTCGCGTGTGCCCTCGCAGAGTGCGCGATCGCGGCGGGCATCGGCGCGGAGGTCGAGCTCGGCGAGGACTTCCCGCTGTTCGGCGAGGGCGCCGGCGGCGTGCTTCTGGCGGGGCCGCGCGACGCCATCGAAGAACTCGCAGAACCCCTGCAACCGCACGGTTTCCAGGTCATCGGCGAGACCGGCGGCGACCGGGTCGACATCAAGGCGGGCGTTGCTACGCTCTCGGTGCCGGTGGCAGCTGCGCAAGAGGCCCACGGCGGGTCACTGCCGAGCCGGTTCGAATGACTCCTCTAGAGCCGATTCCCGATCGCGACGGTCCGCGCGATGAGTGCGGCGTCTTCGGGGTGCACGCCCCGGGCTCCGACGTCGCCCGCTTGGCCTACTTCGCCCTGTACGCGCTCCAGCACCGCGGGCAGGAATCGGCCGGCATCGCCACCTGCGAGAACGGTCACATCATGACCCTGCGCGACCTGGGCCTCGTGTCACAGGTCTTCGACGAGACGAAGCTGCGCGCGCTGACCGGGTCGATGGCGGTCGGCCACGTTCGCTACTCGACGACCGGCTCCTCGGCGTGGGAGAACGCCCAGCCGGTCTACCGCTCGGATCGCCGCGAGGTGGCGCTCGCCCACAACGGCAACCTGATCAACGCGCTCGAGCTCCACGAAGAGCTGTCGTCGCGCGGGGTCGGCGTTCCGCTCCACCTCGGACTCCGAGCTGATCGCGGCGATGCTGTCGACGCACGAGGCCGACACTCTCGCGGACGCGCTCGAGGACGTGATGCCGCGCCTCGAGGGAGCCTTTTCGACCGTAGTGATGACCAACGACGCTGTCGTCGCCTTCCGCGACGGCGCCGGGCTGCGCCCGCTGGCGCTCGGGCAGGTCGGCGACCAGTACTGCGTCGCCTCCGAGAGCTGCGCGTTCGACATCATCGGCGCGCGCTTCCTGCGCGACGTCCAGCCGGGCGAGATGGTCTCGCTGTCCGAGCGCGGGATCGAGACCAGGCAGATCATCCAGAGCGCGCGGCGCTCGTTCTGCGTGTTCGAGCACATCTACTTCGCGCGCCCCGACTCGCTGCTGGAGGGCAACCGCACCCAGGTCTCGCGCCGCAAGATGGGCGAGATCCTCTGGCGCGAGGCGCCTGTGAATGCGGACGTGGTGATCGCCGTGCCGGACTCGGGCAACCCGGCGGCGGCCGGCTACGCGAAGGCGTCTGGCATCACGCGCGACGACGGGTTGATCAAGAATCGCTACGTCGCGCGCACGTTCATCCAGCCGGGCCAGGAGCTGCGCAAGCACGGCCTGCGGATGAAGTTCAACCCGCTGCCGGAGGTTGTCCGCGGCAAGCGCATCGTCGTCGTTGACGACTCGATCGTGCGCGGCAATACGACGCGCCAGATCGTCTCGATGCTGCGCGACGCCGGCGCGAAAGAGGTTCACATGCGCATCTCGGCGCCGCCGATCCGCTACCCCTGCCACTACGGCATCGACATGTCCACCTCGGAGGAGATGGTCGCTCACGACCGGACCGTCGATGAGGTCGCGCGCGAGCTGGGCTGCGACTCACTCGCATACCTGTCGCTCCGGGGCGTTTACGAGGCGATCCGCTCCACGCGCGACACCCACTGCGACGCCTGCTTCACCGGCGAGTACCCCCTCGAGCGCACGCACTCGGCGAACGGGAAGTTCGCGCTCGAGGCAAAAGCGCCAGCGCGGGTATAACCCGGCCGCGCCGCTTCTCGTGACCGCAGAGGCGGGTAGGGGGCGACGCGGATGCGTGTGCGAAAAACCATGACAGTCATGGTTTTTGGCAACCACGCGTTGGGTCGTAGTATTAGCGAGGGCAGATGAAGCTCGAGGGCATCCACCACATCACCTGCATCACGGCCGATGCGCCGCGCAACGTCGACTTCTACGCGCGCGTGATGGGCCTGCGGATGGTGAAGAAGACCGTCAACCAGGACCAGCCGACGATCTACCACCTCTTCTATGGCGACGAGGACGGATCACCGGGCCACGACCTCACGTTCTTCGAGTTCCCCGGCGTCGAGCGCGGCAGGGCGGGTGCGGGGATGGTCCACCGGCTGATCCACCGCGTGCGTTCGGACGACGCGCTCGACTTCTGGGCCGACCGGCTCGGCGGCGAGGGCATCGAGACAAGCCGCGAGGGCGGCTCACTCGTCTTCTCCGACCCGGAGGGACTCGAGCACGAGCTCGCCGCCTTCGACGTGCCGGACCCGCCGCTGATCGCGCAGGCGGCCGAGGTTCCCGACGAGCACGCACTCCAGGGATTCGAGGCCGTGCGGGCCTTCACCCGCGACCCGGACGCGAGCAGGACGCTGCTGGAGGATGCACTCGCATTCGAGCTGCGCGGCGACCTCGACTGGGAGGCGCGTGGCGAGGAGCGCGGCGGCCGGATGATCTATGACCCGAGCGACGCGCCGGGCGAGTCCGGGGCCGGCACCGTCCATCACGTCGCATGGTCGGTCGGCATGGACGAGCAGGACGCGTGGCGCGAGCGCGTGATCAAGGCCGGCGCACACCCGACGCCGGTCATCGACCGCTTCTGGTTCCGCTCGGTCTACTTCCGCGAGCCAAGCGGCGTGCTGTTCGAGCTGGCCACCCGTGGGCCTGGGTTCACGGCCGACGAGCCGCTCGAGACGCTGGGCGAGGCGCTCACGCTGCCGCCCGACTACGAGCACATGCGCGAGCAACTCGAGCAGATCCTGACGCCGCTTCCCGATCCCTCCCAGTGGCGCCGCGCGAAGACCTCGGACGTTACGTAACAACCGCGTTTCGCCGCCCGGGATCCGCTCCCCACGGCGATAGCCTGGCTGCGTGAACCTGGAGAATTCGCTCCACGACCTGTTCGGCTTCTCGGGCTTCCGCCGCGGGCAGCGTGAGGCATGTGAGGCCGCGCTCGCCGGGCGCGACGCGCTCGTCGTGATGCCGACGGGCTCGGGCAAGTCGCTCTGCTACCAGCTGCCGGCGCTCGTCGGCGATGACCTGGCGATCGTCGTGTCGCCGCTCGTCGCGCTGATGCAGGACCAGGTCGAGGCACTGCATGCGCGCGGCCGCGAGGACGTCGCGCTCGTCAACTCCCAGCAGGACTCGGCGACCAACCGGGCCGCGATCGACGCCGCGCTCGGTGGTCGCCTGCGACTCCTGTACGTGGCGCCGGAGCGGTTCTCGTCGCCGGGGTTCGCGGACCGCATCCGCGGCGCGCGCGTCGGGCTTTTCGTGGTGGACGAGGCGCACTGCGTCTCGCAGTGGGGCCACGACTTCAGGCCGGACTACTTCCGCCTGGCCGATGCGGCGCGCTACGTGGGCGCTCGCTCGCTGATGGCCTCGACCGCGACGGCGACGCCGCAGGTGGCGGCCGATGTCGTCCGCCGGCTCGGCCTGCGCGACGCGGTGCGCGTCACGACCGGTTTCGACCGCCCGAACCTGACGTTCGCGGTCGCGCGCCCGGCTCCGCACGAGAAGCGGCCGCTGCTCGCCGAGGCGCTGCGCGACCCCGCGGCCAGGCCGGCGATCGTCTACGCGGGCACGCGCGCGGGGGCGGAGGAGCTAGCCCAAGCGCTCGCGGGCGCGGGCATGAGCACCGGCGCTTACCACGCCGGGCTGGGGCGCGACCAGCGCGCGAAGGTGCAGCGCGCGTTCCTCGCGGATGAGATCGAGGTGATAGTCGCCACGAACGCGTTCGGGATGGGCGTGGACAAGCCGAACGTCAGGACGGTCGTCCACGCCAGCGTTCCCGCATCGCTCGAGGCGTACTACCAGGAGGCTGGGCGTGCGGGTCGTGACGGCGCACCGGCCCGCGCGCTCCTCCTGGCCGAGAACCGCGACAAGGCGCTCCACGTCCACTTCATCAAGCGCGACGAGCTGACCGACGCGATGCCGGGGCGTGTGGCGGACGCGCTCCGGGGCCTTGCAGACGGCGACGGCCGCTACGAGCTCGATACATGGCGGCTCGAGGAGGTCACCGGGCTCAGCGACGAGCAGCTGCGCGCCGTGCTCGGCCACCTCGCACGGGCCGGCGTGCTGGAGCCTTCGCCGTCGCCTCCGGAGCGGCTAGCCGGGCGGGTGGCGACCGGATTCGACGGGCGGGCGGCCGCGCAGTGCCGCACCTCGATGGGCGAGGCCGCACGTGCCCGGTGGCGCCAGTACCGCGACATCTGGGCGTACGTGGAGAGCGACGGGTGCCGGCGAGAGCGCGTGCTGCGGCACTTCGGCGACCGGTCGCAGCCGGAGCCGAGTGGGCCGTGCTGCGACGTCTGCGAGGCCGGGCTCCTGCCCGAGATGCCGGCGCCGGACCCCGTTTCGGTGGCATCGCTCGACGAGGCGATCCTGTCGGTGGCGCAGACAGCCACCCCGCGCGTGGGCAGGACCACCTGCGCCGCGATCGTGCACGGCGCCCGCACGCAGAAGATCGCGAAGAACTCCTACGACGGGCTGCCGGCGTACGGCGCTTCGTCGCACCTGCGGAGGGTGCAGATCCTCGAGCGGATCGACGAGCTGATCGAGGACGGGCGCCTCGCCACCTCGCGCGGGCCGTACCCGGTGCTATCGGTCGCGGCGTGAGCTTCCACCTAGCAGTCCTCGCATCCGGCACCGGGTCGAATTTGCAGGCCCTGCTCGACAAGGTCCACGGCCGCGACGGCATCGAGATCGTGTGCGTGGCCTCGAACAAGCAGGACGCGCCCGCGCTCGAGCGCGCCCGTGACGCCGAGATCGAGACGGGCGTCTTCCCGGCCGAGGATTACCCGGACCGCGCCTCCCGCGACCTCGCGCTCGCGGACTGGCTCGACGAGCGCGAGGTGCATCTGGTCGTGCTCGCGGGCTTCATGGAGATCCTGACCACCCACCTGATCGACCGGTTTCGCGGCCGGATCGTCAACGTCCACCCGTCGCTTCTGCCTGCGTTCCCCGGGGTCCGGGCGATCGAGCAGGCGCTCGACTATGGAGTCCAGGTGACCGGCGTGACGGTCCATTTCGTCGACGAGGGGGTGGACTCCGGGCCGATCATCAAGCAAGAAGCCTTCGAGCTTCCGTACCATCGGGACATCCGGGAGGTAGAGACACGCATCCACGAGATCGAGCACGAGCTCCTGCCGCGCGTCGTGAGGATGATCGCGGCGGGGGGCGTTGAGATCGTGGGGCGGCAGGTGCAGGTGAGGAATGGCGGAGGCTGACACCGAGGCACCGGGCGTGGTGCAGGCCGGAGACGTGCAGGTGCGCCGTGCGCTCCTGTCGGTCTCGGACAAGCGCGGGCTCGTTGATTTCGCGCGCGGGCTCGCGCAGCTCGGTGTGGAGATCGTCTCCACCGGCGGGACGGCGCGCGAGCTCGGGGAGGCCGGGATCGAGACGCGGCCGGTCGACGACTACACGGGCTTCCCGGAGATCCTCGACGGGCGCGTCAAGACGCTGAACCCGAAGATCTACGCCGGCCTCCTCGCTGTGCGCTCGAACGAGGAGCACATGCGCACGATCGGCGAGCACGAGATCGAGCCGATCGACCTCGTCTGCGTGAACCTCTACCCGTTCGAGCGCACGGCTGCGGCGCGCGGAGTCGAGGACGCCGAGGTGATCGAGAACATCGACATCGGCGGGCCGACGCTCATCCGCGCGGCGGCCAAGAACCACGCGTTCTCCGCGGTCGTGGTCAGCCCTGAGAGCTACGACGCGGTGCTCGACGAGCTCGAGTCCTCGGACGGGCGCCTGTCGCAGCAGACCCGCCAGGCGCTGGCGCTGGACGCGTTCGCGTACACGGCGCGCTACGACACGGCGATCGCGCGCTGGTTCGGCGAGCGCGAGGAGGAGTTCCCCTCCACGTACGTGCGCGCGTTCGAGAAGGTGCTCGACCTCTCGTACGGCGAGAACCCGCACCAGCGGGCCGCGTACTACGCACAGTCGGGCGCGCGCACCGATCTGCTGTCGATGGTGTCCAAGCTGCACGGCAAGGCGCTGTCTTTCAACAACCTGCTCGACCTCGACTCCGGACGGCGGCTCGTCGACGAGTTCGAGGTGCCGGCCTGCGCGATCATCAAGCACAACAACCCGTGCGGGTGCGCGGTCGGGGGCGGCGTCGACGAGGCGTTCCGGAAGGCGTTCGAGTGCGACCCGATGAGCGCGTTCGGTGGGGTCGTGTGCTTCAACCGCAAGGTCGACCGCTACACCGCCGAGCAGGTCAACGAGATCTTCGTCGAGCTCATCTTCGCTCCCGGCTACGACGAGGACGCCCTCGAGGTTCTTCAGCAGAAGAAGAACATCCGCATCCTCGACAACCAGGAGCGGCGCAACTGGCCGGTGTCGGAGCACGACATCAAGCGGGTGCGCGGCGGCATCCTCGTCCAGCACCGCGACGAGGACATGGAGATGCGCGACGAGATGCAGGTGGTCACCAAGCGCAAGCCGACGGAGCAGGAGTGGGGCGAGCTCTTGTTCGCGTGGAAGGTTGCAAAGCATGTTCGCTCGAACTCGATCGTGCTGTCGAAGGAGCTGGCCACGGTCGGCATAGGCGCGGGCCAGATGAGCCGTGTGGACTCGGTCCGGCTCGCGGTCGAGAAGGCGCAACAGGCGCTCGAGGGCGCGGCGCTTGCATCCGACGCCTTCTTCCCGTTTGCGGATGGACCCGAGGTGGCGGTCGAGGCAGGCGTGCGGGCGATCATCCAGCCGGGCGGGTCACAGCGCGACCACGAGGTGGTCGACGCCTGCGACGCGGCGGACGTGGCGATGGTCTTCACCTCGCGGCGCCACTTCCGGCACTAGATCTCGAGCCGGGTGTCCTCGAGGTCGAGCTCGCGCTCGATCCGGTGCATGACGTCGTTGGAGATATCGCCGCTGTTGCGTAGCTGGACGACCGCGCGCCGTTGCGCGACGTAGAGCTCGCGCATCAGGCGCTGGTAGGCGATCGAACGCTCCTCGAGCCCGTCCTCGTCTTCGATCCTTCCCACTCGGACCTTGATGCGACGCTGGCGGAATTGGTACAGGCGCCGGGCTCGGTCGACCGTGTCGTCGCGGGTCCAGTCCTCCACCGCAAGCTCCTCGAGCCGATCGAGGGCGGCACGCGCGGCCTCATAACGGGCACGCGCCTCCTCGGCCTCCTCCTCGGCGCCGTCCTCCTGGACGCCGAGCCGCCGGATCAGTGCCGGCAGGGTGAGTCCCTGGCCGACGACCGTGACCAGGATCAGCGCGAAGGTGATGAAGAGCAGCAGGTCGCGGTCCGGGAGCGGCGCGCCCGCGTCCGTCTCCAGCGGCAGCGCGAGGGCCGCCGCGAGCGACACCGCTCCGCGCATCCCGGACCACGCCGATACGACGCGCTCGCGGGGCCCGACCCGGCGCGCGCGCTGCTCGGGCCGACGGTCGAGCGCACGGATCAGGTAGGGCACCGTGAAGACGAAGGCAAAGCGTGTTGCGATCACCGCCGCGCAGACGAGTGCTGAGTAGCCGACCAGCTGGCCCGTCGAGTAGGCGTCGAGCCCGTCGGTGATCACCGGCAGCTGAAGCCCGATCAGGATGAACAGCGTCGCGTTGAGGAGGAAGACCAGGATCTCCCACACGGCGAATCCCTGGAGGCGCGTCTGCGGCGAGGCGATCTCCGGCGCGATCCAACCGAGGTAGATCCCAGTGGTGACGGAGGCGAGCACGCCCGAGAGGCCGAGCTCGTCCGCCGGGATGAAGGCCGCGTACGCGGTCAACAGCGAGATAGTCAGCTCGGTGGGTGTGTCATCGAGCCGACGCCGGATCTCGCCCACGCCGAATCCGACCGCCAGCCCGATCGCGATCCCCCCGGCGGCCGCACCGAGGAACTCGAGCCCGGCGTCGAGCGCCGAGAAGCTCCCGCCGACCGCGGCAGCGACAGCGATGCGATACGCGACGAGCGCGGTCGCGTCGTTCACGAGGCTCTCGCCCTCGACGAAGTTCACGACTCGGCGCGGCGCTCCGAGGCGGCGCATGATCGTTGTGGCGGCCACCGGGTCGGTCGGCGAGACGATCGCGCCGAGCGCGAACGCGAGCGGCCACGAGAGCCCGATCACCTCGTGCCCAAGCACCGCGACGACCCCTGTCGTCAGGAGGACGAGGCCGATCGCCGCCAGGGAGAGCGGCCGGATGCTGGTGCGAAGCGCACGGAGATCCGAGAAGAACGCGGCCGCGTACAGGAGCGGAGGCAGGAAGACGACGAGCACAAGGTCCGGATCGAGTTCGATCTCCGGCATCCCCGGCACCAGCCCGAGCACCAAGCCGCCCAGCACGAGCGGGATCGGATAGGGCACCGACATCCACCGCGCGATCACGTTCAGGCCCGCGACCGCCACGAACAGCGCGGCCAGGACGATCTCGAAGTCCTCCACGCCTGGATTGTCGCGCGAAGCAGTGCCCCCGGTGGGATTCGAACCCACGCCGCGCGGCTTAAAAGGCCGCCGCTCTAGACCAACTGAGCTACGGGGGCGCCTAGAGCTTAGGCCCGGCCAGGGGGGCAAATGGGGTTACGACCCCATGCACAAACCGCTCGTTTGGGCCGATCATGTGGGTGAGTCGAGTTCAAGCCCTTAGCGCCAGGAGAACCATGAGCACCACCCAGCTGATCATCGTCGCAGTCCTTTCCCTCGCGGTCGTCGCCCTTCTGATGGTCCGCCAGCGGCAGACCAACTAGCCAGCCACACACCTCCACACCGAGACCGCCGCCTCCTGACGGGCGGCGGTTTTGTTTTGTGGGGCTCGTCAGCGGGACCGCGTCTTGCGGCGCTGCTTGCGCGCCGCCTTCGTCTTCGCCCGCTGCTGCGCCTTGGCGCGCGCCTTCTGGCTCCCCGGGCGGTGGCGGCCGTCGTCGGCGAGCGCCTGCGCCGCGTCCGCCGCGGGCCGGCCGGTGCCGCGCGTCCGCCGGCGCTTCCGCTTCGTGCCGACGGTCTTGCGCATGTCACGGACGATGAAGAACGCGATCGCGGCGAACAGCGTCCCGGTCGTTCCCACGATCAGCCAGAACGCCGTCCCGCCGAGCGCGTCCTCGTCGTCGGTGCTCGTGTCCACCGGCTGAGGCTCCGGGGGCTCGGGCGCCGGGGCCTGCGGCTGGGGCAGCGGCCCGAACGGGTTGTTGCCTCCCGGGGTGCCCTGGGCGAGCGCTGACGGCGGCACGACGCACGCGATCAGAAGGAGAAGCGTGAGGCACCGGCGCGCCATGCGCGCGAGGCTAGCTCACCTACACTCACTCGAACCCCGCGGCCCCGTGGTGTACCGGTCAGCACGCAGCCCTTTCAAGGCTGAAGAACGGGTTCGATTCCCGTCGGGGCTACTAGGTCCCTGCGATCGGCTGGCCCTAGACTCGACCCGCTCGGGCGGTTAGCTCAGCTGGCTAGAGCACCTGCCTTACAAGCAGGGGGTCGCAGGTTCGAGTCCTGCACCGTCCACTGACGGCCCGGCTGGGTCACCTGGGTACGATGCGGGTGATGGTGGGGTTCCGTTTCGTAGCGCTCGGCTACGCGCTGTTGGTCTTCCTGATCGCGCCCTCCTGGCTCGCCGCCGAGGAGGAGCCCGAGTCGCAGTCGCCGGCCGCTGCCGTCGAGGAGTCCGCCACGACGGTGCAGGAGGCGGTCCCCGAGGTCCCGGACGTGCCCGTCCAGACGCCCGTGACCGCCACCGACGAGGCCGACCAGCAGGAGCCCGAGCCCACGCCGGAGCGGAAGAAGAAGGCGGACCGCGAGCCGAAGGCTGCGCCCGCCAAGTCCGACGAGCGACAGCGGGACCAGAGCAAGAAGGAGCCCGAGGCGAATGCGTCGGCGTCGGCAACGGTCACGATCTCCGACTTCAAGTTCACGCCCGACACCGTCACCGTCAACGAGGGCGACAGCGTCACGTTCAACAACGACGGCCCGACGGTTCACACCGCGACGGCCGACGACGGATCGTTCGACACCGGCTCGCTGCGGAAGGGTGAGAGCGGCTCTGCCACCTTCACGTCCGCGGGCACGATCACCTATTTCTGCCAGCCGCACCCGTTCATGAAGGGCAAGGTCGTCGTTCAAGCGGCGAGCGCAGGCGGCAGCGGCTCCGGCTCGGACGGCAGCTCGGACACCGGCTCGACGGACGACAGCGGCGGCGCGGTCGCCGGCGACGAGTCGAGCAGCGGCTCCGGCCTCCCCGACACCGGTGGCGAGGCACTCTCGATCGCGCTCCTCGGCCTGGCGACGCTCGGCCTCGGCCTGCTGATGCGCCGCCGCCGCGAGAGCTAGGACTCGGCGGCGCTAACGGCCGCGGCGCGGTCGCGATAGGCGACGAAGCTCCGCACCAGGTCGCCCTCGAAGGCGATTACATGGGCAATGTCGCCCGTGACCGTTGGGCCGCCCGCGCGGGCAACGACCTCGACATGGACGAGCGCCACCGCGCGCTCCCCGAACTCCAGGATCTCCTCGCACCGGATTTCGAATCGCTCCCAGCGGTCCCGCCCGTCGGTGACCAGGCGCCGGACGCCGTCGTGGCCCTGCCACGGACCGCTCGAGGTCACGCCGATCACGAGCGGAGCGATCTCGACATCCGGGTGCGTCAGCTCGACGAGCCGCTCGACGTCATGCCGATTCCAGGCCTCGTAGGCGGATTCGATGACGTCCCTGTCCACCTCGCCACTGAAACACGCCTGGCGAAGGCGCGCGTAAACAGGATGTGAACGCGGCTAGCGGATCCGGATGCGGTGCCCGAGCCGGATCGGCTTGCGGTCCGACTTGACCGCGACCTTCACGCGGAAGCGGCCGTGGCGAGCGCGGCCCTTGCGGTCGCGTCCGTGCCAGCGCACCTTCAGCTTTCGCGTGACGCACTCGTCGGCGAGTGTCTTGATCGTGCGGCCCCGGCGCTTGACCCGGACCTCGACCTCCGCCGGCTGGGCGAGCTTGACGCGCGTCTTGCGGCCGACCTTGATCCGGCGGACGATCTTGCCCGAAGCGCTCCTCGAGGTGAAGCGCTTGCGCTGCGCCTCCCAGCCCGAAGTGACCGTCACCCTGGTTTTGCCCGGGCACACCGCCGCGAAGGCGCCCGAGTCCGTCTGGGTCGCCGGGTCGCGACGCGGATCGTCATCGGCGGAGGGAATCGGCCTCAGAACGTTCGGATTGCTGCTCGTCCAGATCCGCGCCGGGATCGGCAGGTCGTCCTTGGGTGTCGAGGTCGGCTCGCTCTGCTGAGCGAGCGCGACCGCGGTGAAGCCAGTCAGCGCGACGAGGCACGCCGGCATCGCGACGAACCGCACCCGTCGCCGCAGGGTCGCGCCGGTCGCAATTCCGAGCAGGAGGAAGATCGCGAGCGGTGGCACGAGCCAACGCCCGTGGACCCACAGGGAGCTGCTGAGCAGGCTCGAAGAGGCTGGTTGTGGATCCGGATCGCGGAGCTCGAGCGCCTCGACCTTGGCCGGGTCGTTGAAGACGGGCTGCTTGCCGAAGGCGGCGAACTCGACGTCGTTGCCGCCCGCCACGCTGTCAGGCCCCTCGATCCGGATGCCGTCCTTGACGAAGATCGGCACGGTGTCCGTGACGATCCGGTCCCCGTCGACACGGATCAGACGGAACCCGTGCCAGTAGCCGTGGTCGGTGCCGATCGGGCCGGTCGTGTACAGCTCGCCGCCCGCGCCGCCGTCGATGTAGTACGGGATGTCGTCCTGGCCTCGGTAGAGGAACTGGCCCTTGATGTGGCCGACGAACACGCCGTCGACGCCCGTTTGGGCGGCGATCGCCTCGAACTCGGCGTTGTCGGGCGACGCGCCCTTGCCCATCGTGTGCATCCGGGCGATGGTGTCGCGGTAGCTCTGATCGCCGGGGTCCTCCGTGGGCATGTGCATGACGACGAAGACGGTCTTCCCGGCGTCCGTGCCCTCCTGCGCCACTCGTTGTAGGAAGTCGAACTGCGCCTCGCCGGGCTGGGTCTGCGCGGAGGGAAGCTGGAAGCTGTCGCAACCGGTGATCTGCCAGCACGAGTTGTCGATGAAGATCCACCGGACGTCGCCGTAGTCCACGAAGTAGTGGCTGGCGGCGCCCTCGGGGTCCTCGGCGGGGCGCTGGCGCGGTGAGAACAGAGGGTCGTCGTACTGGGCCGCGTCGCCCATCGGGTACGGCCGCTCCTTGAAGACCTCCCGGTAGGGGGAGAGGCTGCCGGGGGGCGGGACGCCCGGCTGGGCGCCGGGAGGCGCGTCGCGGTCGTGGTTGCCGACGGCGGCGAAATAGGGGATGCCGGCCTGGTCGTAGGCCGACATGATCTCCCGCCACTTCTCGAGCTGGTCGGTCTCGCCGTCGTTGTCCTTGTCGCCGGACATCGTCACGAGCTTCGGCCGGTACATGGCGGAGACCTCGACGACCTTCGGCAGGATCGTCTCTCCGTCCGCGTCGTTCCAGTGCTCCTCGCCGTAGTGAACGAAGAGGACGCCTGCCCCCTCGGCCGGCGGCCAGGGCTTGTTCGGCGTGAACGCCATGGCGGGCGTCGCCATCAGAGCGAGCGCCGCGACGACTCCCAGGATCAACCGCACCGCGGCGGTATACCACTCGCGCGAGGCGGCGGAGTCACCTCGCGGTGACCCGATACTCGGCTGAGCGATCATTTGCGAGGTGAGCCGGGCTGTCGAGGAGTCGAACCGCAGGATGCTGCGGGCGCGTGACGCGATGGATCGCGACTACGCGCAGGCCCTCGACATCCCGCGCCTCGCGAAGATCGCCTACGTCTCAGAGGCGCACTTCATCCGCGTGTTCCGCGCGACGTTCGGCGAGACGCCGCACCGGTACCTACAGCGGCGACGGGTGGAGCGCGCGATGTTCCTTCTTCGGGAGACCGAACGAAGCGTGACCGAGATCTGCTTCGACGTCGGCTTCTCGAGCCTGGGCACGTTCAGCCGCACCTTCACGGAGATAGTCGGCGAGCCGCCGAGCACCTACCGCTGGCGCGCCGCCGACCTCAGGGCGGTGCCGGCGTGCTTCGCGAAGGCATGGACGAGACCGAGCAGTTTTGGAGAAGCGAAGGCGCGAGCCGCGGAGTAGCGTCGTCGCCATGGCTAACAAACTCACACATACACAGGTCTACGTACTCGATCAGGACGAAGCGCTCGACTTCTACGTCGGAAAGCTCGGCTTCGAGGTCAACACCGACGCCGATCTCGGTTTCATGCGCTGGCTCACCGTGAACTTCCCGGGCGAGCCCGACCGGCAGCTGCTCCTGGAGAAGCCCGGCCCGCCCGCGCACGACGAGGCGACGGCGGAGCAGATTCGCGAGCTCGTCACCAAGGGCGCGCTCGGAATGGCGGGCATCATCGCGGTCGACGACATCCACAAGACGTACAAGGAGCTGGTCGAGCAGGGCGTCGAGTTCACCGAGGAGCCGACTGAGCGCTTCTACGGAACCGACTGCGGCCTGCGCGACCCGTTCGGGAACCCGCTCCGCATGGGCACGCCGAAGGAGGGTCCGATAGACATCCCGAACTGCATGAGCAAGGTGAGGGCCCACATCAGCGTCTCGGCGGACGGCTACGTCGCCGGCCCGAACCAGAGCGAGGAGAACCCGCTCGGCGAGGGCGGCGAGAGCCTGCACGACTGGGTCGTTGAGCTGAAGGCCTGGCGTGAGCCCCACGGCAAGGAAGGCGGCGAGGAGAACGCGAGCACCGCTGTCGTCGAGGAGTCGCAGGCGAACGTCGGTGCCGAGATCATGGGTCGGGGCAAGTTCGGTGGTGGCCCCGGCCCGTGGGGCGACGATCCGTGGCAGGGATGGTGGGGGGACGACCCGCCGTTCCACGTGCCCGTCTTCGTGCTCACCCACCACGAGCGCGAGCCGCTCACGCTCTCGGACACGACGTTCACCTTCGTCACCGACGGGATCGAGTCAGCCCTGGAGCAGGCGAAAGAGGCCGCGGCCGGGAAGGACGTCATGCTCGGCGGCGGCGCCGACTCGATCAACCAGTACCTGGCGGCCGGGCTCGTCGACGAGGTCGACCTGCATGTCGTCTCGCTCGTGCTCGGCGGAGGAGCGCGGCTCTTCGAGGGCGTCGGTCCCGACGTGACGCTGGAGCAGGTCCGGGTCGTCGACGCGCCCGGCGTGACTCACGTCAAGTACCGCGTGAGCTAGCCAGCTCCTTGACGCGTTCCGCGATGTCGTCGCGGATCGCCCGCACCTCTTCGATCGGACAGCCCCTTCGGGTCGGGCAGGTCCCAGTCGATGTAGCGCTTGCCGGGGATGTAGGGGCACTCGTCGCCGCACCCCATCGTCACGACGACGTCGGCCCACTCGGCCATCTCGGTGGTCAGCTTCTTCGGGACTCGATCCGAGAGATCGATCCCGAGCTCCTCCATCACCTCGACGACCTCCGGGTGCACGCGGTCGGCGGGGGTCGTGCCGGCCGAGCGCGCCTCGTGGCCCGCGCGCTCCCAGAGGGCCGCGCTCATCTGCGAGCGGCCGGCGTTGTGCAGGCAGACGAAGAGCGCCCGCATCTAGCGGCGGGCGCGCTCCATCCGCGTCTTGTAGGTCGCGCAGCGGCGATGGAAATGCATCCCCCGAAGTATCACCTGCGGGTCGCCGTTGATCTCGCTGTGGCAGATGACGCAGCGGGGGCCGGACACCTTCACTACCGGGTGTTGAAGCAGTGGGAGTCTCATGGCCCACAAGATCCGCCTCCGAGCTTTGCCCGCGAGTAACGATCCGGTGAAGCGGACGTGAAGCGTCTGGTACGTTAGATAGATGACTGTCGATCTAACGCTCGTACCGAAGCAGAAGCGCCCGCCCGGTGAGCCCTGCTGCGAGCCGGTGGTCCACCCCGACACGGGCCGCGAGCAGGCGGAGCGGCTGGCCGCGATCGCCAAGGCGCTCGAGCGACCCGATCCGCGTCCAACTCGTCGACGTGCTGCGGAAGCACGCGGGCAAGGTGTGCGTGTGCGAGCTGCTGCCGCTGTTCGACGTCTCGCAGCCCACGCTGTCGCACCACCTGAAGAAACTCCGCGACGCCGACATCGTCGATTCCGAGAAGGTGGGCCTGTGGGCCTTCTATTACGTCAAGCCCGATGCACTGGAGGTGCTCGACCGATGGCTGTCCTGAGACCCCACCTGGCGCTGACCGTCACCGACGTCCAGCGCTCGATCCCGTTCTACGAGGCGCTGCTCGGCGTCGTGCCCGCGAAGGTGCGCGACGACTACGCGAAGTTCGAAGTCGCGGATCCCGCGCTCAACCTGACGCTCAACACCGGCGCGCGGAACGGTGAGCTCGGCGCGTTCAACCACGCCGGCATTCAGGTCGACTCGACCGACGACGTGCTGGCCGCCCGCCTGCGGCTCCAGAAGGCGGGCCTCGCCACCTTCGACGAGATGGACACCACCTGCTGCTACGCGAAGCAGGACAAGATCTGGGTCCACGACCCGGACGGCACGCCGTGGGAGATCTTCACCGTGCTGGACGACGCGCCGGTGCCGGGCGAGCCCGAGAAGGTGGCCTGCTGCTGACGTGACGCCGGCGGCCCGCTGGACCCTGGTCGTCGTCTGCGCGGCGACGGCGATCCTCCTGCTCGACGTGACCGTCGTGAACGTCGCGCTCGCGCAGATCGAGCGCGACCTCGACGCGAGCTTCGACGAGCTCCAGTGGGTGATCGACGCGTACGCGATCGCGCTCGCCGCGGTGCTGCTCGTGTTCGGCTCGCTGGCGGATCGGGTCGGGCGCCGCCGAGTGCTGGTCGCGGGGCTGATCGTGTTCGCGGCTGCGTCGCTCATGTGTGCGCTCGCCGGTGACGCCGTCGTGCTCGATGTCGCGCGCGGGATCCAGGGGATCGGGGCGGCCGCGATGTTCGCCACTTCGCTTGCCCTCCTCGCCCAGGAATTCGAGGGCGAGCGGCGCGGCTTCGCGTTCGGCGTCTGGGGAGCGGTCAGCGGCGCGGCGATCGCGCTCGGCCCGCTCGTCGGCGGGGCGCTCGTGGACGCGATCGACTGGGAGTGGATCTTCTTCGTGAACATCCCGATCGCGGCCGTGCTGATCGTGCTCACGCTCACGCGCGTGCCGGAGTCGAAAGCGGGCCGCGCCGAGCCGCTCGACCTTCCCGGCGCGGTCACGTTCGCCGCCGCGCTCACGCTGATCGTCCTCGGCCTGACTCGCGGCAATAGCGAGGGCTGGGGCGACCCGATGATCGTCGGGTCGCTGGTGGGCGGCGGTGTTCTGCTGCTCGCGTTCGTCGTGCTCGAGCTTCGTCGCGCCGCGCCCATGCTCGACCTGCACCTGTTCCGCGACCGCGCCTTCGCGGGGACGGCCGCCGTCGCGTTCCTCCAGTCGGTCGCGATCTACCCGCTGTTCCTCTTCATCTCGCTCTGGCTGCAGGACGTCCTCGGCTATGGGCCGTTCGAGACCGGGCTCAGGTTGCTCCCGTTCACGCTGGCCCTGTTCGTCGTGGCGCCGCTCGCCGGCAAGCTGACGGCGCGGCGGCCGCTGGGGGAGCTGCTCGGCGCGGGGCTGGTGCTCCTCACCGTCGGGCTCCTGATGATGCGCGGGCTCGACGCCGGCTCCGACTGGGAGGACGCGCTGGCCGGCCTGCTCGTGAGCGGGGTCGGCGTCGGCCTGATCAGCCCGGCGCTCGCGGCGGCGATGGTGAGCGTGCTGCCGATCGAGAGGAGCGGCCTCGCCTCCGGGATCAACAACACTTTTCGCCAGACCGGGATCGCCGCGGGCATCGCCGGCCTGGGGGCGATCTTCCAGCGCCACGACCCTGATGCGGCCGGATTTGCGGCCGGTTTGAACGACGTTTTTCTGGTAGCTGCGGGGACGGCCGCGCTCGGCGCCGTCGCCGCGGTGCTCCTGATTCGGGTTCGTGCTTAGACTGCCGCGTCTTGGCGCGGCTTTCACAAGTCTTCGTCCCTCGCGACCGGGAGTTCTTCGACCTCTTCGAGGAGGCTGCGGGCAACATCGTCCGCGCTGCCTCGCTGCTCAAGGAGATGCTGTCCGACTATCCGGACAAGGCCGACCTCGTCCGCGAGATCCTCATCTGCGAGCAGGACGGCGACCGGATCACGCACGACATCATCCAGCGGATCAACCAGACGTTCGTGACGCCGATCGACCGCGAGGACATCCTCGCGCTGGCGTCGGCGCTCGACGACGTCGTCGACTTCACCGAGGAGGCCGCCGACTACTTCGGCCTCTACAAGATCGAGGCGCCGATGGACCAGGCCGTGCGCTTGGCCGAGGTGCTCGAGCAGGCGTCGCGTGAGGTTCAGCAGGCGGTCCCGCGCCTGCGCGAGCTGAAGGACATCTCACACCACACGGTGGAGATCCACCGGCTCGAGAACGACGGCGACCGGATCACGCGCGAGGCGATGGCGTCGCTGTTCGACGGCGGGATCGACCCGATGGTCGTGATCCGCTGGAAGGACATCTACGAGAAGCTCGAGAACGCGATCGACGCCACGGAGCAGGTCGCAAACATCCTCGAGGGCATCGCGATCAAGAACTCGTAGCAGCCGGACGGCGCGGTCTTGGAAAGCGACATCATCCTCGTCATCGTCGTCGGCACGGCGCTGGCGTTCGACTTCACCAACGGGTTCCACGACACAGCGAACGTGGTCGCCACGTCGATCTCGACCCGCGCAATGGCACCGAAGGTCGCGGTCGGCTACGCGGCGATCCTCAACTTCGTCGGCGCGTTCCTGTCGTTGGCGGTGGCGGCGACGATCGCGAGCGGCATCGTCGAGCCGGACCTGGTCACTCCCACGGTCGTGTTCGCGGGGCTCGTCGGGGCGATCACCTGGAACCTGATCACCTGGTACTACGGACTGCCGTCGAGCTCATCGCACGCACTGATCGGCGGCGTCGTCGGTTCGGCCTTCGTGGCGGAGGGAGCTGATGCCGTCATCGGGGATGGGCTGATCGGCAAGGTCGCGGTGCCGGGGATCGTGGCGCCGATACTCGCATTCGTCACTGCCGCAATGGCGATCCTCTTGGCCTACCGGATCATCGGCCGACAGTCGCCGGGAACCGTGAACCGCGGCTTCCGCGTGGGCCAGATCGCCTCGGGGGGAATGCTGGCGCTCGCGCACGGGACAAACGATGCGCAGAAGACGATGGGTGTGATCACGCTGACGTTGATCGCCAACAACAGCCTCTCGGACGGGTCGGACCCGCCGACGTGGGTGATCGTGACGTCGGCCACGGCGATCGCGCTCGGCACCTACGTCGGCGGCTGGCGGATCATCCGGACGATGGGCAGCCGGATCATCAAGATGGACACGGCACAGGGTTTCGCGGCGCAGGGGTCCGGGGCGGCAGCGATCCTCGCTGCGTCGCACGTCGGGTTCCCCCTTTCGACGACCCACACGATTTCGGGCGCCGTGATGGGCGCGGGGGCAGCCAAGCGCGTGTCCGCCGTGCGTTGGGGTGTCGCGGGCAACATCGTCCTCGCGTGGGTGCTGACGATCCCGGCGTCGGCGATCGTGGGCGGCGCGGTCTACGCGGTCGTCTCGCTGTTCGGCGAAAGCAGCGCGGTCGGCCCCGTGATCGTTGCGGCGATCGGCCTGGGACTGAGCGCATGGGCGTTCGCCCGCCGGCTGCGGCGCGGTCCGACCCTCACGACCGCTGAGGCATGAGACTCCCGATCGCAGACGACATCGTCGAGTGGGACCTGATCCTGCAGGTCATCTACTCGGCGCTCGCGGCGGGGGTGGCGGTCACGATCGCGGTCTCGTTCGCGATCCTCGGGTTCACGCGCGCAGCGGACGCCCGTCGCGACGGCGACACGATCGACGCGGTCTTCTACAGCGCGCTGTTCGTGCTAGGGCTGGCGGCGTGCGCGGGCGCCATCGTGCTCGGGATCGTCGTGATGACGTCGAAGGACTAGGGAGCTAGCTCGCCGAAGGCGGCACGGCCTCCGGATGCGACGCATCCGTGAACTCGCGGAACAGCCCCGTCACCACGAACGCCACCTGCTCGCCGATGTCGACCGCGTTGTCGCCGATCCGCTCGATGGCGCGGGCCATGAGCATCATCGTCATCGCCCACTCGCGCGTGTCTGCGTCGTCGCCGGCCTGCAGCGCCAGCCGGAAGACGTCGCGGTTCAGGCTGTCGATCTCGTCGTCTTGACGGACGAGGTCCTCGGCCAGCGCGACGTCGCGTGACCTGAAGGCCTGGCCGGACTGCAGCACCTGCGCCTTCGCCTGCGCGGCCATCCGGTCGATCGACCGTTCAGGATGTCCAGCTCGCGCGGCGGCTCGTGGCCGGCGAGAGGGATCAGCTTCGCGACGTTCACGCACTGGTCGCCCATGCGCTCGATGTGCTTGATCACGTCGAGCACGGCGGCGACGAGCCGGAGGTCGGTCGCGACGGGAGCTTGCAGCGCGAGCAGCGACAGAACGCCCTGGTGCACCTGCAGGTAGAGGCCGTCGATCACGTCGTCGTCGGCGATCACCATCTCGGCGAGCTCGACGTCCTGATGCTGGATCGCCTCGCGCACGCGGTCGATCGCGCGCGCGACCATGTCGAGCCCGCTGAGCGCCTGCTCCTCGAGCCGCGCCATCTCCTCCTGGAAGTGGACGCGGTTCCCGAGCTGGTCCATCAGCCGACCTTGCCGGTGACGTACGCCTCCGTGCGTGAATCGGACGGGGTCGTAAAGATCTTCTCGGTGTCGTCGTACTCGACCATCTGGCCGACACGGCCATCGTCGTCCGAGTCCACCTCGACGGTGAAGAACGCGGTCTTGTCGGAGACACGCGCCGCCTGCTGCATGTTGTGCGTGACGATCACGATCGAGTAGTTCTCGCGTAGCTCCATCATCAGGTCCTCGATCCGGCCCGTCGAAATCGGGTCGAGAGCGGAGCAAGGCTCGTCCATCAGGATCACATCGGGCTCGATCGCAAGGCAGCGCGCAATGCAAAGCCGCTGCTGCTGACCACCCGACATGCCGAAGGCATTCGTCTTCAAGCGATCCTTCGCCTCGTCCCAGAGCGCGCCGCGCCGCAGCGCGCGCTCGACGATCTCGTCCATGTCGCCCTTCATCCCGAGCACGCGCGGGCCGAAGGCGATGTTGTCGTAGATCGACTTCGGGAACGGGTTCGGCTTCTGGAAGACCATCCCGATCCGCTTGCGTGCCTGGACGGGGTCGACCTGCGGGCCGTAGAGGTCCTCGCCGTGGTACAGGATCGTGCCGGTGACCTCGGCGCCCGGGATCAGGTCGTTCATCCGGTTCAGGCAGCGGATGAGCGTGCTCTTGCCGCAGCCCGACGGGCCGATCAGCGCAGTGATCCGCTCCTTGTAGATGTCGAAGCCGATGTCGCGGACAGCCGGCTTGCCGTTGTACGAGACCGCGACGTCCTTCAGCTCGAAGACCTTCTCCGTCGGCGTGTCCGGCGTCGGCGTGTGGCCCGCCATCGCCGGAGCGACGTCGACACCCGCGCGGCGCGCCTCGGTCTCCTGCTGTTGATCGGGCTGCTGCGTCACTGAGATCTCCACCTTATGTCACCTACCACTTCTGCTCGTAGCGATTTCGTAGCCAAATGGCAACGGCGTTCATGGACAGCAGCAGCGCGAGCAGGACGAGGATGCCTGCGGCTGCGAGAAGCTTGAATTCGTCCTGCGGGCGCGAGATCCACTCGAAGATCTGGAGTGGCAGCGCCGTGTACGCGGAGTCGAGGCTCTCGGGGTTGAAGGCCACGAAGCTGGCGGCGCCGACGAGGATCAGCGGCGCTGTCTCGCCGATGGCGCGTGAAAGGGCGAGGATGACGCCTGTGGCGATCCCGGGGATCGCAGCTGGCATGACCTGCTTGCGGATCGTCTGCCACTGGGTCGCGCCGAGCGCCATCGAACCCTCGCGAATCGATGGCGGCACGGCCCGGATCGCCTCGCGCGACGCGATGATCACGACCGGGAGCACAAGGAGGCCGAGCGTGAGCCCGCCGGCGAGCACGACCCTGCCGAGCTCGAGCGGCCCGCGGACGAGGAACGCAAGCCCGAGGATCCCGTAGACGATCGAAGGCACCGCGGCGAGGTTCTGGATGTTCACCTCGATGAAGCGGTTCCACCACCGGTCGCGGTCGGCGTACTCCTCGAGGTAGATCGCCGTCGCCACGCCGACGGGCACGATGAAGGCCGCGCAGACGGCCATCAGCCAGAGCGTCCCCATTAGCGGCGACTCGATGCCCGCCTTGTCGGGGAACGCGGACGGGAAGCTCGTGACGAAGTCCCAGCTCAGCTTGCCGAAGCCGTCTGCCGCCACGTCGTAGAGCAGCACCCCGAGCATCCCGACGCCGGCGACGGTGCAGACCATGATCAGTCCTCGGAAGCTGCGGTCCTTCACGCGCTCGCGCGGCGAGGCCGGTGGGATGACGGCGCCGTGCGCGCTCATTCGTACACCTGCCGGTACCTGCGTACGAAGCGGATCGCGATCGCGTTGATCGCGAGCGTGATGAAGAACAGCGTGGCTCCGACGGCGAAGATCGTCTCGTAGCCGATCGAGCCCGTCGGCACGTCGCCCTTCGCGGTCTGCCCGATGAAGGACGCCATCGTCGCGTGCGGCTCAGCGGGGTTGATCGCGGTGTTTGCGATGCCGCCGGCCGCGACGAGCACGATCATCGTCTCTCCGATCGCGCGCGAGGCCCCAAGTACCGCGGCGGCGACGATGCCCGACAGCGCCGCGGGAAAGACGACACGCAGCGACACCTGCAGCTTCGAGGCCCCGAGGCCGAACGCGCCCTCGCGCAGCGACTGTGGCACCGCCGTCATCGCATCCTCCGCGACCGATGCGATGGTCGGGAGGACCATGAAGCCCATGATGAGTCCCGGCGGAAAGCGCGTTGAAGATCTGGATCTTGTCCTGTCCGAACAGGCCCTGGAGAACCTCGGGTGTGAAAAACGTGAGCGCGAAGTAGCCGAAGACGATCGTCGGGATTCCTGCCAGCACTTCGAGGATCGGCTTGACCGTCTTGCGCACGCGCGGGCGTGCGTACTCGGACAGGTAGATCGCCGCGCCGAAGCCGAGCGGGACCGCCACACTCAGCGCGATGCCCGTGGTCAGCAGCGTTCCCCACACCAGCGGCCAGACACCGAACTTCGGGTCGGCGAACAGTGGCGTCCACTCAGTGGTGGTGAAGAACTCGACGATTCCGACGTCACCGAAGAACGCGATCGTCTCATCGAGCAGCGCGATGAGGATCCCGATCGTCGTCAGGATCGAGATCAGCGAGCAGAGGATCAGGAACGCCTTGACGACGTCCTCTGTCCAACGACGACGCGCGCCGCCCAGGACCGAGGTCCCGGACGGCGCGCGGACAGCTGACTGACTTGCTTCCAACTAACCGCCCAGCGTGCTCTTCGACTTGTCGATGGTCGCGGCCGGGGCCGGCACGATCAGCGCGGTCTCGGCGATCGCGTCGGCGTTGTCGAGCACGAACTCCATGAACGCCTTGACTTCGGGCTTCTCGAGCGCCTTCTCGGACGGGTACATGAACAGCTCGCGTGAGAGCGGCTTGTAGTCGCCCGACTGGATCGTGTCGGTCGTCGGCTCGACGCAACCGCCACCACCGTCGACCTGGACGATGTTGAGCTTGTCCTTGTTCTGCTCCGCGTACGAGTGGCCGAAGTAGCCGAGGCCGCCTTCGTCACCCTCGATGCCCTGGACGAGCACGTTGTCGTCCTCGGACGGCTGGTAGTCCTTGCGCGTCGCGCCCTCCTCACCGTTGATCGCCTCGGTGAAGTAGTCGAACGTGCCCGAGTCGGTGCCCGGCCCGTACAGGCTGAGCTCCGTGTCCGGCAGGCTCGGATCGACGTCGGCAAGGCTCGTGACCTTCGAGCCTGGCTCCCAGATCTCCTTGAGCTGATCCGTGGTCAGGCAGTCGACCTCGAGACTCGGGTTGGTTACGACCGCGATGCCGTCATTCGCGATCCCGAGCTCCTTGTAGGTCACCCCGCCCTTCTCACAAAGCGGAACCTCCTCCTCGGGATCGATCGGCCGCGAGGCGTCGGAGATGTCGGTCTCGCCGGCACAGAACTTCTCGAAGCCGCCGCCGGTGCCCGACTGGCCGACCGTGATCTGCACGTCCGGGTTCTCGGTCTGGAACTGCTCTGCCGCCGCCTGGGCGAACGGGAAGACCGTGCTCGAGCCGTCGATGGCGATCTCGCCTGAGACCCCACCGCCGCTACTTCCGCTGCCGCCATCGTCGTCGTCGTCACCGCACGCGACGACGCCGAGGGCCAGCACGGCGAATATGGGAAGGATGAGCCACTTCTTGGCAGTCAATTGCGTCTCCTTGTCGGTTGCCGCCCCGAGACTGTCAGCCACCTGCGGCGAGTCTGTAACCGAGTTGTGGCCGGCTTGTGAAAAAACTGTGAAAGAGGCAGGAGCTACAGTCGCGCCGTGATCTGGCTCCTAAGACATGCCGAGGCGGAGGACGGGACGCCGGACGCAGAGCGCAAGCTGACGAAAAAGGGCCGCAAGCAGGCGAAGAACGCCGGGAAGGCGCTCAAGGCGATGGGCGTCAAGCCAGAGGCGTGCTTCACCAGCCCGAAGGTCCGGTCCGCTGAGACTGCGCGGCTGGCCTGCAAGGAGCTGGGAGTGGAGCACGCGCTCGAGCCGAAGCTCGCCGGCGGACCATTCGACGCTGAGGCGCTCGCGGCCGGGCTGCAGGACGTGGTCCTCGTGGGCCACGACCCCGACTTCTCGATGGCGGTCCACGATCTGACAGGTGCGCAGGTGCGGATGAAGAAGGGCGGCCTGGCCGGAGTCGAGAAGGGCGAGCTGATGGTCCTGCTCCGGCCGGCCGAGCTCGCGGAGATCGCAGGCGGCGGCTGACGCGTGCGGCTCGCCTGCATCGACGTGGGCAGCAACACCACTCGCCTACTCGTCGCGGACACAGTTCCCGGCGGGCTTCAAGACGTGCTCAACGAGCGCGCCTTCACGCTGATCGGCCGGAGCCTCGGTGACGCAGGTCATATCCCGCCGGAGAAGCTCGAGGAGACAGCGGCGGTCGTGGCCGCACAGGCCGAGCGCGCTCGCGAGCTGGGGGCCGACCGGATCCGCGCGGTCGGGACGGCGGCGATCCGGCGCGCGGAGAACGCGCGCGAGCTGGTCGACGCGATCGAGCGGGAGGCCGGGCTACGGCTCGAGATCCTGCAGGGCGAGGACGAGGCGCGCCTGGCATTTCGCGGCGCGGCCCGGGCTGCGGGCGTTCTCGGGCGGCTCGCCGTGATCGACGTCGGAGGGGGCTCGACCGAGATCGCCATCGGCACCGCGGGCGGCAACGTCATGCACATCGAGTCGATCCCGGTCGGGTCCTCGGTCCTCGCCGAGCGGCACCTGGCGACGGATCCCCCGAGCACGCCCGAGCTCGAGGCCCTGCGCGAAGAGGTGGCGAGCGCGTTCGAGCGGTTCGAGCCGCCCGCCGTCGATCACGCGGTGGCCGTGGGCGGCAGCGCCAGCTCGCTCCTGCACTTCGCGGGGGTCGAGCTCGGGCCGGCCGAGCTCGCGCGTGCGCTCGATGAACTGTGTGCCGAGCGCTCTGAAGCGCTCGGTTCCCGGGTCAGCCTGGACCCCATCCGGGTGCGCCTCCTGCCGGCCGGTGTGCTCGTCCTCGCCGAGCTGGCACGCCGGCTGAAGCGGCCGTTGCGAATTTGTAAAGGCGGTTTACGCGAGGGGGTCATCATGGAGATGATGGAAGGGCCCGCATGAGCACGACCGAGCAGCAGCCCGCAATCGCCGAGGCGCCTCCGCTCGACGCGCCCGAGCTCTACTTCAACCGCGAGCTGTCATGGCTCGACTTCAACGAGCGTGTGCTCGAGCTTGCCGAGGACGAGAACACGCCGTTGCTCGAGCGGGCGAAGTTCCTAGCGATCCACACCTCGAACCTGGACGAGTTCGTGATGGTTCGCGTCGCGGGCCTGCACGACCAGGTCGACGCAGGCGTCGAGGGCCGCCAAGCCGACGGGCTGAGCGCGTCGGAGACCGTCGACCGGGTCGCGAAGAAGCTGCAGGCGAGCAACGACCGCCACTCGCGCGCGTGGGAGGAGCAGATAAGGCCGGCGCTGAGCGAGCGGGGCATTCGGATCGTGACCTGCGAGCACTGCGAGCAGGCAGAGCTGGACGAGGTCGACAAGATCTTCCAGGACCAGATCTTCCCCGTGCTCACGCCGCTCGCCGTCGGCCCGGGTCGGCCGTTCCCCTACATCTCGAACCTGTCGCTCAGTCTCGCCGTGACGCTGCGCGACCCCGACACGGGGAACGATGCGTTCGCGCGCGTGAAGGTGCCGAAGGAGGTGCTGCCGCGCTTCATCGAGATCGGCGAGAACATCTTCGTCCCGCTCGAGTCGGTGATCGCGCGCAACCTCCACGAGCTCTTCCCGGGGATGGAGATCACGGCGCACGACTACTTCCGGGTCACCCGCGACGCGGACTTCACCGTGTCGGACGAGGCCGACGACCTCGTCCGTGCCGTCGAGCAGGAGCTGCGCCAGCGGCGCTTCGGCGAGGTCGTCCGGCTCGAGGTCGGCGACACGATGGAGCCCGAGCTCCGTCGCCAGCTGGTCGAGTGGCTCGGCGTCGAGGCGCGCCAGGTCTACGACATAGGCGGGATGCTCGACCTCTCGGACCTGTGGGACATCCACGGGATCGAGGGGTATTCGGACCTCCGCGATCCGCCGTACACGCCCGTCATTCCGCCGGCGTTCCGCCCGACGGAGGACGACGAGAAGCCGGACCTCTTCGAGGCGATGCGCCGTCAGGACGTGCTCGTCCACTACCCGTACGAGTCGTTCGCGGCGAGCGTCGAGCGGTTCGTCGAGCAGGCCGTCAAGGACCCGGACGTGCTCGCGATCAAGATGACCGTGTACCGGACGTCGGATGACTCCGCGCTCGTGCCGTCTCTGATCGAAGCATCCGAGGCGGGCAAGCAGGCTGTCTGCCTGGTCGAGCTGAAGGCACGGTTCGACGAACGCCGGAACATCACGTGGGCACGCGCACTGGAGGAGGCGGGCGCGCATGTCGTGCACGGCCTGCCGGGCGTCAAGACGCACGTCAAGGCGCTGCTCGTCGTGAGGCGAGAGGACGGCGGCGTCCGGCACTACCTGAACGTCGGCACCGGCAACTACCACGCGAAGACCGCGCGCATCTACGAGGACTTCGGGTTGTTCACCGCGGATCCGGAGCTGACGGAGGACGTCGCCGACCTGTTCAACTTGCTGACCGGCTACGCCCGGCCGCAGGAGTACCGCAAGGCGGTGGTGTCACCGCAGTACACGCGGAAGCGCATCCTCGGCGAGATCGACAAGACGATCGAGGCGCACCACGCGGGCCAGGAGGCGCGCATCGTGATGAAGATGAACTCGCTCGTCGACCGGCGCTGCATCGAGGCGCTCTACCGCGCCTCTCAGGCCGGCGTGCCCGTCGATCTCAACGTCCGCGGGATCTGCTGCCTGCGTCCCGGCGTGCCGGGGGTCAGCGAGAACATCCGTGTCGTCTCGGTCGTCGGGCGCTACCTGGAGCACTCCCGCGTCTACGGCTTCCGGCGGGACGGCGAGAGCACCTGGCTGATCGGGTCGGCGGACCTGATGCCGCGCAACCTCGACAACCGCGTGGAGCTGCTCGTGCCGGTTGAGGACGAGTCGCTCGCCGCTGAGATCGTCGACACGCTCGGTCGGTGTTTCGCCGACGACACGTTCGGCTGGGACCTGAACGCGGACGGGACCTGGACGCGCCGCTCCGGCCGCGAGCGGTCGGTTCACTACGAGCTGATGGAGCGCGCCCGCGAGCGCGCCGCCGCCGAGGACGACGCCTAGAACGCAGAACGGCCCCGGGCGGGGAGCGCCGGAGCCGTGTCCGCGAGTACGAGGAGGGACAACCTCGCCCCACGATCATCGACGGCCGCCGGCTCGGCGGTGTGAAAAGGCTGAGAAGGGCTAGGGGACCGGCTGAGCATCGAATCGGTAGCCGAACCCGAAATGGGTATGGATGTAGCGCCAGTGGGGTGCCGCCTCCTCGAGCTTCTGGCGCAGCTTCCCGACGTAGACGTCGACCGAGCGCTCGTAGCGCCGGTACGGCTGCTGCCAGACGACGGCGTAGAGCTCCTCGCGCGAGACGACGCTGCCGGCGCGGCGCGCGAGCGCGACGAGCAGCGAGAGCTCGCGCATCGTCAGCGCCACGGGCTGGCCGTCCACGTGGGCCAGAAACTGGTCAGGCCGGATAACGAGGTTCCCGGCCACGATCTCCTCCACTCTTGCGGCCTCCATGACTCAAGCCTGTCGGGATGGTCTTGGGAACCCGTTATTTGCGTGTAACCGACCTGTGAACAATCTGTAAACGAGCGCGCTGCTCCGACCCCCTCCCTACAATCACGCCTAGATGACGGCTGACGGGACGTCCATCAGGCTCGCGATCGTCGACGTCGACAGCGGTTTCGTCCGCGTTCTGACCAAGCGACTCGAGGGCCACGGTTGGCAGTACCGCGTGCTCGGCTCCGTGCCGCGCGTGGAAGACCTGGTCGCGATGCGCCTGAACGCGCTCGTGGTCGACCTCGGCATGCTCGGGCCGGAGGCCTGGGGTTTCCTCGAGCGGGTCTGCACCGAGCTTCCGGGTATGGGCGTCGTCGTCTGCACAGGACGCTCGAGCGTCGCCCAGCGCGTCCGCGGGCTCCGGCTCGGGGCGGACGACTGGCTTACCAAGCCGTGTCATCCGGAGGAGCTGATCGCGCGGGTCGAGGCGGTCGTGCGCCGGCGCAAGCGCTCGGCGATCCGCATCGACACGGGCCCGGTCGTGGCCGGCGAGCTCGAGATCCGGGTCGACCAGTTCCAAGCGTTCGTTCGCGGCCGCAGCCTCGACCTGACACGGCGCGAGTTCGAAGTCCTCCAGCTGCTCTCCGAGGCGAACGGCCAGGTCCTCCAGCGCGAGGAGATCTACCAGCGCGTGTGGGGCTACGCGATGGCGCGCGGCGACCGCTCGGTAGACGTCTTCGTCAGGAAGGTGCGGCAGAAGCTCGAGGCCGCCTCACCCGAGTGGGAGTACATCCACACGCACTTCGGGATCGGCTACAGGTTCGAGCCGCAGGGCGACCAGCTGCAGGCGCCTACGCCGCCGGAGCCGTCACGCGACGACGTCCCCGCAGACCCGCCTCGAGAAGCCGCCGCGGCCCAGTAGCGGTCAGCGCGCGCACGGTCATCTGATCCACGCCCGCGTGGATCAGATCGTTGACAGCCCGGCCGATCAGCGGCCTGCGCCAGTCGGCGTGAGCGTCTGACGCGACAACGCTCGCGAGCCCCTCGCGCACCAGCCGCAGCGCGATGTTGCGCGCCTCCTCGCCGTGGCGTCCCGCGATCGTCCAGACGTTGAGCTGGAGCACGCTGCCGTAGAGGACCTCGTGCCGCAGGCTTGCGAGGTCCTCGCCGAGTCGCGCGGACCGCTCGGGGTGGCCGATCACGACGCCGAACCCGCGTTCGCGAAGCTCGTCAGCGGCGTCGTGAAAGGCCGGGCCGAATCCCGGAAAGGGCGCCTCGAGCAGGATCCAGCGGCCCCCGCGCGGTCCCTGGGCGATCAGTTCGAGCTCGTACTGGCTGAGCCGGTCGACCATGCCGTGGGCGAGCTCGCCGCCGACTCGGAGCTGAAGCGGTATCCGCTCCCGCGCGAGCTCGAGTTGGAACTCGGCCACGCGATCCGGAAGCGCGGATACGTCGGTTACGTATCCGGGCCGGATGTGCGGGGTGGCTACCGCCAGCGTGGTGCCGTCCGCGACGGCGTCGGCGGCGAGTGCGAGCGCCTCGCCCAGATCGGCCGGGCCATCGTCCACGCCCGGCAGCACATGTAGATGCAGATCGTTTCTGTTCATTTGACCGAAGATTCGCCCGTATGCAGGGCTTTCTTGTGAAAAGACAGTGATCAGCGAGCGGGCCGCAACACCGCTGTCACGGCAAACGCGGCAACGGCGACGAGCACGATCGATGCGCCCGCGGCGACCTCGAAATGCCACGACACGAGCAGGCCCAGCGGCCCGCTGGCGGCGGCGATCGCCGCGGAGACGGCCATCATCGACGGAAGCCGCTTCGTCAAGAGCGCGGCTGCGGCCGGCGGCGCGATCAGCAGGCCGAGGACGAGAAGTGCGCCGACGACGGTAAAGCCCACGACCACCGCCACGGCTAGCAGGATCATCAGCGCGAGCTCGGTGCGCTCGACCGGCACGCCGAGCGACGCGGCACGGCGGCGGTCGAACGACACGAGGACGAACGGCCGGTAGAGCGCCCACATGAGGACGAGCACGACCGCCGCGAGCCCCGCCGTGAGTGCCACCTCCCAGTCCGGCACACTCAGCACGTCGCCGAAGAGAAACGACGTCAGGTCGACGGCGAAGCCCTCGACGCGCGAGATCAGCACCACGCCGAGCGCGAGCATGAACACGAACATCACCGCGATCGCGGTGTCCTCTCGCAGCCGTGTTCGCCGCAGGATCACCGCGCTCCCGCCGGCGGTCAGCACGCCGCCTGCGAGCGCGCCGGCAAGGATCGCCGCCTTGTGTGGGTCGCCGCTCGTGCCCGCGGTCAGGAGAACGGCGACCGCGACCCCGGGAAGAACGCCGTGCGCGACCGACTCGGCGAGCAGCGCGGTGCCGCGCATCACGACGAAGCAGCCGACCGTGCCGCAGAGGACGCCGACGAGCATCGCCGCCAGCGCGCCGTTCTGCATGAAGTCCGCCTCGAACGGATCGAACAGGAGCGACTCCATTAGCCCGCCCCCGGGTGCCTGTGCTCGGTCTCGATCAGGAGCCCGCCCACGCGCGCGATGTGGCCGGCGAAGGTCGCGGCGAGGACGTCCTCGGTGCAGGTCTCGGCCGCAGGGCCGAACGCGATCACCCGCCGGTTGAGCGCCAGCACCAGGTCGTAGTCCCGCGCCGCGCGCGCGAGGTCGTGGGTAGCGACCATGACGGTCCGCCCCTCGTCGCGCCACGCGTCGATCAGCTTCCGCACCGTCTCCTCGGTCGGCCGGTCGACGCCCGTGAACGGCTCGTCGAGCAGCAGCAGCTCCGCGTCCTGTGCGGCCACCTGCGCGAGCAACGCGCGCTGGCGCTGCCCGCCCGACAGCTCGCCGAGCCGCCGCCGCGCCAGATGGTCGACGGCGAGCGCGCTCATCGCCTGCGCGACCAGCTCGCGGTCATCGTCAGACATGCGCTGCCTCCAGCCGAGCGCACCCCAGCGGCCCATCGCGACGACGTCGCGGATCGTCGCCGGGAACATCGGGTCGACGGCGACCTGCTGCGGGAGATAGGCGACGCGGTCGGTCCCGACGGTGATCTGGCCGCCGACCGGCGGGCTCAAGCCGACGGCCGCCGCGAACAGCGTGCTCTTGCCAGACCCGTTCGGCCCGAGGACGGCGATCGAGCTGCCTCGCGGCACCTCGATGTCGATCGCCTCGAGCGCGACGACGTCGCCGTACCGGACGGTCAGGTCACGTGCGGTGAGGATCGCGCTCATGGGGCGAGCGCGTTCGCGATCCGCTCCGCGTCGTAGCGCAGCATGTCCGCGTAGCTGTCGACCCGTCCGCCGAAGCCTTCGGTCAGGAGGTCGTCCACGACCTTGACTCCGGCCTCGTGTCCGATCTGGTCCATCAGCTCTGGGTCGTCGGTGTCCTCCGCGAACACCGCCGGCACGTGTTCCTGCTCGACGCGCTCGATCAGCGAGGACACCGTTTCCGCGCTTGGCTCCGTGCCCGGCGTCACGCCGAACGGCGCGCCGACGAACTCGAATCCGTATCGGCGCACGAGATAGCCGATCGAGTCGTGCGAGCTGACCAGCTTGCGCTTCGACAGAGGGATCGCGGAGTACGTCTGCTCGAGATCGGTGTCGAGACGCTCGAGCCGGCGGCCGTAGGCAGTCGCGCGCCGCCGGTACGCGCTGGCGTGGTCGGGGTCGGCGTGCCCAAGCGCGCTCGCCAGCCCGGGCAGCGCGGCCGCGACCAGGGTGGGGTCCATCCAGATGTGCGGGTCGTCGCGATCGTCCGCCAACTCGACCGCGTCGTCGCCGAGCTGGAAGCCTGCTCTCGAGCCCAGCGCCCCAGGCCACGACCACGTCAGCCTCTTCGAGCCGCGCGCGGTCCTTCGCGCTGAGCGCATAGTCATGGGGGCTCGCCGCCTCGGGGAGGAGGGTGTCGACATCGACGTCCGGCCCGGCGACGTTCCGTGTGATGTCTGCGGCTATGGCGTTCGTCGCGACAACGTCGACGCCGCTGCCGGAGTCGCTTCCGCATCCGCTGAGCGATACGAGAAGCACACATACGCAAATGAGAATCATTCCCATCAGGTAACATGATGCCATGCTCGCCACTTCGACCGCGACACGCTGGACCGACCACGCGTTCGCGGTCCTGTCGGAGCACGGCCATCGCGCGGGCGGCGCGCGCACCGCGGTGGTCGAGGCGCTCGGCCGGCGCGGCGGCTGTATCGACGCCGACGAGCTCGTCGGTTGCGCTCCGCCGCGGCAGCAAGCGCGTAGGTGTCGCAAGCGTCTATCGCGCCCTCAGCCTGCTCGTGGAGCTGGGTCTCCTGCAGCGCGTCCCGGTCGCGGGCGGCTCGGCCCGGTACGAGCTCGTGGGGCCGGGAGGCGACCATCACCACCACCTGGTGTGCGACGACTGCGGGGCCACCGCCCCGTTCGAGGACGAGGCGCTGGAGCGCGCCATCGGCAGGCTCAGCCGCCGCACCGCCTACGCCGTGCAGGCGCACGACGTGACTCTGCACGGCACGTGCCCTGACTGCCAGGGCTCGTAGGCGTTCTGCCAGAATGCCGCGCCGTGACACGCGGGCAGCGGATCGGGCTGATCGGGGCGGCGCTCATCGTGGCCGTTCTCGCGGTCGTGCTGCTCTCCGGTGGCGACGACGACGAGGACACGACGCCTGCCGGGACCACCTCCGAGCCGACCCTCGGGCAGGAGCCCACCGGCTCCGTTCCGGGCCCGGGGCCGAAGCCCAAGCCGGCCGTCGAGACCATCAAGGTCGTGAACGGCGAGCCTCAGGGCGGCGAGACGGAGATCTCCGTCAACAAGGACGACACGGTCCAGTTCAAGGTCGACTCGGACACGGCAGCAGAGGTCCACGTGCACGGCTATGACCTCATGAAGGACGTCGAGGCGGGAGGCTCGGTCTCCTTCAAGTTCACGGCGGGCCTGGAGGGCGTCTTCGAGATCGAACTCGAGGAGACGAAGACGCCGATCGCTGAACTGACCGTCGAGCCCTGACTCAATAGATGGAATGGCTGATCGCTCACGGCCTTGTTGGCCGGACCGACCTGCCCATTCCCGAGTGGTTGTTCGGCTGGGCGGCGGCGATCGTCCTGGTCGTCTCGTTCCTCGCGCTCGCCGTCCTATGGCCTGAGCCGAAGCTCGAGGGCGCCCGCGGCCGGCGTCTCTTCCGGATCCCGGGCGCGCTCGTCGTCGACATCGTCTGCGGCGCCATCGGCGTGCTCACGCTCTGCGTCCTCGTGTGGGCGGGGCTCACCGGCGAGGAGACGCCGTCGGGGAACTTCGCGTCGATCTTCGTCTTCATCATCTTCTGGGTCGGCCTCGCGTTCGCGAGCGTCCTGCTCGGGGACATCTTCCGGGCGTTCAACCCGTGGCGCGCGATCGGGCGGGGCGTGGCCGGACTCGCGAAGATGATCCGCGGCGGCGAGCTGCCGGCGCCGTTGCCGTATCCCGAGCGGCTCGGCCGCTGGCCGGCGGCGGTCGGCATCTTCTGCTTCGCCTGGCAGGAGCTCGCGGCGTCGGACGGCAACCTGCCCGAGCACGTGGCGATCGCGGCGCTCGTGTACTCCGCGCTCACCTTCATCGCGATGGCGCTGTACGGGGTCGATCGCTGGATCGAGCGCGGCGAGGCGTTCTCGGTGTACTTCAACCTGTTCTCGCGGATCGCCCCCTTCGAGCGGCGCGGCGACGAGATCTGGGTTCGGAAGCCGCTCTCGGCCCTGACGCGGCTCGAGCAGGTCCCCGGCACCGTGCCGCTCCTCGCGGTGATGATCGGCTCGACCAGCTTCGACGGCGCGGCGGAGGGCGAGCCCTGGGTGAACATCGCGCCCGACCTGTCGAATTTCTTCCAGGACAACCTCGGCATGTCGCCCGACGGCGCGCTGGCCGTTGCGTACACGATCGGCCTCCTGCTCGCCATCCTGATCATCTACGGCTTCTACATGCTCGGCATCGCCGGAGCGCGCACGGTCGGCGGCGGGTTCAGCCAGCGGAGGTTGGCCAACGGATTCGTGCACTCGCTCGTGCCGATCGCGTTCGTGTACGTCGCTGCGCACTACTTCACCTTGCTGCTGTTCGAGGGACAGCGGATCTGGCCCGCACTCTCCGATCCGGACGGCACGAACTTCGAGAACTGGGGCGTCGACTACACGCTGCTCGGGGCGAACGCGACCTGGTATTGGCAGGTCGGCTTCGTGATCACCGGGCATGTGTGCGCGCTGATGCTGGCGCACGACCGCGCGCTCGTTCTCTACAAGCAGGCGAGGGAGGCCGTTCGCTCGCAGTACTGGATGCTGGCGATCATGGTCGGCTTTACGAGCCTGGCGCTGTGGCTACTGTCCCAGGCGAATCAATGACCATCGCGCACGCCGGACATTGGGCCGTGAACCTTGCGTTCGCACTGCCCGCCGTCGTGTTCATCGGGTGGCTCGGTTGGATCACGATCAGGGACCGACGGCGCGGAGGCGGGTCCGACTAGGTCCGCTAGGCTGGGCTGTCCAGCGGGCGTAGTTCAGTTGGTTAGAACGCCGGCCTGTCACGCCGGAGGTCGCGGGTTCGAGTCCCGTCGCTCGCGCTGCTGGCGCGCCGTGCTTCGCCTCGTCGATGCTCCGAGTATCCCGTACGGTGCGCCGATGAGCGCATGGGTTGGCCATGGCTGACGGCGAGCTGATCCTCGCGACGGGTGCGGTGCTCGCCGGTGCCCTTCTGGCCTCGCTCCTGGCCGGCCGCCTGCGCGTTCCAGGCCTGCTCCTGTTCCTCGCACTCGGGATGCTGATCGGCTCCGAGGGAACCGGCTGGATCGACTTCGGCTCCGGAGCCGACGACTACGAGACCGCGCGCACGATCGGGATCGTCGGCCTCGCACTGATCCTGTTCGAGGGCGGCCTGAGCGCCGGCTACCAGGAGATCCGGCCCGTGCTTCCGGCAGCGATCAGCCTGGCGACGGTCGGAACGATCATCACCGCGCTCATCGGCGGGCTCGCGGCGGCGTGGCTGTTCGACCTTTCGACGCTCGAGGGCATGCTGCTGGGCGCTGCGCTGGCCGCCACCGACGGCGCGGCGATCTTCGCCGTTCTGCGCGCATCGACTCTGCGCCGGAAGCTCGCGCGAACGCTCGAGGGAGAGGCCGGGCTGAACGACCCGGTCGCGGTTCTGCTCGTGATCGGGTTCATCGACTGGATCCAGAAACCCGACTACGGGCTCGGCGATATGGCGCTGTCGCTCGTCGGCGAGCTGCTGATCGGGGCGGCCGTCGGCGCAGCGTTGGGTTACCTCGCGATTCAGGCTCTGCGCCGCATCAGGCTGGCCTCGGCCGGGCTCTACCCGGTCGCGTCGATTGCGATCGCGGCGCTTGCCTTCGGCCTCGCCGACGTGGCCCACGGCTCCGGGTTCCTCGCGGTATATCTGGTCGGGCTCGCGCTCGGCAGCACCCAGCTACCCGCCAAGCGGACGATCGTGACCTTCCACGTCGGGCTCGGCTGGCTGGCGCAGGTCGCGATGTTCCTGACGCTCGGCCTGCTGGTCTTCCCCTCGGAGCTCATGGACGTGGCGCTGGAGGGCACGGCGCTCGGGCTCGTGATCGCGGTGGTCGCACGGCCGCTCGCGACGTTCGCCACGACGCTTCCCTTCGGCTACTCGGTGCGCGAGCAGGTGGTGCTCGGCTGGGCCGGCCTCCGCGGCGCGCTGCCCGTGGTGTTCGCCACCTTCCCGGTGATCGAGGGCGTCCCGAACAGCGTCGAGTTCTTCAACATCGTCTTCTTCGCCGTCGTGGTGTCGACCCTGCTCCAAGGAGCGACGTTCGAGCCACTCGCGGAGCGGCTCGGGGTCACGGACACGGAGGCGGCGCTGCCGCTCCCGCTCGCCGACGCCGGGGCGATGCGGCGCCTGGGCGCGGAGGTGATCGAGTACCCGGTCGGGTCGGAGCACGCGATCGTCGGATCGCGGGTGCGCGAGCTCGGCTTGCCGCGCGATGCGCTACTGAACCTCCTGATCCGGGGCGACCAGGCGCTATTGCCACGCGGATCGACGCGTATCGAGGCGGGCGACAGGCTGCACCTGATCGCCCGGCAGGAAGTTGCGATCGAGCTCCGCGAGCTGATGGGACGCTGGCGCGAGGGGCCGATCGGCGCGCGGCCGCGCCCCGTGCGCAAGCACCTGACGCGCCAGACACTCTTCGTCCTGAGGCCGTGGTCAGATTCGATGGGCGATGGCGGCGAGCCGTCGCACCCGGCGGCCGTGCACGGTGTCGACGTGATCGACCAGATCCGCACCCGCCGCGACGGACGGCCGGGCGCCGTCGTGCTGCTCGAGGACGGTCGCTACGCGTTCACCGGCAACGTCGTCGCGCTCGGAAACCCGTCCCAGGTGCAGATGGCTGCGCGGCGACGGCTGCGGCTGGCGAAGACCGACTCCGAGCGCGCCTGGTGGCGCGAGGTGATCGGCGCCTTGGCCGCGCCGGAGGGCTAGGGCGTGAGGACGATCTTCAGCGCTTCGCGCTTGTCGTAGAGCTCGTACGCCTCGGCCGCGTCGTCGAGCGGCATGTGGTGCGTGACGAGCGGCGACGGATCGAGCTTGCCCGCGGCGATCAGCTCGAGGACGGGATCGACGTGCGCGATCACGTTCGCGTGGCCCGTGACCATGTTCAGCGACTTGATCCACGCAAGGCCCATGTGGACCTCGACCCGCTCGGCGTACACGCCGACCACCGAAACGGTGCCGCACTTGCGCGCGAGCCGGATCGCCAGCTCGAGCGCCTCGGGATGCCCGACTGCGTCGACTGCGACGTCGACGCCGCGCCCGCCGGTCGCCTTCTTCACGTGTCCGCGCGGATCGCCCTCGGTCAGGTGCACCGGCTCCGCTCCGAACGACTTCGCCATCTCCAACCGGTCCTCGACCGCGTCGATGGCGATCACGTGCGCGGCGCCCGCGGCGAGCGCCGCTTGAACGGCGCACAGCCCCACGGGGCCAAGCCCGAGCACCGCCACCAGGTCACCGGCGCGCACGCCCGCGGCCGTTACGGCGTGGTAGCCCGTGCCCATCACGTCGCCCGCGAACAGCGCCACCTCGTCCGACACTCCTTCGGGCACGCGCCTGAGCGTCAGGTTCGCGGTCGGCACCAGCGCTTGCTCGGCCTGCGTCCCCTGGAGTGAGCCGAGCGTCTCGCCGTGGCCGAACACCCGCGCCTGGTCGCACTTCATGTACCAGCCGCGCATGCAGAAGAAACAGCGCCCGCAGGCTGTGTGGAAGCAGCCGAGCACGCGGTCGCCCTCTGCCACGCTCGTGACCTGATCGCCCGCGGCGAGCACCGTGCCGACGAACTCGTGGCCGATCGTGAAGCCCGGATCGATCTGTACGCGGCCGTGGTAGATGTGCAGGTCAGAGCCGCACACGCCGGTGGCATCGATCTTGACGACCGCGTCGTCGGGCGCCTCCAGCTCGGGCTCGGGCTTGTCCTCGACGCGCACCTCGTGCGGTGCCTGGAACGTGACTGCGCGCATGTGGGGGAGACTATTCGCCATGGCTTCCAAGGCGGTTCTCATCACCGGCTGCTCCACCGGTATCGGGCGAAGGACGGCCGAGCACCTCGCGGGAAAGGGCTGGACCGTCTACGCGACGGCGCGGCGCCCCGATTCGATCGCAGACCTCGAGCAGAAGGGGTGCCGGACGCTTGCGCTCGACGTGACCGACGAGGGCTCGATGCAGGCGGCGGTCAGCGCCGTCGAACAGGCGGAGGGTGCGGTCGGCGTGCTGATCAACAACGCCGGCTACAGCCAGTCGGGCGCGGTCGAAGAGGTCGCGATGGACCAGGTGCGGCGCCAGTTCGAGACGAACGTGTTCGGCCTCCTACGGATGTGCCAGCTGGTCCTGCCCGGGATGCGCCGCCAGGGCTGGGGCAGGATCGTGAATATCTCGTCGATGGGCGGCCGGCTCGTCTTCCCGGGCGGCGGCATCTACCACGGGACGAAGTTCGCGGTCGAGGCGATCAGTGACGCGATGCGCTGGGAGGTAAGGAACTTCGGCGTCGACGTGATCCTGATCGAGCCGGGGCTGATCAAGACCGAGTTCGGCGAGACGGCGGCCCATTCGGTGAACGACGCGACGCCCACGGAGGGGCCGTACGCGGAGTTCAACCAGGCGGTCGCGGCGACCACGGCCGGTGCCTACAAGGGGCGCGGCCCAACGGGGCCGGATGCGGTCGCAAAGCGGATCGAGAAGGCGATCTCGCGCAGGCGCCCCGGTGCCCGCTATCCCGTGACGGTCGGAGCGCGGGCGCTGCTGGGCGTGCGGAAGGTCCTACCCGCCCGCGGCTGGGATGCGCTGATGCGGACTCAGTTCAAGCCGCCGGGCGGCTAGGCAGCCAGTCGGCGGGAAAGACCTTCGGCACCCCTAGGTCGTAGTCCGGCAGAACGCGCCGCGCATGGTCGGCTGCCGGACGCCCTTCGACGTACGGCTTCAGGTCCTCGAACTCGAGCAGCAGCCGAACGGTGGTTCCAATTTGGTAGTCGGCCGCGTTCAGCGTCTCGCCACCGATCACTCCCTCCGCGATCAGCGCGTCCACCCGGTCGAGCTTCTCCGGCAGGCCAGCGAGGTCGGCGCGGATGTTCTCGTCAGTCGAGTGGTTGTAGCCCGCCGCCCTCTTTGCGATCGGTAGCCCGGTGCGCGCCGCAACGCCCACGGGGAGTCCGATCCGGTAGCCCTGGAGCGATCGCCGTGTGACCTCGATGCGTTCCTTCCCGGGGAGATGCAGGAGGGCCCAGAACGCGAGCCGCCGCGGTATCGATTGCAGGTGCTCGTCGCCCCATCGCTCGGCTTCCTCGACCGCGTCGGATGACACAAGCCGAGGTTCCGGCTTCAACTCGTCGAGAAAGTGAGAGATCTCGCGGGTGCCCTGCACCTTCCGGCCTTCGGCCTTCAGCGCCGGGACCGTCTTCCCCGGAAAGCCCATCAGCTTGAGCGCCGGCCGGTGGATGGCCATGACGAGATCGACGCGCTTGTACTCGATCCCCTTGTGCTCGAGCATCAGCGCCGCCGCCTTCGAGGGGTGCGAGCCCGGAACGACGTAGAGCTTGGTGGCCACTAATGCGCCATCCTACGCCTCCATGCCCGTCGATCTCAACGGAAGCCGGGTGCTCCTGACGGGCGCCACGGGCGGACTCGGCCAGGCGATCGCGCACGCGCTGCATGCCCGCGGCGCGCAGCTGATCCTCACGGGCCGCCGGGTGGAGGTGCTGGACGGGCTCGTCGCCGAGCTGGGCGATCGCGTCGACGCGCGCGCGCTCGACCTTGCCGACGCCGGCGAGGTGCACCGCTTCGCCTCCGATCTGGGCGAGATCGACGTGTTCGTGGCGAACGCGGGGCTCCCGGGCACCGGGATGCTGGGCGACTACACGAGCGAGCAGGTAGACCGCGTAGTCGACGTGAACCTCCGCTCGCCGATTCAGATGACCCACGCGTTGCTGCCCGGAATGCTCGAGCGCGGACGCGGCCACCTCGTCTACATCTCCTCGATCTCGGGCAAGGTCGCTACGCCGTACTCGTCGCTCTACAACGCGACCAAGTTCGGGCTCCGGGGCTTCTCGTTCGCGATGCACGAGGACCTCCGCGGAACGGGTCTGGGCTCGACCGCGGTTTTCCCAGGGGCTGTCGCCGACGCCGGCATGTGGGCAGACGGCGGGCTGGACCTTCCGCCGGGCGTCAAGCCAAGCAAGCCCTCCGCCGTCGCCGACGCGGTGATCGAGGGGATCGAGAAGGACAAGCCCGAGATCAGCGTGGGCAACCCGATCGAGCGGCTCGGCGGCGTGCTCGCCGGACCGGCCCCACGGCTCGTGTCGTTCATCAATCGCCACGGGCCGACGAACAAGCTGGCCGAGGCGCTCGCCGAGCGCCAGACCGAGAAGCGCTAGCGGCTGTGCGCCGTGTCGCTCTTGTCGTCGGCGTGCTGTTCGCTGGCGGTCGTGCCCTCCCTCGGAGCGCGCACTGCGAACGAGCGCAGGCGAGCTGACCGCGGCGAGCCACGGCGACCGCGATTGGGCGGCGCTCGACAGCTACGACTGGTGTCCCGAGGGCGAGGATCTTCTGCCAGGGCGGCTTCATCGACTACGCCGCTCCGGACCACTGGGATCGACTGCCGATCCATCCCGGCGGCCTGATGAGGCTCCGCACGGGCCGGTCGGCTCGGGGCGTATCGGTCTCATTCGAGGGAGCACGGCGGGCGGCGAAGCCACGTGACGACTCCGAGCGCCGTTGGCGGGTGCGGGTCCCGCAGTCGGCGACCGGAAAGATGTTCGTGCGGATCGCCGTCGACTACCGGCGCGGCGAGTACCGCTTCTTCCTCCCGGTGCGTCAGCACCGGCACGACTGACCAAGGTGCATGCCGGAATGGATTCTGATCTCCGCGGCGCTAGGGCTGAATGATCGTTTGGCCGCGAATGACGTCGAGGGCGACCTCGACGATCCGGCGCTGTTCCGCGCGGTGCGCGGCGGCGTAGCCCTCGCCCGGGCTCGCCCTGAACTCGCGGCCGACGTAGGTGTACTCCATGCCCTTCGGCAGGACCGGAGCGAGCCTGCGCCGCATGAAGGCGCGCGCGCCCATGTTGCGCGGCTCCTCCTGGGCCCACGTGACGCGCTTGAGGTTGGGATAGCTCTCGATCAGGCTGCGTAGCTCGTTCTCGGCGAACGGGTAGAGCAGCTCGACGCGCGCGACTGCGACGTGCTTCGCCTCCGGCCGGGCCTCGTGGGCCACGATGTCGTAATAGACCTTGCCGGTGCAGAGGACGAGCTTCGTGATTTCCTCGCGCGGGCTCGGCAGGTTCGGGTCGTCGATCACGACCTGAAGGCCGCCGTCCGACAGCTGGTCGATGTGAGAGGTCGCCGCCGGCAGGCGCAGGAGGCTCTTGGGCGTCATCACGACGAGTGGGCGGGCCTTCTGCACGAGCGCCTGGCGGCGCAGCAGGTGGAAGTACTGCGCCGGGGTCGTGACGTTGGCCACGCGGATGTTCCCCTCCGCTGCGAGCTGCAGGAATCGCTCGACGCGGCCGCTCGAGTGCTCGGGGCCCGAGCCCTCGTAGCCGTGCGGCAGGAGCAGCGTGAGCCGGGACGTCTGGCCCCACTTGGCGAGGCCTGATACGAGGAACTGGTCGATCACGACCTGCGCGGCGTTCACGAAGTCGCCGAACTGCGCCTCCCAGAGCACGAGCGCCTCGGGCGCCTGCACCGAGTAGCCGTACTCGAAGCCGAGGCAGGCGATCTCCGACAGCGGGCTGTTGTGGAGCTCGAACGGCGCGGTCGCGCTCTTCAGGTTCTGGATCGGCGTGTACTTCTCGCCGGTCTTCGTGTCGTGCAGCGACAGGTGCCGCTGGCTGAAGGTGCCGCGCTCGGTGTCCTGGCCGGTGAGGCGGATCGGCGTTCCCTGCACCAGCAGGGACGCGAACGCGAGCGCCTCCGCCTGCGCCCAATCGATCCCGCCCTCCTCGCCGATCGTCTCGCGCCGGCGCTCGAGCTGCGGCTTGAGCTTGCGGTGGACGCTGAAGCCCGACGGCACACGCAGCAGCTGCTCGTTGAGCGAGCGCAGCGTCTCGGCCGGGACTGCGGTGCGCGGCTCCTTGCTCGGCCCGGTGTCGATCTCGAACTCGCCCGTTCCGGGATCCTGCGTCATCGCCTGCCGCAGCTCGGCGTGCGCGTCGGAGAGCTCCTGGTAGGCCTCCGCGGCCATCGCGTCGGCCTCCTGCTCGGAGAGAAGACCCTCGCCGATCAGCTTCTGTGCGTAGATCTTGCGCACCGGCGGGTGCTTCTTGATCTTCTCGTACATCTGCGGCTGGGTGTAGCCGGGCTCGTCGGTCTCGTTGTGGCCGAAGCGGCGGTACCCGATCAGGTCGATCACGGCGTCGCGTCGGAACTCGCGGCGGAACCCCATTGCGAGCCGGATAGCGTGAATGCACGCCTCCACGTCGTCGGCGTTGACGTGGATGACGGGCAGGTCGTAGCCCTTTGCGAGGTCTGAGGCGTAGCGGGTCGAGCGCGCGTCGTTCGGGTCCGTCGTGAACCCGAGCTGGTTGTTCATGATGATGTGGATCGTGCCGCCGGTCGAGTAGCCGGAAAGCGCTTGCAGGTTGAGCGTCTCCGCGACGACCCCCTGCCCCGGGAACGCGGCGTCGCCGTGGAGCAGGAGCGGCACGACGGACGAGGGCTCGTGAACGGGGTCGCGCGCCTTGCGGCTCGTCTGGTCCGCCCGCGCACGTCCCTCCACGACGGGGTTGATGAACTCGAGGTGGCTCGGGTTCGGCGACAGCGTGACCGTCACGCCCTTGCCCGCCTTGGTCCGGTACGTGCCGGCGGCGCCGTAGTGGTACTTGACGTCACCCGTGCCGCCCTCGGGCATCGCAGTGTCGACGTCCATCGACTGCTCGCCCTCGAACTCGGCGATGATCGCCTCGTACGGCCGACCAACGGTGTGCGCGAGGACGTTCAGCCGCCCGCGGTGAGCCATGCCGAGCACCACCTCGCGCGCGCCCTCGTCAGCGCCCTCCTCGATCAGCTCGTCGATCATCGGCACCAGCACGTCGAGGCCCTCGATCGAGAACTGCTTCTTGCCGAGGAACGCCTTGTGCAGGTAGCTCTCGAGCGCCTCGACCTGCGCCAGGCGCTTGAGCAGCGCGCGCTTCTGGTCGGGGTCGAGCGCGGTCCTGTGGGCGCCCCACTCGACCGACTGGCGGAGCCAGACGCGCCGGTTGTGGCCGGCGATGTGCTCGATCTCGTAGGCGATCGTGCCGCAGTAGGTGTCCTGCAGATGCGGGAGCGCGTCGGCGAACGTCTCGCCGGGAACGGCGACGCGCAGGATCGACGCGGGGATCTCCCGCATCAGCTCGGGCGTCAGGTTCACCGTCTCGGGGTCGAGCGCCGGGTCGCCGCGCGGCGGCGTGCCGAGCGGGTCGAGGCGCGCGGCGAGGTGGCCGTGCATCCGGTGCGCCTTGACGACCGAGGTGGCGGCCTGGACCGCCTGGAGCAGGAGCTCGCCCGGCGCCCCGGCGATGTCCGGCTTGACCTCGGCAGGGACGGGGTCCTCGGCTGTGATCTTGGACGCCACGTCGGCGGGCGCGGCGGGTCCCGGCGGTGTCAGGTCGAGCGCGCCGAAGATCGCGTCGTAGAAGCCCTCCTCGCCCTGGAGCAGCGAGTCGATCCGCCGGAGGAACTCGCCCGACTCCGCGCCCTGGATCACGCGGTGGTCGTAGGTCGAGGTCATCGTCATGACCTTGCTCACGCCCAGCTCGCTCAGCCGCGCGGGATCGACCTTCGCCATCCCGGGCGGGAGCGCTATCGCGCCGGTGGCGATGATCGTCCCCTGCCCGGGCATCAGCCGCGGGACGGAGGCGACCGTCCCGATGCCGCCCGGGTTCGTGAGCGTGATGTTCGCGCCCGTGTATGCGTCGGGCGGAAGCGTGTTGTCGCGCGCGCCGGCGACGAGCTCGTCGTAGCGGGCCGCGAACGAGCGGAAGTCGAGCCCGTCGGCCTGGTGGATCACCGGCACGATCAGCGAGCGGCTCCCGTCCTTGCGCTCGACGTCGACCGCGAGCCCGAGGCTCACGCCCTCCGGCACGACGCGCTGCGGCTTGCCGTCGGCCTCGGCGTAGGCGTTCGTCATCACGTGCATGTCGCGCGCCGACTGCACGATCGCCCACGCGATCAGGTGGGTGAACGACAGCTTCTGCCCGGCGGCCTTGAGCGCCTTGCGGCGTGCATCGAGGACGGCGACCGGCAGCGTCCGGAAGCTCGTGGCCGTCGGGATCGTGCGGCTCTCGTTCATGAAGCGCGCGAGCGTCGCCGCCGGGCCGCGGAGCGGGGTGGATCCCGCCGGCGGCGTCTTCGCGGGCGCCGCAGGCGCGGGCGTCGGCGGCGCGCCGCCGTTGCCGTCGACCAGCGCGAGCACGTCGTCCTTCGTCACCTTGCCGCCGCGGCCGGTTCCCTGCACCCCGCTGAGGTCGAGCCCGTGCGCGTCGGCGATCCGGACCGCGACCGGGGTCGCGTTCGCGGCGCCGTTGCCGGCTCGAGCGCGGGCGTCGCGGCCGGCTCGGCGGCGGGCGCGGGTGTGGACGGGGCCGAAGCGGCAGCGCCCGGCTCGATGCGGGCGACGATCGTGCCCGACTGCACCGTCTCGTCGGGCTCCGCGAGGATCTCGGCCACCACGCCCGCCACGGGCGACGGGATCTCGGCGTCCACCTTGTCGGTCGAGATCTCGACGAGGGTCTCGCCCTCGGCGACCTGGTCGCCGACCTGCTTGTGCCACTCGAGGACCGTGCCCTCCTGGACGGACTCGCCCATCTGCGGGAGCACGACGTCGACGAGCTCGCCGCTCGGCGCGCTCTGCTCGGCCTGGGTCTTGGCGGCGACGTGGTGCATCTCGGTCGCGCCGGGATCGCTCATGTCGGCGCCGCTCTCGTCGCCGCGGGACTCGTCGGGAGCCGCGGCGCCGGCACCGTTGAAGCTGATCTCCCCGAGAATCGTCCCGACCGGCACGGTCTCGTCGGCCTCGACGAGGATCCGGACGAGGGTGCCGGCGACGGGCGCGGGCACCTCGGCGTCGACCTTGTCGGTCGAGACCTCGAGCAGCGTCTCGTCGGCCTCGACCTGGTCGCCGACCTGCTTGTGCCACTCGAGCACCGTGCCCTCGGTCACCGAGTCGCCCATCTGGGGCATGGTGATCTGCACGGTGGTGCCGGCTTCCATCTAGATCACTCAACATTAGCTACCTCAAAACGGCGCGGAGGCCTTTACATGCAAGGCTTCGCCCGTGGCTCGGCGGCTCAAGCACTGGGGGTGGGGGTACGAGGACCAGCAACCTCCGTTCGAGCAGGTTCGCGACACCGCCCTGGGGCTCCGCGCGCACCTCGGCTTCGGCGACGCGGAGGTCGAGCAGCCCGTCCCGCTCGAGGAGGTCGAGCTGCGCCCGCCGCGGCTCGAGGTACCTGAGCTGCTTGCGGACATCGCGGCCGTCGACCCTCACGCGCGCGCCTCGCACGCGCTCGGGAAGGCGTATCGCGACGTCGTGCGCGGGTTCCGCGGCCAATTCGACGACCCGCCCGACGCCGTTCTCCGGCCGCGCGACGAGCACGAGCTCGAGCGCGTGGTCGAGTGGGCCTGCTCCGACGACGTGGCCGTGATCCCGTTCGGCGGCGGGACCAGCGTGGTCGGCGGGGTGGAGCCGCGCGGGCTCGAGCGGGTCGTATCGGTGGATGTGCGATCCCTGGACCGCGTCCTGGAGGTCGACCGATCCTCGCGCGCGGCACGGATTCAGGCGGGTGCGACCGGGCCCGGCCTCGAGGATCAGCTGCGCGAGCACGGCCTGACCCTGCGCCACTTCCCGCAGTCGTTCGAGTACTCCACGCTGGGCGGCTGGATCGCGACCCGGGCGGGCGGGCACTTCGCCACCTTGATGACCCACATCGACGACCTCGTCGAGTCGGTGCGGGCGCTGACCCCGGGCGGCTGGTGGGAGAGCCGCCGGCTGCCGGGCTCGGGCGCCGGCCCGAGCCCCGACCGGATGCTGATCGGGTCGGAGGGGACGCTCGGCGTGATCACCGAGGCCTGGATGCGCGTGCAGGAGCGGCCGCAGTGGAAGGCGAGCGCGGGCGTGCTGTTCGACACGTTCGCCGCGGGCGCCCAGGCGGTCCGGGCGCTCGGCCAGTCGGGGCTCTGGCCGTCGAACTGCAGGCTGCTCGACGAGGCCGAGGGAGCGCTGACGATGGCGGCACCGGACGGCAAGGCGCTGCTCGTGCTCGGATTCGAGTCAGCGGACCACCCGGTGGACGGCTGGCTAGAGCGTGCGCTCGAGCTGACGGCGGACCACGGCGGGGAGGCGCGCGAGTCGAAGGCCGGCGGCGGCGACTCGGTCGGCACATGGCGCAACGCGTTCGTGCAGGCGCCGTACCTGCGCGACTCGTTCGTCGCGGGCGGCGTGATCTCGGACACCTTCGAGACCGCGATCACCTGGGACCGGTGGGAGGCGTTCCACCAGGCGGTGCGCGAGCGCGCGGAGCAGGCGGTCACCGAGGTGTGCGGCCAGGGGCGCGTGAGCTGCCGGTTCACGCACGTCTATCCGGATGGCCCGGCGCCCTACTACACGGTGCTCGCTCCCGGGAAGCGCGGGGGCGAGATCGAGCAGTGGGATGCGATCAAGGCCGCGGTGTCAGATGCGGTCATCGACGCCGGCGGGACGATCACGCACCACCACGCCGTCGGCCGCGACCACCGGCCGTGGTACGACCGTCAGCGGCCGGACGCGTTCGCGGAGGCGCTCGCCGGAGCGAAGCGCGCGCTCGACCCGGGCTGGAACCTCAATCCCGGCGTGCTGCTGGACGCCGCGAGCCGAACTTGATGCCCCGCCGCAGCATCGCCTCGGCCACGCGGTCCGGCTTTACCTCGTAACGGCCGCGCTCGATCCGCGAGCGAAGCTCGTGGAGGCTGGCGGCTGTTCTCGGTGCGTGGCCCACTGTCCATACCTTGCCCGATGCATCGGTCGAATATTCCGAGCCGGTGAGTCCAGGGCGGGCGGTTAGCCATGACAGGATCCCACTATGGCCCCGAAAAAGCGAGACCTCGGCCGGGCGGACCGGATCCAGCCCGGCGTATGGCGCCTGAGGCTCCCGCTCCCCTGGACCGGGGTGCCCCACGTCAACGCCTTTGCGATCGCCGCCGGCAGCGGCGTGGTGCTCGTCGACACCGGGATGGCCGAGCCGGGGGCGCTCGGGCAGCTCGAGCGCGCGCTCGACCAGGCCGGGCTGCGGCTCGAGCACGTCCGCCTGCTCGTCTGCACCCACGCGCACTCCGACCACTACGGGCTCGCCGGCCCGATCGTGGACGCCGCCGGCTGCGAGCTCTGGATGCACCCGAACCACGCCCATATGACGCGCGCCGCCGAAGATCCCGATCGAATGCTCGACCGGCGCATCGAGGTCGCGCGCCAGAGCGGCGTTCCGGCCGACGCGCTGAAGCGTTACGAGGAGTCGCGGCGAGGCGAGGGAATCGGGGTCGCGCGGGTCGTCGAGCCGGACCGCGAGCTTGTCGAGGGCGTCGAGATCGAGACCGACCTCGGACGCTGGCACGTGACCGAGACGCCGGGGCACGCCCCGTCGCACGTCGTCCTCAACCAGCCGGACCGCGGCCTGCTCCTGTCGGGCGACCACGTGCTGGGGCGCGTGTCGCTCTACTACGACTACGGCTACACGCCCGACCCCGCCGGGGAGTACCTCGACTCGCTCGACAAGGCCGAGCAACTGAACGCCGGCCTCTGCCTGGCGGGCCACGGGCGCCCGTTCCGGAACGTGAACGAGAAGATCGCGGCGTTCCGTACCACGGTGCTCGACAACATCGAGACCGTCAGGCGGAGCGTCGCTGACGAGCCGAAGACGCCGTTCGAGATCGTGCCCGCACTGCTCGGCACCGATGACCTGTCGCCGATGATGGTCAACTGGGCGCTGTCGCAGATCCTCTGCTACCTGCGCTACCTCGAGCTGCGCGAGGAGGTCGCGCCGCTAGACGAGCGTGACGGCGCGGTCCCATGGGCGCGCAGCGCGTAGGGCCGCCAGGATCGCCCGCGTAGCCGGCGATCGGTTCAGCGTGTAGAAGTGGATGCCGGGTGCGCCCCGGGCGAGCAGGTCCGCGCACTGGAGCGTCGCGTACGCGACACCGAGGTCCGCGGTCGCGTCCGGATCGTCCTTGCGCGCCTCGAGCTCCGACTGGTACTGCTCCGGGAACGACGCGCCGCACATCTCGGTCATGCGCTTGATCTGGCCGTAGTTGGTCACCGGCATGATCCCCGGGATGATCGGGACGGTGATCCCGGCCTCGCGCGCGCGCTCGACGAAGTCGAAGTAGAACGCTGTTGTCGAAGAAGAGCTGGGTGATGAGGAAGCCGGCGCCCGCTTCCTGCTTCTCCTTCGTGAACCGCAGGTCCGCCTCCGGGCTCTCCGCCTCGAGGTGGACCTCCGGGAAGCACGCCGCGCCGACCGCGAACTCGTAGCTCCCGCGAATCAGGTCGATCAGCTGCGTCGAGTACTCGAGCCCGCCATCGGTCTTCGTCCACTCCTTCTCGCCCTGGGGCGGGTCGCCGCGCAGAGCGAGCACGTTGTCGATCCCCGCGCCGCGGATGCCGTCGAGTGTTCCCCGGAGCTCCTCGACCGTCGCCCCGACGCAGGTGAAGTGGGCCATCGCCTCGATGCCGAGGTCCTGCTTGATCCACTTGACGATCTCGATCGTGCGGTCGCGCGTCGAGCCGCCGGCGCCATAGGTGACGGAGACGAAGGACGGCGAGTCCTTCTGGAGCTCCGCAAGCGCCGCGCGCAGGTTCTTCTCACCCTCCTCGGTCTTGGGAGGGAAGAACTCGAACGAGAAGCACGGGTGCGTGCCCTCGAGGATCTGGTCGATCCTGGCCACAAATTCAGGGTACCGACGGCGGAACTATGTCCAGGCCCGTTGCAAGCCTGCGCTCGCCGTGCAGCGAGTAGCGCACGTCGACCGAGTCGTTCTTGCCGTAGCTGCCGAAGAGGCCGAGGAAGATCGCGGTCCAGCGGCCGACGCCGATCTTCTCCTTCTCGAGCGGCTTCGAGAACACGAGCCCGCCGTCGGTGACCGTGTAGTCCGCGCCCTCGCGCTGCGCCACGCCGTTGACCCAGACCTCGTACGGGGGTTCGGCGCCGCGCGGCAGCGGAACCAACCAGACAGGCACTACAGCCGTTTCTCCCACATCTGAAGTGCGCCGTGGCTCTGGTAGCCCATCCGCGCGTACACCGGCTCGCCGAGCTTCGTCGCCTGGAGCGTCGATATGTCGCAACCGTTCTGGCGTGCATCCCAGAGCGCGCGTTGCATGAGCCGGCTCGCGAGCCCCCGGCCGCGGGCCTCGGGCACGCGTTGCGACCAGGAGAACGAGAGCGTCGCCGTCAACGGGCAGGATCTGAAGACACGCGGCGGGCTGCCCGTCGATGTCCACCACATAGTTCGCTGTCTCGCCCGGTGGCTGTTGGGACATCATGCGTGAGAACGGAGCGCCCTCGACGGGATAAGCGCGATCGTTGATGCTTCCCACGGCCGCGATCAGGTCGTCGCCGGTGCGGTGATCGATGTCCGGCGGTTCACCAAGCTTCGTCAGTTCGATGCGTCATCGCCGCGGGAGTGGCGTCGAGCTTGTGCCCGGCTCGCGTCGAGCGCGTCGATCGCATCGGTGTCGTCCTCGGGGGTCCAAACGGTCCATGCCTGGACGCCGGCATCCTCGTAACGGCGCGAGAGCTCCGGGAGCGCGCCGATCAGGGCCTCCTGCGATTCGTAGATGACGCTGTTCGGCAGCGACCGGTCCGGGACGCTGGGACACACCGACGCGATCACACCGTCGAGCTCGATGACGTGGGCTCCGTCCGAGCTTCGACCGATGAGCCGAATAAAAGCCCGGAGGCTGTTCAGCATCCGCTCGTACTCGGGCGGGCGAGCCATGCCCCGAGCCTACCCGCGCTCGAGCGCCCGGCGGAGGGCGTCGTACGGCGACTCGCGCGGCTTCTGCTCGATCAGCCTGCGCCGCACGCGCCCCGTCCACGCCTCGGCCGAGCCGTCGCCGCGCACGTCCACGCCGGCGCGCAGCCCGCCCGGCCCGGCCAGCTCGAGGCGGGCGACCACCTGCTGCACGGGCTCGAAACGACGCGACAGCTTCAGGTCGATCGTGCGCGCATCGGCGCCGTCCTGAAGCTCGCTGCCGCGGCGCTCGATCGCGGCGAGCGCCTCGCCGAGATCCTCGAAGCGGGTGCGCTCGACTTTCGCACCGCTTCGCGTTTTCAAGGAGTATCCGCGCACTGCCGCAACGCTAACGAGGGAGACGCAGCCAGATGCTCGAAGGCCTGATGCAGCACGACCATCCGCTCACGGTTCAGCACATCCTCGACCGGATGCGCCGCTTCTACCGCGACAGCGAGGTGGTGACGCTCGGCGACGACGGGGTGCGCCGTGCGTCCTACGGCGAGGTCACCGCGCGGGTCGACCGGCTCTGCGGTGCGCTGAAGGCACTCGGAATCGGGGAGGGCGACCGTGTGGCGACGTTCGCGTGGAACTCGCAGGAGCATCTCGAGATCTACCTCGGCGCTCCGTCGATGGGCGCGGTCCTGCACACGCTGAACATCCGCCTGGCCGCCGACCAGCTGACCTACATCGCGAACCACGCCGAGGACAAGATCGTCTTCGTGGACGACTCGCTCGTGCCGGTTCTGCAGGAGATCGCGCCGACGTTCGAGACGGTCGAGCACTTCGTGGTGATCGGCGACGGCGACACGGGCTCGCTGCCGAACGTCCTGCGGTACGAGGAGCTGCTCGCGCAGCAGGACGAAGGGTTCGACTACCCCGAGCTAGACGACCGGGCGGCGGCCGGCCTCTGCTACACGAGCGGGACCACGGGCAATCCGAAGGGCGTTCTGTATTCGCACCGCTCGCAGCTCCTCCACGGGCTGACGGTGTGCATCGCCGACAACCTCGGCCTGCGCGAGACAGACCGCGTGCTGCCGGTGGTGCCGATGTTCCACGCGAACGCCTGGGGCCTCGCCCACGCGGCGCCGCTGACCGGCGCCGATCTTGTGATGCCGAGCAGATTCCTGCAGGGCGAGCCGCTGGCCAAGCTGATCGAGTCGGAGCGGGTGACCGTGGCGGGCGGCGTGCCGACCATCTGGCTCGACCTCCTGAACTACGCCGACGAGAACAAGCCGGATCTGTCGAGCCTGCGCACGGTCGCCTGCGGCGGGTCGGCCGTGCCGCTGTCGCTGATGCAGGCGTTCGACGAACGCCACGGCGTCTACGTCCAACAGGCGTGGGGGATGACCGAGACGAGCCCGGTGGCGTCGGCTGCCATCGCCCCGAAGGGGACGACTGGCGACGAGGCGTGGGAGGCACGCGCCAAAGCCGGCCGGCCGCTGCCTCTCGTCGAGGCGCGCATCGTCGACGACGACGGAAACGAGGTCGAGTGGGACGGCGAGGCGACCGGCGAGCTCGAGGTGCGCGGCCCCTGGATCGCGCGCGCGTACTACAACGACCCGTCCGGGGACGACAGGTTCCACGACGGCTGGCTGCGCACCGGCGACGTGGCGGCGATCGACGAGCAGGGCTTCATCCGGATCGCCGACCGCGCGAAGGACGTGATCAAGTCGGGCGGCGAGTGGGTGTCGTCGGTGGACCTCGAGGTCGCGCTCATGGCGCACGACTGCGTCGCCGAGGCAGCCGTGATCGCGAAGCCCGACGAGCGCTGGCAGGAGCGTCCGCTCGCATGCGTCGTGCGCAAGGAGGGAACCGACGTCTCCGCCAAGGACCTGTGCGAGCACCTTTCCGGGCGCGTCGCGAAGTGGTGGATCCCGGACGAGTTCGCCTTCATCGACGAAGTACCGAAGACGAGCGTCGGCAAGTTCGACAAGAAGGTGCTGCGCAAGCAGCTCGAGGACGACGCGCTCGAAGGACGCGAGCAGGTGTCGAAGAAGGCGCCCGCCTAGTCGGTCAGCTCGGTCAGGATCGGCGAGTAGTGGTCGGCGAAGACCTTCGCCACCAGCTCGCCGCGGCTCGACACGCCGGTCTTCTCGAACACCGACTTGACGTGGTCGCGCACGGTGTGCTGCGAGATGAAGAGGTGCTTCGCCATCTCGGCGGTGCCGAGGCCGCGCGCGATCGCGCGCGTGACGTCGAGCTCACGCTGCGTCAGTCCGTATGCGTCCACGATGAGAGGCGCTACATCGCCGCCCTTGGCCGGCTCGATCACGACCGCCAGGTTCTCCGTGCCCTGGAGGATCGAGCCGTGCAGCAGCAGCCAGACACCGGTGCTCGTCCTTATGCGCGCCCGCGGGACGGTGTCTGACGGACCGTCCATCGCGGCACGCACTTGGGACGCGTAGGCGTTCGCCTCGACCGGCACGGGCAGCGCACCGCGCGTGTCTCGGGCGAGCGAGGACTCGATCTCGTCCAGCCACGCCGCAGCCTCGCTGGTCGCCGACACAGCGCGTCCCTCCGGATCGAGCACGAGGATCCCAGGGCCGCGAAGCACGGGCGACGCGGCCGGCTGCGCGATCAGCGCGCGCCGCAGGGCCTGCGCAACGAGCGGAGCGATCCGCTCGAGCCACGCCTTCTCGTCGTCGGAGAAGCGCGGCGAGTCGCCGAGGCGGTCGAACTGGCCGACGCCCCATGCGCCGCCGCCGATCGAAAAGGTCGTGCGCACTTCGGTGCGGAAGCCCGTCGCGGTCCCGTACTCGCGCCAGCGAGGCGACCGGTCCGGCTTGCCGCCGGTCTCCTCGTGCAGGTCGGCTACCGAGCGCCCGCTCGCGGCGATGTCCGCGAACTTCATGTAGTCCGGCACGCGGAACTCGTAGTCCCACGTCGGGTGTGCACATGTCGTGCGGCAGGTCGCGCACGACGCCCTGGCCCATGATGAGCGACGTGCTCGGGTCGGTCGCGCCGATGAAGTAGCCGTCCGAGGGAACGACCCTCTCGATGCGCCGCGCGACCTCCTCGAGTAGCTCCTGTGACGGGAGGCCGGCCTCGGCTACCCGCTCGATCGCGTCGTAGGCGCTCTCCGCGCCCGGGAGAGTGCGAGTCATATGGCGACGGTACTCCTGTGAGCGTACGCGCGCCACCCCTCAAATGAGGGGGTTGGCGCGCTCGAATTCCCCTCAAGCGTGGGATCGACGCGAGAGCGCTGTGAGAGCACGATCGGCACCAGTCCAACCGAAGGAGCCGAGATGCCGACAACGACCAACAACAAGTTCGACGACCTGGCCATCAAGGGCCGCATCGTCTACCCGACCGATTCCGACTGGGACGCCGCCCATCAGGCGTTCAGCACGCTCGTCGACCAGCGGCCCGACGCCATGGTGTTCCCCGCCGACGAGACGGACGTCATCACGATCGTCAACTACGCACGCGAGCACGGCGTGCGGATCGCCCCGCAGGCGACGGCGCATAACGCCGGCGCCGCTGGGCGACCTCGACGAGACGATCATCGTGCAGACCTCTGACCTGAACCACTCTCGATCGATCCCGCTGCGCATCGCGTGCGTGTCGGCTCGGGTCATCAAGTGGGAGAAGATTACCCCGCACCTGTCCGACCACGGGTCTCGCCGGGCTTCACGGCTCGTCGCCCGACGTCGGGCATCGCCGGCTACTCGCTGGGCGGCGGCATGGGCTGGCTCGCCCGCAAGTACGGGCTGCAGACCAACAGCGTCACGGCGATCGAGCTGGTGACGGCCGATGGCCAGTTCCGCCGCGTGACTTCCAAGAACGAGCCGGACCTGTTCTGGGCGCTTCGCGGCGGCGGCGGCAACTTCGGGATCGTGACCGCGATCGAGTTCGCCGTCTACCCGGTGGAGGAGCTCTACGCCGGCGCGATGTTCTTCCCGTTCGAGCGCGCCGCCGAGGTGCTCCACACGTGGCGCGAGCTGCTGCCGACGTTCCCCGAGGAGCTGATGACCTGGGCGAACATCCTGCACTTCCCGCCGCTGCCGGAGGTGCCGGAGCCGTTCCGCGGCGCCTCGTACGCGATCGTCATGGGCGCCTACCTCGGCGAGGAGCGCGAGGGGCGCGAGCTGCTCCAGCGCGTTCGCGACCTCGGGCCCGAGATCGACACGTTCGCGATGGTGCCCCCGATCGAGCTCGGCGAGCTGGCGATGGACCCGCCCGATCCGCTGCCGTTCGTCAGCGGCCACGAGCTGGTCAGCGAGCTGTCCGCCGAGCTGCTGGACGAGTTCCTGGAGATCGTCGGGCCCGAGTCGGGCTCCGGACACGACGGTGACGCTGTTCAACCTGCGCCACCTGGGCGGTGCGCTCGCGCGCAAGTCGCCCGGCGCGGGCGCCCGCGCGACACTGCCGGGCGAGGTCAGCATGTTCGGGCTCGGGGTCGCCCCCGACGAGGCGACGCTCGAGGCGGTGCACGGCCCGGCTCGACCGCCTGGTCGCGGCCGCCCAGCCGCACCGCGCCGGCCAGTACCCGAACTTCGTCGAGGAGCCCGCTGACGCCAGCACGTTCTTCGACGCAGAGACGTGGGACCGCCTGCGCGAGGTGAAGGCGGTCTACGACCCGCAGGACCTGTTCAAGGGCAACCACTACGTCCCGCCGGCCCAGCGGATCCAGCAGGCGGCCTAACCCCCAATGGCTGACATCGTGCGGGCGGGCTGGATGAATCCCGGCTCGCCCACACGGTGCTTCAGCTCCTTGCGCCACACGGCGTCGCGGATGATCTCCTCGAGCTCCGCGTCGCTCGCGCCGGAGCGGAGCGGCTCGCGCAGGTCCGTCTCCCGCAGTGAGAAGAGGCAGGTGCGCAGCTCGCCCTCGGCCGTCAGCCGGATCCGGTTGCAGTCCGAGCAGAAGGGCTCCGAGACCGGATTGATGAACCCGATTTCGCCGACGCCGTCCACGAACCGGAATACGCGCGCGGTGGCGGACGGCTCGCGCGGCAGCTCCTCGAGCGGGTAGCGCTCCTCAATGCGCGCGCGGAGCTCCTCGCCGCTGAGCACCGAATCCGGCGTCCATGCGTGGTCGCCGTCGAGCGGCATGAACTCGATGAAGCGCACCTGGAACGGATGCGCGCGCGCGAACTCCGCGAACGGCAGTGCCTCGTCCTCGGTGAAGTCGCGCATCGCGACCGCATTCACCTTCACCGTCAGATGCGGATAGCGGCCCAACGCCTCGAGGCCGCGAAGCACCTGGGGCAGCGCGTCGCGGCGGGTCATCGCGTAGAAGCGGTCGCGCTGGAGCGAGTCGATCGAGACGTTGACGCGCTGGATGCCCGCTGCGACGAGCGCGTCCGCGTCGCGCTCGAGCAGGAAGCCGTTCGTCGTCACCGAGAGGTCCTCGATGCCGTCGACCAGCGCGAGCTTGGCAACGAGGCGCGGGAAGTCCTTGCGCACGAGCGGCTCGCCGCCGGTAAGCCGCACGTCGGTGATCCCGAGCTTGACGAACAGCGACACGAGCCGCTCGATCTCCTCGTAGGTGAGGATCGCCTCGCGCTCGAGCCACGGCAGGCCCTCCGCAGGCATGCAGTACTGACAGCGGAAGTTGCAGCGGTCGGTGACCGAGACTCGCAGGTCCTCGATCAGCCGACCGTGGCCGTCGCGAAGTGGTTCCACGCCACTCAGGCTAGCGCGGGCTCCCTGCTCGTCTGCGAGGCGTAAAGGCGCCATTCGCCCGGCACGCCCTTGAGCGCGTGTGTGCCGCGGTCCTCGAACTCGATTCCGGATCCCACAACGAGGTCCTTGACCGTCTGCGACACGAGCACCTCGCCCGGGCCGGCGAGCGCGCCCGACGCGCGCGCCGATGTTGACGGCGAGTCCCGCGAGATCGTCGCCGACAACGTCGCACTCGCCGGTATGGACCCCGGCGCGCACGGGGACCCCGATCCGATCGGCCTCGCGTACGACGTTCTGCGCGCATCGGATTGCGCGCGCGGGGCCGTCGAAGGAAGCGAAGAAACCGTCCCCCATGGTCTTGATCTCGCGGCCACGATGGCGGGCAAGCGCCTTGCGAACGATGTCGTCGTGCGCATCGGCGAGGTCGCGCCAGCGCCGGTCGCCAACAGCCGCTGCGCGGTCGGTCGACCCGACGATGTCGGTGAACAGCACGGTCGCGAGCCGCCGCTCCGGCTCGCGCGATGCGCGCGTACCCATGAGGAAGTCCTCGACCTCGTCCAGCAGCGCATCCTGGTCCTCGGTGAAGAAGAGGTGATCTCCGCCCGGGGAGCTCGAAGTAGCGACCGCCCGGAATGCTGTTGGCCATGTCCTCGGAGAACGCCTGGGGGACCATCCGGTCGCCCTCCTTCTGGAGGATCAGGGCCGGAGCCTCGATCGCAGGCAGCGCATGCCGGACGTCGATCTCCTTGTAGAGCTCCATGAGTCCGACCGCCGTGCCCGGGCTCGCCCCGCTGCGGAGCATCCGCGCCCACCAGTCGAGGAATGCGTGGTCGTCGGCCAGGCTCGGCGCGAAGAAGGGGACCATCACAGGCCCACCCCACTCGCGACGCATCCGTTGCAGCATCCGGTCGAAGTTGGATGCCGAGAACCCGATCGGAAAGTCGTCCGCCTCGAGTGTGCGGGCGAACGTTCCGAACAGGACGAGCTTGTCGACGCTTGCCGGATGGCTCGCCGCGAACAGGAGCGCCATCGGTCCGCCCTCGGAGACCCCGAAGATCGACGGGCGCGTGAAGCCCGCGGCCTGGATTACGGCATGCAGGTCGTCCATGCTCTGCTCCAGCGTCGGGGGCGAGTCCGGGCGATCCGACAGTCCTTGGCCGCGCTTGTCGTAGAGGAGGAGCCGCGTGAAGCTCCCGAGCCGCTCGAAGAACCGCCTCTGTGCCGGGTACTCGACGGAGACCTCAAGATGCGATACGAAGCCGGGAACGAAGACGAGCTCGACGGGCCCGTTACCCACCACGCGGTAGGCAATGCTCACCCCGCCACTGTCGGCGTAGCGAATCGGTCGACACCGATTGCTAGCGCTGGTCGATCGGCACGTAGTCGCGGTCGCGCTCGCCCGTGTAGATCTGGCGCGGCCGCGCGATCTTGGTCTCCTCGTCCTTGACCATCTCGAGCCACTGCGCGATCCAGCCGGACGTGCGGGGGATCGCGAACATGACCGTGAACATGTCGGTCGGGATCTCGAGCGCCTCGTAGATCAGGCCCGAGTAGAAGTCGACGTTCGGGTAGAGCTTGCGCTCGGTGAAGAACTCGTCTTCGAGGGCGTGCTTCTCGAGCTCGACCGCGATCTCGATCTTCGGGTTCTTGCCCGTGACCTCGAAGACCTCCTCGACGTTCTTCTTGATGATCCGCGCGCGCGGGTCGTAGTTCTTGTAGACGCGGTGGCCGAAGCCCATCAGCTTCTCCTTGCGGTCCTTCACGCCCTGGAGGAAGTCGGGGATGTTCTCGACCTTCTCGATCCGGTCGAGCATCCGCAGCACGGCCTCGTTCGCGCCGCCGTGCAGCGGCCCGTACAACGCTGCCACCCCGGCCGCTACGGCCGAGTACGGGTCGACCTCCGAGGACCCGACCGCGCGCACCGCGCTCGTAGAGCAGTTCTGCTCGTGGTCGGCGTGGAGGATCCAGAGGACGTCGAGGGCGCGCTCGAGCCGCGGGTCCGGCTCGTACTTGACCTCGGTCATCTTGTAGAGCATCGACAGGAAGTTGCCGGGGTAGCTGAGGTCGTTGTCGGGATAGATGTACGGCAGGCCGAGCGAGTGCCGGTACGCGAATGCGGCCAGCGTCGGCACCTTTGCGATCAGGCGGACGGCCGCCATGTGCCGCTCGCCCTCGTCGTCGATCGCCTTCGCGTCCGGATAGAAAGTCGAGAGCGCGCCGACGCAGCCGAGCAGCATTCCCATCGGGTGCGCGTCGTAGCGGAAGCCGGCCAGGAACTCGCGCATGTTCTCGTGGACGTACGTGTGGATCGTGATCTCGTGGACCCACTCGTCGAGCTGCTTCTTGGTCGGCAGCTGCCCGCACACGAGCAGGTACGCGACCTCGAGATAGGTGGCGTGCTCGCATAGGTCCTCGATCGAGTACCCGCGGTGCTGCAGGATCCCCGCGTCGCCGTCGATGAAGGTGATCTCGCTGCGGCACGACGCAGTGTTCGTGTACGCCGGGTCGTAGGTCATGAGGCCGAAGTCGTCGTCATCCACCTTCATCTGGCGGAAGTCCATCGCCTTGACGGTGCCGTCCGTAACCGGGACCTCGTAGGTCTCGCCCGTGCGGTTGTCCGTGACGGTGAGTGTGTCCTCGCGCTCGGCGCTCGCTACGCCGCCGGCGTCCTGCTCCGTCTGTTCATCCGCCATCGGTATCTCCTCAGCTGGTTCTACCCAGCATTCTGACCTACTTCTTCTTTCTCCAACCCATGCCAAGCCTGCGGGCGATCTTCCCAGCGCCCTTGCGCACCTCGAACTCCGCGAAGCCCCCCTGCTCGGGGGGCGGCAGCTGCTCGGCCTCGGCGGCGGTGATGGACAGCGTCACCGCGCGCTCGGCGGTTCGCCTGACCTCGGGCGCGTCCACGAACCGGAAGTCGCCGTTCCGCGTCCGCATGACGATTCCGTCGAAGATGTGCTCGCGGTAGTTGTCGAGGACCTGCTCGACCGTGCCGAGCTCGATCTCGTCGGAGCTGAAGACCGCGGTGCCGCGCTCGACGGCCGTGTAGTGGACCGCGCTCCCGTCGTCGATCATCGGACGCGACTAGTGCGACTCGCTGGTCGCCGCTTCGCCCCCGCCGTGCTCCTCTCCGCCCTCGGTCTCGCCGGTGAGGATCGCCGCGCTGATGGCACCGACCACGAGCAGCGCGGAGATCGCGCCGACGATCTTCTCGGCGCCGCCGGGGAAGTTTTCGTTCTTGATGCCCATGACCGCGACGACGACCGCCCAGATCGCGGTCACGCCGCCGATTACGTGGAAGGCGTTCATCCAGGCCGAACGCTATCGGAGCGTCGCGCGCGCGCCCGGATGCGGGGCGGCGACTGTGGCGCGGGCACGGCGTGGTCTCCGCGCCGCGGCGGCTGCGGACGGCGCGGGCGCGGCGAGTGCCCGCCGCCGCCATCCCCGCCCGACGACTCGTCCGCGGCCGGCTCCGGCTCGGCGTGGACGGCCCACCAGACGAGCCAAAGCAGCGCGACGATCGGGATCTTGAGGACGACCACCATCCAGATGAAGCCCCACGTCATGGCGCAAGGGTACCCGGGATTTCTCCATCTGGAACCGGTGGGCTAAGCGCGGTAACGTCGGGTGGTGACCTCCCGATACGACTACGTCGTCGTCGGCGCCGGTTCGGCCGGCTGCATCCTCGCCAACAAGCTCAGCGCTGACCCGAGCAGCAGCGTGCTGCTGCTCGAGGCGGGGCCAAAGCCGCGCTCGAAGGAGATCCGGATCCCGGCGGCGTTCTCCAAGCTCCTGAAGTCGAAGTTCGACTGGGACTACGAGACGACGCCGCAGGAGGCGCTCGGCGGCCGTCGCGTCTACATCCCTCGCGGGAAGACGCTGGGCGGCTCGTCAGCGATGAACGCGCAGATGCACATTCCGGGCCATCCCGCCGATTTCGAGGCCTGGCCCGAAGGCTGGAGCTGGGACACGATGAAGCGCTACCTGGACGACTTCGAGGAGGAGTCGTGCTCGGTCTCCGAGCAGCGCGCGCCGAGCCCGATGACCACCGCATTCGTCGAAGCGGCGGAGGCGTCAGCCGTCGCCGCACCGTCTGAACTGCGGCCGGAGGCGCTCGCCGGCGTCGGGATCACGCGTGTGCACCAGCGAAAGGGGCTGCGCTGCACCGCGGCGGACGCCTGGCTCAAGCCGGCGCGCGGGCGCGACAATCTGACGGTCGCCACCGGCGCGCAGGTACTCGGCATCGACTTCGACGGCAAGCGCGCCGCGCGCGTGCGTCACACCGGCGGCGAGGTGGAGGTGGGGCGCGAGCTGATCCTGAGCGCGGGCGCGATCGGCTCCCCGCACATCCTGCTGCTGTCCGGCGTCGGCCCGGGCGGCGAGGTCCACGATCTGCCCGAGGTGGGGCGCAACCTGCGCGAGCACCCGATGGCGATCATGCTCTGGAACGCGTCGGGCAAGGAATCGCTGTTCGCGGCGGAGAAGCCCGCCCAGCTCGTCAAGCTGCTGCTTCAGCGACGCGGGATGCTCACCTCGAACGTGGGCGAGGCGGCCGCGTTCGTGGCGAGTCGCGAGGGTCTCGAGGCGCCCGACATCGAGTTGCTGTTCGCGCCCGTGCTCTATCTGGACGAGGGGCTCACGGAGCCCGACCGCCACGGCTTCTCCGTCGGGGTCGTCGCCCTCCAGCCGCGGAGCGTCGGCAGCCTGACGCTTCGGTCGAACGACCCGCTCGAGCCGCCCGACATCGACTATGCGCTCCTGAGGGACCCCGACGACCTGCGCGTCCTGATGGAGGGCGTTCGGCAGATGCGGCGCGTGGCAGGTACGCCGCCGCTCATGGACATCGCAGAGGAGGAGCGGGCACCGGGTTCCGAGGACGTCGAGTCATGGATCCGCGCGAACCTGCAGACCGTCTACCACCCGGTCGGCACGTGCAGTCTCGGACAAGGTGGTCGACGACGAGCTGCGCGTGAAGGGCCTCGAGGGCAATACGCGTGGTCGACGGGTCGGTCGTTCCCAACCTGATGCGCGGGCACCCGCACCCCCAGATCTCGATGGTCGCGATGCGTGCGGCCGAGCTGATCAGGCGGGCGCCGACTCCAGCGCTGTCATCCGCCTGAACTCCTCGAAGCGCGCGTCGATCTCGTCGCGCGTCAGCCGCTGCACGCGCTCGGTGCCGAACTCCTCGACGTTGAACGAGGCGAGCACCGACCCGTAGGTCATCGCGCGCCGCAGAGTCGCGTCGTCCTCCGAGTCCTGCGAGGCCATGTAGCCGAGGAACCCGCCGGCGAAGGAGTCGCCGGCGCCGGTCGGGTCGTTGACGGTCTCGAGCGGGTACGCCGGCAGTGCGAAGAAGCTGTCGCGCGTGAACAGGGCGGCCCCGTACTCGCCCTGCTTTGCGATCACGAAGCGCGGCCCCATCTCCATGACGGCACGGCTTGCGCGCACCAGGTTCGCCTCTTCGGTGAGCTGGCGCAGCTCGGCGTCGTTCATGAAGATCAGGTCGACGCCGCCGATCGTGCGCACGAGCGACTCCTTCGCCGTCTCGATCCACAGGTTCATCGAGTCGAGCCCGGCGAGCCGCGTGCCGGTGCATTGCTCCCGCACCTCGCGCTGGAGGTCCGGCTGGATGTTCGCCAGGAACAGAACGTCAGCCGCTTTCGACTCCTCGGACAGCTTCGGCTCGAAGTCGCCGAACACGTTGAGCTGGGTGTCGTCGGTGTGCGCCATGTTCATGTCGTACTCGTAGTGGCCCTGCCAGAAGAACGTCTTGCCGCCCTCGACGCGCTCGATGTCTCCGGTGTCGACGCCGCGCGCGTGGAGCACCGCGTACTCCTCGTCGCCGAAGTCGTCCCCGACCGGGCCGACGACGCGGACGTCGGTAAAGAAGCTCGCGGCCAGCGAGAAGTGAACGGCGGAACCGCCGAGCATGCGCGGCCGTTCGCCGAACGGCGTCTTCACTGCGTCGAACGCGATTGACCCGACTACGGCGAGGCCCATGGCGGCGCCACGATAGCCTGGGTCGCTCGTGAGAGCCGTCCAGATCAACGAGTTCGGCGGCCCTGACGTCCTCGAAGTGGTCGAGGACGCGCCGGTCCCGGAGGCCGGTGAGCACGAGGTCCTGATCAAGGTCTCGCGCGCGGGGATGAACTTCGCCGACACACACGCGCGCGAGAACTCCTACCTCGCGAAGTACGACCTGCCCCTGATCCCGGGGGCGGAGGTCGCGGGGACGGACCCGGATGGGAAGCGCGTAGTGGCGCTCCTGAGCACGGGCGGCTACGCCGAATACTCCGTCGCCCCGAAGGCCACGACGTTCGCGATCCCGGACGGGCTCGAGGACGGCGCCGCGCTGGCGATCGTCCTTCAGGGGTTGACCGCGTGGCACCTCTACAGGACGAGCGCGAAGCTGGCCGAGGGCGAGTCGGTCGTGATCCACGCGGCGGCCGGCGGGGTCGGGAGCATCGCGGTCCAGCTCGCCAAGCCATTCGGTGCGGGGCGGGTCATCGCCACCGCGAGCTCCGAGGAGAAGCGCAACCTGGCGCTCGAGCTCGGCGCGGACGTGGCGGTCGACGCCGCGGGCGAGGGCATGAAGGACCGCCTGATCGAGGCGAACGACGGCCAGAAGGTGGACGTCGTCCTCGAGATGGCGGGCGGCAAGGTCTTCGACGAGAGCCTCGCGGCGCTCGCTCCGTTCGGCCGCCTCGTGGCGTACGGGATCGCGAGCCGGGAGCCGAACGAGGTGACGAATGGCCGCCTCATGCGCAAGAGCCAGGCAGTCGTCGGCTTCTGGCTGATGCACTGCCTCGGGCGGCGGGACATGATGGAGGAGCCGCTCGCCGACCTGTTCGACCGCGCCGCGCGCGGGGAGCTAAAGCCGGTGATGGGCACCACCTATCCGCTCTCCGAGGTGAGGCGCGCGCACGAGGACCTTCAGGGCCGCCGCACCCACGGCAAGGTCCTGCTCGACCCGGCGTCCTGACGATGGCGACCTTCCGCGAACTCGGGCTCTCGGAGCCGCTGCTCCAGGCGCTTACGCACCTCGGGTACGAGGAGCCGACACCGATCCAGGAGCAGGCGATCCCAGCGCTGCTCGAGGGGCGCGACGTCATCGGGCAGGCGCAGACGGGCACCGGCAAGACGGCCGCATTCGGCCTGCCGCTGCTCGAGTACGTCGATCCCGGCGACCCCGAGGTGCAGGCGCTCGTCCTGACGCCGACGCGGGAGCTCTGCATCCAGGTGACGCAGGCCCTGCGCGCGTACGGGGAGCGCAAGGGCGTGTCGGTGGTCGCCGTCTTCGGTGGCGCACCGATCCGCGACCAGATGTCGCGCGTGAAGGAGAACGCGCAGGTTGTGGTCGGGACCGTCGGCCGCGTGATGGACCTGATGAGCCGCCACGCCCTCGTCGTGACGTCGGCGCGCTACGTCGTCCTCGACGAGGCCGACGAGATGCTCGACCTCGGGTTCTTCGAGGACGTCGAGACGATCCTGTCGCGCTGCCCGTCCGGGCGGCAGACCGCTCTGTTCTCGGCGACGATGCCGCCCGAGATCAAGCGGCTGGCCGAGCAGGGGATGTACGACCCGGTCACGATCAAGGTGAAGGCCGCGACCCTCACGATCGACACCGTCGACCAGTTCTTCGTCGAGGTCTCCGATCGGGACAAGCAGGAGAAGCTCGTCGACGTCGTGAAGGCCGAGCAGCCCGAGCAGGCGATCATCTTCGTGCGGACGAAGATCGGCGCCGACCGGCTCTCGCGCCGGCTTAACGACGCCGGCGTGCGCGTCAAGGCTCTCCATGGCGACATGTCGCAGGGCCAGCGCGACGGCGTGATGATCGCGTTCAAGTCGGAGCGCGAGCGGCTGCTCGTGGCCACCGATGTCGCCGCACGCGGCCTCGACATCTCCGGCGTCACCCACGTCATCAACTACGACGTGCCGAACTCACCGGACATCTACGTCCACCGGATCGGCCGCACCGGCCGTGTCGGGCGCTCCGGACGCGCGATCACCTTCATCACCCCGAAGCAGCGCCGCGACCTTCAGGCGATCGAGCGGCACGCGAAGACAGAGGTCGAGCCGTGGTCGGCGGACTCGCCCGCCGCGGCGCAGCCGAAGCGCGAGCGAAAGCCGCGTGAGCGCGAGACTCGGCGCCCGCGGCACACCAAGCCGCGGAGGAAGACCGACGGCGCGCGCGCGAAGCTGATCGTCAAGGCGGGCCTGAAGCAGGGGCTCGAGCCGGCCGACGTGATCGGGGCGATCGTCGACCACTCGCACCTCGAGGGCGAAGACATCTCGAACGTGCGCCTGCTCGACCGGTTCAGCTTCGTCGAGGTTCCCGCGTCGCGCGCGGAAGAGGTTGCAAGCACTGTGTCCGGGAAGACCGTCAGAGGCGTCCCACTGAAACTGGAGGTAGCGAAACGATGAGCGCAGCCACGCTGCAGACCAACCACGGCGCGATCGAGGTCGAGTTCTTCGACGAGGACGCGCCCAAGACGGTTGACAACTTCCGCAAGCTCGCGGGCGACGGCTTCTACGACGGGCTCACGTTCCACCGCGTCATCAAGGACTTCATGATCCAAGGCGGCTGCCCGCAGGGCACCGGCACCGGCGGCCCCGGCTACACGTTCGAGGACGAGTTCAACCAGCACAAGATCGAGCGCGGCGCGCTCGCGATGGCGAACGCGGGGCCGAACACGAACGGGAGCCAGTTCTTCATCGTCACGACCGAGGCGGCACCCTGGCTCGACGGCAAGCACACCGTCTTCGGCAAGGTCACGAGCGGGATGGATGCGGTCGACTCGATCGAGGGCACGCAGACCGGCGGGCAGGACGGCCCGTCGATGACGTAGTGATAGAGCGGGTGGAGCTCAAGGAGTAGGCTCGACGCAATGGCCACAGCTATGCAGCCCACTACGTCTCAGAACGGGTCGTCCACCGGGGACACGGTCCCGGTTGAGAACCCCGCAACCGGCGAGATCATCGCCCACGTCCCCGACATGAATGCGGAGGAGGTTGCCGGGCTTGTCGCGCGCGCCCGTGCCGCGCAGCCGGCGTGGGAGGCGCTCGGGTTCGAGGGCCGCAAGGCGGTCATGCTCGAGGCGCGCAAGTGGCTGATCCAGAACCGTCGCCGGATGATCGAGACGGTTGTCGAGGAGTCCGGCAAGACGTTCGAGGACGCTCAGCTCGCGGAGGTCTTCTTCTGCGCCGACTCGCTCGGCTTCTGGGGCAAGATCGCGGAGAAGTACCTCGCCGACGAGAAGGTCAAGACGCACACGCCGCTGCTCCTCGGCAAGAAGCTGATCAAGCGCTATCGGCCGCGCGGAGTGATCGGTGTCATCGGGCCGTGGAACTACCCGCTGACGAACAACTTCGGGGATTGCATCCCGGCGCTGATGGCGGGCAACACTGTCGTCCTGAAGCCGAGCGAGGTGACGCCGCTGACGTCGCTGCTGATGGCGGAGGGCATGCGCGCCGCCGGCTGTCCCGAGGACGTGTTCCTCGTTGCCACCGGACGCGGTGCGACGGGCGCGGCGTTGATCGAGCACGTGGACTTCGTGATGTTCACCGGGTCCGTCGCGACAGGACGCAAGATCGCTGAGGCGGCGGCGAAGACGCTGACGCCGTTCACGCTCGAGCTCGGGGGCAAGGACCCGATGATCGTGCTGCGCGACGCCGACCTGGAGCGCGCGGCCAACACAGCGGTCTATTGGTCGATGGCGAACGGCGGTCAGATCTGTCAGGCCGTCGAGCGCGTGTACGTCGAGGAGCCGATCTACGACGAGTTCGTCAGCAGGGTCGTCGAGAAGACCCAGGCGCTGCGGCAGGGCGCGCCCGGTGAGATCGCCGCGGTGGACGTCGGCGCCGTCACGTTCGAGAACCAGGCCGAGATCATCGAGGACCACGTGAGCGACGCGGTCGCGAAGGGCGCGAAGGTCCTGACGGGCGGGAAGCGGCGCGAGGGCACGGGCCGGTTCTTTGAGCCGACAGTCCTCGTAGACGTCGACCACTCGATGAAGATCATGACCGAGGAGACGTTCGGCCCGACGCTGCCGATCATGAAGGTGCGCGACGAGGAGGAGGCCGTCGAGAAGGCGAACGACTCGCGCTACGGGCTCAACTCGAGCGTCTTCACGAAGGACATCGAGAAGGGCGAGCGAATCGCGCGCCGGATCGAGGCGGGCTCGACCTGCGTGAACGACTGCATCACGAACTACACGGCGCAGGAGCTGCCGTTCGGCGGCGTGAAGGAGTCCGGGATCGGCGTACGGCACTCGGAAGCGGGGATCCAGAAGTACTGCAACCCGCACGCGATCCTGGTCACGCGGTTCGCGGGCAAGCGCGAGCCGTACTACTTCCCGTATTCGAAGCGCGCGACCAAGCTGCTCGAGCGCCTGATGGTGCTCATGTACGGGCGCGGCTCGAAGAAGAAGCGCTAGCTAGCTGCTCGCCGTAGCGCTCGCACTCGGGGCGACGCTCTCGTGGGGCGTGTCCGACTTCCTCGGCGGGCTGATGACCCGGCGAATCGCCGTGCTTGCGGTGATCGTCATCTCGCAGACGGCGGGGCTGACGGTCATCGCGATCACGGTCGCCGCTGCTGGAGAGTCGGCGCCGGACGCGGCCTTCATTCCGTATGCGGCGGCGGCCGGCCTGGCTGGAGTCTGCGGCCTCGCCGCCTTCTACAGCGCACTAGCCATGGGCAAGATGAGCGTTGTAGCGCCGATCTCGTCGATGGCGGTGCTGGTGCCGGTCGCCGTCGGGCTGGCGACGGGCGATCGCCCAAGCGCGGTGCAGGCGGTGGGTGCGGTGCTCGGGATCGCCGGGATCGTGCTCGCGTCACGCGAGGCGGCCGACGAGGCTGAGACTGACCGGCGTGTCGCTGCCGGCGTCGGCCTGGCACTGCTGTCAGCGCTCGGGTTCGGCTGCTTCTTCGTGGGGATGGACGTGGCCGCGGATCACGACCCGCTGTGGGCGAACCTCGTGAATCGCGGCACGTCTCTGTCCCTTGCGTTGCTCGCTTTCCTCGTTCTTCGGCCCGGCTTCGGCGGTGTCGACCGGAGCGTCCTTCCCGCCCTTCTGACCATCGGCGTGCTCGAGATGTCGGCAAACGTCGCGTTCGCATTCGCCGCCACCGAGGGTTTGCTGAGCCTTACGTCCGTGCTGTCGGCGCTTTACCCGGTCGTGGTCGTGGTGCTCGCGTGGCTCTTCTTGCACGAGCGGCTCCAGCCCAGCCAGAAGGTCGGCGTCGCCGTCGCCCTCGCGGGCGTTGCGTTGATCGCGGGCGGATAGCTGTGCATCTTCTGTACGCGCCGTGACTTCGCTCCCAGACGGGAAAAGGATTTCCCCATGGCTGGGAGCCCCGAGTCCGGCGATGGTCGTCGCACTGGTGGCCCTCACCTCGTCCCTGGCGAGTGGAGCGATGGCGGCGAAGCTGCTGACGGGCAAGGAAATCGCCAACAGGTCGATCACCGGGCTGGATCTGAAGCGGAGCACCCTGACGGGCAAGCACGTGAAGAACCAGTCCCTCGTCAGGAAGGACTTCAGGGATGGCCACCTGCTGTTCGGCCAGATCGGCCCGGTCGGACCCGAGGGCCCCGAGGGGCCCGAAGGGCCCGAGGGGCCGCCCGGCGCGACCGGCCCCCGCGGAGCGACCGGCCCGGCCGGTCCCCGGGGCGCGGCCGGAGCCGACGGAGTAGATGGAGTCGACGGGGCAGACGGGGCAGACGGAGCGAGGGCCCGCCAGGGCCACCGGGCGGCAACGTCGTCGCCAGGAGCACACGAATGTCGTGAACCGGTCACGGGACCAGAGACGCGAACGACTTCTTGCGCGAACTCACCGTGAGCTCACGACTTCGGTGGACTGCAAGTCCGGTGAACGGGACGGTCGGGGAGCAGGCGGAACCAACAACGGTGCCGCAGGAGTCCATCGTAGAAGCAGGTCGACCACCTCCGACGGCGGCTGGAACCACTACGCATGACGCGACGGCGACAGGCGGGTCGGTGACGTAAGACGACAACCTCAGTGGCGAAGCGGCCGCTGTTATTCGGGCGTCCGCGTGGTCGTCTGGGCGACAGCGTCGGGGACTTGCGTTCCCGACCGTCACGTAACTTCTGCCTAGCGCAGCTCGAGCCCGAGCAGGCGCTCTAGCTCCGGCAGCGTCGTGTCGGCGCCGCGGTGGAGGATCGGGGTCATCCCGACCGCCGCGGCGCCGTCGCAGTTCTCCCTGAGGTCGTCGACGAAGACGCACTCCTCGACGGGCACGCCGATCCGCTCGGCGCCCATGTGGAAGATCTCCGCGTCCGGCTTGTGCAGGCCTACCTCGCCCGAGATCACGACTCCGTCGAACATCTCTGGAAACGCGTCGCGGTCGTAGCGCCCGCGGCCCCACGAGTTGGAGATCAGGCCGGTCTTGATCCCGGATCGCTTCGCCTTCTTGACCGCCTCGATCATCGGCTCATCCGGACCCATCCCTGCGAACAGCCGGTCGACGAGCTGTTCGGTGTCCGACACGCCGAGCATCGGCCCGAACCGGACCGAGAACTCGTCCTCGGTCAGCTCGCCGCGCTCGAGCCGGCGCAGCTCCGCGAGTGCGACCGGGTCCTCGCGGAAGAGTCGCCTGACGGCATCCGGATCGAGACCCTCCTTCTCGCAGAACGCCTTGAACGAGTCGAAGACGTTCGTGGTCAGCACGCCGCCGAAGTCGACGAGCAGGCCCTTCACGAGCGCGAGATCTGCAGCGCGGCTTCAGCGAGTGCGGGCACGCCCTCCACGAACAGCCCCAGGTACTCGTCGTCGGATGCGCCCGCCTGGAAGCGCTTGAGGTTTCCCTCCATGAACACCGCCGCCTTCCACAGCGCGAGCGCCTGGTACCAGTTGAGCGCCGACATCGAGCGGCCGGTGCGCTCCTCGTAACGCGCCATCAGCTCCTCGCGCGTGGGGAAGCCGGTCTGGCGAGTGACGGCGCTGAGGCTCGCGAACGAGGTGTCCGCCGGATCGCCGGGCTCGGCCCAGGTCACGGTCATGTAGCCGAGGTCGGCGAGCGGGTCGCCGATCGTGGAGAGCTCCCAGTCGAAGATCGCGATCAGGCGTGCGGGGGCATCGTTCGCCAGCATCACGTTGCCGAGCCGGTAGTCCCCATGGACGATCGTGGACTCGGGCGAGTCGGGCATGTTCTCGGCGAGCCAACCGGAGAGCTCCTGGATGATCGGCAGCTCGCGCGTCTTGTTGTGCTCCCATAGGCCGTTGAAGCGGCGGAGCTGGCGCTCGAGGTAGCCGGTCGGCTTCCCATATCCCTCGAGCCCGCACGCGCGCCAGTCGACGGCGTGGATTTCGGCGAGCGCATCGACCAGCTCCTCGCCGGCACGCCGGCACTCGTCCGGATCGTCGAGCGCGGGCGGCATCTGCGTGGTGACGACGACGCCCTCGATGTACTCCATGACGTAGAAGGGCGCACCGATCACAGACTCGTCGTCGCAAATGGCGAGGACGGGCGGCGTTCGGACGTCGGCGCCCTGGACGCCGGTCAGCAGGCGGGCCTCGCGCAGCACGTCGTGCGCGGACGGCGGGATCGGCGGGCGCGGGGGTCGGCGCAGGACGAAGCGCTCCTCGCCGCGCTCGACCAGGAAGGTGATGTTCGAATGGCCCTCACCGATTCGCTCTATCTGGAGGTCGCCTGACCCCAGCCCCTGAGCGTCGAGGTACCCCATGAGGGGATCCGTGACGAGCAGCGGGGGATGCTCCTCCGCCGCGGCCTGCTCAGGCGTTTCGACGATGTCCGCCACGCGGGGGCGCAATCTAGGTGAATGCGCAAGTTTTCGCGGAAAGCGTCGTTCTATCGATGTGCGAGTCCAAGGTCAGGGATGGCCTGCATGACGCGATTTAGTCGCGTCTACAGCGGGGCGGTGTCGGGAGCACCGCCCCGCTTCTATGTTCAGGGCCCTATTTCGTCGACGTGACGGACGTTCGCCGCGTCGTCCTCGTCTGAGGACGGCTCGCCCGCGAACCAGGCGTCGAGGATCTCGCTCAGCAGCGCCGCGCTCGTGGTGCGCAGCGAGAGGGCGAGCACGTTGGCGTCGTTCCACTTGCGCGCGCCCTCAGCTGTCTCGGCGTCGCCGCACAGCGCCGCGCGGATGCCCGGCACCTTGTTGGCGGCGATCGACGCGCCGGTGCCGGTCCAGCAGCAGACGATGCCCTGGTCGGCGCGGCCCTCGGCGACGTCGCGCGCCGCGGCCTCGCTCGCCCACGCCCAGTCGTCGCGCTCGTCGTCGTTCAGAGCGCCGTGCGGGATCGGCTCGTGTCCGCGCTTGCGCAGCTCGTCCGCGAGTGCGTCCGCGACACCGGTGCGCTCGTCGGCGGCCACGGCAATCTTCATGGTGAAAGCCTAGGCCGTGGCGGGGGCGTGACCCGCGGCCACGTGCGTGACCGGTACGCCGAACGCGCGGCGGATTCGCGCGGCGAGATCCATACGGAGCAGGCGGGCGCGGCCCGCGCGCGGCGTGGCCACGATCACCTCGTCGAACGGCTCGCGCTCCATCACCCAGTTCACGCAGACCATCGCGTCGCGGTCGCAGCCGATCGTCCCCTCCACGCGCGCGCCGGTGCTGCGCAGCCTCCCGATCGCATCGTCCAGGCGCTCGAGCATCGCGTTGCGCGTGGCGTCCTCATCCCAGGTCCAGGCGTCCGGCACGGGCGCGAGCGGGAGCAGGATGCGCGCCTCGACGGCGCCCGCGGAAGTCCGCTCGGCGACGGTTTCCACGAGCTTGTCGGGGACGCTGCCGTCGCATGTGAGGAGCAGGAGGCGAGTCATCTCTTTCGTCTTCGTTGTTCCACTTCGCGAATCTTTCGAACCCCGGGTTAAGACCCGGTCAACACAACCTCGTCCCCTAGCCTGATCTCGTGCCCGAGCTGCCCGAGGTAGAGATAACTGCGCGTCGTCTGAACGCGGCGCTCGAGGGTACAGAGATCGAGTCCGTGCTCGCGCCGGGGATGGTCACGATGAAGACCTTCGACCCGCCAGTCGATGCACTTGCGGGCCGGAAGATCACGCGCGTGGGCCGCGCCGGCAAGATGCTCGTCGTCGAGGCGGGGGACCTCGCCCTCCTGATCCACCTCATGTCGGCAGGTCGGCTGCAGCTCTGGGACAAGCGCGCGTCGTTGCGGGACCGCGCATCGCGCCTGCTCGTGCGGATCGGCGACGGGCGTGAGCTACGGCTGCGCGAGTTCGGAACCCAGCAGCGGGCGTGGGCGAAGCTGCTCCCGACCGAAGCGGTCGAGCAGGACGAGGCGGTGGCCACGCTCGGTCCCGACGCATGGCCCGCACCTCCGCTCGAGGTGTTCGCCGAGCGGATCGCCCAGCCGGGGCACCTGCACTCGCTCCTCCGCAACCAGCGCGTGATCGCCGGCATCGGCCGTTCGTGGGTGGACGAGATCCTGTGGGAGGTCGGGCTGTCGCCGTTCAAGGGCGCGCAGGACCTGGACACCGCGGAGGTCGCCCGGCTGCGGATCGCGTGCGACGAGGTGCTCGGGCGTGCGCTCGACCACTACGAGGAGGTGATCGGCGAGACGATCCCCGACAAGATGCCGATGCCGCTCAAGGTTCACCGCCACACCGGCGAGCCGTGCCCGCGCTGCGGGACCACGCTCGAGGCGGTCCACTTCCGCGATTACGTGACGACGTATTGCCCTGCGGAGCAGACCGGCGGGCGCGTGCTGAAGGACCGGCGCTTGAGCAAGCTGCTCAAGTAGTCAGTTGAGCGACGGGTCCTCGGGCATCCGCGCGAGCAGCGTGTAGCCGCCGCCCTTGCGGTCGAGCACGTCGGACCAGAGGTCGCCCTCGTCGAACGGGTCCTCCGGCTGCGCCGGCTCGACGATCCATGCGTCCTCCTCGAGCTCGCCGTCGAGCTGCCCGGGGCCCCAGCCCGCGTGCCCCGCGTACACGCGCACGGCGCTAACGGCCGGGTTGTCGAGCGCCGGGTCGACGACGCCGAGGTCGTCGAGGACGATCGAGGCCGCCTCATGCGGGTCGTCGAAGCGGCCTAACACGATGACGCTCTCCGGTCCGACCGGCCCGCCGAGGTGAACCACTTCGTCGGGATCGACGAGGACCGGGAGGTCGGGAACGGCATCGTCCACGGGCGTCTCCGACGGGCGGTTGAGCACGAGCCCGACGGCCCCATCCTCGGTGTGCTCGAGCACCAGCACGACGGTGCGGCGGAAGAAATCGGTCAGGCCCGGCGACGCGACCAGCAGCTGTCCTCGTACGGAATCCACGCATGTAGTGTGACCTGCATGCAGCCAGCAGAAACGGCGGAGACGGCATGACCGCGCTGATCGCCGGCTTCGGCGCAGGCTTCATGGTGAGCATGCAGCTCGGCCCGCTGTCGCTCTTCCTGATCCGCTCGACCCTTCGCGGCACTGTCGCGATCGGCCTCGCGATCGGCGCGGGCATCGCGATCGTCGACGCGCTCTACGCGACCGCGGGTGCGGCCGGCGCCGCGTCCGCGCTCTCCATCGACAGCGTCCGCACGGTCTTCGGGCTGATCGGCGCGGCTGTGCTGATCGCGCTCGGCGCCCGCACCCTTTGGAGCGCGTTCCGCGTGCGCCTGGGCGGCGAAACGGACGCGGAGGTCGCGAGTCCGCGCCGCGCGTTCGCCACATCGCTCGCCGCCACCGCCTCGAACCCGCTCACGATCGCCTCGTGGGCGGCGGTGTTCGCCGCCGCGTCGACCGCGGGCATCGCCGAGAGCACGAACTCCGCCGTGGCGTTCGTGGCAGGCGTCGGCCTGGGCAGCATGGCGTGGGTGACGATGCTCGCGCTGGGCGTAGCCGCCGCGCGGGCGCGCGTCGGGCCGCGCTTGCTGAAGACGCTCGACGCCGCTGCCGGCACGGCGATCGTCGCCTTCGGCGGGCTGCTCGCGTGGCGGACGCTGCGCGAGGGCTCGTGATCAGGATCTGGCTGATCCCGTTCTCGACGAACGTCGAGCGAGTGTCGCTCGCGCTCGGCCACAAGGGCGTCGAGGCAGAGGCGGTGATGGTCGACCCCGATGACCGCTCCGAGGTCGTCCGCGTGAGCGGGCAGGACCTCGTGCCCGTCGCCGACTTCGACGGGGAGATCGTCGCCGACTCGCCCGCCATCCTGCAACGAATCGAGGAGCTTCATCCGGACCCCCCGCTGTGGCCGCCGGATCCCGCGCGCCGCGCTGAGCTCGACGTGTTCATCGACTGGTTCAATCGCGCGTGGAAAGTCCCGCCGAACGCGATCGCCGAGATGCTGGAGGGCGACGCGCCCGACCAGTTCGCGATCGACGCCCACGCCGCCGAGATGGCGGCGGCGCTTGGGGTATTCGAGGCGCTCCTCGACGGCCGCCCCTACCTGTTCGGCGAAGCCCTCTCAGCGGCGGATTGCATCGCCCACCCGTTCCTGAAGTACGCGGCCCAGCGCGACCCGGCCGACGACGAGCTCTTCCACCGCGTGCTCGAGGACTACCAGCCGCTCGGTGACGCGCATCCGCGTCTCACGGCGTGGATCGCGCGTGTCGACGCCCATCCACGCGCGCTCTAGTTTCAGAGCATGGTCCCGATCGCCGACGCCGCCGACTCGTTCCGCGAGTTCTTCGACGCGTTCGACCAGTTCTTCGACAACATCGCGGCGATCCGGTGGGGCCAGCTCACGATCGCGATGCTGGCGTTCGTGGGCTACCTCACCCTGCGTGCACGGGCGTCGTACAACATCCTGCGCGCCGCCTATCCGCAGGAGCGGATCGACTTCCTGCAGATCTGGGGCGCGTACTTCGCGGGCTACGGCTTCAACAGCGTGATCCCGGCGCGCGGCGGCGACGTCGTGCGCCTATTCCTGACGAAGAACGCGGTGCCGAACGCGAGCTATCCGGCGGTCGCGGCCTCGTTCGCCGTCGAGGTGGTCTTCGACGTGATGATGGGCACGCTCATCCTCACGTTCGCGTTCACGCAGGGCGTGTTCCCGAAGCCGCCGGACTTCTCCGATCTGCCGGCGTTCGACCTGGCGTTCCTCGCGGAGCATCCGCGCTTCACGCTGTTCCTGCTGACCTTTCTCGCCGTCAGCGGGACTGATTGCGATGGCGATGCTCTCGCTGCGGGTCAAGGCGTTCTGGGCGCGTGTCCGGCAGGGGCTCACGATCCTGTACGACCGCCAGCGGTTCGTGCGCGAGGTGCTGGCCGTGCAGTTCGCCGGCTGGCTCTTGCGCTTCACCGCCTTCTGGTTCCTACTCGAGGCGTTCAACATCGGCGGTTCGGTGAAGAACGTGCTGCTCGTCCTGGGCGTGAACGCGGTGGCGGCCGCGGTCCCGTTCACGCCCGGCGGCGCCGGTGTGCAGCAGGCGCTGCTGGTGAAGGTCTTCGGCGGCGCAGCGGCCGCCTACTCGGTCGGCCAGCAGCTCGCGATCGCGCTGACGACGTTCGCCATCGGCTTCGGCTCGCTCGTCTTCATCTTCCGGATCCGGAGCTTCAAGGAAGTCGTCGCGCGCGGGCGCGAGGAGCGCGACGCCGAGCGGGGCGCGAAAGCGCAGGCCTAGGTTCCGAAGCCCTCGCGCGCCTCGCGCACGAGCGTCACGGCCTCGGGGAAGATGCGCGACATCGCCGCGCGCAGCTCATCGGCCTGCTGCTCGGCGTTCCCCTGGAGGTTGAGCCGGCTGATCCCGGCGACCGTCATGTCGACGGCGAGCTTGATCGCGTTGTCGGCCCAGGCGACCTTCTGGGCGCCCTGCATCTGCTCGGCGAGCTCGGCCATCCGCCGCCGAAGCTCGTCCGGGTCGCCGAACAGCCCGCCGAATGGATCCTCTGAAGCCACGGGCTGATTGTAGGCTGGCGACCCATGGCGCTCCCAGTGCCATCCCCAGACGCGACCGCGGTCGTGACCGGTGCCTCGTCCGGCATCGGCGCCGACATCGCGCGCGTGCTGGCCGAGCACGGCCACGGCGTGACGCTGGTGGCGCGGCGCGAGGACCGGCTGACCGCGCTCGCGGAGGAGATCGAGTCGAAGCTCCACGTGCGTGCCGACGCGATCGGGTGTGACCTCTCGGACGCGACGGCCCGAGAAGGGCTGGTCGCGGAGATTCGCGCGCGCGGGCTCGACGTCTCGATCCTCGTGAACAACGCGGGCTTCGGCAGCGCGGGACGGTTCCAAGAGCTCGACCTCGACGGGGAGCTGCGGATGGTGCGCACGAACATCGAGGCGGTCGTGCATCTGTGCGGCGAATACGTGCCCGGGATGGTCGGGCGCGGCGAGGGCGGGGTGCTGAACGTGGCTTCGACCGCCGCATTCCAGCCACTCGCGCGGCAGAGCACCTACTCGGCGTCGAAGGCGTTCGTGCTCTCGTTCACCGAGGTGCTGAGCAGCGACCTCAAGGGCACGGGCGTGACCGCGACCGCGCTCTGCCCGGGCCCGGTCAAGACCGAGTTCACCGATCAGCACGAGGGCTTCGACCCGGCAGCGTCGACGCCCGACTTCATCTGGATGAGCGCCGAGGACTGCGCACGGGCCGCCGTCAAGGGGCTCGAGCGCGGCAAGCGTGTCGTCGTGCCCGGGGTCGGCAACCGGATCGGAACGCTCGCGGGGCAGCACGCGCCGCGGAGCGTGCTCCTCGCCGCCACCCGCCGCTTCTATCCACTCGGCCGCTAGCGCCGTCCCGATACGGTTCCCGCGGTTGAACGCACAGCTGACACCTGACCAGCGGCGCATGCGCGAGCGCTTCGAGTCGCTCATACGCCTGGCCGCGCCCGGCCTCAACCTGGTCCTCGCGGCCGGTGAGCGGCTGTCGCGGATCGTCGAGCCCGACGACCCCGACTACTACCCGCCGCGCGTGACGCACGAAGAGCCTCCGCCCGAGATCAAGGACTAGCTGCATGTCCCACGATCAACAGCTCGCCTGGGAGGCGCGGGCGGGCAAGCCGGCCGCGGCTGCGGCCTTCGGCGCCGCCCTGCTGGCGATCGTCGCGGGCGTCTACCTGCCGCTCGCTCTGGCGAGCAATCCCGACGGCGCCGACGAACTGCTGAGGGCGGCCGACAGCGAGTCCGGGGACTTCGTCATCGCCGGCGTGCTGCAGGCGCTCGGCCTGCTGCTCGTGATCCCGGTGCTGCTCTACCTCTTCCGCGCGACCCGCTACCGCAACCCGCGCCTGATGTCAGCCGCCGCCATCCTGACCGTGCTGGGCGCTCTGACGCTTGCCGTCGTGACCGTCTTCCGCCAGCTCGAGCTCATCGACATCGCCGACAGCTTCTTCCCGGAGCACGCCCAGGGCGCGGACCTCGAGGAGGTCGCAGAGGACTACATCAAGGACGAGCTCTCACCGGCGTATCAGGGCATCAGCCTGGGCGGCTCGATCGCGCTCGCCTTCTCGATGATCATGATCGCGCTGAACGCGATGCGCGCGGGGCTGCTCAGCCGCTTCATGGGCATCCTCGGCATCTTCGTCGGAGTCCTGCTCGTGATCCCGCTCGGCGTTCAGATCCTGCAGCTCTTCTGGTTCGGCGCGCTCGGGCTGCTGTTCATGGATAAGTGGCCCGGCGGGCGCGGGCCCGCGTGGCAGACCGGTGAGGCGATCCCCTGGCCGGGCGCCGCGGAGCAGCGTGAGGAGATCGAACGGCGCCGGGCGGAGCGCGAGGGAGTCCAGGAACCGCCGCCAGAGGCGGAGGCGGAGGCGGAGGCGGAGACGGCGACGGAGACGGAGCCGGAGCCGGAGGAAGCGCGGCCGGCGTCGCGCAAGCGGCGCAAGAAGCGCTGACGCGTCAGCGCGGGAGGGCGAGCTGATCCGCCGGCTCCGGGCGGCCGAGGTAATAGCCCTGGGCCAGGTCCACGCCGCAGTCCTGCAGTAGCGCGAGCGTGTCGTCGTCGCCCACGAACTCCGCGATGGTGCGCTTGCCGAGGCCGCGCGCGATGTCGGCCACCGCCTGTACGACGAGCTGGTCGGTGCGGTTCACGGGCAGCGACTGGATGAAGTCACCGTCGATCTTCAGGTAGTCGAACGGCAGATACCGCAGGTAGTAGAACGAGCCGAAGCCGGCGCCGAAGTCGTCGAGCGCGAAGCGGCAGCCGAGCCGCTTCACCTCCTCCGCGAAGCTGCGCGTCTGCTCGAGGTTCGCGACCGCGGTCTGCTCGATCACCTCGACGATCAGTCGTCCAGGATCGACAGCCGTGGTGGCGAGCTCGGCCGCGAGGGCCTGCGTCAGGGCATCGTCGGCCATCGATTCGCCGGAGATGTTCACCTCGAGCAGCAGCCCGGCATGCGTGTCCGCGAGCAGCCGAACGGCCTGTTGGATCACCCACCGGTCCACGGCCGGCATCAGCCCGAATCGCTCCGCGCTCGCGAGAAACGAGCCGGGCAACACGAGCTGCCCGTCGTCCACCAGCCTGAGCAGCAGCTCGTGATGGACCGTCTCGCCGGTTGCTACCGAGATCACGGGCTGCGAGTAGAGCGTGAAGCGCCCCTGCTCGAGCGCCGTGCGGACGCGGCCGACCCACGCGAGGCGCGTCTCGATCTGCGCCTGCTGAATTGCCATCGGCGTGTAGAGCGTGAACGTGTCGCGGCCCGCCGCCTTCGCGTCGTACATGGCGAGGTCGGCTTCGACGAGCAGGGACTCGCCGTCGATCTGGCGGTCGCCGAAGGTCGTGATGCCCACGCTCACGGTGACCCGGACCTTCTCTCCCGCGGCGGTGACCGTCTGGGCCCGGATGGCGCCGATGATCGAGTCCGCGACGGCCTGCGCCTCCTCGACACCGGCCTCGGGCAGGATGATCGCGAACTCGTCGCCGCCCAGGCGCCCGAGCGTGTCGGTCTCGCGGAGCCGGGCTCCGACCGTGCGCGCGACGCGCGTGATCACCTCGTCGCCCGCCCTGTGTCCGAACGTGTCGTTGACGAACTTGAAGTTGTCGAGGTCGAGTGCCAGCACGGCACCGCCGCTCCCGTACCGGGCGTCGTAAGTGAGGTGACGCGCGAGCTCGTGCTCGAACCGGCGCCGGTTGTAGACGCCGGTCAGCGGATCGTGGTCGGCCAAGAACTGGAGCTGCGCCTCGAACCGCTTGCGCTCCGTCACGTCGTTGAACGTGAGCACGGCGCCCATCAGCTCGCCGCGGTCCACGATCGGCGACGACGTGTATTGCACCGGGAGGCTGGCTCCGTCGTGACGCCAGAAGACGTCGTCCTCCATGTGCTCGACAGTCCCGCGCCTCAGCGACAGCAGGACGGGGCATTCGTTCGCGGCGTGAGGCGGTCCCGTCCGGCTGGTAGCCGTGGACGAGGTCGTGGACGTTGTGGCCGCGCAGCTCGTCCCGGCCGGCGCCGAGCAGGCCGGCGACTGCCGAGTTCGCGAAGGTGACGGTTCCGTTTCGGTCGAGGCCCAGGATCCCCTCGGCCGCCGACTCGAGGATCACCTCCTGCCAGTCGTCGCGCGCCCCGCTCATCCGGGTGAGGTCCGAAGAGATGACGAGCGCGGCGATGACCTCGTCGTCGCGCTGGATCGGGCTCCAGCGGCTGAGGTACCGGACGGGCGAGCCGGCCTCGTTCGTCACCTCGACCTCGTAGGACATCGTCCTGGCCGAACTGAAGACCTGATGCAGCGCGGCGCGCATCCGCGCCTCCGCCTCCGCGCCGAGGTGGTACGCGAACACGGTCGTGCCGGCCATCGGCTGCCCCGGCAGCTCGCGATTCGTGTAGAGGATCCGCCCGTCGCGGTCGACGACCAGGGCGAGATCGGCCATGCCGCCGAACAGCAGCCGGGCGGAGTCAAGCCCAGCCCCCAACGTCTCCGCTATGCCTTGCCCGTCAGCCCCCGTCACCCCATGCGCATGATCGCACGATGCGTATGGGTCACTCGTCGGTTGCGCCTGCCACCTTTTCGCGGATCTGCTCGGTTACAGCAGGGTCACGTAGGGTGGTGACGTCGCCGAGCTCGCGGCCCTCGGCGATGTCCTTGAGCAGCCGGCGCATGATCTTCCCCGAGCGGGTCTTCGGCAGGTCGTCGGCCCAGATGATCCGCTTCGGACGTGCGAGCTTTCCGATCTTCGCGGCCACGTGCTCGCGCAGCTCCTGGTCGAAGCCCTCGGGCGGGTCCGCGCCGCCCTCGCAGGTGACGAACGCGCAGATCGCCTGGCCGGTGTCTTCGTCGGTCTGCCCGATCACGGCCGCCTCGGCGACGTTCTCGTGCGAGACGAGCGCGGACTCGATCTCCATCGTCGACATCCGGTGCCCGGAGACGTTGATCACGTCGTCCGTGCGGCCGACGATCCAGAAGTAGTCGTCCTCGTCGATCTTGGCGGCGTCGCCGACGACGTAGATGTCCTTCCCCCAGCGCGACCAGTAGGTCTCGACGTAGCGGTCGGGCTCCTTGTAGAGCGTGCGCGCCATGCCCGGCCACGGCCGCCGGAGGGTCAGGAAGCCGCCTCCCTCTTCGACGACCTCGCCGTCGCCCTTGACGACGGCCGCCTCGACGCCCGGGAAGGGGCGCGTTGCCGAGCCCGGCTTCGTCTCGGTGATGCCGGGCAGCGGCGTGATCATGATCTGGCCCGTCTCGGTCTGCCACCACGTGTCCACGACCGGGCAGCGCCCGCCGCCGATCACCTGCTGGTACCAGACCCATGCGCGCGGGTTGATCGGCTCGCCCACCGAGCCGAGCAGCCGCAGCGACGACAGGTCGTGCTTCTCGGGGTACTCGCGTCCCCACTTGATGCATGCGCGGATCGCGGTCGGGGCGGTGTAGAGGATCGTGACCTTGTAGTCCTCGACGATCTGCCACCAGCGGTCCTTGTCCGGGTAGTCCGGCGCGCCCTCGTACATCACCGAGGTCGCGCCGTTGCACAGCGGCCCGTAGACGATGTAGCTGTGGCCCGTGACCCAGCCGATGTCGGCCGCGCACCAGTACACGTCGGTGTCCGGCTTCAGGTCGAAGACGGCGCTGTGCGTGGCGGAGACGCCGGTGAGGTAGCCGCCGGTCGTATGCAGGATGCCCTTCGGCTTCGCGGTCGAGCCTGACGTGTAGAGGATGTAGAGCGGGTGCTCGGCATCGAGCGGCTCGGCCGCGCACTCGGCGTCGGCCTTCTCGCACTCCTCGTGCCACCAGACGTCGCGGCCGTCCTTCATCGGCGTGTCGGTGTCGGCCCGCTTCACGACGACGACGTGCTCCATCTTCGGCAGGTCGTCGAGCACCGCGTCGACCTGCTCCTTCATCGGGATCGGCTTGCCCCGTCGCAGGTTCGCGTTGGCCGTGACGAGCAGCTTTGCGTCCGAGACCTCCATGCGCTCCTTAACCGCCTCGACGGAGAAGCCGCCGAAGACGACGTTGTGCGTTGCGCCGATGCGGGCGCACGCGAGCATCGCGGCGGGGGTTTCCGGGATCATCGGCATGTAGATCCCGACGACGTCGCCCTTCTCGACTCCGAGCGACTTCATGGCGTTCGCGAAGCGCTGCGTCATGTCGAGCAGCTCCGCGTAGGTCACGTCGCGCGTCTCGCCGTCCTCACCGATCCAGTGGTAGGCGACCTTCTCGCCGCGGCCGTCGGCGACGTGGCGGTCGAGGCAGTTGTGCGAGGCGTTCAGCTTCCCCTCCTGGAACCACTTGGCCCACGGCGCGTCCCACTCGAGCACGGTCTGCCACGGCTCGAACCAGTCGAGCTTCTTCGCCCAGCCCTCCCACCACGCCTCGAAGTCGCGCTCAGCCTCGTCGTAAATCGCCGGGTCGGAGAAGTTCGCCTGCTGGACGAAGTCGGGCGGGGGCGCGAAGCTCTCCTCATCCTTCAGAAGGACCTCGAGGTCGACCTCGTCAGCCATTCACGCTCCTTTCGATCTCCTCGTACGCCGTGCCCGGGTCGGGGGTGCCGAACACGGCCGAGCCGGCCACGAACATGCTGGCCCCGGCGGCCGCGCACCGCGGCGCCGTGTTCGCGTCGATGCCGCCGTCGACCTCGATCGGGACCTCCGGCGGCAGCAGCCGCTTGAGGCGCTCGATCTTTTCGATCGAGTGCTCGATGAAATCCTGCCCGCCCCAGCCCGGATTGACGGTCATGCAGAGCAGCACGTCGATGTCGTGCGCCACCTCGTGCACGAGCCCGGCGGACGTGCCGGGGCAGATCGCGAGCCCGGCCAAGCAGCCGGCCTCGCGCACCGCCTTGAGCGCGTAGTGGACGTGCGGGGTCGCCTCCTGGTGGATCGTGATGATGTCGGCGCCCGCGTCGGCGAACGCGGCGATCTGGCGCTCGGGGCGCTCGATCATCAGGTGCACGTCGACGATCCCGCCCGCCTCGTGCACCTGCTCCTGGATCGACTTCGCGACGAGGTCGCCGATCGTGATCGGCGGGACGAAGTGGCCGTCCATGACGTCCACGTGGATCACGCGCGCGCCCGAGGCCATGACGGCCTCGACCTGCTCGCCCAGGCGGGCGAAGTCCGCACTCAGGATCGACGGCGCGACCCGAGGGGAGGCGAGGAGCTCACGGCTGCTCACGGGGGCGACTCGTCAGACGGCCGCGGCGCGTTTGGCCTGCGTGCGGATCTCGGACAGGATCCGCTCGAGCCGTGGCTCGGTCTCGCGGTCGACGTGTTTCATCGCCGCCGCGATGCGCGGGTGGACCGCCGCGATCTGCGCGTGGAGCTCGTGGGCGACGGCGCGGTAGGCCGGATGGCCCTCGCGGCCCGACCGCAGCTCGATCAGCTGCATCGCCTCGCGCGCGTTCATGTCGAGGATGTAGCGGATCCGGTAGCCGAGGCAGAGCGCGTACGGCGCAAGCTCGGCGTGACCGGCCTTGACGAGGCGTTCGTACTCGGCCTGCGAGCGGTCGAGCGCGGCGCGGTAGTCGTCCGCGACGCCGGCGTCGACGAGCTCCTCGGGCAAGCCGGCACCGAGGTGCGGCGTGAGCGGCTGCCATTGGACGGTGAGCATGCGGTGGCGCTGCAGGTCGCGGAACGCGCCGTAGTCGGAGACCACCTCGAAGCGGTAGCTCACCGCCTCGAAGCCGCGGCCCGGGCGATGGCGGCGGTTGGCGCGCTCGCCGACGAGCTCGGCGAGCAGCTGCTCGCGCTCGTCGGGCGGCAGCACCCGGATCGTCGCGCGGATCTCCTCCTCGGACGCTGACGTCGCCTCGAACAGGAGCGCCGCAAGCAGGTCGTCCTCCGAGCCGCGGACCTCGAGCAGCCGCACCGACGGGGCCGACGAGGCGCGGGCGCGCCCGCGGTCGAGGCCGAAGCGCGCGGCCCAGCGCTCGGCCGCCTCGCCGCGCTCGCGCAGGTACTCGATCCACTCGCCGCCGCGCTCCGGGCGCTCGACGCGCGTCAGGAAGCTCGGGATCACCTTGTTCAGCTCGGACAGGATCATCGAGCCGTAGTCGCGCGCCTCGGGTAGGGGCGACGCCATCAGGTGCAGGACGAGCTGCTCGTAGGCCTGGCCGCTGGCGAAGATCCCCATGTGCGACAGGGAAGCCGCCGGCAGAACGCCGCGAAGGAGGTCGAGCGCCTTCGCCTTGATCGAGCGCCGGTACGCCGACTCGGGCTGCGCTTCGTCGCGCGGGAAGCGCTCCGCCGCCCACGCCTCGACCACCGGCAGGCTGCGCGCGTAGGTATCGAACAGGCTGTCCATGGCGCGCTCGTACTCGGGCCCGAGCTCCGGATGGCGCCAGTAGCGGTATCCGCCGCCCGGCATCGCGGCGTCGTAGGCGATGTAGCGCGTCGACTGCTCGAGGTAGGCGGCCAACCGCGGTCGCTGCAGGACCTTGGTGAGGATGTTCGAGACCCACTCGCAGGCGATGTGCGCGCCGCCGAGCTGGGCGACCGAGTCGTCGCCGTAGCCGAGGAAGATCCGCTCGTAGAGCTGGGCCGCACGCTCGCCCTCGCCCTCGTGCGGGGCGGCGGGAGCGACGTCGTCGGCGAACTCGTCCAGGTAGAGGCGCCGCAACGTTCCCTGATAGCGCGAATAGCGCGCAAATAGCGCACCTTTGACCGTCTCGGGCAGGCCGACGAGCGCGAACACGGGCCGGTCGAGGTTGGTGAAATGGGGGGCGAGGCGGGCCTTCTCCTCCTCGCTGAACGTCTCGACCGGATACTCCATGGGGGGCGAGCAGTGTAGGCACGCTTGCGGCGGGAGTAGCTTTGAGCCGTGCCACTGGAGACGGACGTCCAGCGCATCGGCCGCGAGCTCGCGGAGTCGTTTCCGGCACGAGCGCGCCATCCGCTGAAGGCGATGGACGAGCGCGCGATGGAGCTGGCGTCGCGTGACATGGAGTTGCGCGCGGCACTCTTCCGGCTGGTGGACGTGACGCCGGCGACCCGCTCGCTCGACGACCTCGCCCGCCATCTCGGCGAGTACCTGGGCCAGGTGGACGACCGCACGCCCACCCTCGCCGCGGCGATGCGCGCGGCGGATTCGCGAGCGGGCCGCAAGGCGCTCGGGGCGGCCGCCGCGGCGGGCGTCAGGCACATGGCGCACCGGTTCATCGTCGGCGAGTCGCCGAGGGAGGCGCTCAGGACGCTGCGCGCGCTTCACGACGACGGCGTGCTCACCACCGTTGACCTGCTCGGCGAGGCGACCGTGTCGTCCGCCGAGGCGGATCGCTATGCGGAGCGGTGCGGGGAGGCGCTCGCCACGCTGTCGGACGCGATGGCGTCGTGGCCCGGCGCGCCACAGCCGAACCTCTCGGTCAAGGTCTCGGCGCTCACGCCGGCATTGCGGCCGCACGCGCCGGAGCTCGGGCGCGACGACGCCTCCGGGCGGCTGCGGCCGCTGCTCGCGCAGGCGCGCGACGCCCGGGCGCACCTGCATGTGGACATGGAGTCGCTCGACTCGCTCGAGACGACGCTCGAGCTCGTTTTCGGGCTGCTCGACGAGGACGAGTTCCAGGACGGGCCCTCGGCCGGGCTCGTGCTGCAGGCGTACCTGCGCGACTCGCCGGAGGAGCTCGACCGGATCCTCGAGTGGGCGGGCGGGTCGAAGCGACGCGCGCCGCTCGTCATCAGGCTCGTGAAGGGCGCGTACTGGGACCACGAGGTGATCGAGGCGCGCCAGCACGGCTGGAGCGCGCCGGTGTTCGAGAGCAAGGCGGAATGCGACCGCAACTTCGAGGAGCTGACGCGCCGCCTGCTCGACGCGCGCCCGCTCGTGGGCGTGGCGATCGCGTCGCACAACCTGCGCTCGGTCGCGCACGCGCTCGCCTACGCGGGCGACACCGATCTCGAGGTGCAGGTCCTGCGCGGCCTTGGCGACGACCTCGCGCATGCACTCGCGCGCAGGAACGTGCCGGTGCGTGCCTACTGCCCGGTGGGCGACCTGGTCGCGGGGATGGCGTACCTCGTGCGCCGCCTGCTCGAGAACACCGCGAACGAATCGTTCCTGCACGAGCAGGCGCGCGGCGTGGCGGTCGAGGAGCTGCTGGCGGCGCCGTAGCAATCGCTTGACGAATTGCGCCATCGGACTTAGGGTCGAATCGACTCCCCGCTGCGGTACCGGACTCGCAATTCGGCAGCTCAGCTCGGACTCGGATCCCCCATCGAAACGAGGCCAGAATGCTGCGTCGACCGCTGCAAGCCTGTGCACGCCGGAGCCTGTTGGTCCCACTCGTCCTCTTCGCGGCAGCGCTGACTTATCCGAGCGCCGCGAGCGCTGACACCCTGTACGCGGCGACCGGGCAAGGTGGTTCTGCGTCGAGCCTCTACACCCTGAACTCGAGCACGGGGGCGGCGACTCTCGTCGCGCCGATCACGATCGGCGCGACCCAGGTCACCCACCTGAGCGGGCTCGCCGTGGATCCGACGGACGGCACGATGTACGGGTTCGCCAACAGCGAGTTCTGCTGCGAAACCGGGTTCGACGACGGGACGCTGATGACGATCAACAAGGCGACGGGGGCGGCGACCGTGATCGGCACCATCGGCGGTGTCGAGCTGCGGGCATCCGATATCACGTTCGATCGGTTCGGAACCCTCTACGGGTGGAGCGCGGGCTGCAGCGGCGACATTGATTGCGACACGAGCGCCTCCGACCTGTTCACGCTCGACACGTCCACGGGCGCAGCCTCCAGGGTCGGCGAGAGCGGCACCGAGGGGTTCTCGACGGGCATCGCAAGCGACTCGAAGGGCCGGCTGTACGTGAAGGATTACCAGGCCGTGTCCCGCGTCAGCCCCTTCACCGGCCACATCTTCTCGCCCTTGGATCTGAGTAATAACAACACCGGCAGCATGCTGGCGTTCGGGCCCAGCGACGTGCTGTACACGGGCCCCCGAGGGTTCTCGTCATTCCAGCTTCAGACGATGAACCCTTCGACAGGAACCGTCACCAACGTGGGCTCGCCGAGCGGGGTGTCCAACGTCTCGACGATCGCGTGGGACCTCACGGCGCCGACAGCGCCCGACGAGGCCGACCTCTCCCTCGATCTGAGCGTGACGAACTCGGCGCCTACGGCCGAGACGAACGTGACGTTCACTCTGAATCTTGTAAACGGTGGTCCCGACTCCGCGACCGGCGTCATCGTCAAGGACCTCCTACCTAGCGGATTCACCTTCGTCGACAAGACCGTCGGTACCGGCACCTACGACGAATCGACGGGGACCTGGAACGTCGGCACGCTCGCGCCCGCCAACGGAGCGACGCTCGACATCGAGGCCACCGTCCACGCCAGCGGGATACATACGAACACCGCCGAGGTCACGCAGACGACGACCTACGACACCGATTCCGTCCCAGGATCGAGCGAGGGGGACACGTTCGACTCGGCCCGCTCCGCGCCCGCCGGCGCGACGACGCTCTACGCCTCGACCGGAGTACCGGGCGCGGCGTTCTGTGGCCACGACGACTACGCGGACGGCTCACCGTCGAGTCTCTACGAGCTCGACCCGCTTGACGGCGACGTTCGAAAGGTCGCCGATATCAAGATCGGCGCTACACAGGCGTTGCACGTCTCCGGGCTGGCCGTCCATCCCTCGACCGGCGTCCTGTACGGGTTCATGAACACCCAGGAACCGATCGACTGCAACTTCACCCCGTCGGGGCCCGGGACCCTGATCACGATCGACAAGACCACGGGCGCGGCGACCGTCGTCGGCTCGATGGACGCGGCGGAGATCGTGGCCCCTGACATCGCATTCGACCCGTTCGGGACTCTCTACGCCTGGGACCGGGCGGACGAGGACCTCTACACGCTCGACACGACCACTGGCACGGCCACGAAGGTCGCCGAGTGCGTCTGCTCCTTGAGCGGCCACGTGGGGCTCGCGGTCGACTCAGTCGGCCGGATGTACCTGAAGGACCGAACCGCAGCTGTACCGGGTGAATCAGCTCACCGGTGGAGCTCTTCTCCCCGGTCGGCCTCAGCAATATCTCTCCGCGTGACATGCTGGCCTTCGGCCCGAGCGACGTGCTCTACACCGGCAGCCGGGTAAATCCGAATTTCACGTTGCCGCAGACCTTCGGGCTCTGGACGATCGGCACCTCGAGCGGCACCGCGACGCTGCTGGGCTCAAACTCGGTCCAGGACGTGTCCGCCCTCGCATGGGACCTCGGCACGATTACCCCGCCCGACCAGGTCGACCTGTCGCTGACGAAGACCTCCGACATCACGTCGCCGGACGACTGGACCGACGAGGTTACATTCACGCTGACCCTGACGAACCACGACCTGACCGAGAGCGCCACCGGAGTCAAGGTCAACGACGTCCTGCCGAACGGCCTCACGTACGTGGACGACACACCGAGCACGGGGACCTACGACAACACGACCGGCCTGTGGAACGTCGGAACGGTGGGTGCCGACGACTCCGAGACGCTCGAAATCGTCGTCACGTCGAATCCGAACAGCACCAGCCGGACCAACGTCGCCGAGGTCGTTGACTCCACGACGTACGACCCCGACTCCGTCCCCGGCTCCGGCGACAGCTCGGGCGACACGTACGCGTCCAAGACCATTACGCCGACGGCGAATCCCGCTGTCAACGCAGCCGCCGATGTCATCGTCAGCGGTCCGAGCAAGACCACCGCGACGAGCAAGGCGTTCACCGTCAAGATCACGAACGTCGGCACGGCGAACTTCACGGCCACGCAATCCAACATCGACGCCACCGTGAACGGGTCGTCCGTCGTCACGTGCAGCTCATTCAGCCAGCTGATCAAGCCTGGCCGCTCGTACCGAGCGAAGTGCTCTGCGAACCTGGCGAGCCTCGCGCTTTCCCCGGGCAACTCCGTTACCTACAGCGCGACCCTCAACGTCGCGGGTGACGGCTTCACCAACAACGACACCGACTCGGAGCCACGGACGGCCTCGTGAGCGCGGAGTAGCGTAGGGGCGTGGCTACGGGCCGCGCCTCTACGACGACCGCGCCGGCGCTCTCGCCGTTCAGCAACGAGCCCGAGCTCGAGCTGCGGCGTGCCTCGAACCGGCACGTGCTGACCGAGGCGCTGGCGCGCCTCGATGGCGACTCCCGCTCGAGGTGCCCGTCCTCGTCGGCGGGGACGAGGGCGCGGCGGTGGGCTTCGAGTCGACCGACCCGGGCGTCGCCCGCCCGGATCGTCGCGGTCGCGGGCCGCGCGGGTGCCGCGGAGGCGAACGCAGCGATCGAGGCGGCGGCGGCCGTCGCGCCGGCCTGGGCCGAGACGCGGGCCGAGGACCGTGCGGCCATCCTGGTGCGCGCGGCAGACCTCATGCGCCAGCCACCGGCTGGACCTTGCCGCGCTCGAGGTGCGCGAGTGCGCGAAGCCTTGGGGCGAGGCCGATGCCGACGTCTGCGAGGCGATCGACTTCCTCGAGTACTACGCACGCCAGGCGATCGAGCTCGACCGCGGGCCCGAGCTCTTGCAGGTGCCGGGTGAGCGCAACACGATGCGCTACGTGGCGCGCGGCGTCGCGGCGGTGATCGCGCCGTGGAACTTCCCGATCGCGATCCCCTGTGGGATGACCGCCGCCGCGCTGGCGGCCGGGAACGCGGTCGTCCTGAAGCCCGCGGAGCAATCTCCCGCGTGCGGGTACGCGCTCGCGACGGCGCTGCGCGAGGCGGGTGTGCCGCCCGGGGCGCTCTCGTTCCTACCTCGGGTTCGGCGAGGCGGGCGAGGCGCTCGTAATGCCACCCCGGAGTCCACACGATCGCGTTCACCGGCTCGAGTGCGGTCGGGCTCGCGATCGTGCGCGCGGCCGCCGAGACGCCCGACGACCAGCGCCACGTGAAGCGCGTGGTCTCCGAGATGGGCGGCAAGAACTGCGTCATCGTCGACTCGGACGCCGACCTCGACGAGGTCGTTCCGGCGCTCACGTCGTCGGCATTCGGCTACGCGGGGCAGAAGTGCTCGGCCGCCGCGCGTGTGCTCGCGCACGAGGGCATCGCCGACGGCCTGCTCGAACGCCTGGTGGGGGCGACCGAGACGCTGGTCGTCGGGCAGGCGGAGGACTTCGGCACCGACGTACCGCCCGTGATCGAGCGCGACGCGCGCGACCGTGTCGAGCGCTACGCCGACGAAGCGGCGCGGACCGGTCAGCTCGCGCGGCCCGCCGCGGACGTGCCGGTCGAAGGATGGTTCTGCGCGCCGTCGGTCGCGTACGAGCTGCCACCGGACTCGCCAGTGTTGGAGGAGGAGATCTTCGGTCCTCTGCTCGCGGTCGAGCAGGTGGCGAGCGTGGACGCGGCCCTCGACGTCCTGGAGCAGGCGCCGTTCGCGCTCACAGCGGGTGTCTTCTCACGCAGCCCGGCCGTGGTCGAGCAGGCGAAGCGGCGCGTGCCGGCCGGCAACCTCTACGTGAACCGCGGGATCACGGGCGCGAAGGTCGGCCGCCAGCCCTTCGGTGGGAACCGGCGCTCTGGAATCGGCTCGAAGGCGGGCGGCCCGGACTACCTGCTCCAGTTCGTCGAGCCGCGCGTCGTGACCGAAAACACGACCCGCCACGGGCTCGTTGTCGAGGGTTAGACTCGCCCGTCTGCCGGTTTTCGAGTGCGCGCGCTGCAATCAGATGACCTACTCCGCCTCGGGCGGGGTCGGCGAGTCGTGCGCCAATTGCGGCAGCGACCGTGTGCGCGTCATCGAGGGTTACTTCGACGAGGCGCGGCGTAGCCCGCGTGCACTCGCCGCGGGCGACCACGCGGCGCTCGTCTACGACAACCCCGGCGCGGTCGCGCCGTTCTGCGCGCGTTTCCTGACCGACGGGGTGGACGCGAGCGAGCGGGTCGTCGCGGCTATACCGAACGACCTTCGCGACGCGGTCAGCGCGCTGCTCGGCTCCGAAGCCGAGCCGGCCGTCGAATGGCAGCCGCCGGTTTCGTTCGATGGCGACTTCGACGCCGGGCCAGGCGGCGGCCGAGCTACGAGGGGCTGATCACGGCGGAGCCGGGCGCGACGCGGGTCTTGGCCGCGCCCGACGGCGAGTCGGTCGCAGGCATCGATGCCGACGAGTTCGGTCGCTTCGAGGCGATGGTGCACGCGGTCATCACCGACCACGGCGCGACCGTCGTGTGCGTATACGAGACGAACTCGGTGCCGCCGGGCTTCCGCGACATGACCGAGCGTCGCCACGGCCTCCTCGTCGAGGAGGGCGGCGCCGTGCGGCGCAACGAGCGCTTCGAGTACGAGCCCGCCTAGGCGGGGTCGGCCGTCTCCGCGACCAGGTCGCGCAGCATCTCCTCAGTCCCACCGCGCGCGTGTGCATCACGACGCCGGCGTGCACCGCCGCCCCGCGCCACGAGCTCCTCGAGCTCGGGCAGGTCGAGCTCCGCCGCCAGGTCGCGGGCGGCTGCCGACACGGGCGTGAGGCGTCCCTCGTGGAGAACCTCGGCCTCGAGGCCGTCGCGCGCCGCGCGGAAGCACGACCAGCCGATCGCCTCGGCCGGGGGCAGGTCGGCAGCGGGCGCTTCCGCTTCCCGCCGGGCAAGCGCCTGCGTCAGCGCGGCGAGTGCGACGGAGTCGTCGAGCGCGGCCTGCGCGTCGAGCTCGCGGATCTCGACGGTGCCAAAGCGCGGGTGGGGGCGGATGTCCCACCAAACGAGCGTGTAGTCGGAGGGGCCGCCCGCGTCGGCGACTCGTCGCCAGGTGCTCCTCGTACTGGTCCCAGGTGTCGAACGCCGGTGGGATGCCGCGGCCCGGATAGGACCGCACGAGTGCCCAGCGCGCGCTGGCGAGCCCCGAGTCGCGGCCGAACCACCAGGGTGAGTTGGCGGCGAGCCCGACGAGCAGCGGCAGGTGCCGGCGGAGCCCGTTGTACACGCTGATCGCCGTCTCGGCGTCCGGCATCCCCACGTGCACGTGGAGCGCCGCCTCCGGTGTGCGGCCGAACAGGTCGCGCATCGACTCGGCGACCTCGGCGTAGCGCGGGTTGTCGACGATGTCGGCGCCGCCCAGCGGGTCGGTGGGATGAAGCCCGGTCCCCATGAGCGTCGCGCCCGCGGCGGCCGCCGCCGCGCGGTTCTCAGCGAGCGCCGCACGGACGTCGCGCGCATCCGCGCACGGCGTCGAGCGCAGCTCGATCTGCGCGGCGTACGCCTCGTGGCCGACTCGCCCTTCGGGCAGGTCCATTCGCTCGAGCAGCTCGACCGCGACCGGGACGAGCTGATGGGTGTCCGCGTCGACCAGTTGCAGCTCCTCCTCGACGCCGACGCTGAACTCGACCTCCGACCTCTTCACGCGAGCGCCTCCTCCGCCGCGACCATGCCGAGCACAAGTGCTGCCGCCAGGCCGGAGGAGTACCCGCCGGCCATCACGCCGCCCGCGTCGGCGCCGGCGGCGAAGACGCCGTCCGCGACGCGCGCACTCGGATCGATCGCGAGTCCGCCCACGGTGGTCGTGATGCCCGCGCGCACCGTCACCGTCACATCGTCCTCGGTGCGTTGGACGGGCGCGCCCGCAGCTTCCGCCGCCGCGACCATGTCGGCCACGGTGCGGTCGCGGACGCGCTCGGACAGCCGGTCGTTCGCCACCCGGTACGCCGCCTGGGCCTCCGGCTGCCTGGCGGTCCACTGGACCACGTCGATCTCCGACCACGTGCGGGTCGCGAAGGTCGCGTCGCCGGCGAAGACGGTCGCGTGGCGCGCATACAGCTGGGAGAGGGGCACGAAGTCGGCCTCGGTCACGCGGGCGGGAGGCGCGGGCATGTTGCGCCCGTAGAACTCGGCCATGCCGGCGCTCTCGCCGCCTCCGGCGGCCAACCCGAGCCGCAGCCCGTCGCCGGTGCTCCAGGGGTTGGCTCGAAGCAGAAGGTGGTCGGCCTCTGAAGTGACGTGACGGCGGACGAGATCGCGGTCACCCTGGAAGCCGCCGGTCGCGAGCACGATCGGCACGTCGCGCGGCAGCTCACGCAGCGGTTGCTCGAGCTCGATCTGGCCCGCCGCCGCGACGAGCGCACGCGTGAGCCCCTCGGTGTCGAACCGCGCGCCGTGCGTGCGCGGATTGCCGGTCTCGCGCGTGGCGACGGGCGCGCCGAGCGCGTCCAACCAGGCGATGCTCTCGTCCAGCCGGTCGAAGATGACCCGCTGCAGCGCGGGATCGCCGTCGGGGCAGTCCGAGCGGAAGCCGTCGAAGCTCTCGTGCCGCCAGACGAAGCCGCTCGACAGCCGCATCGAGCCTCCGGGCCGGTCGCCCTTCTCCAGCACGAGCACGTCGGCCCCGAGCTCGCGCGCCCGTGCGGCCGCGCACAGCCCGGCCATGCCGGCCCCGGCGACGACCAGGTCCATTAACTAGACGAGTGAGAAGCCGGGCTTGTGCTCCACGTATTCCACCTTCACGGAATCGGGGCCCCAGACGAAGACGGCGAGCGTGTTCTCCGCGTCCTTGATCTCGGCGACTTCGATCCCCCGCTCGCGCGCCTCAGCCTCCACGTCGTCCGCGGAGTCGACGAGCAGCGCGAGATGGTTGAGGAGCGGGCGCTCGGGCTCGCCATCTCCGCCGCCGATCAGCCGCAGCTCCCTGTCCGCCACGGCGAGCGCGCCGTTTCGCCGTTCGAAGCCGAGCGACTCGAAGCCAGCCATGGCGCCGTCGGGATCCGGCACCGAGAGAACCACGTGGTCGAGGTCGTACTCGAGGTCGGTGTCGCGTTCGGTGAGCCCGAAGCTGATGCCTTCCGGCCCCGTGAAGCCGGCGAGGTCATCCTCGCGGGCGACCTCGAGGTCGGCCGGCAGCTTCGCCAGGGCGGCATCGAGGTCGGACACGCGCAGCACGATCCGCGTCAGCGCGCCGGGATCGCGCGGGCCGTCGGCGTCGAAGAGCGTGATCTTGCCCTGGCGGGCGTCGGCGCCAACGAGCGTGAACGTGTCGGTTCTCTCGATCTCGTGCAGACCGAGGTGATCGCAGAGGAAGTTCGCGATTGCATGGCGCTCGGTCACCCAGAGCGCGACGTGGTCAAAAGATGTCGGCTTCATCAGAGGAGGTGGGAGAACGACGTACCCACGTCCCGCGCCAGGTCAAACAGGGGCGAAGGGACGATGCCGAAGAAGATCGTCGCGGCCGCGCACAGGATCGCCACGCCGGTGACCTCGGGCTGTGCGCGGGCGTCCGCCTCCGGCGACCAGCCGCCGACGGGGCGCACCTTCCGGCCGGACGGCAGCTCGATCTCCACACCGCCCATCCACATGACCGCGATGACCCGCAGGTAGTAGGCGAGCGAGATCATCGAGCCGACGACGATCATCACGCCGAGCCAGGCGTATTCGCCGTCCACGGTCGCGTCGATCAAATAGAACTTTCCGATGAAGCCCGCCGTGGCCGGGATCCCGGCGAGCGCGAGCATCGCGATCGTCATCGGCCACGCGAGCAACGGGCTCGCCTGGCCGAGGCCCTCGAACGACTTCAGGTCGTCGCCCGTCTCCGAGACACGCTCGCGCGCGATGACGACGGCGAAAGCGGCGAGGTTCATGAAGAGGTACGCCGCCAGGTAGAAGAACGTCGCCTTCAGCCCGAGCTGGGTGCCGACGACGACGCCCGCGAGCAGGTAGCCCGCCTGCGCGACGCCCGACCAAGCCAGCAGCCGTTTGAGCGAGCGCTGCATCAGCGCGCCAACGTTGCCGATCACGATCGTGATCGCGGCGAGCGCCGCGAGCGCGGGGCCCCAGTTGAACTGCTCGATCGCCAGGGCGTGATCGAAGAGGCGCAGGATCGCGACGAACGCCGCGGCCTTCGTGGCGGTGGCCATGAATGCAGTGATCGGGGTCGGCGCGCCCTGGTACACGTCGGGCGCCCACTGGTGGAACGGCGCCACCGACGCCTTGAAGGCGAGGCCGGTGACCGCGAGCGCGATACCGAGCAGGAGCAGCGGGTCGTCGAGTCCGATGGTCTCGTCGATCGCCGTCGCGATCGCGCCGAAGTCGGTCGCGCCCGTCGCGCCGTAGATCATCGCGAGCCCGTAGAGCAGCGTCGCCGATCCCAATGAGCCGATGATCAGGTACTTCAGGCCCGACTCGAGCGAGGGCTCGCGCCGCACCTCGGCGGCGCACAGCGCGTACAGCGGAATCGACAGGAGCTCGATGCCGACGAACAGCGTGATCAGGTTCTCGGCGCTCGCGAACACGACCATGCCAGTGACCGACGCCAGCAGCAGCGCGAAGTACTCGCCCGCGCCCGCCTCGCGCACGGCGTCGTCGCGGAGCGAAAGCAGGACCGTGAGGATCGCCGCGGCGTAGAAGAGCAGCCCGCCGCCGAGCGCGAGCGTGTCGACCGCGAGCGCGTTCTCCACGATCGGCTCGAGGTCGCCCGTCTCCCACTGCCAGATCGTGAGCCCGACCGCGGCGCCGAGCGAGGTCAGCGTCAGCGCGGGAACGAGGATGCGCTGGACGAACGCGCCGCGGAACAGGGCCGCCATCAGCACGATCACCGCGCCGCCGGCGAGCGCGAACAGAGGCGAGAGTCCCGCGTAGTCGATCTCGGGGCCCTGGACGTCGGCGGCGAGCAGGGGGTCAATCAACGAAAGGTCACCTGCTCGAGCTGCGGCGGCGGGGCGACCTGCTCGACTGCCTTTTCCGTCCCTTCGAGGATCACCTGCGGGTAGACGCCGAGCGCGACGATGACGGCCACGACGGGCGCGATCACGCCCAGCTCGAGCGCGCAGGCCTCACGCGACTGGACACCCTCGCCGGGCCGGTTGTGCATCGTCCGGATGAAGAACCGGATCATGTACACGGACGCGAGCACGACGCCCGTCGCCGCGATCAGGCCCCAGGTGAACTTGTCCTCGAAGGCGCCGAAGAGGATCAGCAGCTCCCCGACGAAGTTCGCCGTGCCCGGCATCGCGAGGTTCGCGAACGCGAGGATCAGGAGCAGGGCGGCCAGCACGGGCGCGCGGAACGCCATCCCGCCCATTCGCGAAAGGAGCTCCGAGCCGCCGGAGCGCCGCGCGAGCGCGGCGATCGCGAAGAAGAGCCCGGCCGCCACGAGGCCGTGGTTGACCATCTGCATCACCGCGCCCTGCGACCCCTTCGGGTCGAGCGAGAAGATCCCGAGCAGGATGAAGCCGAGCTGCGCGATCGAGGAGTAGCCGACGATGAGGCGCGTGTCGTCCTGGGCGAAAGCGATCACCGACCCGTAGAGGATCGAGACGACCGCGAACGCGATCATCACGTCCTGGAAGTGCACCGACGCGTCGGGCAGCACCGGCAGCACGATCCGCAGGAAGCCGTACACGCCGACCTTCGACACGACCGCCGAGAACACGACCAACACGGGCAGCGGCGCCGCGCGGTAGGCATCCGGCATCCAGCCGTGCAGCGGGAAGACCGGCGCCTTGACCAGGAAGGCGGCGGCGAACAGCAGGAAGATCCACTGCTGCGTCCCCTCGCCGAGCGTGCGCTGCTGGAGGTCAGCGATCGAGAACGAGATGTCGCCGCCCTCGGGCGTGGAGAGCACGCCCAGCGCGATCGCGCCCGCCAGCATCAGGAGCGACCCGACGAGCGTGTAGATCATCATCTTGATCGTCGCCGGGACCCTGTTCTCCTCGCCCCACTGGCCGATCAGGAAGAAGAACGGCACGAGCATCAGGTCGAAGAAGAAGACGAAGACGGCGAGGTCCTGTGCCATGAACGCGCCGAGGACGGCGGTCTCCGCCAGCCCGACGTGGAACCAGAAGAGCTGCGGCCGCTGGCGGTCGCGGAAGCGCTCCGCCCGCCAGGCGTAGACGATCGCCCCCACCCACAGGAGCGCGGTCAGGAGGATCAGCCAGACGTTCAGGCCGTCCACGCCGAGCGACCAGCGGATGCCGAGCTCCGAGATCCACGCGTCGTCGGTGACGTACTGGAGTCCCTCCACCCCGCGGTCGAAGTCGAACGCCAGCACGATCGCGTAGAGAGCGGCACCGACCGAGCCGGCGAGCACGCCCCAGTACGAGTGGGCGGCCGGGAGGAACGCGCCCACCAGTGCCCCGGCGAGGGGCATGAAGAGGACGATGCTGAGGTGGATCGTCATCGGCTCAGCTCGAGGTGATGAGGAAGTAGAGGGCGAGGCCCGCGCCGCCGGTGATGAGCAGCGCCGCGTACGAGCGGAGATATCCGGTCTGGAGCCCGCGCGCGAACGACGAGCCGGCGCGAACGACGGTGATCGCGCCGCCGATGATCACGTCCTGCACGAACACGCTCTCGATCACGGTCCGCCCGTAACGGCCCGCCGCCGCCATCGGGCGCACGAACGCTGCGTCGTACAGCTCGTCGAAGTACCACTTGTGCGCGAGGAAGTCGTGCACCCTGCGCAGCCGGTAGTCGCGCAGCCGCAGCGTGGTCGTCGGCCGGACGAAATAGAGGAGCCAGGCGATCGCGATGCCGATCAGCGAGATCGCGCCGCCGATGACGAGGCCGAGCACCTCGTCGCTGTCGCTCGGCGCCGTCTCGAGGTAGTCAGAACCCTCGAACGCCGGCTCGAGGAAGTGCTCGAGCGTTTCGGTAACGCCGGGGATGGCCGACGACGCCGCCGATGATCGACAGGAGCGCCAACGGCGCCATCGCAGCCTTCATCGGCCACTCGCGCTCGGCGATGTGGTGCTCGGGGCCAGGGAAGCCGACGTCGGTGTCCTCCGGCTCGCCGCTCATCGGGTTCGCCGGATCGTGGTGGGCGAGGTGCCCCCGCTCGAGCTCGCGCGCCTCCTCGACCGGTTCGCCGAAGAAGACGCGGAACACCATCCGGAACGCGTAGAACGCGGTCACGAGCGCTGCGGCGTAGGCGATCACGCCGAGCACCGTGTAGAGCCCGCCGCGGTTGAGCGTGAAGGCGATGATCTCGTCCTTCGAGAAGAAGCCGGCCGTCAGCGGGAAGCCGGCGAGCGCGAGCGCACCGATCGTGAACGTCACGAACGTGAACGGCATCGCGCGACGGAAGCCGCCCATCCGGTCGAGCGACTGGATCCCGCCCATCGCGGCGATCACCGAGCCGGCGCCCATGAAGAGAAGCGCCTTGAAGAACGCGTGCGTCATGAGGTGGAACATCCCCGCGCCGTACGCGAACGCCGAGACTCCGAGGATCATGTAGCCGATCTGCGACATCGTCGAGTACGCGATCACGCGCTTCAGATCGGTCACGACCAGCGCGATGCTCGCCGCGACGACGAGCGTCAGCGTGCCGAGGATCGCGGCGACGTCGGCGGCGGTCGGGGCGAGCTCGAACAGCGGACCTGTGCGCGCGATCAGGTAGACGCCCGCGGTCACCATCGTCGCGGCGTGGATGAGGGCGGAGACCGGGGTGGGGCCCTCCATCGCGTCCGGGAGCCACGTGTGCAGCGGGATCTGCGCCGACTTCGCGAACGCGCCCACCAGGAGGCAGAGGCACGCGGCCACGAGCTGGCCGTCCGTCATCAGGTGCGCGCTCTCGAAGACGCCGGCATAGTCGAGCGCGCCCGTCCCGTCGAAGAGCAGGAACGCGCCGACGACGAGCCCCACGTCGCCGATCACGTTCATGACGAACGCCTTGATGCCGGCCCGTGTCGCGGTCTCGCGCCGGTACCAGAAGGAGATCAGGAGATACGACGCCGCGCCGACGAACGCCCACCCGACGATCAGCAGCACGAAGTTGCCCGCGAGGACGAGCAGGAGCATCGAGAACACGAAGAAGTTGAGGTACGCGAAGAAGCGCACGTATCCGCGGTCGCCCGCCATGTACGCCACCGAGTAGAGGTGGATCAGGAACGAGACGCCCGAGACCACGAGGATCATCAGGACCGACAGCGGGTCGACGAGGATCCCGAGGTCCACCGAGACGCCGAACGTGTCCGCGTAGTCGAACAGCGACGACTCGATGTGGCGTTCCTCCTCGGGCCGCTCCTGGAGCTGCTGGAGGGCGCCGAGCGCGGAGATGAACGACGCGAGGATCGACGCCGAGCCGATCCAGCCCGCGCTGCGGCCCGGCAGCCGGCGCCAGCCGAAGGCGAGGACGAGCGTCCCGAGCAACGGGAAGCCGAGGACGAGCCAGCCGTAGTCAGCGGGGCTCAACCGCGCAGCTCCGAGAGCTTGTCGACGTCGAGCGCCATCCGCTTGCGGTAGATCGCGACGATCAGGCCGAGCCCGATCACGACCTCGCACGCGGCAACCACCATGACGATCAACGCGAAGATCTGGCCGTCACCGGAGTTGTGCATGCGCGAGAACGAGAGCAGCGCGAGGTTGCACGCGTTCAGCATCAGCTCGGTGCAGAGCAAGATCACGAGTGGGCTTCGGCGCGTCATCACGCCCGCCGCGCCGATCACGAAGATCAGCGCGGAGAGGACGACGAACCAGACGACGTCCATCAGCTCTCGAGCCCCTTTCGCCGGCGCGCGAGCACGACGGCGCACACGGCTGCGACGAGCAGCAGGAACGACGCCGCCTCGAACGGGATCAGGAACTTCTGCAGGAGCAGCTGGCCGATCTCGCCGGGCGAGCCAAAGCCGGGCTCGACGTCGGCCCCGCGGGTGTCAAGCGCGTCAAGGCTGGACCCCAGGACCGCGAGTGAGATCACGACGAAGAGCGCGCCGGCCATGATCACCCCGAGCTGCCCGATCCCGCCCGCCTCGCCGCCGCGCCAGGCCGAGGGGGCCGCGCCGCCGACGTAGGCGGTGACGAACAGGTACAGGACCATGATCGCGCCGGCGTAGACGACGATCTGCGCGGCCGCGAGGAACTCGGAGCGCAGGAGCAGGAAGAGGACCGCGAGCGCGAGCAGGTGCGCGATCAAGGCACAGCACGCTGTAGAACGGGTTGCGCAGCAGAACGACCCCCAGCGCGCCGCCAATCGCGCCGATGGCGGCGACGAAGAACAGGATCTGCTCGAACAGCAAGCCAGCCGCTCCTGGCTACTCGCCCTCTCGCCTGAGCGGGGTTCGATCCGGGTGGTCCGCGAGCAGCATCTCCTTCGTGAAGATCAGGTCGGTCCGCTCGTAGTCCGACAGCTCGTAGTCGTTGCCCATCGTGATCGCGTCGAACGGGCACGCGAGCTCGCAGTAGCCGCAGAAGATGCAGCGCGTCATGTTGATCTCGTAGACCGCCGCGTAGCGCTCGCCGGCCGACACCTGGTTGTCGGGCGTGTTCTCGGCGGCGACGACGCGGATGCAGTCGGCCGGACACGCCGCCGCGCACAGCGAGCAGCCCACGCATTTCTCGAGACCGGTGTCCTCGAACCGGTGCAGCTTGTGCTTGCCGCGCCAGCGCGGGTATACCGGCGTCTTCTCCTCCGGATACTCGATCGTGACCGGCTCCTCGAACAGGCGCGCGAACGTCGTCCGCAGGCCGCGCAGGGTCGCGGCGAACGTGCGGTACGCGCCACCGGGCCCGCCTGGCTCGGGGCCGCGCTGGACCTCGATCACGTCGTCTGACGGGTTCCAGGTCACGTCGTCACCACCAGGATCGCCGTGACGAGCGCGTTCAGCGTGGCCAGCGGCAGCAGGATCTTCCAGCCGAAGCTCATCAGCTGGTCGTAGCGCAGGCGCGGCAGCGTCGTGCGCACCCAGATGAAGAGCAGCACGATCGCGGCCATCTTCACGATCACCCACAGCGGATCGAGGTAGGCCGGGCCGGGACCGTGCCATCCGCCGAGGAACAGCGCGGTGCAGAGGCCACCGAACACGATGATGTGCATGTACTCGGCCATGAAGAACGCGCCGAAGCGCATTCCGCCGTACTCCGTGTTGTAGCCCGCGACGATCTCTGCGTCGGCCTCCGGCAGGTCGAACGGCGCGCGGGCCGTCTCCGCGAAGCCGGCGACGAGGAAGATCAGGAACCCGACGAACTGCGGCACGATGAACCAGACCGTGTCCTGGTGCTCGACGATCTCGGTCAGCGACAGCGTGCCCGCCGTCATCACGATCCCAAGCAGCGACAGGCCGAGCGCGACCTCGTAGGAGATCAGCTGCGCGGCGCTCCGCATCGCGCCGAGGAACGAGTACTTCGAGCCGGACGCCCAGCCGCCGAGCATGAACCCGTAGAGGGCTAGCGCCCCGAACGCGAACGCGTACAGGATCCCGATCGAGACGTCGATCCCGTAGAGGCCGTAGTCCGCTCCGAAGATGCCGTCCTCGCGCGTGTCGCCGAACGGCACGAGCGCCAGCGTGGCGACTGCGGTCAGCACCGAGATCATCGGCGCGAGCGCCATCATCCACGGGACCGCGGTGCGCGGCTCCGAGTGCTCCTTCGAGAGCAGCTTCACGACGTCCGCGAGCGGCTGGAGGAGGCCGTAGGGGCCGACCCGGTTCGGCCCGTAGCGCGACTGCATCCGGCCCATGAACTTGCGCTCGACGAGCAGCACGATCGGCGTCACCCCCAGGACGAAGGCGAAGATCACCAGGACCTTGATCACCTGGACGAGCGTCGTCTCGGCGAAGCCGACCTCTGCGATCACGCCTTGCGCACCTCCACGACCGCGCCGTGGTCGAGGTCGGTCCCCTCGAGCAGGAACACCGTGCCGGGCTGCACCGCCTGTCGCAGTCGCGCGACCGCGCGGACGCTGGTGCCGTTCATGGCCACCTCGACCTCGTCGCCGGGCCGGATGCCGAGGCGCTCGGCGTCCTCGGCCGACAGCTCGGCCTGCTGCTGCGGCGCGAGGAACTCGAGCACGGGCGCGTGGCGCGTCTCGCGGCCCGCCCAGAGCGAGCGCACGGTGCCGAGCTTCATTCCCTCGGGCAGGGTGGGCGGCGATTCGAGTGGAGCGTCCGGGATGTCGGGCGCCTCGAGCGCCGATGCCGCGTCGCGCTCCTGCCAGCGCACACCGCGCCCGCCGATCTCCTCGAGCGTGAGCCCGGCGTAGAACGGCACCGCCTCGGTCACCTGCTGCGTGATCATCGGCGTCGTCACCGCATCGACCGGCGTGCCGAGGCGGGAGCAGAGCTCCGCGAGCACGAGCGCCGGCTGGCGTACCTCGCCGGGATGGCCGATCGCCTGCCGCAGCCGCTGCACGCGACCGTCCGGGTGGGTCATCGTGCCCTCCTTCTCCGCGTACGAGGCGGCCGGGAAGACGACGTCCGCGTTTTCGATCCCGGGCGTGATGTGGTCGGCGAAGGCCACCACGAAGTCGGCAGGAGCGGGCGGCTCGGCGTGCAGCAGGACGAGCGCGGACAGCCCGTCACCGACCTCCTTGGCACCCTTACCGGTGGCGGGCGGGTCCGCCAGGCCGGGGCCGAGGTTCGGTAGGCAGCCGACCTCGCGCAGGCCGCGCCCGTTGGTCCCCGTGGGGATCTCGATCAGGCCCGCGCCCTCGGTCGCCTGGAGATTCAGCTTGCGCGCGAGCGCGAGCAGGGCGGCGACCCCCTGGCGTCCGCGCGGGCCGTGTGACAGGCGCTCGCCCCAGATGATCACGACCGGCCCGCCGCCGCGCGGGTCGTGCTCCGCCAGCTCCTGCAGGGCGGCCTCGGCACCGCCCGGAGGGAAGCGGACCGCGTGGTCGGCGTCCGCGTCGAGCGTCGTCGGATGGCTCGAGGCGACCACCACCGTCGCGCCGCGGCGGCGGCGCGCCTTGCGCACACGGAGGTCGATGATCGGCGCCTCCTCGACGAGGTCGGTGTCGAAGACGAGCACGGTCCCGGCGTTCTCGATGTCCCACACGGGCACGCTCAGGTCGGGCCGGGCGAGGATGCGCGCCTGGTCCGGGTCGAGCACGCCGCTCGGGCGCGAGTCGACATGCGGCGAGCCGAGCGCGTCGCGCATCAGGCGCTGAAGGAGGAAGCCCTCCTCGTTAGTGGTCTCGCCGCCGGCGAGGGCTGCCGTCGCCGCGCCGGCCTTCTCGAGGCCGGTCGCCGCCATCGACAGCGCGCGCTCCCACGAAGCCTCGCGCAGCGCGCCGCCGTCCGACACGAGCGGCCTCGTGATCCGCTCGGGCGAGTGCACGGCCTGGTAGCCGTAGCGGCCCTTGTCGCAGAGCCAGCCGTCCTCGACGTCCTCGTTGTCACGGGCCATCACGCGCACGATCCGGGCGTCGTCGCGCACGGTGAACTCGATGTTGCACTGGCTCGGGCAGAGCGCGCAGATCGAGCCCGAGTCCTCGACGTCCCACGGCCGCGCGCGGAAGCGGTACGAGGTCGAGGTGAGCGCGCCGACCGGGCAGAGCTCGACGATGTTGCCGCTGAACGGCGCGACGTACGGTGCGCCGTCGTTCGTGCCGACAAAGGTGTGGTCGGCGCGGTCGAGGAAGACAAGCTGGTAGTCCTCGGACACCTCCTGCGAGAAGCGGACGCAGCGGTAGCAGAGGATGCAGCGCTCGCGGTCGATCGCGATCAAGGGCGACAGCTCGATCGGCTTCTTGAAGTGGCGCTTGGGCTCGATCATGCGCGAGCGGCCCGCGCCCCAGCCGAACGAGATGTCCTGCAGCGGGCACTCGCCGCCCTTGTCGCAGACGGGACAGTCGAGCGGGTGGTTGATGAGCAGGAACTCGACGACCGCCTCCTGCGCCGCCTTCACTCGATCGGAGGTGGTGATGACGACCATCCCGTCCTTGACCGCGGTCGAGCAGGCCGTCTGCAGCTTCGGGATCCCCTCGATCTCGACCAGGCACATGCGGCACGCGCCGACCGGCGGACCGATCTTCGGCTCGTAACAGAAGACCGGGATCTCGACGTCGCCGTACTTGGCGCCGTCCACGAGCATCACGCCCTCCGGCGCGCTCACCTCGCGGCCGTCGATCTCGAACGTGACCATCCGCTGCTCGGGCCTAGGCAATGCCGGCCCCCTCGCTTGCGGCGAGCTCCTGCGCCGAGAGCGCGTAGTCCTGCAGCGCGTGCTCCTGGCGGCGGCGCTCGATGTGCTGCTCGAACTCGTCGCGGAACTTCTCGATCATCGACCCGATCGGCATCGCCATCGAGTCGCCGAGCACGCACAGGCAGTTGCCGATGATGTTCTCCTGGACCTGGGCGATGATCTCGATGTCCATCGGCGTGGCCTCGCCGCGGTCCACGCGCTCGAGCATCTTCACCGTCCAGTTGGTGCCCTCCCGGCACGGCGTGCACTTGCCGCAGGACTCGTGCCGGTAGAACCCGGCGAGGCGCAGGGCGACGTCGACGATCGGGACCGAGTCGTCGATCACGATGATCGCGCCGGAGCCGAGCATCGACCCTGCCTCCGCCATGTTCTCGAAGTCGTATGGGAGGTCGAGATGCTCGGGGAGGAGGACCGGTGCGGATGAGCCGCCGGGGAACCAGCACTTGATCTCGCGGCCCTCGGGCGGTCCGCCGGCGAGGTCGCAGACGATCTCGCGCGCGGTGATGCCCAGCTCGATCTCGTAGTTGCCGGGACGCTGGACGTTGCCGGAGACCGAGACGATCTTCGTGCCGGCCGACTTCTCGGTGCCGAACGACTTGAACCAGTCGGCGCCCTTCTCCACGATCAGCGGGACGTTGCAGAGCGTCTCGACGTTGTTGATCAGCGTCGGGCCTTGGTAGAGCCCCTGGTTCGCCGGGAACGGCGGCTTGAGGCGCGGGTTGCCGCGCTTGCCTTCGAGCGCGTCGAGCAGCGCCGACTCCTCGCCGCAGATGTAGGCACCCTGGCCGCGGTGAACCCAGAGCTCGAGCGAGAAGTCCGAGCCGAGGATGCGCTCGCCCACGTAGCCCTTCTGCTTGGCCTCCTCGAGCGCCTTCTCGAGGATCTGTGCCTGCAGCTCGTACTCGCCGCGGATGAAGATGAACGCGCGGCTCGCGCCGGCGGCGCGCGCGGCGATGATGATGCCCTCGATCAGGAGGTGTGGGTTCTTCTGCATCAGCAGGCGGTCCTTGAACGTGCCGGGCTCGGACTCGTCCGCGTTGCAGCAGAGGTACTTGTCCATTCCGCCCTTCGGGATGAAGCTCGCCTTCTTTCCCATGGCGAAGCCGGCGCCGCCGCGGCCGCGGAGGAGGGACTCCTCGAGCTCGTGGACGAGCTCCTCCTCGGCCATGTCGACCAGGCCCTTCTGGAGGCGCGAGTAGCCGCCGAGCCGCTCGTAAACCTCCATCGTCGCGAGGCCGGGCTCGTCGATGTTCTCGAGCAGCACGCGCTTCTCCTCAGCCATCGCCCAGCCCCCTTCCGGGCAGCGGCTGCTCGCCTCGCTTAAGCGCCTCGACTATCTGCTCTGCGTCGCCGGGCTGGAGCGGCCCGATGAAGCGGCCGTTCACCGACGCCATCGGCGCCATGTCGCACGCTCCGAGGCACTCGAACTCGCGAATGTGGACGTCGTCGAGGTCGCCGCCCGCTTCCTTGATCGCGTCGTAGACCGCCTTGGCGTTCTTCGGCATGCACGCGACGCTCGTGCACACCCAGACGTATTGGCGGCCGACGGGCTCGGTGTTGAGCATGTCGTAGAAGGTCGCGACGCTCGAGAGGTAGGCGGGCGTCACGCGCATGACCGCTGCCACCTGGTCGATCGCCTCGGGCGAGCACCAGCCGTGGAGCCGCTGCGCCGCCGCGAGCGCGGGGAGCGCGGCCGAGTGGCGGTCGGGGTAGCGCGAGATCAGGTCCTCGATCTCGGCCTGCAGCTCCCGCGGCACGTCGATCTCGGCCAGGTCGGGCACGACCGCCGGCTGCTCGAGCTCGCCGGAGTCGAGCCCGGGCTCCTCGTGGGTCGTCGTCTCGGGGCGGATCTCGCCGCTCACCGGTCGATGCCTCCGAGGATCGGGTCGAGCATCGCGATGCACGCGATCAGGTCGGCGATCAGGCCGCCCTCGCCCATCTGCTTGAGCGACTGGAGGTTCGCGAAGCTCGGGTCGCGCATGTGGACCCGCGACGGCTTCGACGAGCCATCCGAGACGACGAAGCAGCCGAGCTCGCCGCGCGGTGACTCGATCGGCACGTATGCCTCACCGACGGGAACGCGGAACCCCTCGGTGACGAGCTTGAAGTGGTGGATCAGCGCCTCCATCGAGGTCGCGAGCTCGAACCGGGGCGGAAGCGCGACCTTGCGGTCCGGCGAGATGTAGGGCCCCTCCGGCAGGCCGTCGAGCGCCTGCTCCACGATCTTGGCCGACTCGCGCATCTCCGCCATCCGTACGCGGTAGCGGTCGTAGTTGTCGCCGACCGTCCCGACCGGGATCTTGAAGTCGAACTGGTCGTATGACGAGTAGGGCATCGCCTTGCGCAGGTCCCACGGATTGCCGGTCGCGCGCAGGAGCGGCCCGGTGACGCCCAGGTCGAGCAGCGTCTGCTCGTCGACGACCCCGACGCCCTTCAGGCGCTGGAGGAAGATCTCGTTCTGGTCGAGCAGCGCCTCGTACTGGTCGAGCCGCGTCGGCAGCATCGCGCAGAACTCGCGCGCCTTCTGCTCCCAGCCGGGCGGCAGGTCCTCGATCACGCCGCCGACCTGGAAGTAGCGCGTGTGGAAGCGCTGGCCCGAGGAGTACTCGAACAGGTCGAGCACGTAGTCGCGCTCGCGACAGCCCCACCAGAGCATCGTCACGGCGCCGAGGTCGAGCGCCGAGGTGGCGAGCCAGAACAGGTGGCTCGCGATGCGGTTGAGCTCGAGGTGGATGACGCGCAGGTACTGCGCGCGGGCCGGCACCTCGAGGTCGAGCAGGCGCTCCACCGACATGCAGAACGCCATCGCGTTGAAGTAGTACGCGAGGTAGTCCATCCGCTCGACGAACGGGATGACCTTCCAGTACGCCTGGTCCTCGCACGACTTCTCGATCCCGGTGTGGACGTAGCCGATGATCGGCTCGATCTGGCGGACGGTTTCGCCCTCGAGCGTCAGCAGCAGGCGCAGCACGCCGTGCGTCGCGGGGTGGTGCGGCCCCATGTTGATCGTGAAGAGCTCGTGCCGCGGCTCGAGCTCCGTGCCGCTGACCGGCTGCTCCATCGTGCCGCGCTCGAGCGTGACCGACTGCTCGCGCTCGCGGTAGGGCGTGCTCAGCGGGCTCGGGACTTCACTCATACCAGCGCGGTGTCTCGTGCTCGTTGTAGGTGAAGAGGACCGGCTCGCCGCCGATCGGGAAGTCGCGCCGCTGCGGGTAGCCCTCGTAGTCCTCCGGCATGAGGATGCGGCGCATGTCCGGATGGCCGTCGAAGACGACGCCGAACATGTCGTAGACCTCCCGCTCCTGGAAGTTCGCGCCGGGGAAGAGGTCGACGACCGTCGGCAAATGCGGTTCGTCGGCGCCGAGGCGCGTCTTCACGTTCAGGCGCTCCGTACGCCGCATCGAGAGCAGCTGGTAGTGGACGCCGAGACGCGGCTCGTCGGGCAGGTAGTCGCATCCGTGGACGCTCATCAGGAGCGGGTACGGATCCTCGTCGTCCGCCTTCAGGTACCCCAGCACGTCGCGCACCGCGCCGGGTGCGACCTCGAGGGTCGCGAGCGCGCGGTGGTAGGCGGTGCCGACCACGGCGTCGCCGCCCAGCTTGTCGCGCACGCGCTGGGCGACCAGCTCGAGCCCGGTCGCGTCAGGCAACGGGACCCTCGGGGAAGCGGGCCGGCTCCTCGGTTCCCTTGGACTTGTAGCGCTCGCGCCAGCCGAGGTCGGGGCGATCCCAGATCATCTTCTGCAGCTTGTTGATCCCGTAGATGAGCGCCTCGGGCCGGGGCGGGCAGCCCGGCACGTAGATGTCCACCGGCATGAACTTGTCGGCACCCTGCACGAGCGCGTAGTTGTTGAACATGCCGGCGCTCGAGGAGCACGCGCCCATCGCGATCACCCACTTCGGCTCGAGCATCTGGTCGTAGATGCGGCGGATGATCGGCGCCATCTTCACCGACACGCGGCCCGACAGGATCATCATGTCCGCCTGCCGGGGGGACGCGCGGACGGCCTCGTGGCCGAAGCGCGCGATGTCGTTGCGCGGCGACCCGATGATCGTGATCATCTCGATCGCACAGCACGCGAGGCCGAAACCGAGCGGGAACATCGAGTTGCCGCGGCCCCAGTTCTGAGCCTTCTCGAGGGTCGTCAGTAGTACGCGCGACTGGACGTACTCCTCCAGGTCCTTGCCCTCGAGCTCGCCCTTGAGCAGCTGGCGCGCCTGGAGCTGGCGCACGCGCAGGTCGTCGCTCGCCTCGCCGACCGGCTGGCGGATCACTTCCATTCGAGCGCACCCCGCCGCCAGACGTAGATGAATGCCACGAACAGGAGGACGATGAAGACGATCGTCTCCACCAGGGCGAAGACGCCGAAGGCCTCGAGCTGCACCGCGACCGGGTACAGGAAGACGACCTCGATGTCGAACAGGATGAACAGCATCGCCACGAGGTAGAAGGACATGCCGAAGCGGAAGTTCTCTTGCACGTCCGACGGCAGCCCGCACTCGTAGGGGTCGGCCTTGACCTTGCTCGGGCGGCTCGGGCCGAGCACGCGGTTGAGGAAGACGAACGCCCCGCCCGTGACCAGGCCCAGGAAGATGAAGATCAGGGCTGGCAGATAGCTCTTCAGCATCGGGGGCGCCGTGTTATATCCACGTTTGTGACAAGTTGCTACATAGTGCGAAAGGGCGCTTGTTGACTGGCTTTCACGCCGCTATGGGAATCGCGGTCCTCTGCGCCAACGCGATCGTCGCCGGGTGGGGTGCGGTCGCCTGGCTGCGGGGGCAGCCGTCGATCTGGTTCTGGTACCTGCTGCGCGTCGCGCAGGTGATCGTCGTGGTCCAGGTCGCCGTGGGGTTGTGGCTCCTGATCTCGGGCAACCAGCCCGAGGACGAGCTCCACTACCTCTACGGCGTGTCGATCCTCGCGGTGACGATGGTCAGCGAGGGGATGCGGGTCAGCGCGGCGCAGCACGAGCTCGAGGGGATCGACGACGTGGACGCGCTCGACCAGGCCGAGCAAAGGGCGCTGGCGCTCCGGGTCGTCATGCGCGAGATGGGCGTGATGACGATCGGCACGCTCCTGATCGTGACGCTGGCCCTGCGCGCCGGCGCGTCGGCGGGCGGCTTCGGGATCTAGCGGTACTCGCCCGCGTGGAAGAGGAGGGGGTCTCCGCCCCGCGCCTCGAACGCCTCCGCTGAGACGATCGCGATCACGTGGTCGCCGCCGGGGATCAGCTCGAGCACCGGTCCGGCCACCCACGCGACGGTGCCGTCGAGCACGGGCACGCCGCCCTCCTCGCGCCAGCCGACGTCGCGGAACTTCTCCTTGTGCGCGGCCTTGCCGGAGAAGCGCGCCGCGATCTCCTCCTGCGACTCCGACAGGACGTTCACCGCCAGCCGCCGGTGCTCGCGGACGGCCGCGAGCGTGCGCGACTCGAGGTCGAGGCAGACCAGCACCAGCGGGGGGTCGAGCGAAAGGGAGCTGAACGCGTTCGTCGTAAGCCCGGCCGGGCCGCGAGTCGTGACCACCGCGACGCCCGTCGCGAACTGGCCCATCGCGGCTCGGAAGGCGGACTGGTCCAGGCGCTCAGGCCTTCGTCTTCGCGCGCGCGCGTGACTTCGTCTTCTTGGCAGGCGACTTCTTGGCGCCCGAGCCGTTGGCGGCGGCCTTCTTCTTCGCCGTCTTGGCCGCGGGCTTTGCGCCGCCCTTGCGCTTCGTGTCCTTGGCCTGGTCGAGCGAGGCCTGAAGCGCCGCCATCAGGTCCGGCACGGGCTGGCGCTCCTCGGGCTCCGGCGCGACCTCGATCTCCTCGCCGGCAAGCTTCTTCTCGATCAGCGCCATCAGGTCGCGCTTGTGCTCGTTCTCGAACTCGCCCGGCTCGAACGGGCGCGACAGGCTCTCGACGAGCTGCTTCGCCATATCGAGCTCGGCCTTGGCCACCTTGGTGTCGTGGACGACGTCCTCGATCTCGTCGCGCGTGGAGATGCGCACGTCCTCGGGGTAGAAGAGGAGCTCGATCGCGAGCGCATCGCCGGAGGGGCGGAGCAGGACGAGGTGCTCCTTGCTCGACAGGACGATCTTGCCGACCGCGGCCTTGCCGGTTTGCTTGAGCGCCTCGAGCAGAAGGGTGTAGGGCTTGTTCGACGCTTCCTGCGGGGCGACGTAATAGGTGCGGTCGTAGTAGACCGGGTCCACCTCTTCGATGTCGATGAACGAGATGATGTCGATGGTCCGCCGGCGCTCCACGGCGACGCTCTCGAGTTCCTCGTCGGTGACGACGACGAACTGGCCCTTGCCGACCTCGTAGCCCTTCACGGTCTCGGTGCGCTCGACGACGGCGTCGTCGCGCGCCGACGACACCATCTGCTGGCGGATCGGCTGGTTGGTCTCGGCGTCGAGCGTCCGGAACTTGGGATCCGAGCGCTGCGTAGCCACCCCGAGCGCGATCGGGATGTTCACGAGACCGAACGAAATTGTGCCCTTCCAGATGGAGCGCATGGACCTGTCAGTTTCCCAGATAGGGGGTGTACGTCCTCCGCGTGCAGCGGGATTTGCAGGTAAGACGCCGGCGGGGCGCAGAAGTAATCGCCCCGACGGCAGTATCGATTGCCGCCGAATGAGACGACCGTCCGCTTAAAGCAGATTTTGGGCCGCCACCACCGCCGCCGGGGCGGTCAGGACTTCGCCGCCCCTGGCGCGGTTCCTCTACTTGACCTCGAGCTTGCCCTTCATCCCCAGGGCGGCGTGGTCGCCCACGGTGCACAGGAGCTCGTACTCGCCCGGCTCGACCTGGACCGCGCCCGAGCGCGGCTCGCCACCCGCGAAGGTCGGCGTTCCGCCGACGTCCTTCCCCCCGTCGAAGACGCGCAAGTTGTGGGCAAGCGTGCCCTGGTTGTCGAGCTCGACGGTCAGCTCGCCGCCGCCTGTGAGCACGATCGTCTCCGGATCGAACGAGTACTCCTTGGCGACGACGGCGACGGTCTCGCCGGACTCGACCGTGACGGTCCGGCCGGGCGTGTCCTCGTCGTCGCCGCAGCCGCTTACGACGGCCAGCAGCAGGGCTGTGATGGGAAGGAGGCGGCGCACAGGCGGCGGTTAGTATGCCCGCCCGATGATCCTCCGAACTTTGGCGGCTGCGCTGGTCGCCGGTGCGCTCCTCACCGGCTGCGAGCAGGACAAGATCGAAGTCGACTCCGCCAGCGAGACGGGGGCGCAGCTCTTCAACGAGCGCTGCAGCGGCTGTCACACGCTGAGCGCCGCGTCGGCGCATGGCTCGAAGCCCGAGGGCCAGGTCTCCGGCGGCGAGCGCACGAACGGCCCGAACTTCGACACCCGCCGCGTTGCCAAGGACGACGCCCTCTTCGCGATCCGAAACGGCGGCTTCTCCGGCGCGATCATGCCCGCGAACATCGTGGTCGGCGATGACGCCGAACAGGTCGCCGAGTTCCTGGAGAAGTACTCGGGCAACGGCGACTAGGCCCGCTCGGTCGGGTGCTCGACCTAAAGGAGATACGGCGCGACCCGGAACCGGTTCGCGCAGCGCTCGCTCGGCGCGGCAACGCGGACGTGCTGGACGAGCTGCTCTCGCTCGACGAGCGCCGGCGTGAGCTGTTGCCGCGGCTCGAGGAGCTTCGGGCCAAGCAGAACCAGGCCAACGACCGGATCGCCGAAGCGAAGCGCGCGGGCGAGGACGCGTCGGCCGCAATCGAGGAGATGCGCGGCGTCGCCAGTGAGGTGAAGCAGCTGCAGGCGGAGGTCGGCGAGGTGGAGGAGCGGCTCGGCAAGGCGCTCGCCGGCGTGCCGAACCCGCCCGACCCGACGGCGCCGGATGAGGACGAGGCACTCCGCGAGGTCGGCGAGTCCGGCAAGACCGGCCGCGACCACCTCGAGCTGCTCGGCGGGCTCGTCGACATGCAAGCCGGGGCGCGGGTGGCCGGCTCGCGGTTCGCGTACCTCAAGGGTCCGCTGGTACTGCTCGAGCTCGCGCTCGTCCGCTGGGCGCTCGAGGTCCTGGGCGAGAAGGGTTTCGAGCCGGTGATCCCGCCCGTGCTCGTGCGCGAGGACGCGCTCTACGGAACCGGCTTCCTGCCCGACACGGAGCAGCAGATTTACCGCCTGCCCGAGGACGACCTGTACCTGGCGGGCACGTCCGAGGTGCCGCTCGCATCTCTACACGCGGGCGAGATCCTTTCCGGCGACCAGCTGCCGCTCCGCTATGCCGGGTTCTCCACGTGCTTCCGGCGCGAGGCGGGTGCGGCCGGCAAGGACACGCGCGGCATCTTCCGCGTGCACCAGTTCGACAAGGTCGAGATGTTCACGTTCGTGCGTCCCGAGGAGTCGAAGGACGAGCACGAGCGGCTGCTCGCGATCGAGGAGGAGATCCTGCAGTTGCTCGGGATTCCATACCGCGTGGTGAACATCGCGGTCGGCGACCTCGGCGCATCCGCCGCCAAGAAGTACGACCTCGAGGCGTGGCTACCGGGCCAGGAGCGCTTCCGTGAGTTGACGTCGTGCTCGAACACGACGGACTTCCAGGCACGCCGGCTCGATGTTCGGTACCGCTCCGACGAGGGCGTCCGCCATGTGCACACCCTCAATGGCACGGCTGTAGCGGTCGGCCGCACGATCATCGCGATCGTCGAGAACCACCAGCAGGAGGACGGCACGATCGCGGTGCCCGAGGTGCTGCACGCGTACGGCGCGCCCGAGGTGATCAGCGCGTCAGACTGACGCGATGGAGATCGCGGCTGCGATCGTCATCGCGACTCTCGTCGGCCCGTTCCTGATCGGGTGGTGGATCGGCCACCCGGGGTTCGCCGCGGCGGCGTGGGGCGCGCTCGGCCTGACGGTGCTGATCCGCCAGGCCCAGCTCGACACGAGCGAAGGCCTCGCCTTCCTCTGGATCGTGGTCGCGACGGGGATCTCGATGGCGGCGGCTTGGTACGGCGCTCTGCGCCGCGAGCGGTCACGCCAGCGAGAGCTCGAGCGGCGCTAGCCTCATTTCTAAAGGGGGTCAGACCCCCTTTAGAAACCCGGAGGGGTGGCAGAGCGGTTGAATGCGCCGGTCTTGAAAACCGGTGTCCGTCTTCTCGGCGGACCGTGGGTTCGAATCCCACCCCCTCCGCTCTAGACGGCCGTGCAGACGAAGATGTCGCTGCCGCCGGGGAGCTTGAACCGATCGATCTCGGCCGGCGACAGGCTTTCGTCGGGCCGCGCGTGCTCGACCTGGAAGCCGGCGGCAGTCAGACGATCGACGATGTCGAGCGCGTACAGGCGCACGTGGTCCTCCTGCCAGTACGCCTCACGGCGCGCGTGGGGACTGGTGATCGCTGGATCCTCGAGCGTCGTGTCGCGGTTGCGATCGACGGGGACCATGACGATCGCGCGTCCGCCTGGAACCAGAATGCGCCGAAGCTCGCGCATCGCTGAGCCGTCGTCCGCAACGTGTTCGAGCACGTGTGAGCAGACGATGTAGTCGAAGCTCGCATCGGGGAGGTCGAGCGCGGTGATGTCGAGCGTGAGATCGCCGACCTCGGGATCCAAATCGGCGGACACGTAGCGCCCGACCCGCTCGCGGAGGCGTCGCGCAAGTCCCCACTCCGGCGCGAAGTGAAGCAGTGCTCCGGGCCGCGACAAGAGCTCCGGTCGCATGCGGTCGAGATACAGCCATAGCGCGCGATGGTGCTCGTGCGCGCCGCATCGCCAGCAGACGACCTCGGGCCCGTTCGCGCGTGCCATGAACCGCCGGAAGCGCGAGTCGCAGACCGGGCATTCGACGCTGTTGCCCCGGTAACGCCAGATTCGCAACCGTCGAATCGCGGCTTCACGCAGTCGGCTCAGCACCGGCGGACTGTATTCACGAAGAAATCTCGCGAGTTCTTGACAGCTGGGGTATACATCCGCGTACCGATGTGTACGGGGGCGTACCGCATCTGCGGAACGCACATCAAGGAGGGAGGCGCCTGATGATCGCCCAATCAGAGGAGATGAGTCTTGTGCGGTTCGCGGCGGGGGTCGCCGTGTACGAGATGCCGGCGCGGCCGGTCGACAACGGAGTGCTGGTGGCGTTCGCGGAGGTCGCGATGAACGCAGCCGCGGCCGCGGTCGTCCCGGATCAGGGGAGGAGCGCGACCATGACCACGGTCGACATCTGCGCGCATTTCCACTCCGGCGTGCCGGCGGACGCCGAGCTGCTTACCGCCGAGGCGATCGTCGTCCGCTCGGACGGCCGCCGGGTTCGGGTGGAGGCGGATGTGCTGGCGGACGGCCGGCGCATCGCCAGCTTCGAGGCGAACTCGGGCGTAGCGCTGTAGCTATGCCTTCGCGGCGGCCCGGGGAGGGCGTCGTCCGCGCGCGCAGCGTTGGTACTGCGCCGTACCGATCGCTACCCTCAGATCGGATGGCTCGCACCGACTCCCTGTTCTTCCGTGCGCTCGAACCCGACGAGGGCTGGGTCGGCCAGAAGGAGGCCACCGGTGCGTCCCAGCGCGCACGCATGCTCGACGCGGTCACGCGCGCGGTCGCGGCGAAGGGTTACGCGCGCGTGACCGTCGGCGACGTCGTGAGCGAGGCCGGCGTGTCGCGTCGCACCTTCTACGAGCAGTTCAAGGACAAGGAGGACTGCTTCCTGGCTGCGTACGCCACCGGAACCGAGGCGCTGATCAGTGAAATGGTCGAGGCCTCGCTCCGCGTCGACGCGGACGCCGACTGGCGTGAGGTCCTCGAGGTTGCGATCGACAGCTACGTCGGGGGGCTCGCGGCCGATCCCGAGTTCGCGAAGACGTTCCTTGTGGACGTGCTCGGTGCCGGACATGCCGCCGTCGAGCTGCGCGTGCAGGTCTACGAGCAGTTCGTCCAGCAGTACGTGATCCTCGCGCGCCGCGCGGCGCGCCAGCACCCCGAGATCGGCGAGGTGCCCGAGGTCTACCTGCGCGCGATGGTGGGCGGAATCGGCGAGCTCGTGCAGCAGCACCTGCTCACCAAGGACGCGAAGACCCTCCCCGAGCTGGCCCCCGTGCTCGTTCAGGTGGTCAGGGCAGTGATCCAGGGCGCGGCCACGACAGCACCCGTTTCGCGCTAGCCGCGCAAGTAGGCGCGAGCTGCAACGTTTCTTCTTCCGGATGTGGTTTACTCCGGGTAACCTAGGTACGCGTCCGTACCAACGGCAAGGGGTTGTTTCCTACGCGGGGGAGGAACTGATGTCGAAGTTCGCCGGAGTGCTCGTGCTGGCACTGCTTCTGCTCGTCCCGACGAGCGCGTCCGCGCAGCGGATCGATCGCGCCCCCACGCCTGAGCTTGACCCGCTCGGGCTCGACATCGTCCCGCGCCCGTGCGAGTTCGAGGGAGAGGACCCCTTCGAGAAGCAGTTCTACAAGGCCGAAGGCTGGAAGGGACCGGACTTCGTGCGCTACCCGGGCGCGTGCCAGCGGATGCGCTTCTCCTACGGCCCGATCGCCGTCAAGCCGGGGCAGAACGACGTCCTCGTCGAGCCCGTGACGATCGAGAAGCCGATGGTCGACGGCTACATCACGCGCTTCAGGCCGAACCTCGTCCGCGCGGACGGCACCGTTCCGCCGGTCGAGCAGGTGCACCTCCACCACGGCACCTGGCTGTCCTACCCCGAATACGGCAGCGGACCGTTCTTCGCGTCGGGTGAGGAAAAGACCGTCGCGCCGTTCCCGCGCGGCTTCGGCATGCCGGTGCAGGGCACGGACACCTGGCTGATGCTCTACATGGTCCACTCGGCCGTCGCGCAGCCGATGGAGGCCTACATCATCTACGACATCGACTTCATCCCGAAGGCGCAGGGTGACGAGCTCGGCATCAAGCCGGCGTACCCGCTGTGGCTCGACGTGCGTCCATCGGGCTACCCCGTCTTCAACGTCCAGCGCCCCTTCGGCGGCAAGGACGGACAGTGCACGTGGCCGAAGGAGCAGTGCGCGTCGTTCAACTCCTGGGGCGATGAGGAGGTCGGACAGGGCCAGCCCGGAAACGGCAAGGGCGAGGACTGGGAGTTCCCGGCGAAGGGTGAGCCGTTCGGCAGAGCGGGCCCGTTCACCGGCGGAACGATCATCGGAATGGGCGGACACATGCATCCGGGCGGGATCCAGAACGAGATCGACCTCGTCCGCGGGAAGAAGAAGCGGCGGATCTACACCGGCAAGGCCAAGTACTGGAAGAACCAGAAGAAGGGCGGCGGCCCGAAGGACTCCTGGAACTTCTCGATGCCGGTCGTGGGGAACCCGTTCTGGGGTGTCCGCGTGAGGCCGGGCGACAAGCTGCGCTCGAACGTCACGTACGACACGAAGCTCCAGTCGACCTACGAGAACATGGGCATCGCGGTCAGCCTGCTCGTTCCCGACGACGAGAACGGGAAGCGGCAGGCGCCCGGCGTGAACCCGTTCAAGGTCAAGAGCAGCGGCCGGAAGAACTGCTTCCGGAAGGGCGGGCTCCGCGACGCTGGCATCCAGGCTGAGCCGCCGGTGTTGTGTAAGAAGGGCGTCGTCACGCACGGTCAGCTCGTCGAGAACACGAATCGCGGTCACGCGGAAGGGAAGTGGGAGGCCGCGAGCGCCGGCGAGGGCAACCAAGTCGCGATCGCCGACTTCATCTACACGCCGGGCGACCTCTCGACGCGCATGTCGATGGGCATCCCGACCGTGAAGCTCGGCGACACGCTCAACTTCTCGAACTTCGAGGGGGGCTTGATCTGGCACACGGTCACTTCGTGCAAGTTCCCGTGCCTCGGCCCGACGGGTGCCGCTTACCCGCTCGCGAATGGCCGGACGAGCGCGAAGCGCAAGGTCGACTTCGACTCTTCGGAGGTCGGGTTCGGCACGCCCGAGATCGGGCCGGCGACCAACCAGCTGAACTGGTCGCTGGACGTGACGAAGGAGGAGGGCTACAAGCCCGGCGAGGTCGTCACGTACTTCTGCCGCATCCATCCCTTCATGCGCGGGGCGTTCGAGGTCGCGAAGTGAGCCACTGGGGGAACTGGGAACCACTCCGTTCGCCCCGTGGCCGCGACGCGTGGGAGACGATGGCCGAGGACGTCGCGGTCGACGTCCTGCCGTGCTCAAACGACGAGTACTTCCCGTCGCCGCCGTCGCGCGAGCAGAAGGCGATCATGGCGATCCAGGACGCAGAGGTCGAGCGCTGGCGCCGCAAGTTCAACATGAGCCGGCGCGAGTTCGTCCGTACCTCCGCCGCGCTGGCGATCGGCTTCTGGGCGATCGACGCCGTGCGGCCGGGGGTCTACGGCAACTACGGCGGCGTCGCCAAGGGGGTGTCCACGGGACGGCCGGACGCGTGCGACCTCGAGTGGGCGGGACGAAAGGGACTCGAGACGGTGCGCAACTTGCCGGGCGAGTTCATCTTCGACGTGCAGTCGCACCACGTCGATCCGGACGGCATGTGGCGTACCACGAACCCGGCGATCCACGCGTTCTTTGCCGCGGTCTGGCCGCAGACACGCGAGGGTGGCGAGGCGGACCCGATCGAGAACCTCTCGCGCTACCACTACCTGAAGGAGATCTACCTCGACTCGGCGACCTCATGCACGGTCCTGTCGGTCGTGCCGACCTCGCCGGACACGCGCAACCCACTGCCGATCGAGGAGGCGTCGCAGACGATCGACGTCGTCAACGAGCTCGCGCGCTCGCAGCGGTCCGTGATGCATGCGTTCGTCATGCCGAACCGGGGCGGGACCGGCGACTCGCAATCGACCGTCGACCCGCCGCTCTACCTCGAGGAAGAGATGCAGCTCATGATGGAGCGCGCGGAGAAGTACCGCGACCGGCTGCGCGGCTGGAAGACCTACTGCGCCTGGGGTGACGTCCCGAACGCGAGCGGCTGGTTCCTCGACTCGGCCACGGGCGACCGTTTCCTCCAGCAGGTCAAGGCGGTCTCCGAGAAGTTCCCCGAGATCCCGTCGACCGTCGCGACGCACAAGGGGTTCGCGCTCCCCGGCTTCGACCAGCGCGCCGCCGCACCGCGCGACGTCGGGCCGGCCGCGAAGAAACACCCCGATGTGAACATCATCGTCTACCACTCGGGCTACGACACTGGCGACGAGCAGAAGGCGTACCGCGGCGACGAAGAGGCCGACTCCGGTACCACCACGGTCGACGGCTTCATCAAGTCGCTACGCGAGAACAACTACGACGCACCGCGCTTCCGCAAGAAGGGCGAGCGGTTCGGCAACGTCCCGAACGTGTACGCGGAGCTCGGCTCGGTCTGGCGCGACACGATGAGCGATCCGGACCAGGCCGCGCACCTGCTCGGCAAGCTGATCAACCACGTCGGGCCGAAGCGCGTCGTGTGGGGGACCGACAGCCTCTGGTACGGCTCGCCGCAGCCCGAGATCGTCGCGCTGCGCCGGTTCGAGTTCACCGAGAAGGGCAGGGAGCTGTACGGGCTGCCGTACGGCCTGGACGGCGACGTCGAGGATCCGACGCGCAAGGCGCCCGACCCGTCCCGCACGATCCGCAACGGCATCCTCGGGCGCAACGTCGCGGGGGCCTACAGGGTCGATCCCGACAAGAAGCGCCATGAGATCACCTGCGATCAGGTCAACGCGCTGCGCGACGACGAGTACACGCTCACGAGCGCGCACAACCACCTGATGGAGACCCGGCCGTACGCGTCGAACGTCGCGCCCGGCGCGCGCACGCGGCGCGAGGTCTGGAAGTCGATCACCGAGGGGCCGTGGTCGCCGTGAGGACGCGCGCGCTTTTCGTTTTCCTGGTCGTCCTGCTTGCGGCAGCCGCGCCCGCGGCTCTCGCTCCGGCGAAGAAGGGGAAGAGAATTCCCGGTTGCGCGAAGCCCAAGGCGCGCCAGGGCGAGTGGCCGATCTACGGCGGCACCCTCAACAGCCATCGCGAGCAGCGCAAGGAGAAGAAGATCGATACCGGCAACGTCGCCGAGCTCGGCGTCGCTTGGCAGACGGAGACTCCGGACGGAGGTCGGATCCACTCGACCCCGGTCGTCGCCGACGGCTGCGTGTTCGTTGGGACCGAGCTTGGCAACGTCTACGCAATGAACGCCAACACCGGCAAGGTCGTGTGGACGCGGTCGGTGGGCAAGAGCGAAGGCAGCAACTTCGCCGAGGGCGCCGGAATCGTGGGCTCGCCCGCGGTCAAGCGGGGGCTCGTCTACGTCGCCGCCACCCTGCCCAAGGCATCGGTGCTGACGGCGCTCAACAAGCGGACCGGGAAGGTGGTCTGGAAGCGCGTGGTCGACAAGGACGAGGGCGGCGGCCTCGACTCGAGCCCGGTGCCCTTCAAGGGGATGGTCTTCCAGGCCTTCAAGGGCGACGAGTCGAGCGACCACTCGTGGCCCGGCTTCGCGATCCTCGACGGCTCACGCAAGGGACGGGGCAAGATCCTGGTCAAGACCCACAACATCCCGAAGAAGGACCACGAGGCCGGCTACCGCGGCGGGTCGACCATCAACACACCGGCCGTCGACGTGAAGAAGATGCTGGTGTACGCCGGCACCGGCAACCCGGCCAGCGAGAAGCAGCATCCGATCACCAACTCGCTGCTCAAGATCAATGCCGATCCCGACTCGAAGAAGTTCGGAAAGATCCTGGCCTCCCATCGCGGCACCTCGGACAGCTATCCGTTCCCGCAGGATGTCGACTCACCCACTTGCCAGAGCGACGTGCAGTGGCCGGTCGGACGCTTCTCGTGCGCGCAGTTCGACTTCAACTTCCTCGCGTCGCCCAACCTGTGGGTCAACTCCGAGGGACGTCAGATGTTCGGCGGCCTGCAGAAGTCCGGGGTGTACACGGCGGTTTACACAGACACGATGGAAGAGGCGTGGCAGGCCACGGTCGGGGTGCCGTGCTTCGGCTGCAACCTGAGCTCGACCGCCGTCGACAAGGACGGGATCTACGTCGCCGTCACGGGCGGCAACCTGTACTCACTCAACCGCGACACCGGTGAAATCCAGTGGGCTACGCCGCTGACCGGCGGCACGCGCTACAACGGCGTGGCCGTCGCGAACGGGATCGTCTACAGCCTGAACGACTTCATCGGCGCGCTCCAGGCGTTCGACACCTCCAGCGGCGCGCAACTGCTCTCCCATTCGTTCGAGGATGACACCGGGCAGTCCATGGACGACTCGGGGAACTCGAGCGGGGTCTCGGTCGCGCGTCACATGGTGTTCGCGACGGCGCAGACGGACGGCACCAGCACGCTGTTCGCGCTCAAGCTGGGCGCCACCGGCGATCCGGACGGCGGTAACGACGGCGGTGACGGCGGCGGCGGCGGAGATGGCGGCGGCGGCGACGACGGCGGCGGAGATGACGGAGGCGACGGCGGGGGCGGCTCGAGCGAAGCCACCATCACCACTGGCCCCGGCGCCCAGAGCTATGGGTACCTGACGCCCAACGTAACGGTCGGCAAGGGCGGCACGGTCTCGTATTCCAACTACGACGGGGTGATGCACAACGTCGCATCGACGGACGGCCTCTTCCGTAGCGAGCTCGCCGGTACCGGGACGACCGTGCCGGTCGCCGGGGTGGAGAAGCTCGACCCCGGTGAGTACGCGTTCATCTGCCAGCCGCACCCGAACATGAAGGGAACGCTGACAGTCAGATGAGGCGGGGGATCATCGTCCTCGCCGGGATCCTCGTCCTGGGGCTCGGGGCGTTCGCGATCGCGGAAGAGCTCGAGGGAACCGACGAGCCCGACACGATCAACGGCACCGAGAAGGCGGATCAGATCGAGGGCGGCCGCTCCGACGACACGATCAACGGGCTCGCCGGCGACGACATCCTCGACGGCAACGGCGACAGCGACAAGATCGACGGCGGGGACGGCAACGACAAGCTCTTCGGCGCCGGCTGCGACGTGGGCGAGCTCGGCCGGATCTGCGACAACCTCGGCCGCGACAGGCTGAAGGGCGGCACCGGTGACGACGATCTGCGCGCGAACGAGTGCTCGGACCTTCCCGACTGCCAGGAGGCCACGAACATCAGCCGAGGCACCCGGATGAGGGGCGGCACCGGCAACGACCGCCTGCTGGGCGCCGAGAAGCGCGACGTCATGCGCGGCGGCGGCGATGACGACAACGCCCAGGGCTTCCTAGGGCGCGACAAGCTGAGGGGCGGCGGGGGCAACGACACGCTCGACGGCGGCGCCGGCCGCGACCGTGTCCGTGGCGGCCGTGGGCGCGACACCGTCGAGGCGCGTGATGGCAAGCGGGACCGAATCCGGTGCGGCAAGGGCCGCGACAAGGCGTCTGTGGACAGGAAGGACCGCGTCCGCGGCTGCGAGGAGGTCGTCCGCGGCAGCTAGGCGGCGGGCTGCGCGGCGGGCTCCGCGGCGCGCGCGGCGGTCTGCTCGATCCCGTCGAGGATGCGTGGCCAGACGCCGCGCGGAAGGTCGTGGCCCATGCCTTCGATCAGCTCGAGCCGGGCGCCCGGGATCGCGCGCGCCGTAGCACGCCCGCCCGAGGGGCGGATCAAGCGGTCGGACTTCCCGTGGATCACGAGCGTCGGCACGCGGATCCGCTTGAGGTCCTGCGCGCGGTGGCCGCTCGCGATGATCGCCCCGAGCTGACGGGTGACGCCGTCCGCGTCGACGCCGCGGTCCCAGCCGAGCGCGAGGAGCGCGCGCAGCTCGTTCTCATCGCGCTCGAAATCGGGTGACCCGACGACCTTGAACAGCTTCACGATCCGCTCCACGTAGTCCTCCTTGCTCGTGGCCGGCTTCTGCAGGAAGAGCGGGAGAATGCGCGGCGCGGGCTGACCCGACCAGCGGCTGCCGGTGCTCGACATGATCGAGACGAGCGAAAGCACCCTGTCCGGATATTCGGCCGCCATCGTCTGGGCGATCATCCCGCCCATGGACGCACCGACCACATGCGCGCTCTCGATCTCGAGCTCGTCGAGGAGGCCGATGCCGTCCGCGGCCATGTCCTTCAGGAGGTAGGCCGGCCGCTGGATCCGCCGCGTCAGGATCTCGCGCGGCTTGGGCGCCGGCCGGTCGCTCAGATGGGTCGAGCGGCCGACGTCGCGGTTGTCGTACCGGATCACGTAGAAGCCCCGGTCGGCAAGCTCGGCGCAGAAGTCTTCGTGCCAGGCGATCATCTGGGTGCCGAGACCCATGACGAGCAGCACGGCGGGACGGTCCGGCTCGCCGAACGGCTCGTAGCAGAGCTCGACGTCCCCGACCTTGCAGAAGCGCTCGTCCATGCCGGGACCCTAGCGCGGCGCGCGCTTCGGAATCTCGACGACCTGCTGGAACGTCGGCCGGTTCTGCCACGGAATGAGCGGCTGGGTGATGCCGCCGAGCGGCCGGTGCCAGATCGAGTCGAAGCAGGCCTGCTCGCCGTCACGGCCCTCATCGGCGCAGACGGGGTCTGCGTACAGCTCGGCCGGGTCAACCGCGACCGCCTCCTTCAGCGATCGCCTGAGTACCTTGCGGCACCGCGCGACCGAGCCGTTGCCGCAGTAGGTGCGCGACCACCGCCCGCGTACGCGGCGCCCGAGCAGCGTGCGCAGGTCCTTCTGCACGAACGAGTACCAGCCGTCCTGCCACGCGCTGCCGACGTGGTCGCCGTGGTTGTTCGGGTGGTTGTCGATCGCGTGCACGGTCGTCATGGCCTCGAACAGCTTTCCTCCGAGGGCCGGCTCGAACTCGGCGCGCACGAGCCGCGGCCACCACGCGTCCATGATCTGGATCGCCTCCGCATGCTCGTAGGCGCCGTCGCCGTCCGCGTCGATGCGATGCGCTCCGTCCCGCTTCCACGCGCGCAGCTTCTCGACCGCGTCCGAAGGCTTGCCGCGCAGGACCCGGAGCAGCCATGGCAGCACGGCATCGCCACGCAGGTCCGCGGTCGCGGCGTCAGCCATCGCCTCGGTCAATGCCGGGAGCGTCGCCTTGCGTGACCCCTTGATCAGCGCTCGGATCCGGTCGTCCAAGAGCTTCGAGCGATACACGGGCCCGTAGCCCCAGTTGCCGTCGGCGGCGCCATAGCCATGCGCCTGCTTGCCGTTCCAATCCGTGATGTAGCGCTGGTCGACCACGCGCGGGTGCTTGCGTCCGGGCGTCGAGCTCTCGACGAGCGACCGTCGCGTCTCACCGAGCGGGTCCCAGCGGCGCCACTCGTAGCGCTTGCGTCCGAGCGTCGGAAGGCTTGCGTCCACACCGCGTGCGCGCATCGGGTTGGCGCCGGCGTTCTGGTAGGCGATGTGCTCCGAGTCCGCGTAGAACCAGTTGAACGTGAACGGCACGAGCGCCGCGGCGCGCTGGAAGTCGCGCGGGCCCTGGATCTCACGCGGGTCGTTGAAGTGCGAGAACGCGAGCCCCGAGTCGGTCTCGTGTCCGTAGGTGCTGCGCAGGCGCGTGAAGACGCACGGGCTTGCCCTTGACCTTTCCCCGGGCGATCACGATGCCGAGCGCGGTCCGCTCGATCTTCAACGTCTCGCTGCCGGCCGGGGTCGGGTCGGCCGCGTTCGGGCTCCATTCATTCGTGCGCTCGAGCACCTCGATCTCGCGGCAGCGGCCGCGGAAGCGATAGTGGGTGTCGTCGCACAGCGGAACCGCGAACGTGTCCACGACGTCCTGCGCCGACGTCGTGGCGCTCCATGCGTAGTCGCGGCCGTGGCCCAGCTGCACGAAGAGGTTCACCCCGGGGAATGAGACGCCGCGCGCGTCGTAGCCGGGCGCGTGCACGTCCTGCTCCACCAGCACCTGGGGTGAGAAGTAGCCGGTCTGCGGGCCGAAGACCACGACCGGATGCCCCGACTGAGACTCGCGCGCGGACACGAGCAGCGCATTCGACTGGGCGTTCGGGAACGAGAGCAGCTTGCGCGTGTTCTCGCCCGGAGCCCCCGCCTTCTCGATGGTCTCGGCGAACTCGACTGTGCCGCGATCGGGCAGTGCGCGACCGCGCGGGTCGCGCGGATGTCGCGCGTACGGGAACCGCTTGCCGTGGACGATCGCCGTGGCCTCGGGGTCGTCCACCGAGCGGAAGTCGCGCCACACGCGTTCGCCCTTGCGGCGGCCGAACCGCTTTCGCGCCGCCTGGAGCGCGAGCGCCGAGTTCAGTTCCTCGCCGCCGCCAACGCCGAAGATCGCGCCGGCGACGGCGGCCGTCGCAACCACGTCGGCGGGGGTGAAGTCGTCCGGTCCGTCGAGGTCGTTGATCGCGGCGTACTCGCCCGGCATCTTCATCGGGTTCATGCGCGCCTCGGCGATGTACTGGTTAACGCCTGCGAGGTAGGCGGTCAGCTCCGCGCGCAGCTGGTCGGACTCCTCCTCGAAGCCCTTGGGGCGGACCTGCGTCTGCCGCGTCAGCTCGTCCTCCGTGTAGGGCGCGACGGACCACATCAGCGCGTCGAACGCCCGGTTCGCGGGTGCGCCGCCCGCGAACGACGACAGCTGCCCGCGCCCGAGGTGGCGGAAGATGTCCATGAAGAAGAGCCGGTCCTCGGCGGTCGCATAGCCGATGCCGAACATCGCGCCGTCGCGGGAGTCCGAGTAGATGTGCGGGACCCCGAAGTCGGCGTCGCGGACGATCGTTACGTCGTCGCGGGGGCTGTAGGTCCGATCGACCGCACCTTGAACGCCGAAGCCGGCGTCCTTGTAGACCGCGTCCAGCGTGCCCTGGTCGAAGGGTCGCGGAGCCGTGATCAGGTCGCTGTAGAGCGGCAGCTGGTCGCTCGAGTGCGCCGGACGGACGCCGGTGGCCAAGAAGGCGCCGAGCTCCACGGCGTTCGAGAGGCCACGCGATCCGGGCGGCAGGACGTTGCGGATGCCCCCGGCGTCGTTCGTCCCGTAGGGCTGCGGCTCCGGGGCCGCCGCTGCGGGCCCGGCGAAGAGCGCGGCGATGACGAGGGCGGCTGCCGCGAGCTTCGTCACAGGTCGGACAGGATCGCATTTGTGACGAGCCGTGCCGCCGGTCCCGCCGGCAGGTTCGCCACCTTCGCGTCGCCCGAGACCATTTCCACGTCGCCGTCCTTCGCCTCCAGCTCGCCGTCGAGCCGGATCGGCACCGGCGCGGCGGAGAACGGCGCGCTGCCGCCGACGATCGATCCGATCAGCCCGCCGAGCGGGCCGAACTGCTCGCCGGCCACCCGCCCGAGGTCCTGAAGCGTCGCGGTCGCGTCCGTCTCGATCCGGTAGTGGCCGTCGCCGAGGCCCTCGAGGCGGAAGCTCGACACATCGAACGGGTCGGCTTCGACGTCGCTCAGGTCGATCTCGACCTCGTCGAACTTGTTCAGCCGGTCGAAGGCGTCCTCGTCAGGGTCGTCGAAGTCGACATCGAGGCCGCTGCCCGTGATCTCCAGCCGGTCGCCGTGGCCGGCCAGGAGCCTCACTGCAGGCACCGCGCTCAGCTCGACGTCGGCGTGGCCGCCGTGCTCCTCGAGCCGATCCTCGACCCGCCCTTCGAGGTACGGCGGCAGCAGGAAATGCGTTCCGATGGCCACGAGGACTACGAGTCCCGCTACTACAGCGGCGAAAAGTCGAATCCGGGAACGGCCCATACAATCGACTGCAGTTTGACCGGGAGAGGTGGCCGAGTGGCTGAAGGCACTCGCCTGCTAAGCGAGTAAGGGGCTAATAGCTCCTTCGAGGGTTCGAATCCCTCCCTCTCCGCTTCTTCTAAGCGCTCACCTCGGCTGCTTCCGACCGCTCCGCCGCGAGCCGCGCATGGAAGCTCTCGAGGTCCGAGCCGTGGGGCTCGAGCTTGACGAGCAGGAACCCCACCAGCACGAGCAGCGAGGCGCCCGCGAGGAACAGGAAGCCCGGTTCGAGCGCCGACAGAGTGGCCTCGGGGTCGATCGGGTCGTCGCTGCCGGCGATCGTGCCGACGCCCGCCGGGCCGATGATCCGGCCCAGGCCGCTCATCATCCACGCGAGGCCCATGCCGTGGGTGCGCATCGCCGTCGGGTAGATCTCGGACGTGTAGGGCGCGAGGTTGGCGAAACCGCCGTCGACGAAGAAGGCGGCACACGCGAGCGCGATCAAAAACAGCGACGCGCCGGCTATCTCCGTCTCACCGCTGAACGCCGCGAGCGCGAGGAAGACCGGCGCCCCAATTCCCATAAGGAGGCCGCAGGTCCGCCGCCCCGCGCGTTGTGGGAAGAACGAGAAGAAGAGCCGGCCCGCGAACGCGCCGAGGATGACGATCACGAACAGCCCCGCGGCTTCGTCGGAATCGACCTCGAGGATCTCCTCGAGGAAGGTCGGCCCCCACAGGAAGACACCGGCGACCGCCGCCGACGCGCCGAGCCAGGCCAGCATCGTGACGATCACGCTCGAGCGATAGCGAAGCAGCTCGCGATAGCCCGTCTTGCGTTCGGGCTCGATCTCGGCATCAAGCGACAGCTCGCTCTCGTCGCGCATCGTCAGCCACGCGATCACGGAGCGAGCCTCCTCCTTGCGCCCCTGCTCGAGCAGCCAGCGCGGCGACTCGCGCACGTAGAAGACGGTGAACGCGACCGAGATCAGCGGCAGCAGGCCCAGGAGGAAGATCGCGCGCCAGTTCGGGTCCAGCGCGGCGGAGGCCCCGGCCGCGCCGAGGATGCCGATCGGCACCATCGCGGTCGTGACGAACCCGACGATCCGCGTGCGGTACCGCGTCGGCGTGAACTCGAGCACCATCGGCACGGCGATCACGGCCACGCCAGCGACGCCCGCGCCGACGATGAAGCGGAAGATCGTGATGAACCACCAGCCCTCGTCCGGGGCGAGCGCCATCGCTCCCGTGCCGAGCGAGAAGATCGTGAGCCCCGCGATCAGCGGTCTCCGGCGGCCGTGGCTCTCGCCGAGCCGCCCCCAGATGATGCTGCCCAGGATCGCGCCGAAGCCGGCACTCAGCAGCATCGCGGTGGCTTCGCCGAAGGTCAGGGACCACTCGTCGTTCAGGATCGGCACGACGAACGCGATCAGAAAGAAGTCGAACAGGTCGAGGACGGCGCCGATCATGCACGCGCCCATCAGGATCACGTAGCGCCGGTTGATCGGCGCGTCGTCGAGCGCGCGCAGCATTCCCACCTGCCCCATGTGACGATTAGATCAGTTGGCGGGTCTTCTGATCACCGGTTCCTCGGGCTATCTCGGCCACGAGCTCGCGCGCCGGGCGCCGGATGCGGCCGGCACCTACCTCACCGCCGAGCGTCCGGGGGCGGTCCGGCTCGACGTGCGCGACGCGGAAGCAGTCGCCGGGCTCACGGCCGAGCTTCGCCCGACGGCGGTGATCCACACGGCCTACAGCGAAGCCGGGGACGACGCGGCGCGCGAGGTCAATGTCGCGGGCGCGCGCAACGTCGCGCAGGCGACGGCGGACGTTGGGGCGCGGCTCGTACACGTCTCGACCGACCTCGTCTTCGACGGCACCCTCGGCCGCGCGTACACGGAGGACGACGAGCCGCGGCCGATCATGGAATACGGGCGTCAGAAGCTGGCCGGGGAGGAGGCGGTGCGCGAGGCGCTGCCAACGGCGCTGGTCGTGCGCACCTCGCTGATCTATGGGGGCGCGGAGCCGAGCCGGCATGAGCGCCTCGTGCTCGATGCGACCGACGGCGCGACGGCCGCGCGTTTCTTCAGCGACGAGCTACGGAGCCCGGTGCAGGTGGGCGACCTGGCCGCAGCCCTGCTGGCGTTGGCCGCCGCCGACGCATCGGGAGTCCTGCATGTCGCCGGTGCCGACGACGTCAGCCGGTACGAGTTCGCGCGCCTCGTCGCGGCCGCAGCGGGCCGCGACCCGGACGCCGTGGAGAGCGCGCTCGCATCGGAGCATCCGGACCCGCGCCCGATCGACTGCCGGCTTGATTCCTCGCGCGCGCGTGCGCGCGAGGGGATCGAGTTGCGGGGTGTGCGCGAGGTGCTGGCGCTACCGCGCTAGGTTGCGCTCGCCCTGCGCCTAGCCACCTGGAACGTCAACTCGCTCAAGATGCGTATGCCGCGCGTCCTCGAGCTGCTGGAGCAATACCGGCCGCATCTGCTCGCCCTACAGGAGACGAAGAGCGAGCCGGACGCGTTCCCGGACCTCGAGCTGGCCGCCGCCGGTTACCAGGCGGTCCACCACAGCGCAGGACGCTGGGCGGGCGTCGCCCTTGTCGTGCCCGAGGACAGCGAGGTCACGAACGTCTGCGCCGGCCTCGAGGGCGAGCCGGCGCGCGACGAGGCGCGCTGGATCGAGGCCGACGTCGATGGCGTGCGCGCGGTGAGCGTCTACGTCCCGAACGGCCAGGCGATCGACGCTCCCGCCTTCGCGGACAAGCTGCGCTTCCTCGAAGCGATCGCCGAGCGGGTGCCCGAGCTCGTCGCGGACGATCGCCCTGTCGTTATCGCCGGCGACTTCAACGTCTGCCGGACCGACCTCGACGTGTACGACCCGGCCGCGTTCGCGGGCGACACCCACGTGACCGACGACGAGCGCACGCGCTTCGAAGCGATCCTCGACGCGGGGCTCATCGACACGTTCCGCCGGCTCCATCCGGATGTGACCGCCTACACATGGTGGGACTACCGTGCCGGCAATTTCCACAAGGGCCTCGGGCTGCGGATCGACTACGTGCTGGCTACGCCCGATCTCGCGAATGAGGTGAAGCGCGCAGGGATCGCGCGCGATTACCGCAAGGGGAAGAAGCCCTCCGACCACGCGCCGCTCTTTGCGCAGATCGGCCCCGAGGAGGACGGGATCGCCGTGGCGGACGCGTCCGACTCCAAACAGGTCTGAACGCCCTCGCTAGGCTTGGCGCCTCACGCGCCCGTAGCTCAGCTGGATAGAGCGTCGGTCTACGGAACCGAAGGTCTCAGGTTCGAATCCTGACGGGCGCGCTCGTCGGTGTCATCGCTCGGGTGCACGATCCGCGCACGGGCACACCAGCGCACCGCGACGTTGCGATAGGTCACCTCCGGCTCGAGCCGCTCGGGCAAATTTTCCCGTTCGGCGTGCACGCATGAACTGACGCCTGGCTCGCCCTCGAACCACACTTCGGTCTCGGGGACAAACCCGAAGCGGAGCTCGCGCGCTCGCACCCCGCACAGGATCTCGACATCCGGGCGGGTCATTTGGCCGCCGCCCTTACGTCCTCAACCGTGATCCGGCCATCCGCGCCCGTGCCGTCGACCTCGTCGATGTCGAGGCCGGCCGACTCGGCTTCGCGCAGCGCGGCTTCGGTGGCGTTGTGCTTCTCCGCGCGGCGCTGACGCCGCCGCTCGCCCAGCTCGGCCGCCTTGGTCTTCGCAGCCAAACCGAGTTCCTTGGCCTCGTCGGTCGCGGCTGCACCAAGCTCCTTGGCAACCGTCTTGGCCGCTTCCTTGGCGACGTGCCCCGGGGACGAACCGGTGCCGGCTGCCACGCCGCCGCTGCCGTTGCCGCCTGATCCGCCGGCCGCCAACTTCGGAAGCTGCGCGGCGCCCTGGCCGAGGCCTCCAACCGCCTGACCAGCTCCTTGGCCCACATCGCCAACGGCCTGTCCGGCGCCGCCGCCGACATCTTCGACCGCTTGACCGGCGCCTTCGCCGACGTCCTCGACGGCCCCGCCGGCTCCCTTGCCGAGCTGGCCGACGCCTTCGCCCGCTCCGGTCCCGATCTGCTCGATCGAGCGGCCCACGCTCTCGAGCAGTGCCGGGTTGCGATCGAGGGTGGTCAGCACGCGGTCGATGATCGCCGTCACGTGATCGAGTCGGGCTCTGAACAGGGCCTGGGCCTCGACGCCCTTCAGGTCCAGCTTGACCTTGCCGAGCTCGGCATGAACGCCGACACTCAGGCTCACCAAATCGAGGACCTCCGCGTGCACGGACACGCGCGCCTCGAGGTCGTCGAGCTCGAAGTGGATCTCGTCAACCTTGACGATCGGCACGTCGAGCAGGACGTCCGGCTCGTCCGAGTCGCTGATCGAGCCTGGGTGGAGAAGCGTGTAGTCCTGGTACTCGCGCTCGGGAACCGTGCCTTCGGCGGTCTGATTCGGAACGGGGCTGCTGCCACCGCTCCCGTTGGTGTTCGAGCCTGAGCCCCGGCCGGATTTCGAGGGAGCGCGCCGTCGCTTGCCCCGGGAGCCTTGAGATTTCGTCCGTCCTTGCGCCATGTCGGCATCCTTGTCTCCGCCCGTCCTCCCCGCAGCCGCATAGTTCGGATGCCCGGTGCCCTGGCGCATAAACGACGCGTTTGGTGTCAGCCCGGCAAGACCGGGTATGCCGTGACGTGGAGGCGCCATCCCCGAGGAAGAAGGGATGACATGGCGACAACCAAGAAGGCCTCAAGAAAGTCGAGCAGCCGAGGATCGTCGAACGGCTCTCGCAGTGCCACGAAGACGCGAGCCCGTAGCCGCAATGGCGGCGCAAAGCGCACCCAGAGCAGGTCGAATTCGGGCGCACGGCGGACCACGTCACGCCGGACGAGCTCGTCCACCCGGCGCACACCTTCGAGCCGGACTGACCAAGCCCTCGAGACCGTCAAGCAGACGGCCACGAAGGCGAAGGGGCCCGCAGTCGCGGTCGGCGCGGCCGCCGCAGGGCTGGCGGGCGGGCTCGCTCTGAAAGGACGCATGAAGCGACGGACGGTTCTAGGCGTCCCGATGCCGCGCTCTCTGAAGCCGGGCGTGGACATGAAGTCAATGGCCAAGACGGTGGGCGCGGCGAGCCAGCGAGTCGCGAAGACGTCCAAGTCGGTGTCGAAAGACATCGAGCGGGCGGGCGAAAAGGCCGAGCGGATCGGGAAGATCCTCAGCTGATGGCCACCACGAAGACAGTGGCGGCGGGCGCGGCGGCGGCCGGGCTCGCCGGTGGCTTGGCGCTGGGTTCGAGGCGTCGCGGGATCCTCACGCCGAGGCGCAAAGTGCTTGGCGTGCCGATCGGGCGAAAGAGCGGAGCGGTCAGGACGCTGGAGCTACTGCGAGACGGAGCGAAGCACCTGAACTCGGCCACCGGGCAGATATCCGGCACGGCCGAAGACGTACACGAGATCCGCGAACAGCTCGACAAGGTGAACCGCAAGTCACCGCTCGAGGTGGTCCTCGACGGCCTGACGCACCGACGCGGTGCGCACAAGCGCGAGAGCTAGGCCGAACCCGAGCAGCGGAACCGAAGGTCTCAGGTTCGAATCCTGACGGGCGCGCTCGAGGTCGGCGGGCGCTAGAGGATCAGCAGGATGAAGATTGTGCAGACGATGATGTTCACCAGCCAGGCGCTGGTGTTCATCCAATCGCGCAGCTTCGGCATCGCCGTCACCGCGCGCCGGTGGAAGAGCAGGTAGCCCAACAACGGCAACGCCGCGACCAACGCGGTGAGCAGGATGAACGGCACCGCTTCGACGAAACCGTTGCCGTTATGCGTGAGGTTGGTCGCCACGGTGAACATGACGATCAGGTCCGAGGGCATGACGAGGATGACGAGGAGGCCCGTCTTCAGCGCCTGCTGAGGGCCGGCCTGCTGGAGCTTGCCGAGCCACTTCGGCGGCTCGACCGTCTCGCGCCGCACGTAGTTCTTGATCGCCGCGGCGACCAGCAGCCCGATGAGGACGTACTGAATGACGTGGCCAGTCGACCCGTTGTCTGAAGGATCGCCAAGCGAAAGGTCCAGCAGCGAGTGGAGGCCGAGCAGGAGCGCCACGCCCACGGTCGTCGCCACCAGCACGCCGATGACGAAGGCGAGGGAAGTCTTCACGGCGCACCCGGACGTCACGAAGATGATCGCCGACATGATCTGTGGCCCCGCCATCATCGTGATGGCCAGCGGAAGGATGTCGGTGCTCACGACACTCACCCTCTCGCAACGGAAGGCCTCCATGCAACCACGACCAAGGTCTCAGGTTCGAATCGTGACGGGCGCGCTCGATCGGGGGATACTGGACGGGCGATGTCGCAGGAGAACGTCGAGATCGTCCGGGGTGCAGCGGACGCCTTCAATCGCCGTGACGTGGATGCTTGGCTCACACACTTCGACCCCGACATCGTCTGGTACGCGTTCCCCGACGAGCCGGACCCAGGCCCTTTTTATGGCCACGACGCAGTCCGAGCGATGGCTGCAAGGTGGATGGAGGTCCTTTCCGATTTCCGGCTGGAGGCCAAGGAATTCATCGACGCGGGTGAGTACGTGTTGATGCCTGCCCGCATGCTTGGTCGCGTTCGCGACAGTGACGCCGAAGTTACGGTCGACGAGATCTACGTGAACAAGTGCCGCAACGGCAAGATCGCCGAAGTGCGCGAGTGTCGAAGCAAAGAGGAAGCCCTCGAAGCCGCCGGGCTGCGGGAGTAGGGTTCCTCTTACGAGGCCGCGTATTCCTCCGCCGAGCGAGCCTCGAACTCGAAGCCGACGAAGCTTTCATCGCCAAGCACCCATGCGTCGTGGCCCGGTTCGATCACGTAAGCATCGCCCGGCCCGATCTCGACCTCAGTCCCGTCCTCGTGTGCGATGTGCAGCCTGCCGGACTGGACCACGCCCACGTGCCGGACCTGGCAGCTGTCCGTGCCCACGACCGGCTTCACGCAGTCCGACCACTTCCAGCCCGGTTCGAATGTCATGCGGGCAGCCGTCGTCCCCTCCACCCGGACCACATCGACCCGAGTCTTGTCGGGTGTCCGCGTCTCGTCGGGTGAATCGAAATTGAGCGTCTCAACACCGGCCATACCGACCTCCTGAGGGTTGAACGATTGGGGCTCCGTGCGATTAGCGTCTCGCGCGTGGGCTCCACGTTACGCTCGTAACGTTTCGCTGTGTCGCGAGACCGGGTCTATGTGGCGCTCAGGATCTCCACGATTTCGCTGCTGGTGACGCTTGCGCTCGTGGGGTGCAGCGATGCCGAGGACGATCCCGGTGGGTCGGCGTCGACATCGGCAACGACGGGTTCCACCACGCCCCGGGCGGAGCCGTCGGCGAACGGCACGAAGCTAGTTGTGCGGCAGTCGGATTTCGGCCGCATGCTCTTCAACGCCCGACGGCAGGCGATCTACATATTCGACAACGACACCAAGGCGAAGTCCAACTGCTACGGCGAGTGCGCCAAGGCGTGGCCGCCCGTCTTCGCGAAGGGCAAGCCGGTGGCTGGGAGAGGCGTCCGGGGGGAGTTGCTGGGAACCACGAAGCGCAGGAACGGCAAGAAGCAGGTCACTTACAAGGGCCAGCCCCTCTACTACTACGCGCACGAGGGGCCCGGTGAGGTCCTTTGCCACGACGTCTTCCTGAACGGTGGCTACTGGTGGGTCATCGGGCCGAACGGCAAGCGCCGTCCCTGACCGCGTTAGGGTCGAGGCCTGCCCCAGTCCGACGTCGAACTCGTGTCTGCACTCCAGGCGGGTGATGAAGCCGCCTTCGAACGGCTCGTCGATCGCTACCACGCGAGCCTGCTGAGGGTGGCGCGCCTCTACGTGTCGAGCCACGCCGTCGCCGAGGAGGTCGCCCAGGAAACGTGGCTCGGGGTCGTGACCGGGATAGAGCGTTTCGAGGGCCGCTCCTCGCTCAAGACCTGGCTCTTTCGCATCCTGTCGAATGTCGCGAAGACCCGCGGCGTTCGCGAGGGACGAAGCGTGCCGTTCTCGTCGCTCTCACCGGAGGACCAAGGCGAGTCGGTCGATCCCGATCGGTTCCGTTCCGCCGACAGCGAGCGCGCCCCCCGGCACTGGGCGATCCCGCCGGCGATCTGGAGCACGGAGCCCGAAGAGCGCCTCCTGGCGGGCGAAACGCGCGAGCTGATCCTCAGGACCATCGACACGCTGCCGCCCAACCAGCGCGCTGCGATCGTGCTGCGCGACATCGAGGGCTTCAGCTCGGAGGAGGTACGTAACGAGCTGGGCGTCGGGGAGACCAACCAACGGGTACTTCTCCACCGCGCCCGGTCCAAGGTGAGGCAGGCGCTCGAGGACTACCTGGGAGAACCGGAATGAACACGACGCTGCCCGAAATGCCCTGCCAGGAGCTGGTCGAGGTGATCACCGATTACCTCGAGGGAGCTTTGTCAGAGCGCGACCGCATTCGCTTCGAGGAGCATCTCGCGGTGTGCGCCAAGTGCCGTGAGTACATGGAGCAGTTTCGGCGGACGGTCCAGGCGGTCGGCAGCGTCCGCGAGGAGGACCTCGACCCGCAGGTCCGTGAGTCCCTTGTCGCGGCCTTCCGCGGCTGGCGCGACGGCTAGGCCGGCGTCCGCTCATCACGCAGCAGCGCCAGGCTGACCAGCGGGAACAGGAGCACCGACAACAATCCGGCTCCTACCAGGGCCGCGCTTTCCGCCGCGTCGATGAGCTCGAGCTCGAGCCCGATGGCCGTGGCGGCCACGATGAACGGGAGCGACGTGGCCTGCATCAGGCCAGCCGCGATCGTCCGCCGGGTGCCGATAACCGGCCGGTAGACAAGCGCCGGGAGGCCGCGCGTAAGGACGAGCGCGGCGAGAAAGATCGGGAGCATCACGAGGTTCGAGGCGTCGGCGAAGAGAGCGTCCGCGTCGTAGCGCACCCCGCTCGACACGAAGAAGACCGGGATGAAGAAGCCGAAGCCGATCGCGTCGAGCTTGTGGCGGAACTCCGGATGGGTCATCGCCTCGTCGCGGTCGAGCAGCGACACGATCGCGCCGGCGATGAAGGCCCCGAGAATGGCCTCCAGCCCGAGGTTCTCGGCTACCGCGGCGAACCCGATGAACAGCAGAACCGCAGCGCGCACCCGGATTTGGGCGGTCGTGTCCTGCAACCGGATCAGGTTCGAACTGATGCGCATAGACATCTCTGCGCTGCGGACCCCAAGGAAGACGACCAGTGCAAGCGCGGCGAGGCCGCCGAGCAGGAGCGCCGTGGCTCCAGCGCCACCCTCGCCGGAAAAGAAGAGGGTCAGGAGAATGATCGCCCCGAAGTCGGCGATCGATCCCGCTGCGACCACGAGCTGTCCGAACGTCGTGGAGATCTCGCCGCTGTCCTTCAGCACGGGGATCAGAATCCCCAGCGAGGTCGCGCAGAGGATGATCGCGACGAGCAGTGGGGTCTCGACGGCGCCGGCCGCCTTCAGCCCGAAGCCGACCGCAACCGCGATCGCGATCGTTAGGAAGAAGCCGCCCAGCGCGAGCCGGAGCACGCGGCCGCGCAGCCGGTCGAAGTCGATCTCGAGCCCGGCGAGGAAGAGCACGAAAGCCAGACCGATCACGGCGATCACCTCGACGGACTCGTCCACCTCGACGACGCCAAGCACCGACGGCCCGAGCACGATGCCCGCCGCGATCTCGAGCAACACGGCGGGCAGGCGTATCGCCGGAGCGAGGCCGAGCAGGAAAGGCGCGAGGAACGCCACGGCCGCGACGATCAGCAGGTTGTCGAAGTCCGGCACCTAGGTGCTATGTGTAACGGCCGGGGCGGGCGTTACACAGAGGGGCATGGCCGACTACTCAGACCTCAAAGCCCTATTCATCAACTGCACCCTGAAGCGCTCCCCGGAGCAGTCCCACACGCAAGGACTGGCCGACCTCTCGATCGGGATCATGGAGCGCAACGGCGTCTCGGTCGAAACGATCCGCGCGATCGACCGCGACATCGCGACCGGTGTCTGGCCGGACATGACCGAGCATGGTTGGGAGCGTGACGAGTGGCCCGCGATCTCCGAGAAGGTCATGGCCGCCGACATACTCGTCTTGTGCGCACCGATCTGGCTCGGCGAGAAATCCTCGGTATGCACGCAGGTGATCGAGCGCCTCTACGGGAACAGCCATCTCCTGAACGAGCATGGGCAGTACGCCTATTACGGGCGCGTTGGAGGTTGCCTGATCACGGGCAACGAGGACGGCGCGAAGCACTGCTCGATGAACATTCTCTACTCGCTGCAGCACCTCGGCTACACGATCCCGCCGCAGGCCGATTCTGGTTGGATCGGCGAGGCGGGGCCCGGGCCGAGCTATCTCCACCCCGACTCAGGCGGCCCGGAGAACGACTTCACGAACCGCAACACGACCTTCATGACCTGGAACCTGATGCACCTCGCGCGGATGCTCAAGGACGCGGGCGGGATCCCGGTGCACGGCAACCAGCGCTCGGAATGGGACGCCGGCTGCCGGTTCGACTTCGAGAACCCCGAGCATCGCTAGCCAGCTGCGTACCTACGGTGTGCGTGCGTAGAACTGAACGCTGAAGTCCGAATCGATCGTGGCCCCGTTGTCCGGTCTGCGCATGAACACGCGGAGCGCGATCAGGTCGGTGCTGGCGGTGCTCGCGGCGTCGAAGACGCTGCCGGTCGAGAATCCGTTTCGACCCGTCACCTGCACGGTCAAGTCGTTCACGCTGTCCACGCCACTGAACCCGGTGTCGGGGTTCGGGACGAAGCTGACGTCGTAGATGCCCTGACCGACGCGCGCCGCGGTCACACCCTCGATTGCGTTCGTTTGCTGACCTCCGAAGTTGTGCACCGTCACCGGCCCGTTGGCGTTGGTGGAGTCGACTGTCGCGAATCCCTTTGCAACCGCTACTTCCGCGTTCAGGTCGGCGTTGGTGATGGTGCCGTCGGCGAGCTTGGTGGTGTCCACCGCATCGTCGGCGAGCTTGCCGGTGCTGACGGCATTGTCGGCGATGTGGTTGGTGTCAACGGCGTTGTCGGCGATCTCGTCCGGACCGACGGCGTTGCTCCTGATGTCACGGCCCTTCACGCCCTCGTTTCGAATGTCCTTCGACTTGATCGAGTTATTGGCGATCTGCTTGCTCCCGATCTTCACGGCGGCATACGAGAAACCGCCGAGAGCGATGAACATCGCCATCACTGCGACGACGTTGGAGAACGTGAGGCGAGAACGAACCGTGGTGAACAAGCTGCTTCCTTCCGTGTGGGTGCGAGGCCGAGCCTGACTTATGACGACGCTACACCGGCTTCGGCCCCCGCGCCAGTGTTCGACTCGCGCATGTAGAGGTAGAGCGGCAGCGCGAAGCAGACACCGACCAGCAGGCTCGCCGGGATGACGAGCCACCAACGCTCGATGCCGTTCCGGGGACCGTCCCACGCCGCCCACACGACCAGCGCCAAGAACACGATCGTCAGGTCCGCGACCAGCTGCGCTGACGGCAGCGTCTCGAACCAGTTCTCGAAGTAAAGGTTGAGGTCGAGCCCGTGTTCGGCGATGAATATCCCGAGCATGACGTTCGGTACGACAAATCCGGCGACTGTGAGCAGCAGCAACTTCTCTCGAATGGTCATGGCGCGAAACTCTCACGTATTCCGAGCGTGGCTGCATTCGACGTAGCGATCGTCGGCGGGAGCATCGCCGGCTGCACCGCCGCGCGGCTCTACGGCCTCGCCGGTCTCCGCGTCGCGCTCATCGAGCGGCGTCCCGATCCAGAGGCGTACAAGGTCACGTGCACCCATGCGATCTTGTCGAGCGCGGTGCCCACGATGCAGCGGGTCGGGATCGCTTCGCTGATCGATGCTCGGGGTGCAGTGCGCACCCATCCCGCGGCGTGGTCGCCCTACGGCGGCTGGATGCGGCTGCCGACCGACGTCCCGCACGGCTACGGGGTCACCCGGCAAACCCTCGACCCGCTGCTGCGGCAGCTCGCGGCGGAGACGCCCGGCGTAGAGCTCATCACGGGCAGGACCGCGATCGGGCTGCTCGCCTCAGATGGCCGTCCGGCAGGGATCGAGGTGTCGAGTCCGGACGGCGACAGGACGGCGATCCCCGCAAAGCTGGTCGTCGGAGCGGACGGGCGCGGTTCCGGTATCGCGCGCCTCGCGCGGGTCCCGGGTCGGGTGCGACCGCACAACCGCTTCTTCTACTTCGCGTACTGGCGCGGGCTCCCGAAGACGACGCGCGCGAGCCTCTGGTTCGCCGAACCGAACGGCATCGCCGTGTTCCCCAACGAGGACGACATCAGCGTCGTCGTGGCCGGCATGCACAAGGCGAGCCTGCCGGAGTTCCGCGCCGATCCCGAGCGGGCCTACCGGGCGGCGGTCGCGTCCGTACCCGACGCCCCGCCCCTGGACGACGCGGAGCGGGTCTCGAAGCTGATTGGGAAGCTCGATGTGCCCAACGTGATGCGCCCGGCGGCGCGCCCCGGCGTCGCGTTCGTGGGCGATGCGGCGCTCGCCACCGATCCGACGATGGGCGTCGGGTGCGGCTGGGCCTTCCAGACTGCGGAGTGGCTCGTCGACCACACTGCGGCGGCGCTCCTGGGCGACGGCGACTTGGATTCTGCGCTTGACCGTTACCGGGGTGATTTCCGGCGCCGCCTGGGACTCCACCACTGGGCGATCGCCGACCTGTCGACCGGCCGTCCCCTGCGAGCAAACGAGCGAATCGCGTTCCGGGCCGCGGCGCGCGACGAATGGGTGGCGCGGAAGATCGAGCCGGTGATCACGAGGCGCAGCTCGCCGCTCAAGCTGCTCGGCCCGGTTGTGAACGCGCGGACGCTGTGGCGGGGAACTATCGGCTAGTCGCCCGCGGGCCGCTCGGGCAGCCAGAGCTTGCCCTCGAGCAAACCGCCGCAACCCATCCACAGGAGGTTCATGAGGCGCAGCGCCGCGATGTCGCGCGGCTCGTCCTCGTGCTTCGCCCAGCGCGAGGCGGCCGCGATCGTGGCGGCGGTGAGGGTATGGGCGATCGCCTCGACGTGCGCGAGCGCATCGTCGGAGAGGCCCCGCTCGCGAGCCGTCCTCTTGAACAGCTCGGTGAGCAGGTCGGCCATGGCGTCGCGCGCCGCGACCGCGCCCGAGCCGATCGAGCCGGACGCCAGGGCCCCGTCCGGGTAGAGCAGAAGCCAGCTGTCGTGGTTCTCCTCGACGAACTTGAAGACCAGGTCGACGCCCTCCCAGAGCCGCTGGTCGGGTGCGAGGTGCCGCCGCTCGCTGACCTGCCGCAGGTCGTCGCGCAGCTGCTCGCCGGCCTGCTGCGCGCACGCTGCGAACAGCCCCTCCTTCGAGTCGAAGTACGCGTACAGCATCGGCTTCGTGATTCCGCTCGCCTTGGCGATGTCGTCCATCGACACGCCGCCGAAGCCGCGCTCGGCGAAGAGCGAGCTGGCGGCCTCGACCATCTGCTGCTCGCGCTCTGCTCGCGGGGTCCGCGCGCGCCCCGGCGCGCCGCGTCCCACCGCCTTCGTTCGCGCCACGGAGGGGACGGTAACAGCGTTACCAGGGGTAAGGAGCAGCCGCGCTAGGGCTCTTGCGCAGCTCTTTGAACGGAAGCCGGCGGCTATGCGCGCGCTTGGTCGCGCGGAACTTGTCCTTGCGCGGCCGGCTCCAGTCGCCGAGCGGCCCGAGGGCGCGGACGGCGACGGTGCCCTTCTGCGTCTTCGCCACGCCCTTGAAGCGGACGCGGTGAGCGCGCTTCTCGAGCCGCCGCATCTTCTGCACGCCATTGCGCTGGCGGAGCACGACGCCGTAGGCGGTGGCGTTGTCCGCCCGGCGCCACTTCGCGATGATCTTCTTGCCGCGCCTTTTCACGCGCAGCTTGGCGGGGCGGCCGGCCTGGACGGGCGGCGGGGCCTTGTAGCTCGCGATCACCTGCTGCGGAGCCGGGATCCCGTCGATCAACACCACGGCGACGATGTCGCGCTTGCCGCGCGGGCCGGGAGCGGGGGTGAACGGGATCTCGCCCTTGCCTCTTCTTTGCCACGCCGATCCGCGCGTACGTGCCGGGGCCACTTTCGAAGAAAGTGACCTTCTTATGCGCGAGCGGACGCGCGTTGTAATGAAGCGTGCGCTTGCGGCCCTTGCCCGTGACCGATCCGCGCACCGGCTTGTCGTAGCCCTTGCGCGTCTCGGCGAGCTGCGAGATCCCCGGTGAGCCGTTGAGCGTCGTCACCGTGTACTTGCCGACGGGTCCGTTCTTGACGCCGATGTAGGTCCGGTTGCGCTGTCGGCTGTCGCAGGAGTACGAGATGGTTCCCGTTCACGAAGTTGCCGGACACGGTCGAGATCGTCTCGCCGCGGGCGGAGGTCACCTGCACCTGCGGCGCGCCGCCCTGGCCGCTCAGCTTCACGCTCTTCGAGTCCTCGCCCTTCTCGACATCGAATGAGAGCTCGCCGGACTGCGCGGCGGCGGCATTGAAGTTCGGCCAGTAGTGGCTTGGCTTGCAGCCGTCGGGGATCCAGATCTCGGGGAGCGGGTCGCCCCACTTGTAGCCGGCGCCCGGATGGAGGTCGGCGATGTCGCCGCACACGACCACGCCGATGTTCGTGACCCATCCCTCTACCCGAGGCTCGCCGATTCTGTCGATCTCCGCACCGATCTGGCCGTGGAAGCTGTAGAGCGGGTTCGACCTGATCAGCATCTCGCCGTCGATGCGGCCGTACACGAGCATCAATGGCGAGGGGAATCGCATGCCGCCCGCCGAGGCACGATGTGGTTCGGGTACTCGTACATGAAGTAGGCGTTGCCGAACGGGACGTTGCCGAGAACGGGATGTTGAAGCCGAACGTGCCGCCGAGCGCGATCGCGGTGGAGATCAGCTTGCGCCCCGTGAGCGGAGCAAGCTCCTCCTGGGTGTCGCCCGCGGTGAGCGTGTAGGGAGCGTCCGGCGACGCGAACACGGAGAAGAGCGTGCCGCGCACGGTCGAGATCTCGACGGCGCTGAGCGCGCCGCCGCCGCGGATGAGCGTCGGGTTCAGGCCGACCGCGAAGTTGATCTCGTCCAGGAATACGCCCGGGAAGACCTGTGGTGGCGGGATCGCCGCGCCGAAGTGGAGTTCGCCGCCGGCGCTACGGAAGTAGGGCGCACCGTCCGCGGCACAGAACGCGATTCCGTTCTGCGGCGGGGGCGGCGACAGCACGAAGCCCGCGTCCTTCCCGGTGTCGAGCGCCCCAGGAAGATGTCGGCGGTCGCCTTCCACCAGCCGCGTGAGCAATTAAGCGCGGGGTTTTCGGGGACGAAGTTGCCGGACGCGCTGTAGTCGAAGCCCACGTTCGCAAACCGCAGTGCGCCGAGGCTCGCCTCCGGGACGCGGATGCTCAACTTGTCGAGCACGACGCCGAGGTCGTTGGTCGCGATGAACTTCGTTTGCCCGCTGGGCGGGTCGCCGCCGAAGAGGTTGAACACCTTTGGCAGCGCGACCCGGACGCCGGCCTCGGTGTAGCGGCGGAAGGAGGAGTCGCGTACGAAAGTGAGGTCCACTTGGCCGTCGAAGTGGAAGCCGGCGAGGTCGGGAAGTGCGCTGCCGGCGTTGAAGCTGAAGAGCGTCACCCGGCCGGGCCGATCGAAGATGCCGTTGTAGAGCTTGCCCTTGCCCTCGACGTCGAGGTTCACCTTCCGGCTGCCCGGCACTGGGATCGTCGTCGCCGAGCTTCATCGACGCGCTCGCGGAGACGATGCGCCCGAGCTGTGGCGACAGGACAATCGCACCGCCGGACTCCGGTTTGAACACGACCCCATTGATCAGCACCGAGTTCGGCCGTCGCGACACGAATATGTCCAGCACATCGAGCGAGAGCAGCCCGCGCGTCTCGCGCAGGTCGATCTCTGTCTCGAAGCGCGTGCAATTGCGGAGATTGATCTCCTGACATCGCTGGACGACGTAATCGCGCAGCTGTGGCTCCGTGTTGAACTCCGTGACGAGAGCCTGGAGGATCGGTTTCTCGCCCGAGGGGATGTCCTGCGCGCTGGTCACGGCTTCCAGGCAGCCACGGGCCTCGATCACACCGAAAATCACCCGCCCGGTGCACCCCGCGCGCTGGTCCATCAGGGCCGCCTTGGCCGTCGCGCATAACGCCACCTGCGGCGCGCTCGCGGCGGTGACCGGCCGAGAGTCGAGCACCGACGGTCACCGAAACCGTCTGGCTCGTGCGCGACGTCAGGCCGTCGCTCGAGACCGCGGTGAGCTGGACGTTCAGCGTCGCCTTGCTGATCAGGCGCGTGGCAAGGAAGGGCTGGTTGCCGCCGCACTCGACGTCGGCCTGCCCGTTGCCGTTCAGGTCCCAGAGGAATCGCGAGGCGCCGGTCGTCCCACTCGCGTCGAAGAGGGTCAGCCCCATCGGGCTCGTCTGTCCGGGCGCGGTGAAGCGTGAGACGGGCGCGGAACCGCCGCCGCCACCTCCACCGCCGCCGCCCCCGCCGCCCCGCCACCGCCCCCGCCACCCCGCCACCGGAAGCGACCTCCGGGCCGAAGGTGAAGTCATCGACGCCGAGCGTGTTAGTGCCCATGTCGCGGCGCGTCACCGATACCGCCGTGATCCGCGGCGTCTCACCTGCCGGCTGCGTCACCGACAGCGGCGCCCATCCGATGCTCGGCGCGGCCACCGACGCGGTGCCGACCTCGTTGAAGTCGCTGTCGTAGGCAGTCAGGAACGTCTCCCCGGTCGCCTCGTCGCCGCTGAGCTGACGCACATAGGCGGTCACGTGGCCCTGCGGCGAGCTGAAGTCGGCAAACAGCATGTCCGTCGGGCACCCCGAGTCGCACTCGACACTGGGGACGAAACAGTCGCTCGCGGCGACGTCGTTCGCCCCGACCTCGCGTTCGCCGGGTCCGACTGGATGCTGGCGTCCGTGGCAGCCGCCGCCGCCAGGCGAGAAGGTCACGCCCTGGCCGGCGTACTGGTTGGTCAGGGAGCCCGTCGCCTGGTCGTCGAAGGTGATGACCGTCTCGGCGAACGCAGGTGCCGGCACGGCGAGGCAAGCTGCGGCAGCCAGCCCCGCGAGTCCACTGCGGCGGTCCACGATCCCAAGCTACCCCCGCCGCGCCAGAAAAGCCAGCGCTCGGCGCTAGGGGAACGCGTCGATCGCGACCTCGAACCACTCGGTGACGCCGCCGCCCAGCACGTCGATCGCCCCCATCACCATCACCGCCACCAGCAGGGTAATGAGCGAGTACTCGACGAGCCCTTGGCCTTTCTCACTGCGCAGCGTCAGCAGGATCTGCTGGAGAGAAGTGCGCGCCATCCTCAAAGCACCCCGATCGTGGCGCAGCCCAGCGCGACGGCCAGCACTCCGATGCTGACGGCGAAAGCGGCGATCCCGCGCTGCCGCGGCTCCGTCGTCTCGCGGCGGGCAACCGTGCCCAGCATTGCGCCACCGGTACCGAGGACAAATGGGAGCCCCGTCCACGCCGACGCGACGCTGAAGCACCCGATGACGCTCGTCGCAAGTGCGGCATTGGCAGTCCCCTCGGATTTGCGAAGTTTGGCCCGCGGGAGCACCCACGCGAACAGCAGTACCGCGAACCCGATGGTGACGGCGCCCGCCAGGCCGGCGAGAATCGGGGCTTCACCCCCGGCGTCGTCGGATGCGCGGTCGATGACGATCGCCGCGATTCCGGCCGCTGTGGCGAGCACCGCCGCGACTGTCTCGCCGACCGACACGGCGCTAGTTACCTCCTGGCGCCTCGTCGCGCATCGCCGTGGTGGCTTCGTCCGCGGCGGCTGCAGCAGCTTCGTCCGCGAGCTGGTGCCCGAACCCCGCTGCCTGATACGCGTCCTCTTCGTCAAGCGTCTCCCGATCGAGCAGCGCCTGCGCCAGCGCGTCGAGACGATCGCGGTGCTCGCGCAAACGTGAGAGCGCCAGCTGGTAAGCCTCGCTCACGATCCGCCGTACCTCCGCGTCGATGAGTTCGCGGGTTGCCTCCGAGGTGCCATCCGAGCCGGTCGGCTCGCCACCCCGCGGCAGCACCGCGACGAGCCCGACACGGTCGGACATGCCCCAGCGACCGACCATCAGCCGCGCGAGCTTGGTCACCTGTTCGAGGTCCGACTCAGCTCCTGACGTTACGTCCTCGTAGATGATCTCCTCCGCGGCGCGGCCCCCGAGCAGGCCCATGATCCGTCCGCGGAGATAGCGTGAGCCGTAGCCGTAGCGGTCGTTCTCGGGGCTCTGAAGCGTCACGCCGAGCATCGTCCCGCGCGGCACGATCGAGACCTTCCTGACCGGGTCGGCGCCCGGTTCGAGCATTCCGAGTAGCGCGTGGCCCGCCTCGTGATAGGCGGTGCGCTCGCGATCGAAGGGGGACAGCGCAATGCGCCGCTCGGCGCCGAGGACGACCTTTTCCAGCGCTTCCATGAAGTCGCGCGTCTCGACCGCCGTGCGGTGTGCGCGCGCGGCGAGCAGGGCCGCTTCGTTCACGAGATTGCGCAGGTCGGCGCCGACCATGCCCGGCGTGCTCGAAGCGACCCGGTCGATCTTTACGTCATCGGCGAGCGGGACGTTGCGGGTGTGAACGCGCAGGATGTGCTCGCGCCCCTCGCGGTCCGGCGGGCTGACGGCGACGCGCCGGTCGAATCGGCCTGGCCGGAGGAGCGCCGCATCGAGGACTTCCGGCCGGTTCGTGGACGCGAGCACGATCACGCCCTCGGCGCCGGTGAAGCCGTCCATCTCCGTGAGAATCTGGTTGAGCGTCTGCTCACGTTCGTCGCTCCCGGCACTCCCGAACCTCGGCCCGCTACCGCCGCGTGCACGCCCGATGGCGTCGAGCTCGTCGATGAACACGATCGCCGGCGCGTGCTCCTTCGCCTGCCGGAACAGGTCCCGCACTCGGCTCGCGCCGACGCCGACGACCATCTCGATGAACTCGGAGGCAGACATCGAGTAGAACGGCACGCCCGCCTCGCCGGCCACTGCACGCGCCAGCAGCGTCTTCCCTGTGCCGGGCGGCCCTGAGAGCAGCACACCACGCGGGATGGCCGCTCCCAGCGCCTGATAGCGGGCAGGGTTGCGCAGGAAGTCGACGATCTCGACCAGTGCCTCCTTGGCGTCGTCGATGCCGGCCACGTCCTCGAACGTGGTCCTGTGCTGTGACGCGTCGTACAGGGCGGCTTTCGACTTGCCGATCTTCAAGATCCCCCCGCTCGTCCGGCGAAGGATGAGAACGAGCATCGTCACGATGAGAAGCGCCGGGCCAAAGCCGACGACGACCACCAGCCACAGCGGACGCGTTGCTTTGGGCGCGCGAGCAGAGATCGTCACGTCATTGCGCTCCAGCTTCGCGAGCAGGTTGTCCTCGGCGAAGAAGGGCCGCCGCGTCGAGAACTCGTTCGAGCGCTCGCCATTCCACTCAAACTCGCGGTCGAGTATCCCCTGGATCGCATCGCCAGAAGACGTGACCTCTTGCACTTGTCCCGCCTCTACGAGCGCGCGGAACTCCGTGTACGGAATCGTCATTCGCTGCGCCGGCTGGACCAGCGCGATGGCGAGCCCCAGGTTGATCGCGAGAAGCACCGCGACCAGCATCCAGAAGCGCCGGCCGGTCGGCAGGAGCTTGCGGCGCGGCGGACGCGACTCTTTTTCCGGCTCACCCTCGACCTTCCAGGGCGTCGGCTCGTCCGGCGGCCGCTCTGCGTCGCTCGGCTTGCTCTCGCTCATTGCATCTCCGGGTCGCGTACCGAGATTGCGAAGCGTTCGGCACACTCGAGCGAGCAGAAATAGTGCTGACGCTCGTTGTGCAGCAGCTGGCCCGTGATCTCGCCTCCCGCGAGCGCACGGCCGCACACCGGGTCGACGACGCGCTCGTCCTCGTCGCGGGCGGGGCCGCGCACCGGCAGGAAAATGAACACCGGCTGAGCGATGTTCTCCCGCATTAGAGCGCCTCGCCAATCTTCGATAGAGCCGGGTACAGCAGGACGATGAACAGCGAGGGAAAGATCAGGAAGACGAGTGGGAACAGCATCTTGATCGGCGCCTTCTGCGCACGCTCCTCGGCGATGGCACGGCGACGCTTCCGCATCTCCGAGGCCAGGTTGCGCATTATCTGCCCGATCGAGACGCCGAGCTGCTCGCCTTGCAGGACCGACCGGACAAACGACCGCATCGACGGGCTGTCGACGCGCGCCATCATGTTCGAAAGCGATTCGGACGTCGATAGACCCATACGAGTCTCCTGCGTGGTGAGCCGCAGCTCATCGCCGAGCGGGCCGGTGACTCGCTCCGCCGCTTGCTGCAGCGCGCCGCTGAATCCGACACCTGCCTCGATGGTGACGATCAGCAGGTCGACGAGCTCGGCCATGTCTCGGTCGATCTGGGCGACGCGCGCCTTCGCGCGGCGCTCGATCGCAACATCCGGCAGGCGCCAGCCCAGAAGCGCGCCGATGACCATCCCGAACACTAGGAGCGCGAATCCCGCGCCGAACGCGCTCGCTGCGAACGCGACCACACCCGGCATCACGACGGCCGTGATCGCACGTGCTCCCACGAACGCAAGCGGCGAGAAGGTGTAGATACCGGCTGCGGTCAGCCGGCGGCGAATCTCGTCCTCGTCCAGGAGCGCCGGATATCGGCGGGCGAGTGCCGCGCCGACGTTCGCCGCAAGCCTGCGGAGTGTGCGCCCCTCGACGGAGGGCGTCTCGAGCGTACCCGCGGCGGTCGAGACGTATCCGTAGACCTGGACCTCACCGACCCGTTCGGCCGTCTCGAGACGCGGCAGTAGGAGAGCGCGGAGCGTCAGAGCTACCACGATCCCGAAGAGGAAGAGCGCGGTGATTGCAATGAGTGTCATGGCTATCTCCTCAGACCTTGATCTCGACGATTCGCTTGATGATCAGCGAGCCAGAAACGCCCATCGTGATCGCCAGGCCGAGCAGGATGTTGCCCGGCGTTGTCTTCAGCAACGGGTCCAGATAGGTGGGTCGTACGAGGATCAGGTACATCACCAGGCCAAGCGGCACGAGGGAGACCACCCAGCGCGAGAGCCGGCCCTGCGCCGTGAGGGTTGAGATGAGGCGCCGCAGGGCGACGCGCTCACGGATCGTGTCGGCGACACGGTCGAGCACCTCGGCCGAGTTGCCACCGGCCTCGCGCTGTAGCGCCGCCACGAGTGCCACCTGGTGGAGGTCGCGATTCTCCATACGCTCGACCACCGTGCCCAGCGACTCCTCCAGGGGTACGCCGAGGCGCTCGTCGGACACGACGCGCTCGAATTCCCGCTTCGCCGGCTGTGGCGCGTCCTGGACCGCTACAGCGAGCGCGCCGGCGAAGCTCTGCCCGGCGCGCATCGCGGATGCGATCACCTGCAGATTGTCAGCGAGCTGCTCGCCGAACAGGCGGCGGCTCCTGGCCGCGCGGTAGGAGACGAACTTACGCACACCGATCGGCACGATCGCCGCGAGCACGGCGGGCCATGTGGCGCCACTGATAGTCGCGAATAGCCACATCGTGAGCACCGTCATGGCTGCGGTCAGCACAGCGATCTGCGCCGGCTTCTGGCGGATCCCCGCGATCTCGACGTCGATCGCAAATCGTCTCCACCAGGCGCGTCCGCGAAGGCCCGTGTCGAGTCGCTCGTAAAGCGTGTCGCGATTCGCGTCCTCGACGCGCTCCGTCTCCGCCTCCGCCTGGCCCATCGTGACGAACGCAGCGATCCGCTCCTCTGCGCTCGGCGGACGGCGCCGGTCGATCATGATCCACGCGGCCGCGAAGCAGATCAAGAACGCGGAGCCGAAGCCCACCAGGATCATGGCGGTGGCCGAGGCCCAGAAGCCGCTTGCCTCCGGGCTGACAGGTGGCTGCGGCGGCGCGGCGATCTTCGGGCTTCTGTAGCTCAGTGTCGCCTGTCCCGGCACGCCGGCTACGTTCGCCTCGACGAGAACGTCGTGCTTCGGACCGGCGACCGAGCTGTAGCTCAGCAGGTACTCGCGCGCGAGTCGCGCACCGAGCTCGTCGTAGATGCTCTCGAGCTCGCTTGCCGAAGGCGCCACGGTGTACTCGCCCCCGGCGGCCTCCGCAAGACGAACGAGCTCCGTTTCGTTGAACCGCGGCGACTCGAGGCCGATGGTGAACACGCGTACGCCACGAGCCTCCGCGGCCTCCGTCACTTCGCTCATGGCGGTACGGCTGCCGGTGTCGGCGCCGTCCGAGAGCACGACCACCGAACCGGCCTGGACGTCGGCTTCGTGGAGCGCGCCGAGCGCCGCCATCACGCCGTCCCGCATGTGCGTCTGCTTCGCTAGCGTCGGCGGCTCCGCCAGCGCCGCCTCGATCGCGTCGTCGTCGGTCGTCGGCACAAGCGCCGTGCGTGGCCGCCGGTCGAAGGTGACGATGCCCAGCTCCTGCGACGTGCGCCGGTGGGACGCAAACGCTCGGGCGGCCTCGAGTGCGCGCTCGATCGGCTCGCCGCGCATGCTGTTGCTGGTGTCGATCGCCAGGACAGTTCCGAAGTCCGACTCCGCGCTCGAGCCCACCGACTTCACCGACAGCCCATGGACCGGCTCGCCGTTCTCGGACACCGCGACGTCATCCGGGTCGATGACAACACCGGGCGGCAGGCTCAGGACGAGCGACTTGTGTGGGAACGTCGCCTGGCCGCCCGGCGACAGCCGGAGGCCATCTGCCGCCACGCCGGCGGAGGTGAGCGGGGCGGCCACGAGGGTCGCCGCGAGGAGCGGTAGGACGAGCCGCCTCATCCCGTACCCGCCCCCGTCAGGTCACCAAGAGTTCGTGCCGCGCCAGGCTCCGTGGGACCCATGTTCGCGGGCAGCTCGATGCCGCGGCGCTCGAACTTGGCCGTAAAGCTCGGCCGGAGGCCAGTCGACCGCAACTCGCCGACGACCTTGCGGTCGGCGGTCACGCTGTCGACCTTGAACTGGTACAGGTCGTGGAGGGTGATCACGTCCGACTCCATCCGCTGCACCTCGGTGATCGCCGTCACCCGGCGCGAGCCGTCCTGAAGACGCTCGAGATGCACGATCAGTTCGAGTGCCGCGGCAACCTGCTGCCGGATCGCGCGGACCGGGAGGTCGTAGCCGGCCATGAGCACCATCGTCTCGAGGCGCGACAGCGCGTCGCGCGTGCTGTTCGCGTGCACCGTGCAGAGTGATCCGTCGTGGCCGGTGTTCATCGCCTGGAGCATGTCCAGCGTCTCGGGGCCGCGGACCTCGCCGACGATGATCCGATCGGGCCGCATGCGCAGCGAGTTGCGGACGAGCTCGCGAATCGGGATCTCGCCCTCGCCCTCGATGTTCTTCGGGCGCGCCTCGAGCCGCAGAACGTGCGCCTGGTTGAGGCGCAGCTCGGCGGCGTCTTCGATCGTGACGATCCGGTCGGCATCGGGGATCGCCGTCGACATCGCGTTCAGCAGCGTCGTCTTACCTGAGCCGGTGCCGCCCGAGACGAGGATGTTGAGCTCTGCGCAGACGCAGCGCTCGAGGAAGTCGACGGTGTCCGTCGTGAGCGTGCCCAGCCTGATCATGTCGTCGAGCCCGAGCCGCTTCTTGCTGAACTTTCGGATCGTTACGACGGGGCCGCCGAGCGAGAGCGGCGGCAGCACGACGTTCACGCGGCTGCCGTCCTGCAGGCGCGCATCAACCATCGGCGACGACTCGTCGACACGGCGCCCGACCTGGGCGACGATCTTGTTGATGATCCGCCGCAGGTGCGAGTCGTCGGTGAACCGCACCGGGGTGCGCGTGAGGCGCCCTTGGCGCTCGATCCAGACTTCGTTCGGCCCGTTGACCATCACCTCGGTGATGCTCTCGTCCGCCAGGAAGCGCTCGAGCGGGCCATGCCCGAGCGTGTCGTCAGCGATCTCCTCGACGAGCCGCTCGCGGTCGTCGCGAGCGATCCCGGTCTCTTGCCCGAGCCGCTCGCGGATGTCCGCCACCACACGGGTGCGCAGCGCCGCAGGATTGGTGTCTGCGTGCATGAACTGCGGGCCCAGGTCACCGATCACCGCCATGTGGATGCGGTTCTTGACCTCGGCGAAGCTGTCCGCCTCCTGCACGACAACAGGCGCTTGGCGCTGGCTGTTGAGCCGCTCGTGGAGCTGCATCAGGCCTTCCTCCTGCGGCCGAAGAGGCGGCTGCGCCCCGATCCGTTCTTCGCCGCGACCGGTGCGTAGATCCGCGCGAGGTGGTGGAAGGCGATCCCCGCGCCTGAGCCCGACGGCGCAAGGGCCACCGGCGTGCCGGTGTTGATCGCACGCACGACGTCGCGATGGCTCGGCACGAGGACGTCGGGGTGCCGGCCGACGACCGACGCCGTCGCGTCCGCGTCCAACCCGACATTGCTGTCCGCGCGGTTCAGGACGAGCTTGACGCTCTCTTGCTCGTAACCCATCAGGCCGAGCGTTTCGAGCCCGAGCTTCGTGTTCTTCAGAGCGAGCGTGTCGAGAGCGCCCACCATGCACACGTCGGACGAGGCGTCGATCGCGGAGATCACCTCGGGCGTGAAGCCCGTCGGCGTATCGACGATCACGTAGTCGCTCATCTCGCGGACGACCGGGTAGAGCTGCCGCAGGAAGTCGACCGAGACCGCGTTTGCATGGTCCGGCCGGGTCGGTGCGAGCAGAACACCGACGCCCGACACATGGCGGGCGAGGTAGCTCTCCACCTTGTCGCTGTCGACCGAGCCGCTCGAGCGCGCGAGGTCGTAGATCGTCTGCTTCGGCTGAAGGCCCATGGCAAGCCCGAGGTCGCCGAACTGCAGGTCCAGGTCCACCGCTACCACCCGCTGCCCGTCGGCGGCCAACGCGACCGCGAGGTTCGCGGCGGTGAGGGTCTTGCCGGACCCGCCCTTCGGACCGAGCACGCAGACCATGCGGCCCGTCTCCGCGCCGGCGGCCTGACGAACACCGGTCTTGCGTACGACCGCCTTCTGGATCGTGAACGCGAGCTGGTCGCTCACGAGCCGCCAGTCGGCCTGCTCGGCGCTCGCCGGCAGCGCGAAGATGTCCGCCGCGCCGACTTCGAACATCTTGTTCACGAGGCCGTTCGGCGCGCCGTCGAAGAGCACCACGACCGGACGGTTGGGCCGCCCCTTTACGGCGGTCTCGACGGTCTCCACGGCGTTCTCGGACGCCTGTCCGCATGCGATGACGAGGACGTCGGCCTCCGGCTCGGGTACGGCGGCGAGGCCGCCGTACCCGCTGTCCATCATGCCTGCCACCTCGACGCCGTCGAGCCGCAGCACGATCGCCTCGATGCGGTCGCGATTATCGATGCCGTCAAGCGCGACGGCTGCTTGGATCGGGTGGCTCATCGCTACCGCTCCCTGAACTCCCGCCGGAACTCGCGAACCGGGATCGCCGGAAGCCCGAACAACACGTTCTCGACAGTCGTGGGGGACGGACGATTGATCTCCTCCGCGCCCGCGGTCGGCCTCAGGGCGAGCCACGGGATGCCGTACTCGGCCGTGAACGCGAGCTCTGTCGCCTGCTCGTCCGTGCCTCTCAGTACGACCGAGTGCCCGCCGTCCCCGCCGACGCCGCCCTCGCTCGTCGGCACCTTCAGGACGAGCGCGTCCTGCATCAGGATCCTCGAGACCGGCCGGTCGGCGCCGCCCCCGCTGACCGGGTCCAGCTGGAAGAGGCCGATGACGTCGACGTGATCGCCCGCCTTGAGGTCGCCGGCCAGGCCGCCGTACGTGGTGAAGGGGAGCGAGATCGCCCGCTCATGGCCACGGATCTCGTCTCCGAGGCTGCCGTTCTGGAGCCGGAAGTCGGTGGTCGTCAGCTGCTCACCCGGGTAAATGGGTGTCGTCGTGACCATCCCCTTGATGGCGTCGGGGTCACGGACGGCAGCGCCCTCGATGTCGGCCTTCTCGACCGAGGTGATCTCGTACATTTTGTCCCCCGCGATCGCGTCAGCCGGGCTGCCCGGCTCGATCAGAACGTTCGCCACGAGGACCTTCTCGGTGCCGTCGGCACCGGTCAGGCTGTCGCGGTACGCGCTGAGGAACATGATCAGGATCGCCCCGCCCAGCACGGCAGCACCCGCCGCCACGGTGATGATCCCGCGGCGTGTGGATAGGAGCTTCCGCACTCGCGGCGAGACCTGTGATTGCTTGGTGGCCATTTCGTGCCTTCCTTTCTCTACTCCGTAAGCACCGGCGTGCATGAACCGAAGTCTGCGAAGTCGCAGGGTGTTGATCCGGAGCTGCCCGACAGCGTCTCGACGTACTTGATGAACCGGCCATAGATCCAGGCAGGGTCGCCATCGCCGATGATCTCGTCGATGCCGTTGCCCTGGCAGGGATTTGGAAACCCGGGCTGGCCGGTCCACCCGGTGACGTAGAAAGTCGCGAAATTGATGACCGGCACGGTCGTCCGCCCGCTGCCTTCGAACGATCCGTACGGCGTCATGAAGAGGTTGGTGATGCGCGGGTCCGTCGGGTCAGGGGTGAAGACCGGGGTCCCGTCTTCGGCCGTAGACCAGTACTCGTGCCAGCGACTCGGGTATGTGCACGTGGTCGGCTTCACGTTGTCGAGGATCCGTCCGTTCATCCCGGCCGTCACCTGTCCCTCGCGGCCGCCGGTCTTCAGTGCCACGCAGTTCCATGGCTGCGGCGATTCCCAGAGAGTGGGGACGCTGTTCGGGCACGGCGTGCCGTTATTGATGGCGTAGGTCGGGCGACAGCCCTCGATGAGCTCGGCCCGCATCGTGTCGACCCAGGGGTCGCAGTCGAGCGACTGGTTCTGGCTGCCGCCGACCACGCGCAGGGCGACGACCGGCGAATCGGCCGCCGTGGCCTCCTCGAAGCCGCTGACCAGGCCGAGCTCGACGGTCAGGTTGTGCGTGCATAGAGAGGGATCGTCGCCTGGGTTGCACTGCTTCAGCGAGTGTTCAGTGAGCGGGAGGCCACTCTCGTAGACCTTCGCGATGCGGATCGCGCCCGTGCGCGCGTCTGACCCGGAAAACGGCCGCTGCACCGTCCCGAACGTGCCCTTGCAGGGGTTGTTGTTCTTGTTCGTGCACGTTTGACCGTTCCAGGTTCCCGTCGTCTTCTCCCAACGAAGCTCGATCGGAACCGGACCTGTGCCGGGCTGGATCCTGATCCCGTTCGCTTCCGCGAGTCCCCAGCGGCCGTCGTCGCCGCTCGCCAAGTTCGTGAGCGGCATGGCGTCAACGACCCCGGTCCCGTCGCCGCCGATCGCGTTCGCGGCCGTCACGAGCGCACTCGCGCTCGCATCGGCATTCACGGCGTCGCGAACCTGAGCGGCCGTCGAAGTCGCAACACCGCCGGCGTCCGTGGCGATGTTGACGGTGATGTCGTTCCCCGCGACGGAGACGGAAAGCGGAGTATCGAGCCCGGCGACGACGTACGTGACCCGGATGTTGTTTCCGTTCGGTCCCGAGGCGTCGGCGGTGTACGTAAGGTCGTTGTTGTCCCCCGCGAGTGCGGTCGTCAAGCTCGCTGACGGCCCGGTGTTGTAGGTGAGCGAGTAGCTCTGACCACCCGCGACCGCGGTCACCTTGTAGCCCGCCGCCACCGGGCTCGTCGTGCCGAAGTCGACGTTCGCGGTCATGCCCGCCCGGCAGTCGTCCTCGACGAGGTAGACGAAGTAGGCGTCGTTGCAGCTGGTGCTGTTCAGGCCGATCGACTTGGCGATCGGGCCCGTTCCCTGGTTACTCCAGCCGCGTATGTGCAGCAGCCCGTTGCTCGTGTCGTAGCAGCTCACGAGCAGCTGGCCGCACTCGTAGTTCGTAGTGCTACCGGACATGATCACGCGCATGCCGATGTTCTTGACCCCGGTGGCAACGGTGACCGGGATCGCCGAGGCCGCCGGTACCTCCCACTTCGTGTAGCCGTTGAAATTTCCAACGCGTGTGAGGTCCTGTTCACCGAGCACCGCGCCCGTGTCCTCGTTGATGAACTGCACCTTTGCCTGCTTCGGGTTCGAGTCCGGGACCCCGACCGGCAGCCCGCCCTTTCTCTGATCGACCTTCATGAAGCTCACGCGGGCCCGCGCGTTTATGAAGTCGGCGCCCTCGATCCCGAAAGCCGACGCGGCGCCGAAGAACCACGGCACGTCGTTCTCGGTCAGCTTCACGTCGATCATTCCCGAGGGCACCCCCGATTCGTTGCACGGCTCGCCCTCGATCACCGTGTTATCGACGGGTGAGCTCTGGCCCCACCACGTTTTCGAGTTCACAGCCATATGGAGCCGCTCCGGTGGCGTTCCGCCGACCTGCGCGTTGTAGTCGGAGCCGCCGATGCCGGCGTACCTGAGGATTTCGGCCTGCACCGCGGCGTTGTCGCAGGGCACCGAGAGCGCTTGGGCGCCGGCGAGCGCGGCGGCATCCGCCTGCATCTGCAGGTGCCGCTTGTGCTCCCACCAGTTCGCCACGTCGATGACGAACGCCACGAAGACCAGCATGATCGGCAGCGCGACGGCGAACATGACCATGATCGCGCCCCGCTCGTCGTGTGAGATGCGTGCAACACGTCGCGTCATGCCGTGCAGTGCGCGGGGAATGGGGGGTCTTGCTCGAGCCGCATCGTGGATGTGTTCGTGACCGTCGTGCTGGTGAGGTCGGGGCCCAAGGCGTTGACGTATGGGAGGAACGCGTAGGTGAACGTGACCTCGACCTCGACGGGGTCGCCCACGCGAGAGGTCTCGTCCGGGAAGCTCACGCAGACCTTCATCGGCCCTGTGACGGAGTCACCGCCGTTTGCGAGCTCGTCCGTGTCCGCGCGCTGCCTGATCGACTCGGCAAGTGTCGCGCCCGGGCCGGGGTTCTTGCCCACAGCCGCGAAGCGGACGCCCTCATGCGAGAGATGCGTGCCGTCGATCCAGTAGTTGAAGGCTTTGCCGAAGTCGAACATTCCGAGGAGAAGTAGGAGGAACAAGGGGACGACCAGGGCGAACTCGACGGCTATGACGCCGCGCTGGGACCGAAGATCAGAAGTGGATGTGGCTACTTGGGACATTTCGTCGGTACTGCACCGCCGCCCCGGGCGAAGACCAGTGCTGGTCGTCACGCACGGGGCGGCGGCTGATTCATTGGAGTGGCGACTACGTGCCGGCCTCGTCAAGCGAGCCAGCGATATCGCTGAACACACCGTTGATGCTCGTGCCGAGCACCTCCAGTGCGGCGATGAGGACCACCGACACCAGAGCGATGATCAGGGCGTACTCGACGAGCCCCTGGCCATCCTCTTCGCGGCGAAGCCGCGCGGCGTACGACTCGAAATAGGTGGAAAGCATCTGGGTCATGAATTCACCTCCTCCGGCAATTTCTCTTTGACTCCGTTCGGTTGAGACGTGCCGTAAGGACGTCGATCGTTTGGGTGATCGTCCACTGGCGTCGCCTCGTCACGGGATCAAGCTACGGCCGGGTGCGCGCCGCCGGAACTGCCTGAAGGTTCAGTTCTGACCTAACCCTCTGAGGGGCGACAGCGAGGAGGGCGAGGCTGATAGTTGACGCATGGCCGAGACGGTCACAGTCCTCTCGCGCGCGGGCCTCGTGTGCGAGTCATGCGCCGTCGCCGACACGGTGTGGACCCGGCTGCGCGGCCTGATGGGCCGTCGGGAGCTCGAGCCCGGCGAAGGGCTTCTGCTGCGGCCGTCCAACTCGGTCCACACGTGCTTCATGCGCTTCGCGATCGACGTCGTGTTCCTTGATGGCGAGATGCGCGTGATTGCCGTGTCACCGGCCGTTCGCCCGTGGCGCCTGCGTCTGCAGCGCGGCGCCCGCGCGGTCCTCGAGCTCCCGGCCGGCGAGGCCGGACGTGTCGGGATCGCGCCGGGCGATCACCTGACGGTCAGAGCGTTCTGCAACCAGTGACGAGAAGGAGAAGGTCCATGCCCTCGCTTGAACATCCCCGCGTGCTGCTCGTCGGGCGCGACCGGAGGTACCTGGTGGATGCGGCCGAGCGGCTGCGCCGCGATGGCTTCCAGGTGGCGACCACGTGCAGGCCCACCGAGATCGCCGATCTCGTCAACCGTCTCGACTTGAACATCGCCATTGTGGATGGCAGCCATTACCTAGAGGGGACGGTCCGCAGCCTGGCTGCGATCGAAGAGATCGCGACGCCCGTCGCCGTGTTGACCGTGGCCGAGGACCACCTGCTCTCGCCCCTCAGCCCGAATGTCCTGCCCAAGTGGCAGTCGCTCGCCCAGCTGGGCGATCACGTGAGGCTCGCATTCGAGCTCGGCCCAACCCGATGGGAGGACGACGTTGCATACGCTTGAGCCAAGCCCCGATCCGATGCCGCCAGCGACCGTCGAGGAGCCTCGGGACGTCACGGGCGCGTGGCGTCGTCCGCTCGTCGTCGGGCTCGCGGCGCTCCTGGCCGTCCTGTGCCTCGTGCGCTACGAGGCCGATGCGCACGGCTTCATCTCGGCGTTCACCGCCGCGGTGCTGGTCGTGCTCGCGGCCATCGACCTACAAGAACGGGTGATCCCGAACCGGATCGTTGTGCCGGCAGCCGCGATCGTGCTCGTCGCTCAACTCGTGTTCCACTCCGACCGGGCCGCCGAGTGGATCATCGCGGCGCTCGGCGCCGCGCTCTTCCTGTTCGTGCCGGCCGTCATCAAGAGCGGTGCGATCGGTATGGGCGACGTCAAGCTCGCGCTGCTGTTGGGCGCCGCGACCGGTTATGCCGTGCTGCCGGCGTTGACTCTCGGATTCATCGCACTCGTCCCGGTCGCGCTCTACATGCTCTTCCAGGAGGGCACGGCGGCGCGCAAGAAGCACCTCCCGCTCGGCCCGTTCCTGGCATTCGGAACGCTCGTAGTGCTGCTGTCGGGCAGCGTGGCGTAGGCGACTCGCGATGTCCGCCTCGCCGAGACAGGTCGCGGGCGCCATCCTCGCGGCCGTTGGAGCCTGTTTCGGGTTCGTGCTCGTAGCGATGCCGTCAACGGCCCTCACCGACTACTCGATCGAGGCGGAGCCGGCGGTGGAGGCGCTTCGTGACTGGCGACTCGCGGAGTTCGGGGAGCTCGCCCCCGCTTATGGCGGGTCGCTGCTATTGCGAGCGCCGTTCGCCATCTTGCCGGACCTCTGGGGAGGCGGTGACCTCGCGCTGTTTCGCTCCATGGCCATTCCCTGCTTCGCCGCGCTCTCCTTCCTGGCCGTGATGCTGTGGAATCGCAGCCGCGTCTTCGGCGCTCGGCGGGGCGCAGCCATGGTCGTCCTGCTGCTGTGCGTCGCGAACCCCCTCATCCAGCGTGCGCTCAGAACCGGCCACCCGGAGGAATTGCTCGGCGCCGTGCTGTGCGTCGGGGCGGTGCTCGCGGGCGGCGCGCGGCGTCCGATCCTGGCCGGCGCGCTACTCGGCCTCGCCGTGGCCAACAAGCCGTGGGCCGTGCTGGCCGTCATACCGGTGGCACTCGCTCTGGGCCCCGGCGCGGGTCGCGGCGGCGCGAGCCTCGCGAGGTGGCGGGCGATCGCGGCCGATCCGAGGCTCCGCGCTGCCGCGGTCGCCGGCGTGATTGGCGCGGCCGTGCTCACGCCCTTAGCGCTTTACGGCGGTGCGGCCATCGAGGAGGCGCGCACGGTCGCCCATAGCAGTGGCGCGATCCTCAAGCCGTGGCAGGTCTGGTGGTTCGCGGGCGACCACGCTGGGGCCGTCTACGACGCTTTCGGCAACCCGCGGCCCGCCGGGTACCGCACGCCGCCCGCGTGGCTTGGCGAGATCGCCCGGCCGATCGTCGTGCTCGTGCCAACGCTGATCGCCCTCGCATGCGCCGTCCGGCTCCGGCGCCGGCCCTGGCACGACGCGCTGCTCCTGCTCGCGCTGGTGTTCCTGCTGCGGTGCATGCTCGACCCGTGGAACGTGTCCTACTACGCGCTGCCATTCGTGTTTGCACTGCTTGCTTGGGAGGTCCACGCACGCGGGGGTCTGCCGCGGCTCACGCTTCTCGCGACGATGCTCACGTGGGTGACCTGCGACTTGCTACGGCCGTTCGTGAGCCCGGACGTCCAGTCCATCGTTTACGTCGGCTGGAGCATCCCGTTCGCGCTGGCGCTCGCCTGGCGGCTGGTCGATCCGCAAGGCTTCGCGCGGCGGTTGCAGCCCGCCCGGCCTGCCCTTCGGCCGGCGACCGAGACCCGCTAGGCCGGGACGCTCTCGAGGAGCCCGCGCTCGTGCGCGAACCCGGCGGCGGCGGTCCGGTTGGGCACGCCGAGCTTGCGGTACACGTTGTTCAGGTGGAACTTGACGGTCTGCTCGGAGACGTAGAACTCGTTGCTGATGGCCTTGTTCGAAAGCCCGCGGGCCACGGCCTTCAGCATCGCCAGCTCACGCTCCGTGAGGCCGGCCTCGCTCAGCGGATCCGACGTTGAGTCCTCGGTCATCGCGGGAGCATGGAAAACCGTGCCTTCGCACACATGACGAAGTGCCGCCGGCAGGTCGGCTGGGTCAACGGTCTTGGCGATGAATGCCGCGGCGCCCCGCTTGAAGCTGTCGCGGATCAGGTTCAGATCGTCGCCCGCCGAGAGCATCACGACCTTGACGCTCGGATAGTCCCTGTGGATCACGTCGAGGCACTCGAGCCCGCTCATGCCGGGCATCCTCACGTCGAGCACGACGACGTCCGGTTGCGTGCGCGTGACCATCGAAAGGCCATCTGAGCCGCAGTGCGCGACCCCTACGACCCGCAGGTCGTCGACGCTCTCCAACGCGTCCTTGAGTGCGAGCGCCATCAGCTTGTAGTCGTCGACGATCAGAACCTTCAGACACATGTGGGAGTCCTCCGCTTGTTGCAGCCCCCCGAACAGATGTGCATCACGCTGAACGGGGCGTTCATCGATCTGAACACCTTTCGAACATCCTCCCCGGATGGGGTCTCCGCCATCGAACAAATGGCCAGAACGCGCCGAGATATGTGAAGTTTTCCGCGTGATTCCTGCGGCCAGGTGCAAAATGGCGGCGTGCCACGGCTAGCACTGTCGATTTCGGTCCTCGCCTTGCTGTTGCCCGGCTCGGCGCTCGCGCAGGAGGACGACGGGGGCTCCTGCCTGACCGCCGACCCACCGACGCCGGGCGAGGTCCAGCCGCTCCGCTTCGGCATCACCCCGCGGCTCGCGGGCAGCGCGGGGACGGCGCAGGAGGAACCCGCGCCCGAGGACCTCACTGAGAACATCGCGGCGCTCAGGGACCTGCGACCGAGGCACCGCGCGCTCATCCTGCGGCTCAACCGGCTCTTCTGGTCCGATGGCACGAAGGGCATCCGGAAGATGGGCCGCTTGGTCCGCCGCTACCGGCTCGCCGGCTTTCGCAGCGAGATCCAGGTGCGCTACCACCCGCCGGAAGGGCACGAGGGTGACATCGAGGGGTTCGAGGAGTTCGTCCGGACGGCGGTGCGGCGGCTCGGGCGGCGGCGCGCGGTCGTCGGGTTCTCGATCACGAACGAGGCCAACCTGCCGATCTCGCCGAACACTTCCGACGGCGCGTACGACGGGGTCGTCGACGCGCTCGTCCGCGGCGTGATCGTCGCGCGGCGCCAGCTGAGGAAGCTCGGCCGCCCGCGCCGCGACGTCGGCTTCAACGTGATGTGGCGCTGGAACCCCGACAGCGACCGCGCGTTCTGGGAGGAGATCGGGGCGCATCCGGACATCGAGCGCTTCCGTAGGGCTGTGGATTACGTGGGAGTCCAGGTCTACCCGGGCCTCGTCTGGCCGCCCGCGCCGCTACCCGGCCGCACGGCGGGCGACGAGATGGCGGAGGCGCTCACGCTTGTGCGGGACTGCTACATGCCGAAGGCCGGCCTCGATCGCAGCGTCGAGCTCTGGGTGAGCGAGAACGGCTACGCGACGAACCTCGGCCGCAGCGAGGGCTCCCAGGAGCGCGACCTCGAGTCGAGCGTCGAGGCCGTGGCCCTCTGGTCAGGCTCCCTCGGGATCACCGACTACCGCTGGTTCAACCTGCGCGACAACGCCTCGGACGGCACCGACCTGTTCTCGGCCGTCGGGCTGTTGCGGGACGACTACTCGCGCAAGCCCGCCTTCGCCGCCTACCGAAAGGCCATCAAGACGTACGCAAGAAGCGGCGTGCTGGCGCGTTTGAATTGATAGGAAACCGGGCAAATCCGGCTTCGTAGTCGACGGGAGGTAGAGGGGATGCGCAGCAGAGGGGCGATCGCTGTCCTGGCAGGGGCAGTACTGGCGATGGGGGCGGGAACGGCGGATGCGATCACGCTGCCCGACCTCAGCGATGCGACCAACGCGGACGTGAAGCAGGCGGCGCCTGACTTCAAGAAGAGGCAGATCAAGCGCGCGGCCATCCGCGCGTTCGACTCCGGAGCGAAGCCGCGCAAGCTGCGCCGCTCGAGCCCGGCCTGGTACACGGAGAGCAAGAAGGGCAAGAAGCCTCAGGGCGAGGGCGACACCACGACGGCGCCCGTCGACGCGCCGCTCCCCGGCCAGATCGGCATCCGCCCGGGCAACATGATGATTTCGCCGTTCATCTGCACGATGAACTTCATCTTCCAGAAGGGCAGCACGCTCGCCATAGGTACCGCGGGCCACTGCATCGACGGCAACGAGCCGATCGTCCTGTTGACGGTCGCACCCGGCGGCGCGAACCCTGTGCTCGTCGAGCTCGGCAACGTCCTGCTGAAGCGCAACGCCGGCATCGGCAAGGACTACGCCCTCGTCGAGATCCCGCCCGAGCTCCACTCGTGGGTGTTCCCGACGCAGTCCGTGGTCGGCGGCCCGTGCGGCGTCTTCACCGAGAACAACCCGCAGCCGGTCGCCCACTACGGGCACGGACTCGGGATCGGCACGGGCGGCACGCCGCGCGCCGGGATGGGCTTTGCGCTCGACGAGGACCCGATCGGCGTCAAGGGCACCGATTGGGACTGGGATGCCGACTCGATCATCTGGGCCGGCATGATCAACGGCGGCGACTCGGGCAGTGGCGTGCGCGTCGGCACGCTGCCGGCCGTGTCGAACCTGACGCACGGGATCGGCATCACCGGTCTCGAGCCGTCGGCGATCGCCTGGGGCACCAGGGTGAGCACGATCACGAGCAGCGGCTGGACGCTCGTGAACAGCCCGCTCTGCCCGTAGCGGCCCGCTAGAGCGTCTTCAGCACCTCCGCCGCCCGCTGCATAGCGGCGGCGGAGGTGCGACTGACGCCGGTCGCGTTCGCGAATCCGTGGAACGAGCCCGTGTGAACGGCGATGTCCACGTCGGCCCCCGCCTCCTCGAGGCGGCGGCCGTAGGCGAGTCCTTCGTCGCGCAGCGGATCGAACCCGGCGATTGCGAGATGCGTCCGCGGCATCCCGCTGAGGTCGTCGGCCAGTAGCGGCGAAGCACGCGGGTCGCGCGCCGCGTGCTCATCCGGCAGGTAGTGGCCGCGGTACCAGTCCATGTTGCGCTCGGTCAGGAAGAACCCCTCGCCGAAGAGCTCATACGAGCGGTGCTTCTTGGAGTAGTCGCAGACGGGGTAGATCAGGAGCGCCAGCGCAGGCCGCGGCTCCGAGAGCTGCGCGACCACCGCACTCAGGTTCCCGCCCGCGCTGTCGCCCCCGACCGCGATCCGGTCCGGGTCGGCGCCCATCTCGGCCGCGTGCTCCCGGGCCCACGCGAACGCGGCCATTGCGTCGTCCACGCCCGCGGGGAACTTCGACTCGGGCGCCAGGCGGTAGTCGATAGACAGAACGCGCACCCCGCCCTCGCGCGCGAGGAACCGGCACGGCTGCTCGTGGCTTTCCAGGCTGCCGAGCACCCCGCCGCCCCCGTGGAAGAACACGAGCAGGCCGCCGCGCTCCGACTCGGGCACGTACAGGCGCGCCTCCATGCCGGCGACGTCGACAGAGCGCACCTCGGCGACGCGCACGAGCGAGCCGCGCACGGCCGCGGCGTCGCGCTCGAGCGCGGTGCGCGCGTCGGTTACGGCGAGCGTGTCGTAGGGCGAGTTCGGAGACAGCTCGCGCAGCCTGACGAACATCTGGACGTCCGGCGCGAGGCGCTGACCGTCGATCTCGATGGGGGATCCTCCGAGGCGTCGCTGGACTCCCTCGGGCAGCGCCAGCAGCGCCCGGACGACCGCGGCCTCGACTACGGCGGGTGCCCTCGGCGCCATTCGCGGATTCTCTACCACGCGGGTTAGAGTCGCGCGCGTGGATCTGACACCCGAAGAGGTCCGGGTCCTGGGTGTGCTGATCGAGAAGCAGCGCACGACCCCGGACCAGTACCCGCTCAGCCTCAACGCGATCCGGCTCGCCTGCAACCAGTCCACGAACCGCGACCCGGTTGTCGATTTCGACGAGGCGACGATCCGCGAGGCGCTCGAGCGGCTCTCGCGCCGGCGCTGGACGCGGCTGGCCAGCGGCGCGGGCAGCCGGGCGACGAAGTACCGGCACCTGCTCGACGATGCGCTCGGGCTCGACGCCTGCGAGATCTCGGTCCTGACCGTGCTGATGCTCCGCGGGCCCCAGACGCCCGGTGAGCTGCGCGCGCGAACGGAGCGGCTGCACCGCTTCGACGGGAACGACGAGCTTACGCGGGGCGATCGAGCGTCTTGTCGGGCGCGATCTGATCGCCGGGGTCGGACGCCGGCCGGGCCAAAAGGAGGAGCGCTATGCCCATTTGCTCGCCGGGGAGGAGCAGGGCGAAGCTGAGCTGACGATCGAGGAGCGCGTGGCGCGTTTGGAGTCGGAGGTCGAGCGCCTGAAAAACGCTGTCCAGACCGCCGATTCAGCAGTCAAGCCCCACGCTTGAGCTGCCGAGACCAAAAAGGGTGATCGGTACGTCGTCCAACGGCAAGAGCTTCGACCTGCTCGATACCACGTCGATCAACTGGCGCGAGGAGCTGGAGCGTGCCTGCTCCAGCCTGGACGCCATCAGCCCGGTCTACCTGCCGATCGTCCAGCTGGCCGAGCGCCACGCCTGCGGCTACGAATTGCTCGCGCGCTTCAGCCAGGGCCCGGCGGTGCCGCCCGCGATGTGGTTCGAGACCGCGGCCGAGCTCGGCCTGACGGCTCCGCTGGAGCGCCGGATCATGCGCGCAGGGTTCACGACCGCCGACAAGCTGCCCGAGGGCGCATTCGTCTCGATCAACATCACTGCCGAGGCGCTCGTCTCCCCACAGATCCAAGAGCTCTTCAAGGAGCGCGACCGCTACGACAACATCGTGCTCGAGGTCTCCGAGAAGGACAGCCAGCAGTCCGGGGTCGCCGACGCCCTGACGCCGTTCCGCGCGGGCGGCGGTCGTTTGGCGATCGACGACATCGGCGCCGGCTTCATCAACTTGCGCGACGTCCTCACGCTCAAGCCGGACATGCTGAAGGTCGATCGTGCGCTCGTGCGCGGCATTGATCGCGACCGGATCAAGGCTGCGATCGTCGAGGGACTGAATGCGACGGCCAAGCAGCTCGAGACTCCGCTCCTCGCGGAGGGGATCGAGTCTCGCGACGAGCTAGCCGTGCTCGAGAAGCTGGGCGTGCCGCTCGGTCAGGGCTACCTGTTCGGCGAGCCGAGCCCGAGCTTCGCTCAGGCCTAGCGAGTTCCCCGACTCCAGTTGTGCTCGCGGCCGTCGTGGCCCGAGTAGCTGGTGTCGAGGTGTGCGCCGGGGGCGCCGCTGTAGATCTTGCCGTAGGCGTGGCGGTCGATCCCGCTGCCCACGCGCGTGTAGAGCGCGATCACGTTTCCGACGAGGAACAGGATCACGACACCGAGGAAGATCCAGCTGCCGCCTGCGAGTGCGATGGTGGTCGTCATACGGCGACCGTACGCTTGCCCGCGAGCACGTTCTGTGACGTGCCACACGGGCTCTGTAACTAAAGCTTGATGATCGCGATCACCATCGAAATCACGACGCAAATCACGATTAGGACCTGCATCGCGATCCAGAACCGGGGCAGCTGCATCTCGCTATTGTGACGCGGCTCACGTGACCCCCACCGACGGCTTCCTTCCTCCCGCGTCATCTGAGCGCAAATCGGCGGACCGCCGCGAGCGTTTGCGCGTGCTGCTGCATACGCTCGGCGAGCGCCGGTGGCTGATCCTCGCGACGGCGGCCGTGATCGTGGGGTTCGCCACGCTCAGGAGTGCCGCTCAGGACGACCAGTACGAGGCGTCGTCGAAGGTGCTCGTCGGCCAGACGGACCCAGTGAACGGTCTGTTCCCCGGCGCGGGCGCCGTGAAGGATCCCGACCGTGTCGCGCGCACGAACCTCCAGCTGATCGAGAGCGAGACCGTGGCCGAGCGGGTCAGCCAGTCGCTGACGACGACCACGGACCCGCCGAGCGCCTCCGAGTTGCTCGACATGGTCGACGCCGACATCGAGGACGACTCGGACGTCATCGCGATCGAGGTGCGCGACGAGGACCCGGAGCTGGCGGCCGACATCGCGAACCAGTGGGCGACCCAGTTCGCGCGCGTGCGCGACCGGGCGTCGCGACGAAACCTCGAAAACGCGATCGAGCGCGCGGAGACCGAGCTCGAGGCGCTTCCGCCCGAGGAGACCGCCAGCCCGCGCGGCCGTACGATCGAGCGGCGCCTGAGTGACCTGGAGATCGCCGCGGCGCTGCAGGGCAGCGTCGTCGAGGTCGTCGAGCAGGCGGACGCGCCGGACGATCCGGTCGAGCCGAATCCCGGCACGGCCTTCCTGGTCTCGATTCCGATTGGGCTGCTGGCTGGGTTGCTGCTTGCCCTGCTCGTGTCCTACCTCGACCGCCGTCTGAAGCGCGAGGAACAGGTCGAGGCGATCACGCAGATGCCCGTCGTCGCCTCGATTCCGCGCCGCTCCGAGCGCCTCGTCAGGCGCCGTGCCGGCGGCGGGGTTTGGGCCGACCCGGTCGAGGCGGAGGCTTATGGCCGGCTCGCCACGAACCTGCGCTTCTTCAACTTCGATCGCCAGGTCAAGACCGTGCTCGTGACGAGCGCCGTCCCGGAGGAGGGCAAGACCACCGTCGCGCTGCGATTGGCGGCCGCGCTCGCCGGGGCCGGCCAGGGGGTGCTCGCGATCGAGGCCGACCTGCGCCGGCCGACGTTCACCGACTACTTCAGCATCCAGTTCCCGCACGGGCTCAGTGGCGTGCTGATCGGCGCGACCCCGTTTGAGGACGTCGTCACCCGCGTGCACACGAGCTACGCGCTCGCCGCCCCGACCGAGGAGGGGGACGAGGCGTGGACGACCGCACCGTTCATCGAGGTCGTCCCGGCCGGCGTGATCCCGCCGAACCCGAACGAGCTCCTCGCGGGGAACGCCCTACCGCAGGTCCTGAATGAGGCGAAATCGCACGCGGACATCGTGCTCGTCGACTCCGCACCGCTCGTGCCCGTAGGGGACGCCATCCCGATCGCGAACGCGGTCGACGGCGTGCTGCTCGTCGTAAAGCTCGGCGCGAGCCAGCGCGACGAGGTGCGGCGCGCGCTGAAGCTGCTGGGCACCCTGCGGTCGAAGGTGATCGGCATCGTGATCACGAACGCCGAGCGCCCGTCCGACAAATACGACTACTACGCGACGGAACCTCCGGCTCCGGCGCCGGCCGTCGACCCGCTCGGGCCACGCCGGCGCGGCCGCCGTGCTGCCCCGCGGTTCGAGGACCGCGACTCGGAGAACGGGCAGGGCGAGACCGACGAGACCGTCGCTATTCGATCAGAGCCTGACGAAGAGCGATAGCAACCGCGTGCGTGCGGCTGTCCGCCTGGAAGCGCCCGATCACGCGCTTCGTGTCCGCCTTGACGGTCTCGGCGCTAAGCCCGATCCGGCGCGCGATCTCCTCTGTGTGGTAGCCCTCGGCGAGGAGCTGAAGGATCTCCCGCTCGCGCTCGGATAGCGGACGGTCGCCCGGATCGGTGTCGGTCATCAGCAGCATGGGTGAGAGGGACGGATCGACAAACGGCCTGCCCTCGGCCACGGTGCGGATCGCGCGGATGAGGTCCTCCGGCGGAGAGCCCTTCATCACGTAGCCCTTCGCGCCGGCCTGGATCGCGTCCGACAGGAGCCGCTTGTCGCCGTACGCCGAGAACATGACGATCTGGACGTTGGGCGCGACCTGGTGCAGCCTCTTGACCGTCGAGACGCCGTCGATCCCGGGCAGCCGAACGTCCATCACTACGACCTGCGGCTGCAGCTTCTCGATCGCTTCGAGCGCCTCTTCGCCGGTCTTGACCGTTCCCACGAGCTCGACATCCGTGTTCCCGCTGAACAGCAGCGCGAGTCCCTGGCGGACCACGGGATGATCGTCAACGCCTAGGCAGCGAGTCCGGGCGCCCATACGCCTACGGTACTCCTTTTGGGCACGTCTGGCACATATGATCACGGCGTTTCCACGCCAGGTTCGAGAGGAGAGAGATGATCGGTTCCATCGTTGTCGGCACTGACGGCTCCGACACTGCGAAGGAGGCAGTCCGGCAGGCGACGGAGCTCGCGAAGGCCCTGGGCGCGACGCTGCATCTGGTCAGCGCGTACGAGCCGATCGGCGAGGGGCGGCTGCGCGAGGAGCGCCAGCAGGTGCCCGACGACTTGCAGTGGATGGTGAACCCGCGCGAGGACGTGGACGCGACGCTGAAGGATGCCGCCGGCGCGATCGAGGAAGCAGGGGTCGGGGTCGAGACCTACGCGCGGGAGGGTGATCCTGCGGACGCGATCCTCGACGTCGCCGAGGAGCAGAACGCCGACCTGATCGTCGTCGGCAACAAGGGGATGACGGGCGCGAAGCGGTTCCTGCTCGGCAGCGTCCCCAACAAGGTCTCCCATCACGCTCCGTGCAGCGTGATGATCATCCGCACTACATAGTCCGCCGGTTACTCGGCGAGCGCGGCGGCCGCGTCGACGAGGCCGTGGCCGTAGCGGGAGTCGTAGCCCTCGTCCCCGAGATCGCGCGCCGTTTGCCGTAACTGCGCGGCCACCCGCCCCGGCCGCGGGTGCTTGCCCAGCCGGTGGGTCGCGATGAGGAGCGCGGCGATCGCAGACACGTGCGGTGCAGCCATCGACGTGCCCTGGTATCCGCCGGGAAGCCCGAAGCTGCGCGGGCCGCGCACGAACGTCTGCTGGTAGATGTCGCGGCCGTTGAGATCCGGGCGGCAATGCTGGGCGTCGAGCGGGTTGTCGTCGTTGTCGGCGTCGTTGCCGCCGCCGGGTGCGACGATGTCGAGGCTGGCGCCGGAGTTCGAGTAGTCCGCCTGGCAGAGGTGCTCGGTCGTCGCACCGACTGAGATCGCGTAGCGGGCTCGGGCCGGGTACGCGACGCTCGCGTCGGACTCGTTGCCGGCGGCCGCCACGACGACGGCCCCCTTCCTGTGGGCGAACCGGATCGCGTGGATGATGCCCGGCACCTGGCGTGCGGTGATCGACGGGTCGAACTCGAGGCTGAGGTTGACGACGTCGGCGCCGTGCTTCGCCGCCCACCGAATACCGCGTGCGATCGCGAAGGCGCCGCCTTGGCCGTTCTCGTCCAGCACCCGGACCGGCATGATCTTCGCGTTGTAGGCGAGCCCGGTGACGCCGATGCCGTTGTTCACGTGCTGGGCAATCGTTCCCGCGACGTGCGTCCCGTGGCCGAAGAGGTCGAACGGGCGCCTGTCGTCATCCACGAAGTCGCGTCCGGGCACGAATGTCGAGCGGCGCAGGTCAGGCGCGCGCCTGAAGCGCTTCGTGTTCTTGTAGGCCGCGCCGGTGTCGATGACCGCGACGACCGCGCCCCGCCCGCCGGGCGCCCCCATGGCGGCAGCCAGGTCCCATGCATCCGGCGCGTTAATGCTTGCGTCGCCGACGAAGTTCCACTGGAGGTTCGTCCAGCCTTCGGGCTCGCCGAGACGCCCGGGGTCGTTCCAGATAACACTCGCGTGCGCCTCGTAGTTCGGCACGGCGTAGTCGACGCCCGGGTCGGCGTTCAGGTCGGCTACGGCGCCCTTGACGGTCTCGCCCGGATCGACCGAGACGAGCTCGGCCGGGCCTCCCTCCGGGCGCACGATCACCTGGCCGGGCACGGCCTCGGACGCCGACGCGGGCGCGGCCGCGAGCAGGCAGGCGGCTAGGACGGCCAGTGAGAGTCGGTTACGGTGCGGCATCGGTTCTATGTCGGCACGAACACGGTCGGATTCGAGAAGTCTTGCCGAGCGGGCACCGTACGAGTACCCCGATACGCGTGTTGCAGTCACAGGCGCCACCGGGTTCGTGGGCGCCCATGTCGCGCGGCTGCTGGCCGAGCGCGGCGCCGAGGTAAGGGTGACGCACCGTGATCCGGCGCGCCTCAGCCGCCTCGCAGACGTCGAGGTCACGCCCGTCGAGGCCGACGTGCTCGACCGAGCCGCGCTGCGGCGGGCGTTCCGCGGCGCGCGGATCGTGTTCCACGGGGCCGGCGTCGTCGCGACACGACCCGCCGAGATGGTGTGGAAGGTGAACGCGCTGGCGCCTCGGCTTGCGGTCGAGGCGGCCGCGGCGGAGGGCGTGGAGCGCGTCGTGCTCACCTCGAGCGTGGGCGGTGTCGGCCCCGTCACCCACGGGCGGGCGGGCCGAGAGGACGACGTCTACCGCGGGGGCGGGCTCGGGCTGACCTATGTGGACTCGAAGCACGAAGGCGAGTCGGAGGCGCTCGCGGCCGGCGCGCGCTGCGGCATCGACGTCGTCGTGGTGAACCCCGCATACGTCCTTGGGGTCCCGGTCAACCCGCTCGAGCCGGGGGAGACGTCCACGCGGATCGTCGGCAACTACCTCCGCGGTCGTCTGCCGGCGATCGTCGACGGCGCCACGAACATCGTCCACGTCGAGGACGCGGCGCTCGGCCATCTGCTGGCGGCGGAGCGCGGCGGACCGGGCGAGCGCTACATCCTGGGCGGCGAGAACGTCGCCTGGGCCGACCTGATCGAGCTCGTCGCCGACATGTCGGGTGTTCGCCATCCCGTGCTCGTGATCCCTCGCGACGCGGCGGAGGCGATCGCCACCGCGAGCTCGCTGAGCGGTGGGCTCGTCATCTCACCGGAGGCGTTCGCGTTGATGGCTCAGGACTGGCGCTACTCGTCGGAGAAGGCGAAGCGCGAGCTCGGCTATCGCCCGCGCGGGCTGAAGCCGACGCTGCGGGAGACGGTCGAGTGGTACATGGAGCTGATCCGGTCCGGTGCGATCGCCGGCGGCCGGCCGTCCGCGATGTCGCTCGGCTCGCTCGGTGTCCGGCTTGCCGCGCGTGCGGGCGGGTTGCGCGTCGCCCACGTCGTCGAGGGCTGGATCGGGCGCCGGCTCGTCGCCGTCGGATGAACGTCGCGACCGCCTTCTTCCCGAAGGACGAGTACTTCATGCGGCTCGCGCTGCGCGAGGCGGAGCGCGCGCTGGAGCACGACGACGTGCCGATCGGCTGCGTGATCGCGCGCGACGGGGAGGTGGTGGCGGCGTTCCCGAACGAGCGCGAGCTGCGCCAAGACCCGACCGCCCATTGCGAGATCCTCGCCCTGCGGGAGGCGGCGAAGTCTGCGGGGACCTGGCGCCTCGGCGCGGACGCGCTCTACGTGACGCTCGAGCCGTGCGCGATGTGCGCGGGCGCGATCGTGCTCGCACGCATTCCGCGCGTCGTATATGGGGCGACCGATCCCAAGGCCGGCGCCGCGGGCAGCGTGCTCGACGTCCTCGGTGAGCCGCGCCTGAACCACCGTCCCGAGGTCGCCGGCGGGCTGCTTGCCGGCGAATCGGCCGCGCTCTTGCAGAGCTTCTTCGGATCGCGGCGCTGAGCCGCCCCTAAACTGGCGGAGCCATTCGGAGGGGTGCCGGAGTGGTTGAACGGGGCGGTCTCGAAAACCGTTGGGGGCCGTTAGGTCCCTCGTGGGTTCGAATCCCACCCCCTCCGCTTAGTTGGGACTAGCCCTACGGGGCGTAGCGGTGGTGCAGCATCAGGTCGTTGCCGTCCGGGTCGGTGAAGAACGCCATATGGCAGACCCCGGTGTCGAGGATCTCGCCCGCGAACTCGACCCCCTTGCTTTCGAGCTCCGCGCGAGCCGCGGCCACGTCGTCGACCTGGAGCGCGGGATGCGCATTCTTCTGGGGAGCGAACTCCATGCCGAATCGGTGCGGCTCCCAAATCGCGAGGCACGTGTCACCGGCCCACACCTCGTACTGAGCGTTGTCGTCCTGTCGTAGCCCGAGTGTGTCGACGTAGAACGCGCGTGATCGCTCGGCGTCCTGCGACGGGATGCCCACGAAATCGAGTCTGCTGATCATCGATCCCTCCGTTTCAAGTCGCCGAATCTACACCTGTGCCTCAGCCCGACGAGCGGAGCGCCCTAATCCGCGAGCTCCTTCTCGAACCAGTGGTCGGCGAAGGGCTCGTCGTTGAACGGATCCACCTCGACCCAGCCGGCCGAGCGGTAGAGGGCGAGCGCCTCGGTGAGGGCGGCGCTCGTCTCGATGTGGGCGACACGGGCGCCGTTTTCGAGCGCGGCGGCCTCCAGGTGCTCGAGCAGGCGACGCCCGAGGCCGAGCCCGCGGGCCGAGGGCGAGATCCACATGCGCTTGATGTCCGTGACACCGCCGGGGTGGTGCTTGACGGCGCCGCACCCGACCGGCTCGCCGTGCAGATACGCGACGAAGAACTCGCCGGCCGGCGGCCGGACCTCGTGCGGCAGGGCGGTCGCGCCGACCGTCGGGTCGAAGGCGCGGTCGGCGCGCCTGTTGAGCTCGGCGACGTACTCGGCGAGGCAGTAGCGGGCGTGTGGGTGCTCGGGATCCGCGGACACGATCTCGACACCGGCGGCGGTCAGTAGGCGTGCGACGTCGCGCATCCCCGCGACGAGCCGTTCCTGCTGTTGCGGCGTGAGCGGCGCCAGGAGCGAGCGCGCGTGTTCGTCGGCGCGCTCGTCGAGCGCAGCGAGCGCGCGCCGGCCCGCGGCGGTCAAGCGCGCGACCCGAATCCGGCCGTCCGCCGGGCTCGGTTCGAGGCGAATAAGCCGGGCCGTTTCGAGCGACCGCAGCATCCGGCTCGTGTATCCGGAGTCGAGGCCGAGGCGGGCGCGGAGCAGGCGCACCTCGCAGCCGTCGCGGCCGATCTCCCAGAGGACCCGCGACTCACCCAGCGGGCGGTGCAGCCCGAGGAAGTTGTCGCTGAGCGCGCCGAGGCGCTCGGTCACCGTCCGGTTGAAGTGGCGAACCTCGTCGACCGCCGTCGCGGACATTCTCTGACTTTAGTCAGAGAACTGTGGGCGGTCAAGGCACCCCCGCAGCGCGCTCATGGGTGTTCGCGGATCTTGAGCCACGCGATCACGCCACCCGCGACGAGGCCGACCTCGGGTGCTAGCGGTAGGTCGGTCGCCAAGGCGATCACGATGCCGAGCACGAGCCCGAACGCGGCGCCGAGTGCGATGTAGACCACTGCGTCGTCTCGGCTCATGTCGAACTGAACGTGTCGATTAGGCGTGCGCCGGCTCGGGCTTGCGCTCCGGCTCCGCGGGGGGAACGACCACCGGCTCGCCGACGTCGGGCTCCGGGCTCACGACGGGCAGCCACTCGAGCCACTTCGGCAGGTACCAGTTCCAGTCGCCCAGGAGCTTCATGCTCGCCGGCAGCAATACGCCGCGGATGATCGTCGCGTCGATCAGGACGGCGACCGCCAGGCCGACGCCCATCTGCTTGAAGTCGAGCAGCGTAAGCGTCGCGAATATCGCGAACACGGCGACCATCACGACCGCGGCGCTCGTGACCACACTGGCCGTCTTCTTGATCGCCGACGAGACGGCCTGTTCCGTGGTCATGCCCCGGTCGTAGGCCTCCCGGACTCGCGTGAGGATGAACACGTGGTAGTCCATCGACAGCCCGAACAGGACCACGAACAGGAACAGCGGCAGCCAGGGCGTGATCGCGTCGCTCGAGGTGAAGTTGAGCAAGCCCTCGGCCCATGTGCTCTGGAACACAAGCACGAGCACGCCGTACGCGGCGCCCACCGAGAGCAGGTTCAACAGGATCGCCTTGATCGGGATCACGATCGAGCGGAACGTCACCAGCAGCAGCAGGAACGCGGCGCCCAGGACGAACCCGAACACGTACGGCAGGCGCGAGTTCATGTTGTCGTTGAAGTCGACCGTCTCGGCCGCGTTGCCGGTCACGTCGGCTTGGACGCCGTCCAAGCTGCCGAACGCCGCCGGGACGAGATTGTCCCGCAGCTCCTCCATGGCGCGGATGGACGAGTCCTCGATGCCGTCGCCGACGGTCGGGACATCCACCGTCATGACGGTCAGGTCGGGGCTGACGTCTGTCTCGAGGGCGCCCGTGAACAGCTCCTTGTCCTTCGCCGTTTCAGTGCCGAGCTGTCTGACCGCCGCGTTGATCGGGGCGGCGGATACATCCTCTGCCACGACGACCACCTGCGCCGTCGAGTCCTCGGACGGGAAGGCGTCCTGGACGCGGTTGAACGTTTGCACCACCGCGAGGTCCTGCGGGAGTGTGTCCGTCCCGCCCTCCGCGGTGTGCAGCTGGAGGGCGGGTATCGCCAGCGCGACCAGGAATCCGCCGGCGACGACGAGAGACACCACCGGACGTCGAAGGACGCGATCGACGATGCGCGGCCAGATGCTCAATTTCGCCGTGCGCGCCTTGATGCGACCGAGGAACGGCACACGGCCCCTCTCGATCCTGTCGCCGAGCTTCGACAAGACAGCCGGCAGAACGGTCAGCGAGCCGATCATCGCGACCGCCACCACGACGATCGTCCCCGTGGCGAACGACGCGAAGTCGGGGTCGTTTCCGAGGTACATCCCGCCCATCGCGAACATCACGGTGAAGCCCGAGATCAGCACGGCTCGCCCGGAGGTGGCCGCGGCGGCCTCGAGCGCTGCCTCGGGCCCGCGCCCCGCGGCTCGCTCCTCGCGTTCACGCCGGATGTAGAACAGGCAGTAATCGACGCCGACGGCCAGGCCGATCAGCAGGATCACCGAGTTGATCGACTCCGAGACGGGAGAGATCTGGCTGATCGGCCCGATCAGCCCCAGCGTCGCGGCGACCGCCGTCAGCGCCAGTAACAAGGGAATCCCCGCGGCCACGAGCGTGCCGAACGCGATCGCCAGGATGATCAGCGTGATCGGCAGCGAGGTGACTTCGGCCTTCTGGAAGTCCTTGTTGAGCACCTCTTCCTCGAACTCCTTCTCGATGCTCGCGCTGCCGAACGCGTCGATGAAGAACTCGGGGTGCGCCTTGGCGGCCGCGTCGATCGCAGCGACCGGAGCGTCGATCCGGTCGGCCGTCTCATCCGCGTCGCCGGGCACCTCGTAGTCGATCAGGACGGAGTGCCCGTCGGGGGAGATCGCGTTCACGTTTCCATACGGGCCGACGACGTTCTTCACGTTGTCGACATCTCCGAGACGGCCCTGCACGTCCGACACGACGGCCCTGAACTCGGGGGCATCGGCCTTGAGCGTCTCGCTCTGGACCAACACCTCCTCATCGGCCTTCTTCGGGAAGGCGTCGTAGACGGTCTCGTCCGCGCGACCGGACTCGCCGACACCTGCCTCCTGGTCCACGAGTGTCTCGGTCGGCGCTCCGTTCATGCCGATGAAGAGCGCGACCAGCACGAAGGCAAGCCACCCGAGGATCGCCTTCTTGCGGTGTTGGGCGCTCCAGCGGCCCATGCGCGCGGCGAGGTTCTGGGCAGCGGGCGACGGCGGTCCACCGTTGCCCGCGGTGCGAGTCCTCATGGCGAGTCCTAACAGTCGGGGCAGGGACTAAGCCGACCGTACACCCGGCGGTGCCCCACGTCTATGAACTTTGCCCTGAACGGGCTACGGGACGCAGATACTCGTGACGCAGACGCTCGGCTCGGGCTCGTAGGTGACGCTGATCGCCGGATCGGCGTCCGGGTCCTCGTGCTGGCCGTCGCCGTGACCGTGGTCGTGATCGCCGCCGTGATGCTTGTCGCCGGGGCGATTGCGGTGCCCGCCGTCGTGATCGCGGCCGTCGGCGTGCTGTTCGGAGTGGTGCGTGGGTGTGTCGCCGGGCGCGCCCGCTTCGCCGTGCTCGTGGGTCGCGCCCAGCGGCGCGCTGGCCAGATGGAGATCGGTGTGATCGCTGCCGGCTCCGCTTGCCTTGTGCTTGTGGTCGCCGCTCGCGCCGTGCGATCGTTGCCCGTGCTCTTCGTCCCGGTGTGCCGAGGGCGAGCCGGCATGAGTGGTCGATCCGTCGTGCTCTGCGTGGAGGCCAAGGGCGACCGCCTGTTCGTGGGAATGCTGGGTGCCTCCGCCGAGCACGAGCGCCGGTGCCATCAAGGCGATGCACGCCATGCCGACGGAGGCGCGCGTCTGGCCGCCGAGCCGTCGTGACGGAAGCGAGACCCGGGCGAGATCCCTGCTCAGCAGCAAGAGCAGCATCGGGATGCTCGCGATCTCGAAGAGCTTCGTGACGCCGTCCTTGAAGCCGATCGGTTCGATGTGGCCGTCGGGCAGGTATGGCAGCCCGGCGGTGCGGGAGAGAAGCCAGAGCCCGATCGAGCTGAGCATCATCGCGACGGCCGCAGCGATGATCAGCCGAGATGGCGGGCGGCGCAACAGGAGCGCGCCGAGCGCGATCTGGAGCACCGCGACCACCAGGAAGCCGGCGAACATCACGGGCAGGTCCGTGTGGTCGCCCGCGGCGGAGATGTGGATCACGCCGGCGGCGATCGACAGGATCGCCGCGACCTCGCCAACGAGCCGGACGGCCTCGCTCGAATTGGGCCCGTGAGCGCGCGTATTCCCCTGTCCCGACAGCAGCTTCCCCCCCGCGAGTTGCGCCGAAAGGAGGCTATCGGAGCATGCGCGCGCCCGCGCCAAACACATAGTCTTCCCGCCGACCGTGCTCCACCGTCGCCTCTCTCTTGCGGTCGGCATCCTGGTGCTGACCGCCGCGGCCGCGCTCTCGTCTGTTGTCGGCCCGTCGGCGACGGTGTCCGCCGCAGGCGCGCGCTGGTGCCCGCTGCCGGAGGGCGCGCCGCACTGGGCGCGCTCGCTGCGCATGACGGTGCTCGTCGACTCGGTTCTTCTCAGCGGCAAGCCATCCATCAAGCGCGCCCATCGCTGTTACCGGATCGGCTGGCGCGGACGGCCCGCGTGGATGATCAAGCAGGCGGCGGCCGAGCTGGGGTCCGCCAGTCACGTCGCGCCGCTCGTCGTGATCGGCATTGGCTACAACTCGCTCTTCCAGCGCCACCGGCGCCGCTACGACTATTGGGCGCGGAAGTGGGACCGCGAGGCCGCGTGGCTCCTGCGCGTCCTGCGCCGCAAGGGCGCGAAGCAGTTCGTGTGGGTGACGCTGCGCGAGCCGACGCCCGCGACGGTCCCACGCTTTGCCGTGCGCGAGCTCAGTTACTACTCGTGGTACTTCCCGTACGTGAACGAGCGGCTTCGCCGTCTCGACCGGCGACGCAACGACGTCGTGCTCGCGAACTGGACGAGAGTCGGCGACCGGCCGGGCATCACGTACGACTCGATCCACCTGAACTCGCGCGGCGGCCCGCTGATGGCACGCCTGATCCACCGGACGATCACACGCGAGATCGTCCGCCAGTCCGCCGGCTGATCAGCCCGGGGCGTCGCCCTTCGTCGTCGGCGCCGGTGCATTGGCCGAGCCGCGCCGTATGAGCGGAGGTGCCAGCGTTCGCAACGCCGCGATCACCCAGTACGGGCGCGGCACGTAGCGCTCGGCCTTGCCGCCGGGCCCGACTTGCATGATCGCTCCGGCGACCTTGTCCGGCGTCGAGACGATCCGGCGCGTCAACGCCTTCTCCATCAGCTCACGCTGCGGGAAGCCCTCGGTTGCGACGAAGCCGGGCAGCACCATCCCGACGTGGACGCCATTCGCTTTCTCCTCCGCGTGCAGCCCGTCGCTCCAGCCGATCAGCGCGAACTTGCTAGCCGAGTAGGCGACGGAACGGGCGCGCGAGATGCGCCCGGCGACGCTCGCGACGTTCACGATCGAGGACGGTGCGGAGCGCCGCAGGAGCGGCAGGAGTGCGTGCGTCAACCGCAGGGTGGCGTCGAAGTTCAGATCCATGTGCTTCTGGACGCCCTCCCAGCCCATGTCCGCGAACGAGCCACGCCATGCGGCGCCCGCGTTGTTCACCAGCAGGTCGAGGCGGCCGTGCTCGGACTCGACCGCGTCCTTCACCTGCGCCGGGGCGTTCTCGTCGGTGAGGTCGACTGCCACGATCGTCGCGCCGCCGAGCTCGTCGGCGAGCGCGCGCAAACGATCCTCGCGGCGCGCGACCAGCACGAGATCGGCCCCTTCGCGTGCGAGTCGACGCGCGGTCGCCTCGCCTATGCCGCTGGAAGCGCCTGTGACGACGGCGACCACGCGGGGCATCCTAGGCCTGGCAGAACAGCGAGCCCTTGTCGAGCACGCGGCCTCGGGCGCTGACGAAACGCCACTTCGCCTGCTCCGGCGAGAGGCGAAGCCGCAGCGCGCCGAAGTGGTTGTCGTCGCCAAAGGCGAGCTTCGGGTCGTTCTCGTGGACGTTGTGGCGGTGGCGGCCGCCGGCGCCCGAGATGAACTCGACGATCCCGTCGCGAGGGCGCAGCCGTTGCATGTCGTGGTCGTGACCGTTGAGGACGATTCGTGCCCCGCCGGCCAGTGCGTCCCAGTACTGACGCGCGCGGATGTCGCCGTTCTCGTACTTCCCGGCGCTGTAGGCGGGGCGGTGCCAGAACGCGATCCGGCAATTGCCGCCCGCGCTCGCCTGCTCGGTGAGCCAGTTCGCGATCGCGCTTGAGTCCGAGTGCTCTCCGTTCACCGCGAGAATCTCCCAGCCGCCGGCTTGGAAGCTGTAGTAGGTGGGAGGCGTCTCCCCGGTGATGTCGCGCCAGAACTGCTCATAGCCCTGTGGCGTCTCCTTCCACTCGTGGTTGCCGGGTGTCGGCGCCATTCGGTCGAGGAGGTAGCCCCAAGGCTTCGCCCAGCGCTCGAAGGCGGCGGCACCGTCCGCGAGCCCGTAGACGTCGCCGAGGTAGAGGACCCGGTCGGGCTCCGCCCGCTTGATCAGCCGGGTGACGCGCTTGGAGTTGGGCGGGTTGGCGTCGCCCACTGCCCACACGCGGGCGGTCTCCCCGACCACCGAAGGGATCCACTCTCCGTCGGGCGGACGCAGCGGGTCTGTGCCCTGGGCCGTTGCGACGCCCACTCCGACGAGAAGCAGCACGCCCACGATCGAGATGTTCCGTCGTACGCTCAGGCAGCGACCGTATCGCGATTGGCGACGGACGCGCGGACCGGCTCCGGCTCGTACGCGGCCACGTCGAAGCTGCGCGTCAGCCGCCGGAAGCGCCAGGTGAAGTCGGGCCAGATCGTCGTGTTCAAGCCGTTCGCGTCGATGTACCAGCTCGAGCAGCCGCCGGAGTTCCACACGGTCGGCGGCAGCTTGCGCTGGAGGGCGTCGTTCCAGACACGGAATGCATCCGGGCGGACGCTGAGTGCGTGAACGTCGTGGTCACGCATCGTGCGCAGCGCATCCATCACGTAGGCGATCTGCGCCTCGATCATGTAGACGATCGAGTTGTGCCCCAGGCCCGTGTTGGGCCCGAGCAGGAAGAACATGTTCGGGTACCCCGGAACCGCCGTCCCCTTGTAGGCCTGCGGGCTGCCGCCCCAGACCTCGTGCAGTGAGCGTCCCTCACGGCCGACGACGCGACGGGCGAACGGGATGTCGGTCACGTGGAACCCGGTCGCGTGGACGATCACGTCGCACTCGTGCAGCGTTCCGTCGGCAGTGACGATGCCCTCGGGCCGGATCTCGGCAATGCCCTCGGTCACGACGTTCACGTTCTGCTTGACGAGCGCCGGATACCACTGGTTCGACGGCAGGATCCGCTTGCACCCGATCCGGTAGTCGGGGGTCAGTTTGCGCTGCAGCTCGGGGTCCTTAACGGACTTCCGCATGTGCGCGACCGCGCGGCGCTCGAGCGCCTTCAGCACGTTGGGGCGGCGCGTCATCGGCCATGCGAGCAGCTCGCGCAGCCAGTAGACGTTGCGGCGGACGCGCCGCTGGAGGGCGGGGAAGCGCCGGAAGAGGCGCCGTTCGAGATTCGTGATCGGCCGGTCCGAGTGGGGGACGACCCACGGCGGCGTGCGCTGGAACACGTGCAGCTGCTCGACCTGCGGCTGAATCGTCGGCACGATCTGGATCGCGGACGCCCCCGTGCCGAGCACGGCGACCTTCTTGCCGGTCACGTCGACCGAGTGGTCCCATTGCGCCGAGTGGAAGGACGGGCCGGCGAAACTGTCGCGCCCCGGGATGTCCGGGACCCGCGGCTCGCTGAGCCCGCCCTGGCCGCCGATCAGGACGCGCGCGGTGATCGTGCCGGCGCTCGTGTCAAGCTCCCAACGGGCGTTCTCCTTGTCCCACTGCGCGCGCTTCACCTCGCGACCGAACCGGATGTGCGGCAGCAGGCTGAACTTCTCGGCGCAGTCGTGCAGGTAGGACTGGATCTCGTGCTGGAGCGGGTAGGTGCGGCTCCATTCCGGGTTCGGTGCGAACGAGAACGAGTAGAGGTGGGACGGGATGTCGCACTGGCAGCCCGGATAGGTGTTCCACCACCACGTGCCGCCGACATCGTCGCCGCGCTCGAGGATCACGAAGTCGTCGATTCCCTCCTGCTTCAGGCGGTAGCCCATGCCGAGCCCCGCGAAGCCGCTGCCGACGATCGCGATGTCGACGTTCACGCAGGACCCGGCGTAGCGACCGTGCGTGCACGACGTTCGCGCGGCGGACGCCCCTCGCCACCGGCACCGCCCGCCGCGCGCCCGAGGCCCCAGGCGAGCGCGAGGATGAAGCTGAGCGAGATCGCGAGCACGACGAGCGACGCCGCGGCCCAGCTCCAGGCGGGCACGTCGTCCTTCAGCTCGCGCTGGAGGATCTCGGTCTCATCCACGAACGTGCGCGTGAACTGAGGCTCGGCCTTGACCTCCGGTGCGGGGATCGCCGAGTCCTCCGGCAGGTAGACGGGCACGCCCAGGAGCGCGTTGCCCTCGTGCAGGCGCAGCATCGTCTTCCAGTCGCCGTAGACAGGCACGGGCTTCGTGGACTCGTACGTCCCAGGGCCGGTCTGCTCGAGCCGGTCGATGATGCGACCGCCGCCCTGCCACGAGGTCATCTGGACCCAGTTCGCGTTCTCGGCGGCGTCGGGCGGGTCGATCTGGACCTGCGCCGTCACCTCGCGGTCGGGCGCGGGCTTGACGTCGGAGAGGGTCACGGTCGCGCGGTAGCCATCGGGCTCGCTCGTTACGAGGAACGCGCCGACGATGACGATGATCGTGAGGAGGCCGGCGCCGAACGCGAGCCGCGCCGTGCCGAGCTGCGGCAGCTTGCCGCGCAGTCCGGCGCCGAGCAGCCCGCCGATCACGCCGGCGGCGATCCCGGCCAAGGCCGAGGCGATCAAGGCCTCCGGCAGGAAGCCGTCGTTCCACGGCAGCTGCATGACGAGCTGCGTCCATCCCCATTCGGCCCAGAAGCCGACGGTTCCGATCAAGGCACCCGCCGCTGCACCCAGTGCGAGCGGACGGTCGCGCGAGATGAACATCGCGGCGAGCTCGACGAGGAGCGCCGAGCCGAGGTAGATCGGCAACGCGGGCGTCGTCTCACCGAAGACCGGGCCGACGATCAGCGCGATGATGCCGCGGACGACCAGGAAGAAGACGGCGGCGCCGATTGCCGCCCCGGCGCCGATCCAGATGCGGGCGGCGACGAGCGCGACACCCGCGGCGACCGCGATCAGGATCGGCTGGAAGGCCATGTGGAACTGCGGCACGCCGAAGTCGAACTCGGCCTGGAAGGTCGAGAGCCCGATCAGGAGGCCGCCCATCGCGGCGACGCGGCGGAACTTCGTGATCAGGCGCGCTGGCCCCTGACCCTCGGCGATCGGCCGACCCTCACGCAGGAGGATCGCCTGGCCGATCAGGGTCATGGCGGCGCCTCCGATCAGCATCAGGTGAGTGGGGCCCCAGAGCGTCACGTCCTGGCCGAACAGCCGGTGCCACACGTCGTCGAGCGGGAAGCCGATCAGGGCGTAGCCGCCGGCGAGGGCGATCAGGATCGCGCCGACGGGCGCGTACCAGCCGTCCATGATCCGTACGGCCGACGGCGTCGGCTTCTCGCCCTTCGGCAGCCCGACCGCGATGCAGCCGGCGGCGAAGATGCCGAACAGGCCGATGAGGATGAGGTAGTGGGCGGGGTTCGCGAGCGGCCCCTCGTCGCGGCCGACGTTGATGTGGAGCGCGATGTCCCAGTACATGCCGAGCAGCGCGACCAGCAGCGACCCGGTCCCGACCACCGACGGCAGCGTCACCCAGCCCGGCATCCCGGAGACGCGCTCGGAAAAGTCCGCGACGCGCTGCAACAGGTCGCTCTTGCCCACGCGATGGAGGTAGATGAGCGTGAAGAGGATGCTCGTCGCGATGAGGGCCCCGGCTGTCGCGCCGATGACTTCGCCGATCGCGGCGCCCCCGGCGGGCTTGGCGGACTCTGCGGCGGTGGTGAGGGTGAGAAGCGTTTGCATGGTGTTATGTTACACGGATCGACGTAACATGAAACAGCGTTACAATGGATCGTGATGGATCGCACAGAGCATCTACCCGGCATGACGATTGACGAACTCGCGCGCCGAACCCGCCTCACGGTCCGCAACATCCGCGCGTACCAGTCGCGCGGGCTCGTGCCGCCGCCCGAGCTCCGCGGCCGGACCGGCTACTACGGCGAGCACCACGTCGCGCGCATCGAGTTGATCCGCGAGCTCCAGTCGCAGGGCTTCAACCTCGAGGCGATCAAGCGCCTGATCGAGGGGGCCGGCGGCGAGACCGAGGAGGTGCTGCGCTTCACGCAGGCCGTGCGCGAGCCGTTCGAGCAGGAGGAGCCGCGCGAGGTGGAGCTCGGCGAGCTCGAGCAGACCTGGGGAGACAGGGCCGACCCGCGCATCCTGCGGCGGGCGCTCGACCTCGGCCTGTTGCGGGAGCTCGGCGAAGGACGCTACGAGGAGCGGAGCCCGCGGCTCAGCCGCGCAGGGCTCGAGCTCGCGCGCCTCGGCGTCGACGCGGAGACGGGGCTCGACGTGATCGAGGCGGCGCGCCGCCACGCCGAGGGCGTGGCGGACGAGTACGTGAAGCTGTTCCTCAACGAGGTCTGGAAGCCATTCGTCGCCGAGGGCCGGCCGCAGGAGCGCTGGCCCGAGGTCCGCGAATGCGCTCGAACGCCTGCGCCCGCTTGCGGGCGAGGTGCTGCTCGCCGTGTTCGGGCTCGCCATGACCGAGGCGACCGAGCGCGCATTCGGCCGCGAGCTCGAGCTGATCCAGGAGGAAGTGCGTCGCGAAGACGCGGCTTGAGGCTGTAATACAGCCATGAGCTGGAGGCAGGCCGGTCTCGTTGCCGCGCTGGCGGTACTAGCGCTTGCGCCGTCCGCGCATGCGGCGCCGCTGCGCGCGGGTGTGGCGACCGCCGACATCACGCCCGAGAACGGGGGCATGACGTTCGGCTTCGTGCGGCCCGACATCATGGTCACGGGCGTGCACACACGCCTGATGGGGCGTGCGCTCGTGTTGGACGACGGCGACACGGAGGTGGCGCTCCTCTCGACGGACCTGGGCGCACCATTCGAGAAGGACTCGCTTGTCGCGCGCGTGAAGGACCTCGGGTTCACGCACGAGACGATCCTCTACACGGGCACGCACACACATTCCGGCCCGGGCGAACTCGCCGACTGGCAAGTCGAGCAGTTGGCGCGCGCGATCCGCGACGCGCACGAAGCGCTCGTGCCTGCACGCGCGGCGTGGGGCAGGCGACGGGTGCTCGACGTGAATCGCAACCGCTCGATCGAGGCGCACCTCGCGAACCACGGCCTCGACCTCTTCTACGGGCAGGGCGACCCCACGGACGACCCGCTGGGGGAGGAGCACGCACGTGACACGCGCCTTCGAACGCTGCGCGTCGACCGCCTCGACGGGACGCCGCTTGCCGGCTGGATCCACTTCCCGGTCCATCTGACGACGTCGGGGCCGGACGGCGACGTCTGGGACGCGGATCTCGCCGCGGCCGCGACCGAGCATCTGCAGACTGCGGTCGCCGCCAAGGGCTTCACCGCCTTCTACACGAACGGCTCGCTTGGCGACCTGATGCCGCGCTTCGACTCCTATAACCGGACGGCCGTCATGGACCTGCACGGCAGGCGAATCGCCGCGAAGGCCATGCGCGCCTGGAACGCGGCGGGCACTCGCCTTCGCCGGAATGTCGACATCGACGTGCGCTGGACCCGGTCGTGTTATTGCGGCCAGGAGGTCGAGCCGGACAAACGCGTCGACGACACGCCGTACTGGGGCCTGTCGTTCTTCGGCGGGTCCGAGGACGGCGCATCGATCTTCCACGAGCCGCTCTCGACGGAGGGCCGGCGCCTGCCCGAGGACGCGTCGGACCCGGTGCAGGGCAGGAAGATCATCGTCTCGCGCGGGATCGTGCACGAGCAGGTGCCCGAGATCCAGGTCGTGCGCGTTGGCAACCGGCTGCTGCTCGGCGCTCCAGGGGAGCCGACCGTCGAGATGGGCCGGCGATTCGAGGCGGCCGTCAGGCCTGAGCTTCCCGAGGGTGTGAAGGAGCCGGTCGTCGTCGGCCTCGCCAACGACTACATGGGCTACGAGACCACGCCCGAGGAGTACCAGATGCAGCACTACGAGGGCGGGCACACCGTCTTTGGCCTCTGGACGTCTCTCCTGATCCGCAATTCGTTCGTAGCGCTGAGCCGCGCGATGGCAACCGGCGAGCCGGCGCCGGCGCCGGACCGGCCTGCCGTGCTCGGCGGCACGAACCCGGGCGCGTTCCCGTCGGGCGACGGCGAGGGCAGCGTGACCGAGGAGCCCGCCGAGGCCGTCCGGCGCTTCGAAACCGTCTCGATCGGCTGGAGCGGCAGCGCGAACGGCGTCGACCGGCCCGTCGACGAGCCGTTCGTGACGCTCGAGCGACAGATCCGCGGGCAGTGGGTCACGAGCGACAGCGACCTCGGGCTCTCGTTCGTCTGGCGCGAGGAGGGCGGCGACTACACGGCTCGCTATGAGGTGTCGCCGTTCGAGCCGCCCGGTCCGCACCGGCTCAGGATTCACTCCGCGGCGTATGACCTGGAGAGCCGGCCGTTCACGGTCCGCCGCTCGCGCGGGCTGAAGCTCCGCGGCGTGCTGCGGCGCCGGCACGGGCGACGGCTCGTGGTGGTCGCGCAGAACCCCCCGCCAGATCCCGAGCAGGCGATCCTGTGGCGCCCGACGATGGCGTGGCGCGGCAAGGCGGTGCTCCGTGTGCGCGGTCAGCGCGTGAAGGCGCGATGGCGCCCCCGCCGGCAGGCGTGGGTGGCCCGGCCCGCCGCGCCGGGTGCGCAGGCGTGCCCGCGTCACGATCCTCCGCGCGCGGGACAAGTACGGGAACCGGATTGCCGGCCGGCCACGCGTTCGGGTCGGCGCCCTGGCGCCGCTCACGTGGCCGCCCAACATCGGGACCGGCGACGGTCGTACACCCGGCCCGCTCGGCGAAGGTAACTTCCCGCCGTAATGGCGACAGCGGTGGTCACAGGCGCGGCGCGCGGTATGGGTCGCGAGATCGCGATCCGGCTCGCTCGGCGCGGCTACGACGTCCTCGTCACCGACGTGAACGAGGCGGGGGCCCAGTCGACGGCGGACGCCATCGGCGAGCGGGCGTGGGCGATGGCGCAGGACGTGCGCGATCCCGCTTCCCATCGTGCGGTGGCCGAGGCGGCCGGACAGCGCGGGCCCGTCGAGGTCTGGGTCAACAACGCCGGCGTCCTTCGCACCGAGAAGGTGTGGGAGCACTCCGACGACGACGTCCGCATGATCGTCGAGGCCAACCTGCTCGGCGTGATCTCCGGGTCGCGCGCGGCGGTCGAGGCGATGCGCCCGCACGGCGGGCACCTGATCAACCTCGGCTCGATGTCGGCGTTCGGCCCGGTGCCGGGGCTTGCGATCTACGGCGCCACGAAGCACGCGGTGGTCGCGTTCGGCGAGTCGCTGCAGGGCGACCTCGACGACGCCGGGATCCCGATCCGCGTTCACGCGGTGTGCCCGGACGGCGTGGACACCGGCATGGTGAGCGAGCGCGTGAACGACGACGACGCGGCGATCATCTTCTCCTCCGGCAAGAAGCTCCTCGACCCGGGCGAGGTGGCGGACAAGGTCGTCGAGTTGCTCGACTCGAAGAAGCTCCTGCTGACCATCCCCCGCGCGCGCGTTCCCCTGCTGCGGCTAACCGGGTGGTTCCCGCGCTTCGGCCTGAAGGCGGCGTCGTTCTTCAAGAAAGTCGGCGAGCGCAATCGCCGCAAGGCGCAGGCCGCGTGATCGACGTCCTGTCCTCGGTCGGCGACGTGCTGCAGATCGCGCACGACATCGGCATCCCGCACCAGGAGCCGCCCGGCGCCCCAAGGGCAGCGGTGGCGGGGCGAGCGCGATCTTGGTCGTCGCGGGCATCCTGGTTTCGCTGCTCGCGGTCGGGGGACTCATATGGCTGAAGAGGAGGGTCGATGGCTGAACGCGAGCCGGAAGAAGAGCTCGAGGAGATGGAGGAGCGCGTCGAGGAGCTCGATGAGGAGATCGACGACGCCGAGCAGAAGGCGGAGGAAGCGGAGGACGAGGGGGCCTAGAACTGCTTCGCCATCCAGAGCGCGTTCTGGATCGCGAACCCCTCCCAGTCGTTGTTGAAGTAGAGGAAGACCTCGCGCTCGCGGCGCCACCGGGTGACGCGCCGCTTCCACGTCTCGAGCTCCGAGACCGAGTAGTTGCCGCGCCGGCCGCGGTGGCCGTGGTGGAAGCGCACGAACGTCCAGTCGGCTGTCATCTCGTGCGTCTGGAACTTCGACACCTCGGGCCGGTCGCCGATGACGAGTGCCGCGCCGTGCTCGCGCAGGAGCGCGTAGACCTCGGGGACGAACCACGAGGGCTCGCGAAACTCGAAGCAGTGGCGCCCGCGCGGCAGCTCTCGCAGCGCGTTGGCGAGTCGCTCGTCGTCGCGCTTGAAGTTCGGCGGCAACTGCCACAACACGGGGCCCAGCTTTCCGGCCTCCACCAGCGGCTCGATCGACGCGTAGAAGCGCTTGACCCCTTCGCCCAGGTTCGCGAGCCGCTTGATGTGCGAGAGGTAGCGGCTCGCCTTCACCGTGAAGATGAAGTCGTCCGGCACCTGCGTCGCCCAGCGCGCGACGGCCTCCGGCTTCGGCGAGCCGGTAGAAGGTCGAGTTGACCTCGACCGTCGAGAAGTGCTGCGCGTAGTGCTCGAGCCAGCGGTTCGTCGGCAGGCCCTTTGGATAGAAGAGCTCGCGCCACGCGGCGTAGTTCCAGCCAGAGCACCCGACGTGGACCGGCCTCATGCCGGGTACGTACCCTGAACAGCGTGAGGGAGATCCTGCGCGCGGCCGGAACTGCGGCGTTCGTCGTCGGCCTGCTGATCCTGATGTTGAACCCGCCGTCGCTGTCGGGCGCGGAGGACCTCATGTCGGTGATCGCTGGTGCGATCGCGCTGATGGTCGCGACGGCGGCCGTGACGGTCTGGCTGACCGAGCGCGACTCGATGTCCGAGCCCGAGTTCGAGCGCCTCGTCGAGCGCAGCGAGGTGCTCGCGCAGCAGCCGCAGGCAGCGCTCGAGCAGAACGAGTTCGAGAGCCTCGTCGCGGATGCGATCGACGAGCTGCCGGATGAGTTCCGGGCCGCGCTCGAGAAGGTCCCGGTGGTCGTATCGCGGCTCGGCGCCGAACATCACGCGTACGGGCACTACTACGGCGACACGATCGCGCGCGACAACTATGAGGAGCGGATCGTGATCTACCAGGACACGCTCGAGCGCGACTTCGGCCACGACCCCGAGCTGCTCCGCGCGCAGGTCACGCGCACCCTCCGCCACGAGGTCGCGCACCATCTCGGGTGGGGTGAAAAAGGGGTCCGTGGGCTGGGGCTCTAGCTAGGCTCTCGGCAGCACTGGAGAGGTGTCCGAGTGGCTTAAGGAGCGCGACTGGAAATCGCGTGGGCGGGGTTAACCTGCCTCGAGGGTTCGAATCCCTCCCTCTCCGCTCTTTGGACCGATGAGTTTTCGCGACACGGCCCGTCTTACAGTCGGTGACCCTCGAGATGCGCACGGTCCGCATGGACCCTGGCGACTCCCTGCCTTACGACGAGGCCGACTGGCGTGATGCGCTGGTAACGGTCGAGAGCGGCGAGCTCGAGCTGGTCATGGCGTGCGGAAGGTCGTGCTTCTTCCAGTCCGGCGACCTCCTTTGGTTGCAGGGACTTCCGCTCGCGCACCTTCGCAACCGCGGCGACCAGCCGACCGTGCTGGTCGCGGCTTCAAGAAACCGGGAGCTACGATGATCGAAGCCATGGCAGTCCGCGAAGCACCCCAGGCCCAGGCGCTCGAGGAGTACCGAACCGAGCTCACCGGCTACTGCTACCGGATGCTCGGCTCGGCGTTCGAGGCCGAGGACGCCGTGCAGGAGACGATGCTGCGCGCGTGGCGCGCGCTCGACAAGTTCGAGGGCCGATCGCAGCTGCGGTCGTGGCTCTACAGCATCGCCACCAACGTCTGCCTTGATGTGCTCGGCGGCAAGGAGCGAAAGGTCCGGCCGATCCAGCTCGGCGAGCCCGGTGCGCCGGTGATCGAGTCGCTCGCCGCGTCGCGGCCGCAGGGCGAGTGGGTGCTCCCGATGCCGGATGGCCGCGTCGTCGACGACGGTGGCGATCCGGCGGAGGTCGCCGCCGCGAAGGAGACGCTCAAGCTCGCGTTCATCGCCGCGCTCCAGTTCCTGCCCCCGAAGCAGCGTGCGGTACTGATCCTGCGCGACGTACTGCGCTGGAAGGCGAGCGAGGTCGCGGAGCTGCTCGACACGAGCGAGGCATCGGTGAACAGCGCGCTGCAGCGCGCGCGGGCCACGCTCGAGGAGCGCGACGCCACGACGGACGATCAGCCGTTCGATCCGATGGACGACGAGCATCAGGATCTGCTCAAGCGCTACATGGACGCCTTCGAGCGCTACGACATGGACGCGCTCACCGCCCTGCTTCACGAGGACGCGACGCTGTCGATGCCGCCGTACGAGCTGTGGCTTACCGGTCACGACGACATCGTCAGCTGGATGATGGGCCCCGGCCATGCGTGCGACGGCTCGCGCTTGGTGCCGGTCGCGGCCAACGGCTCGATCGCGTTTGGCCAGTATCGCGCGAGCGGTCCCAACGGCGAGCACGAGCCGTGGGGGCTCGTGGTCATCGAGACCAAGGACGGTCAGGTCAGCGGCATCAACACGTTCCTCGACACCGCGAGCCTGTTCCCGCTGTTCGGCCTGCCGCCGGCGCTCGGCGCCTAGGCGTCTTCGCCGTTTTCCGGCGTGACCATCACGACGTGCCGGCGCGCGACCATGAGAAACGGGACGCTGCGCGCCTCGCCACCCGACAACGGGGTCAAGGTTGCGTCCTGGAATGCGAAGAAGTCGCGGTCGCGCTGGTTGACGTAATCGGAGAGCCGGCTGCGGTATCCCTCTCGGGGCAGCGTGAGGTTGCCCTCGATGCGATACCGATCCGTCTCGACGACGACTTTCTCTAGTCGATGGTCCACGGTGCGCGGATGCTAACCAGGCAGCCACTCGGATGGCAGCTCAGCGGGCGACTGCGGATACTCGGGGAGCACAGAGCGTGCAATGTCGCCGCATGGCCGTCCCGCGAGGAGGGGCTCCATCTGGGCGAAGATGCAGAGCGCGCGGATCGAGGTGCCGATCTGGAAGGTCGCTGCGTTGGGCTGCTCGAGCGAGAGCGTTCCGTTCGCGACGAGCTCGTCGACGCGGTCGAGCTTGCCCGGTAGCTCGGCGAGGTCCTGACGAATGCGCTCGTCCGTCGCGCCGACCGCGCTGGCGAAGCGCTTGACGAGCTGCACGTTGATGCGCGCCTGCACGCTGGGCGCGGGCAGTCCCTCGAACCGGGCGGTCCACTCGCGCGCCTCGCGCTGCTGCGTGAGCGCCCAGCGGAACATGCGCCGGGGCAGGGGCTGCAGCTCCGCCTCGCCCCAGCGCTCCGCCTCCTCCACGCGCGCACGCGCGGCTGCATCGGCGGGGTAGAGGCCCGGCTCCGGCTTGAGCCGGTTGAGCTCGCGCGCGATCACGAGCGACTTCTCGACGCGCCGGCCGTCGATCTTCAGCACCGGCACCGTGTTGCCGCGGAACCCGGCGAGACGCACGAGCACGGGATGGAGGCCGGCCGGGAACATCGTGATGCGGTGCTCGATCCCTTTGTGCTCCAGCATCAAGCGAGCGGCGTGGCTGGGATGCGACAGCTTGATCGCGTAGAGGTGCGCCTCCACGCCGAGGACGCTACAGGTCCGGGTTCTTCAGCCGGCCCGGATCTCCGAGCACGCCGGCGAGCAGGCGGATGCCCGGCGAGAAGACAGCGACGACGGTGTTGCCGAGCGTGTGCCACATCGATGCAAGAAAGGGGTCCGTCCCCGCTTCTTGCGGGCGCGGGCGCTGACGTCGTGGCTTTCGCTGCGGCGGCGGCTCGGCCTGCGGCACCGGCGCGAACTCGACCGCCTCGCCGATCATCTGCGCGAAGCCCTGAGCGCCGGCGGTCGTCAGGTGAAGCTTGTCGGGCGCGAACCAGTCGCTATGCCCGCCGCTGTACGCGAACCAGTCGATGATCGTGACCTGGTCCGCGTGGGCCTCCGCGAACGCGCGCAGCAGGCGGCCGTCCGGGTCAACACCGCCGCCGACGTCCTTGCCGACAACCAGCATCAGCCGCGCGAACGGGCCGACCAACTCGAGCGCCTGGTCCAGCTCTGCCCCGCTCACCGTCCCGTTGGTGCCCAGCGCCATCACTACGAGGTCCGGGAGCGTCGCGCGCGCGGCCATCACCTGGAGGCCCTGCGCGAACGTGCGGCAGGCGACCGCGTCGACAGCAAAGCCCTGCTCGCCGAGAAAGTCCCCGGCGGGGACGGTCACCGAGTCTCCGACGACGAACGGCGCCAGCCGGTCCGACTGACGGATCTTCGAGAAGACCTCCTCGCACTCGAGCGCGTGAGCGGGCGCCGCTCCCAGCAGCAGTGCCGCGACGGCGACGCCAGTCGCGGTTACGCGCCGCCTCACGGGCGGCGGGCGCTGTACAGCGAGACGACGCCGAGCGGTGCCGCGACGCGAGCGCGTTCGCGGGCGTCCACGAGGCCGCCGGCCTCGAACAGCTCGGGCAGCCGGCCCGCCAGGTTGTCGCGGGTCGGCTCGTCACCGTCGAACTTGCGGATTCCCACGGCGGCCACCTTGGCCGGTAGCGAGCGTGGCTCGCCCCAGTCCGCCACATGAAGCTCGCCGCCCGGCCTGAGGACGCGGGCGACCTGCGCGATCGTGCGCTCCTTGTCGCGCAGGACGAGGTGGTGGAAGAAGAGCGTCGAGAGCACACGGTCGAAGCTCGCGTCCGCGTACGGGAGGTCGTACGAGAGGCCCTCGTCGAATTGGATGTCGAGGCCGGCGCGCTCCGCTTTGCGCACGGCCTGGCTGATGATCGCGGGGTCGCCGTCGAGGCCGCGGATGCGCAGCGCGGGCTCGCGCTGCTTCGCCCAGACCGCCAGCGTGCCGCTACCCGAGCCCAGGTCGAGCACGTCGAGGCCGCCGGTGAGCCCCGCCTGGTCGAGCAGCCTCCGCTTGAACGCCCGCTCGCGCGTCGTCCCCTTGACGAAGACGTCGAAGACCGGTGTGAGGAAGTCGAACCGAACGGCGGGCAGGTAGTCGGCGGGGCGCGCCGTTGCCATGCGGCGAGGCTACCTCACGCAAGGGGTCGGCCTCTCAACTGGTGCAGGTAGACGCGTTATGTGGCAGAGTGCCGCCGATGAGAATGCGTATCGCGATCGGGTTTGTGGTGGTCATCGTGCTGATGTCCATTGCTCCGGTCACCGCAGGGGCACAGATCTCTGATTCAGACAATGCAGCCGCGGTCCAGTACCCGGATATCCAGACGCGGGAGGAAGCTCCCGAGGAGAGCAGTCTTCCGGTTACAGGGTTTGTGGCGATTCCGCTCCTCCTGACGGGTGCGGTCCTGCTGGTCACGGGCGGCGTGATGCACGTCCGCACCCGCCAGCGCGACTAGGCGGGTAGAGCAGCTTTTCCTAACCGCTGCGCCGGAATCCGGCGCGGCGCCAGATGCGCTGCCGCATCGCCTCCTTCACGCGCGCGATGTAGTCGCTCGTGCCGTAGCGCCAACGTCCGCTGTACCAGGCCCCGATGGAGCCCCATAGGTCGCCGGTCGTGTAGCGCTCGCCGCGCGCCAGGGTGTTGAACCAGCGGAAGCGCCCGTCGTAGGCAGCTCGCAGCCAGGCGGCGTAGTAGTCGACGTTGAAGGCGGTCGAGCGGCGGGTGGCTGGGAAGCAGCAGTGCGGACCGCGCTTCACCTGCATGATCCCGTATGAGTCACCGCCGTCACCGACGACGCTCATGTCCCAGCGGGATTCGACCACGGCGACCGCGCGCAGGACGTCAGGAGAGAAGCCCCACTTGCGGGCGCCCCACTGGATGATCTCGTCGGTCCTGCCTGTGTAGTCGCCGCTGACGCGCCGCTTGTACGCGCGCGGGAGGCCGCTCGAATGACGGAAGCGCCGCAGCGTGCGGTCGCTCGGGCGCCGGTGGTTCTCGTCGCGGTTCTGGGGGCGAGGCTCCCAGCGCGAGCCATTCACCAGCGCCGCGGCGGCGGCGTCGCTCAACGCGACAGGCTGCGAGCGCGCGGCGCGCGTCTTCGTCGCGACGGCCGGCGCGGTGCTCGCCAACGCGGCGCCCGCAACGGCGGCGGCGCACAGCAGCGTGCGGATGTGTCGGCTCGAAACTCGAGTCGGCGGCATGTTCCCCCGGCACCCGGTCCGCCCTACGAACCGTCGGCGCCACGTTCCCCCTCGGGAGCGGCGGATTAAAACAGGTTGACCGGGATTACGAAAGTTTTGCGCCAAAACGGCGTTTCTCGTTTACGGGGGGACCACGGGAACACCAACAGGGGGTTTTTGCCTTGCAGTCTCGGGACCATAAGCGGCGCCTAGCGCCGGTCGGAATGCTCATATGCGCGGCGCTCGCCGCCACGGCGTGCCTGCCGGCGACGGCATCGGCGACCGACCTCCTGAACACCAAGCTGAGAGCTGCGAAGGCCAAGAAGCGCGACTGCACCGACGGTGTTTTCGCCGGGCGAAGGGGAGTGAAGATCCGGCGGGTGACCGCGGCTGACAGCGGGCTCCTTCGCACGCGTCTGGGCGCTCGCAGGGGCGACTGGGACCTGGCCGTGTTCAACGCGCGGACGAAGCGCCTGATCACCGCGTCGACTGGCTTCCGCTCACGCGAGGTCGCCGAGGGGTTCGTTCTCGACGGCCAGCAGCGTCATCGTTCAGGCATGCCGCCGCAAGGGGCGCGCACGTCGGGCGGCGATCGGCGTCGAGACGATCGCGCTGGCCCCGTCGAAGCAGAAGATCCGGCTCGTGCGCGTTGCCGTCGGCTCGCAGGCCGAGGGCACGCGGCTGGCGTCGAGCGGCTTCGACCTGACCGAGCACGGCCGGGCCGGCTACCTCGACGTGCTCGCGCACGGCAGGGCCGATCTCCGCCGCCTGCGCAAGGAAAACTTCGACTTCGACGTGCTGATCGAGGACGTCGTGTCCGCGGATCGCGCGACGCTGCGGCGCTCCGGCGCAAAGCAGGCGCCCGGCGACGGCACTCCCTTGGAGGGGGCGCGCGCTCCCGGTGATGCCGAGCGGGCGCGTGACCTACCGGCATCTCTGGGACTACACGTCCGAGATGAAGGCCCTGGTCGAGGATCCGGCGCTGGACGGCTATGTCCGCCCGATCACGCTCAACCACACGTCGCTCGAGGGGCGTCCGGTCGAGGGCATCGAGATCGCGAAGGATGTCGACGCCAGCGATGGCCGGCCGGTCTTCCTGCAGATGGGCGCGCACCACGCGCGCGAGTGGCCGTCGGCGGAGCACGCGTTCGAGTTCGGCATCGACGTGCTGAACAACCGGGACACGACGGCGCTCGAGCTCGGCGGCACCACCTACAACGTGCAGGAGCTGCTCGCGACCACGCGCCTCATCGTGGTCCCGGTGGTCAACGTCGACGGTTTCAATGTCTCCCGCGAATCGCCGACCGACGCCCAGCAGGGCCTCGTCGCGGCCGACGTCGCGTACAGGCGGAAGAACTGCCGGATCGAGGATGGCTTGATCCCGCAGCCCGGCGAGTGCGCGGCGGCGGAACCCACCATCGGTGTCGACCCCAACCGCAACTACGGCATGTTCTGGGGTGGTGCCGGCGCCAGCGGCGCGCTCGACAACGAGACGTACTGGGGCGCGGGCCCGTTCTCGGAGCCCGAGACGCAGAACGTCCGCGAGCTGGTCTCGTCGCGGCAGGTGGTCGCCCTGATCACCAACCACACCTACTCCGACCTCGTGCTGCGTCCGCCCGGCCTGAAGTCGCAGGGCACCACGGTCGACGAGGACGAGTTCTACAAGCCGCTCGGCGACGCCATGGCGAGTCAGAACGGGTACTCGAGCCAGTACGGCTACGAGCTGTACGACACGACCGGCACGACCGAAGACTGGTCCTACAACGCCACGGGCGGCCTCGGCTTCACGTTCGAGATCGGCAAGGGCGAAGGGGTGGCGCTTACCGGCGCCGGCTTCCACCCGTTCTACCCGGTCGGCGTAGTCGCCGAGTACTTCGGCAAGGGACCGTGGACCGGCATGGGCAACCGCAGCGCGTACTTCATCGCGTACGACTGGGCGTCCCAGACGGCCAATCACGCGCTGATCGAGGGCCGGGCGAAGCCTGGTTCTGAACTGAAGCTGACGAAGTCGTTCGAGATGTTCACCTCGCCGCGCGAGGACAACAACTGGACGCCGATCAGCTTCACCGACACGATCACGAGCACGATGCAGGCCGGCAGCGACGGGACGTTCAGCTGGCACGTCAACCCGTCCACGCGGCCGATTGCGGAGAAGGGCCTGGAGGGCCGCGAGGTCAGCGGGCTCCCTCATAGCGCCCCGATGGACTGGCAGACGTCGGGCGTGCCGTTCCCGCCGAACGCCGGCGAGGACATCCCGGGAACCTACGAGGAGACCGAGTTCTCGATTCCGGAAACGGAGGACAACGGTGTCGGCATCCTGCGGATCGAGTATCCGCCAGGGCCGGCGCAGTCGGACATGGACCTGTTCGTCTACAAGCAGGTCGACGGGAACTGGGAGCAGATCGGCTCGTCGACCAGCGACAACTCCGCGACCGCGCCGTGCTCGCTGGCCGACCGGACCGGTGACTGCAAGTTCGAGGAGGCGGTCGTCGGCGACGTCGGCAACGGCGACTTCAAGTTCCGCGTCTCGAACTGGGCGTCGGACAGCACCGACTGGGTCGGGCACATGACGTTCCAGTCACCGGCCGCGTGGGACGGCATCCCTGCCGGCACGGTCGAGAGCTACACGCTGACGTGCACCGATGCGCGAGGGCGCGTGGTCGGGCGGCGCGCGGTCACCGTCGACCGCGGCCAGACCGTCAACGTCGGGGACGCCTGCAAGAAGAAGAAGTAGCGGCTAGCGAGCACGTACTTCGCGGACGAAGACGTCGCGGCGACCGCCGCGACGTCTCGCCGTCGAAGTGATCCGGTAGCGGCCGGGAAGCGCGAAGGCATGCGTCACCTGCCGGCCGCGGAGCGGCGCTGAGCCGTCGCCGAAGCTCCAGGCGCGCCGCGCGGCGCGAGCACCGCGGAACTCGAACCGGCGGTCACCGGTCCGCCTGACCTTGAACGATGCGTTCGCGGCCGGTTGGGGGCGCTTCGTGCGCGTGCGGATCGCCGTGCCGAAGTCCAGCCAGCCGTTGTAGGGGCCGCGCATCCAGAACAGGTCGTGCTCCCTGCCGAAGGAGGGGCCGCGCACGGAGACGGGGCGGTAGTTCCCGGCCCGGCTCGCGGTGATCGGCCTCGAGCTCCAGGTCACGCCGCCATCCGGGGTCTGCCAGCGCTCGATTTGGTAGGCGCTCCCGACCTGACGCGACAGGTAGACGACCGTCGGATCGCGGCTGTCGAGCACGAGCCCGCCGGCGTAGTACGGGTCGCCGCCCGTGTAGATCGCCGGCCCGGATGCCGTGATCTGGTGGCTTACCCAGGCGATGCCGTTCCAGCGCGCGTAGTGGTAGCGGTGGTCCGTCGCCGATGGGAACGTCGCGTAGAGGACGACCGGGCGACCGTCGCGTCCCATGCCGACGTCGTACGCCCACGAGGGCACGCCCGTGGCCGCGCTCGAGTAGATGAGGTCGGCCTGCGAGGGCCGAACAGGGCCCGCCCGCAGGCGCGCGATCGTGGTTCCGCTCGCGTGCTTCAGCTGCCCGCGCTCATAGGCCATGTAGCGCACGCTCGTCGTCGTCTCACTCGGGTTGCCTTCGACGAACGCGAACTGAATGCGACGCTTGCCGTTCGACTCGTAGACGACGTAGGGGCGCTGGCCGTTGCCTTCGATCAGCGTGCGCGCGCGCGACCAGTCGCGACCGCCGCCCCATCTGGACCAGACCGGCTCGAAGCCGCCGCCCCGCCAAAACAGGTAGAGGTGCCGGCGCTCCTTCGAGAGCCATTGCGGATTCGGGTACGTGTAGCCGTGGTCGCCCCGCGCGTTGGTGGGCACGCGCCGCTCCCGCTTCCAGCCTGTGATGTCCTCGGGCCGGCGCGTCAGGCGGTAGACCAGGTGCCGGCGGTGGTTGGTCGAGTAGAAGACCAGGAGCCTGCCGTCGGGCCGCGCGATGATCGACGGGTTGTTGTGGTCGTCGACCCGCTCGCCGGTGCGGAGCACCGCGCGCGTGCGCACGTGACTGCGGTGGTCGTAGCTCGACACGACGATCTGGCCGCGCGAGTCGAGCCAGCCGACGTACGTGCGGCGATGCTTGCCGTCGTAGTTGACCGCGCGCGGTTCGGTGAAGTAGGTCCATGCACCGTCGGGCGAGACCGTCTGCGTTGCCGCGAACACGGATGCGGGCGCGAGCAAAGCGGTGAGGATCGCGGGCGCGGCCAGAGGTGCGAGGCGGATCGTGCGCAGGCTAGCGGTCGCTCTCTTGGTCGCCCATACTGGATCAATGGGCGTGCGGCCCATCACGCTGGTGTGCGCAAGCCTTACGGCGCTCCTGCTTGCGGGGCATGGCTGGGCGCATCAAGGCGGCGGCGGCGAGCCCGTCCATGTGCACGATCCGCTCGAGTTCACTCCGCGGGGCCCTGGGAAGGCGTTCGGAGGAGGCGCTTGGCGCATGTATGGGCGCGACCTCGCGAACTCCCGCAGCAGCCCGCATGGCCCCGACCCAACACAAGCGCGCGACCTGGTCGGCGCTTGGAGCTTCCGCTCTCCCGACGGTGGTTTCACAGCGACCCCGGTTGTGGTTCGGCGAACCGTCGTGATTTCGTCGAACGACGGGACGGTGTACGCCCTCGATGCGTCAAACGGCCGGCTCAAGTGGTCACGAGATCTCGTCGTGAACGAGACGCGAGAGCAGATCTACGCGACGGTGGCAGTGGACAGCGGGCGCGTCTACGTCCCGCGTTCCCGCTTCGGCCGCCCTGCGATCGTCGCGTTACGGCTCTCGAGCGGCGAGGTCCTCTGGGAGACGGAGCTCGACGAGCAGACCGGTTCAGATCTATTCAGCAGCCCCGTCGTATGGGGGAACGTTCTTTACGTCGGCGTCGCCGGAGGCTACGGCGAACATTTCGATCCCGATCCACGCATTCGGGGCAGCGTCGTCGCAGTCGACGCGCAAACCGGGGCGCTGCTCTGGAAGAGCTACACCGTTCCGGAGGGTTACGACGGCGGGTCGATATGGACCACCGCCGCTATCGATCCTGTCAGGCGCAGGCTCTACTTCGGCAGTGGCAACGCCTACAACCCTCCCGCCTGGGACACGACCGATGCGATTCTGTCGTTTGGGGTTGGGGCCGGCCGGCTGCTCGGAGGCTTCCAGGCCACGGCCGAGGACATCTACCACCACCACCGTGACAACCCGAGCCGGGACTTGGATTTCGGCTCATCGCCGAACCTCTTCAGGAGCGGGACGGGCCGGCTGCTCGTTGGAGCGCTGCAGAAGTCACGCATCTATTGGGCGCTCGATGCAAGGACGATGGAACGCGTGTGGAGTCGTCAGACCGGTACGAGCAAGGGCCGCTACTTCCAGGACACGCTTGCTTCGACGGCGTACGACGGCGAGCGAATCTATGGGCAGAACGACGACGGACAGGTATGGGCGCTCACCCCTTCAGGGCGTCGCGCTTGGGTCACGAAAGCATCGGGCGAGAGCAACTACAGCCCGGTCGCGGTTGCAAACGGAGTCGTCTACGTAGTTCGTGGCGCGGGCTATCTCGAGGCGAGGCGGGCGTCGACGGGTAGACGGCTTGCGCGCGTGCGGCTTGGTAGTCCCAGCTGGGGCGGGGTGTCCGTGGCCGGCGGCTGGGTTTTCGTGGCCACGGGCACGACTGACACGGACGCGGGCTACGTGGTTGCTTACCGGCCGGCCGGTTCTTCCTGAAGGCTGGCCGTTTCTTTCCTGAAATCTCGTGCATTTCTTTGTAGCCCTGCGTCGCTGCAGCCCAGCTGGACAGGCACTCCCCAATGGGTTCGACCTGGTGGGGGGTCTGCGCTGTGGAGAGGACGAGACGAGCCGAAGGCTTGGGGTGGTTGCTGGTGGTCTTGATGACGCTGCTGGCATCGTCTGTGCGGCTGGAGGATGCGGCCGCTGCGGAGAAGGGCGTCATGCCAGATCTGACATGGGGGATTCCCGAGTCGGACGTCGCGCCGACGCAGGCGGCGATAACCGATCTTGGCGCGAAGTGGGTGCGGCTCGAGTTTCGTTGGAACGAGGGCGAGCCGCGACAGGGGTCGTACTCCTCGGAGACGCTTGACATGTGGGATCAGGCCGTAGCGACGGCGCAGGCCGCCGGCACCAAGATCATCGGGATGGTGCATCGCTCGCCCACCTGGGCGTCGGGGACGCGCGACACCTACATGCCGCCCGCTGACCCGGCCGACTACGCGGCCTTCGTGCGCTTCCTGGCGAGCCGCTACCGCGGTGAGGTCGTCGGGTGGGAGATCTGGAACGAGCAGAACATCTCGCGCTTCTGGCCGAGCGGTCCGAACGCGGCCGAGTACGTCGAGCTTTTGAAGGCCGCCTATCCGGCGGTGAAGGCCGGCGACCCGAACGCGAAGGTCATCTTCGGCGGGCTCGCGCAAAGCGACTACTACTACGTCACCCAGGCCTACCAGGCGGGTGCGAAGGGCTACTTCGACGTGATGGCGACGCACCCGTATCCGGACCGGTTCGCGCCCAACACCGTTTGGTACAACGGCACGATGCCCGCCATCAAGACGTTCCTCGCCTACCGCGAGGTCCGGCGGCGGATGCTTGGCAACGGCGACGACAAGCCGATCTGGTTCACCGAGATGGGCTGGTCGACCTGCACCACCGACCCGAAGTGCGTCACACCCGCACAGCAGGCGGACTTCTTGACGCGCGCCTATTGCATGCTCGAACGGGACCCGTACGTGCAGGTGGCGACTTGGTACAACCTGCGCAACAACCACTGGGACAACGACGCCGACCGCTGGGAGACCCAGCTCGGGCTGATGATGACGACGTTCGAGCCCAAGCCCTCCTACAACGCGTTCAAGAACTACGGCGCGACGGCCTGCCCGGAGATCAACGTGCCCCCCGACCAGCTGGCGCCGCCGGCGGACCCGGAGCCCAGCGAGCCGGACGAGCCCGTTGTCGCCGAGGACACGGAAGCGACGGTTGCGTCGGCGCAGCGCACCAACTATCGGGTCAGGGTGCGGATCGTGCGCCCTGACCGCTCGCGCGCCCGGCGCCGCGCCCACTTCGCGGTAAGGGTCGTTGGCCGCGTGAGGGGAGCCGACCACGGCCGCGTGGTTGTCCGCCTCGGGCGTCGTAACGAGCACGGGAAGTGGCGGCGCAAGCGGCGATTCCGCACCCATGTCGGCGAGAACGGCCGCTTCACCCGGCGCGTCAGGAGACTCGCTCGGGGACGGTGGCGCGTGCGCGCCGTCTATCGCGTCAGGGGCGCGCGTGACCCACGGTCACAGCTCGTCCGCTTCAGGGGCTGAGCAGCCCCGAGGGCCAGATGGGCGCGGCTGGGCCTACTGTTGGCCGAGCTCCGCGAACCATTCGTCCCGGAACTCCGACAGTCCGTCGAGGCTGACGCCGGCGCAGACGAGCGTGCGCGATGCGGTCACTGCCCTCAGCGCATCGGTCTGTTCGGGGTCGGGCGCGGCGACGACGTACTGGCGGCTTTCGGAAGCGAGGACGAGCCGTTCGAGTGCCCGCAGGTCGCTCACCCCGAGGTCGGGCCGGTAGCGAACGATGACGTACCCATCGCCTATGACGTGCGTGAAGTCCTCGTCCGGCGCGTCGTCTGTCGGGCCGTAGAACTGTCTCTCAGGGTGACCGCCGCCGGCACCGGCGGGTGGGGTCGTCTGCTCGACCGTGCAGGCGCCGCCCGCGAGCTCCTCCGTGTCCGAGCTTGAGTCCTCGGCGGCGGAGAACGAGATGACGGCGGCTGCGACGAGCCCGGAGACGGCGATGGAGAAGTAGCCGTAGCGGCGCAGTTCCTCCTCGCGGTTGCGGACGTCCTGGCTGTAGCGCACCAGGAGTGTGCCGATGCCGACGATGACCGCGAGCGCGACGAGCTGTCCGAGCTCGACGCCGACGTTGAAGAGGAGGACTCGCCCGACGAGGCCGCTGTCGGGGAGCCCGAGGTCTTGGAGGCGGGTTGAGAGGCCGAGGCCGTGGACGAGCCCGAAGGCGAAGACGATGCTGCCGAAGACTCGGAAGCTCGCAGGGCGGCCGAGGAAGCCCTGGACGCCGACGTAGACGAGGCTGAGCGCGATGACGACGTCGACGACGGTGGCGTCGAGCTGCCACTCCGCGAGCGTCGCTACGAGCAAGGTCAGCGAGTGTCCGGCGACGAAGAGCGAGATGAGCTTCGCGGCGGTCCGCAGGCTGCCGGCAATGAGAACCACGCCCGTGATGAAGAGGAGGTGGTCCCAGCCGCCGACCATGTGCGCGAAACCGAGCGTCAAGTACTCGATGACGGGCCGGTTCGGGTCCTCTGATCCGAACAGGGCGTGGGCGCTCGCAGTCGCCGGCAAGGCCAGCGTCAGCAGCAGGGCGACGGGGAACAGCCGCGAGATGACGTGTGCAGACTTGCTCATACGTTCTATTCTGAGCGGGAGTATGCCGCACCCTTCCGAGCACGCCCCCGCTTCCCGTGAGCTCGGCCCCGACGAGGCCGAGGACCTCGCGGAGACGCTGAAGGCGCTCGGCGTCGCCCAGCCGACTGCGCATCCTCGCCGAGCTCGCGCGGCGGCGCCCGCACGGTCGAGGCGCTCGCCGCCGCGGCCGCGCTCAGCCCGAGCGCAACCTCGCACAACCTCCGCATCCTGCGGAGCCTCCGTCTCGTGCGCACCCGCCGCGAGGGTCGGCACGCGCTCTACGAGCTCCACGACCACCACGTCCGCGAGCTCCTCGCGGCCGTCCGCCATCACCACGAGCACGTGAACCCACCCGCGCCGACCCCGCTTCCGAAGACGAAGAAAAAGTCTGCCCGGCGATGAGCGCCCACGCCCACGCGGCGGGTCACAGCCACGGCCTCGTCCACGACTCCGTCAAACGCTCGCGCGAAGGCCTGCGGGCGGTTGGGCTCGCGCTCCTCATCCTCGCCCTGACCGCAGCCGCTCAGGCCGCTGTATTCATCGCTACGGGCTCCGTCGCGCTCCTTGCCGACCTCATCCACAACGCGGGCGACGCTGCAACCGCACTGCCGCTCGGCGCTGCGTTCCTCCTGCGGTCGGAGCGCGCGGAACGATGGGCAGGCTTCGCTGTCGTTGTCGCGATCTTCTTCTCCGCCTGTGTCGCCGGATACGAGGCGGTCGACCGGCTACTGAATCCCGACGCACCGGAGAAGCTCGGCGCGCTGGCCGCGGCCGGGATCGTCGGCTTCGTCGGAAACTGGATCGCCGCAGTCGTGCGCTCGCGCGCCGGCCGGAGGATCGACAGCCCGGCGCTGATCGCCGACGGCGACCACGCACGCGCCGACGCGCTGGTCAGCCTCGGTGTCGTCGCGAGCGCCGGCGCGGTGGCGATCGGCCTCGACCTCGCCGACCCGCTGATCGCGCTCGCAATCACGCTGTTGATCCTGCGGATTACGTGGGAGTCCTTCGGGACCGTGCGCGGGGGCGGACACACGCACTAAGCAGGAGGTTGCTCTCTGTGCCCGTATCCCAGCGGCAGTGGGCTTGCTCCTGCACACCCCGGTCGGCCGCGCGGTGGTGGCCGGGGTCGCTGCGCTCGCGATCGGAACAGCCGCCGGATTAGCGATCCTCTGGCCCAGCGGCGACACCGCTGAGCTCAGCGACGTATTCGGGCAGAAGACCGAAAGCGCCGAAATCGTCGATGTCGCAGCGGCCGAGTGCCGGAATCCGGCGGTCAGCGACTGCGAGGAGCTCACGCTCGAGCTGCGAAGCGGTCCTGACACGGACGATCGCAGCACGATCATCTCCGGCGACAGCGGCCCGGCGCCGGACCTGGGGGTTGGCGATCGCGTGCGCGTCACCAAGAACGAAGTACCGCCGGGGAGTGGCCCAAGCGCGGAGGCATACGCGCTGTCGGAGGTCGAGCGACAGACCCCGATGTTGTGGCTCCTGCTCCTCTTCTCGCTGCTGGTCGTCGTCTTCGGGAGACTGCGCGGCGCGCTCGCGCTGATTGGTCTCGGCGTCAGCCTGCTGGTCGTCGCCAAATTCATCGTGCCCGCGATTCTGGAGGGTGAAGCGCCGCTTGCGGTCGCGATAGTCGGCGCAGTGGCGGTGATGCTCGCCACGATCACGCTCGCCCATGGCGTCAACGCGAAGAGCCTCGCCGCGATCCTCGGAACGGCAGGCAGCCTTGTGCTGACAGTCATGCTCGCGCTGCTCTTCACCGAGCTCACGAAGCTGACCGGTCTCAGCTCCGAGGAGGCAACGCTCCTCCAGGCCAGCGGCACAGACGTTTCGCTCGAAGGCCTTGTTCTGGCCGGGATGGTGATCGGGGCGCTGGGCGTGCTCGACGACGTGACGGTCAGCCAAGCCTCGACCGTGATGGCACTCCGACGAGCCAACCCCACGCACGGGGCGCTCGAGATCTATCGCGGGGCGATCGAGGTCGGCCGGGACCACGTCGCGGCCACCGTCAACACGCTCGTGCTCGCGTATGTCGGCGCGTCGCTTCCGATCCTGCTGATCTTCGGCGTCGGCGACGTCGCGTTCCTGGACGCGATCAACCGCGAGGCCGTCGCGGAACAGGTAGTCGCGATGCTCGTCGGATCGATCGGCCTCATCGCTGCCGTGCCGCTCACCACCGGCCTCGCAGCCGTCTTAGCGACCCGTATGCCGACGGCGGCACTGACCGGCGAGCACGCGCACGCCCACTGATCGCCTACAGGACGGTCAGTTGAAGCGCGGCGCCGATCAGCCCGCACCCGAGGACGACGAATAGCACCGTCAGTTTCGCCTGGAAGCGGTATAGGACGGCGAACGCGCCGGCCGCGAGGATCGCGGCGGGCACATCGACGATGCTCTCCTCGAGAATCTCAACGGTGACGGCGGCGATCAGCCCGATCACACCGGCGGCGACGCCGAGAAGGAACGGGCGGATCCGCGGGTTCTCGGCCACGCTGACGAGCCAGCGGTGGAAGAAGATCGGGAATACGAATGCCGGCAGAAAGATGCCGAAGGTCATCGCCAAGCCGCCGCTGAGGCCTCCGGCGAGGTAGCCGACGAAGGTCGAGAAGATGATCATCGGGGCCGGCAGGATTCCGCCGAGCGCGAGCCCGTCGAGGAACTCGGCGTTCGTCAACCAGCCCTGCGAGTCGACTGCGGTGTCTTGGAGGAAGGGGACGACGGTGTAGGCGCCGCCGAAGGTGAGCAGCCCCGCCTTGAGGCCCTCGAAAAATATCTCGGCCGTCAGCGACACCGTTACCGCTCCGACGACGAGGGCGACCGCAGTGAAGGGTGCGATCGAGAAGGAAGCGGCCGTGCCCTTTCGCGTGCCCGCGCTCGTCCATAGCTCGTAGGCGAGGCCCGCTACGAGCAGGACTAGGACGAAGCTGAGCTCGAGTCCGATCGTGAGCGCGAAGCTCGCGATGGCGATGATTGCGAGCGGCACGTCGTTGATGAACTTCCGCCCGAGACGGACGATCGCCATCGCGACCAGCGCGCCGACCGCCGCCTTCAATCCGTAGAAGAGCTCCTCGAACCGCTCATCCAAGCCTGCCTGGACGTACAGGATGGACATGCCGAGCATCAGCAGGAAGCCCGGCAGCATGAATCCGAGGCCGGCGACGAAACCGCCGAGCTTTCCGCCACGCAGCCGGCCGAAGTACACGCAAAGCTCGTGCGCCTCGGGTCCCGGGAGCACCTGGTAGACGGCGAGCGTCTTCTTGAACGTGTCCTGGGAGACCCATTGCTCCTCGTCGACGCACTCTTTCGAGATCATCGTGATCTGCGCAGCGGGCCCACCCCACGCAAGTGCGCCGAACTTCAGAAAGCGCAGGAACAGACTGCTGAGCGAGTCCTGCCGGTCCGATCCGTGCTCGGTTCTTGTGGGCAAGACGGCTCATGCGAGCGGCGCAGCCTGCCAGGTGTGCGGGACTCCCGCCGCGTGCACCATCCGGCGGCGGCTATTCGGGCACCAGCAGGCGGCTGGTGCCCATTGGACGCAGCGGTCTTATTCGCCGTTGCCGGCTCCACTTCGCTTGATTGCGAGACTCATCCGCATCGTCAGTAGTTAGCCGCGACGGATCGGCATCGAAATCCGGATGCCGACAATACCCTACGGGGGTATCTTCGGGATGTTCCTAAGCAGACGAAAGGAGCGCCCGATGTTGAAGCACACCGCCCACATGTGGATGTGCGGTGCCATGGTCGCCGCTGCCCTCGTCGTCCTCGTCGTGACCGGGAACGTCGGCGTCTTCGTCCCCGCGATCGCGTGCGTGCTGATGATGGGGCTGATGATGTCGATGATGGGTAGCCAGGGCGGCGCGGATAAGGACCGTTGAGCACTGTGACCAGCCGTGTCGAAGGACGCGCCCGCGAGCACGGGCAGGCGGTCCTGCGCGTTACGGAAATCCACAAGGCCTTCCGTTCCGGCGCGCCGTGGCGGCGCCGCAGGGTCGAGGTGCTGCGAGGCGCCTCGCTCGAGGTTCGCCCGGGCGAGCTGATCGGGCTGGTCGGCGAGAACGGCTCCGGCAAGTCCGTGCTGATGCAGATCATCGTCGGCCTGCTCGCACGCGATCGGGGCTCAGTGGTGCGACCGGAGCGACTCGGCTACTGCCCGCAGCTGCCCCTCCTGTGGGACAAGCTCACGGTCGCTGAGCACTTCGAACTCTTCGGCACTGCGTATCGCATGGACTTGGGCGCGGCGAAGGCGGCGGCCATGCAGTTGATGGATGAGCTCCAGTTCGCCCGCTACGAGCAGTACCGGGTCGAGGAGCTCTCAGGTGGGACTCGCCAGAAGCTGAACCTCGCGCTCGCTCTCATGCACGAACCGCAGCTGCTGCTGCTCGACGAGCCCTACGCGGGCTTCGACTGGGAGACCTATCTGCGGTTCTGGGAGATGAGCGAGGCGCGCCGGGCACAGGGGATGGGGATCCTCGTCGTGAGCCACCTGCTCGCCGAACGCGACCGGCTGACCCGGATCTATGAGCTGCGCGACGGGAGATGTGAGCCATTGTGAGCCGCACGTTCGTCTTCGTTCGCGAACAGCTGCGCGCGCCGTTCACGCTCGCCCTGCTCGTTTTGATCCCTGCGGTCTTCGTCGTCTCGGCCGCAGGGGCGCTCAGCGATTTTGCGGCTGCGCTTGGTGGCTCGCTCGCCGGGGACGCGGCCGTGACGTTGAGCGCCGGCTGGGCTGCGGCACTCGTCTCGGGAGCGCTTGGCTTCTTTCAGGCGGCTTCGTCACGCGGGGCTGACCGTCGCCTCGCGCTTGCAGGGCTCGGTCCGGCGCGGGTCGCCCTCTCGCGGATCGCGGCGTCGATCGGCCTCGCGCTCGTGGCGGCCGTGGCCGCATTTGCCGCTCTCGCGATCCGCGGCGACGTCGTTCACCCTGCCCACGCGGCGGCGGCGATCCTCGCGTTCGCACTGCTCTATCTCGGCATCGGCGTCCTCGTCGGCTCGCTCATCCAGGCGCCGCTCGAGGGCTCCCTCCTGGTCGCGTTCATCTTCCTGCTCGACGCCTTCGCGGGGCCGGGAATGACCGGCGGCGATCCGCCGCTGTGGGCTATCAGCCAGGAAGCGGCAGACGTCCTCATTGCCGCGGGGCTCGGGGCTGACTCTTCGGCCGGGGACTGGTTCGGCCTTGGACTAGTTAGTGCCGGCGCGCTCGTAGCCGCGTTCGTCGTCTTCGTCGTTTCCGCACGGAGCCGGACATGAGCTCGCGAGTGGGGACGGCAACGAGGCTGGGATTTCGCGAGCAGGCTCGCCGACCATTGCTGCTCGTCCTCCTCGTGGTGCTGCCGTTCTTCTTCATCACGCGCGCGGTCGCCCGGACGGAACCGACCCCGCGGTCGATCGGACTCCCGGGCGGCGACGAGCTCCTCACGACGATGAAGGACCTCCACGGTGCTTCGATGGTCAGCATCACCGTCGCATTCCTCGCCGCGCTCTGTGGCGCGTTCATCATGCGATCTGCCCAGTCAGCCGACCGACGCCTTGTCGTCGCCGGCTTCCGGCCTGCGGAGGCGGTGCTGCCGAGGCTCGCCGTTCTCGCCGCCGCGACCGGCGTTGCCCTCGTGGTGTCGCTCGCGGTGACCGCGCTCAGCTTCACACCGGAGTCCTGGGTGGTATTCGCGCTTGGGAACCTGCTGGTGGGCCTGACGTATGCATGCGTCGGCGCGCTCGCGGGGGCGTTGCTGGGCCAGCTCGGCGCGACCTACCTCGTGCTCTTCGCCTCCATGCTCGGCATCGGCATCCTTCAGAACCCGATGTTTGGGGACGGTACCCCGGATGGCGTCGCGTACGTGTTCCCGGATTACGGCGCGGGCCGGATCGTGATCGACGGCGCGTTCTCGTCCGACTTCCATGCCTGGGGAGAGCTCGCGCTGGCCGGCGGTTGGCTCGCGGCGCTCGCGGCTGTGGTGGCGGTCGTACTCCGGAAGAACCTGAAGATCGCCTGATTCATGGACGATCTCGTCGGGACGATCGGCGATGGGCTTTGGAATGCCTTCCTGATGGCGTGGGAGGTGTGGTGGGCGCTGGTGCTCGGATTCTTCATCTCGGCGATCGTGCAGTCGTGGGTGCCGCGGCATCGGATCGAATCCGCGCTCGCGGGCGAGGGGTTCGGGCCGGTCGCCAAGGCGACCGGTCTCGGCGCCGCGTCGTCGTCGTGCTCATACGCGGCGATCGCGATCGCGAAGTCGCTCTTCCAGAAGGGCGCCTCGGCGGTGTCGGCGCTCGCGTTCCAGTTCGCCTCGACCAACCTCGTCTGGGAGCTCGGGCTCGTCCTGTGGGTGCTGATCGGCTGGCAGTTCACGCTCGCCGAGTACGTCGGCGGGCTCGTGATGATCGCGCTGATGTGGGGGCTGCTGCGGCTCTTCGTCAGCCGCAGGCTCGAGGAGGAGGCGCGCGAGCACGCCCAACGCGCGCAGTCCGGCCATCAGCATCACTCGGCGGGTGGCGAGAGGATGCCGTGGCGGGCGCGCCTGACCAGCGGTCAGGCGTGGTCAGACGTCGCGCACAACTTCCGCGGCGACTGGCAGATGCTGTGGAAGGAGATCACGCTCGGCTTCCTGCTCGCCGGCTTCATCGCGCTGCTGGGCGACGACTTCTTCAACGGCCTCTTCCTCGAGGACGCCTCCGAGCCGGTCCAGACGGTGTGGGGCGCCTTCATCGGCCCGGTGATCGCCGTCCTCAGCTTCGTCTGCTCGGTCGGCAACGTGCCGCTCGCCGCCGTCTTGTGGTCGGGCGGGATCTCGTTCGCCGGCGTGATGGCGTTCATCTTCGCCGACCTGATCGTGGTCCCGATCGTGCTCGCGTACCGCAAGTACTACGGCACGGCCTTCGCGCTGCGGATCACCGCGCTGATGTTCGTGACGATGGTGGCCGCCGCGCTGATCGTCGACCTCCTCTTCGGCGCGCTCGGGCTGATCCCGACCGACCGCCCGGAGACCGAGGACGTCTTCGGCTCGATCGAGCTCGACTACAAGGCGGTGCTGAACGCATTCGCGCTCGTCGTCTTCGTCACGCTGTTCGTGATGACGTTTCGCCGGGGCGCCAGGGACCCCGTCTGCGGGATGTCGGTCGACAAGAGGAAGGCGCTCAACGCCGAGCGCGATGGCCAGACCCACTACTTCTGCTCGGAGCACTGCCGCGACACGTTCCTGGCAGATGGGTGATGGGCGCGGCTGGTTTCGAACCAGCGACCTCTCGCGTGTGAAGCGCGGAGGCTAGTGCGCCGACGTCGCCCCGCGATCCCGCTTGACGAGCGGGATCGCGACCTTCCGCGGCATGTAGTGCCGCCGCTGCACATAGCTGACGATTACCCGTGATTGCCGACGATTCAGGCACCAGGCATGGACTGGTGCCCATTCGGTCCGGCTGCGCACCGGGAGGGGTGGCGTCGAACGTGTGTCGCTCGCTCCGGAGTCCCACTAAGGCTTGTCGCGCGAGGCGGCCTCAAGGGCTCGGTCCTGATCTCGATAGAACCGAAGGGAGGTGGCCTTGTCACCACTGACTGTCCAGATCATCGCCGTCTGGCGCTCCACTTCTAAGCCGCTCCCGCGTCCCTTACCGCTGGTGCGTAAGAGGGCGACGACGAGGTTCCCGTGGTCCACAACATGCTCCGGTTCCCACGTGTAGTGGTCCCATACCTCAAGCACTTCGGCGTGGAACTGCCTGATTCCGTCGTGTCCTCGATAGGTCGAAGGGTTGAAAACGCGGTCCGACATATCGAGCTCGAAGTCTCGATCACACACGGCTATGAGGCCGTCCAGATCGCCGTCATTCAGCGCGGCGAGCGCCCGCCGGACCAGCTCAACCGCCGGAGATATCTCGTGCATCCGCGGCCGGGATCGTACCCGTGGAGTTACTGCTAGCCGCGGAGCGCCTCGTCCACGTCCTCGACGGCCTCCCAGCGGATGGCCCTTCCGTCCTTGATCGTCCACAGGTGCGCAAGCCGCGCGTCGACCTGAACTCCGCTGGCACGTCCGCGGCCGCTCTGGTGGACAACCGCGATCAGCTTGTCGTCGCGCTCGACGACCTGCTCCGGTTCCACTCTGAATCCATCGAAGCTGTCGATCCAGCCGCTGAAGAAGCGTTCGAAGCTGTCGCGCCCGGTGTGTGTGCCGGCGTCGGGGCTCGGCTCTGGCTCGTGCCACTCGATGTCGGGGTCGAGGAGATCGAGGACGACAGAGAGGTCACCGCGATTGAGTGCCTCATATCCGCGCTGGAGCGCTTCGACGTTCGCCTCGGCCACTCCGGGAGTATCGCGTCGGCGGAGCCACGGCCGCCACCCAGAGGCCGGACAGGGCGGTGAGTACCGCGACGATCACGATCGCGGCCTCGAAGCTGAGCGCGTCCGCGGCGAGTCCGGCGAGCAGCGCCCCGGCGACGTAGCCTGAGTCGCGCCAGAACCGGTAGACGCCGACGGCCGATGCGCGCGCGACCGGGCTTACTTCGTCGGAGATCGCCGCGATCAGAGTCGGGTAGACGAGTGCGGTCCCCAGCCCGAGCACCACGGCCGCGACGAGCGCGGGCGCAAGCTCGCCACCTCCCGCGGCCAGGACGGCAAGCGCGGCGGCTTGCGTGAGCATGCCGGCGACGATCGGGCGCTTGCGCCCGATGCGGTCTGACCACGCACCGGTGCCGATCTGGGCCGTGCCCCAGACGGCCGGGTAGATGGCGGCAACGAGGCCGATCTCCTCAACCTCTGCGCCGTTGGCGGCAAGGTAGAGCGGGATCAACCCCCAGGCCAGTGCGTCGTTGAGGTTGTTCACGAACCCGGCCTGCGAGTAGGCGCGTAGCGGGCCCGGACGCCAGCTCGCGGCGGCGAACGCCTCCCGGAGTCGTGGTGCGTCCTCGCCCGAAGCGTGGCGCGACTCGTGCTGCTCAAGTTCGACGTGGGCGCCGGTGTCGCGTACGAACAGCGCAGAGATCGCGAGGCCCGCGACGGCCACCGCCGCTGCACCGGCTACCAGCACGTCACGCGCGGCGAAATCAGCCGCGAGCCAACCGCTGACGCCGGCCGCGAGCGCGACACCGCCGTACCCGGCCGCCTCGTTGAGCCCGAGCGCCAGCCCGCGGCGCTTGGGGCCGACGAGGTCGATCTTCATCACGACCGTCATGGACCACGTGAGCCCCTGGTTGACCCCGAGCAACAGGTTCGCGACGACGACCAGCTCCCAGCTGGATGCGACTCCGATGAGGAGCGGAACCGGCAGCGCGAAGAGCCAGCCGAGCAGGAGCAGCCGCCGCCGGCCGACCCTCGTCGCAAGCGAGCCGGCTGCCAGGTTCGTGAGTGCCTTTGCTGCGCCGAAGGCGACGATGAACGACAGGACGGCCGCGCTCGACCCGAGGCCGAAGTCCTCCTCGCCAACGAGCGGCAGCGTCGAGCGCTCGAGGCCGACCATCGCGCCGACGAAGGCGTTCAGGACGACGAGCAGACCGAACTGCGCTGCGTTCTCGCGCAGCCCGAGCTGTACCCCGCGCTGGTTCAACCGGCTAGCGGGCGCCCGCCGGGAGCCCCCCGGTGCGGTTGGCTGCGACGATCGCCGCCTGGTCGGGCGGCGGCGGCGGGACGTCCTTCATGAGCGCCGCGACGAACTCGTCTTCGTCGAGCTCGAGTAGCGGGTTGTTCCGCCGCTCGAAGCCGACGCTCGACGCCGGGTTCGCCGACAAGCCGCGGCCACAGACAGATCCCGAGTAGTGCGAGGGGTAGAGCAGGATGTGATCGGGAAGCGCCAGCAGCTTGTCGTGCAGCGATCGATGGAGTGCTCGCGCCATCTCCTCGGCTGACGTCGCGCCGCCCGCGTGCAGGTCGGGGCGGCCAGCGTCGCCGATCAGGAGCGAGTCGCCGGTCAGCACGAACCACGGGTCCTCGCCACGCACGTGATCGGTGACCAGGTACGCGTGATGGGCCGGCGCGTGCCCCGGGGTAGCAAGCGCTTGCACCACGGTGTTGCCGAGCTCAACGACCTCGCCATCCGCGAGCGACACATGATCGAAGTCGACCCCGGTGTCCTCGGGGAGGTACGCAGTCGCGCCGGTTCGCTCGACAAGCATCGGCAGACCCGAGACGTGATCGGCCTGCACGTGCGTGTCGAACACGGCGACGATCGGAATCCCCTGCGATTCCGCGAGCGCGATGTAGTCGTCCACGAGATCGACGTGCGGATCGACTACCGCGAACCGGGATTTCGACTTGCAGCCGAAGAGGTAGGAGGCGCAGGCGGTGGTGTCGTTCAACAGCTGGCGAAAGTACATGCTTGACAAGTTATCAATTGATCTGTTGAATAGCAATGGATGAGCCATCAGAAAGACAAATCCGCGCTCTTCGAGGCGATCGCACTGATGGGCAAGGCATTCGCGAGTCCGGTGCGGCTCGAGCTGCTTGACCTACTCGCCCAGGCCCCGCGGTCGGTCGAGGAGCTCGCCCGGACGAGCGGGCAATCGCCCGCGAACGCCTCGCAGCACCTGCAGGCCCTGCACGCCGCCGGCCTCGTCGAGCGCGAGCGCGACGGCAACCGGGTCCGCTATTCAATCGCTCTCGAACCCCTTCGACTGTGGCTCGCGTTGCGCGACGTCTCCGCCGCGCGGCTCCCAGAGGTAGAGCGTGCGGCCCACGACTATCTCGGCGAGGAGGTCGAGGCGATCGACCGCGACGAGCTCCGTGAGAGGCTCGCCCGCGGTGACGTCGTGCTCGTCGACGTCCGGCCCGTCGAGGAATTCGCCGCCGGCCACATCGACGGTGCAAGCTCGATCCCGCTCGACGAACTCGAACGGCGCATCACCGAGCTTCCCCCCGACCGCGAGGTGATCGCTTACTGCCGCGGCCCGTTCTGCGCTTACGCGCATCAAGCCGTGCGGACGCTGCGTTCAGCGGGGCGGTCCGCGCGCCGGCTCGAGGACGGCGTGCCCGAGTGGCGCGAAGCCGAGGATGCGCGAGCGGGTGTGAGCGCTGCATGAGCTGGACCCACGCGAACCTGCAAACGCAGGGCTACCGCCTCGGCGGCGATGAGGCGCGGGCGCTACGCGTCGGCCTGCGATTCCCGACCGCACTCTGCCTCGCCCTAGTCGTCACAGGCCTCGCGCTCGAGTCGGCACTGATGATCGCCCTGCTCGTTCCGATCGGGGCGATCGCGGGATGGACCTCACGCCACCCGTTCGACCTGATCTGGAACCACGGTCTGCGACACCTGGCGCGCGCTCCCGAGATCCCCCCGAACCCGGTTCGCCGACGCCACGCCTTCAAACTCGCGACAACCTGGCTGGCCGCGGTTGCGGCCCTGTTCGCGGTCGACGCCGCGACGGCGGCTCTTGTGCTCGGCGGCATTCTCGTAGCCGTGTGCTCCCTCGTCACGGCTACGAACTTCTGCATCCCCTCGACGCTGCTCGCATGGGTTGACGGCCGCGGACGAGGCGGAGCGATCAAACCTCGACCGACCTAGGGAGGAACTGTGGATTCACTTGCACGGCGAATCGTCATCTCATGGATCGCGACAGACATCCTCTGGGCGACCCTCTTCATCACCGCTCTGAAGGCAGCGGCGCAGCGCCAGGAGCAAGCTTCGTCCTGACCGGCGGAGCGAGCCCGTTGGGGACCAACCGCATCATGGGGACCTCGAGGATGGGCGCGGCTGGTTTCGAACCAGCGACCTCTCGCGTGTGAAGCGAGCGCTCTCCCACTGAGCTACGCGCCCGGGAGAGGGGCGATTCTAGATGGGTACCTCCGCGAGCATTCCTGCTCGCGCTCTCTGCGGGAAGGCGGCATCCGGCCGTCGTGACCGCCGGGCTCCGCCCGGCGCTTGCGCCGTGCGCCGCTACGCTTACAGCGGACCGTGCTAGGCGGGGAGGTAGCGGTGCCCTGCACTTGCAATCCGCTCTAGCAAGGCTGAATTCCCCACCGAGGGGCTTCGGCCTCGGGGCCAGTGCGCCCGGCTAAGGCGTCGATGGCCAGGTCCCGCGCGGTGGACGCTCGTGAACCAGGTCAGATCCGGGAGGAAGCAGCCTTAAGCGAAGCCGCCCACGCGCCGCGGGTCAGCCTGGCCGGAGTCCAGCCCGGAGGCACGCTCGAGGCCTCCGTCTCGAAGTGGGGTGCACGGTCCATTCTCTTCTCTCATGCGCTTGGCTCTCGCGACCTGCGACTGGCTTCCGGAACTCGACCCGGATGACGCACCCCTGCGCGAGCGCCTCGGTGACGTTGCCGAAACCGCTGTTTGGAGCGACCCGGACGTGGACTGGTCGGCGTACGACGCCGTCCTGATCCGGTCGATCTGGGACTACTTCGAGCGCCACGACGAGTTCCTCGCGTGGCTCGACCGCGTGCCCGTCCCGACGTGGAACCCGATCGACACGCTGCGCTGGAACAGCGAGAAGACCTACCTGCGCGAGCTCGAGGCCGAGGGCATTCGCACGATCCCCACCGCGTGGGAGGGCGAGGTCCCGTGGGACGACGCGATCATCAAGCCCACCGTCGCGGGCGGCTCGCTCGGGTTGCGCCGCGCCGAAAAGGGCGAACCGGTCGAGCCCGGCTACATGGCGCAGCCGTTCATCCCCGAGGTCGTGAGCGCAGGCGAGCTCTCGATCGTCTTCTTCGACGGCGAGTTCAGCCACGCGATCCGCAAGATCCCCGCGGAGGGCGACATCCGCGTGCAGCCCGAGCACGGCGGGCGCGTCGAGCCGGTCAAGCCCACTTCCGACGAGATGGCGGCGGCCGAGCGGGTGCTCGCGGCCGCGAACCGCGACCTGCTCTATGCGCGCGTCGACTTCGTCGGCGATCGCATGCTCATCGAGCTCGAGGCGATCGAGCCGCGGTTCTTCTTCAGTTACGCGCCGAGCGGCGCCGAGCGGCGCCTCGTGGACGCGCTCGGCGCACGCGTGTCTGCCTAGCCGGCGGGCACCACAGGGAGGTCGATCGAGATCTCCTCGATGTTGAACGCGCCGCCCCCGCGTTGGACGAGGTAGTTCGCGGAGTTCGAGTTGACCTCGAGCACGAGTTGGTCGGACTCCGCAACGTCGTAGCTCACTCCCTCGATCGGGAACGAGACGTCCTGCGGCTCCGGATCGGCGCCGAAGACGTACGGGATCGTCTGGTTCCCGACGACGGCGCCCGTTCCCTTGTCGACGAGCTGGAAGTACAGCGGCACGTGCAGCACGCGATCCGTCGTGCCGGTGCCGAGGACCGTCACCCGCATGTGGACCACGGGTTCGCCGATCAGCCTGCCCGTGAACGAGGGCAGCGGCACCTCGAGGCTCGTCTGGCCCTCCGTGGCGGACGCCCCGATCACGCCTCCGGCCGTCGGCTCGCCCGGCGTCACGACGACGCCGCTCGCCTTCTCCGAGGTAACCGTCGTCGCGCCCGGGACCGGGTAGTCCCGCGCGTGGTTCCAGTCGCCCTGCTGGTCGAGGTATTCGAACTTCGGCCCCGTGGCGACCGACTTCTTCCCCTTCACGTAGCGGTCGAACCACTTGACGATCTGGCCGTCGATGTAGCCGTCGGGCCCGGGGTCGTTCGGATCGCAGACGCCGTGACCGCCGCAGTACCACGCCATCTTCAGCGGCGCATTGCGGTACTTCTTCAGTCGCCTCCCAGTTGTCGGACGCCTGGCTGGGTGGGAAGAGCGTGTCGGTGGTCGCCTGGATGATGAACGAGGGCGCCTCGATGTCCGCGAGGAAGTACCACGGCCCGCGCGACCTGAAGAACTCGTGCGTCGCCTCCGACCAGGTGCCATTCGCGGAGCTCTCGGCGAATGCGCGGTGGATGCCGAAGTCGTAGCCGTCGTCCTGGCTGTACGCCGTGGCGGCACCGGCCCCGTACAGGAGCAGCGACCACGCGAGCTTGATAACGCCGTGGGGCGCGAGGGTGTTCGACAGGTTGTTCCACGCGATCTCGGGCGCGATCGCATCGACGCGCTTGTCGAGCGCGGCGGTCACGAACTGGATGCCGCCCGCGTAGGAGCCGCCGCTCATGGCGATGCGCGGGTCGCCCGCGGCCTCGCGAGCCACGCGCGGATCGCCCGCGAGCAGGTCGATCAGCCGCATCACGTCCTGGCCCTCGTACTCGGGCGAGTCGATGTGGACCTGGCCCCCGGAGGCGCCGAAGCCGCGCTGGTCCCAGGTCAGGACGCCATAGCCCGCCTTGATGAAGACGTTCTCGTCGTCGATGTCGGTCGCGCCGGTCCCACCCCAGCCGTGCGTCTGGAGGACGATGGGCACCGGGCTCTTGGATGAGGCGCCGTCGGGCAGGAACAGGTGGTAGACGATCGCGGCTTCCTCGCCGCTCGCGACGGACGTCACGGTGCCGTCCTCGCTCTGAACGGCCATCGCCGTCGTCGGCGCCATCAACGCCAGTGCCGCGGTCGCGGCGACTGCAATCCCTGCCCTCATCAAGAGTCCCCCTGCTTCGCTGAGGTACGAGAATGTACCGGGTCTCCTGGAGGCCGGAGCCGCCTCTAGGATGGCCGACGTGCTCTCGCTCTACCGCCGCCACCGCCCCCGCACCTTCGACGAGGTGGTCGGCCAGGAGCACATCGTCCGCACCCTCCGGAACGCGATCGAGCTCGGCAAGGTCCACCACGCGTACCTCTTCGTCGGCTCGCGCGGAACGGGCAAGACCAGCATGGCGAAGCTGCTCGCCTGCGCCCTGAACGCGGATGGCGGCCCGCGGGTGGACTTCTCGCCGGACGACCCCGGCCTGCGCGGCCATTCGCCAGGGCACATCGCTCGACGTCGTCGAGATGGACGCCGCCTCGAACAACTCGGTGGACGACATCCGGGAGTCTGCGCGAGAACGTGGCACTGGCGCCGATGGGCGGGGGCAGCCGCGTCTACATCCTCGACGAGGCGCACATGCTCTCGAACGCGGCGTGGAACGCGTTCCTGAAGACGCTCGAGGAGCCGCCGTCGCATGTGGTCTTCGTGCTGGCGACGACGGAGGCGCACAAGGTGCCGGCGACGATCGTCGACCGCTGCCACCGGTTCGACTTCCACCGGCCGACCCTCGAGCAGATCGCGGGCGTGCTGCGGCGGGTGGCGGAACAGGAGGAGATCGAGGCTCCCGACGCAGCGATCGGGCTGATCGCGCGTCACGCGACCGGAAGCTTTCGCGACGCGCTCGGCACGCTCGAGCAGCTCGTCACCTACGGCGGGCCGAAGATCGAGCTCGACAACGTGCTCGAGATCATGGGCGCGGCCGATGCCGAGCTCGTGCTCGACACCGCCGAAGCGCTGATCGACCACGACCCGAAGGGGGTCCTGCTCTCCGTTGAGAAGCTTTCGTCCTCGGGGCGCGACATCGCTCATTTCATGCGGCGACCTCTCCGAGCATCTGCGCCACCTGTTCGTCGTCCAGACGCTGGGCGAGGTGCCGGCCACCTTCGCGGTCACCGCCGAACACACCGAGCGGCTGAACGCCCAGGCCCAGCGGCTGCCGCAGGCCGAGGTGCTGCGGGCGATCGACTTGCTCGCGCGCGCTCGCAGTGCGGTCAAGGACGGCTCCGAGCCGCGGATCCAGCTCGAGCTCGCGCTGCTCAAGGCGGTCCAGCCCCAGTCCGACCTGTCGATCCAGGCGCTGCTGTTCCGGATCGAACAACTCGAGCGGAAGCTCGAGGGCGCCGGCAGCGCGCCCGCCGCGCCGACGGAGGCCCCGGCGCCGCCGCCTGAATCGCCCCCGCCCGCTCCGCGCGCGGCCGCGGGCGGAGCCGCAGCCGCCCCTCAGGCGGTTGCCGCCGGCGAGCCCGAAGAGGAGGCAGAGCTCGAGATCGAGTTCGTGCGCGGGCTGTGGCCGGCCGCGCTCGACGCCGTGCGATCCGAGAACGCGATGGTCGCCGCGCTGCTGGGGGACGCGCGTCCCAGCTCGATCCGCGGCGCGCAGCTGACGGTCAGCTTCCCGGAGGGCGCGGAGTTCTCGCGCAAGAAGGCGGACGCGAACCGCGAGCTGCTCCAGACGGCGCTGCGGGGGCTGACGGGGCGTTCGCTCGGCGTCACGTTCGATCTCTCGGCGCCGCCGCCAGGCGAGGGCGAGCCGCGCCCGGCGATGTCCGAGGACGAGCTCCTCGAGCGGCTCAAGGCAGAGTTCAAGGCCGAGGAAGTATTCGACGACGACGAGGGGTCCTGAAATGCCGCAGCCACCCAACATGAACGCGATGCTCAAGCAGGTCCAGCAGATGCAGGCCGAGATGGCGAAGGCCCAGGAGGAGCTGAAGAACGAGACCGTCGAGGCCACCGCCGGCGGCGGCACCGTCACGGTCAAGATGACCGGCGAGTTGAAGGTCAGCGAGGTCCGGATAGACCCGGACGCGGTCGACCCCGACGACGTCGAGCTGCTCCAGGACCTCGTCCTGGCTGCCTTCAACGAGGCGCTTCGCTCGGCGCAGGAGCTGCAGCAGCGCAAGCTCGGCGCGGCCACCGGCGGGCTGGGCGACCTCGCGGGCGGGCTCGGCCTACCCGGGCTCTGAGAATCTCGACCGACAAGGCGGAGCTCGACCGCGAGCTCATCCACCGCTTCCTCAGCGAGGAGGCGTACTGGTGCCCCGGCGTCTCGCGCGAAGTCGTCGACCGCTCGATCGACAACTCGCTCTGCTTCGGCGCCTACGAGGGTGAGGAGCAGATCGGCTTCGCCCGTGTGGTCACCGACGGCGCGACGTACGCGCACCTCATGGACGTCTTCGTCCTGTCCGAGCACCGCGGCCGCGGGTTCGGGAAGGAGCTCGTCCGGACCGTGATGTCGCATCCGGACCTCCAGGGGCTGCGCAAGTTCACGCTCCACACGGCCGACGCGCATTCGCTCTACGAGCAGTTCGGCTTCCGCCGAGTCGAGGGCGAGGACCTCCTGATGGCGGTCTAACCTCGGCTACGTGCTCGCTCCGCCCGTAAACCGGCTGGTCACCGAGCTGTCGCGTCTTCCCGGCATCGGGCAGCGCACGGCCCAGCGGCTCGCCTTCCACATCCTGCGCGTGCCGCCGGAGGACGCGCTCCCGCTGGCCGACGCGATCCGCGAGGTGAAGGAGACCGTCGGCCTGTGCGAGATCTGCTTCAACCTCGCGGTTGAGCCGACCTGCCGCATTTGCCAGGACGAGCGCCGCGATGCGACCCGCATCTGCGTCGTCGAGGAGCCGGGCGACGTGATCCCGATCGAGCGGACGAACGAGTGGAGCGGCCGTTACCACGTGCTCGGCGGCGCGCTGTCGCCGATCGACGGGATCGACCCCGAGGACCTGAAGCTGAAGGAGCTCGGCGACCGCGTCGAGCGCGAGAGCACCACGGAGGTGGTGGTCGCGACGAACGCCACGACGACCGGGGAGGCGACCGCGCTCTACATCGCAGACATGTTGCGCGAAAGCGCGACTGACGTCACGGTCACCCGGCTCGCGAGCGGCCTGCCCGTGGGTGCCGACCTCGAGTACGCGGACGAGATCACGCTCGGCAAGGCGCTGGCCGGGCGACGTGTGCTCTAGCCGTCGATCAAGCCGGCTGACCTGCTTGGCGGTCAGCGCGCGCAGCAGCGCCTGGTCGATCCGCTCGCGCGAGATGTCGCCCCGCTGCACGGCGTTGAGGACGGCGTTCATCGCCGCCTCCTGGTCGCCGCGCGGGCCGGAGATCCACAGCATGTCGACACCCGCGTTCAGAGCGTCGACGGCCGCGTCGGGGATCGACGAGATCGCGGTCACCGCGGGGGACGCCAGGTCGTCCGTGATCGATACGCCGCCGAATCCCATCTCCTCGCGCAGGAGGTCGGTCGCGATCGCCTTCGAGAGCGAGGCCGGAATCACGAAGTCGTCGGTCGTGTAGGAGCCGTGCCCGATCAGCACCGCGGGGACGTGCGCGTCGAAGACGGCGCGGAAGGGAACCAGGTCGCGCTCGCGCAGCTCGGGCACCGTCAGACCCACCGGCGTCGGCCCGTTCTCAGGCGGCTGGGCGGCGGCGCCGAGCCCGGGAAAGTGCTTCGGGATGGCCATGACGTGCTGGTCCGCGTATGCATTGACGACCGCGGTCCCGTACTCGGCGACCTTCTCGGGGTCGTCCGAGAAGGCGCGCTGGTCGAGCACGCCGGTGCCGTCGGCCGTGCCGACGTCGATCACGGGCGCGAGCACCGCGTTGAACCTGAGCGCTCCTAGCGAGGCCGCGGTCCCGGTCGCGGCGTCCTCCGCCTCACCGACGCTGGCGAACTCGGACGGCGCCTGAGCGGGCGGCAGGTCCGGGAACTCGGAGAACATGCCGCCCTCCTGCGAGACCATGACGAACGGCGGCACGTGCCCCTCGTCCGCCGCGATCACCGGACCCTCGCCGGCCATCAGGCCGATCTGCTGCGGGTCGACGTAGTTGCGGCTCTCGAACACCAGCCCGCCGAGGTCCTGGCGGCGCATCTGCTCGAAGATCGGCGCGGTCAGGTCCTGGCCATCGAAGCCGAGCAGGAAGAGCTGCGCGACCTTGCGCTCGAGCGGCAGGCGGGCCGCGAGGTCCGCGATCGAGCTCGGGGCGGACGGCCCTTCGACGTCCTCCGGTGGCGGCGGGAGCAGCTGGGCGAGGAATGAGGTTCGCTCGCGCGGCGCGCCTCCACCGCCGCCGGCTTCGGGAACGCCGCCCTGCGACGCGGGCGCGGGGTCGTCCGAGCGGAAGTCCTGGACGGCCGCAGCGATGCCGATCCCGGCAATGATGGCCAGCGCCGTGGGGCCGAACGGCGGAACATGAAGCCTGCGCCGCATGAGCCCGAGGGTATCTTTCGCCGCCATGGCCGAAACCGTCGTAATGAAGTTCGGAGGCACCTCCGTGGCCGATGCGGAGCGCATAAAGCGCGCCGCGGGGCGGATCGTGGCCGCCAAGGAGGAGGGCAAGGACGTGGTCGCCGTGCTCTCCGCGCGCGGGACGACGACGGACGAGCTGGTGGCGATGGCGCAGGAGGTCTCCGAGCGTCCGCACCCGCGCGAGATGGACATGCTGCTCTCGACCGGCGAGCGGATCTCGTGCGCGCTCGCGGCGATGGTCATCAACGACCTCGGCCACGAGGCGATCTCGCTGACCGGGTCGCAGGCGGGCATCGTCACCGACACCTCGCACACCAAGGCGCGCATCCTCGACGTGCGCGCCGACCGCATCCGCGCCTCGCTCGACGAGGGCAAGGTCGTCCTGGTTGCGGGCTTCCAGGGCGTCTCGACAACCGCAGACGTGACGACGCTCGGGCGCGGCGGATCGGACACGACGGCGGTCGCGCTGGCCGCGGCGCTGGGCGCGAGCGAGTGCGAGATCTACACGGACGTGCGCGGCGTCTACTCCGCCGACCCGCGGATCGTTCCGAACGCCAAGAAGCTGAGCATCGTCTCGTTCGACGAGATGCTGGAGATGGCCGCGTCCGGTGCGGGAGTGCTCCAGCTCCGCTCCGTCGAGTACGCGCGCAACCACGGCGTGCGGATCCACTGCCGCTCAAGCTTCGAAGATGGACCCGGTACCTTGGTCGTGACCGAGCAGGAGACCATGGAACGCCCCCTCGTCACCGCAGTCACGCACTCCAGGTCGGAGGCGCGCGTCACCCTCACCGGCATACCGGACCAGCCCGGCGTGGCCGGGCGGGTGCTCACCGCGCTGGCCGACGCGAACGTGAACGTCGACATGATCATCCAGAACGAGCCCGATGTCCGGGCGGACATGTCGTTCACCGTGCCGCGCGACGACGTGCTGAGCGCGCGCGACGCGCTCGAGCCGCTCAAGCAGGAGTTCGGCATGGGCCTCGCGGTCGATGAGCGGATGGGGAAGGTCTCGCTGGTCGGAGCGGGAATGAAGAGCCATCCCGGCGTCGCCGCGAAGACGTTCACCACGCTCGGCAGCGCGGGGGTGAACATCGAGATGATCTCGACCTCGCCGATCAAGATCTCCTGCGTGATCGCGGAGGGAGACGTGGACAAGGCGGTCAAGGAGCTGCACGCCGCGTTCGAGCTCGGCGACGGCGCGATTCAGCCGGAGGACGTGTCCGGCGTGCATCGCCCGGTGGTGTCCTGATGCGCGTCGCAGTGGTCGGAGCGACGGGCGTCGTCGGAGCCACGATCCTCGAGGTGATGCTGGAGCGGTCGTTCCCGGCCGACGAGGTCGTGCCGTTCGCTTCCGAGCGCTCCGCCGGCAAGACGATCGCGTGGGGCGACCGCGAGCTCACCGTCCAGACGCTGAGCGACGAGTCGATCCAGGGCTTCGACCTGGCGCTCTTCTCCGCCGGGTCGGGGACGAGCGAGGAGTGGGCGCCGCGGTTCGCGAGCGCCGGCGCTGTCGTCATCGACAACTCGTCGCAGTGGCGCATGCACGACGACGTCCCGCTCGTCGTGTCCGAGGTGAATCCGGAGGCCCTCGCCTCGCACAACGGGATCGTCGCGAACCCGAACTGCACGACGATGCAGATGGTCGTTGCGCTCAAGCCGATCCTCGACGCGGTCGGGATCGAGCGGATCGTCCTGTCGAGCTACCAGTCGGTGTCTGGCACCGGCAAGAGCGCCGTCGACGAGCTGAACGCGCAGACGAAGGCGATCGCGAACGGGGAGGAGCCGCCCGCGGCGAGCGTCTACCCGCACCGGATCGCCTACAACGTGGTGCCACAGGTCGAGAAGTTCAAGGACGGCGACGACTACACGACCGAGGAGCGCAAGGTGATGGCCGAGACGCGCAAGATCTTCGGCCGCGACGACATCGGCATATCCGCGACCTGCGTGCGCGTGCCGGTGCTCGTCGGGCACTCGGAGTCGGTCAACGTGCAGACGCGCGACCCACTCTCGCCGGAGGAGTGCCGCGAGCTGCTGGGCGCCGCGCCGAGCGTCGTGGTCGTGGACAACCCCGCGGACGGGCTCTACCCGCTCGCGACCGACGTGGCCGGCCGCGACGATGTCCTCGTGGGCCGCATCCGCCGCGACCCGTCGCACGACCGCTGCCTCAACCTCTGGATCGTGGGCGACAACCTGCGCAAGGGCGCCGCGACCAACGCGGTCCAGCTGGCGGAATTGATCGGTGAAAGTTTGGCCCGCCCCGTGCGTTCCCTGGGGTAGAACTTCCTAGGACGGGGCGGGGTAACGAGTAGCCGCAGAAGCCGGACAGCAAGGGCAGCTGTCCGGCTTTTCGCGTTTCTAAGGGGGTCTGACCCCCTTTAGGGACGGGGGTTGTTCGCCGTTCGGACCTGCTCGGCGAGACCGCGGTCGGACTCGTAGGTGAGCAGGGCGTCGACCTCCGAGAGCGGCACCCACATCAGGTCGTCCACCTCGTCGTTCGGCTCCCAGTCGCCGCGCTCGCGCACCCACAGCTCCCACCAGCGCACGAGCTTGTCGCGCCCCTTGCCGTCCTTGTAGCGGGTCGACTCCAGCTCGGCCCCGCGGTCGCCGCGCCAGCCGGTCTCCTCGACCAGCTCGCGCTCGAGCGCCTGCTCGAACGTCTCGCCCTCCTGGAGCTTGCCCTTCGGGAAGCTCCAGTCGTCGTACTTCGGGCGGTGGACGATCAGGACGCCCCCGTTCCGCCGGGGCACGGCGCCGGCCGCTTGGACCTCAGGCTGCGGCGAGGGAGGCAACCTTCTTCTGGACGTCGCGCGTGGAGACGACGTGCTTGTTCATCCCGAGCTCCTTGGGCTCGAGCCCGAGCGCCAGCCCGACGAGCTGGGGGAAGTGCAGCACCGGCATGCCGAGGTCGCGCTCGACGTAGCGCTCGGCGTCGGGCTGCTGGAGATCGAGGTTCAGGTGGCAGAGCGGGCACGGGGTCACGACGCAGTCGGCGCCCGCGTCGAGCGCGTCAGCCATGTGCCGGCCCGCCTGTCGGAGCGATGTCGCCTTGTTCATCGTGATGACCGGGAAGCCGCAGCACTTGTGGCTGCCCGCGTACGCGACCGGCTCGCCGCCGAGCGCCTCGATCACCTGCTCCAGATAGGTGTCGCGCTCGGGGTTGTCGGCGAACCCGAGCCGCCTGCTCGGCCGCACGATGTAGCAGCCGTAGAACGGCGCAACGCGGAGGCCCTCGAGCGGGCGCACGACCTTGCCCTTGAGCGTGTCGAGACCGATCTCCTCGACCAGCAGCCAGAGGAAGTTCTTGTTCCACCACGCGCCGCCGCGCTCATAGGTCAGGCCCTCGGGTTCGAGATTGCCGTTGATGTGCTCGCGGTACGCGGTGTCGGCGTCGAGGCGCTCCTGGCACTCCGACTGCGCGCCCTGGCAGGTCGAGCAGATGTTCATCATGCCCATCGCGCCGTCGACCCCCTGCGCCATCGCGAACGTTCGCGCATTGAGCGTGTCGGCCAGCTCCTGGTTGTGCTCTGCGATCACGCCCGCGCCGCAGCAGTTCGCGCGGTCGAGCTCGACGAGCTCGAGGTCGAGCAGCGGCGCGACCTTCGCGACGGCGCCGTGCAGCTCCGGGGTGAACCCGCGCGATACGCAGCCCGGCCAGTAGGCGAGTTTCACTCTTCGGCTTCCTCTCCGACGATGTACAGGTTCAGCTCGAGGCGCTCATCCTTCGACTCGATCTCCTTGAAGATGCGGCGCACGTTCTTCTGGTCCGGCAGCTTCGGATGGAGGAACACCTTGCGCGGGCCGACCTTCTTGACGGTGTTGACGGCGGTGCTCGCGGAGTCGAGCAGCTGCTTCACGGCGCTCGGATCGGTCTGGCCGCGGACCATGCTGCCCTGCCCGAAGGAACGCACCGGCATCTGCCCCTCGTGGAGCGTGCCCCACTTCTCGATGATCCGAACGAACGCCTGCTCGTGGCCGTAGCCGTTGTTCGAGTCCTTGATCTCGAAGTCGTCCGTGGCGCGCCGGCGCAGCCGCATGATCTGGTCCATCGGGGCGACGTCCTTCGGGCAGACCTCGACGCACTGGAAGCAGTGCGTGCAGTCGTAGATCCCGTGCGGGTCCTGGGCGAGGTCCTTCAGCCGCGATTCGGTCTGGCCGTCGCGCGGGTCGCCGACGAAGCGGTACGCCTTCGCCAGCGCGGCGGGGCCGACGAACTCGGGATCGACCTCGAGCGAGAGGCAGGCCGAGACGCACGCGCCGCAGTGGATGCAGGCCATCGCCTGGGTGATGTCGATCATCGCCTCGGCGGGCACGATGTACTCGCGCTCCGGCGGCGGCCCGTCCGGCAGGAGCCACGGCACGACGCGCTGGACCTTCTTCCAGTGGACCGCGTCCATGTCGACGATCAGGTCCTTGAGCACGGGCATGTTGCCCATGGGCTCCACCACGATCGCGCCGTTCTTCGCGCCGGCAGCGGCTTCGCCGATCAGCGTGTTGCAGGCGAGCCGCGAGCGGCCGTTGATCTTCACGCCGCATGAGCCGCAGATCGCCGCCTGGCAGGAGCAGCGGATCGCAAGCGAGCCGTCCTGGTCGCCGCGCACCTGGAGGATCCCGTCGAGCACCGAGCGCTCGGGCTCGAGCTCGACGCTGAAGTCCTGCCAGTAAGCCGGCTCCCCGGACTCGGGGTCGAAGCGGCGGATCTTCAGTGCGTAGTTCTCGGCCATCTCAATAGGTTCGTTCCTGGGGCTCCCATTGCGTCATGGTCACCTCCGAGTAGGAGATCTTCGGCTCATTCCCCTCGAGCGTGATGTTTATGTGCTTGAGCCATTCCTCGTCGTTCCGCTCGGGGTAGTCGGTCCTGAACTGGGCGCCGCGGCTCTCCTTGCGCTCGATCGCGCCCACGACGACCGCCTCCGCATTGTCGAGCATGAAACCGAGCTCGATCGCGCCCAGCAGGTCCTGGTTGAACACGGTGCCCTTGTCGTCGATCGCGACTGTCTTCGCCTCCTCCTTCAGCCGCTGGACTGTCTCGAGCGCCGTGTTCAGGCCCTGCTCGTCGCGGAACACGGCCACGTACTTGTCCATCGTCGAGCCGAGCTCGCGCTTGATCTCGGAGACGCGCCTCCCCGTGCGGTCGCGGCCGACGACGTCGCGGATCATCTTCGCCTCGTCGTCGAGCGAGCTCTGTGACGGCTCCGGCATCGAGTGCTCCTTGGCGTGCTGTGCGGCATGCCGTCCCGAGCGGCCGCCGAAGACGAGCGTGTCGAGCAGGGAGTTGGCGCCCAGGCGGTTGCCGCCGTGGACCGAGACGCAGGCAACCTCGCCGGCGGCGTAGAGGCCGGGAATCGGCGTGCGCCCGTCCGAGTCGGTCTTCACGCCGCCCATGACGTAGTGGTTGCCGGGCTTGATGTGGATCGGGTCCTTGGTGATGTCGACACCGGCGAAGTCGCGCCCGACGTTGACGATCTCGCGCAGCGCCTCGTGGATGCGCTTGCGCGGCACGACGGTGATGTCGAGCGCGACCGTCCCGTCGGGGAAGCCGCGTCCCTCGTTGATCTCGGTCTGCTCGGCGCGCGAGACGACGTCGCGCGAGGCGAGCTCCATCTTGTTTGGCGCGTACTTCTCCATGAAGCGCTCGCCCTGGGCGTTGTAGAGGTGCGCGCCCTCGCCGCGGGCGCCCTCGGTGATCAGCAGGCCGTTCCCCTGAAGCGTCGTGGGGTGGTACTGGATCATCTCCATGTCCATCAGCGGGGCGCCGATCCGGTACGCCATCGCGATCCCATCGCCATTGCAGATGAGGGCGTTGGTCGTGGGGTTGTAGACCTGGCCGTTCCCGCCGCTCGCGAGGATCACCGTCTTCGCGGCGAAGAGCTCCATCGCGCCGTCGCGGATGTTGCGCGCGACACAGCCGGCGATGTGACCCTGGTCGTCGCGTACGAGCGCGGTCGTGAACCATTCCTCGAAGCGGTAGACCTCGTCGTGCTTCATCAGCTGCTCGTAGAGCACGTGCAGGATCGCCTGGCCGGTGATGTCGGCCACGTAGTACGTGCGCGCCGCGGATGCCCCGCCGAAGGCCCGCGTGCCGAGCTTGCCCTCCTCGTTGCGGTGGAAGGTGACGCCCAGATGCTCGAGATCGAGGATCTCCTGCGGCGCCTGGCGGCACATGATCTCGATCGCGTCCTGGTCGCCGAGGTAGTCGGAGCCCTTGACCGTGTCGAACGCGTGCGACTCCCACGAGTCCTCCGGGTTGAGCGCGGCGTTGATCCCGCCCTGCGCCGCGTTCGAGTGCGAGCGGACCGGGTGGACCTTGGACATGATCCCGACGGACGCACCCTCCTCGGCGGCGGCGAGCGCCGCGCGCTGTCCCGCGAGTCCGGCTCCTATTACGAGGACATCGTGCTGAGGCATCGGAAGCCGCGGCATCCTATGCGAGATACGCGGGGCGGAGTCCGCGGGGCTCAGGGCGACTGCGCGGCTAGTATCGGATCGGGTGGAAGCGGTCGCCCATCACGCGCTGCTCGCGTTGGCCCTCGCTGCACTTGCTTCCACCGCGCTTCGCCTCGCGTCACTGCTGACGCCGCGCGGGCTCGAGCGCGCCGTCGCCGCGGCCCCGATCGGCGCCGCGCTGGCGGTGATCTGGGCGCTGCTCCTGGGTCTTCCCGAGCTCGGCACCAACCGGCTTGCGCTCGCTCTCTCGACACTGGCCACCTGGCTGGCGGTCAGGGCGTTCCTCCCGGCTCCCGACGTGCCGCTGGCGGTGGACCTGCGCGAATGGTGGGGCTCGCTTCCCCGCATCGCCCGGGCAGGGGTGGGCGCTGTCGCTGCCGTGGGCGTGGCCTGGGCGGGTTTCGCTCTACGGCATCCCCAGCTCGGCGTCGACGCGATCCTCTACCACCTCTCAGACGTCGTGGCCTGGATCGAGAACGGGAGGCCCGGCAGCGTCGTCGACTTCGTCTATGGCCGACCGCTGGGCAACCTGCCGCAGGCCAACGAGACCCTGCACGCGTGGGGCACCGGTCTCTCGCGCAGCTTCGTCTTCGCCGGGGTGTGGAGCGTCGCGGCGATGGGGCTCTTGACCGCGGCGGGCTGGCTGGGGTTGCGCACGCTCGGGGTGAGCCGCCGGCTGGCCGTGCTGGGCCTGGCCGCAGTCTGCACGGCGCCGGTGATCGTGCAGGAGCTGCGCACGCCGGGCACCGATCTCCCCGCGCTGGCGTGGCTGGTGACGGCGGCGGCGCTCGTGGCCGCTTCCGCGCGCCGGCCGGCCCTGCTGGCCCCCGCACTCCTCGCGGCGGCGCTGGCGATCGGGACCAAGCCGACCGGGGCGCCGCTGGCGCTCGTAGTCCTCGTGATCGGGTTCGCCATGCATCGGCGCCGGCTGCGGGAGCACCGCCGGCCGCTCGTCCTCGCGGCTCTCGCGGCCTCCGTGGTCGGAGGCGTGTGGTACGTGCGCAACATGATCAGCCACGGGGCTCCGTTGTGGCCGATGACCGAGTTCCCCGGGAGCGATCCGCGGCCGCCGCTCTTCGAAGCGCAAGCCCACAGCCTGCTCGAGCGGCCGAAGGAGTCGTTGAGCGGGCACCTGGACGAGTACGAGCATCTGCTCGCGGGGTATCTCGTGCTGATCGCGGCCGCGGTGATCGCGCCCCTGCTCGCCCGGCGGCGCGAGGTCACGTTTGCAGGGATCGCGGCGGGGCTGTCCGTGCTCATCTACGTGAACGCGCCCTACACCGGGGCGGGCGATCTGGAGTCGCTGGCCCGGCCATACCTGACGGCACTGAGGTATCTGCTCCCAGCGGCCGCTGCGGCGGGGTTCTGTGTCGTGCTCGCAGCGTCGCGCGGGAGACAGCCGGGCCGCTCGTTCGCCGAGGCCGCGTTGTGGTTGGCGGTCGCCTGGAATGTGTGGCGCACCCTTGACCTCGACTTCCCGCTTGCTCCGTCGACGTTGACGCTGGTCCTTGCGGCGGCGCTCGGCGCGTTCGCGGCGTCGGTCACGCCCGGCTACGTCCTGCGCTGGGTCCCGGTCGCCGGGCTCCTGGCCTTCGTCGTCGCGGGCGCGGTGGCCGCCGATGGCTACACGCTGCGGCATGCACGGGCCGGGACCCCGCGGGTCCCCTTCAGCCCGGTGGTCGGCATCCTCGCGGCCCGCTCCGACTTCGAAAACGGCTCGGAGCGGGTCTCAATGGCGCCGGGGGTGACGGCCATGCTCGCGGGGGACGAGCTCGAGCACGAGGTGGTGCTGATCCCGAGCGATGAGCCGTGCGACGAGATCGAGGCGCGCGCTCGTGACGGCTGGGTCGTGGTTGCGGACATCGTGGCCGACAGCGTGCCGGCCTATACGGCCCGCGAGTGCTTTGCGGGACGAGCGCCGGTGATCGAGACCGGCGGCTACCGCGTCTATCACGACTGATCCTGCGGGCGATGCCCGCTGACGCGTACCGATCCCGCGATCGCGCGCACTGGGGTGTGCTCCAGCCAGCGCTCGACCGTCAGCACCGGGCGGATGAGCCGCGCAGGAAGGGCCGGATGCAGGAACTCGAACGGCTCGGCCACCTCGACGACCAGGCCGGCCGTCTCCAGCTCGCGCGCGAGCTGGTCCGCGCGGAAGGCGGTCTCGTGCTCCGTCACATGACGCCGCCGAGCGACCCAACCGACGTGGCGCTCGGCCCAGACCTGGGGATTCGCCATGTTCGGCTCCGAGAAGGCGAAGCGGCCCCCGGGACGCAGGACGGGGAACGTGTTGCGCAGCGTGAGCTCCATGTTGAGGTGGTGCAGGACGCTCACGCCCACGATCGCGTCGAACTGGCGGCCCTCGAGGCCCGCGCCGGTCTCCGCGTTGCCCACAACCACCTCGACGTGCCCGCTCGTGCGCTCACGGCAGACCGCCGCGGTCGCCTCGCTCAGCTCGAGTGCGGTCAGCTCGCACCCGGTCTCGGCCAGACGGGTGGTGAACTCGCCCGTGCCCGCTCCCAGCTCGAGGCAGCGGACGCCGGGTCCGATTTTCGCGGCCTGGACCAGGAACTCAGCCCGGCGCGCGGCGCGGATGCGGCCGGCAGGGCCGGTCCAGCCCCAGACGTCCTCGAGGCCCGCGGCAACCGCCTCGCCCTGCAGCGCCTCGCGCGCGTAACGCTGCTCGGCGGCTCCTTTCGATAGGTCGGCCATAACCAATCGATAGCGTGCGATGGCGATGGATGTGGAAGCGGCGAGCGTGGCGGACACAGGCATCCCGGCGGAGTACCGCGCGCTGGCGAAGTTCTTCGACGACTTCGTCGACGAGGCCGACCACTGGGAGAGCCGCACCGCTCCGTATCACGAGCTCGTGAGCTCGATCTACACGTCGCTCATCCCGCCCGACGCGCGGATCCTCGAGATCGGCTCTGGACGCGGCGACCTGCTTGCCGCGCTCAAGCCGTCCCGAGGCGTCGGCGTCGACGTGAGCACGCGCATGGTCGACGCGGCCCGCAACCGGCATCCAGGGCTCGAGTTCGTCTGTGCCGCCGGCGAGTCGTTGGCGTTGGGTGAGACGTTCGACTACATCGTCCTTTCCGACCTGGTCCCGTACGCGCACGACCTTCAGGCGCTAATGGGGGCCGTCTCGGCCCACAGCCACCCGCGCACGCGGGTGATCTCGAACACGTACAGCAACCTCTGGCGCGGGCCTCTATGGGGGCTGCGGATGGCCGGCGTGCGTCCGAACAAGCCGGTGCGCAACTGGGTGGCCCCGCGCGACCTCGAGAACCTGTTCGAGCTGGGCGGCTTCGAAGTGCTCGCGCGCCGCACGGAGATCCTGCTGCCGATGCGCCCGGGCGCCGTGAGCGGAGTCGTGAACGGCGCGCTGGCGCGTCTCCCGCTGCTGCGGATGCTCGCGCTCACGAACTTCTTCATCGCCCGGCAGCTCCCGCGCAGCCGCCCCGATCACGGCGTGTCCGTGATCGTGCCGACTCGCAACGAGGCCGGCAACATCGACGCGATCGTCGAGCGCGTCCCGGAGATGGGCACCGGGACCGAAATCGTGTTCGTCGAGGGAGGGTCGACCGACGACACCCGGGAGAGGATCACGGCCGCGATCGCGGACTCCTCGCGCGACGCTCGCCTGTTGATCCAGACCGACACCGGCAAGGCGAACGCGGTCTACGAGGGATTCGCCGCGGCAAAGCACGAGGTTCTGATGATCCTCGACGCGGATCTCACCGTGGCGCCCGAGGACCTGCCCAAGTTCTACGACGCGCTCGTCTCCGGGCGCGGCGAGATGGTGGTGGGCAGTCGGCTCGTCTACGGGATGGAGTCGGGCGCGATGCGCTTCCTGAACATGGTGGGAAACAAGTTCTTCGCGTGGCTGCTCTCGTTCGTGCTCGGCCAGTACGTCAAGGACACGCTGTGCGGGACGAAGGCGATGTTCCGTGAGGACTATCTGCGCATCGCGAAAACCCGCCGCGAATTCGAGCCCGAGGACCGCTGGGGCGACTTCGACTTCCTGCTGGGCGCCTCACTCCTGGGGATGAAGGTCCTCAACGTCCCGATTCGCTACGGCGCTCGGACCTACGGCGATACCAACATGCCCCGCTTCAGCACGGGCGGGCAGCTCGCCCGGCTGGCCATCGCCGGCTTCCGCCGCATCTGGATCCGGCCGGTCGAGCGCGACTAGGCGACCGGCTCGGATGGGCGGAGCGCCCGGCGGACCTGGTCGATGGTCACGATGCCGCGCAGGATCCCGTCTTTGTCCACGGCCATCATCGCGCCGAGCGCGTGCAGACCCTCCGACGCGAGCAGCGAATCGAGCGGCGCGTCGAGCGGCACGGCATGGGCGTTCCCGAGGTCGAACTGGGTGACCTCGTCGACCGATGAGGTCGCGCGCAGCTGCTCGGGAATCGACTCCGCGCGCTGTCGGCTGACCACTCCGATGAACTTGCCGCCCGCGTCCACGACCGGGAACCACGGGTAGCCGTAGCGGAGGAAGTACTCGTCGATCAAACGGTCGAGCTTCAGGTACGCGGGTGCCGAGACCGGTTCGCCGTCCATCACGTCGGCGACGCGCAGGCCCTCGATCCGCGCCGTGATCCGGCTCTGCATGTCCGCTGCCCTGGCCGCCTGAATGATGAAGAAGCCCATCAGCCCAAACCACGCGAGCGCGAGCACGTCGCCGAGCAGGAAGCGGTACAGGCCGTAGCCGATCAGGAGGTACGCGAACGCCTGGCCGAGCGAGCTGGCGAAGCGCGTCGCCTTCGCCCGGTCGCCTGTTCGCCACCACGCAATCGCGCGCGCCATCCGGCCCCCGTCGAGTGGGAAGCCGGGGATCAGGTTGAAGGCGAGCAGCACAGCGTTCACCCAGGTGAGCCACGCGAGCACCGCCTCGCCCGCGCCGACGCGCCCGTCCTCCTCGAACGCGAGCGCGTCGCCGAAGCTGGTCGCGCCCGCGAACGCGTAGCCGGCTCCGACGCACACCAGCCCGAAGACGAGCGTGACCGCCGGCCCGGCAGCGGCAACGCGGAACTCGACCCCAGGGCTGTCGCTGTCGCGGCTGAGGCGTGCGAGGCCGCCGAGCAGCCAGAGGTCGATGCCTTGTGTCTCGATTCCGTTGCGGCGCGCGACCACCGCGTGCCCCAGCTCGTGCAGGACCACCGAGGCGAAGAACAGGAACGAGCTGAGCGCGGCGAGCACGAACGCGTCCTTGCCAACCACGTCCTCGTAGAGCCCCGTGAGCGACCAGATCATGAGGAAGAGCACAACGAACCAGCTCGGGTGCACGCCGATTCGGATCCCGAAGACCCGCGCGAGCTGAATAGACGCTCCTCCGAACACGACAGACATAATGGCGGGCTTCCAAATAATGCAAAGGAACTGAATGGCACACAAAGTCACCTTCATCCCCGGCGACGGGACCGGGCCCGAGATCGCGGAAGCCACCAAACGCGTCCTCGAGGGCACCGGTGTCGAGTTCGACTGGGACCAGCAGGAAGCGGGGATCGACGTCTACGAGGCGGGCGGTAAGCCGCTGCCCGACGAGACGCTCCAGTCGATCCGCGACAACGGCGTCGCGATCAAGGGCCCGACGACGACCCCGGTGGGGTCCGGCTTCCGCTCGGTCAACGTGGCACTGCGGAAGGAGCTCGACCTCTACTCGTGCCAGCGCCCCTGCAAGGCGTACGAGGGCGTTCGCACGCGCTTCCCGGAGACGGACGTCGTGATCGTGCGCGAAAACCACGAGGACCTGTACGCCGGGATCGAGTACGAGATGGGCTCGGACGACGCCGCCACGTTGCGCGAGTGCATCAAGGGTCTCGGCTCCGAGATCCGCGAGGACGCCGGCATCTCGATCAAGCCGATCTCCGTCTTCGGCACCACGCGGATCGTCGAATCGGCGTTCAAGTACGCGAAGGACAACGGCCGCAGCAAGGTGACCGCGGCGCACAAGGCCAACATCATGAAGTTCTCCGATGGCCTCTTCCTGAAGACGGCCACCGAGATCGCGGAGAAGCACTCGGACATCGAGTTCGAGGAGCGGATCATCGACAACCTCTGCAACCAGCTCGTCTCGCGCCCGGAGGAGTACGACGTGATCGTGCTGCCGAACCTCTACGGCGACATCGTGTCCGACCTCGGCGCCGGGATGATCGGCGGTCTCGGCATGGCGCCGGGAGGCAACATCGGCGATGACATCGCCGTATTCGAGGCCACCCACGGTTCCGCCCCCAAGTACAAGGGGCAGAACAAGGTGAACCCGATGGCGCTGATGCTCTCGGGCGTGATGATGCTCCGGCATCTCGACGAGCGCGATGCGGCCGACCGGCTGGAGAACGCGATCGCCGAGGTGATCCGCAAGGGCGAGAAGGTCACCTACGACATGAAGCCCACACGAGACGACCCAACCGCCGTCGGCACGAGCGAAGTCGCCGACGCGATCATCGAGGAGATGAACTCATGAGCGAACCCGTACGAGTAGCCATCACCGGCGCCGCCGGCCAGATCGGCTACGCAATCCTCTTCCGCATCGCGAGCGGCCAGATGCTCGGCCCGGATACGCCGATCGCGTTGTCGCTGCTCGAGATCCCCGATGCCGTCAAGGCGGCCGAGGGAACGGCGATGGAGCTCGACGACTGCGCTTTCCCGCTGCTCCGGTCGATCGACATCTTCGACGACCCGAATCAGGCGTTCGACGGCGCGAACGTCGCCCTTCTGATCGGCGCGCGGCCGCGCACGAAGGGCATGGAGCGCGCCGACCTGCTCGAGGCCAACGGCAAGATCTTCGAGCCGCAGGGCAAGGCGCTGAATGACAACGCGGCGGACGACATCAAGGTGCTCGTGGTCGGCAATCCGGCGAACACGAACTGCCTGATCGCGCGCTCGCACGCGCCCGACATCCCGTCGGAGCGGTTCACCGCGATGACGCGCCTCGACCACAACCGTGCTCTGACGCAGCTCGCGAAGAAGGTGGGCGCTCAGGTCACCGACATCACGGACATGGCCGTGTGGGGCAACCACTCGCCGACGATGTACCCCGACCTCTTCAACGCGAAGGTCGGCGGCGAGATCGCGGCGGAGAAGGTCGACCAGGACTGGATCGAGAACGACTTCCTCCCGACCGTCGGCAAGCGCGGCGCCGCGATCATCGAGGCGCGCGGCGCGTCGAGTGCGGCCTCCGCGGCGAACGCGGCCATCGACCACGTGCACGACTGGGTCCACGGCACGAACGGCGAGTGGGTCTCGATGGCGGTCGTCTCCGACGGCTCCTACGACGTCGACGAGGGCCTGGTGTCGTCGTTCCCGATCACCTGCGAGGGCGGTGAGTGGTCGATCGTCGAGGGTGTCGAGCTGACCGACTTCTCGAAGGAGAAGATCGCGATCACGGTCGACGAGCTCCGCGGCGAGCGCGACTCGGTCAAAGAGCTGCAGCTGGTCTAGTGGACGTCCGCGAGATCGTCTCGCCCGACACGGGCACGGCGTATCTCGCGATGAATGCGCTGCGCACGCACGTTCCGGATGAGGCGGAGTTCGTTCGCCTCGTCGACGAAGTGCAGCGCCCGCAGGGCTACCGGCTCGTGGGCGCGTTCGACGCCGAGGAGCCGGCGGCTGCCGCGGTCGCCGGCTTTCGTACCGGCAACAACCTCGCGTGGGGCCACTTCCTGTACGTGGACGACATCGCGACGCGTCCCGAGTTCAGGCGCCGCGGGCTCGGCACCGCGCTGCTCGTTTGGCTCGCGCGGGAGGCGGCGCGGCTTGGATGCGAGGAGCTCCACCTCGATTCAGGCGTGCAGCTGGAGCGCGCGGACGCGCACCGGCTCTACCTGAATTCAGGCCTCGTGATCACCTCGCACCACTTCGCCCGCCGGCTCTAGGTGGCGGTCTCGGTGGCGTGCCAGCCCTTGCCGTCCTTGCGGACGGCGCCCTGGGCCTCGAGCTGGGGGAGGACTCGGTAGAGGTAGTTCGGGTGGCGCATCTTGAGCTCGCGTGCCAGGTCGCTGACCTTGATGCCCGGGTTCTGGCGGATGACCTCGAGCGCCTTCTTGGACGTGCCGCCGCTGCCGCGGGGGCGTCCGCGGCGGCCGCGCCGGGGGCCAGAGGCCCTGCGTGCGGGCCGGTTTACCCCGTCGAGGGCCGCCTTGGCCTTCTGTAGGGTCAGATACTCCTCGTAGAGCGGCTTCAGCTCCTTCAGCCGCACATCGATTTCACTTCTCTTCTCTTCAAGAAAATTCATGCGTAAAAAGATAAGTGTAATCGGTAAAGGTGTACAGCTTGCACAAGAGCTTTCGCGTGTGGCGGAGTTCGACGAGGACGTGCGCGGCGCCGACGTGGTCGTGCTCGATGGCGACGGGGACTTCGACGCGATCGCCCGCTCGGCGCCCTCGGCTGCCGTGGTCCTGACCGGTGACCAGCTCGAGAGCCGCTGCAAGGAGGCCTACGAGCGGCTGCTCTTCCCGCGCTCGCGGATCATCGGCATCGTGGACGCCGGCCACATCAGCGACGCGATCGAGTCGATCGTTTTAGAGCGCGACGACACCCACGACGTGATCGCGATGAAGGACGGCGACTTCACCGCCTGCTCGGCGCGCCTCGGCCGCGGTGGGATCCGAGAGCTGCTCTAGATGCCCGAGGAGGCCACGACCCCCGACCTTGTTGAGCTCACGCGCCTTGCCTTCGAGGCCGCAAACCGGCGCGACCTGGACGCGGTGATCAGCTTCTACGCTTCCGATGCAGTCTTTGAGGGGCGGATGCGGGCAGGGGATACCTTCGAGGGGCGGGTGGCGATTCGCAGCTTCCTCGAGGACTGGTTCGGCGCGTACGAGGAGTTGGAGTTCAAGCTTGAGGATGTCCGCGACCTCGGCAGTGGGGTTGTGTTCGCCGTGGTCGTGCAGGAGGGGGTTCCTGCCGGTAGCGCCGTTCATGGTCGCGTTTGGCAACGCGAGGGGTGGCACTTCCTCTGGGAGCGAGGCTTGATCGCACGTCATGCGACGCTCTATACCGACATTGACGAGGCCCGTGCCGCCGCCGAACGGCTCGCTTTGTCGCTCCGCGAGGAGTAACCTCGTCGTACTGGCCCTGCGGCCAACAAATCCCGGCCCCACAAGAGCAAACACGGCGGACGCGCCGGAGGCGGCGCGAAGGCAACAGACTCAGAGGCGCGCGGGATGCTGCGGGGCCAGTCTTTCGGTTAGGCGAACGCGGTCCGGCGGTGGAGCGCGGATGCGCGCCGCTCGGCCGCTTCGACCGCGCGGTGCCAGCTTCCGCAGACCGCTGTGACCGTCGTCGTCCGGGGCAGGCCCATGTTCGGGCGGCGGCGCCGCAGCTCGGCGTAGCGCGTGGGGGTGAGCTCGTCCAGCGGGCAGCTCTCGTGCTCGACCGCGGTCAGCAGCGCCTGTGCTACGGCCTCGCAGTCTGGGCCGTCGTTACGCGCGAACGGCGACCAGCCTCCGGCCTCTTCTTTTCGTCTGCGAGCGAACAACCGCAACACGTCCCCCTCTTCGCTAACGCTCGAGCAGCCCCTTCAACTTAACGAGCGTCCGGTCGGCTTCTTTTGCGGCGGTCCGCCGGAACGCCTTTGCGCCGATCTTTCCCAGGGGTCCGCCGGGCAGCTCGTACTCGTTTATGTAGTTGAAGCAGGTGCCCTCGCCCCGCGGCTCGAGGTCGTAGGAGACCCGGGCCTTCGTGCCCAGCGGGCCGCGACCCTCCCACTCGACGTCACGGGGGTGGTGCGCCTTGGCCACCTTCCACGTGACCTTGAAGCACTGATGGGCGACCTTGAGCCTCTGCGCCAGCTCGTCGCCCTCCTCGAGCACGCCGTTCGGCGCGTGCACGAGCGAGTCGTGCACCGTCACCCAGTCCTCGAGCCGCGCCGGGTCCATCACGACTTCGTAGACGGCCTCCGGCGACGCCGCGATCTCGATCGAGCGCTCGACCTTCACCGGGCGCCCAGCGCCTCCCTGCGCTCCCAGTCGCGTAGCGCGTGGTCCAGCGCGCGCTCGAACGGATGTGGGGTCAGCCCGTAGATGCGCTGCGCGTCGTCGTTCCGCGGCAGAAGGTCGTGCTCGAGGCTCTTCATGAGCGGGCGCACGAGTTCGAGCGGCTGGCTCGTGATTGCGCTGACCACGGCCGAGGCCGCCGGTGTCTGTGTCGTGGGCAGCCGCAGCGGCATCCGCCCGACCCCGATCGCCTCGGCGATCCGCTCGATCATCTCCTCGTAGGTCATCACTTCCGGCCCGACGATGTCGAGCGAACGCCCCTCGGCGGCGGGAGTCTCAGGTGTCCGCGCCAGGTACTCGATCGCGTCGCCCTCGAAGATCGGCTGCGTGCGGTTCGACCGCCAGGCGGGGAGCGGGACGAAGCGCAGGTTCGACACGAGCTTTACGAGGATGCCAAAGGACGACGAGCGCGCGCCGATCACGATCGATGCTCTGAGCGCGGTCGAGCGGGGCACCGAGCCGAGCAGGATCTCCTCGACCTCGAGCCGCGACGCGAGGTGCTCGGATTGCGGGCCGCCCTCCGGAAGCAGCCCGCCGAGGTAGACGACGCGCTCGACGCCGGCCTCCTGCGCGCCGGCCGCGAAGTTCTCGGCGGCAAGCCGGTCCCGGTCGGCGAACCCGTTGACGCCTGTCTGCATCGAGTGGACCAGGTAGTAGGCGGTCGAGCAGTCGTCGAGCGCGCGGGCGAGCGTCTCGCGGCTCGAGCAGGTCGCCCTGGACCACGTCGACGCCGTCGACCGGCGCGAAGCGCGCGGCATCGCGTGCGAGCGCGCGCGTGGGGCGCCCCTCGGCGCGCAGCCGCTCGATCAGGCGGCCGCCCATGTATCCGGTCGATCCGGTGACGAGTTCCATGCCGTTAGTGTCGAGCCTCATGCCCCCACCCGCGCGCCCGGTAAACGTCCTCGAGTACGAGCGGCGCGCGGAGGAGGTGCTCGAGGCGGGCGCCCACGGCTACTTCGCCGGCGGGGCGTGCGACGAGCGGACCCTGGCCGAGAACGTGGCCGCGTTCACGCGGCTGAAGCTGCGGCCGCGCATGCTCGTCGACGTGAGCAACGTCTCAGCTGAGACGACCGTGCTCGGCACGAACGTGTCGATGCCGTTGCTCGTCGCGCCCACGGCGATCCAGAAGATGTGCCACCCGGACGGCGAGGCCGCCACGGCGCGCGCGGCGTCGGCCGCGGACACGGTGATGACCCTTTCGACGATCGCGACCGCCACCCCGGCGGAGATCGCCGAGGCCGCGCCGGGCGGCAAGCGCTGGTTCCAGCTCTATTGCTTCGAGGACGAGGGCGTCACACGCGCGCTCGTCGACCAGGCCGTCGAGCACGGGTATTCGGCGATCGTCCTCACGGTTGACGCCCCGCGGGCCGGTCGGCGCGAGCGCGACCTGCTGACCGGGTTCCAGGTACCCGCCGGGGTCACGATCCCGAGCGTCGCGGCCGCCCTCGGCCGCTCCGCCACCCTCACGATCGCCGAGGTCTTCGCGATGCTCGACCTGACGCTCACGTGGCGCGACCTCGAGCGGATCCGCGGCCTTTCGGACCTGCCGCTCTTGGTCAAGGGCGTCCTGACCGAGGAGGACGCGCGGCTCGCCTGCGAGGCGGGGGTGGACGGGATCGTGGTGTCGAATCACGGCGGCCGGCAGCTCGACGGGGTGGCGGCGACGATCGAGGCGCTCCCCGAGGTAGTGGATGCCGTGGAGGGACGGGTCGAGGTGTTCGTCGACGGCGGCATCCGCCGCGGCACCGACGTGGTGAAGGCGCTCGCCCTCGGCGCGCGCGCCGCGATGGTCGGCCGGCCGGTCCTGTGGGGCCTCGCGAGCGACGGCGAGGAGGGCGCCCGCCATGTGCTCGAGCTCCTGCGCGAAGAGCTCGAGCTCGCGCTGCTCCTGTGCGGCTGTCCGACGCCGGCGGATGTGACGCCCGCGCACATTTCCGCAAACAGCGGGCGCTCCTGAGAAAAAGCTGTAAACAGCGGCGGATTGCAATTCGCCGCATTTGCGGAATCGCGGGTGGTCGCGCCGTCGCGATCGTGTTTGGATGGGGGCCGTGCCCAAGCCCGCCAAGCGCCCGAGTTGTGAGAACTGCTTCTTCCGCCAGAACATGCTCTGCGCGCTTGACCTGAACGAGCCCTGCACGACCTACCGCGCGGCCGACCGCGGCCTCCGGCCCGAGCGCCAGCTCTCGTTCGTGTTCCGGACCGAGCGCACCTTCTCGGCATACGCCTTCCCGCACCCGCGGTAGCCGACCGGCGAGCCCACACCCCGCGGTAATAGAGTCGGTCCATGAGGCTGACCGTCCTGGGCAAGTCTCCCTCCTGGCAGGACGCCGACGGGGCGTGCTCCGGATACCTGCTCGAGGACGGTGACACGGCCGTCCTGCTCGACTGCGGCAACGGCGTGTTCTCCAAGCTGCGGAAGTTCCGCGACTACACGGCGGTGCACGCGGTCGTCCTGTCGCACCTGCACGCGGACCACTTCCTCGACCTCGTCCCGTACGCCTACGCGCTGACGTACGCGCCCCGGCAGCAGCCCGTGCCGGTGGACCGGTGGCCCGGCACCGACAACCCATGCCGGCCGAAGCTCTACGCCCCGAAGGGCGCCGTGGAGACCTTCCGCCGTGTGGCGGGCGCGTGGGGCAACGAGGACCTGATCGAGAACGCCTTCGAGATCGAGGAGTACCACGAGAACTCGTCGCTCGAGATCGGCTCGATCAAGCGTGCACTTCCACGCCGTGCCGCACTTCATCGAGACGTTCGCGATCTGCGCCGAGTCCACGAACGGCGGCGGAAGGCTGACCTACGGCGCGGACTGCCGGCCTACCGACACGCTCGTGCGGTTCGCGCACGACACCGACCTGCTCCTGATCGAGGGGACCCTGCCGCGGCCCGAGCGGACTGGCCATGCGGGGACACCTGACGCCGCGCGAGGCCGGCGAGCACGGCAAGGCGGCCGGCGCCCGCCGGCTGGTGCTGACGCACATCTCGGACGAGCTCGACTGGCTGTGGGCGGTGGACGAGGCCACGGACGCCTTCGGGTCGAAGGTCGAGCTCGCCACCGAGGGCGCCACCTACGAGGTCTAACCTCCGCTCGAATGCCCGAGCGGGATCTCTTCGGCAACTTCGAGCGCATGCGACGCGAGATGGACGAGCTCTTCGGTGACGTCTTCGGGCGCACGCCGCTAGGTCCCAAGCGCGGCTTCACCCCGCGAGTCGACGTCTACTACTCGGGCGATCCGCCGCGGGCGGTCGTCAAGGCCGATCTCGCCGGGATGGAGATCGAAGAGATCGGTCTCGAGATCCGCGGACGTCAGCTGCTCATCGCCGGCGAGCGCCGCGCGCAGGAGGCCGAGGGGAGGCTCTATCAGCAGATCGAGATCGAGCACGGGCCGTTCCGGCGGGCGGTCGAGCTCGGTGCCGACGTCGTGCCCGAGCGCGCGGAGGCCACCTACGACGACGGGATCCTGACCGTTCAGATCCCGCTCGCGCAGCCGGACGACCAGGTGCGCCAGGTGCCGGTCCGGACGCGTACCGACATCGAGTGAGCATTCACATCGCCCAGCCCGGGGAGAACGGCGCCGGCGGCGACGAGCTCGAGCTGCCGCCTGCGCTGCCGGTCCTGCCGCTCCGAGAGAGCGTCCCGTTCCCGGACACGCTGACGCCGCTGGCGGTCGCGCAGGAGCGATCCGTGAAGCTCGTCAACGACGTGCTCGCGGGCAACCGGATGCTCGTGATGGTCGCGAGCAAGGACCCGGAGGAGGAGAGCCCCGGGCCCGACGACATCTATCGGACCGGCGTCGCGGGGTTCGTCGCGCGGATGCTGAAGGTTCCCGACGGCAGCATCCGCATCCTCGTGCAGGGCGGTCGCCGCGTCGAGCTCACGGACTTCACCGCCACCGAGCCGTACATGGTCGCCCGCATCGAGGAGCGCCCGGACGAGGTCGAGCCCGGGCCCGAGCTCGAGGGCCTCACGCGCAACGTCCAGGCGACCTTCAGCCAGATCATCGACGCGGTCCCGTATCTGCCCGAGGAGCTCCAGCTCGCTGTCGCGAACCTCGACGAGCCGAGCGAGCTGGCCCACATGATCGCGAGCTCGCTGCGCCTGTCGACCGAGGAGAAGCAGGAGCTGCTCGAGGAGCGGAACGTCGCGAGGCGCCTGCGGCGGCTGTCGGAGCTGCTCGCCCGCGAGCTCGAGCTGATCTCGATCGGCTCGCGAATCCAGTCGCAGGTCCAGTCCGAGATGGAGAAGGGCCAGCGCGAGTACTTCCTGCGCCAGCAGCTGAAGGCAATCCAGGACGAGCTCGGCGAGGTGGACGAGCAGACCGCCGAGGCGAACGAGCTGCGCGAGCAGATCGAGGAGGCGGGCCTGCCGGAGCACGCGATGAAGGCGGCCGAGCGCGAGCTCGACCGGCTGGAGAAGCTCCCGCCGCAGGCGGCCGAGCACGGCGTGATCCGCACGTACCTCGAGTGGATCGCCTCGCTGCCGTGGTCGAAGTCCACGGACGACGACCTCGACCTCAAGAAGGCGCGCCGGGTGCTCGACCGCGACCACTACGACATCGACAAGGTCAAGGACCGCATCCTCGAGTTCCTCGCCGTCCGCAAGCTGAAGCCCGACGCGCCCTCGTCGGTGCTCTGCTTCGTCGGGCCGCCCGGCGTCGGCAAGACCTCGCTCGGCCGCTCGATCGCCGCGGCGATGGGGCGCAAGTTCGAGCGCATCTCCGTGGGCGGCGTCCGCGACGAGTCGGAGATCCGCGGCCATCGCCGGACCTACATCGGCGCGATGCCGGGCACGATCATCCGCGCGCTCCGCGACGCGGAATCGAACAACCCGGTCCTGATGATCGACGAGATCGACAAGATGGGCGCCGACTTCCGCGGCGACCCGGCGAGCGCGATGCTCGAGGTGCTCGATCCGCAGCAGAACACGTCCTTCCGCGACCACTACCTGGACCTGTCGTTCGACCTCTCGCGGGTGCTCTTCATCACGACCGCGAATCAGCTCGAGACGGTGCCCCCGCCGCTGCGTGACCGGATGGAGATCATCCAGCTGGCCGGCTACACCGAGGACGAGAAGGTGCAGATCGCGAAGCGCTACCTCGTGCCGCGGCAGCTCGAGCAGACTGGCCTGTCGAAGGAGAAGCTCGTGTTCGAGCAGGACGCGCTCCACGAGCTGATCGACGGCTACACCCGGGAGGCGGGCGTGCGCGAGCTCGAACGCCAGATCGGCGCGATCTGCCGCAAAATCGCGCGCGACCACGCGGAGGGGAAGACGCGCAAGCGCACGATGCGCAAGCGTCAGGTCCGCGAGCTGCTCGGCCCGCGCAAGTTCATCTCGGACGTCCGCAGGCGCACCGACCACCCGGGAGTCGCGACGGGGCTCGCGTGGACACCGGCAGGGGGCGACATCCTCTTCGTCGAGGCGACCGCCTATCCGGGCAAGGGCCAGCTCCACATCACCGGAATGCTCGGCGACGTCATGAAGGAGTCGGCGGCCGCGGCCATGTCGTGGGTGAGGGGGCGCCTCGACGGCGCCGGGCCGACGATGGAGAACGACGTGCACGTCCACGTGCCCGCGGGCGCGATCCCGAAGGACGGGCCGAGCGCGGGCATCACGATGGCGACAGCCCTCTACTCGCTCTTCACGAACCGGCCGGTGCGTGCCGACACGGCGATGACCGGGGAGATCACGCTCACGGGCAAGGTGCTGCCGATCGGCGGCCTGAAGGAGAAGGCGCTGGCAGCCCAGCGGGCCGGCATCAAGCGCGTGATCGCGCCAAAGCTGAATCAGGCCGACACAGACGACTTTCCCCCCAACCTCCTCAAGGACGTCGAGTTCATTTGGGTCGACAGCATCGAAAAAGTCCTGCGTGAAGCGCTCGAGTCTGGGTAAGGTTCCGTCTACCAACGGACCCGAGGAGAGTCATGGCAGCCAAGAAGAAGGCCGCGAAGGCCGGGGTTGGCGCCTATGCCGCCGGCAAGGCGGCGAGGCACAATCCCTACGTCAACCAGCTCATCGAAGACGCTGAGCTGCGCGACAACCTGCGCACGGCATTCGAGTCCGCTCGCAAGGCCTACGGCCGGATCAACGGCAAGGGCCCCGTCAAGGCCCTGACCGAGGACAAGAAGGTCCAGAAGGAGCTGCGGGAGGCCGCCTCGTCGCTGCGCGATGCTGCTGAGACCCTCCGCGGTTCCTCGAAGCGCAAGAAGCACCGCGGGCGCAAGCTGTTGCTCGTGCTGGTCGGTGCCGGTCTCGCGCTTGCCCTCAGCGAGGGTCTGCGCAAGAAGGTGCTCGACGCGCTGTTCGGTGCCGAGGAGGAGTTCGAGTACACCTCGACGACCACTCCGGCCCCCGCCCCGTCGGCGAGCGAGCCGGTGGGCAACACGTCGTAGCGCCAGCCGCGCTAGGGGTCAGACCCTGACGATCCCGTCGTCCCTCAGGGGCGACGGGTTCGGGTCTGACCCCTGCCCGTGACTGACCTCACACAGTTCGGGTAATCAGATCAGTTCATTCCTTTGATGGTTCGTCTGCACGATTTCTTGAGCCGTCACCGCCGTTTCGTGCTGGTGGCGTGGCTGCTCGTGCTGGTCGCGGCGGCTCCGTTCGCGAGCCGCCAGACCGAGCACCTGACGAGTGGCGGCTTCCTCGTGCCGGGCTCGGGGTCGGAGAAAGTCGACCAGGCGCTCGCCGACTTCGAGGGCGCACAGCGGGAGACGCTCGCCGTCGTGCTGGCTCAGCGCGAGGGTGCGACGCCGGAAGCGATCCGCGCCGAGGTCGATCGCGTCGATCGCATCGCCGCCGACGTCGATCACGCCGAGCTCACCCCCGCCGCCGCGAAGCAGGCGAAGGCGCGCGCCGGCCAGGACACGATCCTCGTCATCCCACTCGACGCTCAGGGAGACCACGACGAGCTCGCGGACGCCGCGGTGGACCTGCGCGACGAGTTGGACGTCGGCGTCGCGCGGGAGGGAGTCGAGCCGTATCTCGTCGGCCAGCAGGCGCTGTGGGCCGGCATGCAGGAGCTCTCGAAGGAGGACCTCGAGTCGGCCGAGACCGCGGGCTTCCCGATCGTCCTCCTGATCCTGCTTGCCGTCTTCGGGTCGCTCGCCGCGGCGTCGCTGCCGCTCGCGCTCGGCTTCGGCTCCGTGTTCGTCACCGGCGCGGGGATCTACTTCCTCTCGCAGGCGACCGAGATGTCGGTGTTCGTCACCAACGTCGCGTCCATGATCGGGATCGGCGTCGCGGTGGACTACTCGCTCTTCGTGCTCGCGCGCTACCGCGAGGAGATGCGCGTGCGCGACGACCGCGATGAGGCGCTGCGGATCGCGATGCGCACGTCGGGCCTCGCGGTCGTCTTCTCGGGTATCACGGTGATCGTGTCGCTGGCGGGGCTGTTCCTCGTCGACTCGACCGTCATCCGCTCGATGGCGATGGGCGCGATCATCGTCGTCGCTGTCGCGATCTTGGCCGCGGTCACGCTCCTGCCCGCCCTGATCTCGCTCTTCGGCCGGCGTGCGTACTCACGCAGCCGGACCACGACGGTCCTGGGCCTCATCGCGCGGCAGTGGAAAAACCTCAGGCGCCGGGCCGGGTCGACGCATCCGGACAACCGTCGCGGCGGCTTCTGGGAACGCTGGACCGCCACCGTCATGCGGCGCCCGTGGCTCGCGGTCGGCCTCAGCTCGGCGGTCATGCTGACGCTCGCGATCCCGGCGCTGTCGCTCGAGTGGGGCGACGGCGCCCTGCGTCAGTTCCCTGAGGGGAACGAGACGCGTACCGGCGCCGAGCTGGCAGCGCAGACGGCCGGTCCGGGCGCGTCCGGACCGATGCAGATCGTCGTGGACGGTCGCGACGAGGCCGCCGTCGACCGGTACGTCGCCAAGCTGCGCCGCGACCCCGAGGTTGCGAAGGTCGAGCCGCCGGTCGCCTCGCGCGACGGCGAGCGGCTCCTGATCGTCGCGCAGCCCAAGCACGATCCCGAGAGCCCGGAGGCCCGCGCGCTCGTCGCCAGGGTGCGCGCCGACGCGATCGGCGAGGTCGGCGGCGCCACCGCCTCGGTCGAGGACTTCAAGGACCTCGTCTCCGGGTCGATGTGGAAGATCCTCCTGTTCGTGCTCGCGTTCAGCTACCTCGTGCTGTTCGTTCTGCTGCGCTCGGTGTTCCTGCCGCTGAAGGCGGTGCTCATGAACCTGCTGTCGGTGGCCGCCGCGTACGGCGTCCTCGTCGCCGTGTTCCAGTACGGCTGGGTCGACGGATTCCTCGGGTTCGAGTCGCTCGGCTACATCAACACGATGACGCCGCCGTTCCTGTTGGCGATCGTCTTCGGCCTCTCGATGGACTACGAGGTGTTCCTGCTGTCGCGGATCCGCGAGCGCTACGAGGCGACCGGCGACAACCAGCGTGCCGTCGCGGAGGGCCTCCGCGCGAGCGCGCGCACGATCTCGAGCGCGGCGCTCATCATGGTCGCGGTCTTCGCTGTGTTCGCATCGGCCGGCGTGCCGGCCATCAAGGAGATCGGGCTCGGCCTCGCGGTTGCGATCGCGCTCGACGCCACGCTCGTCCGGCTCGTGCTCGTCCCGGCGACGATGGAGCTGATGGGCAAGTGGAACTGGTGGCTGCCGAAGCGGATCGACCGTGTGCTGCCGCACACGGACTTCGACCGCGCGCCGGACGGCGAGCTAAGGCCTAGCCGTTACCTAGGGAAGACCTTCGACATCCGGTACAGCGAGCGCAGGCTGCCCTTCGGGCGGATCTTGCGCTTCAGCATCTGCTTGCGCGGGTCCTCGCGCGCGGCGATCACGTCGACCCAGTCGTCGAAGCGGCAGCTGAGCGTCACGTCGGGCGACGTGTGGCGGCCGGCCTCGGCGCTCGACGACCCGTTGTCGATCCGCAGGTACCACGGCTCCGCGTCCGAGAAATCCCACTGGATCGTCATCGCGTCCGGCGCGAGGTCCGTGCGCGCGGAGCGCTGGATCGAGTCGAACAGGAGCTCCATCGACTCGTGGTCGCGCGCGGGCGGGCCGTTCTTCTCGCCCGCATAGCCCGCCTCGAGCAGCTTGATCGCGCGCTCGGCGCGCGCCTTCTGGTCGAGCTCGAGCGGGATCGGAAGCGCGTACTGGATCTCCTCCAGCGGCAGCCCGGCGGTGCGCATCTTGGTCTCGAACGACTGGAAGCCCTCGGCGTAGATGTCCTCGAGCGTGAAGCCGAAGCACTCCGTGTAGCGCCGGTCCCAGTTCGGCGGCTGGAGCACTCCGATCGTGAAGACCATCACCTCGCTCAGCAGGTCGGCGACGGCGGCCTTGCACTCGGGGTCCTCGGCGATCAGCTCCGAGAGCACCTTCACGCCGAAGCCGATGTGCCGCTGCTCGTCGAGCGAGACGTTCTTCATCCCGCCTGCGAACCCGGGCAGGAGGTCGCGCTCGGTCAGGTAGCTCTCGATGAAGTGCTGTCCCGGCTGCGCGAGCGCGGCCTCGACGACCAGGTGGTACATCGTGATCGCCTGGGCGAACTTGGGGCGCGAGCGATCGCGGCGCAGCTCGTCGGCGACCTGGTCGAGCTTCGCGAAGGTCTTGCGAAAGCCCCAGGTCAGCTCGGGCCGGGTCGCCTCGAGCGCCGAGGCGATGTCACCGGTGCCGGCGCCGACAACCTCGTGCATGAAGCGCTTGAAGAAGATTGCGTGGCGCGCCTCGTCGACCTGCTGAGTGGCGAGGAAGTACTTCTGCTCCTCCTTCGGAGCCGCGTCGATGTAGGGGGAGAGGTTGTCCGCGACCGAGTCCTCGCCGTGGAAGAACAGGGAGTAGTTCCAGAGCGCGGCCTTGCGCTGGATGTCCGTGAAGGCCTCGTGCCACTGCTCCTTGTCCTCGGAGAAGTCGATCTCCATGGCGGACCAGTTGCCCTTCTCCCACCTCGTATAGAGGTCCTCGTAGCTGATGCGGTCAAGCGGCGACTTCGTCGGCAGCTCTTTCATCCTTCTTCCTCTCGAATTTGTCGTGACGAGCCAGGAACTCGTCCAGGTACTGCCACGTCGTGTCCATTGCACCACGGCCGGTCAGCACGCCCAGGTGGCCCCCGGGCGCGGTGTGCGTCTCGACCTCGGCCGCGTTCGGCAGCAGGTTCTCCACGGCCAGGACCGCGGGCACGGGGGCGAGGACGTCGGATTTGCCGGCCACGACGAGCACGGGTTCGGTTATGGCGGCGAGGTCGATCTCGCGGTCGTCGGTCAGCCGGAGCCTGCCCTGCGCCAGCTCGTTCACGCGGAAGAAGCGGTGGTAGAGCTGGCCGAACGTGCGCCCGGGGTAGGCGAGCATGTTCGCCATGTAGTCGTCGACCGCCTCCATGTGCGCGAGCTGCTCGCGATTCTCGAGGTTGCGGGCGACCCAGATCGGCTTCGTGACGTAGCGGTCGATGGCCGTCGCGCGGAAGCCCAGCGACACGAGCGGCGCAGGGGCGCCACCTAGCGCCCGGTAAAGCCCCGAGACGAGGCGCCCGCCGGTCAAGTCGGCGAGCCGCCGGAACGGTGCCATCAGCTGCACCTTCTCGAAGTCGAACGGGCTCGCGATCAGCGCGACCGAGCTGATCGGGAGCTCGCGGTACCCGGCGGTCGCGAGCAGCGACATGATCCCGCCGAGGCACCAGCCGACCACCTGCACCTCCTGGCCGCCCGGCGTCCTCGGACACCGCCTGGACCGCCTTCGGGATCACGTCGTCGACCCAGTGCTCGAGCCCGAGGTCGCGGTCCTCGAACGAGATCGCGCCGTAGTCGACGAGGTAGGTCGGGTGGCCCCGCGCGATCAGGTGCTCGACGATCGAGCAGCCCTTGCGCAGGTCGAAGCAGCTGGCGGGCGCGGCGAGTGGGGGCACGAGCAGGACCGGGGCGTGCCGGAGCGGACGCGGGCGATCCGGCGCGCGATATTTACGCACCGTGCGCTGAGGGCCCTCGTCGATGATCGACGACGCCGTTCTGCTCAGGTCCGCGACGCCTCCTCCGACCGTCAGGTCCCAGGCGTTCGCGGCCGAGTCGACGAGGTTGTCGACTGACAGCCGCATATGCAGGCGATCTTAGGGTTAGGCCGCGTCCGCCAGTGGCACCGGCGGGAAGTCGACCAGCAGCTCGGCGAGGCGGTCCGGGCACTCGACCTGTGGACAGTGGCCGCATTCGTCGAGCAACTCGAGGCGCGCGCCGGGCACCGCATCGAGCACGCGCTGCGCGCCCTTCGACATCACCATGCGGTCCTGCTTGCCCCACACGACGAGCACCGGGACCCGGATCCGCTCGAGCGCGAACGGGTCCTTGAGCTCGGGCAGGAGCGCACGACCGGTCGAGAGGTAGCGCCCCACGTCGCGCGGGTCGGCGAAGTGGCTCGTGAAGGAGCGGATCGCCTTCGAGTCCACGGCCCGCGGCCGGTGGAAGGCGACGCGCTTGTAGACCTCCGCCACCGCTGCGCGCAGGACCGGTTCGGGAACGGGAACCGGGCTCCTCAGGATGCCCTGGATCAGCGGGTGCGCTTCGATGATGCGCAGCCAGCGCGCCATGTCGAGGCCCGCGGGGGCGACCGGCACGATGCCGGCCAGCTCCAGGTCCTCGCGCTCCGCGAGCCGGAGCGCGGCGCAGCCGCCCAGGGAGTTGCCGACCACGACGGCGCCACCGTCGGGCGCGGCGTAGCGCACCACCGCCTCGCCGAAGCGGTCGAGCTGCGGCAGGACCTTCCCGGGCTTCAGCGGCGAGGCCTTGCCGAAACCCGGCATGTCCACGGCCACTGCGCGGCGGTCGAGCCGGCCGAGGCTCGCCATCGTCGCGCGCCACGTATCGGCGGAGTCGGAGAACCCGTGGAAGAAGACGATCGGCGGGCCGCTGCCCTCGAGCTCGAGGACCCGTGTGGAGAAGCCGCCGAATGTCAGCCCATGCTCGAAAAGGGGCTGCATATAGACCCGTTTTTACCCCACAGTGGGGACGCCGGAAACTGCCTATCCGTCCAGCTTGGGCGACCGCCAGTCCGCGGCCAGGCGCGATTCGAGCTCTTCGCCGAGCTCGTCGATCGCGATCCGGTCCTGCGAGAGCGAATCGCGGTCGCGCAGCGTGACGGTGCGGTCGTCGAGCGTCTGGTGGTCGACCGTCACGCCCCACGGGGTGCCGATCTCGTCCTGGCGGCGGTAGCGCTTGCCGATCGAGCCGCCCGTGTCGTACTCGGCCGGCATCCGCTCGCGCAGGTCCTCGTAGATCTCGCGCGCGAGCTCCGGCTGGCCGTCCTTGTTCACGAGCGGGAGGACGGCCACCTTGACGGGCGCCATGCGCGGATGGAGCCGGAGCACGACGCGCTGCCGTCCCTCGATCTCCTCCTCGTCGTAGGCATCGACGATGAAGGCGAGCGCCGCGCGGTCCGCGCCCGCCGCAGGCTCGATCACGTGCGGCACGTAGCGCTCGCCGGTGCCGGCGTCGACGTACTCCAGCTTCTCGCCCGAGTGCTTCATGTGCTGGGTCAGGTCGAAGTCGCCGCGGTTGGCGATCCCCTCGAGCTCCGACCAGCCCATCGGGAAGAGGTACTCGACGTCAGAGGTCGCGCTCGAGTAGTGCGAAAGCTCGTCGGCATCGTGCGCGCGCAGGCGCACCTGGTCGGGGCGGATCCCGAGGTCGACGTACCAGCGCATGCGCTCCTCGAGCCAGTGCTCGTGCCACTTCTGCGCCTCGGCCGGCGGGACGAAGTACTCCATCTCCATCTGCTCGAACTCGCGCGTGCGGAAGATGAAGTTGCCGGGCGTGATCTCGTTGCGGAACGACTTGCCGACCTGCGCGATCCCGAATGGCGGCTTCTTCCGCGCGAATTGCAGGACGTTCTTGAAGTTGAGGAAGATCCCCTGGGCGGTTTCGGGGCGCAGGAATACGCGCGAGCCCTCCTCCGCGACCGGGCCCATGTGGGTCTCGAACATGAGGTTGAACATGCGCGGCTCGGACAGCTCGCCGCCGCATTCCGGGCAGCGGAGCTCGCCCTCGGGCTGCGCCTCGCGCAGGTGATCCTCACGCCAGCGCCGCTTGCACTCGCCGAGGCACTGGACCAGCGGATCGGTGAAGCCCTCCAGGTGGCCCGAGGCTTCCCACGTCTTCGGGTGCAGGATGATCGCGGAGTCGAGGGCGACGATGTCGTCGCGCAGCTGGAGCATCGAGCGCCACCACTCGTTCTTCACGTTGTTCTTCAGGAGCACGCCGTAGTGCCCGTAGTCGTAGGTGTTCGCGAGCCCGCCGTAGATCTCCGACGACGGGAAGATGAACCCGCGCCGCTTGCAGAGGGCGACGATGGTGTCCATCGAGAGCGTGTCCTGCGATGCCATCGGGCGAACCTTATTCGCGGAACTAGCGGGGTTCGTTCGCCACGCCGTCGGGTAGTTGGGCTATACGTGAATTCGATGACGCGGCCGATACGCCATCTCGCGGCATGGTTCGTCTGGCATTCGATGAGGATCTCGCTGCTCGACGACCTCGACGCTCCGCAGCGCCCGACGGCCTAGCTGGAACCGGTTACTGGCACTCCTATACTCGGAGTGCCATGCCTTTCTACGAGTACCGGTGCGAGAAGGGCCATACGTTCGAGGTGATGCAGAAGATGACCGACGACCCGGTCACGACCTGCCAGACCTGCGACGCCAAGGTCCAGCGCGTCTTCCACCCCGTCGCGGTGCACTTCAAGGGCTCGGGCTTCTACAACACCGACTACGGCAAGAAGGGCTCGAAGCCGGCCGAGAAGAGCTCGGACTCGAAACCGGAGAAGTCCGAGACGAAGTCCGAGAGCAAGACCGAGACGAAGTCCTCAACCGACTAGGTCGTCGACGGCCTCCGCGCGCTCGGCCTCCGTGCACGGCAGGCACTCGAGCACCTTCGTCTTTCCCGCCCCGCCGGTCAGGAGGTCGGTGAAGAGCGCGAGCAGGCCGGGCCCCTTCATGTCCGAGCGGATCGTCTGCGGTGCCTCCCAGCTGACGAGTGGGAGCCGGAAGAAGGTCGACGGCGAGAGGATCTGAGAGCGGATCGCGCTCAGGACCTGCTGCTGGCGCGCCGCGCGGTCGCGGTCGTCCTCGGAGATGTCGCATTCGTTCTTGCGCACGCGCGCGAACGCGAGCGCCTCCTTCCCGTCGAGGTGGTGCTCGCCCTTCGACAGGCGCACGCGCTTGCCGCCGAACGAGTTGGAGCGGATGCAGTCGTCGAGGTCGACGTCGATCCCGCCGAGCGCGTCGATGAAGTCGGGGAAGTCCTCGAAGCTGACCTCGACGATGTGGTTGATCTCGAGGCCGTTCCCGAGGTAGGCCTCGACCGTCTTGATCATCAGCGGCGCGCCGCCGAACGCGTACGCCGCGTTGATCTTCTGGAGCCCGTGGCCCGGGATGTCGACAGGCGAGTCGCGCAGGATCGAGAGCTTCCGCACCGAGCCGACGCCGACGTGCATCAGCAGGATGCTGTCCGCGCGGGCCGGGAGGCCGGAGACCCCGGGCTCGAGCGTGTCCTCAGGGCGCTCGTCGGAGCCGAGGACGAGGATCGTGCTTCCGGTCAAGAGGCTCCCGCCGCTCGAGAGCGCGTCCTCGGTCTCGTCGGAGACGCCGTCGGTGACCTGTGCGCTCACCATGAACAGGACGAACGAGAGCAGTAGCCACGCGCCGACCGCGATGGCGACCCACTTGAGGATCCGCCGCCAGAGAGGCCGCTGGGGTCCCCTGGGCTCGACGGGCTCCTGCTCGTCGCCGCGCTCGCGCTGAGCCCGTCGCCGTGCAGCCTCGCGCAGTTGCGCGACCTGGTCGCTCGGCCCCTTCAGACGGTCGAGGAGGCCGCGGCGCGAGCGATAGACCTTGTATTCGGGCTTGTCGGGCGGCCGTTCGGCCATCCGGGGTGTATAGCGTCCGGCCATGGCCGAGAGGCGAGTGGTGGGGATCGACGCGGGTGGTACGAAGCTGCTCGCGGGCGTTGTCGACGAAGGGCTTGCCGTGCACCACCGCCTGCACCGGCTGTGGCGAGGCACCGAGCGCCAGGACGTGCTGGACCTGTTCGTCGAGGTCGTCGAAGAGGCGCTCGCCGAGGCGCCGGAGGCCGAGGCGGTCGGCTTCGGCATCCCGTCGCTGATGGACGCCGACCGCGCGGTGTCGCTCGAGTGCGTTCACCTCCCGCTGGCGGGGGTGCCTTTCCGCGACCTCATGAGCGAGCGCCTCGACCGGCCGGTCGTGGTGGACAACGACGCGAACTGCGCGCTGCTCGCCGAGGCGCGAGCCGGCGCCGCGAAGGGCGCGGCCGATGCACTCATGCTCACGCTCGGCACCGGCATCGGCGGGGCGATCCTCGCGCGTGGAGAGCTCTATCGCGGGGTCGGGAGCGCGGGCGAACTCGGGCACACCGTCGTGGACATCGACGGCCAGCCGTGCTCGTGCGGCGGGCGCGGTTGCCTGGAGACGGTCGCGTCGGGTCCCGCCTTCCGCCGGGCGGGCGAAGTCGCGGCGGACGCTCAGCCCGACTCGGCGCTGGGCGAGGCGAAGGCGTCAGGCCGGGAGATCACCGGCACGCTCGTCACCGAGCTGGCCGGCGAGGGCGACGCTGCAGCGGTCGCCGTGATCACCGACGCCGGCCGCAAGCTGGGCGCAGGGCTCGCGAGCCTCGCGAACGCGTTCAGCCCGGAGGTGATCGTGATCGGCGGCGGCGCGTCGGCGGCGGGCGAGCTCCTACTCGAGCCCGCACGCGAGGAGTTGAAGCGTCGCGCGCTCGGCCCGAACCGGGACGTGCGCGTGGTCGCGGCGCACTTCGCCGACGAGGCGGGGATGCTGGGAGCCGCGGTGTTGGCACTGGAGAAGCGATGAGCGACCAGGACGCGGGCCACCTCGTTGTGTGTCCGACGCCGATCGGCAACCTCGAGGACGTGACCCTGCGCGTCCTGTCGGCGCTACGGACCGTCGACCTCGTGGCGTGCGAGGACACGCGCAGGACGCGCAAGCTGCTCGACCGTCACGACGTCGGCGCGAAGCTCGTCTCCTACCACGAGCACAACGAGCGCAAGCGCACAGCCGAGTTGGTCGATGCCATGCGGGCCGGCAAGAAGGTCGCGCTCGTCTCGGACTCGGGTACGCCGCTCGTCTCCGATCCCGGCTACGCGTTGGTGCGCGCGTGCGTCGCGGCAGGGCTCGAAGTCGAGGTGCTGCCCGGGCCGTCGGCTGCGCTGACGGCGCTCGTGGCCTCGGGGTTGCCGCCCGACCGCTGGCGCTTCGCCGGCTTCCTGCCGCGAAAGAAGACCGAGCGCCGCAAGACGCTCGAAGAGCCAGGCGGGACCCTTGTCGCATTCGAGTCCCCCAACCGGCTTCCCTCGACGCTCGCGCTGCTCGCCGAGATCGACCCGCGCCGCGAGGCCGCCGTGTGCCGCGAGCTGACGAAGGCACACGAGGAGGTCGTCCGCGGCACCGCCGCCGAGCTGCGCGACCGCTTCACGGAGGCGCCGAAGGGGGAGGTCGTGCTCGTCGTCGGCCCCGAGGAGGGAGGCCACGACGCTGCCCCGCTAGCCGCGATCGCAGCGATGCACCGCCTGGTCGACGCGGGGGCGAAGCCGCGCGAGGCGGCCAAGGTGGTGGCCGACCTGACCGGGGCGAGCGCGAACGCGCTCTACGACGCAGTGGCCGGTGCGTAGCATCGGGTGCGCGTGAGCTACTACGTCACCACCCCGATCTACTACGTGAACGGCGAGCCGCATCTCGGTCACGCCTACACGACGATCGCCGCCGACGTGCTCGCCCGTCACATGCGCCAGCGCGGCGAGGACGTCTTCTTCCTGACCGGCACGGACGAGCACGGCGAGCCGGTCGCCTTCGCCGCCGAGAAGCTCGGGATCAGCCCGCGCGAGCTGGCTGACAAGAACGCGGAGCGGTTCAAGGCGGTGTCGGCACTCGTGAACGCGACGAACGACTTCTTCATCCGCACGTCCGACCCGCGGCACGTGGCGAAGGTGCAGGAGGTGCTCCAGCGGGTGCACGACGCGGGCCACGTCTACAAGGGCACGTACGAGGGCTACTACTGCCCGCGCTGCGCCGACTTCAAGTCCGACGCGGAGCTGATCGAGGGCAACAAGTGCCCGATCCACCTGATCGAGCTCGAGCGCGAGCAGGAGGAGAACTGGTTCTTCCGGCTCTCGACCTTCCAGGAGCCGCTCGAGCGGATGTTCGAGGAGCGGCCCGACTGGGTCCTGCCGCGCAACCGCTACAACGAGGCGCTCTCGTTCGTCAGGCAGGGCCTCAACGACGTCTCCCTGACCCGCGCGCGGATCACCTGGGGCGTGCCGGTGCCGTGGGACGAGGGGCATGTCTTCTACGTCTGGTTCGACGCCCTCCTCAACTACTACACGGCGTTGTCGTTCGCGCGCGAGGGCGAGGACCTGACCGACCGCTTCTGGCCGGCCACGGTGCACGTGATGGCGAAGGACATCCTGAAGTTCCACACCGTCTTCTGGCCCGCGCTCCTGATGGCGGCGGACATCGAGTTGCCCAAGCGCGACTTCATCCACGGCTACCTGCTGATGGACGAGCACAAGATGTCGAAGTCGCTCGGCAACGTCGTCGACCCGTTCCGCATCGTCGAGCTGTTCGGTGCCGATGCGCTGCGCTTCTACGTCCTGCGCGAAGTCAACTTCGGACAGGACGGCTCGATCTCGACCGAGGGCTTCGAGCGCCGCTACACAAGCGAGCTCGCGAACGAGTACGGCAACCTGGCGAGCCGCACGATCGCGATGATCCACAGGTATCGCGAAGGCACGGTGCCCGATGCCGAGGCGCCCGCCGAGATCGTCGCCGCGTTCGCCGACGCGCCCGCGCGCGTCATGGAGCGCTTCGACGTGGTCGAGCTGACCGCCGCGCTCGAGGAGATCTGGACGCTCGTGCGGCGGCTGAACGCGTTCGTCCAGGAGGAGCAGCCGTGGCAGCTCTCCAAGGACGAGGCGCAGGCGGAGCGACTGGACGCCGCGCTCTACTCGCTTGCGGAGGGGCTGCGCGTGGTGTCGCTCCTGCTCGTGCCGTTCATGCCCGACGCCGCCGACAAGCTGCTCAGCGCCCTCGGGCAGGCCGACCGGTCGCTCGAGACGGCGCGTTTCGGGTCGGTGGGCGGCGGTGCCCGCATCGAGGAGCTCGAGCCGCTCTTCCCGCGCGTCGAGGCGCCCGCGTCCACCTGACGATGGCGACGCTCGCAACCGCTCTGGCGGTCGCCGCGGCGGGCCTCGGAGGGGCGGAGGGCAGCGCGGTGCGCGACCTGACGCCCGGCCAGCTCGCCGGGCAGCGCGTGGTCTCGGGCTTTCAGGGCCTGACGCCGCCCCGCGACCTCCTGCGCCGCATCCGGCGCGGCAAGGTCGGCGGCGTGATCCTCTTCGGCCAGAACGTCGCAAGCCGCGACCAGGTTGCGCGCATGGTGCGGCGGCTCCAGTCCGTGCGGCGGCCCGCCGCGGTCGACCAGCCGCTGCTCGTGATGGTCGACCAGGAGGGCGGGCCCGTCCGTCGCATCCCGGGCGCGCCGGAGCGCTCCGCGGCGGAGATCGGCGCCACCGGCCGCGTGGCCGCGGCGCGCAGGGCCGGCCGAGCCGCGGGCCGGAACCTTCGCTCCGCTCGCGTCAACGTGGACCTCGCGCCGGTTGCGGACGTCGCGCGTCCGGGCAGCGCGATGGAGCGCGAGCGGCGCTCGTACGGGCGCCGGCCACGCAAGGTCGCGCGCTTCGCGAGCGCGTTCGCCGCGGGTTTGCAAGGGAGGGGCGTCCTGGCCACCGGCAAGCACTTCCCCGGTTTCGGCGCGGCGCGCGCGAACACGGACCTCGCGCGCGTCACGATCAACACGCCGCGCGAGCGGCTGCGGCGCGTGGACGAGCGCCCATACCGCGCGCTCTTCCGCCGGGGCGTGCGCCTCGTGATGCTGAGCACGGCGATCTACTCGGCGCTCGATCCCGGGACGCCCGCGGCGTTCTCGCGCCCCATCGCGCGCGGCGAGTTGCGTCGGCGGCTCGGGTTCCGCGGCGTGTCGATGACGGACGCGCTGGGAACGCCCGCCACGGCTCCCTATGGAGATCCGGCGGAGGTCGGCGTCAGGGCTGCGCGAGCAGGCGTCGACGTGATGCTCTACTCGTCCTACGCCGCGGGTAAGGCGGCAGCCCGCCGGCTCGCGCGCGCGATCCAGCGAGGCCGCGTGCACCGCTCGCGGGCGGAGCAGTCCGTGCGGCGAATGCTCGAGGTCAGGCGGAGGCTCCGTTGATCGACACGCACTGCCACCTCGACATGTGCGGCGAGGGCGGCGCGGAGGGGCATGGGCTCGCCCGGATCGCGACGGTCGGCATCGACGACGGCGCCATCGAGGCGGCGCTCGAGCTCGCCGACTCGCACGCGGAGGTCTACGCGATCGTGGGACGGCACCCGAATTCGGCGACCGGCTTCGAGCCGGCGGACGTCGAGCAGATCCGGCGCGCGGCGGGTCACGCGAAGGTCGTGGCGATCGGCGAGACGGGGCTCGACTACTACCGCGACTACGCGCCGCACGACGACCAGCGGCGCGCGTTCGAGGTGCAGATCGATCTGGCGCGCGAGCTCGGGAAGCCGCTCGTCATCCACACCCGCGCGGCGGAGGAGGACACGTTCGCGGTGCTCGCCGAGCGCGCGCACGGCGTGACCGTGGTCATGCACTGCTTCTCGGCCGTGGACCGCTTGGACGACTGCGTCGAGCGCGGATACATGTGCTCGTTCGCGGGCAACGTGACCTATCCGAAGGCGACCGACCTGCAGGAGGCGGCCGCACGTGTGCCCGACGAGCTCCTGCTCGTCGAAACCGACGCTCCATTCCTGGCGCCCCAGCCCGTGCGCGGCAAGCCGAACGTCCCCTCCAACGTCGTCCACACGGCGCGTAAGCTCGCCGAGCTGCGAGGCGTCTCCTACGACGAGCTCGAGCAGCTCGTCGAGCGCAACGCCGCGCGTGTCTTCGGCTGGTGAGCGGCCAGGGAAGCATCCGCAGGCTGCGCGAGTTCGGCGTCCGCCCGAACCGCGAGCTCGGGCAGAACTTCCTCGTCGACGACAACGTCCTGCGCCTGGTCGCCGACGCGGCCGAGCTCTCGGACTCAGACGTCGTGCTCGAGGTTGGCGGTGGCCTCGGTGTCCTGTCCGAGCATCTGGCTCCGCGCGTCGAGCACCTGCACGTCGTCGAGATCGACCACTCGCTCGAGGCCCCGCTGCGCGACGCGGTCGATGGCTTCGACAACGTCGACCTGCACTTCGCGGACGCCGTCGCGCTCGACATGTCCGCGCTGCGCCCGGTACCGACGAAGGTCGTGGCGAACCTGCCGTACGGCGTCGCCGCCACGGTCATCCTCAAGGCGCTCGAGGAGCTGCCGGGCGCGGGGCTCCTGGTCGCGATGGTTCAGCTCGAGGTCGGGCGGCGGCTGGCGACCGCGCCGGGATCGAAGGAGTACGGCGCCACCAGCGTGCTCGCTCAGCTCTCGTGCGACGTCAAGGTGCTGCGGCGGATCTCGCCGAACGTCTTTCACCCGGTTCCGAACGTCGACTCGGCGCTCGTGCGCCTCACGCGCGTCGCGCCGGCGCCCGCCCCGGAACTCGTCGACCTCGTGCACGCGGCGTTCGCACACCGGCGCAAGGCGCTGCCGCGCTCGCTCGCGCTCAAGGGATTCGACCGCGAAGCTGCGCAGGCCGCGCTCGTGGAGATCGGACATCCCGTCGACGCCCGTGCGGAGCGGCTGTCGCCGGATGACTTCCGCCGCCTCGCGGGGATACTGCGCGGGTGATCCGCGAGCGGGCGCCCGCGAAGGTCAACCTGCTGCTGCACGTCGGCTCGCGCCGTCCCGACGGGCTGCACGAGCTGTGTTCGCTGTTTGCGTCGATCGACCTGGCCGACGAGGTGACGGTCGAGCCGGCGGACGCGGACGAGGTGCGATGCCCCGGTGTCGAGGGGCCGAACCTCGCGCTCGCGGCGGTCGAGCGGTTCCGTGCCGATACGGCGGCGGACCTCCCGCCGCTCCGGGTCTCGATCGACAAGCGCATACCCGTCGCGGCCGGCCTGGGTGGAGGAAGCGCGGACGCCGCGGCGGTCCTGCGTGCGGCGAACGAGCTGGCAGGCCGACCCCTTGATGCGGACGGCCTGCGGGCACTCGGTGTGAAGCTGGGCGCGGACGTGCCGAGTCAGATCGAGCCGCGGCACGCGCTCGTCACGGCAGCGGGTGAGGACGTGGAGCCGGTTGCGCTGCCGCCGATGACCCTGCTGCTGGTGGCGGACGCGACGGGCCTGTCCACGGCGGAGGTGTACGCGCAGGCGGATGCTCTTGGCACGACGCGCACGGAGCTCGACCCCGACCATGTGCGCTCGCTTGCGGCAGACCGCTCCAGGAGCTGGCTGCTTCGCTCGAGAACGACCTCGAGGCTGCCGCCGTTTCGCTGCGGCCCGAGCTCAGCGGTCGCATGGACGAGTTGCGCGAGGCCGGAGCGCTCGCCGTTCGCGTGACCGGCTCCGGGCCTACTGTCTTCGGGGTGTTCCGTTCCGGCGAGGCCCCCGAGATAGAGGGCGCGATTCGGGCGGAGCTCGCATGACCAGGAAGCGGCTCATCGCGCTCCTGGTCGTCGTAGGAGCCGTGGTCGCCCTGCTCACGAGCGGGGTGCTGTCGGACATCCCGAACATCGAGACGCTGATCGAGGACCTGGCCCAGGCGCTCGGCCGCTGGACCTATGCGCTCGTCGGGGCGCTCGCGTTCCTCGAGACGGGCGCGTTCGTCGGCCTCGTCGCGCCGGGCGAGTTCACGGTGATCCTCGGGGGAGTCATCGCCGGCCAGGGCGAGATCAACGTCCTTCTTCTGCTCGCCATCACCTGGCTGGCGGCCTTCTTGGGTGACACCACGAGCTTCATGATCGGAGCGCGACTCGGGCGCGGCTTCCTCGAGCGGCACGGCCCGCGGGTGAAGATCACACCCGAGCGGCTCGGTCAGGTCGAGGGCTACTTCGACCGGCACGGCGGCAAGACGATCCTGATCGGGCGCTTCATCGGACTCGTGCGCGCGCTCGCCCCGTTCATCGCCGGCTCGTCGAAGATGCCCTACGGCAGGTTCGCGCCATACAGCGTGATCGGCACCGGGCTCTGGTCGGCCACGTTCATCCTGCTCGGCTACGTCTTCTGGCAGTCGTTCGAGAAGGTCGCGGGCATCGCCGGACGGGCGACCCTCGCCTTCGGCATCGTCGTCAGCCTGATCGTCGGCGGCGTGTACGCGTACCGTCGGCTGCGCGACGAGGAGGAGCGCCGCAGGCTGGGCGAGTGGCTCGAGCGTCAGGGCCGACGCCCGCTCCTGCGACCGCTCGCCGCAGTGCTCCGGCCGATCTGGCGGCGCTTGGTGAAGCCGGCGTGGCGCTTTCTGGCGCCAGAGCTTCGGTTCCTGTGGGGCCGCCTCACGCCGGGCGGCCTCGGGATCGAGCTGACCACGACTCTGGCAGTTGCGAGCGTGGGCGGATTCATCTTCGGCGCCTACGCGGACGAGCTGGCAACGACCCCGCGGCTGACGACCGCGGACAAGGAGATCGAAGACCTCACGATCGATCTCGAAAACGACACGGTCGTCGAGATCGCGAGGGTCGTGACGGACCTCGGGTCCCTGGCCGTGATCGGGCCGCTCGTCTTGATCGTCGCGGTGTTCCTGATCTCTCGAAGAAGGGTGCTCGAGCTTGCCGTTCTCGTATGCGGCCTCGCGCTGACGTACGCGGGCGTGCACATCACCAAGGGGGCAATCGACCGGCCGCGTCCCGCCCAGCCGCTCGACGCAATCACGGGCTCCTCATTTCCGAGCGGCCACGCCGCGCAGGCGACTACGTATGTGGCGATGGCCGTCATAGCCGCGCGCGTGTTGCCGGGGTTTGCAAGCAGGGCGGCGCTCGTGTTCGGGGCGGTCGTGTTGGCAGCGGTGATCGGCCTGACACGCGTGTACCTGCGCGCGCACTACTGGTCGGATGTCGTGGGCGGCTGGGCGCTCGGGGCGGGCGTCTTCGGGGCGGTGGCGACCCTCGCGCTGCTCGTCTCATACATCCGTCAGAATGGCCGCGCAGATGGACCTGAACCTGTCGGACCCCGGAAGCACTGAGATGGTCATCGCGCTTTCGCTGCCGCTCGGGATCGCGGCCTACGTCGGGCTGATCCTGATCCCCGCGTGGACGTCGTATGGGCGCTGGTGGGAGCGGATCGCCGCCACCTTCCTGACCTTCTACATCGTCGCGGCGCTGATCGGCATCGGCGCGGCGATCGGGTTCGGGATCATCTGGACTTACGACGAGTGGGCCGCATAGCCGGCCTGGCCCGCGGACCTAGAATTCAGCCATGCCACAGCAGCCGCAGCAGGCGCTGACGCCTTCCTTCAGCGACGCGCTCGGAGCCATCGCCGAGGCCGTCGAGGGCGGCGCGGGGCTGCCGGAGGTCGCGCGCGCGTGCGGCCGGGCGCTCGACGCCAGCATCGCCGTGGTCGACGCCTCGAGCCGCGTACTGGCGGTCGCGTGCGCGTCTCCCGAGGACGAGCGGGCAGTTCTGTCGGGCGAGGGGAGCGAGCGGATCGACCTGACCGTTGGCGGCGCCGTCGTCGGCCGGATGCACTACCGCGATCGCGGCGAGCCGAACCCCGCCGACCTCGTGCGGGTGGTCGCGGCGATTCTGGCGCTGGAGGTCGAGCGCGCCCGCGGTCCCGAGCGCGCAAGCGAGGCCGCCGTGCGCGACCTGCTCGACGACCTCGTGTCGCGCGCCATTACCGACCGCGAGAACATCGTCGCGCGCGGAACCGAGCTGGGCGCAGACCTCTCCGGGGGCGGAAGCGTGATCGTCGCCCGCGCCGTGCCGCAGCAGCCGGAGGACGGCGACTGGCCGGCGCGCGTCCTGACCGTCGCCGAGCGTGGAGCGCGCGCCGTCGAGCGGACGTGCCTGGTCGGGGCGATGGAGTTGCGGCCCGGCGGCGAGGCGATCGAGCTGGACGGCCGCGACCGCGCGGGCGAGGTGGTCGTGCTGGTCCCGAGCGAGGACGGCGAGCTCGCCCGGCGGGTGATCGCCGGCGTGCGGCGCGAGCTCGAGGCCGGGCTGCCGGCGTTCGCGCTCGCGCTCGGGCGCAGCCGCGTGGCGACCGATCCCGCCGACCTCTACCGCGCAGCCGCCGAGGCGCTGCTCGCGGCGAACGTCGCCCAGGCGCAGGGCGAGCTTGCGCTGAACTTCGAGGAGACCGGCGCCTACCGGCTGCTGCTGTCGTCGATGACCGACAACCCGGCGGAGCTGAGGAGCTTCCACGACGAGACGGTCGCACCGCTGCTTGCCTACGACGAGCAGTACGAGACGGAGCTCGTGCGCACGCTGGAGACGTTCCTCGAGGAGAACGGGAACGTGGCCCAGACGGCGCAGCGCCTGTTCACGCACCGGCACACGATCCGCTACCGCCTCGAGCGCGTGAAGGAGCTGACCGAGCTCGACGTCTCCTCGACCGACGGCCGCGAGCGCCTCGGCCTGGGCCTGAAGGCGATGCGCGTGCTCGGCATCGTGCCGCCGCACGGCCCGGCCACCGAGCCGGGCGCCGAGACTGGCCGCGTCCCGGGCGCCGACAAGGACCGCTAGCTCCTGGGTGACGGGTCGCACTGAAGCGCGCCGACGCGCGCGGGATGCTGGGTGCGAGGAAAGGAGACGTATGGACTCGCGACTGGCCTATGTGATGGCGACCTCCCGGACGGAGAGCTTCCGCCGCGAGGCGGAGCACCACGCCCGTGATCACGCACCGCGTCGTCACTCCCGGCGCCGCGCGCCGCGCATCCCGCTCGTGCTGATGTTCCTGCGCGCCGGCCGCTAGCGAGCCGGCGCGCAAACAGTGACGCGGCCGCGCATGCGGCCCGTGCGGACCGCTCGCCGCATCTGCTCTCGCTTGGGGCTCGGACGCAGGCCATACGGGCGGACACTGGGGAGCCAGGAATCGAACCTGACTTCCAGGACCAAAACCTCGCGTGCTGCCAGCTACACCACTCCCCAAGGCCGCTGGCGACCGTAGCACCGCCTCGCTACGCTGCGGCCATGCCCGCCGCGCTCATCATGGCCGCGGGGCACGGCACTCGGATGCGCTCGCGGACGCCCAAGGTGCTGCACGCGGTCTGTGGTCGTCCCATGCTCGCGTGGGTCGTCGATGCGGCGCGCGGTGCGGGCGCCGATCGCGTCGTCGCGGTCGTCCGGCCGGACAGCGGCGTCGCCGAGAGTTGCCGGCGACGGTGTCGAGCTCGCCGAGCAGCGCGAGGGCGAGGGCACCGCGTCCGCCGTGGACGCGGCGCGTGAGCTTCTGAGCGGACGAGGACACGATTCTGCTGCTCTCCGGCGACCATCCGCTGATCACGAGCGACCTGCTTCGCCGGCTGCTCGAGGCACATGCGGACCAGGGCGCGGACGCCACGATCCTCACGACCGAGGAGCTCGACCCGACGGCCTATGGCCGCATCGTCCGCGACAAGAAGGGCCGGGTCGCCGAGATCGTCGAGACCAAGGACGAGACCGGCGTCTCGCCCGAGCAGCTCGAGATCCGCGAGATCAACCTCGGCACCTATGTCTTCAACGGCCCGGCGCTGTTCGAGGCGCTGGCGAAGATCGAGCCGGCGCGAGAACGGCGAGCGCTACCTCACTGCCGTCTTTCCGCTGCTCGACAGCGTCGCCGCATACGCGACCGACGACATCTCGAGCGCCGCCGGCGTCAACGACCGCGCCGACCTGATGGCGATCGAGGAGGTCGCCCAGGCGCGCATCATCGACGAGCATGCACGCGCGGGCGTGACGTTCCGTGCGCCGGGCACCGTCGTGGTCGACGCCTCCGTCGAGATCGGCGAGGACACGGTGATCGAGGCCGGCGTGACCCTGAAGGGGGCCACGAAGGTCGGGGGCGGCGTGACGATCGCGAATGCGTACGTAGTCGACGCCGAGATCGGGGACGGCGCGACGGTCGGCCCGTTCGCCTACCTGCGCCCGGGCACGGTCATCGGCGAGAACGTGAAGATCGGGACCTTCGTCGAGACGAAGAACGCGAACATCGGCGCGGGCGCCAAGGTTCCGCACCTCACGTATCTGGGGGACGCCGATGTCGGCGAGGAGGCCAACGTCGCGGCGGGCAACATCACCGCCAACTACGACGGCTTCACGAAGAGCCGCACCAAGATCGGAAAACGCGCAAAGACCGGGGTGAACACGTCGTTCATCGCACCCGTCACCGTCGGTGATGAGGCTTACACTGGAGCAGGCTCGGTGATCGGCGAGGACGTCCCGGACGGGGCGCTCGGAATTTCCCGGCCCGAGCAGAAGAACGTCGAGGGTTACGCCGAACGCGCGAAGCAGAGGAAGGGCTCATGAGCACGGTCGAGTCACAGGCGCAGGCCCGCCCCGCCCCGTCGCGGAGCATCCCGATCGGCTACGACAAGCAGCTGATGGTCACCGCGGGCCGCGCGAGCACGGAGCTCGGCGGCAAGATCGCGGAGAAGCTCGGGGTCGACCTGACCGACGCCGGCCTCAAGACGTTCGCGAACGGCGAGGTCTACTGCAAGTACCAGGACTCGATCCGCGGCGCCGACCTCTTCATCATCCAGTCCACCTGCACGAACGAGGCCGAGGGCCTGACCGCGAACGACGCGCTGATGGAGCTCATGTGCATGGTCGATGCGGCCGTCGGCGCGTCCGCCCACCGCGTGATCGCGGTGACGCCGTGGTACGGCTACTCGCGCCAGGACAAGAAGTCCGCGCCGCGCGAGCCGATCACCGCCCGGCTCGTCGCGCGGATGCTCGAGGCCGCGGGCATCGACCGCCTGCTCACGATGGACCTGCACGCGGGCCAGGTGCAGGGCTTCTTCCAGAAGCCGGTCGACCACATGACGGCGCTGCCGTTCCTGTCGCAATACGTCGGCGACCAGCTGGGGGACCCGTCCGACCTCTGCATCATCTCGCCGGACGCCGGCCGCGTGAAGCTGACGCGCAAGTTCGCCCAGATGGTCGGCGCGCCCTACGCGCTCCTCGAGAAGGAGCGGCCCGCCCAGCAGGTCGCGGAGATCGGGTACGTCATCGGCGCGGACAAGGTCAAGGGGCGCAAGGCCGTGATCGTCGACGACATGATCGACACCGGGGGAACGCTCGCGGCCGGTGCGCAGACCGTGCTCGACGCGGGCGCGAGCGAGGTCTACGCGGTCGCCACCCACGGCCTCTTCTCGGGCAACGCGTTCGAGACGCTGTCGAACTCACCGCTCGCGGGGATCCTGGTCACGGACACGGTTCCCGTGCGCGAGGGAGCGCCCGAGCTGATTCGCGTGCTGAGCTGCGCGGACATCCTGTCCGACAGCGTGCGCCGCATCTTCACGGACGACTCCGTCAGCGAGATCTTCGCGGGCGAGAATCAGCTCTTCTAGCCGCTGGCGGGCCGGGCCCGCCACGCTCGCGAAGCTGCTCGCCGGGCTGTGGATCTTCGGTACCGGCGAGGCGATGCTCGTGGCGAGCGAGCTCGGCAACTCGCCGTGGACCGTGCTCGCTGAAGGGGTGGCTGTGCAGACGCCGCTGGCGGTCGGCGCCGCGACGGTGGCCATCAGCTTCGTCGTGCTGCTCGCGTGGATCCCGCTGCGTCAGTCGCCCGGGCTCGGGACGATCCTCAACGCCATCGTGATCGGCGTCGCGATCGACGCGTCGCTCGCATGGCTGCCCGGGCCGTCCGAGCTCTTGCCCCGCTACGGGCTCGTCGCCGCCGGAATCGCGCTCGTCGGCCTCGGGAGCGGCCTGTACCTGACGTGCTTCCTCGGGCCGGGCCCGCGCGACGGGCTGATGACGGGGATCAGCCGGCGCACCGGGCTGTCGCTGCGGGTTGTCCGGACGGGCATCGAGATCGCCGCACTCACCGTCGGCGCGATCCTCGGGGGCACGGTCGGAATTGGCACGCTCGCGTTCGCTCTCCTCATCGGGCCGGCCGTGCAGGCGTCGGTCCTCGCGCTGGCCGGCCGCCCGCTGCACGAGTTGTGACCGGCGCCGCGACTAGGGTCGCGCCATGACCGGCTACGAGAAGTTCCTCCTGACCGCGCACGTGCTCGCCGCCGTGATCTGGGTCGGCGGCAGCGTCCTTGCCCTCACGCTCGGCTACTACCTGCGCGGCCGCGACATCGACACGCGCGTCGAGTACACGCGCTGGACCGAGTGGCTAGGGCCACGCCTGTTCGCGCCGATGTCGATCATCGTGATCGTCGCCGGGCCGCTCCTGGCCGACCGGCTCTCGACTTCGACCAGACCTGGCTCGACGCTCGGCTTCATCGGCTGGTTAATCAGCTTCCTGTTCGGCGTCGGCTTCTATCCGCGCGAGGGGGTAGAAGCGCGAGAAGCTGATCGAGCAGAACGGCATGGGCCACGAGCTGGTCGCGAAGAGCATCAACCGCGTGCTGACCGTGGCGACGATCGACACGATCGTGGTCGTCTCGTGGTCATCGACATGACGACCAAGCCCGGCTATCCCTAGCGCCGCGAGGAGAACTTCCGGACGCGCTTCTCGCCCTTCTCCTCGAAGTAGGCCCACTCCTCTTCGCCCAGCTCGGTCGCGGGATCGTCCGCGAACCACCATTCGCGGCCGATCCGGTACCAGTTGCGCGTGGCCTCGAGCTGGCCGAGGACGGCCATCACGCCGGTCTCCATCCGCCGGCCCATCAGCTCGTTGGCGGGCACGTTCTCGCGCCGCATCAGGTCGTAGAACTCAGAGCGCGGGTCGGAGACGGCCGTGATCACCTTCATCACGTAGCGCGGGCTGATCCGCACGTCCTTGTCCTGCATGTACCAGCCGCCGACGGTCTTGACGTGCTCCATCAGCTTCTCGGCATCGATCTTCTTCGGGTTGTTGAGGAAGCCGAGGTCGTGGAGCGCGACGCGCAGCTCCTCCGGGTCCTCGTCGAACACCGCCTCGAGCGCGGTGATCTCGAGCTCGATCTGCTCCTTGTCGAGCTGCTTCGTCATGCCGAAGTCGAGGAACGCGACCTTGCCGTCTTCCATCAGGAGGTAGTTGCCCGGATGGGCGTCGGCGTTGAAGTGCTGTAGGTGGTAGATCGACCCGAAGCAGAAGCGGAAGACGATCTCGCCGAAGCGGTCCTTCTCTTCCTGCGGCAGCTCCTTGATCTGCATCGAACGACATCCCGTCGACCCACTCGGTCACGAGCACGCGATGACGCGACAGCCGCGTGATCACGTCGGGCACGTAGATGAACGGGTGGCCGCGATAGCCGCGTGAGAACGAGCGCTGGTTCTGCGCCTCGTACTCGTAGTCGAGCTCCTCGAGGACGCGCTCCTTCAGCTCCGCCGCGGCCGCCTTGGCGTCGAGCCCCGGCGCGAGCGCCTTGGCGAGCCGCAGGATCATTCCCGCGTTCTGCATGTCGTGGCGGACCGCGTCGGCGACGTCCGGGTACTGGATCTTCACCGCCACCCTGCGCCCGTCGGGCAGCACCGCGCGGTGGACCTGGCCGATCGAGGCGGCCGCGGCAGCGTCGTGCTCGAAGTCCTCGAACAGCTCCTCGACGGGGTCCTCCCACTCCTCTTCGAGGACGCTCTTCACCTTCTTCCACGGCATCGGCGGCGCCTGGCTGCGCAGCTTCGAGAGCTCCTCCTGGTAGAGGGCCGCGTACTCGGGCGGGAGGAACTCCGTGTCGATGAACGAGGCGAGCTGCCCGATCTTCATCGCCGCGCCCTTCATGTTCCCGAGCGTCTTGACCATCCGCTCGGCCGCGTCCAGGTGCGTCTGCTCGAGCGCCTCGTCGCGCCGCTCCTTCGAACGGGCGACGTTCGCGGCACGCGTCCCCGCGTAGCGCGCGCCCGCGCTGCCGATCACGCTGCCGACCTTCGCGGTTCGGCGTACGCGGCCGGTGGGGATTCTGGAGTCGTCCTTCGCCATCGGGCGGCGGACAGTACCCAGCGCTATCCTCCGCCGCTGCAATGGCCGCACAACGCCCCGAGCTGAAGGTCGAGGACCGCGCCGAGCGCGGCTCGCGCGCGACGCGACGCCTGCGCACCCGCGGGCTCGTGCCGGGCGTCGTGTACGGCGGCAAGGACCGTGACTGCACCGCGTTCTCGGTCGATGCGCGCGAGCTGCGGCGGGTCCTGTTGGCCGGCTCCGCGGTGTTCGACGTCGCCGTCGACGGAAAGGCACGGCCGGTCATCGTCAAGGACCAGCAGCGCCATCCGGTCCGTGATCACATCACGCACATCGACCTGCTCGAAGTGCGCCTCGACGAGAAGATCCAGACCACGGTCGCGCTGGAGCTGACCGGCGTCGAGGAGGCCCCGGGCGTGAAGGAGGGCGGCGTCCTCGAGCACGTCACGCGCGAGCTCAATGTCATGGCCCTGCCAACGGACATCCCCGAGAACATCACCGTGGATGTCTCGCACCTCGAGATCGCCGGCACGATGCACCTCTCCGAGGTGAGTGCGCCTGCCGGGGTCGAGCTGTTGGACGACCTCGAGGAGACGATCGTCGCGACGATCACGGCCCCGACGGAGATCGAGGAGCCGGAGATCGAGGAGGAAGCGGTGCTGATCGGCGAGGACGGCGAGCCGATCGAGGTGCCGGAGGGCGAGGAGGGCGAGGCGCCCGCCGAGGGCGAGGCCGAGGGCGGGGAGGCTGGCGAGGCGCCGGCGTCCGAGGAATCCGGAGGCGACGAGTCCTGAGTCTCTTCCGCCGTGAACGCGGCGGGCGGGTCGACTGGCTGGTCGTCGGGCTCGGTAACCCGGGCGACAAGTACGCGCGCACCCGCCACAACGTCGGCTTCGAGGTCGCGAACGAGCTCGCCCGCCGATGGGAGCTTCCGCGCGCGAAGAAGAAGTACGCCGGCCTGTACACGGACGGCCGCACCGGGCCCGGCGGCCCGCGCGTCGGCGTCCTCTTGCCGCAGACGTACATGAACGACGCGGGCCGCGCCGCCGGTCCGGCGCGCGGCGCGCTCGGCGTCGATCTCGACCGCGTGCTGGCGATCCACGACGAGATCGACCTTCCGTTCGGGACCGTGCAGGCGCGCATCGGCGGCGGGCTGGCGGGACACAACGGGTTGAAATCGCTCAAGCAGGAGCTCGGCTCGGCTGACTTTCACCGCCTGCGCGTGGGTGTCGGGCGGCCTGATTCGACCGACCCGGAGATCGTCTCCGCGTACGTCCTCGGCCGCTTCGCTGAGGGGCGCGACGAGGTCGAGCGCCTCGTCGCCACCGCGGCCGACGAGGCGGAGCGCGTGCTCGCTCAACCGATCGACTGACCCGCAGTCGAGCCGATCGACCACTTGTGGCGCCCGCGCAGGCATCCGATCCTGCATGGAGTGAGTCCTGCCGGCTTCGACCCTGCGGTCGACGAGACGATCAATTGCGACCCACGCGCGCCCGCGATCGCCCGCAGGGCGGTCGAGGAGCTCGCCGCCGACGTCGATCCCGGCGTCCTCCGCGACGCGCAGCTGCTCGTCTCCGAAGTGGTCACGAACAGCATCAAGCACTCGGGCTCCGATGACCCGATCCAGCTGCGCGTATGGGAGCGCTCGACCGGGTTGAAGGTCGAGGTCGCCGACGGCGGGTTCGGTTTCGCGGCCGGCGAGACCTCTGCGCCGGGCGACGGCGAGGGCGGCCGCGGCCTGCTGATCCTCGCGACGCTCGCCGACCGTTGGGGCACGAGCCACGATGCCCGCGCGCGCGTTTGGTTCGAGCTGACTCCGCGGCCGGTCAGCCGCAGCGCCCGGGTCGGCTAAAACCCGCCTCTAGAATCGCTCGTCGACAGGCCGCGCGGAGCCCCGCGTGGCCGTTCGTCGTGCTCATGTCGCTCCGCCAACTACTCACCTACGCCCATGAAGACGCGTCTTTCGAGGCGCTCGCCGACGCTGCGCGCAGCGAGCCGCAGCGCGCGTTCGTGTCTGCGAGCCTGCGCCCCTACCTGCTCGCGTCGCTGCTCGACGCGGATCCGGCCCGGCCGGCGCTCGTGGTGGCGGGCGACGACCGCTCCGCGCGTGACCTCGCGGCGGACCTGAAGGCGTTCCTGTCGCCTCGTCCCGTGCGGCTCTATCCCGCCCGCGGCGTTCGCTACGAGTCGCATCTCGCGCCGCCGCCGCACCTCGTCGGGCTGCGGATCGCCGCGCTCGACGCGCTCCGCGAGCTCGACGGCGCCGTCGTCGTCGCCTCGGTCACGGCGCTCAGCGAGAAGGTGCCCGATCCCGCCCTGCGCCCGCACGGCTTCGAGATCGCGAAGGGCGAGCTGCTCGACCTGGAGGAGGTGACGGGGCGGCTCGTTGCGTGCGGCTACGAGCGCGTCGACCAGGTCGAGGACCGCGGCCAGTTCGCATTGCGCGGCGACATCCTCGACGTCTATCCCGCGACCGAGGAGCGCGCGGTGCGCTGCGAGCTGTTCGACATCGAGGTCGAGCGGCTCACCTACTTCTCGACGTTCACGCAGCGGTCGCTCGAGGAGGCGGAGCGGGTGGAGATAGCGCCCGCCGCCGAGCTCGCACCGGAGCACCGGGAGCTCGCGGAGATGGCAGCGACCGAGGCGGAGGAGGATCGGCCCGACATCGCGGAGCTCCTGCCCCTCGACCGGTTCGGGGAGATGCTGTCGCTCGTCCCCGACGACGCGTTCGTCGCAGTCGCGGCTGAGGAGGAGCTCGCGCCGTCGCTCGCGGACCACTGGCAGGACATCACGACGAGCTTTCACGACGCAGCCGCGCACCAGCTCTACGTCAGCCCGGATCAGCTCGAGGCCGAGCTCGAGCGGCGCGCCGCAGTGCGCATGTCGAGCATCTCGGGCGATCAGCCGCACACGTTCCGCGCTCAGTCGGCCGACACGGCGGCGAAGTCGTTGCGCGAGGCCGAGCCCGAGCTCGAGAAGCTCGTCAACTCCGGCTACCGCACGGTCGTCACCTGGGGCCGCCGGGGCGAGGCGGAGCGCGCGGCGTACAACCTCGCGCGTCTGCGCGCAGAGTTCCTGGACGGCCGCGACCCAGGCGCCGAGCCGGGCGTCTGGTTCGCCGCGGCGGCGCTACGCGAGGGGTTCCTGGCTCCGGGCCTGAAGCTCGCCGTCGTGCCGGAGCACAGGCTGCTCAGGCGCCGCCGCGCAACCGAGCGCCGACCCGGTCCGCGCGCGGGCGGGGGGTCCGCGATCGCCTCCTTTACCGATTTGCGGGCGGGCGACGCGGTCGTGCACGAGGATCACGGGATCGCGCGCTTCACCGGCTTCGAGACGAAGACGGTCGGGGGAGTGACGCGCGACTACCTGGAGCTCGAGTACAAGGACGGCGACCGGGTCTTCGTCCCGAGCGACCAGCTCCACAAGATCTCGCGCTACGTGGGTGCGGGCGCGGACGACCCGCCGCTGTCGAAGCTTGGCGGCAAGGCCTGGGAGCAGATGAAGCTGCGCGCGCGGCGCGCCGCGCAGGCGCTCGCGGGCGAGCTCATCAACCTCTACGCGGAGCGCAAGCGCCGCGTCGGGCATCCGTTCCCGTCAGACGGCGAGTGGCAGCTCGACTTCGAGGGCGCGTTCCCCTATCGCGAGACGCCCGACCAGCTCGATGCGATCGAGCAGGTGAAGGCGGACATGGAGGAGGCGCGGCCGATGGACCGCCTGATCTGCGGCGATGTCGGCTACGGCAAGACCGAGGTCGCGTTGCGCGCCGCTTTCAAGGCCGCGGCCGACGGCAAGCAGGTGATGTTCCTCGTGCCGACCACGATCCTCGCGCAGCAGCACCACGGCACCTTCGCCGAGCGCCTGCGCGACTACCCGTTCCGGATCGAGATGGCGTCGCGGTTCCGTTCCGCCGCCGAGGTGCGGGCGTCGGTGAAGGACTTCACGGAGGGCAAGGTCGACATCCTGATCGGGACGCATCGACTGCTCTCGCGCGACGTGCGGCCGGACGACCTCGGGCTCCTGATCGTGGACGAGGAGCAGCGCTTCGGCGTGAAGCAGAAGGAGCTCCTCCGCCAGCTGCGCCTGAAGGTGGACGTGCTGTCGCTGTCGGCGACGCCGATCCCTCGCACCCTTCAGATGTCGCTCGCCGGGTTGCGCGACATCTCCGTGATCGAAACGCCGCCCGAGGGCCGGCGCCCGGTCAAGACGTACGTGGGTGAGTACGACGAGGACCTCGCCACGCAGGCGATCCAGCGCGAGCTCGCCCGCCAGGGGCAGGCGTTCTTTCTCCACAACCGCGTCGAGACGATCGACGAGACGGCCGAGCGCGTTCGCGCGATGTGCCCGAACGCGCGCGTGGCGGTCGCACATGGGCAGATGGACGAGAAGCAGCTCGAGAAGGTGATGCTCGAGTTCCTGCGCGGCGGCTCCGACGTCCTCGTCTGTACGTCGATCGTCGAGTCCGGGCTCGACATCGCGAGTGCGAACACGCTGATCGTCGAGCGCGCGGACCAGCTCGGCCTCGCGCAGCTCTACCAGATACGCGGACGCGTCGGACGCTCGCGCGAGCGCGCTTACGCGTACCTCTTCTACCCGTCGTCCGCGGCGCTCACGGAGGAGGCCGCCGCCCGCCTGTCGACGCTGTCCGACTACACCGAGCTCGGCTCCGGGTTCAAGATCGCGATGCGCGACCTGGAGATCCGCGGCGCCGGAAACCTGCTCGGCGAGGAGCAGTCGGGCCACGTCGCCGCCGTCGGGTTCGAGCTGTACGTCGCGATGCTGGACGAGGCGGTCGCCGCACTCGCAGGCAGCGCCGCCGACGAGGCGCCCGAGCCCGTGCGGATGGACGTACCGGTCGACGCGTACGTCCCGGGCGACTACGTCCCGTACGAGGCGGCGAAGATCGAGATCCACCGACGCGTCGCCGGCGCGCGCGAGATCGCCGACCTGATCGTCCTGCGCGAGGAGCTCGCCGACCGGTTCGGTCCGCTGCCTGACGCGCTCGAGAATCTGATCAAGCTGCAGGACGCGCGCATCAAGCTCGGGCGCGCGGGAGCGCGCGCGGTCACGTTCAGCGGCGGTCGTCTGGCGGTCACCCCGATCGAGCTCGACTCGACGGGCGCTAAGGCGCTCCGCGCCGAGCTGCCCGGTGCGATCTACGAGTCGGGTAAGAGCCAGGTGACGCTCCGGGTGCCCGACGATCCCGTTGCGCGCTTCCCCGCGGTGGTCGCGGCGGCTGAGGCGGTACTTAAGGTCGCTTCAGAGCCGATGCTCTAATCTCCCGCGCTGCTTTGCGACTGACGCGCCTCATTTCGCTGCTCGCAACCGCCGCCGTCCTGCCGATTGCCGTGGCCGGCTGCGGGAACGACGTTCCCTCCGGCGCGGTCGCGAAGGTCGACGACACCGTCATCAAGCAGGAGGAGTTCGACCACTGGATCCAGGCCGCGGCGCAGGGGCAGCAGCCCCCGGGTGCGGGCGGCCAGGTCGCCGTTCCGGATCCGCCGGACTTCACCGAGTGCATCGACGCGAAGAAGCAGCAGCCTGTGCCACCGGGCTCCCAGAAGCCCACGGATGACCAGCTCAAGGACCAGTGCTCGCAGGAGTTCGACTCGCTGAAGCAGCAGGTGATGCAGTTCCTGATCTCGGCCGAGTGGATCCAGCAGGAGGCCGATGCGCGCGACATCGAGGTGAGCGACGAGGAGATCCAGAAGCAGTTCGAGGACCAGAAGAACCAGTCGTTCCCGAACGACAAGCAGTACCAGCAGTTCCTCAAGACGTCAGGCCAGACCGAGGAGGACCTGCTCTTCCGCGTCAAGCTCGACGTCCTCTCGACCAAGGTGCGCGACGAGATCATCGACGACACCGATGAGGTGACCGACGAGGACATCTCCAACTACTACGACGAGAACAAGGAGCGCTTCGCGCAGCCCGAGCGCCGCGACCTCAACGTCGTCCTCACGAAGACCGAGGCCAAGGCGAACGAGGCGAAGCAGGCGATCGAGTCAGGGCAGAGCTTCAAGGACGTCGCGAAGGAGTTCTCGATCGACGAGGCGTCCAAGTCGCAGGGCGGCAAGTTGCCGGCCGTCGCGGAGGGCCAGCAGGAGAAGGCGTTCGACGATGCGATCTTCTCCGCCGAGAAGGGCCAGCTGACCGGACCGGTCAAGACCCAGTTCGGCTGGTACGTCTTCGAGGTCACCAAGGTCACCCCCGCGTCGCAGCAGTCGCTCGACGACGCGAAGGAGACGATCAAGAGCCTGCTCAGGTCGGAGCGCGAGCAGAAGGCGCTCGACGACTTCATCAAGGAGTTCCAGGACAAGTACTCCGAGAAGACGAACTGCGCCGACGACTACGTCGTGCAGGAGTGCGACAACGCGTCCGACGAGACGTCGACCGGCCCCGCGTCGGGCGGCGCGCCGCAGGTCGCACCGCCGCAGGGCGGCGGAGCGCCGCAGGGCCAGCCGGTGCCCGTGCCGCAGGGCGCACCGCCGACCGGCGCACCGCCGACGGGCGCACCGCCACAGGGCGCACCGCAGGGCACGCCGGTCCCCGTTCCGCAGGGCTAGCGCCGCGGATGCCCGATACGGGGCGCACCATCCGAAGCGCTGCTGGCCCTCGACGAGATCACCCGCCGGCTGCGGCGCGAGTGCCCGTGGGACCGCGAGCAGGACGAACGCTCGATCGTGCCGCACACGGTCGAGGAGGCCTACGAGCTGGCCGACGCCGCCCACGCGGGAGACGACGCCAAGCTGCTCGACGAGCTGGGCGACGTCCTCTTCCAGGTCTACTTCCTGGCGCTCCTGCTCGAGGAGCGCGACGCGGGCAGCCTCGCCGACGTGGCCGATCACTGCCGCGAAAAGCTGATTCGGCGCCACCCGCACGTCTTCGGCGACGCCGCGGTCGACACCGCGGCCGGCGTCGTGCGCCAGTGGGACGAGATCAAGCGCGATGACGAGCGCGGGGGCGCGCTGTTCGGCCCGCTGCCGGAGAACCTGCCCGCGCTGTCCTATGCCCGCAAGGTGCAGCGCCAGGCCGGCGAGGAGCGGACGCCGTTCGAGATCGTCGGGGAGCTGTTCTTCCAGGCGGTCGCGGTTGCGCGGGCGCTCGATGTCGATCCGGAGCTCGCACTGCGCGAGGCCGCCAACCGCTTCAAGGAGGGAAGGGAAGCTTGAGCGAGATCCAGCTGGTGCACGGCCGGCAGATCACCGACAGCCGGGGCAACCCGACGGTAGAGGTCGAGGTCGGGCTGAAGTCCGGAGCCGCGGGCCGTGCCGCCGTCCCGTCCGGGGCGTCCACGGGCGTCCACGAGGCGGTAGAGCTGCGCGACGGCGGCGAGGCGTTCGCCGGGAAGGGCGTCAGCAAGGCGGTCGCGAACGTGAACGGCGAGATCCGCGACGCGGTGTCGGGGCTCGATCCCGCCGACCAGGCCGAGCTGGACAGGGCGATGATCGAGCTGGACGGCACTCCCAACAAGGGACGCCTCGGGGCCAACGCGATCCTCGGCGTTTCGCTCGCCGCTGCGAAGGCGATCGCGGCGGAGGAGGGGACATCCCTGTGGCGCTACCTCGGCGGCGAGCAGGCGCACGTGCTGCCGGTGCCGATGATGAACGTGCTGAACGGCGGCGCGCACGCCGACAACAAGGTCGACTTCCAGGAGTTCATGGTCGTGCCGGCCGGCTTCACCACCTACTCGGACGCGCTGCGGGCCGGCATCGAGGTCTTTCACGCCCTCAAGAAGCAGCTGCACGATCGCGGGCTCAGCACGGCGGTCGGCGACGAAGGCGGGTTCGCCCCCGACCTCGAGTCGAACGAGGCAGCGCTCGAGATGCTGATGGCCGGGATCGCCGCGGCGGGGTACGAGCCGGGCGAGCAGGTCGCGATCGCGCTCGATCCGGCGACCAGCGAGGTGGAGAAGCAAGGGTCGTACGTGCTCGAGCATGAAGGCCGCACACTCTCCGCCGAGGAGATGGCGGCGTACTGGGCGGAGATGGCCGGGCGCTATCCGATCGTCTCGATCGAGGACGGGATGGCCGAGGAGGACTGGGACGGCTGGAAGGTCCTGACCGACCGGCTCGGTGACACCGTGCAGCTCGTCGGCGACGACCTCTTCGTGACGAACACCGAGCGCCTGCGCGAGGGCATCGAGCGCGGCGTCGCCAACTCGATCCTCGTGAAGGTCAACCAGATCGGGACCCTGACCGAGACGCTCGACGCGATGAAGACGGCCGAGACCGCCGGGTATTCGGCCGTGATGTCGCACCGCTCGGGCGAGACCGAGGACGTCACGATCGCCGATCTCGCCGTCGCCACCGGCTGCGGCCAGATCAAGACGGGCGCCCCCTCGCGGTCAGATCGCGTGGCGAAGTACAACCAGCTGCTCCGGATCGAGGAGGCGCTTGGCGCGGACGCCGCCTATCCGGGGCGCTCGGTCTTCAGGTCCTGAGCAGGAAAGGGCGGCCCCGCCGCGAAGCCGGTCGCGATGGCCGCTCGCAAACCGCCTCCCGCGCGCATCCGCTGGGATCGGCTGGGGCGCTACGCGCTGCTCATGGTCCTGGGCGCGGTGTTGCTCTCCTACATCTCCCCGATCAGCCATTGGCTGCGCCAGTCGGAGACGGCGAAGCACGAGGAGGCTCAGCTCGAGGCGCTCCAGGAGGAGAACGCGAGCCTCAAGCACCGCGTCGAGGACCTGAAGCGACCGCTCGCGCTCGAGCGCGAGGCCCGCAAGCTCGGGATGATCAAGGAAGGCGAGCGGGCGTACGTGATCGAGAATCTCGGTCGCTAGCCTGCGCGGATCGCATACCCGGTCCAGAACGCGCTGTTCCAGTGGGAGGACGGCGAGCGACGGCTCGCCGAGGCCGACGATGCCACCTACCGCCGGGCGACCGAGGATCTCGTCGAGGAGCTGCGCAAGCGGCTCGGATCGACGTTCTCCATCGAGGAGCTCGCCGACCTCTACGGGTCGGCGCCGGACTTCAGCTCCGACCCCGCATGGCTCATCGACGCCGCTTTCGGCCGGTACGCGCGTGAGGCCGCCGACTACGCCGGCGGCCGGCAGCTGAGCGATTCAGAGCGGTAGCGCGGCTACGACGCGAACTCGTCCGGGTCGAGCTCGTCCGAGCTCGAGTCGCCGTTGTCGCCCGACGCGTCCTCGCCGGCGCGGCGAATCACGATTCGGTCGGGCTCGACCGAGACGGTGACGGGCCGGTGGCCCGCCCAGTGCTCGGCGTAGACCGAGTCCTCCTGAATCGACGGGTCGAGCCACAGGCCGTAGCCCTCCTCGCCGTGGTCGAAGCTCCCATCGAGCGTCTTCGGGCGCCGCCTGCGGCCGCGTCCTCCGCGGCGGCCACGGCGACGGCGGGGACGATCCCGGAGCCGCCGTTGTCGTCCTTGCCGGTCTCGCCCTCCTCGGGCTCGTCCTCGTCGTCCTCGGGCTCGGCGTCGAGCTCGGCGGCGATCAGCGCGTCGTCTTCGGCTCGCAGGTCCATGTCGTCGCTGAAGGAGGTCTCCTCCTCGCCCTCCGGCGCGAGCCCGTGCTCGCGCTTGAAGGCGTCGATGTCGCGCACGGCAACCTGGAGCTGGTGCGCGATCCACGCGTCGGTGCGCCCTTGCCGGACCCAGGTCCGGATCTGATTCAGCTGCGGTTTGAGCGAGCGGCGCGCCATGCGGCGCGCAACACTAGCAATGGTCCTACTTCGTCCCTACTTGATCAAACAGCCGAAGCCTGCTTGACTGCGCACACCGGCGAGAGGCACGGAGGCGACAGGGGCGTTCATGCTGGTCCTCACCAGAAAGTCCAATCAGAGCATCATGATCGGGGACGAGATCGAGGTCTCGGTTCTCGCGATCATGGGTGAGAAGGTCCGGATCGGGATCCAGGCGCCGCGGAGCATCCCGGTGTTCCGCAAGGAGGTTTACCTCGAGATCCAGCAGGAGCGCGGAGAGGACCCTCAGGCGAAACAGGCGGTTGATGCCGCCCTCGACAAGCTGAAGACCTAAGCGCCTGCGCTAGCCCGTTACGAGGCGGGCGAGGTCCCCGCGGATCGCGGTGGGCTCCTGGGCGAGTTGTCGCGCAGTGATCCGGATGACGGTCCAGCCGGCTGCCTTGAGCGCGCGGTCCTTGCGGCGGTCACGCTCGAACGCTTCGCTGCTCCCGTGCGTGCCGAAGGCGTCCAGCTCCACGATTACTCGCCGGTCGGGCCAGACGCAGTCGACCTCGAAGCCGAGGATCGTGACATTGGTCCGCGGCCGCGGTAGGTCCCATTCGTCGACGAGGTAGAGGAAGCGGGCCTCGAGCTCGCTGCGGGTCATCGCCAGGGGCGCTGCGGTGATTGCTCGCAGCTTCGGCGTGCCCGATCGGCGTGGATACCGCTCGAGAAGCTCGGGGATCGCGGGGCCGCGCCACGGCCGCAGCCGCTCGGCCGCCTCGAGCATTCGATGAAGCGCCGATAGGGGCAGGTGGGGGGCGAGATCGAGGATCACGCGCGCCGGGCTCGCGACGGGGATCCCATTCGAAATGGTCACCTCGTCATCCGGCAGCGCCGCGAAATGGAAGACAATCGTGGGAGTGTTGCGGCGCCGGCGCGGGATGGTCACGTGCGTGCGCGGCCCCGAGCCGGATCGGAGGCGCCAGAGAATCGCCGCTGACCAGTGACTGAGCACCGCGGCATCGCCCCCCGCGAGCACCGAGGCCATCCATTGCGCCGCGGTCGTGAGGATCGGATGCCCAGCCGAATAGACCGTCGGTTCGACGCGATGAAGGCGTCGGCGTCTGATCCGGTGCTCGATCGCGCCCCTTCCAAGCCCGAGCTCACGCAGCTGCGCGAGGGAGACGACCCCGTGCTGCCGCTCCGCGATCGCCGCGATCGCGACATCCGGTTGCCAAGAACCATGACTGTCATGGGTCCTGGCAACCGGATCGGGCACGCGGCCGAGTTTGCGCCGCGCCGGGTGACTCGTGTGCGACGAGTGCTACGAGGCGGTGCTAGCCCGCGACGCGGGCGAGGGTCTCGAACATCACGACCGTCACGACGACGGCCGTGAGGATGATCACCAGCACGAGCGTGAGGAAGCGCAGCGTCCCGTGCTTCTGCACGCGCTCGGCACGGCGGACGCGCGCCCGCTGGGCGACGTCGACCCTGACTTCCTCACGGTGCAGGCGGTCCTCGACCGCCTGCTCGTGGAAGGCGGCCTCGAACTGCGCGAGTGACTGACGCATCTTCATGTCGTTACCTCCGCGGGCTTCCGGCCCCGCGCGCTGATCGGATAGCTCGCATCCGGCTCGCGTAAAAAGAGCCTACCGCCCTAGCGGGCAGCGGCAAGCTGTTCCGCGTCCTCGTACACCCGTACGAAGCGCAGGTAGTTCTCGGCTATCTGGCCGGCCGCGGTCTCGCGGTCCAGCGACCCGTCGATGAAGCCCTTGAGCGCGTCGCCCCAGATCGAACGGCCGATCGCGAACCCGACGAAGCCGTCGACGGGGGCGGCCTGCGTCAGCCAGTGGTCGACCTTGTCGTCGTTGGCGCCGCGACCGAGAAGGACGCAGACGACGCCCTCACGGCCCTCGCCCTTGCGCGACTGCTTCGCGAGCATCTCCGCGTCCGAGCGCTCGTCGACGCCCTCGATCTTCCAGATGTCCACCTCGATCCCCGCGTTCTGGATCTCCTCGATGGTGCGCCGCATGAGCTCCGGCCGGAGCTCCGCGTCGTAGCGGTCGGTGTCGCCGCCGACCTGCTCGAGCTGGGCCTCCTCCGCCGGCACGAGCAGCTCGAAGAGGAACTTGCGGTCGTTCGCGTGGAGCCAGTCGGAAAGGATCTTGAGCCGGCCGATCTGACGCTCGTTCATCTCGGCGTCGCCGTCCGGGTTGTACCGGACCAGGACCTTGGAGAAGGCGGGGTCGAACTTCTCGATGTGCTCGCCGAAGCCGTCCTCGCCGTACTGGAAGTCGAACTCGTTCTGGCCGGACTTCTCGACCGGCATCGCGAGTTCGAGCCCGTGCTCCTTCGCGGCCTGCGGGATCCCGCTCGGCTCGCCGAACTGCTCATCGACCAGCGCGCCCGTGACGCTGGGCTCGGCGCCCTTCTCGAGCGCCTTCTCGAGCCCCTCGTAGATGACCCGCTTCGCGTCGGCTATCCGCTCCGTGTCCTCGGGCGAGGGGTCGCCCTCCAGCCCGAACCACTTCTTCTGGAACGAGCCCCGATGGTCGAAAGCGAGGATGTAGAGCTTGCCGTCGTAGCCGAGCGCCACTGAAAAATCTCCTTCGTCGATGTCGCCGTGGCAGTCTACGATGCGGCCGTGGAGCACCGATTCACGGGCCCCGCGTACACCATCGGCATCGAGGAGGAGCTGATGATCGTGGACGCGGAGACGCTCGAGCTCTCGAGTTCGATCGAGTCGCTCCTCGCGGCGCTGGGGGAGACGAACGCCGTCAAGCCGGAGCTCATGGAGTCCGTCTGCGAGATCGCGACGGAGCCCTGCCGCAACACGCGCGAGGCCGGGATCCAGCTCCGAGAGCTGCGCAAGCGGGTCCAGACGACGGCCGAGAGCCTCGGGCTCGCGATCGGCTCGGCGGGCACGCATCCGTTCGCAAAGTGGGAGGACCAGCGGATCGTCGCGCGCCCGCGCTATCGCGACCTGATCGCCGGGCTGCAGTTCATCGCCCGGCAGGAGCTCATCTTCGGCGTGCACGTGCACGTGGGCGTGGACAACCCCGACAAGGCGATCTACGTCGCGAACGGGATGCGAGTGCACCTGGCACCGCTCCTGGCGCTGTCGGCGAACTCACCCTTCTGGCGCGGCGACGAGACGCGCCTCCTGTCGACGCGCACTCCGATCTTCCGTGCGTTCCCGCGAGTCGGTATCCCTCCGCGCTACGAGGACTGGGGCGACTACCAGCGCCGGATCGAGTTCATGATCGAGGCGCGGCAGATCGAGGACTACACCTACCTCTGGTACGACGTGCGGCCTCACCCGAACTTCGGCACGGTCGAGATCCGCGTCATGGACGCCCAGACACGCGTCGAGCACACGCTCGCCCTGGCGGCCCTCGTCCAGGCGATGGTCAAGGAGCTGAGCGAGAAGTTCGACCAGGGATACGAGCTCGCCCGCTACCCGTACGAGATGCTCGACGAGAACAAGTTCCTCGCCGCGCGCCATGGCCTCGAGGGGACGCTTGTCGACCTGCCGGACACGAACCGCGTGCCGACGACGGACCTCGTCCGCCGGGTGGTGGAGCGCCTCCGGCCGCACTCCGAGGAGCTCGGCTCGGTGGAGGACCTCGAATGCATCGAGGATCTGCTCAACAAGGGGAACGGCGCGGCCCGGCAGATCGTGGTGTTCGAGGCCAACCACGATCTGCGCGAGGTGATGCGCGAGATCGTGGAGAAGACGAGCCAGCCGGACTAGCCACTCGCCCCGGCCGAAGGGCTTGCGTATCCTCGGTCGGGATGAGCGAGCCGGACCTCTTCGTCGTCTGCAAGAACTGCTCCGCCGAGGTCAGCCCGTACGTGACCGAGTGCCCCTACTGCGGGCAGCGGGTGCGGAAGCGGGCGCCCAAGATCGGCCCCGACGGCACGCCTCAGACGGGGCGCCTGCGGCGGCGAGGCCCGAAGCTGCCGAAGCTGCGGCCCGACGAGATTCCCGGGATCGCGCCGGAGACCACGCCGCACGGAACGCGCCTCCTCATTGCGCTCTCGCTGCTGGCGATGGTCGTGTCCGCAAGCAACGACGTCACCTACTACGACCTCGGTGCGCTGATCTTCCCGATCGACGGCGACTGGTGGCGGGTGGCGGCGACGCCGTTCCTGCACGACAACCTCGGGTACGCGTTCATCGCGCTCACCGCGACGGGCATCTTCGGCATGCTGCTGGAGCGCCGCTTCGGACACGCGGTGCCCGTTGTGATCTTCGTCGCGGCGGGCGCGGCGGGGGCCGCGCTCAGCAACGCGCTGGATGTCCTGCCCGCCGTCGGCGCCAACGGTGCCGCGCTCGGCCTGCTGTGCGCGTGGCTCGTCGACGACAGGGTCGCCGCGCGCCGAGGCGACGACCGCGAGAACGACCTCATCGGCGTGTACGTGGTCGCGGGACTGCTGCTCGCGCTGTCGCTGGCGACCGAGGACGCCAGCATCGTCGCCGCGTTCGGCGGCGCAGCCGTCGGCAGCTTCGCCGGGTTGCTCCTGACGAGCTTCAAGCGCTGACGCGGCCGTGGCCGAGCACAGGTTCACGGACGACGAGCTCGACGCCGCGCTGAAGGCGCTGACCGAGCCCGAGCGCTTCCGCGAGGCCGAGGCCCGCGTCGCCCGGATCGCGCCGCAGCTTCAGCACGTCCTCTACCAGGCGCTCGACGTGGACGGCTACTTCACGCAGCTGCGTGAGAACGAGGTGGCCGGCGCGGTGCGCGAGGAGGACATCGCCGAGCGGATGCGTGCGGTGCGCACGCTCCTGGCCGAGGAGACCCGGCTGGGCATGTTGATCGGCGTGGCCGTAGGGTGGGAGCTCGCGCGCGAACTCGAGATGAAGGGAGACGACGACTAGATGGATATTCGCTTTTTGGGACATGCCTGCTTCGAGCTGACCGAGGGCGACACGCGCGTCCTGGTCGATCCGTTCCTGACCGGCAATCCGAAGGCGGCCGTCGAGGCGGGCGACCTCGACCCGACGCACATCTTCCTCACGCACGGGCACGCGGACCACATCGGTGACACGGTGGACATCGCCAAGCGCACGGGCGCGCAGACGGTCGCGATCGTCGAGCTTGCGAACGAGCTGGGCGAGTCGGGCGTCGAGAACGTGGCCGACCCGAACATCGGCGGCACGATTGAGTTCGAGGGGGGCTGGGTGCGCCTGACCCCGGCGTGGCACACGGCGGTTTCGCCGAACGGCACGCCGCATACTCCGGCGGGCCTCGTCATCAACCTCGGCGGCAAGACCGTCTACCACCTCGGCGACACGGGGCTCTTCTCAGACCTCGCTCTGCCCGGCAAGCGCGATCAGATCGACGTCGCGCTCATGTGCATCGGCGGCCACTACACGATGGATCGCCATGACGCCGTCACGGCCGCGGAGCTGGTGGGCGCGGGGACCGTGGTCCCGTGCCACTACGACACATTCCCGCCGATCGAGACCGACGCCGAGGCGTTCAAGGCCGACGTCGAGTCGAAGACGTCGTCGAAGGTCGCGGTGCTGCAGCCCGGCGAGACGTTCTCTGCCTAGGCCTGCCGGTCGGGCCCGAGCTGGAACCAGAGCGACCGGTCCTTCCAGTCGTGCCAGACCAGAGCGGCACCCGTCGCGAGCAGCAGCACGCCGGTCATGCCATGGTGCACGCGCTGGCCCGCGATCCACAGCCGGCGCCGGCGGGCGTCATACCGAAGAAGGGATGTAGATGAAAAGGGTGGGAACATCTCGCATCACTCTGTGCGTATCGGCACGAGCGCTGCTCGCATTACTTCTGGTCGGCGCATTTGGACTCGCCCTTGCGGCTTGCGGTGACGACGACGAAGAGACCACGGCCGAGACGGTGCCGACGACCAGCGCACCTGCGCCCGTCACCACGCCGCCCCCCGAGACGACGCCCGACAAGAAGCCCGACCCGGACGAGGAGCCCCGCACCGTGCCCCCGGAGGAGCAGCAGGGCGACGAGGAGCCGATCCGCTCGGAGGCCGTCTTCACGGGCAACGGCGGGCGCCTGACGCCCCGCCGGATCCGCGTGCCGGCGTTCATCGCGATACGGGTCATCCTGCGGGCGTCCGACGGCGGGTCGTACACGCTCAGGATCGGCGGCGAGACCCTCTCGATCGGCGGCGGTGGGACCGGGGTAGCCGAGCTCGACCTGGACGGCCTCACGCCGAACGAGTCCTACAGCGGCAAGAGCCCCCAGGGCAACGTCGAGGTCGTGGCGTCCGCGGAACCGGGCCCTTAGACTCGTCGTCGTGAGTGACGCCGCCAGCACGCGCATGGCGCGTGAGGACTTCCAGGCGACAAGCGACCCGGCGCTACAGGCCGGGGCCGACCGCGGCGACGCGAACCTCCTGAGCTACGCCGAGCTCTACCGCCTGTGGGAGCGGCAGCAGTGGAGCGTGCAGGACCTCGACTTCACGCAGGACCGCGATGGACTGGCACGAGCGCATCCCCGAGGAGGAGCGCTACCAGCGGATGTACGGGCTCTCGTCGTTCTTCATCGGCGAGCAGCGCGTCGCGGCCGAGCTCGGGCCGATGATGCGCGCGGCGCCGGACGAGGAGATGCGCATCTTCCTCTGCACGCAGATCGCCGACGAGGCGCGCCACGTCGCGTTCTTCGACCGCTTCTACTCGGAGGTGGGCGTGCTCGAGTCCGACGGACCTGAACGCGCGGCTCGAGGAGACGAGCGCCCACCTGAACCCGAACTTCGGCGTGCTGTTCGACGAGATGCTCGGCTCGCGCGTCGAGAAGCTCGCGCGCGAGCCCGAGGACCTCGAGACGCTCGTCGAGGCGATGACGCTCTACCACATGGTCATCGAAGGGCATGCTCGCGCTGACCGGGCAGCACTTCATCATCAGCTACAACGAGGAGGACGGGACGCTGCCCGGGCTTCGTCGAGGGCTTCAACAAGGTCGCGCGCGACGAGCACCGCCACGTCGCGTTCGGCGCGCGCTTCCTGCGCGACATGGCTCAGAAGGACGAGCGCTATCGCGACGCGATCATGCGCACGATCACCGAGTCCGGGCCGGCCGCGGACGGCGTGCTGATGCCGCCCTGGTACGAGGAGGGCCAGGAGCTGTTCGGCGTGTCGCTCGATGAAACGCGCGCATTCGCGATGAAGGCGCTCGACCGCCGCCTCAAGGTCATCGGCCTCTCAGCGGCCGCGCTAACGGCCTACGCGGGGCTTCCAGCCCCGCGTCCTGATGTCAAGTCGCATCCAGCTCGCGTAACCGCGGGCTTCGCCGCTCTACCAACTTGGTCGCCGACGGCGACGTCGTCGTCCGGCTGGAGCAGGACGACGCCCTTCTCGTCGTCGAGGGCACCCAGCACGAGCACCTCGGACTCGAAGCCCGCGATCCGGCGCGGCGGCATGTTGACGACGCCGATTACGAGGCGTTCCTCGAGCGCCTCGCGCGTGTAATGGGTGATCTGCGCCGAGGAGCGCTTCAGCCCTATCTCGGGACCGAAGTCGATCTCGAGCTTCCACGCCGGGTTGCGCGCCTCGGGGAACTCGTCGACGCGCACCACGCGGCCGACGCGCATGTCGACGCGCTCGAAGTCCTCGAACGCGATCAGCGGAGCGGCGTGGTGTCCTCGCCCGCGATCGGCGCGGGCTGGGGCTCTTCCGGCGTGGAGCGCGACTCGCCGGGCGGCGTGGTGGGCTCGGTCGTGTCCGGATCCTCTTCGTCGTCGGACGGGGGCGGAGGCTCCTCCTCGGAGTCGTCCGTCGTCTCCGAGTCGTCCGCCGGCGGAAGCGTGGTGGTCGAGCTGTCCTCGTCGACCGCGGTCGGCGGCGGCGTCTGCTCGGCGGGCTCCTCGACGGGAGCGGGCTGCGGCGCCGGCTCGACCGGCGCGGCGGCGACCGGCTCCGGCTTGGGCTTCTCGGTGGTGGGCGGAGTTGCCGGCTGCTCGATCACAGGCGCCTCGTCTGCGAGGAGGCCGACGGTCTCGGCATCGGCCGGGGCCGGTTCGGCCACAGCCGCCGTGACCGGCTTGTTGCGCTCGCGCTGCGTCACCTTGTTGACCTCGACCGCGCCCGCGGTGACGATCGTGACCGCCGCGAGTCCGGCGACAGCCTTGGAAGCGACGGCGCCAAGGCCTGCGGATACAGCACCACCCGCCGCGGCACCGCCCGCGGCGGCCGCGCCTGTCGCGGCAGCGCCGCCGAGCGCCATGCCGCCCGCGGTTCCGGCTGCGCCTGCGGCGCCTGCTGCACCCGCCGCGCCCGCCGCACCAGCGGCGGTCGCCGAGCCGGTGATCCCGGCGGCGCCGGCGCTTGCGCCGCCGCCGGCGAGCCCGCCGCCGGCAGCGCCGGTGCCGAGCTTCGCGAGGAACAGCTTCTTCAGGACGATCAGCGGGCCGATCGGGTAGATCGCGGCCAGCGCCCGGTTAGCGCGCCGCAGCTCGGTCCGGAACAGGCGGCAGCGCTCGCAGTGCTTGAGGTGTCGGCGCACCGGCGCGGTCGTGCGCGTGAGCCCCTCGGCGACCTGCCCGAGCTCGACCCGCACTTCGCCGCAGGTCAGGAGGCGCGCCTCGGCAGCCTCGGCGAGAGATACGCGCGCGCGTACGAGAAGCGACTTGACGCTCGGCACCGTCGTGTCCATCGCCTCCGCGATCTGGTCGTAGGAGAGGGCGTCGATCTCGCGGAGAAGAAGGGCGGTGCGCTGTGTCTCGGGGAGGTCCTGTACGTCAGCGACGATCTGGCGGAACTCCTCGCGGCGGTGGACGGTGTCCGCGGTGGTGACGCCGCCGTCGCGCTCGAACACATCCATCGAGTCGAGTCCCGCGGCCTGCGGGCGTCGCAGGTGGTTGAGGCAGCGGTTGCGGGCGATGCGGTAGAGCCACGGGCGCGCGTTGATCGGCCGGTCGTCGGCCAGCATCGCGTTGAACGCGGCGGTGAAGACCTCCTGCAGGACGTCCTCCGCGTCCTCCGTCGAGCCGAGCATGTGGCGGCAGAAGGCGAGGAGCCGCGACTGGTAGCGCTGGAAGAGAGCGTCGAAGGCACCGTGGTGCCCGCGGCGTATGAGCGCGATGAGCTTCTCGTCGCTCTGCAGCCGAAGGAGGGGCGACCGCCCGGCGAGCGCGGAACCAGTACTGGGAGTTAGAGCATGCGCTTCCATGGGAGCAGGGTGCTTCCAGCCCTAGAGACAGGGTAGAGGCCCTTTAGTTGCGGTCAAATACCGCAGATGGGGGATGCCCGGAGTGGGATTCGAACCCACATGCCCAAAGGGCAGCCGCTCTTAAGGCGGCCGTGTATAGCCAGTTCCACCATCCGGGCGCGATCGAGTCTAGGCGCGCTAGGTCCTTCGGCGGCTCGCGTTCCGGCAGCTGTAACGACTCCTCCGCGGGCAGGCCCGCCGCGAGCTGGCGCGAGCGTTCGAGCTCGGCGTCGAACTCGGCGCCGAGCAGGAGTGCGAGGTTCGACAGCCAGAGCCAAACGAGGAAGACGATGACTCCGCCGAGCGACCCGTAGGTCTTGTCGTAAGAGCCGAAGTTGGCGACGTACAGGCCGAAGCCGACCGAGGCGAGCAGCCACAGGACCACAGCGAGGACGCCGCCCGGCGTGACCCATCGCAGCTTCGGCTGGCGAACGTTCGGCGCGACGTAGTAGAGGACGGTGAACATCCCCATCACGATGACGACGATCACGGGCCACTTCGTGATGTTCCAGATCGTGATCGCGGTGTCGCCGAGGCCGACCTCTTCGCCGATCGCCTCTGCGAGCGGCCCCGTGACGACGATCGAAATCGCGACGAGCGCGAGCAGCAGCACCATGGCGATGGTGATCACGATCTGAAGCGGCCGCCGCTTCCAGAACGGCCGCCCCTCCTCGACCTCGTAGATCACGTTCATCGCGCGCATGAAGGCGCCGATGTATCCGGACGCCGACCAGATGGCAACGAGCAGTCCGACGCCGAGCAGCGCGCCGGCGCCGCTGTTCGACTTGACGACGCCCTCGATCGGGCCGCGGAACGTGTCGACCGCCGACTCGGGCCCGATGTCGCGCACGATGTCGAGCAGCGCGTTCGTCGTCTGCGGGTGCTGTCCGACGAGGCCGAGGATCGCGATGAGAACGATCAGCCCCGGAAAGATCGCGAGGACCGAGTAATAGGTGAGCGCGGCAGCCCAGTCCGTCAGGTTGTCGCCGCTCAAATCCCTGATGGTTCGTTTCAGGGCCGCCCAGGTATACATGTCAGACAGTGAAGTTTCTCTTTCTGCCGTTTTCCATTCTCAGCGGACTGCTCGCCGGCTTCCTCGGCAAGAAGCTCTTCGACGGCATCTGGGGCGCGATCGACGACGAGGAGCCTCCGGACTCCAAGCATCTCGAGATCTCGTGGGGGAAACTGATCCTCGCGGCGGCCGTTCAGGGCGCGATATTCCGCGCGGTCAAGGAGGCGACGGACCACGGCTCGCGGCGCGCGTTCATGAACCTCACGGGCACCTGGCCCGGCGAAGAGCGCCCCGACCCGGAATAGCGCTCAACATTCACTTAACGGGGCCGCGTCAACAACTGAGACTCGCGCTCGTTCCACTGATATAGGTTTTCGCCCGCGTCGGGGGGAAAGAACGTCTTTTACAAGGCGTCCGGCGCTGGAGACGGAGGAGCGAGCGAAGGGATGCGATCGGTAAGCGGCGTGGGACGCGCTGCCGCAATGGCGGCAGTGATTGCAGCTGCCGTCCTCGTCGCAGTGCTCCTGTTCGGCGGCGGGGGCTCGGGCTACACCATCACCGCAGACTTCCTCAACGCCGGCCAGCTGGTCAACGGCAACCCCGTCCAGACCGGCGGCGTGCCGATCGGCTCCGTCAAGAACATCGACATCACCGACGAGGGCCAGGCGGTGATCGAGTTCTCGGTCGACGACGACCACTCTCCGGTGCCCGAGGGCACGCACGCGACCATCCGCCAGTTCTCGCAGTCGGGAATCGCGAACCGCTACATCGACCTCGCGTTCCCGCCCGAGTCGCAGTCGAACGGCCGCACGATCGACGACGGCGGTCACATCGCCGCCGACAACACGACGACCGCCGTCGACCTCGACGAGCTGTTCAACACGCTCGACCCGAAGACGCGCAAGGCGCTTCAGGGTTTCTTCAAGGGGCAGGCGCGCCAGTTCGAGAACATGGGCAAGGAGGCCAACGTCGGCTTCGAGTACCTCAACCCGGCGCTCTCCACCTCGAGCCGCTTCTTCAACGAGCTGACGCGCGACAAGCCGGTCCTCGAGCGCTTCCTCGTCGACTCGTCGCAGCTCGTCACCGCGCTGGCGGAGAAGCGCGACGACCTCTCCTCCCTCGTCTCGCAGCTCAGCACGACGACGACGGCGCTCGCGAGTCAGAAGACGGCGCTCGCCGACTCGATCAGCGAGCTGCCCCCGTTCATGCGCCAGGCGAACACGACGTTCGTGAACCTGCGTGCGGCGCTCGACGACGTCGACCCGCTGGTCGACGCGTCGAAGCCGGCCGTGCGCCAGCTCGGCCCGTTCCTCAAGGACGCGCGCAAGCTCGTCGCCGATGCGGAGCCGACCGTGCGCGACCTGCGGATCACGATCGATCGCAACGGCAAGGACAACGACCTGATCGACCTGCTCAACTCGTTCCCCGAGCTCGCCGACCTCGCCACCGTCACCCGCGAGCGGACGGCGTCGCCGGGCGGCAAGGCGGTCGACGTCGGCGAGACAAAGGGTTCGCTCGTCGAGTCGGCGGAGGCGTTCGAGAACGCGGCGCCCGAGATCGCGTTCGGCCGGCCATACACATCTGACTTCTTCGGCTGGTTCGACGACTTCTCCACGACCGGCGCCGGCTTCGACGCCCTCGGCGCGACCGCGCGCGGCCACATCGTCTTCAGCGAGCCGCTCGGCTTCACCTCGGCCGGCCACTTCCAGCGCTGCCCGGGCAGCGCCGAGCCCGTCCTCCCCGACGGGTCGAACGTGCTGTCCGAGGAGGAGCAGGAAGCGCTCAACTGCAAGGAAGAGGACAGGGCGAGCGACTGATGCGGCGCGCACTCAGCATCCTCGTCGTGCTCGGCGCCGGCATCGCGGCGTTCGCCTTCACGGGCGCCTCCGAGGACAGCTCGGGCGAGCCGACGTACAAGATCCAGTTCGACAACGCGTTCGGCCTGGTCGAGCAGGGTGACTTCAGGATCGGCGGCGTCACCGCCGGGCAGACGAGCGGCTTCGACGTGGTGAAGGAGGGTGGGCGCGCGCTCGCCCTGGTCGAGGCCAAGGTGACCGAGCCGGGCTTCGCCGACCTGCGCGAGGACGCGAGCTGCGAGATCAAGCCGCAGTCGCTGATCGGCGAGTACTACGTGGACTGCCAGCCCGGCGAGTCCGACAAGAAGCTGCCGACCGACGGCAGCGCGGTGGTCCCGGTCGAGCAGAACTTCTCGACGATCCCGCCCGACCTCGTCAACGACATCATGCGCGAGCCCGTGCGCGAGCGGCTGCGGCTGATCCTCTCCGAGCTGGGGACGGGCCTGGCCGGCCGCCCGGAGGATCTCGCGCAGGTGCTCGAGCGCGCGCATCCCGGCCTGCGCGAGACCAGCCGCGTCCTCCGGATCCTCGGTGACCAGAACCAGGTGATCCAGCGGTTCATCACCGACGCCGACACGGCCGTCAACGAGCTCGAGCAGAACAAGAAGGACGTCGCCCGCTGGGTCACCGCGTCGGCCGACGCCGCCGAGGTCTCGGCCTCCCGCCGCGCCGAGCTCGCGGAGTCCTTCCACAAGCTGCCCGGGTTCCTCGACGAGCTGAAGCCGACGATGCACGCGCTCGGCGAGACGGCTGACGAACAGACGCCGCTCCTGGTGGACCTGAAGAAGGCGGCGCCGGACCTCAACGAGTTCTTCCATCGGCTCGGCCCGTTCTCCGAGGCGTCGCTGCCCGCGCTCGAGTCGCTCGGCGAGTCGTCGAAGGCCGGCACCACCGCCTTCCAGCACGGCGGCGAGGAGGTCAAGGAGCTGCTCGCGCTGTCGAAGGACGCGCCCGGCTTCGCGAAGCCGCTGCGCCAGTTCCTCGAGACGATGGACGACCGCGACCGCGCGATCGAGAACGACGCGCGCGCGAAGGCGAGCGCGCCGCCGGAGCCGGATCCGACGGCGATCCCCGACGACGCGAACTTCCGCGGGCTCGCTCCGCAGGGCGGCTTCACCGGCCTGGAGGCGATCTGGGACTACGTCTACTGGCAGACGCTCAGCATCAACATGCTCGACAGCGTCGGCCACATCGTGCGTCTGGGCCTGACGGTGTCGGAGGGCAAGTGCTCGCAGATTTGGAACCACCCGCCGGAGAACGCGGAGGAAGAGGAGATCTTCGAGCGGTGCAACCAGTGGATCGGGCCGCACCAGCCCGGCATCAACGAGTGCGACTTCACGATCGAGGACTGCGGCGACCGAGCCTGACGCGCCGACCGGCGGCGGCGAGCCCGACAACCCGAGCGCCTCGCGGCGCAACAGCTCCGTCGACCGGCGCGGGCCCGGCGAGCTCGAGGCTCCGCCGATCCCCGGCAAGGTCGACCCGTCCAAGCCGCAGATCACGCTCCCGCCGCTCATCAAGGACCTGATCGAGAAGCTCGCGCCCGAGAAGCCCCTGCCCGACAAGCTCTCGCCCGAGAAGCTCGATGACCTGCAGCAGAAGGCTCCCCAGCTGCCGGATCTCTCCGACCCGCAGGCGTCGCCAGAGACGCTGCTCGACTTCCTGCTCACGCCATGAGCCGCCGACCCGCATCATCGATCGTCGCCAGCCCGGTCCTGATCGGGGCGGTCACGCTGCTCGTGACGATCGTCGCCGTCTTCCTCGCGTACAACGCGAACACCGGCCTTCCGTTCGTCCCGACCTACGACGTCAAGGCGGAGCTACCGAGCGGCGCGAAGCTCGTGAAGGGCAACGAGGTGCGCGTGGGCGGCTTCCGCGTCGGCCTCGTCGAGGACATCAAGCCGACCGTCGTCGACGGCAAGAGCGTCGCGCTCGTCAGCCTGAAGCTCGACAAGACGGTCGAGCCGCTGACGAGCGAGACGACGATCCGTGTCCGTCCGCGCTCCGCACTGGGACTGCGATACGTGCAGATCACACCGGGCACGTCCGGCAAGACGCTCGCGGCCGGCGACACGATCCCGCTCGAGAACACCTCGGAGTCGCTCGACCTCGAGGACATCTATGCCGTCTTCCAGGGCAAGACGCGCGACGACGTGCGGGCGGCGACGACGGGCTTCGGCGACGCGTTCGCCGGACGCGGCGTCGCGCTGAACGAGGCGATCGCGTCTCTCAACCCGTTCTTCACGCACCTGACGCCGGTGATGGAGAACCTCTCGGACCCGCGGACGGACCTCGACCAGTTCTTCCGCGCGCTCGGCCGTGCGTCCGCCGAGGCGGCGCCGGTCGCGCAGGCGCAGGCAGATGTGTTCACGCACATGGCCGACACGTTCGAGGCGTTCGTGCGGGAGCCCGAGGCGCTCCGCCAGACGATCGAGAAGTCGCCGCCGACTCTCGACGTCTCGACCCAGTCGCTCCGTGTGCAGCGCCCGTTCCTCGAGGACTTCGCCGACCTCTCGGCACGCCTGCGCCCGGCGGCCCAGGAGCTCCCGCGGTCGCTGCCCGCGATCAACGCTGCGTTCAGGGTCGGCACGCCGATTCTGCCGCGGACGGTCGAGCTCAACGAGAACCTCGAGGACAGCTTCCACGCGCTCGACGACCTGTTCCAGGCGCCCGGCACGATCCTCGCGCTGCGCGACATCCGGACCGCGCTCGCCGCGGGCCGGCCGGCGATCACGTTCATCGCGCCGTACCAGACGGTCTGCAACTACACGGTCTACTTCCTGCATCCGCTCGGCGAGCTCCAGTCGCAGGTCCAGAACGGGCCGACGGGCGGCGGCACCGTGCTGTCCCAGGGCGTGAAGCTGGTCAACCAGAGCCAGCCGAACAACTACGCCACGACGCTCAGCTCGCGGCCGGTCGACATCGTGCAGGACAAGAACCCGATCGGCGCGACGGACGAGCGAGGGCAACCCGCTGCACCGGCTCTACGGCACCGGCCCGTATCCGCCCGCGATCGACTCGCAGGGGAACGCCGACTGCCACGCCGCGAACATCGGCTACGTCAAGGGGCCGCTGAACGCGCGCGGCCGCTATCCGGCGGGCGACATCCAGGCGCCCGGCGGGCAGCATGCCCGGCGGGACGGTCGAGACCGGTGGAGGCGGCAACTGGGAGGTCACCGACAGCGACTTCCCGATCGTCTCGGGCGGCACCTACACGAGTGAGGCGCTCGGGATCGACAACCTGGAGGACGTGCCCTAGCGATGGCTCTCTTCCGCAGAAAGCACCGCTCGGCGCAGCACAAGGGCATGCCCGCGTTCCGCGCCGGCCTGATCGCGCTCGTGATCGTCGTCGTCGCCACCTACTTCGGCTTCACGAAGGCCAACCCGTTCGCGAATCCCTACGAGCTCGAGGCCGTCTTCGACAACGTGAACAACCTGAAGGCGCGCTCTCCGGTCCGGATCGCCGGCATCGAGGTCGGGAAGGTCACGAAGGTCGAGGCGATCGAGGAGGGCGACGGCGCCGCGCGCGTCACGATGGAGATTCAGGACAAGGGCCTGCCGATCCACGAGGACGCCGAGATCAAGGTCCGGCCGCGGATCTTCCTCGAGGGCAACTTCTTCGTCGACCTCCAGCCGGGCTCGCCGACGTCGCCCGAGCTCGCCGACGGAGGGACGATCCCGATGAGCCAGACCGCCGCGCCGGTGCAGTTCGGCGACCTGCTGGCCGCGCTCCAGTCCGACACCAGGAAGGACCTCCAGGTCTTCCTCCAGGAGTACTCGAAGGCGCTCGAGGACGGCGGCGCCGACGGCTTCAGGGCCTCGATCAAGTACTGGGAGCCCGCGTACCGCAACTCGGCGATCGTGAACGAGGCGTCGCTCGGCCAACAGCCTGACAAGGACCTCCAGCGCATCTTCAAGGGACAGGCGGAGGTCGCGCGCGGCCTCGTGCGCGACGAGAACTCGCTCCAGGACCTGATCTCGAACTTCAACACCTTCGCCGGCTCGCTCGCGCGCGAGGACGATGCGCTGGCGGCCTCGCTGCCTCTGCTGCGCGACACGCTGCGCGTCGCCCAGCCCGCGCTCCAGTCGATCGACAGCTCGCTGCCGTCGCTGCGCGCGTTCGCGCGGGACGCACTGCCAGGTGTCCGCTCCTCGGACGACGCGCTTGCGGCCTCGCGGCCGTTCATCGCCCAGCTGCGCGCGCTCTTCTCGCCGGCCGAGCTGCGCGGCACCGCCGCCGTCCTGCGCGCGCAGATCCCGAACCTGGCCGACTTCAACCGCGTTTCGCTCCCGCTGCTCGACGAGGGCCGACAGCTCTCGGCGTGCACGAACAACGTGCTCGTCCCGTTCGTCGAGTCGCGCATCCCCGATCCCGACTTCCCCGCCAACACGGACCATCGTGTCGTCGAGCAGATGCAGCACGCGTGGCCGGGCCTCGCGGGCGAGAGCCGCCTGTCCGACGGCAACAACCAGACCTTCCACGGTGGTGCCGTGCCGCCGGGGCCGAACGTCCGCCCGGCGCCCCCGACGGACGGCGGCTTCACACCGCCTCCGCATCGTCCCGACCTGCCGTGTGAGATCCAGGAGCTGCCGAACCTGGAGGCACCGGGCGGTCCCGCGACCTCGTTCCCGTCCGACGTCACGTCGCAGAGCCAGGCCATGGAGGCGCCCGCCAAGCCGATGAGCATGGAGCAGTTCCGCTCGAACCTGCTCGACGCCAAGCAGGGCCTGCTCGACGCCCTGAAGCTGGTCAACCTCGATCAGGTGCAGAAGCAGAAGGAGGCGAGCCGGTGACGCGCGCGATCCGAGCTCACCTCGGCGACTTCATCGCGATCCTGCTGCTCGTCACCGTCGGGCTGGCGACCACCGCCTACATCCTGGCGAACGAGCGCTTCCGCTTCCCGTACATCGAGGAGGAGCCGTTCCGGCTCGACGTGGAGCTCGCCGACGCACAGGCGGTGACCGCCGGCCAGGGCCAGACCGTGCGCGTTGCCGGCGTGCGCATCGGCGACATCGGCAAGGTCGAGCTGGAGGACGGCAAGGCCGTCGTCGGGCTCGAGATCGACCCCGAGTACAAGGATCTGATCCGTCAGGACGCGACGGCGCTCCTGCGCACCAAGACCGGCCTCAAGGACATGTTCCTCGAGGTCGACCCCGGCAACGGCGAGCCGATGCACGAGGGCGACCGGATCCCGCTCGCCAACACGGCGCCCGACATCGATCCCGGACGAGTTCCTGGCGGCGCTCGACACGGACACGCGCGACTACCTGAAGCTCCTGATCACCGGCGCGGGGAAGGGCCTCGCCGGCCACGGCGACGACCTGCGCGCGGTCTTCGAGCGCTTCGAGCCGCTGCATCGCGACCTCGCCCGCGTGACGGAGGCGATCGCTACCCGGCGTGAGAACCTGAAGCGCCTGGTCAACCGCTACGGCCTGCTCGTCGAGGAGCTCGGCGGCAAGGATCGCGAGCTGACGCGCCTCGTCCAGCAGGCGAACGCGGTCTTCTCGGCGTTCGCATCCGAGGACCAGAACGTGTCCGCGTTCGTCTCGAAGCTGCCTGGGACGCTCGACGAGACCAAGACCGCGCTGGTCAAGGCGGACGCGCTCGGCGACCAGCTCGGCCCGACGCTCGAGGCGCTGCGCCCCGCCTTCCGCGAGCTCGACGACGCGAACAAGGCGGTCATCCCGCTGGCCGAGAAGGGCACGCCGATCGTGCGTGACGAGATCCGCCCGTTCGCGCGGATCGCGCAGCCCTACACGCGCGACTTCGGCACCGCGGCCGGCCGGCTCGCCGAGGCGGGGCCGGACCTGAGCGGCGCCTTCCACGGTCTCAACCGCTTCTTCAACATGGGCGCCTACAACCCTGAGGGCACCGAGGAGCTGACGGGCGTCCCGGCCGTCGACCGCGACCGCCAGGAGGGCTACCTCTTCTGGCTCGCCTGGATCGCCCAGAACACCGTGAGCGTGTTCAACGTCCACGACGCCACCGGCCCGCTCCGGCGCATCTCGGTCGGAGGCCTGAACTGCCAGGTGTTCGCGTCGGAGTCCGAGGACGTCGGCACGCCGCCCGTCCTGGCTGACGCCCTCACGGACATCTTCGGCGCGATCGGAGCGTGCAACAAGTGAACAAGCAGGCTCCGAGCATCGGGCGGATCCTGGCGATGGTCATCTTCGCGATGTCCTGCTTCGGGCTGCTCCTGTTCCTCTGGCTCGCATTCGGCGGCCCGGTCCCGCTGAAGCCCGAGGGCTACCGCGTCAAGGTGAACTTCCCCGAGGCCACGACGCTTCCGCAGGAGGCCGACGTGCGAATGGCGGGCGTCAACATCGGGCGCGTCAAGACGAAGGAGCTCGACAAGGGCGGCGTCCGCACGACCGTCGAGCTCGAGATCCAGGAGCGGTTCGCGCCGTTGCCCGAGGACACGCAGGCGATCCTGCGCCAGAAGACGCTCCTCGGCGAGACCTACGTCGAGCTCAGCCAGGGCTCGAAGGAAGCCGAGATGCTGGATGACGGCGGCACGCTCGACGATTCGCGCGTGACACCCACCGTCGAGCTCGACGAGATCTACGACGCCTTCGACGACTCCACGCGGCGCGCGTTCGCGGAGTGGGTGGAGGAGCTGACGAAGGCGATCAAGAACGGCCGCAGCCAGGATCTGAACGACGCGTTCGGCAACCTCGCCGGCTTCGCCACCGACGGCGCCGACCTGATGCAGGTGCTCGACGAGCAGAAGGTCGCGGTGCGCCATCTGATCAAGAACACCGGCGTCGTCTTCAACGCGATCTCGGAGCGGCAGGGCACGCTGCGCAACCTGATCGACACCTCGAACCAGACGTTCGAGGCAACCGCATCGCGCGACGAGGCGCTCGCGGAGACCTTCCACATCTTCCCGACGTTCCTCGACGAGTCGAAGGCGACGATGGCGCGGCTCGAGACGTTCGCGAGGGATACGCACCCGCTCGTGAACGACTTCAAGGAGCCGGCGGACGACCTCGGCCCGACGGTGCGCGATCTCGGGGACCTCGCCCCCGACCTGGAGGAGCTCTTCCGCGACCTTCCGCCGTTGATCAACGCGTCCAAGGAAGGCGCGCCTGCGTTGACGGACGTCCTCGAGGCGGCGCGGCCGTTCTTCGACTCCGCGCACATCTTCCTCCAGGAGCTCAACCCGATCCTGAGCTACGCGAACTTCCACCAGACGACGATCGCCGGCTTCCTGGCGAACGCCGGCCCGGACTTGAACGGCGACTGGGGCACCGGCGAGAAGGTGCAGGTCCAGGTCGGCCCGATCGACGAGCGCTCGTTCGAGCCGACGAATACGAGCCCGGTCTGGGAGCGCGGCAACGCGTACCTCCAGCCGAACGCGCTGTCGCGCGCGCTGTCGCTCGGCACCTTCGAGTCGCTGTCGTGCGCTCCGTCGGGCGGCGAGGTGCATGACCCGGACGACACAGGCGACCGGACCGGCGAAATCCAGCCGCCGTGCTTCGAGGCGCCGACGTCGCTCTACGACGGCAAGCTCTTCAACTTCCTCCACAAGGGCAACGCGCCGATCATCGACGCGCCGAGCGGGCATGCAGGGCAACAAGTCGGCCGATCCCGACGAGCGTTAGCTGAGCGGCGCGGCGGTCGCCGCGCGTAATCTCTGAGTCATGCCGTTCGTCTTCGACCGGCTCTATCGGCGACTGGGCAGGGTCTACTTCGTCGCCTACGGGGTCTTCAACGTCGTGTCGGCGCTGATCATCTGCCTGGGCACGGTCGGCCTGTTCAAGCTCTACGAGGACCCCGGCAGCACGGAGTTCTGGATCACGCTGGCGTTCGCCGAGGCGGTCTGCCTCCTGACGGTCCTGTGGGTGATCATCAGGGGCTGGTTCGTCGTGCGGCCGCTGACGCGCTGGGTCGCCGGGCAGCGCGACGAGGCGGCGTCGCTCGAGGCATGGCGCGCGGGCGTCACGTTCCCGCGCCAGTTCGTGGCGGGCGTCGGCTGGAAGCCGTTCGCCCTCGTCGCGATCCCGGTCTCGGTGTTCGCGACGATCTATCAGGACCTGCCCACGTACGGCGGCGTGATCATCTTCGCCGGGACGCTCGTCGCCGTCGCGTACGCGGCGGTGCTCCACTTCTTCGCCAGCGAGCTCTTTCTGCGCCCCGTGCTCGCGCACATCCACCGGTACCTGCCGGACGACTTCGAGGCGATCGCAAAGGGAGTGCCGCTGCGATGGAAGCTTCTCGGAGCGCTGCCGATCATCAACGTCATCACCGGCGTCGTGGTGAGTGGGCTGTCGGCCTCCCAGCAGGCGTCGCTCGAGGACCTCGGGCTCGACGTGATCGTCGCCGTGATCGTGGCGTTCACGATCTCGTTCGAGCTCACCGCGCTGGTGACGAAGTCGGTGCTCGACCCGGTCGGCGACCTGCTGAGGGCGACGGAGCGGGTGGGTGGCGGCGACTTCTCGACGCGCGTCCCGGTCGTCTCCGGGGACGAGATGGGCGAGCTCGCCGCGCGCTTCAACAAGATGGTTCGCGGGCTCGAGGAGCGCGAGGCGCTCAGGCAGGCGTTCGGCAGCTACGTCGACCCCGACGTGGCCGACAGGGTTCTGAACGAGGGCGAGCTGCTCGAGGGCGAGCAGGTCGAGGCGACGATCCTCTTCGTCGACATCCGCGACTTCACCGCGTTCGCCGAGAACGCGAGCGCGCGCGAGGCGGTCGCCCAGCTGAACGACTTCTTCGGGCTGATCGTGCCGTGCGTGACCGAGCAGCGCGGCCACGCGAACAAGTTCATCGGCGACGGCTTGCTCGCGGTATTCGGGGCGCCGGAGCGGTACCCGGATCACGCGGACCGCGCGGTGGAGACCGCGTGCCGGATCGCCGCGGCGGTCGAGCAGCGCTACGGGCAGGAGCTGCGGATCGGGATCGGCATCAACTCCGGTCCCGTCATGGTGGGCACGGTCGGCGGTGGCGGCAGGCTCGAGTTCACGGTGATCGGCGACCCGGTGAACGTCGCCGCCCGCGTCGAGGAGGCGACCCGCGACACGGGCGACACGATCCTCCTGACCGAATCGACCCGCGCGCTGCTGGGAGAGCGGTGGCGGGCGCGGCTCGAGGAGCGCGGATCCATGCCGCTCAGGGGGAAGTCCGAGCCGATCGCGCTCTACGCCCCTCGGAGCGAGCCGGTGCAGCCGTCCGCGACCGACGCGGCGACGACGACGAGCAGGTAAAAGTTCGGTTGCGCCACGCTCGTTCTATTGGCCTCAGACAGGGGATTCGTTGCTCGGACTGGTCTTCAAGAAGCGGCGTCAGCATGAGGCGCTCATACACGAGGTTGGGCTGCTCCAAGCCGCCCTGCTGCCGTCGGTGCCGCCCGGGCTCCCGGCCTCGGTCGGACACCGGGCTGCGAACGGCGCGACCGCGGGTGGCGACTTCTACGACGCCTTCCCGCTCGCGGACGGCCGCGTCGGCCTGATCCTCGGCGACGTCTCCGGCCACGGGTCCGACGCACTCGCGCGCACGACGTTCGTGCGCTACACGCTGCGCGCCTATCTCGAGGCGGGACTCGAGCCCCGCCACGTGCTGAAGGTGGGCTCGGAGGCACTCTCCGGGCATCTCGAAGGCGGGTTCGTAACGGTCACCGTTGCCGTCCACGATGTCGCCAGCGGCCGGTTCACCTACGCGTGCGCCGGTCATCCGCCACCGGTGGTCGTCGGCGGCGACCGGCGGTTCGAACCGGTGATCGCGTGCTCGGCGCCGCCGATCGGAATCGGCGAGCCCACCGGGTTCCGCCAGAGCACGTTCACCCTGACCGCCGGCGCGCGGGCATGTCTCTTCACCGACGGCGTCACCGAGGCGCGCGTGGAGGGCGAGCTGCTCGGCGCGGATTGGCTCGAGGAAGCGCTCATCGCCCTGCCGCCCGATGCGGACGCGGACACGCTGCTCGACGCCGTCGCCGAGATGGCGGACGAGGTCACCGACGACATGGCGGTGTGCCTCGTCAGCGCGGCCGCCGGCGCGCCCCTCACCGGACCGCGGATCGAGGAGCTCGAGGTGGACGAGCACGAGGTGGGGGATTCGCTCGAGCGCTTCCTGCGCGCATGCGACGTGCCGCTCGCCGAGGTGCCCGGGGTGCTGCGGGCGGCAGGAGAGGCCGCGCGGCGCGAGGGCTCGGTGATCGTGCGCGTGCGCGCGAATGGCGTCCGCCCGGGCGTGGACGTCGTGCCGGGCCACGCCGTGCGGCTGCCGGAGCGCCGCCGTGCGGTGCGCATTGGGTAGGGTCGCCGCGTGTCAACCGAGGCGCAAGCGCCCGCGGCGACCCAGGTCCACGGCGGCCGGCTCGTCGCGCAGCGGCTGAAGGCCCACGGCGTCTCCCATCTGTTCACGCTCTCCGGCGGCCACCTGTTCTCGATCTACGACGGCTGCCGCGAGGAGGACATCGCGATCGTCGACACGCGGCACGAGCAGTCGGCCGCATTTGCCGCAGAGGGGTGGGCGAAGGCCACCCGCACGCCGGGCGTTTGCGCGCTGACAGCCGGCCCGGGTGTCACGAACGGCATGAGCGCGCTCGGCTCTGCGCTCAAGAACAACTCTCCATTACTCGTGCTCGGCGGCCGCGCGCCGGCAATGCGCTGGGGCCAGGGATCGCTGCAGGAGATCGATCACGTGCCGTTCGTCGAACCGCTGACGAAGTCCGCGCGCACGGCCGGCTCGACGGCTGAGATCGCGGGGCTCGTCGACGACGCGCTGCGGACCACGCTCGAGCCGCCCCCGGGACCGGCGTTCATCGACTTTCCGCTCGACCACGTCTTCATGGAGGGCGAGCCCGCGACCGCGCCGGGTGAGCTTCCGGATCCGCTGGCGGTATCTGCCGCCGACGGCGTGGACGAGGCGATCGAGCTCCTTCGCGGCGCCGAGCGGCCGGCGATCATGGCCGGCACCGGCCTCTACTGGGCCCGCGGCGAGCAGGCGCTCGAGGCGCTCTGCGACGAGTTGCAGATCCCGGTGCTCCTGAACGGCCTCGCGCGCGGCTGCGTCCCGGCCGACCACCCCTCGTTTCTCTCTCGCGCGCGCTCCGCGGCGCTGAAGGGCGCCGACGTCGCGCTTGTCGTCGGCGTGCCGATGGACTTCCGGCTCGGCTTCGGCGGCTCGTTTGGGGACGAGACGAAGGTCATCGTGATCGGCCAGGCGCCGCCCGAGCATCCGCACCCGCGCCCGGTCGCGGCCGAGCTCTACGGGGGCGTCGCGGCCACGCTCGACGCGCTGCGCGAAGGGGCCGCGGGCGGGCCGGACCGCAGCGGCTGGCTCGCCGAGCTCCGCGCGGTCGAGGACGAGAAGCGCGCCGCTGAGCGTGACGAGCTCGCGGACGACCGCGCTCCGCTGCATCCGATGCGTCTCTACAGCGAGCTCCAGCAGGTGATCGACCGCTCGACGATCGTGATCGGCGACGGCGGCGACTTCGTCTCCTATGCCGGGCGGGTGATCGAGACCTACGAGCCCGGCTGCTGGATGGACCCCGGGCCCTACGGGTGTCTCGGATCCGGGCCGGGCTACGCGATCGCGGCGAAGCTCGCGCGCCCCGACCGCCAGGTCTGCCTCCTGCTCGGTGACGGCGCGTTCGGGTTCGCGGGCATGGAGTTCGACACCATGGTCCGCCACGGGCTGCCGGTCGTGGGCGTGATGGGCAACAACGGCATCTGGGCGCTCGAGAAGCACCCGATGGAGTTCCTCTACGGCTACTCGGTCGCGGCCGAGCTCCAGCCGGAGCTGCGCTACGACAAGGTGGTCGAGGCATTCGGCGGGCACGGCGAGCTCGTCACGAAGCCCGACGAGCTGAAGCCCGCGCTCGAGCGCGCGTTCGCCTCGGGCAAGCCGGCGCTCGTCAACGTGCTGACCGACCCCGAGGTCGTCTACCCGCGCAAGTCGAACCTGGCCTAGTCCTAAACGAGAACCGCCCCCCGAGGGAGGCGGTTCAAGTTGGCCCCATCAGGACGGGCAGGGGTACGTGCCATGAAAGGGCCTAACGGTCCGGACGGCGGGAGGCGCCGATACGATGCGGCTTCGCCCGAACCTATGTACCTGGCCATTCGAGGCTTGCCAAATAGCACGTCTCTCCTGACCCGGCGCGGCAAAATTACTGGCACCCGGTCGCCGTGCCTATCGAACATTCGGCCATTCGGCCCTGGCGCGTAGACGCTCCGCTAAGAGCCCGCGGCGTCGAGCGCGGCGCCGTGCAGGATGTCCGCCTCGCTCGTCTCGATCCAGTCGAAGTCGAACGCCTGCATCGCCTCGGCCAGGATGAGCGCTCCGGCCACGATCGTGGGAGCGCGCGCCGGGTTCAGCCCGACGATCTCGCGCCGCTCCGCGAGCGGCAGCGAGGCCAGGTGGGCGAGGATCTCCTCGACGGCGTACCGGTCGAGCCGGTAGCCGTGGACGCGCCCGCGGTCGTACTCCTCGAGCCGCTGGTCCACGGAAGCGAGCTGGGTGGCCGTGCCGGCCACCGCGATGCCCGCCGCCGCCTCGCGCCGGACCTCACGCGGCACCTCGGCCTCGATGATTGCGGCCACCTCGCCGGCCACCGCCGACAGCTGCTCGTCGGTCGGCGGGTCGTCGGTCAGATGCCTCTCGGTCTGGCGCACCGACCCAGCGCTGGTCGAAGCGTGGAACGTCGGGGCGGAGCCGGGTATGCCCACCACGAACTCGGTGCTGCCGCCCCCGATGTCGAGCACGAGCAGCGGCTCGCCGCCCGCCGCGCGATCGCTTGTCGCACCCAGGAACGACAGCCGCGCCTCTTCGTCGCCCGAGATCGTCTGCGTCTCGACGCCGAAGCGGTCGGCGAGCTCCGCGCGGAACTCCTCGCCGTTCTTGGCGTCGCGCACGGCGCTCGTCGCCACGCCCACCACCTTCTCGGCGCTGTGCTTGTCGATCAGCGGGCGGTAGGACTCGACGGTCGCGAAGACGCGCTTCATCGCCGCCGCGTTGAGCTTGCCCGCCGAGTCCACCTTGTCCCCGAGCCGCGTCACCTCCGTCCGCCGCTCGAGTTCCTCGACGCGTCCGCCGACGACGTTCGCGACGAGTAGGCGTGTCGAGTTCGTCCCGAAATCGACGACCGCGATGCGCTCGCCATTTGTCACGGACGAGTGTTTTAGCTGCTAGTCGCCGGACTCGTACTTGAAGGAGATGTCCAGCCGCACGCGGTACCTGGTGATCTTGCCGTCCTCGATCGCCAGGTCCGCCTGCTTCACCTGGGCGATCCGGAGGTCGCGCACCGACTTCCCGGCGGTCTCGACCGCGTTGCGCGCGGCGGCTTCCCAAGACTCGCTGCTCGTACCGATGACCTCGGTGACCCGGTAGACGCTGTCGGCCATTCCTACCTCCTAAATCGCGGTTTTTCCGGCAGGGCGGACCCTCTCACATCGGTTGCCCGGTCACAAACCGCTCGCTACCATGTGTATCCAACGTCGCGGGGTGGAGCAGTCAGGTAGCTCGTCGGGCTCATAACCCGAAGGTCGCGGGTTCGAATCCCGCCCCCGCTACCTCCGAAGGGCCCGGAATAACCCGGGCCCTTCGCCTTTTCGTGAGTGCGAGTGTCCGCTATGGCCTCGGCGGCCACCAGGGCTTCCACCAGCCGAACAGTGCCACGCCCAGCAACCACGCCGCGAGCGCCGCAACGATGAGCTGCACGCCCCACCAGTGACGGAGGATCGTGTCGCTCAGCTGGCCCTTGACCCAGGCTGCGCCCGCCTCGCGGCACTGCACCGTGGTGCTCTGCTCGTCCTCCACTAATGGGAGGTCATCCACTAGCAGGTCGCAGGGAGGGTTGGTCCTGGCCTGACTCCCGTTCGCCCCACCTGCCGTGTCGGAGTTCTCACCGTCCGCGGGTGAGGTCGTGCTCGGGTTGTCCGTGCCGGGGTCGGGGTGGTCGGCGCGCCACTGCTCGAAGACCTGCAGCATGGCAGCGTGTCCACGCTCGTTGGGGTGAAGGCTGTTGTGGTACCAGTTCTTCGGGTTGAACCGTTGCTCGGCGATGCCGCTGACCGAGTGGAGCCCGACGAAGTTGATGCCCGGTCTCTCGTCGTTGTCCGGGTCGCACAGCTGGAGATGCGCGTTCGCGAGTGACTGCTCCATATCGTCGAGGAAGTAGAACCGCCGCGATCTGGCCGCCCGCCGCACCGTGTCGTTGAGGGCGGGAAGGAACTCGCTGATGAACCTCATGTCTTCAGTCGAGAGCGCGACCTGGTCGCACGAGACCGGATCGCCATCGGCGGTGTAAATCGGCGCCGGGTAGGCGGTGACCAGGACGGGGGCGTTTGGAAACTCGTCGCGAATCTCGCCGAACGTCTTCGCTTAGGGCGTCTCCAACCTCGTCGAGGTTGCTCTCCCAGAGGTCCCGCTTGTCGCTGCAGTTTCCCGGCGCGAGACACATCATCCCGATCGTGGAGAAGCCGGCGTCGTTGCCTCCCAGGCTGATCACGACGAGGGACGGATCGAGGTCCTCACCCAGCCGCTCCTTGAGGGCGTCGACCTGGTCGAGCTGGGTGGCTGGCTCGTTGTACTGCGCCTTCTTTGACTCCTCACCCTCCTCGGCGGCGGCACCTCGTGCCGGACGTTGTAGGTGCGGGCCCCCGAGCAGGCAAGGAACGCGACCGAGTCGAAGAGTCGCTTGGTCTGCCCCGCCATGGCCGCCCATGCGGTCGGTGCCCGGTTGCAGTGGTTCTCGTGGCTTAGCCCCTCGTCCACCTCCTCGCTGTAGTAGACGTCGGCGCCCTCACCGGACATGTAGGAGTCGCCGAGAGCGACGAGGACCCGTGCCTGCCCGGACTGTGGTGTAAGAGCTTCTGGCTTCTCCTCCGACATCGGCGTGACCCCCATCAGCGTGACCGCCGCGATCACGGCCGCGATGTCGGCCTGGGTGCTGGAGACGATGGCGAGGATCAGCAACGTGATCGCCGCGAAGCCCAGGAGAATCCACGTGGTGTCGACCCTCGCCACGGCGATCCCGGCGTCGACGACCAGCGCGCCAGCGCCCACGGCAGCGGTCGCGGCGACTGGTAGGCCGTGGTCTGGGCTCTGCAGCCACCGGATCGCGGGCTCGGCGAGGATCGACAGCCCGATCGGCGCGCAGAGCACCCCGAAGCCTAGGACGACCAGCGCCCACCCGTGGTCCTCCAGCGCGAGCAGCCCGACGAGCAGTAGGACAGCCGAGACCAGCAGCAGCGCCGCCCCGACTCTGACACGCCGCAGCCAGCGGCCCGTCCTGCACATGCGGAACCGCATGAGCACGTAGCCGAGACCGAGGTAGGCCGCAAGCACGCCGGCGAGGAGGAGGGTGCTGACGTCCTGCCAGGCCCCGATGACGGCGAGCACGACCCCGACGAACACGACCGGCCCTGAGATCCGGTATCGGAACGTCCATGGGCGCAGGCTCTCGTCGCCTTGTTGCGCTGCGTCAACCGATGCCTGGTGCTGGCCGCGGACCCAGAGTGTGGCCGCGGCGACGTAGACGGTGAAGACGAGGCCGACCTCGAACAGCGAGGACCCCTGCCGGCACACGAACGCCAGCAAGGCGGCCGCGGCGACCAGGAAACTCAGGCGGAAGGCGATGCGCGCCACCCGAGTACTGCTCATGGCGCCCTCCCGGCGGACCAACTTGTGCCCGGCCCGGCACTTGCGGCGACTGTTGCGACCGTCGCGATGAACCACAGGAGATGTGTCGGTCTGCGCTTCCGCACCATCAGTCGGCGCCATGCCACCCGAACATCCGACAGTAGCGGCGATTGCCGTACCTGTCGATGTAGGTGCCCCTAGCGGGCCGGCGTGATCGCCGCGGTGCTCGAGGCGGACTCCTCGCTCAGTCCATCTCCATCGGCGCGGACGGGACCGTCAGCCCCGGCACGTCCTCCGGCGCGAGCGCGACGCCACCGCCGAGCACGATCAGGACGAGTGCGACGCCGACGTGCGCGGGGCGCGGGAGCAGCCGTTCCGCCACGATCAGCGCCGCCACCAAGGCCATCCACGTCAGGCTCATCACGCCGAGGGTGAACAGCGCCGCCATCATGGCCCAGCAGCAGCCGATGCAGAAGGCGCCGTGGGCGATGCCCATCCGCAGGGCGCCGAGCGGGCCGGGCCGCCAATGATGGCCCAGGAACTCCTCTCGTTCCCGACATCGGCGCAGGCAGCCCGCCTTGGGTGAGGTGAGCTGATAGATGCCGGCGCCCAGGATGGTCCCGGCCGCGACGTACTGACCCGCCTCGTCCCACGCCAGGAATCCGAGGTCGAGGGAGCGCACGGCCTCGATCGCCGCGTAGGCGACCAGGCCCGCTGCGACCCATGCCGTCACATAGCCCGCCGCGAAAGCGGCGCTCCCGCCGGCGGTTCCACGGCGCCTGTACGCCGCGACCATCGGCGTGAGCGCCGGCAGCATCATCGCGGCCATCATCACCGCCCAGCTGACGGCGAACCACCCGAGGTCACCGAGGTCGGTGGCGGCGCCTGCATCCATGCCCTCCATGCGGTCGTAGGTCAGCGCCCAGGCGGCTCCCGCCAGCCCCAGGATGACGGCCACCAGCGCGGTCTCGCCGCGCCCCGTCCGGGCAAGCGCAACGGTCGTCATCGCGCTAGCTCAGTCATCCGGATACTCGTCCTTGCGCCAAGCACGCGGCGGGGCGTCGTGCAAGGGCGTCGGCGTGCGCTCGAGCAGGGACGTGTAGTACGGCGCGACGAACGGGTCGGGTGCGCTCACCGTGTACGTGTGGTACACGGTCCCGTTCTCCCGCGCGAACACGATGAAGCTCGGGTTCTCGCGCAGGCCATCCTCGAGCTTCGCGCCGACCATCTCCGACCACTCCTGGAGCCAGTCGGGTGGATCGGCGACCATCTCCTGAATCTCCGGGATCTCCTTCGCCTGCTCGGGGGTGAGGGCGAGCCCGAAGTCGAAGGCGAAGTCGGTCCCGTTGGTCGAGACGTATGGGAACTGCCACCCCATGCGCTCCCTGTAGGCCGTCAGCCGGTCGATCGGCGCGCGCGAAAAGCAGATGAACGTGACGTCACGATGGCTCAAATGCAGACGAGGACTGTCGAACTCGTCACCCAGGTTCGTGCACCCCGGACACGCCCCGTTCTCGTAGTCCGGCCCGTACATGATGTTGTACGCCAGGAGCATCGAGCGGCCCTCGAAGAGCTCCTCGAGCGTCTTCTTCCCGTCCTGGGTGTCGAATGTGTATTCCTTTTCCACCGGGACCCACGGAAGGTCTCGCCGCTTCTCGGTGACTTTCTGGCCGAGCTCGGCATGCTCCGCCTCGAGCTTCGCCAGCTCGTCGCGGGCCGCCTGCCACTCGTCCCGGCTTCCGACTGCGTGCTGCGTCATGGGATCTCCTTTCTCGGCGCTTTCCCTGTTGACCGGCTCGGGAACCGAAACTAATCGCCCTTGAGCTTGACTTGCAGGTCGGAGTAGTGTCGGTTGCAGGTGGATACCGCCGTACACCGGACGTACGCGGAGGCTCGCGAGCAGCATCGTTGGGTGGTGCCCGACCGCTACAACATCGCGGCGGACGTCTGCGACAAGCATCCGGACGACAAGCTCGCCATGGTCTTCGAGGACTTCCGCGGGAATCAGCGCGAGGTCCTCTGGGGCGAGCAGCGCGCCCTCGCCAACCGCGCCGCCAACGTCCTTGCGGCCCACGGCGTCGAGCGCGAGGACCGGGTCGCGATCTGCGCTCCCGCCTCACCCGAGACGGCGGCCTTCTTCCTCGGCACCTGGAAGACCGGCGCCATCCTGCTGTCGCTTTCGGTCCTCTACGGCGACGAGGGAATTCGACATCGGCTCAGGGATTCCGAACCACGCGTCCTCGTCACCGACTCGGAGAACGTCGGGCGGATGCCGAGCGACCTCGTCGACGACGTCCTCGTGCTCGACGATGATCTGCTCGCCGGCGCCGACGACCGGTTCGACACGGCGGATACCGGGCCCGACGATCCGGCACAGCTCTATTACACGTCGGGGACGACCGGGCTCGCAAAGGGCATCCTTCACGCCCACCGCTACATCCTCGGCCACGAGGAATTCACGTACTGCCACGAGGTGAGGGACGGCGAGCTCTTCCACGGCATGGGGGAATGGGCGTGGGCGGCGGGCATCGCCCCGCTGCTCGGGCCCTGGCGGCTCGGCGCGACCCAGTTCGTCTATGCCCGCGAAGGGGGCTTCGATCCCCACCGCCAACTCGAGGTTCTGTCACGCCATGGCGTGACGAACGTCTTCACGACGCCGACGGCGATGCGGGCGATGATGGCGATCGGAGACGCCGGCGAGCGCTATCCGCAGCAGTTCCGCCGCGTCTGCTCGGCCGGCGAGCCACTCAACCCGGAGGCGATCCGCTGGTTCCGCGACCAGTACGGGGTCACGGTGCTCGACTACTACGGACTCAGCGAGTCCTACCCGCTCTGCGCCAACTACCCCTTCATGGAGGTGCGCGAGGGCTCGATGGGCAAGCCGATGCCCGGCTGGGACGTCCAGATCCTGGATGAGGACGAACAGCCGGTCGGGGTCGGTGAACGCGGCGAGATCTGCCTGCGGGCCCGCACCAACCCGCACTATCCGCTCGGGTACTGGCGAAACGAGGAGGCAACCCGCGAGGACTTCGACGGCGACTGGTTCCACACCAAGGACGCGGCCGAGCGCGACGAGGACGGCTACTTCTGGTACTCGGGCCGCGCCGACGACGTGATCATCTCCGCCGGTTATCGGATCGGCCCCTTCGAGGTCGAGTCCGCCTGTATCGAGCATCCGTCGGTCATGGAGGCGGCCGCCGTCGCCTCTCCCGAGGACAAGCGCGGTCACGTCGTCAAGGCCTTCGTCGTGCTGTCTGAGGGGGCGGAACCGTCAGACGAGCTCGCCGACGACATCAAGAGCTTCGTCCGCGGTCGGCTCAGCGCGTACGCATATCCGCGCAGGATCGAGTTCGTCGAGGGGTTGCCGAAGACGCTCACAGGCAAGATCCGCCGAATCGAGCTGCGCGAATCCGAGCGGCGATAGATGGGCACTCCCTCTCAGCAGATAGACGCGCGGATCGAGGAGCTGGGCGACTGGCGCGGCGAGACGCTCGCTCGGATCCGCGCTCTGATCAAGGACGCCGATCCCGAGGTCGTCGAGGAGTGGAAGTGGAGAGGCGTGCCGGTGTGGGAGCACGCCGGAATCATCTGCACCGGCGAGACGTACAAGCAGGTCGTGAAGATGACCTTCGCCAAGGGCGCGTCGCTGGAGGACCCCTCGGGTCTGTTCAACGCCAGCCTCGAGGGCAACACCAGGCGCGCCATCGACATCCACGAGGGCGACGAGATCGACGAAGAGGCGTTGAAGGCGCTGATCCGCGCCGCCGTGGCTCTGAACACGACTTAACACAGCCCGTGATTAGGGCGTCCTGCTCTGGGCATCCCGACAAGAACGGGCGGGGGTAGGACACCCCAACTACAAGGAGGAGTACCCATGCTCAGGATGAGCAAGCTGTTCGTCGCATGCCTCGTGACAACGGCAGGACTCGCGGCGAGCGCCGGACCGGCGTCCGCTCAGAACCAGGAAGGTCTCGTAAACGTCGCAGTCGAGGACGTCACCGTGCAGTTGCCGATCTCGATCGCAGCGAACGTCTGCGACCTGAACGTCGTGGCGCTCGGAGAGCTCCAGGACGCGGGCAGCGCGTGCGTGGCGACTGCCGACTCGGCTGCGTCAGCAGGCGCGACGCCGGGTGGCGGATCCACCAACCAGGAAGGTCTCGTGAACGTCCTGATCGACGACGTCGTCGTCCAGGTGCCCGTCGCCGTCGCGGCGAACATCTGCGACGTCAACGTGGTCATCCTCGGCAACGTGCTCGACGACAGCACCGCGTGCGTCGCGGTCGCCGACTCGGACGCCCAGGCCGGCGGAGGTGGCGGTGGAAACACCGGTGCGAACGCCGCGGCGTTCGATCCCGTTCAGATCGTCGCGGACATCGGGCTGACGTTGCTCGACAACGATCCGACGACGACGACCGGAATCCCGATCGTCAGCATCTGACGAGGGAGTGAGTCAGTTGCGGGACGGGCGGGGACGACCCCGCCCGTCGCCGCGACGTGGCCCCTCGTCAACCGCTCTCCCGAGGCGTATCTTTTGGCGGGTGCACGGACGCCGTCTCGCACGGCTCGCACTCCCTCTCCTCGCGTCTATCGCGCTGCTCCCGCCTGCCCTCTCCCAGGGAGAGGGCGCCCACACGTCGGTCGTCGGCGGCACGGCAGCCGAGTCGGGCGAGTACCCGTGGCAGATCGCGCTGCTCAAGAAGCAGGGCAACAGCCTCTACTTCATCTGCGGCGGAACGTTGATAGCTCCTCAGCGTGTCGTGACTGCCGCGCACTGCACGAGCGGCAACGCCGACAGCCTGAAGGTGCTCGTCGGCACCCAGCTCTTGAGCTCCGGCGGATCGATCCTGAACGTCTCGAGCTACGCCGACCATCCGAGCTACAGCTCGAGCACGAGCCGTTTCGATGCCGCGGTGCTGCAACTGTCGTCGTCGGGGACGGCCGCCGGCGGCGAAACGCTGCAGCTCATCGGCGAGGAGGGCTCGGCCGACGACGCACTGTGGGCGCCCGGCGACGACTTCGCGATCTCCGGCTGGGGATCCACGTCCGAGGGCGGAAGCATCCCCAACCAACTCCGGGAGGCTCGCGTCCCGCGCGTCGCCGACGGGACCTGCGACAACAGTGACTACTACGGCAGCGAATTCGACGCAGGAACGATGGTCTGCGCCGGCTTCGACGCCGGCGGAGTCGACACATGCCAAGGGGACTCGGGAGGCCCGCTCGCCGCGTCCACACAGGACCCTCTGCCGACGAGCGAGAGCGACCCGTCTGAGTGGCGGCTCGCGGGGATCACGTCGTGGGGCCTCGGCTGCGCGCGGCCGAAGAAGCCGGGCGTGTACACGCGCGTCGCGGCGCCGGCGATCCGCGATTGGATCCTCGGCACGAATCCCCTCTTCGCGTTGACCGTGTCGGTCACCGGAAGCGGCAACGGCACGGTCACGAGCACCGACGGCAACATCGATTGTCCGCCCGACTGCTCGTTCGGCTACGACAGTGGCGACGTCGTAACCCTGAATGCGAACGCCGCTTCAGGATCCGCATTCACGGGCTGGAGCGGCGCGTGCTCGGGCAGCGGCGGGTGCACGGTCACGATGACTCAGGCGCGCAGCGTCACGGCGCAGTTCACGAATACGTCCCCGACGCCGACCATGCGCACGCTGACCGTCACGAAGGCGGGCGGCGGAACGGGGACGGTGACGAGCAGCCCGGTCGGGATCAACTGCGGCAGCGACTGCTCGCAGAGCTACACCGACGGCACCTCGGTGACGCTCACGGCGGCGCCGGCATCGGGATCGAACTTCGCCGGATGGGACGGGGAGGGCTGCTCCGGCACGGGCACGTGCACCGTGTCGATGACCCAAGCCCGCGACGTGACGGCCACCTTCGGCACACAGACGCAATCGCCGATCACGCCGCCGCCCGATGATGGGCCGCGCCCGACGGAGCCCACGCCCGACGAGCCGCCGACCACGGCGGACGACACGCCGCCCGTCGCCGCGATCGCGAGCAACCGCCTGCGTATGAACGATCGCGGCTTCGTGAAGGTCCGGATCGACTGCGCCGACTCGCCCGAGGACTGCCTCGGCGAAGTCGAGGTGCGGCTGCGGCTACCGGGTGACGACGCCCGCACCAGGGTCGGCCATGCCGAGTTCGACATCGCGGCAGGTGAGAGCCACCGGGTGAAGCTGCGGCTCAGGCGGCGCGCCCGGCGCTTCGTCCGACGCGAGGACCAGGTGCGGGCGAAGGTCGTCGCGCACGTTCACGACGCCGCGGGCAACACCGACAAGCTCCGCAAGAAGCTTCTGCTCAGCCTCGCCTAGTGGTTGCATTCGCGCCGCGCAGAGCGTTGAATTGCGACCGGATTCGCAATCGCCTCCGGAGAGGAGAGACAGCATGGGGCGCTTTGACATAAGTCCCGAGGTGGCCGACGAGTTCCGGACGAAGTTCCGCGAGGCGGTCATGCCGCATGTCAGCGAGGACATCCTCGCCGTCGGCACGTTCCGGACGACCGGCTCGGGTACGAAGTTCGCAGTCAGCAAGCTGCAGGCGGGAGCGGCGGTCTATGGCGCCGTATCGAAGCTCGGACGAGCCCGCGCCGGCGGTCTGCCCAATACGTTCCTGCTGGTGGTGACGCCGACCAAGCTGCGGGCGTTCAAGTACAAGCTCAAGGGCCGCGGCGTGGACGCGAAGCAGGAGGTCGCCGTATGGGACCGCACTGGCCTCACGGTTAAGACCGACCGGCTCCAGACGACGTCGCGCGTCACCCTCGAGTGGCCTGAAAGCGGCGACAAGCTCGTCTGCGACAAGGACGGCATGGGCGACAACCCGTGGGCGGACGACGTCGTCCGTGTGCTCGAGTCGGGGCCGCAGGTGACCGCCTGAGTTAGCGCCGCGCGGCGGCCGCGACTGTTGAGAGCCGCTCCGCGTGGCCGGTTGCGCCGATCTCGACGAAGAGCCGGTGCGCTTCCCCGATCTCGCGGGCGTGCCGCTCGTCGTCCCCGAGTAGGTGCGCCAGGTCGGCGAGCCGCTCGTGGGCGATCGGCTCCCAGGCCCTCAGGCCGAGGACGCCGCTTACCTCCAGCGCGCGCGCGACGGCCGCCTCGATCTCTTCGGCTGCGTCCGCCCCCGTCGATTCGAGGAGGATGCGCGCGCGCATCAGCTGCCCATCGATCTCGAGGTGGCGCTGACTGCGGCCGGCGGCGACACTCGCGAGCGCTTCGCCCACCAGCCGTCGTGCCTTCTCCGCATCTCCCAAGCCAAGGTGCGCTTCGGCGAGCACGATCAGCCGGAGCGCCTCACCCTCGACCGCACTCCGCTGGTCTCGCGAGATCTTGAGAGAACGGTTGAGCGCCTCGACCGCTTGCGCGTGGTGGCCGAGCAAGCTCTCCGTCCAGCCCACCCACAGCCATGCCCACGAGCGCGAGAAGGCGTCGCCGATCCGGTCGGCGCTCTCGAGGAACTGCTGGGCATGTGCGTGTGCTGCGTCCGGTTCGCCGCGCATCCAAGCGAGCCAGCATTCGAAGCTGTGGACCCAGCCTGATGTTTCCGTGTCGGAGGCTTCACGCGCGAGCCGCATCCCCTCAGCGGTGAGGCTGCGGGCCTCGTCCAGCTTGCCCAGGCCTCCGACGAGCGCTCCCTTGAACGCGTGTGCGAACGCCGCCGGCGACCGGATCGTCACGCCCGCCCCGAACGTGGCGTCGCCGCCTGCAAGCTCGATGGCCCGATCGAGCACTGCCAGCGCCTTCTGGTGTTCCCCGATGCAGAACAGCGCGTATGCGCCCGTGCCCGACATCACCGTCACGAGCGCGGGGTCGCCGGACTCCTCGGCCAGGGCGATCGCCTGGAGCGTGAGCTCCGCTGCGGCGTCGAGCTCGCCGTCGCTGACGCCCTTGATCTGGCCGTAGCTGGCGAGCAGGATTGCGCGTGCGTGCATGTCCCCCGCGTTCGTCGCCATCCGCTCGGCCTCGACGAACATTTCGTGCGCGTCCTCCGACGAGATTCCGAGGCGCCAGCCGTACTGCAGGATGAGGTTGCGGGCAGTCAGCCCGAGCGTGATCGTCTCCGGGGACTCGGGCAGAGCGCTCGTGAGTTCCTGGACGCGCTGCCAGTGCGTCAGCGAGTGGGCCGGGTCGTTCGTGCCCGCCCACGCCGCGGCACGCGCATGCCACGTCGCTGCCTCGAGCTCCTCCCCGGCGGCCTCCCAGTGCTGAGCCAGGAGGGCGGACCGCTCGTCGAGCAGATCCGGGTAGTGGTCAGCCGTCGCCCGGGCGACAGCGGCGTGGACAGCTGCGCGCCGCTCGCCGAGTTGTGAGCGGTAAGCCACCTCCTGGGTGAGCGGGTGCTTGAACGCATAGACGGCGTCGGGATAGAGCTCCTGCTCGTAGACGAACTCGCTCGCGACGAGTTCGTGCAGCGCCTCTTCGAGCTCCCCGGTGTCGAGTTCGACGACCCCTCTCAGAATCGGCTCGGGGAAGTCCTTCCCGATCACGGCCGCCGCTTGCAGGACGCGCTTCTCTCGCTCCTGCAGCCGGTCGATGCGGGCCGAGAGCACCGTCTGGACGCTCGCCGGGACCGCGGCCTCCTCGATTAGGCGGACGAGCCGATAGCTGCCGCGCTCGCCCTCGAAAGTGCCGTTTTCCACCAGCGACTGCACGACTTCCTCGATGAAGAACGGGTTGCCGCCAGTGCGGTCGCAGATCAGATCCGCAACGCCGTCCAGGGAGGCGTCCGCGCCGAGCAGGTCGGCGAGCAGCTCCTCGGTTGCCTCGGGGCCGAGCGGAGCCAGTGCGATCTGGCGGTAGAACGACTTCGACATCCACGGTGCGCGGTATTCGGGCCGGAAGTTCAGAATGGTGAGGCTGCGGGTGCCCTGACTCGCCTCGATGTGGTTGGCGAGGAACGCCTCGCTCGCCGGGTCGATCCAGTGGAGGTCTTCGAACAGGTTGACGCCGGGGACGCGCGCGCTCTGAGCGCGAATCAGCCGCTTGATGGCCGCAAGCAGACGGCGCTGGCGCGCCTCCGGATCCATGCGCGGGCTGGGCCGGTCCGGATCCGACACCGCCAGGAAGTCGAATATCAGCGGCAGGTCGTCGGCGAAGCTCTCGTCCAGGAGGAGCAGCTTGCCCGCAATCCGTTCGCGCGAGATCTGGTCCGAGTCCTGCTCCGAGATGTCGAAGTACGCGCGCATGAACTCGAGGACGGGCATCAGCGGCACGGACTTCGTATGTGCGTGGCCGGAGGCGTGGTAGACGGGCATCCCGGTCGCTCGCGCGCGTTGGACGAACTCGTGGCACAGCCGGCTCTTACCGACGCCGGCCTCGCCGACGATGCCGATGACCTGCGGCTCGCCTGCAGCCGCTCGCTCGCGCGCCTGCTCGAGCGCCTGCATCTCCTCCGTCCGTCCCACGAACCGCGAGAACCCACGCGCGCGGGACACGTCCAGGCGACCGCGCGCCGCGCCGATGCCGGTCAGCTCGTGCACGTGCACCGGGGCGCTCACGCCCTTCACGTGAAACTCGCCGAGATCGTTCAGCGCCAGATATCCACCCACCAGCGACGCCGCGTCCTGGGCGACGTAGATCTTCCCGGGCTCGGCGAGCGACTCCATCCGCTGGGCGAGGCCGACCGTGTGGCCGACGGCCGTGTACTCCATCGCGAGGTCCTCGCCGATCGTTCCCACCACGACCTCGCCCGAGTTGAGCCCCATCCGGACGGAGAAGTTGAGGCTCTGCGTGCGGCGCAGCTCCGCCGCGTACTCGGCCAACTGATCGCGGAGATGAAGCGCGGCGTAGCACGCGCGCTGGGCATGGTCCTCGTGGGCGATCGGGGCGCCGAAGATCGCCATGATCCCGTCGCCCGTGAACTTGTCCACCGTGCCCTCGAAGCGGTGGACGCCGTCCGAGAGGATCGCGAAGAAGCGGTTCATGATCCGCGTCCACGCCTCCGCGTCGATCCGCTCGGCGAGGTCCATCGAGCCGGTCACGTCGGCAAATAGGACGGTCACCTGCTTGCGCTCGCCCTCGAGCGCGAGCCGCGAGCTCCGAGTCTTCTCGACGTCCGGCTCCGGCGCGGGTCGGGGAGCGTTCAGCGAGTTACCGCACGCGTCGCAGAACTTCTCGCCCGCCGGATGATGCGCCCCGCAGGTGGGGCACGTGATCTGCTCGAGGAGCGGGGTTGCGCACTCGGCGCAAAATCGTGCGCCCGACCGGTTGGGATGACCACATGAGGGACAGTCCATACGCGAGCCCCGGGGCACTGCCCAGCGTAAACCCGTTTGCCGCAGCCTGCAGCCGATTTTCGTAAGGTCGCGCCGTGGCGTTGCGGGCGATCGGACTGACCGGGGTGCTCCTGGCGCTCATCGGCGGGCCGCCCGCAGCCGCTGATGCGCCGCGCACCCGCTACGACCTGGCGAACCGCTGCTTCGCCCTGGTGTCGGCGCCGACGGGCCGCGTCGTGACGGGGCCGCTCTATTTCAAGCCGACCAGCCTCGGCGGCTATCTGATCCACGACACCGACGGACAGCTCCTGAGCGTCGGCGAGCGCGACACGGTCACGCGCGCGCCGTTGCCGGGCCCACCCGCGGAGTGGGCGGCCACGCGCGCGCGACATCGCACGTTCAAGCTACGTTCGAGCGCCACGGGCCGGCTGCTCGTGGCCGGCGCGGGCGGCGAGCTCACGACCGGCCCGCCGAGCCGGCGCGCCCGGTTCCGGTTCGCGAAGCGCCGCGGCTGTCAGCGCTACCCCGAGGCAGCCGTGGGCGCGCGCGGCCCGGTGACAAAGCGCAGAAAGGGCGGCGCCTTCGGGTACGTGGACGCACACCTCCACCTGATCGCGAGCCTCCGCGCGGGGGGCCAGGTGATCTCGGGCGAGATCTTCAACCGCTTCGGCGTGACGGAGGCGCTCGGACGCGACGCCGACGTCCACGGCCCGGACGGCAGCCTCGACGTCACCGGCGGCCTCCTGCGCGGGGAGCCGCCGGCGCACGACATCAACGGCTGGCCGAGCTTCTCGGGCTGGCCGACGTACGACACCTACACGCACCAGCAGACCTACTACCGCTGGCTGCAACGGGCGTATATGGCGGGCCTGCGGGTCGTCGTCGCGCAGCTCGTCGAGGACGCGCCGCTGTGCCGCATTGAGCAATTCAGGTCGCACTCGTGCGACGAGACCGACACGATCGAGCTCGAGGCCGCGCAGCTGCGGCAGCTCGAGGAGTACGTGGACGCGCAGTCCGGCGGTCCCGGCGAGGGTTGGTTCAGGCTCGTCCACAACTCGCGCCAGGCCCGGCGGGCGATCAACCACGGCAAGCTCGCCGTGCTCATGGGCGTCGAGTCGTCGAACCCGTTCGGGTGCAGCGAGCAGATGGGCGAGCCCGAGTGCGACCGCGACGACATCGACCGCGGGATCGCGCACTACCGCGAGCTGGGCATCCGCAGCCTGTTCATCGCGCACTGGGTGAACAACGCGTTTGCCGGCGCGAAGGTGGAGGGCGGCGACATCGGGCCGTTCATCGCCACCTTCAACCTCGAGCAGACCGGGCAGCCGTTCGAGACGGGGCCGTGCCCTGAGCCGGAGCACGGGGAGGAGTGCAACACGAAGGGGCTGACCGAGCTGGGCGAGTACCTGGTCGGCCGCCTGATGGACAACCACATGATGATCGAGCTCGACCACCTGAGCGAGCGGGCGCGGCTGCGCGTGCTCGAGATCGCGGAGGAGCGGGACTACCCGGTCGTCTCGAGCCACACCGGCAGCGGCGGCGTCTGGACCGCCTCCGACCTCGAGCGGCTCTACAGCGTCGGTGGCTTCGCGACGGCGCGCCCGGACACGGCCGCGAACCTCGCCCGCACGATCCTTAGCTTCCGCCGCTTCAAGCGGAAGGGCGAGCCGCTGGGACTCGGGCTTGGCACCGACACCGGCGGCTTCTCGGCGGCGCCCGAGCCGGACCCGGCCGCCGAGGAGAAGCCGCTCATATACCCGTTCCGCTCCTACGACGGGAAGGTCAGCTTCATCTGCCAGGTCGCGGGCGGGCGAAAGTTCGACCTGAACAAGGACGGCATCGCCCAGTACGGCATGTACGCGGACCTGCTCGCGTACATGCGCCAGCAGACCGGCGGCAAGCGCGCGAGCAGGCTGCTCTTCAACTCCGCCGAGGCCTACCTGCGCAGCTGGCGGCGCGCGGAGCGCCGCTAGCCCGGCTCAGTCCATCGCGTTGTAGAGCGACTGCGCGGCGGTCCCCTGGTACGGGCCGTGCATCACGTTCTTGAGCGACGAGTAGCCGTACGAGTTGACCGAGGCCACGAGGCCGGCTGAGTTGATCCAGCCGCCGCCGCTCGAGCCACCGGTCATGTCGCAGCCGATCCCCATCGGCGCGATGCTGGTGGAGCCGTCGCGGCGTACGACGGCCGAGTCGCACATGTACATCCGCTGCCCGTTGAACTTGCCGGCGGCGGGGTAGCCATACGACTTGAACCGCGTCGAGTTGACGGTGACGCCGTAGTTGAACGCCATGGAACGCGGCGTCTGGATGTCCGCCAGCGTCGTGTTCGGGGGCGCGCCTGCGCCCGGCGCGACTCGAGCCGCGCCGACGTCATAGGTGAAGTTGCCGCTGCTCGCCCATTGGGTCGTCGTCTGGAGCGCGGTCGCCGCCCACTTCCCGTACGGGGACGTGCCGTCGATGTAGGCGGGGGCGAACATGAAGTTGGTGGCGTACGAGCCCGGCCCCTCGTGGACACAATGGCCGGCGGTCCACACGAGGCTCAAACCGGAGCTGGCGGCGACGGAGGTCCCCGAGCAGACGTAGTTGACCCCGCTGAGGGTGAAGAAGACCTTGCCGTTATCGCGATCCGTGCCCGAGTACGGCGTGGGGACTGCGAGGCGGCTCCAGGTCGTGCCGCCGCCCGGCTTGCCGGCCGTCGCGCGCGGGCCGTTGCCGCGAACGACGTCGCGCGGGATCGCGTTGCGCATGCGGTCCTTCGTCCAGTAGGCCGCCACGTCCGCGGGGGACTTGGTGGCGTGCTGCACAGGAGCGGCCTGCGCCGAGAGGGCGCCGGCGAGGAGGAACGTGAGGGCGAGTGCGGGCGCGAGCAGGCGCGTGCGAGTGTGGGCCATGGCGCCCAGGGTAGGCAGCCGCGCCAAACCCGTCATCGAACAAATGTCCAGGTCAGCCGAAGCGCGCGCGCAGGCGCGACCAGGCCGCGCGCTTGAGCATGCGGCTGTAGATCTCCACGCCCGTCGGGCGGAGGTGGGTCCCGTCGCTCCAGAACCACTGGCGATTGCCGGTGGCGCGGGCGCTCCAGTCGATCAGCTTGACCCGCTTCGGATGCCGGAGCGCGACTCGCCGCATCGGCTGCGTGTGGAACGGGTGCCATGACCTGAACGGGGTCACGAGCATCAACGTGCGCCGGTGCCCGACCGTCCGCAGCATCCGCCGGATGTCGTGCGCCGAGATCGCGATGTTGGTGCCCAGCGCGAGCACCACGATCTCCGGCAGCGTGCCGCGGCGGCGGCGCTGGCGCAGGAGTTGCAGACCCTCGGCCGGATTGCGCGCGCAGCGCGCGTCCACCTCGAAGCCCTTGTGCGCGAGCACGGACGCCGCGCCGAGCATCACCGAGTCGCCGATCGCGAGCGGCGCAGTGCCGATGTGCGCGCCCGTGGGCCGGCGGTGGGCGTAGCCGCAGTCGATCGCCTGCGCCGCCTCGGAGGCGAGCAGGGTGATGCAGATCGTGACGAGCACCAGGCGCATTCCCCTATCTTCCCCGCGCGGTGCCCTGGAAGAAACGCATCAACGACGCGCTAGCCAAGACGATCGGCTACCAGCTCGAACGGGCAACGCCGCGTCGGGCCGCGCGCCCCGCGGGCGGCCGCCGTCGCAAGCGCAAGGGGGACCGGCTCGTGAGCGCGCCCGTATTCGTGATGTGCACGCTGCGGTCCGGCTCGACGCTCCTGCGCGTGCTCCTGAACAGCCACTCGAAGATCCACGCGCCGCACGAGCTGCACCTGCGCTACATCTCGGTCAGCCTCGACAAGAAGTGGTCGGAGCGCTCGATGAAGGAGATGGGGCTCGACGCCGACGGCCTGCGCTACCTCTTGTGGGATCGCCTGCTCGAGCGCGAGCTCTCTGCCAGCCGCAAGCCGATCATCGCGGACAAGACACCGAACAACGTCTTCATCCCCGAGAAGCTCCGCGAATGCTGGCCGGACGCACGCTTCATCTTCCTGCTCCGGCATCCGGCGGCGATTGCCCAGTCACGCAAGGACTGGTTCAAGGGCAAGGATCACTACGACGAGGAGAAGAACCACGATCTCATCCGCCGCTACTGCGAGGCGCTCGAGGCGGCCAGGCAGCAGTACGACGGGATCACGATTCGCTACGAGGACCTCACCGAGGACCCCGCGGCGGTGACGCGGGAGATCTGCAAATTCCTGGGTATCGAGTGGGAGGAGTCGATGCTCGAGTACGGCGAGTTCGATCACGGCCGGTACAAGTCCGGCCTGGGCGACTGGTCCGACAACATCAAGTCAGGCGAGGTGCAGAAGGCGAAGCCGCCGCCGCCGGAAACGCCCGAGCCGCTGCGGCCGATCGCCGCGAAGTGGGGCTACCTGACCGAGGACGCCCCGGCCACGCGGGTCTCCTGAAGCTCCGCGAAGAGCTCGTCCCACATCGGGCCGATCGCATCCATCCTGAAGTCCTTGCCGGTCTCTGCTGCCGCTGACGCGCAGCGATGACGCAGCTCGTCGTCCTCGATCATCCGCAGCAGCGCGGCGGCGAACCCGTCGATGTCGCCGAGCGGGACGATCAGGCCGTTCTCCCCGTCCCGGATCATCTCGGCGGGCCCTGTCGGGCAGTCGAACGCGACCGGCGCCATGCCCTTGTTCATCGCCTCGGCAAGGATGAGCGGGAAGCCCTCGAAGCGTGAGCTGAGCGCGAAGATCGACGCGTTCGACATCTCGGCGGCCATGTCGTCGCACCCCCCGGGCATCTGCACGTTCTTCAGGCCGTGCTCCCGCACCTGCCCCTCGAGCCGCTCGCGCCATTTGCCCTCGCCACAGATCTTGAGCTCCCAGTCCGGGTGCTTTGCCTCGACCTCCGCCCACGCAGGCAGCAGCAGGTCGAACCCCTTCTGCCGCGTAAGCCGGCCGGCGGCGAGCACGCGCTTCGCGTCGAGGTTCGGCGGGGCGCCGAGGTCGCGCGCCGAGTTGGGGATCACGGCGAGCTTGACCTTGCCCTTCAAGAGCCTGTCGTAGTCGGCGCGTGCGCCGTCGGTGAGGACGACGAACGCGTCGAGCTTCCTGTACCCGCCGGGCATCGCCGCCTTCAAGCCGGGCTTGTGCGCGCCGAGGTGCATCTGCTCCAAGCCGACCTTGGTCACGCCCGGCGGGTCGAGCAGAGCCGTCAGCAGGTTCATCGCAGGGCGGGTCGCGACGAGGATCCCCGTGCGCCGGCGCAGCTTCCGCACCAGCCTGATGTCGCTGAGCAGGCTGAAGCTCGTCGACCAACGGTCGTCCGGGTGCACGAGCACGCTCGGGATGCGCGCGAGCAGGCCCTTCACCCCGCGCGGCCGGTGGCCGGGACGGAGATCGTCCATCGCGTAGTACTCGACGCGCTCAGGGTGCTCGAAGAACGGTTCGTCGAGCAGGCGCCAGAGGCCGATCATCTCGACCTCGTGCCGGTCCTTGAGGTAGTCGGCGAGGTTGATCGCGGCGCGTGTCGTGCCGCCCCTGCCCCAGGGGCTGACCGTCAGGATCGTCACGCGGGGAGGGTCCGTGTAGTCGCTCTCACGCGGCTGTGCGCGCGCGTAGCGGACGAGGAGGCCCCGTATCGCGCGCGCGACCACACGGGCGGGCGGGGAGGTCATCGCGCGCATGGCGAAGCCCTTTCGGCGGGCGGCGACCTCCTCGAGTTCCCCTGGTGCTGCGTCGCGTTCGGTCATTGGGCGCGCGGAGGTTAGGTAATTTGATCCCGATGAGCGGATCGGAAGGCCCACGCAGCGTCAAGATCGGCGCCGACGAGCGCACGGGGTGGTCCTCGGAGCGCCCCCGCCGCGCCGGCGGCCCGGACCGGCCCCCCGACATCTCCGTGCGCTGCAAGGTGCTGCGCCCCGCGGAGGCGCTCAGGTACTCGCCCGGCAGCCTGCTGCTGATCGTCTCGGCGTCTGAGGCGGACCGCGAGGCCCTTGCCGACCGCGTGATCGAGCAGAAGGGCGCGCTCCTCTCGGGGGCGAAGGTGCGCGAGCTGCTCGCCGGCCGCGTCCCGGACGAGGAGATGGGAGCCCGTGCAGCCGAGCTGCTCGACGCGGCGGCCTCGAAGCGCTTGGGTGCGAACGAGAGCACGGTGGTCGTCACCAATGGCCTCGACCCCGCAGAGCGCGAGCGGCTCGCGCGGCTCGCGGCGGCGGCCAAGCGGCCGCGACACCTGATCCTCGTCGAGACGGCGCGCGAGAACGTCAGCGAGGACGACCTCGCGCCGTTGAACGAGCTGCGCCGGCGGCTGGACGCAGGCGAGCTCGGCGCCGAGGGCTTCGACACCGCGCTCAGGCTCGGCGGGGACTCGATCGGCGAGTTGAAGCGCATCGTCTTCCGCCCGCCGCCCCGGGACGATTAGCGACGACGTCGACGTAGCGGTAGTCGGGGCGGGCCTCAGCGGCCTGACGGCGGCGAGGGAGTTGAAGAGGGCGGGCGCATCCGTCGTGGTGCTGGAGGCGCGCGACCGGGTCGGCGGCAAGACGTACACGGTCGATATCGACGGCTGCTCGGTCGATCTCGGCGCCCATTGGGTCGGGCCGACGCAGCGGCGCGTGCTCGCGCTGGCCAAGGAGTTCGGGGTGGGGGTCGAGAAGCAGTACCTCGACGGCCGGCACCTGATCACGCTCGGCGGCGAGCAGCACACCTTCACCGGGCTGATCCCGCTCACGTCGGTCTACGGAACCGTCGAGACGATCCTCGGGGTGGCGCGCGTCGAGCTCAGACGGCGGCTCGTGCGGAGTGCCGACCCGTGGCGTTCGCGTGCGGCGGCGAGGCTCGACTCCTTCACGCTCGCGCATTGGATGCGCGGCGCCCGTTCGGACGAGGCGCGTGCGATGTGGACGCTCACGGCCCGAACGGTGTTCGGCGCCGAGCCGTCCGAGCTCTCGTTCCTCTACTTCCTCTGGTACGCGCAATGCGCGGGCGGTGTGATGCAGCTGACCGACTTCGAGGGCGGCGCACAGGACGCGCACCTGAGCGGAGGGACGCAGCAGCTCTGCGAGCGCATCGCGGCCGAGTTGGGCGACGACGTGATGCTGGGCTCGCCCGCGACGGCCATCAAGCACGACACCGCTGGCGTCTCGATCAAGGTCGGGCGGCGCAGGATCAAGGCGTCGAGGGCAATCGTCGCGGTGTCGCCCGCACTGGCCGCCCGGATCGATTTCGACCCGGGTCTGCCGGCGCGCGAGGCGCTGGGGCAACGCATGCCGATGGGCGCGTACATGAAGGGCGTTGCGATCTACGACCGGGCGTGGTGGCGCGACCGCGGGCTGTCCGGGCTGGCGTTCAGCGACCACGGACCGGTGCAGATGACGGTCGACGCAAGCCCCCCGGGAGGCGAGCCGGGGGTGCTGATCGGATTCGTCACGGGCGCGCCCGCGCGTGCGGTGGCGACACTCGAGCCGGACGCGCGCCGGCACGTCGTGCTCGAGGCGATGGCGACGGCGACTGCGCCCGAGGCGGCGAGCCCGCGGAGCTATCGCGACTTCAACTGGCTCGAGGAACGGTGGAGCCGCGGCGGCCCGGTGGGGCTGATGGGCCCGGGGACGCTCACCGGGCTCGGGCCGGTCCTGACCGAGCCGGTCGGCCCGTTGCACTGGGCCGGCACCGACACGGCGACGGAATGGAACGGCTACATGGAGGGAGCGATCCAGGCCGGCGAGCGCGCCGCTCAGGCGGCGAGCTTCTCAACCCGGTAGCGGCGGGTGCCGCCCGGCGTCTCGACGGCGACCTCCTCGCCCTCGGCGCGTCCCAGCAGGGCCTCGGCGACGGGCGACTCCGCTGACAGCTTGCCCTGGCCGAGGTCGGCTTCGGTCGGGCCGACGATGGTCCACGTGTGCACCCTGTCCGTCGTGAGGTCGCGCACCTCCGCGGTCGTTCCGAAGCTGAACGTCCCGCCGCTCGAGTCGGCCTCCACGACGACGGCGCTCCGCAGGCGGTCGCGGAGGCGAAGGATCTTCGTCTCGAGGTGAGCCTGATCCTCCTTGGCGATGTGGTACTCGGCGTTCTCCTTCAGGTCGCCGAGCGAGCGCGCCGCCTCGATGCGGTGCGACATCTCCTGTCGGCCTGCCGTCTCGAGTTCGTGCAGCTCGGCCTTGAGCGCTTCCAGTCCCTCGGCCGTGATCGATTCGCCTGTCATCGACAAGACGCTAGTAGGCTCGCGGTATGGGTGTGATCAAGGGAGACCGCTCGGTCGAGATTGACGCGCCGATCGAGCGCTGTTTCGAGATCGCGGCGAACATCGAGGCCGCGCCGGAGTGGCAGGGATCGCTCCAGGACGTGGAGGTGCTCGAGCGCGACGGCGACAAGCGTGCCGTGCTGGTCGAGACGAAGTCCGACGCCAAGGTGAAGAGCGTGCGCGCGCTGCTTCGCTTCACCTACGAGCAGCCGACCCGGATCGAGTGGGTCCAGGAGAAGGGCGACACGAAGGCGCTGCGGGGTTGGTGGGACTTCGAGGACCTGGGCGGCGACCGAACGCGCGCGACGTACGCGCTCGAGTCGGATCCCGGGCGCGTGCTCGGCCTGCTGCTTCGCGGCCCGGCCGAGGCGGCCGTCCGGGACTTCCTCCTGGGCGGAGCGGCCGAGGGCCTCAAGGAACAAGCGGAGAGCTGACCATGGAGCCGACTACCAGGCTCGACCTTCAGGACGTCAACGTCACCGAGCGCGAGTACTGGGAAGAAGGCCCGCCGTACGAGCTCTTCGGGCGGCTGCGGAACGAGTGCCCCGTCCACTGGACGGAGAAGATCAGCGAGTACCCCGGCGAGGCCGGCTACTGGTCCGTCACGACGGCCGACGACATCCACGCCGTCAGCCGCGACTGGGAGACGTACTCGTCCGAGCTCGGCGGCGTGACGGCGGTGACCGACGTCTTCCCACTCGAGCTGACGCGCGCGATGTTCATCGGGATGGACCCGCCGAAGCACGACCGGATCAAGGCGCTCTTCCAGAAGGGCTTCACGCCGAAGCGGATCGCCGACCACGAGGACGAGATCCGCGCAATCACGGTGGAAGTGCTCGACAGGCTCGAAGGGAAAGAGACGGCAGAGCTCGTCTTCGACGTCGCCCAGCCGGTCGTCTCGCGCGTGATCGGCAGCTTCATGGGCATCCCGCCCGAGGACGACGCGCTGTGGGCCGACATGATGAACGCGGCGCTGGGCGCCGGCGACCCCGACCTGAACCCGGGCGGAGTCGAGAGCGTCGTCGCCGAGATCATCCCCGAGATCTTCCGCCGCTGTAACGAGATGATTGCCGCACGGCGAGAGAACCCGACCGACGACCTGACCAGCGTGCTCGTGCACGCCGAGATCGACGGGGAGAAGCTCGAGGAGCACGAGATCGTGATGGGGTTCTTCCTTCTCGTCGCCGCAGGCAACGACAGCACGAAGGCGACGTACTGCAGCGCGATGAAGGCGCTGATGGACCATCCCGAGGAGCGCCAGAAGCTCATCGACGACCCGTCGCTCGTCCCGAGCGCCGTCGAGGAGGCGCTGCGGATGTTCCCGGCGTTCGCCCATTTCCGCCGTACGGCGACGTGTCCGGTGCACCTCAACGGGGCAGACATCAAGGAGGGCGAGAAGGTCGTCATGTGGTACGTCTCGTCGAACCGCGACGAGACGAAGTTCGAGGATCCAGAGCGCTTCGACGTGACTCGCAGCCCGAACGAGCACCAGGCATTCGGCGCCGGCGGCCGCCACTTCTGCCTCGGCACCGCGCTCGCGCGGCTCGAGCTGCGGATCCTGCTCGAGGAGACGCTCAAGCGCTACCCGCAGATGGAGCTCGTCGGGGACACCCCGTATGCCGAGTCGCCGTTCATCAACCAACTGAAAGCGCTGCCTGTCCGGCTGAATCCGTGAGGCAGCTCACCAGCCTCGACGCCCAGTTCCTCGCGCTCGAGACACCGCGGCAGGCGGGGCACGTCGGCGGGGTCGCGATCCTCGATCCGTCCACCGCCCCGGGCGGGACGCTCGACTGCGCTGCCATGAAACGCCTGCTCGAGGAGCGGCTGCCGCTGCTGCCGCCGTTCCGCTGGCGCCTCGCCGAGGTGCCACTCGGCCTCGACTACCCGTACTGGGTCGACGATTCGGACTTCGATCTGGATTTCCACGTGCGCGAGCTGGCCCTACCCGCACCAGGCAGCGACGAGCAGTTGGCGGAGCAGGTCGCCCGCATCTTCGCTCGGCCGCTCGATCGCGCCCGGCCGCTGTGGGAGCTGTACGTGATCCACGGCCTTCCGCACGGCCATGTCGCCGCGCTGACGAAGATCCACCACGCGCTGATCGACGGCATGTCGGGTGCCGAGATCATGGGCCTCCTGCTCGACCTCGAGCCGATGGGGCGCGAGCTGCCGCCCGCGCCTGAGCGCCAGCCGGAGGCGAAGCCGGGCGACCTCGAGATGCTCGGCCGCGGCCTGCTCGGCCTGCCGCGCTACCCGCTCCGCGCACTCCGCTCGTTGCCGCGCACGGTGCCGAACATCGAGGAGACGCCCTTCGGGACGTTGCCCGGCGCGGGAACGCTCGGCCGGCTGGCCGGCCGAGCCCGCGGGGCGGTGACCGGCGACGGGGCCGGCCCGCGCACGTCGCTGCGCGCTCCCAAGACGTCGTTCAACGGCCGCGTCTCGCCTCACCGGCGATTCGCGTTCGGGCAGCTCGCGCTCGACGACGTCAAGGCGATGAAGAACGCGTACGGCTGCACGGTCAACGACGTGGTCGTTTCGATGTGCGCGGGCGTCGTGCGCCGCTGGCTCGTCGAACATTCCGAGCTGCCCGACGACCCGCTCGTGGCTCAGATCCCGGTCTCGGTCCGCACGACCGAGCAGACGGGCACCTACGGCAACCGGATCATGCTGATGAGCGCGCCGCTGTTCACGAACGTCGAGGACCCGGTCGAGCGGCTGATGCTCACCCACGCCGCGATGGGCGACATGAAGCAGCGCCACAGCGCGTTGCCGGCGGAGCTGCTCCAGGACGCGAACCACTTCATCCCGCCCGCGGTCTTCTCACGCGCGGCGCGGGCCACGTTCCGGTTGGCCACGTCGAGCCCCGGCCGGCCCACGTGGAACCTCGTGATCTCCAACGTGCCTGGACCGCAGTTCCCGCTCTACATGGCTGGGGCGGAGCTGCAGGCGAACTACCCGGTTTCCGTGATCACCGACGGCATGGGCCTGAACATCACGGTGATGAGCTACCGCGGGAGCATGGACTTCGGAATCGTCGCCGACCGCGACCAGATGTCCGACGTCTGGTGCCTGATCGAGTGGCTCGGAGACGAGCTCGAGGCGCTCCAGCCGGCGGCGTAGCGGCCGTCTAGGCGAGCGCCATGCCGGGCGCGACCTTCACCTCGACCAGGCGCGGACCGTCTGCGGCGAGCGCGTCGGTGAGTGCCTGGTGCAATGCGTCCCGGCCGTCCACGCGCTGTGAGTCGACCCCATAGCTCTTTGCGATCGCGGCGGACTCGAGCGCGGGCAGGTCGAGACCCGGGGAGCCGGACACGGACTCCATCTCGGCGAACCACTTGAGGATCGCGTACTCCTCGTTGCGCAGCACGAGCACCTTCAGCGGCACGTCATAGGCGGCTGCGGTCCAGAAGGCCGTGACCGCGTACTGCACGGAGCCCTCGCCGATCACGCACACCACCTGGCGGTCGGGCTGGGCGAGCTGCACGCCCACCGCCGCGGAGAGCCCGAATCCGAGCCCGCCGCCCGCGCCGAAGTAAGTACGAGCCCGGCTTCGACAGCTTCAGCCGGCTGCGCATCGCCAGGGTGCTCGACGGCGACTCGAGCACGAGGATGCCGTCCTCCGGCCACAGCTCGGCGAGCGTTGCCGCCGCCACGGAGGAGCTGATCGGATCCGACTCCTCCGGGTCGCCAGGGGGCCACGGCGGATCCGGCGCGTCGCGATCGGAGTCCTCGACCTTGAACAGGAGGACCTCGAGCGTGAGTGCGGGGTCGGCCAGGATCGCGTCGCCCATCGGCGCCCGCGCGGCCTCGTCCGGGTCGTTCGTGACCTGAATCAGCTCGGTGTCCTCGCCCAGAAGCGGCCCGGGGATATTCGGGTAATACGGGAAGACCGACGAGCCGAAGACGAGCACGAGGTCGTACTCCTTCAGCGTCTCGCCGGCGGGCCCGATCGCGGGCGGCAGGATCCCGCGGAAGAGCGGATGGTTCTCGGGGAACCCGAGCCGGCCGCCGCCGGGCGCGGGCGTCGCCCAGACCGGGAGCTTCTGCTTCTCGGCGAACTTGACGGCGGCGTCCCATCCGCCGCACATGTCGATGTCGGGGCCGGCGACGAGCGCCGGGTTCTTCGCGTTGGCGAGCTTCTCCACCAGCTCTCCGAGGCGCTTCGGGTCCGGGCCCTGGCGGCCGCTCACCTGGCGGCGCGTCTGATGCGCGACCTCGGCCTCGTCCACGTCGGCGTCCCAGTCGTCGAACGGCACCGACACGAACACCGGCCCGCGCGGCGGGAGCGATGCGAGGTAGGTGCCGCGCGCGATGGCGTGTGGCACGTCCTGCGCGCGCGGCGGCTCGTAGCTCCACTTGACGAGCGGATGCGGCATCCGGATGGCGTCGCGGTTCGTCAGGTTCGCCTGCAGCGTCATCAGCGAGCGCGCCTGCTGGCCGGCGGTGACGAGCAGCGGGGTCTTGTTCGCCTGCGCGTTGAAGATCCCGCCAATCCCGTTGCCGACGCCCGGTGCGGTGTGGAGATTCACGTGGCCGACGGTGCCGCTGGCCTGCGCGTACCCGTCAGCCATGCCGACGGCGACCGCCTCCTGGAGCGCGAGCACGTAGCGGAAGTCATCGGGGAAGTCCTTCAGCATCGGCAGCTCGGTCGAGCCCGGGTTGCCGAACATCGTCGTCATCCCGCGCTCCCGCCACATGTCGTAGACAGCCTCGCGCGCGTTCACGCGCGCAGCCTATGCGTTCGCGTCTTGTTCGAGTCGCGGTCCGGCCACCCCGGCCCGCACCGCCTCGAGCTGCGCCGCGAACGACAGGCCGAGGAACAGCGCGACAGCGGCCGCAAATGCCCACAGGAGCACCCCGATCGTTCCCGCGATCGGTCCGTAGGTGGCGCCGAAATTGTCGGTCGCCTCGATGTACAGCTTGAGCACTCCCATGAACGCAAGCCACAGGAGCGCCGACACCCCGGCTCCGAATGCGAGCCACGACCAGTCCGGCTGGCGGCGGCGCGGCGACAGCTTGAACAGGAGCGCGACGGAGGAGACGACGAGCGCGAGCCCGAGCGGCCAGCGCGCGATCTTCCAGACGGAGTCGAGCGCGTCGTCCCAGCCGACGTGATCGCGGATCGCCTCGCCACCCACGAGGACCACGAGCGATAGAAGGGCGCCGATCCCCGCTGAGAATGCGAGCACCGTCGCAATCCCGTACTTGCGCAGGAACGGCCGGTCGCGCTCGACGCCGTAGATCCGATTGGAACCGCGCTCGACCTGCGCCATCGCCGTGGCCCCGGCGATGAGTGCAGCGATCAACCCGGCGACGACCGCCGTTTCGCCGGACTCGCGGCGTGCGGTGGCGCTGCCGTGGTGGAGCGCGTCGGTGAGGATCTCGCCGGCGGCGCCCGGGGCTAGGTCGTCCACGGTCGCGGTCACGACTTGCGTGAAGGTCTCTTGATCAAGCGCCGCGGCCAGTCCGACCACGGCGATTAGGGCGGGAAGCAACGTCAGGGTGACCTGGAAGGCGAGCGCACGCGAGTGGCTGAACCCGTCCGCCGCGCGGAAACGGGTGATCGAATCGACGGTCAGCCGGCGGGTTCCGACACGGCGGATGGTCTCGAGCGCCTCGTCCCCTTCGAGCTCGCCCTGTGTCTGCGGGACCGGAGTGGCCGTGCTCACGCGAGCTCGGGCTGGTGCTCGGCCACATGCCGGTCGAGCGTCTCGCGCACCCACTGCTGCGTTGCCTGGTCCGCCATCCGGTAGCGGCCGAGCAGCTCCTTCTGGCCCGTGAGCGGCAGGCCGGCGATCGTCCACGACACCGCGAAGCGCTCGAACAGGAGCTCAGTCCGGCGCCGCCACAGGTCGTCGGTCGAGGCCGCCACCCCGCCGGCGGGCTCGCGCAGCTTGGAGGCCGTTCCGCGTGACACGCGCTCGCGCAGCGTCAGGACGTTGCCCTCGGCGTCCGCGTAGTCGAACGTCGCGCCACGGAGCTTGTTCGCCTGCCTGCGACCGCGCTTGCCCACGGATGAAATGCTTGCAGGCGGAGGGGGAGCCAGCTGGACAGCCAGACCATCAGCCTGATCACCGTGCCGTTCTTCACCGGCGCGATCGGATACGTGACCAACTGGAGCGGCGTCTGGATGCTGTTCTACCCCGTGCGGTTCAGGGGTTTCCGGCTCCCGGGCCTCGCGCCGCTCGCGAACATCCTCCCTCGCCGCGTGCAGCAGATCCCGGGCGTGATGCAGGGCGGGGTGGGGTGGCAGGGGATCATCCCGTCGCGCGCCGCGAAGATGGGCTCGATTGCGGTCGACAAGGGGATCGCAAAGCTCGGCTCGACGTCCGACTTCTACAAGCAGCTCGACCAGGAGCGGATCGTCGAGCACGTCTTGCAGAGCATCCGCGGCGAGATCCACGACATCGTCGAGCGGATCATGCGGCGCGAGAACCCGCGGTTGTGGAACGACGTGCCGCCGCGCGTCCGTGAGGCCGTTCACGAGCGGGTCGAGCAGCAGCTGCCGTCGCTGGTGCGCGAGGTCATGGACGACGTGGGCGACAACATCGAGCAGCTGCTCGACGTGAAGCTGATGGTGATCCGGCGGATGGAGGAGCAGCCCGAGCTCTGCAACCGCGTCTTCCTCGAGGTCGGGAAGAAGGAGTTCCGGTTCATCATCAACTTCGGCTTCTTCTTCGGCTTCGCGATCGGCATCCCGACGGCGATCCTCACCGAGGTCGTGTTCCATGCCTGGTGGCTCCTGCCGGTATGCGGCGTCCTGATCGGCTACGTCACCAACTGGCTCGCGCTGTGGATGATCTATGAGCCGGTTGAGCCGAGGAAGCTCTTCGGCCGGTTCACGATCCAGGGCCTGTTCATCCGGCGCCAGCCCGAGGTCGCAGGCGTATACGCGGGGATCATCGCCGACGACATCATCACGGTGCAGAACATGGGCGAGGAGCTCCTGCAGGGCCCGCGCTCGGACCGCACGCGCCAGATGATCGAGGACGGTCTGAAGCCCGCGGTCGACCGCTCGCTTGGCGTGGTGCAGCCGGCCGTAAGAGTCGCGATGGGGACGAAGGAGTACGACACGATCCGCGACTCGATCGCGAGCGAGGGGGTCGAGTACACGATGACCCCGCTCACCGACGAGGACTTCAACCGCGAGCAGTCGGAGCGCGTGCGGGAGCTGATCCACGAGCGGATGCTCGAGCTGCCGCACGAGGACTTCTCGGACATGCTGCGGTCGGTGACGAAGCAGGACGAGTGGCTCCTCCTACTGCACGGCGCGGTGCTCGGATTCGGCGGCGGGCTCGTGCATCTGCTGATCTTTGGGTGATGGCGCAAGAGGACGACAACCTGCTGAAGGCCGCCCCGGCGCTCGTGCGGATGGCCGCGACGGCCTGGATCCGCGGCCTGCTCTGGAGCGCGGAGGTCGTGCAGGACGCCCTCGGGATCAAGCACAGCGAAGAGGTCCGCGAGGAGGAGCCCGCGCCCCGTGACGAAACGTCGGCCGCCGCGCTGCGCAGGCGCGGCGAGGAGCTACTCAGGCTTTCGGCGGACGTCAACTACGAGGAGGACAGCCACCCGGCATACGCGCGCATCCTCGACGTGATGGCCCCCGACGAGGCCCGGATCCTGCGGCTGCTGACGCAGGGGGCCCAGCCGGCGGTCGACGTGCGCAGCGGCGGGCCGCTCGGGGTCGGCGTCGTGGCAACCGAGCTGGTAGCGCCGGGGCTCACCATGATTGGCGCGGAGGCGGGCTGCCGTCATCTCGACCGCGTGCCGGCCTACCTGAACAACCTCTACCGCCTTGGCTTGATCTGGTTCTCACGCGAGCAGGTCGGCGACCACCTGCGCTACCAGGTGCTGGAGGCCCAGCCCGAGGTTGTCGCAGCGCTCGACGAGGCCGGCCGCGGTTCGCGCACGATTCGGCGCTCGATCCACCTCACGCCGTTCGGGGCCGACTTCTGCGACCTCTGTATCCCAGCCACTACCGCGGAGTTCGATGCGCTGCGACAATCGGTGCGTGACGACTCGTCGCAGTCCGGCGCTTCTGGCCCTAGCGCTGACGCTGGCGCTACCGGGGCTGGCCGAGGGAGCGTCGAAGGCCCGAGCTAGGGCCTTCACCTCCTGCGAGGCGGTAGGCGACTACGCGCGCAAGCACGCGCTGAAGATCGTCGAGCCGGGCGGGCTGCCGCCCAGGTTCGGGTTCGCGGTCGAGGGCGACACCCCCGACGGCGGCCCGGAGCCCGCGCCGACATCCCCTCAGGAGGGCGCGGTGCGCGACGGCGACGGCGTCGACTACTCGACGACGAACGTGCAGGAGGAGGGCGTCGACGAGCCGGACATCGTGAAGACCGACGGGCGGCACCTGTACGTGATGAACGCGAGCACGCTCTATGTCTTCAACGTGCGCACCGGCGAGCCGAAGCTCGTGGGCTCACTGGAGCTGCGCGGGTTCGGGCATCAGCTCCTGGTCTCGGGCGACCGCGTCCTCGCCCTCACGACCTACTGGGACGACCCCGTTCTGCAGCCGCAGCCGGCCCAGGTGATCGCGCCGGAGCCCTATCCCGTTCCGGAGCCGGCGACGCGGCTGTTCGAGATCGACGTCTCGAACGCGTCCGAGCCGAAGCTGCTCAACACGCTGACGATGGAGGGCTACTACGTCTCGGCGCGGATGCTTGGGTCGGTGGCGCGCGTCGTGATCACAACTCCGCCGTCGCCCTGGCCGGTCGAATACGACACCGAGCAGGCGCAGCGTCGCGCGATCCGGCACACGCGACTGTCGACGTGGATGCCCGACGGAGTGCTGCGCGACCGCGTGCGAGACAAGCGCCGGGTCAGGCGCATGGTGGCGTGCGACGACGTGCGCAAGCCGGTGGCGTATTCGGGCCCGGGCATGCTGACCGTGCTGACGCTCGACCTCGCGCGCGGGCTAAAGCCGCTCGACTCGGACTCGCTCATGACCGACGCCCAGACGATCTATGCGTCCAAGCGCAGTCTGTTCGTCGCGGCCGAGCGGTGGTTCGACCCGACCGTCAGCGATCCGGAGCAGCAGGTCGAGCAGGGACGCTTCACGGCGATCCACAAGTTCGCCCTCGATCCGGAGTCGGCGGAGTACCGCGCCTCGGGAACCGTCCGCGGATTCGTGCTGAACCAGTTCTCGCTGTCCGAGCACGACGACGCGCTCCGGGTGGCGACCACCGATCAGCCGCCGTGGCGTGCGAACGCCGAGCAGCGCGAGAGCGAGAGCTTCGTCACCGTCCTCGGTGAGAAGCTGAACGAGGTCGGCCGCGTCGGTGGGCTCGGCCGCGGGGAGCGCATCTTCGCCGTGCGCTTCCTCGGCGACCGGGGCTACGTCGTCACGTTCCGGCAGATCGACCCGCTCTACACGCTCGACCTGTCGAACCCCGAGAAGCCGGCCGTGCGCGGCGAGCTGAAGATTCTCGGGTTCTCGTCGTACCTGCATCCGATCGGCAGCGACCTCCTGCTCGGGCTCGGCCAGGATGCGAACGACCAGGGCCAGGCGCGGGGCACGCAGCTGTCGCTGTTCGACGTATCCGACCTCACCGCTCCGAAGCGGCTCCACTCCCAAGAGCTGGGTGAATCGACGAGCTCCGCGGCCGAGTACGACCACCACGCCTTCCTCTACTGGCCGCCGACGAAGCTGACGGTGGTCCCTGTGAGCGCCTACCGCCCGGAGGACACCTTCAACGGCGCGGTCGGCTTCCGGATCGACGCGGACAAGGGGATCAGCGAGCTCGGCCGCGCGGAGCACGAGGGCGGCTCGATCATGCGCTCGCTCGTCGCGCATGGCCGGGTGCTGACGGTGTCGGACCAGGGCGTCATGGCGAGCACGCTCGACACGCTCGCACCGGTCAGCTTCGCCGGTTTCTAAAGAGGGTCAGACCCCGTTTACAAAAGCTCTTCGACGCGCTCGATCGGCCGCGCCAGAACCGCGCGGTCGCCGCGCTCCACGACCGGCCGCTGGAGCAGCGGCGGATGCTCGGCCATGAGCCTGATGATCTCGTCGTCGGAGAGGTCGCGCCCCTCGACGTGCTCCTTGTAGGCGGGCTCGCGCTTGCGCAGTAGGTCAGCGGCCGGGCCGCCGGTCTTGCGCACGAGCTCGCGGATCTTCTCCTCGGGCAACGGGTCGACGTGGTAGTTCACCCGCTCGAAGTCGATCCCGTGCTCCTCCAGGAACACGACTAGGTTGCGGCAGGTGGTGCAGGTGGGCTTCTCGTAGACGGTGAGGTCGCTCATGTGCGCAGGTATGCAAGCACGGCTAGCACCCTGCGGTGGTCCTGGGGCGTGTTGGTGAGGTCGAGCTTCGAGAAGATGTTCGTCACGTGCTTCTCGACCGCGCGCTCGGTCACGACCAGCGTCTCGGCGATCGCGTGGTTGGAGCGCCCCTCCGCCATCAGCCCGAGCACCTCGCGCTCGCGCGGCGTGAGCTCGTCGAGCGGGTCGTCACGGCGCTTGCGCCCCATCAGCTGCGAGACGACCTCCGGGTCGAGCGCGGAGCCGCCCTCCGACACCCGCCGGACGGCGTCGAGGAACGTGTCGACGTCGCCGACGCGATCCTTCAGCAGGTAGCCCAGGCCCGCCGCGTTGTCGGCCAGCAGGTCGAGCGCGTAGCCCTCCTCCACGTACTGCGAGAGGACGAGCACTCCTACGTCCGGCATTTCGCCGCGGATCTCGTGCGCGGCGCGGAGACCCTCGTCGGTGTGGCTCGGAGGCATCCGGATGTCGGTGATCGCCATATCCGGCTTGTGCGCGCGCACCTTGCGCAGCAGGTCGTCCGCGTCGCCGGCCTGCCCGACCACCTCGATCCCGGCCTCCTCGAGGATGCGGGCGATCCCCTCACGCAGGAGGACGGAGTCCTCGGCAATGACTACTCGCACGGCACCTCGGCGCGCACCACGGTGCCTCCGCCCGGAGGGCTGTCGACGTCGAGTTCGCCGTCGAGGGCCGCCACTCGGTCGGCGAGGCCGCTCAGACCGCTTCCGGACGACGGGTCGGCTCCGCCCACGCCGTCGTCTCGGATCTCAACCACCACCTTGCCGTTCGCTCGCGTCACGGTGACTTCGGCGTGGGTGGCGTTCGCGTACTTGGACACGTTCGTAAGCGCCTCGGCGACCACGAAGTACGCCGCCGACTCGACCGGTCCCGGCAGGCGCATCTCCGGCACGGGCGCCACCTCGACGGGGACCGGAGCGCGGCTGGCGATCGCCTCGAGGGCCGGCCCGAGACCACGGTCCGTGAGCAGCGCGGGGTGTATGCCGCGCGCCAGCTCCCGCAGCTCGCTCGTGGCCTCTGCAAGCTCCTCGATGCTCGCGTCGAGCAGCTCGGCCGCCGCCGCGGGGTCCTTGTCGAGCTTCGCGCGCGCGAGCTTCAGGTCGAGCGCAAGCGCGACCAGCCGCTGCTGCGCGCCGTCGTGCAGGTCGCGCTCGAGCCGGCGGCGCGCGGTGTCGCTGGCCTGGACGATGCGGGCACGCGAGGCGCGCAGTTCCTCGACGCGGGCGCGGAGGGCGGCGTCGAGGCGAACGTTCTCGAGCTCGAGCCCCGCTGTCTTGCTACGCAGCAGGCCGACGAGGAAGCCGTAAGGGACGGCCGACATCGCCGCGAGTGCAGCGAAGAAGAGGATCTGCTCCGATCCGTCCTGGTTCGCGGCGCCGGCGGCGATCTGCACGCCCGCGACCACGAGCATCACGATCCCCGCCCAGGTGATCGGGGCCAGCGCGGCGCGCTCGGGTCCTTCCGCGGCACGCCAGCGGCGAAGTGCCACGCGACCGACCGCTATGAACAACGCGATCGCCGGGATGATCTGAACCAAGCCGAGTATCTGCGTCGTCGTGAAGCTGTCCTGCACCATCAGCAGGTTCTCCGGGCACCCGCACACCTCGTCGTTCGTCGTGTCGGCGAAGAGCATCACCGGGAGACCCAGGCCGACGGCCACGAAATACGAGGCAACAGCCAGGCGCTTGTGGCTCTTCGTCTCGAGCCGGCCGGACGGAATCGCGAGCAGCAGGTGCAGCAGCGTCGCGTAGAAGAGGTTGTTGACCAGCAGCCCGATCGTGAAGACGAGCTCGGAGTTCGCGGTTACGAGCGCGCCGAGAAACCACGTGAACCCGACCGCGACCATTAGCGCCCCGGTTCCGTTCTCGGGCCTGCGATCCCACGCGTAGAGACCCGTGCCAATGAACGACCAGCCGAGCACGACCCCGACCGCGGCTGCCGCGCCGCGCAAGTCGACGTGGTTGCTGTTCAGCGCCAGCACCGCGATGCCCACGCCGGCGGCGAAGCCGGCGATCCCGATCGCGATTAGGGCTCGTCTAAGGCTGCTCATCCAGGATCCGGCGGAGGGCCTCGCCGGACAGGTCGCTCTTGGGGATGAAGCCGCGTGCGCCGCTGCGCTCGACGAGCGCCCCGAAGTCGGAGGCGTCGTGGCTCGAGGTCAGGACGATCGCGGGGGCGGAGCCGTTCGCGGTGAGGCGCTCCGCCACGTCGAAGCCCTGGAGGTCGGGCAGGTACACGTCGAGAAGGATCAGCTCCGGGCTCCACGCGTCCGCGGCCTGGAGCGCCTCGGCGCCGGAGCCGGCCTCGGCCACGACCTCGAAGCCCTCCGCTTCGAGCATGCGCCGGGCGCTGGCCCGGAAGCCCTCGTGGTCGTCGACGATCAGCACCTTCATGCCGTCAAGTCTGGCTTCTTGACGAGCGTTTCGCCATACGGGTAACCGCACCATCAGACGCCAGTTACCCGCATTGGAGCGGGCCCTCCGCGGGGCGAGTCTGTGGCCATGCAAACCACGACCCCCACAGGAGGGATCAAAATGCAAAGCAAGGGACTCGCGGCCCGCATGGGTCGTTGGAGCACAGAGAACCGCAAGAAGGCCATCTGGGGATGGCTTGCGTTCGTGGTGATCGCCCTCGTGATCGGCGGCGGCGTGGGCTCGAAGGAGCTCTCGGATGCCGACAGCTACCAGGGCGAGTCGGGGAGGGCCGAGCAGGCTCTCGTGGACGCCGGCCTCGATCCGCCAGCCGGCGAGACGGTGATGATCAAGAGCGACACGCTCGAGGCCGGTGACGGGCAGTTCGACGCGGCGATCGCCGACGTCGAGCGCCGGATGGGCAACGTCGCGGATGGTGGAGAACGTCCAGTCCGGCACGATTTCGAAGGATCGTCATGCGGCGCTCGTCACGTTCGACGTCAAGGGCGATCCCGAGGAAGCCGGAGACCACTACGACGCCGTCACGGCGCCGGTGAAAGCCGCTCAGGCGGCCAACCCGCAGCTCGAGATCAGGCAGTTCGGCGACGCGAGCTCGATGAAGGAGCTCGACGACGCGTTCATGGAGGATTTGCACAAGGCGGAGACGCTGTCGCTGCCCGTCACCCTCCTGATCCTCCTCGTCGCGTTCGGAGCAATCGTGGCCGCGGGCGTGCCGATCCTGCTGGCCCTGTCGGCAATCGCGGCCACGATGGGCATCGTCGCCCTGCCGAGCCAGATCTTCCCGATCGACGACGCCACGGCGTCGGTGATCGTGCTGATCGGGATGGCCGTGGGCGTCGACTACGCGCTCTTCTACATGCGACGCGAGCGTGAGGAGCGGGCAGCCGGACACGACGCGAAGACCGCCGTGCAGCGCGCGGCGGCGACCTCTGGTCGTGCGGTGCTCGTCTCGGGCCTGACTGTCATGACGGCGATGGCCGGCATGTTCTTCTCAGGCGACAAGACGTTCATCGGCATCGGCATGGGCGCATTGATCGTCGTCGGCGTGGCGATGATCGGCTCCCTGACCGTCCTCCCGGCGATGATGGCCTGGCTGGGCGACCGCGTCGAGAAGGGACGTGTCCCGTACTTCGGCCGCAGGCGCGCAGCCGCCCGCGAGTCGAGGATGTGGGGCGCGATCGTGGACCGCGTGCTCAAGCGACCGGCCATCTCGGCCGCGATCGCAGCAGCGGTGCTTATCGGACTCACGATCCCGGCGTTCAGCCTGAACACCGTTCAGTCGAGCGCGTCGGACTACCCGCAGGACCTGCCGGCGATTCAGTCGTACAACGCGATCAACGAGGAGTTCCCGGGCAAGGAGATGGCCGCAACGGTGGTCGTCGAAGACGGCGATGTCCGCACGGGTGAGACTGCCCAGGCGATCGCCGAGCTGAGGCAGCAGGCGCTAGCGAGCGGCCAGATGTACGAGCCGATCGAGACCCGGATCTCGGACGACCACAACACCGCCGAAATCTCGATCCCGCTGGCGGGCGACGGTGGCGACCAGGCGTCGAAGGACGCGCTGGCGACGCTCCGCGACGAGATCATCCCGGCCACGGTCGGGCAGGTCGCGACGGTGAACGTCTCGGGCCAGACCGCTCAGAGCGAGGACGCAGATGCACAGCTCGCCAAGAGCATGCCGGTCGTGTTCGGGTTCGTCCTGATCCTGGCGTTCGGCCTGCTGCTCGTGACGTTCCGGTCGATCGTCGTGCCGATCAAGGCCATCGTGCTCAACCTGCTGTCGGTCGGGGCCGCCTACGGCGTGCTCAAGATCGTCTTCCAGGACGGGATGGGCGAGGGCCTGCTGGACTTCAACTCGAACGGAGGCATCGCCCCGTGGCTGCCGCTGTTCCTGTTCGTCGTCCTGTTCGGCCTCTCGATGGACTACCACGTGTTCATCCTGAGCCGCGTCCGCGAGGCCGTCGATCGCGGAATGTCGACCGATGAAGCCGTGTCGCATGGCATCAAGACGACCGCGGGCACGGTGACCAGCGCGGCAATCGTGATGGTGGCGGTGTTCTCGATCTTCGCCACGCTCAGCATGATCGACTTCAAGCAGATGGGAGTCGGCCTTGCGGTGGCGGTCCTGATCGACGCGACCGTCATCCGGGCGGTGCTACTGCCCGCGACGATGAAGCTCCTGGGCGAGCGCAATTGGTACCTGCCGAAGTTCCTCCGGTGGATGCCGCGCCTCAGCCATGAGCCGGCCGTGGAGCCCGCTCGCGCCTAGCGCGCGCGCTGCCTCCGCACCGCGCAAGATCTGGCATCCTCCCCCGTTGTGTAGGGGGAGGATGCCTGCGCGACAGGGGTTGGCGCGCGGGCCGGAACCAGAACTCGGGAGGTTCACCAGTGCAGCGCAAGCTTTTCACCGCCATCGCCACGTGGGCAGTGCTCGCGACCGTGGCCGCAACGCCCTCGAGCGCCGTCGTCGGCGGGTCCGACGCCGCGCCGGGCGAGTTCCCGTCGGTCGCGGAGATCCAGTTCGGCGCGCCAGGCGTCGCTGGTTCGGCTGCACCGGAACGCTGATCGACTCGACCCACGTGCTGAGCGCGGGCCACTGCGCTCGATCACGGAAACGCGCTGTTGTCCCAGCCCGCGTCGGTGGCCCCCGCAGAGCATCGCCGTCTCGGATCGGCAGCAACAAGGCCGGCAGGGCGAGGGGCGACCGTCAGCGCGTCACGATCCCGCCGGAGTACCTCGGGCTGACCACCGCAACGACCTGTCGATCCTGACTCTTCGAGCCGCGTCGACCAAGGGCCGACGAAGGTCGCCGCCGGTAGCGGAACGCTCGATCTGGGACCCCGGCGCCTCGCGACGATCGCGGGCTGGGGCGTCACCGAGGAGGACGCGAGGAGTGCCCCGACACGCTCCAGAAGGCTCAGGTGCCGATCACGACCGACGAGTACTGCGAATCCGCCTACAGCGACGAGGACGGCTGGGACTTCGACCCCGAGACGATGGTCTGCGCCGGCTATCCCAGGGCGGCGTCGACACGTGCCACGGGCGACTCCGGCGGCCCGCTGTTCGCTGATGGTCCGGCGGACGCCGCGTGGTCGGCGTAACGAGCTGGGGCAACGGCTGTGCCCAGGAGGGCTACCCGGGCGTCTACGCACGCGTGGCGGACACGAAGCTGCGCACGTGGGTCGCGTCGGTGGACCCGACGGCGTGGCGATGACGGCTCGAGCACCTCGACCGGCGGTGGGACGACCACCAAGGGCAAGGGCAAGCGCCGAAGAAGGCAAGCCCTAGACGGGCGTCTTACCGCGGGCGCGCCGGCCCGCGCTGGCGCTCTTGTTGGTCGCCTTGCGCGAGCTCGAGAACGGCTTCTGGAACAGCCGGCCCAGGAAGCCGGGTGCCTTCGAGCCGGCCTGCTGCCCGACGCCCAGGGTCTTGTCGACTCCGCGCTGCGGCTTCTGAGAGAGCCGCGGCAGCAGGAACGCGAGTACGAGTAGCACGACACATACAGCAGCGATCACGATGATTGTCATGACCCCGTAGTACCCCCAGTTGGCGGTTACAGTCGCCCGATGAGCGATTTACGTCAACGCCGTGAGGCGATCGTGCGCGAGCACATGGAGTCGGAGAACCGGCACGAGTTCGATACGACGATCGAAACGTTCGAACATCCGCGCTACGAGATCATCCCGACGGGTGATGTCTACGACGGCGAAGAGGAGGTCCGCGGGTACTTCGCCGAGTCCCGAAAGGCGTTCCCGGACCAGCGGAACGAGATCATCCAGCTGCACCACATGGACGACGGAGTCGCGGCGGAGTTCACGCTGAGGGGGACGCACGAGGGCGAGCTGCGCGGGATGCCGCCCACCGGCAAGGAGTTCGAATGCCGGATGCTCGCGCTGTTCCTGTTCGAGCCCGACTCCGATCGCATCGTCTGCGAGCGCGTCTACTTCGACAGGGCCACGATCCTCGAGCAGCTCGTTAGCTGAGCTCGGTCGCCTCGATCAGCCCGCGGGGGTTCCACGGGAACGGCCCTGTGGGGAACGAGAAGCGCACGAACCGGTGCGGCGGCTCGGCGGCGAAGTGGATCCGGAACGGCGGCAGGATCGCCTGGACGATCCGGTTGAGCGCGGTGCCGATGCCCTCGAACTGCGGCGCGGCGGTGACCCGCCAGGCCTCGATCGTGCCGGTGGGCAGCTCGATCCGCTCGCGCTTGTCCACGTGCAGCGCGATCTCCCACCACACGCTGTTCGCTAGCCACAGCGCGAACGTGTGCCGCTCGCCCTTCTCGAACTCGAGCCCGCGCAGAGCCAGCGCACAGCCGAGCAGCGGCGTCACGTTCGACGGGTAGGCCAGCAGCTCGCCGCCCCAATGGAGCCCGCGCACATCGCGGAACCAGCCCTCCTCGACGCTCACCATCGTTTCGCCGTCGCGGCTCTCGGCGCGGTAGCTCTCCGCCCGCAGGGTCCCGTTCTTACGCCTGAAGCCGATTTCGACGGCCTGGTTGAAGTGCTCGAGGATGGTCGCGTCCAGCCGTGCGACGTAGGCCTCGTCGCGTGCCTCGATCGCGAGCGTGCCGACGCCCGATTCCTTGCCCGAGATCGTGCCGCGGAAGGTCGTTCGCTCGCCGTCCGGGATGTCCGGGTCGCGAAAAGCGGGGTCGAGCTGCATCGCGGCGCAAAGTACCTGGGTTAGCGTTCCCGGCGGTGCGCCTCGCAATCGTCGGAGCAGGGCCCGCGGGACTGGCGACGCTGCGCGCGCTGACGGCGCGCGGCTTCGACGCGGTCGCGTTCGAGCGCCGGCCGTGCGTGGGCGGGGTGTGGGCGCTGCGCGACGACGAGCGCCCGACCGCGGCCTACCGCTCGCTTCACCTGATCACGAGCCGCGACCGCACGGAGTACGCCGAGCTGCCGATGTCGGACGGGACTCCCGACTATCCGAGCCGTGATGCGGTGGGCCGCTACCTCGAGACATATGCCGACCGGTTCGGGCTGATGGAGCGGATCCGACTGGGCGACGGGGTGGCGAGCGCGAGGCGCGCGGACGGCGGTTGGGACATCGAGCTCGAGTCGGGCGAACGCGAGCGGTTCGACATGCTGGTCGTCGCGAACGGCCACAACGAGGAGGCCAAGTGGCCCGACCCGCCTTACCCCGGCGAGTTCGAGGGCAGGCAGCTGCACGCGCTCGACTACGCGGAGGCGGACGACTTCCGCGGCCAGAACGTGCTCGTCGTCGGCATGGGAAACAGCGCGATGGACATTGCGACCGACATATCGCTGGTCGCCGACCGCACCTACCTGTCGGCGCGGCACGGCACGTGGGTGATCCCGAAGCGCCTGCTCGGCCAGCCCGCCGATCAGATCATCAAGCCGTGGGTGGCCGTTCACGTGCCGTGGCAGATCCGGCAGCCGCTGTCGCAGATGCTGTTGCGGCTGACCGTGGGGCCGCCCGAGCGCTACGGCCTGCCCGAGCCGAGCCGCGGCCTCTTCCAGGACCACCCGACCATCACCGACACGGTGCTTAGCCGGATCACCCACGGCGAGCTCACCCCGAAGCCCGGCATCTCGTCGCTCGCGCCGGGCGCGGTGACGTTCACCGACGGAACCGAGGAGCAGGTGGACGCGATCGTGTGGTGCACGGGCTACCGCGTCTCGATGCCGTTCCTCGACGACGAGCTGACCGGGACGGACCCCAAGCAGCTACCGCTCTACAAGCGGATCTTCCACCTCGACTGCCCCAACCTGTTCTTCATCGGCCTGATGCAGTCGACCGGGTCGGCATTCCCGATCGTCGAGCGCCAGGCGCAGATCCTCGCCGAGCACCTGGCGGGCGAATGGCACCTGCCGCCCGCGGCCGAGCAGCGGCGCGACTGCGAGCGCAAGCACCGCTACGCGCTCGCACGCTGGGGCGAGCACGGCCGGCCGGCGATGCGCGTCGACTTCGACCGCTTCATGCACGAGCTGGGGCGCGAGCTCGAGCTTGGGCGCGCGCGGGCGGCGGCGTGAGCGGCCGAGCGCTCGTCACGGGCGCGAGCGGCGCCTTCGGCACGGCGCTGCGCGCGGAGCTGAAGCAGCGCGGCTGGTCGGTCGCCGGGCTCGACCTGAAGCCCGACGGCGACGAGGTGATCGCTTGCGACGTGACGGACGACGACGCCGTCCCGGGAGCGGTCGCCGAGGCGGCACAGCGGCTCGGCGGGCTCGACGTGCTCGTCAACAACGCCGGCATCGGCGGACCGGCGAGCGCGGGTGCACCGCCCGACGAGCACGTGCGGCGGATGCTCGACGTCAACCTCCTGGGCGCATGGCGCGTCACGGCGGCGGCGATCGACCACCTGGTCGAGAGCCGGGGACGGGTCGTCCTCCTCGGCTCGCGAATGTCGTTCATCGGTCTGCCGCTCGGCGCTGCCTACGGCGTATCGAAGCGCGCGCTCACCGCCTACGCCGACGCGCTCCGTGCCGAGTATGGGACCCACGTCGCGGTCACCTGCGTTCACCCGGCGTTCGTCCGCACGCCGATCCACGACCGCACCCGCGAGGCAGGCCTGCAGCTCGAGGGGTTCTCGACGGAGGAGCCGATCGAGCAGGTCGTCGCCACGATCGTCAAGGCGTGCGAGGCCGGCAATCCGGGCCGAGATGTCGCTGTGACGCGCGGGGGAGCGCTCCAGATGGGCGTGGCGCGCCACCTGCCCCGCGTGGTCGACCGGGTGGTCGCGCGCACGCTCGCGAAGCGGATCCGGGCGGGCGATCTCGACGGCGCGGACGTTGCGGCAGGACTCCGCGCGCGCCATCGCCGGCGCTGATCTACCGTTACCGGAGTGACTCGCGTCCTCCCGCTCGCGCTCGCCTCTGTCCTGCTGCTCGTCTTCCCGGCCACGGCCGCCACCGGCAACCCCTGGCTCGACCAGCGGACCTTCATCAACATGGCCCACCAGGGCGGCGAGGACGAGTTCCCGTCGAACACGATGTACGCGTTCCACAAGGCGCTCGACGCCGGCGCTGACACGCTCGAGCTCGACGTCAACCGGACCGCAGACGACCAGTTCGTTGTGATGCACGACTGGACCGTGGACCGCACCACGAACGGCACCGGCTACACGACCGACATGACGGTCGCGCAGATCCAGGCGCTCGACGGCGCGTACAACTTCATTCCCGGCCGCAACGCGGTGCCGGACCAGCCCGAGTCCGAGTATCCGTTCCGCGGAGTCCGCACCGGCGGCAAGCCTCCGCCCGAGGGGTTCACCGCCGAGGACTTCCGCGTGCCGACGCTCGGCGAGGTGATGGCGGAGTTCCCGAACACGCCGATCAACATCGAGATCAAGGGCCAGGAGGACGATCCGGATGAGTTCCTGCGCAACGCGGAGCTGCTCGCGGACTTCCTGTCCGGCACAGAGCGACGGGACCTCATCGTCGTGTCCTTCAACCAGGAGGCGGTTAGTCGCTTCCATGAGCTCGCCCCGGAGATCGACATCGCGCCCGGCCTCTCCGGGTTGGCGAACTATTTCCTCAACGGACAGCCGATGCCCGACGCCGACGCGGTCGTCGCGATCCAGGTGCCGACCCAGTACGAGGACCTCCAGGTGCTGACGCCCGAGCGTGTCGTGCAGGCTCACCGAGCCGGCTGGGCGGTGCACATCTGGCTGTCAGGGAACGAGGAGAACAAACGGGTCTACAACGACCTGCTCGACCACTGCATCGACGGGATCATGCCCGCGCGTCCGACGGCGCTGGAGCAGGTGCTGCGCAAGCGCGACGTCGTCCGGCCGGACGGCGAGGGCACCGACCCGTGCAGCGCCGCCCCGAAGCGCGGAACGCTCACCGACGAGGGCGACGCCCGGATCTTGCTGCGCCGGCGCGGGCTCGAGCCCGTGACCTACCGCGGCCGCGTCCAGCTGCGCAGCCGGAAGGGCAAGCCCCTCGGAAGCGAGCGCTTCCGGATGAAGAAGGGCAAGGACAAGGCGAAGGCGACCGTCGAGCTCGACGCGGACGTGCGGCGGGTCGTGGCGGTGGTGCGGACGAAGGGCGCGCGCGGCGAGCCCGTCCGCAAGCGGCTCAGGCTGCGGGACTGAACCTGATCGGCAGCTCGTGCAGCCCGTGCACGCCGAGCGGCGTGTCGTAGACGGGCTCGCCCGCTAGCTCCAGCTTCTCCATCCGCGGCGCGAGAAACGCGAACGCCTCCTGCAGCTCGGCGCGGGCGAGGTTCGCGCCCAGGCAGAAGTGCGGACCGGCGCCGAAGGTGAGCGGCTTCGCCCGGCCGCGGTCGGCGCTGATGTCGAAGTCCTCGGGAGCGCCGTAGGTCTCCGGATCGTGGTTCGCGGTCAGCGCGCACGCCAAGACCACCGTGTTCGTGGGGAACTCGATGCCGCGGTACTCGACGTCCTCGAGCGTGATTCGCGCCGTCAGCGCCGTGATCGGCTCGTAGCGGAGCACCTCGTCGGCGGCGGCGGCCGCGAGCTCATCGGGGTTCTCCCGAAGGCGCTCCCACTGATCCGGGTTCTCCGCGAACAGCCGAATGCCGTGAGCGAGCTGGGCCTGGGTCGTGTCGACGCCCCCGACCAGTACGGCGCTGACGAGGTGGCCCATCTCCTCCTCGGTCAGCGTGTCGCCGTCCTCCTCGGCCTGGATGAGGTAGGTGATCAGGTCATCCTTCGGATCGCCCTTGCGCTTCTGGATCAGGTCGGCCACGTAGTCGACGAACTCGGTCGACGCCTGCTCGAGGGTGGGCAGCATCGTGGCGATCGCAACCGGGTCGAACTGCTTCTGGATCAGGTTCGCCCAGTGCCCGAGCTGCGGCGCGTCCTCGAGCGGCGATCCCATCACGCCCGCGATCATTCGCGCCGGGTAGGGCTTCGCGAAGGCGTCCACGAACTCGCACTCGCCGTCGCCCGAGACCGCGTCCCACATCTTCTCGAGCTCCTGCCGCATCAACGGCCGCAGCTTGTCCGCCTCCTTCGGCGTGAACGCGTGCTGCACGAGCTTCCGCTGCCGGCGGTGGTCGTCGCCGCGGAGGTCGAGCAGGTTGCCTTTCATCCGGTCCCACATCGGGCCCTCGGTGACGCCCTGGACCTCGAGCATCAGGATGCCGGGGAAGTTGGCCTGCTTCGTGCGCATGAAGAACTCGACCGCCTCGTGGTCGAGCACGATCCAGCCCGACCGGGTCGGCGCGCGCGATCCACGACTGCTCCGCCAGCCCCAGCATCACCTCGTGGAAGCGGGGGCCGGTGATCGTCTCGTCGGTGTAGTCCCACTTGGGGACGTCGAGCTCTGCCAGCGGCGGCATGGCCGGGAACTATGACCGCTCAAGATACTTTGCTAAGCTAACTAGCGATGCTAACTAAAGCACCGGATGCGCAGGAGCTTCCCGCACGGCTGCGGCTCGCCATCGCTCGGATGGCGCGACGCATGCGACAAGAGGCAGGGGACGAGCTGAGCCCGTCGATGATGGCGGCGCTCGCGACGATCGAGAGGCACGGCCCGCTCACGCCCAGCGAGCTCGCCGAGCTCGAGCGGATCAAGCGCCCGACGGCGACACGGGTGCTGAACCGGCTCGAGGAGGAAGGGCTGATCGACCGCGCCGCGGATCCGAGCGACGGGCGCAGCGCGGTGATCTGCGTGACGAAGTCGGGCTCCACCCTCCTGAAGAAGCTGCGCTCGCGCAAGAACGCCTACCTCGCCAGGCGCCTGCGTGAGCTGCCGGACGATGACGTGGCCGCGCTCGAGCGCGCCGCGGAGGTGCTGGAGCGCCTCCTGGACGGCGAGCGCCGGTGACAGCTGCGCTGCGCCGCTCCGTCAGCTCCCTGAGCGTCCCCAACTACCGGCGGTACTTCGCCGGACAGGTCGTGTCCGTAAGCGGCAACTGGATGCAGATCGTCGCCGAGGTATGGCTGATCCTCCAGCTCACGGGCAGCGGGTCGGCCGTCGGTCTCGTCGCCGCGCTGCAGTTCGCGCCGATCCTGCTGTTCGGCGCGTTCGGCGGGATGCTCGCCGACCGCGTGCCGAAGCACAAGCTCCTGCAGCTGACGCAGGCCGCGATGGCCGTGCCCGCGCTTGCGCTCTTCGCGCTCTACGCCACGGGGGCCGTCGAACCATGGATGGTCTTCGTGCTCGTCTTCCTCCGCGGCTCGGTCAACTCGATCGACAACCCGACGCGGCAGAGCTTTGCGATCGAGATGGTCGGGCCCGATCGCGTCGTGAACGCGGTCAGCCTCAACAGCGTGATCATCCATGCGGCACGAATCGCGGGGCCGGCGGTCGCCGGCGTCGTGATCTCGCTGTGGGGCGTCGGGCCGTGTTTCGTGATCAACGCGGTCTCGTTCCTGGCCATGATCGCCGCGCTGCGGGCAATGGACCCGGACGAGCTCCAGAGCCCGCCCCTCGTCCCGCGCGAGCGCGGGGCGCTGCGCGCTGCGCTCCGATACGTGCGCGCGACGCCCGCCCTGCGTGTGCCGCTCCTGATGATGGCCCTGGTCGGCACGCTCAGCTTCAACTTCCTCGTCATCCTGCCGCTGCTCGCCCGCTTCAGCTTCGATGCGCCCGCGTCCGGCTACGCATCGCTGATGAGCGCCATGGGTATCGGCTCGGTGATCGGTGCGCTTGCCGTCGGCGCGCGCGGCCGGGTGAGCGACCGCCTGCTCGTCCTCTCGTCGGCGCTCTTCGGCGTGCTGATCCTCGCTGTCGCAGTCGCGCCCACGATCGAGCTCGCCGCGTTGGCGCTGGTGCCGCTGGGCGCAGCGAGCGTGACCTTCGCAGCGGGCGTCAATTCGGCGCTTCAGCTGGCGGTCAGCCCGGAGATGCGCGGCCGTGTGATGGCGCTCTACTCGATGGTCTTCCTGGGGTCGACGCCGATCGGCGGACCGCTGTCCGGCTGGCTTGCGGAGACGTGGTCACCGCGGGTGGCGCTCCTGGTCGGCGCCGCCGCGGCGCTTGTCGCGGCGCTTGGTGCACGCGCCGCGTTCGCGCGAGAACAGCCTATTGTGGCCGTGCATGCGAGTTGCGATAGCGGGAGGTCACGGAAAAATCGGGCGCCGGCTCGCGCGGCTCTTGCGCGAGCGCGGCGATGAGCCCACGCTGCTGATCCGCGACCCCAGCCAGACGGCTGAGCTCGAGGCGGAAGGCGAACCGGTCGTGGTCGACCTCGAATCGGCCGACGAGACCGAAGTGGCCGCAGCGGTTGCGGGTGCTGACGCCGTCGTGTTTGCGGCCGGTGCCGGCCCCGGCAGCGGCTCGGAGCGCAAGCTGACGATGGACTACGGCGGCGCCGCCAAGTTGATCGCCGCGGCGGAGGCGAACGGCATCTCCCGGTACGTGATGGTGAGCGCGCAGAACGCCGACCCGGACGCCGAAGGCGATGACACCTTCGCGGTCTATCTCCGCGCGAAGGGGAAGGCCGACGAGGAGCTGCGAACGAGCGGCCTCGACCACACGATCGTGCGGCCGACCGGCTTGACGGACGAGCCCGGGACGGGAACCGTCGAGATCGCCGAACAGGTGCAGCGCTGGCCAGATCAGTCGCGACGACGTTGCAAGCGTCCTACTGGCGGTTCTGCACGAGCCGGCGACGGTCGGCAAGACGTTCGAGCTCGGCCCGGGCGACGTACCGATCGAGGAGGCAGTCGCGCAGCTCAGGCGATGAGGCTGACCGGACAGGTCACACCGGTGCTGCCCAGCCCGCAGTAGCCGTTCGGGTTCTTCGCGAGGTACTGCTGGTGGTAGTCCTCGGCGTAGTAGAACGGGCCGGCCTCTGCGATCTCGGTCGTGATCTCGCCGTGGCCGGCCTCGCTTAGCCGCTCCTGGTACATGGTGCGCGAAGCCTCGGCGTGCCCGCGCTGCTCCTCCGAGTTCCAGTAGATCGCCGAGCGGTACTGGGTGCCGATGTCGTTCGCCTGGCGCATGCCCTGGGTCGGGTCGTGTCCCTCCCAGAAGATCTGGAGCATCTGCTCGTACGACGTCTTCTCGGGGTCGTACGCCACGAGCACGGCCTCGGCATGGCCGGTCGAGCCCGAGCAGACCTCGTCGTAGAGCGGGTTCGGCGTGAAGCCGCCGGCGTAGCCGACGGCGGTCGTGTACACGCCCTCGGCCTGCCAGAACATCTGCTCGGCGCCCCAGAAGCAGCCCATGGCGAATACGGCCGTCTCGATCCCCTCGGGGAACGGCGGCTCGAGCGGCGTGCCGAGCACGTAGTGGCGATCGGGCACCGGGATCGGCTCCGACCGGCCCGGCGAGCGCGCGCTCCGGGTCGATCATCTTCGTCTTCTCGCGGAACAGCATCTGTATGGACAGTAGCGCCAGGGGGTACGAGCGTTTCAGTGCGTTGGAAACGAGGACGCTCGAGCCGGGACGTGATCGACCGCCGCGGGGCCCGTGGGGGTGGCGTCGGCTTGCCCGCCGCGGGGCTCGGGGGCCTCGGCGGCATCGGGGTCGTCGTCTTCCTCCTGATCCAGCTGATCGGCGGGGGTGGTGCCAGCGGGTTCTCCGTGGACGATCCGTTCGGGGCGGCGATCAGTTCCCCGGAGTACGCCGAGATCCCGCCGGAACAGGATCCCGACCGTGACCTGAAGGACTTCAGCGCCTACGTGTTCGACAACGTCCAGCGCACCTGGGAGGACACGTTCGAACAAAACGGCGAGCGGTACGAGCACGCGAAGCTCGTACTGTTCAGCGGCGGCGTCTCGACCGGCTGCGGCAACGCGTCGTCCGCCGTCGGCCCGTTCTACTGTCCGGCTGACCAGCGCGTCTATCTGGACCTCAGCTTCTACCGCGAGATGCAGAGCGAGCTGGGCGCGAACGGCGACTTCGCATGGGCGTACGTGATCGCGCACGAGGTGGGCCACCACGTGCAGCGGCTGCTCGGCACCTCAGGCGAGGTGCACCGGCTCGAGCAGCAGGAGCCGGGCGACGCGAACGAGCTGTCGGTGCGGCTCGAGCTGCAGGCGGACTGCTACGCCGGCGTCTGGAGCCACTCGGTCCGCGCGGCGGGTGACCTGGAGCAGGGGGACATCGAGGAGGCGCTCGGCGCGGCTGAGGCCGTCGGTGACGACCGCCTCCAGCGTCAGGCGACCGGAACCGTGAACCCGGACAGCTTTACGCACGGCACCTCGGAGCAGCGCGCGAGCTGGTTCTCGAACGGGCGACGGCGCCGGAGAGCCGGCCGCGTGCGACACGTTCTCGGCCGACGACGTCTAGCTAGCAGCCGTTGACGCTGATCCGCCCTCGGCGCATGCGGAAGCTCCGGCGGACGATGCGGCTGCCGCCGCAGGCCTCGAACGGAAGCGCCGCCTGAACGACGTATCTGCGCTTGCGCTTGCCGCGGATGACGAGGGTCCAGCGCCGCCCGCGCACGACCGAGCGCAGCTTCTCGCCACGGAAGAACGTGCCGTGCCAGCGTCCGCGCGGGAACGCGAGCAGGTCGAGCCGGCCGCGGCGCTTCTTGAACGGAACCGCGTCCGGTCCGGGGCCATACGAGGCCAGCGTGTCGACGTCGGCCGGCAGGAGCGGCAGCACCGCACCGGCGCGCACCATCAGCGGCAGCTCGTCAACGGGCGCGGGCACGGTCGCTTCACGACGGCCGTGCAGCAGGCGCGCGCGGCGGACCCGCAGGCTGCCGCGCTTCTCGCGGTAGGAGACCGAGCGCCAGAAGTCGATCCAGCGGCCCGGAGGCAGGTACAGATCGCGCTCGGTGGCGCCGGGCTCGATCACCGGCGCCGCGAGCAGGTCCGGGCCGAACAGGTACTCGTCCTCACGCTGGTACGACCGCTCGTCTTCCGGATACGCGAGCGCCAGATAGCGCATGATCGGCAGCCCGGTCCGGCGGTACACGCGGTCGGCGGCCTCGAGATAGGGCAGGAGCCGCGTGTGCAGCTTCGCGTAGCGGCGCCAGTTGTCGATCTGGTCGTCGTCCTCGACCTGCGGCCGCTCCTTCTCGGGGAACGCGACGCCGTTGCGCTGCATGCGCATCACCGGCGACACCGCTCCGAACTGGACCCAGCGCATCAGCAGCTCGTCGGTGAGCTCGCGCGTCCCGAGGGCGAAGAAGCCGCCGATGTCGGATCCCCAGGTGCTGATGCCCGACATCCCGATCGACAGCGCGGCCTTGATCTGCGACGCGAGCCCGTCGAAGTCCCACCCCACCGTCGGGTCGCCGCTCCAGACCACCTGCGCGCACGGCGCGACGCCGGTGAACCCCGACCGCTGGAAGCGGATCAGCGGGCGCTTCTGCGCGCGCACGAAGTCGTACGCAGCGCAGTGGTACTGCGTGGGGTAGAGGTTGTGCATCCGGGTGCCGTCCATGCCGTTCGCGTAGTGCGAGTCGAGCGGCGTGTACTCACCGAAGTCCTCCATCCAGCCGTCGTGGCCGTCCGCGGCCGCCTCGGCGAGGAGCTGTGCGTAGAACGAGCGCCCGGTCTCGGCGGAGAAATCGAACTGGCCGACGTCGAAGCGGCTCGTCGGCGAGCTCGAGTACTCGTACGTGTACGGATCGCCGCCGGCGTCGGTCGCCAGCGCGCCGGCGGCCGCAGCCTCGTCGAACCGCGGCTGGTAGCTCGTGCAGATCATCGGGTTGAAGTACGTCGTCACCGCTGTGCCCCGCGCGTGGAAGGCGTCGACACGCTCGCGCTCGGCGCCCTCGCCTCCGACGTGGTCGCCACAAGGGAGGTAGTGGAGGTAGGTCTGCATCACCGACACGGGCGCATCGGCGCGGCGCAGCGTCTCGAGCTGCCCGACTTGGTCTTCGAGGGGGCCGCCCGGCTGGAACCACGCGCCCCAAATCCACCGCGCGGCCGGCCGTGGCTGGCGTCCGGTGTACTTCGTGAAGCGCCGCAACGTGGCCTCCGGCGAGCCGCCGCCGAAGACGCGCAGTCGCAGGCTCGCGGGGGCGCCCTGCTCGGCGCCGAAGTCGTCAGGCGCGGTAGTGACCTCGACAGACCACTGGCGGTCGCCGCGGAAGTCGTGGTAGGCGGTCTCCTCGTTCTCGACGAGCACCCCGTAGCCCTCGGATGACAGCACCCATGGGATGGGGAAGTAGGTCGCGTCGTCGCGCTGCCGGTAGCCCTGCGGCGGCACGAAGCGTGGAGAGCACGCTGCGCTCCGCGTCGGGGTAGTACGGGCCGTCGGCGACGTAGGTCTCGACCGGGCCCGCACCACGGTGGTCGATCCGCTCAGGCCGCTCGCCGAGGCCATAGAAGTGCTCGATCGCGGTCGCGTCGAAGCCCATCCCGAGCGACGTGGCGCCGGCCGGCGCGAGCGGCGTCGGCCTCGATCGCGATCGTGCCCGGCGTGCCGGGCCCGATCCGGACGCGCATCCGCCCGGCAGGCAAGGACGCCGCGGGGGTGACGACGGCGGTATCGACCTCGGCGACGAGGTCCGGGCCGTCGCGCGTCACCGAGGCCGCGCGCGTCGCACCGGCCCAGCCGGTCGTTGTGCGGTACCCGATCGGCATCGCGCGGCTCTCGCCTGCGACCGCGCGCCCGTCGGCGTCGATGAACTCGAGCGACCACGGATCGGTCTCGATCTGCGCCTGGAGCTCGCCCGATCCGACGACTTCAGGACGTCGGCGTGTGCGGCTGGCGCGATCAGCAGTAGCGCCAGTGCGCCGAGAGCGAATCTACGCACGTTTCTGCCTGCACAAAGGCGGGTATGGCCCCCACATGGGGCTGTTCGACCTCGTCAAGGAGTTGCTTGGCGACGCAGACAACGCAACAGGGCAACCCTCGCTCGCCCAGATAACGATCATCTCGACCGAGCCCGTCAAGGCGACCAGCGAAAGCCAGTCGAGCTCGGCGCAGGGCTGAGCGGGCTCTGCGGTAGTCCGTCGGGAACGCGCGGGTCGTTGTAGCCGGCCGGCGCGACGTCGTTGGGCGCGTCGGGGTGGAAGAGCGATGCCAGGTATTGGATCTGGCCGCGCCCGCATCCGAGCTCCCACTGGCCGCCGCCGTACGCCGTGATGCCGCGCTCCGCGCACCAGTCGTACGTGTCGAGCAGCGAGCGCAGGCCGCCGACGCGCGACGGCTTGACGTTCACCATCTTCGGCGGGAAGGGCAACGCCTCGATGTCGGCGATCGAATGGATCGGCGCGTCCCACGTGATCCGGTCGCGATGCGGCTCGAGGATCGGATCGGTCTCGTCCGTGAGCGCCGGATCCTCGATCCACGCGTCCGGGAACGCATCCACCACCTTCGCGTAGAGCACCGGGTCGGGCGGCTGGTCGACGACCGTGCCTTTGTACTGGCCCTTGAAGTCGACCGAGTCGATTGCGCCCGTCGCCACCAGCTCGGCGATCAGCTCGTCGGTCCACGAGCTCGTCGGGTCGAGCTTGAAGCGCAGTGTCGGGTACTTCGCGAGCCGGTTCGTAACAGGATCGAGCGTCGGCGGATCCCCCAGGCGCAGCGACGCGACGAACGTGACCGGCTGTGCCTCGCGGTCGAGTGCCTCGGTCAGCGGAATGCCCTGCTGGCGCAGCGCGAGGTCGAGCCCCGCGCTTTCGAACGCCCACCGCCTATAGAGCCGCGACACCTCGCGCACGGGCTCGCCCGCGGAGAAGAGGTCGAGGCCGCCGACGAGCTCGCAGAATGACGCGACCGTGTGGCTGCCCGCGAGCGGCTGCACCGGGCCCGCGTCCCGCATCGCGATGTGGTCGAGCGCGTCGTAGGTGACGTCCTCGCCGATGCCCTCCTCGCCGCCGCCCTTGATCCGGATCGTCGTCGAGAGGCGCGTGAACTCCGGCGAAGCCTCGAACTCCTGGCCCTCGAGCTCATAGCCCTCGACTTCGAGCGGCAGGTCGGCGACGCGGTCGAAAGTGCTCAGCGCTTCACCTTCGTCTTGCCGCGGCGGTAGCCCGCCTTCTTGGCGACGGCGCGACGTCCCTTCGACTTGATCCGCGCCCGCCCGCGCCGGCCCGTCGTCGCCGTGTGCTTGCCGATGCGCACCTTCGCGCCGCGCACGGGGGCGACCACTCCGCCGCTGCGGGCGCGCACGCGCACGCGCACACGCTTGCCGTGCCGCCGCCGCGCACGGACCTTCAGCTTCGGGCGCGTCTCCTGGGTGACGGGGGCGGTTGCATCGCGCACGAGCAGCAGCCCGCCCAGCACCCCCACGTATGCCGTCCCGTCGGGTCCGAGGCTCACCGGGGCGTAGTTGTTGTTGAACCCGATGCCCTGCCCGGTCAGCCGCTTCCAGACGGTTCGGCCCGTGCGGAAGTCGAGCGCCGTGAGGAACCACGGGTCGTCGGAGTCGCCCTCCGCGTCCTGGGTGTAGATGTAGACGAGGCCGCTCGAGAGCGAGAGCTTCGGGACCAGCGACGGCGAGATCTCGTCTGAGTGCCAGACCTTCGTGCAGCCCTCGCCGTCGCGCTCGATGTCGACCCGCTCGATGCCCGGCTGCGTCCGCTCGCCGTTCATCGTCGCCATCGGGCCCGTGTAGCCGTAGTTGTTCTCGACGATCAACGAGTTGCCGGCCCCGATGAGCGAGTTGTCGGTCGATCCCTGGCCCTTCTCGAACACGGCCTGCTCGCAGACCTGCCGGCCGTTGCGCCGGCGGTAGACGACGACGTGCATCGGATCCGCGTTGTCGGTGATCGACACCCAGCCGTCGCCGTGCAGCGTCGGCGTGGTGCCCGAGCCCGCGCTGACCTGGCCGGGCTTCTGCACGCCGGTGTTGTCGTAGACCTTGCGCCAGACGACGACGGGCGTTCCGTCGCTGCCCGCCTCGAACCGGTACAGCGCCTTCTCGGACACGATGTAGACGTCGTTTTCGTCGCCGACGGCGAACGAGTTCTGGACGACCTCGCCCAGGTCGTAGGTCTTCACCGCGCGCGTCGCGGGGTCGATGACGGCGATGATCCCCGCCGTCGTCGCGAGCCAGATCCGGCCCGACCAGTCGGGGAGTGCGGAGATGATCTTCGAGCCGGACGGGATGTCGGCGGTCAGGTCGTAGTCCTCGACCACGGTGAACTCCCCGTTCTCGATCGCGATCACGAGGATGTGGCGCTCTGTGGTCGGGACCACCGCGCGATCCTGGTTGTCGAGATAGAAGTAGCCGCCGCCGGCGAAGTCCTGGAACGGGTTCGTGCTCGGCGCGCGCGGCGGAAGCTCCATCGACGCGAGCTCCTCGAGCGTTTGCGCGTCGAAGAGCTTCAGCCGAACCGCGCGCAGCTGGATGCACGTCGTGACGATCTGATCTTGCGAGTTGAACGTGATCGACCCGCAGACGCCGCCGGGCGGCTCGTAATGCGTCAGTACCTCGGTGTCGCTCCCGAGCGGCCCGGACCAGACGTTCGTGTCGGTCTGGAACGCGTCCGAGTGGATGTTCGAGCGCTGGTTGGGCGCCATGAACGGATGCGTGGGCGCGGGCGGCGCGAACACCGGCGCGGGGGCCCACGGCTCGCCCGTGAACGTGGGCGGAGGATCGGCGTCCGGCGTCTCGGGGATCTGCGCGGACGCGGGGCTCGCGAATGCGAGCAGCACGACCAGGAGCGCAAGCAGCATCCGAAATACTCTGCCACGTGAGCGACCGAACCGAGCTAGAGGCCGCCGCGTTCCGCCGCCTCGTCGAGCACCTGCGCGAGCGCACGGACGTGCAGAACATCGACCTGATGGAGTTGGCCGGGTTCTGCCGCAACTGCCTTTCGCGCTGGTACCGCGAGGCCGCCGAGGAGCGCGGGGTGGAGCTGACGGACTGCCGAAGCGCGCGAGCTCGTTTACGGGATGCCGTACGAGGAGTGGAAGGCGAAGCACCAGCGCTGAGCCATATCCGACCTAAACGCTAGGATTTAGGTCAATGAACTTCTCGGCGAAGGCGGAATACGGCGTCCGGCTCATGATCGAGCTGGGGCGGCAGCAGAGCGAACGGGCGGTGTCCCTGAAGGCGATCTCGGAGGCGGAGATGCTGCCGCTGCCCTACCTAGAGCACGTGGCGGCGGACCTGAAGGCCGCGGGCCTCGTCGAGTCGAGCCGCGGCGCGCACGGCGGCTACCGTCTGGCGCGGCCCGCGTCGGCGATCGACATGGCCGAGGTGGTCCAGGCGCTCGAGGGGCCGATCGCGCCGATGGACTGCTTTGGCGGCGACGCGGCGCGGCACGTGGCGTGCTCGCACGAGCGCGACCACGGGCACGGCTGCGCGACCAAGCTGCTGTGGACGCGCGTCCAGGGCGGGGTTTTGAAAGCACTTCAGAAGACGACGCTCGCCGAGCTCGTCGACTTTTCGACGTCAAAGGAGGCCGACCCAGTTGGCTGATCTGGAGATCAGGAACCTGTACGTCAGCGCGGGCGAGAGGGAGATCCTCAAGGGGCTCGACCTCGAGGTCTCGAAGGGCGAGATCCACGCCCTCATGGGCCCGAACGGATCGGGCAAGTCGACGCTCGCGAACGTGATCATGGGGCACCCGGGCCTCGAGGTGACCGACGGCACGATCTGCTTCAAGGGCGAGGACATCACCGAGGTCGAGCCCGACGAGCGCGCGCGCATGGGCCTCTTCATGGCGTTCCAGTACCCGGTCGCCGTGCCCGGCGTGACGGTCACCAAGTACCTGCGCACGGTCATGAACGCGCACCGCGAGGCGAAGGGCGAGGACCCCGTCAGCCTGAAGGACTTCCGCAAGACGGTGGAGGCGGCCATGGCGCTGACCGAGGTGCCGAAGGAGTTCTCCACGCGGTACCTGAACGAGGGCTTCTCCGGCGGGGAGAAGAAGCGGATGGAGATCCTCCAGCTCGCGCTCCAGCACCCCGAGATGGCGATCCTCGACGAGACCGACTCAGGGCTCGACATCGACGCATTGCGGACCGTCGCAAGGGGCGTCAACGCGACGGCGGGCCCTGATATGGGCGTCCTGATCATCACCCACTACCAGCGCATCCTCCACCTCGTCCAGCCCACGCATGTGCACGTGCTGTTCGAGGGCCGGATCGTGAAGGAGGGCGGCTCGGAGATCGTCGAGCAGCTCGAGGAGAAGGGCTACGGCTGGATCCGCGAGGAGGTCGAGGCGGCCGCCTGATGGAGCTGACCGCGGTCACACCTGCCGAGTTCCCGACGCTGCGGGGCGGCATCGCGTACCTCGACTCGAGCGCGACGTCGCAGACGCCTCAGCGCGTGATCGACGAGATGACGCGCTACTACACGGACTACCGCGCGAGCGTCCACCGCGGCATCTACCCGATCGCGGCCGAGGCCACCGACCGGTTCGAGGGAGCACGCAAGCGGATCGCGCAGTGGCTCGGATGGGAGGCTCGCGGCACGATCTTCACGCCCAACGCGACGGGCGCGATCAACCTCGTCGCGCGCACGAACGTCGCAGAGGGCGATCTCGTGGTGCTCACCGAGATGGAGCACCACTCGAACATCGTGCCCTGGCAGCTCGCCGGCGCACGGCTCGAGTACGTGCGCATCGACGACGAGGGCTGCCTCGACCTCGACCACCTCGACGAGCTGCTCGCGAACGGGCCGAAGCTCGTATCGGTCGCGCACGTGTCAAACGTGCTCGGCACGATCAACCCGGTCGAGGAGATCGTCCGGCGCGCCCGCGCCGCGGGTGCGCTCACCGTCATCGACGGCGCGCAGGCCGTGCCGCAGGTGCCGGTGGACCTGGCGGCGATCGACCCCGACTTCTACGCCTGGACCGGCCACAAGGCCTACGGCCCGACCGGGATCGGCGTCTTGCACGGGCGCGTCGAGCTGCTCGAGCGGATGCCGCCCTTCATCGGCGGCGGCCACATGATCAAGCGCGTCGACCTCGACTCGTCCACCTGGATCGAGCTGCCGTGGAAGTTCGAGGCCGGTACCTCGCAGGTCGCGGAGGCGATCGGCCTCGGTGCCGCGGTCGAGTGGCTCGCCGAGATCGGCATGGAGTCCGTGCGGGCACATGAGCTCGAGATCACCTCCTATGCGCTCGAGCGGCTGGCGGGGATCGAGGGCGTGAAGGTGAACGGCCCGCCCGACGCCGACCGGCGCGGGGCGCTCGTCTCGTTCGAGTTCGGCGACCTGCACCCGCACGACGTGGCCGAGGTCCTCGGCCGCGACGGCGTGTGCATCCGGGCAGGCCACCACTGCGCGCAGCCGCTCATGCGGCGCCTCGGCGTCACCGCCACCTCGCGCGCCAGCTTCGCGATCCACTCAACACGGGAGGACGTCGATCGCCTCGTAGAGGGGCTGGAGCGTGTGAGGAGCGTGTTCGCGTAGCCGTGGACGACCTCTACCGCGAGCAGATCCTCGACCACTACAAGAAGCCCCGCAACTGGGGCGAGCTCGCCGATGCCGATTACGAGTTCGAGGACACCAACCCGCTGTGCGGCGACGTGCTGAAGGTGCAGCTCAAGGTCGACGACACCGGGATGGTCGAGGACTTGCGCTTCTCCGGCGCAGGCTGCGCGATCAGCCAGGCGGCCGCCTCGCTCGTATCCGACGAGATCAAGGGGATGAAGGTCGACGACGTCGTCCGGCTCGACCGCGACGCCGTCCTTGAGCTGCTCGGGATCGACATCTCGGCGACGCGTATGAAGTGCGCGATGTTGTCGCTCAAGGTGCTCAAGTCCGCTGCCCTTGGGAGCGCCGCGGAGTGGGACACGGATGAGCCGTCGGCTGCCGAACGCGGGTCGGCGCCGTCGCTAGACTCTAAATCCGAGCTATGAAGTCGGAAATCATCGACATAGGCAGCCTCTCCGAGCTCCCGCCCGGCACGATGAAGCTGGTCGAGTGGGAGGACCTCGAGATCGGCGTGTTCAACTGCAACGGCGAGATCTATGCAATCGAGGACCGCTGCTCGCACGACAACGGGCCGCTCGTCGAGGGCACGCTCGACCAGGAGAAGTGCACGGTCGAGTGCCCGCGGCACGGGTCCGAGTTCGACCTGCGCACCGGCAAGCCGGTCACGCTGCCCGCGTACGTTCCGGTCGAGACGTTTCCCGTGACCGTCGAGGGGGACCAGATAAAGGTGGAGGTGGAATAGATGGCGACACCTGAAGTCATTGCTGAGCGCCAGGCGCTCCAGGGGATCGGCTCCGACTACGCCGAGAAGTACGGCTTCCACGATGCGGAGAACTACCTCTACAAGGCCCCGAAGGGCCTGACCCGCGAGCTCGTCGAGAAGATCTCCGAGTTCAAGGACGAGCCGCAGTGGATGCGCGACTTCCGGTTGAAGGCGCTCGACCACTTCCTCGCGCGGCCGATGCCCACCTGGGGCAGCCCGTTCCTCGCCGAGGTCGACTTCGACAACATCCACTACTTCGTGCGCGCCTCCGAGCGCGCCGAGCGCTCATGGGACGACGTCCCCGAGGACGTCAAGAACACATTCGACCGGCTCGGCATCCCCGAGGCGGAGCGCCAGTTCCTGGCCGGCGTCGGCGCCCAGTACGAGTCCGAGGTCGTCTACCACCAGGTCAACGAGGCGCTCGAGAAGCAGGGCGTCATCTTCATGGACATGGACTCGGCCCTGCGCGAGCACGAGGACATCGTGCGCGAGTACTTCTCCACGGTCATCCCGGCCAACGACAACAAGCTCGCCGCGCTCAACTCGGCCGTCTGGTCGGGCGGCTCGTTCGTCTACGTCCCGCCGGGCGTGCACGTCGAGATGCCGCTCCAGGCCTACTTCCGAATCAACACCGAGAACATGGGCCAGTTCGAGCGCACGCTGATCATCGCCGACGAGGGCTCGCACGTTCACTACGTCGAGGGCTGCACGGCACCGACGTACTCGAGCGACTCGCTCCACTCGGCGGTCGTCGAGCTGATCGCCAAGCCGGGCGCGCGGATCCGCTACACGACGGTCCAGAACTGGTCGCAGAACGTCTTCAACCTCGTTACCAAGCGCGCTGTCGCGCAGGAGCGGGCGACGGTCGAGTGGGTTGACTGCAACCTCGGCTCCAAGCTGACGATGAAGTACCCGTCCGTCTACCTCATGGGCGAAGAGGCCCACGGCGAGATCCTCTCGATCGCGTTCGCCGGAAAGGGCCAGCACCAGGACGCCGGCGGCAAGATCATCCACGCCGCGCCGCGGACCACGTCGAACATCTTCGCCAAGTCGATCTCGAAGGACGGCGGGCGGTCGAGCTACCGCGGGCTGCTCGAGGTTGCGAAGGGCGCGACGGAGGCCAAGTCCACCGTCGTGTGCGACGCGCTCCTGCTCGACGAGCAGTCGCGCTCCGACACCTACCCGACGATCCGGATCTCGGAGGACGACGTGAACGTCGGCCACGAGGCCACCGTGTCGAAGGTGGGGGACGACCAGATCTTCTACCTCCAGTCGCACGGCATCTCCGAGGAGGAGGCGGCCAAGTTGATCGTGAACGGCTTCATCGAGCCGATCACGAAGGAGCTGCCGATGGAGTACGCGGTCGAGATGAACCGCCTCATCGAGTTGCAGATGGAAGGCTCGATTGGCTAGCCGGAGGGGTCAGACCCTCTTTAGAAATTAGGGCTGGGCCATATGGCGATTGCGGACCGCGTTTCTAAAGAGGGTCTGACCCCTTTGCCCCAGTTCAAGGGCACTCCGGGCTGGGAGTTCACCGACATCTCGAAGCTCGACCTCGGCTCGTTCGAGCCGGGCGAGCCGGTGGACGCCGCGCCCGCGATCTTCGACATGCCCGCGAACGCGGCGCCGCTCGAGGAACACGAGCTGCTCGGCAGCGTCGTGACGAAGGAGGACGCCTTCACCGTGCGCAACCGGGAGCGCTGGAAGCACGGAGCGCTCGTGCACGTGCCCGCCGGCGAGCGGCTCGAGGAGCCGGTCGTCATCCGCGCGGGCGTCGGTGACGCGCTCGAGTGGCGCACGCTGATCGTGCTGGAGGACGGGGCGGAGGCCGAGGTCTGGGAGGAATGGGTCTCGGCGAACGGCGACGAGGGATTGTTCAACGGCGTCACCGAGATCGTCCTCGGCGAGGGCGCGACGCTGCACTACGTCGGTGCGCAGGCGCTTAACGACTCGACCTGGGTGTTCGCCAACCAGCGTGCGGTGGTCGCGCGCGACGCGACGCTCGACTGGTCGGCGCTCGCCTTCGGCTCGATGCGCGGCAAGGTGTGGATGGAGACGAAGCTCGACGGACAGGGCTCGTCGGCGCGCGTCACGGGCGCTTACGTGTCAGACGGCCGCCAGCACCTCGACTTCGACACGCTTCAGGAGCACGCCGCTCCCGACACGGTGTCCGACCTCGCGTTCCGAGGCGTACTGGGCGGCCGCTCGAGCGCGGTGTGGCGCGGGATGATCCAGGTCGACCCGGGCGCGCAGAAGACCGACGCGTTCCAGGAGTGCCGCAACCTGCTGCTGTCGAAGAAGGCTCACGCGGACGCGATCCCGGGGCTCGAGATCCAGGCCGACGACGTGCGCTGCACGCATGCCGCGGCGATCGCGCAGCTCGACAGGGACCAGGTCTACTACCTGCAGTCGCACGGCCTGCCTGAGCAGACGGCGCAGCGGCTGATCATCGACGGCTTCCTACAGGAGCTCGTCGCGAGGCTCGCGGAGGGTCAGATCCGCGAGATCACGGCAGGCGCACTCGAGGCGCGCCTCGCCGAACTGCTGGCGTAGGCGCGCCCCGAAGGCCGAACGGCTAGCGCCGCCGCTTCTTCGCGGCGGGGCGGCGCTTCTTCGCGCCGGTGCGCTTCTTGGCGGCGGGGCGGCGCTTCTTGGCCGCGGTCCGCTTCTTCGCCGCCGGACGCCGCTTCTTCGCAGCAGTCCGCTTCTTCGCGGCGGGGCGGCGCTTCTTCGCGCCGGTGCGCTTCTTGGCGGCCGGACGCCGCTTCTTCGCGGCCTTCCGCTTCTTCGCCGCCGGGCGCCGCTTCTTCGCGGCCGAGCGCTTCTTCGCGGCCGGACGCCGCTTCTTCGCAGCAGTCCGCTTCTTGGCCGGCCGCTTCTTCGCGGTCGAGCGCTTCTTCGCCGCCGGACGACGCTTCTTCGCCGCCGACGTCGTGCGCCGCTTCGCGGTCGCCTTGGCTTGGCGCCTTGCGCTTCGTTGCCTTGCGCTTCGTTGCCTTGCGCTTGGTCGTCTTCCTACCTCTTGCTGTGGTCGCCACGTTGTCTACATCCTTTAGGAGTCGTTTGCTGAGACTGCGGAAACTCTTCCCCGCATCCTTCACCAGCTTTTCGGCATCCCGGAGCTGGGCGTCCTTCAAGAGCGTGCTGCCGCTCTTCTTCAACTCGTCGCGAAGATCGCGAAGAGCTTTCTGCGAAGCGTCAAGCGACGCACTCGCACGATCTACCGCCTTATTACCGCCACCACTTCGGCGTGAAGGCGAGGTTCTCCTGCGTGCCGACGCGCGCTTCGTCGTGCGCGTGCGTGCACTGCTCCTACGAGTTGCTGCCATTCACACTCCCCCTCCGTTTCGGCTGGTGCGCGCAGCCTAACCGCAGTTGCGGACTAAACACACGCTACGGCGTGTCGTCGTCTCTCGGAGTTGCCGCACGCGTACCGTCATTCCCCTGTGGCGGTTCGCGCAATCTATCTTCGCCCTTGTTCACGTTCGGGTACTGATTCCCGTCCCAAAGTTGCGGCGGTTGGATCAAGCACGGCGGCGCGCTTTCGTTCGGCGGGAAGGCAATCGGCTCCGCGACTTCGCCTTCGCCCGTTGTGTCGCAGTCCCACGCCTCGACAGTTCCGAGCGGCCTGAAGCGGTTGTAGAAGTTCGGCGCCGGATACGCGTTGCCGCGTTCCCACACCTGTCGCGACGTCTGGATGCCGACGCCGCGCGCGTTCGTGACCCCGAACTGCCGCAGGTAGTGGCGCGGCCCCTCCTGATCGTTCAGCGGGTCGAGCGTGCCGAAGAGCGAGCCGACGCCGTTCGTGAAGAACGCCCCGACCTGCGCCTGGTAGTAGTTGAGGTAGGTCAGGATCGGGTTGAGTTCCTCGAGGTAGGGATAGAGCGACTCGAGCACGCCCGGCTGCTTGTTGCCCTGCGGATCCTCGTCGCACGGTTCGGAGCCGTTCAGGCAGCGGAGGAACTTCTCGGCTTCGGGCAGCGTGTCGCCGGACTCGTCGATCACGGGCTCCAGCTTGGTGAAAAGATGCTGCAAATCGGGCGCAAGCCGGCCCAGGTCGCGCAGGGTGGGCCGCAGCTGAAGCGCCACGGGCTGCAGCTCGCGGACGAGCGGGCGCGTGTCGATCGCGAACTGCCGCAGGCGGTCGAAAGTCAGGCGTGACTCCTCGAGGAAGGTCGGGAAGACGCTGATCGTCTCCGCGAGCGCGTCGTTGCGAGACGCGAGCGCGCCGAAGAAGTCGTTCGCGTTCGTCACGAACTGGCCGAACTCGCCATAGCGGCGGTTGATCGCGCCGAGCGTGACGCCGGTGTTCTTGACCAGGCGCCGCAGCGCCGGGTCCTGCTCGTCCAGGATCTCGAGCACGGAGTTGCCGTCCTCGGTGAACGCGACGAAGTTCGCGAACGCGTCGTTCAGATCCTCGCCGCGGTTGTTGATCGCCTTGGCGAGCTCCTTGATCCAACCCTGGTAGTTGTCGCGCGTCGGCTTGTCGAAGGTGGAGATCACCTCGTCGAAGTCGACCGTCTCCTGCACGTGGACGTCTGAGAGCTTGCCGCCGTCCTCGAGATCAGGGGCGTCCTTCGACCCCGGACTGATCTCGATGTAGATCTGACCGAGGAGCGACTTCTGCCGTAGCGTCACGCGACTGTCCGAGGGGATCGGCGCGAACGCTTCGTCCATCTCGATCACGACGGTTTGTCCGCCTTGCGTCTCGAGCGACTTGTCCTTCACCTGGCCGACGTCTAGGCCGGCCATGCGCACGGGCGCCTCGTTCACGAGCAGTGCCGACTCCGGCATCTGGACCTCGAAGCGGTAGCCGGTCGGCTTGAGCGGCGTCGACCCGCCGAACGAGACCCACAGGTAGAGCAGGATCCCGAAGCACGACAGCGCGAACAGCACCATCGCCATGACCCGTCCGAGTGTCGGCGCTTGTTTTTGCATCAGCTCGAGGGGCAGAGGCCGGGGTCGCTGAGGAACTCGGTGAGGCCGAGGAGTAGCTCAAGGCCGGTTTCGTCCTGGACGAGGCTGCGGATCGTGGAGCAGCTGGCGGAGATCGTGAAGCGGCGGAAGTTGCCGTGCGCGTCGCCCGTCGACATGATCGAGGTCGTGTTCTGGGCCACCCATGCGAGCCAGAACAGGAAGCCCTCGTCGCGCTGGCGGTTGGCGATGTGCGCTTCGGCGGTACCGCTCGAGTCGAGCTCCTCGTGGCCGCCGGGGTTGAACGAGAGCATGTTGAAGAGCCGGTTGAGCTCGAAGAAGCTCTTGCGCAGGTCGGGGCTCGCCTTGTGGAGGTTCTCCGCGGCCGGCTGGAGGTTGCGGATGTAGGGCCGCGCGGTGCGGACGAACGGCCGCACCTGGTCCCGGATGATCGGCATGGCCTCCTCGGCGAATGGCCTGATCGCGTCGTTCGTGGGCTTCAGCTGCCGGGCGGCCGGTCGCAGTGCCTCGAACGCCGGCCCGGCGACCTGGCCGAGCTCGTCGACCTTGAGCAGCGTCTCCTCCGCCTGAGCGAGCGTCGTGGGCAGCCGCGAGACGGCCAGGGAGATGTTCCGGTCCTCGGCCGCGAGCGCTCCGAACGTCCGCTCCGAGGCCACGACGAGCCGCGACAGCTCCTTGTCCTTCGTCGCGAGCTCCTCGAACGTCTCGCCGGAGTTGTGGACAAGCCGCGCAAGCTGGGTTCGGCGCGTCTTGAGCTTCCCGTTCAGCTCCGCCAGGTGCCTGTGCAGCGGCCCAAGCCGGCGGAACACCTCGTGCAGGTCGCCACCGCGGCGCTCCAGGCCGCCGCCGGCGCCCGTGAGCAGCAGGCGCAGGTAGTCGCGCGTGTCGTCGTCGAGCGCGGACAGCACCTCGTCGGCGTTGACGTCCGGGGCGGTGTTCACGACCGGGATCGACTCGCCCTCCTCGAGCGCCGGCGCCGCCTTCGTTCCCGGATCGAGCTCGAGGAACATGTCCTTCAGCCCCGTCCGCGGGCGCAGGAGCGCGGTCGCGTCGGCGCGGACGAGATCGTCGTACTCGGGATCGAGCTCGAGCTTGACGACCGCCATGCCGTTCTCGAGCTCGACCTCGCCGAGGTCGCCGACGCGCATGCCGGCCACGCGGATCGTCTGGCCCTGCCCGGGCATGACTCCCTGGGCGTTGGCGAGCTCCGCCTTCAGCTCGAACGGCGCCTCGTCGATGAACGGCATCCGGAAGCGCTGCTCGTTCAGGATGTAGGCGGCGCAGCCGATGGCGACCGCGGCCAGGACGAGGATTGCCGCGAAGTCGCGCAGGTGCTTGCGGATCGCGACGGTCACTTGGTCGGGTCCTCCGCGAGCTTGCCGCTGTCCAGCCGGACGAGCCCGAGCTTGTCGAGCATCTCCTTCTCGTTCTCGCCCTTGTAGACGAGTGGGTCGAATGTCGGCAGGCCCTGCGCCGTGCGGCGCATGTGATCTGCGAGCTTCGTCCACGCGAGATCCGTCTTCGCCTCGAGCGCCAGCGTCGCCGGGTCGGTGCTCGTGGCCTGCGCGCTGACCGGGTCCTCGGCGGGGTCGCCGTTTTCGGCGTGCAGGTCGGGCACCTCCTGGAGCTCACACGGCTGGTCGGGCCGGAACTTCGGCCGGTAGTCCGCGAGCGGGCTGATCGGCCGCACGCCCTCTATCGGGAAGAGCTGACTTGAGAAGTAGTCGTCGCCGGTTTCGCCCGTCGTCACGAGCTGGGCGGGCCCGCCACCGGCCTGGACGCGGAAGAACGACGAGTTGCCGTCGAACAGGCGGCTCTCGCCCGCAAGCCCGACGAATGCGCGCTGCTGCTGCTTGAACCAGGGCTCGTCGCTGTTGTCGACCTCGGGGTCGTCGCTCGCGAAGTCGGGATCGGGGATCGGCTCCTTCGCGAACGGCACCAGCACGTTGTTCTGGCAGGCCGAGAGTGCGCGCGTGAAGCGGAACGTCTTGGTCGAGCCCTTGTTGAGGTGGATGATGTCGGGGACCGCGTCGCGCAGATCAGCGGCGAGCCCCTGTAGCTCGTTCTCCGAGACGAGCGCGCGCAGCTGCCGCACGAGCGGGATCTGCGCGTCGAGCGTCGGCGACGCGGCGCGCGTGCCGGGGAGCGCGTCGCGGGCGAACGCGCGCAGTGACGGCAGCGCGCTGTTCAGCGACTGGAGCGCCGGCCGCCCGACCTTGAGGACGTCACGCAGCTGCGGGATCGTCGCCTTCAGGTTGTCCTCCTGGACGGCAAACGCGGCGACCGTGCGGTTGAGGTTTGTCACGAACCCCTTGAGTGCGTCCTCGTTGCGCGCGAGCGCACCGAACACCTTCCCCTGGCCCTTGAGCAGGCGCGAGAGGTCGTGGTTCTCGGTTCCGAGGTACGCCTCCGAGACCTGGGCGCTGTCGCGGTAGGCCTCCTCCCAGTAGCGAATCGCCTCGTTGAAGCCGGCGGCACCCGCACCCTCGAGTGCCGTCGAGAGCTCGTCGAAGATGATCCGGAAGTCCTCGCGCTGGTCGCGCCTCAGGACGTCCTGCAGAACCTGATGCTGCTGCGTCGGGAAGTCCGCCTGGTTCGGCGGGAGCGTCTCGCCCGACGGGAGCTCCTCGGCCGAGGGGCTGCCGGGATGGAGCTCGACGAAGTAGTTGCCCTCGAGGAAGATCCGGTTGCGGATCTTGATCGTCGCGTCCTCCTTGATCGGAAGCCCCTCGTCGTCGATCTGCATCGTGACCCGGGCAAACGACTCGTCCGCGTGCTCCGGGAGGAGGTCGCGTTCGTCGCTCGGGATCGGCTCGACGTTCGTGACCTTGCCGACCTCGACGCCGGCGATGCGCACGGGCGAGCGCTGCTTCATCTCGTTCGCCGACCGCACGACGAAGTTCAGCTCGTACGGGTCAGCGAAGGGGTTCGCCTTCGTGAACGCGAAGTAGGCGACCAGGACGAGCACGACGATCGCGATCGCGCCCGCCGCGAACGGCGACAGCGCGTGGCTGTGTCCCGGGCGCTGGCTGAGGATCTCGCTGAAGGGAACCTTCGCCATCAGGGGACGTCCTTGAGGTTCTCGATGCCCTGCCAGCCGGCCGTCGTGGGCCCGGCGAGGCCCGGGATGTTCGAGTCGGCGACGATGTGATTGCCGCCCAGCTCGTCAGCGGAGACCCCGTACCGCGAGCCGGTGATCAGGCGCTCGAGGTAGCCGCGCTGGCCGGTCTGGCAGTCGGCGTTCCCGGCCGCGTCGATCGCAGGACCGTACGGATGCGTGTGCAGCGTCTCCAGCGGGCCCGCGCCGGGGACTGTCGCGCCGATCGCGGGCTCGTCGGGGGGCAGGTCGACCGGCTTCTCGCCGGTCGAGTCGGAGAGGCGGTTGTCCTGGCTCGAGTTGTCGGAGCGCAGGAGGACGCGCTGGATCGTCCCGCCGCGCACCGGCTCCGAGACGTGCTCGCCGATCGAGGTCCAGTAGTAGTTCCAGTAGTTGCAGACGGTCTGGTACGGCGCGACGTACTCGACGAGGGGAGCGACCACGCTGAACGCGTCGTCGAGGTCCTGGAGGGCGAGCAGCGTGCTCGGATTCGCCGCCGCCTCATAAAGCGCGTCGAGGACTCCCTCTGTCCGCTCGTACAGCGCCGGCGCCTTCTCGAGCACCGGCGTACCGACCTCGAGCGCCTTCGCGAGGATCGGGGCCGAGCGGTCGAGCTCGTCGGCGACCGGCTGGAGCCGCCGGAAGAGGATCTCCGCGTCCGCGAGGAACGGCTTCTGGATCGGGAAGCTCTCGATCCCCGCGTCGAGCGTGTCGGGCGAGCGCTCGATCGTCTGGCGCAGCGCTTCGGGGTCGCGCGAGAGCGCTTCGAAGGTGGTGGCCATGTTCTCGAACAGCGACGCGTAGGTCGCGGCGACCGGAGCGATCTGGCCCGAGAAGCGGCGCAGCTCGATGAACAGACGGTCGAGCCGGATGGCGGGGTCGGACAGGGTCCGGAAGACCGGCTCGGCGTGCGTCAGGAACGGGACGAAGTTGTGGATGATCTGGTTGATCGCGACGCCGCGGCCCGCGAACGCCGTGCCGAACCCCTCGAGGGCGGTCCGCTGGTTGTTCCGCGTCTCCTCGTCGAAGGTGCTGAAGAAGTCCTCAAGCTCGATCGACTCGCTCGAGTTCTTCAGCGGGATCGTGTCGCCCGCGGTGTAGCTCTCTGCGCTCTTGCCCATCGTCAGCTCGACGTACTTGAGCCCAGCGGCGAGCGCGGCCTGACTTTCACGAGCGTGTCGAGGGGCAGCGGCTCGACGGCCTTGTCGAGCTTCATGTCGATCACCGCGATCGTGTCGCCCGTCTTCTCGTCGATCGCCGGCCTGATCTTCTCGACGAGGCCGACACGGCGGCCGCCGACCTGCACGTCGTTGCCGTTCACGAGGTTCGATCCGCCCGGCAGCTCCGCCGACACGTCGTAGGTCGGCACGAACGGGAGGCCCTGGTTCGCGTTGTACGCGAGGAAGACCGCCACGATCGCGATCAGCACCGTCACTGCGCCGACGAGAACCGGGCTGGCGACGATCGATGAGGCGGGGCGGCGGCTCATGGCGAGAGGAGGTAGTCGAGGAGCGTTTCGGGGCTACTGTCGGCGCCGAGCTCGGGCGGTGACGGCACGGTCGGCGTCTTGGTGATGCCGTCGAGCAGGCCCTGGATCTGCGGCGGCAGCGTGATCTGGGGCTTCGAGATGTCGCGGCTGGCCCGGAAGCGGCGGCGCCTCGGGCTCGCCCCTGCCGCGCCTGCGCCCGAGGCCGCGGGCGTCGTCGGTGTTGGCCGTCGCGGGGTCGCCGACGCCGGCGCCCTCGCCCTCGAGCGCCTCGAGCGTGCAGAGGTCCTTGCCGTTGTGGATCAGGCTCGTCGGGCCCTCGGCCTTGTCCGGCACCTGCGCCTCGATGCACGGCTGGTACGGCCCCACCCCGGTCGAGCAGAGCTCGATCAGCTCGACGGTGGGGTCGTTCTGGTACGCCGAGCAGTCGTTGCGCAGGACGACGATGCGGAGGAAGTGGCTCATCTGGTCGAAGCCGTTGATCCCCAGCGTCTGCCAGTAGACGTAGTTGAGGATCGCCTCCATGCCGGTGAAGCCCTCGCCCTCCTGCGCTGCCGTCTTGTCCGGCGCCGGCGGGGCGAGCCGCTCGTGGAGGGGGTCGTCCTCGACCGAGCGCTCGCGGTCGTCGATCGTCTGGAGGAACTGCCGCAGCGGCTTCGCGAGCCGCGGCGCGTCCTCGGACAGCTCGCGCAGCTCCGTGATCTCCTCGGCGGACTCGGTGAGCGCCTTCCGGCCGACCACGGCCATCTCCCCGAGCGCGCGCGTCGAGCCGCGCGACACATTGGAGAACCCCTCCAGGGCGACGAGCAGGCGGTGGAAGTCGGGTGCTGCGGCATGCATCCGGCGCAGGAACGGGATCTGCTCGCTCGCGGTCGCGTCCAGCTGGGCGAGCGTGGGCCGCAGCTCGCCGAGGAAGGTCGGCAGCTTGTTCCACTGCGCTTGGAGGCTGTCGGCGCGGGACGCCTGGATCTCCGCCGTTTCCATCGCCTCCTGCGCCCAGCGCGAGAGCTGCTCCTTCTTCGGCTCGACCGCCGCGCTGACCTTGTCGGCGTCTGTGATGAAGTCGCGGATCGTCTCGTTCTGGCGGTCGAGGATCTCGAGCGTCTCGTTGACCTCCTTGAGCGCGGGGTGCGCGCGCTTGATGACCTCGTTCAACTCCTCCGGGCGCCCGGCCAAGCCGACGCCAAGCTCCGACAGCAGCAGCCGGAAACGCTCCCTGTACGGCCGCCGCATGACGGTCGCGATCAGGTCCGGCGGGATCGAGGAGCTCGTGCGCTCGACCGGGATGGTGCCGCCCTCGGGGAGCTCCTCGTCCGCCTTGCCGACCTCGCAGTCGACGTAGTACTCGCCGATGAGCGACTGGTTCCGGACACGGCACTCGGAGTCCGTGCGGAGCGCGTCGAAGCCCGGGCTCCGTCACCTCCACCTCGACGAGAACCTTGTACGGCTCCGTGTCGGTCAGCTCGAACCTGTTGACGGTGCCCGCGCGGACGCCGCCGACCTTCATGTCGCCGCCCTCGACGAGGCCGAACGCGTTGTCGAACTCGACCCAGTACTTCTTTCCCTTCGCGCCGTCGTCGGACGCGCCGGTGAGCACGATCGCCGCGAGAGCTGCGCCGAGCACGACGAGGATGGAGAGCGCTCGTCTCATTCGGGAGCCTTTACCGAGCGGTCGGACTCGAGGCAGCCGAGCTGTTCCCGCTCCTCCTCGGACCAGACGTTCGAGCCATCCGGGGCGGGCGCCTCCGCCGCGCCCGGGCAGCGCTTGTACTGGTGGATGTTGGCGAGCTCCTGGAAGACGTTGTCCTGCTCGTCGATCGGAATCGGCGTGCCGGTGCTGAGCGTGAACGCGTTGACGTAGGTCTGCGAGCGCGAGAAGCTGCCGAGCGCGTCGTAGGCGCCTGTCTGCGAGAAGTCGTCGAACCAGGACAGGAAGTCCGGCGTGTACGGCCTGCCCTGCGCGACGATCGAAGCGGAGTCGCGGAACGCTTCGGCTGCCTCCGGGAACGACCCCCGCTTGCGGCCCAGGTCGACGGGGCCGGTCCCGAAGTCGATCTCGCGCTGCTCGGTGTCCACCGCGATGTCGGCGAGCGGCGGGTACGTCCGGTTGAGCTCGAGCAGGTCGTTCGCCGGCCCGGGGGATCCGGTGAGGCGCGCGAGGTCGCGGACGGTCGGCACGGCCTCGTTCGCGAACGGCCGCAGCTCGTCGAGGTATGGCCCGAGCTTGCGCGCGACCGGCTTCGACGCCTCGACGAGCGGATCGACGTCATCGAGCGCGGCGCGGAGGTTCACATACGTCGAGTTGGCCGTCCGCATGAAGTCGGGGAACCGCCCGACGAGCTCGGCGAGCGCCTCCTTCTCGGATCCGAGCGCGCGCGTGGTCCGGTTCAGGTGGTTGACGAGCGGGCTGAGCTCGCCCTCCTTCTCGGCCAGGGCGGTGACGAGCCGGGACGAGTCCTGGAGGAACCGCTCGAGCACCGGCGGGTCGTAGGTGAGCTCGCGGAAGAGGCGGCTCGCCGCGGAGAGGTTCGTCTTGAGGTAGGGAAGCCCGCGGTTGGCGTCGTCGCCGACGCCCGCGTACTGGCGCCGCCCGCCGCGGAAGAAGCCCTGGATCGACTCGCGCGTCTTCTTGTCGAACATGCTGAAGAACGTGTCGATCTCGACCACGGACGTGGTTCGGTCGGACGTGATGACGGCGCCGTCCGCGAGCATCTCCTGCTCGCCCGCGGCGGCGTCGCTCTCGCTCGCGGAGGGGAGATGGACCTCGATGAAGCGGTTCGCGACCGACGACAGCGATCCGGGCCGGATGAGGAAGCGCGATCCGGCCGGCAGAGGCGCGTAGTCGTCCTCGACCTCGAACTCGACCGCAGCCTCGCCGCTGTCGGTCACCTCGAAGTCGGTCACCTGCCCGATCTGGACCCCGCCGAGCTCCACGAGGTTGCCCTTCACGAGCTGCCCCGCGTTGATGAACCGCGCCTCGAGCGTGTACTTGTCGCCACCGCCCCCGAACAGGAGCAGCGCGACGATCAGGGTCGCGGCGACGACCGCAGCCAGCGCCGCGAATCTGGTGATTCCGCTTTTCTGCGCCGCTTCGGCGCTAGCCATGCTCGACCAGCGTTGTTCCCCGGACCCCCCGGGCGAGTGCGGAATCTACCTTCGGGGAGGCGCTAGCGCGCCAGTTGAGTGACGCTCAGCGCTGGGTCGCGCCGCGCACGAGGAAGGCCATGCTCACGAGCACGGTGGCGAAGCCGACCGCGCGCGCGAGGTCGACCATGTAGGCGAGCCCGTCGCGGTGGGGCTCGATCACGTCCGCCAGGTCGGCGCCCGGGTACTGGAAGCCCGCGATCGCGAAGACCGTCGCCGCGGCCAGCGACGCCCGCGCGCAGAAGGGCAGGCGGCGCCAGTCGAACGCCGCGAAGGCGCAGAAGACGAGGGCGAGCACGAAGAGGGGGCCGAAGGTCATGCGAATCCATGTCAACCATCGGCAATCGACACGCGTTTGGCAACCCTCCGTTCGGACGGTCCGGCACCCTCCATTCGGATAGGGTCGGGCCCGTGGAAGGCTCGCTTCCCGAGCAGATCGTGGATGCGATCCACGACATCAGCGGGCGTCACGACGACACCCGCGCGGTGCATGCGAAGGGGGTCGTCTGCGAGGGCACCTTCACGGCGGCGCCGGCGGCCGCATCGCTGACGCGCGCAGCGCACATGCAGGGTGAGCCGGTGCCGGCGACCGTGAGATTCTCGAACGGCGGTGGGGACCCGGCCGCGAAGGACTCCTCGAAGGACGGGCGCGGCCTGGCGGTCAAGCTCTACCTCGAGGACGGCAGCCGGACCGACATGGTCACGATCACGCTGCCGCGCTTCTTCGTGCGGAACCCGGACGACTTCCTCGAGTTCACGCGCTCGCGCAAGCCCGATCCCGAGACGGGCCAGCCTGACATGGCGAAGATCGGGACGTTCCTCGAGGCGCATCCCGAGGCGCTGCCCGCGATCCAGCACGCGCTGTCGCAGCCCGCGCCCGCGAGCTACGCACAGCTCGAGTACAACGGGATCCACGCGTTCAAGTGGATCGCTCCCGATGGCGAGGAGCGCTGGATCCGGTTCGGCTTCCGCCCACGCGCGGGCGTCGCGGGGATCTCGGATGAGGAGGCGGCGGAGCGCTCGCCCGACTACCTCCAGGACGAGATCCGTGAGCGGCTCGAGCGCGAGCCCGTCGAGTTCGAGCTCGAGGTGACGATCGCGCAAGACGGGTGACGACCCGGACGATCCGACCGAGCCCTGGCCCGACGACCGCGAGCGCGTCGTCGTGGGCACTCTGCGGATCGACGGGCTCGACACGAAGCGCGAGCGCGACGGCGACGTGCTCGTGTTCGACCCCACGCGTGTCACGGACGGGATCGAGCTGTCCGGCGACCAGATCCTGCGGGTGCGGCCCGACGCGTACGCGGTATCGGTCGAGCGCCGCAGCGGCGTCCGCCGCTCGTGAGCGAGCGTCCGCGCCCCCGCACCCTCGACGAGGAGATCTTCGAGGCGGACAGCCCTCAAATCGCGTCGCTGCTCAGCGACGAGGGCCGGGTCGAGCGGATCGAGAGCGAGCTATGGGCCGGGTTCAACGCTCTCGCCAACGTCGGGCCCGCCGCCGTCGTATTCGGCTCCGCGCGCACGCCGCCCGACGACCCGATGTACGTGGCCGCGCGCGAGGTCGGGCGGCGCCTCGGCGAAGCCGGGTTCGCCGTGATCACCGGCGGCGGCCCCGGGATCATGGAGGCGGCGAACAGAGGCGCTGTGGACGCGGGGGTCGAGTCGGTCGGGCTCAACATCGAGCTGCCGTTCGAACAGGGCATGAACCCGTGGGTCAAGCTCGGAATCGAGTTCCACTACTTCTTCACGCGCAAGCTGATGTTCGTCCGCTACGCCTCCGCGTGGGTGGTCTTTCCCGGCGGCTACGGCACGCTCGACGAGCTGTTCGAGCTGCTCACGCTGCTCCAGACCGGCAAGGCTCGCCAGTACCCGGTCGTGCTCGTCGGCAGTGAGCACTGGCGCGGGCTGAGCGACTGGCTGCGCGACGACGTGCTCGCGCACGGGCGCATCTCGCCCGAGGACCTCGAGCTGTTCCACGTGTGCGACGACCCCGCCGAGGTGGCGGAGACCGTCAGGCTCGCCTCAGGGCGCTAGGAGCGGCTGGAGGCTCTTGTTCCGGAAAAGCTTCGCCTCGCGCGCGTCCGCGGGCGGCGAGCGTTTCTCGAGCTGGTGCTCGCTCGTCGCGGACGCTGGCGTCGCGTCGATCGGCTGGCGGCTGCCGCCCCCGAGCAGGAGCGTCCCGGCGAGGCCCGCGAGGAAGATGAGCAGCACGGCTGCTGCGGCGGCCGGGGAAGGGGCCCGCAGCCGTAGGCGCCAGCGGCGCCGCGGCGGCTCCGCGACGGTCGCGGGCTCGGGCGTCGGCTCTGGATGCCACAGGTGCACGCTCCAGTCGGCGTCGAAGCGGGCACCGGCCTTCGACACGGTCTCGCTGCGCAGCCAGCCGACCCCAACCAGGCGCGCGACCTTGAGGTCGGTCGGCTCCGGGCTCGCGATCGCCTGTTCGTGAGGCCCACCGAGGGCCAGGGCGTAGAGCAGCTCCAGAACGTCGCCATCCGGGGCGCCCAGCGCGGGCGGCCAGCGAAGGATCCTCAGGAACGCGGTCTGGGTGGCCTCCGCCGCCGACTCGACGCAGCCCGTGGCCGCAAGCGCCGTGGCGAAGACCTCGTGCGAGTAGTGGTCGTACAGGCGCACGAACGCGGCGCCGTCGCCCCCTGCCGCCCGCCGCGCGAGTTCGGCGTCGCGAGGAAGCAAATCGATGACGGCTGACCTCATTGGCTCCCAAGCACCCCCAAGCGGAAATCTATTCTGGCCTTTCCCGAAAATGCGCCGTTCATGCATCCGGCGCCGGGGGTAGGGGGACGGATATGAGCATCGCCACGACAGTAGCCCGCCGGCGGACCTCGCTCTGGCTCGCGGCTCCGGAGGAGGAGAGCGCCTTCCCGAGGCTCGACCGGCCGCTGTCCGTGGACGCCGCGGTGCTGGGCGGCGGGATCGTGGGGCTCAGCACGGCGCTGTTCCTCAAGCGCGCCGGCATGACGGTCGCGGTGATCGAGGCGAGCCGCGTCGGGACCGGCGTGACGGGGCACACGACCGCGAAGCTCAGCTCCCTCCATGGGCTCAGCTACGCGCGGATCGCGTCGAGCTTCGGCGACGAGGGTGCACGGGCGTACGGCGAGGCGAACCAGGCCGGGATCGAGCAGGTCGCCGCCTGGGTCGAGGAGGAGGGGATCGACTGCGACTTCAGGCGCAAGCCCAACTACACGTATGCCACCTCGCGCGAACGTGTCGTCGACATCGAGCGCGAGGTCGATGCGGCCCAGCGCGCGGGCCTGCCGGCCTCGTACACCGAGGAGACGGATCTGCCGTACCCGATCGCCGGTGCGATCAGGTTCGAGTCACAGGCCGAGTTCCATCCGCACCGCTTCGTGTCGGCGCTCGCCCAGCTCGTTGCGGGCGAGGGCAGCCACGTGTTCGAGAACACGCGCGCGACCGGCGTCTCCGAGGGGCGCCCGTGCCGGATCGAGACGACCGGCCCTGCCCTGACCGCGGGGCACGTCGTCGTCGCCACGCACTTCCCATTCCTCGACCGCGGGCTCTACTTCGCGCGCATCCATCCGGAACGCTCGTACGCGCTCGGCGTGCGCGTGCGCGATCCGGCGCCGCAGGGCATGTACATCTCGGCCGACCAGCCGACCCGCTCGATCAGAAGTCACCCGGCCGACGAAGGGGAGATCCTGATCGTCGGCGGCGAGGGCCACAAGACCGGCCAGGGCGGCGACACGCTCGAGCGCTATCGCTCACTCGAGCGGTTCGCGCGGGAGCACTGGGACGTCGAGAGCGTCGAGTACCAGTGGGCGAGCCAGGACAACGACTCGATCGACCACATGCCGTACATCGGGCGGTTCGCGCCGCACTCGCGCCGGCTGTACACGGCCACCGGATTCAGGAAGTGGGGCCTGGCGCAGGGCGTCGCCGCGGGCATGATCCTCGAGGACCTGATTCTCGACCGCGAGAACCCGTGGGCGAGCCTCTACGACCCCAACCGGATGAAGCCGCTTGCGGCGGCGCACGACCTGGTCAAGGAGAACGCAAACGTCGCACTGCGCTTCGTCGGCGACCGGCTCACCAAGCGCGGCGGGCGCGATGCCACCGAGCTCGAGCCGGGGGAGGGGGACATCGCGCGGCTCGACGGCGAGAAGGTCGCCGCCTTCCGGGACGACGACGGGAAGCTGCACGCCGTCTCGCCGGTATGCACCCACCTGGGCTGCCAGCTGAGCTGGAACTCAGGCGATCGCAGCTGGGACTGCCCCTGCCACGGCTCGCGTTTCTCGCCGGACGGGGAGATCCTGCACGGGCCGGCGGTCAGGCCGTTGAAGCGGAAGACCTGAGCGAGACGCGGTTGTCGGCGCCGAACAGCGGCACCGGCTCGCACATCTCGAGCAGCCGCGACGACGTCCGCGGGCCGACGTGGTTGCCGAGCCGGTCCGGGCTCTCGACGTCGGCGGTCAAAACGACCGAGCGCTGGTCCTCGTAGCGGCGGTTGACGATCGTGTAGAGCTGCTCGAGCGTCCAGTCCGTCTGGCTGGCCACGGCCATGTCGTCCAGCTGGAGCAAGTCGACGGCGGCGAGCCGCTCCATCAGCCCGAGGTAGGTGTGCTCGGCGCCCTGCTCGTATGTCGAGCGGATCTGCGAGAGGAGCCAGGGCGCGGTGTAGATCGCGACCGTTCGCCGCGCGCGCAGCGCGTACTGGGCGATCAGCATCGCGAGCGTCGTCTTGCCGGTCCCGCGGTCGCCGAAGAAGAAGAAGCCCTTGCCCTCGTCGAGGTTCGTCTCGATGCGCTCGCAGAAGCGCCGCACGTAGCGAACGGTCTGCGGTTCCATGTCGTTCACCGGGGCGCGCTCGAACGCGACGTCGCGGAAGCGCTCCGGGATCGTGTCGTGGAGCCCGCGCGTGCGGTTGCGCGCTATCCGCTCCGTCCGGCACCGGCAGGCGCGCGCGTCGCCGGACTCCTCGAGCACGAGCCCATTGCCGTCACACTCTCCGTACGGGCACGACGAGCTTCCGAGCCCGCGCAGGTGCGGGTTCGCGGCACGCGCCGCGGCTGCGTTAAGGAGGTCAGGCTCGGTCACCGAGCCAGTGAAGCACGCCCTCCGGCGGACGGGACAGCTCGCGCCCGCTGTTTGCGCGTTCTTCGCGCTCGATAGCATGGCCGCTGCAAATGGGGGAGCCCAAACCGCCTATCCCGGCGGGGGAGGAACGGGTCGCGATCGAGAGCGAGCATCTGGCTGCGATCGTCCGTTCGTCGGACGACGCCATCCTCTCGAAGGACCGCAACGCGATCGTCACGAGCTGGAACGAGGCTGCGGAGCGGCTGTACGGCTACAGCTCCGACGAGGTCGTCGGGCAGTCGGTGGCGATCATCATTCCGCCCGAGCGCCACGGCGAGGAGTTCGAGATCATCGGGAAGATCCTCGCCGGCGAGCGCGTCGAGCACTACGAGACCGAGCGGGTCCGCAAGGACGGCAGGCGCATCGCGGTTTCGCTCACGGCGTCGCCGATTCACGTCGCGACGGCGAGGTCGTGGGCGTGTCGACGCAGGCTCGCGACCTGTCCGAGACCCAGCGCGCGCTTCAGCACGCGGAGGAGCGCTTCCACGGCGCTCCGGTCGGTATCGCGATCATCGACCTCGAGGGCGGCGAATACCGCGGCCTGAGGCAGGTGAACGCAGAGATGACGCGCCTGCTCGGGTACACCCCCGCCGACCTCGCCGACCTCTCGCAGGGCGACCTCACCCATCCCGACGACGCGGAGGCAGAGCGGCTGCTGTTCCAGGAGCTCGCGGCCGGACGCCGCAACTCGTTCGGGATCGAGAAGCGCAACCGCCACAAGGACGGGCACTGGGTGTGGGTTTGGCTGACGGTGTCGCTGCTGGGCGATGGGGATCCTCCGCGTGCCGCGCTTGCGCACATGCTCGACATCAGCCACCGCAAGCAGGCGGAGACCGAGCTCGAGCTGGCGCAGCGCAACCTGGAGCGCTCGAACGCCGAGCTCGACCAGTTCGCGTACGTCGCGTCGCACGACCTGAAGGAGCCGCTCATCCTGCTTTCGGCATACGCGCGGATGCTCAGCGAGCGCCATGGCGATGCCCTCGACGAGGAGGGGCGCACGTTCCTCGGCCACGTCCGGGACGAGGCCGCGCGGATGAAGTCGATGATCGACGACCTGCTGGACTACTCGCGGCTTCAGACGCGGGCCGAGGACGTTTCTCGCGTGGAGCTCGACGGCGCGGTCGAGACGGCGCTGCGGACGCTCGCGCCCCGCATCGAAGAGTCCGGGGCGCGCGTCGACGTGGATGGGCCGCTGCCGGTCGTGCAGGGGAGTCCGGCCCAGTTCGAACGGCTGTTCCGCAACCTGATCGCGAACGCGATCAAGTTCCGGGGTGACGAACCGCCGGTGGTAACGATTGGTGCGGAGCGCGTCGATGGCAAGTGGGTCATCTCCGTGACCGACAACGGGATCGGCGTCGAGCCGGCCAAGGCCGGGCGCATCTTCGACGTCTTCCAGCGCCTCCACAGCCAGGAGCAGTACTCGGGCACGGGCATGGGCCTCGCGATCTGCAAGCGGATCGTCGAGCGGCACGGTGGCCGGATCTGGGTCGAGCCGGCCTCGGACGGGGGCAGCGTGTTCAAGTTCGCCGTGCCGGAGTAGCGCGAGGTACGCTCGCACGGATGCGAGGCGATCACCGCACCAGCGTCCTCATTGCGGACGACCATCCGCTCTTCCGGGAGGCGATCGCGCGGGTGATCGCCGAGCGCTCGGATCTAGAGCTCGTCGCCGAGGCCGCGGACGGCCGCGCGGCGCTCGAGAAGATCCGCGAGCTCCAGCCGGACGTCGCCGTCATCGACGTCCGCATGCCGCAGCTCGACGGCAGCGACGTGCTGGTCGCGCTCCGCGAGGAGGGCCTCCGGACGAACGTGGTCTTCCTGTCCGCGTTCCTCGACTCGAAGACCGTCTACGACGCTGTTGCGGCCGGGGCAAATGCCTACCTCTCCAAGGAGGCCGAGACCGACGAGATCGTGAGGGCGATACTGGCCGCCTCGCGCGGCGAGACCATCCTCGGCCCGGAGGTGCAGACCGGCCTCGCCGAGCAGATCCGCTTCCGCGAGGAGAACGAGTCGCGCCCGCGCCTTTCCGACCGCGAGCACGAGGTGCTCAAGCTGATCGCCGAGGGGCTCTCCGCCCCCGAGATCGGCGATCGCATCCACCTGAGCACGGCCACCGTCAAGACCCACCTCCAGCACCTCTACGAGAAGCTTGGCGTGTCGGAGCGCGCGGCCGCGGTCGCCGAGGGAATGCGCCGCGGGCTCGTCGACTAGCCGATCGGGGGATTGAAGAACGGGCCGGTTGGGAACCGATCGATCGATCGAATTCGCACGCCCCGGACCCGATGATGGAGACCGGATGGTGAACATCTATCTGTGCGACGACGTGCCCGAGCTGCGCCAGCTGCTGCGGATCATCCTCGAGGAGGATCCAGGCCTGCGGGTGGTGGGCGAGACGGGCGACGCCCAGATAGGGATCGAGGAGATCGCCGAGCTCCAGCCCCACGTCGTCCTGCTCGACCTGTCGATGCCGGGTATGGACGGCCTCGAGGCGCTCCCCCTCATCCGCCGGGCCGCCCCGGAGACCTCGGTGATCGTCTTTTCGGGCTTCACGGAGGCGAAAATGGCCGCGCTCGTGCTCGAACGGGGTGCGGACCGCTACATCGAGAAGGGCGAGTCGCTCGACCGCGTCCGGGAGACCGTGCGCGAGGTGACGATTAGCCGCTAGCCTGACCGGGCAAGCCCACGAGGACTCAGAACGCAACTCGACAACGCTTCGCGCGTTGCAACCGGGAACGCAAACGATCTCGCGCCAAGGGGGAAACCCGTCTTTATGAAGTCGCTCACCAGGATCCTGCTGCTCGCCGCACTCACATCGGTCGTCGCGCTGCCGGCGCTGACGACACCCGCTGAGGGGGCCAAGAAGATGGAGGCCGCGCTTCAGGACGACGGTGTGTTCATCTTCAACTCGGACATCGGCCGCGAGAACGCCCTCGCGAGCGCACGCTTCATGGGCGCCACGCACATCCGCATGAACATCCTGTGGTGGCAGGCGGTCCCGGTCGCGCAGCGGAACCAGAAGACGGTCCCCTCGAACATCAACTACGACTTCAGCGCCTTCGACGCGGCGGTCGCGCGAGCACGGGGTTGGGGCATGAAGGTCCAGCTCGACCTCGCAGGCGACCCGCCCGCGTGGGCGTGCGGCAGCGGGGAGATCCCGTACGAGTGCGACGGCTTCAAGCCCAAGATGCGGCTCTGGAAGGGGTTCGTGAAGGCCGCGGCGAAGCACTTCAAGGGCCAGGTGAAGCGCTACTCGATGTGGAACGAGCCGAACTGGTACACGTGGCTCAGCCCGCACAAGAAGGCGCCTCTGCTCTACCGCAAGCTGGTCCAGGCCGGCTACAAGCAGGTCAAGCGCGTGAGCAAGAAGGCGGAGGTCGTCGCCGGCGAGCTGGCGCCGCACTTCCAGCCGGGCATCTCGACGCCGCCGCTCCAGTTCATCCGCGAGATGGTGTGCGTCAACAAGAAGCTCAAGCGCATCAAGGGCGCGAAGAAGAAGTGCGGCAAGAAGCCGCTCAAGTTCGACGCGTTCGCGACGCACCCGTACGACTTCGAGCACAAGCCGAAGTTCGAGCGCGACAACAAGGACGAGGTCACGGTTTCCGGCCTCCCGGCGCTCACGAAGCTGCTCACCAAGCTTCGGAAGAAGGGCCTGATCAAGACGAAGAAGAAGAAGTTCCCGATCTACCTGACGGAGCACGGCTACATGGTCGAGAACCCCGCGGTCAAGCCGAGGCGGCAGATTCCGGAGTCCAAGCGCAAGCGCTGGATCGTGCAGGCGTGGAAGATCGCGCAGAAGACCCCGAGGATCAAGCAGATGCTCCATTACGACTTCGTGTCGCCGCGCCCCGGCGCGAACGACGCGTACTTCGACATGGGCCTGCTCACCTACACCGGGGATGCCCGCGCGTCGTACACGAAGTTGCGGAACTGGATCCAGGCCGCTGTGGCGGACGGGAAGGTCGCCCGCCAGAAACCCTGCACGGTTTGCGGCTAGAGCCGTAGCCGCCGCGTAGAAGGCGGGTTATCCTGGCGAGCGGTTCTCGCTTGAAGCCGCTTGCCAGGATTCTGCTGCCCGTCACCCTCGTCGCGCTCGCGTCGACGGTCGCGGTTCCGCCTGCGAGCGCGGGCAAGCGGATGGAGGTCGCCGTTCAGGACGACGGCCTGTTCATCTTCCAGGACCACTTCAATCGGGAGGTCGCGCTCAGCCGGGCACGCGCCCTGGGTGTGACGCACATCCGCATGAACGTGCTCTGGTGGCAGCCGATCCCCGCCTCCCAGAGGAACCAGACGACGACGCCGTCGCCCATCACCTACAACTGGCGCCCCTGGGACGACGCCATAGCGCGGGCGGCCGCGTGGGGCATCAAGACCCAGCTCGACCTCACGGGCGACCCGCCGGCGTGGGCGTGCGGAAGCAAGGCGCCGCCCTACGCGTGCGACGGCTTCCGGCCGAGCGTTCCCCTTTTCCAGCATTTCGCCGCGTCCGCCGCTCAGCACTTCAAGGGCCGGGTCAGCCGCTACTCGCTCTGGAACGAGCCGAACTGGTACACGTGGCTCAGCCCCCACGACGAGGCGCCCATCCTCTACCGCAACCTCTACAAGGCGGGCTACGACGCGATCAAGGCCGTCGATCCGGGGGCGGAGGTCGTGATGGGCGAGACCGCCCCGCACTTCCAGAAGAACATCTCGACGCCGCCGCTCCAGTTCATCCGCGAGATGGTGTGTGTGAACAAGAAGCTGAAGCGCATCAAGGGCGCGAAGAAGAAGTGCGGCACCGAGCCCCTCAAGCTCGACGCGTACGCGACGCACCCGTACGACTTCACGCACAAGCCGACGAAGCGGCGCAAGAACCCGGATGAGCTGACACTGGCGAACATCCGCCGGCTTCCGAAGCTCCTGAACAAGCTTCGGAAGAAGGAGCTGATCGAGCCGCCCAAGAAGCGCTTCCCGATCTACCTCACCGAGCACGGGTACTTCGTCAGCGGAAGCCGCGGCGTTCCCGAGCAGCGGCGGGCGCAGTGGATCGTGCAGGCGTGGGAGCTGGCGCAGGCCAACCGGCGCGTGAAGCAGATGCTCCACTACGTGTTGGTATCGCCGCCGGCGTCCTCAGCGAGCTCGTACTTCGAGATGGGGCTCATCGCGCAGAACGGAACGCGGCGAACGTCGTACTTCGCGCTCCAGAACTGGATCCAGCAGGCGGTTGCGGCCGGGAAGGTCGCGAGCCCGGGGCCCTGCTCCGCCTGCTAGGGACGTAGACCGCGCGCCTTGGGCCCGTCCCCCGCCTCGTGGGCGACGAGCTCATGGGCGCGCTCGGCCCAGTCGCACAGGATCGGCCGGGTGTCGCGCGGGTCGATGATCTCCTCGACGCCGAAGCGCTCGGCCGTCCGGAACGGCGACCGCACGGAGTCGAGCCGCTCCTGGATCTCGGCGCGCAGCGCGGCCGGGTCGGCCGCCGCCTCCAGCTCGCGCCTGTAGGCCGCCTCGATTCCGCCCTCGACCGGGAGCGAGCCCCAGTCGCCCGAGGGCCACGCGTAGCGGAGATTCAGCCGGGCGTGGTTGCCGTGGCCCGCGCCCGCGACGCCGAAGACCTTGCGGACGAGGATCGACACCCACGGGACGGTCGCCTGGTAGCCGGCGTAGAGCGCACGCGTCCCGCGCCTGATGGTGCCCGCGCGCTCGGCGGCGGTCCCGATCACGAAGCCGGGTTGGTCGACGAAGTTCACGACCGGCAGCCGGAACTGGTCGCAGAGGTCGACGTGGCGCGTCATCTTGTCGGACGCCTCCGCGGTCAGCCCGCCGCCGTAGTAGGCGGGGTCCGAGGCGAGCACGCCGACCGGCCGACCGCCCAGCCGTGCCAACGCGGTCACGAGCGAGCGTCCGTAGCGCGAGCCGAGCTCGAACACGGACCCACTGTCGAAGACGGCGTCGAGGATCCGGCGCACCTTGTACGGCTTGCGCCGGTCGCGCGGAACGATCGAAAGCAGCTCCTCCTCGCGGCGGTCGGCGGCATCGCTCGCGGCCGTGATCGGCGGCAGGTCCCAGACGCTCTGCGGCAGGTAGGAGAGGACGCGCCTGATCTGGTCGAGCGCGTCGTCCTCGTCGGCGGCCTCGTTGTCGACGGCGCCGGCGGCCGTCTGTGTCCGCGAGCCTCCCAGCTGTTCCTTGTCGGGAGCTTCGCCCATCGCCGCCGCCACGACCGGCGGTCCGGCCACGAACATCTGGGCGGTCCCGCGCACGATCACCGAGAAGTGCGAGGCGGCCACCCGTGCGGCGCCGAGGCCCGCGACGGGCCCGAGCGCCGCCGCAACGACCGGCACTACGGAGAGGTTCTCGACGACGAGCTCCCAACCGGGCACGAACGGGACGTACGTGAAGCCCATCGTCTCCAGGTGCTTGACGCTCCCGCCCCCGCCGGTGCCGTCCACGAGCCGCACGAGCGGCATCCGCATGTCGTGTGCCATCCGCTCGGCGAAGACCATCTTCTGCCAGATGGCTGCGTCTGCGGCGCCGCCGCGCACGGTGAAGTCGTCTCCCTGCAGCACCGCGCGGCGGCCGTCGATCCTGCCCTGCCCGACGACCATGTTCGCCGGGAGGAAGTCGGTCAGCTCGCCGTGCTCGTCGTAGGTGCCCTTTCCGGCGATCGTGCCGGTCTCGTGGAACGTGCCGTCGTCGAACAGCCGCTCGACGCGCTCCCGGACGGTCAGCCTGCCCGTCTCGTGCTGCCGCGCGACGCGGTCCTCGCCGCCCATCCGCCGCGCGAGCTCCTCGCGGCGGCGGAGCTCCTCTAGCTCTGGCTCCCAGGTCACGGCGCGCGGAGTCTAAGTCTCGCGTTGCCTGTTGCTCGTCGCTCGTCGCGCGCTCGAATGCCTCTACGCAGGACGGGTCGAACTGGGTTCCCGCGTTCCTTCTGAGCTCCGCGAGGGCGTCTTCACGTGACATCGCCCGGCGGTACGCGCGGTGGCTGGTCATCGCGTCGTAGGCGTCGGCCACCAGCAGGATGCGCGACGCCGGCGGGATCGTCTCGCCGCTCAGGCCGTCCGGGTAGCCGGACCCGTCGAAGTGCTCGTGTGAATGGCGCACCCACGGCACGATCGGCTCGAGCCCCTCGACGCGCTGGACGATCGCTGCCCCCGCGACCGGGTGGCGCTTGATCTCCTCGTACTCCTCGGCCGTAAGCGGGCCGGGCTTCCGCAGGATCCGGTCGGGGACGGAGACCTTTCCCACGTCATGCAGCATCGCGGCCATGCGGAGCAGAGCGAGCTCGGAGCCGGACCAGCCGAGCTCCTGTCCGATGGACGCCGCGTAGCGGGCGACCGAGGACGAGTGCTCCTCCGGCACGGCCATCCGGGCGTCCACGGCAAGCGCGAGCGCCGCCGCCCAGGACAGCTCGCGCGGTCCGGGCGCAGTACGTGATGCGGCACCGTGTTTTGACGCGTACAGCTCTGAATCCGCGTGCTGGTACAGCTCGTCGCGGTCGGCGCCGTCTGCGGGGAAGCACGCCAGCCCTGTGGTGACCGAGATGCGTGGCGCAAGCGCCGCGCGAACTCGCTCGGCGAGGGCGATGCCGTCTCGTTCGCCCGCACCGGGCACGACGATCGCGAACTCGTCGCCGCCGAGCCGGCCGAAGGCGTCGCGCGGCCGAAGCACGGCAGTCGTGCTCGCGACGACCCAGCACAGGAGGTCGTCCCCTGCGGCGTGGCCATGGCTGTCGTTGACGAGCTTGAACTGGTCGAGGTCGAGCAGGATCAGCGCGAACGGGTGGCCGTGGCGCGCCGAGTCCGACACCTCGGCGGCAAAGCGCTCCTCGAAGCCGCGCCGGTTCAGGCAGGCGGTGAGCGGGTCGGAGCGAGAAACGCGGGCAAGCTCTTCGCGCTGGACGTCATGCTTGTGTGCCTGCCAGGCGCACATCCCGCACGCGAACGCGAGCGACGCGAGCATGAACCAGACGTAGTCCAACGAGGGGTCGCCGGCGACGGCGGCGACTATTCCGAAGCCCAGCATGTTCAGCACGGAGGCGGCGAGCATCGACGCGAACGGGTACGAGATCCCCGCGAAGATCAGGGTCAGGAACCAGAGCGTCGCGAAGGGGCTGGTGACGCCGCTGTCGAGGCCGGCGACGAGCCCGATGAGCGCGATGTCGAGCGCGCTCCACGTGACGAAGAACACCTCGCGGAAGCGGCTGTGGACGATCGCATCGGCGGGAAGCGCCCTGATGGCAAAGGCCGAGACGAGGGCGACGACGAAGACGAGGGTGATCAGCCCTCGGTTGGGCTGCTCCGACGTGAGCAGGACATAGACGAAGCTCGACAGGCAGACGACAACGGTCAGCCAGAAGCCGATTTCGATGCTCGCCGTACGCAGGCGGATTTCCGACACGTCCTGCATCCGGCGTTTTATCGGGAGCTAGGCCGAAATCCTCAAGGAACGCAACGAAGGGCGGATGACCCCCGCGCCCTGGATCCCAGGCACTCCCGCGCGCGCAAGCACGGTTCGGGCCACGGCTCCCGCCATCGCTCCGAGCGCCTCGAGCGGGCGGTGGCGGTTCTGGCGCGAGTGCAGGTCGGCCTGCGGATCGCCTCGATCCCGACCTCGCGGTAGATATCGATCAGCAGGCCGATCTCGAGGCCGTATCCCGTCGTGAAGGGAAGCGACTGAGCAGTCGCCGCCGTGCGGCCATCTCGCCGGCCAGCGGCTGCTGGATGCCGCGAGCTCGGGGAAGAAGGGCGCAGTAGAGGGCGCGCCGTCAGTTCGGTGACACGCCCGCCGCCCTCCGGCGGGTGACGTCGCCGACCTTGAACGGCCGCCGGTAATAGCCCTTCACGTACTCGATGCTCGGGTCATCGAGCAGCGGCTCGACCAGCCGATGGACGTAGTGCGGCCCGAAGTCGGCCGTGTCTGCGTCGACGAAGCAGACGATGTCGCCTCTGGCGGCTGTGAGGCCGCGCCAGAGGTTGTCGCCCTTCCCGGCGACCGGCCCGAGCTCCGGGAACACGCCGCCCGTCTCGACGACCTCGGCTCCGAGCCGGGCCGCTACGTCTCCGGTCCCGTCCGTCGAGTCGTGATCGGCGACCAGCACCTGGTCGAACAGGCCCTCGCTCCGCAACGCGACCAAGTCGCGAACGATCGGCGCGATCGTCGCCGCCTCGTCGCGCGCGGGCACGAGCACCGTGATGGACTCACGGCGCTGGGCCACCTAGAGCTCCTGTACTGCCCCGAGCACCTCGGTAATCGATTCCTTTGCGTCGCCGAAGAGCATGGAGGTCTTGGGGTCGTAGAACAGCGGGTTGTCTATACCCGCGAACCCCGAGGCCATGCTTCGCTTCAGCACGATTACCGCGCCGGACTCGTCCACGTTCAGGATCGGCATGCCGTAGATCGGGCTATCGGACTGGGTCCGAGCGGCCGGGTTGGTCACGTCGTTGGCCCCGATCACCAGCGAGACGTCGGTACGCGAGAACTCGCTGTTGATCTCGTCCATCTCCTTCAGCTGCTCGTACGGCACGTCGGCCTCGGCGAGCAGCACGTTCATGTGACCGGGCATGCGGCCCGCGACCGGGTGGATCGCGAACTTGACCTCGACGCCGCGCTTCTCGAGCTCCTGTGACAGCTCGCGCACCGCGTGCTGTGCCTGCGCGACGGCCATCCCGTAGCCGGGCACGACGACGACCTGGCTCGCGTAGGAGAGCTGGATGGCGACGTCGTCCGCGGAGGTCGACGTGACGGTCCGGCCCTCGGCGTCGGCGGCGGCCGCGGGTGCCGCGACGGTTCCGCCGAAGCCGCCCATGACGATGTTCCCGATCGAGCGGTTCATCGCCTTCGCCATCAAGTTCGTGAGGATCGAGCCCGAGGCGCCGACGAGCATGCCGCCGACGATCAGCGCCGTGTTGTCGAGCGCCAGACCGGCGGCGGCCGCGGAGAGGCCCGTGAAGGCGTTCAGCAGCGAGATCACGACCGGCATGTCGGCGCCCCCGATCGGCAGCACGACCATGTTGCCGAGGAGCGCCGCGGAGACGAGGATCGCGATGAAGAGCGCCTCCGACTCCTCGCCCGCCGCGATCGCGACCGCACACCCGACCGCGACCAGCAGCAGCGCCGCGTTGATGATCGTCTGCCCCGGCAGCATGATCGGCCGGCCCGGCAGGATTTCCTGGAGCTTGGCGAACGCGATGTTCGAGCCCCAGAACGAGACCGAGCCGACGATCGCCGAGAAGAGGATCGGGATCATCTCCTCGAGCGGGATGTCGCCTCCGGCGTGCCGGAACTCCGCCCACGCCACCAGTGCCACTGCGCCGCCGCCGACGCCGTTGAACAGCGCCACCATCTGCGGCATCGCGGTCATCTTCACGTTGCGCGCGGCGGGGATGCCGATCGCCGTGCCGATCACCACGCCGACGACGATCAGCCCCCAGTCGTCGATCACGTCGTTGCACAACGTGGCGAAGACGGCCATCGCCATCCCGACAGCCGCGATCTTGTTGCCCTGGCGCGCGGTCGCCGGGTGCGTCAGCCGGCGCAGGCCGATGATGAAGAGCGCGAACGAGACGATGTACGCGCTCGCGATGAAGTCGGGGTCCTGGAGGAAGTCCTTCATTCCTCGGACTCGTCCTTCTTCGGCGCCGGCTTCTTCTTGAACATCTCGAGCATCCGGTCGGTCACCAGGAAGCCGCCGACGACGTTGATCGTGCCGAAGGCGATCGCGATCACCAGGATGAGCTCGTCGAGCGTCCCCGTCGCCGGGCCGATCACGAGCAGGCCGCCGAGCACGACGATCCCGTGAATCGCGTTGGTGGCCGACATCAGCGGCGTGTGCAGCGTGTTCGGGATCTTCGAGATCACCTCGAAGCCGACGAAGGCCGCCAGCAGCAGGATCGTCAGCTCAGTCAGCAGATCCACTGACCATCGCTCCTTTCACGATCTCGTCCTCTGGATCGATCTTCAGTTCGCCCTCCTCGGTGATGAGCTCGAGCAGCGACTGGATGTTGCGCGCGTAGAGCTGCGACGCGTGGTCGGGCATCGTCGCCGGGAGGTTGAGCGGCGCGGTGATCGTGACGTCCTCGCGCACGATCGTCTCGCCCGCCTCGCTCAGCTCGCAGTTGCCGCCCGCCTCACCCGCGAGGTCGACGATCACCGACCCGGGCTTCATGTTCTTCACTGCCTGCGCGTTCAGGAGAAGCGGCGCGGGCTTCCCGGGAATGAGCGCTGTCGTAATTGCCGCATCGAAGTTCCCCGCGGCCTCGGCCAGCGCGTCCTGCTGACGCTTCTGCTGTTCGTCGCCGAGCGCCTTCGCATAGCCGCCCTCGCCCTCCGCGTCCGCCTCGAGATCGAGCTCGAGGAACTTGGCGCCAAGCGACTCGACCTGCTCCTTGACCGCCGCGCGCACGTCGTAGCCGGTCACCTGAGCGCCGAGCCGGCGCGCGGTCGCGATCGCCTGGAGCCCCGCCACCCCAGCGCCCAGCACCAGCACCTTCGCCGGCTTGACCGTCCCGGCTGCGGTGGTGAGCATCGGAAAGAAGCGCGTGAGGCTCTCGGCGGCGATCAGCGCCGCGCGGTAGCCGCCGACGGTCGCCTGCGAGGAGAGCGCGTCCATCGACTGCGCACGCGTGATCCGGGGCACGGATTCGAGCGCGAACGCCTTCACACCGGCGGAATCGAGCGCTTGGACGACCTCGGGGGAGGTGAGCGGAGCGAGGAAGCCGATGTACACGGAGCCGCTCTTCAGCCGCCCGATCTCCTCCTGGCTCGGCGGCGCGACCTTCACCACCACGTCGCCGCCCCATGCCTCGTCCGCCGAGACGATGCTGGCGCCCGCCTCCTCGAACATCGCATCGGGGAGAAGTGCGCCCTCGCCCGCGCCACGCTCGAGCGCGACCTCGATCCCACGCGGTTTCAGGCGCGTCACGACCTCTGGCACGAGCGCCACCCTCCGCTCGCCGGCAGCCGTCTCCTTGGGTACAGACACCTTCACAGAGCGCGGCAGGCTATAGATCAAGCATGGAGGTCGATGTCCAGGGCAGGCACCTGAAGCTCTCCAATCTCGACAAGGTCATGTACCCGGCCGCGGGGTTCACGAAGGGCCACGTGATCGACTACTACACGCGGATCGCGCCGGCGATGCTCGAGCATCTGCGGGACCGGCCCCTCACACGGATCCGCTACCCGAACGGCGTCGACGAAAAGTTCTTCTACGAGAAGAACTGTCCGGACCACCGGCCGGAGTGGGTCGAGGTCGCGCGTATCTTCACGCGCGGCACGGGGCGCTGGGGCGGCGAGGGCCGCGGGCCGCGCGACATCGACTTCTGCCTCGCGAACGACCTGCCGACGCTCATCTGGCTGGCGAACCTCGCAGCGCTCGAGCTGCACACCTCGCTGGGCACGGCGACGGCGTACGACCACCCGACGATGGTGGCGTTCGATCTCGACCCGGGGCCGCCCGCGACGATCGTCGAGTGCTGCCGCGTCGCGCTGCTGCTGCGCGACATGTTCGAGCGCCTCGGGCTCAGCTGCTTTCCAAAGACATCCGGCTCGAAGGGGATGCAGGTCTATCTGCCGCTGAACACGCCGGCGACCTACGACGAGACCACGCCGTTCGCGCGCGCCGTCGCCGAGCTGCTCGAGCAGGAGCACCGGGACCTCGTCGTCTCGCAGCAGAGCAAGGAGTTGCGCAAGGGCAAGGTCCTGGTCGACTGGAGCCAGAACGTCGACTTCAAGACGACGGTCTGCGTGTACTCGCTGAGAGCGCGCGAGCAGCCCACGGTTTCGACGCCGATCACGTGGGAGGAGGTCGAGAGCGCGGAGGAGCCGGAGGATCTCCGCTTCGAGGCGCAGGATGTGCTCGAACGGGTCGAGCGCCATGGCGACCTCTACGCGCCAGTGCTGGAGCTCGAGCAACGTTTGCCGCCCGGTCTGGGCGGATAACCCCGAGTGACGATGCCGACCGACACGCCCACGCGCGACCAGGTGAACGGGTCGCGTGCCGATGCGCCAACGGAGCCCAACGACTACATGGCGCTGAACGCGGTGTTCGCGGCGATGCTCGCGGGCGTCGTCGTCGCCACGCGCGAGAAGACACGGGCGAGCGAGCCCCTGACCTCGCGCGATCTCGCCGTCACGGGCGCTGCCAGCTTCGCGCTTGCGAAGGTGATCTCGCGCGAGCGAATCGGCACGTGGGTGCGCGAGCCTTTCGTCGAGGAGGAGGCCGGCGGCAGGCCGCGCGGGCGTGGCCTCCGTCACGCGGTCGGCGAGCTTCTCACCTGCACCCGCTGTGTCGGCGCGTGGACCGCGCTCGGGCTCGTCGGGCTGCGGCTGACCTCGCCGGCGACCGGCCGCGTGGTCAACGACGTGCTCGCCGTGTCGGCGATGAACGATTGGCTCCAGGCCTCGTTCAAGCTGCTGTGCGCGAAGGCCGACGCGAAGTCCTAGTGCCGCACGCGATCCTCGACGTCGATGGCACGCTCGTCGACACGAACTACCAGCACGCGATCGCCTGGTACCGCGCGTTTCGCCAGCACGGCAAGGTGCTGCCGATCTGGCGAATTCATCGCCACATCGGCATGGGCGGGGACCAGCTCGTCGCTGCGCTCACGGACGAGGAATGGGACCGCGAGCACGGCGACGATGTCCGCACTGCGGAGAAGGCGCTCTACATGGCGCTGATCGAGGAGGTCGAGCCGCTCGACGGTGCGCGCGGAGCTGATCGAGGACCTGAAGGGGCGCGGCCACCAGGTCGTGCTCGCCAGCTCCGCGAAGGAGAACGAGGTCGAGCACTACCTCGACCTGCTCGACGCACGCGAGCTTGCCGACGACTGGACGACGTCTGCCGACGTCGACGCCACCAAACCCGAGCCCGACCTCGTGAAGGCGGCCATCGACAAGGCGGGTGGCGGCGAGGCGGTGATGGTCGGCGATACGACCTGGGACGTCGAGGCCGCGAAGCGCGCCGGAGTCGAGACGATCACCGTCCTCACCGGCGGCTTCAGCGAGGCGGAGCTGCGCGACGCCGGCGCCGGCTGGACGTTCGAGTCGATCCAGGCGCTGCGCGACGCAGCTGGCCAAGACGCCGCTCGGCTAGGCGACGTCACTCGCTACGTCGTACACGCGCCGGTTGTTCGAGCGCGCCTCGGAGCGGAGCATCTCGAACGCCTCGCGGTCGGACACGCCGTGGCGCTCCATCAGGATGCCCTTCGCGCGTTCGATCGTCGCGCGGCGGGCGATCGCGTCCTCGAGTTTGCCGACGGCGTCGCCGAGCTCGCTCAGCTCCGCGAAGCGGCGCACTGCGATCTTCAGCGAGCTCTTCACGCTCTCCTCGTCGACGGGCTGCGCGTACGCGATGATGCCGCGCTCGGCCGCGCGCGCGACGAAGTCGGGATCCTCCTTGTCGAGCAACGCCACGACCGGGCAACCGCCAACCTCGATCAGCTCCTCGATCAGGTCGAGCGCGTGCTCGTCGTCCGAGTGAAGCTTGACCATCGCCACCTGCGGGTCCTCCTGCGCGATCGCCTCCGAGGCGCCCGCGGTCGAGACCGCCCGTGCCACCACCTCGTGGCCGAGCGAGCGCAGAATCGCCGCGACGCCGTCGAGTGCCTGTTTGTCCTCGTCCGCCACGAGCACGCGGAGCCCGCCGTCGAGCTTCTCGATGAGGGACTTTGGGGCCAAGTCAGCCGCCCCTCGCGTTGCTAGCCTTGCCGCTACCGCGCAGGCCGAGCCCCCCGCTCGCGCGACACCGCTCGCGAGACACGGAAGAGGGCTTCGGTTGCTGGTTGAGAATCACGGTTCGGTCAGGGAATTCCAGTTCCCCCGGCGGTCCAGAACCGGAAAAGTACAAGCTGTCCGGCGCCAAGCGCAACGATGAAGAGCGCCGGCTCTTCGAGGCCTACCTCAAGGGCGGCGACCTCTCGGCGCGCGAACGCCTGGTCACGCGCTTCCTCCCCTTGGCCCGCCAACTGGCGCGGCGCTACGGCGCCGCCGGCGAGCCGATCGACGACCTGATCCAGGTGGCGAGCGTCGGGCTGGTCAAGGCGATCGACCGCTATGAGCTCGACCGCGGGACGGCGTTCTCGAGCTTCGCGGTGCCCACGATCCTGGGCGAGATCAAGCGCCACTTTCGCGACGCGGGCTGGACCGTCCGCGTCCCGCGCGCGATCCAGGAGCGGCGAATCAAGATCAACCGCGCGATCCCTGCACTCACCGGCAAGCTGGGGCGCTCACCGACGACGGCCGAGATCGCGGAGAGCATCGGGGCGTCGAGCGAGGAGGTGCTCGAGGCGCTGGAGGCGGCGGTCGCGTACGAGCCGGTCTCGCTCGACACCTCACCCGGCGCCGAGGAGGACGACGACACCTTGGCCCAGTCGATCGGCGCGGAGGACCACGGCTACGAGCTCGTGGAGTGGGGCGCCGCCCTCGCGCCCGCGATGCGGGCGCTGCCGGAGCGTGAGCGGCTGATCCTGTACATGCGCTTCGTCAAGGACATGACCCAGTCCGAGATCGCCGACCGAATCGGCATCTCGCAGATGCACGTCTCGCGCCTGATCCGCAAGGCGCTCGAGGGCGATGCGAGAAGAACGTGCCGGATTAGCCAGCGGACTAGTCGACGAGCGTCTGCTTGTCGCGCTCGGTGAACTCGATCGGATCGGAGTCGGCCTCCGCGCGGAAGCCCTCCATGCGCTGAGCCGCCGACGACCGGCGGCGGAACTCGGTCGCCGCGAGGATCACGATGAGGATGGCCACGATCGGGATCGCAAAGATCGGCGCGCCGGGCACGAGCGCCGCACCTAGCAGGAGACCGACGATTGCTGCAGCTACGACGAAAGTCACGGCGGGCATCCCCTCAACGCCTTCCGAGCCCGTATCCGCCGGACGGGATGCTGGCGAGCAGGACGACAATTGCGGCGACGATGCCGACGATCGCGGGCAGGCCGAGCGCCACGCACAGGGCGTACACAAGGGCTGCTACCAGCACTGCAATTACGAGACCGATCATCTGAGCTCCTCTGCCTGAGTCGGTACGAGAGTGTTACCCGGTCGCGGCGTGCGCCGAAACTCAGGCAGCGCGGCGCGCACGCTGGTCGCGGTCCATCCGCTCGAGCTCGCGCTTCAACTCTTCGCGCAGCTCGGCCACCTCGTCGGCGCCCATCGCCTCCGCGAGCTCCGTGCTCGCACGCTCGAGTTCCCGCTCGGCCGTGCCGTCGTCGAGCTTGCCGCGCACCTCGAGCGCACGCTCCTTCACGTCGCCGGCGAGCGGCTGCAGCCGCTGGCGCTCCTCAGGCGCCAGGCCCTCCCACCGGCGGTAGAGGAGCCGCGCGATCCGGACCGCGACGGAGGCACCGAACGAGTTCGCCATGCACCCATGGTGGCCGTGCGAGAGGACGTAACCTCGCATCGTGCACGCGATGGTGCTTCGAGCCGCCGGCCGGCCGCTCGAGCCGGCCGAGATCCGCGACCCGGTCCCCGGGGACGGCGAGGTCCTGGTCGAGGTCGCGGCATGCGGCGTCTGCCGGACGGACCTGCACATCGTGGACGGCGAGCTCGCCGAGCCGAAGCTGCCGCTGGTGCCGGGGCACCAGATCGTCGGCACAGTGGTCGCAGACGGCGAGCGGTTCGCTGCAGGCGATCGGATCGGGATCCCGTGGCTCGGCAGGACCTGCGGGCGCTGCCCCTACTGCCTCTCCGGCCGGGAGAACCTGTGCGATGCGCCGACGTTCACGGGCTACGACCGCGATGGGGGATACGCGGAGCTCGCGGTCGCCACCGAGGCCTACGCGTTTCCGCTGCCGGCCGGCCTGGCGGCACTCGAGGCCGCGCCGCTCTTGTGCGCGGGCCTGATCGGCTATCGCGCGCTGCGCATGACGGGCGACGCCGAGCGGCTCGGGCTGTACGGCTTCGGCGCGGCCGCGCACATCATCTGCCAGGTCGCGCGGAGCCAGGGCAGGCGCGTCTTCGCGTTCACGCGGGCCGGAGACGAGGCGTCGCAGCGGTTCGCGCGCGAGCTGGGTGCGGAATGGGCGGGCGATGCGCTCGGGCCGGCTCCCGAGGAGCTCGACGCGGCGATCCTGTTCGCGCCCGTCGGGGAGCACGTCCCGGCGGCGCTGCGAGCGACGGCCAAGGGCGGGGCAGTCGTGTGCGCGGGCATCCACATGAGCGACATCCCCTCGTTCCCGTACGAGCTCCTGTGGGGGGAGCGGTCCGTGCGGAGCGTTGCGAACCTCACGCGCCATGACGGCGAGGAGTTCCTCGCCCTCGCGCCCACGGTCCCCGTGCGGGCGGTCGTCACCGAGTACCCGCTCGAGCGCGCGAACGAGGCCCTTGACGACCTCCGGGCGGGCCGTCTGGACGGATCCGCCGTATTGTCCGTCCCATGAAGCTCTACATCTGCTGGGGAACGTTCGGCAGCCCGCGCCCGGGAGGGCATCCCTGCAAGAACGCCCACGACGCGCTGAAGGAGGCCGGGTACAACCCGGAGGTCATCAAGTCATACGGCCTCGGAATCCTGCCCGACTTCATGAACCAGACCTCGGGCCGCAAGGAGGTCAAGCGCCTGACGGGCAACAACTGGGTGCCGCTGCTCGTCACCGACGACGACCAGGTGGTCCAGGGCTCGAAGGAGATCGCGGCCTGGGCGAAGCAGAACCCGGCGGGGCAGCCCGCCTCTACGCAGCCCGCCTGATCCGCGCGCGGCGGGTGGCGGCCCGGCGCCGGCGGCGCGCCTTTTGCGCCGCCTGACGGCGCGTCTCCGACTTGCGCAGACGCTCCAGCTCGGACGCGACGGCGCGCCACGCGCGCGGATGCATGCCCATACCGATGTGGCTCGCGCGGATCTCGAGGTGCTCGGCGTGCGGGTCGAGGCACGAGCGCCAGCGCACGACGCCGTCGCTGCGCGAATAGACCGACAGGAAGCGGACGCCCTTGGGGAAGGGCGCCTCGGCGTCGGCCCAGAAGTCGTTGCAGCAGTCCCCCCACAGGCACGAGTGGCGGAAGAGGCCCCTGACGCCCACGGTCCCGAGCGCGCCCACGGCATAGACCTGAGCCCGCACGAGCGGATGGATCGCGAGCGGGTCCGTGAGCGGCGACCCCAGCGTGACGATGCCCGCGACGAGGTCCGGGCGGCGCTTGGCGAGCACCCGCGCGAAGTGGCCGCCGCGGCTCTGGCCGATGACCGCGGCGCGCTGGCCCTGCCGCTCGACGAGCACCTCGACCTTCTCCTCGAGCCGCTGGACCGCCGCCTCCGAGCAGTCGACGTTCATGCGGATCCCCGCACGCTTCGCGTAGTGGTTCGTGCTCCTCAGCCAGCGGGTCATGAGCGCCAGCGAATCGTCGCCCGCGAGGAAGCCGGGGATCAGGAGGACCGGCTGGCCGCGGCCGTCCTTGACGCCGTCGCCGCGGAAGACCGGATCGCGCACGAGCGTGGCGAGCTCGAGACCTACACGGGACTCACGCCAGAGCGGCGGCCGGGAGAGGAGAGAGAGCGCGGTCATCCGTCCGTGGCTCCCACAGTACCCCCTTGCCGGGATGTGAAAAGCGCCAAGAGCACTTGGCGCGTGTGCATACGCCCCGCACCTTCCGGAAAATAGGATCCCTGGATGCGGGCCGTGACCCTCAAAGACGGCGAGTTGACCGTCGGTGAGCACCCGGACCCCGCGCCTGGCGCAGGCGAGATCCTCGTCCGCGTCCGGGCTGCGGGCCTGAACGGGGCCGACATGATGCAGCGGCGAGGTCTCTACCCGGCGCCGCCGGGCGCGCCGCAGGACATCCCTGGGCTCGAGCTTGCGGGCGAGGTCGAGGCGCTCGGTCCCGGCGCGGCGCGGTTCGCGGAAGGTAACCGGGTGATGGCGATCGTCGCGGGCGGTGGCCAGGCCGAGCTCGCGGTCGTTCACGAGCGCGCGCTGATGCCCGCCCCGGACGCCCTCGAGTGGCCCGCGGCCGGCGGCTTCCCGGAGGTCTTCACGACCGCGCAGGATGCGCTCTTCACCCAGGCCCAGCTGAAGCCGGGCGAGCGGCTCCTCGTGCACGGCGCCGCGGGCGGCGTGGGCACCGCCGCGGTCCAGCTCGGGCGGGCGTCCGGAGCGGATGTGACCGCGACGGTCAGGAACGAGGAGCTCCGGCCGGGTGTCGAGGCGCTGGGTGCCCGCGTCATTGCGCCGGAGGGCTTCGAGGAGGAGGGCGAGTTCGACGTCGTGCTCGAGCTGGTCGGCGCGCCGAACCTGGCAGCGAACCTCGGCTCGCTCGCGACCGGAGGCCGGATCGTGGTGATCGGCGTCGGCGGCGGCGCCAAGACCGAGCTCAACCTGCTCGCCCTGATGGGCAAGCGCGGTCGGATCATGGCGTCCACTCTGCGCGCGCGGCCGCTCGAGGAGAAAGCGGACGCGATGCGAAAGGTCGAGAAGCATGTGCTGCCGCTGGTCGAGGCGGGGGCTGTCAAGGTGCCGGTCGCGGAGACGTTCCCGCTCGACGAGGCGCAGGCCGCCTACGAGCGCTTCGCGAGCGGCGGGAAGCTGGGCAAGATCGTCCTGACGACATGACCACGACGCGCGAGCAGCAGAAGCAGGAGAACCGGGAGAAGCTCGTGACTGCAGCGCGCAAGGTGTTCGCCGAAAAGGGGCTCGCGACGGCGACGGCGCGGGACATCGTGCGCGAGACGGATCTCGCGTCAGGCACTTTCTACAACTACTTCGAGGACAAGGAGGACGCTTTCGGGCCGTCTTCGATGAGTGGGCCGAGCGGGCGCGGGAGGCCGCGCGCGAGAAGCGGCTGCAGCCGGGGATCGGCCTCGAACAGCGCATCTACGACTCCTACCACTCGTACTTCGAGCTCGTCGTGGCGGACCCGGAGATGTTCGAAGTCCTGCGTAGGAACGCCGACGCGATCGCGATGATGGGCTCCGAGGACCTCTTCGCCGAGGCGGTGCGACGAGCTCGTCGAGGACATGGAGCAGTGGGTCGCCGAGGGGCAGCTGCCCGCCGAGGTCGAGCCGTGGCTTCCGCATGTCGCGCGCTCGCTAGCGGGCGGAGCGTTCCAGATCGCCGCGCACATGGCGGACGAAGGCGCCTCAGACGTGGATGCCACCGCGCGCTTCTGCACGCGGCTCATGCTCGACGGGCTGCGCGGCGTCAGCTAACGCCCGCGCCTCCATCGGCCTCACCCACAGCTCGTCCACGAGAATCACGATCGCAGCGAGAATCGGAACCGAGACGATCAGCCCGACGGCGCCGAAGAGTTGCCCGACCACGATCACCCCGATCGCGATAACCGCCGGATGCAGCTTCACGGTGCGCGACATCACGACCGGGATCGTGATGTAGCTCTCGAACTGCTGCACGCCGAGGTAGATCGCCAGCGTGAGCGCCGCCTTGCCGGGGCTGTCGGCGAGTGCGAATAGGACGGCCGGCAATCCGGATGCAAAGGCGCCGTAGTACGGGACGACCGTGAACAGTGCCGCCAGGACCGCCCACAGGATCGCGAAGTCGAGATCGATGATGGTGAAGCCGACGTACAGCAGGACGCCGGTCACCGTCATGTCGACGACAAGGCCCTGCATCCAGCCGATCCACGCGGTGCGCAGCCGCTCGGCGATCTCGCGCGCGCGCGGGCGGTGCGGCGGTGGCACGAGGCTGATCGCAGCGTCGACAAGGGGCCGCGGGTTCGCGGCCATGAAGTAGGCGGTCACGAGGATGAGCGCCAGCGCGCCCAGCACGCCGGCCAGGCCGAGCCCGATCGACGTGATGGGCCCGATGAGCTTCTCCGGGTCGTCCACGAATCCCTGAAGGAAGTCCTGCACCTCGTCGCCGATCTCGCTGCTGTCGGCCCCAGTGATGTCGTGGAGGTCCTCCCCGAGGTCGTCGATGATGCCCGGCACGTCGTCGACGAATTCCTCGACCTCGTCCGCGAACGGCGGGATGAGCAGAGCGAGCAGCGCCGCGACGATGCCCACGGCTCCAACCAGTCCGAGCAGGGCGCCCAGGGCACGTGGGACCCCTTTCCGTTCGAGTCGCGTCGTGAACGCGCTCAGCGGGATCGCGATCAGCACGGTGATCAGGACGGCGACCACGAGGGTCACGAGCTGCCGGAAGAGCAGCCCGAGCACGAGGAGGCCCGCCGCAAGCAGTACCGCCCGGTAGGCGACCGCTGCTTGATGGCGGGTCTCGCTCATGCTTCTCAGGCTATGCCCGGGTCAGGCCGGACTTAGATCAAGCCGGACTCCTGGAGGTACTCGGTCGCCACCTCCTCCGGCGTCTTCTTGTCCAGGTCGACCCGTGCGTTCAACTCCTGCATGACCTCGTCGGTCAGCCCTTCCTGCACCTGGGTGACGACCGTTTCGATCTCGGGGCTCGCGATGTCCTCGCGCACCACGAACGTCGAGTTGTACGGCGGGAACATTCCCTTGTCATCCTCGAGCAGGACGAAACCCTCGCGCTGGATCTGCGGATCGGTGGTGAACACGATCGACAAGTCCGCCTTGCCGCTGGTCAGGACCTCGTGCCTCAGGTCGATCGAAACGGGCACGAACTTCTTGAAGTCGAGCCCATAGACCTGCTCGAGTCCCAGCAGGCAGTCAGTGCGCTGGCGGCACTCGGGCGAGCCGTACAGCGTCAGGTCCTGATCGACGTCGGCGAGGTCCGAGATCTTCTCTACGCCGAGCTCGTCAGCCTTCTCCTGAGTCAGCCCGACCTCGTTGGAGCTCGTGAACGGCGTAGGCGGGTAGGCGACGAGCCCCTCATCGGCGAAGCCCGCCTTTGCGTCCTCGAACGCGGTTGCGGGATCCTTCGGGATCTCGTTCGCGGCAACGCCGAAGAACGAGAGAAGGGCGGTCCCTGTGTACTCGGGATACCCGTCGATCTCTCCCTCCTCCAACGCCTTCCGCGCGACCTTCTCGTCACCGAGGTTGAGCTGCTTGTCGACGTCGAAGCCCGCGGCCTCGAGCCCCTGCGCGTAGATCTCACCGAGGATCTTCTGCTCGGTGAAGTTCTTCGAGCCGACGGTGATCTTGGTGTCGGCGTTCGCGTCGTTGCGCTCGATTTGGCCGGCGGTGTCGCCACCGCCGCCTCCGCCGTCGTCATCGTCGTCGTCTCCACACGCGCCCAGGGCGAGCGCGGCGAGCAGGACGGCGATGAGCGCGGTTGCGTATCTGACCTGCTTCATCCGTTTCCTCCTTCGTCGTAGTCCCTTTGGTGTCACGGCGCGCTGGACGGCCGCGAGCGAAATCTCCGTCGCCACGGCCAGGAACGCGACGAGGATGGCCGCGCCGAGCCGTCCATCGTCACCGTACGTGCTTGCGTTGATGATCGGGTCGCCCAATGAGAGGACTCCCGCCAGCGGAGCGAGCGTCGCGGTGGCGACCACGTTCACGGCTGACGTGCGGATTCCTCCGAAGACGAGCGGCACGGCGAGCGGGAACTCGACCCGCCGCACGATTTGCATCCCGTTCATGCCCATGCCGCGGGCCGCTTCGACGGTCTCGCGGTCGACCTGTCTGACGCCCACGTAGGTGTTCGTGAGGATCGGCGGGACCGCGAGGAGCACGAGCGCCAGCGTCACGTTCGCGAAGCCAACCCCCAGATAGGCGACGAAGAACGCGATCAGCGCGAGGCTCGGGACCGCGCGCCCGACGTTCGATGCATTGATGGCGAGGACGCCCCCGCGCCCGATGTGCCCGAGCCAGAGGCCGAGCGGGATTGCGGTGGCGCACGCGATCGCCGTGGCCACGAGGCTGAGCCACATGTGGTCGACGGCCAGGTCGAGGAACTGCGAGCCGCCGACGCGGACGCCCTCGTTCGATTCGCGCGACTGGAAGATCAGCTCGATCGCGTCGCGGAAATCGCTCATGCCCGGCTCCACGGGGTCACGGCACGCTGGATCAGGAGGAGGCCAAGGTCGAGCACGATGGCCAGCAGGACGCAGAGCCCACCGGCCGTGACCACATTCGACTTGAAGTTGATGTCGGCGAAGATCTGCTCACCCAGCCCTCCGGCACCGGCGAAGAACGCGAGGGTGGCCAGCCCGACCGTCGTGGTCGCGGCGACGCGCAGGCCGGCGACGATCTCGGGCACGGCCAGCGGCAGTTCCACTCGCCAGAGCAGTTGTCGGTTGGTCAGGCCCATCCCGCGGCCGGCGTCCTTCGACTCCTCGGGGACGTTGTCGAGGCCCGCGAGCGTGTTGCGAAAGAGGATCAGCAGCGTGTACGCGACGAGGGCGATCAGCGCGGTCGTCGTGCCGCGGCCGGTGATCGGCAGCAGGAGGAAGAACGCCGCCACGCTAGGGATCGTGTAGAGGATTGCCGTGACGTTCACGATCGGGCCGATCAGCCACCGACGGCGGTAGGCCACGAGCGCGAGCGCGAACGAGATCGCGAAGCCGATCGCGACGGCGACCACCGTCAGGTAGACGTGGTCCCAGAACGGGTCGACGTAGCGATCGAAGTTGTCCCAGATCCAGCCGGGACAGAGACCGTTGTCGGCGACGCAGCTGTCCTCGCCCGCGCGGTTGTGGATCTGTACCTGGGCGAGGATCACGGCTTCGCGAGGGAGTGGCCGATGATCTCGATCGAAAGCACGCCGGCCACCGCGCCGCGCTCGTCGACAACCGGGGCGTACTGCGTCTCCACCTCGAGCATCTCGGACAGGGCGTCGCGGAGGACGTCGTCCAGCTCGAGCCGCGGCTCGGCGCGCGAGCCGCTCAGCCACCGCACGGGCCTGCCGGCGTCGTCTACGACGAGCGGGTATTCGATGTCGTAGTCGCCCGCCGGCGGCGGCTGCTCGCCGTCGCGCACGAGCGGGGCGCGCCATAGGTCGACGTCGCGCACCCGCTCGAGAGAGAGGCGTTTCAACCCCCGGTCTGCGCCCACGAAGTCCTTGACGAACTCGTCAGCGGGATTCGCGAGGAGCTCCTCGGGGGGCGCGTATTGGGCGAGTCGGCCGCCACGCTGCAGGATCGCGATCCGGTCGCCCATCTTGATCGCTTCGTCGATGTCGTGCGTGACGAAGACGACCGTCTTGCGGATCTCCTGCTGCAGGCGCAGGAACTCGTTCTGAAGTCGCTCGCGATTGATCGGGTCGATGGCGCCGAACGGCTCGTCCATCAGCATCAGCGGTGGATCGACCGCCAGCGCCCGCGCCACGCCGACGCGCTGGCGTTGGCCGCCGGAGAGCTGCGAGGGGTAGCGCTCGCGTGTCTCGCGCTCCAGCGCGACGAGCTCGAGCAGCTCGTCGACGCGGGCGGAGATCCGCTTCTTGTCCCACCTCAGAAGGCGGGGGACCGTGCTGATGTTGTCCGCAACCGTCATGTGCGGGAAGAGCCCCACTTGTTGGATCGCGTAGCCGATCTCGCGCCGCAGCTCGGCGGGCTTGCGCTCGGTGACGCTGCGGCCGTCGAGCAGGATGTCGCCGCTGGTCATCGGGATCATGCGGTTGACCATCCGCATCGCGGTGGTCTTCCCAGACCCGGACGGGCCGACGAGCACACAAATTTCGCCTGCGGGCACCTCGAGCGTGAGGCTGTCGACGGCGACCTCGCTGGCGCCGGGATAACGCTTGGTCGCCGCGCGAAACTCCAGGTTCGCCGACGGCCCCTCAGTGTGGGCGGTGTTGGGGCTGTTCACGAGGGAGTGCCCGCCGCCAAGCGGGCACTCCAAACCCTACAGCCGGCATCCGGCCGGCGTTAAGCCAATCTCTCCACGATCATCGCCTCGCCCTGGCCGCCGGCGACGCACATCGTCTCGAGGCCGATCGTCTTGTCGTCCGTCTCGAGCCCGTTGAGCAGGGTGGTCATGATCCGCACGCCCGTCATGCCGAAGGGGTGCCCGAGCGCGATCGCCCCGCCGTGCGGGTTCATCTTCTCGAGCGGGATGTTGCACTCGGCCATGATCGGGATGACCTGAGCGGCGAACGCCTCGTTCAGCTCGACGATGTCGACGTTGTCGATCGTCATGCCGGCGCGGTCGAGCGCCTTCCCGATCGCCCCGATAGGCGCGACGCCCATGTACTCAGGCTCGTTGCCCCACGTGGCCGCCGTGATGATGCGCGCGCGTGGCCTCAGCCCCAGCTCCTTCGCGCGGTCGGCGGACATGACGAGCGCCGCGGCGGCGCCGTCGTTCAGGGGACAGGAGTTGCCGGCGGTCACCTTGCCGTCCTCGCGGAAGGCGGGTTGGAGCTGCGACAGCTTCTCGAGCGTCGAGCTGGCGCGCGGCCCGTCGTCCTTGGCGACCTCGTTCCCGTCCGGCGTCGTCACCGGAACGATTTCGCGGTCGAAGAACCCGTCCTCCTGGGACCTGACGGCGAGCTCCTGCGAGCGCTGCGCGTACTTGTCCATCTCCGCGCGGCTGACCTCGTAGCGGTCCGCGACGTTCTCGGCGGTGAGGCCCATCGAGATGTACGCGTTCGGCTGTCCCGACTCCTTGCCCTGGAGCTTCTCGTTCTGGTCCGCCTCGCCCGCGGCCTCCTGGCGCTCGTTGTACTGGCTGACGAACTCGACGCCGGCAGCGATGTAGGTGTCGCCCTGGCCGGCGACGACGTTGTTGGCGGCGATCCGGATCGCGTCGAGCCCGGACGCGCAGTAGCGGGCGACCGTCGAGCCGTTGGTCGTCTCGGGGAGCTTCTCCGAGAGCAGGACCATGATCCGGCCGATGTTGAAGGCCTGCTTGCCCTGCGGCAGGCCGCAGCCCGCGACGACCTCCTCGACCGAGTCGGGCGCCACGTCCGGGTGGCGCTCCAGGAGCTGGTCGATGATGAACGCGCCCGTCTCGTCCGGGCGGAGCTGGGCGAGCGAGCCCTTGAAGGCGCGTCCGACCGGCGTGCGGACGGCGTCGACGATCACTGCTTCAGGCATTGAGAGAGTCTCCTTGGCGGCTGGCGGCTTGGTTAGGCCCCGACACCCTACGGAACGAGGATCAGCTTCACGTGCGGGGAGGCGGCCTGGCGCTCCCAGGCCTCGGCGACGTCGTCGAGCGGGACCTCCTCGTACTCGACCGTCAGGCGCCCGGCGGCGGCGTGGTCGCACATCGCGCGGTACGCGGCATGCTTCACCTCCGGCGGTGTGATCCCGTTGGCGTGACCGAGCACCTGCAACGCCTTCCCGCGCACCACGCCCGAGTCGAGCGTGGTCTGCTGGCCGGCCGCCTGGCCGAGAACGACCAGCCGCCCGTTCGCTTTCATCGCCTCGGTGGCGGTTGCCGTGTGCTCGCCCCACAGCGGGTCGAGCACCACGTCGATGCCGCCGTCGGCGGCGTCACGGAGCTCCTCCGCCGTCGCGGGGAGCCGCACGTGGGCGTCCGCGTCGACCGCGGCCAGCTTCTCGGGATCACGCCCCGCCGCGATCACGCGCCCGGCGCCCAGCAGCTTCGCCGCCTGGACGCCGATCTGGCCGACGACGCCGGTGGCGCCCAGGATCAGGACGGTCTCGCCCTCCTCGAGGCACGCGCGGTTCGCGAGCGGCACCCAGGCGGCGATGCCGGCGACCCCGAGACAGGCGGCCAGGGCGTCCTCGACACCGTCCGGGATCTCGGCAGCCATAGCCAGGCGAATGGCCGCGCGCTCGGCCATCGACCCGTCGCCGATGTAGCCCGCTCCGGTCTCGAACCAGAGCCTGGCGCCGTCGCCGGTGCGGCCGACTCCCTCGACGCCCGGCACGTACGGCGGGTTGGGCGGGCCGGCGTAGAGGCGCCCCGCCGCGATCGAGAGGTCGACGGGGTTGATCGGCGCGGCGGTGACATCGACGACGACCTCGCCCTCCGGCTCGGGGTGGTCCGCGACGAGCTCGGGCGCACTCCCGACCTCGGGAATCAGAGCGGCACGCACGCACGCAACTTAAGGGGTCAGACCCCTTGAGTCCTCGGCACTTAAGGGGTCAGACCCCGGACCGCAGCTGTACCACTCGCGGCGAGCGAGGTCGACGAGGCCTTTCGCATCCTGGCGGAGTACGTCGCGGCAACTGCTCCAGGGCCAGTCCGCGGGACGCGCACAGAGGCCGGACCGAACTGGGTTTGCCTCGATGTACGCGAACGTCGTCCAGAGCTGCTCGTCGTCTTTGATTCGGACGGCGCCATAGCGTCCTTGGAAGAGATGGCCAACGCGCCCGTGCCGTTCGTTGAAGATTTGGCCATACGCGCCATGGAGACGCTGCATCCCACGCCCTAGGTTCGCGGCCGGCGTCTCGAGCAAGAGGTGCACGTGGTTGTCCATGAGGCAGTAGGCGAGGCACTGCCACTTGCGTCGCTCGATCTCGCGCCGCAGAAGCGCGAGGTATGTCCAGCGATCCTGGTCGTCGAGAAATATCCGCTGCTTGCCGTTCCCGCGTGCGTAGACGTGGTAGACGCCACCTTCGACCTCTTCGCGCGGCTTGCGGGGCACGCGAAGGTGAGGTTGGGCAGCGCTGCTTTCGCCCCGCGGGAGGGTCAGACCCCTTGAGTCGCGCGCACTTAAGGGGTCAGACCCCTAGCGGAGGCCGCGCGCATCAGCGCGGCGGCATGCGGAGCGCGCCGTCGAGCCGGATCGTCTCGCCGTTCAGCATCTGGTTCTCGGCGACGTGGCACGCGAGCAGCGCGAACTCGTGCGGGTCGCCCAGGCGGGGCGGGAACGGGATGCCCTTTCCGAGCGCCTCGCGCTGCTCCTGCGGCAGGGCCGCGAGGAGCGGTGTGTCGAAGAGGCCTGGCGCGATCGTGTTCACGCGGATCCCACGATTCGAGAGATCGCGTGCGGCCGGCAGCGTCAGCGCGGCGACGCCGCCCTTCGACGCCGAGTAGGCGGTCTGCCCGATCTGGCCGTCCCAGGCGGCGATCGACGCCGTCATCACGACGCAGCCGCGCTCGCCGCTGTCGTCGGGCTCGTTCTCGTTCATGGCGGCGGCGCCGAGTCGAAGCACGTTGTACATCCCGATCAGGTTCACCTTGATCACGGTCTCGAACGGTTGGAGGTTCGCCGCGCCCTGCTTGCCGACCGTCTTCTCGGCCCAGCCGATGCCGGCGCATCCGACGACGAACCGCAGCTCGCCGAACGCCTCGACTGCGCCGTCCACGGCCGTGGCGACGGAGCTCTCGTCCGTGACGTCGGCCTCGAACGCGACGGCTGCGTCGCCGAGCTCGTCCGCGAGCGCCGAGCCCTTGTCGGCATCGCGGTCCACGATCGCCGCCCTGCCACCGCGCGCGACGATCTCGCGCACCGTCGCGCCGCCGAGTCCCGAGGCGCCGCCCGAGACGAGCGCGGCCTTGCCGTTCAGCTCCATGACGGCGGCAGACTAACCGCGGCGGCGAGCGAGGCTCAGTCCGAACGCTCCATCGGTGAAGAAGCGCTCGAGCCGGAAGCCGGCCTCGTCCAGCTCGCGTTCGATCCGCTCCAGCGTGAACTTCGCGCTGATCTCGGTCCTGATCTCCTCGCGCGCGGCGATGTCGACCTGGAGCTCAGCGCCGGGAATCGCCACGGACTGGTCCGACAGCGCCCGCAGCCGCATTTCGACCCATTCGTTTTCGACATCGAAGAACGCGACATGCTCGAATGCGTCGGGGTCGAAGTCGGCGTCGAGCTCGCGGTTCAGCACGTGCAGCACGTTGCGGTTGAACTCGGCGGTGACACCCGCCTCGTCGTTGTAAGCCGCCTCGATCGTCGCGGCGTCCTTCACCAGGTCCGTTCCGAGCAGGAGCCATTCGCCGAGCCCGGACAGGCGGTCGAGCAGCATCGAGCGCTCGAGCGGGTAGAAGTTCCCGATCGTGCCGCCGAGGAAGGCGGTGAGGCGCTCGCGCCCGGCCGGGATCATCTCGAGGTGCGACTCGAAGTCGCCGACCACGCCGTGCAGCGAGATGCCCGGGAACTGCTCGTCGAGGATCTCGACGCACTCGCGCACCACGGTCTCCGAGCAGTCGAACGGCACGTAGCCGCGCAGGCGGCCGCGGCCGGCCATCGCAAAGAGCAGCGCGCGCGTCTTCGAGGCCGTGCCGGAGCCGAGCTCGACCAGCTCCTGCGCTCCGGTCAGCTCGGCGATCTCCGGCGCGTGGCGGTTCAGGAGAGCCCGCTCGGACCGCGTCGGGTAGTACTCGGGCAGCGCCGTGATCTGCTCGAAGAGCTCCGAGCCGCGCGCGTCGTAGAAGTACTTCGGCGGGATCTCCTTCAGCGGCAGCCCGAGGCCGTGCCGGACGTCCGCGGCGAGCGATTCGAGCGCGCCACCCGAGAGGTGGCTTTCGATCACGCTGCGCATCTGAACCCCGCGAAGATCTGCCGCCGCTGCGGCAGGTCCCAGTTGCGGAAGCGGTTGTCGACGACCCGCGCGCGCGTCGCCCACGAGCCGCCGCGCAGCACGCGGTAACCGCCACCGAAGAACACCTCGGAGTACTCCCGGTACGGGTGGGCGCGGAAGCCCGGGTACGGCCCGAACTCCGTGCTCGTCCACTCCCACTGGTCGCCGATCATCCCGAGTGCGCCGCAGGGTGAGGCCGCATCCGGATACGCACCGGCGGGGACCGGCCCACAGCTGGTCTGGTCGAGATTCGCGAGCGCGGGCGTTGGGGCCGCTTCCCCCACGGGTAGCGGTAGGACTCACCGGTAGCGGGGTCCCATGACGCGGCCTTCTCCCACTCGGCCTCGGTCGGCAGGCGCTTACCGCGGAAGCGGGCGTACGCAGCCGCCTCCTCCCAGGACACGTGCATCACCGGCAGCTGCGGGTGGGGCGCTGTCCCGTTCCAATGCAGCGGCTCCTCGGCACCCTCGGCATCCATGAACTCGATCCAGTCGCCGACGGTCACCGGGAGTCGGTCGATCTCGAACGCGGGCAGGTCGACCACGTGGCGGGAACGCTCGTTGTCGTAGGCGAAGCCGTCGGCCGGCGCGCCCATCTCGAACGGGCCGGCCTCGACTCGGACCATGTCCGGCCCGCGCGTTGAAACAAGCGGGGACGGGGCCGTTTCTTGCAGCAGCCCGGCCAGGCACAGCGTCTGCAGCATCGTCTCGTTGTGCTGTTGCTCGTGGCGGATGACCAGCTCGACCAGCGCGAGGTCGCCGTCGAAGGAGTCCAGGATCGTGCGCGAGCGCTCGCGCACCGCGGCCATGTAGCCGCGGACCTCGGACGCGCGCAGGTAGTCGAGCGTTCCGCGGTCGGCGCGCGGGGTCTCGTCGGCGTCGTAGATCTGCGCGAGGTCGGGGCGCAGCAGGTCGAGCCCGCCGGCCGCACGGCAGAGCCACAGGTCCTCGAAGGCGGCGATGTGCCCGAGGTCCCAGGCGAGCGGGCTCATCAGTCGGCTGTGAACCCGGTCGAGGTCCTCGTCGTTCACTGCCGAAACGAGCGACAGCGTCCTATCCCGGCTCTCCTCGAGTGCCGCGAGCAGCCCTCCGACCCCTCCGCGGGGCGCTGTTTCGGTAGGGGAGTGCATCTGCCGAACGTCCTCGGGAGAACGTTCGCTCCACATGCTACGCGGGATCACCGGAGCGGGTAGGTTTCTCCTCGCATGGACTTGGGCCGCCTGCAAAGAGGTGAATTCATCGGCTTTGCGGGCGTAGGCGTGCTCCTCGTCTCGCTCTTCATGCCGTGGTTCGAGACGTCGGACAACCCCAACGCGCAGATCAACGGCGAGACCGGCGAGTTCAACGCCTTCGACACCTACGGGTCGCTCGACTGGCTGCTGGTCGCCGCCTGCCTCGCGCCGTTCATCCTCGCCTGGATCGTCGTGCGCGGGCACAAGCTCACCTGGCGCCCGGGCGAGATCACGATGATCGTCGGGATGACCGCGTTCGCGCTGATCATCCTCAACGGCGTCATCCTCGGCAGGCCGGGCGATCCCGATTCGGAGATCGACATCAAGATCGGCTACGTCGTCGGCCTGATCGGCGCGGCGATGATCTGCGCGGGCGGCATCATCCGCCAGGCGGAGGGCGACCGCGCGCGCAAGCCGCCCGGCACGCTGTAGCGATGCAGGCGGAGACACCCGAGCGCGAGTTCGAGCTCATCACGGGCGAGCAGGAGGCGGCGGTGCCCGACCGCAACATTGCAATGGAGCTCGTGCGCGTCACCGAGTACGGCGCGCTCGCCGCCGCGCGCTGGATCGGGAAGGGCGAGAAGAACGACGCGGACAAGGCCGCCGTCGACGCCATGCGGCTCGCGCTGCACAACGTCTCGATGGACGGGGTCGTCGTGATCGGCGAGGGCGAGAAGGACGAGGCTCCGATGCTCTACAACGGCGAGCACATCGGCGACGGGTCGCCGCCCCAGGTCGACATCGCCGTCGATCCGCTCGAGGGGACCGAGCTGACCGCGATGGGCTTCCCGAACGCGCTGTCGGTGATCGCGCTGTCGGAGCGCGGCACGATGTTCAACCCGGGCCCCGCCGTCTACATGGAGAAGATGGCCACCTCGCCGTCACTGGCGCACGTGCTCGACATGGACCGGCCGCTCGGCGAGATCGTGAACGCGATCGCGAAGGAGAAGGGCACCGACGTCGGCGACGTGATGGTGGTCATGCTCGACCGCCCGCGCCACGAGCAGCAGGTGAAGGAGATCCGTGAGGCGGGCGCGCGAATCCGCTTCATCCTCCACGGCGACGTGTCGGCGTCGATACTCGCCGTTCAGGAGGGTTCGCCGGTGGACCTTCTGTGGGGGATCGGCGGCACTCCTGAGGGCGTCATCTCCGCGTGTGCGATCAAGTGCCTGGGCGGCCAGATCCTCGGCCGTCTGTGGCCGCGCAACGACGAGGAGAAGCAGGCGATCACCGACGCCGGACTGGAGCTCGACGAGGTGCTCGACCGCGAGCGGCTGGTCGCCGGCGAGAACGCCTTCTTCGCGGCGACGGGTGTGACCGAGGGCGACGTGCTCGAGGGCGTGCGCTACCTGTCGAGCGGCGCAGCCACGACCGAGTCGCTTGCGATGCGCTCGCGCTCCGGAACGGTCCGGCGCATCGCCGCGCGCCATGACCGCGCGAAGCTGCGCCAGATCACCGGCGAGCGCATCGGCTAGGACGGCCGCTCGATCTCCGTCCGCAGTTGGCCGACCTTGCTGGGCACGAGGTCGAGCCGCGCAAGCGAGCGGAGGAAGCCGTTCGTAACGAGCACGTGGATCTTCAGCTGCGTGTAGCGGTAGATCCGCGCGCCGATCTTCGCGAACCAGCCCCAGCCACCGAGCGCGGGATAGAAGTTCGCGACCTCTGACGTAACCCGCGCGGTCACCTCTTCCTCGCCGGCGTCCGGCGAACGCGTGACCTTGATGCGCAGGAAGCCCTTGCCACGGCCGGGTGGTGCGACGAGCAGACCGCGGTCGATGCGCCACGTGACCACGCCGCAGTCCGGCTGCGTCTCGTACTCGGGCGCCTGGAAGCGCAGCAGCGTGAACGGCGGTGTGAGGAAGACGATCCGGCGCGTCGTCGGCGTGTAGACCACGCGCAGGAGGCCGAGCGAGATCTTCGACAGCCAGCGCCAGTAGGTCCGCGCAAGGCGCTCGAGGTACTCGGGGTTCCAGATCCGGTCGAGCTCGCGCCGGGGCAGGGTGAGCTCGGCCTCCTGCTTGGATGTGACCGGCCCGCCGGGCGCCCATTCGGACTCCGGCGACTTGATCAGCTTCACCCGGGCGAGGTCGCGCGTCTTCGTCACAGGAGCTCGATGTCTATCCGCTCGCCCGCGGCGACGTCGCCGTCGCCCGCCGGCACACGCGCGAGCGCGTCCGCGCCGAGCATCGACGTGAGCACGTGCGACATCTGTGCCTTCGTGGGCCACACGACCCAGCCGTCGTCGCCCTGCTCCAGCCGGACGCGGACCATCTGATCGCGCTTCGGGTTGCGCCGCAGCGGCTCGCCGGCCCGGGCCCGCGCACCCCGGATGCCGGGATCCGCGCCCTGGAGCGCGCGCACCGCCGGCCGGGCGAACAGGTGGAACGTGACCATCGCCGAGACGGGGTTGCCCGGCAGCCCGAAGACGAGTGTCCCGTCGCGGCTGCCGAACCACGTCGGCTTGCCCGGCTGGAGCCGCACGCCCCAGAAGCGTTCTTCGACGCCGAGCGCGGCGAGCGCGGGCTTCACGTGGTCGTGGCGTCCAACGGACACGCCGCCGGTGACGCACACGACGTCCGCGTCGCCGAGTGCCGACGACAGCGCCGCATGCGTGGCGTCCGCGTCATCCGCGACGTGCCCGCGCTCGACGACGGCCGCCCCAGTGCGCGCGGCCTGCGCAGCGACGCCGTAGGCGTTCGAGTTCCTGATCTGACCCGGGGCGAGCTCGTCGCCGGGCTCGACCAGCTCATCGCCCGTCGCGAGCACCGCGAGCCGCGGCCGCTGCGCGCACGCGATCGCCGGCAGCCCGAGCGACGCGAGCACCGCCACCTCGGCCGGGCCGATCTCCGTGCCGGCGGTGAGGACCGTCTCGCCGGCGCGGACGTCCTCGCCTGCGCGGCGGATGTTGGCGCCGGCCTCGGTCTGGGGCACAACGACCTCTCCGTCTCGTTCCTCGATCCGCTCGACCGGCACGACGGCGTACGCTCCCTGCGGCACGACCGCTCCCGTCGAGATGCGGCAAGCGGTCCCCTGCGCGAGCGGCGCCGGCGAAGGGGCGCCCGCGCGGGACTCGGCCTCGATTCGCAGGGTGCCCGCGTCCGCGGCCGGCACGGCGTAGCCGTCCATCGCCGAGGCGTCGAACGGCGGCAGGTCCCGATCGGCCTCGGCGTCGGCGGCGAGGACGCGTCCGAGCGCATCCGCGAGCTCGACGTCCTCGGCAGGAAGCGGCCGGACCGCCGCGAGCACGCGCTGCCGCGCCTCGTCGATCGAGATCAGGTCCGGCGCGCCCATGGGCGCATCATGACGGCCGCGGAGCCGGGCCTAGAGAGGGCGGAGCGGGTGGACGGGCGCGTTCTCGCGCTCGTCGTCGCCGCCACCGCCACCATCGTCCTGCGCCTGTCCGACGAAGTCGGCCTGCCGCCAGAGGGCGTCGTAGCCCGCGGCGACGATCTCGGTTCCGGACGAGCCGTCCTCGGGGTAGGTGGCGACGCCCACGCCCGGGAGCGGGCCATGCTCGCCCAGCATCCGCCACGCGGCGCGGCACAGCCGGTCGGCGGCGACGCGCGCCTCGCGCGCGTCGTGGTCGGGGAAGACGACTGCGCACGAGCCGTCGCCCGCGTCGATCACGACGTCGTCGGGGGCGGCGCACTGGCGCAGCGCGTTCACCCACGCGCGCGCGTCGGGCCCCTCGGGCCGGCGGTCCTGCGCGCCCTGGCCGAGCCGGGCAATACGAGCGCGGCCGGCGGCGATCACGGCGACCGAGAAGATGCGGCCCTCGCGCTGGTGCTCGGCGAGCTGTTCTTCGAGCTCCGACCGGAGGTCGCGGTTGCGGGCGACGCGCCCGGACCGCCCGCCGGCATCCGGCGAGGCGGCCTCGAACAGGAGCTCGAGCTCGTCGAGGCGCTGCTCGAGCGGTCGCTCGACCAGCTCCTGGAGAGTGGAGCGGCTGATCGCGAGCGTCAGCGCGCGCCGCAGCAGCTCCTCGCGGTGGCGGCCGAGCATGCTGTGGAGCTCCGGTTCCATCGTGACGCGGTTCTCGGGTGCCATGTCGAGTCCTTCATACGGGGCGCGTCGGACGGCGTGCACGAGGTCATCGAACGTCGCGCGACTTCCGGGGATGGCCGTAGCATGAGGTGAGGGGTCCCACATGTCCTTGCCACCGTTTCGCCGCCTAGAACCCGCCGACCCAGAGCGGCCGCTTTCGGCATCCGCCGAGGAGCTCACGAAGGACTGGATCGTCCGCCTCGTCGAGCACACGCCCCTCGACCAGATCCGGAAGCTCCCGACGGAGCGGATCGTGCGCGAGGTGCCGCCGCTGATCGAGGAGATCCTGCGCGCCGTCCTGCTCCGCGGCGAGACGCCCGACTTCGGCCCCGGCAGCGAGCTGCACCGGCGGATCGAGGAGCTGGCTTCATTCCGCGACGACGGCGAGCTCACGCCGGAGCTCCCGCGCGACATCGCCGCGCTCGAGACCGTGTTGCTGCGCGCCTTGAAGGAGCGGCTCGCCGACGACCCGCAGGCGCTGGTGGATGCGGTCGAGCGGCTGATCAAGCTCTTCTCGCTGATCCAGTCGGGTCTCGTCGAGGAGCTCCTGCGCGAACGTTCGAGCGAGCTCGAGTGGCTCGCGCACACGGACGCGCTGACCGGCCTCTACAACCTCCGCTACCTGCGCCAGCAGATCGACCACCTGCTCGGGCTCCAGCAGCGCTACGGGCATCCGTTCGCGCTGCTCCTGCTCGACGTCGACGGACTCAAGCGCGTGAACGACTCGTTCGGTCATGCAGCAGGTGACGAGGTGCTCGTCGGCGTCGCCGACGCGATTCGCGCGGCGACCCGCTCGGTCGACGTGCCGGCCCGCATCGGCGGCGACGAGTTCTGCGTGCTCGCGCCCCATCAAACGGCGTCACGCGCGACGATCCTGGGCGAGCGCCTGGCCGATGGCATCGAGCAGATCGAAAGCGCCGACGGCAACGCCATCGGCGTGTCGATCGGCGTGGTCGCGTGCCCCGAGCACGCGAGCGAGCCGGAGCGGCTGCTCGAGCTCGCCGACATGGCCATGTACGCCGCCAAGGCGGGCGGCGAGCGCGTGAAGATCGCGGAGGCCGAGCCCGACGCGGTGGAAACGGAGAACGGCGCCTAGTCGATCATCCCGTTGCGAATCCCGATCGCAACGGCCTGAGTGCGCGTGTCGGCGTCGAGCTTCGCGAGGATCCGCTTCGTGTGCGTGCGCACGGTCTCGGTCGACAGGCCGAGCTGCTTTGCGACGGCGTCGGTCTGCATGCCGTCGGCAAGCATCTGAAGGATCTCGCGCTGGCGGGCGGTGAGCGTCTTCTCGCCCTCCTCGAGCACGATCGTCGACGACAGCGCGGGGTCGATGTAGAACTCGCCGCTGATCGCCGCGCGGATCGCGCGGATGAGGTCGTCGGGCGGCGAGTCCTTGCGCACGTAGCCCTTGACGCCGGCCTTCAGCGCGTCCGAGAGCTGGCGCGCTCCACCGTCCGCCGTGTACACGACGACGGGGCAGTCGAGCTTGCGTGCGATCTCCGTAAGGGTCGCCTCGGTGTCGCCGGGGCCCTTGCGCGGGTCGATCAAGACGACGTCGGGCTTGCCCTCGGTCGGCCCCTCCAGGACGGCGTCGGCGCTGGGCGCGTCGAAGAGTTCCAGGTCGCTGAACCCCTGCTCCAGCAGGGCGCCGACGCCTCGGCGGACGACGGGGTGCTCATCCACCACGAGGCACGAGAGCCTGGTCGTCTCGACCATGCCCGCAGGATACCCCCTGCGAGAAGGGTTGTCACCTTTTATCGGGACAGAATGGCTGCCCCAATTTGGGCAGTGTGCATCACGCCCAGCCGTTCGGCGGTGGCGCGCGTCAAGTCGTAGGTGGCGCCGTTGGCGTAGGGGCCGCGGTCGATGACGGGCACGACGATCGATCGCCCGTTCGCGCGCAGCGCCACTTTCGTCCCACAGGGGAGCGATTTATGCGCGACGCCCAGCGTGTCCCTGGTGAGCCGCTGTCCGCACGCCGTCTTGTTGCCGTAGAAGCCGGGCCCGTACCAGGTGCTCGTCACCGACTCGTAGACGATCAGCCGTTCGACGCGGGACGCGGTGCCGTCATCACCGCTGCCCGCGCTCGACGCGGTCCCGGGGAGAGCGCGCAGCTGGTGGCGCCCAATCGAGCGCGGCGTCCACCGCGTCCCGAAGCGCCCGTCGTCACCGACGCGAACCGAGGCCACAGATACCCACTCGCTGCGGCGGGACCTGCGGCGCTCGATCGCGACGGTACGGCCCGCGAGATCCGCGGACCTGCCCCTGATGCGTGTCGCGCGGCCCAGCCAGGCGCCGGACGCGACCGTCAGTGAAATCTCGGCATCGGCGGGGGCCGCGTTCGTGTACGTCGCGCCTCCGCCGGAGTTGCCGCTCGTGGCGCCGTCGCCTGCGGCGGCCGTAGCGGGCAGCGTGAGGAGAACGGCCACGAGCGCCGCCACGACACTCCGCGTTGTCGCAGTCCACTGCCTCACTTGATGAAAACGGCTTGCGCCTACGAGGTGAGCTGTCGGGCTCGCGCTTCAAGCGCTACAAGTGCGGCAATGCACTCGATTCGCCCCCGCCGGCAGCGGCCGCCGGCAAGTGGTTCCCCCGCTCGTACGGGAAGTCCCGTCCGATTAGGCGGCGGGGACTATACAAACGTTATTCCGACGAGGGTGCACTGAGGCTGCCGGTGTCGTGGAGCTCGTAGCGCATGGCGTTGATGATCGCCCCGCCGAGGACGATGATCGCGATCGCGTAGAACCACAACAGCACGATCAGGACGAACACGAACGTCGTCCCGAAGCGGGCGATCGTCGAGATGTTCGAGAGGTAGAAGGGGAACGCGTAGTCGACGACGCCGATCGCCGCCGTCGCGCCCGCCGCTCCCGGCCACACCGCCCGCCACGGCACGAACGCGTTCGGGACGCTCCAGTAGACGATGCAGAGGATCGCGAAGAGGAGCAGGAGCCCCGCCGCGAGCGTCGCGTAATAGACGACCCCCCGCACCTCGTCGAGGCCGAGCGGTAGGTCCGAGCGCCCGTTCACCAGGATGCTCTGGACCGTGGGCACGACGATCGTCGCGAGCATGAACGCGATGACGACGACGAGCATCACGAGCGCGAAGCGCTTCTGCTCGACCCAGCTGCGGCAACGGCAGTGGTAGATCCGGCAGAACGCCGTGTCGAGGGCGCCCCAGAAGGAGGACCCGATCCAGATGCTCGCCACGAGCGCGACGATCCCGAGGGCGTTCGACGACTCGCGCACCCGGTCGAGCGCGCGCTGGAGGGTGTCGTCGGCAGCGCTCGGGAAGAGCTGCTGGAGGTCCTGGAGGATGCTCTGCTCGAGGTCGGTCGATTCGAGCACGCGACCCGCGATGAAGAGCGTGAGCAGCGCGAGCGGGAATACCGACAGGAGGAGGTTGTAGGCGACCATCCCCGACAGCCCGGTGAGGTTGTCCTCGTAGGCCTTCACGTAGAAGTGCTTGATGCCCGCCCAGGCGCGGCGGTGGAGGGGTCTGCCGGACTGCACTAGAGCCGAGGCACGCGGCGGATCAGCTCGCCCGTGATGCGCGAGGCGACCTTCAGCCCCGCCTCGGCGGCCCCGACCGCGAGCCGGAGGGGGTCGGTGGCGGCCTCTCCGGCCGTCCGTTCGGGCGCCTGAGAGCGCGTTTTCGGCGGCCCGGAGCGCTCCCGGACGGTCCGGTCGGCGCGCTTTTCGCTGCGTGTACCGGGCCGCCGGCGGGGTAGATCTCCCAGCAGTCCGCCTTCATCGGCAGGCATGCCGGGCATCGTACGTGCCAGAAGTAGTCGAGTGTCACCGTTGGTGGGTAAAGTGGAACGAGGGGGCGGCCGAGCCTTGAAACAGGGGCGGCGGTTGTACGTATGCACAAAGAGGCCGCTTCCTGTGCCTAGACTTCAAAAAGTGAAGTAAACTGAAGCCCCGCGGGGCCTGAGGGGAACGGAAAGCAACTTGTCAGTAGCCGAACTGCAGGAACTCGAAGAGGTCAAGCTCCTCATCACGAAGGGCACGCAGACCGGCGTCCTGACCTACGCCGAGGTCGCGACCGCCCTCACCGAGGTCGACCTCGACGAGTCCGACATCGAGGACCTCCACACCTTCCTCGAGAAGTCCGAGATCGAGCTGGTCGAGGAGATCGACCCGGCGCACACCGCGACCCAGGAGGAGCGCGCGGTCGATCGCAAGGACCGCCGGCGCAAGTCGAAGGCCACGATCGACCTGAAGCCGGACATGACGACCGACTCCCTTCAGCTCTTCCTGAAGGACATCGGCAAGGTCAGGCTGCTCACCGCGCAGGAGGAGGTCGACCTGGCGCGCCGCATCGAGCGCGGCGACCTCGACGCAAAGCAGAAGATGGTCGAGTCGAACCTGCGGCTCGTCGTCTCGATCGCGAAGAACTACCGCAACCAGGGCCTCCCGTTCCTCGACCTGATCCAGGAGGGAACGCTCGGCCTGGTCCGCGCCGCGGAGAAGTTCGACTACCGCAAGGGCTTCAAGTTCTCGACCTACGCGACCTGGTGGATCCGCCAGGCGATCGCACGCGCGCTCGCCGACAAGGCGCGCACGATCCGCATCCCGGTTCACGTCGTCGAGAAGCTGAACAAGATCGGTCGCGCCGAGCGCAAGCTCGTCACGGAGCTCGGCCGCGAGCCGACCGCGGAGGAGATCGCCGACGTCACCGGCATCGAGCCCGACGAGGTCGACTCGATCAAGCGCTCTGCGCAGGCGCCGGTCTCGCTCGAGAAGCCGGTCGGCGACGAGGAGGAGTCCGAGTTCGGCCAGTTCATCGCCGACGAGCGCGCCGAGTCGCCGTACGAGCGCGCTGCGGAGATCCTCACCAAGGAGGCGCTCCGCGAGGCGCTCGAGAACCTCTCCTACCGCGAGCGCCGCGTGCTCGAGCTCCGCTATGGGCTCGGCGGCGAGCACCCGCGCACCCTCGACGAGGTCGGCCGCACGTTCAACGTGACGCGCGAGCGGATCCGCCAGATCGAGAACCAGTCGCTGAAGAAGCTGCAGAGCCTCGCCGAGGCCCAGAAGCTCCGCGACGTCGCGTAAGCGTCCAAAAGTTCGTTCAGCTTTCAAGCGGCACCCGGGGGCGCCCGATACCGCAATGCATGCCCCTAGATCTGCATGAGGCGCTTGCGCGCGTAATCGAGACCCAGGGCTCGGACCTTCATCTCAAGGTGCCGGCCTTCCCGCTGATCCGTACCCAGGGACATCTGGTGCCGATTCCGGAGACGGAGCCGCTCCAGCCCGAGGACACGGAGCGCATGCTCAAGCAAATGCTGAGCGATCCCACGAAGCTCGAGGAGTGGGAGCAGAGCGGCGAGGTCGACTTCTCCTACGCCGTCGAGGGTCTTGCGCGCTTCCGCGTCAACGCCTTCCGCCAGCGCGGACACTGCTCGATCGTCTGCCGCGCCATCCCCTTCGAGATCAAGTCGGCCGAGCAGCTGATGCTGCCGGACGCGATCACCCAGCTCGCCGAGGAGGAGCGCGGGATCATCCTCGTGACCGGCACCACCGGCTCCGGTAAGTCGACGACGCTCGCCGCGATGATCGACCAGATGAACCGGAACCACTCGAAGCACATCGTCACGATCGAGGACCCGGTCGAGTTCCTCCATCGGGACAAGAAGTCGATCATCAACCAGCGCGAGGTCGGCATGGACACCGCCGGCTTCAAGCAGGCGCTGAAGCGCGTGCTGCGCCAGGACCCGGACGTGATCCTGGTCGGCGAGATGCGCGATGAGGAGACGGTCCAGACGGCGCTGTCCGCCGCGGAGACCGGCCACCTTGTCCTGTCAACGCTTCACACGGTCGACGCGACCGAGACGATCAACCGGATCATCGACTTCTTCCCGCCGCACCACCAGCAGCAGGCGCGGGCGATGATCGCCGGCACGCTGAAGGGCGTCATCTCGCAGCGGCTCGTCCGCACCTCGGACGGCCACGGCCGCGTCGCGGTCTGCGAGATCCTGCGCACCACCGGACGCGTGAAGGACATGATCATGAACCCGGAGGAGACCGGCCGGCTTCAGGAGGTCATCGCCGAGGGCGGGTTCTACGGGATGCAGACCTTCGACCAGCACCTCATGGAGCACGTGCAGGCCGGGCGCGTGACGATGGAGGAGGCCCTCAAGGCCGCCACCGCTCCGCACGACTTCAAGCTGCTCGTCGCCGCCGGCGGCCAGCGCTCGACCTCGGTCGAGCAGGTCACGCACGCCGCCTAGCGCGGCAGCTCGGCGCACTCGGTGTGACAAGCCCGGCGCAGCGCAGCCGGAATACCGCGGCTGGTTTGCCCGGGCGCTGAGGTCGTTTGTGGTCGTCCTGCGACCACCGGGTACCGCAGCGGCTCCGAAGAGTGCTGCAGCGTTCTGTGATCGTCCTGCGATCACTAGCTACGGCAGCGGCTGCGCCTAGCGCGGCAGGACGCGGAACTCCACCTTCGCCTTACCGCCGATTCGGAGCTCGTCGTGCCGGAAGACCGCGTGGCCCCGCCAGAGCATCACCCAAAGGGGTAGGCGCATTTCGCCAGGCTAGGGGAGATTGCCTAGCATCGGCACCGACACCTCGACTCGCACACAAGACAGGAGGCACAAGTCGTGCAAAGCACCCTCGGAGAGTTCAAGGAAACCGCGTCCCAGGAGGCGTTCGCGCTCCAAAACTCCAAGCTCCTGAAGGTCAGCCTTCAGCAGATCACGATCCAGGCGAAGCTCGGCTCGATGGTCGCCTACCAGGGCGACGTCAAGTTCGAGCACGCGGGCTCCGGCGGCGTCAGCCGGCTCATGAAGAAGGCGATGACGGGCGAGGGCACGAGCCTGATGAAGATCGAGGGCTCGGGCGAGGTGTTTCTCGGCGACCAGGCGCAGGACATCCACCTGATCAAGCTGGAGAACGACCAGATCACGTGCAACGGCGCGAACCTGCTCGCGTTCGACGCCGGCATCGACTGGGACATCAAGCGCGAGAAGGGCGTCGGCGCGCTCGCCGGCGGGCTCTTCAACATGGCGCTGTCCGGCACCGGCTGGGTGGCGGTCGTATCTGATGGCCCGCCCGTGCTGCTGCAGACCGGAGACGCGGCGACCTACGCCGACCCGCAGGCCGCGATCACGTGGGCCTCGAGCGTGCAGACCTCGATGAAGACGGACGTCAACCTGAAGACGCTGATCGGCAGGGGCTCGGGGGAGAGCGTCCAGATGGCGTTTTCGGGTCCGGGCTGGGTGCTCGTCCAGCCGAGCGAGGGCCGCGTGCTGCAGACCAGCAACACCGGTGGCGGCGGCGGCGTGCTGGGCAACCTGACCGGCTAGTCCCCACATACTTCAAGAATGTGAAGCTTTGCGGTACCCTGTGGGTGGATCGCAATGGCCGCGGCAACGAAGGAAACCACCTGCCCCGTCTGCGCTACTGCCGAGATCGTCTGCGGCAAGTGGACGATCCTGATCATCCGGGACCTCGCCGCCGGGCGCAGCCGCTTCTGTGAGCTCGAGCGTTCGCTCAAGGGCATCAGCCCGCGCACGCTCTCGCTCCGGCTGAAGGCGCTCGAGGAAGAGGGTGTCGTCGCGCGCAAGACCTACCCCGAGGTGCCGCCGCGCGTCGAGTACGTGCTCACGCCGAAGGGTCGCGCGCTGCTCCCGCTGATCGAGGACATGCGCGCGTTCGGGCGCGAGTGGCTCGGCCTCGAGGCCGACCTCGACACCGCCTGCGCACCGGTCGAAGCCGCCGCATAACGGCAGGACCCAATCGCGCTGTGGCGAACTCGCCACCATGCGCAACTCGTCCCTCCACGCGGCCCTGCGCGAGTTCGCGCTGGAGGCGGCGGCCGCGCTCACGGACGCCGTCCAGTCCGGCGACGAGCTCGGCTACGACGTGGACGAGGAGCCGGGCGCCGGCCCGGTCCTCTATCGCTACCGCGCGCTGACGGCCGAGTACATCGGAGCGCACTGGCCGCAGCTTTCGGGGCTGCCCTCGCTCGAGGCGGCGGCCGTCGAGCTGGGCGCCGGCGCTACGACCTGGCTGCGCTCGCACGGCATGGCCGGCGCCGAGGCGGAGCCCGCGCTGCGCGCGATGCTCGAGCGCCTCTATGAGGACGCCAGCTCCTTCGAGTTCCCCGAGGAGCGCTTCGAGCGCGTGTACGAGGAGCTCGAGCGGACCCTGTACCACGGCACCGCCCGGATCGTTGCGGTCGCACCACTTCGCGGAGCGCGACTCGAGGCGGCGCGGATCGATCTCGGTAACGGCGTATCTCTCGCACGCGGCAATTCGACGGGCGCGCCGCGCGAGGCAGCGTGGTTGCATCCGCACCTCCTGGGCGACGAGCCGGCCGAGCCGAGCGTCTTGATCATGGTCGAGCGCGAGGCCGATGACGGCCACGAGCTGCCGCTTTCCTGGCTGCGCAGCCGGATCGCCGACGTCGTCCGCGGCCTGCGGCTGTGGGCTCCGGGCACGCTTGCGCCGACCGGCAGCGCGTGGGTGCGCAGCGACGAGGGTCCGTGGCAGCACTTCGATATCGATCCAGCGGGGCCCGGCCGCGGCGACCCGTGGACCGCCGGCGAGGAGGACGCAGCCGAGCTGAAGGAGTTCCTCGCAGCGATCGAGCACGCGCGCGTCCCGGGTCGGATCGCCTGGGCGCTCGAGCGCTTCGAGCTCGGTTGCGAGCGCCCGCGCGACGCAGAGGCGCTGTCGGACCATCTGATGGCGCTGAAGGCGCTGCTCGACGCGAGCGACGAGGCGGGCCGCGCGAGCCTCTCACTGCGGCTGGCCGCGCTGTGCGCCGAGGAACCCGATCGCCGCGCCGTGCAACGCCGAACTGAGCTCGCCTTCGCGCTCGAGCGCTTCCTGATCGGCGGAGGCAGCGCCGACGCCTACGTCGACGAGGTCGGGTCCGATTCGCCGGCCGACCTGACGAGCGAGATCGAGGCCTGCGTCCGCGCGCTCCTGCGCGACATCCTCTGCGGCTACCTCGACGCCGACCTGCGCCGCACGGCCGACGACATCCTGCTCGACCTCAACGCGCCCGTCGAGATCGAGGCCCGCGACCTCCGCACCGACCCGGACCCCGAGCCGGACACGACGGAGATCGAAGCCGTCGAACCGCCGAAGCCGAAGGCGAAGCCGCGCGCAAAGCGCCCGGCCAAGCCGAAGGCCAAAGCCCAAGCCGCGCGCCAAGGCGAAGCCCAAGCAACGAGCAAGCAGCAACGAGCAACCGGTCCAGGAAGAGCTGAGCGACGGCGTCACGCCCTCAGCCGACTGGGGCTTCGACGACGCCGACTGCTACTCGGCGCCGGTGTAGCTCGCCGCGAAGAGGTACTCGTTGACGGCCTCGATGCCGTCGAGGTCGTGGATGTCCTCGTCCAGGTAGGGGACGACGACGAGCGGCCGGTCGCCCATGTCTGCCGTGAGCTCCTCGACGTTCCGGCGGTCGCGCTCGGCGAGCGCGTGGAAATCCTTGAAGTTCGCGGCCACCTTCTCGGCCAGGTCCGGGTCGAGTGAACCGAGGTCGTCGTCCCCGTCGGGCTGCTCGACGTGCATGCGGTTCACGATCACGGCTCCGAACGGCATGTCCGCCTCCTCGATCTTGTCGCGGAAGAACTTCGCCTCCTCGATCGCCTCGTGCGCGGGCGACGTGACGAGCAGGAACGTCGTGCGGTCGTCCGCCAGCAGCCGCTTCACCGCCTTCGCGCGCTCGCGGAATCCCTGCGCCATGTCGCCGAAGCTCGCGAAGAAGTCGGACAGGTCTTTGAGCAGGTCCACGCCGGTGATCCGCTTCAGGACCGAGAACAGCATGCCCGTGCCGCGGCTGAAGAGCTTGAGCCCGGTGCGCGACGGCGCGAGGAAGAAGCTGAGCGCGCGCGAGTCGATGAAGCGCGACAGCCGGTCGGGCGCGTCGAGGAAGTCGAGCGCGTTGCGCGTGGGCGGCGTGTCGAGCACGAGCAGGTCGAAGCGGCCCTGCCTCGTGCAGCTCGTGGAGCTTCTCCATCGCCATGTACTCCTGCGACCCGGCGACGGCGGTCGAGAGCTCCTTGTAGATCCGGTTCGAGAGGACGGCGTCGCGCGTGGCGGTGTCCGGAGCGTGCTTCTCCACGATCTCGTCGAACGTGCTCTTGGCGTCGAGCATCATCGCCCACAGCTCGCCGGGCGCATCGAGCTCGATCTGGCGCTCCTCGTTGCCGAGCTCGGGCAGGCCCAGCGAGTTGGCGAGCCGGCGCGCCGGGTCGATCGTGAGCACGGCGACCTTCAGCCCGCGCCTCGCCATGCCGACGGCGATTGCGGCCGCGGTCGTGGTCTTGCCGACGCCACCGGCGCCGGCGCAGATGCAGACATCCTTGCCCTCGAGCAGCGTCGCGACGCTCACTGGATCTGTTCCTCGAGCTCGTGCGACAGCTGCGTGACCTCGTCGAGGCCAAGCTCGGGTGCGAACAGGAACGGGAGCGATGCGAGGGGCACATCCGCGACGCCTTCGCCCAGCCGCTCGAGCTCCTCGACCTGGGACCGGTGGCGGCAGTACTCGGTCACCGCCGCGCGGGCAGCCGGGCCCCCATGGCCGTTGAGCGAGTCGATCTCCTCCTCGGTGAAGCGCGCCGGATACATCCCGTTCACGACGACGGCGTCGAGGTCGCCGCGGAACGAGGACAGCTCGGCGCGATACTCGAGCGTCTCGTTCACCGGCATCTCCTCAGGTAGCGCGACGGCCAGCACGCCGGTCTTGTCCGAGACGATGAACTCGTGGATGCGATCGGCCTGGTGGCGGACCGGCCCGACGCGCGCGATGTCGCCGAAGGTGCGCGGCGCGCGCAGCATGCCGAGGCCGTGGCCGGTCGCGGGCGAGTCCACCACGACGAAGTCGTACGGGCGCGCGTCCTTCGTCTTGCGATGAAGCTGCGCGAGCTCCCAGATCTTTCCGATCGTGACGAGCTCCTTGATGCCGGGCGCGGCCGATGTCAGGTGCTGGAAGATCCCGTTGCGGTAGAGCATCCCGGCGAGCGTCTTCGACGGCAGCTGATAGGTGACCCATTCCTCGAGCGTGTGCTGCTGGTCGAGCGAGATCGCGTTGAGGTTCTCGGCGATCTCGGTCTCCTCGTAGCCGACGCCCTCGCGACCCAGTAGACGCGAGAAGCGCTCCTGGTGCGCGACCTCGCAAACGATCGTCCGCAGCCCTTGCCGGGCGGCCGCCAGACCGAGGGCGAGGGCGACCGTCGTCTTGCCCACACCACCCTTCCCGGTGACGAAGACGAGCCGCTTTTTGAAAAGGGCGGAGATCGGCCGCAGGTTATGTGAAGGAATCCCACTCCAGCGCGAGAAAAGGGCGCCCATGACGAATTCCAAGGCACAGGTCATTGCCTTCGCAAACCAGAAGGGTGGAGTCGCGAAGACGACGACCACGCTCAACCTCGCCGCGGCATTCGTCGAGCGGGGCCACCGGGCTCTCTGCGTCGACCTCGATCCGCAGGGCAATCTCACGATGAGCCAGGGCATCGATCCCGACTCGCTCGATGTCTCCATGTACGACGTGCTCGTGCACGGCACCAAGATCCGCGAGGTCATCAAGCGCCGCGAGGTGGACGTGGCCGCCGCGTCGATCGACCTGGCCGGCGCCGAGATCGCGATGTCCACCATGATCGGCCGCGAGCGCGCTCTCCAGAAGGCCTTCGAGCCGATCCTGGAGGACTACGACTTCATCTGCATCGACACCCCGCCGAGCCTCGGATTGCTCACCATCAACGCGCTGACGGCCTCAAACAAGGTGATCGTCCCCGTCCAATGCGAGTATCTCTCCATGCGCGGGCTGATCCAGCTCCAGAACACCGTGTCGATGATCAAGGAGAACCTGAACCCGGATCTCGAGATCGAGGGCATCTTGCCCACGCTGGTCGACTCGCGCACCGTGCACGCGAAGGAAGCGATCGAGATCCTCGAGGAGAACTTCGGCGACCGCGTTTTTGCTTCACGAATCCGCAAGACGATTCGCTTCGCGGAGGCCCCGGTAAAGGGGATGTCGGTACTCAAGTACGACCCTGACGGCAAGGCGGCTTCCGCCTACCGTCAGCTTGCGGAGGAGGTTCTGGATGGAACGCGGTAAGCGGGCAAGCATGCGCGAGGGGCCGCTGGCGGCCCTCTTCCGCAAGACCGAGGAAGAAGGGCTGGAAGAACCTCTGCGCAAGGAGGAAGCTCCGCGCGACGAAGCTCCGCAGCAGACGCCGGCGGCTCGCCGAGTCGAAGCCGCCCCCGAGCCCCCGCCCGTCCGCACGCCGGAAGAGCGCCTGCGCACCGTCTTCTCCTCAGACATCCCGGACAACATGCTCGAGAAGCCGGAGCCGGCGCCCATGCCGCGCTACGGCACCGAGCCGCCGGCCGGCCCGGCGCCCATTCTCCAGCCCGTCCTGCGCGTCGTCGGCGTGGGCGGCGCGGGCGTCAACGCGGTCAACCGGATGGAGGAGGCGCAGGTCGAGGGCGTCGAGTTCATCGCCATCAACACCGACCTGCAGTCGCTCCAGCAGTCGCGCGCCGACGTCACGCTGCACATCGGCAGCCAGGTCACGCGCGGCCTCGGCTCGGGCTCGAACCCGGCGCTCGGCCGCCAGGCGGCCACCGACGAGTACGACCGCATCAAGGCGCTGCTCAAGGGCTCCGACATGGTGTTCATCACCGCGGGCGCGGGCGGCGGTACCGGCACGGGCGCCGCGCCGGTCGTCGCGAGGATCGCCCGCGAGCTCGGTGCGCTGACGGTGGGAATCATCACGAAGCCGTTCGGCTTCGAGGGATCGCGCCGCAGCGAGCAGGCCGAGGCCGGCATCCAGGAGCTGAACGAGGAGGTCGACACGCTGATCGTCGTGCCGAACGCCCGGCTCCTGACTGTGCTCGACAAGCAGACGTCGATGGTCGAGGCGTTCCGCGTCGCCGACGACGTCCTACGCCAGGGCGTGCAGGGCATCTCCGACCTGATCACCCTGCCGGGCCTGATCAACCTCGACTTCGCGGACGTCCGGACGATCATGTCCGAGGCCGGCTCTGCTCTGCTCGGCATCGGCATGGGCACCGGCGAGACGCGCGCGATGGACGCCGCCACGCACGCGGTGGAATCGCCGCTGCTCGAGACCGAGGTCAACGGGGCGAAGTCGATCCTCCTGTCGATCACGGGCGGCCGCGACCTGTCGCTGTACGAGGTGAACGAGGCGGCGAAGGCCGTGGCCGAGGCCGCGCACCCCGACGCCAACATCATCTTCGGCGCGATGGTCGACGAGAAGCTCCAGAACGAGGTCTGGGTGACCGTGGTGGCAACCGGCTACAGCGACCGGCCGCTGCCTCGCCGCGAGCCGCAGGCCGACCGCACGAACGTGCCGGCCGACCGCGAGCCGACCGTGCGCCGCACGAGCGGCACGCCTCGCCCGGGCGCGCTGGACGACCTGGTCGTGCCTGAGTTCCTGCCCGGCGTTAATCCGAGACCGGAGGTCGAGGTCGATCACGGGACGCGGGCAGGATGCTCGCGGAAGTAGCCTGAGCATATGAAGGGAGTGGTGGCAGCCGGCCACCCGCTGACCGCGCAGGCGGGTGCGGATGTGCTGCGCAACGGCGGGAATGCCGTCGACGCTGCGATCGCCGCGATGCTGATGTCGTGGGTCGCCGAGTCCCCGCTGACGGGGCCGGGTGCGGGCGGCTTCATGCTGGTCCACACCTCCGGCGGCGAGACCCACCTGCTCGACTTCTTCGTCGCCGCGCCGGGGAAGGACGCGACCGGCCCGCCTGGCGAGCTCGAGCCGATCGACGTCCACTTCTCGGAGGACGCGATCCAGGTATTCCACATCGGCCCGGCCTCGTGCGGCGTCTACGGCAACCCGCTCGGGATAGCCGTCTGCTCGAAGCGGTTCGGGTCGATGCCGCTGGCCGATCTCGCCGCCCCCGCAGCGCGCGCCGCGCGCGAAGGCGTCGAGGTCACGCCGATGGTGCGGCAGCTGTTCACGGTGCTCGCACCGATTCTCACCAACACCGAGGAGGGCCGCGCGATCTACGCCCCCGAGGGCGACCTGCTCGACGTCGGCGAGACGATTTGCATGCCGGACGTAGGCGACCTGATCGAGCGGTTCGGAGCGGAAGGCCCGGCCTTTCTCTACGAGGGCGACGTCGCAGCCACCGTCGCCGACTGGGTCGGCGAGCGCGGCGGCACGATCACGACGCGCGACCTGGCGACCTACCGCATCGTCGAGCGCGAGCCGGCCAGGGCCCGCTATCACGGCCGCGACATCCTCACCAACCCGCCGCCGTCCTCGGGCGGGATCCTGATCGCGTACTCGCTCGACCTGATGGAGCGGCTCGACCCGGCGGCGGAGCACAGGCTGCGCACGCTGGTGCGGGTAATGGACCGGACGAACAGGGAGCGCACGAAGGACTTCGTCCGCGGGCTCCACTCCGAGGGCTACCTCGAGCGGTTCCTCGCGCAGGAGGCGCTCGAGTCGGCCGCGCGCGAGGTCGGGAACCCGCTCGGCAACACGACCCATCTGTCGGTGATGGATGCGAACGGCGCGAGCGTCAGCGTCACGTGCTCGAACGGGTCGTGCTCGGGCGTGATCGTGCCCGGCACCGGCATCCACCTGAACAACATGCTCGGCGAGGAGGACCTCAATCCGAAGGGGCACCGGCACGAGCCGGGCGCGCGCGTCCCGAGCATGATGGCTCCGACCGTCGTGCTGCACGAGGGCCAGCCCGAGCTCGCGGTAGGCAGCGCCGGATCGAACCGGATCCGGTCGGCGATCCTCCAGACGATCATCAACGTGGTTGACCGCGGCCGCAGCGCCCAGGACGCGGTGGACGCGCCGCGGCTGCACTACGAGAACGGCGTCGTCGAAGCCGAGGCCGGCGTCAACGCCGACGCACTCGACGAGCTCGAGCGAGACGGCTGGCGTGTGGTGCGCTGGCAGGAGAAGAACCTGTACTTCGGCGGTGCCCAAGCTGTCGCCCGCCATCCGGAGACGGGCGCCCTGTCCGGCGGCGGCGATCCGCGTCGCGGCGGCGTCGCCGTAGTGGTGGACTAGGGCCTGTGGTGCGGCGCGTCGTCCCGGCGCTGTTCGCCGGCCTGGCCGTCGCGGGTTGCGGCGGCGGGGCGGGCGACCTGATGGCGATCGAGATCGCCAAGGGGCCCGCGCGGGGTCGCGCGATCGACATCGTCATCAAGGACAACGGCCAGGCCACCTGCAACGACGGCCCGGAGGAGACGATCCCGAGCGACCTCCTGATCGACGCGCGCGAATTGGAGCGCGATCTGGGCGATCTGGCGGAGGAGGGCGCCTTCTTCGAGCCGACCGGGGCGGGACGCCGCGAGTACGTCGTGCGGATCAAGGACGGGACGGTCCGCTGGAGCGAGGGCAAGCGCGGCTTGCCGCGCGAGCTGCCGCGGACGCAGCTCTTGGCCGTTCGTCTCGACCGCCTGCTCTGCCGTTCCTAAAGGGGGTCAGACCCCCTTTAGAAACGGACTTTGCCGTTCGAGCGCGCGACCTCGGACACGTGCTCCGCGCGCTCGAGGCGCTCGACCGCCTTCGTGAAGAGCTCCTCCACGATTTCCAGGCGCTCGTCCTCGGAGCGCGAGTCGAGCAGCTTCTGCTTGAGCTGCGGTTCGAGCTCGATCGTCGCCGCCATCCGGTAGGCGTCCATCTCGGCGAGGTCCTCGTCGTTCGGCCGCTCGTCGGTCGCCTTCTCGACGACCTCGGCGTAGCTCGAGCGGACGGCCTCGGCGTGCGACTCGGACGCGTTCGCGTCGTCTTCGAGCAGCTCGATGTCGCCCGCCGGGTAGGGGAGCTCGTCGATCCGTCGCAGCAAGCGGAAGGGCTTGCCGCCGCGCACGACGATGTTCATCCGGCCATCGTCCATCCGGTCGATCAGCTCGGTGATGCGCGCCGTGCATCCGACCTCCGCGAGGCCGCTGTCGCCGAGCCAGACGATGCCGAACTCGGCCGCGTCTTCGATGCAGAGGTTGATCATCCGCTTGTACCGCTCCTCGAAGATGTGGAGCGGTGCCAGCTCGGTCGGCAAGAGCACAAGCGGCAGAGGAAAGATCGGAAAGCTGTCGTACCGGTCCCCCACGCGCTTAGGCTATCTCCGTGCCGCTGCGCCGTGCGCTGGATCAGGTTGAGCCATATCGGCCGCAGCGGCCGATGCACGAGCTGCAACGCGAGCTCGGACTGGACCGGATGGTCAAGCTGGCGTCCAACGAAGGCGCGTTCGGCCCGTTGCCTGCGGCCGTCGCCGCGTTCGAGGCCGCAGCGGGGTCGCTGAACCGGTACCCGGACGCGGGCGGGATGCGTCTGCGCGAGGAGCTGGCCCGCCGGCACGAACTGCCGCTCGAGCAGGTCGTGCTCGGGAACGGTGCCGACGAGCTGATCCGGCTGTGCGCCGTCGCGACACTCGACGCCGGGGACCGCGCGATACTGCCGTGGCCCTCGTTCCCGAGCTACGTCGTGTCCGCCGCGAGCGCCGGCGCGGTGCCCGTGATGGTGCCGCTCGACGGACGCCGCATCGACCTCGACCGCCTCCTGAGCGAGGCGAACTACGGGGCGAAGCTGCTCTACCTGCCGAACCCGAACAACCCCACTGGCGTGCTGCTCGACCGGGCAGACGTTCGGAGGCTGCTCGACGAGGTGCCGCCCGACGTCCTGGTCGTGCTCGACGAGGCGTACGCGGAGTACGCCGACCCGGAGCCCGAGGGGCCGGATCTCTTGCGCGACGGTCGCGAGCGGCTGTGCGTCCTGCGCACGTTCTCGAAGGTCTACGGGCTCGCGGCGCTGCGCGTGGGCTACGCACTCGCGTCGCCGGCGATCGCGGACGGGCTCGACCGCGTGCGGCCGATCTTCAACGTGAACCAGCCGGCCCAGGAGGCGGCACTCGCCTCGCTTCACGAGCAGCACGCGATCGGCGGTCGCGTCGCGCACGCGCGCAACGCGCGCGAGCAGATCCGCGCCGCGCTCGCGGGAGCGGGCCTCGATCCGGAGCCCTCCCAGGCGAACTTCGTCTACGCGGATGTCCCCGGCGGTGACGCGGCCGGACTCGCCGACCGGCTGCTGCGTGCAGGCTTCATCGTGCGCGAGCTAGCCGGCTTCGGCGCGCCGGGCGCGATCCGTGTGACCGCGGGCACCGATGAGGAGAACGCGCTCTTCGCCGCCGCGCTTCCGGACGTCGTCAGCTCGCGCTGACGACAGGCACGCAATACGCGCCCTCGGAGTAGCCCTCCTTGCCGAGGCCGAACGCCCAGTTGAAGCGCGCGCGCCAGTTCTCCCACGCGATCGCCGCGGTCAGCTCGACCAGCTGCTGCTCGTCGAAGTGGGCGTGAAGCTGCTCGAAGAGCTCGTCCGATACCTCGACCGGCGTGCGGGAGATCGCGTCCGCGTACGCGAGCACGAGCTTGTCCTTCTCGTCGAGACGCTCGCTCGCCTCCCAGTCGACCAGGTCCTTCAGCTCGTCGTCGGACAGGCCGGACTCGCGCGCGATCATCGAGCCGATGTCGACGCAGAACTCGCATCCCACGACCATCGCGGCGCGCAGCTCGCCGAGCGCCTTGTAGCGATCCGGCACCGACGACGACCGCTCGAGCGCCATCTCGAAGCCGCTCATCGCGCCGAACATCTTCGTGTGGTGTGCGGCGACCGCGAACGGCTCGGGCACCCGGCCCAGCCGCTTGCGCGCCATCGAGTACGCGACCTTACGGAGCGGTCCGCGCTCTGGTGCCCCCTGCATCCTCTGCTGTGTCATTCATGCTCCTCACGAGTAGGCCACCGGGCAGGACGATGTACACGAACAGGCCGAGGAGATTGGCGATCGCGTCGCCCGTCCCGAACCTGTCGATCGTCACCAGGTGGTAGACGAAATGGATGCTGGCTCCCGCGAGCCAGCTGATCGTCGCGAGCTGTACGACGCGGCGGTCGAGCCAGATGCCGGCGAGCACGAGGGCCAGGAGCGCACCGAGCGTGTAGGCGCCGTAGTCGTAGATCAGGTGCTCGTTGTAGGCGGGATAGGCCTCGACCCATCCGCGCCCGAGCGGGAAGCTGTCGTAGAAGCTCCTCGGCGCGATCAGCGCCTGAAGCGTGACTCCCAGCTGAGCGAACGCCAAGGCGAACAGGCCGTAGCGGTACGGGTTGGCCGGGAGCCGGTCCCTCATGTCACCTATACGGGCTTCCTCGCAGAGATGAGCAGGTTGTAGAAGATCGCCGCCGGGAGCCGCTGCTCGAGCACGGCGCGGTCGAGCGCCTGGAGCGTGAGATAGCCGCGGTACGCGTACTGGCGCCATAGCCATGGCACGCCCTCGGGCTCCGCGGTCGCCTCGAGCGTGCGGTTCATCCAGCCGAACCAGGTCGCCGTCAGTTCCTCGCCCGCGACGTGCACGTGCTCGAAGTCGTTGTCGCGAGCGAGCGTGCCGAGCCTGCGCGGGGTGAAGGCGTGCACGTCCACCAGCCACTCGAGGTTGGCCTCCTCGCGGTCGTCGGGCTCGGCGAAGTAGTCGCGCTTCGTCGCGCGCATCAGGCGGCGCCACGCCGGCGCGAGCGCGACCGCCGCGCGCTTCGGTACCTGCGATATGAGATCGCCGTAGCGCGACGGCTCGCCGCAGAAGGCGAGCGTCCCGCCGGGCCTCAGCACGCGCTGGAACTCCGCGAACGCTGCATCCAGGTCGGGCAGGTGGTGAAGAACGGCGTGTCCGAAGACGAGGTCGAACGATTCGTCCGCGAACGGAAGCTTGTCGGCCTCGCACCGGATCGTCTTCACGTCGAGGCCGAGCCGACCTGCGGACGCCGACAGCGTCTCGAGCATCCCGGGGGAGATGTCGGTCGCGACCGCCTCGCGGATCACCCCGGCGCGGAGCAGGTTCAGCGTGAAGTAGCCGGTGCCGGCGCCGATCTCGAGCGCGCGGCCGTAGCGGCCGGGCTCGTCGCCGAGTGCCTTGGCGAGCTTGCCGGTGACCTGGGCCTGGCCCGGCTCGCCGTAGTCGATTCCCCACTTCGCGTCGTAGTCCGCGGCCGCGAGATCGTGGTAACGGATGTTGACGTCGCGGATCTTGTCGGTGGTCGCGGGGGCCATCGGAAGGGCGCGAGACTATATTCGCCGCCGTTTTGCAGGCAGAAGCCGCTCACTACACCCAACGCAACCAGCCCGAGGGCGTCCCGCCGCTCTCGCTCACGGGCGAGCGGACGCTGCCCGACGTGCCGGAGGAGAACTACTGGTTCCAGCGCCACCTCGCCGTGTACCGCTGGATCGCGGAGCGCGTCGCGGGGCTCGACGTGGTCGACATGGCCTGCGGAGAGGGGTACGGCACCGCCGAGCTCGCGCGGCGTGCGGCGCGCGTGACCGGGGTGGACGCCAACCCGGAGGCGTTCGAACACGCGCGGCTCAAGTACACGCGCCCGGGAATCTCGTTCGAGCGCGATCTCGTCGAGTCATGGTCGGGCGAGTGCGACGCGGTCGTCTTCCTCCAGACGATCGAGCACGTCGAGGACCCGAAGGCGATCCTCGAGCACTTCCGCTCAATCGCGGGCACCGCGTACGTGTCCACGCCGAACGTGCTGACGCTCGCACCCGAAGGCGCCGAGAAGTCGGGGAACCCCTGGCACGTGAAGGAGTACCGCGCCGATGAGTTCCGTGAGCTCTGCGAGTCCGTCTTCGACCGCGTCGAGATCCACGGCCTCTTTCACGCACGCAAGCTGTGGCTCCACGAGAAGGCGATCGCCGCCGGCTGGGACTCGCTCCATCCGCGGCTCGGCATCACGAAGCGCTTCTACGACTGGTTCACGCCGGCGATCAATCACAGCGACTTCCGGATAGTCGGCCCGGAGGGAATTACTGGCGCTCGACTAGATAGAGCACTCGACTTCGTCGGAGTGCTCAGATGAACCGCGGCAGCCTCGCCCTCGTCCTCCACACGCACATGCCGTACGTGGAGGGCTTCGGCACGTGGCCGTTCGGCGAGGAGTGGCTGTGGGAGGCCGTTGCCGGCGTCTACATCCCGTTGCTCGACGTGCTGGAGGGCGCGCCCGTGACCGTGAGCCTGACGCCGGTGCTCTGCGACCAGCTCGAGGCGATGCGCGGGGACGCCGGCGACCGCTACCTGCGCTTCCTGCGCGAGATCCGGGCGCCCATCCACGCCGAGGATTCGACCGGGCTCGACGCAACGGGCAAGCCGGAGCTGGCGGCTGAGCTGCGGCGCGCCGCGGGCGACTACGTGCGCGGCGACGAGGAGTTCGAGCGCCGCGGCCGCGACCTGATCGCGGCGTTCGCGGGCCTCGGCACGGAGCTGTGGACGTCAACGGCGACGCACGCGGTGCTGCCGCTGCTCGCGACCGACCCGGGCCTGCGGCTGCAGGTGGCCGCGGGCGTCGCGTCGCACGAGCGGCGCTTCGGCGAGGGATGGAGCGGCGGCTTCTGGCTGCCCGAGTGCGCGTACGAGCCCGGTCTCGAGCGCGACCTCGCCGAGCACGGCGTGCGCGCGTTCTGCGTCGACCAGACCGAAGCGCACGGGATCGGGGCGCTCGAGCACCTGGAGCCGGTCGCCACGGAGCCCGGCCCGGTGGCGGTGCCGCTCGATTGGCAGACCGTGGAGCTCGTGTGGGGAGCGCAGGGATACCCGTCGCACGCGGACTACCGCGACTACCACGGGCGCACGCTGCACGACCTGAAGCCGTGGTCGAACGGCGGCCGGCCCTACGACTACGCTCACGCCCTCGAGCTCGCGGGCGAGCACGCACACGACTTCGTCCGCCGGGTCACCGAACGGCTCGACGCCTACGCGGCCGAACGCGGCCGCCCGGGCCTGCTCTGCTGCGCGCTCGACACGGAGCTGCTCGGCCACTGGTGGTACGAGGGCCCCGCCTGGCTCGCCGAGGTGCTCTCGGCCGCGGAGGCGGAGGGGCTCGAGCTGACGACCCTGCCAGCGGGGCTGGAGCACGTGGAGCCTGTCGAGCGCGAGCTGGCGGCGTCCACGTGGGGCTCGCCGAAGGACCTCTCGACGTGGGACTCGGCACGAGTGGCGGAGATCGCGTTCACCGCCCGCGGCGCGGAGCTCTCCACGATCGCGGCGGCGGCCAGCGGGCATCCCGGGCCCGCGCTCGAGCGCGCCGCGCGCGAGCTGTTCGCGATCCAGTCGAGTGACTGGGCGTTCCTGATGACGCGCGATCTGGCCGCCGACTACCCGCTGGAGCGCGTGCGCAGCCACGCCGCCGAGCTGACCAGCGCGCTCGGGGCTCTAGACTCCGCGCCGCTGCCGGACCCCGAGCTGCGCTCACTTGCGCCAGAGCTCGATCTGGCTCCGCTCGTGTCGCCTTGACCAACATGCGCCCGCTGATCCTCTCCTGGGAGTACCCGCCGTTGATCGAAGGAGGTCTCGCGCGTCACGTGCGCAAGCTCGCCGAGAACCTCGCCGACCAGGGCATCGAGCCGCACGTCCTCACGCGCGGCCACGAGGAGTCGCCCGCCGAGGAGGAGGTGAACGGCGTGCTCGTCCATCGAGTGCGCGAGCCGAAGCGCCCCGGCGAGCTCGGTGAGTTCGTCACCTGGATCGAGCACATGAACGCCGACATGCTCGCGGCGGGTGTCGAGCTGGGGGACAGGTACGACTTCGATGTCGTGCACGGACACGACTGGCTCGTCGCCGTCGCCGGCGACCACCTCGCCAATCGCTTCCGCTGCCCGTTCGCCGTCACGATCCACGCGACCGAGTACGGCCGCCATCAGGGCTGGGTCGACAAGCATCCGCAGTCGCACATCCACGGTGTCGAGCGCTGGATGGCCAACCGCGCCGAGCGGGTGATCACGTGCTCGTCGTACATGCGCGAGCACGTGGCCGACATCTACGGGCTCGAGGAGGAGCGGGTGACCGTGATCCCGAACGGGATCGATCCGGACGACCTCGTCACGGTGCCGAATCTCGACGACCTGCGGCTGCGGTTCGCGCAGCCCGACGAGCAGCTTGTCCTCCTGGTGGGTCGGCTCGTCTACGAGAAGGGCTTCCAGCTCGCGCTCGAGGCGCTGCCCGGGCTGATCGAGCGGGTGGGGAAGGTGCGCTTCCTCGTCGCCGGCTCGGGCACGCACGAGCAGGAGCTGCGCCAGCAGGCGACCGCGCTGGGCCTCGACGATCACGGCACGTTCCTCGGCTGGATCGGGGACGACGTCCTCCACTCGCTCTACCGGATCGCCGATCTCACGGTCGTGCCGTCGATCTACGAGCCGTTCGGGCTCGTCGCGCTCGAGGCGATGGCCTCAGGCTGCCCGTGCCTCGTCGCGGACACCGGTGGGTTGCGCGAGGTCGTGCCGAACGAGGACGTCGGGTTGCGCTTCGAGGCGCGCGATCCGCAGTCGCTGTCGGCGATGGCGGAGCGGCTGTTGACCGACGTCGAGCTGCGCGACCGGCTGGTCGCCGAGGCCTCCGAGCACGTGCTGACGTTCGACTGGGCCGACGTCGCGCGCCAGGCGCGCGCCGTCTACGCCGAGCTGGCCGGCTCGCGCGTCAGCTAGGCCGCCAGCTTCTCCAGCTCGCCGACGGCCTCGACGTGGTCGGAGTCCTCGTCCTCTGCGATCAGGTCGAGCACCGCTTCCTCGGCAGCGCCGTGGATCGAGGCCAGGTCCGCCTCGTCGCCGAGCTGCGGCAGGACGCCGCTGATCGTGAGCCCCGAGTCGAAGCGGTCGAAGACGCGCGGGTCGATGTAGGAGGCGCGGCAAACGGCCGGCGTGTTGCCGAGGTAGTGGGCAACCTCTTTGACGGCGTGCGTCACCGCGCGCTTGCGCGCGGTCTTCGAGTGCTGCTGAGCTGGGCCCGAAACGGCCAGCGCGACGGCGGCGAGCAGGGTCGCGTTCCAGGTGCGGAACGCCTTCGCCGAGAAGTCCTCGTGCGCGACGGCCTTGATGTAGCCGTTGATGTCCTCGGAGCGCACGTCGGTCCAGCGGCGGCCGGCCTTGTAGGCGAGTAACTCGTCGCCGCCAGAACGGCGGCGCTTCAGGGTCTGCACGATCTCGAAGACCTCGGGGTCGACGATCGACTGCTCGCGGCGCTTGCCGCTCTTGGCCGGGTAGTCGAACTGGATGAAGTCGGGCTCGGTCAGCGTGACGTGCTCCTTGCGCATCGTGGCGAGCCCGTAGGAGTCGTTCGACTCGGCGTAGTCCTCGCCGCCGATGCGGAAGAAGCCGCGGTCAAGCAGCCGCACGGCGCAGGCCAGCACGCGCTGCTGGTCGAGCTCGGGTCGCCGCAGATCGCGCTTCACGCGCTTGCGCAGCTGGGGCAGGCAGCGGGCGAACCTCACCATCTCGTCGAACTTCTCCTGGTCCCGCCGCTCGCGCCACTTGCGGTGGTAGACGTACTGCTTGCGGCCGCGCGCGTCGAGGCCGGTCGCCTGGATGTGCCCCATCGGGTACGGACAGATCCAGACGTCCTTCCAGGCCGGCGGGATCACGAGCTCGCCGATCCGCTCCAGAACCTCCGGGTCTTCGACCCGCGTTCCGTCCTGGTCCAGGTACTCGAATCCGCGACCGCGTCGGCGACGGCTGATGCCGGGCGCCGAGCAGTCCACTCTGCGCAACCGGCTGCTCACAGAGGGCATGCGTACCCGCATGGCTGATCCGGGTAACAAGTGGCCATGACGACGACGCTCGAAGTCCCGGAGACGCCCGACACGCCGGCCGTGCCCGAGCCGGCGCCGCCGGTGGAGCCAGAGCCGGGCACGCCGGACGTGCCGCAGACGGATCCACGGGGCCCCGAGACGCCGCCGGACTCGCCGCCCGACTAACCCGGCCGAGCCACTTCGTCGCGGTTTACTGCCGGACCGCGCGGGCTATGCCAAGAGCATGGACATCATTCTTTACCTGGCCCTGCTCGCACTGACGGGCCTCCTTGTAGGAGCGCTCGGACGCCTGGCCCTGCCGGGGCCGGACCCGATGTCGCTCGGGCAGACGATGCTCGTCGGGATAGCGGCGACCTTCATCGTCGGCCTGCTCAGCTGGGCGCTATTCGGCGCCGAGGGCGGAAGCATTCTGCTGTCGGTGCTGGTGGCGATGGGGATCGTGTGGCTGATCCGCCGTTCGCGCGATCGCGCGGCCGCGGCGCCCACGGCTTAGCGCGGCCGCTAGATAGGTCAGCCCTCGACGCCGGTCGCGGTGTGGGGCGCGCCCACCGGCTTCGACTCGGGCGAGCCGCGCTGGCGCAGATAGATGCTCAAAACGGCCATGGAGCCCACCGCGAGGAACTCCGACTGCCAGTTCTGGAGCGTGTCGAACCAGAAGGACGAGCTGCCGACGTAGCCGAGCCAGGAGACCGCCGCCTCGCCGTGATCGGCGGCCTCGGCGTTGAACTCGGTCCAGCCCGTCACCGACTGGGCGAACCACGAAAGGAAGAAGACCAGCCCCATCACGAGCAGCAGCGAGTTCGAGTAGACCCACAGACGGAAGCCGCGCGCCTTCGCCCACCTCGGCGAGTTCTGCTGCGCGTGTCCGCCGACCTTCTGCTGCTGGTCGCTCTCGGTGCCCTGCCTTGCCCGGCTCCTTCGACTCGGGCGAGCCCCGCTGGATGAACCAGACGGTCGCGAGGATCATGAGGGAGAACTGGAGGTACTCCGACTGCCAGTTCTCCATCAGCGCCTGCCCGAAGTGCGACGTGAAGAGGTAGCGCCCGAACGAGATCAGCTGCGGCTGCTCGTGGTTGAGCGCGGCGTGCGAGGCCTCCTCGTCGTTGTAGAGGTCGTGTCCCGTGATCGCCAGGAACACCACGCTCAGCAGCAGGAGGGCGAGGAAGAAGAGCGACAGGCTCGAGTTCTCGACGACCCGCCGCATCAGTGGTGCCCGAGCCCGACGACGATGTACGTGACGAGCCCGACGGCAATCAGCGCGACGTAGACGACCGTCGGTACGACCATGTCCCGGTTCATGGCCGGGATGTTCGCGCGGGCGGCGGTCGGCTCTACTTCCTAAAGGGGGTCTGACCCTCTTTAAGAACGGGGCGGAACTCCTTCGCGTGGGCCTCCCCTCATTGATGCCACGGCCGCCTCGGATCGAGGTCCCGGGAGGGATCTTCCATGTCTACGCCCGAGGGAGCAGACAACAGGAGATCTACCGGGCCCGCAGCGACCGCGTCACCTATCTCCACTTCCTCGCGCTGACCATCGAGCACCATCGCTGGCATCTGCTCGCGTACTGCCTGATGGGAAATCATGTCCACCTGCTGATCGAGACGCCCGAAGCGAATTTGGCAAAGGGCATGAAGAGCCTCCATGGGAGGTACGCGCAGCGGATGAACCAGCGCTACGGAACGAAGGGCGCCCTCTTCGAGAGTCGCTACGGGTCCGTGCTCATCGAGAGCGATGCCCAGCTGTGGATGGCGATTCGCTACATCGCCCGGAATCCACTCGAAGCGGGAATGTGTGCCCTCGCCGAGGACTACGAGTGGTCGAGCTTCGGCTCAGTGAGTCGCCTGATGCCGTCCCAGCCAATAAGTGTCGACCGCCTGCTCTCCTATCTCAGCGTTGCCGGCGGGGACCCGCTGCACAACTACCGGGAGCTGGTCGCGGCCGATTTCTAAAGGGGGTCAGACCCTCTTTAGAAACTACGCGGCGTCGCGCAGGCCTTCGATCTCGCGCTCCGCCGCGAGTCGCTCGAGCGCACGCTTCTCGAGCTTGCGCACGCCCTCGGCCGACATGCCGAGCATCTGCCCCGCCTCGCGGAGCGGCGTCGGGCTGTCGCCGTTGATGCCATAGCGCAGCTTCACGACCTTGCGTTCCTGCTCCGGCAGCTTGTCGAGCGCGCGATGGAGGATCTCCTCGCGGAAGCCGATCTCGACCTCCTCGTCGGGCGTCGGCGCGTCACCGGGCAGCAGGTCGCCGAAGGCGGTCTCGTCGCCGTCGCCCACCGGCCGGTCGAGGCTGGTGACGGTGCGAGCGGCGTCCTTCACCTCGATCACCTGCTCGACCGGCAGCTCCGCGGCCTTGGCGATCTCCTCGTCGGTCGGGTCCCGCCCCAGCTCGGTCGCGAGCGCCGTCGTCGCGCGCGCGATCTTCCGCTCGCGCTGGCCGATGTGCACCGGGATCCGGATCGTCCGGCCCTTGTTCGCGATCCCGCGCTGGATCGCCTCGCGGATCCAGAAGGTCGCGTAGGTCGAGAACTTGTAGCCCTTGCGCCAGTCGAACTTCTCGCTCGCGCGGATCAGGCCGAGGATGCCCTCCTGGATCAGGTCGAGCAGCGACAGGTCCTGGCCCTGGTACTTCTTCGCGATCGAGACGACGAGGCGCAGGTTCGAGTTGACGAGCCGCTCCTTCGCGTCGAGGTCGCCGCGCTCGATCGCCTTGGCGATCTCGATCTCCTCGTCGGCCGTGAGCAGGGGGTGGCGGCGGACCTCGTTGAAGAAGAGCTGGAGCGCGTCCGTCGTCTGGCCGGCGACGTCGCCATTCGTCACCTTCGTCTGCCCGACCCCGTTGCGGCCGCAATCGTCCGAGACCTCGAGTCCGCGCGACTCGATCCGCTCGTGGACTGCGGCGATCTGGTCCTCGTCGAGCTCGAGGTCCTGGATCGCCTCGCTCAGCTCGGAGAGGTTCACGCAGCCGATGTCCTCGCCCTTGTCGATCAGGGCGTCGATCCGGTCTGTCAGCACGTCGGCCATCTGTCGTTCTCTACCCCCTTTCGAGGCGGCTGGAAACGGCGCGGTTACGCCAGCTCGATACCGGGCAACCCTGTTGAACAGGAATCAAGGAGGAATCCCATGAGAAACCCTCTCACGAGGAGTAACGGTACGGAATCGGACTCGCGGGCTCGGACTGCCCCCACCCCCACGGACCTCCCGCGCGAGCGGGTCGCCCCGGCGGTGGAAGCGCGTGCGCGCCAGCGCGAGGAGTTCGGCGGGTTCTCGTTCGGCTCCGTCTTCTTCGGCTGGCTGGTCGCAATCGGCCTGGCCGTGCTGCTGACGGCCGTCGTGACGGCTGCCGGAACCGCGATCGGCATCACCGAGCTGGACGACGGTGAGCTGAGCGACAACGCGGAGACGATCGGCCTGCTCGGCGCGATCTTGCTGTTCGCCGTGCTGTTCCTGAGCTACTACGCGGGCGGCTACGTCGCCGGGAAGGCTCGCGCGCTTCGACGGCGCGCGCCAGGGCTTCGGCGTGTGGATCCTCGGCGTGCTGGTGACCGTCGCGTTCGCCGCGCTTGCGGCGCTGGCGGGCTCCGAGTGGAATGTCTTCGAGCAGCTAGACCTGCCGCGTATCCCGGTTGACGAGGGCACCCTCACGACCGGCGGCGCGATCACCCTCGCCGCGATCGTCCTTGGGACGCTCCTGGCGGCCTTCGCGGGCGGCAAGGTGGGCGAGCGGTTCCACCGCAAGGTCGACCGCGTGGCGTTTGACACGCCCGCGGAACGGTAAGCACTGCGCCTGATGCCGACGGGGACGGCAGATGGGCCGCTGCTCGCCAACCGGTACCGCGTTATCGAACGACTCGGCGTGGGCGGGATGGCTGCTGTCTATCTCGCCCACGACGAGCGGCTCGACCGCAACGTTGCGATCAAGCGGCTCCACCGTGTCGAGCACGAGGAGGTAGATGCCCGCCGGTTCCAGCGCGAGGCGAAGCTCGGCGCGTCGCTGAGCCACCCGAACCTCGTCTCGATCTTCGACACGGAGGAGGACGACGAGTCCGTCCTGCTCGTCATGGAGTACGTCGAGGGGGAGACCCTCGCCGACCTGCTCGGCCGCGGGCCCGTCGACGCGGACCGCGCGGTCGAGATCATCCGCGCCGTCGCGGAGGCGCTCGACCACGCTCACGCCTCCGGCATCGTTCACCGCGACGTCAAGCCGGCCAACGTCCTGCTCGGGCGCGACGGCGCGATCAAGCTGGCCGACCTCGGCATCGCCAAGGCGGTCGAGCGCACCGACATCACGGGCACGGGCACCGTTCTCGGCACGCCCGCATACATGGCGCCGGAGCAACTCCAGGGCGGCCAGTTGGGCCCGGCCGTGGACGTCTATGCGCTTGCGGCCATGGCCTTCGAGCTGCTCACCGGCCGGAAGGCGCGTCGCGGGCGGAGCGCGGTCGAGATCGCGCACCAGGTCGTGAACGAGCCGCCGCCGGATCCGCGCGACGTGAACCCCGGAATCCCGGCGCCGGCCGCCCACGCGATCCGCGCCGGGATGGCGAAGGAGCCCGCAGAGCGGCCGGACTCGGCCGTCGAGCTCGCGACGCGGCTCCAGGGCTGCGTCGGGAAGGGGACGACGCGCCGGATGGAACGCGCGCGCCCCGTAACCCCCGTCCCGGTCACGCCGCGCACGGGAACGCCGCCCTACCTCGTGAAGCCGACGCGGCGGATCCGGTGGGTGCCGATCGCGGGTCTCGTCGCGATCGCGATCGCCGCGCTTGCGATCGCACTGACCTCGGGCGGCGGAGACGACTCGCCTCAACCGGTCGCGGACGGCGGCAAACAGGCGGCGAAGAAGAAGGACTCCGGGGAGACCGCCGCGCTGCCGACCGAAGAGGAGGAGGCGGCGGCGCCCCGAGGAGGAGCCGGCGGCGCCCGTCGGAGGTGTTCCCGTCCCGAGTGGCGCGGGCGGCACGACTGAGGCCGAGCAGCTTCACGCCGAGGGCTACAACGCACTCCAGGCGGGCGACTACGACACGGCGATCGAGCTCAACACCCAGGCGATCGAGGCGTTCCCGGAGGGGACTACCTGGGAGGACAACATCAACTACGCGTACGCGCTGTACAGCCTCGGCAGCGCGCTGCGGCTGGCGGGGCGGCCCGACGAGGCCATCCCCGTCCTGGAGCAGCGGCTCGAGATCCCGAACCAGACCGAGACGGTCCAGCAGGAACTCGACCTCGCTCGCGAGCAGGCCGGCGAATAGCCCCCTTTGCAGGGGATTTCCCGCGCGTTTGCCCGACCCGACCCCGGGTACCGAAGTTGTAGACCAGATTTTCAGCGGAAGAGGAGAGAAGCCACAGATGGCCCAGAGCATTCGCGAAGTCATGACGACGAACCCGGAGTGCGTGCCCTGCGATACGCCTGTCGCGGACGCTGCGAAGCTGATGCGTGACAAGGACTTCGGCGGCGTTCTCTGCTTGGACGACGACCAGGTAAGCGGTTTCCTGACCGACCGCGACATCGCCGTGCGCGTCGTCGCCGAAGGCAAGGACCCGGAGTCGACGACCGTCAAGGACGTCGCCACCACAGATCTGCACACCCTCTCGCCCGACGATTCGGTCGAGGATGCGATTGAGCTGGTGCGCAAGCACAACGTGCGGCGCGTGCCGGTCATCGAGGGTGCGAAGCCTGTCGGGATCGTCTCGATCGGCGACCTCGCGCTCGAGCGTGACAAGGAGTCGGCACTCGCTGACATGAGTGGCGCTCCCGCGAACAACTGAGTTCCCCCGGCCGCCGCAGCGGCTTACGAATAAGGCGGCCACAGGTGAAGGGCCCGGCAATGATTGCCGGGTCCTTCCATTTTTTGCGTCCTACTCGAAGCGCAACTCGCGCGGTTCGTCGCGCATCCGCAGGACACGCGCCGGAACGCCGCCCACGACCGCGTTCGCCGGCACGTCCTTCGTGACGACAGAGTTCGTCCCGATGACAGCGTTGTCGCCGACGGTCACGCCGCGCAGGATGCACGCGCCGTAGCCGATCCAGACGTTGTTCCCCACGCGGACGTCGCGCTTGTAGATCCCCTGAAGCCGGATCGGGCGCTCGACCTCGACCGTCCCGTGGTCGAAGTCGATCAGCATCACGCGGTCGGCGATCACGCACTCGCGTCCGATCGAGACGTGCTGGTAGGCCGAGATCGTGCATTCCTGGCCGAGCACCGTCTTGGCACCGATCGACACCACGCCCTCGTGACAGCGGATCTTCGTGCCGTGCCCGAGCCAGGACCAGCGGCCGAGCTCGATCCGCCCATGGCGGCCGATCTGGAGCACGACACCGTGGGGGATGAACGCCAGCCCGTCCAGCTCCAGCCGCCGCCCGTAGGTGGACAGGTACTTCCGTCGCAGGAGCAGCGCGATCAGCCACGCGTACTTCGGGGTGAGCATCCGGTGGGCACGCATGAAGCGCAGGAGCGTCAGCGCGCCTCCATGCAGAGGGGCGGGTGGTGGTCGCACGGATGCGCAAGCTAACGTGGAACGCGATGCCTGACGCCTCTCCCGCGATCGTCTCTGCCCGCGATGTCCATCGCCGCTACGGCGAGGGCGACACCGCCGTCGACGCTCTTCGCGGCGTCACGATCGACTTCACGGCGGGCCGCTACACGGCCATCATGGGCCCCTCGGGCTCCGGCAAGTCCACACTGATGAACGTCCTCGCGGGGCTCGACAGGCCTACGGCCGGAACCGTGTTGCTCGACGGCACCGACATCACCGGCCTCGACGACGGAAAGCTCACCAAGCTCCGCCGCGACAAGCTGGGTTTCGTCTTCCAGTTCTTCAACCTGCTCCCGGTCCTGACCGCCGAGGAGAACATCGTGCTGCCGCTCTCGATCGCCGGCCGTGACCCCGACAAGGCATGGGTCGACCACCTGATCGAGACGGTGGGGCTCGGAGATCGGCGCACCCATCGCCCGTCCCAGCTTTCGGGCGGCCAGCAGCAGCGTGTCGCGATCGCCCGCGCGCTGGCCTCGAAGCCGGCGGTGATATTCGCCGACGAGCCGACGGGCAACCTGGACTCGAAGGCCAGCGACGACATCCTGGTGCTGCTCAGGCGCGCCGTCGACGAGTTCGACCAGACGGTCGTGATGGTGACGCACGACGCGCATGCGGCCTCGTTCGCCGACCAGCTCGTGGTGCTCGTGGACGGGCAGGTGGTCGAGGACCGTGAGGCGCCGGGCGCCGACGAGATCCTCGACGTCATGAAGCGCGTCGCCTAATGCGAAAAGTCGCGCTGCGCGGTGTCTTCGCGCGCAAGCTGCGCGCCTTCCTGACGGCGCTGGCCGTCTTCCTCGGCGTTGCGCTGATGACGGGGACGTACGTCCTCACGGACACCTTCACGAACTCGTTCGGCCAGATCTTCGAGCAGTCGAACAAGGGCACGGACGTCGCGGTCGTCCCGCGGGATGTCGTCGACAGCCAGCAGGGCGCAGACCCGCCGGCGATGCCGGCGAGCCTGCTCAAGACGGCGCGCGGCGTCGACGGCGTCGCCCAGGCCGTCGGCGGCATCTTCTCGGCCGGCGTATCGCTGATCGACGAGGACGGCGACCGGATCGGCTCGACACAGGCCCCCGCCTTCGGCGCCGCCGCCCAGCCGAAGCGCTTCGAAGCGTTCGACTACCCCGAGGGCCGGGCGCCGCAGGCACGCGACGAGGTCGCCGTCGACAAGCTCTCCGCGGACAACGAGGGGCTCGACGTCGGCGACGAGATCACCGTCAGCGGCAGCGAGGCCGCGCGCAAGTACACGATCGTCGGCATCGCGAAGCTCGGCGAGGTCGATTCCTTCGGCGGCGCGACGGTAGCGGTCCTGCCGCTCCGCGAGGCCCAGCGCCTGGCGGACAAGCGGGGCGAGTTCGACCAGATCTCGATCGCCGCCGCCGACGGCGTCGACCCGGCGGTCCTGAAGCGGCGCGTTGCGGAGGTCATGCCCCCAAGCGTCGAGGTGCGGACGGGTGAGGAGAACGCGCAGCAGCAGACCGACGACATCGAGGACGACCTCGGCTTCCTGAAGGTCGCGCTCTTGATCTTCGCCTGGATCGCGCTCTTCGTGGGCGCGTTCACGATCTTCAACACCTTCTCGATCACGGTCGCCCAGCGCACGCGCGAGTTCGGGATGCTGCGCACGCTGGGCGCCTCGCGCCGGCAGGTCTTGACGTCCGTGCTGATCGAGGCACTCGTGATCGGCGCGATCGGCGCCGGGCTCGGCATCCTCGCGGGCATCTGGGTCGCGAGCGGGCTGAACTCGCTCTTCAAGGCGGCCGGGATCGACCTGCCGAACACCGGCAACGTCGTCGAGACGCGGGCGCTCGTCGTGCCGCTCGTGATCGGCATCGCGGTGACCCTGCTGGCCGCGATCATCCCCGCCGTCCGCGCGACGCGCGTGTCGCCGGTGGAGGCGCTCAGCGACCAGGCGGTCGCGCCCACGCGCCGCCGGCGCCGGTTCGTCACCGGGCTCGCCCTGCTGCTGAGCCTCGGCGGGATCGTGGCCATCAGCGTCGGGCTGTTCGGCGGCATCGACTCCGCAAACGACGCGGCGGCGCTGCTGGGGCTCGGCGCGGTGCTGATGTTCTTCGGCACGGCGCTCCTGTCGCCGCGATTCGTATCGCCGCTGGCCTCCGTCGTCGGCCTCGCGCTCGAGCGCGTGCGCAAGCTGACCGGCCGGCTTGCGCGCGAGAACGCCGTGCGCAACCCCGGCAGGACGGCCACCACCGCCGCGGCGCTCATGATCGGCCTCGCGCTCGTCACCTTCGTCGCGGTCTTCGCCGCCGGCATCAAGAGCTCGATCAACGATGCGGTCGACAAGAGCTTCGCTGCCGATCTGACCCTGCAGCACGACGACGGCTTCTCGCCGATCCCGACTGCGGCCGAGCGCGAGGTCGCCGCGATCGACGGCGTCGGGCCCGTCTCGTCGCTGCGTTACGGCGAAGGCGAGGTGAAGGAGACGGGCGGCGACACGAGTTTCATCACGGCGATCGACCCAAAGGGTGCCAGCCAGGTCTTCGAGTTCGAGTGGAACGAGGGGTCGAACGCGACGGTGGACGGGATGACGCGCGACGACGCGATCGTCGATCAGGCGTGGGCGACGGACAACGACGTCGACGTCGGCGACACGCTGTCGGTCACGACGCCGGCGGACAAGCAGGCCGTCTACACCGTGCGCGGGAAGCTCGAAGACACCGCGGACCTGTGGGGCGACTTCGTGCTCACCCACACGGCGCTGAAGGACGACTTCCACGTCCGCCAGGACGGGCTGATCCTGCTCGACTATGCCCCCGGTGCCGACCCGATCGCGGTGCGCAAGAACGTCGAGGCGACGATCGATCGCGACTTCCCGGTCGTCGACGTGCTCGACCAGAGCGAGCTCAAGGACAGGTTCGCGGAGCAGGTGAACCAGCTCGTCAACCTGCTGTACGCGCTGCTGTCGCTCGCCGTGATCGTCTCGCTGTTCGGCATCGTCAACACGCTCACGTTGTCGATCTACGAGCGCACGCGCGAGCTCGGCCTGCTGCGCGCGATCGGCATGTCGCGCCGCCAGGTCAGGCGAATCGTCCGCTACGAGGCGGTGATCACGGCGCTGCTCGGCGCGCTGCTCGGCAGTGCGCTCGGCATCTTCTTCGCGGTGATCGTGTCGCGGCCCCTCGCGGACGAAGGCTTCAACCTGTCGTTCCCGGTGGGAACGCTGATCCTCCTCTTCATCCTCGCCGCGATCGCGGGCATCGTCGCGGCGATTCTGCCCGCGCGGCGGGCGGCGCGGCTCGACGTGCTCGAAGCGCTGGCCTACGAGTAGGCTCAGACCGATGCAGCTACTCGGACGCGACTACCTGAAGATCTACCTCGAGGACCACTACGCCGGCGCCACGGCGGGGCTCGAGCTGGCACGCCGCACCGCGTCGGCGAACAGCGGTACGCCGTACGGCCCGGACCTCGAGCGGATCGCGCGCGAGATCGAGCAGGACCGCGACTCGCTGCGAGCGATCATGACGACGCTCGGCGTGGGCCCGGACCGGTTCAAGGTCGCGGGCGCGTGGGTGGGCGAGAAGGCCGGCCGGCTGAAGCTGAACGGCCACCTGACGAGCTACTCGCCGCAGAGCCGCGTCACCGAGCTCGAGGGGCTCGTGGTGGGCGTCACGGGCAAGCGCAGCCTCTGGGTCGCGCTGCGCCACATCGTGCCGCAGGAGCCGCGGCTCGATCCCGAGGAGCTCGAGGGACTCATCGGGCGTGCCGAGGTCCAGCTCGCCGACCTCGAGGAGCTGCGCCTGAGGGCGTTCTCCGAGGCGGCCGCCGCAGCCGAGCGCGTCTAGCCGCTCTCCATATGCTTCGCCGCCCGATGGCGACGACCGGACGCACCGCAGACGACCTCGCCGAGCCCCTGCTGGCCGGCGACAAGCGCGCGCTGGCACGCGCGATCTCGCTGGTCGAGAACGACGACCCCGAGGGCTGGGAGCTCGTCCGGCGCGTGTATCCGAAGACGGGGAACGCGGCGATGGTGGGCTTCACGGGCCCGCCCGGCGTCGGCAAGTCGACGCTGATCGGCACGCTCGTCAAGCACGCGCGCGAGCGCGATCGCGACGTGGCCGTGCTGTCGATCGACCCGTCGTCGCCCTTCACGAAGGGCGCCCTGCTCGGCGACCGGATCCGGCTGGCGGACCACTTCCTCGACCCCGGCGTCTTCATCCGCTCGATGGCGAGCCGCGGCTCGCTGGGCGGGCTCTCGGAGGCGACGCTCCAGGCCGCGCTCCTGATGGACGCGGCCGGCAAGGACGACGTCTTCCTCGAGACCGTCGGCGTCGGCCAGGCCGAGGTCGACATCATCGACCACGCCGACACCGTCGTCCTCGCGCTGATGCCGGGCTCGGGCGACTCGATCCAAGCGCTCAAGGCGGGAGTGATGGAGATCCCCGACGTGATCGTGGTGAACAAGAAGGACCATCCGCTCACCGACACGATGGTGCGCGAGGTCAAGGCCGTCCTGTCGCTCGGACCCGAGCAGTCGTGGCGGGTCCCGGTGCTCACCACCGAGGCGTCGCGCGCCGAGGGGATCGAGGAGGTCGCCACCGCGATCGACGAGCACCGCGCCCATATCGCCGCCGAGGGGACGCTCGAGGAGCGGCGCCGCAGGAACCTGCGCAACGAGGTGCTCGAGCTGGCCACGGTGCGGCTGAGGAGGCGCGTCCGGGAGCAGGCGATGGACGACCCGGAGGTCCAGGAGCTGCTCGACCAGGTTGTAAAACGTCGCCTCGATCCCGCCAGCGCGGCTTCGAAGATCCTCGACCGGGGAACCTGACGGCATGAGGCCCTCCCGCCACGTGCTCGCAGCGGTGGGTGCAGTGGCCGGGATCGGCGCCGGCCTGCTGCTGAGATCGCGCGGGCGACAGCGGCAGAAGCCCGCGTCACGCAAGTTCAGGCTGAGGCGGAAAGAGACGGTGCCCGCAGGCATCGTCCGGATCGCCGGCGGCAGGCTCGACTCCGCCGTCGACGAGCTCAGCGGCCGCGCGGGGCACGACACGCCGGAGGCGGTGCACGAGGCGCGCAAGGACATCAAGAAGCTGCGCGCGCTCGTCCGACTCGTCCAGGCGGACTCGAGCTGGAACCGCCGCCTGCGCGACACAGCCCGCCGCCTCGCGGGCCGCCGCGATGCCGACGTGCTGCTCGAGACGCTCGACGAGCTGGTCAAGCGCGGCGACGTCGCGAAGAAGTCGGTGCGCGGGCTGCGCAAGGAGCTCGCCGCCGAGGCCGGACGCAAGGCGGACGACTCCCAGATTCGCCTCGCGCAGGCCGAGCTCACGGTGGCGCGCAGCGAGGTAAATGCGCTCGCGCCGCGGAAGGACTCCTTCAAGACCCTGCGGCCCGGGCTGCAGCAGATCTATGGCGACGGCCGTGCCGCCTACCGCGCCGCGCGCAAGCGCCCGACGGCCGAGAACCTGCACGAATGGCGCAAGCGTGTGAAGGACCTTTGGTACTCCGCCACGATCCTCCACTCGGCATGGCCGGCGATGATGGACGAGCTCGCCGCGGAGGCGCACGTGCTGTCGGACCTGCTCGGCGAGGACCACGACCTCGCGATGCTCGCCGAGCGCGCGACCGGCAAGAAGCACAAGGAGCTACGCCGGGCGATCGGGAAGCGCCGCGCGCGGCTGAGAAAGCGGGCCCTCAAGCTGGGCAAGCGCCTCTACGCGGAAAAGCCGAAGGGCTTCACGCGCCGGATCGGCGCTGCTTGGGAGACGTCGCGCTGACCCGAGCTAGGCGCGGCGCCTGCGCACGGTGATGTCCATCTCCATCTCCTCGTGCAGCGTGCAGATGATGTGGTACTTGCCGGGGACGGTCAGCTTCCGCTTGAACTTGTAGCCCACCGCGGCCGGGTCGGACCAGAAGCGCTTGGCGCCCTTCGGCTTCTCCTTCAGCTTCACGTCGTGGACGTCGCCGGTGTAGTTCGGCCACTTCCACACGACAACCGTGTCGCGCTTCACCCTCATCTCGTCCGGCGAATAGAAGTTGTCGTAGATGCGGACGACCTTGCGGACGGGATCGTCCGCCTGAGCGGGCAGGGCCGCGGCGGCGACCGTAGCCGCCACCGCGATCCCGGCGAATGCCTTAATCCCCATAGTGCTCCAGCGGGGTGTAGCCCGGCTTGTCCGCGTGCGGGTGCTTGATCCAGTACTGCTCGCGGTCCTCGGTCGAGCGCGATGCTGGAGCATCTCGCTCGCGCGCGTCGTCGTTCACGCCGTTCTCGCCGCTGAACGGGCACGCGACGAGCTCGCTGTCGTCGGCCGGGAGGTTGTTCTGCGTGTCGCCATTGTCGGCGAAGCAGTTGTCCGAGCCGCTTCCGTCGTAGGCGATGTCACGGCCGTTCAGGTCCATGCCGCCGAGGCCGAACTCATTGCCGCGGATCGTGTTGCGGTCGACGGTGCGTGCGTCCTCCTGCTCCAGCGCGATCTGGTCGATCATCGCGAAGCCGGCGTCGTAATTGCCGTAGATCTCGTTGCCCTCGAGGAGGATGTCGCGTCCGCCGAACAGCAGGATTCCGATCCCGACAGGGAACGGGAAGACGCCGGTCTGCTGCTCGTCGCCGGTCACGGGGAACGGAGCCCCGAGGTAGTAGTTGAAGTTGTTCCAGAACACCTCGTTGTTCTTGATCACGTTGAACTCCGGCGGCGCGAACTTCTCCGAGTCGAGCGCGTTCGGCACGATCCCGATGCCGTTGTTCCAGAACTGCGAGTCCTGGATCGTCACGTAGCGCATGTTCGTGCCGCTGTAGCCGAGCACGTTCGTGTGTGACTTCAGGTTCTTGAGGAACGTGCGCTTGGGCTTCGCCTGCGGGGGCGTCTGGCCGACGTAGAAGCCGGAGTCGCTCATCTCGTAGGCCTCCGACTTGGCCATCGTGCCGCCCTTCGAGTTGAAGGCGTACATGCCGTACCGGCCGGTGTGCTGCGCGATCAGGTTCTTCAGCAGGTAGCCCTTGACGTTCGTCAGGAAGAAGCCGTTCGCCTTGTAGTTCTTGGCCTTGAAGCCCCGGATCGTCACGTCGTTGACGTCGTTCACGAAGAACGCGTTCTGCGCCTTGGCGCCCTTCAGGCCCTTGCCGTTCATGAGGACCTTGCCCGGCTTCTTCTTGTTGCCGATGATGACGCAGGCCGCGTCGGCCCTTGTTCTTGACCTGGACGCCCTCCTTGTAGGTGCCGTTCGCGACCTTGATCGTGTCGCCGCCGACGCGAGGCGTTGACGGCCTCCTGGATCGTCTGGAAGCAGCGCGGCTTCTTGCAGACGTGCAGCGTCGCCTCCTGGCCGTTCGGGCGCGGGGGCAGCTTGCCGGGGTCTTTGGGGGACGGATAGTCGATCGCCATCGCGGCGCTCGGTACCAGCAGTAGGGCCGCAACCGCGGCGAGTCCAGTCTTCACTTCTCCTCCTTAGTTGACGACATACCAACCCGCCATCCCGGCGTCTTGGTGTGAGAACACGTGGCAGTGCCACAGCCAGCGCCCAGGGTTGTCCTCGGTGAAGCGAGCGGTGACCGTCTCGTTCGGACCGAAACCCGGGTTGTCCACGAAAGTTCCGTTCGGGTCCTTCCACCTGTGTCCGTGGATGTGGAAGGTGTGGAAGTTGCTGTCGAAGCCGATCGCGTGAAGCGCGACATCCTGGCCGACGCTCGCCTCGATCGTGGGCGTGTTGCCTGCGCCGCTGCGGCCGTTGACGACCTGGAAGAGTCGTGGCAGCCGCGTCACCTGCGGCGCGAACGAGTGCATCATCAGGGTGTGCTCGACGTCGGGCCGCGTCGCGCCCTTGGGGCGGACGATCACGGCCCCGAACAGGCCGCGCATCGTGTTCAGCGTGTGGTTCGGGCCGTGGTCGTGGTAGGGCCACACCCCGACCGAGTCAGGCGTGCACTCCCAGCGGTACGTGAACTCCTCGCCGGGCGCGATGAAACCGCCGGCGCGCGTGAAGTCGCCCAGGTAGGCGCCGTCGTACTCGGGGTTGTACTTGACGCCGTGGGGGTGCATCGTGACCGCCTGGTTCAGGCGCTCGTCGGCGTTGCGGAAGTGCACGACCATCAGGTCGCCGACCTCGGCTTCGAGCGTCGGGCCGGGCATGCGCGGGCGGGTGAGCGGCTCTGCGAATCCCGCGCTCATCAGCTGGTAGACGAACGCGCGGAACTTCGTGCGGCCGGTGATGCGGTTCTTCATCCACTCGTCGACCTTGTTCGGAGCGATGTCCCACCGCTTCGAGCGCGCCTGGACCCAGTACTCGCGCACCTGACCGCCGGGTGCCGGCTGGGGGTGGGGAACTCCGACTGAGCCGCCGTCGCCTTCGGGCGCGGGATCTTCGCCGCGGCCGCGTCGGCCTCGTCGACCTCGCGCGCGGTCGAGACGTCATACGTCTTGCCTCCCACCGAGCAGATCAGTGGGACAGCAGCAGCTGACTGAAGGAAGTTGCGGCGATCGAGCATGCGAGTCCTAGAACCCCTGCCGCCAGTCCAGAGTAGCGGGCGGCTTCTGGGCGCTCATTAGGACGCCAGCTTCGGCAGCGACGTGATCTTGATCTCGTCGGGGTCGTCGCCCTCGACGAGCTCCGGCGCCTGCAGTGAGCGCACGGCCGTCTCCACCTGCTCCAGCGACTCGATGTCCTTGCCCGACTCGACGCCGAGGTCGGAGAGCTTCCGCGCGCTCACGAGCACCTGCCGCTCGAGCGAGCCGATCGTGTCGTTGTAGGCGTTCGTGGTCGTGTTGATGGCGCGGCCGAGCTTGGTGAGGTGGCCCGCCATCGTCGCGATTCGCTTGTGGAGCTGGCGGCCGAGCTCGGCGACCTGCTCGGCCGACTCCGCCATCCGCTCCTGGCGCCAGCCGTAGGCGACGACCTTGAGCAGCCCGATCAGCGACGTGGGCGTCGCGATCAGCACCTTGTTGTCGACGCCCTCCTGAATCAGGTCGGGCACCTGCTCGAGCGCCGCGCTGTGGAACGACTCGCTCGGCAGGAAGAGCACGACGAACTCGGGCGAGGGGGAGAAGCTGTCCTGGTACGACTTCGCGCCGAGCTTGCGCAGGTGGTCGCGCACGTGGCGCCCGTACCCCTCGAGGTGCGCGGCGCGCTCGTCGTCGTCCTCGGTCTCGAGCGCGTTCAGGTAGGCCTCGAGCGGGACCTTCGCGTCCACGACGACGTTCATGCCGCCGGGCAGCTTCACGATCAGGTCGGGCCGGACGCGGCCGTCATCGGTGTCGGCCGAGCTCTGCTGCTCGAAGTCGCAGTGCTCGATCATGCCCGCCATCTCGCAGACGCGCTTGAGCTGGAGCTCGCCCCAGCGGCCGCGCGTGGCCGGCGCGCGCAGCGCCGTGACCAGGCTGGCCGTCTCGCGCCGGAGCTGGTCCTGGCCGGCGGTGACCGTCCGCAGGTGCTCGCTCAGCTGCCCGTGCGCCAGGTTGCGTGCCTTCTCGAGCGTCTCGAGCTTGCCGTCCACGTTCTTGAGCGAGTCGGCGATCGGCTTGACCAGCACGTCCATCAGCGACTGCGACGCGTCGCTCGACGCCGCCTTGACGGCGTTCGGGATGTCGGTCTTGACCTGCTCGAGCAGCTCGCGCGAGTGGTGCGCTTCAGCGCGCGCCGCGTCGATGCGAGCGCGCACCACGGTCCACACGGCGGCGCCGCCCAAGATCAGTCCGACAAGCAGTGCAAGCACGATTTCCATCGGACCATCCACCGTCGCACGGGGCGCGGACGGAATGGGCAAACGGCTTGCAGATTGCTAACTGCCAGCTAATTGCGGCGAGGTACTTTGGGCCGTGCCCCTAATGCGGGTCGTCGAAGCATCCGTCACCTCGACCTGCACAACCGAGCGGCGCTCCGCCTTCTGGTTCCGGCGGGGCGCCGCTCGGGTTATTTCGAGCATGTGCTCGAACTGGCGCGCGATGCCGGCGCCGAGCGGCGTCTGAGGAACGAACCCGAGCTCGCGCTGGGCGAGCGACCCGTCGCACGCCGTCCGCCGCGCCTCGCCGGCGACCGCCGCGGCGTGCTCCACGGTGACCGGCCCGCCGACGAGCTCGGCGATCAGCGCGATCGCGTCGCGCAGCTCGACCGGGTGGCCGCCGCCGACGTTGTAGATGGCGCCGTCCCGGCCCTGGGCGGCCGCCGCGAGCGCGGCCTCGACGGCGTCGCCGACGTAGGTGAAGTCGCGCACCTGGCGGCCGTCGCCGATCACCGTGATCGGCTCGCCGCGCGAGGCAGCGCGCAATGAAGCGGTGGAAGGCCATGTCGGGGCGCTGGCGCGGGCCGTAGACCGTGAAGAAGCGGAGGCCGACGGCGGGCACGCCGGATGCCGCGACCAGCCGCTCCATCGCGGCCTTCGTGGCGGCGTAGGGGGAGAGCGGCGCGACCGGCGTGTCCTCCGACTGATGCGCGGCGTTCCCGTAGACCGACGAGGACGAGGCGTACACGAGCCGCCGCGGCCCTGCGGCGAGCAGGCGCCGCGTCGCGATCACGTTGCGCCGCAGGTACGCGCTGAGGTTCCCGCCGCGCACGCCAGGCTCCGCGGCCAGGTGGAAGACGGTGTCTACTCCGTCGAGGAGCGCGCGCACGCCATCCCGGGCGAGGTCCGCCTCGACGAGCTCGAAGGCGTCCGACTGGCGGGCGCTCGCGAGGTTGCGCTCCTTCAGCTCGCGGGCATAGTGCTCGGTGAAGCAGTCGACCCCCACGACCTCGTGCCCGTCCGCGAGCAGCCGGTCGCAGAGGTGGGATCCGAGGAACCCGGCGGCCCCTGTCACCAGCGTGCGCTCTCCCATGGCGCGCCATATTAGGGTTCCCTAATACGATCTGCCTGTGGCGCGATCGGCGGGGCTCATCGAGGTCTGGGCGGCGCGGGCGTGGAACGTCTTCAACGAGGGCCGCCCGTTCACGCTCGTCTACCCGGTGCTGGTGCTGCTCGCGGCGGAGCTGGTCGGCCTCGCGCCCGACGGCTCGCTCGGGCTCGCGCTGATCGGCGCGCTCGCGCTCGCCGTCGTGCTCAGTCGCTTCCCGTTCCCCCTCCGCGGCCGCGCACTGCTCTGGCTCGCGCTCGCCGTCAGCGTGCCGCTGCTCGAGCCGTGGCGCGCGCCGGCGCTCGTGCTCGGCGCGCTCGCCGGATGGGCCTTCTTCACGGTCTTCTTCTGGGGGACCTTCTACTACCGGCTCCGCACCGGGGCGCCGTGGACCAACTTCCTCCGCTTCTGGCGCCTCGTCCTGACGAACTCCGACCCGACGAGCGGCAACGCGCTGGAGCAGGTGCCGAAGATCGTGATGACGATCTCAGCCGGGACGCTGCTTGCCGAGGAGCCGGGCGCGGGGAGCGCGCTGCGAATCGCCGCGGTCGCCCTGGTCGCCGCGGCGCTCGGCGCGCTCGCGTGGCGGAGGTTCGCGCGGCGGCTGCCGGCCTACCCGCCACCCCAGGGGTCTGACCCCTCGGGGTCAGACCCCCTTGCGAAGCGCGTCTACGTGATCGTCGTGGACGGCTGCAACCGCGAGCGGCTGTGGCAGGCCGACACACCGGCGATCGACCGGCTGGCGCGCGAGGGGACCGAGTACCTGTCGGTCGAGCCGGCCTACCCGGCGCGCACGGTCGTCTGCTTTTCGTCGATGCTCACCGGTGCCGCCCCGCAGGACCACGGGATGCACTCCAACTTCGCGCCGCGGCTCGGGGTTCGGTGCGAGTCGGTGTTCGACGTGCTCGAGCGCCACGGCCGCCGCGGTCGCCTGGTCGGCATCGCGCATCTGCTCGACCCGTTCGGCGAGGAGGTCGTGAGCGCCGTCACCTCGGTGCAGCCGACCGAGCGCATCGACCATTCGCTGGTCGCGGCCGCGCGCGAGGTGGTCGAGCGCGACGATCCCGACCTGCTCGTGCTCCAGCTGCTCGCCGCCGACCAGCTCGGCCACGTGCGCGGGGTGCGTAACCGCGAGTACCTCGACCAGCTCGAGCAGACCGACCGCCACGTGGCGGACTTCCTCGCGTGGCTCGGGGAGCGCGGCAAGCTCGACGACGCCACCGTGATCCTGATGGCCGACCACGGCCAGGGCCGCGGCATCGGCGGCCACGGCCACCTCGACTGGGGCGAGTCGCCGGTCCCGTTCATCGTGCACGGCGCGGGCGCGGTGCCCGGCACCGTCTCGCACGAGCCGCACAACGTGTGCGAGCTGGCGGTGACAGTCAGCGCGCTACTGGGCGTGGAGCCACCCGCGCAGGCGCGCGGCCGCCCGCTTGTAAAGGGGTCAGACCCCTTGAGTGGGGTCGACTCAAGGGGTCAGACCCCTTCGCGCTGCCTCGCGATCATCCCCGCGAAGGACGAGGCGGCCGCGATCGGCTCGGTCGTCGCCCGGATACCGCGCAGCGCCTGCGGCATGGGCGTGGACGTGCTCGTGATCGACGACGGCTCGACCGACGAAACCGCGGCGATCGCGCGTGACGCCGGTGCGGAGGTGGTCTCGAACGGGCGCTCGCACGGCTTGGGCGCGGCGGTCCGCCAGGGCCTCACGGCCGCGCGCGAACGCGGCTACGACGCCGCTGTCTACCTCGACGGCGATGGCGAGTACGACCCGGCCGACTTCGAGCGCGTGCTCGACCCGGTCGCGCGCGGGCGCGCGCAGTACGTAGTCGGCTCGCGTTTCCTCGGCGACCGCGACGGCATGACCTGGCACCGAACGCTCGCCAACCGGCTGACGAGCGCTCTGCTCGGGACGCTGATGCAGACGGTCGTCTCGGACGGGCAGAGCGGCTACCGAGCTTTCGGCCGCGAGGCGCTCGCCGCCGCACGCATCCGCCACGACTACAACTACGCCCAGGTGCTGACGCTGTCGCTGTGGGGAGCCGGCATCGACGCGGTCGAGGTCCCGATCAACTACCGCCGCCGCGACAGCGGCAGCTCGTTCGTGCGCTACCCCGAGTACTTCGCGCGCGTCGCGCCCGCGCTCTGGCGCGAGTTCCACCACGCGAGGAAGCAGAGGGCGACGAGCGCCGCGCCCAGCGCGCCCGCGATCACGAACGGCACCGTGCTCCCCTCCCTGAACAACGGGAATGCGTCCTCGAGCGGCCCCCACGGTGCGTCGGGACGCCCGGCCGCAAAGCCGCCGCCGTCCCAGCGCACGTCGGCGTAGAGCCAGACCGACCCGACGAACCCGATTGCCGCCAGCGCGACTCCCGTGCGCGGGAACCGGCGCAGGCCCCACGCCACGAGCGGAACGGCGAGCAGCAGCCCGGCCATGAGATGCCGCGGCGGGAACGAGAACCCGAACATGGTGGGGGCGAGAAACGCCGCGACCAGGAGCTGCGCGCCGAGCGCGAGCGTGCAGAGGAAGGCCGTCGCGTCGGCCCGGGCGTGCTGGGGCAGCGCGCGCGCGAGCTTCTCGTGGCGCGTGCGCACGAGCAGCCACACGCCGACGCCGACGAGCGCGAAGACGGGTGCCCAGCGCAGGAGGCCGAACTCGCGGTCGATGAGCAGCGCGACGAGCCGGTAGGTGCGCTCGACGTACCCGCCGGGGAAGCTCGCATCCGTCGAGCTCTCGCCCTCGACCTCGGCCGAGTACGGCGTCGGCCCGTCGTAGAGCGCCTCGTTCAGCGTCACGTAGAAGATCACGCTGAAGAGGGCGAGCTCGGACGCGAGCAGCGTCAGCATGCGGCTGCGCGAACGCCACAGTGTGCGGGCGGCGAAGACGCCGATCACGATCCCGGCGGGGACGAACTTCGTGCCCAGCCACGGCAGCGTGCCGAGCAGCAGGAAGCAGCCGAACGCGTCCGGCCGCGTGATCCGCTCCTGGAGTCGCAACGCGAGCAGCGCCGCGCCCGCGAGCGCGGTGGCGGCGCTGAGCTCCGGATACACGGCGGTGCCATACGCGATGAACGGCGGCGAGAGTGTGACCGCAAGCGTCGCCCCGATCGCCCACGGGTCCGGCACGACGCGCAGTGCAAGCAGGTACGCGAGCACGCCGCCGAGCGCGGCGATCGCCGCGAGGAAAAGCTCGACCGCCTTCGCGCCTCCGAGCGCGAACGCGGGCGCGATCAGCGCCGGGAACCCGGCGCCGTGCGGCTCGTGCGCGCGGCCCTCGGTCAGCTTCCCGTGCCGGTCGAGGTACTGCGGGTAGAACTCCTCCCACTGGCGCTCGGCGCGCTGGTTGCGCACGTCGAAGTCGCCGTCCTCCACCAGCGACTTCGCCGTCAGGAGGTAGTGCGGCTCGTCCCCGCCGTAGTCCGAGGAGCCGAAGGCGTCGAGCCCGAGCGTGCTCGCGTAGATCGCGAACAGGACGAGCCACAGACCGGCGAGCCGGAGCGTCACGTGCGCGATACTGGCAAGCGTGGGGTACGACCTGCAGCGCCGAGATCAGATGCGCCCCTCAGACGAGGGGCGGCAGCGGGCCGCCGATGCGCTGCGCGCCCACTACGCCGAGGGCCGGCTTGACGAGGTCGAGCTCGAGCGCCGTGTCGAGCTCGCCTACGCGGCCTCGACGCGCGCGGACCTGAAGGTGCTCTTTCGCGACCTGCCATGGGACCCGCGCTCACGCGCGCGGTCGGAGGCGCGCTGGGGCTTCCAGCGCCGGCTGCTGCGCGCGCACGCCGCCGCTTACGCGGGCATCAACAGCGGCTTCGTCGGGATCTGGGCGCTGACCGGCGGCGGCGAGTTCTGGCCGGGCGGCAGCATCGCCGGCTGGGGCGCCTTCCTCGGCGGCCACTGGGCGATCGCGCGCGCCGTGCGGAAGTCGCGCGAGGACCGCGACCGCTCACGCGGCCGCCTTCCCCGCGCGTCTCGCCGTGCTCTGAGCCGCTAGGCCGGCGCCGGCAGCGCGCCGAGCTGCGTCAGCAGCGTGACCGCGTCGAGCGACTGCCAGCGCTCGGCGACCCGTCCGTCCTCGAACCGGAAGAACGACTGTCCCTCGACGTCGACCTTGTTCCCGGTCGCCGGCACGCCCATCAGCTCGTCACTGTGCGTGCCGCGGACCCGGTACCGCACGGCGACTTTGTCGCCATCGCTGACGGAATCCTCGAGCGTCAGCTCGATGTCCGGAAGGGCCTTCGCAAACGCCGCGTAGAACGCGCTCACGCCCTCCTTCCCCTGCACCTCCGGCGGGTAGCCGTGAAGCGTCAGGTCGTCCCCATACATCTCGAGGTAGCCCTCGAGGTTCCCGCTATTCATTTGTGCGACGGCGTTTTCGATCGCCGCCACGTTCTCGTTTTGGGCCATGTGCCGACCCTAACTACGCACCCATGCCGCGCGCAATGACCAACTGCTGCACCTCGTCGGTGCCCTCGCCGATGGTGAGGATCTTCGCGTCGCGGTAGAAGCGGCACACCGGGTACTCCTCGATATAGCCGTAGCCGCCGTGGATCTGGACCGCCTCCTCGGCGGCGCGCACGGCGAGGCGGCCGGTCTTCAGCTTGGCCTTGGCGGCGGTGATCCGGAAGTCCTTGCCCTGCTCGCGCTCGACCGCCGCCTTGTAGGTGAGCAGCCGAGCGGCCTCGATCTCGGTCGCCATGTCGGCGAGCTTCATCTGAATCGCCTGGAACTTCGAGATCGACTGGCCGAATGCCTGGCGCTCCTTCGCGTAGGCGAGCGCCTCGTCGAGCGCGCCTTGCGCGAGGCCGACGCCCATCGCCGACACGCTGATACGGCCGCCGTCGAGCGTCTCGAGGAACTGCTTGAAGCCCTGCCCGCGCGCGCCGACGAGGTTCTCGAGCGGGACGCGCGCAGTCGTCGAACGACAGCGGCCGCGTGTCGGACGCGTTCCAACCCATCTTGCGGTACGGCTCGCCGACCTCGAAGCCCGGCGTGCCGTTCGGGATCAGGATGTTCGAGACCTCGTTGTCGCCGGTCCGTGCGGTGACCGTCGTGAACTTCGAGATGTCGGTGCCCGCGTTGGTGATGAACTGCTTCGCCCCGTTCACCACCCACTCGCCGTCCTCCTCGCGCGCGGTGGTGCGCACGTTGCCGGCGTCCGAGCCCGCCTCGGGCTCGGTCAGCCCGAACCCGCCGAGCGCCGTGCCGCTGCACAGCTGCGGCATCCACTCCTGCTTCTGCTCCTCGGAGCCGAACGCGTAGATCGGGTAGGTGGCGAGGCTCGTGTTCTGGGCGAGCGTGATCGCGACGCTCGAGTCGACGCGCGTGAGCTCCTCGACGACGATCGCGTACGCGAGGTAGCCGGCGTTCGCGCCGCCGTACTCCTCGGGGTAGGGGATCCCCATCAGGCCGAGCTTGCCGAGCTGCTCGACGATCTCGTACGGGAAGCGCTTCTCGCGGTCGAGCTCCTCGGCGACGGGCTTCACCTCACCCTGCGCGAAGTCCCGCGCGAGGCGGCGGATGTCCTGCTGCTCGTCGGTCAGGTCGAAGTGCATGGGGCGGCGATCGTATTGACGCGGGGCCGGATCGGTGTTGCAATCGGGCGGTGGCTCGCTCCCCGCTGCCGCTTGACGAGGTGATCCACCGCTCGTTCGAGGCCTGGAACGCCGGGGATTTCGAAGGCTGGCTCGAGGGGGCTCACCCGGACGTGGAGTACGCGCCCGGGATCGTCATCGGGCAGGCCGAGGGTGAGCGTGTGGTCTACCGCGGGCGCGAGCAGCTACGCGAGTTCTTCGACGAGTGGCACTCGAGGTGGAAGACGCATCTGACGCTCGAGTCGATCGAGGCGGTGGGGGAGCGGGTCCTGATCCTGGGCCGAATGCGAATGACCGGCGCCCAGAGCGGCGCGAGCGCGGAGCAGGAGGTCGGCTGGGTAGCTCGCGTGGAGGACGAGCAGCTGCGACGCATGGACTCCTACCCGACGCACGAGGCCGCGCGAGCGATGGCGGAGGCCACGGCCCCCTAGTGCGCGGCGGCCACGCCGAGGCCCGCAGCGCGGCGGGCCTCCTCGGCGTCCGCGTACATGTCCATCCGCACGACCTTCGCGTCGCGCATCGTGAAGACGATCGAGAACTCCCAGACGACGATCGCGCCGCTGGCGATGCCACTGCCGCTCTGGCGGCAGACCGAGACCACCTTGTCGCCCACCGCGCGCGTTTCGAGGATGTCCGTGTGGACGTCGCCGACGACTTCGAACCAGTCCAACCAGAACTGGCGGACGCCGCGGTGGCCGTAGTAGGTGCCGAGGCCGGGGATGCCGAGCCCGGTCACGTCGAAGACGATGCCGCGGTCGAGGGACTCCATCACCGGTTCGAGCGCCCCGTCCCTGATGGCGTCCACCGTGATCCCCGCGGCGTTGAACGCCTCCCAGCCGCGTTGCACGGCGGCAAGGTTGTGAGCGATCTCTTCGATGCGGTGGGAGGAGGAGTCCACTACAACCAAGCTACGCCCGGGGGAGCGAACCCGCCAGAGCCCACTTGAACGAACGTGGGCAACCAACGCGGGCAGGCGGCGCTCGAGTGGGTGGGGCTCGTGCTGCTCGTCGCGCTCGCCTGCGGCGCGGCGGTGGCGGCGGGTGCCGGGGTGGTCGACGGGCGGCCGCTCGGCGCTGAGCTCGCCCGCGCGCTCGTCTGCGCCGTCCGCGGTGACTGCGGCCAGGAGGACGACGAGCTGCGCGCCGCCTACGGCGACCGCGACGCCGCGCTCGTGCGCGAGTTCCTGCCGAGCCTCGTCTACGAGCCGCGCACGCGCACGCTGCCGGTGGACTTCCGCGAGTGCCGCTCGCACCGCTGCTCGGACGCGCCCGACGAGCAGGGCCTCGACGTGCACCGCACGCGCGACGCGCGCGCGACCGTCTTCACGCACGTCGTCCGCGACGGCGGCGAGACCTTCGTCCAGTACTGGCTCTACTACCCCGACTCGACCTCGACCTGGGTGGGCTCGGCAGCGATCTGGAGGTGGGCGATCGAGCGGACGGCGAAGAAGGACTACCCGGGATATCACCGCGACGACTGGGAGTCGGTCCAGGTCCGGATCGACGACGCAACCGGCGCCGCGCGCATCCGCGCGTCCTCGCACGGCGGCCACAGCCCCTGGGCCCGCTTTGGCGGTTGGAGCCGGGTGTCGTACGGAAGCCACGCGGGGCACATCCCGCTGCCAGCGCCCGACCCCGACGAGCGCACGACGACGGCGGCCGGGGTGCGGGTAGTCCCGATCGAGCGCCTGAGCAGGGAAGAACTGGCGACGGAGTTCGAGGTCACGCCCCCATGGGACAAGGCCGTTTACCTCGACCCGCGCAGTGCTTCAACCGGATGAAAATCAGCCGATCGACCGATTGACACCGATTACGCCGTCCGGTGGAATTGGCGCGCTTGGACTCTCCAGAGAAAGCTGATCCTGGGCGTAAGCCGAGGCGCTACCGGCTCGTACCCCCGGGCATAGAGGCGCAGAGCGCGCGCATCAAGCGCTTCCGCCTCGCGCGGATGGAGGCCCTGCCGCCGCTCAAGCAGCTCGAGCCGGTGCTCGACACTCGGTCCAACCGCAAGGCCTGAATTTCCGCCATATGGCTGAAGAAATCGGCGCCCGGCGGGTCGAATATCCCTGCCATGAGGCAGCCGACAGGGGTAAAGCGCTACGCACTCGCACGTGCGGGAATCGCCGCGGGGCGCCCTGAGGAGGGCGTCAAGCGGATCCGGCTCGTGCGGATGGAGGCGATCGTGGAGGCGGACCGCAGGCGAGAGCGACCCGAAAGGAGCAGCGCATGAGCGAATTCGACTTCGCACCGAGGATGCGGTCGCGTGCGGCAGGGGTGGTCGGGGCACACGTCGCCCTCGAGATGAGGAACGGCCGCTCGCTGGCGGACGCGGTTGGGCACCCGTTCGTGCAGGGGCACTACGACGAGCATCCGTTCCTGCTCGACGAGTTGGCCGCGGATCCAGCGGTACGAGCGGCACTCGTACCGGTTTAAGCCACCAGTAGGCCTCGGCCCCCGGTTCGGCGACCTCCTCGAACGAGCCGGGGGCCTTGGGCCGCTACGGGTGCAGCTTGCGCCCGTCGGCCAGCATCTCGACGTACTGAGCGATCCGGCGAGCGCGCGTCTCGGGCCGCTTCGCGTCCTGGATCCGGTAGAGGACCGCGTAGCGGTTCTGCGAGTCGAGCGTCTCGAAGAAGCGCGCCGCCGCCGGGTTCGCGTCGAACTCCTTCTGCAGGTCGGGCGGCACCGTGATCCTCGACTGCGGCTCGTAGGCGTTGTCAAGCCGGCCGTCGGCCTTCGCCTCCTCGTACTCGCGCAGGCCGGCGGGGCGGACGCGGTCGGCGGCGATCAATGCCTCGACCTTCTCCCGGTTGATCTGCGACCACTTGCTGCCGCGCCGGCGCGGGGTGAAGCGCTGGAGGAACCAGTTCTCGTCGAAGGCCTTGCGCTGGCCGTCGATCCAGCCGAAGCAGAGCGCGACCTCGAGCGCCTCGGCATGCGTGACGCTCTCGATGCCGGAAGCCTTCTTCGCGATCTTCAGCCAGATGCTCGTCGGCCTGCTCGTGTTCGGCCTCGAGCCACGCCTCCCAGTCGGCCGCCGTCGCGAACGCGCGCTCCATCAGCCGGCCTCGAGCGCGCCCAGCTGCTCGTAGAGCTCCTCGACCTTGCGCTTTGCGTCCTCGTGGCGCTTGGTCGAGCGCGCGGTCGAGGTGGGGGACGACCACGCCGACGGCTCGGCCAGCTCGTCCTCGAGCGCGCGCAGCGACTGCTCGGCCGCCTCGATCTCGCGCTCGAGCACGCCGATCCGGCGCTTGCGGTCCTTCGAGATGCCCGCGGGCTTTGGCTTCGCCTTCTTCTGCTTCGCCGCCTTAGGCGGCGCGGCTTCGGCCTTGCGCTCCTCGCGCACGCGCAGGTAGTCGGCCCAGCCGCCCAGGTAGCTGGCGAGCTTCTTGTCCTCGATCGCGATCGTGCGCGTGCCGACCGCGTCGAGCAGCGCGCGGTCGTGCGAGACGAGCAGGAGCGTGCCGTCGAACGCGCGCAGCGCGTCCTCGAGCGCCTCGCGGCTCTCGAGGTCGAGGTGGTTCGTGGGCTCGTCGATCACGAGGAAGTTCGCGCCGCTGTGGACCAGCACCGCGAGCGAGAGCCGACGCCGCTCGCCTCCGCTCAGCCCCTCGAGCGGCTTCTCGGCCTCCTCGCCGCTGAAGAGGAACTGGCCGAGCAGTGCGCGCGCCTTGTTCGGCGTCAGTCCTGTGGCGCGCTGCGCGGCCTCGAGGACGGTGCCCTCACGGCCGAGCTCCTCGGCGTGCTGCGAGAGGTAGCCGACGTTCACGTTGTGGCCGCGGCGGAGCTTGCCGTGCTCCAGCTCGCGGCCGGCGACGAGCGTCTCGATCAGCGTCGTCTTGCCGCTGCCGTTCGGGCCGACGAGCGCGACGTGCTCGCCGCGCTCGAGCCACATCTCCGCGTCGTCGAGCAGCAGCTTGTCGCCTGCCTGGATCTTCGCCTTCTCCAGCTCCAGGATCGTGCGCCCGGCGCGCGTCGCCTTCTCGAACTTGAACCCGAGCGCCTTGCCGTCGCGCGGCCCGCGCTCGACGCGGTCGATCCTCTGGAGCTTCTTCGCGCGCGACTGCGCCTGCCGCGCGCGCGTGCCCGCGCGGAAGCGGGTGACGAACCGCTCGAGCCGGGCGATCTCCGCCTCCTGGCGCTCGATCGCGCGCCCGAGCGCGAGCTCGCGCGCCGCCTGCTCCTTGCGCCACGCGTGCCACGGGCCCTTGAAGTAGCGCCCGCGGCCGCCCTCGAGTTCGACCACCGCGGTGCCGACCGCCTCGAGGAACCAGCGGTCGTGCGCGACGAGCATGACCGCGGCGTCGATCGTCGTGAGCTCTCGCTCGAGCCACTCGAGCGACTCGATGTCGAGGTGGTTGGTCGGCTCGTCGAGCAGCAGCAGGTCGGGGTCGCCGGCGAGCGTGCGCGCGAGCGAGGCGCGGGTCAGCTCGCCGCCGGAGAAGGTGTCGAGCCGGCGGTCGAGGTCCGCGTCGTGGAAGCCGAGCCCGCGGACGACGCCCATCGCGCGCTCGCGCCAGTTGTAGCCGCCGGCGTGCTCGAGCCGTCGCCTGCGCGCGCGAGTAGGCGTCGAGCGTGGCGGCGCGCGGAGTCGCCCTCGGCCATCTTCTGCTCGAGCTTTGACAGCTCCTGTTCGAGCGCGATCAGGTCGCCGCAGCCGCCGAGCACGTAGTCGCGCAGCGACAGGTCGCGGTCGCGCGGCGGGCGCTGGTCGTGCAGCGCGACGCGCGTGCCCTTCGCGAAGACGAGCTCGCCCGAGTCGACCGACGTCTCGCCGGCGAGCATGCGCAAGAGCGTGGTCTTGCCCGAGCCGTTGCGCCCGGACAGCGTCAGCCGCTCGCGACGCTCGAGCTTGAACGAGACGCCGCGAAAGAGCGGCTCCCCGGCGATGTCCTTGCCGAGGTCGGATCCGATGCAGACGGCCACGGCCGTCAGCGTAGGCCGCTAGGCCTGGGCGCCGCCGTTCTGAAGCCGGTCCAGCACGCGGAGGGGCGCTTCGCGCTGAGCGCGCTGCTCTTCCCGGTTGTCCTCCCAGTCCCTGCGGTTCTCCTCTCGCAGCGCGCGAAGGTCGGCGAGCATGCCCTGCAGAATCTCTGACTGCTCGCGCCAGATCCGCTCATGGCGATGGGCGATGTCCCGGATGAACTGGCGCAGGTCATCGCTCTCGGCCACGACCGCATTGTCCCACCCCTTCGCCTACGCGAGCGTTACGTACGTATCAACCCGCCGCGCGAGCCGAGATGATCCAGACCGACGCCGGCGCGCGCACGGCGCCGTCCGAGTCCAGGTACTTCTCGTACATCTCGCGCAGGGCCGCGTCGATTTGCGGCCGGAACGGGTCGGCCTTCTCGCCCGCGAGCCGCAGGATCTCGCCCGCCGGGCCGATCGAGGTGACGAGGTCGATCGCCTCCTGGATGCCGGAGCCGGCGGTGATCGGCTTGTCCGAGCGATGGAACGAGATGTCCTCGAAGCCGGCGATCGTGAGCTGGTTCGAGACCGTGTTCGCGTTCCCCATCGAGAACGGGCCCGGACCGCACGTCGGCTCGTCCGAGTCCTCGGGGTCCGGGTGGTCGATGAACTGGAGGACGATCTGCTCGGCCTCCGCGGTCCAAGGGTTGTCCTCCTTCGGCCGCCAGACGCACCAGCAGATCTGGCCGCCCGGCTTCAGCATCTTGTGGACGTTGCGCATCGCGGCGACCGGGTTCGCGAAGAACATGACGCCCATGCGCGAGAACGCGTAGTCGAAGGTCTCGTCGAGCGCGGACGCCTGCGGGTCGAGGACCTCGAAGCGGACGTTCTTAACGCCCGCCTCCTCGGCCTCCTGGATCGAGAGCTCGATGAAGTTCGGCGCCGCGTCGATCCCGACCGCCTCCCCCTCGGGGCCGACGAGCTCGGCGAGCTGCTGAGTCGTGTCGCCGAAGCCGCAGCCGATGTCGATCACGCGGCCGCCGGCGGGCGGCGGGTGAAGCGCCATCGCGGCATCGCTGTGCAGGCCGAGCCCGCTCGTGAGGATGTCGCGGTACTGCTTGAAGCGGTCGAAGAGAACGCCGTCCCACGCCTCGACGGCTTCTTCGTTACCGGTGGCAACCGTGCTGCTTTCCATGCGGGCCAGTCCTTCCGAGTCGCGGGCCCGTTACAGCAACGGGCCTCCCGCGACGAATGTACCGCCGCGAGAGGCCCTTTTCCAACTGCTGTGCGCTTACGCGCGCGGGCGGGTTACTCGCCCTGGACGTTGATGCGGATGCTCCGCGACCTGTTGCCGCGGTGGTTCTCGTCCGCCTTGATCCGCGCACGCCAACGGCCGTCGCGCTTAGCGACGACTTCCTCGCTGTAGATCGAGGTCTCGTCGGCCTGCTCAGGCCCGAGAGGCGTAGTCGTCATCGTCTTCCAGGTCCCGCTCGGCCGGCGGCGCTGCAGGAGGACGTGCTCGCCCTCATGCGCCGGGCCGACGCGGCCCGAGAACGTGATCGTCTGGTTGTCGACCGGCGTGCGGTCGTCGACGCGACGCGTGATCTTCATGCGCGACTTGACCGTGATCTCGCCGCTCGTCTCGTCCGGGTTGAGATCGGCCACGGTCCGGTAGTTCGTGTGCTCCTGCGGCGCCACGGTGAACGTGTAGTCGCCGTTCGCGTCCGTCGTGGTCGTCTGCACTTCCTTGTGCGGGCCGTTGAACGGATGCGGGTTCTCCTGGAGCTCGATCGTCTGGTTGGCCCGGTCCTGGCCACCGAGGCGGCCGGTCACGGTCACTGACCGCGGCCACGTCTGGATCGTGGGCTCGATCTCGATCGTCAGGTTCGGATTGGTTGTGTCCTTCTTGGCCGTTGCTCCCAACGGCACGATGAACGCGGCCAGCGCCGTGATGGCGACAGCCGCCGTGAGTGCTCGCTTCATGATTTCGGTGTTCCTCCCGAAGTCGATTTGCCTAGTTAGACAACGCGCGCGGGAGCGGCAGGTTTCGGGTTTGAAACAACCCGTCTCGGGCAGGCGTTTACGCGCTACGGCACGTCCAGCCGGATGCGCCGCGAGCGGTTGCCGAGGTGGTCGGCGTCGGCCCTCACCTTGGCCCGCCACACGCCGTCGCGCATGATCTCGACGTCCTGGCTGTAGCTCGACTCGTCGCCCGGGCCCACGTGCTCGAGAGTGGTCGTCGCCATCGTCTTCCAGGTGCCGGTCGGCCGGCGGCGCTGGATGAACACGGTCATCCCGTCGTGCGCTGGCCTGACGAAGCCCGAGAACGTGACGACTTGCCCGCGCGCGGGCGTGCGGTCATCGACCGAGCGCGTGACCTGCTTGCGCACGCGCACCGTGACGACGTCGCTCGTCTCGTCCGGGTTGAGCTTCGCCACGCTGTGGTACTGCGTGTGCTGGTCCGGCTTCACCTGGAACGAGTAGTCGCCCTGGGCGTTGGTGGTCGCTGTCCCCTCGCGCGCGAACTTGCCGTCGAACGGGTATGCGTCTCCCTCGAGCTCGATCGTTTTGCCCGCGTTGTCGTTGCCGCGGAGGCGGCCGCTGATCGTGACCGTTTTTCCGAACCGCACCGGGTTCGGGTCGGCCTTGATCGACAGGTTGGGGTTGGGGTTCTTCTTGGGCGGCTTCGCAGCCATCCCGAGTGGTGCGATGAGCGCGGCCGTCGCCACAATCGCGGCGGTCGCCAAAAGTGCTCGTCTCATTCGGTGTCCCTCCCGAATTCGTTTCTCCCTACATAGGAAACGCGCGGGGAGGGGGGAGGTTTCGGAGTTAGAGCGCGGGCGATTGTGCAGCTTGCGCCGCGGGTAGCCTCCCGGCAGTGGCAATGACGGTCATCGCACTCATCAGAGCCGGGAGGCGCGTCCCGTGGGCGAAGCTCATCGCCGCGGCGACATTTGTCTACGAGCGCGGCAAGGACAACCTGACGCAGGCGGAGCGGCGTGAGCTCGGGACGCTGATCAAGAAGACGAAGGGCGACCCGCGGAAGCTGAACGCGAAGGAGCGCTCGCGCATCCGCAACCTCGTCGTCAAGGGTGCGACGGGCCGCAAGCCGAGCTAGGCGTTCTGCGAGAAGACCGTCTAATTCGAAGTACGGTGGTCGATCGGCGGCCTCGTGTTGAGACGCGTGCGGATCCCCTGGCGTCGGCCGCTCGGTCCACGAGATGAGAGGCGAGCGAGCGCGACGCCTATCGTGCGTTGTCATGGACCATTCGCGGCCGCTGTTGATCGAGTTTCCAGCGGACGACCCGCAGCGCGCGCTGCGGTTCTGGCGTGAGCTGCTCGGCCTGTCGCTTGAGCCGCGCACCGCCGATCAGGGCGAAGGGTGGGAGTCTGCGCCCGACACCGGGCCCGCGGTCGGCATCCATCCGCGTGGACGCGGCCCCGGCGACACCTTCTCGCTGCCCTACTTCGAGGTCGACGACGTGGAGCGGGCCCTTGATTCCGTCAGGGCGCTCGGTGGAACGGTCATTCACCCTGGGGAGTCATGGGCGGTCTGCAAGGACTCCGAGGGCACGCCGTTCGGGCTGGCGGCCCCGATGGGCTGACGTGCCGCGGGATATTCCGCCCGACTAGCAGTGGCCTTCGTCTACCTGCTCCGCTGCGCTGACGACACACTCTACTGCGGGTGGACCACCGACATCGATCGCCGCCTGGCTGCGCATCGCTCCGGTAACGCCAGCCGCTACACGCGCAGCCGCCGACCCGTGGAGCTCGCGGTCGTGATCCCAGTCGCCAATCGATCCGCCGCACTCCGGGAGGAGGCCCGGATCAAGCGACTCCCCCGCGACGCCAAGCTTCGGCTGATCGAGGTTTCGTTGCAGGCTAGGTAGGAACGCTGTTGCTTCTCGCGCGAAGCGGAAGCAACGGTGGCGGGTCCCTGGGCTAATTACGATGGACAGATGAGCAGCCAGAGGGTGCTTAGTGGGGTGGTGCATGTGTTGCCCGCAGACCTCCGTGAGGTGTTGCTAGCCAACGCGACGGCGCTCGATGCCTGGAACGACATCACGCCACTGGCCCGCAACGAGTTCATCTGCTGGGTCGAGGATGCCAAGCAGGAGACCACCCGGGCGCGCCGCATTCGGCGAACCAAGGAGGAGCTGGAGGAAGGCCAGCGTCGGCCCTGCTGCTGGCCGGGGTGCAGCCACCGCGACCGCACAGGCACGTAGCGGCCGCATGTCGGCCGGTGATCGCGGGCCAGGGTTCGTCAGGCCGCGGACCGAACAGGACCGCGCCGCAGCATCATCTCGATGGAGCTCTTGTCGAGCTCGGCCGGCTCCGTGCTGGCAATGAAGTCCTCGAGCACGGAGACGAAGCGCCCGGGATCATGGTTGAAGGGGAAGTGGCCGGCGCCTTCGAAGACCTCGAGCCGGCTGTGGGGCATCAGGACGTGGGCTTCCTGCCCGTGGGCCACGGGAATGATCCGGTCATGCTCGCCCCAGACGAGCAGAGTCGGGACGTTCTCAGAGAGATAGAGCCGGTCCCGCGCGTCGATCCGTTGCCCGGTGGGATCGATCACGGACCGGGCGGTATGGAGGAATGCGCGGCGGGCGTGCGCATCGGCCAGCGAATCGACCCCCTCGGCGATCCCTTGTACATCCGCGCTGCCTCGAATGCCGACCTTCGCGAGCGCGCGGTTGACCGCCCGGCCGGCCGAACGCGCGGCCGAGTTGAAGAGCAGCGGCATCACTAACTCCGCCCCAGGCAGAGTCGCTGCGCGCAAGACGACGTGGACTTCGTTGCCAAGCCCGCCGCTGTCCACCAACACCAGCCTCTCCAACCGCTCCGGGAACTGGTAGGCGAACTGCATCGCGATGCCCCCTCCGAGGGAGTGACCCACGACGGTGACGCGCTCGATGCCCAGCACGGCAAGCAGATCCCTGATCCCGCTGGCGTACGCCCCCAGGGAGTAATCACCGCGTGGCTTGGCCGAGCGCCCGTGGCCGAGGAGGTCCGGAGCGATCACGGTGTGGCGCTCCGCCAGGGCCGGCATCACGGAATGCCAGGTCCGCGAGCTCGAGGTGATTCCGTGGACCAGGAGGACCGCAGGTCCCTGGCCCATCAGGTGATAGGTCACGGGATGGCCGTGCAGTTCCACGACCTCTGTTTCGAAGGGCGATCCCATCGCGGCCCATAAGGGTGGCATGTGTCGGCGAAGACCCGTTCGCGGCGCGCCCAGCGACGCTAGCCGCTGCGTTCCTCGCGTTCGTCGCCCTCCTCAGGCGGCCGCCGCCGCGCCAACGCGCGCCCAGCCAGCACCGCCAGAGCCGTGAGCGCGATCCCGATGACCGCCACGACGATGTCGACGTCGTCGCCCGCCACCAGGGCGAAGGCGACGGGGATCAGCACGATCGCCCAGGCCGCTGGGTGATCCAGGGCCCAGCCGAGCACGAGCCCCGCGACGACGAAGAGGATCAGGCCGATTATGTAATGGGTCTACCCCGGCGCTCGACCACTGATGCGGCAGCGGCCCATCAAGGACGAGGCCCGCCGGGCCGCGGACGCGGGCGCCCTGCCCACACACTCATCGTTGGTGCGTGGGCGTAACCCGCCCCGTCACTTCCTCGGTCCCTACTCGACGGCGGCCAGGTGTGCGCGCGCGTCGAGCTGCTGCAACTCTGGGTCCCGCAGCGAGAAAGCGAAGAGCCACAGCGCGGCTTTCTGGTCGAGTGTGAGGCCGACCGCCACGTCGATCGCGTCCTCGATGTCTCCGAAGCTCTCGCCTGTGTCCATCAGTTCCGTGACGGCGTCCCGGTAACTGGCCAGAGGCGGACTTTGCTGGGTTGCGCGCATGGCGCCCCCTTTCCTGGGTTCCGTCCGCGTCCATCTCCCTCGTCCGCGGGCGGCTCCCGATAGAGGACGAGCATCCCGGCATCGGCCCCTCGCCGCAAGGGGTTCCGGGGAGCGCCGGGCAAGTTGCTACACGGCCAGGACGGAAAGTGCACGTTTTTCCGACGTCTCATTCGAACTACAGCGGTCGATGCTTTAGCCGCGGTGCGCCACGCTCACCACCGCCCGCGCGTGCCTCCGCACCTCCCGACCCGACAGACCCCCCGCCGGCAGCTCAACAACAAACGCCGCGCGCCCGCGCAGCACATGCTTCTGCCAGCTGACCGCCGTTCCGCGCAGGCGTGCCCGCCGGCCATGGAGCCGATGCGCCGGGAACCGCGCGATCCGGGCGTAGCGGCGCGCGACGCGGCGCGTGGTGCCGTGGCGCTTCGGGAGCACGACGTGGCCCCACGGCTGGTGGTACCAGATGGAGACGCGCGGGCGGAGCTTGCGCGTCAGGCGCCGGACCGCCCTCGTCTCCGGCTCGGAGAACGGCTGCGGCCCTGAGAAGTACTGGCTCCACGGCAACCCATCGTGGCGCCAGCGGTACGAGAAGTTCCGGTTCAGATCGACACCGCGGGCGTTCTGGCGCGTGCCGGCCCTGAGGCCGTCCGGGTTGATCGTCGGCACGACCCACAGGTCGACCCCGCGGACGTCGCGGCGGCGCAATGCGCGAACCACGTCCAGCCCCGCGGGCTCGTTGCCGTGCATCGAGCCGACGACGAGCGCCTTGCGCGGGCTCGACGGATCGCCGATCCGGAACGCGCGGATGGGCCGGCCCTGCACCGAGTGGCCCACGACCCTGCTGGCGGCGTGGCCGAGAACGTCATCCGCGGCACGGGCGCTGTCCGGTGAAGCCGGGCACGGCCGCGCGCGCAGCTTCCGGCGGTACTTCCGCATCGAGCGCCTCGTCATGTCGCCGTGCGTCTGGTCGCGGAGCCGGCGCACGCGCTCGCGGTGGTACGGCGAGCTCAGGCTCTCGTTGTGCCCGATCACGTCGCGTATGCGAATCCCGCGCGAGCAGCGCAGCCAGCGCGTGAGCCGCAGCGACGCCCGCAGCTGTCGCCGGTTCCCCAGCAGGTCGCCGTCGCTGAAGCCCACGTGCTCGATGCCGATCGCCGTGTAGTTCAGGCCGACCGTGTGCCGGCACATCAGCTTCAGCGGGACGAGCTGTTGGATGCGCCCGCGCGCGCTCACCACGAAGTGCGCGCAGACGCCCGGGAGCTCGTGCAGCTCGGGGTCGGGCTGGTTGGGGGCGAACGTGTTCCACACCGTCCGCGCGCTGCCCGCCACGGCGATGTGCTCGACGATCACGTGCGGGTCGCGCAGCCGATACCTATCGATCCCGTAGTGGCGTTTCGCGTAGGCCGCCATGTCGGACTTGCGCTCTGCGGAGTAGGGGATCGGGTGCGAGCGGATCGGCGGTCGGATGCTCTCGGTACGCCCCGGCGACCGAGCCGGAACCGCCTCCATCGGAAGCCGCAACCCCAACCGCCGCCACGAGACAGAGGCTCGCTGTCGCGGCCACGAACCGCGCGGCGCTCATCGGGCGAGGCTAGCCGACGAAAAGCGCGCGACAGATGCGCCGATCTGTGCCACCTTTCATGCATGACGCGGCCGCGTCCGCAGGAAGCGAACGGCCCTCCCGACCACACCGAGCTGCTGGAAGCACTGCTCGAGGAGGCCTCGGACGCGCTGATCTTGCTCGACCCTGCAGGCGTCATCCAGACGGTCCTCGCCGGCGCCGGCAACCTCACCACCGAGCCGGCCGAGCTCGAGGGGCAGCCACTCGCCGACGTCGTCGATCCGGATGACGCGCCGAGGATCGAGCGGGTTCTGAAACACGTCACGAGCAGTGCAGGCAACCAGGGCTCGGCGGAGACCCGAATGCGCTTCCGGGATTCGTCGGTGCGTCCTGTCGAACTGCTCGTGCGCAATCGCCTCGATCGCCCCGCGGTCGGCGCGGTCGTGGTCGTCGTGCGCGACATCTCGCTGCGCAAGGCGCGCGAGGAGCGGCTGCGCCAGGACGCACTTCACGACCCGCTCACGGCGTTGCCCAACCGAACGCTGTTCACCGACCGCCTGGCACAGGCGCTGCAGCGCCAGCGGAGGTCACACGGCCAGGTCGCGGTCCTCTTCGTCGACATCGACGAGTTCAAGTCGGTCAACGACCGACTCGGTCACCGGGCGGGCGATCAGCTGATGATCGCGATCGCAAGCCGGCTCGGCAGCTCGCTGCGCTCGTCCGACACGGCAGCGCGTCTGGGCGGCGACGAGTTCGGCGTCCTGCTCGAGGGCGCGAGCCAGATCGACGCGTGCGAGGTAGCGGATCGCATTCTCAAGGCGTTCACGCCGCCGTTTTCGATCGACAACCATTCGTTCGAAGTGACCGCGAGCATCGGGATCGCGACGAGCATTCACCCCACGGACAGCGGCAGCGAGCTTCTGCGACGGGCGGACCTTGCGATGTATGCGGCGAAGATGAGCGATCGAAGCGGCCATTACGAGGTGTTCCAGCCTCGAACCGAGGACGCCCTGCGCGCGGCGCAGGATTCGACCACCGCGATCGAGGTCGACCCCGTCAACGTGGTGCGGCTCGACCGGGCCCAGCGCGAGCGGGGCGAGATCCGGGCGCTGCTGCAGGACGGCAACGGCGTGCGGACCGTCTTCCAGCCGATCATCGAGCTGCGAACGGGTCGCGTCGCGGGTTACGAGGCGCTCAGTCGGTTTCCCACCCTGATGCGAGGACCCGACGAGGTCTTCGGCCAGGCGCACCGCTGTGGGCTTGGGTCGTTCCTCGAGGCGAACGCGATCGCGGCGGCGCTTCGCGCCACCGACCGGCCGGCCGACACCTTCATCTCGCTCAACGTCAGTCCCACCGCGCTGATGTCCAGGGAGCTCGTTCGCTTGCTGCCCAGCTCTCTCGACGAGATCGTGGTCGAGGTCACCGAGCAGGAGCTCGCACCTCGCTCGGACCTGGTGCATGACGCGCTCGCGCTCGTGCGAGGCCGGGGCGGCCGGATCGCCGTCGATGACGCCGGCGCCGGATACGCGGGCCTGAGGCATCTGACCGACTTCTCGCCCGACATGATCAAGATCGACCACGAGCTGATCCACGGTGCCCACCGGGATCTGCACAAGGGCGCGCTGATCGAGTCACTCGTCAACTATGCGCAGCGGATCGGCGCCTCGACATGCGCCGAGGGGGTGGAGGAGAAAGCGGACCTCGAGTTCGTGCGAGCGTCGGGAGTCGACTTCGTCCAAGGGTTCCTCCTTGCGCACCCGGCCGAGCCCTGGAGCCAGCCGGAGGCCGAGGCCATCGAGCGGCTCATTCGGAGGGCCGCCGATCCCGAGGTCGCTCAGCCGGCAGGCTCCCCTCGTGAGCGACTCGCGGCGGTGCTCGCCCGCGCGGCTCGCTGGCACGACGTCGACCAGGTCCTCGGCCTCATCGCGATAACGCTCGCGGTCGACCGCGTCTACCTCTCGCGATTCCACCCGGTCGAGCGGTACGTGACCCTGGTCGCCGCGCATGGCCGCGCCGACTACGACATTCCGTATCCGCTGAGCGAGTATCCGACCACGGCGCAGGTGATCGAAGGGATGGAGCCACGTGCTGTGTCGGTACGTGATCCCGCAGCCGATCCGCACGAGGTCGAGCTCCTCCTGAACGAGGGCATGGCCTCCGGTCTGCTTCACCCGGTCGGGGGCGAAGCGGAATGCATCGGGCTGCTGGAGATCTACTCGCGTCGCGACCGAGACTGGACCCCGCAGGAAAAGCGATACCTCGCTCACATCGTCGACAGTCTCGGGGCGACGATGGCGCGGCTCGGCAGTCGCGCCACGCCGGACTCGCGCTCCTCCACGTAGGCCATGGATCGCGAGCGCGCGCAGCCCGAAGACCTGCCGCCTCTCGAACTCCGGAAGCTGCGCGACCTCGAGCTCGAGCAGCCATCCGCGCACGGCCGTCCGCCACACATCGCGGCCGGCAGCGGCGTCGTACGGCGCGGCGACTACGCATACGTGATCGGTGACGACGAGCTGTCGATCGCCGTCTACTGCCTCTCGGATCCGGCGCCGGGCCGGCTCGAGCGCGTGCTCACCGGCGAGCTGCCCGCCGACGACGACGAGCGCAAGGCGAAGAAGGCGGACCTCGAGGCGCTGACCGCGCTGCCGCCGTTCGAGGACCACCCGTTCGGCGCGCTGTTCGGGGTCGGCTCCGGCTCGGGGCCCGGCCGCGACCGCGGCTTCGTTTGGGCGCTCGCCGCAGACGGAACCCTGCGCGGCGGGGTGCACGAGGTCGACCTCGGGCCGCTGTACGACCGGCTGCGCGACGAGATCGGCGGCCTGAACGTCGAGGGCTGCTCCGTCATGGGCGACACGGTCTGGCTGCTCCATCGCGGCAACGACGGGGAGACCGGAAACGTGGTTGCGGAGCTGTCGCTCGAAGACGTGATGGGCTCCCTGCGTGCGGACCTGCGGATCGATGCACATGAGCTCGCGCGCATCTGCGCCTACGAGCTCGGTGACCTGAACCGCGTGCCGCTGACCTTCAGCGACGCGACGCCGCTCACGAGCGAGCTGCTCGTCTTCACCGCCTCGGCCGAGGGCGAGGACGGGGCGATCGAGGGCTCGGTCATCGGCACCCTGGGCACTGACGGCCGCGTGCAGCGGCTGCGCGCGATCGACCGGCGCTGGAAGGTCGAGGGCGTGCATGCGTCGGTCGACACGGGCGTGCTCGACCTCCTGTTCGTGTGCGACCAGGACGACCCCGAAACGCCGTCGCCTCTGCTCGGCGCGACGATGCCGCTCGAGGCAGCGTTCGAGCCGCGCGGCTAGTCGGCTCGCGGTAGCGTTTGACCATGGACAGCGCTGCCGCCGTCCTCTCCCCGCTCGCCGCGCGGATCGACGCGAAGATCGCCGGTGGGCGGCCGCTCGGACTGCGGTTCTGGGACGGCAGCGAGCTGCCGGGACCGCCCGGCGCCCCGGTTCTCGTCGTCAACAGCCCGCGCGCGATCGCGCGTGTCATTCACGAGCGCTCCGAGCTCGGCTTCGGCCGCGCCTGGGTGGCCGGCGAGCTCGACGTCGATGGCGACCTCGGCGAGACGCTCCAGCTCGCCGACCGCTTCCGCGGGATCAGGGTCGATCGCAAGGATCTGCTCGCCGCGCTGCGAGCCGCGCGCCGCCTCGACGCGCTCCCGCTCCGCGAGCCGGAGCCTCCGGCGTCCGAGGCGCGGCTGCGCGGCCGCCTCCACTCACTCCGCCGCGACAAGCAGGCGATCCAGCATCACTACGACGTCTCGAACCGCTTCTACGAGCTCGTCCTCGGCCCGACGATGGTCTACTCCTGCGCGTACTTCGCGAGCGCCGACGAGTCACTCGACGCAGCACAAACCCGCAAGCTCGACGTCGTCTGCCGCAAGCTGAACCTGCAGCCGGACGAGCGGCTGCTCGACGTCGGCTGCGGCTGGGGCTCGCTCGTGATCCACGCGGCCACCCACTACGGCGTCCGCGCCGTCGGCGTCACGATCTCGCCGGCGCAGGCGTACCTCGCGCGCGAGCGCGTGCGCGAGGCCGGGCTCTCGGATCGGGTCGAGATCCGTCTGGCCGACTACCGCGATACCGACGACGGCCCCTACGACAAGGTCGCGAGCGTCGGGATGGTCGAGCACGTCGGCACGGCGCAGCTGCCCGACTACTTCAACCACCTTCGCGAGCTGCTCAAGCCCGGCGGCGTCCTGCTGAACCACGGCATCGTCCGCCCGAGGGAGCAGAAGCGGAACCCCAAGAGCTTCGCCTGGCGGTTCGTCTTCCCCGACGGCGAGCTCCAGACGCTCTCGCGCGTGCTGACCGAGATGGAGAAGGCTGGGTTCGACCTGCGCGACGCGGAATCACTGCGAGAGCACTACGGCCTCACCCTGCGCGCCTGGTACGCGAACCAAATCGCCAACCAGGAAGAGGCGACCAAAGAGGCCGGCGAGGAGCGCGAGCGCGTCTGGCGGCTGCACAACATCGGCGCGGCGCTCGGCTTCGAGCGCGGCGACCTGTCGGTGCACCAGGTGGTGGCCGTCGCGCCGGGCGCGCCGCACGGCCTGCCGCTCGCGCGCCGCGGCCATGAGCCCGCCCCGGCTACCGAAAGCGACGCCGCCCGATAGTCGCTGTTCTGCCTGGGGGTCGTATAGCGACCTCTAGGCAGCAAAGCGCCGGCGCCTTAGCGCCTACTGCGGCGGGATCTCCGGCTCCGGGTGAATCGGCTCGTCGGGCGTCTCCGGCGCGCCCGGGTCTGTCCCGGGGACGTCGGGGCGGCCCGGGTCCGGCTCGGCCGGCGGCGACGGCTCGGGGACCGCGCGGTCCCGGCCCCGGGTCGGGTGACGGCGGCGGGGTCGTGGGCGTTTCCGGCGGGCCTGTGGGCGATCCGGGCCCGGGCAGGGGGCTGGGCGCCGGCGGCTGCGGGACTTCAAGCGTTGCGATGTCCATATCCCAGGCGCTTCCCGCGCGCGCGCGAAAGAAAACGCTCACGCGCGTCGTTCTACGACTTCGAGGATGCGGATCGCGCTGACCCTGATACTGGCCGCCGCGCTCGCCGCACCGGCAAGCGCCCAGCTCGCACCGGTCCCGTTCCCGAACGAGGACTGCTACCAGCCGGCCGGCGACCCGGAGCCGGGCAGCGCCGAGTGGCAGGAGCGCGACCGGCGCAACATGATCTGCGCCGGGCTGCGCAACCGCGACCAGCTCGCGAGCCCCGCCTACGGCTACCAGCACCACGTCTCGTTCCCGGGCCTCCACCTCGACGCGCTCGTCGAGCAGGCGCAGGATCCGACAAACCCGCGCGGCGGCATCACGACGCTCGTCCCCGGCTCGCGCGCGTCCGACCCGTTCCGCACGATCGCGCGCTGGACGGAGCTGACCGGCGGCACCGTCACGCGCGTCACGTTCCCCGCGCAGAACGGCTCGACCCTGCGCGGCTGGGTGTTCGAGCCGCCGCCCGATGTGCCGAAGCCGGAGACCGGCTACCCGGGCGTCGTGATCACCGACGGCTCGGTCCAGGGCTACCAGAACCTCTACTTCTGGGCCGCCGAGGACCTCGCCTCGAACGGCTACGTCGCGATGACCTACGACGTCCAGGGCCAGGGCGACTCCGACCTCGCGGGCGACGACTGCCCGGGCGACTGCACCGGCGTCCCGTTCCAGCAGGCCTACAACTTCCACCAGGGCGCGGAGGACTCGCTCAGCTTCTTCCTCTCCGACGCCAACCCCGCGCGCGCGAACATCGACGCCGACCGGGTCGGGCTCGCCGGCCATTCGCTCGGCGCGAGCGCGGTCAGCCAGGTCGGCCAGTGCGACACGCGCGTGAAGGCGATCGTCGCCTGGGACAACCTGCGCGCGCCGGCGGACTGCGAGGGCCTGACGATCGCGCCGGAGAACCTGAGCAGCTCCGTCGCGCACACGCCCGCGCTCGGGATCTCGAACGACTACGGCTTCTGGATGCAGCCGACCGACGCGCCGCCGGACTACGTGGCGAAGCAGAGCGGCTACCAGGCTCTTGCCGACGCGGGCGTCGACACCCAGGAGGTCGTCCTGCGCGGCGCGACCCACCTCGAGTACACCTACATCCCGACGGTGCTGCCGGCGAGCCGGCTCGGTGAGCGGTTCGCTTCGCACTACACGGTCGCGTGGTTCGACCGCTACCTGAAGGGCGACACGGCCGCGTTCAACCGCCTGACGGCGACCGAGTTCGACGGCGGGGCCGACGCGACGTCGATCGGCGCCGGCGACTACAGCCAGGAGGCCGCGCTCGCCGATCCGACGAACCCGATCGCGGGCAACGTCCCGTACACGATCGCCGGCATGCCGGTGGCGAACGCGCTGTCGTTCTACTACGGCTCGGCTTACTCGCTGACCGACCCGGCGACGGGCGCGAAGCGGACGTGCGCGGACATGGCCGACCCCGCCGCGTGCCCACCGCCCGCGCCGACGGGCAAGGTCAAGAAGCCGAAAAAGCGCTAGCCGCCGCTGCGCGCACGGCCTTGAGCTGACAAACGCCCACTTTGCGCGTTTTTCCGTGTTTGGGCGCGCTCGCCACCGGTACGGTCACTAGACGCCGGACTTGGCGGTTCTAAGGGGCTGCTCAAGGACGCAACCCGAGGGAGGACTCCGTGACCGCGACTCGTTTGACTGCGCTCGACGCCTCGTTCCTCGAGGCGGAAACACCCAGTGCGCACATGCACGTCGGCTGGGCAGCCCTGTTCGACCCGCCGGAGGGCCGCCCGCGCCCGACCTTCGAAGACCTGCTCGCCCACATCGCGAGCCGGATGGCGCGCGCGCCGCGCTATCGCCAGAAGCTCGCCGAGGTGCCGCTCGGCGCCGCCGACCCGATGTGGGTCGACGACACGGACTTCCGCATCGAGCGCCACGTCCGCCGCTCCCGGCGCGACGACCTGTCCGGCCTGATCGACGACGTCATGTCGCGCCGGCTGCGCCGCGACCGGCCGCTGTGGGAGCTGTGGATCGCGGACGAGCTCGCCGACGGGCGCCTCGGCATCGTCGGCAAGGCGCATCACTGCATGGTCGACGGGCTGGCCGCGGTCGAGATGGCGACGCTGATCCTCGACCCCGAGCCGGAACCGGCCGAGCCACCGCCCGACGCCTGGCGCCCGGCACCGTCGCCGGGGCCGCTCGGGCTGCTGGCCGGCGGGATCGCCGCCCGCGCGCAGGGGGCGATGAGCCTCGCCACGGCGCCGCTCAAGCTCGCGCGCGATCCGCGCGAGATCACGCGCCTCCCAACGGTCGCCACGGAGGCGGGTCGGGCGCTGATCGACTCGGTGCGTCCCGGCGCCGGCGGCTCGCGCTTCACCGGCCGCGGCTCGCCACTGCGCCACCTCGCCACCGCCAGCCGGCCGCTCGATGACCTGCGTGCTGTAGCGCGTGCGACGGGCACCTCGGTCAACGACGTCCTGCTAGCCGCCGCCGCCGGCGGCGTGCGCGCGTTCGAGCTCGAGCGCGGCGGCTCGCCCGAGCCGCTCAAGACGATGGTCCCGGTGAGCGTGCGCTCGTCGAACGGCGACGGTGATCTCGGCAACCGGATCGCGTTCGTGTTCATCGACCTGCCGTGCGACGAGCCGGACGCGAAGCGGCGGCTCGAGTCGGCGGCGGCCGAGATGGGCACGCGCAAGGAGAACGGCCAGCCGGAGGGCGCCGACCTGCTGCTGAAGCTGCTCGGCTACACGCCGCGCACGGTCCAGCACTTCCTGAACCGGCTCGTCTCGAGTCCGCGCACGTTCGACCTGGTGGTGTCGAACATCCCGGGCCCGCGCGAGCCACTGTGGATGCTCGGCTGCGAGCTGCGCGAGGCCTACCCCGTCGTGCCGATGGCCGACAGCCACTCCGTCTCGATCGGGCTGACGACGGTGCGCGACGACGTCTTCCTGGGCGTCTACGCGGACCGCGAGGCGCTGCCCGATGGGGACCGCCTCGCCGAGCTGATCGATGGCGCGTTCGAGCAAATGAAGGAGCTTGTTGCGGAGCCGGTGCTGGCTTAGCATCGCCGTGTGCCCGACTCGCGGTACCGGCGGCACCTCCCGCAGCTCGACGACCGTCTGTTCCTGACGGACGGCGGCTGCGAGACGTCGCTGATCTTCCACGACGGCATCGACCTGCCGCTGTTCGCGTCGTTCACGCTGCTGAAGGACGACGAGGGGACCGAAGCCCTGCGGCGCTACTTCCGCCCGTACGCGCAGCTCGCCGCCGAGAACGGCACCGGCTTCGTGCTCGAGACGCCCACCTGGCGCGCGAGCCCGCGGTGGGCGAAGGAGCTCGACGTCTCGGATGACGAGCTCGATCGCCTGAACCGCAAGGCGATCGGGTTGATGGAGGAGATCCGCGAGGAGTTCGAAACCGACGCGCCGTTCGTCATCAGCGGCAACATCGGGCCGCAGGACGACGGCTACAGCCCGGAGACGATCCTGTCGGCCGACGAGGCCGAGGAATACCACTCGACCCAGATCAACACGTTCGCGGACACGGCCGCGGACCTGGTCACCGTCTTGACGATGACCTACGCCGACGAGGCGATCGGCATCGCGCGCGCCGCCAAGCACGCCGGCATCCCGGCGGTCATCGGGTTCACGGTCGAGACCGACGGCCGGCTACCGAACGGCCAGGCGCTCGGCGAGGCGATCGAAGCGGTCGAGTCCGCGACGGGCCGCTACCCCGCCTACTACATGATCAACTGCGCGCACCCGACGCACTTCGAGGGCGTGCTCGACGGCGGCGACTGGATCGAGCGGATCCGCGGGCTGCGCGCGAACGCCTCGACCCGCAGCCATGCGGAGCTCGACGAGGCCGAGGACCTCGACGACGGCGATCCCGAGGACCTCGCTGCGCGCTACGGCGCGCTGCGCGACAAGTTGCCCGCGCTCAACGTCGTCGGCGGCTGTTGCGGCACCGACCACCGCCACGTCAGCGAGATCTGCTCCGTCTTTACGTCGTAACGAAGTTGACGATCTCGCGGCTCGGGCCGATGCAGAACCACTCGATCGACGACAGACCCGCGCTCTCGCTCCGCGCGCCGGCGCACCTGAAGCCCTCGGCCTCGTAGGAGAGCTCGTCCGTGGCGTTGCGGGCCGCGCGCGCGACCGCCCGGGCCGTCGCGCAGTCGGTGCCGCTCTCGGTGATGCTCGCCGCACCGGAGTCGGTGCTGGGGTTGAACGCGATCCGCCCGCACTTGCTGGGGGCCTCGGCGGCGCCGTCGCCGTCGGTGTCCTCCTCGGGGACGACGTCCTCGCCCATCTGGTCGGGCGTCGTCACGTCGGGCTCGGATGGCACGGGGACGGTCTCGATCGTCGTCGTGGTCGTCGTCTCGACGACGGTGGTCTCGTCATCGTCGTCGCCACCGCAGCCGGCCACGAGGGCGGCGGCACAGAGGAGGAGGACGGCGACCCTCATACGCCGCACGTTAGACGCCCTATCCTCATAGAAGACGTTCCACACTCGGATGCCCAACGGCTTCTCGCATCCTCTGTGGCCAAAGAGCGCAGAGGCCGGCGAGGACGCAAGACATGACCGAGTCACCCGAGGGGACGCCGGCTGAGAAGCCGGAGAAGCGCGGCCACGCCGCGTGGAAGGAGCACCGCGACGCGATCTCGGATCGCAACGTCCAGGCGCGCAAGCGCGGGAGTGCGGAGCGCAAGGTCGCGCTGAGCCGCGTCACCGAGCAGCGGCGCCGCGATGCGGGGCGGGAGGCCACGCTGCTGAACGCGATCAACACCAGGCTCACCAAGGCGCGCCCGCGCGGCTGATTCGCTGCAGGAATTGGCAGGGCGCCGGCTGCGTGCTAGCTTCGCGTGCATAGGGCCGGGGACATCCCGGCAAAGCAGTGCAGACGTGTTCGCAGTCGTTGCTCTTTCCAAGCTTCCTCCGCGGTACGTGGCACAAGACCATCGGAGGAATCCATGGGACAGGGAACTGTCAAGTTCTTCAGTGACGAAAAGGGCTTCGGCTTCATCACGCCGGACGAAGGTGGCAAGGACCTCTTCGTTCATCACAGCGCGATCGTCGGCGACGGCTACCGCTCGCTTCAGGAGAACGCGAAGGTGTCGTATGACGAAGAGGCCGACGCAAAGGGCCCGCGGGCCGTCAACGTGCAGGCGCTCTAAGGCCTGCTCCGTCGAGCTTTCGAAAGGGCCCGCTGCCGCGGGCCCTTTGTCGTTCTAGGTACTTTTCTGGCGTGAGGGCGGGGGGATGGTGAAGAGGTCGCTGGCGGCCGTCGTCGGTGCGGCTGCTCTGTCGGTCAACGTCGCGGCGGCGGGCGCGCAGAGCGGGATCGAGCCCGTGGACTGCGCCGGGCCGGCGCCGGCCGCGGAGCCGGGTACCCCCGCCTGGTACCAGCGCGAGCTCGACAACGCGTACTGCGCAACTCAGCGCGAGCTCGACGCGCACTCGAACCCGCTCTACACGGCGGCCCAAGCCAATCGCCCCGCGAACCGCGCGACGACCGCGATGGATCCGATGCGCGAGCCGACGCTGCTCGCGGGGACACGCTTCCGCTTCGACGAGTTCACCTTCACGAGCGCTGAGGGGAAGTCGTACCCGGCGATGCTCTTCCGGCCGCTCGCAAGCTCCGAGAACCGCCGTATCCGGGCGTCGTGATCATGCACGGCGGCGCCGCGAACCAGGAGATGTACTGGTGGGCCGCCGAAGGGCTCGCCGAGGCGGGCTACATGGTGTTGACGGTCAACATCGCGCGCACGGACAGCGGTCACTACCAGGCGACCAAGGACGGCCTCGACTGGCTCCTATCGAACGCGAACCCGCACCGCGCCGAGCTGGACGCGAAGCGGATCGGTCTGGCCGGGCACTCGGCGGGCGGCGTCGCCGTCTCGCAACTCGGACAGGAGGATCCACGCGTCGACGCGATCGCCTCCTGGGACCGCGCGCAGTCGAGCCCGATGCCCGAGGACCTCGCGCTACGCACGCCCGCGATCTTCTTCACGGCGGACTACAACTGCCAGCAGGTACCGGTCTGCCTCCCGCGTCCCTACGACGCGCCGCCCGACCCGCTCGGGCCCGGGAACAAGGACGAGGACTTCCAGCGGCTGCGGGCCGCGCGTGTCGACACGATGAAGGTGGCTTTGCGCGCAGCGGTGCACCTGGACTTCACGGAGTGGCCGGAGCTGAACGGCAGCCGCTACGGGGCCGTGACGACGCTCTACTACACGCTCGCGTGGTTCGACCGCTACGTGAAGGGCGAGAAGGCCGCAACTCAGCGGCTGAGCGCGCAGCGCTTCGACGACTCGGCCGACGTCCACAGCATCAGCACCGGTCGCTTCGACCCGCAGACGCTCACGAACGTGCCGCCGATGATCGCCGGGCAGCCGGTGGTCGACCGCCTGAGCTTCCACTTCCGATCGGGGTACTGGCTCAACCGGGGCAGGCTTGCTTGCGAGGACATCCGCGCGGGGTGCGGGTCGAACTAGCCTCCGCGCGGTGAGCTGGCGCGACGGCGTCGTCTACCAGATCTATCCGCGCTCGTTCGCCGACTCGAACGGCGACGGCATCGGCGACCTGCCCGGCATCCGGTCGAAGCTCGACCACCTCGAGTACCTGGGTGTCGACGCCGTCTGGCTGTCGCCGATCTTTCCGTCGCCGATGGCCGACTACGGCTACGACGTCGCCGACTACAAGGGCGTCGATCCCGTCTTCGGCACGCTCGACGACCTCGACGCGCTGATCGCCGACCTGCACGGCCGCGACATCCGCCTCTTGCTCGACTTCGTGCCGTGCCACACCTCGATCGAGCACCCGTGGTTCACCGAGCACCCCGACTGGTACATCTGGGCAGACGGCCGGGACGGCGGGCCGCCTAACAACTGGGTCGCCGCGTTCGGCGGCTCGGCGTGGACCTATCACGAGGGCCGCGGCCAGTGGTACCTGCACTCGTTCTACCCCGAGCAGCCTGACCTCGACTGGCGCAACCCGGAGGTGGTCGAGGCGATGCAGGACGTGCTCCGCTTCTGGGTCGATCGCGGCGTCGACGGCTTTCGGATCGACGCGATCGACCGGCTGATGAAGGATCCCGAGCTGCGCGACGACCCGCCCGCGTCGAAGCCGTTCCCGTTCCCACTGAATCCCGAGTCGGCGAAGCTCGACCACCTCCACTCACGCAACGGCCCGGGCACGGGTGAGGCGCTGGCGAAGATCCGCGAGGCGGTCGGGCCCGGTTCATTCCTGGTCGGCGAAATCTTTCTGCCGAGCGACGACGTCGGTCCCTACCTCGAGCATCTCGACCGCTTCTTCGTTTTCGAGTTGCTCTTCTCACCGATGGATCAGGCCGCCATCGAGGTTGCGAAGAGACACGGCACCGGCCCCGCGTGGGTGATGTCGAACCACGACTTCGGCTGGCTCGCCTCACGCGTCGGGCCAGAGCACGCCGAGGAGGCGCTCGAGCTGCTCCTGTCGCTGCCGGGAACGGTCTTCATCTACCAGGGCGACGAATTCGGGATGGAGAACGGCCCCGACACGGGCGGCGACCGGTACGGGCGGGACGCCTACCGCACGCCGCTCGACTGGAGCAGGCGCACACCTCTGCTGGAGAAGACGAAGCAACTGATCGCCGAGCGGCACAAGCTCATGTGTCAAAAATGACGCACCCGGAAACCACAACCTCGGGATGGAGGGAAGACGTACAGCCGCCACGATGGCGGCGAGCCTGCTCGTAGCGCTGATCGCGCTCGCAGGCTGCGGCTTCGAAGAGGAGAACAGCGTCGGCAGCGGCCCGACGGTCACGTTCTACGCGTTCAACGAGCCCGGCGGCGCGTTCGAGCAGACGCTCAACGACTGCAGCAAGCAGGCGAACGGCCGCTACTCGCTCGAGTACAACAGGCTCCCGACCGACGCCGACCAGCAGCGAGAGCTGGTTGCGCGTCGGCTTGCAGCGGAGGACTCCGACATCGACATCATCGGGATGGATGTCATCTGGACTGCGGAGTTCGCCGAGGCGGGATGGATCCTGCCGTGGGAGGGTCCACGTGCCGAGTTTGCCAAGGAGGGCAAACTCGACGGGCCTCTGCGCACCGCCGAGTACCAGGGCAAGCTCTGGGCGGCGCCGTTCACGTCGAACACGCAGCTCCTCTGGTACCGCAAGGACAAGGTCAAGGAGCTGCCCAAGAACTACACGTGGGACGACCTGATCGACATCGCGCACGACGACGGCAGCAGCATCCAGGTCCAGGCGGCGCGCTACGAGGGCTACACGGTCTGGATCAACTCGCTGATCGCTTCGGCAGGCGGGTCGCTCGTGGACGAGAACGGCGACGTCCAGGTCGACGACAGCGCCGAGCGCGCCGCGGAGATCATCAAGCGCGTAGCTGACGAGGCTGCCCCCGAGGGCATGTCGAACAACAAGGAGGACCAGGCGCGGCTCGGGTTCGAATCGGGCAGCTCCGACTTCGAGGTCAACTACACGTTCGTCTGGGCGAGCGCGGCCGAGGCCGGGACCCAGAAGACGATGGGCTTCGCGCGTTACCCGCGCGTCGACAAGGACAAGCCGAGCCGGGTGACGCTCGGCGGGATCAACCTGGGCATCAGCGCCTACTCGAAGCACCCCGACCTCGCGTTCGAGGCCGCGCAATGCATCGCCAAGCCGGAGAACCAGGTCATCGCCGCGGAGCTCGGTGGGCTAGCGCCGTCAACGGAGTCGGTCTACGCCGACCCCAAGGTCAAGAAGGCGTTCCCGTTCGGCAACCTGATGCAGCAGTCGATCGACGAGGGCGTGCCGCGGCCGGTCAACCCGGCGTACTCGGACATCTCGCTCGCGATCCAGAAGACGTTCCATCCGCCTGACGGAATCGATCCTGGCTCGGTGGTGAGCGAGCTCGAGGACAAGCTCGACAAGGCGGCCGAAGGGAAGATCTTCTGATGGCGGCTCCGACCGCCAGGGCGAGAGGAGGAGCGGAAGCTCGCATGGATCCTCTGCGCGCCGGCGGTTCTCCTGATGCTGCTCGTCACGGCCTACCCGATCGGCTACGCGGTCGTCCTCTCGCTCCAGAAGTACGACCTCCGCTTCCCCGACGACAAGGAGTTCGTCGGTCTCGCGAACTACGCGGACGTGCTCTCGTCGAGCACCTGGTGGTCGGCGGTCTTCAACACGCTGGTCGTGACGATCTCGTCGGTCACGCTCGAACTCGTGCTCGGCATGCTGATCGCCCTCGTCATGCACCGCGCGATCTTCGGCCGCGGCCCGGTGCGCGCGACGGTCCTGATCCCGTACGGGATCATCACCGTCGTCGCGGCGTTCGCGTGGCGGTATGCGTTCGATCCGGCCACCGGCTTCGTGCAAGGGCTGCCGCTTGTCTCCGATACGGCGAATCCGCTCGGCGAGCGCTCCGGCTCGTTCGTGGTGATCGTCATGACCGAGGTCTGGAAGACCACCCCGTTCATGGCGCTGCTCCTGCTCGCCGGCCTCGCGCTGGTGCCCGACGAGCTACACGAGGCGGCGAGGGTGGACGGCGCCGGCCCGTTCCAGCGCTTCTTCCGCATCACGGTGCCGCTGATGAAGCCGGCGATCCTCGTCGCGCTGCTCTTCCGCACCCTCGACGCGTTCCGGGTCTTCGACACGATCTTCATCCAGACGAGGGGGGCGAACGACACCGAGTCGGTGTCGATCCTGGGCTACAACATCTTGATCAACCGCGTGAATCTCGGCCTGGGCTCGGCCGTGTCCGTGTTGATCTTCATCTCCGTGATCCTGATCGCGGTCCTGTTCGTGAAGGGACTGGGCGCTTCGACCGCACAGCAGAGGGGGGAGACCTAGGTGGAGACCTCCGCTCGCGAGAAGGTCCTGTGGTCGATCGGGATCCTGGCAGTGCTGCTGTACGCGCTGATCCCGGTGATCTGGATCACGTCGCTGTCGCTAAAGCCGCCGGCGGAAATCGGCGACGGCAAGTTCATCCCCGAAACGTTCACGCTCGACAACTACGACCAGATCTTCTCGACGAACATCTTCAACGCGGCCCTCGTCAACTCGATCGGGATCGCCTCGATCTCGACGCTGATCTCGATCGCCCTCGCCTCGATGGCGGCCTACGCGCTGTCGCGGCTCAACTTCACCGGGAAGAGCCTGATCCTGTCCGGCGCCCTCGCGATCGCGATGTTCCCGGCCATCTCGATCGTCGGACCGCTGTTCGACATGTGGCGCTCGCTCGGCCTCTTCGACACCTGGCTCGGCCTGATCATCCCGTACCTCACCTTCACGCTGCCGCTCGCGATCTACACCCTGTCCGCGTTCTTCCGCGAGATCCCGTGGGAGCTCGAGCAGGCTGCGCGCGTGGACGGCGCCACGCCGTTCCAGGCGTTCCGCAAGGTGATCGTCCCGCTGGCCGCGCCGGGGGTCTTCACCAGCGCGATCCTCGTCTTCATCTTCGCGTGGAACGACTTCATCTTCGCCAACACGCTGACCTCGACCGAGAACGCCCGCACGGTGCCGGCGGCACTTGCGTTCTTCACGGGCGGCTCGCAGTTCGAGGACCCGACGGGCGCGATCTCCGCGGCCGCGGTCGTGGTCACGATTCCGATCATCATCATGGTCCTGATCTTCCAGCGGCGGATCGTCGCCGGATTGACAGCCGGGGCCGTCAAGGGCTAGGAGGAGAACGAATGGCCGAGATCAAGCTCGAGGGCGTCACGAAGCGCTATCCCGACGGCTTCGAGGCCGTCAAGGGCATCGACCTCGACGTCCAGGACGGCGAGTTCATGATCCTCGTCGGGCCGTCCGGCTGTGGCAAGTCGACCGCGCTGCGGATGATCGCCGGGCTCGAGGACATCACCGATGGCGAGCTGAAGATCGGCGAAAACGTCGTGAACGAAGTGGCGCCCAAGGATCGCGACGTCTCGATGGTGTTCCAGAACTACGCCCTCTACCCGCACATGTCGGTGCGCGACAACATGGCGTTCCCGCTGAAGCTCCGCAAGATGGACAAGGAGGAGATCGACAAGCGGGTGAACGAGGCGGCGAAGGTGCTCGATCTCGAGGCGCACCTGGACCGCAAGCCGTCGCAGCTCTCAGGCGGGCAGCGCCAGCGGGTTGCGATGGGACGCGCGATCGTGCGCGAGCCGGCCGCATACCTGATGGACGAGCCGCTGTCGAACCTCGACGCGAAGCTGCGCGTCCAGATGCGCACGGAGGTCTCGCGGATCCAGCAGCGGATGGGCACGACGACGGTCTACGTGACTCACGACCAGACCGAGGCGATGACCCTCGGCGACCGGGTCGCGGTCATGCGCGCGGGCGAGATCCAGCAGGTGGACACGCCGATGGAGCTCTACAACAACCCGAAGAACCTGTTCGTGGCCGGCTTCATCGGCTCCCCGGCGATGAACTTCATGCCGGGGACGGCCGAAGGCGGCAAGCTCAAGCTGCCGATGGCCGAGGTGGATCTGCCCGAGGGCGCCGACGCGAAGGGCGACGTGATCGTCGGCATCCGGCCGGAGCACTTCGAGGACGCGAAGCTGGTCGACGACGCTGGCCCGCGGGCGTGGGGCGACGTTCAAGGCGAAGATCGACGTGCTGGAGTCGATGGGCTCCGAGCTCTACGTGCACTTCAACATCGAGGGGCACGGGGGCGTGCAGTCACAGGAGCTCGAGGAGCTCGCGCAGGACGCCGGCGCGGCGGACCTCCCTTCGAGCGAGGCGGGCCAGGTCACCGCGCGGCTCTCGGCCGAGTCGGATGCCGCGCAGGGCCAGGAAATCGAGCTCTGGATCGACGTTCCGCACATCCAGCTCTTCGACCCGAACGACGGCCGCTCGCTGCGAGCCGCGCTAGCGCAGCTCCTCGCGCAGGCGCTCGATCACCTGCTCGTCCCACGAGTGCGTGCGCAGCAGCATGTAGCGCAGGCCTGAGATCGCCATGTAGGCCTCGGTCTCGGTGCGCTTCCCGATCAGGTCGGCCTCGCGCAGCATCGCGACGACCGGCTCGTACTCGTCGCGGAACCAGCGCTCGGCGACCTCGCGGCGGTCGAGCGGCTCGCGCAGCTCCTGGATCAGCCGAAAGCCCCACGCCTCGATCTGCTCGGCGAGCATCGCAAAGCCGGTCTCGTCGCCGAGCTTGATCTGCTGTCGTGCGTCCTGCGGGAGCGGCACGCGCTCGAAGAAGAGCCGCTGGTGGCTCTTGAGCGGCAGGTCGTGCAGCGTGATCGTCCGCTCGGCGCCCAGCTCGGTCTGCACCTCGGTCACGTACGCGTCGATGTCCGGCAGCCTCTGCGCGCGGGCGATCGAGACGCGGTGGTGGCCGTCCTTGACGAAATGGACGTCGCCGATCCGGTACAGGTCGACCGGCGGGAACGACTCGCCGCGCCGTGCCGCGGTCGCCATCCGCTCCCAGCGCTTGCGCGTGCGGCGCGAGGTCGGCCGAAAGCGGCGGTCGAAGTCGCGCGTGCGGTCCACCGAGCCGACGATCGAGTCGAGCGAGACCGTCTGGAGGCCGAGGCGGCGCTCACCGCGATAGCCGAGTGCCTCGACCACCTCCTCGAACGGCAGGATCACGTCGAAGTCCGCCGGCTCGCGCCGCAGCCGAGCCGCCAGCCGCTCCAGCACGCGCCTTCTACGCGCGCGCGAAAAGTCGGTCTGGGCGTCGAGCGGGGGCGAGCCCGTGTCGCGGAAGGCGGGGGTCACGATCTAAATCTTCCCTCGCGCGCTGTGGCCGAATCCGAAATAGGTGCTAATTTCGGGTCTGTACGGCCGGGTCGAAGTTGCAAGCTTCCTCCGCGGTAGTTGCACAACACATCGGAGGAATCGATGCCAGAAGGAACCGTCAAGTTCTTCAGTGACGAGAAGGGGTTCGGCTTCATCACGCCGGACGAGGGCGGCAAGGACCTGTTCGTCCATCACACCGCGATCGTGGCCGAGGGCTTCCGCTCGCTTCAGGACAACCAGCGCGTCTCCTATGAAGAGGAGGCTGACGCCAAGGGTCCGCGTGCGGTAAACGTCCAGCCCATCTAGGACCCGCTCGTTAGAGCTTGAAAGGGCCCGCGGAAGCGGGCCCTTTCTGTTGGTGTCGGCAGTACCCTCCATTGAGACGTCCCACGCTGGGTGCTCATGCTTCTCGCGCCCCCCGTGGTCCTGAACGAGAAGCTGCGAGGTAGGCGCGATGACCGAGGAATCCCCAGCTAAACGCGGCGACGCCGCGTGGAGGCAAGAGCGCGACGCGATCTCCAAGCGCAACGCCGAGGCGCATAAGCGTGCACAGGGCGCGCAGCGCTCGCGCGATGCCAACGCGGCAGCCCACGAACGCGCCGCGCTCGACCGCGAGGCGAAGCAACTGCACGAGCTCAACGCGCGAATTGACAAGGGGCGTGCAGGCGGCTCGCGCTAGCCGAACCCCCTGCTACCGTCCGGGTACGGGCGGACGTTCCGCCCGCGAGGTTCTCGTCTCCTTTCCGCACAGCGCTCTGGGGCCATTGGACTTCCCAGATCGAGCGGCCGCCGGCCGCGAGTAAAGGAGTACAGATGTCAACACAATCATTCGCCGAGCTCGGCGTATCGAAGGACGTGGTGCGCGCGCTTCGCGCGGAAGGCGTCACGAAGCCGTTCCCAGTCCAGGCGCAGGTCGTGCCGGACGTCCTCGATGGGCGCGACGTGCTCGTCAAGTCGCCGACCGGCTCGGGCAAGACGCTCGCCTTCGCCGTGCCGCTCGTCGAGCTGGTCGAGCGCGCGGACCGCAAGACGGCGGCGCTCGTCCTGGCTCCCACGCGTGAGCTCGCGCTCCAGATAGTCGAGGAGACGAAGCCGCTCGCGCGGGCGCGCGGGCTGCATGTGGCCGCCGTCTACGGCGGCACCGGCTTCGGAGCGCAGATCGCGGCGGTGCGCAAGGCGCACATCGTGGTCGCGACGCCCGGGCCGGCTCGAAGACCTGATCTCGCGTGGCGACATTCATCTCGGCCACGTTCGGATCGCGGTCCTCGACGAGGCCGACCGGATGCTCGACATGGGCTTTCGCCCGCCCGTCGACCGGATCCTCGGGCAGACGCCCGACACACGCCAGACGCTCTTCTTCTCCGCCACGCTCGACGGCGAGGTCGGCCACCTCGCGAAGGCGTACACGCGCGACGCCGCGCGGCACGAGCACAAGCCGGCGGCGGCAGGCGGGCCGGACGCACCGAGCATCGCTTCGTCGAGCTCCGGCACGAGGACAGGCTCGACACGCTGATCGAGCACCTCGGCGACGACGACCGCGGCCGGACGCTCGTGTTCGTCCGCACGAAGCGCGGCGCCGACCGGCTCGTGAAACGACTGAAGTCGCGCGGTGTTGTCGCCGTAGCGATGCACGGCGACAAGACGCAGGGCCAGCGGGAGCGCGCGCTGCGCAGCTTCCACTCGGGCGCCACGAACACGCTCGTCGCCACGGACGTTGCCGCCCGCGGGATCGACGTCGACGACGTCACGCACGTGATCAACTTCGATGCACCCCCGGACCGCGATTCCTACGTGCACAGGGTCGGACGCACCGCGCGCGCAGGACGCGACGGTGTCGGGATAACATACGTATTAGTCGACCAAGTGAGGGACGTGCGCGAGATAGCCCACGGACTTCGCCTTCATCGAGAATTCGACGGAAGGTAGACCCATGGGAGAGACGACATCCAGCCAGTCGCGCACGAAACCCGCGACCGCATCATCACCGGCGCCATCACGGTGCTGCCGATCGTGTCGCTCGGCGTCGTCGGCTGGCAGTTGTGGGAGCAGGCGCTCCACACGAGCGACCTGATCGTCTTCGCGATCGTCTACCCGCTGACGGGCTGGGGATCACGGTCGGCTTCCACCGCTACCTGACGCATCGCGCCTTCAAGACGAAGCGGCCGGTTCGGGCCGCGCTCGCGATCCTCGGCTCGGCCGCCGTCGAGGGGCCGGTGATCTCGTGGGTCGCCGACCATCGCAAGCATCACGCGTTCGCGGACGAGCCCGGCGACCCGCACAGCCCGCACGTGGACCACGGCGGTGGCCTGCGAGGCTCGCTGAAGGGGCTCGCGCACGCGCATCTCGGCTGGCTCTTCGTCCACGACCAGCGGGCGCTCAAGACCCGTTACGCCCCCGACCTGATGAAGGACCCGCTGATCCGCTTCGTCGACCGCACCTTCGTGCTGTGGGTGCTCGCCGGGCTCGCCGTTCCGTTCGGGCTCGGTTGGGCGATCGGTGGCTCGCTTCACGCGGCGCTCACGGGCCTCCTGTGGGGCGGGCTCGTGCGGATGTTCGTGCTGCACCACGTGACGTACTCGATCAACTCGCTGTGCCACTTCTTCGGCCGGCGCGACTACGACACCGACGACGAGTCGCGCAACCTGGCGTGGCTCGCGCCGCTCTCGTTCGGCGAGTCGTGGCACAACAACCACCACGCCTTCCCGACCTCGTTCCGCCACGGGCTGCGGCTCTGGCAGGTGGACCCGGGCGCAGCGCTGATCTGGACGCTCGAGAAGCTCGGGCTGGCCTGGGACGTCGTGCGCGTAAAGCCCGCTTAACGCGCCGAAAACCAACCGGGGAGGGTGTCCCCGGAGTAGGGTAAGCGTGATGGCCCCGGACATCCGGCTCGCCGGGCTCGCAAAGTCATACGGAGCGGTCGACGCCGTGCGCGACGTCGATCTCGAGGTCGCCACGGGCGAGTTCTTCACGATGCTTGGCCCATCCGGGTCGGGAAAGACCACCACGTTGCGTCTGATCGCCGGATTCGAGCGCCCAGACGCCGGCAAGATCGAGCTCCAGGGCAGCGACGTCAGCGACGTGCCGCCCTACTCGCGCAACGTCAACACGGTCTTCCAGGACTACGCGCTCTTCCCACACATGAGCGTGCGCGAGAACGTCGAGTACGGCCTGCGGGTGAAGAAGGTGCCCAAGCAGGAACGCGCGAAGCGCGCCGAAGAGGCGCTCGAGATGGTGCGCCTGTCCGGCTACGGCGACCGCAAGCCGGGCCAGCTCTCGGGCGGGCAGCGCCAGCGCGTTGCCCTGGCCCGGGCGATCGTCAACCGCCCGGCGGTGCTGCTGCTCGACGAGCCGCTCGGCGCGCTCGACCTGAAGCTGCGTCAGGAGATGCAGGTCGAGCTCAAGCAGATCCAAGGGGAGGTCGGGATCACGTTCGTCTACGTGACCCACGACCAGGAGGAGGCGCTCACGATGAGCGACCGGATCGCCGTCTTCAACGATGGCCGGATCGAGCAAATAGGCCCGCCGAATGACGTCTACGAGAGGCCGGCGAACCTGTTCGTCGCCGGCTTCGTGGGTGTCTCGAACGTGCTCGAGCGCGACGGCAAGCGTTTCACCGTTCGCCCGGAGAAGATTCGCCTCCTCGGCGAGGGCGAGAGCGCCGACGGCTACCAGGTCGAGGGCGGGACGATCGCCGCTGTGAGCTACGCCGGAATGATCACACGCCTGGTCGTTGAGCTGGACGCGGGCGGAGAACTGCAGGTAGTACGGCAGAACCTCGAGACGACGTCCCAGGACGCGCTCGATCAACAGGGCCGCAAGGTGCGGCTGGGATGGCGTGAGGAGCACACGTACGTCATCGAAAACGAGAAGGAGGAGAAATCGTGAAGTTTGGAGTCGCGAAGTACGCCTTGCTTGCGTTCATCGCCGTCGTCCTAACCGGCTGGACGCTTGCGTTGGCGGGCTGTGGCGATGACGACGACGATGGCGACGGAGGTAGTGCCGACGAGAGCGCCGCGCTTCAGGAAGTCGGTAAGGGCGAGGGTCAGGTCGACCTGATCGCCTGGGCCGGCTATGTCGAGGACGGGTCGACCGACCCGGCCTACGACTGGGTCACACCGTTCGAGAAGAAGACCGGCTGTGACGTCAACGTCAAGATCGGCAACACGTCCGACGAGATGGTGACGTTGATGCGGACCGGCAACTACGACGGCGTGTCGGCGTCCGGTGACGCCACGCTGCGGCTCCAACAGGGCGGTGACGTCGATCCGGTGAATGTGGATCTTGTCCCCAACTACAAGGACATCTTCCCGGCGCTGAAGGATCAGTCCTGGAACACAGTTGACGGCGTCCACTACGGCATCCCGCACGGCCGCGGGGCGAACCTGCTGATGTGGAACACCGACAAGATCAAGGGCAACCTCGACAGCTGGTCGGCCGTGTTCGATGACAGCGACCAGTACAAGGGCAAGCTCACGGCCTACGACAGCCCGATCTACATCGCCGACGCGGCGGTGTACCTGCGGGCGACGCAGCCGGAGCTCGGGATCGAGAATCCCTATGAGCTCGACGAGGACCAGTTCAACGCCGCTGTCGACCTGCTGAAGCAGCAGCGCGAGAACATCGGCGAGTACTGGTTCGCCTACACCGAGGAGCAGAACGCGTTCGCGAACGGCGACAGTGAGATCGGCACGACGTGGCAGGTCATTGCGAACCTGCTCGAGGCCGACGATGTCCCCGTGAAGACCGTCCTGCCCAAGGAGGGCGCGACGGGCTGGTCGGACACCTGGATGATCTCGTCTGAGGCGAAGCACCCGAACTGCATGTACATGTGGTTCGACTGGGTGGTCTCGCCGAAGGTGAACGCGCAGATCGCCGAGTACTTCGGCGAGGCGCCCGCCAACGCGAAGGCGTGCGACGAGACGGCCGATCCGAAGCACTGCGACATCTACCACGCGGATGACGAGCAGTACTTCGACCAGATCGAGTACTGGAACACCCCGAAGGCGGACTGCGGCGATGACCGCGGAGACGTCTGTAAGGACTACTCGGAGTGGGTGCAAGCCTGGACCGAGATAAAGGGGTAGAGGGATAGAGGCAGCCTCTGTCCCAGCCAGGGCGTCGGTGGGCCGCAGGCTCACCGACGCCCTCTGGCGCCGGCCCCGCCTGCAGCTCTCGCTGCTGCTGGCGGGGCCCGTCGGCTGGCTCGTAATTGCCTACATCGGGTCGCTCGTCGTCCTCTTCGTGGCGGCGCTGTGGCGGCTCGACCCGTTCACCGCCGAGATCGTCAAGGACATCGGCTTCCAGAACTTCGAGACGCTGTGGCAGGAGGACGTCTACCGCGAGATCGCCCAGCGGACGTTCATCATCGCTGGGCTGGTCACGCTCGCGGACGCGCTGCTCGCGTTCCCGATCGCGTTCTACATGGCGAAGATCGCGCGGCCGCGGGTGCGGGCGATTCTCCTCGTGGCCGTCCTCATGCCGCTGTGGTCGAGCTACCTCGTGAAGGTCTTTGCCTGGCGGACGATCCTCAACGAGGAGGGAATCCTGAACTGGGCGCTCGATCCGTTCGGGGCGAAGGGCCCGGGGTTCGGCAACGTCGCCACGTGGCTCGTCTTCACGTACCTCTGGCTGCCGTTCATGATCATCCCGATCTACGCGGGGCTCGAGCGAATCCCGAATTCGCTGCTCGACGCGTCGGGTGACCTTGGCGGGCGCCCCTGGATGACGTTCCGCCGGGTCATCTTCCCGCTCGCGTTCCCGGCCATCGTCGCCGGGTCGATCTTCACGTTCTCGCTCACGATCGGCGACTACATCACGCCGTCGCTGGTGTCGAGCACGCAGTTCATCGGCAACGTCGTCTACGACAACGTCGGCATTGCGAACAACCTGCCGCTCGCTGCTGCGTTCGCAACCGTCCCCGTCGCGGCGATGGTCATCTACCTCCTCGTGGCCCGGCGCCTCGGGGCGTTCGAGAGCCTCTGATGTACGTCACCGGCAGAACACGGTTCATGTTGCGGATCGGGACCGCGATCACCCTCGCGTTCATCTATCTGCCGCTGCTCGTGATCCTGCTGTACGCGTTCAACGAGCGCCGCGTTCAGACGTGGCCGATCGAGGGGCTGACGCTCGAATGGTTCGACAGGGCGTTCAACAACCCCGGCGTGCGCGACGCGCTCTGGCTGTCGGTCAAGGCGGGGATCGGCGCCACCGCCATCGCGCTGCTGCTGGGGACGCTCGCGGCGATGGCCGTCGCCCGCCATCGCTTTTTCGGGCGCGAGACGATCTCGTTCCTCGTGATCCTGCCGATCGCGCTGCCCGGGATCGTGACCGGCATGGCGTTGAACGCGACATTCAACGAGGTCCTCGAGCCGTTCGGGGTCGAGCTAGGCCTGTTCACCATCATTGTTGGGCACGCGACGTTTTGCATCGTGGTGATCTACAACAACGTCGTTGCGCGACTGCGTCGCGTCGGTGGGTCGCTGGAGGAGGCATCCGCCGACCTGGGGGCGGACACGTGGCAGACCTTCAGGCTCGTCACGTTGCCGTCGCTCAGATCCGCGGTGCTGGCGGGCGCCCTGCTCGCGTTCGCGCTCTCGTTCGACGAGATCATCGTCACGACGTTTACGGCGGGCGCCGACGAAACACTGCCGATCTGGATCTACGCGAATATCCAGCGGCCGAACCAGGTTCCGATCGTGAACGTCGTCGCCGTGCTGGTGATCCTGCTCTCGATGATCCCGGTCTACTTCGCGCAGCGGCTAACGCGCGAGCGGGACGACGAGCCGGGTGTCGTGCCGGTCCCCGCCGCCGGCGGGCACTAGGCGGCCGCCACCTCGGCGCTCGCCCCGCGGTGGCGCGCGTACATCTCGAGGGCGTACTTGAACGCCGGCCGATCGACGAGCGAATCGCGCCAGCGCTTCAGATCCTCCGGGTCGCGCGCCGGGTCGACCTGGTGGTAGGGGAACTCGGGCGGGCGGACGAGCGGTGAGAGGATCGCCGCGGCCGTCAGGTCGGCGACCGTGAACGAGTCGCCGACGAGGTAGCCGGACGGGCCGCGCTCCGCCTCGATCCGGTCCATCGCGGCGAGAACGGTCTCGCGCGCCTCGGCCGCGGCCTCCGGATTGACCGTGTACTTGTGCCGCACGACGCGGTCCACGATCGGGAACACGACTTTCAGCGCGCTCGCGCCGCGGCGGCGGTCGGTCCCCAGCGCCTCGGCCATGAGCTCCGGGTGGCGCAGCAGCGGGTCGAACATCACGCGCCGGAGCTCGTGCGCGCAGTGCTCGTCGAAGAAATCCTCCAGCTCGAGGGCGCGTTGACGCTCATTTGGGTCCGCGGGGTAGAGGGGCGGATCCGGCCAGCGACGCTCCAATTCCTCAATGATCTTGGTGGAGTCGCCGATTCTCTTCCCATCGATATCGATCACGGGAAGCGTGGACGTCCCGCCACGCAGCATGCGTGCGCGGGCGGGCTGCATCCCGGGAAAAACGGATCGCCGTTTATGAGGAATGCCCTTGTAGTCGAGCGCCCAACGGGCCTTCTCGTTGAAATGCGAGATGTCCAGGTGCCAGAGAGTCGGGATGGTCATTAGCGCCAAAACTACCGTGGCGCTGACGGCCCTTGCTCTGACGGCGCCCGCTCCCGCGCTCGCGGCGGAGATCAGCGAGCAGCCGACCGACACCGCACGCGCGGGGATCGCTCGCATCGAGTGGACCGGCGACGCGGCGGGCGAGGTCGTCGTCGAGCGCAGGTACGGCCTGTGGTGGGTGGTCGCGGCGAGCGTCACGCCGGAGCAGGGGGAGGACGGCAACTGGTCCGCGCGCTGGCAGCCCGATCGTGAGACCCCCTCAGGGACGCACCGGATCCGCCTCGCGGTGGACGGCGAGACGCTGCTGTCGGACGAGTTCGAGGTCCGCCCGTGCCAGTGCGTCCTCCCGAACGGGCTACGCGCGCGCTGGCGCGACGGGCGCTTCCGGCTGCGCCTGACGGCCGACTATGCGCCCGCGGGTGTGGGCGACCGCCGTTTGCTGGCGGGCCCGGTCACGACCGGCCGGCCGGTGGTGCGGGTTCTGCGGGACGGGCGCCGCATCGGCAGCGTCCGGCTTCGCTACAAGGAAGGCGCCTTCAGGGGGACGTGGAGGGCGCCGCGGGGTTCGCGGGCGTCGGTCGTATTCAGCCTCGTCTCGCTGACGGACGGCTTCGGAAACACCTGTAAAGGGGGTCAGACCCCCTTTAGAAAGCGCTTAGATCAGCGCGCGCTGGGCGCGGCGGTCGTAGCGCTCGATGTCTTCCTCGTCGAAGACGCCCGAGCTGGTCGCGCCGCAGTCCGGGCACGCGAGCTCGATCTGCTCGCAGCGGCAGTAGCCAATCGGGAGGCGGGCGTTGATCTCTACGTGACCCGACCCGCAGGCGGTGCAGATATGTAGCTCTGTGGTGCCCATTGCTCTAAGTCCTTCGGCAGTTAAGAACAGGACTTGAATCCAGTTCTCACTCAAACGAACGTCCGAACAGCGTCAAAGTTGTCGTCGCAACATGAACGCTTGATTAGGAGATTCGCTTTTCGGCCCCGGCTCCCTGCCGGAACCTCTACATACGGTGTACCCCCGGTGGCCCGAACGTCACATAGCCAATTCGTCCAGTTCGCGTGGCGCCGCGGGCGCTTCTCCTAGTCGCGGTCGGAGTCGGCTCGGTCCAGTTCGGGGCCGCGCTCGCGCGCACGCTGTTCGACGAGGCCGGCCCGGCCGGCACGGTCCTGGTGCGCGTCGGGATCGCCGCGATCCTGCTCGTGCTCCTCTGGCGGCCGCCTGTGCGCGGCCACGCTCGCGACGAGTGGCGGCTCGTGGTCGCCTTCGGCCTCTCGCTTGCGGTTATGAACCTCTGCTTCTACGAGGCGCTCGACCGGATCCCGCTCGGTCTGGCCGTGACATTCGAGTTCGTCGGACCCCTGGGCGTCGCGGTCGCCGGGTCGCGCCGCGCGCTCGACTTCGCCTGGGTCGTCCTCGCGGGCGGCGGGATCCTGCTGATCGCCGCGCCGGGCACGAGCGAGCTCGACGCGCTCGGGGTCGCCTACGCGCTGCTCGCCGGCGCGGCCTGGGCCGCCTACATCCTGCTGAGCGCCCGCACGGGTCGCGTCTTCCCGGGCGGGACAGGGCTCGCGCTCGCGATGTGCGTGGCGGCGGCGGTTCTGCTCCCGATCGGGATCGCGGACGCCGGCGAGCGCGCTGCTCGACGCGGAGGTGCTGCTGCTTGGTGCGGGCGTCGCGATCCTCTCGTCGGCGATCCCCTACTCGGCCGAGCTCGAGGCGCTGCGGCTGATGCCCGAGCACGTCTTCGGCGTTCTCCTGAGCCTCGAGCCGGCCGTCGCCGCGCTGGCCGGCTACCTCTTGCTCGACCAGAGCCTCGGCGCGCGCGAGCTGCTCGGCATCGCGCTCGTCATGGCCGCGACCGCCGGGGCCGTGGCTGGCACCCGTGCGCCGATTCTGCGTGACGCGTAGGCGATAATCCGCGCATGAGCGGCGAAGAGGACCCGACCACCCGCGAGCTCAGGCTGAAGCAGCTGCAGAGGGAGCAGGAGGAGCGCGAGGCCGCCGACCAGGGCTACACCGAAGAGGACACGGGCACCCACGACGCCCGCGCCGCGAAGGCGGCCTATCTGCGCAAGAAGCTCGAGGAGCGCGCGGAGGCCGAGCGCAAGGCCGACGAGAACGAGTAGCGAGTAGCTAAGTAGCGCTGCGCGCGAGCTCGATCATCAGGCGCACGCCGTAGCCGGAGGCGCCGTTGCCGACGTAGTTGCGCTTCATGCCCCACGCCGTGCCGGCTATGTCGACGTGCACCCACGGGGTGTCGCCGACGAAGTGCTTGAGGAACTCGGCGCCCGCGATCGACCCCGCGGCGCCGGCCTCGCCCAGGTTCGAGATGTCGCCGTACTTGCCCTTGATCGCCTCGGCGAACTCGGGGTGCAGCGGCATCCGCCAACCCTCCTCGCCGGTGGCGCGGCCCGCGGCCTCGACGACCCCGTACCAGTCGTCGTCGTTCGAGAACAGGCCCGCGTACGTGTGGCCGAGCGCGACGATGATCGCGCCGGTCAACGTCGCGAAGTCGACGATCCGCTCGACGCCCTGGTCGATCGCGTAGCAGAGCGCGTCGGACAGGATCAGACGGCCCTCCGCGTCGGTGTTGTTCACCTCGATCGTCTTGCCGTTCATCGCGGTGACGATGTCGCCCGGCTTGACGGCGTTGCCGCTCGGCATGTTCTCCGTCGCGGGCACGACCGCGGTGATCTGTGCCGGCACCCCGAGCGTTGCGATTGCGTCGATCGCTTCGATCACCGCCGACCCGCCCGACATGTCGAACTTCATCTCGTGCATCTTCGACGAGGGCTTGATCGAGATACCGCCGGTATCGAAGGTGACCGCCTTGCCGACGAACCCGAGATGCGGGCCGTCGCCGCCGCCGCTGTAGCGGAGCACGATCAGCCGCGGCTCGGTGTCGGTTCCCTGGGCGACTGAAGCGAACGCGCCCATCTTCATACCGACGATCTGGTCGCGGTCGAACACCTCGACCTCGACCGTGTCGTGCGCATCGGCGATTTCACGTGCGCGCGAGGCGAGGAACTCGGGGTTGCACACGTTCGAGGGCAGGTTCTGCAGGTCGCGCGCGGCGTTCTGTGACGTGGCGGTGACGCGCGCCGTCTCGGCCTCGTCGCTGTCGCCGCCCACGACCTCGAGGGAGGTGAGCCCGTCGGCCCCGTTGTCCTCGTCGTCCTTGGACGACTTGAACTGGTCGAAGGAGTACAGGTTGAGCAGCGTCCCCTCGATGATCCCGGTCACGGCGCCGTCTTTCTCGGGTGCTGTCCACGACAGCGACTCGGCGCCCAGCTCCTTCGCCCGGCTGGCCGCTGCGGCCGCCGCAACGCGCGCCTTCTCGGCGTCGAACTCGTCCTCCTTGCCGAGGCCGGCGATGATCACGCGTCGCCGGCCGCCGTCCTTCGTGTCCTCGTGCGTGACGCACAGGCGCTTCAGCGTGCCCTTCGCCTCACCCGCGTCCACGAGCTGCTGGAGGTCGGGATCCGTGAGCTTGCCGCCGTCGAAAAGGCCGCATACGCGGGTATCCGCTTTGGTGTCCGCGGGCTCGCCCTGGCGGACCGTCACCTCGATTGGGGCCATGACGGCGCAGTTTATGGTCACTGGACGTTTGATGGATGGCCGTCAGGCGCGGGTGCAGCACGCCCACGCGCGCGCCGACAGCCAGAACGTGCGCACTTCGCGTGCCATAGCCCTGCTCCTACTCGCGACCCTCCTCCTGGGGGTCTCGGCTGCCGACGCGCGCACACCGCGGCCGTACGTCAAGAGCGTCTCCCCGCTGCGCGCGAGCGTCGGCGAGCTCATGACGATCCAGGGCTTCTACTTCCGCAAGGGGTACGCCGAGAACACCGTCGTCTTCGTTGCGAGCGACGGCCGCGTGAGCTACGTCAAGTCGGAGCACTCCACGCGCAGGAAGCTGACGGTGATCGTTCCCAAGACGGTCGAGCGTCTGCTCGACACGGATGCGAACGGCACCCAGGTCCCGACCAAGTTCCGGATCAAGGTGATCGGGCGCCGGATGAGCCGGCTGGCGAAGCGCCCGCTCGCGCAGCCGACGATCGGCCCCGACGTGGGCGGCGACTGCGACAAGGACGACATCCCCAACCCGACCGACGGCGACGACGACAACGACCAGCTGCCCGACGGCATCGAGCTCGAGATCCGGACGAACCCGTGCGTGTCGGACAGCGACGGCGACAAGCTGCTCGACGGGTGGGAGTACCTGTCGGGGCTGGATCTGAACACGAACGCGCTTCCCTACCCGGCCAAGCGTCCCTACCCGAACGCCCTGTTCGCCGACGCCGCCGTCGACCATGACGGCGACGGCCTCTGGGCGTGGGCGGAGCACACGATGTGGTGGCTCGGCGGCCGCAAGTACCCGCTCGACTACAGCGACGGCGACCAGACGACGCAGCCCGACCCGACCGGCGCCGCCATCTGGAACGACTGGGATCGCGACGGGGCACTCGCGGACGACGAGCGCGACTTCGACAACGATGGCCTCGCCAACATCTATGAGCTTCGCCTCCCCGGGTTCCAGCCGTGGGAGCCGCAGTTCCCGGGTGCGGTTCGGCCCGACATGTTCGACCCGGACACCGACGGTGACGGCGTGCCGGACGGCCTGGACGACCAGGACCACGACGACTTCTCGAACATCGACGAGCTGCGCAACGGCACGTGGCCGATGAACCCGTGCGACCCCGTCGCCAGCCGCACGTGCCCGCGTTGGCTCGAGGAATCCGACGCCCCGAAGATCCCGGCGCACCTGTGCACTTCGCGGACGGTGGTCGGGGGCGGCGTCGTGAAGTGGTTCAACGACGGTGAGAGCGGCGGCTCGGCCGACGAGGGCCCCTGCCCGATCTACCCGTAGCGCCCCAAGTCGACGACGGCTCATAAGTATGGTTCGCCGCTCCCTCTGAGCGAAGGAGTAGCGAAGACCCCATGCCCAAGACCGCCATTATCGGCGCCGCCCGCACACCGTTCGGCAAGCTCGGCGGCGGCCTCTCGAGCCTCGACGCGACCGACCTGGGCGGGAAGGCGATCGAGGCGGCGCTCGAGCGCGCCGAGGTAAAGGGCGAGGAGGTCCAGCACGTCGTCTTCGGCCAGGTGCTCCAGGCCGGCCAGGGGCAGATCCCGAGCCGCCAGGCGCAGATCAAGGGCGGGATTCCCAAGGAGGTCTCGTCGGAGACGATCAACAAGGTCTGCGCCAGCGGCATCCGCGGCGTCGGGATCCTCGACCAGGCGATCCGCGCCGGCGATCTCGAGATCGGCGTCGGCGGCGGGATGGAGTCGATGTCGAACGCGCCCTATCTGCTCAAGCAGGCCCGCTTCGGCTACCGGATGGGCGACGCGAAGGCGCTCGACTCGATGATCAACGACGGGCTGACCAACCCCTTCAGCGGCAAGCACATGGCCCACGAGGCCAGCGAGGTCGCCGAGGAGCTCGAGATGACGCGCGCCGACATGGACAAGTTCGCGTTGCGCTCGCACGAGCTCGCGATCCAGGCCACCGAGGAGGGCCGCCTGCCCGAGGAGATCGTGTCGGTCACGATCAGCTCGAAGAAGGGCGACACGACCGTCGAGGTGGACGAGGCGCCGCGCGCCGACACCAACCTCGAGACGCTCTCCAAGCTGCCCCCGATCTTCATGGAGAACGGCACCCACACCGCCGGCAACGCGCCGGGCGTCAACGACGGCGCCGGCGCCCTCGTGGTCGCGAGCGACGAGTGGGCGAAGCAGAACGGCAAGGAGATCCTCGCCACGATCGTCGCCCAGGCGCAGGTCGCTGACGACTTCCCGTACCTCGCGCGCACGCCGGCGAACGCGACCAAGCTCGCGCTCGAGAAGGCCGGCCTCAAGATCGACGACATCGACCTCTTCGAGATCAACGAGGCGTTCGCCTCGGTCGCGCTCAACTCGATGCGGATGCTCGAGGTGTCCGAGGACAAGGTGAACGTGAACGGCGGCGCGATCGCACTCGGCCATCCCATCGGCGCCAGCGGCGCGCGCATCCTGACGACGCTCGTCAACGAGCTGCGCAGGCGCGGCGGCGGTCTCGGTGTGGCAGCGATCTGCTCGGGCGGCGGCCAGGGCGACGCCGTCATCGTCGAGGTCAACGGCACGTAGTAGTGCCTGAGCTCGAGCGCCCCGACGGAGCGCGCATCCACTACGAGATGCGCGGCGAGGGGCCGCTTGTCGTGCTGTCACTCGGCTTTGCGGCGACGCCGGCCACGTACGAGGGCGTCGTCGCCGACCTCGCGCGCGACCACCGGGTCGTCACGTGGGAGCCGCGCGGCTGCGGAAGCTCGAGCGAGGACGGGCCGTTCGACATCGAGACGGACGCGGAGGACCTCGTCGCGCTGATCCACGAGCTGGGGGAGCCGGCCGTCGGGTACGGCGCCGGGCACGGCGTGAACGTGACGATACGAGCGGCGGCACGCGATCCGGAGCTCGTGCGGGGGTTGGTGACTCCCGGCATCGTCACCGCCCTGCGTGACCACCTCGAGGGCACGGAGGGCTTCGCCTCGTCGCAGACCGTGACGGACATGCTCATCCAGCAGCTCCGCCGCGACCCGCGCGCGGCCGTTCGGGCGACGACCGCCAGCCTCAACCCGCAGCTCGACGAGGAGGCCCTGCGCGCTCGCATCGACGAGACGCTCGCCTACACGAGCCCCGAGACCACGCTCGCGAGGCTCGAGTCCTGGCTCGAGGACGAGAGCGCGCTCGAGGATCTACGGGCGTTGGGCGACCGGCTCGCGATCGTCTGGCATGAAGGCGACTCGTGGCAGTCCGGCACGATCCCGCGCGTGCGCGAGCTCCTGCCCGACGCGCGCGTGATCGAGGTCGAGGACGGCCCGCTGTCGCGCCCGGACCTGCAGGCGGAGGTCGTCCGCGAGCTCTCATGACCGCGGGCGCGTTCTTCGACCTCGACAAGACGCTCATCGAGGGATCGAGCGCGATCCACTTCGGCCGCGCGGCGTATCGGCACGGCCTGATGACGCGCTCTCAGCTGGCGCGCGACCTGTGGGCGAACGTGAGGTTCCGCATGCGCGGATCGACCGACGCCGGCAGCGAGGCGCTCCGCCTCAGGATCCTCCAAGCGATTGCGGGCACGCGCGTCCGCGACCTCGAGCGGCTCGGGCACGAGGTCCTCGCCGGCGTCCTTCCGCGCGTGTATCCGGAGGTGTTGCGCGAGGCCTACGAGCACCAGGACGCGGGGCGGCGCGTCTTCATCGTCACGGCCGCCTCGCACGAGATGGCCGAGCTGATGGCGCATGTCCTGGTCTTCGACGGCGGTATCGGCACGCGCTCGGAGGTGCGGGATGGCGTCTACACGGGCGAGCCGGACGGGCCGTTCACCTACCGCGAGGGGAAGGCCGAGGCGATGCGCGAACGGGCGGCGGCGGAGGGGATCGACCTGTCCGAGTCGTACGCGTACTCGGACTCGGAGTCGGACCTGCCGATGCTGCGCGTCGTCGGGCATCCGGTGGCCGTGAACCCCGACGCCGAGCTCGAGCGGATCGCGCGCGCCGAGGGCTGGCGGATCATGCGCTTCGACAAGCTGGCGCGCAGGTTGCGGATCGCCATGGTCGCGGCCGCGATTGCGCTCGTCGGCGGAGGTGGGGGCTACGTGGCGGGCGAACTGCGCGAGCGCAGGCGGCGGGCTAGCCGACCTCTGCGTCTCGCGCGACTGTCCCGTAGCACCGGGCGCGCATGAGCCGCCGGACCGGGCGGCGCTTGCGGTTCGCGGCGCGGCGGAGGCACCTCCGCAGCGACCGCTGCGAGATTCGCCAGCCGTAATCGACCGTGTAGGTGACGGCGGGAAGCGCGCCCGGGTCGCGCTCGACCGGCGCGCCGAGGGCGATGCCGACGCCGATGTCCCTGAAGTCCGGGGCGAGCATCGTGAGCCGCTGGGTCGTGGCCTCGAGCCAGGCATCGACGATGCTCTTGGGCGTCGCGAGCGACCCGGAGGCCCACGCGATCGTCTCGCCGGCGTTCCATGTGATCCCGCGGTCGATGTAGCCCGCCTGTCGCATCCGGTCGAACGGATCGACGTCGGTGGGCGACTGGTGTGCGAAGTAGCCCTCGACGACCATGTCTTCGGCGTGCGCGTCGGCCGCCGTGGTGAGCCGGCCGTCACGCTCGAGCGGCGCGACGCCAGCACTCTTGCGCTCCTCGTTGTGGAGGCAGAGGACGGCTTCGCGGATCAGGTCGAGATTCTCCGCGGTCGGGACCGTGTTCTCGTTCTCGCAGGCGGCCACGGCCGGCGCGGCGCCGGTGAGGGCGAGGGCGCACGCGGCCGTGATCGCTGCGAGGAAAGTGCGAGATCCGTGGCTCATCCTTGAACTCCGGGTCATGGTGCGTGCGCGGGAGAACCCTCGCAATGGACATTCGTCCAGATTTCTCGCCCGTACACTCAAGGCGTGGCCGACGAGACCCGTCTGACCGACGCCGAGCGCTGGTATCGCGAGAAGTATCTGCAGACGCCCGAGCGCGAGGCGCTCTTCTCCACGATGAGCGGAGAGCCCGTCAATCCGCTCTACACGGAGGAGGACGTCAAGCGCGACCCCGGCCTACCTGGCGAGTATCCATATACACGCGGCGTCTACCCGTCGATGTACCGGGGACGGCTGTGGACGTTCCGCCAGTTCGCCGGGTTCGGCACCGCCGAGGAGACGAACGAGCGCTTTCACTACCTCCTCGACCATGGCCAGACCGGCCTGTCGACGGCATTCGACATGCCGTCGCTCATGGGCCACGACTCGGACCACGCGCGCTCCGAGGGCGAGGTGGGTCGCGAGGGGGTCGCCATCGACACGCTCGACGACATGGAGACGCTCTTCCAGGGCATCGATGTCGGCGAGGTCTCGACGTCGATGACGATCAACGCGCCGGCGTCGATCATGCTCGCCTTCTACGTCGTCGCGGCCGAGCAGAAGGGCATCCCGCCGGAGCGGCTGAGCGGCACCATCCAGACGGACATCCTCAAGGAGTACATCGCCCAGAAGGAGTGGTGCTTCCCGATCGAGCCGGCGATGCGGCTCGTCACCGACATGATCGAGTTCTGCTCCCGGCGGATGCCGCGCTGGCATCCGATCTCGATCTCGGGCTACCACATCCGCGAGGCGGGCTCGACGGCGCAGCAGGAGCTCGCGTTCACCCTGAAGGACGGGTTCACCTACGTCGAGCGCGCGATCGAACGCGGCGTCGACGTGGACGACTTCGCGCCGCGGCTCAGCTTCTTCTTCAACGCGCACCTCGACTTCTTCGAGGAGATCGCGAAGTACCGCGCCGCGCGCCGGATCTGGGCGCGCGAGATGCGCGATACCTACGGCGCCAAGGACGAGCGCTCGCTGCTGATGCGGTTCCACTCGCAGACGGCTGGTGTGTCGCTGACCGCGCAGCAGCCGCTCAACAACGTCGTCCGCACAGCCATCGAGGCGCTCGCAGCGGTGCTGGGCGGGACGCAGTCGCTGCACACGAACTCGTTCGACGAGGCGCTTGCGCTGCCGACTGAGGAAGCGGTGCGCGTCGCGCTGCGGACGCAGCAGGTCATCGCACACGAGACGGGTGTGACGAACACGATCGACCCGCTCGGCGGCTCCTACTTCATCGAGGCGCTCACCGACCGGATGGAGGAAGCCGCCTACGAGTACTTCCACAAGATCGACGAGCTCGGCGGGATGGTCGCGGCGGTCGAGCAGAACTACCCCCAGCGCGAGATCGCCGAGGCGTCGTTCCGCTACCAGCAGGAGGTCGACTCGGGCCAGCGCATCATCGTCGGCGTCAACGACTTCCGGCTCGAGGACGAAGAGGAACTCGAGATCCTCCGCATCCCGGTCGAGCTAGAGCGCAAGCAGATCGGGCGCATCCAGGCGGTGCGTGCTCGGCGCGACGGCGAGGCGGTCGAAGCCGCACTCGAGGCGCTGCGGGCGGCGGCGGCCGGGGACGCCAACCTGATGGAGCCCTTGCTCGATTGCGCCAGGACGCACTGCACGGAGGGTGAGATCGTGGAATCCCTCCAACGCGTTTTCGGAACTTACACCGAGTCGCCGGTTTTCTAGGCGCATGCGCCGACTCTCCCTAGCAGTAGCAATCACGGCAATCCTCGTCCCGCTCGCCCACGCGGCGACGACCGAGGTGAAGGTCAAGGACAACTTCTTCAAGCCCGACCGGGTGGAGATCAAGAAGGGCGACAAAGTCCTGTGGCGGTGGAAGGGCTCCGACCTTCACAACGTCGCGGGCAAGAAGCCCGGGAGCAACAACATCGCCTTCGCGTCCGAGTTCAAGACGGACGGCAAGTACAGCCATCGGTTCCGCAAGGTCGGGACCTGGAGGCTCCTGTGCGAGAACCATCCGCGCAAGATGCGGATGAAGGTGATCGTCAGTCCACCGGGATCGTGACGCCGTACTCGGAGTTGCCGCTCGACCTCATCCAGCGCGCGCGGTAGGTCGCCGGCCCCTGGTACGGGGCGATGCGCAGGAAGAAGCCCTGCGCATCGGTCAGGAACGCCGGAGAATTGGCACCGCAGTTGGGGTCGCCCGCCGGGCGCGTCTCATATGTCTCGACAGGAGCCCAGGTGTCACCTGGTCCCTGCACCTCGACCTCGATCCGCTGACGGCCCTCCTTCGGCCGCACCTGGCCGAAGAGCACCACGAAGTCGCCGCCGGGCAGTGACTGCCTCTCCGCCCAGAACGGCAGCTTGAACGCCTGAACCGCCGGCTTCGGCTGGCCGTCGTTGAAGAAGAGCCCCGTCTGCCAGTCCCGCGACTCCTCGATCGGCCCTTTCGCGCCCCTTCGGCGGTGCGACGTCGTTCAAGAGGAACTGCGCGAACAATGAGACGTCGGCGCGTTTCCACGCCAGGAACGTGGCGAGCCCGTGGTAGCGCGCCTGCTGGCGCAGGCTGACGCCGCGGATGACGTCGGGCGGGTTGGTCTCGTAGCCGTACTCCGTGACGAAGACCGGGAGACGGGTCGTGATGCGCCCCGCGCTGTGGAGGCGCTCGAGTTCGGTGGAGAGCCGGTCGAGGTCGCCCAGCATGACGTCGTCCGGATTCGGGCTGGAAGCGTCCGGGCTGTCGTAGAGCGAGTACGGGTGGTGTGCATACCCGTCGGCCTGGAGCGGCTGGAAGCCGTCGCACTCGGGGCGCTCGAGCGGCCGGCCGCGCCGGTCGACGCACGCGAGCTCGCGCAGGAACCGCAGCGGCGGGATGCCGCGGGTGGGGCCGCGAGCCGAGGAGCCGAGCGCGGCCGTCCCGCCGAGCAGCACCTGGTTCTGCGAGTTGATGCGCTTGATCGAGGCGTAGGCCTCGTTGTGCATCTCGCGATAGAGGTGCGGCGAGCTCGGCTCCCATCTCCCGCCCACGCGCTCCCACTGCGGCAGTAGGAACGACGGGTGGTTGGGCTCGTTCCACGTCGTCCACAGGCGCACGGCGGGCAGCCGGCGGTTGGGTCGCGCCGGGTCGCGGTGCCTGCCGCTGTAGCGACGGGCGACCGCCTCGGCGAACTGGCCGAAGAGCTGCGGGTCCGGTTTCCAGCGGTAGCGGCCGCGCCGAGCCCTGCGCTTGCGCTCGACGGCCCATCGCGGTGCCCAGAACGCGACATCGATCTGCGTGTCGAGACCGGCCGATGTTCACGGCCTTGACCGCCCGGTCGAGCCGCGACCAAGGCTCACGTGGATATGCGTCCGGGTCCCCCGCGTTGAACTGCGGCTTCTTCCTGAGGTTGTTTCCGGGGGCGAGTGCCGACCACCCCGCGGTCAGCCGCACGCGGTCGACGCCCAGCGAGGCCATGCGCCGGGCCGCGCCCTGCACCTCGGCCGGCGTGCGGTGGAGCATCATCGCGTCGTCCTGCATCGTGACCGGCAGTGCACGGGCGTCGCCGCTCCCCCCGAGCGCCGCCGACACCAGCAACGCCAGGCTGCAGGTCAGCGGATCCACAGGGCAATTCAACCCAACCTTGCGATCTCGGCGCGTAGACTGCCGCGGCCGATGGAAGGAAGCAAGATCAGAGTGGTGGTCGCGAAGCCGGGTCTCGACGGCCACGACCGCGGCGCCAAGATCATCGCGCGCGCCCTCCGCGACGCCGGAATGGAGGTGATCTACACGGGCCTCCACCAGACGCCCGAGCAGATCGCCGAGACCGTCATCCAGGAGGACGCCCACGCGGTCGGCCTGAGCATCCTCTCGGGCGCGCATATGACGCTCGTTCCCCGCGTCGTCGACCTGCTGAAGCAGCAGGGGGCCGACGACGTCGTGGTGACCGTGGGGGGCACGATCCCGGCCGAGGACATCGACGAGCTGAAGAAACTGGGCGTCGCGCAGGTGTTCACGCCGGGCGCGTCGACGCAGGAGATCGTCGACTACATCCGCGGCGCAGTTCCGGCAGCCTAACCGCGGTTTTTCGAACTCCAGGGCGGATTAGTCGACCACTCAGAGGGTTCGGACATCCTCCATCCGACGGATGTCCAGACATGCCAAAACGGGCTAAACTCACCCCCCGCGCGGGGTCGATGCCGCACCCGTGGGCAAGGTCGCACGGATGCGCTTTCTCGTTTGGGTCGCTGTCGGTGCTGTGCTTCTTTTCGCAGCACCCGCGCCCGGCGCGACCAGCTTTGCCTCACTCGCTACGAAGGGCCTCAAGAGCGCCACCCAGGCGCTCGGCATCGCGAAGAAGGCCAAGAAGAAGGCGAAGCTCGCGATCACTCGCGCCGACGAAGCGCTCGACTACGCCGAGACGATGAGCGTGGGCGAGGGCTCGACCGGACCGGAGGGTCCCGCGGGTCCCGCTGGTCCCAAGGGCGATACGGGTCCGCGCGGGCGCGAAGGGCGCTACGGGCGCGACAGGGCGCCACCGGCGCGACAGGGGCGACCGGTCCGCGTGGTCTACAGGGCATCCAGGGCGTGGCCGGTCCGCAGGGTCCGGCGGGTCCGTCTGGTCCTGCCGGTCCGCAGGGTGCGGCTGGTCCGGCCGGCGCTCAGGGTCCAGCAGGGTCCGGCGGGCGCTGACGGTCAGGACGGGGCGGATGGCTTGAACGGTGTCGACGGTGCGCAGGGTCCGGCTGGTCCGCGGCGGGTCCGGCTGGTCCGCAGGGCGCGCAGGGTGAGGCTGGTCCTGCCGGTCCGCAGGGTGCGGCTGGTCCGGCCGGCGCTCAGGGTCCGCAGGGCGAGCAGGGTCCGCAGGGTGCGCAGGGCGCGGCTGGTCAGGACGGCGCGGATGGCTTGAACGGTGTCGACGGTGCGCAGGGTCCGGCTGGTCCGGCTGGGTCCGGCTGGTCCGCAGGGCGCGCAGGGTGAGGCTGGTCCTGCCGGTCCGCAGGGTGCGGCTGGTCCGGCCGGCGCTCAGGGTCCGCAGGGCGAGCAGGGTCCGCAAGGTGCGCAGGGCGCGGCTGGTGCTGATGGCGCGACGGCTTGAACGGTGTCGACGGTGCGCAGGGTCCGGCGGTCCGGCGGGTCCGGCTGGTCCGCAGGGCGCGCAGGGTGAGGCTGGTCCCGCCGGTCCGCAGGGTGCGGCTGGCCCGGCCGGCGCTAGGGTCCGCAGGGTCCGGCGGGCGCTGACGGCCAGGACGGGCCGATGGCTTGAACGGTGTCGATGGTGCGCAGGGTCCGGCCGGTCCGGCTGGTCCGCAGGGCGCGCAGGGTGAGGCTGGTCCTGCCGGTCCGCAGGGTGCGGCTGGTCCGGCTGGCGCGCAGGGTCCGCAGGGCGCTCAGGGCCGCAGGGTCCGGCGGGCGCTGATGGTGCGGACGGCGCGGATGGCTTGAACGGTGTCGACGGTGCCGCAGGGTCCGGCTGGTCCGCAGGGTCCGGCTGGTCCGCAGGGCGCGCAGGGTCCGGCTGGTGCTGACGGTGCTGACGGCGCTGATGGCTTGAACGGTGTCGACGGTGCGCAGGGTCCGGCGGGTCCTCAGGGTCCGGCGGGTGCGCAGGGTCCGGCGGGTGCGCAGGGCGCGACGGGTCCGGCCGGTGCCGATGGCGCGACGGGTCCGCAGGGTCCCGCCGGGCCTCAGGGACCCGCGGGCGCGGACGCGACGAACCTTTGGGCGGTGGTCAACTCGGACGGCACGCTTGCCCGTGGATCGGGCGTCGACTCCGTGACCAGGACCCAGGCCGGCAGGTATCGCGTCGACTTCAACCAGGCGGTCGACCAGTGCGCCTACAACCTGACGATCGCGCAGACGGGCACGACCGTGCCGACAACGCTCGACGGGCTCGGTCAGCCGGGCGGCGACGCGACCGGGACGGACCGGGTGATGGTCTACACCTGGAACACGAGCTTGGCCGCTACGGACAAGCCGTTCCATCTGACGGTCTTCTGCTAGCTCACGCAGTCAGGTACCCCGTCCCCTAAACGGGTTGACGGGGTAGCCGTCCAAAGGTGTCCAGCCTGGGCATTCTTGGCTAAATCCTGCGAGGGAGGGGCCGATCTGCCACGCATGATGCGCCTGAAGACGGCCCGCGTGCTCGTGCTCGTAATCGTGGGCTCAGCCCTCCTTTTCGCCGCTCCCGCTCCGGGGGCTACCAGCTTTGCGTCCCTCGCCCGCAAGGGCCTGAAGAGCGCCACCCAGGCACTCGGCCTCGCGAAGGCCGCCGACAAGCGGTCGAAGGTTGCGATTTCGCGCGCGGACGAGGCGCTGGACTTCGCCGAGACGATGGAGCAGGGCGCCGTTGGCCCGGAGGGTCCGGAGGGTCCGCAGGGCCCGGCGGGTCCGAAGGGCGCGACCGGCGCGACAGGTCCGAAGGGCGCGACAGGTGCAAAGGGCGCGACTGGCGCTACCGGCGCCGAGGGGTCTGACGGGCGCCACCGGAGCGACCGGGCCGCAGGGTCCGCAAGGTCTGGCCGGGCAGGACGGCGCCGATGGCCAGGACGGCACCGATGGGACAAACGGGACGAACGGAACGAACGGTGTCGATGGCACGAATGGCGTCGATGGCACGAATGGCGTCGATGGCACCAACGGAGTCGACGGCACGGATGGCGTCGACGGCACCGACGGCCGGAGCTTCGTTTGGAGGGGCGCGTGGGACAACTCCGTCGCCTACGAGATCGATGACGTGGTCTCGCATGGCGGTTCGACGTACATCGCGACTGCTGCTTCGACCGGTTCTCAGCCTCCGAGCGCCGATTGGCAGCTGATGGCGCAGAAGGGCGTCGACGGCCAGGACGGCGCCGATGGCACGGACGGCACCAACGGCACGAACGGTACAACGGTACGAACGGTCAAGACGGCGCCGACGGGATCGACGGTGCGGACGGCCGGAGCTTCGTGTGGAAGGGCCCGTGGGGTCCGGCTGAGGCTTACGTCACTGACGATGTGGTGAGCCGCAACGGGAGCACTTACATCGCGCTTGGCGCGACGACGGGTGATGCGCCTGAGTCGAGCCCGGCGCAGTGGTCTTTGATGGCGCAGAAGGGCGCCGACGGCCAGGACGGCGCGGACGGTACGAACGGTACGAACGGCACGAACGGCACCGACGGCCAGGACGGCGCCGACGGCGTCAACGGGATCGACGGTGCGGACGGCCGGAGCTTCGTCTGGAAGGGCGCGTGGGACAATTCCGTCGCCTACGAGATCGATGACGTCGTCTCGCATGCCGGCGCGACTTACATCGCGGTCGCTGACTTCGACCGGCTCTCAGCCGCCGAGCGCCGATTGGCAGCTCATGGCGCAAAAGGGCAGCGACGGTCAGGACGGCACCGATGGTCAGAACGGCCAGGACGGCGCTGACGGCACGAACGGCACCGATGGCTCGGACGGTCGTAGCTTCGTTTGGAGGGGCGTCTGGGATCTCGCCGAGGCGTACGTGGCTGACGAGGTCGTAAGCCGCAACGGCAGCACGTACGTTGCGCTTGCGGCGACGACGGGTGATGAGCCTGAGGTGAACCCGGCGCAGTGGTCTTTGATGGCTCAGAAGGGCACTGACGGTCAGGACGGCACGAACGGCACGAACGGCACGAACGGTACGAACGGTGCCGACGGCCAGGACGGCGCGGACGGCGTCGAACGGGATCGACGGCGCGGATGGGCGGAGCTTCGTCTGGAGGGGCGCGTGGGACAACTCCGTCGCCTACGAGGTCGATGACGTGGTCTCGCATGGCGGTGCGAGCTACATCGCGATCGCTGATTCCACTGGTTCTCAGCCGCCGAGCGCCGACTGGCAGCTGATGGCGAGCAAGGGTGACACCGGCCCACAGGGCGCCCAGGGTGATCAGGGTGATCCGTGTCTCTCGAGCGACCCCGCGTGCGTGGGCCCGCAGGGCGAAGACGGCCCACAGGGCGAGCCCGGCTTGACCTGGCGTGGCGCGTGGGACGGCCCGAGCGAGTACTTCACCAACGATGCCGTCACCTACCAGGGTTCGACCTACCGGGCCACGACGGATGTGCCGGCCGACTCGCCGGACCCGGTCACCGACCCGGGCAGCTGGGAGCTGCTGGCCGCGAAGGGCGCTGACGCCGACACCGGCCCATGGGACAGCTCGGACATCGTCGACGACAGCCTCGAGAGCGTGGACATCCAGGACGGCACGCTGACCGGTTCCGACATCGCTGACCTGGCCATCACGGCCGCGAAGCTCGCCGATGGCGCCGTGGGCAATAGCAAGCTCGCCGCGACGCCGTCACGACCGACAAGATCGCCGACGGGGGCGTGCACACCGACGATGTCGCCGATCTCGCGATCACGACCGGAAAGATCGAGGACCTCGCGGTCGACGCTTCGAAGCTCGCCGCTGACGCGGTCACCACCGCCAAGATCCTCGACGGCACCATCGGTTCGGGCGACCTGGCGAACCTCGCCGTCACGAACGGCAAGCTCGCCGCGGACGCGGTGACGAGCGGAAAGATCCAGGATCTCGCCGTGGCCACGGCCGACCTCGCAAACCTCGCTGTCACGAACGGCAAGCTCGCCGGCGACGCGGTCACGACGGACAAGATCAGCGACGGCGCGGTGGGCAATGCCGACATCGCGAGCGGCGCCGTGACCAACGGCAAGCTCGGCGCGGACGCGGTCACCACCGACAAGATCACCGACGGCGCCGTCGGTAGCGCGCGACATCGCGGATCTGGGCGTCGCCACGGGCGACATCGCGAACCTCGCTGTCACGACCGGCAAGATCGCGGACAGCGCAATCACCAGCGCGAAGATCGCCGACCTCGGGATCGCCACGGGCGACCTCGCGGACAGCTCCGTGACGAGCGCGAAGATTCAGGACCTGGGCGTCGCGACCGCCGACATCGCCGATCTCAACGTGACGACCGGCAAGCTGGCCGACCTCGCCGTCAGCACCGCCAAGATCGCCGACCTCGCGGTCACCAATGCCAAGCTGGGCGCCAACGCGGTCGACAGCGCGAAGATCTCGAACGGCACTGTCGTCGCCGCCGACCTGGCCACCGATGCCATCGCGGCCGACGGCCTCACGACCGACGGCTCGACCAAGGTCGCCAACAGCGCAATCAACTCCGACGAGATCGCGACCGACGCCGTCAAGGCCTCGGAGATCGCCACGGACGCGGTCGTCGAGCCCGGAGATCGCTGCCGACGCGGTCGGTACCTCGGAGATCGCCGACCTCGCCGTGGCCACGACGGACATCGCCAACCAGGCGGTCACCAACGGCAAGCTGGCCCCCGACGCGGTGACCACCGACAAGATCGCCGCCGGCGCCGTCGGCACCTCGGACATCGCCGCCGGCGCGTCGACGGAGGGCACCTACCGCATCATCGCGAGCCGCGCCGGGCGCGGTGATCGGCGGCGACAGGCAACGCCGACTTCTGGATCGGCATGGGCGGGCCGGCCGTCGCGAGCGGCGTCGAGTCGCGCTACGGCGAGCACGGCTTATGCGCCGACGCCGGGCGTGTTCCAGTTCACCGCGGCCGACTACGCGATCACCGGTAGGACGACCAAGCTCCGCCTGAGGGCCACTGTGATGAACAACGCCGCCGCGCCCGGCCGCACCGCGACCGTCGGGCTGTACCCGGTGACCGCCGTCGGCGGCTCCGCGGACAAGATGAGCCTGACGCTCGGCACCGTCGTCACGGGCAGCACCATCACCTTCTCCTCGCTTTCCATGACGGCCAACAGCCGGCTTCAGAACGTGACCGCCGACTTCGACGTCCCGTCGGACGGGATGTACGTGCTGGGCGTCAACATCGCGGGTGGCAACATCAACGGTTCCGCGCTCCTGAACGTGCTGGCCGACCTCCAGGTCCGCAACCAGTAAACGACCGGATCCGTCGGTAGCGTGCCGACTGCGCCTATGGAGGCTTCAGGCTCGTCAGTGGCACGGCTAGTTCGCGGCAGGCCGCTGCGCCTCGTGGCGTTCGTGGCGATCATCGTCGCGGTCGTCATCGGCGTTGTCGTACTGACGGGCGACGACGACAGCGACACGGGCGGCGGCACCACTACGGTGACGGGCCCAGCCGACAACGAGTTCACGCTCCAGGTGCCGGCCGGTTGGACCGCTGTCGCGGCTGACGAGCTCCAGGGGCTTCCGGGTGATCCGCTCGCGGTTGTGCGGCGGGACGAGCAAAAGGGCCTCGTTGTGGTGAACGTTCAGCCGGGGAAGGTCAAGAACTTCGACAGCCAGGTCAGGACTCTCGATCGCCGGCTCGGGAAAGCGATCCCGGACTTCGAGAAGGTGGGTGCCCGGATCGTCGAAGTGAAGGCCGGGAAGGCCTTGCTCTACTCCTACGCGCGGCGCGAGCGCGGCACGGCCCACACCCTGCTCGTCGTTCCCGCCGGCGACCGCAGCTACAGCGTCAACGGCGCGGTGCCCGCAGGGGAGAACGACGCGGCGCGCGAGATGGGCTCGATCCTGCTGTCGTTCGACCGCTAGGTCCTGCACAGCTTTACCCGCTGACCCCGTTCAGCGTGTCCAAAAACACCGCTCCGGGTTAACGGCGCCTCGTACTTTCGTCGAGTTAGAGGGCAAATGCCCTCCGCCCACCGCCGCGCCCCCACCGCGGTCCTGGCGCTGATTGCGCTTGGACTTTTCCTGGCCGCTCCGGCCCCCGGAGCGACCAATTTCGCGACCCTCGCGAAGAAGGCCCTTGGCCTAGCCAAGAAGGCCAATAAGACCGCGGAGGACGCGAAGCTGATCTCAACGGAAGCATGGCGGGTCGCCGTGGCGAAGACGCAGGCTGCCGCGGGTCTCCGGTCCCGGGCCAGCGGGGCCGGCTGGTCCGCAGGGGCCGAAGGGGGACACGGGTGCGAGGGGTGCCACCGGCGCTCGAGGCGCGACCGGCGCGACTGGCGCGACCGGGTGCCGCCGGTGCAACCGGTGCGCAAGGAATTCAGGGCGTGCAGGGGATACAGGGCGAGGCCGGTCCTCAGGGCCCGGTTGGTCCGGCCGGCGCCGCTGGTGCTCAGGGTCCGGCGGGCGCGCAGGGGTTGCAGGGCGAGGCCGGCCCGCAGGGTCCGAAGGGCGACCAGGGCGATATCGGCGATGCCGGTGGCGGCGCCACCGGCGCTGGCCGGCGCGCAGGGCATCCAGGGAATTCAGGGCGTGCAGGGGATCCAGGGCGAGACGGGGCCGCAGGGCCCGGTCGGGTCCGGCTGGCCCGCAGGGTCCCAGGGCGAAGCCGGCTCGCAGGGCGAGCAGGGTGAGACGGGCGCGACAGGTGCGCAGGGTGCCCAGGGTCTTCAGGGCGCGACCGGTGCGCAAGGCGCGCAGGGCGTGAAGGGCGACAAGGGCGATACCGGCGACGCGGGTGCGACCGGTGCAACGGGCGCGCAGGGTCTTCAAGGAATTCAAGGGGTGCAGGGGGCCCAGGGCATCCAGGGCGAGACGGGACCGCAGGGTCCCGCCGGTCCGGCTGGCGCGCAGGGTCCGCAGGGCGAAGCCGGCGCGCAGGGCGAGATGGCGGTCTCCAGGGCCCTCAGGGTGAGCAGGGTGCGACCGGTGCGACGGGCGCGCAGGGTGTGAAGGGCGACAAGGGCGATACCGGCGACACGGGTGCGACGGGCGCTACCGGCGCGCAGGGTCTTCAGGGCATCCAGGGCGTTCAGGGGATCCAGGGCGAGACCGGGCCCGCAGGGCCCGCAGGACGGGCCGCGAGACCGGCGCGCACGGGTCGCGGTCCAGGGACTGCCGGCGCACAGGGCGCAGGGCGAACCGGCGACAGGGTGCGACTGCACCGGCGCGATGCAGGGTCGAGACGCCGCAGGCCCGGGTCGCGCAGGGCGCGCAGGGCGAACCGGCGCGCAGGGTGAGACCGGCGCGACGGGCGCACAGGGTCCGCAGGGCTAGGACAAGGGCGATACCGGCGACACGGGTGCGACGGGCGCCCGGCGCGCAGGGCTTCAGGGCATCCAGGGCGTCCAGGGGATCCAGGGTGAGACGGGGCCGCAGGGTCCGGCGGGTCCGACAGGCCGGCTGCGTGCAGGGTCCGCAGGGCGAGCAGGGTGAGACCGGCGCGCAGGGGAGACGGGCGCTCAGGGTCCCCAGGGCTTTCAGGGCGCGACAGGTGCGCAAGGCGCGCAGGGTGAGCGACAAGGGCGACACCGGCGACACGGGTGCGACGGGCGCGACCGGTGCGCAGGGTCCTCAGGGCATCCAGGGCGACAGGGGATACAGGGCGCGACCGGGCCGCAGGGTCCGCGGGATCCAGGGTCCAGGGCGCGCAGGGTCCGCAGGGTCGAGACCGGCGCCAGGGTGAGCAGGGTGAGACGGGTGCGCAGGGTCCCCAGGGCCTTCAGGGTGCGACCGGCGCGCAAGGCGCGCAGGGCGTCAAGGGCGACACCGGCGACACGGGTGCGACGGGTGCGACCGGCGCGCAGGGCATTCAGGGAATTCAGGGCATTCAGGGTGAGACGGGTCCGCAGGGTCCGGCGGGTCCGGCGGCGTCAGGGTCCGGCCGGCGCGCAGGGTCCGCAGGGCGAGCAGGGTGAACCGGCGCGCAGGGTGAGACAGGGTGAGACGGGTGCGCAGGGTCCGCAGGGTCTTCAGGGCGCGACAGGTGCGCAAGGTGCGCAGGGCGTCAAGGGCGACACCGGTGACATGGCGAGACGGGTGCGACGGGCGCGACTGGTGCACCGGCGCGCAGGGCATTCAAGGAATTCAGGGCATTCAGGGTGAGACGGGTCCGCAGGGTCCGGCGGGTCCGGCAGGTGCGCAGGCTGGCGCGCAGGGTCCGCAGGGCGAACAGGGTGAGACCGGCGCGCAGGGTCCTCAGGGCGAGCAGGGCGAGACGGGCGCGCAGGGTCCCCAGGGCCTCCAGGGCGCGACCGGTGCTCAAGGTGCGCAAGGTGCTCAGGGTCTGAAGGGCGACACCGGCGACACGGGCGCGACCGGCGCGCAGGGCGTGAAGGGGGACAAGGGCGACACGGGTGACACCGGCGCGCAGGGATCCAGGGCATCCAAGGCATCCAGGGCATCCAGGGCGAGACGGGTCCGCAGGGCCCGGCCGGCCCGCAGGGCGAGGACGGCGAGGACGCGACGGTCGCCGACATCGGCGCGGGCGAGATCACGGGCGGCACGGGCGGCCATCTCGCGAGCCGCACCGTCAACGCGAGCAACATCGTCCTCGGCACCATCACCGCGACCGAGATCGCGAGCAACGCGGGCATCAAGGGCTCGCAGCTCGCCACCGGCGACACCGACGGCATTCAGACGGCGAACATCGCGAGCAACGCGATCACGACCGCGAAGATCGGCGCGAACCAGGTGACCGGCGGCAAGGTCGGCACGGGTGCCAACGGCATCACGACCGACAACATCGTCGACGCGACGATCACGACCGTCGACATCGCGGCGTCGGCCGGGATCACGGGCAGCCAGCTCGCGACCGGCTCGAACGGCGTGGCGACGGCGAACATCGTCGACGGCGCGATCACGACCGCGAAGATCGGCGACGGTCAGGTGACCGGCGCGAAGATCGCGACGGGCGCGAACGGCGTCGCGAGCAGCAACATCGTCGACGCGACGATCACGACCGCCGACATCGCCGCCTCGGCCGGGATCACGGGCAGCCAGCTCGCGACCGGTGCGAACGGCGTGGCGACGGCGAACATCGTCGACGGCGCGATCACGACCGCGAAGATCGGCGACGACCAGGTCACCGCGGCGAAGGTCGCGAACCACTCGCTCGGTACCGCCGACATCGCGAAGGCGTACGGGACGATCACGCTGACCGCTGGTAGCGCGAACATCAACGCCGCGGTCTGCACGGCCACGCCCAACCGGCGTGACGCAGACGACCACGGTGACCTCGGGCTCGATCCCCGCAAGCGCGAAGGTGATCCTGTCGCCGCGGACGGCGCCGAGCGCCGGCGCAACGCTGCGGCCCTTCACCTACACGGCGGCCCAGAACGGAGTCACGGCGGGAGGCAACGGAACCGGCGCGATCCAGCTGACGGTCTGCAACGCGAGCGGGTCGAACGCTACGCCGTCTGCGATAACGATCGACTTCGTCGCGCTCGACTAGCTACTCGAACGTCAGCGTCCGGACGATCTCGCCGACCTCCTGCGCCGCCTCGTTGTTCCCCGACGGGATCACCGAGTTGAGCACGTAGGTCACTCCGCCCGAGGGCACGACGACGACGGAGTGCACGGTCCCCGCGCGCTCGCGCACGAACGAGTAGACGAACGCGTCACCCGCGGGTAGGTGCGTCGGACGTGCGGCGACTTCTTTCGCGTCCGGGATCCCCTTCTTGATCTGTTTGCCCAGCTGATTGCCGAGCTGCTCGAGGTCAAGGTTGTCCGGAGTCTCCCGCTGAGCCACGACGAGCACTCCGCTCCGGCCCTCTCGCCTGAGGATCGCCACCGTGTCGCCCGCGGCCGACCCGACCTCCTCCTTCGAGACCTCGGTCCAGCTGTCCGGGTAGGAGAGCGTGAACGGCGTCGCGGCCGGTGCTCCCGGCGCCGGCTCGTCGACCGTGATGGTGTTCAGCGTGTCGGAACTCGAGTCGTCGTCGTCCCCGCCCCTCAGGAGCAGCACCAGCGCGACCGCTGCGGCAAGCAGCACCAGCCCCGTTTTCGAGAGCCCTGGCACGGAGGCGCGATCTTATGCGCCGGTCCGGGTACATCCGCCGCAGTGGTAAGGCTTATGGCCATGAAACTGGCGGGAGGCCTCGTCCTGACAGCGCTCGTGCTCGCCCTCGTCGGCCCGGCTACCGCCGCCGCTGACCCGTCCCTTCGCGCGAGTCCCGATCAGGGCGAGCCCGGCGACGACGTGACGCTCCACGGCCGCGGCTGGACGAACCCCTTCTGCGAGAACAAGATCACGCTGACGTTCCGCCAGAACGGCAGCAAGGTGAAGCTCGGCACTGCCCAGCAAGGCGACGGCCGGTTCGACTTCATGACCCACTATCAGCAGGCCGAGCCGGGTTCTGCGCGCTTCGTTGCTGTTCAGCCGTGCGCGGGCGACAACAGGATCAAGCGTGCGGCGTTCGTGACGATCGGTGGCGGCGACGGCAGTGAGACCGTTCGCTACAAGGGGCAGACCGAGCACGGCGGGCGCGTGCGGTTCCAGGTCGTGGACGGCAACGAGGTACGGAACTTCCGCTTCATGAATCGCTGCGCGACGGATCGTGAGCGGGGCAGCCTGGTGCCCGGCGTGATGCCGATCGGCGACATCTCGTTCTCGCGCCACGGCGGGCGGTTCAACATCTTCGGCCGCTTCCGCGAGAGCGGCGTGGTCACGGGACGCGCGCGCGAGGAGATCCCGGGCTGCGACAGCGGGAAGATGACCTGGCGCGCAGAGCGCGTCGACTAGCCCGCACGATTGACTGGTCAGTCAATTGGGTAGGATGCCCCCGCAGCGGGCGATCCGGCATGCTGCCCCGGACGCCCAGCCATCCGCCGCCGTAACGAAGAAGGAGCCAACTCTTGAAGATCTGCGTCCTGGTCAAAGAGGTGCCGGACGCCGCCGTCGAGAAGCGCATGGATCCGAATTCCAAGCGCCTCGACAGGTCCGGCGAGAAGAACCTCAATCCCTTTGACACACACGCCATCGAGGCCGCCATGCAGGTGAAGGAGGGCGGTCAGTCCGATGTCGAGGAGATCGTCGCCGTGACGATGGGCCCGGAGAGCGCGGTTCGCGCCCTCCACAAGGCCGTCTCGCTCGGCGCCGACCGCTCGGTCCACCTCACCGACGAGTCGCTCGCGGGCTCCGACGTGGCCGCCACCGGCTACGCGCTCGCGAAGGTGCTCGAGTCCGAGAGCCCAGACCTCGTGCTGCTCGGCCAGCAGTCGGACGACGGCGAGTGCTACACGATCGGCGCCGTCGTGGCCGACCACCTGAAGATGCCGTCGCTCACGCAGGTGATCAAGATGGACGTCGAGAGCGGCAAGCTGCGCTGCGAGCGCCAGGCCGAGTACGGCTACGACACCGTCGAGGTCGAGCTGCCCGCCGTGATCTCCGTCGGCGACGCGATCAACGAGCCGCGCTACCCGTCGCTCAAGGCGATCATGGGCGCGAAGAAGAAGCCGCTCGAGGCGAAGGGCGCCGGCGACGTCGGCATCGAGGGCGACAAGGTCGGCGAGGCCGGCTCGCGCACGGCGGTTCTCGGGATCAACCCGCCGCCTGAGAAGGAGGCCGGGCAGATCATCGAGGACGAAGACACCGACGAGACGGTCGAGAAGATCGTCTCCTGGCTCGAGGAAAGGAAGCTGCTGGCATGAGCGGGATCCTCACTTACGTCCTCCACTACGAGGGCGAGTTCAACAAGAACTCCCTCGGCGCGGTCTCCGAGGCCGGCAAGCTCGCCAAGGAGCTCGGCGTAGACGCGCACGCGGTCGTCGTCGGCGACGACGCGACAGACGACCTCTGCAAGCAGCTCGGCGGCTACGGCGCGTCGAAGGTCTACCGCGCACCCGCACCGGCGGGGCTCGGCGGTCCGGTCGTCGACGTCATGGCGAAGCTGATCGAAGACAACGGCTACGACTACGTGATCTTCGGCGGCGGCCTGCTCGGCTTCGAGATCGGCGCCGGCCTCGCCGCTCGCCTGCACGGCGGCGTCACGATGGAGGTGACCGAGGTCAAGGTCCAGGACGGCAAGCTCGTCGCAGTCCGGCCGATCCTCCAGGACTCGGCGGTGGTCGACGTCGGCTACTCCGACGATGGTCCCGCCGTGATCATCGGCCGCCTGAACGCGTTCGAGATCGAGGAGGCCGGCGGCGGCGACGCCGAGGTCGAGGAGATCAACGTCGACCTGTCCGATTGGTCCACCAAGGCGACGATGGTCGAGCGCGGCGAGCAGCGCGGCGCGGACGTGAACATCGAGGACGCCGACATCCTCGTGGGCGGTGGCCGCGGCCTCGGCAAGGCCGAGGGCTTCCAGGAGATCGCGGAGCCGCTCGCCCAGGCGCTCGGCGGCGAGGTCGCCGCAACGCGCGCGGTCGTGGACGCCGGCTGGTTCCCCTACGCCGGCCAGATCGGCCAGACGGGCAAGACCGTCGCTCCGAAGCTCTACCTCGCGGTCGGCATCTCGGGCGCGATCCAGCACAAGGTCGGCATGCAGTCGTCGGAGAACATCGTCGCGATCAACAAGGACCCGAACGCGCCGATCTTCGAGTTCTCCGACCTCGGCATCGTGGGCGACCTGCACAAGATCGTTCCCAAGCTGACCGAGGCGATCAAGGCGAAGAAGGGCGGCTGAGCCGCCCATGGGAACGGCACCAGCTGAGTACCTCCCCGACGTCGAATCGGGGAAGGAGTTCGTCACCGCGCCGACCGATCCGGAGGACGAGCGGATCGAGGTAGGCGTCGTGATCGTGGGCGGCGGCCCGGCCGGGCTGGCGTGCGCGATCCGGCTGATGCAGCTGATCGGCGACGACGAGAAGCTGATGGAGCGCCTCGGTGAGGTGCCGGTCGCGCTCGTCGAGAAGGGCAAGGGCCCCGGGTCGCACCTGATGTCGGGCGCGATGATGGACCCGTCGGCCATGAAGAAGCTCTTCCCGGACCTGCCCGAGGACGAGTGGCCCACCTACGGCACGGTGCCGAAGGACACGGTCTACTTCATGACCAAGAAGCGCGCGATCCCGCTGGTGCCCACTCCGCCGCCGTTCCGCAACCACGGCAACCACGTCACCTCGGTCGCGCAGCTGGGCCGCTTCCTCGGCCAGAAGGCGGAGGAGGCGGGCGTGTACATCCTCCCCGAGACCGCCGCGTACAAGCTGCTCGTCGAGGACGGCGTCGTGCGCGGGATCCGGTCAGGCGACAAGGGCCGCGGGCGCGACGGGGAGGAGCTCGGCAACTTCGAACCCGGCTCGGACCTGATCGCGCAGGCGACCGTGCTCGCCGAGGGGACCGCCGGTCACCTCGCCGGTGCCGCGATCTCGCACTTCGACCTCGCCTCGGAGGACCCGCCCCAGTGGGAGCTGGGTGTCAAGGAGGTCTGGGAGGTCAAGCAGCCGCTCGACCGGGTCATCCACTCGATGGGCTGGCCCTTGCGGTTCGGCGCGAAGTACCGCGAGTTCGGCGGTTGCTTCATCTACCCGATGGGCGAGGACAAGGTGTCGATCGGCTTCGTCGCCGGTCTCGACTACCGCGACGCCACCTTCTCCGTGCACGACACGCTCCAGCTCTTCAAGACGCACCCGAAGGTCAGGAAGATCCTCGAGGGTGGCAAGCGCGTGGCGTGGGGTGCGAAGACGATTCCGTCAGGGGGCTACTGGGCGATGCCGAAGCAGCTCTGGGCGCCCGGCATGGTGCTCGCGGGCGACTCCGCGTCAATGGTCAACATCCCCAAGCTGAAGGGCGTGCACCTCGCGATGCACGCCGGCATGTTCGCGGCCGAGACGATCTACGAGAAGCTCTCGCAGGGCGCCGACTGCACCGACCTCTCGGGCTACCAGGAGAAGGTCGAGGACTCCGCGATCGAGACGGACCTGCATCGCTCGCGCAACATGCGCCAGGTCTTCGGCAGGGGCTTCCTCGTCGGCGGCGCGCTCGCGAACGCGATGGAGATCTCGGGCGGGCGTTTTCCGGGCGGCCGCTTCGCAACGCACGACGACGCGAACCAGCCGGTCTTCATCGGCAACCGCTTGAAGAAGTATCCGAAGCCCGACGGCAAGTACACCTTCGACAAGCTGTCGTCGGTCTTCGCGACGGGCAACCAGTCGCGTGACGACGCCCCGTCGCACATTCGCATTCAGAAGAAGGTGCCGCTCGAGCTGGGGCTCATGTGGCAGCAGATGTGTCCGGCGCAGGTGTACGAGGTGCCCGAGGAGATCCTCGAGCAGCTGCAGAAGGGCGAGAACGGCGCGGTCGATCCCAAGCAGGAGATCGAGATCGACATCGCTCCGTCGAACTGCGTGCAGTGCGGTGCCATCACCGCCAAGGGCGGCCGCCTGACGCCGCCTGAAGGCGGCGAAGGCCCGAACTACCAGCAGACCTAGCTCGGATAGGGTCGACGCCGTGAGCAACGTGCTCGTCACAGGCGCGTCGACCGGCATCGGGCACGCGACCGCCAAGCGGATGCTGGCGTACGGCTGGGAGGTCTTCGCGGCTGCGCGCAAGGACGCGGACCTCGAGCGCCTGCGCGGCGAGGGGTTCACGGCGATCAAGCTCGACGTGACCGACCCGGACACGATCGCCGCTGCAAAGGACGAGCTCGATGAGCGCGGGCTGCGCGGCCTGGTCAACAACGCGGGGATCGGGATCAGCGGGCCGATGGAGTTCGTCCCGCTCGACGAGCTGCGCCGCCAGTTGGAGGTGAACCTCGTCGGCCAGGTCGCGGTGACACAGGCCTTCCTGCCGAACCTCCGCGAGGCGAAGGGCCGGATCGTGAACGTCAGCTCGATCGGCGGCAAGATCGCGCTGCCGATGGTGGGCCCGTACGCGGCCTCGAAGCACGCGCTCGAGGCGGTGAGCGATGCGCTCCGCCGCGAGCTGCGGCCTTGGGGGATCCAAGTCTCGATCATCGAGCCGGGCGCCGTCGTGACGCCGATTTGGGACAAGGCACGCGAGACGGCTGACGACGTCGAAGAGCAGATGGGCGAACGCGCGCAGGCGTTGTACGGCCGGCTCGCCCAGCGGATCCGGGCGGAGACCGAGAAGATCCCGGAGCGCGGCGTCGACCCGGACGAGGTCGCCAAGGCGATCGAGCAGGCCCTGACCATGCCCCGTCCGAAGGCGCGCTACGTCGTGGGCCGCGACGCGAAGATGCGCCTGAGGATCAAGGCGCTGGTCGGCGACAGGCGCTTCGACAGCCTGATCGCGCGGACCTTGGACTGGCGCTAGCTAGCGGGGATCTTCGGAGAACAGCGCGATCGCCTCGCGGCGATCGGAAACGCCGAGCTTCGCGAGGATGTCCGACACGTGCCGCCGAACGGTCGTCGGCGACACGTCGAGGCGGCGTCCGATTTCGGTCGTGGTGTAGCCCTCGCCCATGAGCTCGAGCACCTCCCACTGCCGCGCGGTCAGCTCCGGGCCGCGCTTGCCGCCGATCGGCACGCGCCGCCGCCGCCCCTGGGAGCGGAACTCGTCGATCAGGCGAGCCACCAGCCGTCGCGGGACCGCAGCCTCGCCGTCGAGGATCCCGCGCAGCGCGAACGGCAGCCGCTCGGGATCGGTCTCCTTCAGCAGGTAGCCGGCGGCGCCCGCCTTGAGCGAGTCGAACAGCTCGTCGTCGCCCGCGAAGGCCGTGAGCATCACGACCGCGGTCTCCGGCATCTCCTCGCTGATCGCGGCTGCCGCCTTGATGCCGCCTCCGCCCGGCATCGAGATGTCGAGCAGGCAGACATCGGGCTTCTCCTTACGGGCGAGCGCCACAGCCTGCTCGCCGTCGGCCGCCTCGGCGCACACCTCGAAGCCGCCTGCTTCGAGCGACTGCCGCACGCCCGACCGGGTGGGGGCGTGGTCGTCGGCGATGAGCACGCGCGCCGGCTTCCGGTCCGGGTCGGGCTGGTGGCTCATCGGATCGGAAAGCATAGGCGGCAGTGAGTACCCGCCCGGCGCGTAGCGGTTCTCGTCTGCGACAGGGGTGAACCTGCTGCGCGGGATAGGTGGGTAACCCGACACTCAGCCAGCATCGGCCAGCAATCAGCCCTGGGCAAGGGGCATCCGGGTGGATTTGCGTTCAGATCTCTGAACGCTATTCGGCGGGGGTGACCCGCGCGACGCGCCACGCGTCGTCGACTCGCTCGATGTGGAGCGTCGAGCTGTTGTCGTCCTGGTCGGAGACCTCAGCCGTCGCCGCGTCGCCATCGACCGCGAGCGAATCGACCTCGAGCTCGTAGTCGCCCTCCGGAAGGTTGTCCTGGACCTCGCTCGGGCAGCTCTGACCCGACTCGCGCTCGATGTTGCTCGCCAGCTCGGACGTGAAGATGTCCTCGCAGATCTTCGTCCCGTCGCCGTCCCGGCCCGCGTTGGCGAAATCGTCCACTAGGCCGGCCACCTCGGCGTCCGTGCCCTCGTAGTCGTCGGCGTTGTTGTTGACGTCGTCGTCGCCGCCACCACAGCCGGCTGCGATCGCCATCGCGCAGAGCGCGGCGACGTACGCGGTCCCCCTCAGACGAGATCGGCGCATCCCGCGGCAGCTTAACGGCGGCCCAGACGGATACCTTGCCGCGCGTGCGCGCATCGGTGGTGGGAGCGGGATCGTTCGGCACGGCGGTGGCCCTGCTGCTCGTGCGGGCCGGAGTCCGCACCACGCTTCTGTGCAGGACCGAGGCCCAGGCGGCCGAGCTGATCGAGCGCGGCGAGAACGAGCGCTACCTCCCGGGCGTCGAGCTGCCGCGGGAGCTCAAGCTGCGCACGCTCGGCAACCTGCCCAATCAGTTCCACCGCGCGGACCTGGTGTTCCTCGCGGTGCCGTCGAAGGGGCTCGCGGAGGCACTCGTCGAGCTCGAACGGCAGGGGGTCGCGAGCGGGGCGGGGATCGTGTCGCTCGCGAAGGGACTTGTGCCGCCCGACGGGATCCCGCCGACACTCGCGCTCGAAGTTGTGTTCGGCCAGGACCGAGTCGCCTGCATAGGCGGGCCCGCGCATGCGCGCGAGATGGCCACCGAGGGCGCGGGCCTCGTGTGCGCGTCGCATTCGGAAAAGCTCGCGCACCGATGTGCGGATCTGTTCCAGCGCGCCGGCGTGGTCTGCGAGGTCTCGGACGACCCCGTCGGTGTCGAGCTCGCCGGCTGCGCGAAGAACGCGGCCGCCGTGGCTGTGGGGGCGACCGAGGCGCAGGGTCTCAACGCGGCCGGGATGGCCGCGAGCGACATCTTCAGCGAGGTCGCTGCGCTCGCGGAGAGCCGCGGCGGGAACGTCCGGACGTTCCTCGGGCGCGCCGGAACCGGCGACCTGGTCGCCACGGCGCTCGCCCCGAAGTCGCGCAACCGCAGTGCGGGCGAGCTGCTCAGCAAGGGCGTGCCGGCGGCCGACATTCCGGATCGGCTCGGCCAGGCCGTCGAGGCGCTCGAGACGGTCCCATTGCTGGCGCGGGCGCTCGACTCGGCGGGTGTGCGCGGACCCGTCACAGCCGCGCTCGCGCGCCTGATCGCCGGAGAGCTGCCGCTCGAGGAGTGGGTCAGGCTCGTACGCGCGGAACAGCCCCCGCCGGCGCGCTTCCGTGGCCGCGTCCGCGGCTGGTGGCGGCGGTTCCTGGCGTGGCTGCGCCGTCGCTAGACTCGACTGCGTGAAGGAAGCGATCCATCCCGAGTACGTCGAAGCCCGCGTGTGGTGCACGTGCGGCAACGAATTCACGACGCGTTCGACCAAGCCGGAGCTCCACGTCGAGATCTGCTCGAACTGCCACCCGTTCTACACGGGGCGCCAGAAGCTGGTCGATACCGGCGGTCGCGTCGAGCGGTTCCAGCGCCGCGCCGCTAAGAAGCGCCGCTAGCGCCGCAACCGGGGCTCGCAGCTCGGGTTCCAGTAACGAATGCACGTTCGGCTCTTCATCCTGCTTGCAGCCGCCCTGGCGGCCGCCCCTGCGCCGGCCGCGTACGCCGCGGACGTGCCGGCCGGGGTGCGCATGCTCACGTGCGAGGCGTGGGCGGATGGACAGCCCGGCCAGGTTCTCTACAAGGCACACATGCGCGCGGTGCCCGGCACGGCGCGGATGGGGCTTCGCATCAGGCTGTTCGAGAAGTACGACGACGGCAGCTTCGAGCGCGTGTCAGCGCCGGGCCTCGACGTCTGGAGGAAGTCGCGCGCGGGTGCGACGAAGTTCCGCTACAGGCAGCGCGTGCGCGGCCTGCACCAGGGCGCCGTCTACCGCGCGGTCGTCCACTACCGCTGGTTTGGCTCCGACGGGGCGGCCTTCCTGAAAGCCCGCCGCCGATCGCAGATATGCAGCCAGGAGGACGCGCTGCCGAACCTGCAGGTCGCGTCGGTCGAGACGGGGCCGGGCGAGGTGGAGAACACCGCGGAGTACAGGGCGACGATCGTCAATCGCGGCGACGCCATCGCGCAGAACATCGGCGCCCTGCTGCGGGTGGACGGCGAGGTCGTGGACGAGTCCGAGGTGATCGACGCACTGCTGCCGGGCGAGGAGACGACGGTGACCTTCCACGGGCCCGTGTGCCAGGAGAAGATGCGCGTCGTGGTCGATCCGAAGGATGCGATCGCCGAGTCGCGCGAGCAGGACAACGTGCACGGCTTGAGCTGCCTCTAGCATCCGTCGCGTGACCGAGCAGCAGCCTCAGGTCGAAGCCGACGGTCGAATCAGTGCGCAGCGGGACGCTCCGGTGGGCGGGCAGGCCGTTCTCGAGGGCGTAATGATGCGCGGCGTCTCGACCTGGGCGGTCGCGGTCCGGAAGCCGTCAGAGGCTCAGGTCGAGGCCGTCAAGGCGGGCGAGAGGATCGAGGTGCCCGAGGGCGAGATCGAGGTCGTCTCCGAGCCGCTCGTCTCGTGGACGAAGCGCCACCGCGTCTACCGGCTGCCGATCGTCCGCGGCGTCGTGGCACTCGCCGAGTCGCTCAAGATCGGCTTCAAGGCGCTCGGCATCTCGGCGAACGCGCAGCTCACCGAGGACGAGAAGGGCGACCAGCAGGAGATCGGCGGCGCGGCTTGGGCGGGAACGATCGCGTTCTCGCTGATCCTCGCGATCGGCCTGTTCTTCCTGCTGCCGGCGGGCCTGACGAACATCTTCAAGGACGAGATCCCGAACTCGTTCGTCTTCGTCGTGATCGAGAAGCTGATCCGGATCTCGATCTTCCTGGGCTACCTGTGGCTCATCTCGCGCATGCGCGACCTCCAGCGCGTCTTCGAGTACCACGGCGCGGAGCACAAGACGATCTCGTGCTACGAGGCCGGGCTGCCGCTGACGCCCGAGAACGCAAAGCGGTTCTCACGTCTCCATCCCCGCTGCGGAACGAGCTTCCTGCTCATCGTCATGATCGTCGCGATCTTCGTGTTCGCGCCGCTCGGCACCCCCGACTGGTACTGGCTGTTCGCGTCGCGCGTCCTCGGCATACCGCTGGTCGCCGGGCTCGCGTTCGAGTTGATCAAGTGGTTCGGCCGCAACCGCACGAAGCGATGGGCGCGCATCCTGATGTGGCCGGGGATGCAGCTGCAGAAGCTCACGACCCGGGAGCCCGACCTGGCGCAGCTGGCAGTCGCGATCGCCGCCCTCGAGGCGGTGCTGGCCGTGGAGAATCCCGCCGAAGCCTCCGAGGAGGACAAGGTCGGGATGGAAGTCGTTGCTTGAGCAACTTGTCGAGCAGATAGAGACCCGCTTCGCGGAGCTCGAGCGGCAGATGTCCGATCCCGAGGTGATCGGCGACCGCGAGCGCTACGCGGAGGTCGGGCGCGATTACCGCGCGCTCCAGCCCGCGCACGAGCTGGCGAGGGAGTGGCGCCATACGAAGAGCGACGCCGAGGGCGCGCGCGAGCTGCTCGCCGAAGACGACGACCCGGAGACGCGCGAGCTGCTCACGACCTCCGAGCAGCGCCTCGCCGAGCTGGAGGAGGAGATCCGCCTCGCGATGGTGGAACGCGACCCGAACGACGACAAGGACGTGATCGTCGAGGTGCGCGCGGGCACGGGCGGCGACGAGGCCGGCATCTGGGCGGGCGACCTCTATCGGATGCTCACGCGCTACGCGGAACGGCGCGGGTTCAAGCACGAGCCGCTGTCCTTGAACGACGGCGACTACACGTTCGCGATTCGCGGTGACGGCGCGTACTCGGTCTTCAAGTTCGAGGGCGGCACGCACCGCGTCCAGCGCGTCCCCGAGACCGAGTCGCAGGGCCGGATCCACACCTCCACGGCGACCGTGGCCGTGCTTCCGGAGGCCGAGGAGGTCGAGGTGCAGATCGACCCGAACGACCTACAGGTGGACGTCTACCGCTCGTCGGGGCCGGGCGGCCAGTCCGTCAACACGACCGACAGCGCCGTCCGCATCACGCATAAGCCGACCGGGCTGGTCGTCTCGATGCAGGACGAGAAGTCACAGCTCCAGAACCGCGACAAGGCGATGCGTGTCCTTCGCGCGCGTCTGTATGAGCAGGAGCTCGCTGCGCAGCAGGCGGAGCTGTCCGCGGAGCGCCGGTCACAGGTCGGGACCGGCGAGCGCGCCGAGAAGATCCGCACGTACAACTTCGGGCAGGACAGGATCACCGACCATCGGGTGAACCTGACGAAGGGCAACCTCGCCGCCGTCCTCCAGGGTGAGCTCGACGACTTCACGGCCGCACTCGAGGCGGACGAGAAGCGGCGGAAGCTCGAGGCCAGCGCGGCCGCATGAGCGGCGTCGCGGCGGCCCACGAGGCTGTCTCGGCGGCGACCGAATCGCTCGCCGCGGCCGGTTGTGAGACGCCACGGCTCGACGCGGAGGTGCTGGTCGCGGCCGCGATGGACATCCCCCGGCTCGCGCTGGTCGGGGGGACCGACCTCGAGCTCGAGCCCGAGGCATCTCGCAAGGTCATGGAGTGGGTCCGGCGCCGGACCCGGCGGGAGCCGGTCGCGTACCTGATCGGCCGCAAGGGGTTCCGCCGGCTCGAGCTCCAGGTCGACTGGAGCGTCCTGATCCCGCGCCCGGAGACAGAGCTGCTCGTCGAGGTCGCGGCCGAACTCGCCGCGCCCGCCGCGCGGGTGCACGACGTCGGCACGGGCTCAGGCGCCGTCGCGCTCGCGCTGGCGGACGAGCGGCCGGGTCTGCGCGTGACCGGCTCAGACCGCTCCGAGGCTGCGGTGAAAGTCGCGCAGCGGAACGCGCGGCGGCTCGGCCTCCCGGTCGAGATCACGTGCGCGACCGGGTTGCCGCCGGGCGAGTACGACCTCGTGGTCGCGAACCTTCCATACGTGCGCGAGGACGAGTGGGACGAGCTCGCGCCCGAGATCCGCGACTACGAGCCGCGGGACGCGCTGGTCGCGGGCGAGGACGGGCTCGAAGAGATCCGTGCTCTCGTCAACGAGGCCCCCGCCGGCATGCTGCTCGCCCTCGAGCACGCGCCCGACCAGGCCGAGGCGGTGGCCGAGATGCTGGTGGACGCCGAGACGCGCGAGGACCTCTCGAACCGGGCGCGGGTCACGACTGGCCGCGTGCCGTGACCTTCGACGACTGCATCCGCGCGGGCGGGATCGTCCTGTTTCCGGCTGACACGGTCTACGGGCTTGCCGTCGATCCGGGCAACGAGGACGCGATCGAGCGCATGTACCGGCTCAAGGGACGGCCGCGGGATAAGCGATCCGCGCTCATGTACTTCGCGGTGGACGACGTTCCCGACTTGCCGGAGCCCGCACGCCGGCTGCTGCCCGGGCCGGTCACGCTGATCCTCCCGGACGGACGCGGCATCCGCGTCCCGGACGGCCCGCGGCTCGCGAGCCGCCCCGTGCTCCAGACGAGCGCGAACCCGTCGGGCGGGCCGGACCCGAGGCGGCTCGAGGAGGTCGACCCGGCGATTCGCGCGGGGGTTGACCTCGAGATCGACGGGGGCGAGCTGCCCGGCACGGCGTCGACCGTGGTGGACCTGAGCGGCGAAGAGCCTCGGATCGTGCGGGAAGGGGCCGTCCCCACCGAGCGCATACGCGGGTTGCTCCAGCAGTAACTCCTGGAGCAACACGCTCCAGCGGTAACCGCTGGTAACTTGGCTCGGAGATGAGCGAGTTGCCTGCCGATTACTTCTCCAAGCCCGTCGCCGAGGTCGATCCCGACGTCGCCGAGGCGATGGAGGCCGAGCTCGGGCGCCAGGAGACGACGCTCGAGATGATCGCGTCGGAGAACTTCGTGCCGCAGTCGGTGCTCGACTGCCAGGGCTCGGTGCTGACGAACAAGTACGCCGAGGGCTACCCCGGCAAGCGCTACTACGGCGGCTGCGAGTACGTGGACGTAATCGAGACGCTCGCGATCGAGCGCGCGCGTGCGCTGTTCGGGGCGGAGCACGTGAACGTGCAGCCGCACGCCGGAGCGCAGGCGAACGCCGCGGTCTACGCGGCTCTCTGCGACCCCGGCGACACCGTGCTCGGGATGAAGCTCGACCACGGCGGCCACCTCACCCACGGCATGAAGATCAACTTCTCGGGCAAGCTCTACAACATCGTCGCCTACGGGGTCCGCGAGCAGGACTCGCTGCTCGACTACGACGAGCTCGAGCGGCTCGCCAAGGAGCACCGTCCGAAGGTGATCCTTGCCGGCTGGTCCGCGTACCCGCGCGAGCTCGACTTCCAGCGCTTCCGCGACATCTGCGACGAGGTCGGTGCGTACCTGTTCACCGACATGGCGCACTTCGCCGGCCTGGTCGCGGCAGGCGAGCACTCGAACCCGGTGCCCTATTCCGACGTCGTCTCGACGACGATCCACAAGACGCTCGGCGGCGCGCGCGGCGGCATGATCCTCTGCAAGGAGGAGTGGGCGAAGAAGATCAATTCGGCCGTCTTCCCGGGCCAGCAGGGCGGTCCGCTGATGCACGTGATCGCGGGCAAGGCGGTAGCGCTCAAGATTGCGTCGTCGGAGATCTTCCGCGAGCGCCAGCAGCGCACGCGCACGGGCGCGCGGATCGTCGGTGAGAAGCTGCTCGCGCGCGAGGTGAACGTCCTGACCGGCGGCACCGACGTGCACCTGGTGCTGGTGGACCTGCGCGAGTCGGACCTCGACGGGCAGCAGGCCGAGGATCGGCTCCACGACATCGGGATCACCGTCAATCGCAACGCGGTGCCGTTCGACCCGCGCCCGCCGGCCGTGTCGTCCGGGCTACGCGTCGGCTCGCCCGCGCTCGCGACGCGCGGGCTGCAGGCGGACGACTTCAGCGAGGTCGGCGAGATCATGGCGACCGCGCTCACGGCCGATTGGCAGGACTCGCTGAAGGCTGAGCTCTCCGAGCGCGTGCGTGCGATCGCGGACCGCTACCCGCTGTACCCGCACGTCTCGTACAGCGGCGCGGCGACTCCCGCCTGAGCGGGCTGTTCGACCTCCACTCGGTCTCCGCCTCGCGCGGCGGCAGGCTCGTGCTGGACGACGTCAGCATGCGGATCCCCGACGGCGCGACCGCCCTGCTGGGGCCGTCGGGCTCGGGCAAGTCAAGCCTTCTGCGGCTGCTCAATCGCCTGAGCGATCCCGACCTCGGGACGATCCACTTCAAGGGCGACGATGTCCGCACGCTCGACGTGCTCGCCCTGCGCCGGCGGGCGGTTCTCGTGCCACAGCTTCCGGCGCCGCTTCCCGGCACGGTGGTCGACAACGTGCGCTACGGGCCGTCGCTGTGTGAACGCGCGGCTGACCTCAACTCGTGCCTCGGGCGCGCCGGGCTTGCGCGCACCTACGGCGACCGCGACGCCGCCGAGCTGTCGGTGGGCGAGCAGCAGCGCGTCATGCTCGCCCGCGCGCTGGCGCTCGAGCCCGAGGTGCTCCTGCTCGACGAGCCGACGTCCGCGCTCGACGAGGCCGCGCGCGACGGCATCGAGCGGACGCTGATCGAGCTCGCGCAGGCGGGCGTCGCGATGGTGCTCGTGACCCATGATCGCGGGCAAGCGCGCAGAGTGGCGTCCCAGGTGGTCGAGCTGCGCGAAGGGCGGGTCGTCGCGTGAGCTCGATCGACGTCACGCTCACCGAGGTCGCGGCGTCGCTGGTGCTCGTCGTTATCGCGGTCGCGGTGTCGCGCTGGCGGCGCGCGGACCTCGAGCAGGACCTTGCCGTGGCCGTGCTGCGGTCGTTCGTCCAGCTGACGGCGGTCGGGTACGTGATCCAGGCGATCTTCGACTCGGACAGCCTGCTGCTCGTGGCCGCGCTGCTCGCCGGAATGGTCGCGTTCGGCACCTTCACGGCCCGTGGGCGTGCGAAGGGAGTGCCCGGCGCGCTGGTGCCGATCGCGCTCGCGCTCGCCGTCGCGGCCGTGACGACGCTCGGACTGATACTCGCGCTCGGCGTGTTCGAGGCGAAGCCGCGCTACCTCGTACCGGTGGGCGGGATGGTGATCGGGAACGCGATGACCGCAGCGGCAGTCGCGCTCAACAGGCTGGCCGATGAGATCGGCGGCGCGCGCGGGGCGATCGAGGCGACGCTTTCGCTCGGCGCAACGTCACGCCAGGCCGCCGCGGGCGCGGTTACGCGCAGCCTGCGCTCGGGGATGATCCCGCTCATCGACTCGACGAAGACGACGGGCATCGTCTTCTTTCCCGGCGCCATGACGGGGATGCTGGTGGCCGGCGCCGACCCGTTGGATGCCGTCCGGCTTCAGCTGATTCTGCTCTGGTCGCTACTGGGTAGCGTTTCCCTCTCGGCGCTGATCGCGACCGGGCTCGGCTATCGCGGCTTCTTCACTTCGGCTCATCAGCTGCGCGACGCCGGTCCTCGATAGACAGGAGCCGGTCGGACGTCGTCTGCAGCGTCGTGTGCGTGATGCCGAAGCGCTCGCGCAACAGCACCTCGACGCCCGCGCGAACCGCGTCCACGTCGGCGTGCGGATCGGTGCGGAGGTGTGCAGCGAGCGCGGGGAAGCCGGAGGTCACGGTCCAGATGTGAAGGTCGTGCACCTCGCGCACGCCGGGCACGCGGCACATCGCGTCACCGACCTCGTTGACGTCGATGCCGCGCGGCGCGGACTCGAGCAGCACCTCGAGCGGGTCGCGAATGAGTCGCCACGATCCGAGCACGATCAAGCAGCCGATCACGAGCGCCGCGACCGCGTCCGCCTCGTCGGGGCCGCCGGCAACGATCACCAGCCCGGCAGCGAGAGCGCCGAGTGAGCCGAGCGCATCGGCGGCGGAGTGCCGCAGGACGCCCTCGAGGTTGAGGTCCTCGCGGTCGCCGCGCGCGAGCACGACCGTCGCGACCACGTTGCCGAAAAGGCCGAAGGCGCCGACGGCGGCGAGACCGGCGCCGTCGACGTCGGGGGAGTCGGACAGGCGGCCGATGGCCTCGACGAACACCCATGCGGCCACCGCCAGCAGTGCGATGCCGTTCGCCAGAGCGGCGAAGATCTCGGCCCGCCGCAGCCCGAAGGTGCGCCTGCCGCGTGCCGGTCGCGCGGCCGCCCAGGCCGCCGCGATCCCGAGTGCGATCGCGCCGACGTCCGAGAGGACGTGGCCCGCGTCGGCGAGCAGAGCGACCGAGTCGAACAGCAGCCAGCCGGCGATCGCGGCCACGAGCATCGCGAGGTTGATTGCGAGCGCGATCGCCATCCGGCGGGTGTTGCCGGAGCGCGGGTGGGCGTGTCCGTGATGGGTGTGCACGCTGTCAGTCTCGCCCACTGCTTACGCTGCCCGTCGGATGAACGAGATCGAGGCGGTCGCGGGTTTCGCGGTCGCGGCCGTCGTCACGCTGGTCACCACGCCTTTCACCGCGCGACTGGCCGTGCGGGTTGGGGCGATCGACCTACCGCGCGACCGCGACCTTCACGAGGCGCCGGTCCCGCGGCTGGGCGGCCTGGCGATCCTCGCCGGGATCCTCGTCGGCGCGCTCATCTTCATGCCTTTCGACGGGCAGACGCGCGGGATCCTGGCCGGCGCGCTGGTCGCCGGCATCGTCGGCTCGATCGACGACCTGTACGACCTGCCGCCCGCGGCGAAGCTGGCAGGGCAGATCGCCGCCGCGGCGATCCCGGTCGCGGCCGGGGTGCGCGTCGAGACGTTCACGCTCCCGTTCGTCGGCGCCGTGGACCTCGGCGCGACCGCGGGCGGAATTCTCACCGGGCTCGCGATGGTCGCCGTGATGAACGTCGTGAATTTCACCGATGGCATCGACGGGCTCGCCGCCGGCGTCTGCACGATCTCCGCAGGTACGTTCGCCGTCATCGCGTTGTCGCTCGACCGCGTCGACGCGGGGATCCTGGCCGCGGTCACCGCCGGCGCCGCGCTCGGCTTCCTGTGGCACAACTTCCACCCCGCGAGCGTCTTCATGGGGGACGCGGGCTCCAACCTGCTGGGGTTGATGCTCGCCTGTATCGCGGTCCAGGGCGTGCTGAAGACCGCCGCCGTCGTCGCCCTCGTCTTCCCCCTCGTCGTGCTGGCGGTGCCGATCCTCGACACGGCGTTCGTCGTGGCGAAGCGCTTCAAGTACCGCCGCCCGGCGTGGGAGGCCGACACCGAGCACTTCCATCACCGAATGGCCCGGATCGGGTTCTCGCAGCGGCGCACGGTGCTCTACCTCTACCTGTGGACCCTGTCGCTTGCCGCGCTCGCGCTGGCTCTCCGGTTCATCCCGTACTCGGACGACCACGGGAACTTCGACACGGGCTGGACGATCGTGCTCATCGCGATCGGCCTGCTCGCCATCGCCGCCAGCATCTACCTCGTCTACGTGCTCGAGATCGTCAAGTTCCGCCGCTTCCGCGAGCGCCAGCTCGCGAAGCAGGAGGGCATCACACAGGCCGAGATCGACGAGGAGATCGATCGCGAGATCGAGACCGGGGAGTTCCCGGCGATGAAGCTCGACCCCTAGGCGGCGCTGCGTTCTTCTGAGACGGCGGCGAGCACCTCGTCGGCGAGCCTCGGGCCGTCGGTGTCGCTGCGCGGCGTGGCCTCGATGCGCATGAGCACCTCCGCTCCGTCGACCTCCTCGAGCTCGATGTGGGGACGCTCGATCGTCGGGACCGTGATGTGCCGCTGGACGAGCTCCTGCACCGCGCTCGGCTTGACATCCCGTGGGAAGCGGGCGAGCAGGTCGACCTTCGCCGGCTCACGAAGCGGCTCGACCGCCGATGCGAGCACGACGCTGTTCGGCACCATGATCGGGTCCTCGCCGCGGCGCATGATCGTGTAGAGCAGGCCGAGCCCGGCGATCGTGCCTTCGATCTTTCCGGCCGTCGCGCCCGAGTGCAGCCGGATCCGGTCCCCGACGCGGAAGGGGCGCGCGCTCAGCAGCACGGTGCCGGCGATCAGGTTCCCGATCGTCTGCTGAGCCGCGAGACCGAAGAGGACGGCGGTCAGGGCGCCACCGACAGCGAGCGTCTCGGGCTTGAGGCCCGCGATCCGCAGCGCGACGAGGATCGCCAGCGCGACGGTGAAGAGGCGGAGCAGGAAGCCGATCGTCCCTGCCGTGCCGGGATCGAGGCGCTTGAACAGGATGGGCCCCACCGCGCGGCCGATGTCGCGGGCCAGCGCCCAGCCCAGGATCACCAGCGCGACGACGCATGCGACGCGCACGGGCATGTCGACGCCGAACAGGTCCATGCGCTTTTGGTAGGCGACGATGACCGCTACGAAGAGCGGCAGGATCAGCAGGACTTCGGCCCGCGCCCGCGCCGCGCGCGCACGGGCGTGCGAGCCCAGCTCTCGGACCAGAGTGGGGTACATGCCTTTGTTCGCTCCCCACTCGGGCGAGCGCTAAACGCAGGCCTTAGGGCTCGCTTAGAAAAGCGCCCCTTGCAGGTCTTCTTGCGCAGCTTCCGGCACCCGATGCGGCGCGGGGTCGTCCGCCGCGCGGACGTATCGCGGCAGGCGCTTGCGGCCGGGCGCCACCTTCTGCCAGCCGTCCTTCACAAGCGCGTTCATGCGGTCGCGCTCCGTCTGCGGGGCGTAGGCCCCGCGCCCGTAGAGCCGCTCGTACCGGGGGATCAGATCGGGCCGGTAGGAGCTGAGCCAGTCCATCGTGATGTCCTTGACCTCGCCGCGCAGGTGCAGGTGGATGCCCGTCACGTGCACGACCCCCGCCTCTGCCGCCAGCTCGAGGATCTTCTCGACCTGGCGCGGGTCGTCGTTGATGCCGGGCATGAGCGGCGCGACGAGGACGCTGACAGCGATGCCGTTGCGGCTGAGCTCGGCGGCGGCCTCGAGTCGGGCGTACGGGTTCGGCGTGCGCGGCTCGCTCGCGCGCCACGCCTTCTCGTCGATCGTCGGCACCGAGAACGCCGCGCTGAAGAGCCCCATGTCGCTCATCTCCTTGAGCAACTGGATGTCGCGCGTGACGAGTGGCGACTTCGTCAGGACCGAGCAGGGCGTGCGCGAGTCGCGCAGCGCCTCCCAGATGCCCGGCATGAGCTTGTAGCGCCCCTCGACCCACTGGTACGGGTCGGTGTTGGTGCCGAGCGCGACGAGCTCGCGCTTCCACGACGGCCGGCGCGTCTCGGCCCGCACGAGCTCGGGCACGTTGACCTTGACGACGATCTGCCGCTCGAAGTCCTCGCGCGCGTTGAAGTCCAAATAGGTGTGGGTGGGGCGGGCGAAGCACCAGCGGCATGCATGACTGCAACCCCTGTACGGGTTGATCGTCCATCGAAACGGCATGCGCGATGCCTTCGGCACGCGGTTGAGCGCTGACTTCGCGCGCACCTCGTAGAAGTTCGTGTTCAGCGCCTCGGGTGCGTCGAAGCGGCGGACGACCGCTGGGTCGCGGTAGCCGGGGAGGTTGCGTTCCTGCTCACCGTCGATCCTGAGGTTGTCCCAGCGCACGAACATATGTTCGCATACGCGGGAGCGGAACCGGCGAGACGCCGTTGCCGATATCCATGACTGTCATGGTTTTTGGCAACCGCAACGCGCTGGCGGCGGGACTATCCGTCGCCGAAGGCCGGTCACGACCAGCTTCCGCGGGCCGCCGTGGTCGCGGTGCTCGCAGAGGTAGATGCCCTGCCAGGTGCCGAGCGCCAGCTCCCCGTCGCGGATCGGCAGCGTGAGGCTCGGGCCGAATAGGGACGCCTTGACGTGGGCCGGCATGTCGTCGGAGCCCTCGACCACGTGAGTCCAGTAGGCCGCCGACTCCGGGACCGCCTCACTTGCCCAGGCCTCGAAGTCGCGGCGGACGTCAGGTGACGCGTTCTCGTTCAGCGTCAGCGACGCAGAGGTGTGCTGGATGAAGACGAGCACGATGCCGACCACGATCTCGGCGAGCTCCGGCACCGCCTGCTCGACCTCACGCGTCACCAGGTGAAAGCCGCGCGGGCGCGGCTCCAGTGTCAGCTCGCGCTGGATCCACATAGGCGGGCGACTATAAGCCTGGGACGACCGCACCGGTGGCTAGCTTCGGCCCGTGCTGGAAAGGGTCCGCCGAGAGCCCTCCGCGATCCTGCTCTTCACGCAGCTTGCCGCGGTCCTGCTGTACCCGTTCATGGAGACGAGCGAGGCAGGGCGCGCGCTGTTCAGCCTGTTCGGCATCCTCGTCCTCGGGTTGGTCCTGCTCGCCGTGCGGAGCTCGCCGGCACACACCTGGGTGGCGGTCCTCCTGGGCGTTCCCGCCACGTGCCTCCTCCTGATCCAGGCGGTGACGGGCGACGACGCTCTACTGCCGTACTCGTCCGGGTTCGAGGCCGTCCTCTACTTCTATGCCGCGGGCGCGCTGATCGCGTACATGCTCGCCGACCACGAGATCACGCGCGACGAGCTGTTCGCGGTCGGTGCCACGTTCACATTGGTCGCATGGGCGTTCGCCTACACGTTCACGGTCTGCCAGGCAATCGAGCCGGGGAGCTTCACCGCCGCGGTCGACCCGGCTGACGACCGGTCCTGGATGGAGCTCCTGTTCCTGAGCTTCACAACGCTCACGAGCACCGGCCTGAGCGATGTGGTCCCGGTGAAGCCGTTCGCGCGCGGGCTGAACATGGTGGAGCAGGTCGCGGGTGTCACCTACATCGCAGTGCTCGTGTCGCGTCTCGTCGGGCTGACCGTTCTGGGGCGGGTCAAGGCCGACTAAGCGGCTCGAATAAGCTGGCGATACATGGGTTCGCTCGACGGCAAGGTCGCAGCGATCACCGGCGCTTCGTCCGGGATCGGAGAAGCCACGGCGATCGCGTTGGCGGACGCGGGCGCGAAGGTCTCGCTCGGCGCACGCCGCAAGGATCGGCTCGACGCACTCGCCGAGAAGCTCGGCGACAGCGCGCTCGCGATCGAGACGGACATCGGCGAGGAGGACCAGGCTCGCGCGTTCATTCAGCAGACGAAGGATGAGCTCGGCGGGCTCGACATCCTCATCAACAACGCCGGCGTGATGCTGCTCGGGCCGCTGCTCGCCCAGGAGGGCGACGACTGGCGCACGATGGCCGACGTGAACATCCTCGGGCTCATCTACTGCAGCCATGCCGCCCTGGCGATCATGGCCGAGCAGCAGCGCGGGCACATCGTGAACATCTCGTCGGTCGCGGGACGGATCGCGAGGGCGGGATCGGCGGTCTACAACTTCACGAAGTGGGGCGTGACCGGCTTCAGCGAAGCGCTCCGGCAGGAGGCCGCGTACGCCAATGTCCGCGTCACGTGCGTCGAGCCGGGCTTCGTCGACACCGAGCTCCAGGGGCATAACACGAACCCGATGGTGGTCGAGGCGACCCAGAAGATGCGCGACGAGATCGGGCAGGTGCTCGAGGCGGAGGACATCGCCGACGCGATCCTCTATGCCGTCTCGCGGCCGGAGCACGTCGGGATCAACGAAGTCCTCATACGGCCGACGAAGCAGACGCGCTGACCACGTGGACCTAGGCGTCCACCTGCCCGTGGCAGCCCGGCCCTGAGCGCCTCTACGTCTCGAGTGGCCATCCGCGGCGGTCCCACGTGCCGACACCGCCGTCCACGACGTGGACGGGCTGCTCGACACCGTGCAGCTCGAGGAGCCCGATGGCGACCGCCGACCGCTGGCCCGAGCCGCAGATGGCCGCGACCGGCTGGCCGGCGTCGATTCCGTCCGGAACGCCCTCGATGTCGTGGTAGGGGATGTGAACGGACCCCGGGATGTGGCCGCGCTCCCACTCGGCCTGCTCGCGCACGTCGAGGATCTGAAGCCCGCCGCGCTGATCGTGCAGCTCCTCGACGGTCATCCGCGGGATGCGCTTGACCTGCAGCCGCTCCTCGCGCCAACTCGTGAAGCCGCCCGCGAGGAAGCCGCCGAGGTTTGTGACGCCCACGGCCTCGGCGAGCTCGGCGGCGTGCCTGCTGTCGTCGTCGTCGCGACCGACGAGCACGACCGACTGGGCGTGGTCGGCGATCCACGCGAGCTTCGAGCCGAACCCGGCGCGGAGCGCGGTGATGCAGACGGAGTTGGGCACGTGGGCGTCGTCGTACTGGAGCTCCGTGCGGACGTCGACGATGAGGGCGCCGTCCCGCTGCGCCTGCTCGACCTGCCGCGGCGTCAGCGGGTGGATGTCGACTGCCTCTACCTCGAGCGGCCCGCGGTTGCGCGCCACGATCTTCTGGAAGTTCGGCGGCTGCGGCGGGAGTCCAGAGATCGCCTTCTCGACGAACTCGTCCTCCTCGTCGATCTGGAGCATGGGCGAGTGCGCGCGCTCGAAGCCGATCGTCGAGGACACCTTCAGGTCCATCCCCGGCCCGCCGCACAGCGAGCCGCCGAGATGCCCTGGCCAGACCTCGCAGGTCTCCGGCAGCTGCAGCAGCTTGTCGTGAAGAGAACGGAAGATGTCGTGGGCGCCCTCGCTCTTGTCCACCGCCAGGTCGGGGCGGGCGATGTCGCCGACGAAGAGGGTGTCCCCGGTCAGCACCGCCCACGGCTCGTCGCCGCGCGCGGTGTCGATCAGGGCGAATGCCGTGTGCTCCGGCCGGTGGCCGGGCGTGTGGATCGCGCGGACCCTGACGCTTCCGAGCTCGAGCTCCGAGCCGTCCTCGAAGGGGACGTGGTCGTAATCGGGCGACGCGTCGCGGTGGACATGGATCGCCGCCCCGGTCGCTGCCGCGAGCCGCCCGTGCCCCGAGACGTGGTCGGCGTGGTTGTGCGTCTCGAGGATGTGCTCGATGTGCACGCCGAGGTAGCGCGCAAGGTGCAGGTACTCGTCGATCTCGAGCTTGGGATCGACCACCGCCGCAACCCCTGCGTGCTCGTCGCCGATCAGGTACGACGCGCAGCCGAGGTCTTCATGGGTGATCTGGCGGAAGATCATGCATCGAGTCGGCCGAGTCCTGGCACGAACCTTCCCACACGCGCGCCGTATTGCCTATAGGAGTCGCCGTGCGTGCGCAGGAGGTGCGGTTCCTCGACGAGCCTGACCTGGATCTCGAGCGCAATGAAGAGCGCGGCGAGACCCGCAAGCGCAACGACGTTCGGCACGAGCAGGGCGAGCCCGAGCGTCGCCGGCAGGAACGCGGCATAGATCGGGTTCCGCACGATCGCGAACGGGCCGCTGGTAACGAGTGCCGTCCGCTCCTCCTCGTCCACCCCGACGCGCCACGACTCGCCCATTGCGATCTGGGCGTACAGCGTGCCGAGCAGCCCCGCCAGGAAGATCGCGACGCCGGTGGCCCGCACGCCAGCGGAGTCGAGCGCATCGAGCGGCTCGATCGTGTCCATGACGTCGAGGATGGGCGCAGCCACGCCGATTGCGATCGCGACGACGAAGAGCACTCCCGCGAACCACTCCAGCGACCCCGGGCTTCCGCTGATCCCCTTGAATCCCGACTCGCCCGTGCGGCGGAGCTGGAGCCAGATGCGGAACACGAACGCGAGCGCCAGGTAGAGCGTGTAGAACGCGATCGCGAGCCATCCGCCGACACGGTCGAAGTCGTCCGCGTTCATCGCCTCGGCGAGCAGGACGGCCAGACCGAACGTGCCGGCGACGGCGCCGATCGTCCCCACGGTTCGCGGCGACGGCCCCCCGTGGATGCCGGTCTCGTGCAGGACCGCGTGGCCCTTGCCGCGCTGGATCAGCAGTCGGTTGACCGGGAACGCGGCGCCGCCCGCGATTACGAGCGCCACCGCCAGACTGGCCCAGAACAGCTCATTCGTGAGCCCCGCCTCCATCGCTCCCGGGATCACGAGCATGATCGCGTTGTCGACCACCTCCATGATCGCGATGCTCACCGTGTCCGTGGCGAGCGCGATCGGGATCACCGCGGCGACGGTGAAGCCGGCCCGAAGCAGCGGCAAGCTCGTGAGCGTGTAGCCGAACAGGAATGCGAGAACGACCGCCAGTCCGACCGTGCCCCAGTTTGAGAGCCCGATTGCGGTCCCGATCACCATGCCGGTGATCTCGCCGATGGCGCACCCCGTCAGGCAGTGGAGGGTCGCGCTGAATGCGACAAGGTCGAGCGCGCGCCCGCTCGTCGGCAGAGGGCCGTGGTGGTGATGATGCGCATGAGCGTCGTTCATGGCGGCGAGTATATACCCCCAGGGGGTATGGGGTTATGTAAGGTCCCGGCCCCCGCGGGGCGTCTTGTCATGCCGCCGTATGGCCTCGCGCGTATCTCTTACGGAATGTCCAGCCACGCTTTGAGTACGACTGACCCATCAATGGGCCTCCGCATTCTGCGGAACCTAGACCTGATCGTGCTCACGCTCGCGCTGCCCGTGTTCATCGCGGCCGAGCTGCCGCTCCTGGGCTGGGCGGCGGCGACCGCGGCCTGGGTCGCCAGCCGTGTGGTCCAGACGCTGGCCGAGCGGCGCGCCGCCGCCTCGGGCAACCGCCGCGTGGCGATGGGCGCCCGCGCCGCGACGCTCATGGGGCGCCTGTATCTGGTCGGGCTCACCGTGCTCGCGGCCGGCATCGTCGAGCGGGAGGCGGGCCTCGCCGCGGGGATCCTCTCGGTGCTCGTCTTCACCGTCTACTTCACGACGCTCTTCATCGTCAAGCCGCTCGAGGAGGCGCAGCGATGAAGACCCGCACCAAGGTCCTGATCGGCCTCTTCGGCTTCTTCACCCTCTTCATGATCCTGCTCGTCGTCTTCGGCTCCGACGGGAAGAACGACGCGTTCCAGCCCCAGGAGGAGTTCAGGCTCACTCCCTGGATCGAGATCAACATCGCCGGCATCGACATGTCGATCAACCGCGCGGTTTTCTACCTCTTCCTCGCCGCGGCGGCGACCTGCTTCACGATGACCTGGATCGCCAAGCGGATGGTCGAGAAGCCGAACAAGACGCAGATGGCGGTCGAGCTTGCCTACGACCTGACGAAGAACAACATCACGCGCGGGAACCTGCACGACACGCAGCTCGCCACCCGCTGGTTCGCGTTCATCGCGACGCTCTTCTTCTTCATCTGGTTCTCGAACATGCTCGGCTACATCCCGCTGCCGACGAATACGCATGAGACGATCGACATCTTCGGCGCGGAGATCCCTTCGTTCGCGATCTACGCCGCCACGGCGAACATCTCGATCCCCCTGGTGCTCACGCTCGTGGTGTGGTTCGCCTACAACATCGAGGGCGTCCGCAAGCACGGCTTCATCGGCTACCTGAAGACGTTCGTGCCCGGCGGCATCACGGGCTTCGCGGCGATCCCGCTCTTCGTCATCGAGGTGATCTCGCACCTCGTCCGGATCATCTCGCTCTCGGTACGACTCTTCGCGAACATCCTCGCCGGCCATCTCCTGATCCTGTTCATGGCCGGCGGCCTGGCCGTCCTTCTCGGGCTCTCCGCGCTCGGCGTGCTCACGCTCGCGATGGCCATCCCATTCTTCCTCTTCGAGGTCGGCCTTGTGGCCACCTTGCAGGCGTTCATATTCGCCACCCTCACGTCCATCTACATCGGCGGCGCGGTCGCCGAAGGCCACTAAGGAGGCACCCGTGGATCTCGGAATCCTTTTTCAGCTAGCTCAGGAAAGCGGCGGTGTTACCGACACCGGTGTGACTGACGCAGGCAAGGCGATCGCGCTCGGCGTCGGCGCCGGGCTCGGCTCGATCGGCGCCGGCATCGGCATCGGCATCATCTTCGGCAAGGAGATCGAGTCGGTGGCCCGGCAGCCGGAGATGCGCGACGAGCTGCAGTCGATTCGCTGGCTCGGCTTCGCGCTCTGCGAGGCGGTCGCCTTCTACACGTTCATCTTCGGCCTGATCGCTTTCTTCCTCTAGGTGGACAGCGTCACCAACACACTGGTGCTCGCCGCCGAGGAAGAGGGCGGCGGCAGCTTCCTGGTCTCGCCCGGCCTCGGCCTGATGATCTGGACGCTGATCGCTTTCCTGATCAGCTTCTACATCCTCAAGCGCGCGGCCTATCCGCGGATCCAGGAGGCGCTCGAGAAGCGCGCCAACGCGGTCGCGGAGTCGATCGACGCCGCGAAGCGCACGCGTGACGAGGCCGACCAGCTGCTCCAGGAGTACCGCGAGCGGCTGCGCGAGGCGCGCGAGCAGGCGGAGGACATCGTCCACCGCGCGCGCCAGTCCTCGGAGCGGTTCGCCGAGGAGTCGAAGACCGAGGCCAAGCGCGAGCGCGAGGCGATGATGGAGCAGACGCGCCGCGACATCGAGCAGGAGACGCGGCGCGCGCTCGGCGAGATCCGCCGCGAGGTCGCCGACCTGACGATTGCCGCGACGGAGAAGGTGATGCGCAAGTCGCTCGACGAGGACGACCAGAAGCGGCTCGTCGAGGAGGCGCTCCAGGAGGTCGACTTCTCGGCCTTGTCAGGGGAGAACGGCAAGGGCTGATGGAAGAGCTGGCCCAGGTCTACGCGCACGCACTGTTCGAGGTGGCGTCGGAGAACGGCGTGATCGACGACGTGCGCGAGCAGCTCGGCCAATTCGCCGACGAGCTCGAGAACAACCAGGACCTCCAGGTGTTCCTGTTCTCGCCGTACTTCTCCTCACAGGAGAAGAAGGACGGGATCCGCAAGATCGTCGACGGTGCCGACGAGCGGTTCCTCAACTTCCTCGAGCTTCTGGCCGAGCGCCACCGCATGCCCGCGATCTTCCGGATCAGGCGTGCGTACGACGCTCTGTGGCGCGAGGAGAACAAGCTCCTGCCCGTGACCGTCACCAGCGCGATCGAACTTGACGAGGGCCTCGTGGAGGGCCTCGGCAAGCGGATCGAGGAGCAGACGGGCAAGAAGGTCGAGCTGACGAGCAAGGTCGATTCCGACGTGCTCGGCGGCCTCGTGCTGCAGGTCGGCAACATGGTGCTCGACGCGAGCATCCGCAACAGACTCGAACAGCTTCGGAAGCAGGTCGCGAAAGCGGCGTAAGGAGACGACTAGTGCAGATCAAGCCAGACGAGATCACGAGCATCCTCAAGCAGAGGATCGAGGGCATGGAAGAGGGCGGCGCGGACCTGTCCGAGGTCGGCACCGTTCTCTCGATCGGCGACGGCATCGCGCGCGTCCACGGACTCGACAACTGCGAGTCGCTCGAGATGCTCGAGCTGCCGCACGACGTGACCGGCCTCGCGCTGAACCTCGAGTCCGACAACGTCGGCGCCGTCCTCTTCGGGGACTGGGACAAGATCGAGGAGGGCAATACGGTCAAGCGCACCAAGCGCCTGCTCGAGATCCCGGTCGGGGAGGAGCTGCTCGGCCGCATCGTGGACCCGCTGGGCAACCCGCTCGACGGCAAGGGCGACGTGAACACCTCGCAGACCCGCCCGGCCGAGTTCAAGGCTCCGGGCGTCGTGCAGCGCCAGCCCGTCGAGGAGCCGATGCAGACCGGCATCAAGGCGATCGACTCCATGATCCCGATCGGCCGCGGCCAGCGCGAGCTGATCATCGGCGACCGCCAGACCGGCAAGACGGCGATCGCGCTCGACACGATCATCAACAACCAGGACAAGGACCTGATCTGCGTCTACGTCGCGATCGGCCAGCGGATGTCCACCGTGGTGCAGATCGCCGAGACGCTGCGCGACCACAACGCGCTCGACAAGACGATCATCGTGGCCGCCTCCGCCGACGAGGCCGCGCCGATCAAGTACATGGCGCCGTACGCCGGGTGCGCGATGGGCGAGCACTTCCTCTACAACGGCCAGCACGCCCTCTGCATCTACGACGACCTGACGAAGCACGCATACGCGTACCGCCAGATGTCGCTGCTGCTGCGGCGGCCGCCGGGGCGCGAGGCATACCCGGGCGACGTCTTCTACCTCCACTCGCGCCTGCTCGAGCGCGCGGTGAAGCTGAACGACGACCTGGGCGGCGGGTCGCTCACGGCGCTGCCGATCATCGAGACGCAGGCGTCCGACGTGTCGGCATACATCCCGACGAACGTCATCTCGATCACCGACGGACAGATCTTCCTCGAGGGCGACCTGTTCCGCTCGGGCGTGCGGCCCGCGATCAACGTGGGCATCTCGGTGTCACGCGTGGGCGGGAACGCGCAGACCAAGCCGATGAAGAAGGTGGCGGGCAAGCTGCGGCTCGAGCTGTCGCAGTTCCGCGAGCTCGAGGCGTTCGCCCAGTTCGGCTCCGAGCTCGATGCCGAGACCCAGGCCACTCTCGCCCGCGGCGAGAGGCTGGTCGAAACGCTGAACCAGGACGAGCTGAAGCCGTGGAAGGTCGAGGATCAGGTCGCGGCGATCTACTCGGGCACCGGCGGCTACCTCGACCGGATCAAGACCGAGCGCATCCGCGACTTCCACGAGCAGATGCTCCAGCGGCTCCACTCGGAGAAGGAGGAGCTGCTCAAGAAGATCGCCGGCGGTGACTGGGACGACTCGATGGAGTCCGAGCTCGGCGACGCGATCGCCGAGGCGCTCGACGACTTCGGCCCCGACTTCGACGAGGAGGGCAACCCGCTCGAGGAGGGCGAGTCGGACCGGATCAAGGACGAGGAGGAGCGCAAGAAGGACGGCCGGAAGGCATCCTCCGAGAACGGCGCGGGCGAGGACGGAGGAGTCCGAGGACGAGGCGGCGAGCCGAGGAACGCGAGGAGGCCGGGCAGCGACCGCCTAACCCATGGCCACGCAGAAGGACGTCAAGAACCGCATCTCCGTCGGTCAAGAACATCCAGAAGATCACGCGCGCGATGGAGATGGTCGCCGCGGCGCGGCTGCGACGGGCGGAGCAGCGGATCGAGCACCTGCGCCCGTACGCGGGCGCGCTCCGGCGCATGACGCGGCGCGTGGTCGAGGCGGTCGAGAACATCCCCTCGATGCCGATCCTCGAGGAGCACGACCAGGAGAACCGCGTCGGGATCCTGCTCGTCACCGGCGACCGCGGCCTCGCCGGGCCGTTCAACTCGCAGATCATCCGTGCAGGCAATCGCCGCGCTGCCGAGCTCGAGGCGGACGGCAAGGAGGTCGTGTGGTTCGCGTCCGGCCGTCGCGGCGTGTCGTCGCTGTCCTTCCGGGGCCGCGACGTCACCGGCGCCTACACCGGCTTCACGGATCGTCCCGCCTACGCCAACGCGCGCGAGATAGCGGACGACCTCGTCCAGCACTACGTCGACAACGAGCTCGACCGCGTCGAGGTGATCTACAACCACTACGTCTCGCCGCTCACGCAGGAGGTCTTTCACGAGACGCTCCTGCCGCTCCAGCAGATCGACGCCCTCACCGAGGAAGAGGATGAGGACGACGACGAGGGGGCGGAGGACGAGGGGCAGAAGGCCTCGTGGCTCTACGAGCCCGAGCCGGAGGAGATTCTTCAGCGGCTGATTCCCGACTACGTCGAGATCAGCATCTACAGAGCGCTACTCGAGTCCACGGCGTCCGAGCACGGCGCGCGCATGACCGCCATGCGCAACGCCCAGGAGAACGCCAGCGAGATGATCGACGACCTGACGCTCGAGATGAACCGCCAGCGTCAGGCCGAGATCACCCAGGAAATCATGGAAGTCGTCGCAGGGGCCGAGGGCCTCACCTAAAGGAGACAACGAAACGTGGAAGCAAGCACCAAGTCCGAAGCGGGCCGAATCGAGGAGATCAAGGGCGTCGTGATCGACGCCCAGTTCTCGACCGACGACCTGCCGGACATCTACAACGCGCTCGAGGTTGACATCGAGCGCGACGGCGAGAAGCAGACGCTGGTCTGCGAGGTGCAGCAGCACCTGGGCGACGACCGGGTGCGCGCCGTGGCGATGGACGCGACCGACGGCCTCGCGCGCGGCACGGAGATTCGCGACACCGGCGGCCCGATCACGGTGCCCGTCGGCAAGGGGACGCTCGGGCGCATCTTCAACCTCCTCGGCGAGCCGATCGACGGGGAGGGTGACGTCGAGGCCGATGAGCGCTGGCCGATCCACCGCGACGCCCCCGAGGTCGAGGACCTGACCCCGAGCCAGGAGATCCTGGAAACGGGCATCAAGGTGGTCGACCTGCTGGCGCCCTACGCGAAGGGCGGCAAGGTCGGCCTGTTCGGCGGCGCCGGCGTCGGCAAGACGGTGTTGATCCAGGAGCTGATCCGAGCGATCGCCTCGGAGCACGAGGGCCTGTCGGCGTTCTGCGGGGTGGGGGAGCGCTCGCGCGAGGGCAACGACCTCTGGCTCGAGATGAAGGAGTCGGGCGTGCTCGGCAGCACGATGCTCGTCTTCGGCCAGATGAACGAGCCGCCCGGCGCGCGCATGCGCGTCGCGCTGTCCGGCCTGACGATGGCGGAGTACTTCCGCGAGCAGGGCGGCCAGGACGTGCTGCTGTTCATCGACAACATCTTCCGGTTCGTCCAGGCGGGCTCGGAGGTCTCGGCGCTGCTCGGCCGGATGCCGTCACAGGTCGGCTACCAGCCGACGCTCGAGACGGAGATGGGCCAGCTCCAGGAGCGGATCACCTCGACCCGCCAGGGCTCGGTCACGTCTGTGCAGGCGATCTACGTGCCCGCCGACGACCTGACGGACCCCGCGCCCGCGTCGGTGTTCGCGCACCTCAACGCGACGACGGTGCTGTCACGCTCGATCTCTGAGAAGGGGATCTACCCGGCGGTCGACCCGCTCGACTCGACCTCCACGATCCTCAAGGCCTCGGTGCTCGGCGACGAGCACTACCAGGTCGCGACGCAGGTGAAGGAGACGCTCCAGCGCTACAAGGAGCTACAGGACATCATCGCCATCCTCGGTATCGACGAGCTGTCGGACGAGGACAAGCTGATCGTCCAGCGTGCGCGCAAGATCGAGCGCTTCCTGTCGCAGCCGTTCTTCGTTGCCGAGGCGTTCACCGGCACGCCGGGCAAGTACGTGCCGGTCGCCGACACGGTGCGCTCGTTCAAGGAGATCGTCGAGGGCGAGCACGACGACATCCCGGAGCGCGCGTTCTACATGAAGGGCACGATCGACGAGGTGCTCGAGGAGGTCAAGGGCTCGGGCAAGAAGAAGGACCAGCCGAAGGCCGAGGAGTCGGAGGACCAGGAAGGGTCTGAGGACCAGGAAGGGTCTGACCCCGAGGGGTCAGACCCCGAGGAAGGTGAGTCGGGCGACGAGTCCAAGGACGAGGACGAGGAGAAGTAGTCCGTGGCCGACGAGCACAAGATCCGCGTCGAGGTCCTGACCCCGGAGGGGCAGGTCTTCGACGACGAGGTCGCGATGGTCTCGACCCGCACGAAGACCGGCTCGCTCGGCATCCTGGCCAACCACGCGCCCCTCATGGCGATGCTCGACCCGACCGAGCTCGCGCTGTACGACGAACAAGAACGACGGCCTCAACGCGAACCGCGAGAACGCGACGCGCTTCGCGCAGGCCGAGGGCTACCTACAGGTTGCCGACAACCGCGTGCTGGTCCTCGTCGAGGAGGCGATCCCGCCGGACGAGATCGACCGCGGCGCGATCGAGTCGAAGCTGGACGAGGCCAAGCGCGGCGCAGAGGAGGCCGAGGAGGGCTCCGAGGCGCGCGCGCGCTGCGAGCGCGACGCCAAGCGCTACGAAGCCTTCCTCAGCGTCCTCAGCGACTAGCCGATCGCCTGGATGCAGGCGATGGCCGAGTTGGTCCCACTTGCCCACGCGACCAGGAACTAGGCGTGTCCGCGCAGGTGGAGGTGGAACTCGCGGGGGTCCACGGGAGCGCCGGCCTCGCTCTCGAGGATCAGGTGCTGCCAGCCGGGGGCGAGGTCGTCGAAGCTGCCTGCCTCGACGCACATCGGCCGCGAACTCCGCAATCTCGATCGGGTCGAGCTCGGTCAGCGGCCAGCGCGTGAGTGCGCGGCGGGCCCGCTGCGTGAGAGCGAGCATCTGTTCCGGAGCGTCGATCTGCACAGCAGGGCGGAGTTTCGCCACAGCTTCGGACGTGCGCACGGGCTGAGCGGGAATTGCACGGGTATCTGCCCCTAAATTGCCAACGGGTCTGAGCCGCGCCATGCGCCAGTCGACGCGTAGGGGCGGAAGCGGACGAACGCCTCCTGGTGGTGGAAGGTGTTCGCGCGGTCCTTCTTGATCGCATTCAGGTGGCTCGGGTCCGGCCGCCCCAGCGCGTAGTCGCGCATCTCGGAGACCGTGCGCCAGATCGAGAACGTGGTGACAAAGCGCGGCAGGCGCGCCCCCGCGGTGCCCTGTACGAGCGCTGGGTGGTCGCACGCGAGCTTCTCCGCCGGTCGGCTCGTCCGGACGAACGGCGGGAAGCGCAGCAGGCGCGGGCGCCCGAGCGTGAGAACGGCGGCCGGCTCGTCCAGCTCCATCGGTTCCTCCTCCGTCGGCAGCCCCGGCATGTCGGGCCACGCGCCGACGATGCGGGTCGCGCGCATGCGCACGTGGTAGCCGTCGATCGGATTGGACGGCGAGGAAGCGGTCGAGCGCGTCGTCGTCGTCCCAGGACGAGATCAGGATCGTGCCGCGGGGTGGAAGCGGCGGGAACCTGGCGGCGAGCGGAACGAGTCCCGCGGCCTCTGCGTAGCGCAGCCCAGGCGCCTCCAGCGGGCGCCGGCCTCTGCGCAGCAGACCGAGCGAGCGGCGCACGCCCTGCTCGGAGATGTGGACTGACACGATCACACGAGCGGTACGGCGCCGCTCCTCGAAGTGCTCAACGGGGCTCGGCGGCATCGCCCATCTCCTGCGACTCTACCCCGATGGCAGCCACCCAACAGGAGAAGGGTCAGCGGTTCGCCGCGCTCCACGAGGGCGATCCGTTCGTCATCCCGAACCCATGGGATGCCGGCTCGGCGAAGGTGCTCGCCGGGCTCGGCTTCGAGGCGCTCGCCACGACGAGCGGGGGTTCGCCTTCACCCTCGGGCGGCACGACAGCGGCGTGACTCTGGACGAGGTCGCGAGCACACTCGCGCGCTCGCGGAGGCGGTCGAGGTCCCGATCTCCGTGGACCTGGAGAACGGCTACGGCGCCGAGCCCGAGCAGGCTGCCGCCGCAATTGGTCGGGCGCGGCCGATGTGGGCGCCGTCGGCGGCTCGATCGAGGACTACGACCCGGGCGACGACCGCGTCTACGAACTCGGACATGCCCTCGAGCGCGTCGACGGCGGCGGTCGAGGCGGCGCAGGCGCTCGACTTCTCTTTCACGTTGACCGCCCGGGCGGAGAACCACATTCGCGGCAACCCCGACCTCGACGACACGATCGCGCGACTGCAGGCGTTCGAACGCGCGGGCGCGGACGTGCTGTACGCGCCCGGATTGCGGACGATCGAAGAGATCAGGGCGGTGTGCGACGCGACGGAGAAGCCCGTGAACGTCCTCGCGCGGCCCAAGCTTCGCTCGCGGACATCTTCGAGGCCGGCGCTCAGCGCGTAAGCCTCGGCGGCAGCCTCGCGTTCCTGGCGGTGTCGGCGTTTGCGGACCGCGGCGGAGGCGATTCGCGACGACGGCGACTTCAAGCCGATAACGCTCGGCCCGAAGCTGGGCGAGTGGCTCTCAGCGCTCGGCTGACGCCGCTTCGAGCGCTTCGGCTTTCGTTTGATACATCTTCGCTGCGGCGACCTCGCCCTCGCGGATCGTCCAGATCATCGCGCCCGTCGCGTTGACCTCCGCGCCGCTTCCCTGGCCGCGTGTCCGAATCTCGGAGACCGTGAGCACGCGGTTTCCCCCGAGCTCGATGAGCTCCTCCAGCTCGACGTCGAGCGCGGCCCAGGGCTCGAAGAACGCGGTGAGAAAATCGCGTGCGTCAGCGGTTCCGCGATAGACGCCGCTCAGCGGTCCGCGAGAGTTCGAGAAATCGAACTCGAAATCGTCGCTCGAGCCGTCGAGCACCGCATCGACATCGCCCCGGTTGAACGCGTCGATCATGCGCCTGACGACGTCGACGTTCTCAGACATCGAACGGCTCGTCGCGCTCGCGCACGGCCTGCTTGAAGCCGACCTCGGCGGCGCGCTGCTGGAAGGCGTAGCCCTCCTTCGTGTGGCGCGCGATTCCGTCCATGAACGTGCCGAGCGCCTGCGTTGCGTGCAGCCCCTGCGCATACAGGGACTGGTTGACGAGCAGCTTCATCATCACGAGCTGGTTCACCGGCAGCTTCGCGATCCGGCCGACGAGCGCCTCGAACGTGTCGTCCAGATCGGCGGCCGGCGGGGCCTCGATCGCGAGGCCCCATTCCTTCGCCTGCGCGCCGGTGATCAGGTCGCCCGTGAACAGCATCCGCTTCGCCTTCTCCGGCCCGATCCTGTGCGCCCAAAGCATCGTGGTCGGCACTCCCCAGACGCGCGCCGGCGGATAGCCGATGCGGGCGTCGTCGGCGATCACCAGGAGGTCGGAGCAGAGCGCCATGTCGGTCCCGCCCGCCACGCAGAAGCCGTGCACCTTGCAGACGACCGGCTTGTCGGAATGGAAGAGGCTCATGAAGCCGCGCACGTTGCGGCTCATGAACTGCCAGTCGAGCACCGGGTCCCAGACCTCGTTCGGATCGTGGTTCGGGAGGGTGTCCTCGGCGCTCCAGACGAGGTCGTAGCCGCCGCAGAAGCCCTTGCCCTCGCCGGCGAGCGCGATCACGTGGACGTCCGGGTCGAGGTTCGCCTGCTCGACGCACTCGGGTAGCTCGCGCGTCATGTCGCGGTGTGATGCCGTTGCCTCGCTCCGGGTCGGTCGAGCGTGATCCGGCCGATCCGGCCGTCCTTCTCGTACCGCAGCGTGTTCAGGCTCACGCGGGCAGCGCGCGGTCCAGAATCGCCTGGGTGTCGACACCGGCGGGCAGCGTGCCGTAGGCGCGACCGCCCTCGCCACCTAGCCGTGCGGCACAGAAGGCGTCCGATACCGCGGCGGGCGCGTTGCGCACGAGCAGCGATCCCTGAAGCGTGAGCGCGAGCCGCTCGACGACGCGCCGGGCCTGCGTCTGGGTGTCGCCGGCGTCCACGAGGCCGCCGATCTCCGCCTTGACGGAGTCGAGGTGGGCGTCGAGGTGCGCGTTCGAGCCGCGCGCCAGCTCGCACTCCTCCATGAACGCGGGCAGCCCGTCCGGCTCCTTCACCATCGCACGCAGCACGTCGAGCGCGGCGACGTTGCCCGAGCCCTCCCAGATCGAGTTGAGCGGGGAGTCGCGATAGAGCCGCGGCATCCGCGACTCCTCGACGTAGCCGTTGCCGCCGAGGCACTCGAGCGCCTCAATGGCGTGCTGCGGCGCGCGCTTGCAGACCCAGTACTTCTCGACCGCGGTCGCGAAGCGGCGGAACGCCGAGGCCGACTTGCCCTCGTCGTAGGCGCGCGCGACGCGCATGGCCGTCGCGGTGGCCGCCTCGGCGTCGAGCGCGAGGTCGGCGAGCACGTTCTGCATCAGCGGCTGGTCGGCGAGCAGCTGGCCGAACGCCGACCGATGACGGGCGTGGTGAAGCGCCTGGACCGTGCCGTGCCGGATGCCCGCCGCCGAGCCGATCAGGCAGTCGAGACGGGTGTGGTTGACCATCCGGATGATCGTCTGGACGCCGCGGCCCTCCTCGCCGACGAGTCGTGCGCGGAGGCCCTGGTACTCGACCTCGGAGGACGGCAGTGAGCGCGTGCCGAGCTTGTCCTTCAGCCGCTGGATGCGGAACCCCGGATCGCTCGACTCGAACAGGAAGCACGAGAGGCCGGCGGGCGCCTGCGCGAGCGTCAGGAAGACGTCGCACGGCGGGTAGGAGCAGAACCACTTGTGGCCGGTCAGCTCGTAGACGCCGTCGCCGACCGCCTCCGCGCGCGTCGTGTTCGCGCGCACGTCCGAGCCGCCCTGCTTCTCGGTCATCGCCATGCCGGCGAGCGCGCCGTGCTCGTAATCCGGCTTGGTGAGGAGCGGCTCCCACTCGGCCGCGAGGTCCGGCTGCTCGCGCAGCGCGGGGATGACGGCGTAGGTCATCGAGACCGGGCACATGACGCCGGCGTTCACCTGGCCGAAGACGTACATCAGTGCGCCGCGGACCACGTGAGCGCCGGGCTGCGGATCGCGCCAGGGTAGGGAGGGGATCTCGCGCTCGACCGCGGTCTTGAGGAGCCAGTGCCACGACGGGTCGAGGTCGACCTGGTCGATCCGGTTGCCGTAGCGGTCGTGGGTCAGGAGGCGCGGCTCGTTGCGCTCGCAGCGATCGGCGTGATCGCGTGCCTCGGCGCTGCCGGCCACCTCACCGATGTCGCGCAGCCGGTCGACGCCCCAGCCGCCGTTCTCGCGCTCGAGCGCCTCGCGAAGGGGCGTGTCGGCATCGAAGGTGTTGTAGGGCTCGAGCGGGGGAGGTTGATTGAAGACGTCGTGTGTCGTTGCCCGTTGCCCGTTGCCCGTTGCCCGGTCTACTGTCGCCATGCTCGGCTCAAGATCCCTTCTGTGTCGGTGCCTGATGGAAGTGTGCCGTATGCGTGCCCCTGATCGCGACCCAGCCGGCTGGCGCAGAACGCGTCGGACACGGCGGGTGGAGCGTGCTGGATGAGAAGGCTTGCCTGGAGCGCGAGCGCGAGGTCCTCTACGACTCGGCGCGCGTTCCACTCCGTCGGCTCGAGCCGGCCGATGTGGTCGTCGAAGTAGCGGTTGGCGCCGCGCGCGAGGTTGCACTCGGCGAGCAGCGCGGGCAGGGCGTCGGGCTCCTTCGCGATGACGCGCAGGACGTCGAGCGCGGCGACGTTGCCGGCGCCCTCCCACACGGAGTTGAGGCCGATGTCGCGGTAGAGCTGGGGCATCATCGACTCCTCGACGTAGCCGTTGCCGCCCAGGCACTCGAGCGCCTCGACCGCGGCGGGCGCGGCGCGCTTCGTGACCCAGTACTTCTCGACCGCGGTCGCGAGGCGGCGGAAGGCGGCCTGCGCGGGGTCCTCGTACGCGCGCGCGAGGCGCATTGCGGTGACGGTCATCGCCTCGCTCTCGAGCGCGAGGTCCGCCAGCACGTTTCGCATCAGCGGCTGGTCGGCGAGTGCGCGGCCAAACGCGTGCCGGTGGCGCGCGTGATGGATCGCCTCTACGAGGGCGCGGCGAAGCACTCCGGCCGTGCCCGTGGTCGTCCCGAGCCGGGTGTAGTTGACCTGCGCGGCGATCGCGGGCACGCCGCGGCCCTCCTCCCCGATCATCCAGGCGCGGCACCCTTGGAACTCGACCTCCGACGACGCGAGGGCGCGGCCGCCCAGCTTGTCCTTGAGCCGCTGCACGCGGAAGTTCTCGTCGCGCAGCATGAGGAAGCACGACAGCCCGCCTGGCGCCTGCGCGAGCGTGAAGAAGAAGTCGCACATCACGATCGTGCAGAACCACTTGTGGCCGACGATCGAGTAGCTGCCGTCGCCGTTCGGCTCGGCCGTCGTCGTGTTCGCGCGGAGGTCGGAGCCGCCCTGCTTCTCCGTCATCGCCATGCCGCCCTGCGCGTACGTGCCGTAGTCCGTCGACGTGACGCGCTCCTCCCACTCGGCGGCGAGCGAGGGCTCCTGGCGCAGCATCGGGACGGCCGCGTAGTTGACGCCGATCGGGCAGCACGGAGCGCTGTCGAGCCCGGCCAGGAGCAGGAGCATCGCGGTGTGCGCGACCTGCGACCCCGGCTGCGGGTCGCGCCATGGCAGCGAGTGCACCCCGTTCTCGATCCCGAGTTCGAGCATCCAATGCCAGGACGGGTCCGACTCGACCTCGTCGACGCGATTTCCGTAGCGGTCGTGTGTGACGAGCCGCGGAATGTTGCGAAGGGCGCGGCGCGAATGCTCGATCGCCTCGGCCGAGCCGACCTGCTCACCGAACCCGCGCACGCGCTCCTCGGCCCATCCCGCACCCTCGCGGTGGAGCGCCTCGGCCAGGGCCGGGTACGCGTCGAACGGGTTGAAGTCGACGAGCGGCGGCGCCTGATTTACGACGTCATGCGTGGCTGAGAGCACTGACCCTCCCGGTGGTGAACTGGACGAGACTGGCGATCAGCGCCTCGCGCTTGCGTGGCTTCGGGTCGCTCAACGGACCTACCAGCGCTTCGCTGATCGCGCCGAGGATCGCCGCGCCGTAGGTCTGGGTGTCGTGAGGCTCGAGCTCGCCGCGCTCGACGCCGTCGCTCAGGATGCGCGCGAACGCGTCGCGGTAGCCGCGCCGCAGCACGAGGCGCTCGGACTCAACCTGCTGCTCGACCGGCTCGGCGATCTGCGCATAGGCGAGCGTCGGAGCGGCGAGCGCGCGCCGCGCGAGGACCTCGGTGGCCTCGGCGAGGCGCTCGAGGGCGGGGGAGTCGTGCGTGGCGATCTCCTCGAGGACGCCGAGCTCCTGACTGGCCTGGCGGCGGAACACCTCCGCGAACAGCTCAGCCTTCGAAGGGAAGTGCCGGTAGACGCTCCCGGTGGCCACGCCGGCGCGGGCTGCGACGGCCTGGACACTCGCGGACGCGTAGCCGCCGTCGGCCACCTGGGCGAGCGCGGCGGAGACGATCCGCTCGCGCGCCTCGGCGAGGCGCGCCTCGGTCCGCTCGGTCCTGCGGTACGCCATACAAGAAGTGAATCACGATTCACGGCTTGATGCAATGCAAGACTTGGCCGATGAGACACGCAGCGAAGATCGGCCGCCTGCTCGAGCTCTGGGAAGCGGGACAGATCGACGGAAAGGAGGCCGAGCAGTTCTTCGATCCCGAGATCGAATGGCGCGAGCCGCCGGAGACCATCGGCCGGAACGTCGTGACGGGACCCGATGCAGCGCGCGCCGCGCTCGAGAACTGGAACGACCAATTCGACTCGCTGCGGGTCGAGACAACCGAGATGCGCGAGGACGGAGACAGGGTGCTGCATGCGATGCAGCAGTACGCACGCGCCGGCGGCAGCGACGTCGAGATCGAGGGCAACCTCTACATGGTTTGGTGGTTCCGCGACGGGAGAGCGGTGCGTATGGAGATGTACAACAGCCGCGAAGAAGCCGAAGCGGCGTTCGCATCCTGACCATGGAGGGGACGCCGCGCGAGATCGTGCTCGAGCTGTATCGCCTCTGGGTCGAGGAGGGGATCGAAGCGGCGATGGCCCAGCTGAGCCCCGACGTCGAGTGGATCGAGCCGGCCGAGGTCATAGACCGCGAGTCGCGGCACGGCATCGATGGCGCTCTCGAGGGCTTCAAGAGCTGGACCGAGTCATACGACGACTTCGGTGGCGATATCGCCCAGGTCGAAGAAGACGGCGACCACGTCCTCATCCATTTCATCCAACGAGGACGGCTGCGCGGGGTCACAAAGCCGGTCGAGGAGCCGGTCTACCAGCTATGGACCGTCCGTGGGGGGCTCGCGGTGCGGATGCAGATCTTCTTCGGCCTCGACGAGGCGCGGGCGGCGCTGCACGGCACGAAGTGACCGGGAGGGGGCACGCGTGGCGCTCGTGAACGTCGCGTCGCTGCTCGACGAGCGGCGGCACTGGCGGATCACGATGGCCTGGGACCCGGACGACCTGAGCGTTTCGGTCGAGCCCTACTCGTAGCGGCGCAGGATCCGGCGAGCGACCGACATCCGGTGCACCTCGTCGGGACCGTCGTAGATGCGCGCGTAGCGGGCGTGGCGATACATGCGCTCGAGCGGCGTATCGCCGGAGACGCCGAGTGCTCCGTGTGCCTGAATCGCGCGGTCGATCACGTCGTGCAGCACCTTCGCGCCGAAGAACTTGATCAGCGCGATCTCAACGCGGGCGTCGTCGCCCGAGTCGATCTTCTGCGCGGCGTCGAGCGTCATCAGGCGAGCGGCCTGGATCTCCGCGGCGGAGTCGGCGATCCAGTTCTGAACCGTCTGCTTGTCGGCGAGCCGCGAGCCGAACGCCTCGCGTGCCAGTGCGCGTTCGCACATCAGGTCGAAGGCCCGCTGGGCCTGGCCGAGCCAGCGCATGCAGTGGTAGATCCGGCCGGGCCCGAGGCGTGCCTGCGCGATCTTGAACGCCTGGCCGCGCGGGCCGAGCAGGTTCCCGGCCGGCACGCGCACGTCCGTCAGCCGGATCTCGCAGTGCGCGCCCGAGGTGTCGCCCATCGTCGGGATCTCGCGGACGATCTCGTAGCCGGGCGAGTCGGTCGGCACGATGATCATCGACGCCCGGCCGTGCGGTGGTGCATCCGGCTCCGTCACCGCGAACACCGTCGTGAACGCCGCCATCGACGCGCCGGTCGTGAACCACTTGTGCGCGTTCACGACCCACTCGTCCCCGTTCGAGCTCTGCGGTGGCGCGCACGCCGGTGGGGTCCGATCCCGCGACCTCCGGCTCGGTCATCCCGATCGAGGGGTAGATCTCGCCGGCCACGAGCGGGAGCAGCCAGCGCTCCTTCTGTTCGTCGGTGCCGAACAGGTAAAGCATCGTCGCGTCCTGGGCCGAGTGCGTCCCGAGCGCGATCATCGCGTGCTCGGAGCGGCCCACGACCTCGTTCACGAACACGTATGGCATGAAGCCGAGCCCGCCGCCTCCGATCTCCTTCGGCAGCCCGAGCGCCCAGAGGCCTTCCTGCTTGGCCTCCTCCTGCAGCGAGCGCATCAGCCCGCGGTCGCCGGCGTCGAGCTCAGGCTCGGCCGGGATCACCCGCTCGTCGACGAACGCACGGACCCGGTCGCGCAGCACGGCGACCTCAGGCGAGGGCTCCATCGAACGGAATTCTCGCAACACCGCCTACCTTGCCGGGTTCACATGCTCGTGCGACTCCTGACAACGGCACTCCTGGCGCTTGCGCTGGCCGCCCCGGCGGAAGCGCTGGGGGCGGTCCCGGACCGCTTCTACGGCACCAGCTACGACGGCGGTCTGCGCGACGCCCCCGCCGACGTGCAGACCGAGGCGTGGCGCCAGATGGAGGCGAACGGCGTCGAGTCCGCGCGCAGCGTCTTTTCGTGGCAGCGGGCCCAGGGGGGCGAGGGCGACCCGTTCGACTTCACCGTGACGGACCGCCTCGTCGGGGACGCGAGCGAACAGGGCGTGGAGCTGCTCCCGATCGTCGCGGACACGCCCGTCTGGGCCCGCGCGCGCATCGAGGACGGGTGGCCGGAGCGGACCGCGGACTTCGCGAAGTACATCCGCGCGCTCGTCGAGCGGTACGGCCCGGACGGCCAGTTCTGGGATGAACGCCCGGAGGTTCCCGAGCGCCCGCTCCGCTACTGGCAGATCTACAACGAGCCGGGCACGACCAATCGCTACGCACCGGTGCTGCGGACCGCGCACCGCCAGGTCAAGAAGGCCGACCCCGGCGCGAAGATCGTGCTCGCCGGGCTCACGGGGACCTACGAGGGCGCCCCGTGGGACGTGCTCCGCTACCTGTACCGCCGCGGCGGCATCAAGAAGCGTTGGTTCGACATCGCGGCGATGCACCTGTACACCGGGAAGGCGGAGAACGTCGACGACGGCGTCCGCCTGTTCAGGCGCGTGATGAAGCGCAACGGCGACCGGCGCACGCCGGTGTGGCTCACCGAGTTCGGTATCACCGCGTCGAAGGGACGCACGACCGCGCCGCGCTCACAACGGACTCTGCGCACGACGGACGAGGGGATGGCCTCGTTCCTGGAGGTGGCCTACCGCTCACTCGCGCGCAAGCACCGGCGGCTGCGGCTCCAGCGCGCGTACTGGTACACGTGGGCGTCGTCGTATGAGCCCGGCTCGGGCATCTTCGACTTCGCCGGCCTGAACCGCTACGCCGACGGCGAGCTCGACGCGCGGCCGGCGCTCGCCAGCTACCGCGCCGTGGCGCGTCGCAACTAGTCGCGATAGCGCGCCGCTCCGATAGCGGTTACGGTGGGTTTAACGGGCAGACCGGACCGCTAGGAGGACAACTTGACTCGTCGCATCTCCCCGATCGCGCTGTGCGTGGTCGTCTCGCTTTTGATCTCGACCGCCGTTGCGCTCGCCGACCCCGCGGGGAAGGACACCCGCGACGAGACGATCACACTACGACGGAGGCTCGCCGTTCGCCGACCTGCGCGGCGGTCCGGTGAGAAGACGAAGGTGCGCAAGAAGCTCGCGAAGCCGCAGAAGGGCGCGGGCGAAGCGACGCAAGACGATCACCTTCTTCGGGCAGATGACCGACCCGCAGATCATGGACGAGATGTCGCCGGGGCACGTCGAGCTGGCGGACCCGATCGGGAGCTCCGTTCGAGTCCGCGTGGCGGCCGCAGGAGGCGTGGGCGCTTCAGAACTTCGACCAGCTCGTGCGCAACATGAACGACAACCGCAAGAGCCCGATACCGCAGGGGAACGAGCAAGCGCGCGAAGATGCAAGTTCGTCCTCAACACAGGCGACATGGCGGACAGCGCACAGCTGAACGAGGCGCGCTGGTATATCGACCGTGCTCGAACGGCGGCCAGGTGGATCCGTTCTCGGGCGTGCCGATGACGCCCGGAGAACTGCCCGCCAGGCGAGATGCAGCGGAGACGGCGCAGCTGAACGCCGCCGTGGCGGCGCGCCGGTACACGGGCGTGCAGGACTACAGCGACTGGCCCGGCGAGCCGGCCGACCGGTACGACGACTTCTGGGACCCGGACCAGGCGCCGCCGACCGGCTCGAGCCCGTACGCGGCGTGGCCGCGCTACCCGGGTCTGATGGACCGTGCGCAGCAGGCGTTCACGGCCGAGGGTCTCGACGTGCCGTGGTACACGGCGCGCGGGAACCACGACACGATCTGGCAGGGCACCTTCCTGCCCCCCGCCGCAATCAAGCTCCTCGTCACCTCGTGCTTCAAGATCTTCCCGAACGACAAGTTCGACCCGACTCGCTACCAGGCGGCAGACCACGGAGCTGCAACCTCGTGCAGGACCTCGAGGACCCGGCGTTCCAGCAGCGCAGCTCGAGGAGGCGCGGATCGTGCCGCCGGATCCGGACCGCCGCTTCCTGTACGCCGGCGAGTACAAGAAGCTCCACCAGGGCGCCGACGACGGCCACGGCTTCGGGTATCGTCTCGAGCACGGCAGAAGCAGAAGTCGAACGGCGCGGCCGAGTACTACGCGTTCACGCGCAACGGGATCCGGTTCATCGCGATCGACACGAACGCCGAGGGCGGCAGCGCCAGCGGCAACGTGGACGATCCGCAGTACCACTGGATCGAGAAGCAGCTGAAGAAGGCCGCAGCGGAAGAACCAGCTCGTGATCGGCCTACGCGCACCATCCGCTGCGCAGCCAGACGGCGACGGTCACGGACGAGACCGCCCGGCCTGCGAAGTCCGATACGGACTCGCAGTGCGACCTCGATCCGCGTGACAGCACGCCGATCCACCGCGGACTCACGGGCAAGAAGTCGATGAAGAAGCTGTTCCTCAAGTACCCGAACTTCATCGCGTTCGTCGTCGGGCACATCCACGAGAACGAGATCACGCCGTACAAGCAGAGGGCTCGGGCGGCTTCTGGGAGATCGCGACAGCTGCCGAGATCGACTGGCCGCAGCAGGGCCGGCTGATCGAGGTGATGGACAACCGCGACGGCACGCTCTCGATCTTCGGGACGGTGGTCGACACCGCCGCGCCGATCGGCGACGCCCGCTCCCGGGCGCCGCGCGAACGTGTTCACCGACACCCAGCTCGGCTCGCTGAGCCGGCGGATCGCGGCGAACGACCCGCAGGTCGGCGTGACCGGAAGCGTGTCGCGGCACGCCGAGGGCAAGCGCAAGGACCGCAACGTCGAGCTCCTCATCGACGACCCGCGGGCGGGGCTTGCCGGGTCGAACTAGAGCAGCGGCTCGATCAACGCGTCGGTTTCCCGCGCGGTCCGCTCCCAACTGAAGGAGCGGGCCCGCGCGAGGCCGGCCGCGCGCAGGCGCTCATCGCCGACCGCGGCGAGGATCGCCTCCGCCAGCCCTGTGGTGTCGGTCGGGTCGACGAGGATCGCGGCGTTTCCGCACACCTCGGGGAGCGCGCCGCGGTTCGACGCAACCACCGGAACGCCGCACGCCATCGCCTCGAGCACGGGCAGGCCGAAGCCCTCGTAGAGCGACGGCAGCGTGAAGGCGGCGGCGCCCGCGTACAGACCCGGCAGCAGCCGCTCATCGACGTAGCCCAGCTCGCGGACCGGGCTCGCGCCCGTGCGCATGTAGCCGCGGCCCGAGCCGGCGGCGACGAGGTCGATGCCCTGGGCGCGCAGTGCGTCGGCGGCGGGAGCGAGCGCCTCGAGGTTCTTGCGCGCGATCTGGCTGCCCACCGTCAGCACGTACGGTCGCTCGAGGCCGAACGCCGCGCGCGCGCCGGCCACGTCCGCATCCGGGGAGAAGGGCTCTCCGACTCCGGGCGGCACGATCTCGATCCCGGTCGGGTCCAGCTCGAGCGCCCGGGCGATCTCGTCACGCGCGAACCGGGAGACCGTGATCACCATCAGCGCGCGGTGCGCGAGTCGCGGCAGCATTCGCTGCTGGTAGGTCGCGTAGCTGCGGCTGTACCACTCCGGATGCGTGATCGGCGACGCGTCGTGGATGCAGATGACGTTGCGCTTGGAGCGCAGCGGCCCGAGCATCGCCGGGCAGTAGATGACCTCCGAGGAGAGCCGCGGCAGCACGGCCTGCTCCCACAGGTGCCCCACGCGGTGGGCGAGTAGCCGCGGCGGGGCGGAGACGCGATAGCGGCCCGGGTCGAGCCGCGGCAGGAGGGTGGCGAGCTGGCGCGCAACACGCTCGACGCCGCCGATCTCGCGGCGGACGGCCGCCCGGCCGTTGATCACCACCGGGGTGCTCATGGCGCCCGCCTGGCGGCGCGCAGCGCGGCGAGCTGGCTGCGCTCGCGCGTGTTGTCGCGGCGCACGGCCGCCTTCAGCACGATCCGGTCCGCGAACGTGACGGCCTGGATGAGGTCGTCGAGCCGAGCGCGAGCCGCACCCCGCCGTGCCGTGACGACCTCCCGTCGCCGCCGCGCGAGCAGCTCGACCGGCTCGCCGTCGCGCCGCGTCGCGTGCCCCCGGCTGTGCAGAACGCGCGCGTCGGGTCGGAACCACGTCTCGATTCCCGCGTCGGCGCGCGCGCAGCCCGAGGTCGAGGTCCTCCGCGTACAGGAAGATCGCGGGGTCGAACGGTCCCAGGCGCCGAAGTGTGTCGGTCCCGGCGGCGATACACGCGCCGACCGGCCAGCCAACTCGCCGCGGCGACTCCGAGCGCCACGGGTCGAGTGCCGTCCGCAGCCGTCGGGGCAGGACGGCGGGCGGAACCAACGCAGCCGCGGCGAGTCGCAGCGATCCGGGCTCGTGCTGCGCGACGTCCTGACGGCTGCCGTCCGGCAGGACGACAGCCGGGACGAGCAGCCGCGCGGGGGTGCTCGGTTGTGCGAGCTCGCCGGCGAGATCCCCCAGAGAGCCGTCGAGCAGCTCGACGTCCGGGTTGAGCACCACGGTCACGGGTCTCGTAACGACCTCCACGCCGGCGTTCGCGGCCGTCCCGTAGCCGACATTGCCCAGCTCGATCACCTCCGCGCCATGTCGCCGGGCGACCTGCGGCGCTCGCGTCCTGCGATCCGCTGTCGGCCACGACGAGCTGCGCGCCCGGAAGGTGCCGGGCGACGGAGGCGAGCAGGGTCTCGAGCTCGGCCGCGGAGTCGTGCGTGACAGTGACCAGTGCGAGTCCGGCGCCCGCCTCCTCATCCCGCTCGCGGCCGGTGCGGTGCCGCGCCACGAGCTGCGCAAACTGCGCCCGCGCACGCTCGAGGTCGTAGCGCTCCTCGGCGCGGCGGCGCGCGCCTTCACCGAGTGCGTCCCGGTCGTCGAGCACCTCGCGCAGCGCCGCTGCGCCGGCGTCGGCGTCGCCCGGCGCGAACAGCCGGCCGCAGCTCTCGTCGACGATCTCTGCCGGGCCGCCCGCAGCCGGTGCGGCGACGGGAACGCCGCTTGCGAGCGCCTCCGCGATCGCGATCCCGAACGGCTCGCGGTCGGCGGTGTGGAGGAGTGCGCGCGCCGACTTCAGCGCCTCCGCCGAGTCGACGGCGCCTGCCATCTCGATCCGCGCCCTCGAGCTCCTCGAGAAGCTTCTCTCCGGCCTCGTCCAGCGGCTCGCCGGCCAGCCGTACCGGCACGTCCGGCAGGCGCGCGGCGATCTCGAGCGCGAGCTCCGGCCGCTTCCAGCCGACGATTGCGCCCAGCCACAGCACGTGCGAGCGCTCGGCGCCCGGTGCGGGCGAGAACCGTTCGAGGTCGACGCCCGGTGGGATCACGTCGACTGCACGACTCGAGCCCGAGGTCGTCCGCCACGGCCTGGGAGTTGACGACGACGGCGTCAGCCAGCGCCAGCGCGCGCCGGACCGCGGCGCCGGTCATTCCGCCGGGAACGAAGTCGTGATGGCGCGCAAGCCAGGGCGGACGCCCACGGCGTGGAAGCCCGGCGGCCGCGAGCGCCGACCGCATGCCCCAGGTGAAGACGAGCGCCGGCTGGAGCTCACGCGCCAGCCGTTTGATGTCGCGCGCGTGCCCCGCGAGCGCCGCGGCCGCTGCGACGCGCCTGCGCGGCCCTCCCCGCAGCTCGACCGGGCGGTCGCGAAGCTCGACGACCGGGATGCCGCGAGCGCGGCACGCGCGCTCGATCTCGCCCGGCGGGCACGCGACGACGGCCGGGTCGGGCAGCGCGGTCACGATGTCGACGAGGAAGCGGCCGGCGCCGCCGCTGCGGCCGCTGTAGGCGACGAACAGGCTGGGGCCGCGCCCGGACACGCTGCGAGTATGCACGCATGGCGGACCCGGCTCGCGATCGGCTCGGCTTCCCGGCCGGCGAGTTGAGGGAGCGGACGACTCGCGGCGCGCTTCTGAACGGAGCCTTCGTGGGCGGCGGCGAGCTGCTCCTGCTCATTCAGGGGCTGATCGTCACGGCGATCCTCGGCCCGGAGGCGATCGGCCTCTACGGCGCGGTAAGCGCGACGGCGGTGACGATCACGAACCTGAAGCGCATCGGCATCGACGAGGAGTTCGTCCGACAGGCCGAGGCCAAGCAGGAGGAGGAGTTCCAGGTCGCGTTCACGCTCGACCTGTGCCTGTCGATCGTGCTCGCGTTCGTCATCGCGGCGGCCGCCCCGTTCGTCGCGCTTGCGTACGGCGACGATCGCCTGCTCGCGCTGACGCTGGCCGTGTCGTATCTGCCGGTCGCGTTCTCGCTTCAGGCGCCGACATGGATCTTCTTCAGGCAGATGGACTTCCTCCGCCAGCGCGGGCTGCAGACGATCGTCCCGGTCGTCACGTTCGTCGTCACGGTGCCGCTCGCGGTGGCGGGCGTGGGCGTGTGGAGCCTCGTGATCGGGCCGTTCGTGGCGAACGCGACCGCCGCGGTGGCCGCTATCGCGATCTCGCCGTATCGCCTTCGGCTCAGGCGCGACCGCGCCGCCTGGTCGCGCTACCTGCGCTTCTCGTGGCCGATCTTCGTGAGCGCGGTCACGTTGCTCGTCGTTCTGCAGGGCCAGGTGCTCGCGTTCGACATCGCGGAGGGGCTCGCCGCGGCCGGATTCATCACGCTCGCCACGACGCTTACCCGCTATGCGGACCGTGTCGACCGGATCCTCGCGTCGACGATCTACCCGGCGATCTGCGCGGTTCAGGACCGGCCGCGGACGCTTCTCGAGCTGTTCACCAAGTCGAACCGGCTCGGGCTCGCGTGGGTCATTCCGTTCTGCGCCGGGTTCGTCCTGTTCGCCCCCGACCTCGTCGAGTACGTCCTCGGCGACGACTGGGAGCCGGCGGTCGGCCTGCTCCAGGGGATGGCCGTCGTCGCGGGGCTCCAGCAGCTCGGCTACAACTGGTTCTCGTTCTACCGCGCGGCGGGCAACTCGCGTCCGCAGGCCGTCGAGTCGGTCGTGATGCTCGGCTCGTTCCTCGTGCTCGCGGTGCCGGCACTGTTCGCGTGGGGCTTCGACGGCTACGTCGGCGGGCGGGTCGCGGGCGCGCTGCTCGTGCTCGGCGTGAGGCGCTATTACGTTCGCGCTCTCCTGCCCGAAGCGGGCTTCGTCCGGCTGGCGCTGCGCGCGCTCGCGCCGGTCGCCGGTGCCGCGGCGGCCGTCATGGCGGTCAGGCTTGCGCTGTGGGGTGACCGGGAGCCCGCCCAGGCGGTCGCGGAGGTCGCGCTCTTCGTCGCGATGACCGCGGCGCTCACCTGGAGCTTCGAGCGGAGCCTTCTGCGCGAGGCGGGGGCCTACGCTCGGCGCGCCCCGGCCGCGGCGCCCGCGCCGACGGCGTAGTCACTCGACGAACAGCGTGGCGAGCCGCCAGACGTGGTAGCGGCTCATCTCGTCGAGCGAGGCGGCTGGGCGCGACAACAGCGTGTCGCAGCGCTCGCGGTCGAGCACTTCCCATGCCGGGTGGCTTTCCGCGGCGAGGACCTGCTCGCGGACGTCGGCGAGTATCGGGTCGAACGGGTCGGCGCCCGGTCTGGACCGGCGCGCACGAAGACGGCGGCGCAGCTCTCGGCCGACCTTGCCGACGAGTCCTCGCGGCCCGCCTGCGCGCTCGACATCCGCCAGCCGCGGAGTCAGCAGCGTGAGCGTGGCTTCGTGGTAGGCGGCGCGTCGGCGTGCGGCGGCGGGTGGTGCCAGGAGGTCTGCCACGACCCTGCGCGACCACAGCGGCGACGTCGTGTCACGCACGTACTCGACGCAGCCGTGCGTCGGCGCCGCCCAGGTCTTCATGCGCCGCTCGACGTAGAACATGTCGGGAACGTCCGTCGGCGTCACGCCGGCCGCGAGCTGCGCGTCCACCCACTCGCGGAGTTGGCGCTCGAGCACGTCGCGGCCCGCCGAGGACAAGGGCTCGCGCCGGTGCGGGCGGCGGGCGGTGACGGCGTCGTACAGCCGGCTCGTGAGGCCCGCCGCGTCGAGCCCGTCGCCCGAGCCGTAGTACGCCCGCCCGATCTCGCCACCCTGCCCGCTGTGCCACAGCGGGAGCGGGCCGTCGCGGTCGCCGAGCGGAAACCCGGCCGCGTCCGCCAGCGTGGCGGTGCCGCCGCCGGTGAGGCGCACCACCCGAGCCGCACGGCGGTGGTCGCTCCACATGTTCCCGTGGGGGTCCGGCGGGAGCAGCGAGTGTGAGACTCCAGCCACGGCGGCGAGCTCTCGTCCGACGCGGACGTCGGGGTCGTCCGGCGCGCCGCCCGTGACGCTCTCGAACTCGAGTTCGGCGGCCAGAGCGCCCGCCAGAACCACGCGCGAGTCGTGCCCCGCCGTGACCGGCACGACGTTCGGCCGGCCCGGCCATTCGGCGAGCGCGGCGGTGGCCGCGACCAGTCGCCGCGCGGCGGGCTCGGCGTCGAGTCCCCGCCCGGGAAGCTGCGCGAGCTCCTCGGGCGGGAAGAGCGGGCGGCGCGTCTCACCATCGGGAGTCAGGCGCACGACCGTTCCGGGCTCGACGCGCTCGATGTCGTTCCAGATCGGGTGGCCGTCGAGCGGCCAGCCGCCGCCCACGAGCCCCGCAACCGACTCGAGCCGCAACCCCCTGTCGCCCGTCAGCTCGCGCAGCGCCGCGGCGCTGTTCGAGAACCAGCGCGTCCCGCTGACCGTCGTCTCGTACAGCGGATACGCGCCGACCGGGTCGGTCACGAGCTCGAGCGTCCGGTCGCCGCCGCGGTAGGCCACCGACGCGAAGCGGCCGTCGATCGCGTCGGCCCAGCGGTCCGCGGGCTCGAGGAAGAAGCGAGCGTCGGTCGGCGTGCGCCCGTCGGCGGCGTCGTCGCCGGTCCAGCGGAACGGGCGACCCGAGAAGAGTGCGAACGAGCCGGGCTCCGTGTGCGTGTAGGGGAGGTCGTGCCGCACCCAGGCGGCGGCCGCCAAATCCGTCGCGGCCGTCTCGACCGGGCGGCCGGCGAAGAAGGGGAGCTCCTTCAGCAGGCGCGTGAGCGCGGCCGCGGCCTGCGTCGCGCCGGTGTCCGGCCGCCAGCCGACGAGGAAGAGGTTCACGGGCGCCGGGGGCGGCCCGCGCGGGTCACGCCCGGGCGGTGCGTCGCAGCCAGGCTCCCGCCGCGATCAGGAGGACGCCGGCGGCGGCGACCCAGACGGCCTCGCTGCCGCTCCGCGGGAGGGTGTCGGCCACGGTCGCGATCGGCTCGCCCGTGGCCGGGTCTACGGCCGGCGCGGACGTGGTCGGAGCCGGTGCGGGCGCCGGTGCCGGCGCTGGAGCTGGGGCGGGAGCGGGTGTCGCATTGCCATCCTGCTGGCCGCCTTCGTCCTGCCCCGCGAACGGGTCGCGGTACTGGTCGTCGCCGACGCTCTGGGCGAGCGCCGCGCTGGGAACGGACAGCGTGAAAAGCGTTATGAGCGCGGCTGCGCCAAGGCGGCTCAACAGGTGTCGATTCCTAGCAGACCGCCATGTCCACGTCCGTAGACTGCGGTCCGGTGGACTCCCGCACGGCTGCGGGCGATGTCGCACTCGTTCATGACTTCCTGGTGGACCTGCGAGGCGCAGACCGCGTTTTCCTGGCGATTGCCGACATCTGGCCGGACGCCCCCATCTACACAGCGGTTTACGACGAGCGCGGCACCGAGGGCCGGTTCGCGCACCGCGACGTGCGCACCTCGTTCCTCCAGCGGCTGCACCCGAGGGCGTCGACGTTCCGCTCGCTGCTGCCGCTCTATCCATCCGCGATCGAGTCGTTCGACCTGTCCGGCCACGACCTCGTCCTGTCGAGCTCGAGCGCATGGGCGCACGCGGTCATCTGCGACGAGCACAGCACGCACGTCTCCTACTGCTACAACCCGTTCCGGTACGCGTGGAACGACCGCGAGCGGACGCTCGCGAACGCGCCGGACCCGATCTCGCGCATGGTCCTGCGGGGCATCCTCAGGCGCTGGCGCCAGTGGGACTGGATCGCCGCCCAGCGGGTCGATCGCTACCTGACGATCTCGAACACCGCCCGCGAGCGCATACGCCACTACTGGGGTCGCGATGCCACGATCGTGCATCCACCGGTCGACACGGAGCGCTTCACCCCCGCGCAGCCCGAGGGCTACTACCTCGTTCTCAGCGAGCTGATGCGGCACAAGCAGATCGAGATCGCGATCCAGGCTTTCAATCGGCTGCGGCTGCCGCTCGTGGTCGTGGGCGACGGCCCGGACGAGCGCCGGCTGCGCCGGATGGCCGGGCCGACGATTCAGTTCGCCGGACGGTTGCCGGACCCGGAGGCCGCGAGCCTGCTCGCCCGCTGCCGCGCGCTCGTCGTGACTGCGGTGGAGGAGTTCGGATTGGCCGCTGTCGAGGCACAGGCGGCCGGTCGGCCGGTGATCAGCATCGGCGCCGGCGGCGCGCTCGAGACCGTGTCGGAGGGTCGGACCGGCGTCTTCTGGAGCGGCGGGCCGGAGCAACTCGCGGCCACCGTCGCCGGGTTCGACGCCGAGGCGGTCGATCCGGACGAGTGTGTGAGGAACGCCGAGCGCTTCTCGCTCGCGCGCTTCCGGGCACGGATGCCGCGCGAGGTCCAGCTCGCGCTCGACGGCGAGCGCGATCACGAGCGCGGGCTCCCCAGGCGCTCGACTCGCGCGTCGCGGCGCGGGCTCGCGCGTCCGCTCCGCTAGCGCGGCACGAGGACCTCGTACCAGCCGAAGCGCGAGTCGACCTCGTACGCGCGCTCGAGGTACTCGTCGAGCAGTCGCGACCCCGACGGCTCTCCGCGCAGGTTGTCCTCTCGGCGCACGGTCGTCGGGTGGTTCCAGCGCACGACGGCCAGCGGGTGCTCATCCTCCAGCGCGGCGACCACGTCCCGCTGGGCATCGGCGCTGGTCAATAGATCGAAGTCGCTGTCGAGCACCGTCGGGCGCTGCGCGAGGTAGGGGAAGAGGGGGTTGCCGATTCGGACCAGGTCGGACCGGCGCGTCACGACGTGGATCGGCTCGCCCGGTGGAACGAGCTCCTGCACCCTCCGGACTGCCTGCGGCAGCGCGCGGGCCTCGATCGGCTCGGCGTCGACACCGTCGGCGATCGCGAGATCCACCGGCTCGAGGTCAGGCGGCGAGAACAGTGCCGACAGCCGGTTGGCCGTCCCCGCGGAGGCGATCAGGACGAGCAGCGCGAGGCTGATCCCGGTCGTCGCCAGCCGGACGCGCCCGCTCGGCAGCCGCAGAGCCCATGCGGCGGACGCGGCGAGCGCGACGGCGAGCGCGACCCTGAGCGGCGTCTCGTGGAACGGGTCGGTTCTCGACAGCAGGTATTGCACGAACCCGATCGCGAGCACGACCCAGCCCGCCCAGCGCCACGGCGCGACGCGCTCGCGCACCCAGCGGGCGACGGCGATCGCCGCGGCGACGACGGTCCCCACGACCAGGATCAGCGGGATGTAGAAGTCGAGGAGATCCTTGAGCTCGCTCGGCGAGCCGAAGCCGCCGTCGTAGGAGAACGGGAATGGCAGCGTCCAGTACTCGCGCTCGCGCAGCGACTTGGCTACGAGGTCCTCCCACGCGTCGCCGGGCCCCGCGGCGGCGAAGAACGGCAGGTATACGACCACGACGGTCGCGCCCAACGCGCCGAGGTATCCGAGCAGGCGCCCGCGCCGCTCGGCCGGACGCAAAGCCACCGCCACGACGCACGCCGCCGCCGCGTACGCGCCGAAGTCGAGTCGCCACGCGGCGGCCGCGCCCGTCAGCACGCCGGCCAGCGCGGCGTAGCGCGGGCTCGCCAGCTCGGATGTCGCGACCGCGACGGCGACCAGCGCGAACAGCAGCGCGAGCGGGAACGGGTTCGCGCTCAGCGGCTGGGCCATCGCCGTCGCGGCCGTGAGCCATGCGAGCAGCGCGATCGGCATCGGCGCCTCGCGCCTCGCGACCTCGAACACGACGAGCGAAACCGCGACGTCGATCAGCAGGCGCACGATGCGCCATACCAAGAGCGACGGCCCGAACAGCTCCTGCAGCCCGGCGAGCAGGAACGGCTGCCCGGGGCCGTACGGATACAGGTAGTCGCGATACGGCAGCTGCCCGTCGGCGATCCGATCGGCGGCCTGGAGGATCAGGCCCTCGTCGAAGGGGTCGATGCCGCGCAGCAAGGAGAACCCGCAGATGAGGGCCGCGAGCGCGGCGAGCACCGCGTACGTCCGCGGGGACGCCACGCCTGGCAATATCGCAAAAGTGCCGCAGATCGCTCGACCACCGGCTCGGGCCGCGTGCGTCGCCGCGTCGGGCGTGCTCGTGGCCGGCATCGCCGTGCTCGCGTTCGACTCGGGCGGGTACTACGAGGACGCCCGCTCGATCGCGGGTGTGGCCGCGTGGGTGCTCTTCGCCCTGCTCGCCGTCGTGCTGCCGCGGGAGCGGCTCAGGCTCGGCTGGGAGCCGCTCATCGCGCTCGCCGGCCTCGCCCTGCTGACAGCATGGACGGCGATCGCGAAGTCGTGGTCCCCGCTTCCTGACGTCGCCGCGGACGACGTGGAGCGGCTCGTCGCCTACGTCGGGGCGTTCGGCGCTGCGGTGCTCGCGTGCACCGAGCCCGTGGTGCGCAGGTGGATCGGGCCCGCGCTGGCGCTCGTGGCCGTCGTCGTCGTCGGCTATGGGCTCTCCGAACGCTTCCTCCCGGGCCTGCTCGAGTTCGAGGAGTCGCGCGCCGCCGTCGGGCGCCTCGCCCAGCCGCTCACGTACTGGAACGCGATGGGCGCGCTGGCGGCGATCGGGCTGGTCCTCGCCGTGCGGATGGCCGCCGACCCGGCGCGCCGGTGGATGCGCGTCGCGGCGGCTGCGCGCGACGCCGCTGCTCGGCCTCGGCGTGTACCTCTCCTTCTCGCGTGCCGCGATCGCGGCAGTGGTGCTCGGCGTGACGGTCCTGTCTCGTGCTCACACCGCTCAGGGGGCAGGTAGTCGCCGCTGTCATCGCACTGCTCGGCGGAGTCGCCGCTGCGGTCCTCGTCACGCGATTCCCGGCGGTCGAAAGTCTCGACTCCGGGACGCGACGCGGAGCGCGAGGGGCTCGAGATGCTGCTGATCACCTGCGCCCTGTGCATCGCGGCGGGCATCGCGGCCCACGTGATGGGCGCCGGCGCCGAGCGCGACACGGTGTCGCGGGCGCGCCGGAGGGTGGTCGGCGCCGTGCTCGCCCTGGTCGTCCTGATCCCCGTGATCGGCGCGCCGCTCGCGCTCGAGGCGGGCGACGCGCCGGACCGGGGTGCGGAGGCGAGCCGGCTCAGCTCGATCGGTAGCAACCGCTACGAGTACTGGCGGGTCGCGCTCGAGTCGATCCCCGACCATCCCGTCAAGGGGGTCGGGCCCGGTGGCTTCCACGTCGTCTGGATGCGTGAGCGGCCGATCGACGAGGCGCCCCACGACGCGCACTCGCTGCAGCTCGAGACGGCGATGGAGCTCGGGCTGACGGGCCTCGTGCTGCTGATGGTCGCCGCCGGGGCGGTGGTCGCCGCCGGGGTCGGTGCGTTGCGCCGTCGCCCGGCCGCTGTCGGAAGCACCGTGGCGGCGATCGTGGCGTGGGGGACGACGACGTCGGTCGACTGGATTTGGGAGATGCCCGCGCTCGCCCTGATCGGGCTGTTGCTCAGCGCTGTGGTTCTAGGTGAGGCGCGAGCGGCGCGGGAGTCCGAAGCCGCGGGTTGAGCTCGCGGGCGTGCGCGAGCGCCTCCCGCGCCCCGTCGGCGTCCGTGGGCCCGAGCGCCACCGCGAGCGTCGCCCACGCGATGTAGTTGTCGGGCTCGATCTCCGTGCTCTCGCGCGCCAGGTCCACCGCCAGCGGCGCCAACTGTGGACGGCGGTCGCTCGCCTGCCGGATGGTCTCGGCCGCGGCGAGCAGCCCGGTGGCGCCCTCACAGTCGCGGCGCAGGTCGTCGATCGCGGGCTCCAGCCCCGCGAGTGGCGCGAAGCCGCCGGACGTGGCGAACACGCGCGTGTGCGCGGCGTTGCAGGCGGCATCCGAGTCCCTGCTCGCGAGCAGGAAGTAGGAGGCGCCGACGGCCAGGATCACGACGGCGGCGCGAAGCGCGGTCGTCACACTCACGCGGGCGGAGGGTACCCTCCCGCCCGCCTTGCGCGCCGCCAAACGCATCCCGCTCGGGCTCGGTGCGGCGTCGTTCGCGATTGCTTTTCTCCAACGGCCCGGCCAGGCCACGTCCGACACGAAGATCGACCTGCATGTCGACCCGGCGGGCTTCCTCGGCGACGTCGCGTCGCTGTGGTCGGCGACCGGGGACCTGGGGCACGTGCAGGGTGGCCAGTACGCGGGCTATCTGCTGCCCATGGGCCCGTTCTTCGCCTTGGGGGACGCGCTGGGGCTCTCGGAATGGGTGATCCACAGGCTCTGGCTCGGGCTCGTGCTCGCGCTGGCGGCGTGGGGGATGGTCCGCCTCGTCGACGAGCTCTACTCGCGCGAGCGTGGCGTCGCGCACGTCGTCGCCGGGGCGGTGATCCTGCTGAACCCCTACGTCGTCACGTTTGCGAACCGCACGAGCGTCACGCTGCTCGGCTACGCGGCGCTCCCGTGGCTCCTGTACGCCACCGCGCGCGGGGTGCGCAGCGGCGGTGGATGGTGGTGGCCCGTTCTCTTCGCGCTCGTGGTCGCGCTGAGCGGCGGCGGCATCAACGCGGCGGTCACGGCCTTCGTGCTGATCGGGCCGCTGCTCCTGCTCGCGTACATGTGGCGCGTCCTCGGCGTGCCCGGCCGCGCGATCGGGGGATTCGCGTGGCGCGCCGCCGTCGCGGTGCTGGCCACGTCGCTCTGGTGGCTCGTGCCGGTGGGGCTCCACGCTGCGTACGGGCTCGACTTCCTGCCCTTCACGGAGTCGCCCGGTGCGATCTGGGGCAGCACCAGCCTGTCCGAGAGCCTGCGCCTGATGGGGTACTGGATCTCGTACCTCGGTGTCGGCTACGGCCCCGAGCCGGTCCCGTACTTCACGAACGTCGAGCCGCTCCTCTTCAGTGCTCCGGTCGTCGCCGCGACGCTGCTCGTGCCGGCGCTTGCGCTCGCCGGCCTCCGCTGGACCGCGCGGCGCGCGTACGCGCCGTTCTTCCTGCTCCTGCTCCTGGTCGGCCTCCTCGTCATGAGCCTCGGGTTCCCGGAGGGCACTCCGCTGCGGCGCGCTTGTGAACGGCACGTACGACGAGATCGACCTCGTCCAGTTCCTGCGCACGACCTACAAGGCAGGGCCGCTGGTCGCCGTATCGCTCGCGTGGCTGGCGGGCACGGCCGCCGCGGCAGCATGGCCGCGGCTGCGCGGCCGCGTGCTCCGGCTGGCCGCAGTCGGCGCGGCCGCCGGCCTGCTCGTGCTGAGCAGCTGGCCGCTCGCCACCGGCCGCGGAATCGACGAGCTGGTGGCGTGGGATCGGATCCCGGGACCGTGGGAGGACGCGGCGAGTGACCTCGACGACGAGCTTCCGCCCGCGACGCGCGGTGTCGTGTTGCCCGGGCAGCTGTACGCGTTCTATGACTGGGGCGCGACGATCGACCCCGTCCTGCCCGCTTTGACGGACCGGCCGGTCGCGGTCGCGAACGTGCCGCCGTACTCGGACCTGCGCGCCGTCGACCTGCTGTGGACGGTCGACGCGCTCGTGCGCCAGCGGCGGCTCGTGCCCGGCCAGCTCCAGCCGCTGCTCGAGCTGATGGGCGCCGCCTCTGTCGTGACGGGCACCGACGACGACGCAAACCGCAGCGGCGCACCCGAGCCCGCGGCGGCAGCCGCCGAGCTCGCCGAACAGGGGCTCGGCGACCCAGTGCGGTCCTACGGCGCGCCCACGTGGTTCGCGCCGCCGGCCGAGGACGCGACCGCCGCCGCGCTGCTGCCGCAAGTGCGCCGCTATGACCTCGCGGGCGCGCGGCAAATCGTCCGGGTCGAGTCGATCGCCGGTGCGACGGTCGTGGACGGCTCCGCGGACGGAGTTGCCAACGCCGCGGCGTTCGGGCGCCTTCCGCGCGCGGCGCCGATTCTGTACGCGGCCGACCGCACCGACGCCGAGCTGCAGGACGCGGCCGCGAGCGGCGCGTCGTTCGTCGTCACCGACACGAACCGCAAGCGCGTCCTCGTGCCGTCGCGGCCGCGGCAGAACGTCGGCGCCACGCTCACCGCGTCCGAGGACTTCCCGGAGAACGCGACCGTCCTGGATCCGTTCCCCGACTCGGGCGACGAGGCACAGACACTCGCGGTCCTGGACGGCGCGCGCAGCGTGAGCGCTCCGTTTGCGCCCGGCTATCCGCAGTTCCCCGAGCACCGGCCGTACGCGGCGGTTGACGGAAACCCGGACACCTACTGGCTCGCGGACTCGCACGTGCAGCGGCGCCGGCACAGGCTCGAGGTGCGGCTGGACGAACCGCGCGACATCCCGTACGTCGATCTCCTCCCGGAGCGCACGGGGCTCACCGACGTGACGGCGGTCTCGATCAACGGCCGCCGCTTCGACATCAAGCCGGGCGGAAACCGCCTTCCCGTTGACCTGGACGAGACGGATTCCCTGACCGTGCGGATCGCCGCCGTGCGGCGGCCCGAGGGATACGCGCGCGGCCCGGGCGCGATCGCCGAGCTGCGCATCCCGGGCGTCCGGATCCGCGAGCACCTGCGGCCGCCGACGCGCATCGAGGACGCGCTGCGTGCCGGCGGCGTCGCGGACGTGCCGCTCACCTACCTGTTCTCTCGCACGAGCGGTGACGACCCGTTCCGGCGGTCACCGGGCGTCCCGCCGGCCTGGCGCGGAGCCGGCCTCGAGGACACGCCGGTCGAGTTCGGCCTGGTCGCGCGCCCGGGCGACGGCGAGCGCCGGCTCGCACGCACGATCGACCCTCCGTCCGCGCGCGGTTACCGCGTGCGCGCGTGGCTCGCGCTCGCTCCGGGTGCGCCCGACCCCGCGCTCGACCGCCTCGTGGGCACCGCGGGCCGGGCGCGCTTCAAGTCGTCCGGGCGGCTGCACGGCCTCGCGCGCTACCGCGCGTCGCGTGCCTTCGACGGCGACCCGGCCACCGCGTGGGCGATGAACTTCGACCCTGGCACCGATCACCCGACGCTCAGCTGGCGGCACGGACCGCACACCCCGGTGCGGACGCTGCGGCTGAAGAAGGCGCCCGGCCTGCCCTTGCCCACGACGGTCGGGGTCAGTGCGGTACGGGGGCGGTTCTTTGGCCCGCTGTCGGTGGGCGCGGACGGCACGGTCCGGCTGCCGCGCGCCGTGAGCGCGCGCGCAATGAGCATCATCGCGGCGGCGATCCCGCCGGACGCGAGCGTGGTCGGGATCGGCGAGGTGCGCGGTGCGGGCGTGCCGCGCGCGCCCGCAGAGGGCGCCCGGCGAGTGCGCGCGCACTGCGGCGACGCGTGGGTCGACTCCGCGGGCGGGCGGTTGCCGCTGCGCCCGCGGGGCGCGGTCGCCGCCCTCGAGAACGGGCAACCGCTGCGCGCGACGTCGTGCGGCGGCGCGCTCGGGCTGCCCGCCGGACGCCAGAACCTGAGCACCGGCGGCGGGCTGTTCGCGGTCGAGCACCTGATGCTCGAGTCCCCGGGCAACGGGCAACGGGCAACGGGCAACGCGGGCCGCGTCCTGGACCTGGGCGACGCAGGCCGCAGCAGCCGCGACGGCGTCCGCGTCGCGCTCAACGAGCCCGCCTGGCTCGTCCTCGGCGAGGCGTACAACCGCGGCTGGCGCGCGTGGTGCGACGACCGCTCGCTCGGAGAGCCGGAGCCAATCGACGGGTACGCGAACGGCTGGCAGGCGCCCGCCGACTGCCGCGACGTCCGGTTCGCGTTCGCGCCGCAGCGATTCGTCATCGCCGGTTACATCGGCTCGGGCGCACTTCTCGTGATCGCGGTGCTGCTGCTTCTCCTCACGCGCCCGCGCGCACCCAAATGGCATGTCGGCGCGGAGCTCGCGCGGCTTCCATCGACCCGTCGGTTCGCGCCGGTGGCGGCGGTACTAATCGCCTTGGCGGCGGCAGCCGTCGTCGCGGGGCTGTTCGGCCTCCGCGCCGGTGCGGTGGCGGCGCCTGTGCTCGCGCTCCTCCTCTGGCGTGGAGCCGGTGTGCCGCTGCTTTTCGCGGCGGCGGGCTTCCTCCTCGGTCGTGGTCGTCCCGCTGCTCTACCTCGTGTTCCCGGTCGAGAACCGCAACGGGTTCAACCCCGCGTACTCCGTCGAGAACGTCGAGGCGCACTGGGTCGTGGTGGCGGCGTGGGTGCTGCTCGCCGTTGCGCTGTGGCGGATCCTCAGTACGGCCAGTCGCCGCGGCGCAGGCGCAGGACGGTCAGGACCTTGATCACCACGTTGCGCGCGAACCAGGGGAGCTGGGCGCACTGCCGCATCGCGTTCCGCACCCGCGCTGTCCCGCTGACCGGGGCGCGCGTGTACTCGGCGAGCGAGCCGGTCCTGCCCTCGTAGCGGAAGCTCCGTCCGAGGACGAGCAGGCGGGCGATCGCGAGCGTGACGCCGATCGACGAGAACGAGTCGTGCACGAGCATACGGCCGTCCGCGCGCACCCGCGCTCCCCAGCGGGCGAGATCGTCGCGCGCCGGGCCGTAGCGGTGCGCGCCGTCCACGTAGAGCAGGTCGACCTCACCCGGCACCTCCGCGAGCGCGTCCTGCGACGGAAGCCGGACGTGCCGCACGCGCCCCGTGACGCCCGCGCGGTCCAGGTTGGCGCGGAACGCGGCGTTGTCACGCTCGCCCTCATGCGCCGTTCCCTCGATCTGCTGCGGCCCGCGGTCGTTCCCTGCGTGCGGGTCGATCGCGAGCAGCTGGGCGCCGGCAGGGGCCGCCATCGCGAGCACGATCGCCGATCGCCCCCGGTAGCTGCCGATCTCGACGACGCGCGCGGCCGGGCCGAGCTCCTGCGCCCGCTCCCACAACCGGGTCGCCTGCGCGGGGGTGAGCCAGCCCTCGACGTCCGCGACCGCGGCGAGCGCGTCCTCGACCGTCGCCATCAGTCGCGCGCCGGCGCGCCGCGGATGACCTCGGCCGCCACATACAGCGGGCGCCTGAGCACCTGCTCGTGCACGCGCGCCATGTAGCGCCCAAGGATGCCGACGCTGATGAGCTGCACTCCGCCCAGGAAGAGCAGCGTGACGAGGATCCAGACCGAGATGCTCGCATTCACGACGCCGAACACGGCGAGCAGCGCGAGCACGAGCGCCCCGGCGGCGCTCAGCGCCGCGACGAACAGCCCGAACAGCGTCGCGAGGCCGAGCGGGACGTCCGAGAACGAGGCGAAGGCCTCGGCCGCGAGCCGGAGCAGATCCGGATACGAGGCGCCGCGGCCCGAGCGCCGGCCCGCACGGCGGTAATCGATCGGCACCTGTTCGTAGCCGACCCACGCGACCATGCCGCGCAGGAAGCGGCGGCGCTCGGGCATCGCCCGAATGGTGTCCACGACGCGGCGCGACATCAGGCGGAAGTCCCCGGCCTGGCCCTGGTACGGCACGCGCGCGAGCCGGCGCATCAGGCCGTAGAACGCGGTGGCGAGCACGCGCTTCATGCGGCTCTCGTCGGAGCCGATCCGGCGTGCGTAGACGACGTCGGCGCCGTCGCGCGCCGTCGCGAGCATGTCGGGAATCAGCTCCGGCGGATCCTGGAGGTCGGCATGCATGAGCACGACGTAGTCGCCCTCGGCGTGATCGACGCCCGCCGACATCGCGATCTCCATCCCGAAGTTGCGCGACAGCCGCACCAGCACGATGCCCGGCTGGCTGCGCGCCCAGTCCGCGATCAGCTCAGCCGAGCCGTCCGTCGAGCCGTCGTCCACGAACACCAGCTCGATGTCCGCGTCGAGGTTTGCGAGCGCCGAGTCGAGCCGCTCGCGGAGAGTCGGCAGCGTCTCCATCTCGTCGAGAACCGGGATGACGACCGACACGAGTGTGCGGGTCGGCTGGTGCGCTGACACTCGGGCAAACTAGCGCAGCGTTCGTATGCTGCCGCGCGTGACTCGAACGCTCCGTCGCCTGCGGGGATCGGCGGCCCTCGCGGCGGCGCTGTATGCGGTTCTGGCGCTCGGGTTCGTGTCGCCTGCGCTGCTGCCCGGGAAGACGCTGTCCGGGTCGGACTTCCTCTGGGACTCGATCCCGTGGAAGGCCGAGAAGCCGGCGTCCGTGCGGTACACGGGGACGAACTTCCAGCTCGGCGATCCGGGCACGCAGTTCGAGCCCTTCATGCGATACACGCGCGAGCGGCTCCCGGACGCGCCTCTGTGGAACCCGCACATCATGCTCGGGCGGCCGTTCGTTGGCAACGCGCAGTCGGCGGTGTTCTCGCCGTTCAGCGCGCCGGCATACGTCCTGCCGTTCTGGCGCTCGCTCGCGCTCATCGCCGCGCTCAAGCTGTTCATCGCCGCGTTCGGGACGTTCCTGCTCGCGCGCGCTCTGGGCATGCGCTTCGGCGGGGCGTTCGTCGCCGGCTGCGTCTTCGCGTTCGGGATGTACTTCGTCGTGTGGCTGGCCTGGCCGCTCGCGAGCGTGTTCGCGTGGCTCCCGTGGTTGTTGTTGACCAGCGAGCTGGTGCTGCGCAGACCCGGGCCGCTTTCGGTCGCCGCTCTGGGGGCGGTGGTCGCCGTCCAGTTCGCGGGCGGCCACCCGGAGTCGAGCTTCCACGCGCTCGCGGCGACGCTCGTGTTCTTCGCGTGGCGCATGTGGCGCTCCCGCGACCGCCCGCCCGGCCTCGCCCGCCCGGCCGCCGCATGGGCGGGCGCCCTGCTCATCGGAGCAGCCGTCGCCGCCGTCGCAGTCGTTCCCTTCGGCGAGGCGCTGTCGCAGTCGGCCGACATCTCGCAGCGCGCCGACTCGGAGTTCCCGACCACCGACTCGAGATACCTGCTCTCGATCTTCTTCACGGACTACTGGGGACGGCCCGACGCAGGCCCCGCGCGCGGGGTTCACGCTCGAGCACGCGTTCTACTTCGGAGCGCTTCCGCTCTTCCTCGCCTTCCTCGCGCTGGTGCTGCGACCGACCGCGGGCAGAATCGCCGCGGCGGCTGGCGGCGCCCTGTGCGTGCTCGTCGCGGTCGGCACTCCCGGGTTCATGGACGACGCGATCGCGCTACTGCCCGGCTTCGCGCAGTCGCACAACACGCGGCTCGTGTTCGTCTACCTGCTGGTCGCCGCGCTGCTCGCGGGATGGGGGCTGCACGACCTGTTGGGATCGCCCGACCGGCGGCGGTTGCGATCCGCACTGATTGCGCTGGCCGTAGTGGCGGTCGTCCCGGTCGTGTGGGTTCTCCTGCGCGTCTCGGTCGACGGCGACATCGGGCGCGCGTTCGCGATCGGGTGGGGCTTCGAGGACATGCCGGTGCCGCAGCTCGGCGAGGGTGTGCTGCTGCCCGAGCTGGGCGAGCAGTTCATCCCGCTGATGCGGCTCACCGCGATCGTCGCCTGGGTGGTCCTGGCGGCGGCCGCACTCGCGCTGATCGCCCTGCGGCTGCGAGGCGCGACGGCGCGCACGGTCGGCGTGCTCGCCGTGCTGCTCGTCGTCGTCGACCTTTGGCGCGCAGGGATGGGCTGGAACCCGGCCGTCGAGGTGGACGAGGCGCGGCAGCCGGAGACGCCCGCCCTTAGGGAGCTGCAGGCCGACGCGCCCGCGCGCTTCGCCGGGATCTTCCCCACCACGGGCAACCCGCCGGTCACGCCGAACACGGCCATGAGCTTCGGGCTCTACGACGCCGCCGGCTACGACTACCCGGTCGAGGACCGCTTCCAGGACTTTTGGAAGCGCTACGCCGCGGCGAACGCCCCCCTGCGCCCGATCACGTCCGTCGCGACGGCACATGAGCCGGCGCTGCGCGCCCTCAGCCTCGTCGGCACGAGCCGGCTCGTCCAGGATCCGGAGGATCCGGTGCTGCGCGAGCCCGGGCTCAGGGTCGCCTACGCCGGTCCCGACGCGCGCATCTACGCGAACGAGCGCGCTCTGCCGCGTGCGTGGGTGGTCGGTTCGCAACGGGTTGTGACCGGTGACGAGGAGACGCTGCGGGCGATCGGCGATGCCGACTTCGATCCGCGCCGCGAGGCGATCGTCGACAGCCGGATTGCCGGCCTGTCAGGCGGGACGGGCGGCGGGGCGAGGATCGTCCGGTACGAGCCCGAGCGGGTGGAGATCGACGCGACCTCGCGCGGCGCCGGCCTGCTCGTGCTGAGCGACCTCCATTACCCGGGCTGGAAGGCCGAGGTCGACGGCGACGAGGTGGACATCGAGCGCGTCGACTACCTCCTGCGCGGGGTGCCGCTCGAGGACGGCGAACACCGGGTCGAGTTCCGCTATGAGCCGGCGACGTGGCGCGTCGCCTCGATTCTCACCGTCGTCGGGCTCGCGGCGCTGCTCGCCCTGGTCGCTGTGGGACTGCGTCGAAGGAGGCGCGCTTGAGGCGGCCCGTTGCCTTCGCCGCGGTCGTCTACGCGCTGCTTGCGCTGACGTTCGTATCGCCGGCGCTCATGCCCGGCAAGGTCCTCTCGAACTCGGACTCCTACTGGTACCAGCCGCCCTGGGTCGACGTCAGACCCGCGGGATACGAGCGCCCGGCCAACCCGGAGATCGACGACATCCCGGCGCAGATGCAGACGTTCCAGCGCTACACGCGCGAGCGGCTGCCCGACATCCCGCTCTGGAACCCGCACATCATGAGCGGGCGGCCGTTTCTCGCGAACGCGCAGTCCGCCGTGTTCTCGCCGTACAGCCTGCCGACCTACGTCGTCCCGTACTACGACTCGCTCGCGTGGGTGGCGGCGCTCAAGATCTTCCTTGCGGCGTTCGGGACCTTCCTGCTCGGACGGCGACTGCGGCTCGGCGATCCGGGCGCGCTCCTTGCCGGAGTCGTGTACGGGTTCAGCCTCTGGCTCGTGACGTGGCTGGCCTATCCGCACGCGAGCGTGTGGACGCTCATCCCGTGGCTCCTCTTCCTGACCGACAGGCTGGTCGAGCGGCCGACCGGGCGGCGTGTCGCGGCGCTCGGCGCGGTCACGGGCGCGCAGTTCCTGTGCGGGCATCCGGAGTCGAGCTTCCACGCGGTGGTGTTCACGCTCGCGTTCTTCGGGTTCCGCTTCGGCCAGCGGCTGCGCGCCGGCGCTCTCGCCGGGAGAGCGAGAACGGCGCTCTCGTTCGTGGGTGCATTGGCGCTCGGCGGTGCGATCGCGGCGGCGACGCTCATCCCGTTCATGGAGCTCGTGCTGCGCTCGGCCGACATCGACGCGCGCGCGGGGACGGGCGACGACACCAAGGCGGGCGCGCGGACGCTGCTCTCGTTCAGCCTCTGGGATTACTGGGGCAGGCCGACGCAGACGCCGATCGAGCTCTTCCTGCTTGCCCGCGCCTATTACGTCGGTGCCCTGACGCTTCTGCTCGCGCTCGCGGCCCTGCTCTTCCGCCCGACGGCCACGCGTGTTGCCACCGCGCTGTTCGGCGCCTTCTGGCTCGCAGTCGTGTTCGGGGTCACGCCCGTGTTCGACGTGGTGACCGCGCTGCCCGGATTCAGCAGCGGCCACAACACGCGGCTTGCGGTGGGGTTCGTGCTGGCGCTCGCACTGCTCGCCGGCTGGGGCCTGCGCGAGCTGCTCGAGCGCTCGCCTCCGCTCGTGAAGCGCGGCGCTCTCTTGCTCGCGGCCGGCGCGGTCCTGATCGTGGCGCCGGTCGTGTGGTTCGTCGTCGGCGGCAAGTCCTCGACGGGCGCGATCGGCGACGCGCTGCGCGTCGTGTTCCTGTTCGAGGATCCGCCGCCCATCGGCGCCGCCGACGCCCGCGACGTCGTGCGGCTGGCCGCGCTCTTCGGGTGGCTGCTCGTGTGCGGCGCCGCGCTCGTCCTGCTTGCTCTCCGGCTCACCGGGCGGATACGCACGGCGCCGTTCGCGGCCGCTGCCGTGTTGCTCGTGGCGCTCGACCTGTTCAGAGCGGGGATGGGGTACCACCCCGCGATCGACAGCGAGCGGGCCACGCAGCCCGCCACGGGCGCGATCCGTTATCTGGAGGGCCGCGACTCGGCGCGGTTCGTGACGGCGGGCACCGTCCCGCAGAACGTGATCCCGATGCGCTTCGACCTCTACGAGGCGCGCGGCTATGACCTTCCGATCGAGCGCCGCTACGACCGCCTGTGGCGCCGCTATCTGTCCCCGGAGCTGCCGTCCTCGCGGGGCTCCTGGGCGCGATTCCGCTGTCGCTTCCGAGCGTCGATGCGGACCGGTTGCGCATGCTCAGCCTCCTGGGTGTCGCGGACGTGATGGAGCCGGCCTCGCGAGCCGCCGCTCGAGGTGCCCGGCCTCCGGCTCGCGTACTCGGGCCGCGACGCGCGCGTCTATTCGAACTCGAAGGCTCTGCCGCGGGCCTGGGTGGTCGGCGACCAGCGCGTGGTCGAGGGCGAGGACGCCGCGCTCGACGCGGTCGGCGACGCCGGCTGGGAACCGCGCCGCGAGGCGATTGTCGAGGACCGCCTCGACGGTCTCGACGGCGATGGCGGCTCCGCGGAGATCAGTCGATACGAGCCCGAGCGGGTCGTGATCGACGCCGACTCGCGCGGGCCCGGGCCTGCTCGTCCTGAGCGACGTCGACTACCCGGGATGGAAGGCCGAGGTCGACGGCGAGGAGGTCGACGTCGAGCGCGTGAACTACATGATGCGCGGCGTCCCGCTCGCGGACGGGCAGCCACCGCGTCGAGTTCGAATACGAGCCGCTCAGCTGGCGGATCGGTTGGATCATCAGCCTCGCCGGCCTCGTCGTGTTGGTGCTGCTGCTCGTGTCAGGCCGGCAGTGGCGGCGGCTCGCCGATCGCTTCCCGGCTGCGCATCGAGACGGCGATCACGCACGCGGCTAGCGTCGCCTGGACCGCGAGCAGCGCGAGCGCGACCTCGGTCAGGTGCGCGCCGATGCCGACGACCAAGAGCGGCTCCACCAGCGCCGCGACGCCGAGCAGCCAGAGGAAGCGCGAGTGCCCGAGCGCGAGCAGGTACTGCACGCTCAGGTACGCGCACGCGAGCAGCGCCATCGCGAGCCCGAGCCACGGCAGGGCGCCGGCGGCGTCCGTGAACTCCTCGCCGAAGACGGTCGAGAGCAATGGCTCCGCGGCGACCGCGTAGACCAGCACCATCGGCGTCGCCACGAGCGCGATCAGCATGAGCGTCCTGATGAGCACGGGGCGGGCGTCCTCGCCCTGACGGCTGCGGCGCGCGGCCTCCGGCAACAGATACAGGCCGAGCCCGATCGCGACCCAGATGATCGCCTTCGCCGCGACGGCCGCGGCCGCCCACGAGCCCGCCGCGTCGTCCGGCGCCTGGTGCTTGACCACGATCACGTGGATCTCCTGGAGGATGAAGAGCAGAAGGAGCCCCGTCGCCGGCGCCCACGTGCGCGCGATCAGGTCCCGCAGCCAGTGAGCGGGCGCAGCCACCACACCGGCGGCGCGCGCGAGCTCTTCGTGCAGCGGCCAGAGCAGTACGACGGCGACCGCCGTGACGGAGGCCGCGGTACCGAGGAAGACGCCGGTGACGCCGGCGCCGAGCGCGTACAGGAGTAGGCCGAACACAAGCCGAGCCGCGTTCTCGCCGACGAGGCTGAGCGCGACCACGCGGTAGCGCTGGAAGCCCTGAAGCGCGCCGCGCTCCACCGACAGGAGGAGCCACAGGCAGCCGGTCGGGAGCGCCGCGGCCGCCGCCCACTCGACGTCGACGCCGATCGCCGCCGCAAGCCAGTCGCGCGCGAGGAACCCGATCGCGGTGACGGCGACGGCGACCGCGAGCAGCTGGCGTAACGCGTGCACCACACCGGCGCCGGGGTTCGGGTCGCCCGCCGCGATCCCCCGGCTCACCTCCCGCGCGACCGAGATCTGGAGCGCCGAGCCGGGGACCTGAAGGATGATGAAGGTCGAGATCAGCGCGCCGAGCGTGCCGTAGCCCGACGCGCCGAGCAGGCGGGCGAAGACGATCGTGAAGATGAGCGCGATCACGTTGCCGGCGATCACGGCGCCGGCGAGCCCGGCCGCGCGACCGGTGTCGGACGTCGAGAGGCGCTCGCGCAGCGGCGGCGCGTCGGTCGCCTCCTCGCGCACCTCGTTCAGCAGCTCGAGCGTACGCTCGGCGGTGCGGTCCCATGTGAACTCGCGCGAGCGCGCGAGCGCGGCGCGCCCGAGGCTCTCGCGCAGCTCGGCGTCATCGATCAGGCGGCGCGTGTGCGCGGCGAGCTCGCCGACGTCGTTTGCCAAGAGACCTGTGCGCCCGTCGACGACCGATTCCGGCAACCCGCCGATGGCCATCGCGGCGGTGGGCGTCGCGCATGCCGCGGACTCGATCACGCTCAGGCACCACCCCTCGGCCGACGACGCGGTGAGGTTCACCCACGCGCGCTGCATCAGCCGCCGCTTCGTGTCCTCGTCGACGAACCCGTGGAGGCGGACACGATCCGAGAGCCCGCGTCGTTCGATCTCGGCAACGAGCTCGTCGCGGTGGTCACCGTCGCCCGCGATCTCGAGCACGGCCTCCGGTACGGCCTCGAGCGCGTCGAGCAGCAGTTCGATCCGCTTGTAGCGCTTCAGCCGGCCGAGGTAGAGGAGCGTCGGCTCCGGCGCACGCTCACCCGGCTCGAACGCCTCCTGCTCGACGCCGATGTAGTTGACGTCGATCCGCTCGAGCGGGATCCCGTGCTCGGCGATCTTCTCCGCCTCCGCGTGGGACAGCGTCAGGAAGCGTGAGCCGCCGTAGAGCCAGCGCAGTGGCGCGGTCTCGAGCAGGAACGCGGCGACCCGCCCGAAGCGGCCCATCTCCTGGCCGTAGTGCTCGCGATGGACGTGATGGATCAGCGTGAGCGAGGGCGTTCGCAGCCACAGCGGGCTGAGGAACGTGATCCCGTTGACCACCTCGAGCACGACGTCCGCGTCGCTCACGAGCCCGCGCCATTGCTTCCAGATCGCGCGCGGGAAGACCGTCGAGCGCCCGCCCATCCGGTGGATGGTGAGCGGGCCGAGCCGCTCCTCGGGCTCGGCGCCCGGGTACGACGACGCGACCACCGTGACGCGGTGACCCCAGGCGATCCAGCGGGAGATCTGGCCGAACAGGTTGGTACCTGTGCCGCCGCCCTGTGGATGAGTCCATTCGCGGTCCGTCAGGACGAGGATGTGCACTGTGGTCAGCCTAGCTGCGGACAGCCGGCGGAGCGCTCGGCGCGCTGACCGCGCCGGGCTGGTCGGGCGCCGCGCGCGGGTCGCGTACGAGCCGCTTCAACGAGAGGGCCGGCCGCTCGATCACGTAGTACGACGCGCTCCCCAAAAGCCAGGCGCCGAGCACGACCGGAGGCAGCCACAGCAGCCATCCCTCGAGCCCGGTCGCGTCCGCCCAGTCCCAGCGGGTCAGCTGCATGATCCAGGCCAGGTGCCACAGGTAGACGCCGTAGCTGACCATGCCGAAATGGAGCAGCGCGCGGTTTGCCAAGAGGTGTCTGACCCAACCGCGGCGCATATCGCCGAAGATCGCCGGCAGCAGCAGGCCGAAGGCGATCACCCCGAACAGCGCGTGCCGCACGAAGTACTGCGCGGGGGTCATCTCCTCGTCCGCCGCCCCCTCCATGCCGATCCCCTTTGCGAGGAACACGAAGGTGATGAGCGCGACGAGCCAGGGGACCCATGGCCGGAGGTCGATCATCGTCACCCACCGTGGCTTCACCTCGCGCGCCGCGATCACGACGCTCAGCACCGCCAGGAGCATCCCGAGCGCGAAGTGGTCCGCGTAGGCGGGCATCGCCGACAGGTACGGCAGTGGCGTCACGGGGATCGTCGACTCGCCGTCGGTGGCGACGACCGCCGCCTTGTAGGCCCAGCTCAGGGCGATGACGCCGCACAGGAGCCCAATTTCCCCCCGCCAGCTCATCGCGTAGCGGCGCATCAGCCAGTAGGCGAGCAGGCAATAGAGCGGGAGCGCCAGGTAGAAGGCGACCTCCGTGTCGATCGTCCATGCCTGCGCGATGCCGCCGCCGCGCGTCTCCGCCGCGTAGATCTGGGTGAACCCGTAGTACCCGAGCAGGCCGGTCCCCGAGAAGATGTCGGCCGGGGGTTCGCCGACGTAGAAGAGGTAGCGCGACCCGAGCCACAGGCCGATCACGGTCAGCGCCACCCAGTAGGCCGGAACGATGCGCAGCACGCGCCGCCAGCCGTACGCCGGGACGGACGGCATCGGCCGCCCGCGGATACGCGCCGCAGCGAAGGGGCGGTAGAGGAGAAAGCCCGAGATGAGCAGGAAGATCGGAACGGCGACGGCGAACACCCCCGTGAAGGGGCGCACAGTCCCTCCTTCCGGGGCAACCCCTGCGAACGATCCGATGTGCGAGCAGATCACCATCAGCGCTGCGATCGCTCGAAGCGAGTCGAACAGCGGAAATCGGTCGGCGCGAGTGTCCATCCGGCAAAGGGGGCGCCGTTACCCTAGGTCGCCGTGGACGAGTGCGCACTCGCGAAGCGGCTGATCGCCTGGGATACCTCCAATCCGGAGGGCATCCGCTCGTGCGCCGGCTTCATCAAGGGCTGGCTCGAGGCGCGTGACATCGACGTCGAGGACGCGGTCTTCAACGGTCGGCCCGTGCTTGCCGCGACGGTCGGCGCGGAGCAGGGCCCCACGATCGTCTTCCACGGCCATCTCGACGTCGTGCCGGCCCACCGGGAGCAGTTCGAGCCGCGCGTCGAGGGCGACCGTCTGATCGGCCGTGGCACATACGACATGAAGGGCGCCCTGGCGGCGATGATGGTCGCGACGCGCGAGGTGTGCGAGCGCACCGACATCCGCGTCCACTTCGTCTGCGTCGCCGACGAGGAGTCCGACGAGACCGAGCTGCGGGCGTCCGACTGGCTCGTCAAGCACGGCTATGTAGGCGACTTCGCGATCACCGGTGAGCCCACGGACATGAAGATCGGCGTGCAGGCGAAAGGCGTACTGGCGCTGCGGCTCGTGTTCGAGGGCCGCGCCGCCCACGGATCGACCCCGTGGCAGGGCGACAACGCCGTGATCAAGGCGGTGCACGGCTTCCACCGGATCGAGCAGATGGGCTGGGCGCAGGAGTCGTCCGAGCTGTTCCCGCGCCCGTCGGTCAACCTCGGCCGGATCATGGGCGGCGACGCCCTCAACAAGGTCCCGGACCGGTGCGTGATCGACCTCGACATCCGCTACCTGCCGGGGCAGGAGCCGGGCAAGATTCAGGAGGAGATCGCCTCGCTCGGGGACGTCGAGGTGCGGAAGGTCTTCCACCGCCAGCCGATCCTTGTGGAGGCCGACAACGCGCACGTCCAGCTGCTCGCGCGCGCGATCGAGGAGGGCACGACGGCAGAGAAGATCTCGGTCGGTCGGGACGGAACCTCCGACGCGATCAGCTTCCTCGAGGCGGGCGTTCCCGCGGTCGAGTTCGGCCCGGTCGGCGCGGGCCACCACGGTCCGGAGGAGTGGGTATCACTTACGTCTCTGCAGCAGTACCGCAAGGCCCTCGTCAACTTCATCGAGCTCGCTGCCGGCGGGACCGAGACCACCCACCTGCGCATTGCCTGACCAGTTCGAGAGACCCGGCCACTACTGGAAGCGGCTTCTGCTGGGGTCGCTGTGCCTGATCGTGATCGCCGCCGGCGCGACATCGGTCGCGGGCTGGAACGAGATCGACCGCATTACCGAGGCGTTCGAGCAGGGCAAGCAGCTGAAGCTCGGCCGCTGGATCACCGCGGCTGAGTCGGGTGAGCCCCAGACGATCATGTTGATCGGCTCCGACAAGCGCGCCGAGTCCGCCATCGGCGGCTCCGGCGGTGCGCGCTCGGACACGATCATGCTGGTCAGGCTCGACCCGTCCGAGCGCGCTACCGCGCTGCTGTCGCTGCCGCGCGACCTGAAGGTGCGGATCCCGGGCTACGGCACCGACAAGATCAACGCTGCGTATTCGTACGGCGGCCCGGAGCTCACGCTGCGAACGGTCACGAAGGTCACAGGGATCGACGTCAACCACGTCGTCAACGTGGACTTCAAGGGCTTCCGCGAGGCCGTGAACGCGCTCGGCTGCCCCTACATCGACATCGACCGGCGCTACTTCAACGACAACTCCGGGTACGAGCCCGACTACGCGACGATCGACGTGAAGCAGGGCTACCAGAAGCTCTGCGGCCACGACGCGCTCGACTACGTCCGCTACCGGCACGAGGACACCGACATCGTGCGCGCGGCGCGCCAGCAGGAGTTCCTGCGCCAGCTCAAGCAGCAGATCGGCCTCACGAAGCTGTTCGAGCGCCGCCAAGACCTGCTCGACATCTTCGGCAAGTACACGGAGTCCGACATCCGCGGCCGCGCGAACGTGCTGCGCCTGCTCAAGCTCGCGCTCGCGTCCGCCCAGCATCCGATCCGCGAGATCCACTTCAAGGGATCGATCGGCGTCAGCTACGTCACCGCCAGCTCCGCCGCCATGCGCGACCTGCGCGAGGACTTCCTCGGCCTGAAGGCAACCCCGGGACCGCGCGGACATCTGAACCCCAAGGGCAAGAAGAAGAAGGAGCCGGTGAGCGGGCTCGAGAACGCCGAAGTCGCCGGCGAGGACCAGGCGCTGCAGCTCGCCGGGATGGGGCAGAAGATGCGGAAGCTCCCGGCGTTCTACCCGAAGCTGCGCACGTACGGCGGGCTATACGCGGGCCCGCCGCGCTACTACAAGATCCCGGTCGGGCCGAGGGGCGAGCGGACGTGGTACCCGGCGTACCGCATGGTCATCAAGAAGGGCCTGATCGGCGAGTACTACGGCATTCAGGGCACCACCTGGAAGGACCCGCCTGCGCTGCGCGACGCCTCAGAGACGCGCGAGATAGGCGGCCGCGAGTACGAGCTGCATTTCGACGGCGATCGCCTCCGGATGGTCGCGTGGCGGACCGACAAGGGCGTCTACTGGCTCCAGAACACGCTGCTGCAGACGTTGACGGAGCAGCAGATGATGGCGATCGCCACATCGATGCGAACGCTCTGACAGCTAGGTTTCCCGCGTCATGACTCGCGAACCGATAGGCGTTATCGGCGTCGGCTGGGTCGGCCTCGTCACCGCGGCCGGCTTCGCCGAGCTCGGTCACGAGGTCTACGCGCGCGACATCCTGCCCGAGAAGATCGACGCGCTGAACCGCGGCGATGTGCCCATTCACGAGCCGGGCCTTCCCGAGCTGCTCGCGAAGAACAAGGACCGGCTCCATTTCACCACCGACATGGGCGAGGTCATCTCGAACGCGCAGCTCCTGTTCTGCTGCGTCGACACGCCGCCGACGTACTCCGGCGACGCCGACCTCTCGCGCGTCGAGCGCGTCGTCGAAGAGTTGGGCGACTCCACCGACCATGCGCTCGTCATGAAGAGCACGGTGCCCGTCGGCACCGGGCGCACGATCCAGCGCCGCCGCGCCGATGTCGGCTACGTCTCGTGTCCGGAGTTCCTCAAGGAGGGCGCGGCCGTCGAGGACTTCATGAAGCCCGACCGTGTCGTCGTCGGCGCCGGTCCGGAGTCGGCCGACTTCGCCGACCGCGTTGAGAAGCTGTACGACCCGCTGAAGGCGCCGATCGTGCGCACGGATGTCGCCTCGGCCGAGATGATCAAGCTTGCGTCGAACGCTTTCCTGGCGACGAAGATCTCGTTCATCAACGAGATCGCGAACGTGTCCGAGGAGCTCGGCGCGGACGTCGAGGAGGTCGCGCGCGGCATGGGCCTCGACGAGCGGATCGGGCCACACTTCTTGCGCGCGGGGATCGGCTACGGCGGCTCCTGCTTCCCGAAGGACGTGTCCGCGCTCAAGCAGCTCGCCGGCAACTCCGGCTACCACTTCCAGCTGCTCTCGTCCGTGATCGAGGTGAACGAGCTGCAGAAGCGGCGCACGATCGGAAAGCTCCAGAAGCACCTCGGCTCGCTGGTCGATCGCGAGATCGCGCTGCTCGGGCTCGCCTTCAAGCCGAACACGGACGACGTGCGCGAGGCGACCGCGCTCGTCCTGGCCCACCGCCTGATGGGCGAGGGCGCGGCCGTGCGGATCTACGACCCCGTCGCAATTGGCAACGCGGGCGACATGCTGGCCGGTTCGACGATTTGCCAGAGCGCCGAGGAGGCGCTCGACGGCGCGGATGCCGCTGTGCTCGTAACTGAATGGCCGGAGTTCCGCGAGCTCGACTGGGCGGGCGGGGTGAAGGACTCGATGCGCAACCCGCTCGTCGTGGACGGGCGCAACTTCCTCGACGACGAGGCGCTGCGCGCGGCCGGCTTCACCTACGAGGGCATCGGCCGGCCGGCGGCGTCGGCGGTCGAGGCCTGACGCGTGCAGGCTCTCGTCCTCGCCGGCGGCGAGGGCACGCGGCTGCGGCCGCTGACGTTGACCACGCCGAAGCCGGTGATGCCGTTCGCCGGCCGCCCGTTCATGACCTTCATGCTCGACTGGCTCGGGAGCCACGGCGTGGACGACGTGATCCTGTCGTGCGGGTTCATGTCCGACGCCGTCGAGAGCGTGCTCGGCGACATCCACGCGGGCATCCGGTTGCGCTACGTGCACGAGGAGGAGCCGCTCGGCACGGCCGGCCCGCTGCGGCTCGCGCTCGATACCGGCGCCCTTCAGGATGAGCGGTTGTACGTCCTGAACGGGGACGTCCTGACCGACATGGACCTCACGGCCGAGCGCGAGCAGCACGAGCGTACCGGCGCTCGCGCGACCCTCTGCCTGATCGCCGTCGACGACACGGCCAGCTACGGCGTGGTGCCGACGGCGGAGGGTGGAGAGGTCGAGGAGTTCCTCGAGAAGTCGCCCGGTCCCGCGCCCACGAACCGGATCAACGCCGGCGCGTACCTGCTCGAGCGCGACGTGATCGAGCAGATTCCAGCGGGCCGCGCCGTCTCGATCGAGCGCGAGATCTTCCCCGAGCTCGTCGGCACCGGGCTGTACGGGTACCTCGCCGCCGGGTACTGGAAGGACATCGGTACCCCGCGGCGCTACCTCGAGGGCACGTGGGACCTGCTCGCGGGCGTGGTCGACAGCACACTCCCCGAGCGCGACGAGACGGGCTCGCTGGTGTACGAGGGCGGCCTTACGAGCGGCGCGCACATCGGCCCGCAGGCGGTTGTCGGCCACCATTGCAGCGTGGGATCCGACTCGAGCGTCGAGCGGGCGGTGCTCCACGACCGCGTCGCGGTCGGGGCTGATTGCACGCTGCGCGAATGCATCGTCGCGGAGGGTGCGCGGATCGGGGACGGGGCCGAGGTGCGTTCGGGCGCTGTGATCGGAAAGGGCGCGCGCATCGACGCAGGAGCCGTCGTCGAGGAGGATGCGCGCGTGGAGCCCCGCGAGGAGATCGGATGAGCGCGCTCGACAGGCCCGCCATCGACGGTCTGGACGCCGGCGGGATGCTGGACGACGTCCTAAACCAGCCGCACCAGCTCGAAGACGCGCTGTGGCGGGTGGAGTCGGCGGGGATCGCGCCCGCGGACGCGCCCGCGGGGCTAGTCGTCTGCGGGATGGGCGGCTCGGCGATCGGCGCCGACCTGGCGCGCGGCGCGATCGGTGACCGCGCGCGGCGGCCGCTCATCACATCGCGCGAGTACGACCCGCCGTCGTGGGTTTCGGAGGACACGCTCGTCCTCTGCTCGAGCTACTCGGGCGAGACCGAGGAGACGCTCGCGGCGTACGACGCGGCGGGAGACCGCGGCGCTCCCCGCGTCGTGATGACGACGGGCGGCAAGCTCGCCGAGGCCGCGCGGGCGGACGGCGTGCCGGTGATCGGCGTGCCGTCGGGGATGCAGCCTCGAGCGGCCGTCGCCTACATGACTGTGGGCGCACTCGAGGCGGCGGCGCTCGCCGGCGTGAGCGACTCGCTGCGGAGCGAGGTCGATGCCGCGTCGGCGCTGCTGCGCGAGCTCGCCGTCGAGTGGGGACCGGAGGGCGATCCCGAATCCGAGCCGAAGGCGCTGGCACGGGCCCTGCAGGGCCAGGTGCCCGTCATCTACGGCGCAGAGCTCACCGCGCCGGCGAGTGTCCGCTGGCGCTCGCAGCTGAACGAGAACGCGGAGACCCCGGCGTTCGACGGCGTGCTACCCGAGATGGATCACAACGAGATCTGCGGCTGGGGCCAGTCCACCTTCAGCGCGATCTTCCTCGAGGACGACGAGCAGCATGCGCGCGTCAAGCAGCGGATCGAGCTGACCGCCGAGGTCGTGCGCGCCGCCGGCTCGCCGGTCGAGCGTGTGCGCGCGCGGGGGCAGACGCGAACCGAGCGCGTGCTCTCGCTCGTATTGCTGGGGGACCTCGTGTCCCTGTACCTGGCCGTCCTGAACGGAGTGGACCCGACTCCAGTTGCCCGCATCGAAGACTTCAAGCAGCGGCTCGCCTGAGCGGGCCTGGCTCCTCTACGACGCGGACTGCGGGCTGTGCAAGTTCGTGGTCGCGCGCGTGCTGGAGGTGAACCACCGTGTTCGACCCGTCGCTCTTCAGGAACCGTTCGCCGCGGAACTCCTCCCTGGACTGAGCAGGGAGGAGCGTCTTGAGTCTTTCCACATCGTCGACTCCTCCGGCCATGTGCATTCAGCCGGCGCCGGTCTTGCCGAGCTAATCCCGTTCCTACGCCGTTTCCCGCGAGTTGCGGATCGCCTCTACTGGCTAGTCGCCGGCAACCGCGACCGGCTCGGGAAGCTCATCCCCGGCTTCGCGCGGCGGCAGGCCAACCGGCGCATCGCGTCGCGGTCTGACGGCCAGTAGCGCCCCGCGACTCGGCACGAGCGTGATGTGGTGGAGCCGCGCGCGCTCGTCGCGCCGGTCGGGCGGCTCGAGGTCGACCTGGTCGAGCACCGCCTTGATCACGACCTTCATCTCGAGCAGCGCCATGTGCGAGCCGACGCAGCGGCGCCGGCCGCCGCCGAACGGGATCCACCCGGAGAACGCCTTCGGGTTGCCGATGAACCGGTCCGGATCGAATGCGAGCCGGTCGTCGTAAAGCGCGCCGTCGCGCTGCACGAGCGCGATCGCCGGTGTCGGGTGGCGGTCGACCGGGATCTCCCACTCGCCGAGCTGCATCGGCTGCTTCAGCTTGCGGATCACGTCCGTGACGACGGGACGGATCCGGAGCGTCTCCTTGACGACGGCGTCGAGGTACTCCTCGCTCTCCTCCGCACGGAGGCGCTCTACGACCTCCGGGTGGCGCGCGAGCCGCTCGAACGCCCATGCCAGCGAGGTGGCCGTCGTCTCGTGCCCTGCGGCCAGCAACGTCATGAGCTCGTCGCGCAGCTCCTGGTCGTCGGCCTCGCCCTCGGCGATGAGCAGCGACAGGACGTCGCTGCGCTCCGCGACGCGCGGATCGGCGCGTCGCTTCGCGATCTCGTCGAAGAGGATCTCGTCGACCGCATCCCGCGTCCGGAAGACCGCCTTCATCGGCGGGAACCACATGTAGCGCGAGTGCGGTTGGAGCCAGAAGAGCCACGCGCCCTGGTCGCCCAGCTTCGGCAGCAGCTCGCGCAGCCGCTCGAGGCGCGCGGCGTCCTCGATCCCGAAGACGAGCCGCAGGATCACCTCGAGCGTGATCGCCTGCATCCGCGGCCTGAGCGGCATCGGCATGCCGCGCGGCCAGCGCTCCACCTCGGCCGCGGCGATGTCGTGGATCTGGTCGCGGTAGTTCTCGATCAGCTCGCCGTGGAACGGCGGCCCGATCAGCTTGCGCTGCCGCTCCCACTGCTCGCCGTCGGTCGTGAGGAGCGACTGGGTGCCCAGCAGCGGCTCGAAGAACGGCCGCCGTGCCTCGCCGGCCAGGCCGATGTCGCGGTCCGCGGCGAAGACCTGCTTGATCAGGGCGGGGTCCGCGATGTAGACGAACTTGCCCATGCCGGGGAGCCGTACCTCGTAGACGTCGCCGTAGCGATCGCGGCACCACTCGAGGAACCCGATCGTGTCGAGCGCGAACGCCGCGCCCTGGAGCAGGGCGGGGAGGCGGACGCGGGGCGGCGCGGCCATGGACTGAGGGTACTCTCGCGCGCATGCTGGTACGGCCCGACGGCGACTCCGTTCTGTGCATCGGCCAGGCCTCGCACGCCTGGATCTCCGGGCAGATGGCGCGCGCGTGGGCCGAGCCGTTCGAGCCGCATGAGGAGGTCTGCCTGGCCGCCGAGCAGCACGACGTGGGCATGGCCGAGTGGGACCTTGCGCCCGCACTCAACCCGGACACCGGGCTCCCGATGGCGTTCACCGAGATGCCCTTCGAGACCCATTCCGACCTCTGGCTCGGGGCGCCCGGAAAGCTCGTCACAACGTCGGTGTACGCCGCGGCGCTCGTGTCCCTGCACGGGACGCGGCTGTACGAGCTCCGCCAGCCGACGCCCGAGGTCGAGGATTTCCTCCGCCGCCAGGAGGAGTTCCGCCGCGGGCTCGGCTTCGAGCGCTCCGACCTCGAGCCAGGCTCCACGCTCGTCTGGATCTGGGACTACCTGTCGCTGGCGGTGCTGCTCGGCTGGAAGGGCAAGGTGGAGGGACTGGCGGTGGACCGTCTCCGCGTGACGCCCTGGCCGTTCCGGTCGCCGACGCTGACGGTGCGGTGCGAGGCCCGCCGGCTCCACGAGCGCTTCGCCGAGGAGGGCGAGATGAACGCCGCGCTGGCCTCAGCGCCCGTCGAGACGCTCGAGCTCGAGCTCACCGGCTGACGCCGGCACCCTCGGCAGCGAGCAAGGCTCGCTTGCGCTCGAGCCCCCACCGGTAGCCCGCGAGTGTTCCATCCGTCCTGACGACGCGGTGGCACGGGACGAGGACGCCCAGTCGATTCGACGCGCAGGCATGCGCGACCGCGCGCACCGACCGCGGCCGTCCCATCTCGGCGGCGAGCTGCGTGTAGGTACGAGTCTCGCCGCGTGGGATCTCGAGCAGCTTGCGCCACACCTCGAGCTGGAAGGGGGTGCCGCGCATGTCGAGGTCGACCCCCGGCGAGTCGAGTATCCGCGCTGCGAGGGCGCGCAGCTCCGAGTCGCGCCTGATGAAGGCGTCCGGGTGAAGGTCGCGCAGCTCGCGCTCGGCCGCCGAGGCCGACGCGCCTAACAAAACCGTCCGCACGCCTTCGTCGCCCACCGCCACCAGTACCGTGCCGAGCGAGGTTCGGGCGGTTGCGAAGCGGAGTTGCTCACCGAGGTCCGGGCGGCAGCGCTTGCACGCCCGGTAACCGGCCTCCTCGGCTGCTTCGCGCGTCGGATAAGTGGTGACGTTCTCGGGATTCGGCCGGGCGGAGCAGGAGGGCCGGCAGTAGATCTTGGTTGTCGTGACCGCGTTGAACATGGGGATGGAACGGGCCGGGGCGAGGGTTCGTGAGGTCGCCAGAACCTTGACACAACCGTGATAAGGTTGGCGCGATGGATGGGCTCACCATCAACGAGGCCGCGGAGACGACCGGCTGGTCGCCTCGAATGCTCCGCTACCTCGAGCGGGTGGGCCTGATCGAGCCGGCCAGGACGGCCTCGGGCTACCGCATCTTCGGACCGGGCGAGCTGCAGCGCCTGCGCACGCTGCGCCAGCTGCTGGCCCGGTTCGACTGCGGCCTCTCCGACGTGGCATTCGCGAAGCGGATGAACGAGGAGGAGGGCCTCGAAGCCGCGATCCACAGCTGGCTCGAGGAGGAGCCTGAGAAGCCCGCCGAGATCGACTCCGGCGACTGGCTCCGCTGGGAGCAGGACAAGTACGAGCACCTGCTCGTCACCACGACCTAGGAGAACTATGGAAGCCGCCACCAGCACGAGGACCGAGGACTACAAGGTCGCCGACCTATCGCTCGCCGACTTCGGCCGCAAGGAGATTCGCCTCGCCGAGCACGAGATGCCCGGCCTGATGAAGACGCGCGAGGAATACGCCGCGCAGCAGCCGCTGAAGGGCGCGCGAATCACGGGCTCGCTCCACATGACGGTCCAGACGGCGGTGCTGATCGAGACCCTCGTCGCGCTCGGCGCCGAGGTCCGCTGGTGCAGCTGCAACATCTTCTCGACGCAGGATCACGCCGCGGCGGCGATCGCGAAGGCCGGCGTCCCCGTCTACGCCTGGAAGGGCGAGACGCTCGAGGAGTACTGGTGGTGCACCGAGCAGGTGCTCCGCTGGCCGGACGGCGGCGGGCCGAACATGATCCTGGACGACGGCGGCGACGCCACGCTGCTCGTGCACAAGGGCGCCGAATACGAGAAGGCCGGCGCCGTGCCGGACCCCGAGTCGGCCGACTCGGAGGAGCTCCAGGTGATCCTGCGCGTGCTGCAGCGCTCGCTCGGGGAGGACGGCGAGCGGTGGACGAAGATCGGCCAGGGGATCAAGGGCGTCACGGAGGAGACGACCACCGGCGTCATGCGCCTCTACCAGATGCATGAGACCGGCGATCTGCTGTTCCCGGCGATCAACGTCAACGACTCGGTGACCAAGTCGAAGTTCGACAACCTCTACGGCTGCCGCCACTCGCTGATCGACGGGATCAACCGCGCGACCGACGTGATGATCGGCGGCAAGGTGGCCGTCATCTGCGGCTACGGCGACGTCGGCAAGGGCTGCGCCGAGTCACTTCGCGGCCAGGGCGCACGCGTGATCGTCACCGAGATCGACCCGATCTGCGCGCTGCAGGCGGCGATGCACGGCTACGACGTGCAGACGCTCGAAGACGTCGTCGAGACGGCCGACATCTTCATCACGGCCACGGGCAACAAGGACATCATCACCGCCGATCACATGGCGCGCATGAAGCACCAGGCGATCGTCGGCAACATCGGCCACTTCGACAACGAGATCGACATGGCCGGGCTCGCCAAGTTCGACGGGATCGAGAGGATCAACATCAAGCCGCAGGTGGACGAGTGGCGCTTCGCGGACGGGCACTCGGTGCTGGTCCTGTCGGAGGGACGGCTGCTCAACCTCGGCAACGCGACCGGCCACCCGTCGTTCGTGATGTCGAACTCGTTCACGAACCAGACGATCGCCCAGATCGAGCTGTTCACGAAGAACGACGAGTACGAGAAGAAGGTCTACGTGCTGCCGAAGCACCTCGACGAGAAGGTCGCGCGGCTGCACCTGGAAGCGCTCGGCGTGCGGCTCACGCAGCTGAGGCCAGATCAGGCCGCGTACATCGGCGTCCCGGTCGAGGGGCCGTACAAGGCCGAGCATTACCGCTACTAACGGAGAAGCCCGCATTGACTGGGCGGCCGGCCAGATGCCGGTCGTCACCTCGATCGGCGAGCGGTTTGCCAAGGAGAGGCCGCTCGACGGCCTGAAGGTCGCGGCGTGCCTGCACGTCACCGCCGAGACGGCGAACCTCGTCCGAGCGCTCGAGGCGGGCGGGGCCGAGGTCGAGCTGGCGGCCTCGAACCCGCTCTCGACCCAGGACGACGTGGCCGAGGCACTTGGCGTCGAGGTTCGCCGCGGCGACGACCCGGCCGCCGGCATCGCGGCCGCCGCGAACTCGAAGCCGCGGGCGGCGATCGACGACGGCGGCGACCTGATCCTCGCGCTTCACGAGAGCGGGATTCCCGACGGCTTCGTGGGGGCGACGGAGGAGACCACGATCGGCCTGGTCCGCCTGCGCGCACTCGAGGCCGAAAACAAGCTCGCATGCCCTGTGCTGGCTCTCAACGAGGCCGCAACCGAGCGGGCGTTCAACGACCGCTACGGGACCGGGCAGTCGACGCTCGACGGGATCCTGCGCGCCACCAACCTCCTGCTCGCCGGCCGCACCGTCGTCGTGCTCGGCTACGGCTACACGGGGCGCGGCATCGCGCTTCGCGCGCGCGGCGCGGGCGCGTGGGTGATCGTCTGCGAGGTCGACCCCCTGCGCGCGCTGGAGGCGCGAATGGAGGGCTACGAGGTGCTGCCCGCTGCCGACGCGGCCGAGCGCGGCGACGTGTTCATCACGGTGACGGGCAACCGCAGCGTGCTGCGCGGCGAGCACTTCGAGCGGATGAAGGACGGCGCCGTGATCGCGAACGCCGGCCACTTCGACGTCGAGGTCGACATCGCGGCGCTGCGACACGCGGCGACGGCCCCGCCCGAGGACGTGCTGCCGCTCGTGCAGCGGTACGAGCTCCCCGGGCGCCGGCTGAACCTGCTGGCCGGCGGGCGCGTTGTGAACCTCGCGGCCGCCCAGGGGCATCCCGCCGAGGTGATGGACATCTCATTCGCGCTCCAGGCGCTCGCGATCGAGTGGCTGGCCACGCGCGGGGAGGGCCTCGCGCCGGCCGTCGCGCCCGTCCCGGACGAGATCGACCGCGCGGTGGCCCGGCTCAAGCTCGAGTCGCTCGGAGTCGCGATCGACGAGCTGACGGCCGAGCAGCGGGCGTACCTCTCGAGCTGGTTGCGCTAGCTTGCGCCGCCGCATGAAGGCAATGGTCCTCGCAGCCGGGCTCGGCACCCGGCTCAAGCCGATCACGTTCGAGATCCCGAAGCCGATGGTGCCGGTCCTCGACCGGCCCGTGATGGCGCACATCGTGAACCTGCTGCGCGGACAGGGCTTCGACGACCTGATCGCGAACCTCCACTACTTCCCGAACTCGATCAAGAACTACTTCGGGGACGAGCTCACCTGGAGCTTCGAGGAGGAGCTCCTCGGCACCGCCGGCGGGGTGCGCAACGTGGCGGACTTCTTCGGCGACGACCCGGTCGTCGTCATCTCGGGCGACGCGCTGACCGACATCGACATGCGCAAGCTGCTGGAGCGCCACGAGAGCGCGGGCGGGATCGGGACGCTCACCGTGAAGAGGGTCCCCGACACGCGCGAGTACGGCGTCGTGATCCACGACGCCGACGGCCGCATCCAGGGGTTCCAGGAGAAGCCGGAGCCGGCCGAGGCGCTGTCGGACCTCGGCAACTGCGGCATCTACGTCTTCAGCCCGGAGATCTTCGACTACTTCCCCGACCGCCCGTTCGTGGACTGGGCGCAGGACGTCTTCCCGGCGCTGCTCGAGAACGACGTGCCGTTCTACGTGCACGAGATCGACGAGTACTGGAACGACGTCGGCTCACTGCACGAGCTGCGCTCCGGGACCTTCGACGCCCTGGAGGGCAAGCTCCGGATCGAGCGCAGCGGCACCGAGCTCGACGAGGGGCTCTTCGTCGGCGAGGGCACCGAGCTGGAGGACGTCACGTTCGTCGGCCCGCCGGTGTGGGTCGGGCGCGACTGCGAGATCGGCGTCGGGACGCGGCTGATGGGGCCGCTCGTGATCGGCGACAACTGCAGGATCGGCGACACGTCGGCGCTGCGCGACACGATCGTCTTCCCCGGCACCGAGCTCGCGGCGGGGACGATCCTGATCGACGCGATCGCCGGCCACGTCGGGATCGCGGAGAGCCTTAGAGACCTGCCACGTTGAACCCGACGGAGGCGTCGAGCTTTCGACCCGTTTCCGGCGCGGTGAAGGACTTGACGATCCGATAGCGGCCTGGCTCGAGGTCCGTTGGCAACCTGATGTCCTCGCGCTCTCGCTTGCCTGCGTCGACGATCTTCAGGATCAGGGCGAACGCGGCATCGCGGTTGATCCAGCGCCAGTCTCCTTCCACGAAGTGCTCGAGCCGGTACACGAGGCCGTACTCGAGCCGCGTGCGCGTGTTGTTCTCCACCGTCAGCGTCAGCGTGTCGCCGGGGTGCGGGCTCTCGAGATCGAGGCTGAGCACAACGCCGCGGCTCTCGGATCGCGGCGGCTCGGGCGCCGGTGTGGTCGGGTCGCTCGAGTCACCGCCGCCGCAAGACGCCAGGACGAGTGTCGCGATGAGAGCGAATCTCCACATCGGTGGAACTACGGCGGCGGTTGCCGATCTGTCACGAAGGCAGCTCTAGTCGACCGTGAACTGAGCGGAGGCGCCGTAAGCGTCCAGTCCGCTCCGGACGGGGAGAAGGACCTCACGATCCGGTAGCGCCCGGGCTCGAGGTGCTCCGGCAATTGGATCTCCTCGTGCTCCGTCTTCCCGGCTTCGACGACCTGCAGCAGAGCCCTGAAGAGGGCGTCGCGGTTGATCCAGCGCCAGCGATCGCCCACCCGCTGTTCGAGCCGGTACGCGCCGCTGTATTCGAGCGGCGTGTCGCCGAAGTTCTCCAGCGTGAGCCGCAGCTGCGTCGCCCGCATGCGCACGCATCGGTTCGAGCGCGAGCGACACGTGCGGCCCGTACGGGACGAGCGGGCGCTGGTCCTCGATCAGCGCCTCGTACAGCGGCATGAAAGCCTCGCCGCTCCGGCCGACCGTCACGTGGAACGCGCCGGGCTCCTCGACCCATGCGATCACGTCGAGCGCCTGGAGGCGCTCGAGTAGGAAACGCAGCACGGATTCGGCGCGTGGCTTGGCGATGTCGATCGCGAAGCCTGTCGTGTGGAGTGAGAACTCCGACGTCGCCTGGATGTTCGTCCGCACGAGCAGCTCCTGGTAGGGGAGGTCGCGCACCGTGCTCGTGACCCGCAGCGTGCCGTGCCCGGCGGTGCGGCGGTACTCCTTCGCGATGTAGAGAAGGGTCGCGAGCGCCTCGGGCCGGAGGCCGCGGTAGAGGATCTTCGGCTGGTCGAGCCGCCGCGCGAGCGAGCCCATCTTGCGGCTGGGGCGAAAAGCCAGCCGCTTCGGTGCATCCGGCAGCGGCACGAGCTCGTCACGCTTGTACGCGAAGCGGAGGTCCTTGTCGTCCTCGTAGGGCGAATAGCGCGACTCCGGTCGCAGCACCTCCTCGGCACTCGCCTTCGCCGTCTGGAGCTCGATCTGCCGCTCCAGTTCGTCCGGGTCGTCCCGCGCCAGCCGCAGGATCTCGCGCGATGCCAGCACCTTGAAGAGGTAGTGGCGCGAGTCGTCGCCGAGGGTCGTGAGGAGATCCCACGTGCGCGGGTTCTGCGTTGGCGACGAGTTGTAGTAGAGCTGCGGCCACGACAGCTCGTAACGCTTGACGGTCCGGAATGTCGTGCGGGCGACGGCGCGGGGGGCTATGTAGGTGTCGATCACGGTCTTCAGGTTCCCGATCCCCATGTGGTACGAGGAGACGGCGAGGTCCTCGCGGCCGAACTGCCGACCGGCGATCGTCAGGTAGCGCACAGCGGCGGCCAGCGACTTCTTGGGATCGAAGCGCTCGTCGACGACCGGGCGCTCACGCAACAGGTGGCGCACCTCGCGCCGCGCGGCGCGCCTCTTCTTCGCCTTGCGTGAGATCTCCGCGCGGCGCCGCTCGCGCGCGAGCTCCTGGTTGATCTCGAGGCTGCGCGCCAGATCCACGCGCATCCCGAGCAGGGCCGTCGCCGTCGACGGGATGATCTGCATCAGCCCGGTCGCACTGTTTGGCGTCCCATCCGCCATCACCGTCGGCCGCCCTGCGCTTTCGAGGAACAGCATCGCCTCGAGATAGCTGGGATCGACAGGCGAGCCGGCGGCCGCGTCCTCGACCTCGTCCCTCCAGCGCGTCGTGCGGTCCACGCTGCGCTCCACGCCGCCGGGGCTCAGCTCGTACACGACGTGGGCCATCCCGCGGCTTCCGCGCGCGAGGAACTCGTCCTCGTCCTGGGGGTCGTATGCGAACGGCTGGAACGCCGCGGCGTCGTACGGAGGAGCGCCCGGCTTCGGTGCCGCGGGCGTCGGCTCCGGCGCGGCCGGTGGCGAGTCGTCGCCGCGCAGCAGCGCGACCGCGAGCGTGATCACCGCCAGCACGAGCGCGGCACCGGCGCCGGCGATGGCGGCGTCGCGCTTCACGCGGCGCGCGCGAGCTCGCGCACGAGGTCGGCGGCGGGCCGGATGTCGTGGAGCCGCGCGACCGACTCGCCGGCGTAGAGCGCGCCGGCGTCGAGCAGGTTCGACGGCCCGTCGGCGGTCGGCGCGAGCGGCCCGAAGAACGGCCGCGCGGCCGTCTGCGAAGCCGCGAGCCGCACCGTGGCGCCCAGCGGCAGCCGGGCGAGAGCCGGGGCCGACGCGCGCTGCACCGCCGACAGCCAGCGCGGCATGCGCCCGTCGCGGTCGAGCCAGCGCTCGGTTGCCTCGTTCCAGATCACCCGGTGCCGCGCCGGCCAGCCCATGCCGAACAGGGTCGTCACGACGGTCTCGCGCGACTCCATCAGGCGTTGCTTGTAGGCGCGCGCCGCGTTCGCCTCCTCGCTCAGCACGAAGCGCGTGCCGAGCACCGCGGCCGCAGCGCCCGCCGCCAGCGCTTCATCGACGTCGTCCGCGTCCGCGATGCCGCCCGCCACGAGCACTGAAACCTCGTCCGGCAGCGCGGCTCGAACTCGCTCGAGCAGCTTCAGCGCGGGCACGGTGCCGCGCACGTGGCCGCCGGCCTCGGCGCCCTGCGCGATCACCCCGTCGGCCCCGGCCGCGACGGCGGCCTGTGCCTCCTCGACCGAGCCGGCCTGATGCAGCCATGGGCGCTCGGTAGACCGCCGGGGCCGGCCGCTGAACGTGACGACGACGTCGGCAGTGCTCGCCGCCTCCCAGTGCTCGCGCCGCGCGAACGGAAGCAGCAGGTTCGCGGCCACGGGCCGGTCGGTTCGCTCGCGCACCGCCGCAATCTCCGCGCTCATCCGGTCCGCGTCCTCGATCCCGACCGTCCCCAGCCCGCCGGCGCTCGACACGGCACCTGCCAGTGCCCCGCGCGACACGCCGCCGCCCATGCCCGCCTGCACGACGGGCAGCTCGACCCCGAGTCGCTCGAACAGCGCGGTCAAGCAGGCGCCGCCCGCTCGAGGCGTTCGCGGCGCTGTTCCTCCGCCTCGGACTGGGTCAGCATCTGCACGAACAGGACGACGAAGGCGACCAGCAGCACGACGGACTGCTCGAGCATCATCATCGCGCCGCCGACGTTCTGGTCCTCGACGGCGGTCAGGCCCCAGATCCGCGGCACCGTCTCGTAGTGCTCATAGGCGACGCTGGTCGACCACGTCAGGTACAGGCCGAGGCCGGCAAGCCCGAGCTTCGCCGCGGCGATATAGGCGAACGGCCACATGCCCCGCATCCGCCGCCGCATCGGCACCGGCTGGATCAGCGGCCACCAGAGCGCGACGCCCGCCGTGAAGAACGACGCGTGTTCGAGCGCGTGCACGATCTCGGAATCGATCGCCGCGTCGTACAGCGCCGGGATGTGCCACAGGTAGATCAGGCCGAACCACAGAGCGAGCCCCGTGAGTGGATGGGCGAAGCGGCCGAGCGCGCGCTCCACGGCGACCAGCCGCCGCGTCGCCGGCCGCATGATCACGCGCGACAGTGCCAGCAGCAGGAACACGGGCGCGAGGTCTCCGAGCAGTATGTGCTGGAGCATGTGCATCGAGAAGAGGTAGTCCTCGCCGAGCCCGTCGATCGGCGAGACGACCGCCGCGGTGAGGGCGACCAGCCCGAGGGCGAAGAACAAGAGCTCGACCGGGCCGGCCCCGCGGCCGCCCTCCTCGCGCCGCGCCGCCCGCCATCGCCAGAGGTAGATCCCGGCATAGAGCGCGAGCGCCCCGAGCACGCTGAGGGACAGGTTCCAGTGGACGTCCGGATGGGTCACGCGCCGGGATTGTCGCAGTGGCAACGCCGCTTTCGGTCACAGGCGCCGAAGGTCGCCCGGTGCGCCTTCTGTCGCTGCTCGCGCCGCCGCTCTGCGTGGCGTGCCGGATGCCGACCGCGGACCGGGCGGTCCTGTGCCCCGGATGCCGCGCGGTCGCTCGAGCACCTCCCCAAGACACCCGCCGCGCTCCAAGGCCTGAGCGTCTGGGCGCCGGTCGCGTACGAGGGTCCCGCGCGCGCGGTGGTGCGCCGCCTCAAGTTCGCGGGCGCCACCGCGCTGGCCGCCCACATGGCCGCCGCGATCGTCGCGAACGCGCCCGCGGGGACGCTCGAGCATCCGCTCGTCCCCGTCCCGTCACCGCGCGCGCGCCGGCGGGGGCGGGGGTTCTGCCACGCCGCGATGCTGGCGCTCGCGGTCGCGAGCCGCACGGGCCTGCCCGTCGCGCCCCTGCTCGAGCGCGCGGGCGACGGCCGCCGCCAGGTCGGGCGCGCGCGCAGCCAGCGCGTCCGCACGCCGCCCCGCTTCGCGGCGGTCAGGCGCGCTCCCGGGCCGGTGGTTCTGGTCGACGACGTCGTGACGACCGGCGCGACCCTGGGCGCGTGCGCACAGGCCCTACGCGCCGCTGGGTGCACTTGCGAAATCGCGCTCGCCTACGCCCGTACCCCGGTGAGATAATCACCTTCTCCCGAACCCCTGGAGGGTCGAATGAAGATCGAGGTCAAGGGTCGGAACTTCGCGGTCACGGACGAGATCCGCCAGAAGATCGAGAAGCGCTTCGAGAAGGTCGGCAGGCAGGTATCCGACCTGGCCACGCTCGAGATCGAGCTGTCGGAGGAGCGAAACCCCTCGATCCGGGAGAAGTGCGTCGCCGAGGCGACGCTCTTTCTCAAGGGCGCGACCCTCCGGGCGAAGGACTCCTCGGAGTCGATGTCGCACACCGTCAACCTGGTGGCCGACGAGCTGGCGCGGCAGGTGAAGCGGCACCGCGACAAGCGCCGCGGACGCAGGGAATCGGCCCGCGTCGAGGCCAGGCCGGCCGAGTCGTAGGCCGGAGCTATCCTCGGTAGCCAATGGCACTGATTGACCGCGCGCTGCGCGTAGGCGAGGGGAAGAAGTTCAAGGCGTTCGAGAAGAACGTCTCGCGCATCAACGGGCTACGAGCCCGAGATGGAGCTGATAACGGACGACGAGCTGCGCGAGGAGGCGGACAAGCTCCGCGAGCGCGCCCGGAACGGCGAGCCGCTCGACGAGCTCCTTTTCGAGAGCTTCGCCCTGACCCGCGAAGCCGGCCGGCGCACGCTCGAGATGCGCCACTTCGACGTGCAGCTGATCGGCGGGATGGTCCTGCACGACGGGTCGATCGCCGAGATGAAGACCGGCGAGGGCAAGACCCTCACGGCGACGCTCGCCGTCGTGCTCAACACACTCGCCGGCGACGCGGTTCACCTGGTCACCGTCAACGACTACCTGGCTCGCCGCGACGCGGAGTGGATGAAGCCGATCTACGACGCGCTCGGGGTGAGCGTCGGCATCCTCCAGTCCGACGACCGCATTCCCGCGGAGAAGCGCGCGCAGTACGCCGCCGACGTCACCTACGGGACGAACTCGGAGTTCGGGTTCGACTACCTCCGCGACAACCTCGCGATCCAGCTCGAGGACAAGGTCCAGCGCGGCCATCCCTTCGCGATCGTCGACGAGGTCGACAACATCCTCATCGACGAGGCGCGCACGCCGCTGATCATCTCCGGCGCCCCCGAGCAGGCCGCCGACCTCTACTACAAGTTCGCAAAGCTCGCCCCGATGCTCGAGCCCGGCAAGAAGCCGGAGGGCCTCGAGGCGAAGTCGAAGGAGTACGTGGCCGACTTCGACTACGAGCCGGACGAGAAGCACAAGACGGTCGCGATCACCGAGCGCGGCGTCGAGAAGGCCGAGAAGTTCCTCGGCATCGAGAACATGTTCCTCGCCGAGCACGGCAACCTCGTCAACCACCTCATCCAGGCGCTGAAGGCCGAGTCGCTCTACAAGCGCGGCGTCGAGTACGAGGTGATCGACGGCGAGGCGAAGATCATCGACGAGTTCACCGGCCGCATCCTCGAGGGCCGGCGCTGGTCCGAGGGCCTCCACCAGGCCGTCGAGGCGAAGGAGGGCGTCGCGATCCAGGAGGAGAACCAGACGGTCGCGACGATCACCTACCAGAACTACTTCCGCCGCTACGACAAGCTCGCGGGCATGACCGGCACGGCTCTCACCGAGGCCACCGAGTTCATGAAGATCTACAAGCTCCAGGTCGTCGAGGTCCCCACGAACGAGCCGATGATCCGCGAGGATCAGAACGACCAGATCTACAAGACCAAGGAGGGCAAGTGGTCGGCGGTCCTGAACCAGATCGCCGAGCGCCACGAGGCCGGCCAGCCCGTGCTCGTGGGCACGATCTCGGTCGAGGTCTCGGAGATGCTGTCCCAGCGCCTGACGCAGCGCGGCATCCCGCACACGGTGCTGAACGCGAAGCCCGAGCACGCGGCGCGCGAGGGCGAGATCGTCGCCGAGGCGGGCCAGCCCGGCACGGTCACGATCGCGACGAACATGGCCGGCCGCGGCGTCGACATCAAGCTCGGCGGCAACGCCGAGCACCTGGCCACGCTCGAGCTGCGCAAGCGCGGCCTCGAGCCGGAGACCGACGAGTGGGACAAGGCGTGGGACGAGGTCTACCCAGGCTTCGAGAAGCAGGTCGAGGCCGGCCGTGAACAGGTTCTCGAAGCGGGCGGCCTGTTCATCCTGGGCACCGAGCGGCACGAGTCGCGCCGGATCGACAACCAGCTTCGCGGCCGCTCCGGCCGCCAGGGCGACCCCGGCGAGTCGCGCTTCTACCTGTCGGCCGAGGACGACCTCGTCCGCCTGTTCGCGGGCGACCGCATCTACCGGATCCTCGACCGGCTCGGCCCGGTCGACAAGGAGACCGGCGAGGAGGAGCCGATCGAGGCCAAGATGCTCTCGAAGCAGATCGAGAACGCCCAGAAGAAGGTCGAGGAACAGAACTTCCTGATCCGCAAGCGCGTCCTCGAGTACGACGACGTGATGAACCAGCAGCGCGAGATCATCTACGAGTACCGCGACCGGATCCTCGAGGGCGAGGACATGGGCGACACGGCGCGGCAGCAGATCGGCGACGTGATCGACCGGATGTCGGCGGAGTACATGGTCGGCGAGTTCATCGACGAGTGGGACCTGGACGGCATGTGGACCCAGCTCGAGCAGATGTACCCGGTCGGGATCGCGCTCGAGGACCTCGATCGCAACGCGCTCGTGCGCGAGGAGCTGCTGGGCGATCTGAAGGAAGACGCTGTCGAGGCCTACGACGAGCGCGAGCAGGAGCTCGGCAGCGAGCTGATGCGCGCGCTCGAGCGCTACATGCTGCTCCAGATCATCGACGAGCGCTGGCGCGAGCACCTGCACGACATGGACTACCTGCGTGAGGGCATCCACCTGCGCGGGTTCGCCCAGATCGAGCCGCTCGTGGCCTACAAGAACGAGGGCTTCGAGATGTTCACCGAGCTGATGAACAACATCTGGGAGGAGTTCGCGCGCTACATCTTCAACGTCGAGGTCCAGGTCGAGGGCCAGAACGGCGACGGCCAGCAGCGCGCGCTCGGGCCCGCCGCCCGCTCGGGCCCGTTGAACTACGCAGGCGGCAGGGCGGAGGCCGGCAGCGCCGCGATCGCTGCCGCCGCAGGTCAGGCAGCCACTGCTGTCGCTGCGGAGGAGGAGCCCGAGGAACCGGTGCTGCCCCAGCCCGTCGAGACGCGGCGGGTCGCCGACGAGGAGAAGATCGGCCGCAACGACCCGTGCTGGTGCGGGTCAGGCAAGAAGTTCAAGAAGTGTCACGGCGCCTGAGCCGCTCGTAGCAATCCTCGGTGGCGTGCGCGATCGCGCTCGCCCGGGCCTTGTAACCCCGCTCGTCGACGTGTGTCGCGTCGAAGCTGCTGCGCCAGTCCAGGTGGTCCATGACCATCGCCGCCCAGTCGACGATCACCAGGTTCGAGCGGCGCGCGGCCTCGCGGTCGAGGATCTCGTTCAACGGCTCCCAGCCGTTCAGCTCCACCCCGAGGCGGATGACCGGGCGGTAGATGTTCGTCCACACGACGCAGCGCTCGGGTCCCGCCGCCCGGAGTGCTCGCCTTACCCCGCGCCTGAATCGCCTGCGGCGGTTCGGGTCGTCAACCGTTCCGATGCTGATGTGGACGACCGGCGCAAGCCGTTCGCCCCGGTCCCTCAATGCGCGCGCCGTGCCGGGCAGGTGACGATCGACCTCGACGTCTTGGCGCACGCGCCAGTCGGGCAGCGCGTCCGCCATGTACGGCTCGGTGCCGACGGCGAGCGAGTCGCCGTAGACGAACAGCTTTCGGGGCACCTCGGCCGCCGCCGACGCTGGAAGGGCGAGTCCCACGGCCAGCGCGGCGCAGGCCAGAGTCCGCGCGCGAGTCACCCTCTCACGATAGTCTGCGATCCATGTCACCGGGCGCCGATCTCCGCGACCAGCTGAAGCTGCTCGCGGACTATCTTTGACCCGGATGCGCTGAGCGAGCGCGTCGCCGCGCTCGAGCACGAGATGCAGGCCCCGGGGTTCTGGGACGACCAGGCCGCCGCCGCGAAGGTCTCCAGCGAGCACGCACGGCTTCAGCGCCGGCTGGACACGTTCCGCTCGCTCGAATCCGACATCGCGGACCTGGAGGAACTCGAGGCGATGGATGACGACTCGCTCGCGGGCGAGCTCGCGCAGCAGCGCGCCTCGATCGAGTCGCGGCTGGCCGAGCTCGAGGAGGCGCGTCTGTTCGCGGGCCGCTACGACGCCGGCGACGCGGTCGTGTCGGTGAGCGCCGGCGCGGGTGGCACCGACGCGCAGGACTGGGCCGAGATGCTGCTGCGCCAGGAGATGCGCTGGGCCGAGCGGCGCGGATTCAAGGTCGAGATGCTCGAGGCGTCGCCGGGGGAGGAGGCCGGGCTCAAGTCCGCGGCGTTCATCGTCCGCGGTGACAATGCATACGGCCTGTTCTCGGCGGAGAAGGGCGTCCACCGGCTCGTGCGGATCTCACCGTTCGATGCCTCGTCCCGTCGCCACACCGCCTTCGCCCAGGTCGAGGTGTCGCCGCTCGTCGAGGAGGCGGTCGACGTGGACATCGACGAGGGCGACCTTCAGGTCGACACCTATCGCGCCTCCGGCGCCGGCGGGCAGCACGTCAACAAGACCGACTCCGCGGTGCGGATCACGCACCGGCCGACGGGCATCGTCGTCCAGTGTCAGAACGAGCGCTCGCAGTCGTCGAACAAGGCGACAGCTATGAACATGCTGAAGTCGAAGCTCCTCGAGCTCGAGGAGCAGAAGCGCCGCGAGGAGATCGCGAAGGAGAAGGGGGAGGCGCAGGACGTAGCGTGGGGCTCGCAGATCCGGTCCTACGTCCTGCACCCGTACACGATGGCCAAGGACCATCGCACGAACCACGAGGTCGGGAACGTGCAGGGTGTCCTCGACGGCGACCTGGATGGGTTCGTCCGCGCCGAGCTCCTGCGCCGTGCGGGGTCGACCAACGGCGCTTAGACTGAGCGCGTGACCCTCCGCGAGCCTACGCCTGCTGACACCGAGGCCTGCGCGCAGATCGTCTTCGACGCCTTCGGCGGGATTCACGACCATCACCGTTTCGAGCGCGACTTTCCGGTGCTCGAGGCCGCCACCCAGATGATGGACGCCTGGATCCCGCACCCGTCGGTGTGGGGCGTCGTCGCCGAGAAGGACGGTCGCATCGTCGGCTCGAATTTCCTCGACGAGCGGAGTCCGATTCGCGGCGTCGGTCCGATCACGGTCGACCCGGAGGGCCAGAACGCAGGAGTCGGCCGCAGGCTGATGGAGGCGGTGATCGAGCGCGGCGAGGGAGCGCCCGGCATCAGGCTGCTCCAGGACGCCTTCCACATGCGCTCGCTCTGCCTGTACGAATCGCTCGGCTTCGACGTGAAGGAGCCGGTTGCCGTGACCACCGGCAAGCCGCGCAGCGGGCCGGTCGACGGGGTGGAGGTACGCCCGCTTGCGGAGCCGGACATCGACGAGTGCGGTGAGCTGTGCGAGCGAGTCCACGGCTTCCCGCGCACGAATGAGCTCCCGGACGCGCTGCACGCTATGACGCCGTTCGTCGCGGTGCGCGACGGCCGCATCACGGCCTACTCCACGAGTGTGTCCTTCTGGCCCATGAATCACGGCGTTGCCGAGACCGAGGACGACATGCGCGCGCTGCTTCTGGGCGCAGCCGCGGCCAGCGGGGAGCCGCTCGCGTTTCTTGTCCCGCTGCGCTCGCCGCTGTTCCGCTGGGCGCTCGGCGAAGGACTCCGGCTCGTGAAGCCGATGAACGTGATGGCAATGGGCGAGTACCACGAGCCGCGCGGCTCGTGGTTCCCCTCTGTCCTGTACTGACCGCGGGAGTGGCTAGGGCTGGACCGGCAGCGGGCTCGACAGCGGCCGCGTCTCGCGTGGCTCGATCGGCTCCTCGAGCAGAAGGTCACCGCTCGTCTGGCGGATAAAGATCGGGTTGCCGACCGGCTTCTTGGCCTCCTCCTCTTCCTCCTCACCCTCTTCGCCGCCCTCATCTTCGCCCTCTTCACCCTCCTCGCCTTCCTGACCGGGGATGAAGCTCGTCAGGCTGCTTGGGAGCGTCGTGTCGCCGGACGCGATTATCAGGTTGCCGTTCAGGTCGTAGTTGACGGTGAAGAAGTCGCCGAGCCGCCGGTCGCCCGCCTCGAAGTCGGTCCGCGCGTTGCAGGTCGTGCCGTCGAGGCAGATCCTCCCTAGGTGCACGGGCCGGCCGGAGACGTTCTGCACCGTCCACTGGGGCGGCACCGATTTGACCGCGCCGTTCTTGCACTCGACCTTCCCGTACGCGTTGTGCGTGACCGCGGCGAAGATGTAGAACTCGTCCGGGTGTCCGGCGAGGTTCTGGTACCAGACGACGGCCACTCGCCCGTCATCGCCGGCGATGACCCACGGCCAGAGGGCATCGCCTTCGGGAATCGGGATGTTGATTCGCTGCTGGTTCGTTTCGCCCGTGGCGCGCTCGTAGTACGCGAAGGTCACCTCGCCATCCGGCTCGATGTCGTCCGCGCCCTCATAGCCGCCCGCGGCGGCCTGGTACACGTTGCCCGTGTTGTCCGCGGCCACGACGCCGAAGAACTGCTCCGATTTGCCGAAGATGGTCCGCCCGCCCGCATCGCCCTCGGGGCCGAAGCGGTAGGTCTCCCAGGTCTGCGCGTCGTCCTCCGAGATCGCGAACTCGCCAAGGTCGACCGGGCCGATCAGCCCGTTGTCCGGGTTGAGCGGATCCGGGACGGACTTGCTCGTGACGGGCGGCTCGGGTAGTCGCTCCCACACGAGCATGTTCGGATCGGTCGTGCGCAGCATGGTCTTTGGGAGGTTCACGTAGAGGAAGACCTCGTTCGGCTCCAACGCGGTCAGCCATGGCCGGTCACCCGGTGCGGCTATCGGAGTCGCAACCGGCCAAGACTGACCGTCGTCCGTGCTCTTGTAGACGGCGTCGTTGGCCAGGTCGATCTCGACGTTGTAGAGGTTCCCGCCTGGTCCATCGCGTAGTCGGGGTCCGAGAAGCCGGTCGAGAGGAGGCTGTGCGGACCCTCGCCCGTACCGGCGAGCCCCGTGTACTGCCAGGTCTCCCCGCCGTCGGTCGAACGCCAGTTCAGGGTCTGGTTCGTGTAGCCCATGAGGAAGTCGCGCGTTCCCGGAAGTGCATCCGGGTTCTTGTAGATGTGCGTCGTGCCGGCGTGAGCCGAGACGTTGATCGAGCCGTCTTGTGCGACCACGCTGACGGGTTCGCCGCCCGCGCGGTTGCGATCGATGAAGACCGGCTCGCTGAAGGAGACGTCCGGGGCCTGCGCGCCGCACGACGGCGGCGGCTTGGGTTGGCCTCGGCCGAATGCGCCGGTCGGTCCGATGGCGACCGTCATGGCCAATGCGAACAGGACTGCAACCAGCTTCCCCTGCATCTCACGCCCCCCGGCGTTGTCTACCCCTGCCGAGCCCGAATCGTACCGCTAGCGGCCGAAGGTGCGCAGCAGGCCGTCCGCGCGCGAGCGCACGTCCGCGAGCAGCTCCCGCACGTCCGCCAGTCCTTTGCGCAGCTCGGCGTCGCCGACCTCGACGGGCATCATCGAGTCCTGGAGCTCGGCGAGATCGCTGTCCGCCTGCCCGACCGCCTCCACCGCGTCGGCTACGAAGCCCTTCACCCCGGTTGACGGGACGCCCCGTGTCGCGGGCTCGAACGCCCGCGCGCGCAGACCGAACCGCTGCGCGAACCCGGAGTGCGTGCGCTGCGCGCGCCCGTAGGCCGTCTGCACGGGGCGGAAGAGCTGCTCCTCGAGCGTGTCGGCCGTGCGCTCGTCGAGCTGCTCGTACGCCTCGCCAAGGGCCGCAAGGGCGACGCCGAGCTCGTCGATCGCGTCGGCGATCGTGTCGAGCAGCTCCTGGCGCGCTTCGGCTGAGACGTAGGCCACGACGCCGAGGCTACTCTGCGAGCGTGAACGACCTGATCGACCGGGCGCTGGCGGAGGACGTCGGTGAGGGCGACCTGACCACCGGCATCCTCGTTCCGCCGGACACGCGCGCGAAGGCGCACATCGAGCAGCGCGAGCGGGGCGTGATCGCCGGCCTCGACGTTGCGGCGGCTGTCTTCGCGCGCTTCGACGTGCAGCTCGAACCCGCACGGAACGTGGTCGCGCGGGTCGAAGGTCCCGCGGCGGGCATCCTGACCGCCGAGCGGACTGCCCTCAACTTCCTCGGCCGGCTCTCCGGGATAGCGACTCTGACCGCGCGTTACGTGAAGGCGGTGGAGGGCACGGGCGTGCAGATCCTCGACACGCGCAAGACCACGCCGGGGCTGCGAGAGCTCGAGAAGGCCGCCGTCGCGGCGGGTGGGGGGACGAACCACCGCATGGGCCTCTTCGACGCGGTGATGATCAAGGAGAACCACGCGGCGATCGCGGGCGGACTGGCCGCGGCCACGCGCAAGGCGGTCGCCGAGGCGCCCGAGGGCGTCGAGGTGTGCGTCGAGTGCGAGACGCCCGAGGACGTCGACATCGCGATCGACGCGGGCGCGCGCCGCCTGCTGCTCGACAACATGAGCCCGGCCGAGTTGATCGAGTGCGTTGCGCGTGCGGGCGGCCGCGCACGGCTCGAGGCGTCCGGCGGCGTCACGCTTGACAACGTGCAGGAGATCGCCGAGACCGGGGTGGACTACATCTCGATCGGCGCGCTCACGCACTCCGCACCGGCTCTGGACCTGAGCCTGCTCTTCGACTGATGCGCACGATCGCCGCGACATGTCTCGCATTCGTGCTGCTCGTCGCCCCGGCCCGGGCGGACTTCCGCGATTCCTGCGAGAGCGACGACCAGCGCACGATCTGCACGGGGATGGTCGAGAGCTTCGACGGCACGCCGCTCAGCACCACTTTGACCCTGCCGGCGAACGCGAAGGAGGGCGAGCGGCTGCCACTGATCGTCTTCCTGCACGGCTTCCTCAGCAACAAGTCGGAGTACATGTCCGAGACCGAGGAGGACGCCGAGGACTACAAGACGGTCGAGTTCAACAACCTCTGGTACGCCGCGCGCGGCTACGCCGTCCTGAACTACGACGCCCGCGGACACGGCGACTCCGGGGGCCAGATCGCGCTGGCGAGCAAGAAGGTCGAGATCCGCGACACGCAGCACTTGACCGGCCTGCTGGTGGACGACGGCACCGCCAAGCGCAGGAAGGTTGCGGCGGTCGGCGGCTCGTACGGCGGCGGGCAGACGTGGCTGCTCGCGACCGTGCGCGGGAAGGGTGCGCCGCAGTACGGCACCTGGCTCTCGCCGGAGGGGAAGGTCGTGCGGCTCGCGGCGGCCGTGCCGCAGTTCACCTGGACCGATTTGCTCTTCTCGCTCGTGCCGAACGGGCTGAGCGCGAAGACGACTCCGCTCGGGGTCGCGAAGATCACGCTGCTGAACGGCTTCATCGCAGCGATCGGCTCGAAGATGACCGACGAGCTGGCGGGCTGGCTCGCACGGGTCAATCAGGGCGAGCCCTACGACGGGGATCCGCTGGTGGAGGAGGCGAAGGTGGCACTCACCAAGGACCGCTCCGCGTACTACCAGGACGGCTTCTTCAAGGCGCTCGGTCGGAGCGAGAAACGCCAGCGCTCGATCCCGATCCTCTCCGCGGAGGGCTGGACCGACCCGATCTTCCCGGCTGTCGAGACCGTTCGCATGTACAAGCGGCTGCGCTCGATCCGGCGCGACTACCCGATCCAGCTCTACTTCGGCGACTTCGAGCACCTGACCGCGCAGATCAAGATCCCGGACATGCGCTACTACCACCGCCTCGCGACCCGGCTGCTCGATCACTACATGCTGGGCAAGAAGCGCAGGCCGCGGTTCGACGTGCGCAGCGCGCCGACGCTCTGCGACCCCGATGCGTTCGGACCGGTCGTCCGCGTGCGCAAGTGGGGCGCGCTTCACCCGGACAAGGTGGCGTTCGAACTGCCCGGTCCGAAGATGACCGGGTCGCCCGTCGTCGATCCGCGCGGTAGTGCGATCGACCATGTGGTGATCGGCCTCCAGCGCCGCGGCTGCGTCACCACCGACCAGCCCGAGACCCCGGGCGTCGCGAGCTGGCGCGTGCCGGTCGAGCGCGACTTTACGCTGCTCGGCATGCCGAGACTGAAGCTCGCATACGAGGCGACGGGCCCGGACATCCAGCTCAACTCGCGGCTGTGGGACGTGGCGCCCGATGGGGTGCAGACGCTCATCACCCGCGCCGCCTACCGCGTGGTGGACCCCGGATCGGGCGAGCAGAAAGCCACCTACGACCTCTACGGAAACCACTGGCAACTCGAGAAGGGCCACGAGCTGCTGCTCGAGGTCACGGGCGACGACTCGACCTTCTTCAGGCGCGACAACTTCCCCTCGGTCATCACGGTCAACAGCGCAAAGCTGACGCTCCCCGGCATGCGATGAGACGGGCGGCGACCGCCCTCGCGCTCGCGGTGCTCGTCCCGGCCACCGCGCTCGCCGCATTCCCCGAAGACCCGCCGAACGACCCGCTCTACGACGCCAGCCCGCTTCCGAACTCGCGCCAGGAGCAGTGGGACCTGACGACGGACCGCGGCATCTCCGTGGACAGGGCGTGGGCTCTGTCGACCGGCCAGGGGGTGGTGATCGCGGACATCGACGTCGGCGTGGACACGGAGAACGCGGAGTTGAAGGGCCGTCTCACGAAGGGCTTCGACTTCTTCATGAACGACCGCTCGGTCACGTCGGAGACGGAGAACAACCACGGCACCAACGTGGCCGGCGTGCTCGGGGCGGCCACCGACAACGGCGAGGGCATCGCGGGGATCGCCCCGGACGCCCGGATCATGCCCGTCCGCACCGCGGACAACATCCTCCACCAGGGCTCGCGACTCGCCGCCGGGATCGTGTGGGCGGTCGACCACGGCGCGGACGTGATCAGCATGAGCCTGGGCGCGGAGTCGCGCTCGCGCGCGCTCGACCGCGCGGTCGCCTACGCGCACCGCAAGGGCGTCGTGATCGTCGCCGCGATCGGGAACGAGTCCGCGAACCACCACAACTACCCGGCCACCTACGACCCGGTGATCGCCGTGGGCGGCATCAATCCCGACACGGCCGACGCCGCGGCGCAGGGCGCGCTCGAGCCGCAGACCCCCATCGCCACCGACTTCACCGTCCGCGCCGCCTACTCCGACTACGGGCCGCACATCGATCTCGCCGCGCCGACACAGGTGCCGACCACGGACTACGGCGGTGGTTATCCGCGCAACTGGAGCGGAACGTCCGCCGCGACCCCGCACGTCGCCGGCGTTGCGGCGCTCGTAAAGGCGGCGCGGCCGAGTCTGACGCCGGTCGAGATCCGCCAGCTCCTGATCGGCACGGCGGACGACCTGAGCGGCGAGCAGAACGGCGGCAAGGCCGGGTGGGATCAATACACGGGCTACGGCCGCGTGAACGCGTTCGAGGCGGTGAAGGCGGCGGAGGAGGGCCGAATCCCGCCGGCCGCCGACATCACCGCGCCGGACCTCTTCTCGACCCATCGCAAGCGCGTCCGCGTACGCGTGATCGCGGGCGCACGCTGGCGGCTCGAGGAGGGCCGCGGCGAGGAGCCCGGCGATTGGAGCGTCCTCGAGACAGGCCGGGCCGGGAAGCACTCGGTCTCGGCGCCGTTGCGCGGCCTCGCGGACGGCGGTTGGACGCTGCGGCTGCGCGTCGAGCAGGACGACCTTGTCGGCGAGGACCGAGCGTTCTTCTTCAAGAATTCGGATTCGGCGCTGAAGCGCGGATACCCGCGCCGGCTGCGCAGCTCCGGGGAGAGCTCGCCGGTGCTGGCCGACCTGACCGGCGACGGCGTCGACGAGATCGTGCTCGCCACCACCGACGGGCGCGTGCGCGCTTGGCGGGGAAGGAGCGGGAGGCTCGTCCGCGGTTGGCCGCGACGCAGCCGTACGGCCTTCGCCACCCGCAGCGCCGCGCGCCGGATAGGCCGCGTCCGTGCCGGCTTCCTGGGCACGCCCGCGGCCGGCGACATAGCGGGGCGGCGGCGACCGGAGGTCGTCGCGGCGGGGCTCGACGGCCGCGTGTACGCATGGCACCACGACGGCCGGCGCGTGCGCGGGTTCCCGGTCCGCATCGACGCTCACCGCCCGCCGAGCCCCGAGCGCGACGCCGCGATCTATGCGAGCCCGGCGCTCGCGCAGCTAGACGGGCGCGGCAAGCTCGACATCGTCGTCGGGGCGGGCGACGGGAAGGTCTATGCCTGGAACGGCCGCGGGCGGCGGTTGACCGGCTGGCCCGTGGAGGCGCGCGACGGCGAGGACCGCGAGCGGATCGTCTCGTCGCCCGCGGTCGGCGACATCGACGGCGACGACGAGCTCGACGTGGTCGAGGCGACGGCCGAGGTCTACGGGTCGACGCCGCAGACGACCGGGCGGGTCTACGCCTGGAACGCGCGCGGGGAGCTGAAGCCGGGCTGGCCGATCGAGCCACCTGCCCTTGCCGCGGACGCGATCCCGATCGCGGGGGAGGGCACTCCGGCCTCACCGTCGCTCGCCGACGTGGACGATGACGGCGCCGACGAGGTGGCGATCGCGGCGTTCACGGGACAGCCGGACCTGTATCGCGGCGACGGCTCTCAGTTCTCGGGCGACCAGCACTTCACGACGACGGGCAAGGGCTCCGACTCGCGCACGACCGCGGCGTCCGCGCTGGCGCTGGGCTCGAACGGAGCGTTCGGGCGGCTGTCGGAGGGCGGGCCGCTCGGCTTCTTCTCGGGGCTGGTCGACACGCGCTTCGCGCTCGCGTCACAGGCGCCGGCGCAGCGGATTCCCTACGAGCACGTCGTCGGCGGCTGGGACGCGGAGTCGGGCGCGTACCTGTCCGGATTCCCCGCGCCCGTCGAGCAGTTCCAGATCATCACGGGGCCGGCGGTCGCGGACGTCGACGGGGACGGCGCCGCCGAGGTCATCGCCGGCACGAGCGGCCTGCTCCTGCACGCGTTCCGCGAGGACGGTTCCGAGCCCGACGGGTGGCCCAAGCAGACGGGCGGTTGGCTGTTTGCCGGCCCCGCCGTCGGCGATGTCGACGGCGACGACAAGCTCGAGGTCGTGGCCGTCACGCGCGAGGGCTACCTCTGGGTCTGGGATACGCCCACGCCGGCGGACGGGCTGGTCGAATGGGGGAGCTTCCGCCATGACGCGAGGAACTCAGGGCGCTACCCTTGAGAGGACATTTCGGCCAACCGTGAGCGCGGTCGAAACAGATTTTTCGCACCCGGCTCGGGAGAGCTTCGTGAACCAACCGTTGGTACTCGAGAACATCCCCGCCCTCAAGGCGGAAGTACGCGACCTTGCGCGCAAGCGCAACGCCGTGATCCTGGCGCACAACTACCAGGTGCCGGAGGTCCAGGACGTCGCCGACTACGTCGGCGATTCGCTCGGCCTGTCGCGCAAGGCCGCGGCCGCCGGGGCCGACACGATCGTCTTCTGCGGCGTCCACTTCATGGCGGAGACGGCATCGGTGCTCTCCCCTGACAAGACCGTGCTCCTGCCTGACGCCGACGCCGGCTGCTCGCTGGCGGACACGATCACCGCTGACGCCCTGCGCGCGTGGAAGGCGGAGCACCCGGGCGCTGTGGTCGTGATGTACGTGAACACGACGGCCGAGGTGAAGGCCGAGACCGACTACTGCGTCACGTCGTCGAACGCGGTGAAGGTGGTCGAGCACATCTACCGCGAGCACGGCCCGGACACGGAGATCCTCTTCGGCCCGGACATGTGGCTCGGCGCCTTCGTCGAGGAGCAGACGGGCAAGAAGATGCGCGTCTGGACGGGAGAGTGCCATGTGCATGCGGCCCTGCGGCCCGACGACGTGCAGCGGATGCGCGACGAGCACCCGGACGCCGACATGCTGATCCACCCCGAGTGCGGCTGCACCACGGCGGTGATGGAGTACCTGTCGCACGGCGACATCGATCCGGCGAACACGCACATGCTGTCGACGGGCGGGATGCTCACGCACGCGGCGAGCTCGGACGCGAAGGAGTTCATCGTCGCGACCGAGACAGGGATGCTGCACCCGCTCGAGGAGGCGAACCCCGAGAAGGAGTTCATCCCGCTCGACCGCAAGGCCGTCTGCCAGTACATGAAGATGATCACGCTCCCGAAGGTGCGCGACGCCCTGCTGGACGAGACCGGCGCCTACGAGGTGAAGGTGCCCGAGGACATCGCCGCGAAGGCGCGCATCCCGATCGAGCGGATGATCTCGATCACCCCTTAGCCGGCTCGCTCACGCGCAGCAGCACCTCGGCGGCGAGGTCGGGACGCGTCATCGGCCCGTCCTCGACGAGCTCGAAGCACGCCGCCGTCAGCGCGTCGCGCAGCGATTCGTACATCTCGAGCGGGAACCACGCGTTGCCCGGGTAGGCGAGCACCGTGAGCCGGTCGCCCAGGCGCCGCGCGACATCGAGCGACCCGGCCGAGATCCACGCCTCGAGGTATCCGATAGCCGCGTCCTGGGGCACGATCGCGGCGAGCTCTTCGACCCGCTCGCGTTCGAAGTCCTCGTCGTGCGCAGACCCGGCCATCATCTGCCGCAGCCCGCTGCGGTAGTCCCGCCGCATCAGGCTCATCAGCGCATAGAGGACCTCGGTCGAGCCCGAGAACCCGGCGGCGCGCTCTCGTCGCCCGGCATGCCTAGCGCGGTGCTCGTGAAGACGACCCGGTCCACGAGGTCAGGTCGCGCGTCCGCTATCCGCAGCGCGCGGTGGGCGCCGTCGCCGATCCCGAGCGCGACCTCTACCGGGCCCGTCTCCTCGAGCAGGGCCTCGACATCCTCGACGCCGGTGCCGAGGTCGTAGGGGCCTCGCGTGGGTCGAGCGTCCGATGCCGCGCGGCTCGAAGACACGACCCTGCGCGACTCCGCGAGCCTGGCGACCAGCGGGTCAAGCGGGGCGAGGTTGAACGTGTTGCAGATCAGCACCCCGGGACCGTCGCCGGCCTGCTTCCCAGTAGATCTCTACCCCGTCGGGGCGGGAGAGGAGAGGCATGCCATAACTAGAGCAGGTCGGGCAGCCGGGCTATGCGCAGATCGACACGCTTGCCGCGGAAGGGCACGCCCTCGGCCTCCAGCAGCCGGCGCTGGCGCTCGCCCTTGGCGAGCGACCCGTCGGCGCGGACGATGCGCTGCCACGGCACGCTGGGGTCGTCGCAGCCGTGAAGGACGGTGCCGGCGAAGCGCGGCGCGCCCGGCGAGACGTCTCCGTAGGTGCGCACGAAGCCGGGCGGCGTCGCGCGCACGCGCTCGAGGACCCGCTCAGCCCGATCCGGAGTCGCTGCCGCTCGAGCCGCTGCCCGACGAGTCGTCATCGGGCACGAGTATCGCGTCCGGCTCGGGCTCACCGCTACCCGGTCCGGAGCTGTCGACCTCGTCGTCGCTTCCGGATCCAGGGCCTGAGTTCGAAGTGTCGTCCGGCGAGTCGTCGCCACCGCCGGGACCGGAGTTGTCGAGCTCGGTGTCGTCGCCCGAGCCGGGGCCCGAATTGTCATCGTCGGCGTGGTCGTCGTCGCCACCGGGTCCGGGACCCGAGCTGTCGTCGTCGTCGTCGGGACCCTCGTCATCGTCGTCGGGCTCGCGCTCGCCGGCGTTGTCGTCATCGCGGTCGTCCGCAGGCGCGTCTCGGCGCCGCTCCGATCGACATCGTCTGAGCGCGCCGGCCGGCTCTCGCCGTTCACGTCACCAGCGTCGTTCTGCGCGCCCGTCGCAGGCGGAGCCGCCTCCGCGACGTCTGCCGCTTGGCGATCCCTTTCGCCTTCGACCAGATCGGGGCCGGTGACCGCGCCGCCCAACAGCGTGGCTCCGATGGCGCCGGTCGCGACCACCTTCGTGACGGTGATGCCGCCTCCCACCGCAGTCAGCTCGGCGATCCGCTCGCCGCTGGCGCCCTGGGCCGTGTCGGCGGTCAGGCGCATCAGGAGGGGCACGGGCACGACCGCCGCGGCCGCATCCCGGACCCCGTTGCGGGCCCGGCTGATCAGCTGGCGTGCGGCGCCGCCCGTGACGCCGAGCTCGCGCGCGATCTCCTCATGGCCACGTCCCTCGAGCTCGCGCAGGACGATCGCGTCACGCTGCCCGGGCGGGAGTGCCGCCACGGCGGCGAGAACGTCGCGGAGGCGCTGACGGCGCTCGAAGGTCGCGTGCGCCGGTTCCTCCGTACCCGGATAGGAGTCGAGTGGCTCATGGTCGGCGCCGCGCTGGCGGAGCAGGTTGAGCGACACGTTGTGGGCGATGCTGAAGAGCCAGCTCCGAAGTGACAGCGGCGTCGTTTCCCCGTGCAGCGCGCGGTAGGCGTTGACGAACGACTGCTGGACCGCGTCCTCGCCGCGCCCGTCGGGGAGGACCCGAGAGCAGTAGCGGAGCAACTCGCCCTTGTAGCGGGCGACGATCGCCTCGAACGCCCGGTCATTTCCGGCACGTGTCAGGTCGACAAGCCGCGCGTCGCTCTGTGCTCTGAGTAGAGCCCCGCCCGCCAGCCGTGCGGGTTCGAGTAGATGCCGGGGAGTCATCCGCTTACCAGAGTAGACACGTCTGGCACCCCCAAAGTCACGCAATGCGTATGCGCCACTTTGGCGGAGAAAAGCCGTGATTTTGCGTGCCCGGCGTGTGTCCACAGCACATAGAGGAAATAGAAGGTCAGTCCGCTCAAAGCCGAAAGGAACTGCCTGACATGAACTACGAGAGCTCCTACGACCACGACCGCACGTGGAATCGCCTCGGCCTAGCGCTGGCGGCGCTCTTCATTGCGGCGATCGCGCTTGCGCTTGCCACGCCTTGGATCTCCGCCGCGACGGCCCACGACGACGACAGCTCGGGTGATCAGATCGTCGCCCGCGACGACGAGGGCGATGACGACGAAAACTCCGGTCCGGGCAGCGAGGATGAGACGACGACGACGATCAGGGCACGGACGACGACTCCAGCGGTGAGTCATCGGTGAGCGGCGTCACCACGACCGACGACGAATCGGAGAGCGGCGCGTCCGAGGACGACTCCCTCACAGGCGCCTCGGGCGATGACTCGCTCGACGGCAACGGCGGCACGACCAGCTCAACGGCCGCGGCGGCGACGATCAGATCAACGGCGGCAAGGGTGACGACGACCTGAACGGCGGCAAGGGCGACGACGACCTGAGCGGCGATGACGGCCATGACTCGCTCTCCGGCGACAACGGTGACGACGTCATCGACGCGCAGCGGCGACGGCAAGGACGACGTCAACTGCGGCGGCGGCGACGACGTCGTGAAGGCGAGCGGCAACGACGACGTTGCGGCGAACTGCGAGGTCGTCAAGTAGCACTCAATCGCTGAAGGCACGAAGCTGACGAGCGGCGTCCGGCCCCCGGGCGCCGCTCGTTTTCGTCAGTAGGCTCGTCGTCTTGGCCACCAAGCCGCTTCATTCCCAGTGGGAGTTCCGCGAGGAGGATGAGATCGTCCCCGGTCTCAGCGTGCTCAAGCTGCTGGGCGGCGGGCTGCGATACGAGGCCTACCTCGCGTGGCACGAGCGGCTGCGGTCGCTCGTCGTCGCCAAGGTCGTACGGCCCGACCTCGTCGAGGACAGGGCGACTCTCGCCGGCCTTCAACGCGAGATCGAGCTGCTCGAGCGGCTCGATCACCCGATAGTCGTACGCAGCTTCGGCGGTCAGGTCGATGGGCCACGGCCGCACGTCGTGCTCGAGCACCTCGAGGGACCGCGCCTTTCCTCACTGAAACGCCGGCACGGCCCGCTCCTCGTCGAACAGCTCGTTGCGCTCGCGATCGAGATCTCGGCCGCGCTCCACTACCTCGGCGCGGAGGGCCTCGTTCACCTCGACGTGAAGCCTTCGAACATCATCATGGGCGGACCGCCGCGCCTGATCGACCTCAGCGTCGCGCGGACGCTCGAGCAGTGCGCCACGCTCCGCTCGCCGGTCGGTACCGACGCATACATGGCGCCGGAGCAGGCAACGGTGGCATCGGAGCAGCTGGGCCCGCCGGCTGACGTCTGGGGGCTGGGCGCGACCCTTCACGAGGGCGTGACCGGGGAGCGTCCCTTCCGGAGAGGCGTGCGCGATTCGAAGGACCCCGAGGAGCGCTTCCCGCAGCTGACCGACGAGCCCCCGGAGCTGCCGGCGCACGTTCCAGCGGCGCTCGCCGAGTCGATCATGGCGTGCCTGGCGCGCGACCCCGCCGCCCGGCCGACCCCGGCCGAGCTCGGCGACCGCCTGCAGCTCGTGCTCCAGAAGCTGCCCAAGCCGAAGCTGTCCCGCCTCAAGCCGCGCCGGCGCTGGTGATGTTCCGGCAGCTGCTGCCAGAGCCCGCCGAGCTGCCCGACGGCGCCGCCGTCGTCGAGGGGCTCGACTTCGGCGCGCACGCGCACGACGACCGCCCCTACCTCGTCCTGAACATGGTCACGACGGCGGACGGGCGCGCGACGATCAGCGGCCGTTCCGGGCCGATCGGCAACGAGGCCGACAAGGACCTGTTCCACGCGCTGCGCACGCGTGTCGATGCGGTGATGGTGGGGGCGGGCACCCTCCGGGCCGAGAAGTACGGACGGCTCGTGCGCAAGCCGGAGCGCCGCGAGGCGCGCGTGCGCGCCGGGCTCGAGCCGGACCCGCTCGCGGTGATCGTCAGCGGGCGGCTGGACCTACCGGACGACCTTCCGCTGCTGCACGAGCCCGACCAGGAGGTTCTCGTGGCGACGTTCTCCGATCGCGAGCTGGCGGGTGCAGCGGCGATCCGATACCTGCGCTGGGGCGACGGCGCGGTCGACATCAAACGCCTCCTCGCCGTGCTGCGCGGCCGCGGGGTGCGCTCGGTGCTGTGCGAGGGTGGCCCCACGCTGAACGCGGAGCTCCTGCGCGCCGGGGGAGTGGACGAGCTCTTCCTCTGCCTCGCTCCGAAGCTCGCGGGCGAACCCGATGCGCCCACGCTCGTCACGGGGATCCTGCACGAGCCGGCGGAGATGAAGCTGCTCTCGCTGCTGGAGAGCGACTCCCACCTCTTTACAAGGTTTCGCCTGCAATAAAGCCTGCAATTGGCGAGCGGAGGCAGGAGATCCGCTATCCATCCAGACCCATGGCGACGAGGCCCAAAGAGGTCGCGCCGCGTCGGCGTCAAGCGCCGAAGCCGGCCGCGCCCGTAGTCGAATTCAAGGACGTGACGAAGGTCTACGACGGCGGCGCCGTCGGCCTCGATCGCGCGTCCCTGCGCGTCGGTCGCGGCGAGTTCGTCTTCCTGGTCGGCCCGACGGGCTGCGGGAAGTCCACCTGCATCCGCCTGCTGCTGAAGGAGCTCGAGGCCTCGAAGGGCGACATCTCGATCGCCGGGCGCAACCTGTCGGAGATCCCGCGGAACAAGGTGCCGTACCTGCGCCGCAACATCGGCGTCGTGTTCCAGGACTACAAGCTGCTCCCGAACCGGACCGTGTACGACAACGTCGCGTACTCGCTCCAGGTGATCGGGGAGACGCGCCAGGAGATCCGGCGCAAGGTGCCCGACATTCTCCGCCTCGTCGGCCTGTCGACGAAGCTTCACAACTACCCGGACGAGCTTTCGGGCGGCGAGCAGCAGCGCGTCTCGATCGCGCGCGCGTTCGTCAACCATCCGCCGCTTCTGCTGGCGGACGAGCCGACCGGCAACCTCGACCCCGAGACATCGATCGGGATCATGCAGCTGATCTACCGGATCAACCGGACCGGGACGACCGTGATCGTCGCGACGCACGACCACTCGATGGTCGACAAGATGCGCCGCCGCGTCGTCGAGCTGCAGGAGGGCCGGATCATCCGCGACGAGGTCTCCGGCCTCTACCGGCCGGACGAGTCCACGAGCGAGTTCGCGATTCGTCTCCGTGGTGAGATGGGCATCGGCGCCGAAGGACACCCCAACTAGCGATGAAAGCTGCGTTCTTCCTCAAGGAGGCGCTCCGCGCCCTCCAGCGCAACGCGGCGCCGAGCCTTGCGGCCACGGTCACGGTGCTGCTGACGGCGCTCGTGCTCGGCATCTTCATCCCGATCGTGCAGGCCACGACGGGGACCGCCAACGAGGTCCGCAACCGCGTGCTCGTCGACGTGTACGTCGCCAACGACGCGACCGACAGCGAGATCGCCACACTGGAGGACGAGCTCGCGGCGACCCCGAACGTCGAGCGCGTCGAGTTCATCTCGAAGGAGGAGGCGCTCGAGAACGAGCGTGAGCGCAACCCCGAGGCGTACGACCTGCTCGGCTCGAACCCGCTTCCCGACCTCTTCCGGCTCCACCCGGACGATCCCGACGATGTGACGGCGATCGCTGACGGCTTGAGGAGCCAGGATCTCGCGGCGGTCGACGAGGTGCGCAACCGCGAGGACGAGACCGACAAGATCCTCGAGGCGACCGGGTTCGTGAAGGCGCTGACCGCGATGCTCGCGGCCCTGCTCGTGCTCGCTTCGGTCGCGCTCGTGGCGAACACGATCAGGCTCTCGATCTTCGCCCGCCGGCGCGAGGTCGAGGTCATGAAACTCGTCGGCGCGACGAACTGGTTCATCCGGTGGCCGTTCGTGATCGAAGGCCTGATCGTCGGCGCTATGGGAGGGATCCTCGCGGTCCTGCTGCTGACGATCGCGAAGGAGACGTTCGTCGATCCGCTGTCCGACCAGTTCGCGCTGATCGCGGCCCCCGACACGATCGACTTCCCGCTTCTGATCGTGCTCCTGCTGCTCTCCTGCATGGCCGTCTCGGCCCTCGGCAGCGGCATGACGCTACGGCGGTTCCTCCGCATCTGACGCCGAGGGCGGCTCAGTAGCCTGCCCGCGGTGCGGCCCTACGTCCAGCTGTCCCTGACGATCGTCGCGATCGTCGTCGCCGTCTGCGCGGGACTTTTCCTGGGCGGCAACCCGAAGTACCTGCCGCAGGAGTTCCGCGACATCTTCGTCGAGGACGACCGCGCGGTACGCGCCGAGATCATCGACGCGATCGAGGACGGCTTCTACAAGGAGGTCGACGAGGACGCGCTCGACCAGGCCTCCTACAAGGGCATCGTCCGGGAGCTCGACGACCGCTTCTCGCACTACCTGACGCCCGAGGAGGCGGACCTCTTCAGCCAGTCGGTGAGCGGCCGCTTCGAGGGCGTCGGCATGACCGTCCAGGAGCACCCCCGCGGGCTGCTTGTCGCGACCGTCTTCGAGGGGTCGCCGGCCGAGAAGGCGGGCATCCGCAAGGACGACGTGATCACCCACGTGAACGGGCAGTCGATCGCCGGCGAGTCGACCGACGTGTCGACCGCGAAGATCAAGGGCAAGCCGGGCACGAGCGTGCGCCTGACCGTCCTCGAGGGCGGAGACAAGGACAAGCGGAAGACGGTCGAGGTCGAGCGCGCGAGCATCGAGATCCCGATCGTGAAGGGCGAGATCGTCACGCGCGACGGGATGAAGGTCGCCCACATCGAGCTGCTCTCGTTCACCTCGGGCGTCCACGGCAGGCTGAGCGAGGAGATCGACAGGCTCGTCGACAAGGGCGCCGAGGGGATCGTCCTCGACCTACGCGGCAACGGCGGCGGGCTGCTGCGCGAGGCAGTGCTCGTCTCGAGCGTCTTCATCGAAGACGGGACGATCGTCTCGACGAAGGGCCGGCGCCGCCCCGAGCGCGTGTACGAGGCGGAGGGCGATGCGATCGACGAGGACATCCCCGTAGTCCTGCTTGTGGACCGCGGCAGCGCCAGCGCCTCGGAGATCGTCACAGGTGCGATGCGCGACTCCCACCGGGCAACGATCACCGGCGAGCGGACGTTCGGCAAGGGCGTGTTCCAGGAGCTCGAGCCGCTCTCGAACGGCGGCGCACTCGACCTGACCGTGGGCAGCTATTACCTGCCGAGCGGCGAGAACATCTCGGAGACGGGCATCAAGCCCGAGGTGAAGGCGCGGGACAAGCCGCGGACGCGGCGGGACGAGGCGCTTCCAATCGCGCTCGACACGCTCGTAGAGAAGACCGAGTGACCCCTACCGACCGCGGCCGCCGCCGGATCGACCGGCCGGTGGTGTGCGTCCTCGTAAAGCGTGGGCGCTTCCTGACGGCCACGCCGCTCTTCCAGCGCGGCAGCAGGATCACCATCCCGGCGAAGGACGCCGCGGGGGCACGATCGGGGGCGATGGTGCTCGTCGGTGGCGGCAAGCGTGGCGCGCGCGTCGTCCGGGAGCTGGGCGACCCGGAGCGGGCGCGCGACGTGGTGGAGGCGATCATGATCGACCGCGGCCTCCGTCGCAGCTTCGCGCGCGCCGTCGAGGACGACGCGCGCGGAGAGCCCGTCGCGGCCCAGCGCCGCGACCTGACCGATCTTCCGACGTTCACGATCGACCCGCCGTCGGCGCGCGACTACGACGACGCGATCTCCGCCCGGCGCGAGGACGGCCGCACGCGGCTGTGGGTTCACATCGCGGACGTGAGCGCGTACGTGCGGCCGGGCACGGCGGTCGAGGCCGAGGCCTACCGGCGTGGCACGAGCGTCTACGTCCCCGGCGCCGTCGAGCCGATGCTGCCGCCCGCGCTGTCCAACGAGGCCTGCAGCCTCGTGCCGCACCAGAACCGCAACGCAGTGACCGTCGAGCTCGAGATGGAGACGGATCGCGTCGTGAGCGCGTCGTTCCATCGCACGACGATTCGAAGCGACGCGCGGCTCGAGTACCCGCAGGTGGATCGCATCTTTGCCGGCAACGAGCGCGCGAAGGAGCCGTGGGCGGACGCGCTCATGGCTGCGCGCGCGGTCGCCGCCGCGCTTCGGGAGCGCCGGGCGCGCCGGGGCTCGCTCGCCGTCGAGTCCGCGGAGCCGCAGTTCGAGTTCGACGATCGCGGCGACGTGCTGGGCGTCACCTACGAGGCGCAGACCGAGTCGCACACCCTGATCGAGGAGCTGATGATCCTGGCCAACGAGCAGGTGGCGACGCTGCTGTCGCAACGCCGGATCCCGACGCTCTACCGGGTCCACGAGCGTCCGGACGCCGAGCGGGTCGAGCTCCTCGTGCAGCAGCTCGAGTCGCTGGACGTTCCGACACCGCCCGTCCCCGAGCAGATGAGCCCGCAGCAAGCGGCCGACCTGGTCGCCGAGATCAGCCGGAAGGTCGTCGACGAGGTGCGGCGCTCGGGCCGCGGCCGGAATGCGTTCACATCGCTCGTACTGCGGTCGCTCAAGCAGGCGTACTACTCGCCGCAGGACGTCGGTCACGCCGGCCTTGCGAGCGAGCACTACCTCCACTTCACGTCGCCGATCAGGCGCTACCCGGACCTCGTCGCGCATCGCGCACTGCTTGTCAGCGCTTGGCGCGGACGACACCGCGCCGAACGCGGCGGACCTCGGCGAAGCCGGCCTCGTCGCGTCCGCGACCGAGCGGGAGGCGATGGAGATCGAGCGCGACGCCGACGACGCGTGCCTCGCGTTCCTGCTCGAGCGCGCTCTGATCGAGCGCGGCCCGGAGGCGGACTGGGAGGGGGAGGTCGTGGGCGTGATCGGCGCCGGGGTCTTCGTGCGCTTCGGCGACGAGGGGTTCGAGGGCTTCCTGCCGGCGCGCAAGCTGCGCGGCGAGTGGTGGTCGCTGAACGAGGAGGGCACGGCGCTCGTCGGCGAGGAGTCCGGACGGAAGCTGCGGATGGGCGATCCCGTGCGCGTCGAGGTGGCGAAGGTGTTCGCGCCGCGCGGTCGCGTCGACCTCCTCCCGATAATGGGTGGTTAGCTCCGCGGGCATCCTGCCCGCGTTCTGATTTCGCCTTCGACATCGTGTCTCAGATGAAAGACGTCGCGCGCAACCGCCAGGCCTCCTACAAGTACCACCTGCTCGACAAGTGGGAGTGCGGGATCCAGCTCCAGGGCTCGGAGGTCAAGTCGCTCCGCAACGGCGGCGTGCAGCTGAAGGACGCCTACGCGACGCTCACCGAAGGCGAGGTCTGGCTCCACAACATGCACATCGCGCCGTACCAGCACGCGCCGGCCGAAAGCCACGAGCCCGAGCGGCCGCGCAAGCTCCTCATGCACAAGCGCGAGATCGAGCGCCTGATCGGGCAGATCCAGCAGAAGGGGCTGACGCTGATCCCGACGCGCGTGTACTTCAAGGGCCAGCACGCGAAGGTCGAGCTCGCGCTCGCAAAGGGCAAGGACCTGCATGACAAGCGCCGCGACCTGAAGGCGAAGGACCAGAAGCGCGAGATCGAGCGGGCGCTGCGCGAGCGGTGAGCTTCTTCCGCGGGGACGGCGACGCCTTCGAGCCGAGCGAGCTGACGCGCGGGCCGTGGGACCCGGACGCCCAGCACGCGGGGCCGCCGGCCGCGCTGCTCGGCCGCGCGATCGAGCGCTGCGGCGAGGGGGAGGGCAAGCACGTCGGCCGGGTCACGTTCGAGGTCCTGCGTCCGGTGCCGATGACGACGCTGACGGTATCGGCGGAGGTTGTGCGGCCGGGGCGGAGCGTGGAGCTGGTCGAGGCCTCGCTCTCGGACGGCGACGGCGAGGTCATGCTCGCGCGCGGGTGGCGGCTGAAGACCGGGCCGGTCGAGCTCGATCCGCCGCCGGCCGACGAGCCGCCGGGGCACGGGCCCGCCGACGGCACGCCGCAGGACTTCTTTCCGACCGGCGTGGACGTCGGCTACCACACCGCGATGGAGTACCGCTTCGTGACCGGCGCGTACCTGGAGATCGGGCCAGCGGTCGTCTGGATGCGGATGCGGCATCCGCTCGTCGAGGGCGAGGAGCCGAGCCCGCTCCAGCGCGTGCTCGTGGCGGCGGACTCGGGAAACGGCGTGAGCGCCGCGCTCGACTATCGCCGCTTCCTCTTCATCAACACCGACCTGACCGTCCACCTCCACCGCGGCCCGGCGACGGAATGGGTCTGCCTCGACGCCGCGACCAGGCTCGACACCGCGGGCGTGGGCATGTCGGACACGCTGCTCTGGGACGAGGGCGGCAGGGTCGGCCGTGCCGCCCAGACGCTGTTGGTACGCGAACGGGTGTAAGTTTTCGCGCCAAGGGGTATGCGCCGAACCGTGAGGAGGAGATTGGGGGGCTGCGTCGCCGCGGTGGCGACGCTCGGGCTTGTCGGCACCGCGCTCGCGCACGAGTTCGACCATGCGCCGCCCAGCTTCGCCCCGTCCGCGCCGCTCTCGAGCTCGGTCAACGCCGGTGGCGAGAACGCCGAATGGGAGCTCGTCACGACGATTCCGACCGGCAATCCGCACACCGACCTCGACTTCTTCACGAACCAGGGCATCACGTACGCGGCCGTGGGCACGCTCGCCGCAGGCGCCAACGCCGCCGGCCAGACATTCATCCAGCTGACCAACGAGGACGGCGACGTCGACCCGCAGTACCTCTTCGGGCATCCGTCGGCAACGTGCCCCGGCATCGCAACGGGCGTCACCGGTCTTCAGCACGATGCGGAGGCGGCGCCGAAGGGCGAAGCGCTGCTGCAGTTCCCGAATCCCTACGCCGACACGCGCGACACGCAGGTCGTCCTCGACGCGACCGACGCCCCGGGCCGCTGTCACGACCAGGGCGACCTCGGGGTCGGCGCACCGCAGGGCGGCCTCGAGATCATCGACGTCACCGACCCGGCGGCGCCGACCGAGATCGGCCTGACGTCGCACGTCGGTCAGGCGCACACGGTCAACGTCGATCCGAAGCGCCCGCACATCGCGTTCGTGTCGAGCTCGGACTTCGTCAACTACGACGAGGAGGGCGTGCGCGCGAACGACGAGCATCCGACCGGGCCGCCACCCGGCACGACCAACTCCATGGACGGCATCGAGGTCGTGGACATGTCGAGCTGCATGAACTTCCCCGAGGGCGCCTCGCGGCAGTTCAAGATCGAGCACTGCGATCCGGACGTGTACCGCTACCGGTGGCCGAACGCCGCCTACGCGAGCTCGAGCACGTTCCGCGCGGGTGCCGCATGCCACGAGCTCGAGATCTACCCCGACGACCGAATCACCTGCGCCGCCGTCGACGCGACGCTGCTGCTCGACTTCTCGAACGCGTTCGACGACAACGGGACGCCGACCGACTACTCGGATGACAAGCCGCGCGGCACGCCGCTTCCATGCGCGCGCCGCGACACCACGACCGTCGCCGCATGGGCGACGAGCGCGGTCGTCGAGGATTGCGTGGTCGGGGAGGGCGACGAGAGCCTGCGCGTGCCCGAGTGGCGCAAGATGCAGCCGCGCCCGGAGCTCGAGGGCGTCCAGAAGCTCGGTGCGATCCACCACATGGGCTTCGAGAACCAGCAGGAGCAGAACGCGAACCCGCCGTTCGGCTCGGCCGAGGACATCTTCGTGTCGCACGAGGCGGAGCTGACGCAGTCGGGCCGCTACATCCTGGCCACGGACGAGCGCGGGGGCGGCGTGCTGCCGATCGGCGCGAGCTGTACGCCGGGGGCGGACAACCCGCTCGGCAACGGCGGCATCCACGCGTTCCCCGTGGGCAAGATCAACACGGCGGTCCCGGAGCCGACGGGCGAGGCCACGCCGGAGGTCGAGGCGTACCAGGACGAGGTCTACGCGAAGAACTCGGACGGCGACCGGGCGATCTTCCGAGCGCCCATCCAGACCGAGCCGCAAGGGTCGCTCTGCACCTCGCACGTGTTCGAGCAGATCCCCGGCCAGAACCGGATCTTCATGGCCTGGTACTCGCAGGGCACACAGGTCGTCGACTTCACCGAGAACCGCGACGGCACGATCGACTTCGAGCGCGCCGGCTACTTCATTCCCGAGAACGCGAACCAGTGGGTCTCGCACGTCTTCAAGGTCGAGCGCAACGGCGACGGGTCGTTCACGTACTGGGGCGCGACGGGTGACTTCGCGCTCGGCGACGCCGGCCGCAACGCGATCGACATCTACAAGGCGACGCTGCCGCCGCCGCCGAAGCCCGCCGGCGGCACGCTGCCCGGCACACCCAGGTTCCCCGACAGCGAGGCGTGCGCGTCCGCGTCCGGTTTCTCCAAGATCACGTCCAAGCCGCGCAGGAAGCGCAAGCGCGTGCGCTTCCGTTTCACGGCGGCGGACAGCGTCAAGGCCAAGGTGTTCAGGCGATCGAAGGGCCGGCGGATCGTGCGCCGGAAGGTCAAGACCTTCAGGAACCGCGACCGCAGGTTCACCTGGGCGCCTCGGCGGGCGCGCAACGGCTTCTACGACGTGCGCTTCATCACTCATGCGCCCAACGGGAACAAGGACGTGCGCCACCTGTCGGTGCGCCGCCGGAACGGCCGCTTCTACAACCTGCCGCCGATCGACCGGCGCTCGCCGTGCTCGCTCGTCAGGTACTACTCGCTGGGCCGCTCGGTGTTCGGCGGCCGCAAGCGCAAGGCGCTCCGCGTGCGCATGAATCTCGACGAGGCCTCCGACATCGTCATCACGGTCAAGCGCCGCGGCAAGGTCGTGCGCCGTCTCAGGGAGAAGGACCTCCCGGCGGGCAAGAGCGTCACGAAGATCCGCCTCCGCCGCAAGGCGAAGCGCGGGCCGTACCGGGTCACGCTCAAGGCGACGCATCCCGGCCGGGCCAGTGAGCTGACGCTGTTCGCGCGCTACCTGTAGCGTCGCGCCACAGGTGAGCTACGAGACGCTGCTCTATGCGGTCGACGGCCCGATCGCGACCATCACCCTGAACCGGCCCGAGAGCCTCAACACGATCGTCCCGCCGATGCCGGACGAGCTCCAGGACGCCGTGCAGCGCGCGGGCGACGACGAAGCGGTGCGGGTCATCATCCTGCGCGGCGCGGGACGCGCCTTCTGCGCCGGGTTCGACTTCGGCGGCGGCTTCCATCACTGGGACGAGCGCATCACGTCCGAGGGCGAGTGGGACCCGGGCAAGGACTTTGCCGTCATGACCTCACCGGCCGGCGCGGTGCCGAAGTTCATGTCGATCTGGCGCGTGCCGAAGCCCGTGATCGCGCAGGTGCACGGCTGGTGCGTGGGCGGCGGCAGCGACATGGCGCTGTGCGCCGACCTGGTCTACGCGAGCGACGATGCGCGCATCGGCACGCCGTACGCGCGCATGTGGGGCGCGTACCTGACCGGCATGTGGATCTATCGGCTCGGGCTGACGCGCGTGAAGGAGCACGCCCTGAGCGGAAAGCCGCTCTCAGGAGCCGAGGCGGCGGAGGTCGGGCTGATCAACCGCGCCGTCCCGTTCGAGCGCCTCGAGGCCGAGGTGCGGGCGGAGGCGGAGCGGCTGGCGCAGGTGCCGCCGTCTCAGCTCGCGGCGATGAAGCTGATCGTCAATCAGGCGTTCGAGAACATGGGCCTCGCATCGACGCAGACGCTCGGCCCGATCCTCGACGGCCTGATGCGCAACACGCCCGACGCGAAGCGGTTCATCGAGCTGGCCGAGCGGGAAGGGGTGCCCGCGGTCGTCGCGGAGCGCGACGGGCCGTTCGGCGACTACAGCCAGGCGCCGGACGACGAGAAGCCCGACCCCTCAAACGTCATTGAAGTCCCGCTCGAGGAAGGTGGCGTCCATGCCGACGACGAGGGCGAGCGCTAGCCCGATGTAGGTGGCCGCCACGAGCGCGCGCGTCCGTCGCGGCACCTCGAAGAAGCGCTGCTGCTCGGGGTCCTTGCGCTCCTTCCAGCGGCGGTAGGTCTCGAAACCGCCGAAGAGCAGGATCAGGAACATGATCGGGTTCGGGAAGAACACCGTGGCGGCGACGAGCAGCGCGTAGCCGACGATCCACATCCACGGCGTCAGCGCCGCCATCGCCCGCCCGCCGTCGAGAGGGAGCACGGGGGCGAGGTTGAACAGGTTGAGGAAGAAGCCGAAGAAGGCGAGCGCCTGGAAGAGCTCGTGGCCGGTGATCTGCCAGAGCGCGACCGCGACGAGAGTGCCGAGCGTCCCGAGGATCGGGCCGGCCAGACCGACGCGCGCCTCGACGCCGGCGTCCTTGGGCAGTTCCTTCAGCGCGATCGCCGCGCCGAGGAACGGGATGAACAGCGGCGCGCTCGCGTCGAGGCCTTCACGGCGCGCCTGGAACACGTGCCCAAGCTCGTGGACGAGCAGCAGGAGCACGAAGCCGATGGCGAACCTCCAGCCCCAGATCAGCGCGTACGCCCCGATCGAGACGAGCATCGAGGCCGAGGTCGTGAACAGCTTCAGCTTCGGCAGCAGCAGAAGGATGGCCTTGAGCTTCGCGCCGAACTTGATGATCGCGAGGCCAACGGCGGCGAGTACGCCCCACACGCCCTTCCACCACGGCCGCTGTTCCGCCGGCTCCGGGGTGTACGAGGGCGGGTAGTACGACTCAGGCTGGATTTCCGGCCTTCCCTCCATCCCTCGATTGTGGCAGCGGGCCGGGTCGCTCAGGCGGCCTTCGAGCCCAGCTCGAGCACCGCGTTCCGCAGCTCCTCGAGCGGAGCCCCCTTGCGCACGTAGCGGCTGGCCTTGAGCCGGAGCGCAACCTCGGCCACCTTGCCCTCCTCGAACCCCGAGAAGATGCAGATCTCGGCGCGCGGCGCGACCTGATGGATCAGCGGAATCGCCTCGAGCCCGTCGAGCTTGGGCATCGAGAGGTCGAGGATCACCACGTCCGGCTGGTGCCGTTCGATCACCTCGACCGCCTCTTGGCCGTCGGCCGCCTCCCCGACGACGTGCATCCCCTCGTCCTCCTCGAGTACCTCGCGCAGGAGACGCCGCAGCTCCGGCACGTCGTCGCAGACGACGACCGAGATCGGCGTCGTCACGGCTGCGCCTCGGGCGGAGGCGGCTCCGGCCGCTTCGTCTCGGCGGCGATCTCGCGCCGTAGCTGGCCGGCCTGCACCTCGGCGTCGCCGAGCAGGTTCGACACGAGCCGCTGCGCCTCGCGCAACGTCTCGGCCACCTGGTCGGCGCTCGCCTTCCCCTCGCCCGCCTGTAGCTGGTACTTGGCGAGCGCGAGCCCCTGGATGATGTTGTCGTTGATCTCGACGGCGTGCCGCTCGTTCAGCTCGCGCCGCTGGAGCTCAGCGTTGCGCTCCGAGCGCACGCTGGAGGAAGTAGAGCCCGCCGAACAGAGGCGAGCGCGAACGCGGCGAAGATGATCCAGGTGACCGTCCGGCCGCTGATGCTCTCGTAGAGGTCCGACTTCGGACGTGTCGAGGACGATCTTGAACGGCGTGTTGGTGATCGCGCTGGACGCGAAGTAGCGGTCGTCGCCATAGTCGCCGTGACTCCTCGGTCTGGAGCGCCTCGAGCAAGTCGGGGTCGTCGAGCTTCTGCGCCGACCGGGGATGACAGGTTGTCGCCGCCGAGCACGATGCCGTTGCTGTCCACCATCGCGGTCTCGGCGTCGGCGAAGGTCGGCAGCTGGCCGAGCGACGCCGCGAGGAAGTCGGCGAACGGCTGCGTCGGGGAGCCCGTGACGAAGATCCGCCGTCCGGACGGCGTTTCGTAGGGGATCGCGAACTCGATCGTCGCCTCCTTGCCCGTGCCCATCACGTCTGACAGCCGCGGCTGTCCGGTCTCGCGCGCGGTGTCGACGGCGGGCCCGGGGTGCGGCGTGCCCGGCGTGGCGCCCAGCCGGCGGCCCTTCGGTCGTCGTAGACCGCCACGTACTGCGACTGGCCCTGCTGTGCGAACTCCGCGAGCGCGCTCTGCTCGATCGGGCCGGAGAAGTCCTCGGCGGCCTGCGTCTGCGTCGACTGGAAAGCCGACTGGAAGATCCCGTCCGTGACGGCGCCGGAAACCTGCGGCGACGTCCTGAAAGCGCTCCTCGACGTCCTCCTTGTCCTCGCTCTGGCCGTCCGCGATCAGGTACGCGAACACGCCGAGGATCAGCGCTGCGAGCAGCGCTCCTCCAACGGTCATGGCGCGCAGGCGGTTCACGGCAAGTCCGCTTTCACACTACTTCAGGGTTGGAGCAGGTGGGCGCTATCCCTACCATTGAGAGCGACATACCACGGGGACGACAGGCTTCGACGTGGACGTTTTCGTGGGGACAGTTGCGAGTCGAGGTCCCCGGTAGGCCTCGTTAAACAACCGGGAACAACCAATAAGTGCGGATTCACATGAATTCGCGCTCGCTGCCTAGCAACAACTAGGCGAGTGAGCTGTCGGCCCGCCCTCGGCCCGTGGGGCGGATCGCCGGCATCAGAAACGGGCTCAGGCTCCACCGGTCGTCCTCGCCGGAGGAGCGACATCTAAGAGGACTGGCCTCCACCAACCCGGCCGGGCAGGCTAGGCGGAGGCGAGATCAGAGGCCCGGCTACGCTCGTAGAAGCTTCCCCTCGGCGGCCGCGGACGTGGGTTCGATTCCCACCGTCTCCATTGATTGGTTGCTTGCGTCCGCGCCCGGTCCCGCCTGATCGGATCCGGTTGCCAAAGACCATCTATGTCATGGGTTTCGGCAACCGGATCGCGCGCGACGCCCGCGCCTAAGAGCTCGGCGGCTCGGCTTCGAGCTCTGTTGCCTCCTGTGTCGAAGTCCCTGTGGAGTATGAGACCCCGGGCGTCGCGAAACTCATCGCTTGACGCCGTCGGCCCGCCGCGTAGAGAATCGGCGTACGCGAGCGAGGAGGGTTACATGAGCTGGAAGGTCGAGGGCCAGTACTTCGAGAACTGCTCCTGCGACATCCCGTGCCCCTGCACGGTGTCGCTCGACCTGGGAGCGGATCAGGACCGCTGCAACGCGTTCCTCGTCTTCCAAGTCGAGTCAGGCGAGGTCGATGGCGTCGACGTGAGCGGTTTGACGGTCGCCGCAGTCGCGGATACGCCGAAGGTCATGACCGACGGCAACTGGCGCCTGGGGGTGCTGATCGACGATCGCGCGTCGGACGAGCAGGCGGAGAAGCTCGCGGCGGTCTTCGGCGGCCAGCTCGGTGGGCCGATGGAGGCGCTTGGGCCGCTCATCGGCGAGCAGCTGGGCGTGGAGCGCGTTCCGATGGAGGTGTCGCACGACAACGGCACGCACCGGATCAAGGTGGGCGACGGGGAGATCGAGGTCCAGGAGATCGTGCCGTTCGGCAAGGAGGACGGCCAGTCGGTGCGCCTCTCCGGCATCTTCCATCCGGCCGGCGACGACTTCGCGGTCGCGCGCGCGACGAAATCCCAAGTGAGTGCGTTCGGGATGGAGCACGCGTTCGAGGGCAAGTCCGCGTTCGCCAGCCCCTTCTCCTGGGCGGCGTAGCTGGAAGCGAGCGGACTGAGAACGCGGTCGTTCGAACCGCGGCTGGAGCGGGTTCAGTTCGCCCTGATCGCCGTGCTGCTCGCGCTCGCGGTCGTGGCCTGGGGGATCACCGACGACCGAATGAGCGGCATGGAGGCTGCCCCGGGGGCAGAGCTTGGAAGCCTCGGCTTTTACGTCTCGGTCTGGGTCGTGATGATGGCGGCCATGATGTTCCCGTCGGTCAGCCCGACGGTGCTGATCTACGACCGCCTGCGGGCCGGCCACCTGGAGCGCGGAAGGGGCGCGCCAGCCGACGCGACCATTCTCTTCGTCGCGGGCTACCTCCTCGTGTGGACGGCCGCCGGACTCGTCGCGTACGGCGGGTTCGCGCTCGTTCGCGACGCGGACCCAGGATTCCTGGCTTGGGATGAAGCCGGGCGCTACGTAACCGGCGGTGTGATCTTTGCGGCGGCCGTGTACCAGGTGACGCCGTTCAAGCGCGCCTGCCTCGTCAAGTGCCGCAGTCCGCTGATGTTCCTCGCGGAGCGCTGGCGCCACGGCCGCGCGGGCGGGCTGGAGCTTGGCGTGCGGCACGGCGCATGGTGCCTGGGGTGTTGCTGGGCGCTGATGGCGGCGCTGTTCGCGGTCGGAATGATGAGTCTTGGCTGGATGGCTCTGATCGCGGCATTCATCGCCGCCGAGAAGCTCCTCCCCTGGCCGACTGCGGCGCGTAGGGGCGTGGCGGTCCTTTTGCTTGCGCTAGCGCTGGGTGTGGCGTTCGTGCCGTCCGACGTGCCTGGGTTCAGCGAGCCCCGAGGCATGATGGACGACGGTAGCTCGGGTTCTGGCATGGAGATGATGCCCTAAGCACGACCCTCGTTTCGCCCCGAGGTTTCGAGGGCGCTCACGGCCTCGTCGAAGTGGCGGCGCGCGTAGACGTGTGTGATGAGGCCGTTGCGGATTCGGTCCGCGTTGCAGTACGTCATGTCTACCTCGACACCGCTCTCCGCGCCGACCGCCCGGAAGCGAAACTCGATGATGGCCCAGTCGCCACCCTCGGCGAATCGTTCGAGGTCCACGCGGAGCGATTCCCACGGGTCGTGCATCGCGCGCCAGAAGGTCGTGAGCTGATCGTGGCCTCGATAGACGGGCCGCAGGCCGGGAAACAGACCTGTGGTGTGGAACTCGGCTTCGGGATCGTGTGTCTCGAGCCAGGCGGGGAGGTCCCCTCGATTCCAGGCGTCGATCGAGCGCTCCAAGAGTTCTCTATAGCCCGCGATAAGCGCGAGCATCTCAGAGCGAGCAACCCGCCCGGCGAACTCGACGGTTCGATAACCGTCCCACTAGTTCCATCAATGGTTGGTTACTTGCCGCCGGGTCGAGATACTCGGCGTATGGCGGAGGCAACTCTCGACGTCGTCCGCGCCCTGTACGCAGCCTGGAATAGGGAGGACTTTCCTGGGCCGCCAGAGCTACTCGATCCAGACATCGAGTACGTCAATCCGCCGGACGCAGTGGAGCCCGGTACCCGGCGCGGGCTCGCAGCCGTTCACACGTGCGCTGACGAAAACGCTTGAAGGGTGGGAGGTCTGGCAGATGGAAGTAGAAGAGATGAGGGCGCACGGTGAAGACGTGGCCGTGGTCGTCGGTTACCGCGCCCGCGGCCGCGCGAGTGGTGCCGAGGTTGTTGGCCGTGAGTCAGCTCTTTGGACAGTTCGCGACGGGCGAGTCGTCCGCTATGCCTGGTTCCACCGGGCCAGATGACGCGAGCCGCGCGATGCGCGAACGTGCCGGCACGGCCTGATCAGTTGCTTGCTTCAGTCGTCGGCTCGGCTGTTGAGCCCGCTGACCTCGGCGCTGGTTGCGCTTCCACGCCTCTTGGCCATCAGCTCAGCCCGACCGCTCGTAGCGCTTCGGCGCGGTCGAGGTAGGCCTGTTGCCGCACGAGATGCGACGTGAGCCAAACTCGATGCCGCTGCCCCTGCCGCGCAGACTCCCGCGTGCACACCACAACAGTGTCGTCGAGGACCCTCGAGGATCTCCTGGGGATCGAGCGGTAGTCCTCCCAGCCCGCGAACCAGTCCTGGAAGTTTGCGATCAGCGCGTCACGGCCGACTGCGACCGCGGCATTCGGGATGTCCGGGGAGGACGCCACTCGACCTCGGGATCGATGGCGTCGAGACATGCCGTGTAATCCCGCCGGTTGAACGCGTCGATGAACTCCCCGAATGATCTGCACGTTCTCCTGCGACATCGCCTGCGGAGTATCTCGCGACCTCAGACTGAGGGTTCGATAACCGTCGCACTCAGTCCATCAATGCTTGCTTGCTTCTAGTGCGGCCAGCGCTTCGGCGCGGTCGTTGAACAGGCTCCAGCGAACGATCTTCCCGTCCCGGAACGTCCACACCTGGGCGTGATGCCAGGCCACGGCGGCTCCGCTCGTTCGCCCGATCGCTTCGATCCGGACATCCGCGATGACGTGTTCATCTTTCTCGGCGTAGTCGCTGTGGGTCCAGCGATAGCTCTCCCAGTCCTCCCCCCAGCGGGTCCACAGCTCCCGGAGTCCTTCGCGTCCCTGAAGCACTCCGAATTCGAGCATGTGCGCGCCGGATGTGTCGATCTCGGCGTCGGGGTCGAACAGGTCGCGCCACGCAGCGAAGCCCTCGGCGATCGATGGCGGGATCGCGGCATTGTCGCCGGCGAGGGAGGCACGTATGGCCGGCATGACCTCAACGCCCTCCAAGGGCGCGTTCATACGGCGGATGGCGTCGAGGTTCTCTCCCTCCATCTCAGACGCCGGCGTCATCCAGCGCCTCGGCCTTGGTCAGGTACCCGTGGCCGCTCAGCACCTTTCCGCCCTGGAACCTCCAGACGACCGCCCATCGGAAGTGCGTCTCGAGCCCCGTGTGCCGCATGCGTGCGTGCGTCTTCTGCACGCTCACGAGCGTGTCGCCGTCTCCGCCTTCGATGATCTCCTCCACCTCGTTGTGGACCTCGCTGAACACCTCCCACACCTCGGTCGCCCATCGGCGCAGCCCCTCATGGCCCCGGTATTCGTCAGCGACGGGGAACTCAGCAGGATTTCTGAGCTCGATCTGCTCGTGGCATAGATCGGTCCGCATCCGGCGATCGAACTCCTCGGGCGGCGGCGGCCACGGCATGCCTGGGTCCCGGTCGAGTGTCGCCCACATGCTGCGCACCACCTCTGAGTTCTCTGGAGGCACTAGGTCGTCAGCGCCCGGCGCAAGCCGTCGATGGCCTGTTCTGCCCAGCGCTTCATGAACCACCGCCCGAGCGTCTTGTCGAACAGCCCGTATCGGAGCGTGGGCGCGTCGATTCCCATCTCCATGTCCACGAAAGTGCCGCCTTGGGCGTCGGTCAGAAGCCAGTGCTGGAAGCCACCCGTCGTCGGGCAGCTCCAGCTCAGCGCCTTGAGCTCGTCGCGACGGTCGATGACCCGGCTGTACTCCGGCCGCCCGGCGACGCCCACAACCTGGGTGTAGACGTCTCCGACCTCGAAGCGCTCGCCCCGGATCTCCACCGCAGCCGGCCACCATTCCGGATAGGTGGCGGGGTTGCCGACCAGCGCCCAGACCGCTTCGACCGGCGCGTCCAGGTGAGCCTGCGCCCGGTAAACCGACATAGCGCGATTCTCTCACTCGGAGAGCGCACCCGCGAATAAGCTGCCGGGCATGAGGGCCTTCGTCACCGGTGGCGGCCGCGGCATCGGCGCGGGGATCGCGCGGGCGCTCGCGGGCGATGGCTGGGACGTGGTCGTGGGCGCGCGCAGCCGCGATCAGGTCGAGGCCGTTGCCAAAGAGATCGGTGGCCGGTGGGTGGAGGTGGACGTCGCCGACGGCAGCTCGGTCGAGCATGCGGTCGCCGAGGCGGGTGAGGTCGACCTGCTCGTCGCGAATGCCGGCGTCATGGGCACGCGGGAATCGTCGTGGGAGGTCGATCCCGCCGACTGGTGGCACGTCTACGAGGTGAACGTCCTTGGAGTCCACCTCTGTTGCCGGGCCGTCATCCCGGGCATGCTCGAGCGGGGCGGCGGGCGGATCGTGATCACGGGGAGCGGCGGCGCGTATCTGCCCGGCAGCGAGCGCACGTCATACCCGCCGAGCAAGGCGGCGGTATGCCGCTACGGCGAAACGCTTGCGAACGAGCTCGCCGGACGGATTCCGGTCTTCTTCTTCAGTCCCGGTCTCGTCCGGACGGAGATGACGGATGCTCTCGGTGACGACGCGCCCTGGACGCCGCCAGAGCTGGCGCCCGAACTGGTCCGCAAGCTGGCGACCGGACGCTACGACGCGCTCGCGGGTCGCTACCTCCACGCGGAGCACGACGACGTCGACGATCTCATGGCCCGAATCGACGAAGTGCGCGAGCGGGACCTGAACTCCATCCGCCTCCAGCGCTAACCGTCACGCACGCGACCGGCGTCAGGCGCTACGGGCGAGCATGCTCTCTGCGCAGTCGGCGATCGAGTCCTCTGCCGGACGCGGTGCCCAGCCGAGCCGCGTTCTCGCCTTCTCGTTCGAGTAGGTCACCTTTTGCCCGAGGTCCGAGACGATCGAGCGCACGCTGCCATCGAAGAGCGACATCGCGCGTACGAGGACGTTGGGGGCCGTGCGCGTGGGCACCTTGTGCGCGCGCTCGCCCAGCCGTTCGCGCAGGACGGCGCCCACCTCGTTCATCCATAGGAAGCGCTCGGTCGCGATGAACCGCTCGCCACCCGCCTCGGGGGCCGTCATGGCAAGGCGGTGGAGATCGGCGACGTCCCGCACGTCGACGAAGCTGAAACCGAGCTTCGGGACCGCGGGCATGCTGCCGGCGAGCATCCGCTCGATCGCCTGCAGCGAGTAGGAAGGGTCGTCACTGAGCAGCGGCCCGATGATCGCGCCCGGATTCACGGCCGCGAGCCGGTCCGTGGCGTCGCGCTCACGCACGAGCGCCCAAGCGGCCTGTTCTGCTGCCGTCTTCGACCGCGCGTATGGCGTGAGGTTCGAGTCGTTTGGATCCGACCAGTCGTCCTCGGTGAGCGTGCCGCTCTCCGCGCCGCGAGCAGTGCCGCGGATCGCTGCGACCGACGACGTCATCACGACCCGCTTCACACCGGCGTCCAAGCTCGCGCGCAGCACGCGCAAGGCGCCGTCACGCGCCGGGACGATGACGCTCGTCCGGGTCCTTCGGCTGCGTCGCCGGCAGCGGCGAGGCAACGTGCAGCACGTACTCGCACCCCGCCACTGCTTCCGGCCCAGCCGTCGTCCTTCATCAGGTCTGCGCTGACGACCTCGAGCCGATCGCCCGGTTCCGTCGCGCTCGCGATCGGCTTCGCGGACCTCGCTCTCTCGTGCGAGGTCGCGGAGGGTGGTCCGGACCGAGTACCCGGCGTCCAGCAGCGAGACGATGCACCAGCCGCCCAGATATCCGGATCCGCCCGTTACGAGGACGGTTCCCTTTCCCTCCATGTGCTGATTCTTATCGAGTTCCGGCCATGGATCGCTACGGACGGGCACAGTGAAGGCGTGGAGGAAGAGGTACCGCGGCGCGCGTCTGCGCCGAAGCGGATCGCTTTCGCGGCGCTGCTCACGATCGTCGGCCTGAACGTCTGGACGGGCGGGCCGCTGCTCGCCCTCTGGGTCGGGTCGCGGGTGCAGGGTGGCGGCTCGCCCACCATGGGCGCTGTGTTCGTGGTCGTCGTCGTGCTGGCCGCGGTCTGCCTCGTGTTGGCCATGCTGTTCGCGCGGCTGAACGAGGCGTATCTAGAGATGAGCGGGCAAACTCCGACCGTCCGACAGCACACTCCTTGGCTGCGGAGCATGCGGGGGGAGCGTCCTCAATATCAGGGTGTCGAGCGTACGCTCACGACTCCTGAACGAATCCTCGTCGGGATGGTCGTGATCGCGTTCGTCCTGTTCGAGATCTGGTTCTTCTTCTTCTCGGCTTCGCCGATCGACAACCGGAGCGGTCGCGGCGCTCTCCCGCAGGACAGGCAGGTAGAGACAGTTCGCTACTTGCGCTTGACCTGAAGAGTCACGGGCGTCGTGCGGGAAACACCGCCGCCCGTTGCGGTGACGTTCAGCTTGAAGGTCCCGGTCGGCGTCGAGCTCGTCGTGCCGACGGTCAGCGCAGACGACGCGCTTTGGCCGCTCGAATCGAGCGTGACCCGAGTGGGCGAGAGGGTGCTCGTCGCCTTGCTTGGACTGCCCGCCACGGACAGCGCAACTTCGCCCGTGAAGCCACCGGTCGGGCTGACCGTGATCGTGTAGCGCGCCGTCGCGCCACGGCGAACCGAGATGGTCGTCGGCGAGGCGCCGAGCGTGAACGCGGGGGACGACGGCGCGATGAGCGCGGCCACGTTCGATCGGATCGACGGAAGTGTCGAGTAGAAGACGCCGCCGGGACATTCGGTGCTACCGACGTCACGGTGCCCCGCGATGTTCGGGAAGGTCGCCTGGGTTCCGTTCACCGGGTTCGTGTAGCGGGAGGCGCCCTGCGGGTCGATGCTGTGCCGATCGGACTCCCACGCGAGCAGGCGCTCGAGCGCCGAGCGTGCCGCGGGCGTCGCGTTCTGGTTCGTCAGCGTGCCCAGGAGTGCGATCCCGACCGTGCCCGAGTTGTAGCCCACGGCGTGTGCAGCGGTCACTACTTCGCCGGCGCTGTTCTCCTCCGTTGGGCTCGTTCCGGCCGGGTAGTCGACGGTGTGGCGGCCCTCGTAGATCCGCCCTGCCTCGTCGATCAGGAAGTTGTAGCCAATGTCGCCCCAGCCCTGGGTGACCGCGTGGTAGTAGTAGATCGAGCGAACCGTCGCCGCGGGATTTGGGTCGTTGTTCTGCGTCGCGGTGTGATGGACGATGAGCTTCTGGACCGGGTAGTACGCCGACGGCCAGGTCTCCGCGCCGTTCGAGCCGAAGCGGAGCGACTCATCTGCGCCCCAGTCGGCACGCCGAAGCACTCCGGGCTGTGCGTACGCTGATGCCCTCGCAGGAGGGGAACCGTTGTCCTTCAGCCACAGCACGGTGAGCCGGCGCAGGGGACGGTCCGTGTAGACGCGCACGGCGTTGGCGCGCCGGGCGAGCATCACGGCTCCCCACGTGGTTGGGCCATGGCCCTCTTCGGGGCGAACGCGCCGTGGACGCGCGAAGCCGCCGGTTCGCCGCGAGAGTGCGAGCCGTACGCGCGCATCGGGCTTGCCGCGCCAGTAGACGGCGACGTGCGTCGGAGCCAGCGGGGCATCGAAGGTGCGGGCATGACGCACGGGTGCGGACGTGCGCTGCGCAGCCGTATCGGCCTGCGCCGCGCTGGGGACGACTAGAAGCAGGCACGCGACGACGCCAGAGCGCCAGGGGAGTGAGGCGAGCACGAAATCCAGACTAGGTCCTCTTCGAGCCTCCGGCCACCGTAGTCTGGACTCATGAGCAGCAAGGAGCGCGTGCGCGATGCCATCGACGCGATCAACCGCGGCGACGTGGACGGGTTCCTCGCCTGCACCGACGCCGACTTCGAGTGGCAGGCACTCGAAAGGAGCCCGCTGGCCGGCTCGCACCGCGGGCGGGATGAGGTGCGCGCTTACGTGGAGGAGTGGCTTACCACCTTCGACGGCGTGCGCCTGGACATCGAGGAGCTCGTGGAGATGCATGACCAGGTTCTCGTCGTCGTCCGGGGCAGCGGCTGGGGCAAGGCAAGCGGCGTCGAAGTGAAGAACCACTTCTGTCAGCTGTGGACCGTAAGCGGGGGTGTTCCCACCCGGATGCGCGAGTTCGCGACGCGCGATGAGGCGGTCGCCGCCGCTGCAGGTTGACATCGCGGCGCGGATGGAGGAGAAGAGGAAGACATGACCCTCTCCACCGAGGCGTCTGAGCAACAGCGCCCCGTCGACGGGAGCCGCGCTCGTTACCCGGACGAGGAGGGGTACATCGAGCGCGACGGCGTCCGCGTGTTCTGGCAGTCCTACGGGACCGGCGACCAGACGATCCTCTTCCTCCCGACATGGACGCTCGTGCACTCGCGCGTCTGGAAGGCGCAGATCGGTTACTTCGCGCGCCACTTCCGCGTGATCACCTTCGACCCTCGCGGCAATGGCCGCTCGGATCGGCCAACGGAGCAGGCGTCTTACGCCGAAAAGGAATTCGCCCGGGACGCGATCGACGTGATGGACGCCTGCGGAGTAGACCGGGCCGTGCTGGTGGCGCTGTCGAAGGGCACGCAACGAGGGATGCTGGTCGCGACTGAGCATCCCGAACGCGTCTCGGGGATGGTGTTCATCGGTCCCATGGCACCGCTGAGCCGGCTGCACTCCCTGCGCATGCGCGGACTGATGCGGTTCGCCACGCGGATGAAGAAGCCGCCCCCGATCGCGATCAGCTGGGCGAAGGCCAACCCGGCCTACTGGCGCTCCGGTGGCTATGCGGACTTCGTCGAGTGGTGGGCGCACAAGATGCTCCCCGAACCCCACTCGACGAAGCAGACCGAGGACGCGATCGCATGGTCGCTCGAGACGGACGGCGGGACGCTGGCGATGAGCACGCTCGCCCGTCTCGCGGTCCCGTTTACGCGCAAGGATCAGACCGCGCTCGCGAAGCGCGTGCGTTGCCCGGTCCTCGTCATTCATGGGACCAAGGACCAGATCACCCCGTACGCGGACGGCAAGGTGCTCGCGAAGGTCACCGGTGGCCGGCTCGAGACAGTCAAGGGCGCGGGCCACCTGCCGCATGCGCGCAAGCCCGTGCAGGTGAACCTCGCGATCCGGGAGTTCGTCGAGGGCTCCGCGCGGCGCGATCCGACCGTGCATCGCTCGGACGGCCGCAAGCGCGCGCTCTACATCTCGTCGCCGATCGGCCTAGGACACGCGCAGCGCGACGTCGCGATCGCGCGCGAATTGCGGAACCTGGTGGACGGTCTAGAGATCGACTGGCTCGCCCAGAACCCGGTGACACGGGTGCTGGAGGGGGAGGGCGAGAGGATCCACCCCGGCAGCGAGCACCTCGCGAACGAGTCGCGGCACATGCACACGGAGTCGGAGTCGGCCGAGCACGACCTGCACTGCTTCCAGGCGTGGCGGCGGATGGACGAGATCCTCATCAACAACTTCATGGTCTTCCACGACGTCGCGCGCGAGGAGCGCTACGACCTCTGGATCGGCGACGAAGCGTGGGAGCTGGACTACTACCTCCACGAGAACCCGCGCGAGAAGCGTGCCCGCTACGCATGGCTGACCGACTTCGTCGGGTGGCTCCCGATGCCCGACGGAGGCGACCGCGAGGCGTATCTCACGGCGGACTACAACGCCGAGATGATCGAGCACATCGCGGCGCACCCCACCTTGCGCGACCGCGCGATCTTCGTGGGCAACCCCGATGACATCGTCGACGAGCGGCTCGGCCCGCAGCTTCCGATGATCCGCGACTGGACGGAGCGGAACTTCGAGTTCGCCGGATACGTGACGGGCTTCGACCCCCGCAGCCTCGGCGACCGCGACCAGCTCCGTCACGATCTCGGATATCGGCCGGACGAGAAGGTCTGCATCGTCAGCGTCGGCGGATCCGGAGTCGGCGGCGATCTGCTCCGGCGCGTGATTGCGTCATTCGACGAGGCGAAGCGCCGGGTGCCGGCATTGCGCATGATCGTCGTGGCCGGGCCTCGGATCGATCCGGACTCGCTTCCGCAGCCGGACGGCCTCGAGATCGTCGCCTATGTGCACAACCTCTACCGGCACCTCGCGGCGTGCGATCTGGCCGTCGTGCAGGGCGGGCTCACGACCTCGATGGAGCTGACGGCCAGCAAGCGGCCGTTCCTGTACTTCCCGCTGCGCCACCACTTCGAGCAGAACATGCACGTCGCGCACCGGCTCGACGGCTACGGAGCCGGCAGACGGATGGACTTCGACACGGCTGACCCGGATGTCATCGCGTCCGCGATCGCCGAGGAGATCGGGCGTGACGTCGACTACCGCGACGTCGAGACGGACGGCGCGCGCCGCGCGGCGGAGAAGCTCGCGGAGCTGCTCTAGCGAGCGGCTACTGCGGCCCGCGCTGCCCTGAGGTACTCCGACTCGAGGACGAGATCCTTGAGCAGCGACTGGTACTCGACGTGGGTCTCGTGCTCGGTCGTGCGCCAGAGGCGACCCTCGGACCCGCGCATGTACTCGCGGTACTCGGGTGCGCCGGGCATCTTCACGTTGTCGGCGACCACGATCGCGCCGGGATGCAGCCATTCGCGCGCGAGGATCCGCTCGAGGTCGGGCAGGTACTCGTCCTTCGCGTGGTCGATGAAGACGAAGTCGAGCGAGCCCTTGTCGAAGCCGTGCTCGCCCTCGAGCGCCTCGATCGTCTTGCCGCCGTCGCCGAGCGTGCCTACGATGACGGTCACTCGTGATTCGACACCTGCGTGGCTCAGGATCCGCCGCGCGATGTCGGCGTTGGCCTCGAGGAACTCCAGGGAGTACAGGTGCGCGTCGTCAGGCATCACGCGCGCTGTGCGCAGCGCGCTGTAGCCGCAGTAGGTGCCCAGCTCCAGCAGCCGGCGCGGCTCCGCGCGCCGGACCGCGGCGTCGAGCAGCGCGCCCTTCTCGTCGCCGACGTTGATCAGGAAGCTCTGGCCGTACGCGAATTCGTCGACGGCGGCGATCGCGCTGTCGAGATCCCCCGGAACCGCCTTCGACATGACGTGCTGCGCGAGCGCCTCCTCGCGGCCGTCGCCCACCTGCCACTCGGTGGTCAGGCGGTTCATCCCGAGCATCATCCGCACGAACGACCAGCGCAGGAACGGCAGCCGGCGTCCACCGATCTCGGAGATGCGAGCCACGCCCCGATCCTAAGCGCTGAGGAAATCGCGGATCGCGGCGTTGACCTCCTCGGGCTTTTCGAGGTTGCTCACGTGCCCGGCGTCGGGAATCACGACGAGACGAGCGTGCGGGATCGCCCGCTCGAACTGGTGCGCGACCGCGAGCGGTGATCGTGCGTCGAGCTCTCCCCAGATGAGCAGGGTCGGGACGGCGACGGTGGGAAGGACGTCGCTCAGGTCCGTCTCGGCCATCAGCGACAGCTGCACGCCCATGGTCTCCGGCCGGACGGCGGCGCCCACCTCCTCGAGCAGCGCCAGGTACTCCGCCGGCGGGTCACCGGCGAACAGCCCCGGGAGGATGGGAGCGAAGGACTCGGGCGGTGCGGCGAGCATCTGGCGCGTCAACTCGGCACGCGCGCGCACCTCCTCCGCGGGTAGCGAACCCTTCCAGCCCGCATAGGTGTCCATCAGGGCCAGGGTCGCGACCAGCTCCGGCCGCCGCCGGTAGAGCTCGAGTGCCACGGTCCCGCCCCACGAAAGGCCGGCCACGTGCGCGGCGCCGAGCTCCAGGTGCTCGATCAACGCGGCGAGGCAGCCCGCGTAGTCCGCGAGCTCGAAGTCGTCGGGAATGTCGGACGACCCGCCGGCGCCCGGCTCGTCCCACGCGATCACGGTGAACTGATCGGCCAGGCCTTGGAGCTGCGGCTGCCACAGGCGCCCATCCGACGTCGCGCCGTGCAGGAACACGAGCGGCGGCCCGTCACCGGCGCGCCGGTAGGCGATCTCGAGCCCGTTCCACTGGACGGCCGAGCCCATCGCTCCCCGTCAGCGCTTGTGGGCGATGGCCGCGCTCGCCGGCCCCGCGAGCGGCACGACCTCGGTGTCGCTGAACCCGACCTCCTTGCACCATCCGTCGAAATCGGCGCCCGTGAAGTCGAACGCGTCACCGAACTCGATCAGCATGTTCAGCGACATCAGTAGCCCGAAGACGTTCTCGCGCCGCGCGTCGTCGATGATGTTCTCGACCGCGATGAGCGCGCCGCCGTCGGGCAGCGCGTCGTACGCCTTTTGGATGAGCTCCATCTTCCGCTCGAGGTTCCAGTCGTGGAGGATCAGGCCCATCGTGATCACGTCGGCGTTCGGGAGCGGGTCCGCGAAGAAGTCCCCGCCGACGGCCTCCACTCGGTCACTCATGCCGGCGGCCTCGATCGTGCGCCGAGCGATCGGTTCGACGACGGGCAGGTCGAAGCTGGTGGCGCGCAGGTGCGGATGGCGACCCGCGACGATGATCGAGAGCTGGCCGGTCGCGCCGCCCATGTCGCACAGCGTCTGGTAGCCCGAGAAGTCGACCTTCTCGGCAAGCGCCATGAACGGGCCCATCGAAATCCCTGCCATCGCGTTCATGAACTGCTCGAGCCGGGCGGGATCGCTGTAGAGCTCCTCGAACATCTGCTTCCCGGCATGCTTGACCTCGTTCTGGGGCTTGCCGGTGCGGAGGCCGTCGGTCAGGTCGCCCCAGAACGGGTAGAGCCGTGCGTTCGACATCTCGAGAATGCCGCCGATGTAGGCCGGGCCCGACTTGTCGAGGAAGACGGCGCTGTCGGGCGTGTTGCGGTAGCGGGCGTCCGCTCCCTCGCCGTCGCGGTCTAGCAGGCCGAGCGCGACGAGGGCGTCCGGGAAGTCGGGGATCGCGCGATCGTCGAGGCCGAGCTTCTCGCGCAGCTCCTCGCCCGTCAGGGCATCGCCTCCGAGATTCGTGAAGAGCTCGAGCTCGACCGCTGACAGCAACACCTTCGAGCCCATGAAGCCCATGCCCACCTGCATGATGTGCCCTGGGTCTGGCGTCATTGCGCGGACAGTTCGTCCAGGCCCTGGGCCACCCAGGCCTTCAGGTCGTCGGACTGGATGAAGGGTGCGTCGTCGGCTTCCGCCTTCGCCAGCACCTCCTCGGCGCTCGCGCCCGACCTGAGGCCGGAGTAGAGGTAGACCACGGCGGACGAACGCGGGCCGACGCGGCACGTCACCAGCGTCGGGCGCGGAAGCGAGTCGAGCGCAGCCACGTGCTGTCGCGCGAGGTCCATGTCCATCTCGCGTGGGGGGTCGGACACGATGTTCGCCGACTCCGGCACGGCGTCCTGGACGCTCGCGTAGGACATGCCCTGCTCCATCGCCGCGAACTCCTCTCCGCAGAGGAAGAGCCACGATGCGGCCGCGGCATCGCGCGCGAACGCCTGCGGGTCCGCGATCGGCCCGCGATTGAACGTCAGATCCGTAGGCCCGGCGAAATCCGACATCGCGGGTCAAACCTAACGATGATTTTTCAGTCCCACCACCGTCTTAACCACACCACGATCCTGAGGAGGACCTGCGATGGCTGAGATTCCGACGCTCTACGTCTGCCACGGCGACGACGGCGGACCGCGCGTTCACCCTTGCCGACGGGTGCAGGAAGCGATGCGCGACGCGGGCATCGAGTACGAGAAGGTGGTCGCCGCCCACGGGCACCCCATCCCCTTCCTGCGCAAGGGCTCGCGCGAGGACCTGCGCCAGGCGACGGGGGACACGAAACTGCCCGCGCTCAAGCTGCCGGACGGCACGGTCATCACTCACTCGAAGAAGATCATGGCCTGGATCTCCGAGCAGCGCTGATTACCTGCCCGCGGGCCGGGAAAGCCAAGGTCAAACCCACCGAAGGGAGGACCCATGGCAGGACATGCTGATCAGATGAAGCAGCGCTACCAGGAGTTCGGCGAGGGCAACCTGGAGGCGGCGCTGCAGGACTGGGCAGACGACTTCACCTGGGAGGGCTCCAATTCGACCGACCTCCCCGGCGGCGGCGAGCACCAGGGGAAGGATCAGGCGATCCAGGTGCTTCAGGAGGCCGTCGGCGCATGGGACAGCTTCGAGCTGACCCCCGACGAGTTCTACGAGGATGGGGACACGGTCGTCGTGCTCGGGCACACGAGCGTGAAGAAGGGCGACCAATCTGCGAAGGTCCCGGTCGTCCATATTTGGCGCTGGGAGGGCGACCAGGTGAAGCGGCTTCAGATCCTGACCGACACCTACCAGACCGCCCAGCTGCTCGGGAAGTGCTGAAGGGGGAGGAGTCATGAAGAACATTCGGGTGATCGCCGCGCTGGCCGCGGTCGGCCTGACTGCGCTCGCGGTCGGCGTCGCGATCGGCGCGCAGTCGGAGACGTCTCAGAACGAGCTGCGTGCAGGGTTCGGCGTTCTTGACGGCAAGGCGGAGATCGGCAACGACGGCCAGCGAGGCGCGGGCGACGGCAACGGCCGCGGCTCGTTTTCGGGCATTTTCAAAGGCGACACGCTCTGCTACGGGCTGACGGTCGCCAACATCGGCAAGCCGATCGCGGCGCACATCCATCGTGGAGTGCGGGGCGAGAATGGTGACCCCGTCGTGACGCTGAAGAATCCGCGCCGGGGCGGCAAGGGTGCCGCGAGCCAGTGCATCGACGTGGCTGGGGGTGTGGCCGACGACATCAAGTCGAACCCGAGCGGGTTCTACGTCAACGTCCACACCGAGAAGTTCCCGAGCGGGGCGATTCGAGGGCAGGTCTTCTCGAGGTAACGCCGGGCTAAAACCCGCTTGACATACCTCCAGGGCTGGAGGACAGTGGCCCAAGGACTTGTTGGCCACTGATCTAGGAGGACCCCCATGCCGGAGCAGACGCTTGCGGCCCCGGCTGTAGAGGAACTTGCGCGCTCATTCGGTGGCGCGCTCCTTCAGCCCGGGGACGAAGGTTTCGACGAGGCTCGACTCGTCTGGAACGGGATTCACGACCGCCATCCGGCGCTGATAGCGCGCTGCGCCACGCCCGACGATGTGGTCGCGGCGGTGAACTTCGCGCGCGAGCACGAACTGACCGTCGCCGTGCGCGGCGGCGGGCACTCCGCGCCGGGCTACGCGACGTGCGACGACGGGATCGTGATCGACCTGTCGCCGATGAACAACGTCGAGGTCGACCCCGACATGAAGACCGCCCGCGCCGAGGCCGGCACTACGTGGGGCGAGTTCGACGCGGCGACGCAGGAGCACGGCCTTGCCGTGACCGGCGGCCGCTTCTCGACGACCGGCATCGCCGGGCTGACGCTCGGCAGCGGCAGCGGCTGGCTCGAGCGCAAGTGCGGCCTGACGGCCGACAACCTGCTCTCCGCGGACATCGTGACCGCGGCCGGCGAGCGGGTCACCGCGAACGCCGGCGAGAACCCCGACCTGTTCTGGGGCATCCGCGGCGGCAGCGGCAACTTCGGGATCGTCACGTCGTTCACGTACCGCCTGCACGAGGTCGGCCCGATGATCTACGGCGGCATGCTGCTCGCGACGCCCGACCGCGCCCGCGACACGATGGCGTTCATGCGCGACTACATGGCCGAGGCGCCCGACGACCTCGGTGGCGGTGTCGCCTTCGTCAACGCGCCTCCCGCGCCGTTCGTGCCGCCCGAGCTACAGCACCAGCCCGCGGTGGGAGTCATCGTCTGCTGGACCGGCAGCCCGGAGGAGGGCGAGCGCGTCGTCGCGCCGATCCGGAACGTGATGAAGCCAGTCGTGGACGTGGTCCAGCCCATGCCGTACACGGCGCTTCAGAGCATGCTCGACGACGGTGGGCCGAAGGGAATCCGCGGCTACTTCAAGGCCGAGTTCCTGGAGGACCTGGAGGACGACGTGATCGACAAGCTCGTGGATCACGGTGCCAAGAGGCCCGGCCCGCTCGTGCAGCTCCTGATGGAGCCGATGGGCGGAGCGATCAGCCGTGTGGGCGAGGACGACACGGCGCTCGGACGTCGTGACGTCCCTTGGTGCTACCACGCGCTCGCGATGTGGATGGAGCCGGACGAGGACACCGCCAACGCTCACATCTCATGGGCCAAGGCGCTCGCGGACGACCTCAAGCCGCACGCGACCGACGGCGTGTACCTCAACTACATCTCAGACGAGGGCGAGGAGCGCGTCCGCTCGACCTACGGACCGGTCAAGTACGACCGGCTGGTCGCGCTGAAGGACCGCTACGACCCGGACAACATGTTCCACCTCAACCAGAACATTCGCCCGTCGAACGGGCGAGGATGAGGTCGGCGAGGGCGTCCGCTAGCTGATCGCAACGGGCACGGCGCGGATCGAAGGGGCCGGCGACGGCCGCGATCTCGCGCCGGTCCAGCCCGAAGGCCGACGCCGCGTTGAGAATCGCCAAATAGCGCAGCACCTGGCTGCCGGTCGCCTCCATGCGTAGGTGGTTCCCAAAGGCCGGGGTGCTACAAACAAGTCGTTGGCCTTGCACCGGGAATGGGCGGAGTTCATCGACCCGCGCGACGCGTCGCGCTGGGAGATCGACCTGACCTTCCTGGCGAGCTCCTGGAAGTGCATCTACGGCTGCGGCTGCAAGGGCATCCACGGCGAGCCGGTGGGCGGCTGCTGCCAGGCCGGCGTCTTCGTCCAGGTGGACGCCGACGACGAGGAGGGCGCGGACGACTTCAAGCGCCTGAAGAAGCGCGCCAAGCAGCTGACGGCGGACGACTGGGACCTGGTCGACCGCTACCGCGACGACTGGTTCAAGGAGCGGAGCTCCGGGTCAAAGCACACGCGCGTCAGCGGAGGCCACTGCGTCTTTCAGAACACCGGCGACGGGCCGAGCGGCACCACCGGATGTGCGTTCCACGTGGCCGCGCTCCGACGCGGGGAGGACCCGCTCGACTGGAAGCCATTCACGTGCGGGCTCGTGCCGTTCGCGATCGACCACGACGACGACGATGACGAGCAGCCGACGACCCACACGCTGCGGCCCTACGACCACGAGGACGACTGGGGTTCCGGCACCGGCGAGCCGCTCGACTGGTGGTGCATCGACGCGCCCGAGGCCTACGTCAGCCCGACGCCGCTCTATCGCACCGAGGAGGGACTCCTGCGCAGGGTGCTCGGAGACGAGCTGTACGAGGAGGTCGCTGACGTACATGGAGGCCAAGTTCGGACCGCCGTCGGACACGCCGGTGAACTGGCAGGGGCACTGGGGAGTCGAGCCGCCGGACGGCTCGACCTCGATCCCGCTTCCGATGGCCCGGCGCTAGGCCGCTGCCTCGGCGACCGTCTGCTCGGCGCCCGTTCGGCCGCGGATCAGGTCGGCCGCCCTCTCGCCGATCATGATCGTCGGCGCGTTGGTGTTGCCGCGCACGACGTTCGGCAGGACCGAGCAATCGACGACGCGCAGGCCCTCGGTTCCCTTGACGCGGAGCTCGCTGTCGACCACCGTGCCCATCGCGCAGGTGCCCGACGGGTGGTAGAGGACCTGGGAGCTGCGGCTCATGTGCGCGCGCAGGTCCTCGTCCGAGTCGGACTCCGGCCCGAGGTAGAGCTCGCGGCAGTAGGGCTTGAGTGCGTCCTGGCGCGCGATCTCGTAGCACTTGTGCAGCCCTTCGAGCACGCGCTCGACGTCGGCCGGCTCGCCGTAGAAGTTGTGGCGGATCGCCGGCTTCATGGTCGGGTCGTTCGTGCGCAGCGAGACGCTGCCTGTGCTCTCGGGTGTCAGGAGGCACACGCCGAAAGAGATGCCGTGCGCGACCGGATCGCCCAGCCCCTCCTCGACGAACATCACCGGCGCGCAGTGGAACTGCAGGTCGGGCGCGTCCAGGCCGTCGCGTGAGCGCCAGAAGCCACCGGACTCCGCGACGTTCGAGGTGAGCGGGCCCTCGCCGCGCTCGGCGAACGCCTGCTGGTACTCGGGCTCGGCGCCCAGGATCAGCGAGACCGGCTCCTCGTTCGTCCAGATCCCGCCGATTTGCACGTGGTCCTGGAGGTTGCGGCCGACCTCGGGCAGGTCCACGACCGACTCGATCTCGCGCGCCGCCAGCTCCTCGGCGGGGCCGATCCCGGAGAGCAGCAGCAGCTGCGGTGAGTTGTATGCGCCGGCGCAGAGGAGGACCTCGCGCTCGGCGCGCAGCTCGACGAGCTCGCCGTCGTGCTCGGCGACGACGCCGGTCGCACGCGTACCGTCCATCAGGACGCGGTGCACATGCATGCGCGTCTCGATCGTCAGGTTGGCCCGCTCCGCGGCGGGGTGCAGGAACGCGACGGCGGCCGAGCAGCGCATCCCGTTGCGCTGGGTGACCTGGTAGCGGCCGACGCCGTCCTGCGCCGCGCCGTTGAAGTCCTCGTTCGCCTCGAGCCCGGCTTGCATCGCCGCCTCGACCCAGGCGTCCGCCATCGGGTTGTTCGAGCGGCTCTCACTCACCGTCAGCGGGCCGCCGGCTCCGTGGTACTCGTTCTCGCCGCGCTCGTTGTCCTCGCTCTTCTTGAAGTAGGGGAGGACCTCGTCGTAGGTCCAGCCGGGCGCCCCAGCTGTCGTAGTCGGCGCGGTTGCCGCGGATGTAGACCATCGCGTTGATCGACGACGAGCCGCCGAGGGTCTTCCCGCGCGGCATGTACATCATCCGGTTGTTGCAGCCGGCCTCCGGGAACGTGGCGTAGTCCCAGTCGACGTCGGTCTTGAAGAGCGACCCGAATGCCGCGGGGACGTGGATGTTCTCCTTCACGTCCGGCGGCCCGGCCTCGATCACGAGTACCGAGACGTCCTGATCCTCACTCAGGCGCGCAGCGAGCACGCAACCGGCCGAACCCGCTCCGACGATGATGTAGTCGTAAGTGCTCATCGGGCGATCATCACGCCGGGCGCCATGTCAATCGGCGGAGCTACGGCGGCTGCAGAAGATGCTCGAGGAGCGCTGCTCGCCGCCGACGCGCCAGGTGACCGCGCAGCCGACGTCGTTCTCGAGCCCCAGGAAGCCCGGGTCGATCGCCGCGTCCGAGGCCAGCAGATAGCGGCGCTCGCCGGCCGGCTTAGTCCAAAGCTGCGTGCCGGAGATCCAAGCGAGCGTGCCGTCGGCGTTCACGACGAGCGCCGTAACCGGCACCGGCCGCGCTAGCGCGGTGGCGTGCGCCGGTGCGGAGGTTCGTGGCGCGGACACGCCGCTCGCCCGAGTCCGTGCGGATCGGGTGGGCGATCCAGTCGTCGAAGCCGAAGAGAGCCCGGCGCGTGGCGGCGGACCGCGCGCGCATCTCGCCGGTGTCGAGCCGGTAGGCGCGGCCGACGTCGGTCAGGCAGCCGTAGAGGCCGGAGCCCGTGGTGAAGGTGCGGATCCTTCCGAAGTCCTCATAGGCGCGGGCGTCGTCGAACCGGCAGTCCGGGGCGGTTCCCGGGCCGGCGACGGCGCTGGGCGCGCAGACGGCGAAGGCAACGGCGGCTAGGGCGAGTGTGCGGCGCATCCCACCTAATGGGATACCGCCGAGTATCTGAATTCAGCGTGACGTCGGGCACATAGGATCGGCCCAGCGTGGACCGGCCGAACCTCCTGCTGCTGATCACCGACCAGCAGCGCTATCCGCAGCACTGGCCCGACGAGACCGGTTGGATGCGCGAGCTGATGCCGAACGACGCCGAGCTGGCGCGGACGGGGCTCAGCTTCACGCACGCGTTCTGCAACACGTGCATGTGCACGCCGAGCCGGGCGACGCTCTTCTCGGGCCAGTACCCGGCGCAGCACGGGCTGCCGCTGACGCTGACGATGGGCGACCTTCTGCCCGACCCCCGCAACCTCCCCTTCGTCCTGGAGACGGCAGCGCGCATGGGCCTGCGCGGCGAGGTGGACCGCCAGCGGCTCGCGTGGGCGCTCGCGCGCGGCGTCGGCCAGCGCGGGGAGCGGGGCGGCGACGAACCCGAGCTGAAGCCGGAGACGCAGAGCATCGCCCACGTACTGCGCGCGGCGGGCTACCACGTCGCGCTGAAGGGCAAATGGCACCTGACCAAGCCGGTCGAGGGCAGCTGGAGCCGCGCCGACACCGAGCGGCTCGAGCGCGAGTTCGGGTTCGCCGACTGGGACCCGCCCGACGCCGGCGAGAACGCGAAGGCCGAGAACTTCGGCGCCGGCGTCGCGAACTGGGACGAGATGTACACCGCCGGCGTCGAGCAGTGGCTCGCGCAGCGAGGACCTGCCGGAGCCGTTCTGTCTCGTCGTGTCGCTGATCAACCCGCACGACGTGCTCGGTTACCCGGCGCAGTTCGAGAAGGGCGGCTACACGTTCGACGAGGTGCGCGAGATCGAGGTCCCGCTACCGCCGACGCTCGACGAGGACCTCTCGAACGAAGCCGAACGTGCACGGCCTGATGCGGATGGGACAGGTCGCCTACCTCGGCCACCTGCGCAACGAGCGAATGAAGCGCGACTACGTCAGCTTCTACGCATACCTGCATCGGGTCATCGACGAGAAGATCGGGCGCGTGCTCAGCGGCGCTCGGTTCGCTGCGGGACCGCACGATCATCGTGCGCTGTGCCGACCACGGAGAGATGGGTCTCTCGCACGGCGGCCTGCGGCAGAAGATGTTCAACGTCTACGAGGAGACGATCCGCGTGCCACTTGTTATCTCTTCGCCGGCGCTGTTCGACCGGCCGGCTGAGACAGACGCGCTTGCGTCGCTGATCGACGTCTTCCCGACCATGGCGACGCTCGCGGGCGCGGACGTCTCGGGCTGCGACGTCCGCGGCCGCGACCTGACGCCGGTCATTGCGCGCCACGGGAGGCTGGACGGCGTGAAGCCCGCCGACTCGGTACGCGAGTCGATCCACTTCACCTACGACGACCACCAGGCGGGCACCGCGTTCAAGAACGTGTCGGGCCAGCCGAACCGGATCCGCGCGGTGCGCGACGGGCGGATGAAGTACGCCGTGTACTTCGATCCGAGCGGCGAAGCCGACACCGAGTACGAGCTCTACGACCTCGAACGCGACCCGCTCGAGGTCGACAACCTGGCCGACAGCGCGCCTGGCAGGCGCGCCGAGATGGCCGAGCAGCTCGCGGCGGTCGCCGCCGAGTGCGGCACCGACCTGCCCGCGTAGCTACTTCTTCTTCTTGCCGCCCTTCGCGGCGCAGGCGCCGGCGAAGTCGACCTTGGACTGCTGGCCGCGGTCGATGAACAGCTGACGCTCAGCCAGGACGTCGCCCTCTGGCGTCTCGCAAGTCATCGTCCACGCCTCGCGATGGCCCGGCTCGATCGTCACGGAGCCCGGCTTGCTCGCGAGGGTCGTGAGCGTCCAGTCGTTGGTCGCGGAGGCGAAGCTGATCACGCGGGCCACGTAGTCGCCCGTGAGGTCGCCGTGCGCCTCCTTGGTGGCCTCGATGTGTTCCTGGGCGCCGACGAAGCCGCCCGATGAGCCCTCGGCGGTGTTTCCGGCCCCGAACGGCTCGCAGCTCCCATTCTGCATCTTGCACAGCTCGAGGTCGTAGTCCTCCGGGTTCGGGAACGCGAGGTCGACGGTCAGGTCCGTCGTGGCGGGGTCCGTGATCGTGAACGGGACCTCGACCGTGGCCGCGGCCGGCTCAGGCTCGCCGGAGCCCTCGGTCACGTTCTCGAACGTCGTCACCGGATCGCCCGGGACCTCCTTGTCCTTGCCGACGAACGGCCGCGTGGACGGGTTCATGTGCCACGTGAACTAGGCGCGCGTCAGCTTCTTGTACGTGATCCGGTGGGGCCGGTCGGCGGCATCGCCGAGCCGCTCCCGGCGGGCGGATTCGTAGGCCTCGAAGTTGCCCTCGAACCAGACGACCTGCGAGTCGCCCTCGAACGCGAGGACGTGGGTCGCGATCCGGTCGAGGAACCAGCGGTCGTGTGAGATCACGACCGCGCAGCCGGCGAAGTCGAGCAGCGCCTGCTCGAGCGCGCGCAGCGTGTCGACGTCGAGGTCGTTCGTCGGCTCGTCCAGCAGCAGCAGGTTGCCGCCGCGGCGCAGCAGCTTCGCCAGATGGACGCGGTTGCGCTCGCCGCCCGAGAGCTTGCCGACCTTCTTCTGCTGGTCGGAGCTGCGGAAGTTGAAGCCGGCGACGTACGCGCGCGACGCCATGCGGCGGCCGCCGACGTCGATCTGGTCCTCGCCGTCGGAGATCTCCTCCCAGACGTTCTTCTCGGGGTCGAGCGCGTCGCGCGACTGGTCGACGTATGCGAGGTCGACGGTGTCGCCCAGCCGCAGCGCGCCGCCGTCGGGCTGCTCCTGGCCGGTGATCATCCGGAACAGAGTCGTCTTGCCCGCGCCGTTCGGGCCGATGACGCCGACGATCCCGCCGCGCGGCAGGCTGAACGAGAGGTCCTCCATCAGCACGCGGTCGTCGTAGCCCTTCGTCAGCGCGTCGGTCTCGACGACGAGGTCGCCCAGGCGCTGGCCGACCGGGATATGGATCTGGACGTCGTCGAGCTTGACGTTCTGCTCGTCGGCGAGCGAGCCGCTCGTAGTCGCGCAGGCGCGCCTTCGACTGGCTGCGGCGCGCGCTCGTGCCCATCCGGACCCACTCGAGCTCGCGGTCGATCGAGCGGCTGCGGGCCTTCTCCTTCTTTTCCTCGGTGGCGAGCCGCTGCTGCTTCTGCTCGAGCCAGGACGAGTAGTTGCCCTTGAACGGGATGCCCTGTCCGCGGTCGAGCTCGAGGATCCAGCCGGTGACGTTGTCGAGGAAGTAGCGGTCGTGGGTCACGACCACGACGGTGCCCGCGTAGTCCTGGAGATGGCGCTCGAGCCAGGCCACCGACTCGGCGTCGAGGTGGTTCGTGGGCTCGTCGAGCAGCAGCAGGTCGGGCGCCGCCAGAAGCAGCTTGCACAGCGCCACGCGCCGCCGCTCGCCGCCGGAGAGCTTCGTCACGTCCGCGTCGCTTGGCGGCAGCCGGAGCGCGTCCATCGCGATGTCGAGCTTCTGATCGAGGCTCCACGCGTCCGTTGCGTCGATCCGCTCCTGCACGCGCGCGAACTCGTCGGCGTTCTCTTCGGAGTAGTTCGCCGACAGCTCGTTGAACCGGTCGAGCAGGCCGCGCAGCTCGGCGAGGCCCTCCTCGACGTTGCCGCGGACGTCCTTCGCTCTCGTCGAGCTCCGGCTCCTGCTCGAGCAGGCCGACGGTCGCGCCCGGCGCGAGCTGCGCCTCGCCGCGGAACTCCGTGTCGCGGCCGGCCATGATCCGCAGCAGGGTCGACTTCCCGGCCCCGTTGGGCCCGATCACGCCGATCTTGGCGCCCGGGATCATCGAGACGGAGATGTCCTTCAGCACCTCCTTGTCCGGGGGGTGCACCCGCGACAGGCGGTACATCGTGAAGACGTACTGGCTGGACACGTTCGCGAGGCTAGCGACCGGTCCTATTCAGCCGCGTCTGATCGGCACGCGCTCCTTGCGCCTCTCGCCGGCATGGCGGAAGCGCACGACCAGCCGGCGGGCTCTGGGGCGCACGCGCAGGATCGACACGCGCCCGGTGCGTCGTGACCAGCGGTGGCGGCCGTCGGTGATCTTCACGCGACGCTTCAGCCGCTCTCCGCCGCAGCGGATCCGCGGCCGGATTCGCACGCGGCCGTCGTCGCGGCGCTTCACCGACTCGGGCCGGAACCTTGGCGTGCAGGACCGCGCGGGCGGGGGCGCGGAAACCGGGCTCTTGCCGAGCGGCAGCGAGAGCGCGATGCGCGTCAGCTCGATCAGGCCGTTCGCGCGCTGGCTTCCATACACGTCCGTCGCGGGAATGATCTCGAGCCTGATGTTCGTGGACGGCGTCAGCACGTAGGCGAGCGTTTCGAGGTTCAGAGACAGCGTGTGCGGCTGGTTGTCGAGCTCGAGGGGAAGTGGTGTGACCTGGCCGCCGATCACGATGTGGCGGTCTGCATCGACGATCTGCGCGTACGCGCGCGCGGAAGCCGTCGTGCCCTGCGCTCGGTAATCGAGCTCGAGCGTTGGGGGCGCCGACCAGGTTGACGCGCCGGCTGGGCGGCGGGATTCGGATGTCGACTCCGACCGGCGACGGCGTCCCCGAGTCCGTGGTGCCGGAGCTGGCAGCGTCGCCCGCGACGAGCTGGAGCCTGCCGCTGCCGCTCGCCGTGACCGAGCCGTCGTTCGCGAGCGGATAGTCCGAGGCCGCGCGCCACGCCCCGTTCTGATCGATCCATTCGAATGCCGGCCCGGTCGCGACGGTTTGGCCCTTCACGTACCTGGCGAGCCAGCGCAGCACCGCGTCCTCCACGTAGCCACCGGCGCCCCGCGACGTGCGGCATACGCCGTGCCCGCCGCAGAACCACATCATCCGGGTGGGTACGCCGTTCGATCGCAGCACGCGGAAGTTCTGAATCGCCTCGTCGAGCGTGAACAGCGTGTCCACGGTGCCGTGAAGGATCAGGGTGGGGGTGCGCACGCGGTCCATCCACGTCGTGCCGGGCCCGCGGTCGCTCAGCCAGCTCTGATCCTCTCCCGAGAGCCGGCCGCTCGCGAGACCGCTCGCGCAGATCGAGTACATGTGCGAGTCCATCGAGCCTGCGGCCGCGCCTTCAGGGTTGACGAGGCCCGGCCCCGGTTCCCCGCGCGCTCCCGTGACCGCAGAGCACGCTGCCCCAGCCCGCTTTGAAGACGCTCGCCTTGTAGAAGCTCGCGAGCAGCGAGTGCCACGCGACGATCGGCGTGATCGCTTCGATGCGAGGGTCGACCGCGGCGGTCACGAATTGGATCCCTCCGCCGTAGCTCGAGCCGTGCATGCCGACGCGAGGGTCTCCGGGGCCGTCGAGCTTCGCCTCGGGGATGCCGGCGAGCGCGTCCAGCAGCGCCTGCACGTCGCGCGCCTCGAAATACGGTGAGTCCCACTTCGCATCGCCGCCCGAGCTGCCGAACCCGCGCGGGTCCCACGTGAGCACGTTGTACCCCGCGTCGCGCAGCACGCCGATCCCGATGCCACTGGAGTCGTTGCCGACGGCGTCCTCATCGGTGTATCCGCCGCTGCCCCACCCGGGGCCGACGAGGATCGTCGGCGCCCGCGAGCGAGGTCCCAGGTCCCGCGCGGTGAAGAAGTGCGCGTCGATACGCGTCCTGTCGAAGGACGTGATGCTGAAGTCGCGGGCTGCGGCGTCCGCCGGGGTGATCAGCGCCAGGGTGATCCACAATGGAAGGCAATGACGGAGTCGTCCCCGGTCGAGCGCGAGCTTTCCAAGCGCTTTGAAGATGCCGTTCAGGGTAAGCCGCTCTCGCGCCGCGCGCGTCAGACCAAGCGCTCGGTCGAGAGCTACCTCGCCGCGGGCGTTTTGCCGCGCTACATGCAACGGCTGCGCGACATCGAGGACGCCACCCGCGCACACCGCCGCCGGCTCCGCGCCGCGTACGAGCGCCTGCGCGAGGAGTGCGGCGACGATCGCGCCCGGTTCGCCCGCCGCTGGCACGCGATCGCGCGCAAGTGGCGGTTCGACGAGGTCAACGAGCTGATCCGCGAGCACAACGAGTGGTACCCGACCGAGAGCGGGCTGCCGCTCGACCCGCGCACGCGCGACTACGTCAGGTTGCGCGGGCGCTCCTACCGCCGCGACGAGCTCGGCCCGCAGTGGGTGCTCGATAGGTTCCCTGCATGAGCGGCGAGCTCAAACTGGGCTTGAACACCGGCTACTGGGCCGGCGGCCCGCCTCCCGGCGCGACCGAGGCGATCGCCGAGGCGGAGAAGCTCGGCTTCGAGTCGGTCTGGACGGCGGAGGCGTACGGCTCCGACTGCCTGACGCCGCTCGCCTGGTGGGGGTCGCAGACGGAGCGGATCAAGCTCGGCACGGGGATCGTGCAGATGTCTGCGCGGCAGCCCGCCGCGACCGCGATGGCGGCGATGACGCTCGACCATCTCTCGGGCGGGCGCTTCATCCTCGGCCTCGGCGTATCCGGGCCGCAGGTCGTGGAGGGGTGGTACGGCATGCCGTTCGCCAAGCCGCTCGCGCGTACGCGCGAGTACATCGGGATCCTGCGCGACATCTGGGCGCGCCAGGGGCCGGTCACGAACGACGGACCGCACTACCCGCTGCCGCTGCCTGACGGCACCGGGCTCGGCAAGCCGCTGAAGGCTTCGATCCACCCGGTGCGCGAGGAGATTCCGATCTACCTCGCCGCCGAGGGGCCGAAGAACATCGCGCTCGCCGCCGAGATCTGCGACGGCTGGGTGGCGATGTTGTTCTCGCCGCAGCACGAGGAGATGTACAAGGAGGCGCTGAACGAGGGATTCACGCGCGACGGCGCGCGGCGCAAGCCGGACGAGTTCGAGGTCGTAGCGACCGTCCCGTTCCTCGTGTCGGACGACGTGCAGGCGGCGGCCGACATGCTGCGCCCGTTCTACGCCCTCTACTTCGGCGGCATGGGCGCGAAGGGCAAGAACTTCCATGCGAACGTCGCGATCCGGATGGGCTACGAGTCGATGATCGACGAGGTCCAGGAGCTCTACCTGAGCGGCAAGAAGGACGAGGCCGGCGCCGCGATCCCGTTCGAGCTGATCGAGGAGCTGTCGCTGATCGGCCCAGCCGACAAGATCCGCGAAGACGTCGCCGCGTGGCGCGAGTCGATCGTCACCACGCTCCTGATCGCCGGCGACGCGAACACGGTCCGCCAGGCGGCGGACATCGTCCTCGGCTGACGTGTCGGCCGAGTTCGTCGAGCGGTTTGCGCGCTGGTGGAGCGCGCCCGACCCCGACCGGCTGGGCGAACTGCTCGCCGAGGACGTGCGACTCGTTCAGCCGATCGCGCCGGACACGTTCACGCTCGCGGACGCGACCGAGGCGTTCCGGCGGCTGTTTCGGTTCCTGCCGGACCTGACCGGCGAGGTCCACGACTCCTCCGTCGATGGCAACCTCGTCTTCATCCACTTCACGCTGAGCGCGACGTACGGCGGCCGGCGGCTCAGCTGGGACGCCGTGGACCGCTTCGTGCTGCGCGACGACGGCCTCGCCGCCGAGCGGGTGTCGTTCTTCGACTCACAGCCGCTCGTGCTTCAGATGCTGCTGCGCCCGCGCGGCTGGGTGCAGCTCGTCCGCTCGGGCTTCAGGCCGCGGATTCGCCTGCGACCCAGATGAAGCGCGTGAGTCGCCACGATGTTCTTGGTCGCGTAGGTCTGGGGCGCTGAGCTTATCGCGACATGCTTGTTTGGCGCGATCGGTGACGCGTCTGCTGCTGACCCCCATATAGGGGGTCCAGAGCGGACTGATCGATTCGAATGGACGTTCACCGGGTCCGGCGGCCGCGGCGTGCTCAGGTTCTACAGCTAGGCCGCGGATTCGAGCGAGGCCGCCCGCGCGAGCCGCCGCTCCAGGCGCTCCGCGTTCTTCCTGAAGCGGACGACTGAGCGCAGCTTGATGTCCTCGTAGCCGCGGATCCCGTCCGGCAGGTCGCAGATCTCGAGCACGAGCGCCTCGGTCTCCGGGTTGAGGTGCTCGAGCGCGCGCGTGACGAGCTCGCGGTACTCGCCGATCAGCTCGCGCTCGACGCGGCGGACCTTCGCGCGGCCGAACGGGTCGATCGCCTTGCCGCGCAGCCGCCGCATCCCGCGCAGCATCCGGAACGCCGGCACGAACCAGCGGCCCAGCTTGAGCTTCCGCTTCATCCCGAGCGCGCGCAGGATCGGCGGGTGGAGGTGGAACCAGAACTTGCCCTCGGCCGGCAGCGCCGCGAGATGCAGGCGCGCGACCTCGTACTCGTCCTTGTAGGCCATCAGCTTGAAGAGGTGGCGGGCGACCGACTCGGCGATCGCGTCCGAGCCCGGCGTGCGCTCCTGCTCGTGCGCGTTGACGCCGCGGACAAACTCGACGTACTCCTCGGCATACGCCTTGCTCTGGTACGCCGTCAGCTCCGGCACGCGCACATCGAGGATGCCCTCGAGCCCCTCCGCGCGAACCGGCTCGATCACGCCCGCGGCTTCGGTGACCGCCTCGGGATCGGCCACGGCCGCGCGGCCCCAGGTGAATGCGGCGAGGTTCTTCTCTACCGCCGCGCCGTTAAGGCGGATCGCCTCCTCGAGTGCCCACAGCGGCACCGGGAGCGCACCGCGCTGCCACGCGGCGCCGAGCGCGAGCATGTTCGCCGGCATGTGGTCGCCCAGAAGCTCCTCCGCGAGGTGCTGGGCGTCGAGGTAGATGTTCTTGTCACGGCGCGTGGCGAGCTCGATCGACCGCAGCTGGTCGTCGACCTCGGGGAAGCCCTGACTTGGGTCGAGCACCATCCCGCCCGTCGGGACCGCGGTCGTCGAGACGATGGCGACCGTGCGCTCTGGGTCGGCGACGGCGAGGTTCTTCGGGTTGGCCGCGCCGAGCACGTCGAAGCCGAGGAAGAGGTCCGCGCTCGCGGCGGAGACACGGTTCGAGCCGTCGAGCGGCTCCGTCGAGATGCGCATGTCCGATACGACCGGGCCGCCCTTCTGGCTGAGGCCGGTCTGGTCGAGCTCGGCGACGTGGCGGCCGGCGAGCAGTGCCGCGACCCCGATCACCTGGCTGACGGTGACGACGCCGGTGCCGCCGATGCCCATCATCCGCAGCGTGAACTCCGACTCGTCGAAGAGCGGGAGCGGGTCGCGCAGCTCGACCGAGGGGAGTGGAACGTCGGCTGCGCGGTCCCGCTTGGCCTGCTTCGGGGGGACGACCGTCATGAACGACGGGCAGTCGCCCTCGAGGCACGAGAAGTCCTTGTTGCACGACGACTGGTGGATCTGGGTCTTGCGCCCGAACTCGGTCTCGACCGGAATGACGCTGAGGCAGCCCGACTTGTCGCCACAGTCGCCGCAGCCCTCGCATACGCGCTCGTTGATCACCACGTTCTCGGGCGGCGTCTCGAGCTTGCCGCGCTTGCGCTTGCGGCGCTTCTCCGCTGCGCACTCCTGGTCGTGGATCAGGACGGTCACGCCCGGCACCTCGGCGAGCTCCTCCTGCGCGGTCATCAGCTCGCTGCGGTCGCGCACTTCGGCGATAGGTGACAGCGACACGCCCTTGTAGCGACCCGTGTCCTCGGTCGTCACGATGATCTTCTTGATGCCCTCGATCTCGAGCCACCGCGTGAGCTCGGGGACTGGGATTGCGCCCTCCACATCCTGCCCGCCGGTCATCGCGACCGCGTCGTTCCAGAAGAGCTTGTAGGTGACGTTTACGCCTGCGGCTACCGCGGCGCGGACCGCCAGCGAGGCGGAATGGTGGAAGGTGCCGTCCCCGAGGTTCTGGACGAAGTGGTCATCGTCGGTGAACGGCGACATGCCGATCCACTGCGCGCCCTCGCCGCCCATCTGTGTGATGCCGGTGATGTCGCCCCGGCCCTCGGGGTTGAGCAGGATCATCGTGTGGCAGCCGATGCCGGCGCCTACGAGCGTGCCGTCGGGCGCGGGCGTCGAGCTGTTGTGCGGGCAGCCCGAGCAGAAGAACGGCGTGCGCGCGGCCATCGGCAGCGGGAGCGGGCGAGCCTCCGACTCGGCGATCTTGCGCAGCCGTCCCTCGACGGACGCGATCGAGCCGTGCAGCAGTAGCCGGGGGCCGAGGGCGCGCGCGATGTGATCCGCGTCGAGCTCGCCCTCGGCCGCCAGCAGCGGGGCTCCCCTGTCATCCGTCTTCCCCAAGATGCGGGGCGCTCCCGGCGCCCCATAGAGGATCTCCTTGAGCTGCCGCTCGATGAACGGCAGCTTCTCCTCGACGACGACGATCTCGTCGAGCCCGGCGGCGAACTCCCGCACGACCTCTCGGTCGAGCGGCCAGATCATCCTCGGGTGGAGTATCCGTATCCCTGCGCGCGCGAGTCCTCGGTCATCAAGTCCCATGTCCGCCAGCGCCTGGCGGAGGTCACGGTAGGTCTTGCCGCTCGCGACGACGCCGATCCATGAGTCGGCGCCGAAACGCTCGATCCGGTTGACGCCGTTCGTGCGCGCGTATGCGAGCGCGGTCTCGGTCCGCGGGCCGAGCAGCGAGCGCTCCATCTCGAGCGACGCGGGGGCGAGCATGTTCGCGTTCGGCGTGTACTCGAACGGCTGCCCTTCCCACTCGATCGTCGGGAGTACGGGAGCGATCCGGTCGGGCGCGACCTGCGCCGTGCCCGCTGCATCCGCGACGCTGGTAACGATCTTGAGCGCGCTCCACAGCCCGGATGCGCGCGAGCACGCCCAAGCGTGCAGGCCGAGGTCGAGCACCTCCTGCACCGTGCCCGGATAGAACGTCGGCACGTGCAAGCTTTCGAGCAGCGATTCGGACGCGCTCGGGATCGTGGAGGACTTCGCGTTGGGGTCGTCGCCGACGACGATCATCGCGCCGCCAGTGCGCGACACGCCGGAGTAGTTCGCGTGCCGGAGTGCGTCGGTGGCGCGGTCGATGCCGGGCGCCTTGCCGTACCACATCGAGAGCACGCCGTCGAAGCGGGCGCCGGGGAGGCCGGCGGCGAACTGGCTGCCCCAGGCAGAGGTCGCGCCGAGCTCCTCATTCAGGCCCGGGACGGCGACGACGTCGTTCTGCTTGCACAGTTCGCCCTGGCGTCGGAACTCCTGGTCGAGGCCGCCGAGGGGCGACCCCTGGTAGCCCGATACGAAGGTGCCGGTGCGCAGCCCGCGCCGTGCGTCGGCGCGGTGCTGGTCGAAGGCGATCCGGACGAGCGCCTGGATCCCGGTCAGGAAGATCCGGCCGTCCTCGAGCTCGTAGCGGTCCTGCAGCGAGAACCGCTCGCGGGGTCGCTCATGGGGGGTGAGGCGGCGCCTCGTGCGTACGCCTTCGCCCGGAATCTGTCCTATGGACAAGCTTTGTTCACTCCCCTCAAAGCGCTTTACAACAGCCTTCCCTGGGTATAAGGTAAAGAAGCATGACCATTATGTCAAAGGGGTCGGAGGGAATCGACCACGAGCGGGTGGTCATCCGGCAGGACGCCGAATCGGGCTTGCGGATGCTCATAGCCGTGCATTCGACGGTGCTCGGCCCAGCGCTCGGAGGCATGCGCCTGCGCTCCTACCCGGGCGGGTTGCCCGAAGCCCTCGAGGACGTGCTCAACCTGGCGCGGACGATGACGCTCAAGGCATCGGCCGCCGGGCTCGACCTCGGCGGGGGCAAGGCGGTGATGCTGGACGACGGCCGGACCGAGATGCGCGAGGCGCGGATGCGCGCCGCCGCCGCTCTCGTCGACGAGCTCGGCGGTGCCTACATCACGGCCGAGGACATCGGCACGACGACGGCCGACATGGACTTCGTCTCGCGGCACACGCGCTGGGTGGTCGGCCGCTCGGAGGGGAACGGCGGGCGCGGCGATCCCTCGCCCGTGACAGCGGAGACCGTGAAGCGCTCGATGGAGCGCGGACTCGCCGCGGCGACCGGTTCGCCGGCACTCGAGGGCCGCACGGTCGGCGTGGTCGGCGTCGGCAAGGTGGGCGAGCCGCTCGCGCGCAAGGTGGCCGCAGCTGGAGCGCGCGTCCTCGCGTTCGACGTCAACGCCGCACGGGTCGAGGGCCTCGCCGGTGAGGGCGTGGTCGAGGCGGCGCCCTCGGCGGAGGCAATCTTCGCTCGTGAGCTCGACGTCCTTGCGCCCTGCGCCGCTGGAGGCGCGGTGGACGAGCACGTCGCCTGCAAGGTCGTGTGCGGGGCCGCGAACAACCCGCTTGCGTCGAAGGACGTGGCGACTCGGCTCGCGTCGCGCGGCGTCCTCTACGTGCCGGACTTCCTCGCCAACTGCGGCGGGCTGATCAGCTGCTCCTCCGAGTTGAGGCACACGGGCGACGACGAGGTGGACGCGCACATCGCCACCGCGATGAGCCGCCTGGGCGACGCGCTGGAGGAAGCGCGCCGGACCGGTGAGCCGCCGACGGCGGTTGCCGAGCGCCACGCGCTCGAACGCGTCGAGCAGGCGCGCCGTGACGGTCGCTCACGCGGCCTTGCAGCAGTAGCTTGAGCAGCCGCGCCGCCGTACACTCGAATGTGATGGAACGCCAGTTCGAGCCGGTCTCGACGCGGCGCACGTTCGAGGAGGCGCTTCAGCAGATTGCGGACAAGCTGCGTGCGGGCGACCTGCACGTGGGCGACAAGCTGCCGTCGGAGCGCGACCTCGCCGCACAGATGCAGATCAGCCGCCCGACCGTGCGCGAGGCGGTGAAGGCTTTGGTGGACGCCGGCGTGCTCGAGGTCCGGCGCGGCCAGACGGGCGGCATCTTCGTCCGCAGCGAGCTGGTGCCGCGCGATCTCGTGCGACTCGGGTGGGAGGTACGCGTGAGCGAGGTCGCGGGGGTGCTCGAGGCCCGGCGGTTGCTCGAGCCGCGTGTCGCCCAGCTGGCGGCGGTGCACGCGAGCCCAGATGACTTCACTGCGATGCAGAAGACGATCGACCGCCAGGGCGAGCTCGCGGGCAAGGCGCGACTTCCTACGCCACGAGGACCTCTTCCTTCAGCTCGATCTCGCGTTCCACCTGACGATCGCGCGCTCGACCGGGAACTCGACCGTCGTGTCGCTCATGCGCTCGCTGTTCCGCCGCCTCGAGCTCGCGCGCGACATGGCGATGCACGCGCCCACGATCCCCGAGTGGACGATCGACATCCACGAGCGGACACTCGACGCGATCAGGTCGGCCGACTTCGAGCTGATCGACAAGGTGATGGACGAGCACCTTGCCCAGCTCGAGCAGGTGTGGGAGGACGAGACAGGGCGTGGAATGGTGCGGCCGCTCCCAGACTTCCTCCAGCGCGTCGCCGAACGCTCACGGGCGCTTCGCGACGGGGGCTGAGCCAGCCTTCAGCCCGAGGGCGGGCGGGTCCGTCCGCCCACCCTCAGGGATTTGGACCGGCGCCCGTGGGACGGGCACGTCCCTGCCAAGGGCGCGTCCGGGCACGTCGAACTCCGTGCTCCTGCTGGGCCCGGGGGCCGGGGAAGGGGAGCCGCTCGGCGTCGACTCACCTAGCGGGCGGTGCGGGCGGCCCGCAATGTCATTCGTCTCCTGCTCCAAGCCCTTCGCGTGCTCGATCGGTGCGCGCCTGTTGTGCTCGGCCGGAAGTGCGCCGACATCAGGGGTGTCGGCGCCTTCGTAGATCGTCGGAGCTGCATGAGTCGTCGGGGTGCTGGCCGCGAAGATCGACTTGATCGCGTCACGGACGGCGGGAATCGCTGCGAACGCGCTGCCGGTGCCGATCGCGAGCGCGGTCAGCAGCGCGATCAGCCGCCTCTTGCGGAGCCTGTCGCTTTTCACGGGTGTGCCGTTGCGCGCGTCGTTGGCGACTGCCAGGAACGCGTCGGCGACCGCGGGGTCGAACTGCGTGCCGGCGCACGCCTCGATCTCCGCGAGAGCCGCGTCCGCGGCGCGCCCGCGGCGGTAGGGCCGGTCGGAGCGCATCGCGTGGAACGCGTCGGCGCAGAGGATCACACGACTCGGAAGCGGTATCGCCTCGCCGCTGAGCCCGTCCGGATAGCCACTGCCGTCCCAGTGCTCGTGTGAGTGGCGGACGATCGTCGCGATGTCCGACATCGCGGGGACGGAACGCAGGATCCGTTCGCCGATCACCGTGTGCTCGCGCATGACCGTCCATTCGGTCTCGGTCAGCGCGGTCGGCTTGTTCAGGATCTCCAACGGAATCCCGACCTTGCCGATGTCGTGAAGCTGAGCGCCGCTCGCGAGCTGTCTCAGAAGGAGCTCGTCGAGCTCCCAGCCGGCGCCCGACCGCGTCGCACAGCGTCAGGACGTCGTCGCAGTGATCGGCCGTGCAGCTGTCGCGTGTCCGGAGCGCCTCGCTGGCGAGCGCCGTCGCGGCGCGCCGGGCGGTGTCGCATTCGAAGTCCCTGACGATTCCGATGCGTTCCGCGGCGGTTGTGACGTTCACAGCCACTCCATTGGCACATTTGACGCAATCTGCGGCTTCCAAAACTCCTACATCCGTCTAGCGCTCTCGCACGCGCCACCGCAATCGGCCTTTGCCTCACCACATCGGGGTCGGACCTCCCCTCGAACGGGCGCTGGAGCGTGCCGCGACAAGCTCGCGGATAACGGATAGGTTCGGCCCATGACACGACTACTGCTGGGACTCGCTGTGCTGCTCGCGTCGGGGCTGATCGCAGCCGGATGCGGCGATGACGACGACTCGGGCGGGGACGACTCGCCCGCCGCGACCGAGAGCGCACCGGCGGACACGACCGGGGACGTGGATTCCGTCGATGAGGCCGTGGACTCGTGCAAGGAGGGCGTCCAAGCGACCGCCGGGCAGCTGTCCGAGGACGTGAGGAGCGACCTCGAGGAGCTCTGCGACAAGGCCGCATCGGGTGACGAAGAGGAGGTTCGCGAGGCCAGCATCGACGTCTGCAGGAAGGTCGTCGAGGAGACCGTGCCGGAAGCGGCGGGACGCGAACAAGCTCTCGACGCCTGCGAGAGCGCGGTGCCCTCGCCGTAGCCGGGAAGGTCTTCAAACACACCCTGCGGGTCCGCTACTCCGAGTGCGACCCGCAGGGCGTCGTGTTCAACGCGAACTACGTCGCGTACTTCGACGTCGTCCTGACCGAGCTGTGGCGTGAGGCGCTCGGCTCGTATCAGGACATGGTCGACTCGGGCACGGACATGGTGGTCGCGGAGGTGAACGTGCGCTTCCTCGGGCCCGCACGGTTCGACGACGAGCTCGACCTCGAGGCGCGGCTGACGCGCCTGGGGGAGACGGCGATGTCGACCCGCATCGACGCGACCACCGGGGGAGCGCAGGTCGTCTCAGGCGAGATCCGCCACGTCTTCATCGATCCCGCGACGAAGACGAAGACTCCGATGCCGGAGCACATACGCGCGGCGCTGGAGCCCTACCTGGACGGCTAGAGCCCGTGATTCGGCCACTCCGGCGGCCGCTTCTCCTTGAACGCGGACGCGCCGATCGTGTGCGAGTCCTTGCGCATGAACATCGACAGCGTCAGCTCCGCCTCGATCCGCAGGCGCTCCTCGAGTGTGCGGCCGATTCCGCGGACGACGCTCTCCTTGTCCGACCGAATTGCTCCCTGCGGAAGCGCCGCGATCTCGGCGGCGAGCTCCTGGGCGCGGCGCAGCGCCTCTCCGCGCGGCACCACCTCGTTCGCGAGCCCGATCTCCTTCGCCTCGTGCGCGCCGACGCGGCGGCCCGTGATGATCATCTCCATCGCGCGCGCATACCCGACGATCAGCGGTAGGCGGACGGTCATGCCGTCGCCGCCGACGATGTTCCATCGCCGCTCCGTCGCGCCGAACTCCGCGTTCTCGGCGGCGATCCTGATGTCGGCGAGCATCGCCGTCTCCAGCCCGGCTGCGAACGCGTAGCCGTTGACCGCCGCAATCACCGGCTTGAAGATGTCAACCCGCCGGGTGTAGCCGCATTCGCCCGGTGAGTTCCAGATCGAGCGCTTGAAGAACTCGTAGTCCGGCATCTCGGTGAGCGATGCCGCGTCGGCGAGGTCCCACCCGGCACAGAAGGTCGAGTCGCCCGCGCCGGTGATGACGAGCACGAACGCCTCGTCATCGTCACGGAAGCGCTGCCAGGCGTGGTGCAGCTCCGTGTTCATCGTCCGGTTGACCGCGTTGCGCTGGTCGGGCCGGTTATAGGTGAGTGTCACGACGTGGTCGTCCTGCTCGTACAGCAGCGTTTCGTAGTCCATGGCGGGATACTCCCACCGTGATGAAGCGGCTTGCCCTGATCCCCGTCGCGCTCGCGCTCGCGGGTTGCGGAAGCGACGAGATCGACGGCAGCGCGCTCGAATCCGAGATCACGAAGGACGCGGAGGAGCGCGGACTCGTGCTCGACGCCGTCGACTGCCCTTCGCCGGAGGTCGAGGCGGGCGCGACTTTTACCTGCACCGTCACCGTCAAGGGGCAGCCCACCGACTTCGAGGTCTTGCAGATCGACGACGACGGCAACGTGCGTTACGACTTCGGCGGGGTCGCCGAGGGCCCAGCCGTCAATGACACGGCCGCGGATGAGGCGTCGGTGCGGTCGGTAATCGACGCGATCAACAAGGACGTGACCGCCCTGTGCGACTACGCAACGCCCGAGTACCGGAAGCAGCTCGCGGCCGATGAGAGCTGCGCGGAGGCGGTGCTCGCGGACTATGAGAGCCCGCTCCTCGAGGACTACAGCGTCTCGGTCATGGAGGACTCGGCGGCGGCCTCCGCGGGCAACCGCACCGTCGCGCTCGCGCGTCAGAAGAACGGCTCGTGGCTGGTCACGGACGTCAGGTAGCGGAACCGAACGACGCGACTCCCTTCCTGCCGGAGCGCAGGTCGCTGAAGGCCTTGCGCGAGGCTGCGGCCGACTGCCATGGCTGCCATCTGTGGCGACACGCGACCCAGACCGTGTTCGGCGAGGGGATGCGTAAGGCGCGCGTCATGTTCGTCGGCGAGCAGCCGGGCGACAAGGAGGACCGCGCCGGTAAGCCGTTCGTCGGCCCGGCCGGGCGCGAATTCGATCGAGCGCTCGAGGAGGTCGGGATCGATCGCGCGGACGTCTATGTCACGAACGTCGTCAAGCACTTCGCGTTCGAGGAGCGCGGCAAGCGGCGCATGCACCGCACGCCGAAGCGCTTCGAGATCGACGCGTGCAAGCCGTGGCTCGACGAGGAGCTCCACGTGATCGGGCCGGAGGCGCTCGTCCTCCTCGGCGCGACCGCGGCGAAGGCGCTGTTCGGGTCGTCGTTCCGGATCACGCGCGAGCGCGGCCGGCCACTCGACTCGGATTTGGCGGAGCTGGTGCTGGCCACGGTGCATCCGTCCTCGATCCTGCGCCAGCGAACGGACGAGGAGCGATACGAGGAGCGGCACCGCTTCACGGAGGACCTGCGGGTGGTCGCGGAGGCTCTGTGAAGCGCGACGTCCAGATCTCGCATCCCGACAAGGAGCTCTTCCCCGGGATCACGAAGCGCGACCTCGCGCGGTACTACGAGCAGGTAGGGCGGATCATGGTGCGGCACGTGCGCGACCGGCCGGTTGCGATGCAGGCCTTCCCGCTCGGCATCCGCGCAGACGGGCACTACATGAAGGACCGGCCGCGCCACTTCCCGGAGTGGATCCCGGATGTGCGCGTCGCGAAGCGCGGCGGCAGCCTGCGCCACATCCTCATTCGGGACACGCCGACGCTCGTGTACCTGGCGGGCCAGAACGTGATCACGCCGCACGTGTGGCTGAGCCGCGCGGACGATGTGCGCAAGCCCGACCGGATCGTGTTCGACCTCGACCCGTCGACGCAGAAGTTCGCCGAGGTGCGCGCGGCCGCCCGCGCCACCGGCGACGTCCTGCGCGAGCTCGGTCTCGCGCCACACGCGATGACCACGGGATCGCGCGGCATCCACGTGACGGTGCCGATCAAGCGTGTGCCGTTCGAGGAGGCGTTCGCGTTTGCGAAGGCGGTCGCCACGCGGCTCGCCGAGGAGCACCCGAAGAAGCTGACGACCGAGTTCCACAAGGCGAAGCGCGGCGACCGGATCTTCGTGGACGTGCTGCGCAACCGCTACGCACAGCACGCGGTCCCGCCGTACGCGGTCAGGCCGCGCCCGAAGGCACCGGTGGCAGCCCCGCTGCACTGGGAGGAGCTCGACGACTCGAAGCTGAAGCCCGACCGCTGGACGATCGGCTCGATGCCGAAGCGACTCGAGGACGGCGATGCCTGGCACGGCATCAGCGGCCGCGCGCGCTCGGTCAGCGCAGCGCTACGCCGACTGGGCTAGCCAGTCGGCTATGTGCCGGCCGATCAGCTCGCCCTGGTCCTCCTGGAGGAAGTGGCTCGCGTCCGGGATGACGTGGTCGATCTGGGTGTTGCACACCTCGGCGAAGCGCTCGCCCGTCTTCAGCGTCAGGATCGGATCCGAGTCGGCCCAGAGAAATAGCTTCGGGCGCGCGTCCTCCTTCAGCGCGGCGAGCACTCTTTGGCCGGCCTCGGCGCCCGGCGCGGTCGGATCGGTGGGCAACATCAGCGGGAACGCCCGCGTGCCCTGCTTCGCCCGCGGCTCTGGGAACGGCGCGTCGTAGGCGGCGGCGACCTCGTCGCCCGGGTCGTTCTTGCACGCGTTCCGGACGAGCATCGAGATCGGCAGGTCCTCGGTCCGCTCGACGAAGTCACGGAACATCTTCCACGCGTCGCTCATGTGCTGGTGACCCGTGAAGAGGCCGGTGTCCATCACGACGATTCTCGCGACGCGCTCGGGCTGCTCGGTCGCGATCCGCAGCCCGATCGGCCCGCCCCAGTCGTGCACGACCACGGTGGCGTCGCGCAGGTCGAGGTCTTCGAAGAGCGTGGCCGCGTACTCGGTGTGGCGGTCGTAGGAGTACCAGTCGAAATCGGTCGGCTTGTCCGAGCGCCCGAAGCCCACGAGGTCGGGCAGGAGCACGCGGTAGCCGGCGTCGCGCACGGGTGGCAGCACCTTTCGCCACAGGAAGCTCCACGTGGGCTCGCCGTGAAGCATCACGACGGGCGGCCCGTCCCCGTCTTCGACATGCGCCATTCGGACGCCGTCTACATCGCGGTAGTGCGGCTCCCACGGGAAGTCGGGCAGGCCTTCGAAGCGCTCGTCCGGGGTGCGGTACGCGTCCAAGGCGCGCAGCCTAAACGCGCAGCCCGTCCAGCACCCGCTCGATCGACTCGCCCATCTCGCGCCGCGCCTCAGCGGTGTCGCTCGCGCGCGAGATGTACATGGCCGCCTCGTCGAGGGCGCCGACCAGCAGATGGGCGAGGGGGTCGACGGGCTGGCGTGCGATCAGGCCAGTCTCCATCGCGTTCTCGAGCGAGGCCTTAACCAGCCCGAGCCCGTACTGCGTGTCGATCTCACGCCACTCGTCCCACCCGAGGACGCTCGGTGCGTCGGTCATCATGATCCGCTGGATCGCGGGGTCGGTGCACGCGTCGAGAAAGGCGTTGACGGCGGCGAGGATCTGGCGCCACTGGTCCGTCTCCTTCAGCGCGGCGGTGGCAGATGCCTCCGCCAGCTCGCGGCTCAGGTCGTGGAGGACGGCGCGCATCAGGTCCTCCTTGTCGGTGAAGTGGTGGTAGAGCGCCCCGCGGGTCACACCTGCCCGCTTGACGATCTCCTCCGTGCCGACGCCCGCGTAGCCGCGTTCGGCAAAGAGGCTCCGCGCGGCCGCGACGAGCGCCGCGCGGGTGGCCTCCGGCTGGCGGACCTTGACTTTCATACAGTCTGTATGCTAGATACGTACAGACTGTATGTAAAGGAGGCGTTCATGAAGCACGAGGTCCATCTTTCGCAGGGAACGATCCGCTACCGGGAGGACGGCACGGGCGAGCCGCTGCTGTTCGTGCACGGCGTGGTGGTGAACGGCGACCTCTGGCGCAAGGTCGTCCCCGGCCTCTCCAAGGACTTCCGCTGCATCGTCCCGGACTGGCCGCTCGGCTCGCACGAGGTGCCGATGTCGCGCGACGCCGACCTGACGCCTCCCGGTCTCGCGAAGCTCGTCGTCGACTTCATGGACGCGCTCGGGCTCGAGAGCGTGACGCTCGTCGGGAACGACACGGGCGGCGCGGTGTGCCAGCTCGTCGCGGCCGAGTACCCGGACCGCGTATCGCGGCTCGTGCTGACGTCGTGCGACCTGTACGACCGCTTCCCGCCGCCGGTGTTCAAGCCGCTCGCGGCGCTCGTGAAGGTGCCGGGCGCAACCTGGCTGATCGCGCAGTCGCTCAGGCCTCGGTTTGCGCAGCGCCTGCCGATCGCGTTCGGGTGGGTCACGAAGCGACTGCCGGAGCCGGCCGTCGTCCACTCGTACCTGGCACCCGGCCGGTCGTCGGCCGGCGTGCGCCGGGATCTCGGGAAGGTCTTCGGGTCGGTCGACTCGCGCTACACGATCGAGGCGGCAGAGAAGCTGAAGGATTTCAACAAGCCCGTCTTGCTCGCGTGGGCGACCGAGGACAAGCTGTTCCCGGTCGAGTACGCGCGCAGGCTCGCAGGCGAGCTTCCGGATGCGACCCTGGTCGAGATCGACGACTCCTACACGTTCATCGCGGAGGACCAGCCCGAACGGCTTGTGGATGCAATCGCATCATTCGTGCGGAGGCCCGCCACCGTTTCGGCTTGAGCGCGCGCGGGCAGGACGCCCGCATGGAAACGCAAGACCCAGACGAAAGAAACGATCCTGCGATGCAGCCCGTCGAGGAGGCCGGTGGCGGCGTCTCGGAAGGCTTCGAGCAGGCAGAGGAGCAACTGATCGAGAACGCCTCGCACGGCGACGGCGGCGGCAACCCGGAGGCCGATGCGATCGAGGAGAGACGCTGAGGCCGAGCGGTCAACCGCCGAGTACGGCGAGGCCGACCAGGAAGACCAGCCCGACTAGACGTTCTCGATCGTGAGCGGCCGCCCGAGGGCGTCCGCGAGCAGCTCGGCGGCGCGGCGGGCGGACCAGATCGCGACGGTGTCGTCCTCGGCGGCGGCCGCGCGCACGACGACCGACCCGTTCTCGCTCGAGACGCGCAGGTCGCGCACCGTCTGGTCGCGCCCGCGCTCGAGCTGCTCGGCAACGCGGATGATCCCGGCGAGGAGGACGAGCCGTTCCTGGTCGCCGTCGCGCGCGAGCGCGCCGAGGGGAGACGAGTCCGGATCGCCCTTGCGGTGGTACTGAGCGATCAGCGAGATCAGCTCGAGCTCGCGCTGGTCGAAGCCGGGTAGCCCACTGCTCAGGATCAGGTAGCGGGAGTGCTTGTGGTGGTCGTCGTAATGGACCGCCGTGCCGATGTCGTGCAGCGCGCACGCGCGCGCAAGCAGATCCCGGTCCTCCACCGAGCCCTCGACGAGCTCCGCGTCGGCGAGGCCGTCGTACAGCTCGAGCGAGAGATGCTCGACGTGCTTCGCGTGCACGCCTGCGTGCCCGTAGCGCCGCGCGAGATTGTCGACCGACTGTCCGCGCACGTCGTCGATCAGCGCGGGATGGACACCGTCGAGGAAGCGTTCGAAGAACACGCCCTCGCGCAGGCCGGCCTCGGTGACCTCGATCACCTCGAAGCCGCCCGCGTCCATCACCCCGGCGAGGACGACCGCCGCTCCCAGGATCACGTCGCCGCGGTCCGGCTTGATGCCGGGCAGCTTGCCGCGCTTCGGTGCGGGCCGCTCCGCCAGCTCGTCGACGAGCTCGGCGACCGTCTCGCGCGTCAGGAGGAAGCCCTGCACGCCCGAGTCGGGGTAGCCACCGCGCTTCTGCGCGGCGGCGGCGAGGTTGCGGATGCTCCCGCCGATGCCCGCCAGGCGCGGGCTCCCGTCCCACCACCCGAGCCGCTCGATCTGCTCGGTCACGTGCTTCGTGAGCTTCCTCATGTCCTTCGCCGAGGCCTCGTCCTCGCCGAGAAATGCCTCGCTCACCCGCACCGCGCCGAGCGGCAGCGACTCGGCCTCGATCAGGCGCCGTTCCTTGACGCGGCTCAGCTGGATGCTGCCGCCGCCCATGTCGAGCGCCGACCCGTCGACAAGCGTGGTCGAGTTCACGACGGCGAGGTAGCCGTAGTAAGCCTCCTCGGCCCCGCTCAGCACGCGGACGTCCCAACCCGTCCGCTCGTGGATCAGGTCGAGCAACTCGTCCCTGTTGTGTGCATCCCGGATCGCGCTCGTGCCCACCGGGAGCACGTCGTCGATGCCCGCGGCGCGACAGAACGAGGCGAACACCTCGGCGGTGGAGACCGCGCGCTCGATCGCGTCGGGCTGGAGCAGGCTCTTCTCGCCCATGCCGGCGCTGATCCGGACCGGTTCGCGGATCTCGTCGGACAGCGTCCATGGCCCGCCGGGTTCCCAGTCGTAAACGACGAGCCGGAACGAGTTCGATCCAAGGTCGATGACCGCAGTCCGTCGCATTCGCGGCGAGGCTACTCTGTGCGCCATGGCGAGCGAACCCGTGAACGAGGTCGTCGAGGGGGACGGCTTCGCCGTTGCGAACGTCGACGCACTGGGCGACCGCTACGGCTTCCGCAAGATCCGGCGCGAGCTCGGAGTCCAGGCGATGGGAATGAACGCCATCGCGATACCGCCCGGGTACGAGACCGGCCGCCACTACCACGAGGAGCAGGAGGAGACCTACTTCATCCACCGCGGCACGGTGGAGATCACCTTCGGTGACAGCGCATCGCACGTGCTCGGCCCCGGCGGCATCGCGCGTGTGGACGCCCCGACGGTCCGCAAGCTCAAGAACGTGGGCGAGGACGACGCGCTCTACTTCGTCGTCGGCGGAAAGGGCGGCTACGTCGGCCGCGACGGCAGGCTCCCGGAGGGCGAGACATCCCCGCGCGGGTCGGAGTCGCTGCCGCCGTCCTAGCGGCGGTCGCGGCGCTCGCGACCAGCGCCGGCTCGCGGCCCGTCCCGGGAGCGCCGGACTGCCCGGTCTTCCCGAGGTCGAGCCACTGGAACCAGCGCGTCGACGACCTGCCGGTGCTCTCCGGGTCGGACCGGATGGTGCGCGCGATCGGCGCCCGGGACACCATGCACGCCGACTTCGGCTCCGGCCGCTACCAGGGCGCACGGATCGGGATCCCGTTCGTCACGGTCGGCGGGTCGCAGGAGAAGGTTCCGGTGCGATTCGGCTATGACGACGAGTCGGACCCGGGGCCGTACCCGATACCGCGGCACGTCCCGATCGAGGGCGGGCGCGAGCTCGGACGGCGACCGGCACGTGATCGTCGTGGACCGCGCCCGCTGCCGGCTGTACGAGCTGTACGCGGCCTACCCGCACGACGGCGGCACGCGCTGGACCGCGGGGTCGGGCGCGATCTGGAGCCTGCGCTCGAACAAGCTGCGGCCGGCGGGCTGGACCTCGGCGGACGCGGCGGGGCTGCCGATCCTGCCCGGCCTCGTTCGCTGGAACGAGGTCAAGCGCGGCCGCATAAACCACGCGCTCCGATTCACCGTGCCGGAGACGCGGCGCGACTACATCTACCCGGCGCGCCATTTCGCGTCGGACTCGAACGACCCCGACCTGCCCGCGATGGGACAGCGGTTCAGGATGAAGGCGAGCTATCCGATCGACGGCTTCCCGCGCCAGGCGCGCGTCGTGCTGAAGGCGCTCAAGCGCTACGGCATGTTCGTCGCCGACAACGGCTCGGCCTGGTACGTGACCGGCGCGCCGAACCGGCACTGGGACAACGACGCGCTGCACACCCTGCACGACGTGCCGGGCAGCGCGTTCGAGGTGGTGGACACGAGCCGGCTGCCGCGGCCGTGATTCAACACGTCGCGCTCGAGGTCGCTCGCGCCGACGTCAGCGAATGTGTCGCGTTCTATGCCCTCCTCGGCTTCCGACAGGTCGATCCGCCGGAGTCCCTGCGTGATCGGGCGGCCTGGGTCGAGAGCGATCGGACGCAGATCCACCTGCTCTTCAGCGACGACCCGCACGTGCTTCCACAAGGCCATGTCGCCGTCGTAGTCCAGGAATACGAGCCCGTTCTCGCAAGCCTGCGCGCGGAGGGATACGACTACGACCGGCGGGCAGAACACTGGGGATCGCCGCGCGCCTACGTGCGCGACCCCGCGGGAAATCTCGTCGAGCTGATGGAGTTCCCGCCGCCCTCGGCCTAGCGCGAGAAGCGGCGGCGACGTTCTCCTCGAGGTGCTCGATCGAGGAGGTCCCGGGGATCGGCACGATCACCGGCGACCTGTGCAGCAGCCACGCGAGTGCCTGCTGCGGATCCTCCACGGACCCGGCGCCGAGCGGGAACCAGGGAAGGAAGGCGAGCCCGTCGCGTTCGCACACCTCGAGCACCGGCTCCGACGTGCGGTCGCTGACGTTGTAGCGGTTCTGGACCGAGACGACGGTGGACAGCTCACGCGCCTGCGCGAGCTGATCCGCGTCGAAGTTGGAGACGCCGATGTGCCGGATCTTCCCCTCGTTCTGGAGCGCGTTCAGCTCGCCGAGTGAGTCGGCGATCGGGACGTTCGGGTCGGGCGCGTGCAACTGGTACAGGTCGATGCGCTCCAGCCGCAGCCGCCGCAGGCTGCCCTCGCACGCCTCGCGCAGGTGGTCGGGATGACCGTTGCGATGCCACTGCCCCGGCCCCGAGCGCTCCAGGCCGCCCTTCGTCGCGATCACGAGGTCGTCCGGGTACGGATAGAGCGCCTCCGCAATCAGCTCCTCGCTGACCTCCGGTCCGTACGAGTCGGCGGTGTCGATCAGATTCACCTCCAGCTCGACCGCACGGCGCAGCACCGCCTTCGCAGCTTCGCGGTCGGGCGGATCACCCCAGACCCCCTTGCCCGTGATCCGCATCGCACCGAATCCGAGCCGGTTCACCGTCATGTCCGCGATGTCGAAGGTGCCTGCGTCCGACGCACTCGCCATGACGGCGAATGTACCCGCGCGGGGTAGGCTTGAAGCGTGCCGGACTCGCGTGCAGCCGACGTCGTAGTCGTCGGAGCCGGCCTCGCCGGGCTCGCCGCCGCGCGCAGGTTGACGGCGGAGGGGATCGACTGCGTCGTCCTCGAGTCGCGTGACCGCGTCGGCGGCCGGACGCTGAACCATCCGATCGGCGACGGGAAGGTCGTCGAGGTCGGCGGACAGTGGGTCGGCCCGACGCAGACGCGCGTGCTCGAGCTGATGCGCGAGCTCGGGCTCGAGTCGTTCCCCACGTACGACCAGGGCGAGCACGTGATCGAGTACGAGGGCGAGCTCGACCGCTATACCGGCACGATCCCGAAGCTCGCGAAGCACGTGCTGGCGGACTTCGGCCAGGCGCAGTGGAAGCTCGACCGGATGGCGCGGAAGGTCCCGGCGGAGGCGCCGTGGACCGCGCCGAAGGCGAAGGAGTGGGACAGCCAGACGCTCTGGTCCTGGATGCGCCGCAACGTGTACACGCGTGGCGGGCGCGAGGGGCTGTCGCTCGGCGTGGAGGCGGTGTGGGCGGCGCAGCCGGAGGACCTCTCGCTCCTTCACGTCCTCTTCTACATCGCCTCGGCCGGCGGGCTCGACGCGCTGTGGGACACGGAGGGCGGCGCGCAGGACGCGCGCGTCGTCGGCGGATCGCAGCTGATCTCGATCCGGATGGCGGAGGAGCTCGGCGACCGCGTCGTGCTCGAGGCGCCCGTGCGCCGGATCGCATACGAGCCGGACCGGGTGACCGTGTACGCGGACGACCTCGAGGTGGAGGCGCGGCGGGTGATCGTCGCCATCCCGCCGACGCTCACCTGCCGGATCGCCTACGACCCGCCCATGCCGGCGCTCCGCGACCAGCTGACCCAGCGCATCCCGCAGGGCGCGGTGATCAAGTGCATGGCGATCTACGACCGCCCGTTCTGGCGCGAGCGCGGGTTGACGGGCCAGGCAACCAGCATCGACGGGCCCGTGAAGCTGACCTTCGACAACTCGCCGCCCGACGGCAACCCGGGCGTGCTGCTCGGCTTCCTCGAGGGGACGCACGCCCGAGAGCTCGGCGCGTGGGACGCCGGCCGCCGGCGCGCTGCGGTGATCGACTGCTTCGCGCGGCTGTTCGGGCCCGAGGCTGCGAACCCGGTCGATTACGTCGACAAGAGCTGGGCCGACGAGGAATGGACGCGCGGTTGCTACGGCTGTTACATGCCGCCCGGCGCGTGGACCGCGTACGGGCCGCAGCTGCGCGAGCCGGTCGGGCCGATCCACTGGGCCGGTGCCGAGACGGCGACCGTCTGGAGCGGCTACATGGACGGTGCGGTCCGCTCCGGTGACAGCGCTGCAGAAGCCGTTTCAGCGTCGCTTATGGCGCGCGGCGGGCGTTTCGCAACCGCCTGACTCGGCAAACCCTCAAGGGACGGGAAAACCCGACCCGGAAGGACCCAATGAGCATCACGGACAAGATCACCGGCCGCATCAAGAAGGCCGCAGGCGACCTGACGGACGACGCCAGCACGAGGCGTGAGGGCGCACGCGAGGAGCGCAAGGGCGAGGCGAAGGAAGAGCTCGACCGTGCGCACGACCGCGCCGACGCCAAGGCTGAGGAGGTCGCGAACCTCGAGCGCAGGACCTAACCGTGGAGACGCCGCGCGAAGAGTCCGACCAGCTCCCCGAGGAGGCGCCGTCCGAACAGGTGCCTGACGACGATGGGAGCGGCGAAGCCCGCGACGAAGCGGAGGACAGCGCCGGCGCACGCGACGAGTAGGCACTTCGTACGCATTGAGGTTGCGACCCTGGCCCACGGCCGGGGTCGCTGCCGTTGAAAGGAGAAACAGATGGGAAAGCTCGATGGCAAGAAGATCGCTTTCCTCGCCGCTGACGGCGTGGAGCAGTCAGAGCTGACGGAGCCGTGGAAGGCCGTGGAGCAGGAGGGAGGGACACCCGAGCTGGTTTCGCTCGAGGAGGGTGAGATCCAGGGGGTGGAGAACGAGTTCGACAAGCTCGACACCTTCAAGGTGGACACGACCGTCGCCGACGCCGACCCGTCGGACTACGACGGGCTCGTGCTTCCCGGCGGCGTGATCAACCCGGACAAGCTGCGCGCGGACGAGAAGGCCGTCGACTTCGTGCGCTCGTTCGTCGAAGCGCGCAAGCCGGTCGGCGCCATCTGCCACGGGCCGTGGACGCTGGTCGAGGCAGGCGTGGTCGACGGGCGCAAGATGACGTCGTACGCGAGCATCCAGACCGACCTGAAGAACGCCGGCGCGAACTGGGTCGACGAGGAGGTCGTCGTGGACGACGGTCTCGTCACCAGCCGCAGCCCGGACGACCTGGACGCGTTCTGCCCGAAGGTCGTGGAGGAGATCTGCGAGGGAGTACATGCCTAGGGCGATCTGGACCGGGGCGATCTCGTTCGGGTTGGTCAACGTCCCGGTCCGGATGTACTCCGCGATCGACGAGCACAAGCTGCACTTCAACTACATCCACGAGAAGGACGGCAGCCGGATCGGCTACGAGAAGGTCTGCAAGACCGAGGGCAAGCCGGTTCCGGACGACGAGATCGTCAAGGCGTTCGAGTGGGAGAAGGGCGAGTTCGTCCCGATGCGCGACGAGGACTTCGAGCGCGCGCAGGAGGACACGTTCAAGGCGATCGACATCCACGACTTCGTGGACTACGAGGAGATCGACCCGATCTACTTCGAGCGCACGTATTACCTCGGGCCCCAGGACGGCGCGGAGAAGGTCTACGCGCTGCTCGTGCGCGCGATGGACGAGTCAGGCCGTGCCGCGATCGCGAAGTACGTGATGCGCGATCGCCAGCACCTCGGGTGCCTGCGGGTCGCGGACGGGGCGCTGCTGCTCGAGAAGATGTACTTCGCCGACGAGATCCGGCCGGTCGACGACCTCAAGCCCAAGGTCAAGAAGGGCGACGTCGACAAGCGCGAGGTCGAGATGGCGCAGGCGCTGATCGACAAGCTCTACGGCCCGTTCAAGCCCGAGCAGTACGAGGACACGTACCGCGACACCCTCTGCGAGATCATCAAGGCGAAGCGCGCCGGCGAGACGATCGAGGAGCCGGAGCCGGAGAAGCCGAAGGCCGCGCCGGACCTGATGGAGGCGCTGAAGGCGAGCCTCGAGCAGGCGGACAACGGCGGCAAGACGAAGAAGTCGTCGAGCTCGAAGGCCAAGGCAAAGGCCTAGCGGTGCACCTCCGCGGGGTACAGACCTTCGTGTGGGACAGCGAATCGATGAGGGCGGCCGGGACAAGCGCCATCGGCAGCTCATGGAGCTGCTGCAGGAGCTGCGCGTCGCGGTCGTCGGCGTCCAGGTTCTGTTCGCGTTTCTGCTGACGGTGCCGTTCACGCAGGGCTGGGCACGCGTAACCGAGTTCCAGCAGGACATCTACTTCGCCGCGCTTCTGTGCTCGGCCGCGGCCACGGCCTGCCTGATCGCGCCGTCGGCGATTCACCGACTCGACTTCGAGCGCGGCGACAAGCCGGTGATCGTGCAGATCAGCAACAAGCTGCTGATCGCCGGCCTCGGGTTCCTCAGCATCGCGATCGTCGCGGTCGTCTGCCTCATCACGGACTACATCTACGGAGGCTCGGCGGTGGTCGCGTTCACCGTGGGGACGGCTGTCGTCTTCATTGCACTCTGGTACGCGATCCCGCTGTTCCTACGCCTGAGGGACTAGCCTCGGCCTGAGTGCTCGACGCCGCCGTCATCGGCGCCGGCCACAACGGCTTGGTCGCCGCCGCGTACTTGGCCCGCGCTGGGCTGGATGTGGAGTGCTTCGAGCGGCGTGACATCGTCGGCGGGGCGTGCGTCACGGAGGAGCTGTGGCCCGGCGTCCGCGCGTCTCCCGGCGCGTACACACTGTCGCTGCTGCGCCCCGAGATCGTGCACGACCTCGACCTCGCGGCGCACGGGCTCGAGGTGGCGGTGCACGAGCCGTACCTGTTCGCGCCGTTTCCCGACGGCCGCAGAGTCGTCACGTGGTCGAGCCGGGAGAAGACGTGCGCCGCGATCGAGCACGACTGGTCGGCCGCCGACGCCGACGGGTACCGCGAGTTCGCGGACCGCTGGGAGCGGGCGGCCGAGCGCGCGCGACCGCTCATGCTCGCGCCGCCCGACCGCGAGCGCTGGGTCGACGCCGTGGGGGAGCAGATCCTCGACGGGTCGATCGCGGCGGAGCTGGCCGGCATCCCCTCGGAGCCGGTGCGCGTGCCGTTCGCGATCCAGGGGTTGATCGGAACGCTCGCGGGACCGGAGGACCCCGGCACTGCGTTCGTCGGCTTCTACCACGACCTCGGGCAGGCGGCGGGCGTGCCGGGGGCGTGGGGCTATGCGCGCGGCGGCATGGGCGCGGTCACGGCGGCGCTGCGCGCCGCGGCGGAGGCGGCCGGGGCGCGCGTGCGGCTCGAGGCGCCCGTCGACCGCGTGCTCGTCGACGACGGCCGTGCCACCGGGTTGGTGCTCGACGGGGGCGAGGAGGTGCGTGCGCACACGGTCCTGTCGAACGCAGACCCCGTGACGACCGCGCGTCTCGCCGCGGTCGAGACAACGCGCGAATGGCGGCAAACCGGGCCGGTGGTGAAGGTGATGCTGCTGCTCGACGGCCTGCCGGACTTCCCGAGCTGGCCCGGTCCCGAGCCCTGGCAGGGCGCGATCGACATCGGCTTCACGATGGACGACCTGTCGGCGGCCGCCGCGGACGCGCGCGCAGGACGCCCAGCGGCGCGCCCGTGGATCGAGGCGGCGTGCCAGACCGCGGCGGACGACACGCTCGCGCCGCCGGGCCGGCACGTCCTGTCGCTCTTCTGCCAGTGCTTCCCCGGCGACGCCGACGCCGATGCCGCGGCCGACGCCGCGATCGCGCGCTTCGCGGAGGTCTGCCCGGGGCTGCCCGACCGGATCGTCGACAGGCTGGCGCTCGGGCCACGGGAGCTCGAGCAGCGGTTCGGGCTCGCCGGCGGGCATATCTTCCACGGCGAGATGCTTCCCGGCCAGCTCTTCGACGGCCGCTACGCGCCGGATCGGTTCGAGGGCATCGACGGCCTCTACCTCGCGGGCTCGGGCGCGCACCCGGGCGGTGCGGTCACGGGCGCGCCCGGCTACCTGGCGGCGCGGGCGGTGATCGCCGGGCGTGGCTAGGTGCTTCGTCACTCGCACGCTGCCGGGGACCGCGCTCGACCGGCTTCGCGCCGAGCACGACGTCGACATCTGGCCGGGCGAGCTGCCGCCGTCGCGCGACGAGCTCGTCGAGCGCGCGCGCGACGCCGAGGGGCTCCTCTCTCTGCTGACCGACGTGATCGACGCGGACGTGATCGCGGCGTGCCCACGTCTGCGCGCGATCTCGAACTACGCCGTCGGCTCGGACAACATCGATTCGGAGGCGGCTGCCGCGCGCGGGATCGAGGTGTGCGTGACGCCAGACGTGCTGACGGACACGACCGCCGACCTGGCGTTTGCGCTCCTGCTCGCGGCGGCGCGGCGGCTGCCCGAGGGCGAGCGCGCGGTTCGCGCCGGTGAGTGGCGAACGTGGGAGCCGAGCGGCTGGCTCGGCCAGGACGTCCACGGCGCGACGCTGTGCATCGTCGGGATGGGGCGGATCGGCGGCGCGGTCGCCCGCCGCGCCGAGGCGTTCGGCATGCGCGTGGTCGCGGTCGGCCGCGGCGAACCACTGCACGGTGCGCTCGCCGACGCCGACTTCGTGTCGATCCACTGCCCGCTCACCGACGAGACGCGCGGCCTCTTCGGCGAAGCCGAGTTCGCCGCGATGAAGGCGACCGCCGTGCTCGTGAACACCGCGCGCGGCCCGATCGTCCGGACCGACGCGCTGCGCAGCGCGCTCGCCGACGGCGAGATCGCCGCCGCCGCGCTCGACGTGACCGACCCGGAGCCGCTGCCCGCCGATCACCCGCTGCTCGAGGCGCCGAACCTGCTGGTCGTCCCGCACATCGGCTCGGCGACCCACCGCACGCGCGAGCGCATGGCCGACCTGGCCGTCGACAACCTGCTGGCCGCGCTCGAGTCCTAGGCGTTGCCGGCGGCTTCGCGCAGCAGCTCGAACAGGCGCGGGCCGAGCGTCGCCGGCCGAAAGCGCTCGCGTGCGAAGCGCGCGCCGGCCTCACCGGTCGCGCGCGCTGCCTCCGGGTCACCGAGATAGTGGGCGATCGCATCGGCTAGCCGCGCCGGCTCGGCCGGCGGCACGAGCGTCCCGGTCGCGCCGTCTTGCACGGCCTCCGGGACGCCTCCGCCGGAGGCTGCGACGACCGGGAGGCCGGCCCAGCTCGCCTCGACTATCGCGGCGCCCAGGCCCTCTTCCCCGAAGCCCTTCTCGTCGCGGTGCGTGGCCGAGACGAACACGCTCAGCCGGTCGAGCACGTCCTCGATCCGGTCCACGTGGCCGAGGAATTCGACCCGCTCGGCCATGTTCAAACGCTGCGCCGCCTCGTGCAGCTCGCGTTCGTGGTCAGGGGCGGTCGGGGTTGGCCCGCCGGCGATCAGGACGCGGAGGTCCGGCACGTTCTCGCTGAGCCGGGCGGCCGCCTCGATCACGTGCGCATGTCCCTTGTACGGCACGAGCATCCCCACCGATCCGATCGCGGGCGGTGACGGGCTCCCCGCGGCGCGGTAGTCGTCGGGCAGGCGGACGGGGGGAGGGACCACACCGAGGACGCGACGGTCGGGCACCGCCGCGGCGACCGCCTGGCTCGCAGCGATGACACCTGAGCAGGCCCGAGCGAGCGGGCCGGCGAACCGCCCGTCGTAGGCGAAGTCGACCTTCTGCCACACGATCGGCGTACGCGCCATCCGTGCCGCGGCGACGCACAGGACGGTGGGCTTGATGCCGACCGTGAGGACGACGTCGGGCGCGACTCGCGCGAGCAGCCGCCGAAGGGAGCGGTGGAAGCGAACGGCGCGCTGCGGGCTCGGGCGTCCCACCATCGGGTCGACCGACACGGGGACGCCCATGGCTTCGAGCCGCGCCGCGACCGGGCCCGGCGCCAGCACAAGCGCTTCGAGCTCGAAATCAGGCGGCGCGTGCTCCAGCAGCGTCAGCGCGGCGAGCTCCGCGCCCCCCGGCTGCCCCGTCCCGAGCACCACGAGTGTCCTGGTCGGAGGCGTCACGCTGCACGACTATCGCAGCCGGAGCCCGTGCGGGACTTTCATCTTTAAGGGCTGCGACCGTGCCTGTCGATACAGTGCCGAATGGCTGGCATGACGCTCCTACAGCTCCGGGATCTCCTCTTCCACCGGCAGCGGCGGACCGTCGTGGCCGTGTTCCTCGCCGCCTTCGTGACGGGCTTGATCGTGATCGCGCTCCTGCCCAAGGAGTACGAGGCGACAGCGACCCTCTTCGTCGGCGAGAACCGGCCGATCAGCACCGGGGCGAGCGCCGTCCAGCTCGACGAGGTCCTCGCCCGCAGCTACGCCGAGCTGCTCGAGAGCACCAGTGTCGCCAGGGAGGTGGGCGCCGCGCTCGACCCGCCCGCGAGCACCTCCGACCTCGAGGACAGCGTGAGCTTCGAGGTGCTCACCGGCACGCGGCTGATCGACATCAAGACGCTCGACCGGGAGCCGGAGCGCGCGCAGCAGATCTCGAACACGTATGCCCAGACCTTCGTGGACCGCCAGCACGACGCTGCCGAGGAGGCGGCCGCCGACCAGATGGAGGAGCTGCGCACCCGGATCGAGCAGCTCGCCGGTGAGCTGCGGCAGATCGACGCCCTCGGCCGCCCGGCCGACGCGGGCAGGCGCGAGGCCGTCTCCAGCGAACTCAACGCAGCGCGCGACGCGCTCGGCGCCGCCCAGGAGAGCGTCGCCCTGCAGGGCAGCAACGTCTCTGTGGCGAGCGAGGCCGAGGTCCCCGGCACCGCAGCTCGCCCGCGGACCAAGCTGTATGCGGTCCTTGCCGCGCTGCTGGCTGCGGTTCTCGCCGTGCTTGCAGGGTTCATGCGCAACACGTTCGACAAGCGACTGCGCGGCGAGGACGAGCTCATGGAGATTCTTGACGCGCCGGTGCTCGCGCGGATCCCGCTCCAGCGCAATACCGCGCAGCGGGATACCGTCGCGCAAGAGGCGTTCCAGTTCCTGCGCACGAACCTGCGTCTCGGCACCGGCGGGTCACGGCGGCGTGATCGCGGTGACGAGCTCGTCGCCGGGCGAGGGCAAGACGTCGGTCGTGGCGGGCATTGGGCGGGCGCTTGGTGCCGCAGGGGAGCGGGTTGTCGCCGTCGACTGCGACCTCCGGCGTCCGCGCCTGGCGGCGGTCATGGGGGTGGACGGCCGCATGGGCGTCACCAACGTGCTCGTCGGGGCGCATGAGGCGGTCGAGCTGCTGCGGCCCACGGAGATCCCCGACCTGCGCGTCCTGCCTGCCGGACCGAGTGCGCCGAACCCGTCGGCGCTGATTTCGACTCCCACTTTCCCCCGCATGCTCAAGCGATTGCATCGCGACGGCGAGTACGTGCTCGTCGACACCGCGCCGGTCGCATCGGTCGCGGACGCGTCGGCCGTCACGAGCGTGGCCGACGCTGTGATTGTCGTGGTCGATCTCGCAACCGCCCGTCGCGACATGCTGATCGAGGCGCGTGAGCAGATCCGCCGGGCGGGCACGCCGATCATGGGCATCGTGATCAACCGCGATCGCGTCGCCGAGGCGCAGTATCTGGACTACGGGTACGCGCAGGAGGCCGCCGAGAACGGCGGCGAGCGGCGGCAGGCAGAGCAGCGCGAGTCGGTCTAATGGCGCTCACGCGCGGCGGCTGGGTCCAGCCGCTCGCCTTCGGCACGGCCGCGGCGGCGCTCACCGCCGTCGGGATGCTGATCGCCTACAGCGAGGGACCAGTCATCCTGATCGTGGCCGTCGCGGCTCTCGCCGTCGCCGCGCTCGCGCTCGCCAACCCGCTCGCCGCGGTGCTGGTCGCAATCACGCTGATACCGCTCGAGATCGTCTCGCTGGCGGTCGGCGGCGACGCAGGGATCTCGCCGGCCGAGGGAGTCTTCGCGCTCGCCGGCTTCGGATGGGTGGCGAAGCGCATCATCGCCGGCCTCCCGCCGTATGTGGACTCGCCGCTGACGAAGCCGCTTGCGCTCCTCCTGGTCATCGCCGTCGCGGGCCTCGGTGCATCGGAGAACTCGGGCGAGACGCTTCGGATCATCCTGATGTGGACCGCCGCCTTCTTCTTGGTGCAGCTCGTCATCGACGAGGCAAAGCCCTCGACGGTGGGGTGGATCCTGCTGCTCCTCGCCGTGACCGGTGGCGTCGTCGCCGTGATCACGTCTGTCACCTCCGGCGCCCAGGAGCAGGAGATCGTGGGAGCAGGCGCGGAGGCCACGGGCCGGGCGGCGGGGTCATTCAGCAATCCCAACCTGCTCGCCGTCTTCCTCGCGAGTGCCCTGGCAGCTGCGGGCGCGGTCATGGTCGGGGGCCGGCCGCAGTTTCGACCGATCGCCGCGGCCGCCTTCATCGCGGCCCTCGTGGGTCTCGCGCTCACGCTCTCTCGCGGAGGGCTACTGGCAGCGGGCGCCGCGGTCGCCGTGATGCTGCTGTGGCGTCCGTTCCGCCGGATGGCACTCGTCGCGCTTGCCGTCGGAGCCGTCGCGCTGCTGGTCGCGGGCGGCGACGTGCTCGGAAGCTCGCAGAGCGTCGACCTGGTGACCAAGCGAATCGAGTCGGTGCAGTACGCGACCCAGGCCGACCCGCGCTCTGCTCTCTGGCGGGGAACCCCGGAGATCATCGGTGACCATCCGCTCGTCGGCGTGGGCGCCGGGCAGTTCTCGCCGACGGCGGCCGCCTACGGCCTGCGCGACCCGTTCAGCGAGTACCAGCCCTTCGAGCACGCGCACAGCATCCCCCTGACTGTCGCCGCGGAGCTCGGGCTGCTCGGCCTCGCGGCGTTCCTGTGGTTCGTCGTCGCACTGGGAGTCGTCCTCGTCCGCGCGTGCAGGCGAACGCAGGGCTGGGCGCGCGCGTACGCGTTCGGCCTGGCCGCGGCGCTCGTCGCGGTCGCCGTGCAGGGCCTCGTCGACTACACGGTTCGCTCGAACGTCGTCGCGATGCTCGTGCTCACGCTTGCGGCTGCTGCGGTCGTTCTGTCGCGGGTTTCGCCGGAGCGACCTGCCGGCCTTTGAGCCGGTCCAGGACGCCCATCGTCGCTCCCGCGAGCTGCGACAGGTCCTTCATCGCGATCACGAGCGGTAGCCGCCACCATTCGACGGCGGGCATGCCTGCCCGGTACGCGCGCCGCACCGGGAGACTCAGGTAGGCCGCCCACCAGGCCAGGACGGCGAGGCGCCCGACCGTGCCGCCGAATACGAGCAGCACAGGAGCCGCTCCCCACGCGAGGGCGCGGACCAGATGGCGCGCGAACGCGCCGGTACCGACCGACCCGCGCGCGTAGCCGCGGTACATGCGGGCGTTCGCGCTCCAGGTCGGGCGGGGGCGCCAGTGGACGGCTGCCTCGGGCACGAGCGCGACCTCGAGGCCGGCGTGCAGCACCGCCTGGCTGAAGGCAGGGTCCTCGCCGGCGTACACGTGCTCGGGGAAGCCACCGGCGGCGCGCCACGCGGCCTTGGTGAACGCGATCGAGCGCGTCGCGGCGCGGCTGGCCTCGTAGCGCTTGCCGAACAGGCGCTGCCAGCCCCGGACGAAGAGGCTCTCGTCGCCGATCTCGTCCGGCTGGGGATAGAGCGCGACTGCGAGCGCGCGCTCGAACGGCGTCTCGCCCACGACGACGTAGATCCCGGCCAGGAGGTCGGCGTGGTCGCGAGCGGCGTCGAAAGCCTCCAGCCATCCCTCGACCGGACGGCAGCCTGCGTCGGTGCAGGCGATCCACTCCTGCTGGGCGGCGTCGATGCCGATGTTGCGACCGGCCGAGATGTTGGCGCCTGGGGCGTCGATCAGCCGCACGGGGAACATCTCGGGATGCCACGCCTCGGCGAGCTCGCGGGTGCCGTCCGTTGAGCCCCCGTCGACGATGATCACCTCCGTGGGAGGGCGAGTCTGGGAGGCGAGGGCGTGGAGGAGCAGGCCGAGCTCCTCCTTGTCGTCGCGAACCGTGACGACCACCGACAACGCGGCCGGCGTCGGCTTCGCTTCGGCGGGCGCCACCGAGCCGACTATAGAACCCCTCTCAGACCCTCAATCGAGCGTCCAATCGGGCGTGCGTCTTCTCGCGCGGGCGCTGGGGAGGGTCGATAGGGCGTGGGTGACCCGGATCGGAATAGCCGCCGCGATCGCCCTCGCCCTCACCGTGCTGAGCGTGGTGACGCCGTCTGTGTCCGCGCGCCAGATGGCGGGCCTGAACGCCCACCTGATGTGGTCGGACGTCTCCGCTACGGAGCAGGATCGCCAGCTCGACCGGATAGCCGACGCGGGGGCAGAGATCGCTCGCGTCGACGTGGGCTGGTCGTCGCTCGAGCAGACCGCCAAGGGCACGTACGAGCGCTGGTACCTCGACCAGCTCGACACGCTCGTGGACAAGGCCGACAAGCACGGCGTCCAGCTGCTTCTCACCTTCACCGACAGCCCGTGCTGGGCATCGTCCGCGCCCGCGTCGGTCAAACAGGGTTGCGACGGGGCCTGGTGGGACAGGGGCGTTCAGCGCTATCCGCCGGCCGACGCGCGCGACTATGCGGACGCGCTCGCGTTCCTCGTTCGCCGGTACGGCGACCGCGTCGCCGGCTGGGAGATCTGGAACGAGCCGAACCTCGAGTTCTTCTTCAACAGCGACGACGCGCCGGCCGACTACGCGCGCATCGTTCGTGCCGCCTACCCGGCCGCGAAGGCCGCGGACCCGTCCGCAACCGTGATCGCCGGCTCGCTCTCCGAGGCGCCGGTCGCGTTCGTCGAGGAGCTCTTCCGCCACGGCATCGGCGGGCACTTCGACGCGTTCTCGATCCACCCGTACTCCGGTGACGCCTCGCCGCTCGACCCGCTCGACGGCGGGTCAGTCAAGAGCAGCTTCGCGCGCGGGGTCCCGGCGGTGCGCGACGTGCTGCTGTCGCACGGCGAGGACAAGCCGATCTGGCTCACCGAGTTCGGCTGGTCCACCTCGAACATCCGCGGGTCGGCGTCGTGGATGAACGGCGTGGACGAGAAGACGCAGGCGCTGTACACCGAGCAGGCGCTCGCGAAGGTCGGCGATTGGCCCTACGTGGCGGTGGCGATCGTCTTCGAGCTCGAGGACGAGGGCGACGACGCCGGCGACCGCAACGCGAACTTCGGCCTCTTGCGCCACGACGGCACCGCGAAGCCGGCCTTCGCCGCGTTCCGCCGCGGCGCCCTCGCGCTGAACGCGGTCACCGCCGTGGACCCGCCGCAGCCGGTGCGCTCGCTTACGTCGGTCGAATCCGACCCGCAGGCACCCGAATCCGAGGAGACGCAGCAGCGCATACGGCGCGTGCGAGTGTGGATCGAGCGGCATGCGCGGCGCGCCTACGCCCGTGGCGTGGCCGAGCCGAACAGCATTGCGCGCGTGCGTGCCTATCGCTATCTGCGGGGCAGGCGGCGCTTCTCCCGCCGCGCGTCGTACGTGGCGAGGGTCAAGGTCGGCGCGTCGGGTCGCTTCGAGCGGCGGCTGGGCCGGCGACTTGCGCGCGGCCGTCTGCGCGTCAGGGCCTCGTACGCCCAGGCCGCATAGGCCGAACGAGCGTCCAGTCGATAGTGCGCAAGTTTTGGGCAGTTGTGGTGCCTGGTCGATAAGGCCGGGATGGTTCGAATCGCCATAGGACTCGCCGTGGGCGCAGCGATCGCTCTGCTGAGCGTGCTGACACCACTCGCATCCGCCGGGCAGGTCCCCGGCTTGAGCGCGGACCTGATGCGGCCGGGCATCGATCCTGCCGAGCAGGACCGCCAGCTCGACCTGATCGCGGGCGTCGGGGCCCAGATGACGCGCGTGGACGTCGGCTGGTCGGCGCTCGAGCAGAACGGGAAGGGCCAGTACGAGGAGTGGTACCTCGACCAGCTCGACGCGCTCGTGAGCAGCGCGGAGGAGCGCGGGGTCCGCCTGCTCATCACCTTCACCGACAGCCCGTGTTGGGCGTCGTCGGCCCCGGCATCGAGCAAGCTGGGGTGTGAGGGAGCGTGGTGGGATCGGTACGTGCAGCGCTATCCGCCGGCCGATCCGCAGGACTACGCCGATGCGCTCACATTCCTGGCCGGCCGATACGGCGATCGTGTGGCCGGCTGGGAGATCTGGAACGAGCCCAACTTGGACTTCTTCTTCCAGAGCAGCGACAACGCCGCCGACTATGCGGAGCTGGTTCGCACCGCCTACGCGCCGGCGAAGGCTGCGGACCCCCACACGTGGATCGTCGCGGGCTCGACCTCCGAGTCCCCGCTCAACTTCGTGAACGAGCTCTTCGAGCACGGCATCAAGGGGTACTTCGACGCCTTCTCGATCCACCCTTACAGCGGTGACGCTTCGCCACTCGATCCGCTGGAGCCCAAGTACATCAAGAACAGCTTCATGAGCGGCGTGCCGGCGGTGCACGACGTGCTGCGGTCGCACGGCTCTGACAGGCCGATCTGGCTCAGCGAGTTCGGCTGGACCACCTCCACGATCCGCAACGTCGTCCCGTGGATGAACGGCGTGGACGAGGAGACGCAGGCGCAATACGTCGAGGAGGCGCTTGTGAAGGTCAGGGACTGGCCGTACGTGCCCGTCGCGATCATCTACGAGCTCCAGGACTACAGCGCCAACCGGGACGATCGCAATTCGAACTACGGCCTCCTGCGCTATGACGGCACTTTCAAGCCGGCGTTCGAGGCGTTCCGACGTGGCGCGGCCGCGCTCAGCGCGGAGGGCCCCGTCCGCCCGCCACAATCGCTCGATCCCGACCAGCCGCGCCGACTGCGCGTCTGGCTCGACCGAAGCGAGCGGCGCGTGTTTGCCCGCGGGGTGGGGGAGCCGCGGCGCGTGGCGCGCTTGCGCGCCTACCGCTACCTCCGCGGCAAGCAGCGCTTCTCGCGCCGCGCGACGTACCGGGCGAGGGTGAAGGTCCGCGCATCCGGTCGGCTCAAGCGGCGCCTGGGCTCGCGCTTCGAGCGCGGTCGCTGGCGTCTCAAGGCGAAGTACGCCCGGGCCGTCTAGCAGAATCGGCTCGCTCCCCCCGAGCGGTTCGCCTTGTCCCATCCCTCCACGTTCAGCTCCGCGCGCGTAGCCATCGTTCACGAATGGCTGACCGTCCCGGGCGGCTCCGAGAAGGTCGTGCTCGCCCTGCTCGACCTCTTTCCGCAGGCCGAGATATTCACCTCGATCTACGACCCGCGCCCGTGGCCCGCGGAGATCACCGACCGACCGGTGCACACGTCGTTCCTCAATCGCATCCCCCGCGCGCACCGCATCTACCCAAAGCTGCTGCCGCTGATGAACAGGGCGTTCGAGTCGTTCGACCTGGGCGGGTTCGACCTGATCCTGTCGAGCAACCATTCGTGCGCGAAGAACGTCTTCGCACCCCCGGGCGCGCTCCACGTCTGCTACTGCCACACGCCGATGCGGCACGCCTGGGAGCCGCGGTTCCTCGAGGGTGAGACCGGCCCGATCCCGCCGGCCCTGCTCAAGCCGATGCTCGCGCGGCTGCGGCGTCAGGACCTGGCGGCGTCCACGCGGCCGGACCACTTCGTCGCAAACTCACAGCACGTCGCGAACCGGATCTCGAAGTACTACGGGCGCGAGGCGCGGGTCATCCACCCGCCGGTCGACGTCGAGCCGCTGCTCGCCGCGCCGCGCAACGGCGATAGCGGCTATTACCTCTACCTCGGGCGAGTGATCCCGTACAAGCGGCCCGACCTCGCCGTCGCGGCGTGCAAGCGGCTCGGCCGCAGGCTGATCGTGGCCGGCGGCGGTCGCGCGACCGAGCGGCTGCGCAAGCTCGCCGGCCCCGACACCGAGTTCAGGGGCGAGGTCAGCGACGACGAGGTGCGCGAGCTGCTCGCGGGCGCCCGCGCGCTTCTCTTCCCGGGCGAGGAGGACTTCGGCATCGTCCCAGTCGAGGCGCAGGCGGCCGGCACGCCTGTCGTCGCCTACGGCGTCGGCGGCGCGCGCGAGAGCGTTATCGACGGCGAGACGGGGGTGCTGTTCGAGGAGCAGTCGGAGGCCGCGCTCGCGGATGCGATCGAGCGGCTCGAAGCCAGTTCGCTCTCCGAGGCGCGGATCCGCGACAACGCGCGGCGCTTCTCGCCGGAGCGGTTCGAGGAGGAGTTCGCGGCCTTCCTGGAAAAGGTCGGCGGTGATGAGCGAAGCCGCGGCTGAGGAGCCACAGGCCTCCCCGGGCGTGACGAGCGCGGGGCGGATCCTGGCGAACACCGGGTTCCGCGCGATCGCGGACATCGGCTCCAAGGTCGCCTCGATCGCGCTCTACGTCGTGATGGCGCGGAAGCTCGGCGATGCCGCGTTCGGTGTCTTCACCTTCGGGTTCGCGTTCGTCACGCTGGTGACGACGTTCGCGAACATGGGGCAGCCGGCGATCCTGACGCGCGAGGTCGCGCGCGATCACAGCCGCCTGCACGACTACTTCGCGAACACGCTCGCGCTCCAGCTCGCGCTGGGGGTTCCCGCTCTCCTGCTCGCGTTCGGGCTCCACACCGCACTCGGGTTCGACTCGGGTGCGCGCAGCGTCGTGCTGCTGCTTGGCCTCGCCGTCGTGGCGGAGGCGCTGATGACCACATGCTTCGCGACGTTCCAGGCGTTCGAGCGGCTCGTCTACATCCCGATCGTGCTGATTGCCCAGCGCTGGGTGACGGCGGGCGTGGGAATCGCGGCGCTCGCGCTCGGGGCAGGTGTCGAGACCGTGTCGGCCATCTACCTGGCGGGCGCGCTCGGAGCGCTCGCGCTCGCGCTCTACTACCTCTTCACGCGCATCGTCCGCCCTCGGCTCGAGGTGCGGCTGAAGCGCTGGTGGCCGCTGATGCGGGTCGCGCTCCCGGTCGGCATCGCGGGCGTCTTCGCGACGATCCTGTTCCGGGTCGACGTCGCGCTGCTCGGGTGGTTCGAGGACGACTCGGTCGTCGGTGACTACGGCGCCGCCTACCGGCTGCTCGAGAGCACCCTGTTCATCTCGTGGAGCATCGGCACCGCGGTGTACCCGGTTTTCTCGCGCCTCTCGCGCACGAGTGAGACCACGATCGGGGAGGTCTTCGAGGGTGCGCTCAAGCTCGGCGTGGCTTTGACGCTCCCGCTCGCGGTGGGGGCGGCCGTGCTCGCCGGTCCGCTGATCGAGCTGCTCTACGGCTCGGAGTTCGAGGATGCGGCTGTTCCGCTTGCACTCCTCGCGCCGACGATCCTGCTCTACCCGCCGACCTACATCGCCGCTTACGTCCTCATCTCCCAGGACCGCCAATCGGCGCTCGCATGGGTCTACGGCATTGTGGCCGTCGTGAACATCGGGCTCAACCTCGTCCTGATCCCGGCCTATTCGCTCGACGGAGCGGCGTTCGCGACGTCGTTCACCCAACTGTTGTGCGCGGCGATCATGGTCACGCTCGCCCTCCGGGCGTCCGGCCCGGTCGACGTCCGCACGATCGCGGGCGGCCCGCTGCTAGCCGGTGCGCTCGCGGCCGGCACGATGGCGTTGCTGCGCGACGAGATCCTGATCGCGGCGCCGGCCGGCATGGTGGTGTACGCGGTCGTGCTCGCGTTGTTCGAACGCCGCTTCAATCCGCACGACTACGAGCGGGTGATCGGCTTCGTCCGGCGGCGGCCCGCCGAGCCCTCAGCGGGCGGGGCGTCGGATCCCGAGCAGCTTCAGGCCTAGCCGCAACCCGCCGTGGCGCGGCGGGCCCGGCATGCGCGGCACCGCCTCGCGACGCCATTCCCCGGCACCCCAGCCGAGGCCGAGCCCGTATCCGGCGCGCAGCGCAGCCGACTCCACGCGCTCGTCGTGCAGCCCGAACGGATACGCGATGACGCGGCAGGGCTTGCCGGTCAGATCCTCGATCGCGGACTTGGAATCGCTCAGCTCTGCCGCGAGCGCGGCGTCGTCGAGTGTGCGGAGGTCGCTGTGGGTCATCGCGTGCGATCCCAACTCCATTCCGCGCTCGCTCAGCTCACGGGTCTCGTCGCGGGTGAGCAGGCGTCCGGGACTACCGTGGATCGACGCGTGCTGCTTGCCCCAGAGGCCGGGGCACACGTAGAAGCTTCCGCGGATCCCGAGCTCCTCGAGCAGCGGTGTGGCGACGAGGAGGTCGCTGGCCAGGCCGTCGTCGAAGGTGGCGCACGCGGTGCCGGACGGTGGCGGGAACGCCGTCGCGGGGGCGAGCAGATCCTCGGCCGTGCGGAAGCGATACCCGAGTCGCAGCAGGAGGCGCAGCTGCGAGCGCAGCTTGTCCCGCGGGACCACGAGCCCGACCGGGTCGGACTCCGGCCCGGCCTCCCCGACGCCGTGATGTACGAGCACCGTCGGCGGCCGGATCATCGGCCGGTAGCCCCGAGAAACCTGCGCCGCAGTGAGCGCGCGGCGCTGAGGGGTTGGCGATTGACGAGCCGCTCGTAGCGGTCGTCGCGCTTCAGCCGCAGCCCGAGCATCGTCGAGGCGTTCGTCATGTCCTGGCGCGGGATGTCGAGCGGGTCGGACCAGTTCCCCTCGCCGCAGGTACGGCACGCGGCGGTGAACCCGGCTGCGTGTGCGGCCTCGCGCGTGCGGGCGTCGGCGCGGCCGAACGGGTAGGCCAGCGTCTCCACGGGCTCGCCGAGCAGCTCCTCGAGCTCGCGCTTCCCTCGCCGCAGCTCTTCGAGCGCCGCGTCACCGTCCAGCGAGGTGAGGTCGACGTGGCCATGAGTGTGTGCGCCGATCTCCACTCCCCGGCTGCGGAGCGTGTGCACCTCCGCGGCGGTCATGACGCGCGTCTGCGGCGCGTCGGGATGCCTCTGGCCGAGCCAGCCGGTCGGCACGAACACGGTGGCCGGCGCCTGCTCGCCCGCGAGCAGCGGGGCGAGCGTCTCCAGGTTGTCCACGAAGCCGTCGTCGAAGGTGAGCGACGCGCACCCGCCGGCGGCGTCGTCGCGCAGACGCGCGGCGAATCCGGAGAAGGGGAGGAGCTCGTAGCCCCAGTCCCGCAGCCGGCGCACGTGGCGGACGAGGTCGTCGGGGGCGACGAACAGCAGCCCGGGATCGTCGCGGACGCGGACCTTCGCCACCCCGTGGTAGGCGAGCACCAACGGGGGAAGGGGGCCGCGCGCCATGGCCGTATCTTGACGGCGCGTCAGTCGGCTTCGGCTCGGAGCCCCGGAAGCAGGGCGAGCACCCGCCGCCCGCCCTCGAAGTCGCGCTGGAAGCGCGCCGGGCTACAGAGCTTGTTCGCGATCGTGCGTACGGCCAGCGCGTACCGCAGCCTGGCGAGCGCTGTCCGGTGCTTTCTCCCGACGATCTCGACCGCGCCCTCCCAGAGCCGCTCTCGGTCCGCCTCGTCGGAGATGGTCGGCCACAACTGCATCAGGTCGTATCCGGCCGAGCGATTGCCGCTGAGCTCCCAGTCGACCAGCCAGGTGTCGCCGTTCGAGACCAACACATTCCCGGCGTGGAGGTCGCCGTGGCTGGTCACCTGAGGCAGCGGCGACTCTGCGACGATCGCTCGCGCCCTCGCTACGTCCCGGAGGGGCAGTGACGAAAGCGCGATCCTGGTCCGGCGGTGGGCGGTGGCCATCATCGCCGCCCGGCGCGAACGATCGTGCTCGAACGTCGGCAGGTCGCGTTGCGGCAGATCGGCAAGGGCGGCCAGAATCGAATCGATGGCCTCGTCGCCGGCGAGGGGCTCAGCGTGCTTCTGTGGCTCGATCAGCCAGCCGCGCCCGGTGTCGATTACGGGTGGCGTGCGCAGCGCGCCGTCGTCGCCGACGATCTGGCGGACGTCCGCTTCGTGCTCGAGCACAGGCACGTCGGCGGTGTCCGTGCTGTATCGCGAGAACAGCGGCCCGCTCTCGGAGTCGGCTCTCAAATATGCGCGCCGCCCCTCACGCCATAGGCCGCTGACCACCGCCCCGAGCGCCGAGAGGGCGGCAGCCAGGGCGACGGGAGCGTCAGGTGGAAGGTGGAAGTGCACCGCCAGTTCGTTCGCGGCGGTTGCTGCTACTCCTCGCGGCGCATCAGCACCGCGCCGAGCGTCAGGAAGAGGATCCTGACGTCGAGCGAGAGGGACCAGTTCGAGATGTAGTGGTTGTCGAGCTCGACGCGGTCGCTCAGGGACGTGCGGCCGCGCAGCCCGTTGATCTGAGCCCAGCCGGTGATCCCCGACTTGACGCGGTGGCGGTCGTCGTAGCGCCTCACCCGCTGCTCGAAGATCTCGACGAACTCCGGCCGTTCGGGACGCGGGCCAACCAGGCTCATGTCGCCGCGCAGCACGTTGATGAGCTGAGGAAGCTCGTCGATCGAGTTGCGGCGCAGGAACGCACCCAGGCGCGTGCGCCGGTCCATCCCCTCGACACCCCCGGGTGCCATGTCGGTCGGGAGGAGGGTAAGCGTGTCCTCCGCGGCGGCCGGGTCGGCCATTCGCATCGAGCGGAACTTGAGCAGCTCGAAGTTGTGTCCGTCGCGGCCGATGCGGCGCTGGCGGAACAGGACCGGGCCCGGTGAGGTGAGCTTGACGGCAATGGCGACGGTCAGCAGGACCGGCAGCAGGAGCAGAAGGATGAAGCCGGCGGCAACACGGTCGAACGCGTGCTTCACGGCGAACGTGCTGCTCTTCGGGTCGGTCGACTCATGTGAGAACAGCGGAAGGCCGCCGATGTGCTCGAGCTCGTGGTGCACGTTCACGAACTCGAAGAAGCGCGGCACGACCGACACGTGAAGCTTGCGATCCTCGCAGTCGCGCATCACGTCGAACAGCTGGCTGTCCGGGTCGCGCGTGAAGCCGATGACGACGTGCTTCGCACCCGTCAGCTCGGCTACCCGGCCGACGTCCTCCGGACGGCCGAGCACCGGAGCGTTGCGCAGCGGGACGTCCTCCGCCTCGGGCGGATCGGCGTCGAGATACCCGACCGGGTACAGACCCAGCTCGCGCTCACTGACGAGGCGGCGCTCGACTAGGGCGCCGATCTGGCCGGCGCCGACGATCAGTGTCGGCGTGGCGACGACGCCGACGGCGCGCGCGCGGCGTTCCACCCAGTTCGTGAAGACACGGCCGACGACCAGCAGCACCGTTGCCGCCGCCCACGTGTGGGGGACGAGTGCGTGGGACTCGAGCTGAGTGGTGCCGGCGGCGGCGGCGGTGATGGTGGCTGCCGCTGCCAGCGAGGTGGCGCCGATGACGCGGCCCACTCCGTCGATGACCTTGACCTGGAAGTCGTGCTTGTACAGGCCGCCGATCGTCAGCATCCCGATCGTGAGCGGGACGAGGAGGGCGGCGAGCCAGATCTCGTCCGGGGACGCGCTGGGCGCGCGCATGACCGTCACGCCGACGGCAATCGCCAGGAGGACGGCATCGAAGCCGACGCGCAGAGCGGTCCACGCGCGTCCCTGAAGCAGTCCCTCGAGGCGCGTGCGCCGTGCGCGGGGCAGGAAGTGAGCAGGCGCGACGTGCTCTTCAACGGCCGACAGCGCGTACGACTGGTCGAGTGCCATTTCTCCTACCTCCCGTCCGCTTGGGGCGGCAGCCAAAAGCGTCCGGGCACGGGCTCCCTCATGGGCCAAGGGTTCCCGTAAAGCTGTAGCTCTTGCTGGTCGATTCTTCCATCCATGGATTCACCGGACGAGCGGGGCCTGCTTCGCATCCTGCGAGCAGCGGTTTGCCGAGTCCTGCGGTCATGTATACGGGATATCGGCAGAAGTCGCCTCGGACATTCGGCCAGACGGAAGGGCCTAATACGATGCGCCCGTTGAGCCCTCCGCAGACCGTGAGCGCCGTCATCCTGGCGTTCAACCGCGCCGACGACCTCGATCACACGCTTGACCGGCTCGCCGGGGAGCCACTCGATGAGGTGATCGTGGTCGATTCGGGTGATGACGACACGTCGGACCGCGTCCGTGCGCGCGGGGGCAACGTCCGCCTTGTAAAGACGGGCGATATTGGCGCAGCAGCGCGTAACTACGGCGCCGCGGAGGCCCGGAGTGACCTCCTGCTGATGCTCGACGATGACTCGTACCCCCTGACTGGAACCGTGGATACCCTACGAGACGCATTCAGCCGGCACCAGGGGCTAGCGCTCGCCGCCGGCTTGGTTCACGAGGTGAACCGTGAGGGTCATGTCATCCACTCGCAGGAAGTCGGAACTTTTGACTGGTTCCTCCGTGCGGGCCACCGCGGTCCCGTGCCGCAAGATGGCGTGCAGACGTTCTTCTTCCCCGAGGGCGGGTGCATGGTCCGGCGCGACGCGTTCCTCGACGCCGGCGGCTTCTTCGCCCCCTACTTCTTCACCGTTTCGGAGGTCGACGTCGCGACGCGCCTGATCGGCCGCGGGTGGGACGTGCGCTACTTCCCGGCCGCCGAATTCGAGCACCGCAAGGCGCCGGGGGGCCGGGCGAGCGAGCGCACGATGCGCCTGCGCGTGCGCAACCAGCTCTGGTACTTCTGGCTCCGCTTCCCCGCGTCCGTCGCCGCGCGACGCATACCTGCGTACCTCGCCTTCGACCTGATCGAGTGCGTCTATCGCGGGGTGCCGCGCGCCTGGTCCCGCGCCATCGCCGAGGCGTGGCGCGAGCGTGACAGCGTGCGCGAGTTCCGCGACCCGCTTCCGCGCAGCGCCGTCCGGCGCGCGGAGCTGAACCGCGGTCGCCTGCACCTGCAGCTCCTCGCGCACATGGTGCGCCGGCGGCTGACCGGCGCGCCGCGTCAGTCTGAAGCCTGATGGACGGGCTGCTGCTCGACAGCGTTGGCGCCGTGGAGCCCCACATCGAGGCGTGGAACGACCTCGCGACCGCCGCCCGCGCTCCCTACTGCACGCCCGAGTGGATGCTTGGCTGGTGGGCGCATGCGCGTCCCGACGAGGCGCGGCTGCGTGTGGCGGTAGCCATGGACGGCACGGAGCTCGTAGGCATCGCGCCGTGCTACGCGGTGCGCGAGCACGGCGTCGAGCACCTCCGGCTGTTGGCCTCGCCGGTCTCCCACCGCACACAGCCGCTCGCGGCGGCCGGCCGTGAGCGCGAGGCGGCCCAGGCGCTTGCGCCCGCGCTCGCCGGGGCGCGTCCAGGGATAGTCGCCTTCGACGGCGTGCCGGACGACTGCCCTTGGCCCGCGCTGCTCGCAGATGCGTGGCCGGGAGGGCTGCGTCCCGGCCGGCGCGTCAACGAGACGATGGGCGCGCCGCTCGTCACCCTCGCCGGCAGCGACTTCGACGCGTGGTTCGCCGGGCGCAGCTCGAACTTCCGCAGCCAGATGCGGCGCGCACGCCGCGCGCTCGAAGAACAGGGAGCGACCGTGCGGCTCGCCTCGACGCCGGCCGAGATCGAGCAGGACATCGGCGCGTTCATCCGGCTGCACCATGCGCGTTGGGATCCGCGTGGCGGCTCGGACGCGCTCGACGAAGGCGTCGAGCGGATGCTGAAAGAGAGCGCCAGCGGCTCGTCGAGGAGGGCAGCCTGCGACTCGCATCCGTTGCGACGGCCGACCGGACGGTGGCCGTCCAGGCGATCGTCGCCATCGGCGGCGAGGCGAGCTACTGGCTCGGCGGCTTCGACGAAGAGTGGGCGCGCAGCAAACCGGCGCTCGTGGCCCTGCTCGCCGCGGTGGAGGACGCGTTCGCACGCGGGGACGAGCGATTCGACCTCGGTGGCGGGACGCAGGAATACAAGCTCCGGTTCGCCGACGGGCAGGAGCAGCTCGAGTGGACGAGCGTCGTGCCGCGCGGCGCTCGGGCGGCGCTCGACTGGGCGCTGCTCGCGCCGTCGCGTACGCGCGGGGCGCTCGCGCGCGCGACGTACGAGCCGCGCGCCGCGCTCCGGCGTCGGCTTAGCCGCGGCTCAGGCGCCGCCTGATCCCGCCGCCCACTGCGCCCATCGCGAAGAGGGCACTCGCCACCAGATCGTCACGTGCCCACATCGGACCGGTGCGAGGGCGGGGCCCGCGGTCGAAGAGCCGTCCGCGGATGCCGCGCATGGCGGCCATCATGTCGGCCTCGACCCAGCGGTAGCTCACGCCGGCGCGGTAGCGCCCAGGCGTTCCAACGTGTTGCCCGAGCGTCACCGCGTGCCACGCCGCCGGGAGGTTCACACCGGCAGCCAGGGCCAGCGCGAGCGAGCCGTAGAAGCGCGTGTTCACGTCGATCAGACACCGGCCGCCCGGGGCGTCGATGAACTGAAGCTGTGCGAGGCCCCAGTAGCCCGCGGCCGCGAGGAGCGCCCGGCAGGCTTCGGCCAGGGCCTCGTCGGGTTCGACGCTCACCGCCAAGCTGCTGATCCCGGCGTCCGGCGGCCAGGTGCGCAGCGCCACCTGCTGGAAGCGGCGCGCGAGCCCGCCGTGGCGATCCACGACCACGGAGACGGCCATGAGCCGGCCGGACAGGCGCTGCTGCAGGACGACCCCTTCGTCCGGCGCCACCGTTCTGAGGAATGCGCGGAGGTCGTCGCGCGAATCCGCGAGGTGCACGTCCGCGAACGCGCCGCCCGGGTGGCTCGGCTTGACGACCGCTCCGTCGGGCAGCTCCCCGGTCAGGAGCTCGCGGGCCGAGCCGACCGCCAACGCGGACGGCGTCGAGAGGCCGGCGGCTCCCGCGAGGTCGGCGAGGCGGGCCTTGTCGCGCAGCGCGGCGAGCGGTTCGGCGCCGGGGTAGGGGAGCATGGCCTCGGCCGGCAGCGCCGCCGCCGGTGCCATCAGTGCGTTCAGCGCCTCGTCCTGGCCCGGGTAGACGACTAGCCATCCGTGACGCTCGACCACCCGTCGTACAGCTGCGACGAAACCGTCGGGGTCCGCGACCGAGTCTGGGCCGACCTCACGCGCCGTGGAGTAGCGCGACCGCAGTCCTACTGCGGAGCGCCGCGGCGCCAGCGCGGCCACGGCAAGGCCCTCGCGCCCGAGCGCCCGGATTCCCGATACCGCGCTCGGGATGTGCGCATCAGTGACCAGCGCGTCCATCCGAAACGTATTCGGCAGTTCGGCATCCGTTCCTCACCGGCGGCTTTGACACCATGGCCGCCATGGACGAGGACGCGGCGCGTGCGCTGATCGCCTTGATGGCGCGCGAGGTGGGGCCCACGGCGATTCTGTGGCGTGGTGAGGGTCTCGGCGGCTCGGACGTCGACCTGGTGGCGCTCCCCGCGATGGAGGCGCGTCTCGCGGCGACGCTGACGGCGGCCGGCCTGAGGCCGGCACTGAGCGACCCCGGTCACGTGATGTGGTCCTATCCCGACGGCCGCGACGTTGCGATCGACGTGCTGTCCGCGGCCGGCTGGCCGCAGTACTACCCGACGCTGGACGGGCTGCGCGAGCGGGCGAGGGCGGTGAACGGGGGACTGCCGGTCGCATCGCCCGAGGACCAGCTGCTCGTCCTTGCCGCCGAGGCGGTGGGCGGTCGCCCGGTGGAGAAGGTGCTGCGCCGCGCCCGCCCACTCCTGGAGGCGCCCGGCACCCGCGAGCGGCTCGAGGCACTCGCCACGGCCGAGGGCATGAAGCCGCTCGCGGCGCTCGTTGCCGACCCGGCGCGGCTCGAAAGGAGCGCTCGCCGCGGCCGGCTGCCCTACCCGCGCGCGGTTCTCACTGCCATGCGCTCGCGGGCAGCGCGAGCCGCGCTGCGCGAGCGAATCGCGGGACGGCTTGGACGGCGATCGCGCCGCGCAGGCAAGGGCGTGCTGGTAACGCTGAGCGGCATGGACGGCGCGGGTAAGTCCACCTTCACGGCGGCGGTGCGAGCCCACCTGGAGGCGCAGGGGCTGCCGGTGCGCGACGAGATCGTCCGCATCGGCCGCCGCGGCGACACGCTCGACAAGATCGCTCTGCCCGTGAAGAAGATCCTGCGGCGCACGGGCTCGACCGCCGACCCGGTCGCGGCGGGGGACGAGCTCGCGAAGGCCAGCGGCCGTGCGCCCGACGAGGCGCCGCGGCGCGGCATCGGGTGGGCCTGGACCGTGATCGTCGCGGCTGAGAACGCCCTCGCCTGCCGGCGCGTCGCGCGCGGCCGTCGCGGGGCGAACATCGTGACCGACCGGTGGCTGACGGACCACCTGGTCGATTTCGAGCTGCGCTACGGCCGGCACCCACTGGGGACCTGGATCCTCCGCACGGGAGTGCCGCGCGCGGACGTGGGCGTCCTGCTCGAGATCGACGCCGAGACCTCTGCGGCGCGCAAGCCGGGCGACCAGGCGCCGGCGGTCACGGCGCGGATGGAGGAGCGCTACTCCGCGCTCGCGAGCGAGCTCGGCCTCGTCCGTGTCGACGGCCGGGCCCCGCGCGAAGATGTCGAGGCGGCCGTCCTCGCGCTCGTTGACTCGGCTATTCGCCGATCGCCTTGATCACCAGCCGCTTGTTGCGGCCGCCGTCGAATTCCACGTAGAAGATCGCCTGCCATGGGCCGAGGTCGAGCTGCCCGTCCGTCACCGGGACGATGACCTGATGGTGGACGAGCAGGTTCTTGAGGTGCGCGTCGCCGTTGTCCTCGCCGCCGCGGTGGTGGCGGTAGTCGCCCGGGTCCGGCTGCAGCTCGCGCGCCACGTCGTTGGCGGGCTCCTTCCAGCTCGGCGGCGCGATCTTGTCGAGCCACTCGAGCGCGTCCTCCTGGATCCCCGGCTCGTCGTCGTTGATCCACACCGCGGCGGTGATGTGCATCGCCGACACAAGCACGAGCCCCTCCGCGATCCCGGCCTCGTCCACCGCGTTCTGCACGTCCTCGGTGATGCGCACGAACTCGCGTCGGCGCTCGGTGTTGAACGTCTTGTAGGCGGTGTGCGATTTCATGTGACTCCTTGGATCTCGGGTTGAAAGATCGAGCGTGCATCGTGACGGGTGCCAGCAGCGGCATCGGCGCCGCGACGGCGCGGATGCTGGAGGAGGAGGGCGCGCGGGTGTTGCGCGTGTCGCGCGGCGGCGACTTCGCGTGCGACGTGACCGAGTCCGACGCGGCCGAGCGGATCCTCGCCGAGTGCCTCGAGCGGTTCGGCCGCGTCGACGTGCTCATCAACAATGCCGGCACGAGCCGCGCCGCCTCGCTCGAGGAGCTCACCGAGGACGACTGGCGCGAGCAGTGGGAGCTCAACGTGATGGCGCCGATGCGTTTGATGCGGACGATCGCGCCGAAGATGGCCAAGGCTGGGGAGGGCCGGATCGTGAACGTCGCGTCGTCGTCGGGCAAGCGCCCGTCGCCGCGCAACGCGGCGTACTCGGTGACGAAGGCCGCTGAGCTGTCGCTGTCGCGCGTCTTCGCCGATCGCTTCGCGGGAAGCGGCGTGCGCGTCAACGCGGTCGCGCCCGGCCCGGTGGCAACTCCGCTCTGGCTCGGTCAGGGCGGGCTTGCGGATCAGAGCGCCGAGCAGGAGGGCGTCACCCGCGACGAGGCGCTGGAGCAGGCGGCGGCGAAGATTCCGCTCGGCCGCATGGGCACAGAGGACGAGATCGCCGCCGTGATCGTGTTCCTGTGCTCGCAGCAGGCCTCGAACGTGACGGGCGCCGCGTGGGCCGTCGACGGCGGCGCCGTGCAGCTCATGTTCTGAATCCTGCAGCGGCAGGACTCAAGCTTTCGCCTGCAAATAACGAGAAAGTCACATGGCTGCCCGGTCCCGGTCATACCGTGGACGCATGTGGGGACAGCACGCGACGGCGGTCGCTCTACGCCGCCCCCGTGTCCGCACGTTTGCGCGCGCGCTCTCAGACGGCGCGTGTACGACCGTCCACGTCGCGGCGTACCCCGCGCGCACCACGCGCGTGCGGCTCGAGCTCATGGGGCGCCCGATCCCGCTGGCGTCATGGTGCGAAGGGTCCGGGGTCGAGAACGCGATCGTGGGTGGCTTCTTCCTGCGCCAGGGCGACGGCACGCCGCTCGGGGAGCTTTGGCGCCGCGGCGAGCACATCGAGAGCGTCCCGTTCCACGAGCCGTGGGATGCGACGCGCTCCTGCGTCGCGATCGAGTCGGGACACGTTCGCCTGGCGCCGCGCGACGACCTGCCGGAACGCCCGACGGGCGACCTGCTGCAGGCCGGTCCGCTGCTGGTCGCTGGGCGGCGCCCGGTCGTGCACGACGACATCGACCCCGAGGGCTTCTCGGCGAACCAAGATCAGTTCGACTCGGATATCACCGTCGGCCGCTATCCAAGGGCGGCACTTGGCATCAGCCACGACTGGATCGTGGCCGCCGCCTGCGACGGCCGCGGGCCGCACGACGCCGGCATGACGCTGCGCGAGCTCGCGGAGCTGATGGTCACGCTCGGCGCCGACCGCGCGATCAACCTCGACGGCGGCGGCTCGACCTCGCTCGTCCACGACGGCGTCCTGCTGAACGTCCCGCGCGAGGAGCACGGGATCGAGCTGGTCGCCGGCCGGCCGGTGGCGAACGCGCTCGTCTTCGACGTCACTTCCTAAACGGGGTCAGACCCCCTTTAGAAAGCCGGTACGGTCCCGCGTGTGACCTCGAACCGCCGCGTGCTGATGGGCCTGATGTTCTTCCCACGCGGCGGCTCCGCTCAGGTCACGCGATACCTCGCCGGCGCACTGCGCGCACACGGCTGGGACACGACCGTGTTGGCGGGATCACTCGGTGAGCCCGGCGACGACGCGCATGCCGCGACGTTCTTCGAGGGGCTCGACGTCGTGCCGGTGCCCTACGACGACGCGATCGCGTCCGACGACCCGTTGCGCGCCGACCCGCCGATGCACCCCTCGTACGAGGACCGACCCGGCGCGCCGGACCGCGTGTTCGCGAGCGTCGACGACGAGACCTACGAGCACCTCGTCGATGCGTGGATCGGCCACCTCGAGCGCGCCGGCGCGGCCGACGCCGACGTCCTCCACCTGCATCACCTGACGCCGATGCACGAGGCCGCGGCGCGCGCCTTCCCCGACAAGCCGGTCGTCGGGCACCTCCACGGGACCGAGCTGCTGATGCTCCGCGAGATCGAGGAGGGGCTTCACCCGGGCTGGCCGTACGCGGACCGGTGGCTCGAGCGCATGCGCGGATGGGCCGGCCGCTGCCGCCGCCTGTTCGTGCTGTCGCCCGACGCGCGCAGGCGCGCGCCCGGATTGCTGGGCATCGAGCCGGAGAAGACGGTCTGGGCCCCGAACGGCTTCGACCCGGCCGCGTTCGACCGCCGGCCGGTGACGCACGCCGAGCGGCTCGAGCTGTGGCATGAGTGGCTCGTCGACGACCCGCGCGGCTGGGCGCCGGACGGCCGGCCGGGGAGCGTCGCGTACGAGGAGCGCGACCTCGAGCCGTTCCGCGGGCTGGGGCCGGTGCTGCTCTACGTCGGCCGCTACACCCACGTGAAGCGGATCCCGCTGCTCATCCGCGCGTACGCGCGCGCGAAGCAGCGGTTCGAGATGCGCGCCCCGCTTGTGCTGCTCGGCGGCTATCCCGGCGAGTGGGAGGGCGAGCACCCGCTCGAGGTGATTGAGAAGGAGGGCGTCGAGGACGTCTTCCTCGCCGGCTGGCGCGGGCACAAGGACCTGCCGCGCGGGCTGAACGCATCCGACGTAGTCGTGCTGCCGTCGGTGCGCGAGCAGTTCGGCCAGGTGTTGGTCGAGGGGATGGCGTGCGGCCTGCCGGTGATCGCGAAGGACGCCTACGGCCCGGCGGAGATCGTCGACCACGGAGAGACCGGCTGGCTGGTCCCGCCCGACGACGAGGCGGCGCTCGCCGACGCTCTCGTCGACGCGGTCAACGACGACGGCAAGCGAGCGCGCAAGGGCGAGGCGGCGTATCACGAGGCCCGCGGGCGCTACGCATGGCCCTCGCTGGCCCGGGGCGTAGCCGACGTCTATGAGCAGGTCCGCGCGGAGCCCTACGCTCCGCCGCATGTCGAGCATTCCGTATCGGATCAGACGGTCTGACCGCGCGCGCCACGCGCGCATCGTCGTCGACGCCGACGGTGTCGAGGTCGTCGTGCCGCGGCGGATGGCGCTGCGCCACGTAGAGCCGTTCGTTGCCGAGAAGCAGCGCTGGATCGAGCGGACGCTCGAGCGCTACGAGACGGCGCGGCTGGAGGCGCCGGGCGCGGTTCTGGTCGACGGCGGCAGGGTCCCGTACCTCGGTGAGTGGCTCGAGCTCGACGTGCGTGTGGAGCCGGGCCGCACGCGGCCACACGTGAAGCGTCGCGGCGACGTCCTCACCGTGAAGGTTGCGCGTGCGGGCCGTGCGGCGATCGGCGACGCGCTCGAGCGCTGGTACCGCAAACGCGCCCGTGAAGAGATCACGCCACGCCTCGACGACGCGACCGCCCGCGCCGGCACCAGTTGGACGCGGCTGTCGATCCGCGGCCAGCGCACGCGCTGGGCGAGCTGCTCCCAGGACGGTGCGATGAGCTTCAACTGGCGCCTGCTGCTCGCGCCGGCCGAGATCCTCGACTACGTCGTCGAGCACGAGGTGGCGCACCTCGAGGTGCTCGACCACTCACGGCGCTTCTGGCGCCTGCTCGGCAGCCGCAGCCCCGACTACCGCGAGCACGAGCGCTGGCTGAAGCGCAACGGCCACACGCTGACGCTGTAGCGGGGCGCTACTTGACCTTGAGCTCTTGGGACATGCGTCCCGGGTGCAGCGTGCAGTAGAGGCTGTAGAGGCCGCGCTTCTTCGGCGTGAAGCTGTACTCGCCGTTCTGGATCCACGGGGACGAGAACCCGCGCGGCCCGTTTGCGACGGACACGTCGTGCTCGCGATCGGCGTCGAACTTCCACGTCACCTCGGTCCCACGCTTGACGACGACGCGCCGCTTCGCGAAGAAGTAGGTGCCCACGTCGATGCCGGTGCCCAGCGGCTTGAACGCGCCCGTCGGCGGCGCCATCAGCGGCACTTTGAAACGCGGATAGGGCTTGCGGTAGCTCTTCGGCACGTCCTGCTTGACGAGGTCGTCCGGCACGTCCTGGCAGCCGTCCACTTCGCCCGGAGCGAGGTAGGCCATCATGATGCTCATCACGCGCGCGTGCGGGAGTCCGTTGTCGTACGCCGCTTTCAGCTCGAGCTGGTCTCCCTCGCTCACGGGGATGCCGGAGGGCGAGATCGTCCGGCTCATCGAGATCGGCGACGGCTCGTGCAGCATCGGCCGCACTCGGTAGAAGATGTTGTCGGGGTGGCCGTAGTAGGCCTGTGAACGGATCAGGCGCTGGTTCCCGCAGGAAGTGTTCCGCAGCGTCTGGTACTTGCCGCCCCCGTGCAGGTGGCCCTGGGCGCCGATGATCCGGCCGTCCGTGGGGACCTCATACGTCTCGCGGTCGAAATGCGTCGAGCCGCGGCCGCCGTTCCCCGGGACGGTGTAGGTCGGATCGATGTTGCACCCGAAGGTGTCGATCCACAGCGGTGTGAGCTCGGTCTTGGGCGTGTCGCTGTAGGTGATCCGCGTGCGCACGTACACCTCGAACGGGTAGGCGCGGTGGTTCATCAGCATGTGCGTGAGCAGCCAGTCGGGCGCCTCCCCGTTGGGCTTCATGTTCGCGATCCCGTAGTCGCCCGTCTGCGGCATCTCCTGGTTCTCCTCGCCCTTGGCGAAGAACTGCGCCGCGCAGTTGCCTTCGCCCTGCCACTTCGCGTTGGGCGCGTGCAGGACGATGTGATGGATCATCACGTCCTGGATCGAGAGCGCCTTCGCATTCTCGGTCCGCTTCTTGACGACGTCGACCTTGATGCTCGTGATCCAGCCGGGGTCGGCGGGCGCATGCTCCCCGTCGGCCTTGAGCGGCATGTAGTGCTGCTCGCCCGTGTACGGATCCACGTTGATCGGATCCGAGTAGAGCGTCATCTCGCGCTCGGCCGCCTGCGCGGGCGCCGCAGCGAATGCGAGCAGGGCGAGGATCGGGAGTAGGGCGCGAGTCATTCGCATACGTGCGAGGCGCTACTGGAACACGTCAGTCCCAGCGGAAGTAGCGCACGGCGAGTATGGCACCCAGCGCACCCCATGCCGCCACGACCGCCAATCCGGCGCCGAAGCCGTCCCCCGCGAGGCCGTCGATCACATGTTTGAGGGGCAGTGCGTTGCCGACCACCTCGAGCGCGGTCGGCAGCTCGTCGGACGAGTAGAAGACGCCGGAGATGAAGATGACCGGCAGGAAGACGGCGTTCGTGTACGCGCCCGCCGCGTCGAAGTTCGGGATCGCGTGCGAGAAGGCGACGCCGAGGGCGGCGAACGCCGTGACGCCGACGACCGCGTAGACGAGCACGGCAGCGGGCTCGTCCGGCAGGTCGACCCCGTACGCGACCTTGCCGATCGCGAACACGAGCACGATCTGCACGACCGCGTTGATGACCGCAGAGCCGATCACCCCGCCCAGGTAGTCGCGCGGGCGGATCGGCATGCCGTGGATCCGCTTCAGGATTCCCTGCTCGCGCAGGAAGGTCATGTTGAACGCGAGCGCGGTGAACGTCGTCGCCATGACGGCCATGCCGGCGATGCCCGGGATCAGGATCTCGAGCTCGTCGTGCTCGTCGGCGAACACGCTCGCCACGAGCAGGAGCAGCACGAGCGGCAGCACGAAGTTGAAGAACGCCGCGCTCGGGTTGCGCCGGAACAGCATCCGCTCGAACCGCAGCTGGTGGAGCATCAGGGTCACTCGGCCTCCCGCGTCAGCTCGAGGTAGACCTCCTCGAGGCTCGGCCGGGTGACGTGCAGGTTCTCGAGCCGCTCGCCGTGCTCGAGCGCCTCCGAGGTGAGACGCTGGAGCAGCGTCGTCGGGTCGTCGGTCTCGTGCTCGGCACGGCGGCCATTCCGCTCGTACGTAACGCGGTAGAGGGCCTTCGCCCCGACCAGCTCGCGCGGCGGCCCCTCGGCGACGATCCGCCCGTCCTTGACGATCGCGACGCGGTCCGAGAGCTCCTGCGCCTCGTCGAGGTAATGGGTGGTCAGCAGCACGGTCTTGCCGAGCTCGCGCAGCCGCCGCACGACCTCCCACGCCGTGCGCCGGGCGGCCGGGTCGAACCCGGTCGTCGGCTCGTCGAGGAAGACGAGCTCGGGGTCGCCGACCAGCGCGAGCGCCAGGTCGAGCCGCCGCCGCTGGCCGCCGGAGAGCCGGTTGACGCGCACGTCCGCGGAACGGTCGAGGCCGACGAGCGCGATCGTCTCGGTCGGATCGCGCGGGGCGGGGTAGTAGCCGGCGAAGTGGTGCAGCGCCTCGGCCACCGTCACGCGCGGGTAGAAGCCGGCGCTCTGGAGCACGATCCCCACGCGGCGGCGCAGGTCGACCGGCGCGTTCGCCGGGTCGTACCCGAGCACGGAAACCTCGCCGCCGGTCCGGTCGCGATATCCCTCGAGGATCTCGACGGTGGTCGTCTTCCCCGCGCCGTTAGGGCCGAGCAGGCCGACCACCTCGCCCCGCTCGACGCGGAATGACAGGCCCTGCACGGCCTCGACATCGCCGTAGCGCTTGCGCAGCTCGTGGACCTCGATCGCCGGCTCTGGCACGCCGGGCAACATAAGGGGCTTGAGTCTCGTACTTCTGGGTATTAAGATACCGCCGGGTATCTGAACGGCAGCTCGGAGGCGCGCAATGCACACATTCCTGTTCGCAGACCTCGTCGGCTTCACCGCACTCTCGATAGAGCGCGGTGACGAGCAGGCGGCCGACGTCGCAACGCGCTTTCAGCGCGAGGTCAAGGCGCTCGCTCTACTTCACGACGCGACCGTTGTGAAATCGCTCGGCGACGGCGCCATGATCAGGGCGGATGACGCGTGCGACGCCCTGCGGCTCGGGCTCCAGCTGGCGAATGGCCTCGACGGGCTGCCGCCGGTGCGCGTCGGCCTCAACACCGGGCCCGCCGTCGAGCGCGACGGGGATTTCTTCGGCTCCGCCGTCAATCTCGCGGCACGCCTGTCGCAGGCCGCGCGTGGGGGTGAGGTGCTGCTGAGCGAGACGACGCGTGCGGCCGCGCGCCGGCGCCGGCCGCGGTTCGAGCACCGCGGCGCGCGGACGTTCCGAAACGCTCGCGACCCTGTGGTCGTGTACGCGGCGAGCGAACGGGTGCCGCTGCGGACGCGCCTGCTCGCTCAGAAGCGGCGCTTCGTTTGTCCGTACATGGCGGCGCGGACAAAGGCGGCGTGATGGCAGCCAACGGCCTACCGCCTCGGATCGAAATGCCGCGCGCCGTCTTCATGACGCGCTTCATGCTGCATCCGGACCGGCTCCTCGACCAGGCCTACCGCGACCACGGCGACTTCTTCCATTTCGTGACGCCGCTCGACCGCACGATGTGCGTGACGGCGAACCCGGACACGATCAAGCAGGTCTTCCGCGGGGATCCCGAGATCTTCCGCGCGGGTGAGGGCAACGCGACGCTTGCGCCGCTCGTCGGCCCGCACTCGACCCTGCTCCTCGACGGTGCCGAGCACCTGCGCCATCGCAAGCTGCTCCTGCCGCCGTTCCACGGAGAGCGCATGCGCGAGTACGGCGCGCTGATGACCGAGATCGCCGAGCGGCACGTCTCGGCATGGCCGAAGGACCGCCCGTTCTCGGCGATCGAGTCGACGCAGGCGATCACGCTCGAGGTGATCCAGCGCGCTGTCTTCGGAATCGAGGACGGCCGGCAGCTCGATCACGTCGCGCGCCTCCTGCGCGCCGTGCTCGACCCGATGACGAGCCGCTGGCAGATGCTCGTCCTGATGCTCGCGCCGTCGAGCTGGGGCCCGCGCAGCCCGTGGGGGCGCTTCCGGCAGCGCGTGCGCGAGGCGGACGAGGCGATCTACGAGGAGATCCGCGCCCGCCGCGCCGACCCGTCCGCCGCCGAGCGCGGCGACGTGATGTCGCTCCTGCTCCAGGCGCGCGACGAGAAGGCGAGCCGCTGTCCGACCGGGAGCTGCGCGACGAGCTCGTCACGCTGCTGGTGGCCGGCCACGAGACCACCGCGACGTCGCTCGCGTGGACGCTCGAACGCATCACCCGCCACCCCGAGGTGCTCGCGCGGCTCGAGGAGGACCCCGACGGCGAGTACCTCGACGCCGTCATCAAGGAGTCGCTCCGCCTCCGGCCCGTTGTGCCGGCGGTGGCGCGCAAGCTCGCCGAGCCGGTCGAGCTCGGCGGCTACGAGCTCCCCGCGGGCGTCTTCATCGTCCCGTCGATCTACCTGACCCACCGCCGGCCGGACATCTATCCCGACCCGCTCGCGTTCAAGCCGGAGAGGTTCATCGAGAATCCGCCGTCCAACTTCGAGTACCTGCCGTTCGGCGGCGGCGTCCGTCGGTGCCTGGGCGCGAGCTTCGCGCAGTTCGAGATGAAGATCGTGCTCGGCACGATCATGCGCCACGCGCGCGTCCGCGCGCCCGAGTCGCGCGCGGAAACGGTCAGGCGGCGGTCGATCACCTTTGCCCCGTCCTCGGGCGGCCGTATCGTCGCGAGCCCGGCATGAGCCCGCGCCGCATGACACGTGCCGAGCAACGCGAGAAGACGCGCGTGTGTCTCGTCGAGGCCGCGGCAAAGGTGTTCACGCGCCGCGGCTACGAGAAGGCGTCGCTCGACGAGGTCGCCGAAGAGGCAGGCTTCACCAAGGGCGCGGTCTACTCGAACTTCAAGGGCAAGGAGGACCTCTTCCTCGCCACGATCGACGCGCACTTCGAGGAGCGGCTCGAGTCGATCAAGCGCGTGATGCAGGAGGACCCCGACGAGCAGGGCACGGCGCACGCTGCCGGCATGGACTTCATGGACAAGCTGAACCGCGACCCCGAGTACTTCGTGCTCTTCTTCGAGTTCTGGGCGTACGCGCAGCGCAATCCGGGTGTGAAGAGGAAGTTCCTCCCGCGCGTGCAGCGGTTCCGCTCGGCGTTGGCGGAGTTGTTCGAGGCGAAGTCGGACGCGGGCCTCGAGCTACCGATCCCCTCCGAGCAGCTCGCGTCCATGCTGATCGCCATGGCGGCGGGTGTTGCGATGGAGCGCGAGCTGGACCCGAAGGCCGTGCCGGACGACATGTACGCGCTGATGCTCCAGTTCTTCTTCCGCGGCATGCTCGCGGAGGAACCAGAGCCGGCCGGCGTCGCCGCCGTTTCCGCCTAGGCGCCCGCTCCCGCTCCGCCGCGGCCCTCGCCACCCGCGAACCGCGCCGCTCCGCGCCACGCGGTCTCGAGCGTCTTCTTCCCGTTCTGCGCCTCCAGCTTCAGGCCGTCGGCGAACGGCATGCCGATTCCGCGGATCGCGGCCTCGCGGTCGGCGAGCATCGTGTCCTGCGGGAAGCTCGCCAGCGCCTCGGCGTACTCCAGTGCGCGGTCGAGGTGGCCGCCTGCCGGGGTGATCTCGTTCACGAGGCCCATCGCGTGCGCCTCCTCCACGGGCACCATCCGGCCGCTCAGCATGATGTCGAGCGCGCGCCCCAGTCCGACCACGCGCGGCAGCCGCTGCGTGCCTCCGTCCACCAGCGGGACGCCCCACCGGCGCTCTGGGAAACCGAGTGTCGAGCCCTCGGCCGCGATCCGGAGGTCGCACCAGAGCGCGAGCTCGAGCCCACCCGCCAGGCACCAGCCCGAGATCGCGGCGATCGTCGGCTTCGACGGCGTCAGGCGGCTGAACCCGAGCGGGCCGTCCTCGAGGTCCATGCGCGGCCCGAAGCTCTCGATGTTCTTGAGGTCGGCGCCGGCGCAGAACGCGACGCCGCCCGCGCCGGTGAGGATCATCACGCGCGCGTCGTCGTCGGCCTCGAACTTCCGGTACGCGGAGTTCAGCTCCTCCGCGGTCGGGCCGTCGACCGCGTTGCGGCGCTCCTGCCTGTCGATCGTCACGACCGCCGAGGCGCCCCGGCGCTCGTAGTGGACGGCCACGGCTACCAGCCGTAGCGCTGGAAGTGGGCTGCCTTGCGCCGCTCCTTGCGCCGCTCGAGCAGGATCTGCGCGATCGTCCCGAGCGTCACCACGAGGACGAAGAAGACCACGACGCCCAGCGAGAAGAACGTCACGACCTTGTCGGTGGTCTCGCCTGCCAGGCCCTCGCCGTTGTCGCCGGCGGGCTCGCTCTCGTTCTGCGCCATCGCGGTGGCCGCCAGCGCGAGCCAGAAGAAGAGGGTGGGCGGCAGGAGCCTCATGGAGGGGTCAGAATATCCGCCTGATGGCGGAAGAGTCGCTCGACGTGATCATCGAGATCCCGAAGGGGTCACGCAACAAGTACGAGTTCGACCACGAGACCGAGTCAATCAAGCTCGACCGCTTCCTCTTCTCGTCCGTCGTCTATCCGACCGACTACGGGTTCATCCCCGACACGCTCGGCCAGGACGGCGACCCGCTCGACGTCATGTGCTGCGTCTCCGAGCCCACCTTCCCCGGCTGCGTGATCGAGGCGAAGCCGATCGCCCTGTTCCGGATGGAGGACGACAAGGGCATCGACGACAAGGTCCTCTGCGTCCCGCTGACCGACCCCGGGTGGAACACGCTCGAGACGCTCGACGACATGCCGGACCAGCTGAGGGACGAGATCCAGCACTTCTTCTCGATCTACAAGGACCTCGAGCGGAAGAAGGTGACCGTCGACGGCTGGTACTCGCGTGAGGACGCGTGGAAGGAGATCGAGGCGTCACGCGAGCGGTGCCGCGAGTTTCGCGCGCACTAGCCTCCCGCCGCGATGTCACTGCTCGAGGCGATCGTCCTCGGGATCGTGCAGGGCCTGACGGAGTTCCTGCCGATCTCGAGCACCGGCCACCTGCGAATCGTCCCGGCGTTCCTCGGCTGGGAGGACCCCGGTGCGGCGTTCACGGCCGTAACCCAGCTCGGCACGATGGGCGCCGTGCTCCTGTACTTCCGGGAGGAGCTGGCCAAGATCGCCCGCGCCTGGCTCGCGAGCCTGAGCGACCGGTCGAAGCGGCGCGAGCTCGATGCACGGCTCGGCTGGTACATCGTCCTCGGCACGGTGCCGATCGGCGTCTTCGGCGTCCTCTTCAAGGACCAGATCGAGACAGGCGCCCGTGACCTGTACCTGATCGGCATCGCCCTGATCGTGCTCGGCCTCGTCCTCGCGATCGCGGACCAGAGCAGCCGGCGCGAGCGCCAGCTCGAGGACGTCGAGACGAAGGACGGCTTCTGGGTCGGGGTCGCGCAGGCGTTCGCGCTGATCCCGGGGGTGTCCCGCTCCGGCGCGACGATCACGGCAGGGCTCTTCCTCGGGCTCGATCGTGCCGCGGCGGCGCGGTTCTCGTTCCTCCTTTCCGTGCCGGCGGTCGTCCTCAGCGGCCTGTTCGAGCTGGCGTCGATCATCGACGGGGAGGAGGGCGAGCACGTCGGCGCCGTGGAGCTCCTGGTGGCGACCGCATGCGCGTTCGTCGTCGGTTACGTGTCGATCGCGTTCCTGCTGCGCTTCCTGGCGAATCACACGATGTTCGTCTTCGTCGCGTACCGCGTGGTGCTGGGGACGCTGGTGCTCGTCCTCGCCGGCAGCGGCGCGATCGACTAGCGCCGTAACCTTCGAGGCATGAGCGACCGCACGCGCGTCACGCTCGAGGTCCTGGCGATATTCCTGATCGCGCTCGTCTTCACGGCCGCACCCGGCGGCGACAGCACGCTTCAGGTGATCCTGGCGATCCTCTCGATCGGCTTCTTCGTCGCGATCGCCCTACTCGGCTATCGGCTCTACCGCGAGAACACCTTCACGCTCGAGGCGCTGACCGACGTCCAGCGCGCCGTCCTCTACTCGTGCGTCGGCGGCGCGTTCCTCGTGTTCGCGGCCGCGGAGCGCATGTTCGACTGGGGCGGCGGCGGGGTCGTGATCTGGATCGCGCTGCTGGGGCTCTGCTCGTACGGGATCTTCTGGGTCTGGCAGAGCTCGCGCGACTACGCGTAGCGCGCAGCCAGCTCGGGTGCCCTGCGTGCGTGCGCCTTGAGCGGCCACGACCAGCGCGAGCATGAACAGCGACGAGCCCGCCATCTCGAGCAGCTCCTCGCTGATCGCCATCGGCGTGAATGCCGAGACGCGGTGATCCTGAGCTGTCGTACTGCGCGTCCTCGAGCCCGAACGAGATGGCCCAGCGCGACCGCCCCCAGGATCAGCATGAGCCGCGGCCCGGGCTCCATCACGCCGCAGCATCTTGAACCAGACGAACGCGGCGCCCAGCGCGACGAACGCGTATGGCTGCTGCCAGTCGATCCCGGTCCACGTCTCGACTTTCTCGTGGATCTGGACCACCTCGTCGGCGGACATGAAGATCAGAGAGCGCCCCGAACGCGATCCACACCCGCGTGCATGCCGTACAGCCGCACGCGGGCCGCAACCAGCGAGACGAGCCCTCCCGCGACCAGCACGGCGCCCGAGAAGAACGCCGGGATCGTCTTCTCGTTGACCAGGTTGAACATGCCGGTCCCAGATCGACCCCTCGCCCTGGTAGGCGTCGGTGCCGACTGCGACGCCTGCGATGCCGAGCAGCACGATCGCGATCCCGAGCGCGATCGCGATCTCGCGCGGCTCCGGGAGCCGGTCGACGAGCGCGTTCGGCTCGAGCACCGCTCTATGGCTGTCTCGTCGGCTCGCTCGCATGCGATCGTCTCGCTGTCGTAGGTCGTTCCGTCCGTGTCCGACCTGGGTAAGTTCGGCCTCGCCGGGACTGCAGCATGAATCGCGTCACGGTCGTTTCGCCGGCGGTCGACCTCCTCGACGCGATGCTGCTGGGGTCCCAGCTCGCGGATGTCGTGGCCGCCCTGGCCGGAGACGATCACGTTGATGCCGTCGATCGGCGCGAGCCGCCCGTACACGTGGCTATGCGCGGCGAGGTTGATCGCCGTCGTCCCGGCGAGCGCCTTCCACACCGGTTCCTGGTCGACGTTGTCGGTGTGCTGCGAGTCCGCGATCGAGTACCGCGCCCGGTGCGCGATCGCGATCCGGCAGGTGCCGTCCTGCTTGTCGAGCTGGCGCGCGACCCAACGCGCCTCCGCGGTCGCGTCGGTCTCCGACGAGTAGGCGATCACCTGCCAGCCCGAGTCCGGATCGATGTAAGAGCGATGCTTCGCCTGCGCCTCCGTCCACCCACGCTTGCCCTGCCAGTAGGGGTAGTAGCCATTCTCCCGTTCGGATACTCGTGGTTGCCGATGACGGGATCGGTGCGGTCCGCGAGATCGCCATAGAGCGGGTCGTAGTTCCGCTCGAACTCCTCGGCCGTTCCGGTCTCGTAGACATCGCCGAGGTAGAAGAAGCGGTCGAGGTCCTGCTTTTCGATGTACGAGGCGAGCGCGGTGGCATCGCCGCCCCCGTCTGCCGCGTCGCCGACTGCGTAGACGATCGTGCCCTGCCTCGTCTTCGTCATCGCTGCCCCGCATGCGCCCAGCACGAGCGCGCCCATGACGACGAGCGTGATCGCGCGCCATGCCATTGCCGGGCGGCGATGGTACTTGGCGTGCTTTGTAACGCCCGTGCGTTGAGCCGTCACCACCGCGCCGCAACCGTGCGCACGTGGCACGTGAAGGGGGACAGGCGACGGTCGAGCTGCTCGGGGTGGTGCCGGCCTGCTCGCTCTCGGGCTCGTCGTCTGGCAGCTGACCTCGCCGGCCACACCGCCTGGACGGCCGCCCATGCCGCACGCGCGGCCGCTCGCGCGGAGCTCGTGGGCGAGGACGCGGAGGCCGCGGCGAGGTCGGCGCTGCCGCCGGCGCTCGGCCGGGCTTTGAGGTCCGATCCGAGGGGAGCGGCGCCACTGCGTGTCGAGGTGCCGGTGCCGATCGTGCACAGGCGCTGGCGCAGCCCGGTGCAGGATCGCGGCGCGCACCGCGTTGGAGCCCGTGCGGTGAGGGGCGAGCGCGGGCAGGCGGCCGTCGAGTTGCTTGGAGCCCTGCCGCTGCTCGTCGGTCTCGGGCTCGCCCTGGCGCAGCTGCTCGCCGTCGGCTACGCCGCCGTGCTGGCCGGGAATGCCGCCGAGGCGGGCGGCCTGGCGCTTGCCGCGGGCGCCGATCCCGCGGCGTCGGCGCGCAACGCCCTGCCCGGCTGGGGCCGCGCACACGCGCGCGTTGACGTGGCCGATGGGAGCGTGACGGTGCACCTGCGGCCGCCCTCGCTCCTGTCGGCGCTGTCGCGCCGGCTCGAGGTCGAGTCCACCGCGAGCGTGGCGCGGTGACGGGCCTCTCGTGGCTCTGCTGCGGCGGGCGGGAGAGTGGCTTGTCGAGCCCGCCGACGACGCGACGCCGGGCGCGACGCTCACGCTCGCCGCGGTTCCACCGCCCAGCTATCCGCTGGTCGGCGTTGTCGGGCTGGCACGCCGATGCGGAGCCACGACGGTTGCGCGTGCGCTCGCGGCCGAGCTCGCGTCACGCCACGGAGGGAGCGGCCGTGGTCGCATCGCCGGCCCGTCCGGCGGTCGTTCCCCTGGGCAGCTCGGCGCCCGCGGCGCGGCTTGCGGAGACGCTCGCCCAGCTCGATGCGCGCCGGGCGGCCGGTCGTCTGTGCCTCGCCGCCTGTGCGGATGCGGAGCTGCTCGGACACGTGACGCGCGAGGTCGCCCCGGCGGTGATGGAGGTCGAGCCGGGCTCCGCCGCCCTCGACGCGGCGCGCGGTGCTCGACCGCATCATCCTCGTCGCGTCGCCTGCGCTCGAGCCCGCGCTCGCCGCGGCGGTGGCGGAGACGATCGGTTCCGTTGCCGACGCCCCGGTCATCGCCGTGAACCGCGCGGCGGATCATGGCCCCTGGCTCGTGCACGCGGACGTCCTGGTGCCGGACTCCCGCGTCGGCGCGCGGCTTGCGCTTGCGGGGCGCGAGCCGCGCGGCTGGCTGGGGAAGGCCGTCGAGCAATTGGCGGACTTGTGCGCGCACGGCTGAGCGACGCGTCGGGGCAGGCGCTCGTGCTTGCGCTCGGCCTCGCCAGCGCGCTGCTCACCGGCGGGCTCGTGCTTGTCGCGCTCGGTGAGGCGGTCGGCGCAAAGGGCCGCGAGCAACGTGCCGCGGACATGGCCGCCGTGTCGGCGGCTGCCGCGATGCGGCGCGTGTACCCGCGGCTGTTCGAGCCGGCGTTTCTGCCACCGGCTCGGCCCGGGCTTACCGCCGGTGCGCAATCCGCGTCACCTCACACGCGCGGCGCTACGTCACGATCGCGCGCGACGCCGCCGTACGCGGCGCGAAACGGAACGGCGCGCGGATCCGGCCCGCCGACGTCGGCTTTCCGAACGGGGGCTTCGCGCCCACGCGCGTCCGCGTCCGCGTCCGCGAGTCGCACCACGTTCGCGGGCCGGGCGTCGACGACCGCATCGAGGTTGCCGCCACGGCGGTGGCTGAGCTCGGCACCGGAAGCGGGGGGCGATCTAGCGGCCGGCGGCGGCTACAGCGGGCCGCTCGCCTACCGCCAGGGCAAGCCGATGCGCCCGGACGTCGCCGAGGCGTTCGACCGGATGGCGGCGGCCGCCGCGGCGGACGGGGTCGGCCTGATCATCACGAGCGCCTTCCGCAGTGACGCCGAACAGGCCCGGCTCTGGGCGGCGAACCCGGATCCGAAGTGGGTGGCTCCACCCGGGAAATCACTCCACCGTCTGGGCACCGAGCTCGACCTCGGGCCGCCGGCGGCGTATGCCTGGCTCGCGCACAACGCCGAGCGCTTCGGGTTCGTTCAGCGGTACAGCTGGGAGCCTTGGCACTACGGCTACACGCGCAACGCGGGCAGCCGCTCGGTCGGCTACGGGCCGGGAGACGGGGAGCCCGCGATCCCGTCGTTCGTGCCTAAGCAGTTCGCGCCGGCGATCGCGCGCGCCGCACAGCGGTGGAATATCTCCGCCGCGCTGATCTCCGCGCAGATCTACGCGGAGTCCAACTTCAACCCGTTCGCGCAGTCGCCCGCCGGCGCACAGGGGATCGCGCAGTTCATGCCCGGCACGGCGCGCTCGTACGGCCTGTCGAACCCGTTCGACGCCGACGCCGCGATCGACGCACAGGCGCACTTGATGCGTGACTTGCTGCGCCGCTTCGGCAGCGTGCCTCTGGCGCTGGCGGCGTACAACGCCGGCCCGGCCGCCGTGGCCGCGTGCGGATGCGTCCCGCCCTATCCGGAGACGCGCGCATACGTCACGAAGATCCTCGGCCTGCTCGGCGGGGCGGGAGAGGCGAGCGGAGGGGTCGAGGTACGGCTCGTCGAGTGACGCCGGTTTACGAACTACCAGCCAAAGAGACCGGCCCGACTCGTCGACCGCAACGATTCGTCACGCTCAGGCCGTGCCCTCCGGGATGACGAGCCTCACGACCACTCGTCCAGCTCGGCGGGCGCCTCGGAGGAAGGAGGCCCGATGTACTGCAGTGCATCCCGCAGGCCTACCGCACGGACCCTGGCCGCGGTGGACGAGCTGATGCACCGCATCGACGAGGGCTTCGCGGAGCTGATCTCCGAGGAGACCGGGTTTGTCGCCTATCAGGTGCTCGACTGCGAGCGACGGCGACGTCGTGACGCTCACGACGTTCCGGGACAGCGAGGGTGCGGAGGACTCGGTCGCAACGGCTGCCGCGTGGGTACGCGACAACCTCAGCGACGTCGAGATCGAGCGCGTCGACGCGTTCATGGGCGAGGCGAAGGTCAGCCGCGCGGGCGCTGAGATGCTCGAGCCGGCGCACGCTTAGCCCTACTGCCCTTCGGTGGCGCCGGCCGCTTGTGGATCGGCGCCACTAGGGGTAGCTTTGGATCAACGCTCTCTCAGGAGGTCCCATGACGGCACGCACGCTCGGCTCGCTCTTCTCGCTCGCCCTCCTCGCCGCTCTTCCCGCCTCGGCGCAGGCCGACGGCCAGGTCGCCTCGGCGACCGGTGCGAAGCAGGTGAACGGGCAGACGGTCTACGTGGACGTCGTGGTGGCCGTGCCGCGGAGCCAGACCGCGCGCCAGGCCACGGACCAGGCGCTCGCCGAGCAGGGCGCCCGCCGCGAGAAGCCGCCGTGGGCCGGCGGCCCCGGTGGCCCGGGAGGCGGCGGCGGCGGCGGCGAGGACGAGTTCTTCTACACGGGGCTCGAGTGGAGCTCGACCGTGACGCAGCACTACAACCCGGCGGGCCAGCGCCTCAGCAACGCGAAGGCGGCGCTGACCAACACCTACTCCGACTGGAGCAACATCCAGGACTCGACGTTCAACATCACGGGCGGCACCGACACGAGCCGCTGCCCGTCGCTCGTCCAGCAGTGCACCGGCCCGCAGGTCACCGACGGCTTCAACGACGTCGGATGGGCGTCGATAGGCGGCAGCACGCTGGGCGTGACCTGGTTCGTGACCGGCGACCCCGAGGCGGACATGGCGCTGAACACGCGCTTCGCGTGGAAGCAGACGTGCAGCTCGTCGGGCGGCAGCGCCATATGACCTGGAGACCGTCTTCCTCCACGAGAACGGCCACGTCGCGGGCCTCGATCACACCGACCGGACCGACTCCGTGATGTACCCGAGCTACCAGGCGCCGCGCTGCGCGTTGACCGAGTACGACAAGGCGTCGATGGCGAACCTGTACTAGCGCCGAATCCGGATAGCCTCCAGGCCATGGCCACGATCACGCAGGTACATGGCGTAGAGGGACTTCGCGAGCTGATCGGCAAGCCGATCGGCCCGAGCGACTGGCGCGAGGTCACGCAGGAGATGATCGACGCGTTCGCCGAGATCTCCGGCGACGACCAGTGGATCCACGTCGACGTCGAGCGCGCGAAGACCGAGAGCCCGTTCGGCACGACGATCGCGCACGGCAACCTGACGCTGTCGATGATCGACGGCTTCCGGAAGTCGCTGATGGAGTCGACCGGCTTCAAGCTGGGCGTCAACTACGGCTGGAACAAGGTGCGCTTCCCCGCGCCGGTCCCGACCGGCTCGAAGCTGCGCGCGACCGCGGAGATCATGAGCGTCGACGACGTCGGCGGCGGCTGGGTCCAGGTCGTGACGAAGTTCACCGTCGAGGCCGAGGGCGGCGAGAAGCCCGTGTGCGTCGGCGAGTCGGTCGGCCGGGCACTGCCCGAGGATTAGCGCCGCGGGGCATCCCGCGCGCTTGATGCGAAGCTCGCATCCGCTCGCGTGACCGCCGGCCCGGCCGGCTAGAGCCCCAGCTCGTCCTTCAGCACCTCGAAGCCGTTCTGGTGGTGGCGGCAGTCGGATGGCGGGTCGTCCCAGGGCGCGACGAACGACCAGCTGTCCACGCGCTTGCCGTCTTCCAGGCACTTGGAGCGGTACACGAGGAAAAGCGGCGAGACGACGAGCGCCGCAATCACGACGAGGAACAGGATCATCCGCCAGCCGGCACCGAATAGCGTCCGCATGACGCGACCCTATCCTCGCCTGCGTGTCGACGACGACCCTCACCGACCGCGAGGAGCGCATCAAGGAGCAGCGCCGGAGCCTGCCTGACAGCCCCGGCGTCTACCTGTTCCGGGACAACCGCAAGCGCGTCATCTACGTCGGCAAGGCGAAGTCGATCAAGAAGCGGGTGGCGGGCCACTTCAGCAAGGCGTCGACGTCGCGAACCGACATGGTGGCCTCGATCTCGAACATCGAGTTCGTCGCCACGCAGACGGAGGCCGAGGCCCTGCTCGCGGAGCAGAACTTCATCAAGCAGTACCGGCCGATCTTCAACGTCCGCCTGCGCGACGACAAGTCGTACCCGTACATCGCGATCTCGCTCGACGAGAAGTTTCCGCGGGCCTACTTCACGCGCGAGAAGCACCGGCGTGACCGCGCCTACTTCGGGCCGTACTCGAACGCGAAGAAGGTGCGCGAGACGCTCGACCTGCTCGGCAAGGTGTTCCAGCACCGCAGCTGCGACGGCCCCGAGCCCGGGCGCGCGTCGGGTAGCCCGTGCCTCGACTACTACATCAAGCGCTGCGGCGCCCCCTGCGTCGGGTACGTGTCGGAGGAGGAGTACCGCGAGGGGATCGAGAAGGTCGTCGACTTCCTCTCCGGCCGCTACCGCCAGATCGAGCGCGACCTCGAGGACGAGATGAAGCGCGCGTCGGCGGCGCAGGAGTTCGAGACCGCGGCGGCGATTCGCAACAAGCTGAAGGCGGTACACAGCCTGCTCGAGCGCCAGCGGATCTCGAACGAGTCGGTCGGCTCGCTCGACGCGATCGCGGTCGCGACCGAGGAGACCGACGCGAACGCACAGGTGTTCCAGGTCCGCGACGGCGTGCTGGCCGACCGGCACAGCTTCTACCTCGACAACCAGGCGCGCCGCGACGAGGCGGAGGTCGCGGAGGAGTTCGTCCTCCAGTACTACGCCACGTCGCCGGCCATCCCGCCGCTCGTCGTGGTCCAGCGCGCGGTGGAGGACGCCGGGGTCCTGGCCGAGGCGCTCGCCGACCGCCGGGGCGGCCCGGTCGAGGTGCGGCACGCCGAACGCGGCGACAAGCGCCGGATCCTCGAGCTCGCCCAGCGGAACGCTCGGCTAGCGCTCGACCAGGACCGGCTGCGCTCCGAGCACCGCCGAATCCAGCGAATCGACTCCCTCGAGGGGCTTCAGCGCGAGCTCGGCATGCCGCAGATCCCGATGCGGATCGAGTGCTTCGACATCTCGAACCTCGGCGAGACGCACACGGTCGCGTCGATGGTCGTGTTCGAGGGCGGAGCGGCGAAGAAGTCCGACTACCGCCGGTTCGGGATCCGGGAGGCCGTGCAGGACGACTTCGCCGCGATGAACGAGGTGCTGGGCCGTCGGATGGCGCAGTACGTCGCACAGCGTGAGCGATCGCCGCACGAGGCCTCGTTCGACGCGAGCTTCGCGGCGATCCCGGGCCTGATCGTGATCGACGGCGGCAAGGGCCAGCTATCGGCGGGGCTGAAGGCGCTCGAGCCGTTCCGCGACATGGGGGTGACGGTCGTGAGCCTCGCCAAGCGGATCGAGGAGGTGTTCATCCCGGGCCGAGCGCAGCCGCTCGTCATGCCCCCGAACAGCCCGGCGCTCCAGCTGCTTACAGCGCGTGCGCGACGAGGCGCACCGGTTTGCGATCGAGTTTCACCGCGGCCGCCGCGACAAGGCGATGACTCGCTCTGTCCTCGACGACCTGCCCGGCATCGGCCCGGCGCGTAAGCGCCTGATCCTCAAGCACTTCGGCTCGCCCGAGCGCTTCCTGGCGGCAAGCAGAGAGGAGCTCCAAGCCGTGCCGGGCCTACCCGGCAAGGTCGCGCGCGAGATCCACGCGCAGGTTCACAAGGCGGGCTGAAGCCGTAACACGGGCCGAAACTTGCGCGCCGACGCGCCCGCTAACGTGGCCGGTGGAAGCGCATGGCCATGTCGACCAGGCCGGATAGGAGCCGTAAGGGCCAGCGAGGGTTCTCGCGCCTGAGGCGCGGCCGCTCGGCGGATGGCCAGCCCGCCCGGTCGATCGAGGACTTCGTGATCATCACCGGCTTCTCCGGCGCCGGGAAGTCCCAGGCGATGGCGTGCTTCGAGGACGCGGGCTACTTCTGCGTCGACAACCTGCCGCCGGAGATGATCGGTCAGCTCGCCGACCTGTTCGGCCACGAGGGCAGCAAGGTCGAGCACGCCGCGGTCGTGTGCGATCCCCGCGGGGGCGAGTACTTCGAGCCGATGCTCGAGGTCCTCGACGGGCTCGAGGCGCGCGGGGTCAAGCATCGCCTCCTCTTCCTCGAGGCGTCGGAGCCCGTGCTCATCGACCGCTACAAGGAGACGCGCCGCCGCCATCCGCTCGCCGCGGGGGGCCAGGTCAGCGCCGGCATCCGCGGGGAGCGGGAGCTGCTCGCGCCGGTGCGTGAGCGCGCCGACATCACGATCGACACGAGCGACCTTTCGGCCTCGCGGCTGCGGAAGGTCGTCGCGGACAAGATGCTGCCGCGCGCGACCGTCGGGAAGCTGGCCGTGACTGTCATGAGCTACGGCTTCAAGCACGGCACGCCGCGCGACGCCGACCTGAACTTCGACGTCCGCTTCCTGCCGAACCCGCACTACGAGTCGGAGCTGCGGCCGCTCACCGGACAGGACGAGGCCGTGCGCGAATACGTCGAGAACTCTGACGGCCTCAGCGACTTCTACGACCGGCTCTTCCCGCTGCTCGATTACCTCCTGCCGCAGTACGAGAACGAGGGGAAGGCTCACCTCACGATCGGGATCGGGTGCACGGGTGGCCGCCACCGATCGGTCGTGATCGGCGAACACGTCGCGCGCGTCTACCGCGAGCGCGGCCAGTACCTGGTGGACGTCGTGCATCGCGACATCGACAAGCCGCCCCGGCGCGCGTGATCCACCACATCGGCTTCGAGGTGCGGGTACTCGAGCACAGCGCGGCCTTCTATGACGCCGTCTTCCACGCACTCGGGGGGCGGCGACTGTACGAGAGCGGCGAGGCGATCGGGTGGGGAGTCGATTCGCCGATCTTCTGGATCACGGCACGGGACATCCCGAAGCCGGGTTACGGGCACGTCGCCCTCCGCGCGAGCGGGCGGCCGGCGGTCAAAGCCGCCTATCAGGGAGGACTGGCGAACGGCGGCTCGGACGACGGCCCGCCGGCCGACCGGCCCGAATACGGGCCGACGTACTACGCCGCCTATCTGCGCGACCCGGATGGCCTCAAGGTCGAAGTGGTCACCGGAGCGTGACCGATAGCCTGCTTCGCCTGACCCCTCCGCGAAGAAAGGACCTCTTTACATGGCAGTGAAGGCCGGAATCAACGGGTTTGGCCGCATCGGCCGCAACCTGTTCCGCGCGGCCAAGGAGCGGGCCCTGCGGGGTGATGCATCCGGCAACACCCCTCGGGTGGACATCGACTGGGTCGCCGTCAACGACATCACGGACACGAAGACCCTCGCGCACCTGCTCAAGTACGACTCGATTCTCGGCCCGTATCCCGGCACCGTCGAGGCGACCGGCGACAGCCTCGTCGTCGACGGCGACGAGCTGAAGGTGTTCGCCGAGCGCGACCCCGCGGCGCTCCCCTGGGGCGACCTCGGGGCCGACGTCGTGGTCGAGTCCACCGGCCTCTTCACCGATCGCGAGAACGCCGCGAAACACCTGGACGCAGGCGCGAAGAAGGTGATCATCTCGGCGCCGGCGAAGGGCCCCGACGTCACGATCGCGCTCGGCGTCAACGACGACGCCTACGACAAGGACGCGCACCACGTCATCTCGAACGCGTCGTGTACGACCAACTGCCTGGCGCCCGTCGCGAAGGTCCTGCACGACACGCTCGGCATCGAGCACGGCCTGATGACGACGATCCACGCGTACACCGCGGACCAGCGCCTGCAGGACATGCCTCACTCGGACCTCCGCCGCGCGCGTGCCGCGGCGATCAACCTGATCCCGACGTCGACCGGGGCCGCGAAGGCGATCGGCCTCGTCATACCTGAGCTCAACGGCAAGCTGAACGGCGTCGCCATTCGCGCGCCGATCCCGACGGGCTCGGTGGTCGACCTCACGGTCCGCGTCGCGAGGGACACCTCCGCCGAGGAGATCAACGGCGCGATGAAGGCCGCGGCGGAGGGCCCGCTTGAGGGCATCCTCCAGTACTCCGAGGACCCGATCGTGTCGAGTGACATCGTCAAGTCGCCGTACTCGTCGATCTTCGACGCCGAGCTCACGGCCGTCCTCGAGGGGAACTTCGTGAAGGTGTTCGCCTGGTACGACAACGAGTGGGGCTACTCGAACCGGCTGATCGACCTCGTCGGCCGCGTCCTGTAGCCGCTTGAGCAGCTTCCGCAAGCGGTCCGTCCGCGACCTGCCGCTCGAACAAGGCGCTCGCGTGCTGGTACGGGTGGACTTCAACGTGCCGCTGAAGGACGGCGAGGTCGCCGACGACACGCGCATCCAGGCCGCGCTGCCGACGATCGAGCTGCTGCGCGAGCGCCGCGCGTGCCTAGTCCTGTGCTCGCACCTCGGCCGGCCGAAGGGCCACGACCCGCACACGTCCCTGGCGCCCGTTTCGCGAAGGCTGGGCGAGCTCCTGGGCGAGCGTGTGTACCAGGCGCCCGAGGTGGTCGGGCCTGAGGTGCGCAGCGGCGTCGAGCGGCTCGACCCCGGCGAAATCCTCGTCCTGGAGAACACGCGCTGGGAGAGCGGGGAGGCGGCGAACGACCCCGTGCTCGCGGACGACATGGCGGCGCTCGCCGAGGCGTACGTAAACGACGCGTTCGGGGCGGCGCATCGCGCGCACGCGTCTACCGTCGGCGTGGCCGAGCGCCTGCCGTCGGCGGCCGGGCTCCTGCTCGAGAAGGAGGTCACGACGCTCGAGGGGTTGGTCGAGGACCCGGAGCGGCCGCTCGTCGTGGTTCTGGGCGGCGCCAAGGTGAGCGACAAGATCGGCCTGATCGACCGCTTCATGGACATCGCCGACGCGCTCCTGATCGGGGGCGCGATGTGCTTCAGCTTCTTCCGCGCGCAGGGGAAGCCGACCGGCGACTCGCTGGTCGAGGAGGAGGGTGTGGAGCTCGCCCGGCGTGCGCTCGAGCGCGCCGCTGGCGATAGCCGCTGCCGGCTGCTCCTGCCGCTCGACCTCGTGCTCGGCGACCGGTTCGACGAGCAGGCCGAGCGGCGCGAGCTCGACGGCGTCGACGTGCCGGACGGCTGGATGGGGCTCGACGTCGGGTCCGCCACGGTCGCGGCATACGCGCGCGAGATCGAGGCGGCAGGTACGGTTTTCTGGAACGGCCCGATGGGGGCGTTCGAGATGGAGCCGTTTGCGGCCGGCACACGAGGCGTGGCCGAGGCGGTGGCAGGATCCGGGGGAACGACGGTCGTCGGCGGCGGCGACTCGGCGGCGGCCCTGGCGGAGTTCGGACTGGCCCACAAGGTGACCCATCTCTCGACAGGCGGCGGTGCGGCGCTCGAGTTGCTCGAGGGCAAGGACCTGCCCGGCGTCGAGGCGCTCGAAGATGCCTAGCGCGCGGCGCCGGCCCTACATCGCCGGCAACTGGAAGATGCACAAGACCGTCAGCGAGACATGGGACTTCGTGCGCGAGTTCCTGCCGGCGATCGAGGGCAACGACCGGGTCGACGTCGGCCTCTGCGTGCCGTTCACCGCCCTGACGGCGGCTGTCGCGGCAACGGATGGCACCGACGTGATCGTCTCCGCCCAGAACATGCACCAGGAGCCCTCTGGGGCATACACGGGCGAGGTGTCGGCGCCGATGCTCACCGACCTGCACGTCCGCGGCGTCGTGCTCGGCCACTCGGAGCGGCGCGAGTACTTCAACGAGACCGACAAGGCGCTTTACGAGAAGGTGCCGGCCGCGCTCGCCGCCGGGCTATTGCCGATCCTCTGCGTCGGAGAGACCGAGGAGGAGCGCGAGCGTGAGGAGACGCAGCGCAAGCTCCGGCACCAGGTGCAGGAGGGGCTCGCGGGGATCCCGGACGAGAGGCTCGCCGACGTGGTGATCGCCTACGAGCCGATCTGGGCGATCGGGACCGGGCAGGTCGCAACGCCGGAACAGGCGCAGGAGGCGATCGCCTTCATCCGCGCACTCGTCGGTGACCGCTCGAAGGAGGCGGCGGAGCGCGTACGGATCCAGTACGGCGGCAGCGTGAAGCCGGACAACGCGGCGGAGATCCTGTCCCAGCCGGACGTCGACGGTGCGCTGGTGGGCGGCGCCAGCCTCGACCCGAAGGACCTCGCGCAGATCGTGGCCGCCGCAGCGCGGTGAAGGTCTGCCTCGTCATCCTCGACGGCTGGGGACTTGCGCCGCCCGGGCCCGGCAATGCGGTGGAGCTTGCGAACACGCCCGTCTTCGATCGCCTGTGGGCCGAGCACCCGCACACGCAACTCGACGCGAGCGGCCGCTCCGTCGGGCTGCCGGAAGGGCAGATGGGGAACTCCGAGGTCGGCCACCTGAACCTCGGCGCCGGTGCCGTCGTGCGCCAGGACCTGACCCGGATCGACGACGCGATCGCCGACGGCAGCTTCTTCCAGAACGAGGCGCTCCTGCGTGCGTGCGGCGGCGCCCGCGAGCGCGGGCGGTTGCATCTGCTCGGGCTCGTGTCGCGCGGCGGCGTCCACTCGAGCATGGACCACCTCCGCGCGCTGATCGAGCTCGCGAGCAGGGAGGAGGTGCCCGACACGATCGTGCACGCGTTCACCGACGGCCGCGACACGAGCCCGACGTCGGGCGCCGGGTATCGTCGCCGAGGTCGAGTCCTGGGGTGGCTCGCGCATGGCGACTGTCAGCGGCCGCTACTACGCGATGGATCGCGACCGGCGCCTCGAGCGCACGCAGCGCGCGTACGACGCGATCGTCGAAGGGAAGGCCGAGCACACCGCGCCCACCGGCGAGGCCGCCGTGCGCGCCGCGTACGAACGCGAGGAGACGGACGAGTTCATCGTGCCGACGCTGGTGGGAGAGGAGGGCCGCGTGCGGGAGGGCGACGCCGTCGTCTTCTTCAATTTCCGCCCCGACCGCGCGCGGCAGCTCTGCGAGCTCATCGGGCCGCACGTCGACCTGAAGACGATGACCGAGTACCACGAGGACTGGAGCTATCCGGTCGCGTTCCCGCCGGAGCGGCCGGCGGTGACGCTTGCCTCATTCCTCGCCGAGCGGGATATCGCCCAGCTCCACGTCGCGGAGACCGAGAAGTACGCCCACGTCACCTACTTCTTCAACGGCGGCGAGGAACACCCGTATGCCGGCGAGGACCGCTCGCTCGTGGACTCGCCGCGAGACGTCCCGACCTACGACCACAAGCCGGAGATGAGCGCGCGCGAGGCAGCCGCTTCGTTCGTCGAGCGCTGGGGCGCGCGCGACTACGGCTTCGGGATCATCAATTTCGCGAACCCGGACATGGTCGGCCACACGGGCTCGATCCCGGCCGCGACGGCCGCCTGCGAAACGGTGGATGAGTACCTGGGCCAGGTTGTTGACGCGGTGCACGCCTCGGGCGGAGCGTGCATCGTCACCGCCGACCACGGCAACGCCGATGACATGCTCGAGCCCGACGGCAGCCCGCAGACGGCGCACTCCCTGAACCCCGTGCCCTTCATCGTCACGGCGGACGTGGGGGAGTTGCGCGCTGGCGGCATCCTGGCGGACGTCGCGCCCACGGTGCTGGACCTGATGGGGATCGACCCGCCGCCGGCGATGACGGGGTCTAGCCTGCTTCGAAGTTGACGGCTTTCTCGATCGACGCACGCGACGGCTCCGCCCGCGCGGGCGTTCTCCATACGGCGCATGGCGACGTGCGCACGCCGGCGTTCGTCCCGCTCGCCTCGACCGCGACTGTGAAGTCGCTCCAGGCGGACGAGGTCGCGGCGCTCGGCTACGAGATGGTGCTCGGAAACACCTTCCACCTGTTCATCCAGCCGGGCCACGAACAGATCGAGCGGATGGGCGGCCTGCACGAGTTCATGGGCTGGCCCGGGGCGATCATCACGGACTCGGGTGGCTTCCAGGTCTTCTCGATGGGGCATGGATCGGTCGCGGAGGAGGTCAAGCGCCGCGCGCCCGAACGGCGCGAAGCCTCACACGGGGGAGTGGTGTCGATCGACGAGGAGGGCGTGCGCTTTCGCTCCTACCTCGACGGCGGCGAGCGGTTCATGGGCCCCGAGACGTCGATGGAGATCCAGGCCGCGCTCGGCTCGGACGTTGCGCTCGCGTTCGACGAGTGCACGCCGTTCCACGTGTCGCGTGACTACACAGCGCGTTCGACCGAGCGCACCCACCGGTGGCTCGACCGCAGCATCGCTTGGCACGAGCAGAACGCGCCGGACTGGCAGCTCTTCTTCGGGATCGTGCAGGGCGGCGTCCACGAGGACCTGCGGCGCGAGTCCGCAGAGCGTGTGAGCTCGGCGGCGATCGACGGGGTCGCGATCGGCGGGTCGCTCGGCCAGGACAAGGACGAGATGCGGGCCGTCGTGGAGCTAACCGCGCCGCTGCTTCCTGATCCGCTGCCGCGCCACCTGCTGGGTGTCGGCGACGTGGACGACCTGGTGCATGGGGTCGGGGCTGGCATCGACATGTTCGACTGCGCGACGCCGACGCGGCTGGCGCGCCACGGCACCGCGCTCGTCGCCGACCCCGGCGCGCGCTGGCGGCTCGACCTCGTCAAGGCGGCGCACGCGGACAGCCGTGAGCCGATCGCGGAGGGGTGTCCGTGCCCGGCGTGCACGCGCCATACGCGGGGTTACATCCATTATCTGGTCCGCGCGAGCGAGCTGACGGCCGTGAGGCTTCTGACGATGCACAACCTCACGTTCATGGCGATGCTGATGCGCCGGCTGCGCGCGGCGGTGGAGGCCGGCGAGTACGAGGCCGAGGCGAAAAAGCTGCTGGAGGCGGGCCCCTACGACGCATAACTGGCGAATCCCTCTACGACATTCGTCCGAAAGCTCCCAAACTCTCGCGAACCACGGTATATCTGGTCGATATGGCCCACATGGTGGAAGGGACTCCACGGCATTTTCTCAACGTCGGACAGGCGGCCGAGTACCTAGGCGTCAGCGCTGCGTCGCTCCGTAACTGGTCGGACCAGGGCAAGGTCCCGGTCTATCGGACACCGGGCGGCCAGCGCCGCTACCGCGTCACCGATCTCGACAAGTTCATCGAGTCGTGGCGCGAGACCCCGGTCTCGCAGCTCTAGTCGGTGTGGTCCCTGATCAGGGACTTCAGCTCCTGGACCTGACCGCGGACGTCGCTCTCGTTCGGCGCGTCGATGCCGCCGCCGTCCATCGCGGACACCGCCGCGACGGCGGCGATCGCGCCTGCCGCGAGCAGTAGCAGCGCGAGCAGCACCCGGCCGGCACGGTTGCGGCGCGGCGGTCGCCGCTGCGCCGCCTGAGCGCGCGCCGGGGGCCGCCGCTCGGGCGCGCGCTCGCGGGGCGGGAGCGGCGCGACCATCGTCGGGTCGATCTGGCGCTCGTACTGCGTGCGAGGCAGAGCCTGTGTCGCCTCGTCCTCGTAGGCACCCGCGGCTAGGCGAATCGTGGCCTCGGTGTCCTCCCCGCGCGCGCCCGCAGCGACAGCCTGCGCCATCTCGAGCGCCGAGCCGTAGCGTTGCTCGGGGTCCGCATGGAGGGCCACTTGGATCGCCCGGTCGAGCGTGGCCGGGATCTCCGGGCGCTGCGGGATGATCGGCTCGATCGCGTCGTTCTGCTGCTTCAGTGCGAGCTCGGTCAGCGAGCTGTACTCGTGCGGCAGCCGCCCGGCGAGGAACTGGTATGCGCACACGCCGAGCGAGTAGATGTCGGAAGCGGGGCCGGCCTCCTCGCCGCGCGCCTGCTCGGGCGACAGGTAGGCCGCCGTGCCGAGCACGGAGCCGACCTGTGTGATCCGCGTCTGCTCGGCCGCCTTCGCGATGCCGAAGTCGGCCAGCTTGAGCGTGCCGGCCTCGCTCGAGATGAGCAGGTTGCCCGGCTTGACGTCGCGGTGCACGACCCCGGCGCGGTGTGCGTAGTCGAGCCCGTGGCAGGCGTCGACGACGTAGCGCACGGCCTGCTCGACGCCGAGCTCCTTGTCCTCCCGGAGCAGGTCGGCGCACGACGGCCCCTCGACGAACTCCATGACGATGTAGTGGCGCTCGGAGTCCTGGTCCTTGCCCGAGTCGAAGACCTGGACGATGTTCGGGTGCTGGAGGCTCGCGGCCGCGAGCGCCTCGCGCCGGAAACGGGCGACGAAGTTCTCGTCCTCGGCCAGATGCTCGGCCAGCAGCTTGACGGCCACGCGGCGCTCGAGCACGGTGTCGACCGCCAGGAACACGGTCGACATGCCGCCGGCCCCGAGCCTGCGGTCGAGCCGGTAGCGGCCGTCGACCTCGGTCGGAGTGGCCATCAGTCTTCCTTGTTCTCCTGCCCCGGGGGAAGGGCATCGGGGTCGAACTGCGCGCCGCCGTCGCCCTCGTCGGGCTCGGTTGTCGTCGGCGGAGGCGTCGTCGTGGTGGGCTCGGGCGTCGGCTCCGGGGTGGTCGTGGTGGTCGTCGGCTCCGGCACGGTCTCCGTGATCGTCGGCTCGGGGGTCGTCTCCGGCGTAGTCTCGACCTCCTCCTCGCACTCCTGGCTGACCAGGCTGCCGAGGTTGTCGACGCCGTCGCCGAGGGCGTCCTGCACGTCGGAGCCGACGCCGTCGTCGTCGAGCGTGTCCACCGTCGTGCGCGCCTGGTTGACCGCCGTCTGGGCGTCCGCACACTCGTCCTGGTTCACGTTCTGCTGGACAGCGTCGAGCTGGCTCGCGAGCGTCTGAGCCTTGTTCGCGGGGATCGGGTCGCCCTCGTCGTCGCCGCCGCAGGCCGCGAGCGGCAGGCAGACCGCGGCGGCGGCGAACAGAGCCGGAAGTCGAGCGCCGGTCGTCATTGGCCGTAGTAAAGCCGGTCGGCCAGTTGCGCCGGCAGCCCGGCGGCGCGGATCGCGTCGGCGGCCTCGTCCACCGGGTACTCGGTGCGGCGCCAGGTCGCGCGCCAGGAGTCGAGCTCGAGCAGCAGCCAGCTCGCGCGCGGGTCGCCGTCGCGCGGCTGGCCCACGCTGCCCGGGTTGATCAGCCAGCGGTCACTTGAGATGTCGAGCTCGGCGTTCGGCTCCGCCTGGGCCCCCGCGGTCGGAGAGTCGCCCTTGCGCCAGAAGGCGAGCGCGACGTGGGAATGCCCCACCGCGCCCACGCGCGGCTCCATCTCGTCGAAGCAGTCGTCTGCGGCAAGGGAGGAGAGGACGTACTCCCAGACCGGGTCGCGCGGGCTCGCGTGGTACATGCCGAGCGGCTGCGTCTCGTCGCTCCCCTTCAGCTTCTCCAGGTAGCTGCGGGCGTCGGCGGTGAGCACCTCCTTCGTCCACTCGGCGGCCACGGCCGCGTTCTGTGAGAAGTCCGTGATATCGAGCTGGTCGATCACCACGAGGTCGTGATTCCCGATCAGGCAGAGATCGACCGTCGTGGCCGCGAACTCGACGCATTCGTTCGGCTGGGCCCCGTAGCCGACCAGATCGCCCAGGCACCAGATGCCGTCGACGCCCTCCTCGTCGATTGCGCGGAGGGTCGCCTGGAACGCCGGAAGATTTCCGTGGACGTCCGAGATCAGTGCGATGCGGCGCGTGTCAGTCTCTGGGGGCATGCGGAAGGTCGGGTACAGCCTGCCTGTTGCGGCCGTCGCGGCGGTGGTTGCCGCCACGGCGGCAACGCTGCTTCTCCGTCCGCGAGGCGGGCTCATCGAGCCGGCCGCGGTAAGCGCGACAGATTACTTCCTCCCCGATCAGATCGAACGAGCGGAGGACTTTCGCGGCCCACAGCGCGTATCCTGGGGCTGGCCGGGCTGGGCCTGACCGGCGTCACCCTGGCGTTCCTGGCGCTCAGGCCGCCGCGGAGGTGGCTCTACGGCCGCCCGGTGCGGCGCGCTGCCGCGGTCGGCGCCGAACTCGCCCTCGTGCTCGTCGTCATCAACCTGCCATTGGATGCGGTTCGACATGAGCGCGCGGCCGACTACGGCCTCTCGACACAGGACTGGGGCCCGTGGCTTGGCGATGTCGGCAAGGCGGCGGGCATCAGCGCGTTGTTCGCCGCCGGCGGTGCGGCGCTTGCCGTCGTGCTGTGGCGGCGCTTCCGCGGGCGCTGGTGGATCCCGTCGTCGGTCGCCGTCGTCGCGGTCGGTGCTCTGATGCTCTACGCGTCGCCGCTCGTCATCGATCCGCTCTTCAACCGGTTCGACGAGCTACCCGAGGGCAGGCTGCGGGCGGACGTGCTCGACCTGGCGAAGCGCGCCGACGTGGACGTCGGCGACGTGTATCGAGTCGACGCCAGCCGCCGCACGACCGGCGCGAACGCGTACGTCACGGGGCTCGGGCACAGCAAGCGCGTCGTGCTCTACGACAACCTGATCGAGGACTTCACGCCTGCCGAGGTCCGCTCGGTGGTTGCGCATGAGCTGGGGCACGTCCACTACGACGATGTCCCGCGCGGCCTGCTCTTCCTCGCGCTGATCGCGCCGCCGGGCATGCTGCTCGTCCAGCGGCTGGCCGAGCGGATGGCGCCCGGCGCGCGCGGTGCGGACCTCGTGCCCGCGCTGGCGCTCGCGTTCGCCGTCGTGGCGTTCGGCGGCCAGATCGCCGGCAACTACGTCTCGCGCGAGGTGGAGGCCCGCGCGGACGCGTACGCCCTACGGTTGACCGATGACCCCGATGCGTTCATCGGGCTCGAGAAGCGGCTGACGATCCAGAACATCTCCGACCCGGATCCGCCCGAGCTGCTGCAGGCGCTCTTCGGCACCCATCCGACGACGTTGGAGCGCCTCGGCTACGCCGAGACGTACGAAAGCCGTTAGCCGCCTTCGTCGCCGTACTCGGGGAGGTTCTTGATCCCCTCGGTGGTCTGCCACTTCGAGAAGTTGTCCTCCATCGCGTCGATCAGCTCGCGCATGAACCGCGGTGACACGCTGACCCGCGAGACGACCACGCCGGGGACCTCTTCTTCCTCGATCTCGTGATCGACGCGGGCGAAGGTGATGGTGAACTCGTAATCCGAGTGGCTGACGTTCGCGAAGTTCGCGTAGACACCCGCCATCACCTCGGGCGACGTGTGGATATTGAAGTGGCGCTCGGGCTGCTCTTCGTCCACGGCGCCTAGTATCGCAGTCGCCCGTGCGGATCCTCGTGCTCGCAGTCGGGCGGCTGCGGCCGCCCTTCGTGGACGACGTCCAGCACTACGAGAAGCTGCTCGGCGGTCAGGGCCGCGTCGAGGTCGTGGAGCTGCGCGAGGACGCGAAGCTCGCCGGGCGGATTCCGGAGCGCTCGTACGTCGTCCAGCTCGACAGCAGGGGGCGCCAGCTCTCGTCGGAGCAGCTCGCCGAGTGGCTCGAGCAGCGGCGCCAGGCCGGGCTCGACCTGTGCTTCGTCATCGGCGGCCCGCATGGGGTCGAGCTGGAGCGCTGCGACATGAAGCTCTCCTTCGGGCCGGCCACGCTGCCGCACCAGCTCGCCCGCGTGGTCCTGCTCGAGCAGCTCTTCCGCGCGCACAAGATCCTGGCCGGCGAGCCGTACCACTACTAATACGCGGATGGATCCCCTCGCCGACCTGCGCGAAGCGATTGGCGAGGACGCGCGCCTCGAGCGGCCGCCGCAGCCCGATTTCGGCGACTACTCCACGAATGCCGCGATGCTGCGGGCCCCCACCGAGGGCAAGCCTCCGCGTGACGTCGCGGGCGCGCTGGCGGAGGAGCTGAAGGAGCGCTTCGGCGACGACGTCGACCGGATCGACGTCGCCGGCCCGGGCTTCCTCAATCTGTTCATGAGCGACCACTGGTTCCACCGGGCCGTCGCGGCGGCGACCTCCGACGGCGGCGACTTCGGGCGCGGAAGCGGGGGAGAGCGCGTCCTCGTCGAGTTCGTCAGCGCGAATCCGACCGGGCCGATGACTGTGGCCTCGGCGCGCGGCGCGGCGATCGGCGACTCGCTGGCGCGCCTGCTCGAGTTCGCAGGCGACGAGGTCGAGCGCGAGTACTACATCAACGACTACGGCACCCAGGTTCGCCTGTTCGGGGAGTCGATCCGCGCACGCGCGCGCGGCGAGGAGCCGCCCGAAGGCGGCTACCAGGGTGACTACGTCGCCGAGCTAGCGGCCGAGATCGAGGGCGCCGCCGAGGCGGACCCGGACGAGCTGGCGCAAAGAGGCGTCGAGCTCATGATGGGGCGGGTCCGGGCGACGCTCGAGCGCTTCCGCATCCACTTCGACCGCTTCTTCTCGGAGCGCTCGATGTATGAGGACGGCTCCGTCGAACGCGTCTTCGAGCAGCTGGACAGCCACATCTACGAGCACGAGGGCGCGCGCTGGCTGCGCACGACGGAGTTCGGTGACGACAAGGACAGCGTGCTCGTCCGCTCGTCCGGCGAGCCGACGTACTTCGCCTCCGACATCGCCTACCACGAGGACAAACGCGAGCGCGGATACGACCGCCTGATCGACATCTGGGGCGCCGACCACCACGGCCACGTCAAGCGGATGCTCTCCGCGTGGAAAGCGCTCGGTGGTGCCGACGGGTCGCTGGAGCTCCTGATCATGCAGCTCGTCAACCTGATGGAGGGCGGCCAGCGCGCGAAGATGTCGAAGCGTCAGGGTGAGTTCGTCACGCTAGACGACCTGCTCGACGACATCGGCGTGGATGCGGCGCGGTTCTTCCTGCTCCAGCGCTCGCACGACACGACGATCGACCTCGACCTCGCACTCGCGCGCGAGCAGTCGAACGAGAACCCCGTCTACTACTGCCAGTACGCACACGCGCGGATCGCATCGATCCTCCGCCGCGCCGAGAAGGAGCCCGACCCGGCTGGCGGGGGCGAGCTCCATCCATCCGAGAAGGAGCTGATCAAGAAGCTGCTCGAGTTCCCGGAGGAGATCGCCATCGCAGCGGAGCGGCGCGCTCCGCATCGCCTGACGACGTACGTGCTCGCCCTCGCGCAGGCGTTCTCCGCCTTCTACCGCGACTGCAAGGTCGTCGGCACTCCCGAGGAGGGCTTTCGGCTGGCGCTCTCGCTGCAGACGCAGCACGTGATCGCGCGTTCGCTCGACCTCCTTGGGGTAGAGGCGCCTGACTCCATGTAGCGGAGCTACAAGTCGCTGATCGCGTTGACGCCGATGTCCGTCAGCCAGGAGTTCAGCTCGGTCAGGTCGTTGCGGTAGAGCAGGACGCCCATCACGATCAGGATCGCGCCGCCGACGGCCGTGATCACCGTGTAGTGATCGCGGAAGAAGCGGAAGATGCGCGTGACCTGGGTGAATGCGATCGCGCTGAGCAGGAACGGCACCGCCAGGCCCAGCGCGTAGAAGGCGAGCAGGATGCCGCCCTCGCCGACCGTGTTCTCGTTGGCCGCGGCCGTGAGGATCGCGCCGAGCGTCGGGCCGGTGCACGGCAGCCACGCGACGGCGAACGCGAAGCCGGCGACGACCGGCCCGCCGGTGGCGACGCGGCGCATGAGCGCCTCGGGGCGCCACTCCTGGTTGAGCAACGGCAGAAAGAGCGTCCCGATGAAGAAGACGCCCATAAGGATCAGCAGGATGCCGGAGATCTCCCGCAAGGTCTCGCGGTTCTCGCCCAGCGTGTCGCCGAGCCCGGTTGCGGTCATCCCGAGCGCGACGAACATCGCGCTGAACGAGAGGCAGAAGATGATCGCGGGGAGGAGAACCTTCCAGCGCGACTTGCCGGCCTCGATCTCGGCGAACTCGAGCCCCGAGATCGCGGAGAGGTAGCCCGGCACGAGCGGCAGGACGCACGGGCGAGATGAACGAGACGATCCCGACGCCGAACGCGGCGAAGACCGTGGTGTCGACGCTGTCCGCGATCGGGATCACAGGTCGTACTTCGCCAGGTCGTCGTCGAGCCGCTTCGACTCGCGCGTGCTCGCGGCCGGGCCCGTCGCGGCGGTCGCGGGACGCGCGCGCCAGCGCCGGACGCCGATTGCGATCGCGCCGCCGGCGGCGAGCAGGATCGCGAGCGGCACCAGGTAGGCGGCGAGGTCGAAGCCGTCGTCGTCCGGCAGGGCGAGCACCTCGTCGCCGAACTCGGCGACGAGCGCGTCCTTGATCTCGTCCTTCGACTTGCAGTCGTCGATCATGCCCTGGATGAACGCGCGCTCGCGCTGCGCCTGCGGGGCCTCGGACGCGATCCCGAGCGAGGTGCCGCAGACCGGGCACATGACCTCGTCCTCGAGGTCGCCGAGCGATGTCTGCGGGCAAGCTGCCGCGGCCGGCACCGCGAGCGCCAGCCAGAGGCCGAGAGTCGCTGCCGCTCTCCTCACGCGAGCTTCTTGCGCAGACCGTCCACCATGGACGTGACCGCGCTGCGGTACCACCGCTTGCCGACCGCGCGGTCGAGCAGCTTGTACGGCGCGTTCGTGGGCTCCATGCCGACCTCGACCTCGCAGAACGTGTCCTCGCCGGCCTCGGTGAGCGCCCACCGCGAGTAGTAGCCGCTCCGTAGGCACCGCATGCGGATCTCCTGGAGATCGGTGAGCTCGTCGACCACGAACTCGGTCGTCGAGGACCCAAGCGGAAGCTTGGATACGCGCTCGAAGCGCGTCCCTTCTTGGATGTCGTCGGGCAGGCCCGTCACCTTGACGACGTCGTTCGCCCACTCGGGGTAGCGCTGCGGGTCACCGACGAGCTCCCACACGTCGCGGATGGGGGCTTCGATCAAGGTCTGGTGCTGCCAGGACGCCATGGGCTAAGTGTTCCGCGCCACGGTCGAGCGGATCCGCTCGAGCCACTCCGTCACCATGTTCCGGTACCAGCGCTTGCCGAGGGTCGCGTCGAAGGCCTTGTGCTGCCAGGCGTCGGGCCGCATGCCGACCTCGACCTCGCAGAACGTGTCGTCGCCCGCCTCGGTCAGAAGCCAGCGGGAGTAGTAGCCGCTCTTCAGGCAGCGGAGCCGGATCTCGCGCATGTCGTCGAGCTGCTCGATGACGAAATCGGTCGTGTCCTTGCCGAACGGCGTTTTCATCGTCTGGCGGTACTCGGCGCCCTCGACGGCCGCCTCCAGCCCCGTCACCTCGACGACCGACCCGGCCCACTCGGGATAGCGGCGCGGATCGCCGACCAGGTCCCAGACGGCATCCACCGGGGCCTCGATCAGGTGCTGTTCGCGGAACGCGGACATGGCCTAATTCTCGCGCACGAGTGGCGCCACGGTTTCACGCATGAACTCGTCGTCGACGGGACCCCGGCGCGACGCGGCGATCCGCCCGTCGCGGTCGATCACGAAGGTCTCGGGGTAGGCGACGATTCCGAGGTCGTCCTGCGTCGACCCGTCCTTGTCGCGCAGGTGCGGATAGGTGAGGTCGTACTTGTCGATGAAGTCCTCGGCGTCGCTCGTCACGTCGAGCACGTCGACGCCGAGCACCGTCGCGTCTTGCTTGGAGATCCTCTTGTGCCAGCGCTCGAGCAGAGGCGACTCGTCCCTGCACGGCTCGCACCACGAGGCCCAGTAGTTGAGCACCACGACCTGGCCGCGCCAGTCGTCGAGCGAGCGCTCCGCGCCCCCCTCGAGGGGAGGCAGCGAGAACTCGGGCGCCGGCTCCCCGTTCACGGAGTCCTTCGGCTCCTCGGAGGCCACGCCGTACGCGAGCAGCGCGATCAGCCCGACCACGCCGGCGACTACGAGAACCACCACCGCGGAGGGCCGCTTCACCTCGTCCGAGGGTACTGCCGAGGCCATGCGCGGCCTCTAGAATCGCGGCCCAGCGCGGACGTAGCTCAGTTGGTAGAGCGTCGGCTTCCCAAGCCGAAGGTCGCGGGTTCGAAGCCCGTCGTCCGCTTTTTATGGCGCTTCAGCGGATGGACAACGTTCTCATCGTTGTCGACGACCTCGAGGCTGCCAAAGCGTTCTTCGCCGAGCTCGGTATGGAGCTGGAAGGCGAGACGACGGTCGAGGGGCCTTGGGCGGGCCGCGTCGTCGGGCTCGACGACGTCCGTGCCGACATCGCCATGATGCGGACCCCGGACGGCCACGGCCGGGTTGAGCTGTCGAAGTTCCACACGCCGCCGGCGATCAGGGCCGAGCCGGAAAGCGCGCCGGCGAACACGCTGGGCATACGCCGCATCATGTTCGCTGTCGACGACATCGACGACGTCGTTGCGCGCCTGCGCAACCACGGTGGCGAACTCGTCGACGAGATCGCGCAGTACGAGGACAAATACCGGCTCTGCTTCCTGCGTGGCCCTGAGGGCATCATCATCGGGCTGGCCGAGCAGCTCAGCTGAGCTCGAACATCCACAGCTCGCGCAGCCGGCTGCGCAGGCGCAGTGGCCGCTTGAAGTCGAGCTCCTTCGCGCGCCCGGTCGCCATCAGGAGCTCGCGGTCCGGGGCGGACATGAAGAAGTAGACGAGCCGCAGCGGGCGGGGGCGGCGCTCGAGCGACGCGAACAGCTGCTTCAGGACCTCCTCGAACACGTGCGGCGGGAACGGGCAGTAGAAGTAGGCGATCGTCAGCTCGTCCGGCACCTCCCATTGCGTGGCGTCCGCGCTGATCACGTCGACGTCGCAGCGCAGCCGGTCGCGGTTGCGGTCGAGGTTCTCGCGCGCGACGTCGTTGAGCTCCTCCGACATCTCGACGCCGATGACGCGCTTGAACGGCTCGCGCGCGGCAATGATCAGGACGCGGCCCATCCCCGAGCCGTAGTCCACGAACACGTCGTCGCCGGTTATGCGGAGCTGCTTGAAGACGTGGCGCAGGACCGTCCACGACGAGGGGCGATACAGGCCGCCGCGGTATTCGTCACCGGTCGGAAAGCCGAGCTCCTCGGGCGGAATGTGGCCACTCGACTTGATGCGGTAGTGGCGCTCGTTCCACTTGTCGAACTGATGCCAGACCCTCCACTTGAGCCGGCCCGCGAAGTCGCGCATCAGTGCGTTGTAGCGTGCGCCGCCGATGTCCACGGCGCCGCTCCCTCCCGAGGCCCTCGCGATCCGCGTTGGCGTGAACGACCCGTCGGCCGCGCTCGAGTCGTTCGACGCGCTCGGCGCTGACGGTCGCAGGCGGATCGTCGACATCCTTCCGGCCGGCTGGAGCTTCGAAGGCAGGCGCGTTCTCGACTTCGGCTGCGGCCCGGGCAAGGTGCTGCGGCACTTCCTCGACGAGGCCGGCCGCGCGCAGTTCGAGGGGTGCGACATCCACCGCCCGAGCGTCGAGTGGGTCGAGCGGCATCTCAACCCGCCGGTGCGCGCGTTCGTGAACGAGGAGTCGCCGCCGCTTCCGCGCCCGGACGGCAGCTACGACCTGATTTGGGCGATGTCCGTCTTCACGCACCTGGCCGAGGGGTCGCTCGACTGGCTGCTCGAGCTTCATCGGGTGCTGGACGAGGGCGGGCTGCTCGTCGCGACCACGCTCGGGCGGGCGATGTGGGAGTCACGCGAAGACGTCCCATGGGACGAGGACGCGATCGGGATGGCGGTGGTGGGACACGGCGAGCCATGGGACGCCGGCGGTCCCGTGACCTACATATCGCGCTGGTGGCTCGAGGATCACTGGGGCCGGCTGTTCGATGTCGTCGATGTCAGAGAGGGCGAGGCGCCGGGGGAGCACACGCTGGTGCTCCTGCGCAAGCGCTCGGTGAACCTCGGCCGCGACGAGCTCGAGGCCGCGCGGGACGAGCGCGAGGTGGCTGCGCTCCGGACACAGGTCGAGCTCCTGCGCCGAGACATCGACCGGCTGCGCGAGAAGCCGGACGGCTCGGGAGGGCTCCTCGCGCGGTTCCTCCGTCGCCCCGGCTAGTTCAGCCGCTCGTCCAGGCGCACATCGACCGTGTCACCGGCTTCCTTGCCGATGGCCTTGCGGATCTCCGCTTTGACGGGCAGCCGGTGCGTGCCGTCGCCCTGCGCCATGAACGCGCTCTCGAACGGCTCGCCGTCGATCGTGCCGCGCACCTTGACCAGTCCCTTGGTCCCGAAGAACTCGGCGGAGCCGTCCCAGACGATGCAGGTCCAGGCGCCCTTGTTGTCGCCCTTCTGAAGCCGGGCTGAGAACTTCTTCAGCACGTTCCACGCCTCCTTCCCTCGCGCAACATCTGCGCGGCCGTTGCGATTCGCCTTTCGCGGGTCTCAGGCATCTTCGCCTGCTCGATCGGCTGGACGTACCGCCGCTGCTGGCTGTAGGAGAGGCTGTCGAAGAACCGCAGGGCGTCGTCGTCGAGCCAGGGCTCCAAGTCGGCGGGTAGCGAGTCGATCATGTCTTTAAGACGACCCGGGCTGCTGAAACTAATCGCCGCGCGGATAATCAGCGCATGCTGAAGACAGACTCTCCATCCGCCGCCGTTCGCCTCCTCACGCTCGACCGTCCCGACGACCTCAACGCGATGACCGCCGAGCTGTGCGGCGCGCTGCACGAGGAGCTCGATCGGATCGCCTCGGACCGTGCGTGCCGCGCCGTCGTGCTCACCGGCGCTGGACGCGCGTTCTGCGTGGGGCTCGACCTGAAGGGCTACGGCGAGGCGCCCGGCAACGACGGCACCGACAACGCGCGCGACCGGCTCGGCAACCAGGAGCACATGTCGCGCCTGATCCTCAAGCTGCGCGAGACGCCGCAGCCGGTGATCGCGGCCGTCAACGGGCCGGCCGCGGGGTTCGGGCTCGCGCTCGCGCTCGGGAGCGACATCCGCTACGCCGCGCCGGAGGCGGTCTTCCGCGCGGTCTTCCTGAACGTCGGCGTCTCGAACTGCGACATGGGCACGAGCTGGCTGCTGCCGCGTCTGATCGGCGCCTCGCGCGCACACGAGCTGATGCTGACCGGACGCCGCGTGCGCGCCGACGAGGCGGAGCGCATCGGCCTGGTCGCCGAGGTCGTCGACGCCGACTCGCTCGTGGACCGCGCGCTCGAAGCGGCCGATCAGATCGCGGCGTGGACCCCGTGGGGAATCCGGTTGACGAAGCAGGGGATGTGGAGCGCGCTCGAGATCCCGTCGGAGCGCGCTGCGATCGAGTACGAGGACCGCCAGCAGATCATGGCCCTGCACGGCACCGCGCCGGCTGAGGCGGTCACGGCGTTCCTGGAGAAGCGGCCAGCGGAGTTCGCGGACTGATGGCCTGGTCCGACGAGGTCGACGCGGTCATCGACGGCGACCTGACCGCCGGGCTCGCCTATGTGACTCCGGCGGGCGGCGTCGTGGTCACCGCCGTCGCGCCGATCGGCCTTCACGATCGCGCGGCCGGGACGGTCGGGTTCACGACGTCGCTCGGCTTCGGCAAGAAGCTCGAGCGGATCAAGCGCAACCCGAAGGTCGCGCTCGTCTACCACGCGCGCGAGCACGGCTTCGCGGAGGGCGAGCTCTACGTGGTCGTTCAGGGCATTGCACGGCCGACGACGAATCCGGACCGCGACTTCCTCGAGAACGTCATCGCGAAAAAAGCCGAGCGCTTCATGGGCCCGCCGAAGCGCGGCTTCTTCTGGGACCGCTGGCTCGAGGCGTACTACTCCGACCGGGTGCCGGTCACCGTCGACGTCGAGCGCGTGCTCACGTGGCCGGGGGACGACCTGGTGAGCGCGGCGCCGTCGCAATCGCCGCCGAAGAACGGGACCGGCCCGCGCGTCGAGCCGTTGAAGATGGACCTGCCGCACCGGCTGCTCGGCTGGACGGGCACGAACGGGTTCCCCGAGGTCGTGCCGGTCGACGCGCGCCCCGCCGCCGACGGGTGGATCGACGTCGAGTCGCCGGCGGGGCTTCCGGCTGGGGAGCGCCGGGCCGGCCTGCTCGCGCACGACTACAACGCGAAGCTGATCGGGCTCGAGGCGCGCCAGCACACCGGATGGCTCGAGACGGGAGACGGCTGGCGCGGGCGGTACGCGCCGCACACCGTGTCGAAATTCAAGGCGCCGGCCAACAAGACCGTGCTGCTGCTCGCGAACGGGTTCCTGGCGCGCCGCGGGCTCAAGAAGGCGCGCCGCGCAGCAGCGAAATAGGGCCTGCGCACGGATACTGGGGTTGATGGCGAAGGCCGTCAGAACGACGATCGACCCCGGGAAGCCGCTACGAAAGCGGCGGACGGTCGACGAGCGGCTGCTGGTTCGCTGGCCCTGGCTGTTCGTGCGGCTCGCGCGCGTTTTCGAGCGAATGCCGCCGCGCTCGCGGATCCGGCGGGCGGTCCTAGGCCGGGGCGTGCACTCCGCCTGGGGCGCATGGTCGCGCGGTGACCTTGACCTGGTGCTCGTGCGCTACGCGCCGGACGTCGTCCTGGACGCGATCCCGAACATGATCGCGGCCGGCATGTCCCGTACGTATGAGGGCCATGAGGGGATCCGCCGGCTCTCCGCCGACTGGGGCGAGGCGTGGGAGAAGATGGGCGTCGTGCCGGTCGAAGTCCTGGATTTCGGCGACTGCGTGTTGACCTATGGCCGCGGGCAAGTGCAGGCTCGCGGCCTCGACATCGAATTCGAGTACGACGTCTACTCGGTCGTCTGGTGGGACCGCGGCTTGATTGTGCGCCACCGCGACTTCACCGACCGCGAGGAGGCGCTGCGCGCGGTCGAGGCGGGCTAGTCGACCCGGTCGCCGATCGCCGTCAGCGCCTTGCGTGCGTTCAGGCGGCCGTCGTAGGCGACCTTCCCGTCGAGCGCGGGCGGCTTGTCGACCTTGCGCCTGATCACGTAGCGCAGGTCCTCGTACGTGGCGTCCGATTCTTGCTTCTTCAGCAGCGCGGCGACGCCGGCCGCAAACGGCGCGGCCATCGACGTGCCCGACAGCACCCTGTAGCCGCCGCCGAGGTAGGTGGAACGGATGTCGTCGCCCGGTGCCGCCACGTCCACCTCGGTCGAGCCGAAGTTGGAGAACGAGGCCAGCTTGTCATTGGCCGTCGAGGCGGCGACGGCGAGGATGTTGTCGTCGTTGAACGCCGCGGGGTACTCGGGCGACTTGTCGATGTTCTCGCCGTTGTTGCCCGCCGCCACGACGAGAAGCGCTTTCTTCTTCTTCGCGAACTTGACCGCGTCGTGCAGCGCCTCGGACTTGCCGCTCGTGCCGAACGAGCAGTTGATGATCTTCGCGCCGCTCTTGACCGCGTACTCGATCCCGGCGATCGCGTCCGAGGTCGTGCCGCGCCCGCGCGAGTCGAGGAACTTGACCGGCACGACCTTCCCCGACCAGCAGACGCCCGCGACGCCCGTCCCGTTGTTGCCGCGTCCGGCCACGATTCCGGCGACGTGGGTGCCGTGGCCCTCGTCGTCCTTACCGGACCCCTTGCCCTTGATCGCGTTGAAGCCGTGGGCGTCGTCGACATACCCGTTCTTGTCGTCGTCCTTGCCGTTGCCGGGCTTGTCCTTGCTCTCGACGATGTTCGACTTGAGGTCCGGGTGGTCGAAGTCGACGCCGGTGTCGAGCACCGCGACCTTCGCGCAGCCCGTCCGCGTCGCCCACGCGTCGGGCGCGTCGATGTCGTAGTCGTCGGGGCTGTCGCCGAGCGCGTACTGGGAGGCGTAGAGCGGGTCGTCAGGAGTCTTGGCGGAGGCGAAGTTGAGGTAGTCGCGCTCGGCGTACGTCACCTCCGCCCTCCGCGACAGCCGCCTGCGCAGGATTCGAAGCGAGGTACCCGAGCGCGGGCGGACGACCGCCAGCCTTCCGTCCCGGACCGCCCGGAAGCGCTCGGAGATCCGGCCGCTGTCGGTCGCCGAGGACCTGCTCCTGGCGGTCCTTCGAGACGCCCTTCTCGAAGCCGACCAGCAGCTGGCCGGACACGGCGGGAGGGGCGGCACTGGCCGGCGCGCAGCAGAGGAAACTGCCGACGCACGCAATGAACGCGGCTGCCTTCATGCGCCAGACGCTACATGGCAGCGCGATCATCACCGCCTGCTAAGAAGGGGCCGGATGCCGAAGCTGATCCTGCTGGTCGCCGTGGGGCTTTCGCTCGCCGTCGGCGGCTGTGGCGGGGACGACGACGAGACCACGACCGGAAGCGGGACGACCGACACCGTCCAGGCCGAGACGCAGGCGACGACGCTCCCTGTCTCGATGACGGAGTTCAAGTTCACGCCGGCGAACCCGGAGCTCGCGCGCGGGCGGCTCGAGATCACGGCCACCAACAAGGGCAAGACTCCGCACACGCTCGTCCTACTGAAGACGGACGCCGATCCGAGCAAGCTCCCGAGGCGGGGAGACAACGTGTCCCAGAAGAAGAGCGTCGGTGAGATCCCGCCGCTGGTGCCGGGGGAGAGCGCATCCCACACGTTCGACCTCAAGCCGGGCAAGTACGTGATGGTCTGCAACGTCCCGGGCCACTACGACGCGGGGATGTACGGGACGTTGACGGTGCGCTAGCTGACGCTCTCGACGATCGCCTCGCCGCCGCGGCTCGGCAGCATCGTGACCCCGCGGAAGCGCGCGCTCTCGCTGCGCGCGCGCGGAGCTCGCAGCTGGGCCCGCTTCAGGATCGCGCCGATCACGATCTCCATCTCGAGCTGTGCGAACGCGGCGCCGAGGCAGCGGCGGACGCCGCCGCCGAACGGGACCAGGGCGTAAGGCTCGGGGGCACCGTCGAGGAATCGCTCCGGGCGGAACTCCTCGGGGTCCGGCGGGTACAGCTCGGGGTCGTACTGGACAAGGAAGATCGAGGCCGCGAGCTGGGTCCCCGGCTCGACCAGATATCCGCCGAGCTCGGTCGGCTCCGACGGCGCCCGGAAGACCTCGGTCACCACAGGCCGGACGCGCAGGATCTCCTTGATCGTCGCCTCCATGTACTCGTCGCTCTCGCCGGCCCGGACCTCCTCGGTGAGCCGCTCGAGGGCCGGCGGAGTGCGCAGCAGCCGCTCGAACGCCCAGCCGATCGAAGTGGCGGTCGTCTCGTGACCCGCGAGCAAGAGCGTGATCAGCTCGTCGCGGAGCTCGCGGTCGGTGAGTGGGTTGCCGTCCTCGTCGCGCGCCGACAGGAGCAGGCTCAGGATGTCGTTGCGGCCGTCGGCGTCCGGCTCGCCCCGGCGCTCCTCGATCTCGGCGAAGAGCAGTTGGTCCACGCGGTCGCGCCGGGCGAGGAAGCGGCCCCAGGGGCTGCGCGGCCCGAGGTCCTTCTGCACCAGCAGAAGCAGGGGGCTGGCGCCGGAGAGCCCGGGGAGCAGGCGCTTGAACTCCTCGATCCTGTCGGCGTCGGTGACGCCGAAGACCGCGCGGATGATCACCTCCAGGGTGACCGTCTGCGCGACCGACCGGGTGCGGATCTTCTCGCCCGCCCGCCAGCCGTCTATCTCCCGGTCGGTGATCTCCTGCATCAGCTCGGCGAACTGCGCGATCGCCTCTCCGTGGAAGGGCGGCAGCATGAGCTTGCGCATGCGCATGTGGCGGTCGCCGTCGAGCAGCAGGATCGACTCGGGCCCGGTCACGGGCTCCATCACCTGTCGCGGCTCCGAAACGTTGTACTGAGCCGGCTTCCACTTGAACATCTGCTCGATCAGCGCGCGGTCGGCGACGTGGATCATCGGCCCCGCGAGCACGTCGTTCGTCCGGAAGAGGCGGCCGTAGCGCTTGCGCATCGTCAGCCTTGCGTACATCGGCCTGGCGACGCCGAGCCACGTTTGCAGCGGTCGCGGCATGCGCGGGCCTGGAATCTCGGAGGCCGGCCTGGTCAACGAGCGCGCCCGGCAGGATTCGAACCTGCGACTTCTCGCCTCCGGAGGGCAGCGCTCTATCCACTGAGCTACGGGCGCGGGCCCGAGCCAGTCTAGGGGGCTACGGGTCTAGATCCTGAAGATCGGCACGAGCCGCTTCTCGTGCTCGGCGTCGATGCGCGCCGTGACCTCGACGTGGTCCTCGAGCCCCGAGCCGCGCAGCTTGGTGGCGAGCAGCTCGTCCACCTGGAAGATCCCGGCGGAGTTGTTCATCTCGATCTCGATTCGGATCGCGCGGTCATCGCCCTCGTCGATCCGGACGTCGTCGATCGCGGCGGCAGACAGCGAGTGGATGTTCGGGCGGTTCGCCTCGAACGGCACGCGCGAGCGGCCGTGCTCCATGTCGAGCGCGTCCGCGACGCGGACGATCCCGGCCTCGAGCGTGAGCGGGTCGCCGCGGCGGCGGTGGCCGATGATCGCGTGCAGGGTCTCGGAGGCGAGGATCGAGCGCGCGGGCTCCTCGTAGACGTCCGCGAGCAGGTGGTCGAGCTTTCGCGCGGCGAGGAACAGGCTGTAGGCCTCGTGGTCGGTGCGGTGGATCGACATACCGGTGTCGTGCAGGAGCGCGGCGGCGGCGATGACGACCTCCGCGTCCTTCGGCGTGAAGCCGTGCTGGCAGACGACCGGCTCCACGCCGCGGCGGCTCAGGAGCCGCAGGAGCCGCAGCGCGATGTTCATCACCTTCTGGACGTGGATCCACGAGTGATCGGACATCTGGAGCCGCTCCGCGTTCACCTGCTGCGCGTACCACCACGCCTTCAGCTGCAGATCGGCGTTCACCGCTTCGAGGAACGCGGCCAGCCGGGGATTACGTTCGGCCGGCGCACTGATATGCATCTGTGCGATGACTTCCTCGTACATCGCCCGGAATTCTCCACGTCTGGTCGGAGCGATCCTCGCCACCGCGCTCGCCATGGGCGTTTCGGCCTGCGGCGAGGACTCCGTCGATGTCGGCGACTACGCCAACGACCTGTGCACCGCCCTGAAGGGCTGGACCCAGGACCTCCGCGACAGCCAGGCCGAGCTGCAGGAGCAGGCCGACCCCGGGGCGTCGCTCGAGAGCGACCGGGACGCGCTGCAGCAGTTCGTGGACGACGCCGTGACGGCTACCGACGACCTCCGGCAGGAGGTCGAGGAAGCGGGCGAGCCGGACATCGACGGGGGCGGCGACGTGGCCGAGGCGCTCCAGGACGCCGTCGACGACATCCAGAGCCGGCTCGAAACGGCAGGGGACGAGGTGAAGGACATCCCGGCGGACAACCCCGAGGACTACCGCGCGGCGGTCGACGACTTCGTCACGAACCTGCGCTCAACGCTCGAGGGCATCGACGAGCACTTCGAGGACGTGGACGCGCCCGACCTCGACATGGCGCTCGACGAGGCGAGCGCCTGCCAGGGCTAGCCGGCGGGCGGGTTGCCCGGCGTCGTGACGACTCGCTGGTAGGGGCGCTCGAAGCCGCGGCCGTACTGCTCGCCCGTCGTCCCGTCCCGCCAGCCCGGCAGCATCACGAGGCGCTGGTCGCCAACGATCTCCGTGAGCGGGACCGTCTGCCGGGCGTTGTCCGATTCCGCGATCGCGAGGATGTGCACGCCGTGGGTCGCGATCGACCCCTGATAGAAGCGGTCGCTCCCGTCGGGGATGCCGTCCGATGGGTTCCAGCATTCCCGCGGCGCGCCCGTCGACGTCGTGCGCGGCTCGTCCGCTGACCGCAGCCGAACGCGCGGGCCGGGATCGGTCCCGGTGCCGTCGTCGAAGCACGAGTCGTCGCGGTAGTAGGGCACCGCGAGCAGCGACTGGACGCCGCCGCCGGGCGTGAGGTCGGTCAGCTTGTCGAGCTGGTAGCGGTCGACGATCGAGCCGTGCGGGCCGGTGACCAGGTTCCACTGGTAGGCGGAGTTGAACTCGGACTTCGAGAGGTCCGGCAGGTCGATCGACTGGTGGTAGGGGAACGAGCCGTCGCACATGAACGGCATCGCGGCATACGCATCCCTGTAGGCGTTGTCGGCGTCCGCACGGTCGTTGATCTCGTAGTAGTCGTTGCACGGGTCGTCGAAGTTGCCGAACACCTCGTCGTTGTGGCCGTCGATGCGGAAGTACTTCTTCGGATGCGCGGACGAGAAGAACTTGCTGACGACGCCCGCGTTGAAGTCCCACTGCGCGTAGATGCCGTCGAGCGGCGGGATCGGATGCACGCGCAGCCACGACTTCTGGCTCATCTCGCGCCGGTAGAAGGTCTCGCGCCGGATCACGTTGGTGCCGGAGTCGGCGCCCCACGTCTCGCGGATCGCGCGCACGGGCCCGACCCGCTCGCCGAGCAGGGTGCTCGAGCCGCCCCAGTTCGTGTCCTCCTCCTCGTAGCCGCAGCACGGGGTCTCCGACGACGGGTCCTGCTGGAACGCGCGCGCCTTCCAGCGGTCGATCAGGTCCGGCCCGAAGCTCGCGCCGCCGTCCGGTGAGATCTCGAGCCTCGTCAGCAGCCAGCGGCCGTCGTAGCGGAAGCGGTAGCGGTCGGTCGTGACGGTCGCGTAGTCCCGCGGGCGCCGGCGCTCGTCCTCGGCGATGACCTCGCCCTGCGCGTTGCAGACGATCCCCCGGCGCGCATTCCCATAGCCCTCGTAGCTCGACTCCGACTTCTCGAAGTAGTCCGCGTTCGCGTCGCGCTTGTACTGGACGTAGCCGTTCGTCGCGTCGAACGCCGGCCGCGGCCCGTCGGCGGCGGCCTTCATGACGTAGACGAACTTCTGCCCGGTCGGGTCAAGCGGATCGGTCAGCTGCACGCGCCGTGCCTCTTCGATGCCGGCGGGGAGAGGCGCGGTGCGCGGCGCCTGCGGGCCGGAGTCGTCGGCCATGAAGGCGAGCTCGTCGTTGGTGTCGAGGCCGGGCACCGGATCCGGCGTGGTCGCGGGGCCGTCGCCCGGCGTCGCGATGCACGGGTTGTCCGGATCGCTCTGGGTGAAGCGGAATCCCTCGCGGTCGTAGGCGTACGTCGTGTGCTGGTCCTCGCCGGAGTAGAAGGCGAAGCCGGACGCCGAGTTGTCGAGGTAGCGGGTGAAGACCTCGTCGACCTGGAACGGGATCTGGACGAACTTGCGCGTGGCGGCGTCCCAGCGGTAGCCGAGCAGGCGGTCGACGGGGGTTCCCTCCTGGCCGGCCGCGCTCGTGTCCACCTCCGGCTGCGCGTAGTCGTTGTGCGTGTCGCACGTCGAGTCGTCCGCGAAGCACTGGAACGACTCCGGGAACTCGAGCAGAGGCAGCTTGGCGGTCTGGTTCGCCGGGACGCTCCAGGTGTCGAGGTCGGCGCCGGTGAGCACCACGGCCTCGGTGTCGCGCTTCACCTCGACCGTCGGATCGGGCACGGGAAGCGCGTCCGAGAGTGCCGGTGCGGCGAGTAGAACCGCCGCTGACATTAGGATCAGCGGCATGCGGCGGGGGGCCCGGGCCATGCTGATGAAACGCACGTGGCTGTCGGTTCTTGCGCTGCTCGCCGCCGTGCCCGCCGCGGCACACGCCGAATCGCTGTACGCGGGACCGGATCCGCGCCCCGGTCCCGACCTCCTGTACGAGCCGCGCCCGGTCGCGCCCCAGCTCACGAACCGCAAGCCGTGGCGGGCCAAGCCGATCCTCGTGTCGGGCGCGACGGCCTATCGGAAGGGCGAGTTCCTCTACCAGGACTTCCTGTACGACGACACGGGTGCGCGGATGACGCAACCGACCCGAATGACCCGCGGGCGGCCGGCCAACCTGTTCTCGAAGCCGAACGGGACCTACACGTACCCGACGGCCGAGGGTTACGCGAACAACGCCGCCGATCTCGTCGAGCTGCGGGTCAAGCCGCCTTCGCCGCGCGACGGCGTTCCGCGTGACGCTCAACACGCTGAAGGATCCGGCGCTCGTGGCGTTCTCGATTGCGATAGGCGGCAAGAAGGGCGAGCTCGATCGAGTTCCCGTTCGGCGCGAACGTGCAGCGCGCCGGCGAAGCGCTTCCTGACCGTGCATCCGGACGGCTGACTCGATGGTCGGCGAGCTGACGAAGGCCGGGGACGAGGCACGGCCGCGCGTTCCCGGCGCGCGTCGATCTGCCGCCGGCGCCAGATCAGGTGCGGATGCCGCGCCGTGCCTGGAATCCGCGCCGGCACAAGGTCCGGCTGGCGGCCGGGCGTCGGACTGTGGGACGCGGACGCCGGCGAGTACCTGGTGCCCGGCGCCCGCCTCGACGAGAGCGCGCCGGGCGGGGGCGCCTCGGGCGCGCCGGCCGCGTTCTTCAACGTCGCCTTCCGCCGCGACGAGCCGTTCCCCGCACCGACCGACAAGGCGAGCAGGCGATCGTCAATGCCGCCTGGTGGCGCGACCGCGGCTCAGGGCAACGCGCTCGCGGCAGGTGACATATCGGAGTTCTTCGCCAACGTGAAGCTTCCGCAAGCTTGCGCGGACGCGTGCGGGACAACAGCCGCGTGCCGAAGACGGGCGCGATGGACCGGATCTACGGCAGCCGCTTCGAGCTCTCCCAGGGTGCGGACTTCGCGAATCGTCTGCTTGACCTCGGCGACGCGGCGACTGCGCCGGGCCAGTACCAGGGGCGCCTCCAGCCGTACGCGATCTACATCCCGGAGAAGCCGCCGCCGCAGGCGCGGATACGGCCTGACGCTGCTGCTGCACTCGCTGTCGGCGAACTACAACCAGTACCTCGGCACGCGCAACCAGTCGCAGTTCGGCGAGCGCGGCAGCGGGCTCGATCGTCATCACGCCCGAGGCGCGCGGCCCGGACGAGTTCTACGAGAACTACGGCGCGGCGGACGTCTTCGACGTCTGGTCGGACGTCGCGCGCCGGTTCAGGCTCGACCCCGGATGGACGGTGATGACCGGCTACTCGATGGGTGGGATCGGCTCGTTCAAGCTGGCCGCGCAGTTCCCGGACCTGTTCGCGCGGATCCAGCCGACCGTCGGCGACGAGGGCACGACCGACGTACTCGCGTCTCTGCGGAACGTGCCCGTGCTGATGTGGAACAACCACGGCGACGAGCTCGTGAACAACCTCGTCTTCCAGGAGACGGCCGACGCTCTGGACGCGCTCGGCTACCGGTACGAGCTCGACGCGTATCAGCCGTGCGCGAACCCGGCCTGCAGCCCGCTGTTCCCGAACCACCTTCAGCTCGCCATCAACGACTGGTACCAGCCGGCGGCGGAGTTCCTCGGCGAAGCCCGCGTCGAACGCGATCCGGCGCACGTGACGTACGTCGTCATACCCGCCGCGCAACTACCCGGAGCTGGAGCTCGTCGGTGACCACGCGTACTGGCTGTCGGGCTCGAGCTGCGCGAAGGCGCCGAGCAGGGCCAGATCGACGCGGTCTCGCACGGGTTCGGGGTCGGCGATCCCGGAGCCGGGGGAGACGGAGCGCGGGACCGGCACGCTCGAGGGCGGAAACCTCGGCTCGATCACCTACACGAACCAGGAGAAGACGCTGGGGCGAGCCGCCGTCGCAAGCCGGTGGCGAACAAGGTCGAGATCACGGCGACGGGAATCGGTCCGCGGTCCTGCACGTCGAGCGGGCCCGGGTCGACTGCGACGCCGAGATCGTGATCGAGAGCGACGGCCCGCTGACGGTCGAGCTCGCGGGCTGCGGGCGCGTCGTCACCGGTTAGCCTGCCGCCATGAGCGCAAACGGAGCCGGAAACAGGACGTTCGTGATCGGTGTCGGCATGACGAAGTTCGACAAGCCGGGCACGAAGGAGGGCGACTACCCGGACTGGGCCAAGGAGGCGGGCGAGAAGGCGCTCGCCGACGCCGGCGTCCCGTACGACGCCGTCGAGCAGGCCTACGCCGGCTACTGCTACGGCGATTCGACATGTGGCCAACGCGCGCTGTACGGGCTCGGCCTGACCGGCATCCCGGTCCTCAACGTGAACAACAACTGCTCGACGGGGTCGTCCGCGCTCTATCTCGCCCGCCAGGCAGTCAAGGGCGGAATCGCCGACTGCGCGCTCGCGGTGGGCTTCGAGAAGATGGAGAAGGGCTCGCTCGGGGTCAAGTACACCGACCGCACCAACCCGATCGACAAGCACGCGATGGCGATGTTCGAGGTGCGCGAGCCGGAGCAGTCGCCGCCGGCGCCACAGATGTTCGGCAACGCGGGCCGCGAGCACATGGAGAAGTACGGGTCACAGCCCGACCACTACGCCTGGATCGGCTGGAAGAACCACAAGCACTCGACGGGCAATCCGTACGCCCAGTTCCAGGACGAGTACTCGATGGAGGACATCAAGGCGGCGAAGGTGATCCACGAGCCGCTGACGAAGCTCCAGTGCTCGCCGACGTCGGACGGCTCGGCGGCCGCCGTTGTCGCGTCCGAGCGCTTCGTCGAGGAGCACGGTCTTTGGGACCAGGCGGTCGAGATCGCCGGGCAGTCGATGGTCACCGACATGACGAGCACGTTCGACGAGGGCTCGTGCATCAAGATCGTCGGCTACGACATGTCGAAGGAAGCCGCGAACCGCGCCTACGAGGAGGCGGGGGTCGGGCCGGAGGACGTCGACGTGATCGAGTTGCACGACTGCTTCTCGGCCAACGAGCTGATCACCTACGAGGCGCTCGGCCTGGCCGAGGAGGGCAAGGGCCACGAGCTCGTCGACGCCGAGGACACGACCTACGGAGGCAGGTGGGTCGTGAACCCGTCCGGCGGCCTGATTTCGAAGGGCCACCCGCTCGGGGCGACGGGGCTCGCCCAGTGCTCCGAGCTCACTTGGCAGCTGCGCGGGCAGGCCGAGAAGCGCCAGGTGGACGGCGCCAAGGTCGCGCTCCAGCACAACATCGGGCTCGGCGGCGCGGCCGTCGTGAGCGTCTACAAGCCGGCCGCCTGACAACTGGCGTATAAACCCTCGCAGTTCTGAGAGGCTTTCGGGCCTCGAGCAGTGGGGGGAGAGATAGCGGGAGACGGGACCGACCTGCTCGGCCTCGCGGACGCCCTCTGGGAGGGGAGCGAGCCGATCGAGCAGCACCACCCGGTCGGGTTTACCGGGACGCTCATCCCTGTCGCCGACCGGACGGCCTTCCTGCCGTCGTTCGCCAACGTCACCGGCTTCGAGACCGACGACGGCCTCGTGCTGGTGGACACCGGCGGGATCCTGATCGCGCGAGTCGGTCCACGAGCAGATCCGGGCGTGGTCGGATGCCCCGCTGCGGGTGGCCATCTACTCGCACGGTCACGTCGACCACGTCTTCGGCGTGCCTTTCTTCGAGGCCGAAGGCAACGGCAAGCCGCACGTGATCGCGCACGAGAACGTGCCGAGGCGGTTCGACCGCTACCGGCTGACGGCGGGCTACAACGCGGTCATCAACCAGCGGCAGTTCCAGGTCGAGGGGCTCCAGTGGCCGACCGACTACCGCTATCCGGACGAGACGTACTCCGAGACACACTCGTTCGAGGTCGGCGGCGAGCGCTTCGAGCTGACGCACGCGAAGGGCGAGACCGACGACCACACCTGGACGTGGGTCCCGAGCCGGCGCGTGCTCTGCTGCGGCGACCTGTTCATCTGGGCGACGCCGAACGCCGGCAACCCGCAGAAGGCGCCGCGCTACCCGCGCGACTGGGCAGCCGCGCTGCGGGAGATGGCGCAACTCGACGCCGAGCTGATGCTGCCCGGCCACGGGCTGCCGGTGGTGGGGGCGGAACGGGTGAAGGCCGCGCTCGAGGACACCGCCGCGCTGCTCGAGTCGATCTGCGACCAGACCTTCGAGCTGATGAACCGGGGCGCGACGCTGGACGAGGTCATCCATCGCGTCACCGCACCACCCGAGCTCGTCGGCAAGCCCTACCTCAAGCCGGCGTACGACGAGCCCGAGTTCATCGTCCGCAACCTGTGGCGGCTGTACGGCGGCTGGTATGACGGCAACCCGGCGCACCTGAAGCCGGCACCGGCGGCGGAGCTGGCCGCGGAGCTCGCCGAGCTGGCCGGCGGGGCGGAGCGGCTTGCCGAGCGCGCGCTCGAGCTCGCCGGCGACGGTTCGCTGCGGCTCGCGGGACATCTCGCCGAGCTCGCGCTGCAGGCCGACCCGGCATCGGACGCCGCGCGCGACGCGCGGGCGCGCGTCAACGAGCTGCGTGCGGAGGACGCGACCTCCACGATGGCGCGGGGGATCTTCCGGTGGGCCGCGGCCGACGCGAGGGGCTCGTGAGCGCGATGGCGCTGGTGGCGCTCTGCGGCGCGGCCCTCCTGGTCGGCGTATCGGTCTGGCGGCTGCGGCAGGGACGGCGCGGGCGCGCGCTGCTTGCCCTGACCGGGGCCCTCATCCTGGTCCTCTTCGCCGCGAGCGGCGGCATCGGCATGCCCGACGGCGAGGGAGCCGTGAACAGCGCGGCCGACGCGCTCGAGGGCTGGGTCTACCCGTTCGCAATCGGGATGGCGTTCTTCGAGACGACGATTCCGCCGCTGACGCTCGTGTATCCGGGCGAGTGGGGGCTGATGCTCTGCGGCGCGATCGCGGGAGCAGGGCGAGCCGAGTTGATCCCGCTGCTCCTGATCGGCTGGCTCGTCTCGGCCGCCGGCGACTCGCTCACGTTCCTGCTCGGCCGTCGGCTGGGGCGCCCGTTCCTGCTGCGCTCGGGCCGCGGGATCGGCCTCACGGAGGAGAGGCTCGGCAACGTCGACCGCTGGTTCGAGCGCTACGGCCCGCTCGCCGCGTGCTTCGGCCGGCTCCTTCCGCTCGCGCGCCCGTTCGGCCCCTTCCTCGCCGGCGCCTCGAAGCTCGAGTACCGGCGCTTCCTGCCGTGGAACGTCCTCGGCTGCCTGCTCTTCTCGGTCGTCTTCGTCGGGCTCGGCTACGTCTTCTACAACTCCTACGACCAGGTCGCCGAGACCGTCGGGCGCCTCGGGCTGCTCGCGCTCGTCGTCCTCGTGGCGGCGGTAATGCTCGTGCGCGACCTCCGCCGCCGCGGCGCGCCCGCGAAGGAGCCGGCGTAGTGATCCTGAACCGCGCGCTCGCGCTGGCGACGGTCATTTCCGCGGCCGTCCTCCTTGCGGTGCTGATGTTCGGAGGGGGCGGCGAGGACTACCGGCTGCGGGCGCAGTTCCTGAACGCGGGCCAGGTCGTGAAGGGCGGCATCGTCACGATCGCCGGCAAGCAGGTCGGCACGGTCGCCGGGCAGAGCCTGACCGACGACGGCCTCGCGGAGCTCGAGCTCCGGATCGACGACGACTGGGCGCCGCTTCCGGCTGGGGTGCACGCGCAGATCCGCCAGTACGGCCTGTCGGGTCCCGCGAGCCGCTACATCGAGATCCGGCTCCCAGATGCCCCGACGCGCGAGCATCTCGCCGACGGGGCGGTCCTCACGCCGGACCAGACGACGTCCAACGTAGACCTCGACGAGCTATTCGCGACCTTCGACCCGCGTACGCGCCGGGCGCTGCGAGGCGTCTTCCGTGGGTCGGCGCGGCAGTACGCGGGGCAGGGAAGAAACGCCGCCCAGGGCTGGGTCTACCTCGACCCGTCGCTCGTCGCGGCGACCCGCCTCTTCGACGAGGTCAACAAGGACAGCGACGAGCTGCGGCGGTTCGTGCGCGAGACGGCGCACCTCGTGGGTGATGTCGCCGAGAAGCGGGAAGACCTCGCCGGCCTGGTCGACAACCTCGCCGACACGACCGGTGCGATCACGCGGCCGCAGGGCGCGCTCGCCGAGGCGATCGAGCGGCTTCCGCCGTTCCTTCGCCAGGCCAACACGACCTACGTGACACTCCGCTCGACGCTCGACGGCGTCGAGCCGCTCGTCGAGACGGCGAAGCCGGTCGCGAAGAAACTCCTGCCGTACACGCGCGAGCTGCGCGGGTTCGTCACGGACCTCCGGCCGACGGTGAACGACCTGGCGCCGGTCCTTCGGCGCCCCGGTCGTTCGAACGACCTCGTCGAGCTGATGCGCGCCACCCCGCCGCTGCGCGACATCGCTGTCGGACCTGTCGATCGCAACGGCGCGGAGCGCGAGGGCGCGCTGCCGGCGGCATCCGAAGCGCTCGAGAGCGCGACCCCGCGGCTCGCGTTCGCGCGCCCGTACTCGGTCGACTTCACCGGCTGGCTCGACGACTTCTCGCACTCGGGGAACGTCGACGCGATGGGCGGCTTCGCCCGGATCGGAACGCACGTGAACGCGTTCTCGATCAAGGATGGCGTGCTGTCTCCGCTCTCACCGCTGGCGCGCAGCGAGACGCTCGACGATCTCCTCGTCAGCGGCCAGTACAACCGCTGTCCGGGTTCCGTCGAGCGGGACCGCGGCGACGGCTCGATGCCGTTCCGGCCGACCGAGGACTTCAACTGCGACCCGAGCCAGGTCCCGGTGGGCGAATGAGGCGGCTCGCGTCCGCGCTCGTCCTGTTGTCCGTAGTTGCGGCTGCGTTAGCGCTGTCCGCTCCGGGCGGAGGTGGCGGGGACGACGCGCGCCGCTACGTCGTCGAGCTCGACAACGCGTTCGGGATGGTGCTCGGCGGCGACGTGCGCGTCGCGGGCGTGAACGCCGGCCGGATCACCGACGTCGAACTCGACGAGAAGTCGCTGAAGGCGCTCATCGAGGTGGAGATCGACGAGCAGGGGTTCGGGTCGCTGCGCGACGACACGCGGTGCGAGACCCGACCCCAGTCACCGCTCGGCGAGTACTTCCTCGACTGCGACCCCGGCACGTCGGACCGCGAGATCCCCGACGGCGGGCGCGTCGCGATCGAGCGCACGACGTCGACGATCCCGCCGGACCTCGTGCAGAACACGATGCGCCGCCCGTACGCCGAGCGCTTCCGCCTGGTCCTGAACGAGTTCGGAGCGGGACTGGCCGGGCGTCCCGAGGACCTGAACGAAGCGATTCGACGCGGCGTCCCGGCACTTCGGCAGACGTCGCGGGTGCTCGCGATCCTCGCCGATCACGACCGGGTCATCCGCGACCTCGTCGGCGATGCCGACCGGGTCATCGGCAAGCTCGCCGAGAACCGCCGGAACGTCGGGCGGTTCGTGGACGAGGCCGAGGACACATCGAGCGCGTCGGCCGAGCGCGCCGATGACATCGCGCAGAACTTCCAGAAGCTGCCGACCTTCGTCCGCGAGCTGCGACCGACCATGGCCGCGCTCGAGGAGGCGGCCGTCGAGCAGCGGCCCGTACTCGTCGACCTGAGTGCGGCGGCGTCCGACCTCGAGCGCTTCCTCGACAACTCCGGTGAGTTCGCCGAGGTGGCGCGGCCGGCCGTCCGAGCGCTCGGCGACGCCGCGCCGGTCGGCCGGGAGGCGGTGCGGGCTGCGCTGCCGAACACGCAGGAGCTGCGCCGGTACGCGCGGCCGACCACGGACCTCGCGCCGAACCTGCGCATCACGCTCGAGGACTTCGCCGACCCCGACCGCGCCGTCGAGCCCGATCCGCGCAGCCCGAGGGGCGGGAGCGGGTACTCGGGCCTCGAGGCGATCCTCCGCTACGTCTTCAGCCAGTCGCTGACGATCAACGGCTTCGACGAGTTCGGCCACATGGTCCGCGCGGCGGTCTTCACCGACGACTGCTCGCCGTACATGGACGCCGAGCGCGCGAAGGCGCAGCCGGAGCTCGTCGAGCGATGCAACTCGTGGCTGGGCCCGAACCAGCCCGGCATCAACCAACCCGATCCGTCGCCGCCCGCGCCTGAGCCGGCGGCAGCGGCCGCCGCCACGGCTGCCAGGAAGTCGGCACAACACGGACCGCGCAGCGGAGCCGACGCCGTCCAGGTCCTCGACTACCTGCTCGCGCCATGACCCGCCGGCCGTCGACATCCATCGTCGCGAGCCCGGTCCTGATCGGCGCGGTCACGCTGCTCGTCACGATCGTCGCGGTCTTCCTCGCGTACAACGCGAACCAGGGGCTGCCGTTCGTGCCCAACCTCGAGGTGAACGTCCTCGCCAAGAACGCCTCGGCGGTCGGGCGCGGGGCCGAGGTGCGCGAGGGCGGCATCCGAGTCGGGTTCGTGCGCGACGTGAGCACGCGCACGCTCGAGGACGGAACCGCGGCCGCCGAGATCCACGCGGTGCTCGAGGCGGGCGACGACGAGATTCCGGTCGACACGATGTTCACGATCCGGCCGCGGTCCCCGCTCGGCCTGAAGTACCTGGAGATGGCGCGCGGCACCGCGGCGGAGACGGCGGGGCAGGACCACGTCTTCCCGGTCGAGCAGACGATCCGGCCCGTGGACTTCGACGACGTCGCGCGAATCTACGACGCTCCGACGCGGCGCGGGATCCAGCGCGGCTTGGGCGGCTTCGGCACGGCGCTCGCGGGACGCGGCACGTACCTGAACCAGGGGATCGAGGAGCTGCCTCGCCTGCTGCTCCACCTCGAGCCGGTCGCGCGGACGCTTGCCGACCGCGACACCCGGCTCGGGCGCTTCTTCTCGGAGCTCGGTGACGCAGCGCGGGTCGTCGCGCCGCTGGCCGAGGAGCAGTCGGACTTCTTCACCCAGGCCGGGCTGACATTCGAGGCGCTTTCGCGCGACACGGAGGCGCTCAAGGCGACGATCGAGCGCACGCATCCGGCGCTCCAGGCCGGGATCGAGTCCTTCCCGGTCCAGCGGCCGTTCCTGACCGACAGCGCGGCGCTTGCGCGCGAGATGCAGCCCGTCGCGCGCGAGCTGCGCCCGGCTCTGCCCGACCTGAACAGCGCGCTCGAGCGCGGCATTCCGGTCACGGAGCGGTCGGTCGGCTTCTACGACGACCTCCAGCCGGCCCTGGTGTCGTTGCGCGACCTGATGGAGGACCCGGGCACGGGCATCGCGCTGCGCGGGCTGACCGCGAACGTGTCGTCGCTCAAGCCACAGCTCCGCTACCTCGGCCCGTACCAGACCGTCTGCAACTACTGGACCTACTTCTTCACGTTCCTCGGGGAGCACGTGAGCCAGGACGGCCCATACGGCTACTCGCAGCGAGCAGCGATCAAGAGCACAGGCCAGCAGTCGAACAACCCGAGCTCGATGGGCTCGGCGCGGCCCGCCAACAACGAGGGCTACTACGAGCAGAGCCGGTTCCGCGGCGACCCGGTCGCACCTGCACGCGACGCCATACAACGCCGCGATCGACGAACAGGGCAACGCCGACTGCGAGAACGGCCAGCGCGGCTACCCGCGGCGCCTGTCGCGGTTCGCCAAGCCCGACCTCGACGTAGTGACCGACCCGCACATCCCCGGCAACCAGGGGCCGACTTACGCCGGGATCCCGCACGTGCCGAAGGGGCAGACCTTCACGCGCGAGCCCGAGACGGGGGCGGTGCACCCATGATGCGCAGGCCATCGGGGATGCCGCCGCTGCGCGCCGGGCTCATCGCGCTCGCGCTGATCGTCGTCGGCACCTACTTCGCGTTCGCACGCGGCCTGCCGATCGGCGACCACTACGAGATCGAGGCCGTCTTCCGCACGGCTAACAACGTCAAGGAGCGCCAGCCCGTACGGATCGCGGGCGTCGACGTGGGCAAGGTCGTGGACGTGCGCCACCTCGAGCCCGGCACCGAGGCCGCGGTGGTCACGATGCAGATCGAGGACAAGGGCCTTCCGGTCCACCGCGACGCGCGCGTCTCGATCCGGCCGCGGATGTTCCTCGAGGGCAACTGGTTCCTCGACCTCCAGCCCGGCACGCCCGCCTCCGGTGAGCTTCCGGACGGCGGCTCGCTGCCGATCGCCCAGACACGCGGCCCGGTCCAGCTCGGCCAGCTCTTCAGCGCGCTCCAGGCGGACACGCGCAAGAACCTCCAGACGCTGCTGGGCGAGTACTCCAGCGCGCTGAAGGGGGAGGGGGCGGACGGCTACCGGCGCTCGATCCCGTACTGGGAGCCCGCGTACCGGAGCTCCGCGATCGTGCAGGACGCGACGCTCGGCGTGCTCCAGCACGACCTGTCCGAGTACATCGACTCGAGCGGGCGCGTTGCGCGCGGCCTCGACAAGAGCCCCACGGCGCTGAAGTCGCTTGTGGCCGACTTCAACACCGCCGCCGCGGCGTTCGCGCGCGAGTCGCAGAACCTGTCGCTGACGATCGACGAGCTGCCGCGCACGCTCGGGGCGGCGCGGCCTGCGCTCTTCGCGCTCAACGAGGCGCTGCCGCCGTTCCGGCGCTTCGCGGAGGACCTCGAGCCGAGCATCGAGGAGTCGGGGCGCACGATCGACGTGGCGATGCCATTCCTGCAGCAGGCGCGCCAGCTCGTGTCGCGAGCCGAACTGCGCGGGCTGGCGAACGATCTGCGCCCGACCGCGCCCGCGCTCGCGCGGCTGACCGAGCTGACGCGGCCGCTGTACGAGGAGGTGCGGCTGGCCGCGAGTTGCGAGAACGAGGTGCTGCACGGCTGGTCGACCGACAAGATCGACGACCCCCGCTTCCCCGCCAGCGGCCCCGTGTACGAAGAGGCGCCGAAGCCGCTACCGGGGCTAGCGGCCGAGAGCCGCAACGGCGACGCGAACGGCCAGTGGGTGCACGTCCTGACGAGCGCTGGGGACCGCACGGTCAACATCGGCAACGGCCTCTTCGCCCAGGCCTACAAGCCGCTGATCGGCACGAACCCGCCGAAGCCCGACGCGCGCCCACCGCTCCGCCCAGACGTCGCGTGCGAGACGCAGGAGCAACCGGACCTGCGCAGCGTGCCTGGCCCGCCCGACACCGAGGTCGCCCGCGGGCTCCCCGATACGGCGGAGGCGCACGACCGCTGGAGTGCCGCGCAGGATCGCGCGATCGGCTGGGTCGAGGACTACCTGCGCGAGTTCGGGCTTGACGACCAGTACAGGGTGGCGCCGTGAGGGACGCGATCCGGCGCAACCTGCCGCGCTTCCTGCTCCTGATCGCGTTCATGGCGGTTGGGCTGGGCGTCGGCGCGTACATAGTCGCTCACCAGCGGCTGCGGTTCCCGCTGATCGAGGAGGCGCCGATCACGCTCAAGGCAGAGTTGCCGACCGCCCAGGCCGTCACGCCGGGTCAGGGACAGACGGTCCGGGTGTCCGGCGTGCAGATCGGCGAGATCGGCGAGGTCGATTTGGTTGACGGGCGGCCGATCGTCGAGATGAAGATCGAGCCCGAGTACGAGGGGCTCGTAACGGACGAGGCGACGGCCCTCCTGCGCCCGAAGACTTCGCTGAAGGACATGTTCCTCGAGCTCGACCCCGGGCACGGCCGCCCGCTCGAGGAGGGCGAGACGCTCGACGTGTCGCAGACGATCGAAGACGTCCACCCGGATCAGATCCTCCGGATGCTCGACGCGGACACGCGCGACTACCTGAAGCTCTTGGTCGCCGGCGCCGGGCTCGGGTTGAAGGACCGCGGTGCGGACCTGCGTGAGATCTTCCGCCTGTTCGAGCCGACGCACAGGGACCTCGCCCGCGTCAACTCGGCGGTCGCGACGCGCCGCACGAGCCTGCGCCACCTCGTGCATTCGCTGCGCGACCTGAGCGGCGAGCTGGCGGGGCGCGAGGACGAGCTGTCGCGGTTGGTCATGGCCGCGTCGCGCGTCCTGCGCGCATACGCGAGCGAGGACGAGAACATCAGCGCCGCCGTCCACGAGCTGCCGTCGGCGCTTCGCCAGACGACCGAGACATTGGGCGAGGTCGAGCAGCTCGCCGACGTGCTCGGCCCGGCCTCGGAGCGGCTGCGGCCCGCGGCGCGCGCGCTTGGCCGCAGCCAGGTTGCGCTCCGGCCGCTGGCGCGCGAGGCGGCGCCGCTGCTCGAGAACCCCATTCGCCCGTTCGTCCGCGAGACGCGGCCGCTCGTCGAGGAGCTGCGCCCGGCGTCGCGCGACCTCGCCGAGTCGACGCCGGACCTGACGCGCGTCTTCAAGGTGCTGAACAAGTTCTTCAACATGGCCGCCTTCAACCCGAACGGCCGCGAGGGCCCCGACGTGTCCGGCCGCGAGGAGGGCTACCTGTTCTGGCTCGCCTGGGTCGCCCACCAGTCCGTGACGGTCTTCTCGACGCTCGACGCACACGGCCCGTTCCGGCCGTCGCTGGTCGCCATGAGCTGCCAGACCGCTCGCTCGCTCGCTCATGACGACCCCCAGGACGAATTCCTGATGAACCTGACCCCGCTGCTCACGAACCCGGCGGTGTGCGGCGAATGATCAAGGTCGCTCCCAGCCTCGGGCGGATCATGGCGTTGGTCGTCTTCGCCTTCTCGTGCTTGGGGATCCTCCTGTTCCTGTGGCTCCAGTTCGGCGGCGCGACGCCGCTGAAGCCGGAGAAGTACGTCGTCAAGGTCGGCTTCCCGGAGGCGGTCGGGTTGCTGCAGGACGTCGACGTGCGGACGGCGGGGATCACGATCGGGACAGTCCGCGACGTCGAGGTGGAGGAGGACTCGAACCGCGCCGTGGCGACGCTGGCGCTCGACGAGGCGTACGCCCCGCTGTCAGAGGACGCGCGCGCGATCCTGCGGCGAAAGACGCTCCTGGGCGAGACGTTCATCGAGATCACGACCGGCGCACGCGACGCGCCGAAGCTGCCGGACGGCGGGCGGCTCGCCGACGCCGCGGTCGCGCCCACCGTCGAGCTGGACGAGATCCTCCAGACCTACGACGAGCGCACGCGGCGCGCGTTCCAGGTCTGGCAGCAGCAGCTCGGGGTCGCCGTCGGCCACCGGGGCGAGGACCTCTCGAACGCGCTCAACCGGCTGCCGCAGTTCACCGAGAGCGGGGCCGACCTGCTCGAGGTGCTCGACGAGCAACAGGACGCGGTCCAGGGGCTGGTGCGCGACACCGGCAGCGTGTACGGGGCGCTCACGCGCGACGAGTCGCAGCTCGCCGCGCTGATCCGAAACTCACACGAGCTGTTCAGCGAGACGGCCTCGCAGCGCGAGAACCTGGCCGAGGCGTTCCACATCTTCCCGACGTTCCTCGACGAATCGCGCCTGACGCTGGGGCGGCTCGAGTCGTTCTCCCGCGAGGCACGACCGCTCGTGCAGGACCTCAAGCCGGTCGCACACGAGCTGCGCCCGACCGTCGCCGCGGCGCGTGCGCTCGCGCCGGACCTCGAGCACTTCTTCGTCGCCTTCGACCAGCAGATCGACGCTGGGCGCACCGCGCTGCCCGCGCTGCGCGAGCTGCTGGACGAGACAAGGCCGCTGCTCGACGCGCTCGGCCCGTTCCTGCAGGAGTTCAACCCGATCATCGAGTGGCTGGAGCTGCACCAGCAGCTGCTCGGCGACTTCCTCGGCTACTCCGCCGGCGCGCTCGCCGACACGGTTCCGTCGGCGCCCGCCGGCGAGACCGGTCACTACCTGCGCCAGCTGGGCGTCACCGGCCTCGAGTCGCTCGGCATCCATCGCTCGCGCGTCTCGAGCAACCGCGGGAACGCGTACCTGCCGCCGGTGATCCCCAGCGTGCAGGTGGCCGAGCACCTCGGTCTCCCGAGCTGGGACTGCAACCCGTCGGGCGGCCCGGTGGAGCCGGAGCCGAAGCCGGTCGGCTCGGTACCCGGCTGCTGGGTCGACACGGACCCGACGGACTTCAAGGGCAACAGGCGCGCGTTCCCGCACGTCGAGGCAGAGGACTACAGGGGCCGCTAGGCGGCTTCGGCGAGCCGGCGCCGCACTTTCCAGGCGACCGAGTCAGGCCCGCGCATGCCGCGTCCCCGCGTCGAACTCGTCGTCCGATAGCCGCCAGAGCGCGGCTGCGACCGCCGCGCCGCCGATGAAGAGGACCGACGCCGCGACGATGAAGTAGGCGTTGTCCTGGACGGCGCCCTCGACCCCGACCAGCACGACGCCGAGGGCGAGCAGGAGGCCCGCGCCCAGAGGGACGGCGTTCTGACGCGCGGCGTTCAGCGCAAGCGCGGCGACGCCGACGATGAAGAGGAGCGGGGTCAGGTAGTACGGGATCGACCAGCTCGACTGCTGCACGTCATTGAGCGCGAGCTCGAGCGTCGCCTGGTCCGCCTCGGGCCGGGTCGAGACCTCGCCCAGGATGCCCCACGTGTAGCCGTCGAGCGCATCGACGAACGCGAGCCCGAAGAGCCCGGCCAGCGCCAGCCCGCCGAAGATCAGGCCCGCCGCCGGCCGCTGCCGCCGCACCAGGTACGCGAGCCCCAGCACCGCCGCCGAGAACAGGACGACGGTGCCGAACGTCAGGAAGTGGGCGATCTGCCAGGTCGAGTAGTTCGCGGCGATCTCGGCGAGCTGCTCGCGCTCATGGTCCCGCGTGAACTCCTCCGGGTGGATGATGTTGGCGATCAGGAAGAGCAGCGGCGCGGCAACGAGCGCCAGCGCCGTGCCCTGCCGGTACAGCCGGGCCTGGTTGCTAGCCCCACTCAAACGGCGGGTACTTCTCGGTCATCCAGAGGTAGTAGGCGGCGGAGCGGTTCTGCCACCGGAACGCGACCACGTTGAAGTCGAACAGGCCCTCCGGGAACTTCTTCGTGAACAGGATCGCGAAGAACGCGATGAAGCTCACGACGTACGCGAGCCACACGAGCACGCTCGCGATGATCGCGTACGGGATCACGAGCAGCCAGTGGACGAGCGGGCGCCAGCGCGCGATCGACTCCGTGTAGGCGATGTCGAACCGCGCCGGGTAGTCGTCGTCGGGGTCGAACGAGAACGGCGGGTAGCGGTCGGTCATCAGCATGGTGTAAGCGGTGACGCGCGTCGTCCATCGGTACGTCCCGGTGACGAAGCTGTGGATGCCCGCCGGGTACTTGCCGGTGAAGAGAACCATGAACCACGACGCAACGACCGCGAAGAAGGCGCCGATCCAGATGAACGCCAGCACGAACCAGTGCGGGAGCGCGAGCAGCCACTTCACGAGCGGCAGGAGGCGGTTGTACTCGTCCTGACGGTCGAACTCGGTGACGACCGCGTACGGCGCGGACGGCGGCCCGGCACCGGGCTTGACCTGTGGCACCTGGTCGGCTTGCGCGAGCGCCCCCGTCGGAGGCGGTATCGGCGCTTCGGGCGCGGGCGGCGGCCCTGGTGTTCCTGATTCCATGAATCCTCCCTTCGGGACTGAGCGAGGCCAGTATCGCCCGGCCTCCGGACGGCCCGTTTGGGCCTATCCGCCCGGCAGCGACGATCCCGCGAAGAAGAGGAACCAGATCAGGAAGACGAATCCGGCCGCCATCACGGAGACGACCATGACGACGTCGAGGACCTGACGCTGGGGCCGGCCCTCCTCCTGGCCGCGCAGGCTGCGGTGCCAAGGCATCCGTACGCGCACGACTTCCGAGCCCGTAAGGCGTCCATAGACGCCGTTCAGTCCCGACAGGAGTTTGCCGATAGCCACCATCGAGACGATGATTCCCAGCAAAATGCCGAGATAGAGGCCAAAGCTTGCCTGCCCCGAATCAGACTGAATCTGAGAGCCGATCCACAGCCATCCCACCGGGATGCCGATCCACAGGAAGATGCTGCCCACCGCCATCAACGCGATGAGCGCGACCTTTGCGAGGCCAGTTCCCGCTTGGTTCACCGCGGGGACTCTACGCTGAACTAATGGCGGCCTCGGTGCAGTTCGAGCTCGAGGAGTTCGAATACGTCCCCGCCACGGCAGGGACCGCGCTCGTGCGCATTGCTGGGAAGTGGCAGGCGAAGCCGAAGCAGGAGCTGTCCCCGGTCGCGCTGCTCGTACGCACGCCGCTGGGCGACGATCGCGTTACGCCACTGCCCGACGCCAGCGGCGGTGCGGCCACGGCGACGCCGGACGGGTCGGCGTGGCGCGCCGCGTACTCGGTCGCGATCCACGTCCTGACCGGGGGCGCCGCGAGCTTCCTGCTCGACGCCGACGGAACGCAGTTCGAGTTGCCGGCACCCTCCGAGCGGCTCAAGGAGCGCCGCGTACACGGCGACCGCCGCGCCGGGGCCCTCCAGCTGTCCGAGGCCCAGGCCGCGCTGCAGGTAGCGCGCTCGGAGCTCGAGCGAGTCGGCGAGGAGCGTGCCCGGCTCGAGAAGCGGTACCAGGCCCTTGTTCAGGATGAGGGATCCGCGCGCGGCGCGAACGAGCTGTTGCAGGCGGAGATCGCGGAGCTGCGCGCGGAGCGCGAGCGGCTCCGCGACGACCTCGGCGCCGCGCGCAAGCAGGCGGCCGAGGGGGCTCGCCTCGCCGAGCGGAACCTGAAGGCAGCGGAGCACGCGAAGCGCGACGTGGCCGCCGCCGAGGAGCGGCTGCACGCCGCCACTGCGCAGGCGGAGTCGTTTGAGTCGGTGGCGAACGCGCGCGCCGACGAGGCGGTGGTCGATCTCGAGAGGAAGCTCGAGACGGCAGCCCGCAGGCTGGTCGAGGTCGAGCGCCGTGCGCGCGCAGCGGAGACGCGCGCCGAGGGAGCTGAGAAGGGACTCGAGTACGCGCGCGCGGCGGTGGCTGCCGCGGTCGCGGGCGGCGCCGAGACGGACGGAGCCGCGGTCGCCGCGCTCGAGGAGGCACGCCATGAGGCGGCCGAGGCGCGCGACCAGGCCGTGCAAATGCGCGCCGAGGTCGACGCGGTCAGGGTGTCGGGGGCCGAGGCGCTCGAGGTGGCCGAGGCGCGTGCCGAGCAGGCCCTTGCCGCGGCGGCCGAGGAACGGGCCCGGCTCGAGGCCGCGCTCGCCCGCGCCCAGGCCGAGGTCGCTGCCGCCAACGACCGCGCGGAGCTGATCAAGCAGGCGGCCCAGCGCGAAGGTGACGACTCGCTCGAGCGCGTTGCCGCAGAGGCAGACCAGCGGGCCGCGGAGGCCGAGCGACGTGCCGCGGCTGAGGCCGAGCGTGCGGTCGCCCAGGCCAAGGCCGAGGCGGACACGCGCGCAGCGGCGGCGGAGAAGCAGGCAGTCGAGGCGCAGCAGCGCGCCGCCAAGGCGGACCAGCGCATCGCCGAGGCAGAGCGCGCGGCTGCGGAAGCCGTCGCCCAGGCGGAGCGCACCGCCGCGCAGGCAGTCGCGGAGGCGGAGCGCCGCGCCGCGGAGGCCGAGAAGCAGGCGGCCACCGCAGCGCAACGCCGGGCGGAGGCCGAGAAGCAGGCGGCCGAGACCCAGCAGAAGCTCTCGCACGCCGACCGCCGGGCGTCTGATGCCGCGCGCCGCGTGGCCGACGCCGAGCGCACCGTCGCGGCCGCGGAGAAGAAGGTTCCGCCGGAGGCCGAGGAGGCGATCGAGCAGGCCGTGGCGGAGGCCGAGCAGCGCGTGGCGGCCGCCGAGCGCCGGGCGCAGCAGTCGGAGAACGCGGCACGCCAGGCCCAGCAGACCGCGGCCGCGGCGGCCGAGCGGGTCGAGGAGGCGGAACGGCGCGTGGCCGCCGAGGCGAAGAGCGCGCTCGCGGAGGCGACGGCGGACGCGGAGCGGCGCGTCACCGAAGCGGAGAAGCGTGTGAGCGAGGCTGAGCGCCGCGCCGGCGCGGCGACTACCGAGGCCGAGCAGCAGGGCGCGAGTGCGTCCGAGGCGCAGGCCCGGTTCAAGCAGACCGCGGAACTGCTCGACGAGGCCGAGGAGCGGGCGCGCGCCGCGGAGGCGCGCGCCGAGGAGGCCGAGAAGGGACTCGAGTACGCGCGCGCGGCGGTCGCCGCGGCGGTCGCGGACGAGGGCGTCGAGCAGGCGCTCGAGCAGGCGCGCGAAGACGTCGTGTCCGCCCACTCCGAGGTCGCGAAGCTGCGCGGGGAGTTGGACGCGTCCAAGGGGTCGAGCGCGAAGGCTCTGGAGGACGCACAGCGGAAGGCCGAGACGACCCTCGAGCGGGCGACTGCGAAGGCCGAGGAGGCGCTCGAGCAGGCACGCGAGGAGGCGGGGAGCGTTCGCGCCGAGCTTGCGCAGCGCCGGGACGAGGTCGAGGCGCTCAAGGTCGAGCGAGCCAGAGCGCAGGAGGAGGCGCAGGCCCGTGCCGAGGCGCTCGAGCAGGCCCGCGCACAGTCCGAGGATGCGCTCGAGCGGGCACGCGTTGAGGGAGACGCCGTTCGCGGCGAGCTGGCTCAGCAGCGGGACGAGATCGAGGCCTTGAAGATCGACCGGGCCAAGGCCCAGGAGGAGGCGCAGGCCCGCACCGAGGCACTCGAGGAGGCTCGCCGCGAGGTCGAGCAGGCGCGTGCCGAGCTCGCGCCCCTGCGCGAGGAGGTGGGCGCGCTCAGGGCCAAGTCCGCGGAGACCACGGAGAGCCACGCGCGCGTGGTGAAGGCGCTCGAAGAGGCGCGGCAGGAGCGGGCGCGCGCCGAGGAGAAGCTGGCGACGCTCCTCGAGGAGCGGGCGGAGATCGACGGCGCGCTCGCGCGCATGCGGGCGGACGTGTCCTCTTCCGCGGAACGGGTCGAGGAGGCGGAGAAGCGTCTCGCCACCGTTCAGCAGGAGCTAGAGGAGACGAAGAGCCAAGCCGCGGAGGCCGCTCCGGCGGCAGAGGAGCGTGTGCGGGCGCTCGAGGACTCGCACCGCCAGCTCGAGCAGCGCCACGCGGAGCTGATGGGCGCGCACCGCGTCGCGATCGAGGAACGCGAGCGCGTCGAACGGCGGCTGGAGGCCCAGACCCAGGCGGTGGAGCGCGCGAAGGCCGAGGCGCAGCTCCGCGCCGAGGAGAACGAGCGGCTCCGCGGCGAGCAGAACAAGGAAGCCGCCGCCGCGCTCGAGGTCGCGCGAGCCGCCGAGCAGACGGCCATCGCGGCGCGCGACGAGGAGGCGCGGACACGCGACCGCGTCGAAGCCGCGGAGAAGCAGGTCGCCGCGGCCGCGGAGGAGGTCGAGGCCGGACAGCGAGAGCTCGCACGAGTCATGCGCGAGCAGGAGCGCCACGCGGCCGAGGTCACGCAGCTGAAGCGTCGCGCCCTTCGCGCCGAGCGCGAGGCGCAGGAAGCGGTCAAGGCGCGCGACCGGGCTCTCGAGGAGAAGCACGCCGCGGAGGAGGAACGCCCGAAGGGCCGCCGAGCAGGCGGGACCCAGCGTGCGTCGGGCGAGCGGCCCGTTCGGCCGGCGCGGCCTCAGCGGCGACCCGCGCCGCGGCCGGCTCCGGAGCCGGTGTCGCCGCCGATTCCGCTCGGCCCCTCGCTCGCCGACCAGCTCACGGCGGCGCGCGAGGAGGAGGTCGCCGCGCGCAGCCAGTTCGAGGAGTTGCAGGCGGCGGCGGGCGCAAACGGCGACCCGTCCGTCGAGAGCGTGGACGCGGAGACGGCGCTCGAGCGCGCGACCGAGGAGGTCGCCAACCTGGAACGGCGGCTCGAGATGGCGCGCGAACGCGTCGAGCGGATGGCCCGCTCGCAGCTCAAGCGGTCGAGCCGCAGCGCGTTGAAGGACGCGACGGTGCGGCTTGCCGGCACGCTCGCCGAGGGGGAAGAGGTGTTCTACATGGCCGCGGGTGGGCAACGTGACGGCCGTCAGCTGATCGCCGCGACCGACAGGCGCCTACTGGTGGTGCATGCCGGCGACGCCCCGGCGCATGCCGTCGCGTACGAGCAAGTGGAGTCCGCACAGGTGGGACGGCGGGGGATGCTCGAGGTCACCACGGCGACCGGCGAGCTGAAGCTCGAGTACGTGGTGGGGGACCTGGAACACCTGGTTCAGCACGTCAACCAGCGCATCTGGGACGTGCTGCACAGCAGCGACGCCTAGCGCGCTACTCCTCGCCGGCGCCGAGCGGCGGCCGGATCACCGGTATCCCGAAGCTGCGGCGGCGGTCCGGCAGGCGCCGGTTCTCGCCATCCGGGATCTCGAACGGGACGGGCGCGCAGTTGAAGCTGAGCGACAACTCGGTTGCCTCGACCATCTGCACGACGTCACGCCCGAGGTGCATGTTCGAGCGCGGCTCGGTCCCGTCCCGGACGGCGGTCACGAAGTCCTCGAGCTCGACCCGCAGCGGCTCGTTCGGCGCAAGCCGCGGAGTGAGCACGTCCCCGGTGCGGTACGAGAGCTGGAACTCCCCGAAGCTCTTCGGCTCGACGATCTCGACGCCGCGGTCGAACACGCGGACCTGCTCGGGGTTCGTGTCCTCGTAGACGATCATCTTCTCCGAGCCGACCAGCACGGTGCGGCGCAGCTTCGTCGGCGCGAGCCACGACAGCTCGAGGTGGACGAGCATCCCGTTCTCGTAGCCGACGTCGATGAACGCGACGTCGAAGGTGCCGGGCACGATCGTGTCGCGCGCGATTCCGCGCAGGAAGGACGGCTGGCCGAGCCAGTAGAGCAGGATCGAGAAGTCGTGCGGGGCGAGGTCGCGAACCACGCTGACGTCGCGCTGGTGGATGCCCAGGTTCACCCGGCTCGAAGTGCCGAAGTAGAGCTTCCCGATCTCACCGCTGTCGAGCCGCTCCTTGGTCGCGATGACGGGCGGCGAGTAAAGGAAGGTATGGCCGGGCATGAGCACCAGCCCGCGCTCGCTGGCGATCTCGATCAGCTCGTCGCACTCCTTGACCGACGACGCCATCGGCTTCTCGACGAACACATGCTTCCCGGCCAGCAGCGCGGCCTTGGCCAGCTCGTAGTGCGTCGAGATCGGTGTGACGATGCACAACGCGTCGATCGCGCTGTCGGCGAGCAGGTCGTCGAAGTCGCTGACGAGCCTGGCCGTTCCATGGCGGCGCGACTGGCGCGCGAGTGCGTCCTCGTCGCGATCGCAGATCGCGACCACCTCGGCAGCCTCGAGCTCCCACGCGTTGCGCAGAATGTTGGGGCCCCAATACCCGAGTCCGACGATCGCGAGATTCACGGCCAACGTGCGGAAGGTAAGGGATTCGACCGACCGGCCGTATAAGAAGGCGAGGAATGGATCAAGAACTGAGCAAGCGAGCTCGCCGCGCGGCACGCAAGTGGCCGATCACCGAGCTGGATCCGATCGAGCTCAAAGCGTTCACCGATGCGGTGACGGCGGCCGCGTCCTTCGACGATCTCGAGCCCGCTTGGCAGCGGCTGATCGTCGAGGCCGAAGCAGGCTCGAGCCGCCTCGACCCGCTGGAGTTCTTCCTCCATCTGCGCGGGTCTCGCGAGCCGAACGCCCACTAGCCCAGCTCGTCGCGCAGCTTGCGCAGCGAGCGGTAGACGCGTCCCTCGATACGCGGCAACGGCTGCCTCAGCAGCTTGGCGATCTCGGGCACGGTGAGATCGCCACCGAAGCGCAGCGCGATCGCCTCACGCTCTTCGTCGCTCAATATGCGGAGCGCGCGCTGGATCTCATCCCGTTGCTCCACCGCGGTCAGGTCGCCGGGCGGGCTGGCGCTCTCGCGCGGGATCCGCTCGAGCGCCCGCGCCTCGGTCTTGCTGCGGCGGGCCCTGTCGCGAAGCAGGTTGAGCGCGATCGTGTACAGCCACGTCTTCTCGCTGGCCTTGCGCCGGTCAAAGCGCTTTCTCGCGCGCAGGGCACGCTCGAAGGTGTCGGCCAGAAGGTCCTCGGCAAGCGTCGGATCGCCGGTCCTGTAGGCGAGGAAACCGAACAGTGGCTGCGCATGTTCCTCGTACAGGCGCTCGAAATCATCCCGCCGCATCACGGTAAGGAATACCTCGGAACGTGCGTATAAGGGGGCGATGGATACGAATTCGCACGACCTGACGGGCGACCTGGATGCCGTTGCGAAGCGGCTTCGGAACGATCGCCCGCGGATTACAGAACTCGAGCTCGACCGCGCGAAGCGCCGGGCGATCTCCCAGGCTTCACCGACGGCCTTGATGAAACCTCGCATCGCGGTTGCCCTCGTGCTCGCGATCGGCCTGCTCACCGGCGGCACCGGCGCCACGCTCGCGGTGATCTCGGAATCGGGCAGCGCCGCCGAGGTCCAATATCCGGAGCTGCAGCCGAAGGAGTCGATCAACCCCGGCGTGCTCGGCTCGGAGCGGAGTGGCGCCGCGCAGGTTCAGGAAGAGCAGCAGGTCGCTACGGGCGGCAGTGAGCTTCCCTTCACCGGCTTCCTCGCGATTCCCCTGCTCGTCGTGGGCGTCGCCTTCCTCGTGACGGGCGGAGTGCTCCGCTCGCGCTCGAGCGGCGACAAGACCGGCTGAGTCGCGGCGCCTCATTGGATCGGGAGGCGGGCCTTCAGTGCCCGCCGTCTTCCATTTCTCGGGGTCGTTCGTAGACGCGAACGCCCTCCTCTGCCTCGATCGTCCGAGGCTCGCGTGGGTTGAGCCGCCGGGCCTCGGCGATCTCCGGGCGCGGGTCCTGCCCGTCGGCGCCCAAGACGAGCGCGAGCCCATAGTGGTAGACCCAGTTGTCCGGGTCGCGGTCCACGGCGTTTCGCATCATCCGCTCCGCCAGCTCGTTGTCGCCGGCGCGGACGTCGCAGAAGGAGAGGATCGCGTACGGCTCCGGGCGCGCGCTGAGCGCAGACGTCGCCGACAGCGCATCGTCGATCGCCGTGTCGCAGTCGCCGGCCTTGAAAGCGGCGACGCTGTCGCGCACGCGCGCGTCCGCGAGCGCGTTGAGAACGGGGGTGATCGCGAGCGCCAGCACGACGAGCGCTGCGACCACGCGCGCGATCCGCGACGGCGCCACCAGGCGCGTCTCAGGCGCGCCCGGGGGCCGGGCGAGCGCGAGCCCACCGGCTGCGAACAGCCACGCCGTCACCGCCGGCAGCTCCCAGACCCAATCCTGAGCCGCGTGGAGCGCCCACACGCATCCGGCGATGAACAGCGCCGACCACGGGGCGCGCCCGTGCCCGCCGGAGCGCATCCCCAGCGCCACGAGGATCCCGCCGAGCGCCAACACGAGCAGCAGGCCGCCGACCAGGCCGAGCTCCGACAGCGTCTCGAGGTAGAGCGAGTGGCCGTCGCGCACGGTGAAGTCCGACGGGCGATGCTGTGCCCAGGTCAGCTCGTACGTCCCGGCACCGGTGCCCTTGAGGGGGGCGCTGCTGAACGCGTCGATCGCCTCTTCCCAGTGCTGGATGCGGCCGTTGTTGCCGACGGAGGTCAGCCGCTCGCGCGCGTCCTCGCTCGCGCGGAGGACGTCGCCCTCCTTGAACTTCTCGTACTGGCGCGAGATCCGGTCGTTCATGTCGAGCGCGATCCACGAGGTTCCCGCCGCGAGGAGGAGGACGCCGGCAGTCGTGACGACGACGACGTTGCGCGTGCGCTTGGGCACGTCGATCCTGAGGAGCCGCTCGTCGAGGCCCGTGTGCACCAGGGCGTACCGCACCGCCCCCGCCGCGAGCGCGCACAGCAATAGGACGACGAATACCTCCTGACCCTGGTCGACCGCCCCGGACGTGGTCGGATCGGGTCGCGCGAGCAGCTCCGCGTTGTACGACCAGGCGACCGCGATGGTCGTAGGCGGCACGACCGCGATCAGCGCGGACAGGAGCCCGCGTGGACGTGCCAGGACGATGTAGCCGACCACGCCGACGGCCATCACCACGATGCTCGCCCGCGAGAAGGTGAAGTAGAGCGTGGAGGCCAGGAGCGGCAGGAACGCCGCCCCGGCGACCCGCACCGCGACGTGCTCCCGCGCCGAGCAGCTCATGTGCGTCGCGAAGACGATCGAGATCGCCGCGAGCAGGCCGACCCCGTTCCAGTAGGTGATCGGATACGACAGGCGCTGGTCGAGGACGTTCGGCGCAATCGGGAAGACGTCCGGCAGCACGCGCGTGGCGAGCCCGCCCATGCACACGAACGTCATGGCGCCCGCGATCCCGAACATCACGATGCGCGCGGTCTCGGTCGTACGCGGGAGAGTCGCTAGCAGCGCGAGCGTGAGCATGTAGAGGAGCACGCGGTCGAACTCGCCCACCGCGCGGGCCGGCGCATCGGACCACGCGCTCGAGATGAGCGACCAGACGGCGAAGAGCGCCAGCGCAGCGGTGACGAGGCCCGCGCCCAGACCGAAGCCCTCGAGCGGGCGCTCCGCGAGCGTCAGCCGAACGACGAGCGCGATCGCCAGCACGGCCACGGCCACCCCGGTGGCCGGGGGGAAGTAACCCCCTCCATCGAACCCCAGATAAATGGTGAGCGCCCCTGGTAGCAGGGCTATTGTCGGGGTCCACATGGGGGCGCGATCTTACGTAGCACCTCGACACGGGCTTTGGATGGCCGCGAAGCGCGCGATCGACGTGGTCGGGTCCATCGTGGGGCTCGTGCTGCTCTCGCCGCTCGTGCTCGCACTCGCCGCAGCGGTCGTCATCGACAGCGGGCGTCCGGTGTTCTTCCGCCAGCTTCGGCTCGGCCGCGGACTACGGGAGTTCCGGGTGCTGAAGTTCCGCACGATGAAGCTCGGGGCGACATCCGAGATGCACCAGGCGTACATCAAGAAGCTCGTGACCGGCCAGGCGGACGACGACACCCTCAAGAAGCTCACGTCTGATCCGCGCGTGACACGCGTCGGTGCGTTCCTGCGCAAGACGAGCCTTGACGAGCTGCCGCAGCTCGTCAACGTGCTCGCGGGCAACATGTCGCTCGTCGGGCCGCGGCCCGCGCTCGAGTACGAGCTCCAGTACTACTCCGAAGATCACTACGGGCGCTTCGCGGTGAAGCCGGGCATAACCGGCCTGTGGCAGGTGTCCGGCCGCAACAAGCTCGGGTTTACCGAGATGCTCGACCTGGACGCCGAGTACGCGCGCTCCAGCAACCTCGCGACGGACATGAGGATCCTCGTAAAGACGCCGGTTGCCGCGATCTCGAAAACAGCGTGAGCGGCGTTCCCTTCATCGACCTGGGGCGCGCCCACGAGCCGCTCCAAGCGGATCTCGCCGCCACGTTCGAACGGATCGCGCGCAGCAGCCAATTCGTCCTCGCGGCCGACCTGGATGAGTTCGAGTCTGCGTTCGCCGGCTACTGCGGCGCCGCTCACTGCGTTGGGGTCAGCGACGGCACTGAGGCGCTTCGGCTCGCTCTCACGGCACTCGGCGCGGGGCCTGGCCGCGAGGTCCTGACGGTGCCGAGCACGTTCATCGCGACCGTCGAGGCAATCGCGGCGACCGGAGCGAAGCCGATCCTGGTTGACATCGATCCCGCTACGCGCTGCATGGACCCGCAGCGGCTGGCGGACGCAGTCGGACCCGACACCGCGGCGGTGGTACCCGTGCACCTTCACGGGCATCCCGCGCCGATGGACGAGATTCTCGCCGCGGCCGGCGAGGTGCCGGTGCTCGAGGACTCGGCTCAAGCGCACGGCTACCCGGTTCGGGGCGCGGCGGCAACATTCAGCTTCTACCCGACGAAGAACCTCGGGGCGCTCGGCGACGGTGGCGCTGTCGTGACCGACGACGCGGAGGTCGCGGAGGCGGTGCGCTCGATGCGCCACCACGGTTGCACGCCCGCTGACGCCAACGACCACGTCCGGGTCGGCGCGTCGGGCAGGCTCGACAACCTCCAGGCCGCCCTCCTGCTCGTAAAGCTGCCGCACCTCGACGAGTGGAACGAGCAACGTCGCGAGGCGGCCGCGCTCTACCGCCGCGCCCTCGCGGATTTGCCGGCGGACCTGCCGCCGGAGGAGGGCGTCTTCCATCTGTTCGCGATCGAGCTGGACGACCGCGACCGCGTGCGTGGGGCGCTGCGCGACGCCGGCGTCGGCACCGCCATCCACTATCCGCGCCCGGCGCACCTGAATCCCGCGTGGAGTCACCTCGGATCTCGGGGCGACCATCCGGCCGCCGAAAGGCTCGCGGAGCGCACGTTGTCACTGCCGATGTTCCCGGGCATCACCGCCGCGGAGATCGAACGGGTAGCCGACGCGCTCCGGGCTCAGATGTCGTAGACGATCCGGCCGTCCACCTCGCGCGCGTGGGCGACGGTCGCACCGTCGGCGTCGCCCTGGAGCTGCGCGCGGTCCTTCCACCAGCTCGCGACCTCGCGCGGGAGCGCGTGCCACCCGCCGGCGAGCGCTGTGAGCCCGCCGAGGAACTCGTCGTAGAGATCGAGGCGGTCCTCCCTGATCAGGTAGTCGGGATGCACGTCGGCGTTGACCAGTCCGTGGTGCTCGCGGATCCACTCGGTCTTGTCGATCCAGAGGTCGATGCCAGGCTGCTGCAGCAGCTCCCACATCGTGTGGTCCTGGACGAGCGTGATCGGCAGCTCGACCATGTCGTCGATGAAGTACGGGAAGATCGAGCAGCAGCCGCCGGCCTGCGGCTCGAACGGGTCGGTATCCGGAAACGAGCTGTCGTAGAGCGCGCCCAGCCGCGGCATCCAATCCGCGTTGCGATAGGTGACCGGCGAGCGCCAGCCGACCGCCTGCCACTCCGCGAGGTAGTGGTGGATCTTCGGCAGCGTCCGCACGAAGGTCTCCTCGTTGCGCCACAGGCGGTGGTCGTGATGGATCCCGTGCAGGCCGATCTCGCAGCCGTCGGCGCGCAGCTTCGCGAACAGCCCAGGCGGGATCGGGTAGTCCTCGGCGACGAAGTTCCACGACGAGACGACTCCGTGCACACGCTCGACCTTGCGCACCCGCTCGATGTTCTCGATCCCCGCCGGGCCCTCGACGTCGTGCGTGAGGATGTAGGCGAAGCGGTGCCCACCCGGCCAGAAGTTCACGAACGGCACGCGCTCCCCGCCGTTTGCCCGGATTGCCTCCCGGAACGACTCCTCCTGGTGCCGCACGAGCACGTCCTCGATCGGCCAGCGGGGGAACTCCTGCCTGGCGCGGCGGCGCGCGTGGCGGCGGCGGAGCGCCATCTGAACCGAACGCGGCAGCATCGGCTTCACCAGGTAGTACGGCCCGGCGAACCTCGCGATCCCCGGCGGCGCGTAGCGCTCCCGGAGGTAGTACTCCGGGTTCAATTCCATGCGTCTAACTACTAGCCGAAGTGCCGGTAGGCCGCACCCACCAGGCGTCCAACGCCAGGCGGCGAATGGCGGATGACGGGCGCGAGCAACCGCTGCGCCCGCGACCCGTCGCGAGTCGGGGCATCCATGCCGGAGTAGGTGTAGTGCAGGGGCAGCTCGTCGGCGCCCCAGCCGCGCTTGAACTGCTTGAGCCCCTCCTGCTCGAGGTCGGTGCGCCCGAAGTCGAGCTCGCGCACTCCCGCCTCGCAGGCCCAGCGGATTACCTCGGCGAACAGCAGGTTGTTCGGCCTGCGTTCGAGCGCAGAGCGGTCGGACGCGCCGTACTTGTAGATCAGGTGCTCGCGCAGGCGCAGGAAGACGGCGGCTCCGATGGGGTGGTCGCCGTCACTGACGAGCGCCACGAACCCGTGACCGCGCTCGAACAGCGGGCCGAGCCCGTCTATGAACCGCTTCGGCTGCGTCGGGACGCCCTGGTGCCGGCGGGTCCGCAGGTGGAGCCGGTAGAAGGAGTCGAGTGCGCCGGCATCGGTGCGGCGCTCGAACGTGAGCCCCTCGCGACGAGCCTTCGCAACCCCACGGCGGATGCCGCTGCTCGCCCGCTCCGCGACCGCATCGGCGTCCGGCTCGAGCCCCAGCGCATGCCGCCAGTAGCTTTGAACGGTCTCGCCGAGCGCGTCCATCCGCCAGCGCACCTCGAGCCCGAGCCCGGTCGCGCGCCGGTGCTCGTCCACCGCGCTCGCGAGCTCGTCTTCGGATGCCCCGTCGGTCAAGGGTGGGCACGCGTCCGAGAACGGGAGCGCGACGAGCCGCCGCCCGGTCAGGCGGCTCTCCACGCGCGCCCACGGCAGCCCGGCGACGACCCGACCGCCGTCGTCGAGCACGCAGGACGCCGCGAAGTCGTAGCGGTAGCTCCTTGCCAGGAGCTCGAGCCAAGCCGGGTGGTGGAACATCGTCGCGCCCTCGGCGCGACCGACGAATTCCTCCCAGCGGGAGTCGGTACGCGGGTCCAGGAGCTCGGTACGCATACCGGCGGGGTACGCTAGCGGCCGTTGTCCGAGGCGCGTGTAAGCGAGATCGAGCCCGGCTCCGACCCGCGCTGGGACGAGTTCGTCGCGGGCCATCCCGAGGGCCACGTCTACCTCCACTCCACGTGGCTGCGGTGTCTGGCGGCCGAGTACGACCGGCCGCTGATCGGGCTCGCCACCGAGAGCCCCGGCGGACACATCACCGGTGTGCTCCCGCTCGTCGAGACGCGCGGCCTTCCGCTCTTGCGGGGCAACGCCACGGTCGGGGCGCGACTCTCGTCGTTGCCGCGCACCCCGTTGGCCGGACCGCTCGCAAGTGATCGGCAGTCGGCCGCCGCGCTACTCCAGGCCGCGCTCGAGCGGTCGGAGGTGCGCCTCCAGATAAAGCGCGCGGCGCCCGACCTCGACGGTCTCGTGCCGGGCCTGGCCGGCGCCGCGTGGCGCACCTCGTACGTCATGGCGCTGCCGGACGACGAGTCGGCGCTGCGGTTCGGCAACTCGCGCAACCACGGCCGGATCAAGTGGGCCGTCAACAAGGCCGCCAAGGAAGGTGTCCAAGTGCGCGTCGCCTCCGACGCCGACGACGTCCATGCGTGGTACCGGCTCTATCTCGAAACGATGCGCGAGGTGGTCGTCCCGCCTCGCCCGCTGCGACTCTTCGAGGCGATGTTCGACGAGATGGCAGGGCGTGACCTGATGCGGCTGTACGTCGCCGAGCAGCCCGGCAGCGGCATGATCGCCGGCTCGATCGTCCTAGGGCTCGGGCGGACGGCCTTCTACGCGTTCAACGGCAGGCGTCGCGATGCCCTCGCGCTGCGGCCGAACGAGGTGCTGCAGTGGGAGGCGATCCATGACGCCTGTCGGCGCGGCTTCGAGCGCTACGACCTCGGCGAGGTCACCGAGGACCGCGCCGGGCTGGCGGACTTCAAGCGCAAATGGGGCGCCGACGAGGTGCAACTCCATCGCTACTACCACCCTCCGGCGGAACCGGGAGACGAGGGCGGTGGTGGCATGACGCGCGTGGCCATGTCGGTGTGGCCGCGTCTGCCGCTCGCCGCGACTCGCTTCGCGGGTGAGCTCGCCTACAGGTGGCTGTGAGGGTCCCGCGCCGGACGGCCCAGCTGGGCGGCACGACCAGCGCGGGCGACGCGGGGCGTGCACTCGTGCTGGCGGCGCGGCCGCGGCGGCTGATCGACGGGCCCGCGCTCGAGCGCTACGAGGCCGAGCTCGCGCGCCGCGTCGGGGCCGACTTCGCGATCTCGTTCGGCTCGGGACGCGTCGCTCTCTACGGGATATTGCGCGAGCTCGGGGTCGGCCGGGGCGACGAGGTGATCGTCCCGCTGCCCACCCACGTCGTCGTCACGAACGCGGTCAGCTATCTCGGTGCGAAGCCGGTCTACGCCGACTGCCGGCTGACCGACTTCAACATCGACCCAACGGGCCTCGCCGCGCTCTTCGGCCCGCGCACGAAGGCGATCCTCGTCCAGCACACGTTCGGGATCCCGGGCGACATGGAGTCGCTGCTCGAGATGGCCGCCGCGCATGAGGTTCCGTTGATCGAGGATTGCGTCCACGCGCTCGGGGCGACATGGCGCGGCCGGCCGGTCGGAGGGATCGGCGCCGCCGGGTTCTTCAGCACCGAGGAGACGAAGATCATCTCGAGCACGATGGGCGGCGCGGGCGTGACGAGCGACCCGCAGCTCGCCGAGCGCGTGCGCGCGTTCCAGCGCGAGTGCCCGCCTCCGCGGGCCGCGCTCACCGCGCGGCGGCTGGCGAAGCTCGCGCTCTACTACGTGCTCACGCAATCGCACCTCCACACCGCCACGCGCCCCGCGTACGAGGCGCTCGGCGGCTACCAGCCGCTGCCGGTCCCGACGTCGGAGGCCGAGCTCGCAGGCGAGCGGCCCGAGCACTACGAGGAGCGGCTGGCGGCCGCGCAGGCGGAGATCGCGCTCAGGCAGCTCGCGCGGCTCGACGAGAACCTCGCGCACCGGCGCCGGGTTGCGGCCGAGTACGCCGCTCGGCTGGAGCCGATGGGCTTCGTCGCTCCGGTCGTCGCGGCCGACGCCGAGCCGGCGTGGGTCCGGTATCCCGTGCGCGTTGCCAACCGCGACGCCGCGATCGAGGCGCTCCGGCGGCGCACCGTGCCGGGCACATGGTTCACCTCGGTGCAGGAGGAGGCGATCCGGCCGACGTTGAACGGCTACGTCGCGGGCACATGCCCGAACGCCGAGCAGGCCGCGCGCGAGCTCGTGAACCTGCCGACGCATCCCCGCGTGGGACCGAAGGACGTCGCGGCTATCGTCGAGGCGATGTCGCGCGTCGAGCCCGCATGCGCATAGCGGTCCTCAGGCAGGGCTACTTCGATCTCGATCCGCGCGTCCAGCGGGAGGTCCACGCCCTGCTCGATGCCGGCCACGAGGTCGACGTGATCTGCCTGCGCCGGCCGGGTCAGCCGTGGCGCGAGCGCGACGAACGGCTGACGGTCCGGCGCGTGCCGGCACCACGCCAGCGCGGCGGCGCCGTCGCCTACCTGGCTGAGTACGGCCTCTTCTTCGTCATCGCCCTCGCGCTGCTGACGGCGCTCCACGTTCGGCGCCGCTACCAGCTCGTCCAGGTGCACACGCTGCCCGATCCACTCGTGTTCGCGGCGATCGTCCCGAAGCTGACGGGCGCGCGCGTGATCCTCGACCTGCACGAGTGCATGCCGGAGTTCTTCGCAACCAAGTTCGGTCTTGGCCTCGACCATCCCGCCGTGCGTGCCGTCGCCGCGGGCGAGCAGGCGGCGATCCGATTCGCCGATTTCGCGCTGACCTGCACCGAGCACATGCGCGGAGCGTTCGTAGGCCGCGGCGCCGATCCCGACAAGGTCGGCGTCGTGCACAACGGGGCGGAGGAGGACGTGTTCGACCCTGAGCGCCACCCGCCGCGCGCCCGCGCGAACGGTCGCTTCACGCTGATCTGCCACGGATCGGTCGAGGAGCGCTATGGGCTCGACACCGCGATCAAGGCGGTTGCGTCGCTCGCTGATGAGATCCCCGAGCTCAAGTTGCAGATCTATGGGAAGGGCTCACAGCTGCCGGAGTTGCGCGAGCTCGCCAACCAACTCGACGTGCGCGACCGGGTCGAGTTCAACGGGCGCTGGGTTCCGCTCGAAGAGCTGGTCGAGGCGATCGCCGCTGCCGATGCTGGAGTGGTCGCGATGAAGCGCGACGCCTTCCGCGACCTCGTCCACTGCAACAAGATGTACGACCTCGTCGCGATGCGGCGACCCGTGATCACGTCACGTACGCGGTCGGTCGAGGACTACTTCTCGGACGACGCCTTCCTCTACTTCACCGCGGACGACCCGGACGACCTCGCGCGCGCGATCAGGCGGCTGCACGCCGAGCCGGAGCTGGGGGAGCGCCTGATCGAGCGGGCGGAGCAGGAGGTCGAGCCGTACCGCTGGGTGCGCCAGCGGACGCAATACCGGCGCTACGTCGCCGCCTAGAAGTAGGGCTGCTCCCAGGTCCGGTCGGCCTCATGCTGCCGGACCTTCGCGATGTACTCCTCTGCGCCGCCCGCGTACCAACGGCCGGCAAAGTGCGCGCCGATCGCGCCCCAGGCGTCGCCAGGCTCGTAGTCCTTGCCGTGCTCCACATCCATGACCCAGGTCGCGTGACCGTCGTAGTACCAGCGGAAGAGGGCGCCCGTGTAGTCCGCATTGAAGGCCGTCGAGTCCACCGACAGCGGATACGTGCCGAAGTGAACCGTCCGCTTGATCTGGAAGAGCCCGAAGCTCTCGCCGCCGTCGCCGGCGACGTTCGTGTCCCACCAGGTCTCCTGCACCGCCTGTGCGCGGAACACGTCCTCGTCGATGCCCCACTTCCACGCGGCCCACTGGATGATCTCGTCGGTCGTCCCGCGGAAGTTGCCGGTCACCAGTTGCTTGTGCGGCTCGTACAGGGTGTCGTTGGTCCGGCGGAAATGGTCGAGCTGCTCGGCTGTGGGCACCGTGTTGTTGCGCGCGGTGTTCCCCGGTCGCACCTCTGCGTCCCGACGGAGTCACGCGTGCGGCCGCCTCGGCGTCCGAGAGGACGGGTGAGAACGGCGGCCGAAAGGTCGACTTGGGCCCGTCGGGGACCTTGTCGTCCTGCGGCTCGACGCCTTGCGGGCTTCGGAACGGTGCTTCAGAAAGATCAGGAGCCGCGGATTGCGTCGCGACGCGACGCGGCGCTCGCGCCGATTCAGCCGAACGCGCAGCTTGCGCGCTCTGCGCTCGCGCGACGACGTAAGCGCGACGCGTTGCGCGACGCGCTCGGCTCGGCGTGCGACGCGCCGAACCCGCACCGCGGAGACCCGCCGTGCCCGCCGGCCCACACGAACACGAGCGGCCCGCACGGCGTCGGGGTCCACGGAGCGCGGCAGCTTGAACACAGCGACGCCCGCGCGCGTCTTCTGGGCGCGCACCTTTCGCGGCCCCGCGTCCGCGATGGGCGCAAGGGTGAGGGACGCCACGAGGGCGACGATCGCGATGCGGAGGGTGCGTCGGTACATGGGGGCGTGGGTGGGGAGTGCGAAACCGTGTGGTTTCGCGCCTTGATCTGGCTTCGGCAGCGGTTTTCAGGCGCTTGACGAAAGGGCCCCGAACCTGGACGCGGACCGCGAGGCGCATCTGACTACAGTGAGCCGCGTGGACTTGGTGGGCGCGATCCTGTGGCGGGTCGTCCGGCCCATCGATCACGGGCTGACGGCGCGTCTTTTGTGGGCGCGCGAGCGTCGATCTGGCAACCGCGCACTCGAGGTCGTAGACCGCCTCGTCCGGCCAGGCGACGTCGCGGTCGATGTCGGCGCCAACTTCGGCCTCTTCGCGTACCGGCTCGCGCGCCTGGTCGGCCCGAGCGGCGAGGTCCATGCGTTCGAGCCGCATCCGGGGCAACACGAGAATCTGATGAAGATCGAGCGCACGCGACCGAATGTCCGGTTCCACGCGGTTGCGCTTTCGGCGCGACCTGGCACCGCCGAGATGGCGGTGCCGCGTGTGGACGGGCGCCCCGACCTGGCACTGGCCACGCTCGAGCCGCTTCCCGCGAGGACCGCGCAGACGGATCGCATCGAGGTGCGAGTCGACACGCTCGATCGGATGCTCGCCGACCGGCAGCGGCCGGTCGCGTTCGTCAAGTGCGACGTCGAGGGGCACGAGCGCGCCGTGCTGCAGGGGGCGGCCGAGCTAATCGAGAAGGACGCGCCGACGCTGCTCGTCGAGATCGAGCAACGACATCAGCACGACGACATAGAAAAGACGTTCCGCCTGCTGGACGAGATCGGTTACGACGGCTACGCGGTGCGGCGCGAGGGGCTCACGCCCGTGTCAGAGTTTGATCTCGAGCGCGACCAGATCAGGTTCGTCCGCGCGGACCCCGATGCAGCCGCGATGCCTTCCGACTACGTCAACGACTTCCTCTTCGTCAGTCGGCGCCGGCCGCTGAATCTGCCTTTATGAGCGCCGCCCGTCGGCTACTGGTCGCGGCCGCAGGGGCCGCGTGCGCCTGCGACGCGTATCTGCTCGTGCTGCTCGCAGCGGCCGCCCGCCGCCAGGCGGCGCCTCCGCCCTCCGCGCCGCCGGGCACGTTCATCGTGCTCGTCCCCGCCCACGACGAAGAGCAGACCTTGCCCACACTGCTGCACTCGATCGACCGCGCCGAGGGACGCGATGGCGTGCGCGTGGTGGTCGTCGCCGACAACTGCAGTGACGCGACGGCCCAGGTCGCGCGCCGACACGGCGCTGCGGTGCTCGAGAGGAAGCAGCCCGACCGGCCGGGGAAGGGACCCGCGCTCGCATGGGCGCTCGGCGAGCTCGGAGCGCTGGACGCGCCGGTCGTAATGGTCGATGCCGACTGCGAGGTGTCGCCGAACCTGTTCGCGGCGCTCGCAGCGCATGCGCGCGCCGGTGCCAGGGTGGCCCAGGTCGAGTATGTCGTCGCGAACGCCGAGGAATCCTCCGCGGCCGCGCTGCGTGCGGCGGCCTTCTCACTCGTTAACGGCGTGCGACCCGCCGGCCGTGACGCGCTCGGCCTGTCGGCTGGCCTCCTCGGCACGGGGATGATGTTCACGCCCGACGTGTTGCGGCGCGTGCCGTGGAGCGACTTCGGCCTCGCCGAGGACGCGGAGTACGGGCTGCGCCTCGCGGCCGCCGGGGAACGCGTCGTCTTCGTCGGCGAGGCGCGGGTCAGCTCGCCGATGCCGCTCACGGCGGACGCGGCGCGCTCGCAGGAGATGCGCTGGGAGGCCGGCAAGGTCGCCGCCGCGCGCACGTGGACGCCGCGCCTGCTCGCGACTGCCACGCGCCGCCGTGACGCGCGCCTGGCCGCCACCGCGCTCGAGGTGCTCGTCCCGCCGCAAGCCATCCTCGCCCTCGCGCACGGGTCGATTGCGGTGCTCGCCGCAGTGTGGCGTGTTCCGACGGCGCTTCGCCTGGCGCTTGCGGGTGCGGTCGCGCAGGCTGCTTACATCGCCGGCGGGCTGCTGCTCGTGCGTGCGCCGCGTCAGGTGTGGCTCGGGCTCCTGCAGGCGCCGCGGCTCGTCATCGGCAAGGCAGCCCTCGCGGTGCGGATCGCGCTCGGCGGAAGCCCGTCAGACTGGGTCCGCACGCAGCGGGACGATCCCGTCCGGCCGGCCCCTGACCCTGAACCGCGATGACGCTGACCCTGCCGCAGCGACCAGTCATCACCGGCGTGGTGCTCTTCGGTGCGTCGCTCGCGTTCGGCGTCCTAGTGGCGCAGTTCCCGCAGGGAGCGGCCGGCCTGCTCTTGCTGGCGGGCGTGATCGCGTTGGCGTTCGCTGCGCCGGTCGTGCACCTCGTCGTTCTGATCGCGCTCACCGCGCTCGTCCCGTTCGGGCTCCAGAACCAGTACGGCATCGGAGGAGGTGAGGAGTCAGCCGGCCTGCTGATCTCCGACGTGTTCCTGCTCACGGGCCTCGCGAGTGCGGCGTGGGCGCTCCTGCGCTCCCCGCCGCGCCGCACCATGCTCATCGTCGTTCTCGCTGTAGCGGCGTTCCTGGGAATCGCCGCGCTCGAGTTCGCTCGCGCGCTCTACATGGGGCGCGGTTCGAGCATCGCCGGCGCCGAGTTGCGCGTCCTCATGGGGTTCGGGGCCGCGCTCATCGCGATACCGATCGTGCAGGACGCCGCGAGCCGGAGGCGGCTGTTTCTGGGGCTTGGCGTGGTCGCGATCCTGCTCGGTCTCTGGGGCATCGCCCAGTGGACGCTCAGCATCGATTTCGCAGCGGCGGAGGATGCCGGCCTGCGTCAGGGCGTGAGCTACACCAGCTCCGGCAAGGGTCAGATCCAGGGCGGCCTCTACGCGTTCGCCCCGGCGATCGTCATCGCATTCGCCATCTTCGTCTCGGGCGCTGTGCAATCGCTCTACGGACGGGTGTTGCTGTTCGCTGTGATCGGCGTGAACGCGCTCGGCTTGCTGTTCACCTACGAGCGCACGTTCTGGGTCGCGACGATCGTCGGGCTTGCTTTCGTGATCCTGCGGACACGCGGCCGGCAGCGGCTGACGGCGCTCGTCGCGACGCCGATCGTGCTGGCGGTCCTCCTCGCCGTCTCGGCCACGGTTGCCCCGGACACGCTCGGTGCGGCACGCGAGCGGTTCATGTCGATCGGCCAATACGGAAACGACAACTCGCTTCGCTACCGCGTGGTCGAGTCAGAGCACGTCATCGGGCAGATTCGCGAGCACCCCCTGACGGGGAACGCGCTCGGCGCGACGATCTTCTGGGGCCGGCCCTGGGAGGGAGTCAAGCCCGAGACCGACGAGTACGCGCACAACGGCTACCTCTGGCTCGCCTGGAAGGTTGGCATTCCCGCGGCGCTGATCCTGCTGTCCCTCTTCCTCGCCGCCATCGTCCGGCGCCCGCCCGACGGGGACGCGCTCCAGCGCGCCTTCGCCCTGGGCTCCGCGGCTGCGCTCCTCGTGCTGCTCTTGGCGAGCATCACGTTCCCCAGCTTCAGCGCGCTCGCGATCACGCCGACGATGGCGGTGCTCCTCGTCATCGCCCTGAGCGGGCGGAGCGAACGGTCTCAGGCAGGTCGCGCGCGCGACCGGGCCGGCGCGCTGACGCCCTCGACGGCTCCGGGCGCGTAGTAGTCGTGCGGTGCGGGGGGTGCAGCCGTGATGACGACGCCGAGCAGGTCGGCGTCCGTGTTGCGGAGGACCCGCAACGCTCGGCGCGCGGCATCGCGCGTGGTCTGGTTGAGACGCGCAACCACGACGACGCCGTCGACGAGGTTCGCGACCGTCACCGGGTCGTTGACACTGCCGATCGGCGGAAGGTCCATGAGCACCACGTCCGCCTGCGCGCGCGCCTCCTCGAGCATGTAGGTCATCGCGGGGCGGGCGAGGAGGGCCTGCGGGTTCGGCGGGATCGGCCCAGCCGGGAGGGCCGCGAAGCTCCGCCCATGACGCGACGAGGAGCCGTCGACCGTGAAGGTCGCAGCATCTACCTCGACGAGCGACGACTCGAAGTCGCCGACCCCGGCGAGCACCGTGCTGAGCCCGCCGCCGGTGCCCGTGATGCCGTACTGCCTGAAGCTCGGTTGCCGCAGGTCGGCCTCGATCGCGATCACGCGCAGGTCGAGCGCGGCCAAGGCGCGGGCAGTGCCGAGCGTGACGCTGGTCTTCCCCTCGGACGGCCCCGGCGAGGTCACCATGATCGCGCCGAGGTCGGGCCCGAGCTCGAAGAAGCGAAGGTTCGTGGCGAGCGCGCTGTAGGCCTCGTGCTGGAAGGCGTCCGCACCCGGAATGACGGTGCTCGCCCGGCGGGTCGGGCGCGGCACGCTCACGAGAACCGGCAGCCCGAATGCGGTGTCGACGTCCTCCTCGTCCTTGAGCCGGCGGTCGAAGAACTCGAGCAGCAGCGCGAGCCCGACGGCGAAGAGGGTCCCCAGGACGAGGGCGAGGATCGCCGTCAGGACCGGCCGCGGCGCGGCCGGGTCCGTCGGCACGGAAGCACGCCGTGCGACTTCGACACCGCCGGTCTGCCCGGCCGCTGCGATCTCGAGCTGCCGAAGGCTCGCCTCGAGTTCGCGTCCCTCCGGGCTGTCGCGCTCGGCCGCGTCGAGCCCCTCGAGCCTGCTGCGCGCGAGCGCGGCTGCCTCGTTCAGGTTTTCCCGCGCGCTCTCGCGGCGGAACGCCGCGTACTCCTCTGCGAACGCCGTGGCAATCGCCGCGGCGCGCTCGGGGTCAGGGTCACGCGCGACGATGTCGACGATGCTCGAATTCGACTGAACCTCCGGGGTGACCTTGTCGATGAGATCGTCGGCCGAGATGTCGAGGCCAAGCCGGCCGCGCACCCTGTCGGCGACGGTCTCGAGCGTGATCAGCCCCACCTTCGTGTTGACCTCGCGCTCGGGATCGCTCGAGCCGAAGTTCGAGCTCGGGTTGAGGAAGGACTCGATCGGGTCGCGCTCGCTGAGCACGATCGTCGACGTCGCGTCGTACTGCTTGGTGGAGCTCAGGCTGAGGACGAGCGCGACGGCCACGATCACGCCGACCATTGCCGCGATCAAGGGCAGCCGCCGGCGCAGCGCCTTCAGGTAGGGACGAACGCTGGGGGTGTCTTTTCCTGCGAAGTCGTCTCGGCGATGCTCGCCAGTTTAGGGACACTCTGGGCCGCGATTTCGCAGTTGGAGCGGACGCATGCGCCCGCTAGCGGCGCTGCTCACGGCGCTCGCGCTCGCGGGTGCCGGTAACGCGCATGCCGCGACGGTGCCCGCGTCGTGGGACCGCGGCTTCGTCCTCACGGCGTGGTGGCACGACCAGTACGCGGGGTTCGAAGCGGCGACGTCGCTCCGCGAATTGCATGCGTTGGGCGCGAACGCGGTGGCGCTGATCGCGACGTGGTACCAGCCGGCGCTCGACTCCTCGGTCGTCGCCCCCGACCCCTTCCGGACTCCGTCCGACGAGTCGCTTGTGCGCGCGATCCGCAATGCGAAGGAGCAGGGGATGGAGGTCGTGTTGCGGCTCGTCGTGGACACGGAGAGCGGGGAGTCGCGGACGGCAATCGCCCCCCGGCTGCCCGGGCTCTGGTTCGACACGTACGAACGCATGGTGGACCACTACGCGTCGCTCGCACAATCGGCGGAGGTGGACGCGCTTCAGATCGGTGTCGAGCTGTCACAGCTGACGAACGGATGGGATGCGCGCTGGCGCTCGCTCGTTGACCGCGCGCGCGCAGCGTTCGACGGCGAGTTGAGCTACGGCGCGAACTGGGACGAGTTTCCACACGTCCGCTGGTGGGATGCGCTCGACGTGATCGCCGTCGACGCCTATTTCCCGCTTGCGCCGGACCCGCTTCCACGCTCCGAGGACGAGATCGTGAGCGCGTGGACGACGAGCGCTGCGGATCTCGCGGCCGTGGCGCGGCGCTTCCGGCGCCCCGTGGTCTTCAGCGAGCTCGGCTACGCAAGCGTCGAGGGCAATCTCGTCGAGCCGTGGCGCACCGATGGCCGCTACTCGGCCGAGGCGCAGGTGCGTGCGACGAACGCGGCCTTCCGCGCTTTCGCTGACAAGCCATGGTTCCGCGGCATGTACGTCTGGCAATGGCATCCGGGGCTCGGGGCGGGTGGGCCGGGCGACACCGACCACACGCCCGAGGGGAAGCCTGCTGCACGAACGATCGCCTCCTGGTTCGGGGGCCGTCGTAGCCGCTGACCGTCCATCCGTCACGAGCGCCTCGCTCGTACGCGCCGTCTCCTGGATGGGGGCCGGCCACATCGCGTCTCAGCTCGCGGTCTTCGGCTCGATCATCGTCCTCGCGGCGCTGGTCCCGCCGTCGTCGTTCGGCACGGTCGCCGCCGCGACGGTGATGGTGAACGTGGCGATCCTGCTGATGGATGCGGGCACCCGCGGCAGGATCATCACGAGCGCGGCGCTCAGCCGAGAAGAGGTAACGCGATCTGTTGTGACCAACGTCGCGATCGCGCTCGTAGTCGCGCTCGTCGTGGCGGTGCTGGCGGGGCCGATCGTCGACGCATTCGCCGACGGCGGAGACCCGCGCGTCGTGCGCGCGCTCTTCCTGAGCATCGTGACCTATGCCTTCGCGATCGTGCCGCTCGCCCTGCTCCAGAAGGAGCTCTCGTTCAAGAAGCACGCGGCTGTTACCGCGGGCGCTGCATTCGTGGCCGCGTTCGTGGGCGTCCTGGCGGGCGTGCTCGGAGCTGGGGTGTGGGCACTGGTGCTGAGACAGGTGCTCTCGACCACGCTGCTTGCCGCGTTCGCCTGGATCGCCGCCCGCGGGCTCGTCGCGCGGCTTGGGTCGGACGCGCGCGAGCCGGCGCCGCGCCGCGCCGTGCGCGACTTGTTCCGCGGCCCCGGGATCTGGTTCTTCCTCGTCGCCGCGGCGCACTTCGCGGCGTTCAATGTCGACAACCTCATAATCGGCGCGCTCGGCGGCGCGGAGGACCTCGGCTTGTACGCACTCGCTTTCATGATCGCGTTCGCTCCTCTCGTCCAGGTCTCCTGGCAGGTCGGCAAGGTCCTCTTTCCGGCCGCTGCCATGGAGAGCGATCCCGGGGTCGTCGTACGGAGGACCGCGAGCTCCATGCGCCTCATGGCGCTCGGGCTGTTGCCGTTTCTTCCCCCCGCGATCGCGCTTGCGCCGGTCGTCTTCCCCGGCGTCCTCGGCGACGAGTGGGAGGACATGGTCCTGCCGTTCCAGCTACTCGTCGTGGCGGGCGTCGGCCACGCCATCGTGAACTGCATCGGCGAGTCTCTGTCCGGCACGGGGCACATCGCGTTCCTGGCCAAGGTCAACGTCATCTGGGTTGCCGCGCTGCTCGTGGCTGTGGCGGTGCTGGTGGAGCTCGACGGGCTGACGGGCGCGGCGCTCGCGCAGCTGCTGATGTTCGTCCCCTTCACTGCGGCGTACGTCGTCGGTGGCGGACGGCGGCTCGGCCTGCGCCCGCGCGATCTGGGCGCTGCGCTTGCACCCGTCGCGGGGCCCGTCGTCGTGCAGGCGCTCGTGACCGTGGCGCTCGTCCTCGTCCTGCCCGAGGCGGGCGTGAGCGCGGACGCGGCTGCGGCCTTGGGCGCAGCCGCGGGGATCGGCATCGTCACCGCCATGTTGCTCGCGCGCCGTGATGGCCCCTTCCGTGAGCTGCGCGGGCTCCTGTCCGCGGCACATCGGGCGGAGGCGACATGATCCGGCCGTGGACAGGCGGATCATCTTCCTCTCCCGCCGGCCCCCGTTCCCGCAGACGGGTGGTGCGCCGATCCGGACGCACCGTCTGCTGACCGGACTGGCGCGCGACTTCGAGGTCACCTTCGTGACCTTCGACCACGAGCCCGCGAGCGGCGAGCCCGATGCCGACCGCCTGGCGCTCGAGCGGCTGGCGGGCGAGATCGAGGTGTTGACGCTCCCGGGGTTACGGACGTCGAAGCGGATGGCGCAGGCGCTGAGCGTCTTCCGTGCGGCGTCGTGGGAGTGGGCGCGCTACGCGACCGGTGAGCTGGCGGCGAACCTACGGCGGCTCGTCCGCGATCGTGAGCCCGCGCTCGTGCACTTCGACGACGTGGGCGTGGCCCAGGCGGGTCCGGCCGCCGGCGCCGTGAACGTCCTGTCGCCGCACGGTGTCGAGCACGTGATCACACGCGGGAATGCGCGCGCGTCCGGCGGGGTCCGGCGGGCTTTCGGAGAGCTCGAATGGCGCAAGGTGGCGCGCGAGGAGCGGGCGCTGTGGCGGCGCATGGACCTCACGCTCGCGCTCTCCGAGGTGGAGGCCGAGGTCATGCGAGCGGGCGGCGCGCGGGTCGCCCTCTGTCCGAACGGGACAGACGAGCTGCCCTTGCTGGCGCCGCCGTGGCGGGACCCCGGCGAGCCCCTCCGCGTCCTCTTCGTCGGCACGGGGAGCTTCCAGCCCAACGAACGCGGGATCGCTTGGTTCGTCACCGAGGTCATGCCGCGCCTGAGCGAGCGGATGCCGGTCGTCTTCGACGTGGTCGGGGCGCCGCCGAACCGGCCCATCCAGGCCGACGGGGTTGCCTACAGGGGCCGGGTCTCGGAGGTCGAGTCGTGGTACGAGCAGGCGCACGTCGTAGTCGTCCCGCTCTTCGAGGGAGCGGGCACGCGGCTGAAGGTGCTGGAGGCAGCCGCGTACGGCAGGCCGATGGTGTCGACGCCCTTCGGGCCGGAGGGGCTGCCGCTCGTGGCGGGCGAGCACTACCTGGAAGCCGGCGACGCCGAGGGTTTCGCCGCAGCGGTTGCGGACGTCGGCCGGCTGACCGAGCAGCGCAGCCCGGAGCTCGTCGAGATGCTCGCGCACGCACGCCGCAGCGTCGAGCCGCTCTTCTGGCCGGAGATCACGCGCCGGCTGGTGCGGACCTACTCCGAGGCGATCGAGCGGCACGAGGCAGGGCAGCCGGCATGAGGGCGGCGGTGATCGGCACCGGGCGGATCGCGCGTCAGCACCTGGCCTGCCTCGGCACGCTGCCCGAGGCGGACGTTGTCGGCGTATGCGACCTCTCGGCCGTACGGGCAGAGGCCGCCGCCGACCAGTACGGCGTGCCCCGCTTCTACACCGACCACCGCCGGCTGCTCGAGGAGTGCGCCCCGGAGGTGGTTCACGTGACGACCCCCGTCGGGTCTCACTTCGCCCTGGCGCGCGACGCCCTCGAGAGCGGCGCGCACGTCCTGCTCGAGAAGCCGGCCGCCCGGTCCCTCGACGAGCTCGGGACCCTGCTCGATCTGGCGCGCGAACGAGGCCGGCATCTCCTCGAGGATCACAACTACGTCTTCAATCAACCGGTCCAGCAAGCGCTCGCCTGGGCGCGGGAGGGGCGGCTCGACTACCCGCGCCATGTCGAAGTCGCGATCAGCCTGGACGTCACCGGGCCAGGCAGCCCGTTCGTCGACCCGAACGTTCCACCGCCCGCCGATCTGCCTGGGGGTGCGATTGCCGACTTCGTGACGCACCTCGCGTCCCTGCCGTGTGCCTTCCTCGGGCCGCACACGGCGGTACAGCCCGTCTGGAGCAAGCGCGGCAACTCCCCGCTTCCGGCCGACGAGCTCAGGGCGCTCGTGCAGTTCGAGGCCGGGAGCGCCACGATCTCGTTCAGCGCGAACACCCGGCCCGACCAGTTTCTGTTCGCGGTCGAGGGCACGCAGATGCGGATGCGCGCGAACCTCTTCGAGCCCGGCTTCACGATCCAGCGGATGCGGCGCGCGCCCGGACCGCTGACGGCGCTCCTGAACGGGCTCGACGACGGGCGGCGCAGCGCGGGCGCCGCGGTCCGTGGCCTCTGGCGGAAGCTGGAGGGCGGGCCGGGCTCCTACGAGGGGCTGTGGGAGCTCGTGGCGCGGACGTATCGCCAGCTCGCGCGCGGCGAAGAGCCGCCCGTCTCGATGGAGGAAGTCGCGCGGGCGAACGCGCTGGCGTTCGCACTGCTCGAGGAGGCGCCGGACGCGTGAGGGTCCTCGTGACGGGAGCGGCCGGCTTCCTCGGGAGTCACCTCGTGGAACGCGCCCTCGCCGGCGGGCACGAGGTCAGGGCGCTGGTGCGCCCGGCGACCGACCGCGCACGGCTCGAGTGGGCGGACCGCGTGGAGCTGCATCGCGGCGACCTGCGCGCGGACGCCGGCTTGGCGGAGGCGCTCGACGGGGTCGACGCCGTGGCGCACCTCGCCGCGACGGTCGCGGGGGACGAGGACGAGGCATTCGTCTCGGGGGTCGTCGGCACGGAGCGCCTGCTCGCCGCGATGGAGGAGCGCGGAACCAGGCGGATCGTGCTCGCCAGCAGCATCACCGTCTACGACTGGACCCGCGCCTCCGGGGTGCTGACGGAGGAGTCTCCGATCGAGCAGGCGATCTACGCGCGCGGCGGCTACACGGTCGCGAAGGCCTGGCAGGAGCGGCTGGTCGAGCGGATGTCGCGGCGCGGCCTTCTCGACGCAACGGTCCTGCGGCCGGGCTTCATCTGGGGGCGGGGTGGCGAGTACGTCGCGGGCGCCGGAATCGGCATTGGCCCGATCGATGTCGTGTTCGGGCGCAAGGCCCTGCTACCGCTCACCTATGTGGAGAACTGCGCCGACTGCTTCGTGACCGCGCTCGAGGCCGATGCCGCCGTCGGCGAGGTCTTCAACGTCGTCGACGACGAGGGCGTTCCCGCCGCAGAGTACGTCGCGATCCGTGCACTCGCGGCCGGACGCCGGCCACGCATCGTCAGCGTGCCCTACCCGATCGCTCGCGCCGTCGTGTCGGCGGTGGACGGCGGCGCCCGGATCGTGCTCGGCGAGCGCCGAAAGCTGCCGAGCATCTTCTATCCGGCGCGCTTCGACGCGCGCTTCAAGCCGCTTCGCTTCTCGCGCGAGAAGCTGCGCACGCGGATCGGGTGGGAGCCTCCGGTCACCTGGGACGCGGCGGTGAGTCGTACGTTCGGGCTCAATCGATGATCGATCTCCACAGCCATCTGCTGCCCGGCATCGACGACGGGGCGCCCGACCTCGAGCACGCGCTCGAGCTCGCGCGTGCTGCGGCCGACCAGGGCACGCGCGTGCTCGCCGCGACGCCGCACCTGCGCACCGACTATCCCGACGTGCGTCCCGACGAGCTCGGGAGG
>CAVVIK010000007.1:0-11675 GCA_963748315.1 uncultured Thermoleophilaceae bacterium
CGGGTCCTGTCGCGTCGCATTTCTGCTTCCGCGCAAGCGCGGCGCAGGAAATGCTCGCGCCACCCGTGGGTGAGAGGCCGGTTCTAGACTCGCTCCGGATGGGCCTCTTTCGCGACGCGGATGCCGGTCGGTCGGACCGTGATGAGCCGGTCGTCGGCTACGAGGAGCTTCGGCGGTCTTCGCGTGTCGGCGTTCTGGACGTCGGCACGCTCGCCTGCGCACGCTGCGATGCGCCGGTTGCGCTCGGCGAACGCGCCGTGGCGCCAAGTGAGTCCATGAGCTGCCCCTACTGCCTGCACACGGCCGCCGTCCACGAGTTCCTCACGCTCGGCGCGCCGACGCGGCCCGCGCACGTGGTCGTGAGGATCGCGCTGCCGGCTCACGCGCGCGCGTAATCGTGCTGCGATGAGCGTCTTCACCGAGGCCGAGCTTCGGTACCTGACCGGCGGACGGCAGCTGGGCCGGATCGCGACGGTTGGGGCGGACGGGACGCCCCACGTCGTGCCGGTCGCGTGGATCTACAACGCGGCGCGCGACACGATCGACATCGGGGGCCATGGGCTGGAGGAGTCGAAGAAGTTCCGCGACGTCGCCCGCACCGGGCGGGCGGCGATCGTGATCGACGATCTGGCGAGCACCGACCCGTGGCATCCGCGGGCGGTCGAGGTCCGCGGGCGGCGCCGAGGCGATCGCAATGCCGACGCCGCTGATCCGCATCTATCCGGAGCGGATCGTCAGCTGGGGGCTCGAACCTGGCCGCAGCGCGCGCACGGTGGCCTAGGGAAGACGACTAGCGCCCAGCCCTACAATCGAGCGGAGTGACCCCGCGCGGTACTGACTGGGGTTTAGCGGTCTTGGTGTCGCTGCTTGTTCGGCACCGGGCTCCTCTCTTGGTTCAGCGGCGGTGAAGGAAACACGTGGGTGTTCGTCGCCCACGACATCGCGGGCGCCGCGCTCGCGATCCTTCTCGTTTGGAAGCTGCGACGAGTCGCCAGGCGCGTGCTCGATCCTGGCCGCTGGGACCGACGGACCACCGCAGGGTTGCTGGCTCTTGCTCTGGTCGCGCTGAGCCTGTTCTCCGGTTGGGCGTGGAGCACGTTCGGCGACCTCACACTTCTCGGGCTACAGCGTGCTCGCATGGCACACGCTGCTCGGCGTCGTGCTCACGGTCGCGGTAGCCGTGCACCTCGGATTCCGCGCGAAGCGCCCCCGCGTGCGCGACGTCGCTGGGCGGCGGCAGCTCTTCGAGGCCGCCGCGATCGGGCTCGGGGGCGTGATCGCCTGGCGCATTCAGCGCCCGCTTTCTGCGGCACTCGGTCTGCCCGGCGGCGACCGCCGCTTCACCGGTTCGTATGAAGCCGACTCGTTCGCCGGCAACGCGTTCCCGACCACGTCCTGGGTGGCCGACGATCCCAAGGCGCTCGACGCGCCGCTCCTACCGGCTCGGAGTCGAGGGCGAGGTGATGCATCCGCTCTCGCTGTCACTCGACGACCTCGACGGCGACGACGAGCTCGTCGCAACGCTCGACTGCACCGGGAGGCTTCTATTCCGAGCAGCGCTGGCGCGGCGTCACCCTTGGCCGCGTTTTCGACCGGGCGGGAGCCGGAGCAGGAGCGGAACACGTCCGAGTCGTCTCCGTAACGGGCTACCGCTGGAGCTTCTCGCTCGAGGACGCCCGCGAGATGCTGCTCGCGACGCGGGTCGGAGGCGAGCCGCTCTCGCACGGACACGGCGCACCGGTGCGACTCGTCGCGCCCGGCCGCCGCGGCTTCCAGTGGGTGAAGTGGGTGACGCGCCTCGAGCTCCGCTCGGACTCGGATCCCGGGGCATTCCCGGCGACCATCCTCAGCAGCTTCAGCGCGGCTGGCCGGGGCGTATAGAGCGGCCAGTAGCGCCAACGCGCCAAGACCGGCAAGTCTCCCTCAGCGCGCTGCGTTCCCCAAGGTCAGGGACCCTGACCTAAGGAGACTTGTCAATGCGCATCGTCCGTGCCGTCGTCGTCGCCGGCTTCCTGGCCCTCGTTTCAGCCGTTCCGGCGTCTGCGACTCCGGTCTGCACGGACGGCTACATGGGCGGCCCGCCGGCGGCGCTCTGCGGCGGACGGATCTTCCCGGAGGCGGAGCTCGCGCGCGGGTACGTCCAGTACACGCCGGACACGTTCGGCTTTATGGAGTACCAGCACGGCATCGAGTACCTCGCAGAGAAGTACCCGCGCTGGATCTCGGTCTTCAGGCTCTCCGATCTCTACGGCGACGAAGCCCTCAGCGCGGGCCCGGACGAGCTGCGCTCCTACGAGGACGGCGACGGAGGTGACGGTCGCGACATCCAGGTGATCAAGATCACCGATCACAACGTGCCCGACGAGGGCAAGGACACGCTCCTGTTCTCGCTGTCGGTCCACGGCAACGAGCGCGGCGGGCTCGAGGGCGGCCTGCGGACCGCGGAGGATCTCGCGATCGCGGCCGAGGACGGCGGCACGATCGCCGACGGCGTCGCCAACTACGACTCGTCCACCGGCCGCGACCCGGCGTTCCATGAGTACGAGGTCGCCGACGTCCTCGCCAAGGAGGCCGTCTATCTGGTCGACTTCAACGTCGACGGCTGGGCGGTGGGCGACTGGTGGAACCAGCCGCTGCCCTCCACATACACGCGCGGGAACACGATCGGCACCGACCTGAACCGCCAGATGCCCAGCATCGGCCGGATCAACCCGAGCCGCAACCCGCTCCAGGAGAGCGAGATGAAGTACGGGACCCAGTTCATGCACGAGGTCGCGTCGCAGGGGCAGGGCGGCAAGATGGCCTACGGCGCCGACATCCACGGCGAGCTCAACTCGCAGGCCTACATGGACATCATGTACCCGGCGGGGGAGTTCGACTCGGTGGACCACCGGCGCCTGATGGCGATCGCCGAGCGGACGAAGTCGGTGATCGACGACACGCTCTACGAGGGCATCGTCGACGAGATCGAGAACGCCAGCGGCGGCAACGACGCCGAGTACGCGCGTGCGATTCCACTGAAGCCGGCGCACTGGGCGACGGTCTGGGACACGCTCGGCTACACCGACACCGGGTTCATCGGCGACTACATGGCGACAGACCTCGGGGTCACCGGGATGGACTACGAGATCATGTTCAACCACACCGTCCCGGAGAAGTTCTGGAACGTCTATCTCCAGGAGAACCACATCACGGCCTCCCGGGGGATCATCAAGACGGCGATGGCCTACACGCTCTTCCAGGAGGAGGAGTTCAACGACGCGAATGTCAAGGTGGACCCGGTCGGCCGCGCCGGCTTCGTCGTCAACCCCGACACGGTCACCGACACGGACGAGAACGGGCCGGGAACGCTGCCGGGGCCCGACGAGGATGGCATCGGCGCCGACGGCCAGCCCGTCGAGCAGCGCTCGTACGAGGTCACGAACCAGAAGTGGTTCAACGATGAGAATCGCCTGATGACCCAGCCGTTCCGTGGGCTCGCGGCGGCTGACATCGCGGCCGACCCGAAGGCGCTTGACGTCGTCGACACGCTCGTCCTGGCGGACGTGGCTGCGCCGGCGGACCCGCAGGGCCGCTCGTACGACGCAGCCGCCTACTACGCGAACCTGAAGGCGTGGGTCGAGCGCGGCGGCAACCTCGTGCTCACCGACAAGGCGCTGCACGCGCTCGGTGACCTCGGGATCGTGCCGGCGGAGTCGATCACCGACATCAACGTCTACCAGCCGTACGCGAACTTCCAGGACTTCGAGCATCCGATGACCGAGGGGCTGCGGCCCAACGCGCGTCAGCTGGTCGAGGCGGCCACGCTCGGCTACGGGATCGGGAACGAAGCGTCACCGATGACCGTCGTCGACACGGCCGCGTGGGAGGACGCCGGCGGTCACGTGATCGGCACGACCACAGCGAATGCCGGCACCGGCGAGGACCCGGGCATCGACCGCAACTTCGACGACGGCTCGCTCACCTCGGTCGGCGAGCTGCCACTCGGCGACGCGGGCGGGTTCGTGCGGATCGTCGGCGGCGCGCTGCCGACTCCCAGCGAGGAGCAGGATCACCGGTACGGACTGCGCAACTACGCGCTGACCTACTCCGGCCTGTTCCTGATGGAGAACGCGATCCAGCACGACGTCGAGGCGCTCGGAGATCGACCCGGCGCCGACACCCGGGCCCGGGAAGAAGCCGAAGCCGCCCAAGCCGCCGAAGAAGCCGCGCTAGTCGAGCGCTACTGCGGCGGTACGACCGTCACGAGCGTGCGGACCGCCCCGCCGCCGTTGGCCGGCCTGACCGTGGCCAGGTAGTCGCCGATCAACACGCTCGAGTCGCCGGGGAAGAGGCGGTAGGTCGCGCCCTTGCGCACGAACACGTTGCCGAACGGGTCGCCGAACGAAAGGAACGTGCCGCGGCGGCGCGTGGGCGCGAGGTCCGTGTAGGTCTCGGTGACCCCGTCTGGCCGCGTGAGGTCGAGCTCGATCTGCATGTTGGGATACCAGCCGCTGGTCATCAGCAGGAAGGGGTCGCCCGGCGTCCCGACCGAGGGCCAGAAGCGCGCCGTCGGCGGCTCGACGAAGAACCGCTTGCAACGCCTGAACGTCCGGCCCGGACCGATGAAGCCCGCGCTGCGACCGAAGCGGGTGTCCCTCTGGGTGAAGCACATCGTCGGCGTGAGCCCGTTGCCCACGCTGATCACCGGCCGGATGAAGCGGAAGGTGAACTTGCCGTTCCGACGCGTGCTAATCGAGAACGTCCTGAACGGGGTGTCCGTGTCCGTGTCCGAGGCGCCGCTCTCGTAGTACTGGACGAGCACGTCGCCGCCGGGCTGCCACTTCTTGCCCTTGAAGACGAACGTCGATGCCGCGTCGCCCACCTTCGGGGACAGGCGGACCTTGTGCGCGTGTGCGGGCACGGCAAGCGCGCCGAGTAGAAGCACGGTGGCTACCGCGGGGCCAAGGATGCGAGCAGGCCTCATGCCTGCAATCACCTTCTCACGAGTTGGTCGAAAGCGCCAATGCCCAGTTGAGCAGCTGCTCGACGTGCTCGTCCGTGATCCCCGTCGCGGCATCTGTCTCGATGAGAAGGGTCGGGGCGGAGCGGCCGTCGGCCCAGGCCGTGCAGCGCTCGTCGAGCGAGTCGTCGATCCAGGCGGCCGGCCGGTCGCCGGCGTATTCGTCGATCGCCTCGACCTTCCAGTGGGCCGTGCCGAAGACCGCGCGGCCGTCGAACGTCAGCACGGGCAGCTCGTCGTCGGGGAGGTTGAGCAGGATCGGCAGGTACTCGTTGGCCTTCTCCTCCCAGCCCGTGGCCCAGACCAGCTCGAACGCCTCGGCCAGCCGGCACAGCCGCGGCCCCGCGCCGTCCGAGATGCAGTGGGCGATCCCGTCGACCCAGTGGAATTGCCCCGGTGGGTTGCTCCGTGAGGGGAATCCGAACAGGCTGATCACCCCGTCGACGTCGAGGAAGAGGATCGGCCGCTGGGTGGTCGGTGGGGGCACTTTCGCTAGGTTGGGGGCGAGGACGTTAGCCAGGGGGCTTTCAGGGCAGAACGTCCATACGGGCCAATCGCGCTTAAAGGGGGAAGGCGCCGGCCCCGATAGCACGAATAGCGACAGCGGAGATGTCGCAAGCGGGCTATCGCCCCAGCCGTTGTATCCACTCATGACCGTTCAAATCGGCATATTGCTCGCGCTCCTATGCGCTTTTCTCACGAACTTGGGCTTCCTGTTCAAGCACCGTGGGGCCTGCGCGGCGCCTGATGTGGAATGGAAGCACCCGCTCCGGAGCGCGAAAAACCTCTGGACATCGCGCTGGTTTGCGATCGGCATGGGCGTCGCGATCGGTGCCTGGATCTTCCACGTGGCGGCCATGGCGCTCGCGCCCCTGTCACTGGTCCAGGCGGTCATCTCGGGCGGTCTCGTCTTCCTCGCGGTCCTCGCGGATCGCGTCTTCGGCTTCAACGTCGGCACGCGGCAGTGGGTCGGTGTGTGCATGACGGCCCTCGGGCTTGCGCTGCTGGCGATCACCCTTCCGGGTACTGACGGCGCACACGCGAGTTACTCGCACGCGGCGATGATCAGCTTCGAGGCGGGCCTGCTCGCCGTCGGCGGCTTCATCGTCTGGTCGCCGAGCGTGCGGGAGCACGAGCACCACGGAGTCTTCCTCGGGGCCGCGGCCGGAATCATGTTCGGCGTCTCCGACATCGCGATCAAGGCGCTCACGGGTGCCGGCGGGGCCGCTGCGATCCTGGCCTCGCCTTGGCTCGCCGTCACGATCGTCGCCTCGATCGTCGCGTTCTACGCGTCCGCCAGCGGGCTTCAGAAGGCCGAGGCCGTTCCGGTCATCGCGCTCACGAGCGCCGCGGCGAACGTCTCGGCGATCGCGGGCGGGATCATCGTCTTCGGTGACCCCATGCCCGGCGACGCGCTTGGGATCGTGCTGCAGAGCCTCGCCTTCCTGATGGTGATCGTGGCCTCGGCGCTGACGCCCGGCCCGATGCGCGCGGCGGAGTCTGCGGCCGCCTAGCTCGGCCGCTTTGCGCTGCTAGCCTTTCGCGCCGCATGCCGAGCATCAATCAGCTCGTCCGCAAGGGACGCACGAGGCCGAAGAAGAAGGTTTCGACCCCGGGCCTGAAGTCCGGCCAGGGGCGCAAGAAGCGCATCGCCGCACCGCAGCGGCGTGGGGTGTGCACGCGCGTCTATACGACTACGCCGAAGAAGCCGAACTCGGCGCTGCGCAAGGTCGCGCGCGTCCGGCTCACGAACGGGATGGAGGTCACCACCTACATCCCCGGCGAGGGCCACAACCTCCAGGAGCACTCCGTCGTCCTCGTGCGCGGTGGCCGCGTGAAGGACCTGCCGGGCGTGCGCTACAAGGTCGTCCGCGGCACGCTCGACGCCGCCGGCGTCTCGGATCGCAAGAAGGCGCGCTCCCAGTACGGCGTGAAGGCCCGCTAGCAGTGCCGCGCCGCGCTCAGGCACAGATCCGGCCGATCGAGGCCGACGCGCTTCACAACTCGAAGCTCGTCCAGCAGGTCATCAACAAGGTGATGGTGGACGGCAAGAAGTCGCTCGCCGAGCAGATCGTCTACGAGGCGCTCGGGATGCTCTCCCAGCGGAGCGGCCAGGAGCCCGTCGCCGCGCTCGAGGACTCGGTCAAGGCGCTCACTCCGGTGCTCGAGGTTCGCTCGCGCCGGGTCGGCGGCGCCACCTACCAGGTCCCCGTCGAGGTTCCTCCGCGCCGGGCGCGCACGCTGGCCGTCCGGTGGCTGACGGAGTTCGCGCGCAACCGCCGCGAGAAGACCATGGCCGAGCGGCTCGCCGGCGAGCTGCTCGATGCGCAGAACCAGCAGGGCGGCGCTTTCAAGCGCAAGGACGACATCTACCGGATGGCCCAGGCCAACAAGGCCTTCGCCCACTACCGGTGGTAGTCGGCGACACCGCTCCCAACTTCGAGCTTCCCGACACGAGCGGCCAGACGCACGCGGTGCCCGCGGACCCGGGCCCGCCGGCGACGGTCATCGTCCAGACCTGCAACCACTGCCCGTACGTGATCGCCTGGAACCCGCGGCTGCGCCAGGTGGCCGAGGACTACGCGCCCAAGGGCGTGCGCTTCCTCCAGATCAACTCGAACGACGCGTCGCGCTATCCCGCGGACTCGCTCGACCACATGAAGCGGTTCGTGACGGATCAGTCCTGGCCGATCCCGTACCTCTACGACGAGTCGCAGCAGGTTGCGCACGCGCTCGACGCCGTTGCGACCCCGCATGTCTTCGTCTTCGACTCGGAGCACCGGCTCGTCTACCAGGGCGCACCGGACTCCGACCACACCGATGACAGCCAGGGGGCCGCGTGGCTCCGCGGCGCGATCGACGCCGCTCTGGCCGGGGAGCAGCCGGACCCCGCGGAGACGCCTCCGCGCGGCTGCAGCGTCAAGTGGCGCGAGTGACCTGACCGGGCGACCGCAGGCGAAGCACCCCCGCCGCGACCGCCAGCACTCCCGCTACCAGCTCGAACCAGAACGCAGGGCCCTTGACCGCCTCGGCCGAGGCGAAGCTCGAGCCGACCTCGCCCGTGCGGGTCGTGTCGGGCAGGTCGAAGGCCAACGTGATCACGAGCACGAGGACGCCGGCGCCGATCAGCGCGAGCCCGGCGGGGCGCGAGCCGCCGAGGCCGGCCCCTACCGCCATCACGCCGACCAGGACCGCGATCGGCACGAGCGCGAACGAGTGCTGCTCGCCCCCCGTCGTGTCGCAGCGGTCCGCGAGATCGGGGTCCGCGAGGTCGCTGCAGGTGGCCGTGGCGACGTCGATCGAGAAGAGCGTCGTGACCTCCGTCAGGACGAGCAGGAGAGCCGCTGCCACGCCGATGCACAGGATCACCGGTCCAAGCGCTCCGCTACGCCTGAAACGCGCGTGGAAAGCGGCAATTCCTCTGCTAGAGTCTCCGACCGCTTTCGGGTCGTCCCGGAGGCGTTTCACGGAAGGATGGAGACCCCGACCACATAAAGCCGCCGACCCGGAAGCGACTTTGCGTGGATTGGGGCCCGGTAGGGCCTTTTTTCTGCTCCAAATCCGGGAATAGATCGAATCGACATGCCTAGAAAGATCCCTCTAGAGAAGACGCGCAACATCGGCATCATGGCCCACATCGATGCCGGTAAGACGACGACGACCGAGCGCATCCTCTACTACACCGGCCGGACCCACAAGATGGGCGAGGTCCACGAGGGCGCCGCGGTCATGGATTGGATGGAGCAGGAGCAGGAGCGGGGCATCACGATCACGTCGGCCGCCACGACCGCGTCGTGGAAGGACTACCGGATCAACATCATCGATACGCCGGGCCACGTCGACTTCACCGTCGAGGTCGAGCGCTCGCTGCGCGTCCTCGACGGCGCGATCGCCCTCTTTGACTCGGTAGCCGGCGTCGAGCCGCAGTCCGAGACGGTCTGGCGCCAGGCCGACAAGTACCGCGTCCCGCGCATCGCCTACATCAACAAGATGGACCGCGTCGGCGCGGACTTCGACAAGGGCGTGCAGACGATGATCGACCGCCTCGGCGCGGTGCCGGTCCCGATCCAGCTTCCGATGGGAGCCGAGGCCGACTTCAAGGGGATCATCGATCTCGTCGCGATGAAGGCCGTCATCTACAAGGACGACCTCGGCAAGGAGTGGGAGGAGACCGACATCCCCGCCGAGTACCAGGAGCGCGCCGAGGAGGCCCGCACCGCCCTCGTCGAGGCCGTCGCCGAGTACGACGACAAGCTCATGGAGGACTACCTCGAGGGCAAGGACATCGAGGTCGACCGCCTGAAGGCCGACATCCGCAAGGCGACGCTCGACTTCCACGGCGGCGAGCGCCCGGCGCTCACTCCCGTCCTCTGCGGCTCGAGCTTCAAGAACAAGGGCGTGCAGCCGCTGCTCGACTCGGTGCTCGACTACCTGCCGAGCCCGCTCGACGTCCCGCCGGTCGAGGGCCTCGAGCCGGCGAAGAAGGGCGAGGAGGAGGACACGCCGGCCGTGCGCGAGCCGAAGGACGACGCGCCGTTCGCCGCGCTCGCGTTCAAGGTCATGTCCGACCCGTTCGTCGGCAAGCTCACCTACTTCCGCGTGTACTCCGGCAAGCTCGAGGCCGGCGGCCGCGTGCTGAACGTCTCGACGGGCCGCACCGAGCGCGCGGGCCGCATCCTGATGATGCACGCGAACGACCGCGAGGAGCAGCCGGAGATCTACGCGGGCGACATCGCCGCCGCGGTCGGCCTTAAGCAGACCTCGACCGGCGACACGCTGTGCGCCCCCGACGCGCCGATCAAGCTCGAGACGATCGTGTTCCCCGAGCCGGTCGTGCACGTCTCGATCGAGCCGAAGACGAAGGTCGACCAGGAGAAGATGGCGACCGCGCTCGCGCGCCTCGCCGAGGAGGACCCGACGTTCCAGGTCCGCACCGACGAGGAGACCGGCCAGACCGTCATCTCGGGCATGGGCGAGCTCCACCTCGAGGTGATCGTCGACCGCATGAAGCGTGAGTTCAACGTCGAGGCCGGTGTCGGCCGGCCGCAGGTCGCCTATCGGGAGACGATCCGCGGCGAGGCCAAGAAGGTCGAGGGCAAGTTCATCCGCCAGACGGGCGGCTCCGGCCAGTACGGCGTCGTCTACATCGATCTCGAGCCATGCCCGGGCGAGGGCTTCGACTTCGTCAACAAGATCAAGGGCGGTTCGGTCCCGTCGGAGTTCATCCCGGCCGTCGAGAAGGGCATCGAGGAGGCGCTCGAGTCGGGCGTCAAGGCCGGCTTCCCGATGGTCGATGTCCGGGCGACCCTGGTCGACGGCAAGTACCACGACACCGACTCCTCGGAGGTCGCGTTCAAGATCGCCGGCTCGCTGGCGCTCAAGGAGGCCGCGCAGCGCGCGAAGCCCGTCCTGCTCGAGCCGATCATGGCCGTCGAGGTCGTCACGCCGCAGGAGTTCCTCGGCGACGTCATCGGCGACCTCTCGAAGCGCCGCGGCCGCGTCGAGGGCCAGGAGCCGCGCGGAAACGCCCTCGCGGTCCAGGCCCGGGTGCCCCTCGGCGAGATGTTCGGCTACGCGACCGATCTGCGCTCGAACACCCAGGGACGAGCCGCCTACAGCATGCAGTTCGAGCGCTATGAGGAAGTGCCGCCCAACATCGCCCAGGAGATCACCGAGCACCGCACGGGCGAGCCGGTTGGGGCCACCGCATAACGAGTATGTTTTTCCGGTTCTACACGCAAAGGAGCGACTAGAAAGTGGCAAAGGAGAAGTTCGAGCGCGACAAGCCGCACGTGAACGTCGGCACGATCGGGCACATCGACCACGGGAAGACCACGCTGACCGCGGCGATCACCCAGGTGCTGGCCGAGAAGATGGGTGGCGAGGCGAAGAGCTTCGACGAGATCGACAACGCGCCCGAGGAGAAGGAGCGCGGGATCACGATCGCCACCTCTCACGTCGAGTACCAGACGGAGAACCGGCACTACGCCCACGTCGACTGCCCGGGCCACGCCGACTACGTCAAGAACATGATCACGGGCGCCGCCCAGATGGACGGCGCGATCCTCGTCGTATCGGCGGCGGACGGCCCCATGCCGCAGACGCGTGAGCACATCCTGCTCGCTCGCCAGGTCGGTGTCCCCTACATCATCGTCTTCCTCAACAAGGCGGACATGGTCGACGACGACGAGCTCCTCGAGCTCGTCGAGGTGGAGGTCCGCGACCTCCTCTCCGAGTACGACTTCCCGGGCGACGACATCCCGTTCATCACCGGCTCGGCGCTGAAGGCGCTCGAAGGTGACGAGGAGCAAAAGGCAAAGATCGTGGAGCTGGCCGAGGCGCTCGACACCTACATCCCGGAGCCGACGCGTGAGCTCGACAAGCCGTTCCTGATGCCTGTCGAGGACGTCTTCTCGATCACCGGCCGCGGCACGGTGGCCACCGGCCGCATCGAGCAGGGGATCGTCAACACCGGCGACGAGGTCGAGATCGTCGGCATCAAGGAGCAGACCGACAAGACCGTCGTCACGGGCGTCGAGATGTTCCGCAAGATCCTCGATCAGGGCCAGGCGGGCGACAACGTCGGCTGCCTGCTCCGCGGCACCAAGCGCGAGGACATCGAGCGCGGCCAGGTGCTGTGCAAGCCGGGGTCGATCACCCCGCACACCAAGTT
>CAVVIK010000008.1:0-106630 GCA_963748315.1 uncultured Thermoleophilaceae bacterium
CACCGGCCTGGTCCAGGGCGGCGCCGACCTGATCATCATCGAGACGGCGCAGGACATCCTCGAGGTCAAGGCTGCCGTCTTCGGAACTCGCGAGGCGTTCAAGCAGACCGGCAAGCAGCTACCGATCCAGTGCTCGGTGTCGCTCCTGCCGAACGGCGGCAAGATGCTGCTCGGCACCGACATCCAGGCCGTGCTCGCCATCCTCAGCGGTCTCGACGTGGACGTGATCGGGCTGAACTGCTCGACCGGGCCGGAGGACATGCGCGATGCGATCCGCTACCTCGGCGAGCACTCACCGTTCCCGATCCACTGCATCCCGAACGCCGGCATCCCGCACCAGGGGCCCGAGGGCGAGACGATCTTCCCGGAACAGCCCGAGCCGCTCGCGAACGTGCTGCAGGAGTTCGTCGAGCGCTTCGGCGTCGGCATCGTGGGCGGCTGCTGCGGCACGACGCCCGATCACATTCGCGCAATCGTCGAGCGCGTCGGCGGCCGCGAGCCAGTCGAGCGGCCGGAGGCGGCCTCGCCCCTGCTCGCGTCGATGATGACCGCCGCGCCGCTCGTGCAGGAGCCGCGGCCGACGCTCGTCGGCGAGCGAGTCAACTCGCAGGGCTCGCGGAAGGCGAAGGAACTGCTGCTCGCGGACGACTACGACGGGCTCGTCACGGTCGCTGAGGACCAGGTCGAGGGCGGTGCCCACGTGCTCGACCTGTGCGTCGCGCTGACCGAGCGCCAGGACGAGGACGAGCAGATGAGGCAGGTCGCGAAGCGCGTGTCGCTCACCCAACCCGCGCCGATCCAGATCGACTCGACCGAGCCCGACGTGATCCGCACCGCGCTCGAGCAGATCCCGGGACGACCGATCGTGAACTCGGTGAACCTCGAGGCGGGTCGCGACAAGCTGGATGTGGTCGCGCCGCTCGCCAAGGAGCACGGCGCCGCCCTGATCGCGCTGACGATCGACGAGGTCGGGATGGCGAAGACAGCCGACCGCAAGGTCGAGATCGCGCAGCGCATCACGGAGATGGTGTGCGACGAGCACGGGATCGACCGCGAGCTCCTGATCTTCGACGTGCTCACGTTCACGTTGACGACCGGCGACGACGAGTGGAAGCCGTCGGCGGTCGAGACGATCGAGGGCATCCGGCGAGTTAAGGCGGAGATCCCGGGTGTAAAGACCTCACTGGGCGTGTCGAACGTGTCGTTCGGCGTCTCGCCGGGCGCGCGCGCTGTCCTGAACAGCGTGTTCCTGCACCACGCCGTCGAGGCGGGGCTCGACCTCGCGATGGTCAACCCGAACCACATCACGCCCTACCCCGAGATTCCAGAGAACGAGCGCGAGCTTGCCGACGACCTCGTCTTCAACCGGCGCGAGGACGCGCTCGAGAAGTTCATCGGGCACTTCGAGCAGAAGGGCGAGGAGGACGACGCGGCGGGAGTCGATCCCACGGCCGACATGGAGCCCGAGGAGGCGCTCCACTGGCACATCCTCCGCCGCAAGAAGGACGGCGTCGAGGACTGGATCGACAAGTCCGTCGAGAAGATCGGCGCGGTCCCGACGCTGAACGAGGTGCTGTTGCCCGCGATGAAGGAAGTGGGCGACAAGTTCGGCGCCGGCGAGCTGATCCTGCCGTTCGTGCTCCAGTCGGCCGAGGTGATGAAGCGCGCCGTCGCCCAGCTCGAGAACTACCTCGAGCGGATCGAGGGCCACACGAAGGGCAAGGTCGTGATCGCCACCGTGTTCGGCGACGTGCACGACATCGGCAAGTCGCTCGTCAACACGATCCTCACCAACAACGGCTACACCGTCGTGGACCTCGGCAAGCAGGTCCCGGTGGACACGATCATCTCGGCTGCGCAGGAGCACGAGGCCACGGCGATCGGGCTGTCGGCGCTGCTCGTCTCGACGTCGAAGCAGATGCCGCTCTGCGTGCAGGAGCTGCACCAGCGCGGCCTCGAGTACCCCGTGCTCGTCGGCGGCGCCGCGATCAACCGCGACTTCGGACGCCGGATCCTCTACCCGCACGGGAAGGAGTCGGACGACGTCTACGAGCCGGGGGTCTTCTATTGCAAGGACGCCTTCCAAGGCCTCGACACGATGGACCAGCTGGTCGAGCCCGACGCGCGCGAGGCGCTCGTCTCGAAGATGCGCGACGAGGCGCAGAAGCTGCGCGAGAAGCCCGAGGTGAAGGACGACTCGCCGCCGATCACCGACGACTCGGTGCGGTCTGCTGCCCGCACGGACACCCCGATCCCGGAGCCGCCTTTCTGGGGCGTGCGCGAGATCGAGGTCGACCTCGACGAGGTCTACCCCTACCTCGACCGGCACGTGCTGTTCAAGCTGCACTGGGGCGGCCGCGGCAAGAAGGGCGAGGAGTGGAAGCGGATCCTCGAGGGCGACGGCGAGGACGAGGGCTTCGTGCCGAAGCTCGAGCGCATGTGGCGCGAGCAGGATTACCTCGAGCCGCGCGCGAAGCTCGGATACTTCCCCTGCAACGCGGACGGGAACGAGCTCGTGATCTTCGATCCGGAGGACCCCGAGACTGAGATCGAGCGCCTCGTCTTCCCACGCCAGCCAAAGCACGACCGCATCTGCCTCACCGACTTCTTCCGACCGGTCGACTCGGGCGAGCGCGACGTCGTAGCGCTTCAGGCAGTGACGGCCGGGCCGAGGTCGACCGAGCGGCTCGCCGAGCTCGAGGCCGCCGGCGAGTTCTCGGAGCAGCTCTTCGTCCACGGCTTGGCGGTGCAGGCCGCGGAAGGCATGGCCGAGTGGGTGCACTCCGATGTGCGCCGCGGGTTGGGCATCGACTTGGACCAGGGGCGCCGCTACTCATGGGGCTACCCCGCGTGCCCCGAGCAGTCGGAGCACGAGAAGGTCTGGCGCCTGCTTGGGCTCGAGGAGATCGGCATGACGCTCTCGGGCGGCTACGCGGTGATGCCCGAGCAGTCGACGGTCGCGATCGTCGCGCACCACCCGCAGGCGGTCTACTTCGGCATGAAGTCCGGCTTCATCCCGAAGGAGAAGGCACCCGACGAGCTGATCGCCGGCACCGACCGCGGTGGCGAGCTGCCGCCGGCGGACGAGCCGCGCGAAGGCTCCGTCGAGGAAGAGGCTGTCGCCTAGCTACGGAACGACGCGGAACTCGCCGCGCATGAACGGGTGGATGCGGCAGAAGTACGAGTACTTGCCGACCGGCAGGTCCTTCGGCGTCGACGAGACCGGGTCGGGCGTGCCGCCGTCGATAGCGTCGTAGCCGAGCGTGCCGGAATCCCAGCGGCCGTCAGCCCACGGGTAGTTCGAGACGTAGCGGCCGTTGCACGGGTACTTGCAGGTCGTGACCGAGTGGCGGATGTTCGCCTGCTGGTCCGCGTTGAGGAAGGTGAGCGAGTCGCCCTGCTTGACGGTCGGCGGCAAGCCCTGGTCGCCGGGCGCGCCGCGGCCGCCCGGGTAGTACTGGAAGTTCGCGATCGTGACCTGGCTGGCGGGCGGGCCGTCGGCCGGTGCCTCGAACGGCGGCTCGCACGGGTCGAAGCCGAACTTCTTGCCGCAGAAGGTGTCGTGCTCGTGGCCCCAGTCGCGGTTCGGCACGCCCGCGGTCGGGTCGATCCGCCGCTTGACGATCCGCACTCGGCCGGCGCGGCCCCTGACCTTCTTCCGGACCCGCTTCTTCCGGTCCTTGCCGACGAGGTAGGGCTTGCAGCGCCCCTTCGGCGGCTGCGCCTCGTCGATGTACGCCCCGTTGTGGGTCATCGCCGTGTACCAGGCGTGCTTCGCGTTCTTGTAGATGCCCGTGATCTGGATCCGGTCGCCCACGTGGATCGGAGCGCGCCACGAGGGTCGCGTGACCTCGGTCTGGTAGTCCTCGGACAGCGGCGTGTGCCGGTTGATGATGTCCGCCTTCAGCATCAGCGTGCCGCCGAAGCCGCGCCCGTCATCCCGGCAAGGGTTCTCCTCGGAGCCCAGGTTCTCCGTGTAGACGCGGTCGCCGCCGGGGTGCAGGTGCGACCCCGTCCCGATCATCGTGCCCTCGATCTGCGACGTCCAGATGATCGGCCGCGGCGCGCCCTCCTCGGTGCGCATGTCCTCGGTCGTGTTCCACTCGCCGTCCTTGTTGCCGTCCTTGCGCCGGCGCTGGCGCGGCACGTCGAACGTGCGTCCCCACAGGACGCCCGAGATGTCGTGGTGCGGGCGCTCCTCGTTGAGCTGCTCCATCGTGCCGTACTTGAACGTGACGTCGAGGGCGACGTAACCGACCATCGTCTGCGCCGTCTTGTTGTGGAGCATGTAGATCATCGCCTGCGGCCCGGCGAGTCCGATGTACTCGCCGTAGAACGGCCCCTTCTTCTGCGCCTTCGACCGGAGCATGAAGTCCGCGCGCGTCTCCTCGTCGCCGTTGCCGAAGATCCACTCGGTGTTGCCGGAGGTGTAGTTGTCCTCCGTGTTGCCGGGGTCGAGCGCGAACCAGTGCGCGTGGTGGATGTGGGCGACCTGGTGGCTCGGCTCCGTCCAGTCGGGGGCGACCCGCAGCTCCGGCTCGACCTGGAGGATCATCCCGTTGTGGACGGGGATGTCGAGGTCGACGCGGTTCGCGTCCCAGCCGGCCGGCATCACGTACGGGCCGTACCAGAAGCGCATCTTCTTGACGGTTCCGGGCGGCTCGGGGACGTAACGGTCGCCGCGGTTCGCGATCGGGTCGTCGCCGGCCTCGTCGGGCGGCTCGCCCTCGTGCTCCTGAGCGAACGCGCCGGTCGCAATCAGCGCCGTGCACGCGCAGACGAGCGCAAGCATGCGCAGCAACCCCTGTCTCCGCTCCCGCAACGGCACCTTGAGAAACAATAACGTACCTCGGCGCCGAAAATGGCGGTTGCGAAGCTAGGTCTTCGCTTCGATGGCCGACCGCAGGTCGACCGGTGCGGCGTGGAGCGCCCGCAGGCGCATGTCCTTCCAAGTCATGCCCTCGCGTACGAGCGCGGGCATGCCCATCGCGAACGCGGTCCCCATCTCGACCGCCTGCAGGATGATCCCGTAGGCGAACGCGTCGGAATGGCCGACGCCGTACGCCGACAGCACGGCCACGCAGGCGGCCTGGAAGACACCGAGGTTCGACGGCGTCGCCGGCAGGACGGCGGTGACGTTGACCGCGAACAGCACCGCGGCCGCCGCGCCGATCCCGGCGCGCTCGTCGAGCCCGAGCGCGACAAGCAGGACGTAGCACGCGATCCACTGCACGCCCCAGGCGGCGAGCTGCGTGGTGGCCGCCCATGCGCCCAGCCGCGGGTTGCGGAACACGCGCAGGCCCGAGCGGACCTCGACCAGCGCGCCGCGCGCGATCGCGATCGCGTTGCGCAGCCGGACGAAGCGCGACGGCCGCCCGCGGCGGAGCAGCGCCGGTGCTGCAAGCAGCAGCGCTATCAAGATCATCGGCGCGAGCGAGGCGGCGACGAGCTTGTCCTCGTTGCCCTGGAAGAGCCCGATCGTCGCGAACATGACGATCCCGAGCACGACCAGCGCGATGAGGTTCAGGAAGGTCTGTGCGACGAGCGTTCCGAGCACGACCGGTAGCCGCTCCCGCACCCGCCCCATGCGCCGCGCGACGATCAGGGCGCGCGACGGCTCGCCGAGCCGGGCGGGCAGGGTCGCCGACATCAGCACGCCGATCATCGTCCCGCGCGCGGCGTCGCGTCTGCGGACGCGCGCGTTCGGAAGCGCCGCGCGCAGGACCGCGTGCCACGCCTCGGCGCGGATCAGCATCGACGCGCACATCAGCGCGAACGCGACGAGCACCCATACCGGTGTCGCCGCCAGCAGCGCGTTGCCGATCGGCTTGAGCCCGATGTGGTCGAGCGCGAGCGCCGTCAGGCCGACACCCAGTGCGGCGCAGCCGATGACCGCCGCCCGTCGAACCGCGCGGAACGCACGCCGCCGGCCGGCACCCGGATCGGCCGGCTCGGGCGAGGGAATCCTCCGGGCCGGCACGCGCGGCCCGAGGTCAGCGCTTCGCAGCCCGGTGCGGACCGCAACGCGCTCCGACGTCGAGCTCGGAGCGGGCAGCTCGGCGGCTTCCTCGTAGATCGACACCAGCTCGCCCGCCACGTGCGGCCATGCAAACCGCTCGGCGCGCACGCGCGCGTGACCGCCCATCGCCGCCCGCCGTTCAGGATCGCCGGCGAGCGAGTGAAGCGCCTTGCCGAGCGCGGTCGGGTCGCCGGGCGGTACGAGCACGCCGTCGCGGCCGTCCCGTACGACCTCGCGGTAGCCGGCGATGTCGGAGCAGACGACGGGGGTGCCGGAGGCGAACGCCTCGGTAAGCACCATGCCGAAGCTCTCCCCGCCGAGCGAAGGTGCGCACAGCAGGTCGGCGCCGGCTAGCAATGACCACTTCTGGTCGTCCGTGACGCGGCCGGCAATCTCGATTCCCTCCTCGTCGAGCAGGAACGGTTGAACCTCTTCGCGCGTCGCGCCCGCGACCGTCAGCCGCACATTGACACCGACGGCCCGCAGCCCCTCGTATGCCCGCAGGAGGACCGGCAGGCCCTTGCGCTCCTCAGCGCGGCCGAGGAACAGGAGTTGCAGCGGACCATCGCGCCAGACGGCTGCGGGCGGACGGGCTGTGCTGAGATCGACGCCGTTCGGCACGATCCGGTAGCGGCCGCCGTAGAAGCGCTGCGCGGTCCAGCGCGCGGCCTCGGACACGGCCACGCGCATATGAAGCTTGTTGTAGAGCCGGCGTGCGCCCACAAGCGCGGCGATGTTGTTGGAGAAGCCGCTCGTCGAGTAGCAGTGGAACGTGCCGACCACCGGCGAGCGGGCCGCCTCGACCGCATACCAGCTGACAACGGGGGCGTTCGGCTCGTGGACGTGGACGACGTCGTAGCCGCCGTGGCGCAGCTCGCGGCCGAGTGTCGCGACCGCGAAAGGCGTGAGCGAGAGGTTCGAGACCGCCCCGTTCATCGGCAGCCCGACCGTGCGGCCGAGCGAGATCAGGTGATCCGGCGCCGGGCGGGCATCGGGCCGCGCGCCGCGGTGGCTTACGCGCGTGCGGCGATCATCCGGGTCGTATGGGGCAAGCAGACGTACGTCGTGCCCCTCGCGGAGCAGCTCGTGGGCCAGAGCTTCGACGTGACGCCCCACCCCGCCCGGATACGTGTAGGAGTAGGGCGAGACGAGCGCTATGCGCACCGGGCTAGGTTAGAGCACCGGCCCGCGGTTTTCCTGTCACGTAGGCGGCGGCAAGCACCAGTGCCGTTGCGCCAATCAGGAAGATCGTCGGCCCGGAATCGTTCGCGAGCGCGCCCACGACGGTCGCCGCCAGCGTGCCCCACATGCCCGCCGCAAAGGCGCGATCGCCCTCCAGCGGTGCGAGGAGCTGGCGGCGGCGCGCGATGCCGTACCCCAGGACGAGTGCGAACAGCCCCACGCTGAGCGGCGTCGTCCCCTGTTTCAGGTTGTCCCACGCGGTGTCGAAGCGCCGTTCGGCGACGTCGACGAGCTCGCCCGGCGAGTCCGCCGCCAGGACGGAGCGCGTCAGGTGGGAATCGCCGCCGCTGACCACGTCGACCAGGGCGAGGAGACCCACCGCGAGCGCCGGCGTCAGAACCGCGATAACCACGGCACGACGGGAGATCCCGCCCGGCAGCGAGGCGAGCACCGCCGCGGCCGCTCCGGCGCCCAGGGTGATCACGCCGCCGACGTCCGCACCCAGCCGCCCCGCTCCGATGAACAGCGCCGCGACGGCGCAGACGACGGCGAACCCGATAGGCACAGCGCGGCCCCGCTTCCCAGTGAGCAGGGCGCCGGCACCCAGCAGGATCGTTGCGCTGAGGATCGCCTCGAGCTCGTTGCCGATCCCGTAGAAGCGCGCGCCGAAGCCGGGGTTCGGCCCTGAGAGCGATCGGACGATCAGAGGGGATCCCGCGATCAGGTCGATCGCGTGCGCGCCCAGGACGACGCCGGCAGCGAGCGCGGGGCCGCGCGGCCACCCCAAGACCCCGTCCGTGGCGGCGGCCAGCGCGACCGACCCGACGGCGAGGATCGCCACCTCGGCGCCCCGCGAGGGGTCGATGCGCTCCCGTGAGCAGCGCCAACCCCGGGAGCCAGATCGCGACGAGCAGGCCGAGCCGCAACCCGAGCCTCGCGCGTCCGATCAGCGCGAGAACCGCCAGCACGACTAGCCAGAGCCCGAACGTGGCTCGCAGCGCCAGTCCGCGCCGATCCTTGATGTGGGCGAGGCGATCAGCCAGCGACTCGACCTCGTCGACCGACCCGGGCGTCGCGCGCATCGGCCGCCCCTGCATGTCGTCCGGAACGTCGAGCCCGAGCCAGCGCAGCACCGTCGGGGCGTAGTCGGTGATCGCGACCATGCCGTCGCGCCGAGTGGTACTCGAGGTGAGCAGGCCACGTCGCCTCTCGTCGCCGAAACCGGCGCCCGTCGGCAGAAGCTCGGCTTCGTCCGCCGGCGGCGCCACGAGCACGATCACCAAGAGGTCCTCCGCGTCCGGCAAGAGCGTCAGGCCGGGCCCGGGGGGCACCTCGGCCACGACGAGCGAATGCGCACGCACGGCGCGCTTGATCCGGCTGTTCAACGCCTGCCGTGTGCCGAGCTCCACGGTCCCCACGCGGCCGGAGGCGTCGGCGGCGATCGCCGCCGCCTGGTGCGAGCTGCCGCGGACTCCGATGTACGCCGTCGAGCCGCCCGCGGCGGCGATCGTGTCGCCGAGAAGGCCCGGCACGAGGTCCGCAGGCGCGTCGTCGGCGCGCTGCGCGACCAGGTCCCACCGCTCGATCTGCCCATCCGGCCCGAGACGCAGCTGCGGCAGATCCTCGTCATACACGCGCGTTGACACGCGCGCTCCCTGGCTCACGTCCAGATACGTCTGGCCCGCGGCGTCCGCGTCCACCGCAGGACTCGCGACCGCCACATGGAGCCCCAACCCCGCCATGGTGTCCACCCGGGCGTACAGGTCCGCATTTGGAAGGACGACCACGAGCGCTCGCTCGGGCTGCGCGTTCGCCTGCGCGGCCGGAAGCAGGAACGCAGCCAGCGCCAGACAGCAGGCCATGCGCATTCGCCACACTCTATGGCCGGTGGCTGAGCGCAACTTCGTCAAGTTCACGTTCTTCAAGGTCCGGCCCGAGTGGCGGCGCCGGAGCGCGGACGAGCGCGCGCAGGACAAGCGCGAGTTCGCCGCCGCGCTGGAGGAGTTCGCACGCGACCACTTCCTGCGCACCTACTCACTCGTCGGAACGCGCGGCGACGCCGACCTGATGGTGCGCGCGGTCGCGTCGAGCCTCGACCCGATCCATGAGCTGCACGTGCTGATCAACCAGAGCGGGCTGATGCGCTGGGCCGACACGCCCTACTCGTACCTCGCGATGACGAAGGAGTCCGTCTACTCCGACGAGCCGACGCCGCTCGAGCCCCGCCCTGGGTCGGACAGCCGCTACCTCTTCGTCTACCCGATGTGGAAGAAGCGCGAGTGGTACGCGCTCGCGCCCGAGGAGCGGATGCGGATCATGAAAGGACACATCGAGACCGGCCGCCGCTACGCCGGAGTCGATGTCAACACCGCCTACTCTTATGGCCTTGACGACCAGGAGTTCGTCGTGTCGTTCAACGGCGACGACCCGGCCGAGTTCCTGGATCTGGTGCACGAGCTGCGGGGTACCGAGTCGAGCTCCTACACACTGTCGGAGACGCCGATCTTCACCTGCATCTCCTCGTCGGCCGAGAAGGCCCTCGACGCGCTGTGAACGACGAAATCAGGGACATCACGATCATCGGGGCCGGCCCCGTCGGCATGGTCACCGCTTTTTGGGCGGGCATGCGCGAGGCCAGCTCGCAGATCGTCGAATCGCTGCCGGAGCTCGGCGGCCAGCTGACGACGCTCTACCCCGAGAAGTGGATCTTCGACGTCCCAGGCTTCCCGCGGATCATCGCCAAGGACTTCGTCGAAGAGATTCGCAAGCAGGCGCTCGAGCAGTTCGACGTTCCCGTCTCGCTCGAGACCACCGCCGATCGCGTCGAGTACGAGGACTCAGGTGGCGAGCGCATCCTCCGCCTCGTCACCGACAAGGGCGACTTCCTGAGCCGCACGCTCATCATCGCCGGCGGCCACGGCGCGTTCGAGCCGAAGAAGCTGCCGGGCTACGACATGAGCCCGTGGGAGGGCAAGGGCGCGTACTACCTCGTCGGCGAGAAGTCCGAGTTCGAGGGCAAGGACGTCGTGATCATCGGCGGCGGCGACTCCGCCTGCGACTGGGTGATCAACCTGCTCGACACCGCCGGCTCGATCACGCTGGTCCACCGCCGCGAGGCCTTCCGCGCCCACGAGGTGACCGTCAAGGAGATCATGGACGCCGTAGAGGCCGGCAAGGTCGACGTGAAGACGCCCTACCAGGTGAAGGACGTGTCCGGCAACGGCCGCGTCGAGCGGATCACGATCTTTCACTCGGAGAACGAGGACGAGACGCACGAGCTGGAGTGCGACGCCGTGCTGCTCCAGCTCGGCTTCAAGACCGCACTCGGCCCGCTCAAGGAGTGGCCGCTCGAGGTCGAGAAGGGCTCGATCAAGGTCGACTCGCTGATGAAGACCTCGATGGAGGCCGTCTGGGCGGCCGGGGACATCACGATCTTCGACGGCAAGCTGAAGCTGATCGCCACCGGCTTCGCGGAGTCCGCGATCGCCGTCGCGCAGGCCGTCCACCACATCCGGCCGGAGATGAAGATCCAGCCGAAGTACTCGACCAACACCGGCGTCCCCGGCTCGGTCGAGGGCCAGCCCTAGCGCTAGGCGATCGTCGTTCGCAGCTCGCCGAGCGTCGGCGAGGTGATCACGATCTCGTCTCCGGACTTGAGCCACACACGCGGGTCGCGCGTGCTGCCCACACCGGACGGCGTGCCGGTCGAGATCACGTCGCCCGGCTCGAGCGTCATCAGCCCGGAGAGGTGCGCGATCACGTCGGGTACCGAGTGGATCAGGTCGCCGGTGGAGGCCTCCTGCATCACCTCGCCGTTCAGCTCGAGCTTGAACTCGATCGCGTCGTGCGCGCCGGCCTCGTCCGGCGTCACGAGCGCGGGGCCGCACGGCGCCGCGCCGTCGAACACCTTCCCCGGCATCCACTGCGGCGTCGCGAACTGCCAGTCGCGCGCCGAGAGGTCGTTGAACAGCATGTAGCCCGCGACGTGGTCGAGCGCGTCGTCGGGCGTCACCTGCGCGCAGCGCGCGCCGATCACCACCGCGATCTCCGCCTCGTAGTCGACCTTGTCGGTGCCTTCGGGCAGCTTCACCGTCGCGCCGGGCCCAGCGAGCGCGTTCACGAACTTGCCGAAGAACGTCGGCTGCTCGGGCGCGTCGATGCCGGCCTCAGCCGCGTGCGAGCGGTAGTTCAGACCGATGCAGAGGATCTTGTCGGGCTCGCCGACCGGCGGCAGGAGCGTCACCGAGTCGAGCGGGATGCCGTCGCCCTGACCGGGCTGAAGCTCGGCAAGCAGGCCCCCGCGCAGCAGGCCCGAGAGCGTCCGGTCGTCTTCGCGAACCGACTCGCCCTGGCCCCACACGTCGAAGATCGCGTCGCCGCGCAGCTCCCCCGCACGCGCGCCCTGCCCGGCGTCGTAAGTGACAAGTCGCATGCCGCGGGAGCCTATTCGCCGCGTACGCTCCGCCGATGCCCGACCCGCTGGAGCAACTGCGCGCTTCGGATCCCGTCATGCGCCGGCTCGTCGACGAGCACGGCCCGCTCGACGAGGAACAGCGCCGCCGCGGCCGCCCGCTCGAGCCGTATGGCGCACTGGTGCGCTCGATCGTGGGCCAGCAGCTCTCCACGAAGGCGGCGCGCTCGATCTACGAGCGGCTCACGGCGCTCTTCGACGGCCGCACGCCAAGCCCGGCGGAGCTGCTCGCCGCCGACCCGGAGGAGGTGCGCTCGGTCGGGCTGTCACGCCCGAAGGTGGGCTACCTGCGCTCGCTCGCCGAACACGTCGAGTCCGGCGAGCTCGAGCTGGCCCGCCTGTCGGAGCTCTCGGACGAGGAGGTGACCGAGCAGCTCACCGCGGTGAAGGGCCTCGGCCAGTGGACGGCCGACATGTTCCTGATCTTCCACCTCGGCCGGCCGGACGTCCTGCCGGTCGGCGACCTGGGCGTGAGACGCGCCGTCGAGCGCGCGTACGACCTGCCCGAGCTGCCGGACGCCGCGCGGCTGACCGAGATCGGCGAGCCGTGGCGGCCGAACCGCTCGCTGGCGTCGCTCTACCTCTGGCGCTCGCTAGACAACGAGCCCGCTTAGCGGACGCGGCACACGTAGCCGAAGAGCGGGTGCTTCTCCGGGCTCGCGACGCCGTCGCGCGCAGAGCTTTCGCCGAGCCTGAACCACTGCGGCACCGCCTGGGCGCGCACCTGCTTGCCCTCCTGAGCGCCCGCGGTGACGCGCAGGACGTCGATCCCGCGCTGGTGGTCCATGACGTAGATGATCGAAGGATCGGTGGGTGCCCAGTACGACGCCCACACGACGGAGTCGGGGGCCATGAAGTAGCCGACCTCCTTGATGTCCTGGGGGTTCCGCACGTCGAGCAGGCGCGTTCCCTGCTCGTACCAAGCGGTCGCCACCAGGCCGTCCTGCTCGTCGAAGTAGTGGGACGAGCAGAAGCCGTTCGTCGGGATCAGGTCCATGCCCTCGACGTCGTCGCCCTCGATCGCCTCGTTGAACTCGGTCGTGTACGAGTCGAGCGGCTTCACCGTGGACTCGTTCTCGCCGGTCGTCTTCAGCTGCTTGACCTGCCACGTCTGGAACGAGCCCTGGCTCTCGCAGCCGCCCTTCGTCGTGCCCTGCGAGGCGCGACTCCAGATGTCCTCCTCCGTGATGAGGACCGTCTCGCCCGGCCGCACGCCCTTCTTCTTCAGCTCGCCGTCCTTGCGCGACTTGAACCTGTCCGCGTCGGGCCGCCACGAGTTGTGGTGGATGAAGTCGTTCAGCGTGTCGCCGTCGTCCTCGCAGCCTTCCTCGGGCGTGCCGTCCTCGTTGACCCCGTCACACGTGAACTCGCCGTCGTTGAGCGCGGCGGGGCCCGTGCGCGCGACGACCTTGGGAGTGAGCGCGTTCGACTCGCCGTAATGGCCGGGGCGCGTATCGAACCCGATCGTGCCGTTGCCGCCGACCACCCACGCGTACCCGGCCTCGTCGACCTGGACGTCATGGGTGCTCCAGCCGAACTCGCGGTACGGCTGCGGGTTGCCTTCTTCGTCAAGCTTGTTCGGGTCGCCGAGGTCGCCCACCTCGACCTCTGACTCGGCGCCCTGGACCTGGACGTCCGGCACGCCCTCGGGGTTCTCGAACTGCGCGTCCTTGTCGAGGTCGAGCACCGCGATCGAACCGCCACCGGCGACCCACGCGTACCTGCAGTCCTGGATGCAGGTGGCCGTGTGCCCCTCGTCGATCAGCTGCATGTTGATCACCTGCTCGATGAACGGTGCCTCGGGGTTCGAGATGTCGACGACGATCAGGTTCGAGCCGCCAAGCGTGCCGTCGCCCGAGATCAGCAGGCGGTTGCCGCCGATCGAGACGTCCTCGTTCTCGTAATGCGGGACGGGAAGGTGCGTGACGAGCTGCGGGTTGGCCGCATCCGTCGTGTCGTAGACCCAGAGGCCGCCGTAGTTGATCTGGGTCGTCAGGCCCGGATCGGTCTTGGGCGAGCCGAGCGTGCCCGTGACGAACATGTAGTTGTCCCTGAAGTTGGCGCCCACGGATCCGTTCACGGGGATGTTCCCCACGTGCTCGACACCCTCCATCTGGGCGCCGACGGGGAGCTGGGCATTCGCCGACGCCGGCAGCGCCAGTCCGATCAGAAGTGTGAGAACGAGAGCAGGTTTGCGCACGCAGACGAAAACGCGCGCACTACCCCAAAACTTGCGGAACTACTGGGTCGAGGCGCAGGCAGCGGCGTCTTCGTCGTCCTTCACGCGGAAGGACGAGCCGCAGCCGCAGGAGGCGACGACGTTCGGGTTCTGGACCTCGAAGCCGCTGAACCCATGAGGCTCTCGGTGTAGTCGACCGTCGAGCCGTCCACGTAGCGGAGGCTCGCGGGGTCGACGAGGACCTTGATGCCCTCGTGCTCGAAAACCTGGTCATCGTCGCGCTGCTCGTCGAGCGCGAGCGAGTACTGGAACCCGGAGCAGCCACCGCCGCGCACGCCTACGCGCAGTCCGGCGCCGGAAGCAGCGGCGTTCTCGGACTGGAGGAACGCCTTGACCTTCTCGGTCGCGATGTCGGTCAGAGTTGACCATTACTTCGAAAAGTGTAGTAGCTACCATCGCTGTCTCCAATGCCGACCGCCGACGAGCTCAAGACCCGCATCGAAGAGGCGATTCCGGGGGCCCAGGCCAGCGTCGAGGACCTGACCGGGGGTGGAGACCATTTTCGCGCCGAGGTGGTCTCGGACCGATTCGACGGACTGTCGCGGATCGACCAGCACAAGCTCGTTTACGACGTGTTCGGCAATGAGGTGGGGGGGCCGATCCACGCCCTCTCCCTGAAGACTTCGACCCCGGGAGGGAACTGATGACAAACGCCCAGATCCGCGCTTTCCTGGAGGAGGCGATCCAGGACAACCCGGTGATGCTCTTCATGAAGGGCACACCGGATCAGCCCGCGTGCGGCTTCTCCATGCGCACCTCTGCCGCGCTCAACTCGCTCGGCGTCAAGTACGCGGCGCTCGACATCCTCCCCGACCCGCGGATCCGCCAGGAGCTCTCGGCGATCTCGGAGTGGCCGACGATCCCGCAGCTCTTCGTCGACGGCAAGCTCGTGGGCGGCTGCGACATCGTCACCGAGATGTACGAGTCCGGCGAGCTCGCCGACCTGCTCGGCGTCGAGCAGCCGGCCGACGAGCCCGAGGCGCCGGTCCACGGCGGCGCGGGCGACGAGCAGCCGGCTTCGAGCCCGCCGCTAGGCATCGAAAACCGGCTGGGCTAGACGTCGGGGCACTGGGCGCGGGGCCCGCTGCCCCAGGAGTCGCAGGCGAACGGCGCACCGAGCGGGTTGCGCAGGCTGACCACGTCGCTCTTGTCACCCAGGATGTAGTCGCTGAGCCCCCACCCCTTCTCAAACGCCGTGTCGAGCGCAGGACTCTGCTTGACCACGACCTGGATCGACTCGCCGGGCTGGAGCACCGCCCAAGGGCCGAACTCGTAGAAGTACGGGACGCTCTCGATCTCGTACTGGTAGAGGTCGATCGGCTCGCTCGAGATGTTGGTCACCCCGATCGACTCCGGTGCGTGCGGGTGTGCCTCGATCGCGACCTTGCCCTCCAGCGGCTCGGCGCAGAAGAGCCTGCACGGGTACTGGGCGTACACGCGCAGATCACCCTGCGGATCGAACAGGTAGGCGCCGTCTCCGACACCGCGGCGACCACCCTTGACGTTCTCGAAGATCGGATCCTGCTCGCCCCAGAACAGGTCGGTTGCGGTGTCGTCTCCAGTCCCGACATGCACGCGGAGCGACTCGCCCGGGGCCAAGACGGCACCCTTGTCGCGCGGGAATTCGTACCGGCGCAGGAACGCGTCCCGTAGCGCCCAGCCCCTGAGCGAGATCGGGCCGCCCGTGGAGCTGGTGTTCCGAATCCGAACCCACTCGCCGTTCACGTTCTTGCCGTCCCTGCCGTCCGCGTCCCACTTGACCTTCATGGCCAGCGGGACGTCCGGCTGCGGCCCTGCCCCGCACGCCTCGGGGTCCCAGATGCCGACGCCCCTCCGTGCCGCCTCCGCGGCAGTCTTCGAGAGAGGGTTGTTCCAGGCCCATTCCTTGCCGTTCGGGTCCCACAGGCCCTGGCCCTCGCGCATGAGCGTCGTCGCAGCGTCGTGCCAGCGCCCGCCTTGCTTGTACGCGACTCCGCGCCGCAGCCGCCCGCGCGCGCCGGCAGTCTTGCTGCTCTTCCTGAAGGAGGCGACGCGGACCTTGCGGCGCTTGACGCTCGCCCCCTGAAGCAGGACCTCGAACCGCTCGGCGGCCTCGACGGCGTGGCAGTCGCCCTTGCGGGTGTGGGCGCGGCTGTAGTCCGACAGCTCCATCGCCTGCACACCGAGCAGGCGGATGTCCTTGCGCCGCGACCAGTGCCCGTTGTCCCGGATCCTCGCGTTGAACGTGTCGCCGTCGGCGACGGTGAATACCTTCGCGGTCCAGATCCGGCAGGTGGGCTTCTTCTGCCCCGGGATGCATGGCCCGCGCCGCGCCTCCGCGGCAGGGGTCAGCGCGCCCGCCATCAGAGTGGAGAGGCCCAGCAGCAGCGGAAGTACGCGGTGCGTCCTGCCCATCGAGAGCAGAATCCCCCTCTAGGACGGGCAATACGCCTAAGTGTCCGAAGTGGAGACGTTTAGACGCCAGATCTGTGCAACTCGAGGTACTCCACGATGCGCTTGCTGTCGTGGATGACCTCTTCGCCGTGCACGAGCACGGGGACCCAGCGCTGCTTGGTCAGGTCCTCGACCTCGCCGCGGCCCGACTTGCGGTAGGGCACGCGCACCTGGTCGTAGTCGATCCCGAGCGCGTTCAGCTTCCGCGCGACCTTTCCGCAGTTACACAGGTAGTTCGTCGGCGTGGGGCAGCGGTAGAGGACCGTCATGAGCCAGGCCTCCTCACCAGGCCGAGCATCGCGGCGGCGAGCTTGTACTGAACGGGCTGCGAACGGCGCGAGCGCTTGAAGCGGTCGCCCTCGCGGTCGATGTACCAGTTCACCGTCGCCTCGATCGTGTCCTCGTGCGGCGAGGTCGTCCAGCCGAGCTCGCGCTTCGCCTTGGTCGTCTTGTAGGTCCACCACTGGCCGGCCGACTTGACCTCGTCGACCGTGATCGGCGGCCGGCCCGGCGCCGCCTCGAGCACCTGCGCGAGGCGTAGCGCGATGGCGGGCGGCAGCTTCAGCGCCGGCGGCTCGACGCCGGAGACCCGGCCGAGGTCGGCGAAGAGACGATCGAGCGTGTAGTTGCGATTCCCGAGGATGTAGCGCTCGCCGATGGAGCCGCGCTCGTCGGCGAGCAGATGGCCGCGCGCGACGTCCTCCACGTCGACGATGTTCAGCGCGCCGTCGACGTAAGCCGGAATCCGGCCGAGCATGAAGCGGCGCACGATCGAGGTCGAGCTGCCGTAGACGTCGCCGTCACCGAAGACGACGCAAGGGTTCACGCAAACGACCGGCAGGCCTTGCGCGGCCAGCCGCAGCGCCTCGACCTCCGCCTCGTGCTTTGAGTTGACGTAGGGGATCCCAAGCTTGCCGGCGGTGAAGAGCTGGTTCTCGTCGGCGCGGCCGCCGACGGGCGCGGGCCCGATCGCAGCAACGCTCGATGTGTAGACGACGCGCTCGACGCCGGAGCGCAGGCACTCCTCGAGCAGGTTGCGGGTGCCGACGACGTTCACCTCGAACAGCCGCTCCGCGTCCGAGGAGCGCAGCGAGGTCATCCCGGCGCAGTGGAAGACACGGTCCACATCGCGAAGCGCGCGGCGCACCTGACGGCGGTCGAGGAGGTCGCACTTGACGGTCTCGTACTCGAGCCCGGCGAGGTTCTCCTCCTTCGTCGACTCCCGCATGGTCAGGCGCAGCTCGTCGCCGCGATCGGCGAGGGCGCGTACGACGTGCGAGCCGATGAACCCGGCCCCGCCGGTGACCAGCGTCTTCATGCTCGGAGTCTAAGAAGCTGGTGCTGCCTGCTCGGCGTCGCGCTGGCAGTGGAGGCAGAGCGTCGTGCGCGGCATCGCCCGCAGGCGGCGAGCGCCGATCTCGCCCCGGCAGTCCTCGCACCGGCGAACGGAGGAGGTGTCGTACGACCGCGCCACCGCCGGCAGCGGCCGCTCGAGCACGAGCTCCTGCACCTGGGGCCGCCGACGCGGTCCGCGTCCGTGGCGCATGTCCTCCGAGCGGGCCTGCAGCAGGCCCTCCAGCTGTAGCTTCGTGCTGTCCTCCAAGACTTCCCCGGCCGACAGTGTACGCCGGGCTCCCGTAGGCTGCGGCGCCGATGCCCCGGACCGCCGTCGTCACGGACTCGACCGCGTATCTGCCGCCGGAGATGGCCGCCGGGAACGCGATCGAAGTCGTGTCTCTGTACGTGAATTTCGGGAGCGACCGCACCGAGCGCGAACTCGACCTGATGGCGGATCTCGACAAGTTCTACGACGAGATCCGGTCCGCGGAGCAGTGGCCGACGACGTCGCAGCCGTCGGTCGGCGACTTCGCCACCGCTTACGAGCCGCTGCTCGCCGACGGCGGGGACGTCGTGTCGATCCACATCTCGGAGGGGATCTCCGGCACGGCGGACTCGGCGCGCCAGGCCGCCGAGCTCCTCGAGAAGGAGGGCAAGGGTGGCGAGCGCGTCCGCGTCGTCAACTCTGAGAGCTCGGCCGGCGGGCTCGGGATGATCGTGCTCGGCGCCGCGCGGGTCGCTCAGCGTGGCGAAAATGCCGACGCCGTCGTCACACGGGCGGAAGAGGCGCGCGAGTCGCTCAAGATGTGGTTCGCGGTCGACACGCTCGAGTTCCTGAAGCGGAGCGGCCGGATCGGAGCGGCGAGCGCATGGATCGGGTCGACGCTGAAGATCAAGCCGATCCTCACCCTCGAACAGGAGATCACGCCCGTCGAGCGTGTCCGCACCAGCGGTCGCGCGTTCGAGCGGCTGGTCGCATACGCGGAGGAACGGCACAAGGGCGGAGCGGACGCCTGGGTCGTGCAGCACATCCAGTCGCGCGACGAGGCCGAGCGGCTGGCGGAGCGCTGTCGCCAGCTGTTCGAGCGCGACCCCGTCTTCGTCTCGGAGGTCGGGCCCGTCCTGGGCGTCCACACCGGCCCGGGGCTCCTGGGCGTGGGCGGCGTGCTGCCGAGCGTGCTCGCCTAGCCGTCCGAGCGCATTCGCAGAATCGGCGCGAACCGGATGGTCGCGTCCAATATCCCAAGCCCCCGGGCCATCGCAGTCACGGTGCTCACCGCCGTGCTGGTGGTCCTCGCGCTGTACCTGGTCTACCTGCTCCGCAAGCCCATCGGCTGGCTGCTGATCGCCACGTTCCTGGCGATCGCCCTCTCGGGCCCGGTGAACTTCCTCAGCCGTCGCATGAAGCGCGGGTTCGCGATCACGCTCGTCTACCTGGGGCTGCTGCTCGTGCCGGTCGGCATCGGCGCCATCGTCGTGCCGCCGATCGTCAACGGCGGCGAACGACCTGGCCGAGAACGCGCCCCAGTACGCCCAGGACGTAACCGACTTCGTGAACGACAACGACACCCTGCGCGACATCAACGAGGACTACGACGTCACGGAGAAGATCCAGGAGGAAGCGGCAAAGCTGCCGTCCAAGATCGACGACGCCGCAGTGGTGCTCCGCGACGTGGGCTTCGGCCTCGTCAGCTCGCTCTTCGCGCTGATCACGATCCTGATCCTGACGGCGTTCATTCTCGGCGGGGGACGCCGGTGGCTCCACTTCGGGCTGCGCTTCGTGCCCGAGGATCGCGCCGAGCGGCTCGAGCGCGTCTTCGACCGCGTCGGCCGGGCGGTCGGCAACTACGTGGCGGGAGCGCTGGCCCAGGCGACGATCGCCGGCGTCACCGCGTACATCGTGCTCCAGATTCTGGGCGTCCCGTTCGCGGCGCCGCTCGCGCTGATCATCTTCTTCCTGGACCTGATCCCGCTCGTCGGCGCGACGATCGGAGCGGTGCTCGTCGGTTTGGTCACGCTGTTCCAGGACTTCCCGACCGCCACGATCATCTGGGTGATCTACTCGATCGTCTACCAGCAGCTCGAGAACAACCTGATCCAGCCGCAGATCCAGAGGCGTGCTGTGGAGATCAACCCGTTCCTGGTGATCGTGTCCGTCCTATTCGGCAGCGCGCTGCTCGGGATCATCGGCGCGCTCGTCGCCGTGCCGGTCGCCGCATCGATCCAGATCGCTGCACGCGAGTACATGGACTACAGGGGAATCGAGCCGCGGCCCGAGCCGGAGGACGAGCCTCCGCCGCCCCCCGAGGCGCCAGAGCCGGCGCCGGCTTAGCGCCTGCGACGCAGAAGGCTGACGGTGGCGGCGATGCCGCCGCCGATCACGAACCCCGCTACGGCCGCGCCGACGACCGCCGCCTGACGGTTCTCCGCGAGCGGGCGGCGCCAGTCGGTGAGCGTGCTCACCTTCGTGCGCAGATCGTTCACCGAGAACGCGAGCTCGCGGCGCGTGGTCTCGATCGACGTGCGGATCTCGGCTGGCGAACGCTGCGCCATTACGGGTTGAGCGCCTTCTGCTGGTCGAGCATCTCGCGCGTACGCTTCGCCTCTTCGATCGCGAGGTCCGGCGTGGGCGGCGCACCGCCTCTCAGCCAGCGCACGCCGAGGGCGCCCGCGATGACGCCGATCAGGACGATCACGCCGACCGTGAGCAGGTAGCCCGGCCAGACCGTGTTCCAGTTGAACAGGTCGACGAAGAACCAGGCGAGCGCGTGGAAGAGGTAGATCATCGCGAACACCGCGAGCACGCCCGCCGCCGCGAGTGCGGCCGCCCCCTTCCCGAGCTTCGTGACCTTCTCGGTGATCTCGGCCTTGGCGAGCTCGATCTCCTCGCGGACAAGCAGCGACGCCTTCTCGCTGACCTCGCTGACGACGTCGCCGAGGGACTTGTCCGTCTCGTTCGTGGCCATCAGTCGCTGCCGAGCCGCTTCAGCACCTGGGCGAGCACGAGGCCGCCGAGGAAAGCGGCGCCCACCAAGATCTCCGGCCGCTCAGTCGTCTTGGGGGGAGTGGTCTGCGTTGTCGCCATCAGCCCTCGGGCGGGTCCTCGTCGAAAAGCTTGATCCAGATGTACGTGGCGACGCGCGTGGAGACGATCGTCGCGAGGGCGCCGACTCCGGCCAGGAGCCCGCTCCACATCAGCCGCTTCGTCAGGTCATTGCTCATCCGGCTGAAACTTAACCAGAGATCGGCGCGGGCTCGATCTCGAGGCCCCCGCAGATCGTCTCGACCACGAGCGCCTTCGCGCTCTCGAACTCGTCGTCGCCCTTCGGCAGGAGGTCGAAGATCCAGCCCGAGAGCAGCTGCTCGATGGCGCCGTAGAAGCACATCGCGGCCCACTGCGAGCTGATCTCCGGCTTGAACGAGCCATCCGAGCGCGCGTCCTCGACGATCTTCGCGATCCCGTCGTAGGCCTCGCGGATCGTCGCGAGATGGGCGCGCCCGAACGAGTTGGCCGCGCGCGTGACCTCGACGATGATCACCTTCATCAGGTCGGGGTCGTAGCGGTACGAGTCGATGATGAAGGACGCGACCATGTAGAGCTTGTCGCGCGCCGGGACCTCCTGCTTGGCGTCGATCTCGGCGATCGCGTCGAGCATCACCTGCCAGCGCTCGGTGAAGAGCGTGTTGAGGATCTCCTCCTTGGACCCGAAGTAGTGGTAGACGAGCCCGTAGGCGACGCCCGCCTCGTCGGCGATGTCCGAAACGCGGCACGCGTGGAAGCCCTGCTTGGCGAACACACGGATCGCGGCGTCGAGGATCAGCCGGCGCTTGTCGACGGACGCGGGCATCAGGCGGTCACCTCGTCGGGCCAGCGGTATGCGCCGGCCACGCGGTTGGCCAGGCTGGGCAGCTTGTCGCGGACCTCGTCCTGGCGGGCGAAGTCGATATTCGCTGCGACGAAGCACTCCTCGTCGGGCGCGCGCGCGAGCACCTCTCCCCAGGGATCCACGATCATCGAGCCGCCGAAGCTTTCCTTGTCCGGCGGATGCGTCCCGATCTGGTCCGCCGCCACGACGAACGCCTGGTTCTCGATCGCGCGGGCGCGGATGAGGATCTCCCAGTGCGCGCGCCCCGTCACCTTCGTGAACGCGGCCGGCAGCGTGATCACGCGGGCGCCGCGGATCGCGAGGATGCGGAACAGCTCCGGGAAGCGGAGGTCGTAGCAGACGGTCAGGCCGAGCGGGACGCCGTTCGCGGCCTCGGACAGGACGATCTCGTCACCGGGCTCCTCCGACGCTGACTCGCGGTACTCGATGCCGCCGACGACGACGTCGAACATGTGGATCTTCCGGTAGACGCCCTTGACCTCGCCGTCGGGGCCGACGTGCACCGACGTGTTGCCGAGCTTCTCGTGCCCGTCGCGGCGCTCGACGATCGAGCCGGCGACGAGGTCGACGCCGAGCTCGCGCGCGGTGTCGCGCGCCCATGAGATCGTCGGCCCGTCGAGCGGCTCCGCTCCGGCGACGTAGTCGTCGTGCTCGCCGAGCACGTTGAACTTCTCGGGTAGGACGATCAGATCCGCTCCGTCGGCGGCCGCTTCGCGGGTGAGGCGGTCGGCCGTCGCCATGTTGCGCTCTTTGTCGTCCGTCGAGTTGAGCTGTACGGCCGCTGTCCGCATCTCTCCCCTCTGCGGTTGACTGACCAGTCAATCCAGTCTACCGCCGGGCATACGATGCTTGGGTGTCCCTTCCCGCGCGCGGTGCTGCGGTACGCGAGCTCTCGCTCCCACTCCCACCGGCCGCGATGCCGCGCCGCCAGGGCATGCGGCCGCTCAAGCGCTGGCGCTATGTCGGCGTCTTCGGCCCCGATCTCCAGCTGTGTGTGGGCGACGCGCGCATCGGCCCCGCGCCCGGTCCGCTGGTGGGCGATCGCCGAGCCGGGCAAGCCGCTGCGCGAGGGGCGGCGCGGCATCGCGTCGGCGCCCGGCGAGGTCCACGTCGACGACGGCGGCGTCGAGATCGCGATCGAGGTGGAGGAGCGCGAGCCGGTCGAGACGGCGACCGCCTACGGGCGGACGTTTGCCTGGACCGCGAAGCAGGCCGACCTGCCGGCACGCGGCACCGTCCGCATCGACGGACGCGCGATCGACGTGGACGGGCGCGCGGTCGTCGACGTCAGCGCGGGCTATCACCCGCGCCACACAGCCTGGAAGTGGAGCGCGGGTGTCGGGAAGCTGTTCGACGGGCGCAGTGTCGGCTGGAACCTGGTGAGCGGAATCCACGACTCGCCCCGTGCGAGCGAGCGGACGATCTGGGTGGACGGCCAGCCGGCGGAGGTGGGGCCCGTCGAGTTTGCCGCCGACCTGGGGTCGATCCTGTTCGAGGACGGTGCGCGTGTCCGCTTCAGCGAATGGGCCGAGCGCCGCGACCGCACCAACCTGCTCGTGATGCGCAGCTACTACCGCCAGCCGTTCGGGACATTCGAGGGCGAGCTTTCGGCCGGCCTAACTCTGGCCGAGGGTTACGGTGTGATGGAGGAGCACGAGGTGTGGTGGTGACGTCCCCTACGTCGATAGTCAGGCGCTGGCAGAACGCGGACGAGCGGGAGCGGCTGCTCCAGGTGGTCCAGCCCGGCCTGATCGGCCTGATCGATGGGACGATCTCGACGCTCGCGCCGATCTTCGCGGCGGCGTACATCGCAGGCTCGCGCGCGGCTCTGCTCGTCGGCCTGGCCGCCGCGCTCGGCGCCGCCATCAGCATGGGGCTCTCCGAAGGGCTGTCCGACGACGGGACGCTGACCGGCCGCGGTACCTCGCTGGCCCGCGGGCTCATCACGGGCGGCGCGACGTTCATCGGCGGGACGATGCACGCGCTCCCGTTCCTGATCGACGACGTGAACAAGGCACTGGCGATCGCCTACGTGGTTGTCAGCATCGAGCTGATGGCGATCGCGATCATCCGCAAGCGGTTCCTGCAGGTCTCGCTGGCGCAGTCGCTGATTCAGGTCACGCTCGGCGGCGCGGTGGTCGCCGGCGTCGGTGTGCTCGTCGGGCACTCCTGACGCCACATCAGCCATAGCGGCGGCCCGCCGCGCGGCATCCGGATCACCTCGGTCGTCTGGAAGCCGTGGCGCTCGTACAGCGCGCGGCTCCGCTCCGTCGAGGACTCGAGGTATGCGGGCACGCGCTCGCGGTCGCAGCGCGCGAGCATCTCGAACATCAACTGTGACCCCAGCCCGCGGCCCTGGCTCTGCGGCCGGACGCCGAGCTCCGACAGGTACCAGTGCGCCGTCTCCGGATGACGGCGCTCGATCCGCCTCATCCCGAGGCTCGCCATCGGCACGCGCAGTCCGAGCCTCGGCAGCGCGTAGCGGGTCGTGCGCACCTCTACGCGCGGCGAGAAGCGCCAGCCGCTGGGCGGCGACCACATCGAGCAGCCGGCGATCTCGCCGTCCTCTTCGGCGACGAAGACCTCGCCGTGGTCGAGGTAGTGCTCGCGCGTGACCAGCTCGTACCAGCCCCTTATGTACTCGCGCCGGCCGTTGGGCTTGTTCCAGAACCAGGACGCGATCGGGTCGTCTTCGAACGCCGCCCCCATCGCCTCGGCGATGCCGGGCACGTCCTCCGGTCGGGCCGCGCGGATCACGCGCGCGCGGCGCGCTGCTGCTTCAGTTCGGCTACAAGCGCCTTGGTGTGCAGCGCCGAGATCAGGTCCCGCAGCGGCTCCGCGCCCTTCTCGACGAGCTGGGCCGCGTGGTCGGCGTCGACCTCGCCGCCGAGGCGCTCCATGATCACCTCGACCTCCTCCTTCACCAGATCCTCCATCGCGCGCTTGTAGCGCAGCGTGTCGTAGACCGTGAAGCCGATCCGCTCGTCGTACCCGCCGGCTCGGAACCTGCTGATCGCCTCCAGGATCCGCACGTCGCTCGCGCCGTAGCCGCGTGAGTTGGGCGAGATCACCTCGAGCTCGGCGAGCCGGTCGAGCACCTCCTGCGGGAGCCCGTAGCGGCGCTTCACCTCCGCCGCCGAGACCCGCGTGGCCTCGCCCTCGAGCTCGAGCAGCCCCTTGATCGCCTTGAGCGGCATGAACCTCCGCTCCTGCAGCTCCTTGATCAGCTGGATCCGCTCGACGAACTCGGGCGGATACCAGGCCATGTTGCGGCTGGTCTTGACGGGCTCGGGCAAAAGGCCCTCGCGCAGGTAGTGCTTGATCGTGCCGGCACTCACGCCGCTCGCCTCGGCGAGCTCCGCCATCTTGAGCATCCCGTTTCGCTCGACGGCGCTCATCCCATGAACGACCCCTCGACGCCGGCGGCCGGGCCGCCCACAGCGCCCGCCTGCTCGAGCTCCGCGATCTCGGCGTCCGAGTAACCCGCCGCTGCGAGCACCTCGTGGGTGTGCTGTCCGAGCACCGGGCCCGGCGCACGTAGGCCGCCCGGCGTGCGCGACATCTTCACCGGCACCCCGAGCTGCTTCACGCCGTCGGTGCCGGGCTGGTCGAGCTCGACGACCATCTCGCGCGCGCGCACGAGCTCCGAGTCGAGCGCCTCGTCGAGATCGAGCACCGGCTCGAGGCAGCAGTCGTGCTGCGACGCAAACTCGCGCCACTCCTCACGCGTGCGCTCGAGGAAGATCCGCTCGATCTCGCCGTGCGCCTCCGACCCGGGCGGCTCGAACTGCTTGTCGACCAGGTCCTCGCGGCCGACGCCGTGGCACCAGGCCGCAAAGAACTTCGGCTCGAGCGCGCCGAGCGTGACCCAGCCGTCCTTGCAGGCGTACGGCCGGTAGCAAACGAACCTCCCCGCGAGATCGAGCTCCCCGCGCCTCGGCACCTGGCCGTCGGCGAAGTAGCGGCCGGCGACCATCGCGAGCCACGCGAGCGCTCCGTCGGCCATCGAGACGTCCACGAGCTGTCCCTCACCGGACCGCTCGCGCTCGTGCAGCGCGGCGAGCACGCCGAACGCCCCCATCAGGGCGCCGCCGCCGAGGTCGGCGATCTGGCCGGCTGACTGGATCGGCGGGCCGTCCTGCTCACCCGTCAGCCCGAGCAGCCCGATCAGGCCGAGGTAGTTCATGTCGTGCCCGGAGCGGTCGCGGTACGGGCCGTCCTGGCCATAGCCCGTGATCGCGCAGTAGATGACGCGCGGGTTCTCCTCGCGCAGGCGCTCGTACCCGACGCCGAGGCGGTCCATCACACCCGGCCGAAACGACTCGATCACGACGTCGTACTCCTTCACGAGCCGCAGCAGCACCTCGCGCCCGCGCTCCTCCTTGAGGTTGATCCGGATCGAGCGCTTGTTGCGGTTGAGCGCGAGGAAGAGCGACGAGTTCGCGGACTCCTCGGCGCCCTCGTACTGCGGCGGCGCCCAGCGGACGTAGTCGCCCATGCCGGTGTCCTCGACCTTGAGGACGTCGGCGCCGAAATCAGCGAGGAGCAGTGTGCAGAAGCCGCCCGGGAGGAGGCGGGTGAGGTCGAGGACCTTGACGCCCTCGAGTGCGCTCACGCGGCCGCCCGCTTCGGGGCCCCGAGCATCTCGCGCGCCTCCTCGACCGTCGCCGCCCGCCGGCCGGCGTTCTCGACCATCTCGCGCGCCTTCGCGACGAGCTCGCCGTTCGACTTCGCCATCTCGCCGCTCGGCAGGTAGAAGTTGTCCTCGAGGCCGACGCGCACGTTGCCGCCGAGCGAGAGCGCGGCGCCGACGAGCATCCACTGGTCGCGGCTGATGCCGATCACGCCCCAGTTGTTCGGGCCGTCGGGCCCGCCGGGGATCTGCTCCGACATGAAGCCGAGGTTCTTCGCGGTCGGCCGGATCCCGCCGGTCACCCCCATCACGCAGGAGATCTGGAGTGGCTCCGTCAGGATCCCCATGTCGATCAGCGGATCGAGGTTCGCGACGTGGCCCGCGTCGAAGCACTCGTGCTCGGCCTTGATGCCGAGCTCGTTCATGACCGTGAGGAACTCGATGATCGTGTCGAACGAGTTCTCGAAGACCGCCTTGAAGACGAACTCCTTGCGCTTCTTCGAGTATTTCGCGTAGTTCATCGAGCTCATATTCAGCGCCGCGACGTCGGGCTTGAGCTCGCGCAGGTACTCGATCCGCTTCTCGATCGGGACCCCGATCGCACCGGTCGAGTAGTTGATGACGACGTCGTCCACGGCGCCGAGGATCGCCTCGGTGATCGCGCGGAAGTCCTCGACCTCGTACGAAGGGACGCCGTCGGGCGTGCGCGCGTGGATGTGGATGTGCGTGCAGCCCTCGTCGACCGCGCGCCGCGCCTCCTCGGCGTACTCCTCGGGCGTGTAGGGGATCGCGGGGCATTGGTCGCGGTTGGCCACCGCGCCCGAGATCGAGTTGGTGATGATTACGGGGTCCTCGACGCTCACCCGGCGCCCCTTTCGTGCGGAGTAGGAAGTGCTACTTCCTACCCTAACCCGGAACGAGAACGAGCTTCCCGAGTGCGCGCCGCTCGTCGATGTCCTTCAGCGCCTGGGGCACCTCGTCGAACCCGTACGTCTTGCCGATGATCGGCTTGACGAAGCCCTCGCGCGCCATCCGGTCGAGGTCCTCCTGCGTCTCGCGCGCGTAGTCCGGCCGCGGGATCGCGAACGCGCCCCATCCCGCGCCGACGACGCTGACGTTGCGGAGCAGCAGGCGGTTGACGGCGACCTCCGGGATCGAGCCCTCGGTGAACCCGATCACGACGACCCGGCCCTCGTCGGTCAGCGAGCGGATGCTGTCCTTGAAGCGATCGCCGCCGACCGGGTCGAAGACCATGTTCACGCCGCCGCCCGAGATCTCCTTCGCCTCGTCCTTCCAGGAGCCGTCGCTGCGCACGACCTCGTCGCGCGCCGGCCTCGCGCGCGACCCGCTCCTTGTCGTCGTTCGAGACGACGGCGATCACCTTCGCCTTCGAGGCCTTCGCGACCTGGATCGTCGCCGTGCCCACGCCGCCGGCCGCGCCGTGCACCAGCACCCACTCGCCCTCCTTCAGCTGCCCGCGCTTGTGCAGCCCGAAGTGAGCCGTGTGGTAGTTGAGGATGTAGGCGGCGCCCTCCTCGAACGACAGCTCGTCGATCAGCGAGAAGGCCATCTGCGGCATCACCGCGACGCGCTCGGCGAAGCAGTTGCCCAGCGTCATGAACGCCACGCGCTCGCCCTCGGAGAAGCCGGAACCCTCCGGCGCTGAGCTCACGACGCCCGCGCCTTCCGAGCCCAGTACGAACGGCGGGTCGGGCTTGTACTGATAGAGCCCGCGCGTCATCAACAGGTCGGGGAACGCGATGCCGGCCGCTTTGACCTCGACAGTCATCGCGCCGTCGAGCTGCGGCTCGTCGACGTCGGCGACGACCGCCGCGTCGGGGCCGTTCAGCTCCGAAACCTGGACGGCCTTCATACGGGCATCACCCCATGCTTCTTCCACGGCCGCTCGAGGTGCTTGCTCTGCGCGAGCTCGAGCGCGCGTATGACGGTCGGGCGGGTCTCGCGCGGGTCGATGACATCGTCGATCAGCGCGTTCCCCGCCGCCACGTACGGGTCGATCGACTTCCGAATCCCCTCGATCATCTCGGCGCGGGTCGCGTCCGGGTCGTCCGAGGCCTCGATCTGCTTGCGGAAGATGATGTTCACCGCACCCTCCGGGCCCATCACCGAGATCTCGGCGCTCGGCCACGCGACGATCAGGTCGGGCTCGTAGGCCTTGCCGCACATCACGTAGTAGCCCGCGCCGTACGCCTTGCGGACCACGACCGTGATCTTCGGGACGGTCGCCCGCGAGACGGCGTAGAGCATCTTCGCGCCATGGCGGATGATCCCCTCGCGCTCCACCTTCGTGCCCACCATGAAGCCGGGGACGTCCTGGAGAAACAGCAACGGGATCCCGTACGCGTCGCAGAGGTTGATGAACCGCGCCGCCTTGTCGGCGGAGTCGTTCTCCAGGATCCCGCCGAGGTGCTTCGGCTGATTGGCGACGATGCCAACCGGGCGTCCGCCCATCCGCGCGAGGCAGGTGATCAGCGTGCGCGCGAACTTCGGCTTGATGTCGAAGTAGAAGCCGTCGTCGACGATCCGGCGGATCACGTCGTACATGTCGTAGGGCTTGCGCGGCGACTCGGGCAGCACGTCGAGCAGCTCCTCGTCCTTGCGGTCGATCGGATCCGAGGCCTCCCGAACGGGCGGCCTCTGCTCGCAGTTCTGCGGCATGAACGAGAGGTATGTCTTGATCGCTTCGATGCACTCGTCGTCGGAGTCGACCTCGAGGTCGCCGACGCCGGAGATGCGCGTGTGGATCTTCGAGCCGCCGAGCTCCTCCTGCGTGACGTCCTCGCCCGTCACGGCCTTCGTCAGATGCGGCCCGGCGAGCGCCATCGAGCCGCGCCCCTTCACCATCGGCACGAAATCGGCCAGGCCGGGGATGTACGCCGTGCCCGCGGCGCACGGACCCATGAGCGCCGCGACCTGCGGGACCACGCCGCTCATGATCACCTCCTCGCGGAAGAGATGGCCGGAGCCGGCGAACAGCGAGCCGGCCGCCTCCTGGATTCGCGCTCCGGCGGAGTCGAGCAGCCAGATCAGCGGGATTCGCTTCGTCAAGGCGATCTCGCGCAGGCGGCCGACCTTCATCTCGCCGGTCATCCCCATCGAGCCGGCCATCACCGTGAAGTCGTATGCGGCGACCGCCACCAGCCGCCCGTCCACCTTCCCGTAGCCCGTGATGACGCCGTCGGCGGGCGCCTCCTTGTCCTTCATCGCCGGCTGCGAGAAGTGCGGCCGGCCGTGGATCCCGAGCTCGACGAACGTGCCGTCGTCGATCAGGAGCGCGAGTCGCTCGCGCGCGGTGAGCTTGTCCTGCTCGTGCTGGCGGGCGATCTTCTCCTCGCCACCGCCGAGCTTCGCCTTCGCGCGCCGCTCCTCGAGGTCCTCGACGAGCGAGCGCAGCGACGGGCGCTCGACCAGCGTGTCGGCCTTTACGCCTTCCGTCACCGACCCTTCCATTCGGGCTCCCTCTTCTCGAAGAACGCCTGCACGCCCTCGATCGCGTCCTCGGTAGACAGCTCGATCGTGAGCTGCGAGCGCAGGTAGTCGAGTGCGTCCATCAACGGCATGTCCATCTGGCGCCACATCGCGTCCTTGCCGAGCTTCATCACGACGGGCGACTTCTTCGCGAGGCCGGCGGCCCACTCGGCCACGGCGGCGTCGAACTCCCCGGCGGGGACGACCTTGTTCACGATCCCGGCCGCGCGCGCCTCCTCGGCCGTCATCCGCTCGCCCAAAAGCAACATCTCGTTAGCAGTCTTGCGGGGGACGTTGCGATAGATCAGAGCCATGATCATGAACGGGAACAGCCCGACGTTGATCTCGGGGGTGCCGAAGCCCGCGCCGTCCTTGGCGATGATCAGGTCGCACGCGAGCGCAATCCCGAGCGACCCGGCGAGGCAGTGCCCGTTCGCCGCGCAGATCGTCGGCTTGCCGAGCGTCCCGATCAGCTCGAACAGATTCACGAAGCGCTCGTTGGCGAACTGCTTGTGGACCGCGGGCGTGTCGCCGGCGAACCCCGCCAGGTTCCCGCCCGACGAGAAGACCTTCTCGTGCGTCGAGGTAAGGACGACCACACGCACGTCCTCGTCGTCGCGGGCGGCCTCGAAGCCGCTCGTCAGGTCGGTGAGCATTTCCCACGACAGCGAGTTGCGGGTCTCCGGATCGTCCATCGCGATCGTCGCGACGTGGTCGGAGACGGCGTACGTGATCTTCTCGTAGGTTGCCAAGCGTGCGACACCGTATCGCCGCCGCAGTAGTCACGTGCGCCGTCCTTGCGGCGCCGGCCGCCGCGGACGCGGCGCCGTTTCCGAATCGCCACCAGATGGACGCGGTGCGCCAGTACCTGAAGCAGCGGGTGGGAGTGGTCGGCGTAGGCGTGATCGACAGCCAGGGCGGCGTGCGCGGCGTCCACGGCACACGCACCTTCCGCACGGCCAGCGTCATCAAGGCGATGCTGCTCGTGCGGTACCTGCGGAAGGTGGCGCGCGAGGACCGAGCGCTCACGAGCGAAGAGCGCAGCCAACTCGAGCCGATGATCAGGGTCTCGTCGAACGACGCAGCGACGTGGGTCTACAACCGGCTGGGCGACCGGGCCCTGCGCCGTCTCGCACGGCGCGCGAGCATGGACCAGTTCACGATCTGCTGCGGCACCTGGGGCGCCGCGCGCTTCAGCGCGCGCGACCAGGCGAAGTTCTTCTGGCAGCTCGAGCGATTCACCCCACCCCGCTTCCGCGACTACGCGACGCACCTGCTGCGCTCGATCGTCTCCTCGCAGAGCTGGGGGATCCCGAGCGTCGGGCGACCGCGCGGCTTCTCGGTCTTCTTCAAGGGCGGCTGGGGAACGACCACGCTCGGCGCGCTCGTCCACCAGGCCTCCTTCGTCCGCTACCGCGGCACCGGTTTCTCGCTGGCGGTGTTGACCGACGGGAGCCCGTCGATGAGCTACGGGATCGACACGATCGAGGGCGTGGCACGCAGGGTCCTGCGCCGACCCGGCTGATACGGTGCCGCACTTCGCCGGCTGAGGGGCAGCCGGCGCCCGGGCACGGATCGCCCTCCGAGGAACGACCCACCAAAAGGAGACGCCTTGAAACGCCTCCGATTGCTGCTGTCGCTCGCGCTCCTGAGCGCATTCGCCATCGCCGCTGTGCCGCAGCCGGCGGGCGCCGCGCGTTCGTTTGCGGGCGAGGGGATGATGGATGCGATCAACTCCGTCAGGGCGAACCACGGCCTGCGCCAGCTCAAGCGCTCCGATCGCCTCGTGCGCTCCTCGTCCTCCCGCGCGGAGCTGATGATGCGCGGGGACTTCTTCGCCCACCCGGCACAGCTGCGCGTTCCCACGTTCGACCGCGTCGGCGAGATCCTCGAGCTGCACGGCGGCCGCCGGCCCCGGATGGGACGCGCGATTCGGCTGTGGCTGAACTCGTACGGCCACCGCGCGGTCATGCTGTCGTCGCGCTACCGCAGGATCGGCGCTGCGCGGGCCGTCGGCCGCTACCAAGGCGACCGCGCGACGATCTGGGTGGTGCGGTTCGGCAAGCGCTGAAGTAGGGAGTTGCGCTTCCTACTTTCTGCGGTAGGGTCGCGGCGTGGCCACCGCAGAGGACGTTCTCAAGCCGGACTTCGGCGCAAGCCGAAAGCACTTCATCTTCACCGAGGAGCACGACCGGCTCCGCGAGTCGATCGGCTCGTTCGTCGAGAAGGAGCTCCAGCCGCACGCGCAGGAGTGGGAGGACGACAAGTACTTCGCCGACTGGGTGTTCCCGCGCATGGGTGAGCTCGGCTTCCTCGGCCTCTCCTACCCGGAGAAGTACGGCGGGCAGGGCGGCGACTACTACTGCAACCTCGTCCTCGCCGAGGAGATGACGAAGTCGAACTGCGGCGGGCTTGCGATGGGAATCGCCGTGCACACCGACATGGCGACTCCCCCGGTCTTCCTCTTCGGCACCGAGGAGCAGAAGCAGCGTTACCTCGTGCCCGCGATCAAGGGCGAGAAGGTCTCGTGCCTCGGCATCACCGAGCCCGACGCCGGCTCGGACGTGTCAGGCATCAAGACGCGCGCCGTCCGCGATACCCGATCGGGCACAGGCGGCGACGAGTGGGTCATCAACGGCTCGAAGACCTACATCACGAACGGCCACCGCGCGGACTTCATCGTGCTCGTCACGAAGACCGACGCGGACGCCGGCTACGACGGCTTCACGCTGTTCCTGGTGGACATGGACTCGGAGGGCGTGATCCGCGAGAAGAAGCTCGAGAAGCTCGGCATGCACGCCTCCGACACCGCGCTGCTCGCGTTTCAGGACGTGCGCGTGCCCGCGGACGCGGTGCTCGGCCAGGAGGGCAAGGGCTTCTACCACATCATGTGGGAGCTCCAGGGCGAGCGCCTGATCGGCGCCGCGGGCTGCGTCGCCGGCGCGCAGCGCTGCTTCGACCGCACGCTTCAGTACGCGCAGGAGCGCAACGCCTTCGGGCGCCAGATCGGCAAGTTCCAGGTGATCCGGCACAAGTTCGCCGAGATGGCGACCAAGATCGAGTCCGCGCGGCAGCTCGTGTACATGACCGCGTGGCGGCACCAGAACGGCGAGTACCCCGTCCGCGAGATCTCGATGGCGAAGCTGTACGCCTCGCGCATCGCGGTCGAGGTCGCGGACGAGTGCATCCAGATCCACGGCGGCGCCGGGTACATGAAGGAGTACGGCATCGAGCGCGTCTGGCGCGACATGCGGCTGAACCGCATCGGCGCCGGAACCGACGAGGTGATGCTCGACGTGATCGGGCGCTCGTATGGCCTCTGAGATCCCCGGCGCGGGCAAGCGCAAGGTCGAGCGGAAGCTCCTTTCGCCCACCGTCGAGCCGGTGGCCGAGGGCGTCTGGGTGATCCGCGGCGGCGGGCCGCCGAAGCGGACGATGAACGTCTACCTGCTGCAGGAGGGCGACGGCTTCACCGCCTATGACGGCGGCATCCACGGGATGGCCGGGGCAATCAAGGAGGCGGCGCGGCAGCTCGGCGGCGAGGTGAAGCGGATGGTGCTCGGGCATGCGCACGAGGACCATCGCGGGGCCGCGCCCGACATGGGCGTGCCGATCCTCTGCCATCCCGACGAGCGGCGCGACGCCGAACGTGAGCTCAGCTGGAACGACGACCGCGGCTTCGACTTCTCGAGGCTCGACAGCCGTGTGATCCGCTTCGTGATGCCACGCCTGCTCAAGGTCTGGGACGGCGGACCGGTGAAGATCGCCGACACGGTGTCGGAGGGCGACGAGGTCGCCGGCTTCGTGGTGAAGGAGACGCCGGGTCATGCACCAGGACTGATCTCGCTCTGGCGCGAGTCGGATCGGCTCGCGCTCGTCAGCGACACGCTCTACACGCTCGACCCGGACAGCGTGCGCACGCCCTATGGCGGGCCGCGCATTCCTCACCCCGCTTTCACGCCCGACCGTAAGGCCGCGCGCGACTCGATCCTGAAGATCGCAGCGCTCGAGCCGAAGGCCGTTTGGGCCGGCCACGCGAACCCGGTCACCGGCGACTGCAGGGCGCAGCTCGAGCACGCGGCCGCCACGACGTACTGACGTGGCCGCCGACGCGCGAGTTCACCAAGGGCGTCCCCGCGGCGCGCCCGTCGGGCCTCATGCCGCCGTTCTCCGAGGAGCACGAGGAGCTGCGCGAGTCGATCCGCCGCTTCGTCCTCAAGGAGCTGCGCCCGCACGTCCAGCAGTGGGAGGACGACGAGTGGTTCCCGAACGAGGTCTTCCACAAGATGGCCGCGGTCGGCTTCCTCGGCCTCAAGTACCCCGAGGAGTACGGCGGCGAGGGTGGCGACTACCTCCACGACGCGGTCCTGAGCGAGGAGCTGGCGCTGTGCGGCTCGGGCGGCCTCGCCGCGGGGATCGGCGCGCACATCGGCATCGCGACGCCGCCGGTGTGGAAGTTCGGCACGGACGAGCAGAAGGAGCGTTTCCTCGCCCCCGCGATCCGCGGCGAGAAGATCGCGGCGCTCGGCATCACCGAGCCGGGCGCGGGCTCAGACGTGGCCGGCATCCGCACGTTCGCGAAGAAGGTGGACGGCGGCTACGTCGTCAACGGGTCGAAGACGTTCATCACGAACGGCGTGCGCGCGGACTTCCTCGTCACCGCCGTCAAGACGACGCAGGAGGGCGGGCACCACGGCCTCTCGTTCCTGATCCTCGAGAAGGACATGGAGGGCTACTCCGTGTCGCAGAAGCTGAAGAAGATGGGCTGGCACGCCTCCGACACGGGCGAGCTCGCGTTCCAGGACGTCTTCGTCCCCGACGAGAACCTGCTCGGCGAGGAGAACAAGGGCTTCTACCTGATCATGGCCAACTTCCAGTGGGAGCGGCTGCTGATGGCGCTCGGCTCGGTCGGGTCGATGCAGCGGACGCTCGAGCGCACGATCGAGTACGCGCTCGAGCGCGAGGCGTTCGGCCGCCCGATCGCGAAGCACCAGGCGATCCGGCACAAGATCGCCGAGATGGCGCTCAGGTGCGAGGCCGGCCGCGCGGTCACCTACAACGCGCTGCGGCTCTTCTACGAGGGCGGCGACGCGGTCAAGCAGGTGACGATCGCGAAGCTGAAGACGCAGCGCGACGCGTTCGACGTGGCCGACGACGCCCTCCAGGTCTTCGGCGGCGCCGGCTACATGAAGGAGTACGAAATCGAGCGCGCGGCGCGCGACACGCGCTTGGGCCCGATCGGCGGCGGCACCGACGAGATCATGAGCGAGATCCTCGGCAAGCAGCTGGGGCTGTAAGAAACGGCCTTCCGAAACGTTGTCTTGAGCATGGGGCTCTCCCGAATCGCGCTCATCCCTGCCCTCCTCTTGGCGCTCACCGCCGCGCCCGCGGCGCACGCGACGAAGACCTGCTCCGAGCCCGAGCAGGACTGGGAGCGCGCTACGCCCGCCGAGGCCGACATGGACGCCGCGAAGCTGCAGGACGCGATCGACTACGGATCGACGCAGGCTTCGTACGCGATCCGCGTATACCGGCACGGCTGCCTCGTGGGCGAGGACCGCATGGCGGACGCGAACCGGAACACGAAGTACGAGAGCTGGTCGATGGCGAAGTCCGTCACCTCCATGATCTTCGGCCGGGCGATGACGCTCGGGCTGATGTCGCCCGACGATCCGGTCGGATCGCTCGTCCCCGAGGCGGACAAGGCGCACGGCGCGATCACCGTCCACGACCTCCTCACGATGACCTCCGGCCTCAAGTGGAACGGCTTCCGCGACTACAACATCTTCACGATGCCGGACCGGATCAGGGACGCGCTCACACTGGAGTCCGTCAAGCCGCCGGGCACCTACTTCGAATACGCCCAGAGCCCGGTCTCGCTGCTCGCCGAGATCGTCGGCCGGTCGGCCGGCGAGGACGTGATGGCGTTCGGCCAGCGGGAGCTGATGACGCCGCTGGGGATCGGGCCGAATTCGTGGAAGTGGACACGCGACAGGGCGGGCCACGTGGGCGGCTTCTACGGCGTCCAGATGAAGGCCGACGACTACGGGCGCCTCGGCGACCTGTTCCGTCGCGGCGGCGTCTGGAAGGGCAAGCGGCTGCTCTCGCGCGAATACATCAGCCGCTCGATCACGCCCTCGAAGACGAACGGCTGCTACGGCTGGCTGATCTGGCTGAACGCCGCGGCGCCGTGCATCGGCCCGACGGTGGCGGACCGCGGGATCGAAGACGGCCGTGACTTCCCGGAACTGCCGGCTGACTTCTACAACTTCTCCGGGCTGTTCGGGCAGCGTGTGACGGTCTTCCCGACGCAGGACATCGTCATCGTGCGGACCGGTCAGGACCCCGGCCTGGTGCCGGCCGGCCAGGCGAGCTGGGAGAGCGAGCTGTACACGCGCGTGCTCGGCGCGATGACCGACCAGACCTACGAGGCGCCCGGCGACGCGCCGCGCGTGAACGACGAGAACGAGGAAACCGACGTCGACTACGGCTTCGGCCAGGCGCTGTTCGAGCCGGACCAGTACTCGAAGGGCGCGCAGCCCGACCCGCTGCCGCCGGCCGGGCCCCTGCGCGCCCGCGCCGCGATCTTCGGCGCGCGCGCGAAGCGAGCCCGCCACGGGATCGTGCGCATCGGCCTCGAGTGCCCGCCGGAGTGGCCCTCGCCGAACGTCTCCGGCTGCATCGGCACCGCGCGGCTGAAGGGCGCGAAGGCCGCCCATTACGAGATCGCCGCGGGGGCGACGAAGAGGCTCCGCTTCAAGCTGTCGAAGAAGACGCGCCGCAAGCTGAACCGGCGCGGCTCGCTTGTCCGGGCCGCGCGCGCACGGAACGCCGACGCGACGGGCGGGACGGTCTCCCGCGCGTTGATTCGACTCCGCGGCTAGAGCTCCGCGAGCACCTCGGCCGTGTGCTGGCCGAGCTTCGGCCCGGGGACCAGCTCGCTGGGCCGTGCGAGCGAGATGACCGGCAGCGGATAGTCGAACGGACCGCCGTCGAGCTCCCCGACGAGCCCGCGGTCGGCGAGCTGCGGGTCGCGCCACGCGTCGCCGAGCCCGCGCAGCCGCTCGCACATCCCGCCCGCCGTGTTGATCCGCTCGACCCACTCGTCCGCGGGCGCGGCCGCGATCACTTCGGCGATGCGCTCGTTGACGAGCTCGCGGTTGGCCAGCCTGGCGTCGTTCCCGGCGGAGCGCGGGTCATCGAGCCACTCCGGCCGGCCGAGCGCTGCGCACAGCGCCTCCCAGTGCGCCTCGTGCAGCGCGATCACCTGCACGTGCTCGCCGTCAGCCGCCTCGAACACCGCACTCGGCACGCGCAGGTAGCTCTCGGTGCCGATTCGGCTCGGCTCGAACTCGCCGCTCAGCGAGAACAGCGCCACGGTGCTCGTGAGCGTCGCTGCGGAGTCGAGCAGGGCGCAGTCGAGATGAGCGCCCGTGCCGGTTCGCTCGGCCTGCCACAGGGCCGCGAGCACCGACTGCGCCGCGTACATGCCGGTCATGAAGTCGATCAGCGGCACGGGCACGCGCAGCGGCGGCCCCTCGCGCTCGCCGGTCAGATCCATCAGGCCCATCCTCGCCTGAAGGCTCGGGTCCATCGCGCGCCCGCCGCGGCCGGTTCCCTGGCCGGTGATCGAGCACCAGACGAGCCGCTCGGGCATGTCCGCCGGGCCGAAGTCGAGCCGGTCCGGCGCGTTCTCGATCACCACGTCCGCGCGCTCGGCCAGCCGGCGCGCCTCGCCGGCATCGACGACCGCGCTGCGCTTGCCGCGGTTGAGCGCGTGGAAGAACGCGCTCTCGCCGTCGGGCGCGAACGGCCGGAACGCCCGCCCCTCGTCGCCGCGTGAGGACTCCAGCTTGACGACGTCGGCGCCGAGGTCGCTGAGCGTGAGGCCGCAGAACGGCCCCGCGATCAGCGTCGCGAACTCGACGACACGAATTCCCTCGAGCAGCAGCGGCTCAGGCGGCGGCGTAGCGCTTGGCGGCACGCTCACGCAGCTTCGCCGCCTCGACCTCGCGGTTCTTCGGCGGCGCATTCGTTACGAGCGTGTCGAGCAGCCTCGACGTGACCTCGGCGACCTCGTCCACCGCGCGGTGGAAGGCCTCCTCGTTCGCCTTTGAGGGCTTCGTCGAGCCGCTCACCTTGCGCACGTACTGAATCGCCGAGGCGCGGACCTCCTCGTCGGTGGCGGGCGGCTCGAAGTTGTGAAGGGTGCGGATGTTGCGGCACATGCCCATGAAGTTACACCGGCGTGCTCGGTTGGTGGTATGCATCCGCCGGTGAAGCGCTGGATCGGACTCGGCCTGGTCGCCGCCGCCCTGCTGACGGGCGGTGTGGTGCTCGCCGTGAGCGAGAAGGAAGAGGGCCGGACCTCGACGTCGAAGTTCCTCCTCGGCAGCGGCCGCGACCTGAATCCAGCCGGGAAGACGACGGAGATCGGCAACTTCCCGGCGGGCGGCGCGCTGACGACGAACGGCCGCTTCCTGTGGACGCTGTCGGCAGGGCGCGGCAAGAACGACATCCGGATCGTCCGCGTCGAGACCAAGCGGAAGTGCCGCGACGGGAAGCGCGGCAAGCGCTGCCGCCGGCGCAGCGCGCGCAAGGTCGGCCGCGTCGTGCAGACGATCCCGATGCCCGGCGTGAACGGCGGCATCGCGATGGCGCCCGACGGCCGGACCGCCTACGTCTCGGGCACACCGGAATCGAGCACCGACTACGACCAGCCGCCGGAGGGCACGCCGGGTCTCGAGGGCGACGTGATCCACGTCTTCCGCTACAAGGCGAAGAGCGGCAAGGCGACGCGCGACGGCGTGATCGAGGTGCCCGCGCCCGGCGACACGCCGCCGCCCCAGGACTTTCCCCCGACGCGCACCGACCAGGTCTCCTGGCCGCGCGACCTCGCCATCACCCCCGACGGGAAGACGCTGCTCGCGGCGCTCAACCTCGCCCACAGCGCCGCGATCATCGACACCGAGTCGAGAGAGGTCGAGTACGTGAAGACCGGGCGCTACCCCTACGGCGCGGCCATCACGCGCGACGGCACGAAGGGGCTCATCTCCAACGAGGCCGACGGAACGGTGTCGGTGATCGACCTAGGCGGCGCGAGCGAGGAGAAGGAGATCACGGTCGGCCCGCACCTCTCTCACCCGGAGGGGATGGCGACCGACCCCAAGGCCGACCGCGTGTACGTGGCCGTCACCCACCAGGACCTCGTGCGCGTGATCAACACGAAGACGATGGAGGTGGAGCGAAGCCTCTCCGTCGAGCGCCCGCAGGGCCTCGGCACCGCCCCGGTGGCGGTCAGCGTTACGGGCGACGGCCGGCGGCTGATCGTGAGCAACTCCGGCGAGGACGCCGTGGCCGTGTTCGCGCTCCCGGGCGCAAGGACGAAGAGCTCGCGGCTCGCGCAGCGCGCCGACGCGGTGCTGCAGCACGAGGGCCGGCGGAACGTCGAGCAGGCCGAGATCGAGCGCGAGGAGGCCGCCGAGATCTACGGCGAGGAGGCCGAGGAGCGGGTCGAGGCGCAGAAGGCCGCGCGGCCCGTACGGCGCAAGCCGAAGGCGTGGGAGCTGATGGGGCGCGTCCCGACCGCGGCGTACCCGACGTGGGCCGGCGCCGCGTCGCGCAAGCGCAAGCTGGTGTACGTGACGGCCGAGGGCGCCGGGTCAGGGCCGAACTCGCTGCGCGAGGGCGAGACCGTCCCGTACGACCCGGGCTCGGCGACCGGCTACGCGCCCGAGTCGTTCTGGTTCAAGTACCTGCCGTCGTACACGTTCGGGCGCGCGGGCGTGATGAAGTTCCCGAAGGATCGGCGCCTACGCAGGCTCACGCCGCGCGCGTCGCGTCAGATCCGCCCGACCAACGCGCAGGACCCGCCTCCCGACACGCCGCTCAGGACGCCGAAGCAGGGCGGCAAGTTCAAGCACGTCTTCTACATCGTGCGCGAGAACCGGACCTACGACCAGATCTTCGGCGCGGACCCGCGCGGCGACGGCGATCCCAAGCTCGAGCTGTTCGGCGAGGAGATCACGCCGAACGCGCACGCGCTCGCCGAGCGCTTCCCGCTGCTCGATCACGTGTACGCGAACTCCGAGGCGTCGATCGACGGCCACTTCTGGACCTCGGCAGCCGCCGTCTCCGATTACGTCGCGAAGAACTGGCACGCGAACTACGGCGGGCGCACCCGGCCGTACGACTTCGGCACCTACTCGGTCACGTGGCCCGCCGCCGGCTTCCTGTTCGACCAGGCGCAGAAGCAGGGCATCTCGTGGTTCAACTTCGGCGAGGCGATCGCGGGCGTCGTGCCGCTGAAGGACGACGACCGGACGCCCGAGGAGACCGATCGCGTCGTCGCCAAGTTCCGCAAGTCGGACCTCGGCACGACGCCCGGGTTCCTGCGGCCGTTCCTCGTGGTGGACGACACAGGCGCCGGCTGCTTCCCGAACGACGCCTCCTCGGGCGGCGTCGACGTGGTCCTCTCGGCAGGACCGGGGCCCGACATCGAGGTCTACGACTCCCCGCTCCCGCAGCCGGGCGATGGCCAGACGCAGGAGGCCGCGCCCTCCAGCGCCCAGTCCCGCTTCGAGTGCTTCGAGCAGAAGTTCGGGCAGCAGCTCGCGGAGGACGCCGTGCCGCAGTTCACCTACATCACGCTCGCGAACGACCACACCGCCGGCACGACACCCGGGAGGCGCACGCCGAACGCGATGATCGCCGAGAACGACTGGGCCCTCGGCGAGACGGTCGAGTTGATCTCGAAGTCGCCGATCTGGAAGGACTCGCTGATCCTCGTGATCGAGGACGACTCCCAGGACGGGGCCGATCACGTCGACGCGCACCGGATTCCTGCGCTGGCGATCAGCCCGTATGCCGAGGAGGGCGCCGTGGTCCACACGCGCTACGACTTCCTGTCGTTCATACGGACGCTCGAGATCGCGGTCGGAATGGACCCGCTCAACCTGTTCGACGCCGTGGCAGTGCCGATGTACGACGTCTTCACGCCGAATCCGGACAACGACGCCCCGTACGAGGCGATCGTCCCGAACGTCGACCTGACCGAGCGCAACACCGAGGCCTCGGCGAACGCCGCCCTCTCGAAGAAGCTGCCGCTCGACTTCACCGACCGCACGCCCCAGCGCTACCTCGACCGGATCCTGTGGCAGTACGTGCACGGTGAGGGGTCGGAGCCGCCGCCGCCCGGCCCGAACGCTTCCGGCCTCGACGAGGTGCGCTGGCGCCGCTCCGGCGGCACCTCCAAGGAGGAGGCGCTCGAGGAGGCCCGGGCCCGCTGGGGGCTGGGCGGCGAAGACGACGAGTAAATAGGCTGCTTCGCTCCGAACGACAAAGGAGCGAATGTGGGAGTACTGGATGGAAAGTCGGCGATCGTCACGGGCTCTGCCCGCGGGATCGGGCGCGCCACCGCAGAGCTGCTCGCCGAGCAAGGCGCGCAGGTCCTGATCAACGACCTCGACGGTGACGTCGCGGAAGAGGCCGCCGGCCAGATCCAGGGCGAGACCGCCGTCTTCTCCGGCGACCTGACCGCCGACGGCGCCTGCGACAAGCTGATCGAGACCGCCGTCGACGCCTTCGGGAAGATCGACATCGTCGTCAACAACGCGGGCTACACCTGGGACGGCCCGATCCACAAGATGTCGGACGAGCAGTTCCAGGCGATGATCGACATCCACAACGTGGTGCCGTTCCGCGTCCTGCGCGCGGCCGCGCCGCACCTGCGCGAGCCGGCGAAGAAGGAGATGGCCGAGGGCCAGGAGGTGTTCCGCAAGGTCGTGAACATCTCGTCGATCTCCGGCACGATGGGCAACGCCGGCCAGGTCAACTACTCGTCCGGCAAGGCCGGCGTCGTGGGCATGACGAAGACGCTCGCCAAGGAGTGGGGCCAGTTCAAGATCAACGTGAACGCGGTCGCGTTCGGGTTCGTCGAGACGCGCCTGACCGCCGCGAAGGAAGAGGGCGGCTCGATCGAGCGCGAGGGCCAGGAGATCAAGCTCGGCATCCCCGAGCAGCTGCGCGCGATGGCGTCCGCGATCATCCCGCTCGGCCGTCCCGCGACGCCCGAGGAGGCCGCCGGCCCGGTGTTCTTCCTCTGCTCGCCGTGGGCGAACTACATCCACGGCCAGGTCATCAACGTGACCGGCGGCCAGTTCGGGGGCATGTACACGTAGTGAGCCTCAAGGTAGGAGACCAGGCTCCCGAGTTCGAGCTCGATGGGACGGAGGGGCGGTTTCGCCTCTCCGACCATCGCGGCGAGCGGGTCGTCCTGCTCTTCTACCCAGGCGACTTCACGCCGGTGTGCACGAAGCAGTTCTGCTCCTACGCGGAGCGGGCGGAGGACATGTCGGGGCTGGGCGCGACGGTGGTCGGGATCTCGGCGCAGGACGTCGACTCCCACACGAAGTTCGTGAACGAGAACGGCATCCCGGTACCGCTGCTCGCCGACCCGGACAAGAAGGTCGCGAAGGCGTACGGCGCGTCAGCGCCCGTTGTCGGAACGCGGCGCGCGGTTGTGATCGTCGACGCGGAAGGCAAGGTCGCCTACAAGCACGTCCATACGCTCGGCCTCGACTTCCAGACCGTCGACGACATCCGCGACGCCCTGGCGAAGGTCTAAGGCTTCGGCCTGCGCTCCTCGGCGAGTGGCTTGCCGCCCTCGTCCGCGAGCCCCGGCGGCGGCCACGGGCCGAACCAGTTGTCGCGCGCGCCGTCGATGGTGAAGACGCAGCCGGAGTAGTAGTCGCCCGCCGGCGAGGCGAGATAGGCGACGAGCCACGCCTGCTCCTCAGGCTCGCCGAGTCGCTGCAGCGGCACGGTTCGGGCTACGTTCTCGTACACCGGCCGCGGGTACTTCTTGATCGCGTCGGTCGCGAAGTGGCCGGAGGCGATCGCGGTGAGCTTGATCTGGAACCGCGCCCACTCGATCGAGAGGACGCGTGTCAGGTTCTCGACCGCGGCGCGCGCGGCCGACGAGTGCGCCATGCCCGGGAGGCCGTGGTGCGGCGAGAGCGTGACGTTCACGATCTTGCCTCCGTCCGCGGGGATCATCGCCTTGGTCGCCACGGCGTGCGTCATCAACCACGTGCCGATCAGGTTGAGACGCACCACCGTCTCGAACCCCTTCGAGCTGATGTCCTCGGCCGGCGTCATGTATTGGCCGCCGGCGTTGTTGACGAGCACGTCGATCTTGCCGTGCCGCGCGAGCATGTCGTCGACCAGCGCGTTCACCTGGTCCTCCTCGCGTATGTCGCACACGTGTGCGTGCGCGGGGGTCTCGCACGCGGCGACCGTCTCCTCGAGCGGCTCGGCGTTGCGGCCGGTGACAACGACCGTCGCCCCCAGCGCGCTCAGCTCCAGAGCGGTCGCTCGGCCGAGGCCGGACCCGCCGCCGGTGACCACGGCAACCTGCCCGTCGAGCAGGTTCGGCGCGAAGATCCTCGAGGGCACGGGCGGCAGGCTAACGCGGCCGGTAGCCTCGCGGCCGTGATCGCCGAGGCACAGCCCGCGCAGCTGCCGCTGCCCGGCGGGCGTGAGGGCGCGACGGTCCGAGCTGCACCCACTGAACACGGGTCAGATGCCCGGGCCCCCGGCATGGCTCGAGCGCGAGGAGGGCAGGATCGGCGGCTTGCATGCGCCTCGGGCTCCGCGTGGACCGCTCCGACGTTCATGCGCATCCCCGTGCCGGCGTTCCTGGTCGAGCACCCGGGCGTCGGGCCGGTCTTGATCGACACCGGCCTGCACCCCTCGGTCGGCGTCGACCCCAAACAGAACTTCGGCCGCGTCCTCGGTTTCTTCGCCCGCGGGATCAAGATGGCACCGGAGCAGGCGGTTCCCGCTCAGCTGCGGGCACGCGGGCTCGATGCAGCCGATGTGCCTTTCGTGCTGATGACGCACATGCACCCCGACCACGCAAGCGCGATCTCCGAGTTCCCGGACGCGACGTTCGTGCTCTCGCAGCAGGAGTGGGACGCCGTCAGCGACGGGAAGCTCACCGACGGATACGTCAAGAGCCAGTACGACTTTGGCTTCGCATACCGGACGTTCGACTTCGACTCGCGCGGCACCGACTCGTTCGCGACGTTTGGCCGCTCCTTCGACATCTTCGGCGACGGCAGCATCCGGGCGGTCTTCACACCCGGTCACACGCACGGCCATACGTCCTACGTGCTCCGCCTACGCGACCGCGAGGTCCTGGTAGCAAGCGACGCGATCTACACGATGCGGACGCTCGAGGAGGGCGTCCTGCCCTACAAGATGGCCGACGAGCACCAGTTCCGGCGCTCGCTAAAGGAGATCCAGCGCTACCGCGAGCGAACCCCGGGGGCGCTGATCATCCCCGGGCACGACTGGGACAGCTTCAGCGCGCTGGATCCGGTGTACGCGTAGCGGCCTCGGCGGCCTGACGCGCGGCGCGGCGCGCCGACCGGGCGGCAGCGATCGCCTTCTTGCGGCCGTCGGCCTCGCGCAGCTTCCCGTGGAGCGCCTTGATCTCGGCGAAGACGACGTCGGCGGCGGCCTGCGACTGCTCGCGCGTCGGCTCCTTGACCTGCTCGAACCGGAGCGGGTCGCCGTACTGGACCGTCACCTTCGGGAACTGGAGCCGCTTCCAGTTGCGGGCGCGCTCGGTGCCGACGATCGCCGTCGGGACGACCACGGCGCCGGTTTCGAGGGCGAGCCGGCCGACGCCGGGCTTCGCCTCTCCCAGCTCGCCGGTCCGCGAGCGGCCGCCCTCGGCATACATCACGATCAGATCGCCGCGGCCCAGGATCGTGTCCGCCGTCTGGAACGACTTCTCGTCGCGATGCCCACGGCGCACGGGGAAGACGCCGCCGTGCGTGTAGATCCACTGCATCGGCCGCTTGAAGAGCTGCGACTTCGCCATGAAGTGCACCTTGCGGCGCAGGTAGACGGCCACGAAGAAGTGGTCGAGGAACGAGAAGTGGTTCGGGGCCACGATCACCGGCCCGTCGACCGGGATCTTGTCCGAGTCGATGCAGCGCGCCCGGAAGAACAGCAACAGGTAGGGCGTGAGCACCACGCGGACGAGCTCGTAGACCCAGTCCGGCCGCCCGCTGGCGGGACGCTCGTAGTAGCGGTCGAAGTACTCGGCGGGGCGCGGGTCCTTGTAGACCTGCGGCTTCATCTTGCTGAGCTCTTCAGCCACTGGCCTCCCTACCCAGCCTGTTCGACTTGGTTACGTCCATCGCCATCTGCCACTCCGACAGCAGAGTTTCGCGCTCGTCCTCGGACATCTTCGGCTCATAGCGAGCGGCCTCGCGCCACATCGCCCGCACATCCTCCTCGCTCCACTGCCCGACCGCCACGCCGGCGAGGTACGCCGCCCCGAGCGCGGTCGTCTCGGATACCTCGGGGACGACCACCGGGACACCCAGGACATCCGCCTGAAACTGCATCAGCCAGCCGTTGACCGCGGCGCCGCCGTCGGCCTTCAGCTCCTCGAGCCGCAGCCCGGAGGCCGCCTCCATGGCGCGCACGGCGTCGACCGTCTGGTACGCGATCGCCTCGAGCGCCGCCCGCGCGAGGTGAGCCCGACCGCTGCCGCGGGTCAGCCCGACGATCGTGCCGCGAGCGTAGGGGTCCCAGTGCGGTGACCCGAGCCCCGTCAGCGCGGGCACGAAGTAGACGCCGTCGTTCGACTCGAGCGAGCGCGCGAGCGCCTCGGTCTCGTCGGCCGCGGCGACGATCCCGAGCCCGTCGCGCAACCACTGCACCGCTGCTCCGGTGACGAAGATCGCCGCCTCGAGCGCGTAGTCGACGCGGTCCCCGACGCCCCACGCGACGGTCGTCAGCAGGCCTTCTTCGGCATCGGGGGCGCTCGCGCCCGCGTTCTCCAGCACGAAGCTGCCGGTGCCGTAGGTGTTCTTGCCGAGGCCGGGCGAGTGGCACGCCTGCCCGTAGAGTGCCGCCTGCTGGTCGCCGGCGATGCCGGCAACGGGGACGCTGCCGCCGAACTCGGTCGTCTCGCCGTACACGTGGGCACTCGGGAGCGGCTCGGGCAGCGACCGCGGCGACACGCCGAGGATCTCGCACAGCTCCTCGTCCCACGCCAGCCGGCGGATGTCGAACAGGAGCGTGCGCGACGCGTTCGAGTAGTCGGTCACATGGCGGCCGGTCAGCTTGCGCAGGAGCCACGAGTCGATCGTGCCGAAGGCCGCGCTCGCATCGACGCCGCCCTCCTTCAGCAGCCACTCGATCTTCGTCCCGGAGAAGTACGGGTCGAGCACCAGCCCCGTGCGCTCGCGGAAGAGCGGCTCCTGTCCCGCCTCCTTCAGCTCGTCGCAGCGCGCAGCGGTGCGCCGGTCCTGCCAGACGAGCGCGCGGTGGAGCGGCTCTGCGGTGTCGGGGTCCCAGGCGACGACCGTCTCGCGCTGGTTCGTGATCCCGATGCCGGCCAGCTCGTCCCCTCCGATCCCCGCGTCGGCGAGGGCCTTCGCCGCGACTTCGCGGGTGACATCCCAGATCTCGGCGGCGTCGTGCTCGACCCATCCCGGGCGCGGGAAGTGCTGCTCGAACTCGCTGTACGCGCGCCCGCAGGGCCTGCCCTCTTCGTTGAAGACGATGCACGTCGTGCCCGACGTTCCCTGGTCGATAGCGAGGATCACGGCGCGGGATTTTCCAACCTTTTAGTGAGTAAAAACGTTATTCGGGGTACTACAGGACCAGACCAAGGAGGAGGAACGCAAGGATGATCGGGATACTGATCGCAGTAGTCGTAGCTGCGCTGGTCTACATGATTTGCGTGGCACTTGGACTTCCGTCGATCGTCGGCATCGTCGCCGCGATCCTGGTGCTGCTGGCGGGCATACCCTCGGCCGGGTTCGGATTCGGCCGCAGGTACTAACTGCGTCTAGACAGATAGACGCGTAGAAAATCGCGAAGCTGCCGCGCCCGGTGGAGGAAGCCGGGCGCGGTTTTTCCCGTGGTGCGGTGCTCGAGATCGAGCTCGACCTCGGTCAGCCGCAGCCCGGCGCGGTGCGCATCCACGGTCATGCCGATCTCCATCCCGAAGCCGGGTGCGAACGGCGTGACGGCCTCGAGGGCCCGCGCGCTCAGGTAGCGCTGGCCTGATATCGGCGCCTGGGGTGCAAGACCAGTTAGGCGCTTGATCGCCCATGCGGCGAAGCCGAGGGCGACACCGAAGCCGCCGCCAACGCGCTTCGAGAAGACCGCGACGACGAGGTCGCCCTCGCCGACCAGTTCTGCCAGCTGGCCGGCCGAGCTCCCCAGGTCCCCGTCGGCCAGGAGGACATCGGGGAGCGGGCCGCTTGCCCGCAGCCGCTCGACGGCGAGGTTGGCGACGCCGCCCTTGCCGATTCGCGCGGGCGCCCGCACGAGCTCGGCGCCCTCCTGGAGCGCGATGTGCGGCGTGGCGTCGGAGGAGGCGTCGTCGGCCACGACGAGACGCGCGTCTGGAAACGCCTGCCTCAGCGCCCGCAGCGTGTCCCCGAGCCGATCCGCCTCGTTCCAGGCAGTGACGATTACCGCGGGCACGCGGGATATCGTGCCGGAGCCAGCTATCAGGAGGTCGTTTCGTTGCCCGATGTCGAGGCCCACATCACCGGAACCGTCTGGAAGGTCGAGTGCCAGGTCGGCCAATCAGTCGAGGAGGGCGACACGCTCGTGATCCTCGAATCGATGAAGATGGAGATGCCGGTCGAGGCCGAGGACGACGGCACCGTCAAGGAGATCAAGTGCGAGGAGGGCCAGTCGGTCTCCGAGGGCGACACGCTGGTCGTACTTGAGTAGCTCCCCGCAGGAGCTCGCCTCCGGGAAGCTCCTCCTCGACGAGCCGGCGCCCCACGTCGCCCGGCTCCGGATCTCGAACCCGGAGAAGCGCGGGGCGCTCGACCACGAGCTGCTCGACGCGCTCGCCGACACCGTGCGCGGACTCGACGCGCGCTGCCTGCTGCTCACCGGCGAGGGAAAGATGTTCTCCGCCGGCTACGACATCGGCACGTTCGACGACGCGCACTTCGAGGAGCAGGCGGAGAAGCTCGTCGCCCACCCGTTCCACGCGGCGATCGAAGCGCTCGAGGCGTTCCCGTACCCCTCCGTCGCCGCGCTGAACGGTCACGCGATCGGCGGCGGGCTCGAGGTCGCGCTGTCGTGCGACATCCGGATCGCGGCGCGCGGGATCAAGATGGGCATGCCGCCCGCGAAGCTCGGGCTCATCTACTCGCACACCGGGCTGCAGAAGTTCATCGAGGTGTGCGGCGTCGCGAACACGAACGAGCTCTTCTTCGTCGGCAGCAATGTCGATGCCGACCGCGGCTACGAGATGGGGCTGGTGAACGCTGTCGTCGATCCGGACGACCTGGAGCAGGCCGGACTCGACCTGGCGGCGGAGATCGGCGCGAACGCGCCGCTGTCGCTGGCCGGGAACAAGCGCGCGATCAGCGAGCTCCGGGCGCATCCCGGACGACTGCCCGAGGAGCTCGAGAAAGAATTGGTCGAGCTGCGCGAGAGCTGCTTCCGCAGCGAGGACTTCCGCGAGGGCGTGCAGGCGTTCGCCGAGAAGCGCAAGCCCGAGTGGAAGAACCGCTGAGCTAGCCGCAGCCGAACGTGGAGAGGTCGGTCCCGGTCGGGGGCCGGTTCTCGGCGCCCCAGTCCTCGTTCGCTGTGCTCGAGCGCTCGAGCCGCAGCGTGCCGGTCATCTCCGAGTCGCGGATCCAGGCGCGGTCGAGCGGCGCGCCGTTCAGCGACGCGTCGGAGACGTATGGCCCGCTGCCGGGCGAGTCGATCGTGAAGGTGCCGTCGCCCGTGTCGATCTCGGCATGCTCGAACGCCGGCGACCCGAGCGCGAAGTACGGCGCGCCGGGCACGAGCGCCCCCAGCCCGAGCATGTCGAGCGCGTGCCAGGACGAGAGCCCGCCGAGGTCGTCGTTGCCGGGCAGCCCGTCGATGGTCGGCCGGTACAGGTGCCGGGCGTCGGCGAGCTCTGCCGCCGCCTTCCACGGCTGGCCGGCGAAGTGGTACATCCACGGCACCTCGAGATCGTGCTCGTTGCCGGGCGCCCACTGCGGGAACCGGTAGACGAGCCCGAACGCCGTCAGCCGGTTCTGCATCTCCGCGGGCAGGCTGAACATCTGGTCGAGGCGGTCGATTGCCACGTCGTCACCGCCCATCAGCTCCATCAGCTTCCGGGCGTCGTGCATCGCGAGCCACGAGTACTGCCAAGAGTTGCCTTCCTGGAACCCGCGTCCTGTGGTCTGCTCGGGCGATTCGCCCCCCGCCGGGTCGAACGGCGTCGCCCAGTTGCCCTCCGCGTCGCGCCCTCGGATCCAGTGCGTCTCCGGATCGAGGATGTTGCGGTAGTTCAGCGAGCGCTCGAGGTGCTGCGCGGCCTCGTCGGCAAGCCCGAGCCGGTGCGCGACCAGCGCGAGGGCGAAGTCGGCGACGCCGTACTCGAGCGTCGTGCCGGGCCGGTCCGGCAGCCAGCCGAGCTCGAGCAGCTGGGGGTCGCGCCGCTCCACGAGGTGCTTCGCGGCGTCGTACAGGGCCGCCGTCTCCTTCTTCTTCACAAGGCCGCGGCAAACGCCGTCCGCGATCATCGGAATGGCCGGGTCGCCCGACATGTGGTCCGCGTCGATCGACTGCTCCTTCCAGCGCGGAATGAAGCCGCCCTCCCGGTGATCGGCCAGCAGGCTGAGCAGCATCTCCCGATAGCGCTCGGGCTGGGTCGTCGCGATCAGCTGGTGCCACGACTTGTAGAGGTCCCACGACGAGAAGTTCGAGTACTGGACCCGGCCCTTGGCGACGTGGACCTGATCGTCCATCCCGCGGTAGCGGCCATCGACGTCCGTGAACGTGTTCGGGTGGAGCTGGGAGCGGTAGAGCGCCGTGTAGAACGACTTCAGGTCGAGCTCACTGCCGCCGCTTACGCGCACCTTCGAGAGCTCCCGGTTCCAGGCCGCGCGCGTCGCCGATCGCATCGCGTCGAAATCGAAGTCCGGCGCCTCCGCCTCGAGGTTGCGCCGCGCCCCGTCCTCATCGACGAACGAGAGCCCGAAGCTCACCGTCACCTCGCCGCCCTCGTCCCAGCCGACCCAGCCGCCCTTGTCGATCGTGCCGCTGGAGTCGAACGGGCGGCTGAAGCGCGCCACGAAGAAGACCGGGTAGCGCCCGCGGCGCCAGCCCGCCACCTCGCGATCCCCGACAACCCGGAAGCCGCCGTCAGCGACGCCCTCCACGCTGCGCGCCGGGTCGAACACGAGCTTCGGGCCGCCCGCGGGCGGGAACGTGTAGCGCTGCATCCCCGCGTGCTCGGACGCGGTCAGCTCCACCGTCGTGGCCGGCTTCGCCAGGAAGACGCTGTAGTAGCCCGGCTCGGCCTTCTCGGTCGCGTGGTCGTAGGGCGACTGGATCTGGTTGGGGTCGAGCGACGGCTCGCCCAGGACGGGCATGACCGGGATGTCGCCGCCCTTCTTCACTCCCGGGCCGGAGAGGTGCACGAGGCTGAAGGCCTGGATCGCCGGGTCGCTCCACAGGTAGCCCGAGTAGGCGAACTCGCCGCGCGTGTCGGGCGAGTTCTGGACCATCCCGAACGGCGCCGCCGCCCCCGGGAAGATGAAGCCCGGCGCGAAGGTGCCGATCATCGGGTCCACGTGGCGCGCGAGGTCCTCGTCGGCCGCGCGGGCGGGCGCCGCGGCGACGACCGCGAAAACGCATGCGATGGCGGCAAGGCGCACCGGTCCCATACGTGAGAGCAACGAAACGGCGGTGCGGTTACTTGCTCTGGCGCAGCTCGATCCAGAGCGCGCGGCCGACCGCGCACACGTCTCCGGCGGCGTTCCACAGGGCGACGCCGTTCCAGTGCTTGCGGCCTTCGGCCCCGATTCGCCATGACCCGATCACGTGCGGCTCGTCGATCGCGACGGGCTGCCGCAGCGCCGCCGCGAGGCTGGCCAGCACGATCGTCTTGCCGCTCATCGTCGGTGCGGAGCTCGGGCAGTCGAGCGCTGCCCAGACGAACAGCGGATCCACGGCGCCGTCCCCGAACTCGGCGGCGGGCGTCCATGCGGCGGCGAACACCTCCCGGTCCGCGACGGGGCCCGCGAACAGCCGCAGCCCGTCGTCCTCGGGGCGTTTCGGCCCGCACGCGAAGCAGGTCGGGAATGGATGGAGGTCGGAAAGGAAGATCGAGTCCGCCTCGGCCGCACGCGCGTCGTCGAACGTCACCGGCGGCGGCGGCTCGACGTCGACCTCGGTGGGCCGCGCCTCCAACACCACGCGATCCCCGTCCATGAGCGCAACCGAGCCGTCCTCGCGCCGCTCGGGAACCAGCTCCGTCTCGAGCGGCGGCGGGGCTCGAAGTGCCACCTCAGCAGGGCCTTCGACGAGGGATGCGGCCAGCCCGGCGCTGTAGCCGCCGTGGCCCGAGTCGGGCGGCCCGTTGAAGCGGGCCGGAATTGCGAGCGAGTCCGCCACTGGAGCGGAATCTAACCGTCCGATCACGCTCTTACCTTCGAACTCACCACCGTCGCCGAAAGGATCAGCTTGCCGCCTCTCATCACCCGCGAGGAGGCCCTCGCACTAGGAGAGATCGAGGACCACGCCGCGATCGAGGCGCTCGTCGAGCGCGCGTGGCGCGCGCGCACCGACCGCTTCGGCGACTCGACCGACCTGTGCTCGCTCGTCAACGCGAAATCGGGCGGCTGCGCCGAGGACTGCGGTTTCTGCGCGCAGTCGAAGTACGCCGAGGCCGATACGCCGATGCACGCGATGATGTCGCCCGAGCAGATCCTCGAGCACGCCAAGGCCGCCGAGGCCGCGGGTGCGCACCGCTTCTGCATGGTCACGCAGGGCCAGGGGCTCTCGAAGCGCGACTTCCAGAACATCGTCGAGGGCGCGAAGCTCGTCGCCGAGCACACCAACCTCAAGCGCTGCGCGTCGATCGGCCACATGTCTCCCGCGCGCGCGAAGGCGCTCAAGGACGCCGGCATCCAGCGCGTCCACCACAACGTCGAGACGGCCGAGAGCTACTACGACGAGGTCTCGACGACGGTCCGCTACGAGGGGCGCATCCGCACGGTCGAGGCCGTGAAGGAGGCCGGGCTCGAGACGTGCGTCGGCGGCATCCTCAACCTCGGCGAGACGCGCGAGCAGCGCGTCGAGATGGCGTTCGAGCTGGCGGACGCTCGACCCCACGAGCGTGCCGATCAACCTGCTCAACCCGCGTCCCGGCACGAAGTTCGGGGACCGCGACTTCATGGACCCGTGGGAGGCGGTCAAGTGGATCGCGATCTTCCGCCTGATCCTCCCGGACGCGCTGTTCCGTCTCTGCGGCGGGCGGGTCGAGAACCTTGGAGAGCTGCAGCCGTTGGCCGTCAAGGCCGGCCTCAACGGCGTGATGATGGGCAACTTCCTGACGACACTCGGCTCGGAGCCGGAGGAGGACCGCTTGATGTTCGAGGAACTGGGGCTGAACGTCGCTCGCCAGCCCGACAACGGCGCAAACCCGAGGCCGGACAACCGGTCGGGGTGGCTCGACGGTGAGTCGCCCGGCACGCCGATCGACGAGCTGATCGACAGGCAGGCGGAGGCGAACTTCTGGAACCCGGCGACCCAGCTGCGCCACAGGAAGAAGAGCTCCGTGCCGCCGCGGCCCGACGGCGCGCGCAACCGCGGCCTCGAGGTGGTGCACGTCGATCCCGACGACCCGGCGGAGCAGCCCACGATCGAGTTCGAGGCGGTGGCGTGATGAGCGAGATCCAGGAACGTCTCGAGGAGATCCGCGAGCTCGGCCTGTACCGAAAGCTGCGGCTGATCTCGGGCCCGCAGGGGCCCCGCGTCCTGCTGGATGGGCGGCCGGTGCTGTTGCTCTGCTCGAACAACTACCTCGGGCTGGCCGACCACCCGCGCGTGCGCGAGGCCGCGGCCGAGGCCGCCATGCGCTACGGGGTCGGCGCGGGCGCGTCGCGGCTGATCTCGGGGAACATGACGATCCACCGCCGGCTCGAGGAGCAGCTGGCGGAGTTCAAGGGCACGCCCGCGTGCGTCGTGTTCGGCTCGGGCTACCTCGCGAACACCGGCGTCGTCTCGGCGCTGGCCCGCGAGGGCGACGTCGTCTTCTCGGACGCGCTCAACCACGCCAGCATCGTGGACGGCTGCCGGCTCTCGCGGGCGGACACCTTCGTGTACGACCACTGCGACGTGGAGCACCTCGAGTGGGGGCTCCAGGAGGCGGACGGGCGCGGCAGCCTGATCGTCACCGATGGCGTCTTCTCGATGGACGGCGACGTCGCGCCGCTGGCTGAGATCGTCGAGCTGGCGCAGCGCTACGACGCGCGCGTGATGGTCGACGACGCCCACGGCGTGGGAGCGCTCGGGCCGGGGGGCCGCGGCGCGGTAGCCGACGCAGGCGTGGAGGACGAGGTCGACGTGGTCATGGGGACCTTGGGCAAGGCGCTCGGCTCGTACGGCGCATACGCGTGCTGCGACCGGACGATGGCCAAGTACCTCGTGAACACGGCGCGCTCGCTGATCTTCTCCACCGCCCTGCCCCCTCCCGCGGTCGCCGGCGCGATCGCCGCGCTCGAGCTGCTGGTCGAGCAGCCCGAGCGGGTGCTGAAGCTGCAGCGGAACGCCCAGCTGCTGAAGGAGGCCCTCGTCGACGAGGGCGTGCGGACGGAGTCCGAGACGCAGATCCTCCCGATCGTGGTCGGCAACGCCCGCGCGGCGGTGGCCGCCTCCGAGCGCCTGCTGGAGCGCGGCATCTTCGCCCAGGCGATCCGGCCGCCCACGGTGCCGGACGGCACGTCGCGGCTGCGCCTGGCGGTGATGGCGTCGCACTCGGCATCCGAGCTCAAGCCGGCCGCGCGCGAGATCGCGAAGGTCCTCGCCTCGGAAGCGCCGCAGCGCGGCGAGGTCGCCTTCGACTTCGGAACGCCGGCCGCGGACGAGCCGCCCGCGCGCGTCTTCGACCACCTGAGCGAAGCCGCGTAAGAAGGCCGCGTGCGCGGCCTGTTCGTAACCGGCACGGACACGGGTGTCGGCAAGTCGGTGGTGGCCGCCGCGATCTGTGCGGGCCTGGCCGCGCAGGGCCGCAGGGTGGCCGCGTTCAAGCCGGTCGTGACCGGGCTCGACGACCCGCCGGGCGATTGGCCGTACGACCACGAGCTGCTCGCGTCGGTGACGGGCCAGGAGGCGGCGGCGGTCGCGCCGTGGCAGTTCGGACCGCCGGCCTCCCCCCACCTCGCCGCCGAGCTGGCCGGCGTGACGCTCGAGCCGCCCGAGCTGCTCGCGGCCGCACGCCGGGCGGGTGCCTACGCCGACGCGCTCGTGTGTGAGGGGGTCGGCGGCTTGATGGTGCCGATCACGCCCGGGTATCTCGTGCGCGACTTCGCCCTCGACATGCGCATGCCCCTCGTCGTGGCGGCACGACCGGGGCTCGGCACGATCAACCACACGCTGCTCACGCTCGAGGCCGCCCGCGCCGCCGGGCTCGACCCGGTTGCGGTGGTCATGACGCCGTGGCCAACGGAGCCGAGCCGCCTCGAGCAGTCGAACCGGGAGACCGTCGAGCGACTGGGCACCCTGCCGGTCACGACGCTGCCCGAGTGCACGCCGTCATCGCTGGCCGACGCCGCGGCGTCGCTGCCGCTTGCGAACTGGCTCGGCTAGCTGCGGGCCAGGCTCAGCGTGTTCAGGCCGTAGCCGCCGTCGACCCGGATCACGTTGCCGGTGATGTAGGCGGCGGCCGGCGACAGCAGGAAGGCGACGGTGCCGGCCACCTCCTCGGGCTCGCCGATTCGCCCGAGCGGGAGTGCCGCAGCCATGCCTTCCTTCACGGGGTCCGGCAGCGCCTTCACCTTCGGCGTCGCGATCACACCCGGCATCACGACGTTGCAGCGGATCCCGCGCGAGCCCCACTCCGCGGCTAGCGTCCGGGCCATCCCGACGAGCCCGGCCTTGGCGGCGGTGTAGGCGACCTGGCCGGGGAGGCCGGTCTCCGCCGAGGCCGACGAGATGACCACGATGCGCCCGTCGGCGGACTCGGCCAGCGCCTCGAACGCGGCGCGAATCACATTGAAGGGGCCGGTGAGGTTGGTGGCGACGTCCTTGTCCCACTCGTCGGCCGCGAACCGCTCGGCGCGGTGGATCGTGTCGACGACGCCCGCGTTCGCCACGACCGCATCGCACCCGCCGAGCTCGTCGATCAGCTTCGCGACGCCGGCATCCACGGCATCGCGGTCGCGCACGTCGAAATCGCCGATGTCGCAGCCCGCGACGGCCCAGCCCGCCTGCTCGAGCTCCGCCACGATCGCCCTGCCGAGCCCGCCCTCGGCGCCTGTGACGATCGCGCGCCTCCGCGGGTCAGCGCTCACGCGCGAGCCCGTATCGCTCCCAGTGCTCGTCCGGGATGTCGGCCGGGTCCTTGTACCAGTACCAAGTGCACGGATCGTGGTCGAAGTCACCCGGCGGGTGGCTCGGATACACCGGGTAGCCGATCCACTGGATCGGCAGCATCTCGTTCATGAAGGTGCAGTGCGTGCAGTAGATCGGGAAGCCCTTGCGGTTGTAGGCCCAGTCGTGTTCCTCCTCCATCACCGCGTAGCCGTTCTCGCCCTCGTACCGGCGGTTCCGCCAGAGCCGCTGGCCTGAGCCGCACGGGTTCATCCGGAAGGTGACCTTCTCGTCGTCCTCCTCGATCTCGAAGGCCCCGGGATTCGGCCCGACGCCGCTGGTCGAGTGCGCGCGCCAGGTCGCGGCAAGGAGCTGGACGATCTCCTTCCTCGGGCGCGCGTCGATCGCCTCGACCGAGCGCTTCCAGTAGCGCTCCATCGCCCACTTCTGCGACTCGCCGACGGCCTCTTCGCCGCAGTTCTCCTTGACCCACGTCATCGACGCCGCGATCCCGTCGACCATCATGTCGTGGAGGAAGCGCCATTCGTGCTTCATCTCCTCGCAGAGGCGCTTCGCGCCCTCGAGATCGCCCGCGTCGATCGCCTCGATGACGCGGTCCATCGTGGGCCGCGACATCTCCGTCAACTCCTCGTTTGTGAACCAGCGCTCGCTCATGGCGCGAGCCTAACCTCCCTGCCATGGACCAGTTCAACGTCTTCGTCGGCGAGTGGACCACCGAAGCCACGCATCCCGCCTTTCCGGACACCGTCGTGCGCGGACAGGTGGCGTTCGAGTGGCTGGAGGGCGAGAAGTTCCTGATCCAACGTGCCGGCAACGACCATCCCGACTTCCCCGATTCGGTTTCGGTGATCGGCGAGGTAGACGGGCGAATCGCGATGTATTACTTCGACTCTCGCGGCGTCCACCGGGTATACGAGATGGCCCTGGCCGACACCGTCTGGAAGATCTGGCGCGACGCACCGGGCTTCTCGCAGAGGTGCACCGGGACGTTCGAGGAAGACGGCGGCGCGATCACCTGGCGCTGGCAGCTCTCGCAGGACGACTCGACCTGGAACGACGACCTCGCAATCACCTACCGGCGCGTTCGGTAGCTCAGTCGCCGCCCTCGGCGGCGTACTCGACGATCGACTGGTCGACGAGCCACTCGACCGGCGCCTTGTCGTCGGTGTAGACGTCGCCGCCCTCGAGCGCCGGGGCGAGCTTCGATGCGGTCGCCTCGTACGAGCGGCTCGAGCTCATGGGGGAAGCGGGTGATGGCACGGCGGACCCTGTCCGCCGAGATAGGGGTGTCGCTCGCGAGCACCAGCGTGTTCGTCGGGTCGACCGGATCGCGTGCGACATCGGCGAAGACGTCTCCCATCGTCGCGCCCAGCACCTTCTCGAGCTCGTCCGAGCCCTCCGGGTGTCCGACGTTCACGATCACCATGCCGCCGTCGGTGAGCCGGTCCTGGCACAGCTCGAAGAACTCGCGCGTCGTCAGGTAGAACGGGATATAGGGCTGGCGGTACGCGTCGACGATGATCGCGTCGTAGTCCTTGTCGACCCGGCGCAGAAACGGCCGCGCGTCCTCGTGGTAGAGGTCGAGCCTGGGGTTGTTCATGTCGAAGTAACGGCGGCCGATCTCCGACAGCTCGGCGTCGATCTCCACGCCGTCGATCTCGGTCTCCGGTAGGTACTCCTCGTATATCCGCGACGTCGTGCCCGCCGCGTTGCCGAGGATCGCGATCTGATCCGGGGGCTCCGCACGCGTCGCGAACGGGAGCAAGAGCGTGTTGTCCCAGTAGTCGCCGGTGAGAACGCTGTACGGCTCGTACACGGAGTGCCGGGCCTGCCCCTCGTTCAGCTCGAGTTTGCGCTTGCCGAAGTCGTCCTCGACGACGCGGGCGTACTGGTACGGCGTCTCGACCTCGTAGATCACCTTCCCGTCGTCGCTCGCCTTGAGCGTCCCTACGGGGAGTGCGAGCAGGACCACGATCGCCACCGGGGCGAGCGCATAGCGGCGCACCGGGCGAAGGCCCCACACGGCCACCACCGCGATGACGAGCGCGAACAGGAGGAACGTGCGCCTGGTGCCCACCAGCGGGATCAGGAGCAGCGCTGACACGAGCGTGCCGAAGAGGCTGCCCGCGGTCGAGAGCGCGTACAGCCGGCCGGCGACCTGGCCGGCGTTCTCCACGCGCTCGACCGCCAGCCTGAGCGCCCACGGCGAGACCGCGCCCAGGAGCAGCACCGGGATCGCGACCAGCACGAGCACCGCGACCAGCGATCCGAAGAACGCCCCCGCCGAGATCTCGTCCAGGGCGTCGACCGCCAGGTCGAGCAGCGGGTCGGCCGCGAACGGCACGACCGCCAAGAGCGACGCCGCCGCAAGCGCCACCAGGCAGAGCCCGCGCATCGTCGGGTTGCGATCGGCCCACCGCCCGCCGAGCCAGTACCCGACGGACAGGGCGACGAGCACGACCCCGATCGTGTTCGCCCAGACGACCGTGGACGCGCCAAAGTACGGAGCGAGCAGCCGGACGGCGGCGATCTCCGCACCCAGCGAGCCCATCCCGACCACGAACACGAGCAGCGGGAGGGGCGGCATTCCGACCTGCACGATAGCTAGCGTCGAGCCCGTGCCGGATGCGCTTCGAGAGGCCGATCGCAGGTACGTCTGGCACCCGTTCACGCAGCAGCGCGGATGGTCGTCGGAGGACGCTCCGATCATCGAGCGCGCGGAGGGCACGGAGCTGATCGACGCGGAGGGCCGGCGCTACATCGACGGCGTGTCGTCGCTCTGGTGCACGGTCCACGGGCACCGCCACCCGCACATCGACGCGGCCGTGAAGGCGCAGCTGGACCGCGTGGCGCACTCCACGATGCTCGGCCTCACCCACCCGGCCGCGATCGAGCTGGCCGAGCGCCTGGTCGGGATCGCCCCACCCGGGCTGACGCGCGTCTTCTACTCCGACAGTGGCTCGACCGCCACCGAGATCGCGCTCAAGATGGCGTTTCAGTACTGGCAGCAGCAGGGCGGCGCGGCCGCGCGCAAGACCCGCTTCGTCTCGCTGCGCCACGCCTACCACGGCGACACGGTCGGGTCGGTGTCGGTGGGCGGGATCGACCTGTTCCACTCGATGTACCGCCCGCTGCTCTTCGACACCCTCAAGGTCGACCCGGGCGACGCCGACGAGCTCGACTTCGTGCTGTCCGGCTACGCCGGGGAGATCGCGGCGGTCATCGTCGAGCCGCTGGTGCAGGGCGCCGCCGGGATGATCATGCAGCCGGAGGGTTACCTGGCCGCGGTGCGCGAGCTCTGCGACCGCTACGGCGCGCTCCTCATCTGCGACGAGGTGGCCACCGGCTTCGGGCGCACCGGCCGCATGTTCGCGTGCGAGCACGAGGGCGTCAGTCCCGACCTCATGTGCGTCGCCAAGGGGCTGACGGGCGGGTACCTGCCGCTCGCGGCCACCCTCGCGACCGAGACGATCTACGAGGGCTTTCTAGGTGAGTTTCACGAGTTCCGGACGTTCTTCCACGGCCACACGTACACGGGCAATCCGCTCGCGTGTGCTGCCGCGCTCGCCACGCTCGACGTCTTCGAGCAGGAGCGCACGCTGGAGCAGCTCCAGCCGAAGATCGCCCTGCTCGAGGCGCTGCTCGCCGACGTGGCCGCGCTCCCGGCGGTGCGCGAGGTCCGCCAGCGCGGCTTCATGGTGGGAATCGAGCTCGGGGAGTTCCCGCTCGACGCCCGGATGGGACACCGGGTCACGCTCGAGGCGCGCAGGCGCGGCGCGATCGTGCGGCCCCTTGGCGACGTCGTCGTCCTGATGCCGCCGCTGTCGATATCCGAGCGCCAGCTCACGCGGCTCGTGGCGATCATCACGGACGCGATCACGGCGGCCACCGGCGGGGCGGAACTGCCTGCCGCCGCCTGACTTCCGCCTGACTTGTTACCGTGCTGGGCGCTTTGTAGGTAAGCCGAGTCCCCGCCTCTCAGAGGGCGGGGAGCGGGGGAACCACAGGCCGGTCACCCGGCCGGGGGCGAATCGCGACACAGCCGCCGCGTAGCGCACTCTTTCAGCGCGAGCCCGTCAGCTAACCCCGTAGGCCCGGAAAGAGAGAGGTCTCAACTTCATGACGGCTCGTGTACGCGTTGGCGTACTTGCACTGATTGCGACAGGGGCGGCCGCCCTCCCAGCCGACGCGTCGGCCGCGACTTACGGCTCGCGCACCATGCGCGAGGGAATGAGCGGGAAGGACGTCAAGCAGCTTCAGCGCTATCTGACGGCCGCCGGCCATTCCACGACGGCCGATGGCGAATTCGGCCCTCTGACGGCCAAGAGCGTGCGCCGGTTCGAGCGCGCAGACGGCCGCCCGGTGAACGGGGTCGTGCCGCGCAAGGACGCCAACGCCATCGAGCGGGCCGCCACGAAGGCCGAGCCCCAGCAGACCGAGCCCGTCGAGGACACGGCGCCGACGGAGACGGGCCGCGCACGGATCACCAGTGACGGGCTGGCCGTGGCGCCCGCGGACGCTCCTCCGGAGGTCCAGCAGGTGATCGAGGCCGGCAACGAGATCGCCAAGAAGCCGTACAAGTACGGCGGCGGCCACGGCGACTGGACCGATTCCGGCTACGACTGCTCCGGGTCGGTCTCGTACGCGCTCCACGCCGCGGGATTGCTGAACCGCCCGAAGGACTCCGGCGAGCTCATGAGCTGGCGCTTCTCGGGCCGAGGCGAGTGGATCACCGTCTTCGCCAACTCCGGGCACGTGTACATGAAGGTCGCGGGGCTCCGCTTCGACACGAGCGGGCTCGACGAGGACGGCACCCGCTGGCATGACACGCGCCGGAGCCGGGAGGGCTACGTAGCCCGGCATCCACGCGATCTTTGAGCACATAACCGCTGGAAACTCGCGGTTTTCGCGAAGCGGGCTGCTACTCTGCCCGGCTTCGTAAGCCACCTGCCGAATCTCCGGCCGCCGCCGGCCGGGGAGCGGGGGAACCAATGGCCGCTCAGCGGCCAAGGGGCGAATCGCGACACAGCCGTTGCGTAGCGCAGCTCTTTCAGCGCGAGCCCGTCAGCTAACCCCGCAGGCGCCAGAAAGAGAGAGGTGCGACACGCATGTCAATCCAGCGGATTGCCGTCCTCGGCTTGACCGGGCTGCTGCTGCTCGGCGGGTTGCCGACCGCCGGCGCCGATGCGCGGCCGAGGGGCCTGCACAAGGGCGACCACGGCCGGTTCGTGAAGCTGCTGCAGCGGAACCTGAACCGCGCCGGCTTCTCGACAGCGGTGGACGGCGCCTTCGGGCCCGCGACGAAGTCGTCGGTCATGAGCTTCGAGCGGTGGAAGCACCGCCGCGTGGACGGCATCGCGACACGCCTGGACCGGCGCGCACTGCGCCGTTCGGCCCGCTTCGGCACGCGCCGCCTCCGCGTCGGCATGGAGGGCCGGGACGTGCGCGGCCTTCAGTACCACCTCGGGCGGATCGGCTACGGAACTTCTATCGACGGTGCCTTCGGGCCCCTGACGCAGGCCGCGCTCGAGCGCTGGGAGGGTGCGAAGAGCCGGCGCGTGGACGGCGTGGCGACGCGGCCCGACCAGCACGCGCTCAAGCGCACCCGCCGGAGCGGTGGCGGTGGCGGTGGCAGCACGCCGCTCGTCAAAGCCTGGATCTCGCGCCGCGGCTTCGCGCACATCTCGCCGAGCGCGCCGAACAAGGTGCGGCGGCTGATTCGCGCGGGGAACGAGATCGCGAAGACGCCCTACAAGTACGGGGGCGGCCACGGCACCTGGAACGACTCGGGCTACGACTGCTCGGGCTCCGTGAGCTATGTGCTCCACCACGCCGGCCTCCTGGACGGGGCCGCGCGCCCGTCGGGCGGCTTCATGAACTGGCGCTTCGCCGGCCGCGGCAAGTGGGTCACCGTGTACGCGAACAGCGGACACATGTTCCTGACCGTCGCCGGCATCCGCTTCGACACGACGGACCGCGAGCGCGACGGCACGCGCTGGCACCGCGACATTCGCTCGACCGCGGGCTACGCGGTGAGGCATCCGGGCGGTATCGGCTAGCCCTCGTAGGGCGTGAAGTCGCGCTTCCGGGCGCCGCAGACGGGGCAGAACCAGTCGTCGGGGATGTCCTCGAAGGCGGTGCCCGGGGGCACGCCGCCGTCGGGATCGCCCTCGGCGGGGTCGTAGATGAACCCGCACGACTCGCAGATCCACAACTGCCCTGTGACTGTCTCGCTCACGCGGCCGCGAAGGTTAATAGGGTGGCGGCGTGCGGATCGACAGGCCGCCGCCAGGCGAGGAGCTGAACACCGGCGAGGTCACGAAGGCGCGTCCCGCCTCCACCGTCATTCCCGTCCGTGACGGCGAGAACGGGCTCGAGCTGCTGCTGGTCCAGCGCAATCCGGCGTCGCGCTTCATGGGCGGGGCCTGGGTCTTCCCGGGTGGGGCGGTGCACGACGGCGAGACCGAGGCCGAGACGGCCGTGCGCGAGGCCGAGGAGGAGGCGAGCCTCGAGCTCGACGCCGACACGCTGGTGCCGTTCTCGCGCTGGATCACGCCGCGCCAGGTGAAGGTCCGGTTCGACACGCATTTCTTCGTCGCCCCCACCCCGCCCGACGCGGCGCCGGCGTGCGACGGAGAGGAGTGCGTCGACCTGCGCTGGATCGCGCCCGGCGCCGCGCTCGAGGCCGGCAAGGCGGATGAGCTCATGCTCGTGTTCCCGACGATCAAGCACCTCGAGCAGCTGACCGAGTTCGGATCGGTCGACGAGCTGCTCGAACACGCACGGGCCAGACAGGTGCAGCCGGTCGAGCCGCGCGTGCTGGTCGACGGCGGCGTCGCCCAGGTCCTGCTCCCGGGCGAGCCCGGGTACGACGACGCCTAGCCTTCCTCTCCCATGTCATTCGGAGTACAGCTCGGGCTGCTGCTCGCCCTCGCCACGGCGCTCGCCTCGGTGGTCGGCTTCCTCTACAAGCACCGTGGTGCGGTCGAGTCCCCGCCCGTCGAGCCCCGGCGGCCGGTCAGCACGTCACTCGCCCTGTTCCGCTCACGCTGGTACACGATCGGCATCGTCATCGCGACGGCGTCGTGGGGCCTGCACGTGGCTGCACTCTCACTCGCCCCCATCTCGCTCGTGCAGTCGGTCATCGCGGGCGGCCTCGTACTGCTGACGGTCGTCGCGGACCGCCTGTTCGGGCTCCACGTGACGCGGCGCGAGTGGATCGGTGTCGCGCTCACAGCCGCCGGCCTCGCCTTTCTCGCCGCCACGCTCGACGGGGGCGGTGATAGCGCGCACAGCGACTACGACACCGCCACGCTCGCGGTCTACGCGGGCATCGCGGCGACGCTGGGCATCGGCGCGGCGCTCGTCGGCCGCGACGGCTACCGGTACGGGATCCCGCTGGCATTGAGCGCCGGCCTACTGTGGGGCGCGTCGGATGTCTCGATCAAGGCGCTCAGCGACCACCTCGGCGATGACGGCGTGCTCGTGCTTGTCCATCCGCTCGCGCTGACGATCGCGACGCTCTCGCTCATCGGCCTGGCCGTGTCTGCGCGGAGCCTCCAGGTGGGCAAGGCGGTGCCGGTGATCGCGGTGACGAGCGCCGCCGCGAACGTCTGCACGATCGCGTCGGGCCCGATCGTCTTCGGCGAGCCGCTGCCCGACGAACCGGCCGCGCTCGCGCTCCGGATCGCGGCGTTCGCGCTCGTGATCGTCGCGGCGGCGCTCACCCCCGCGCCGATTCGGATCGCGGAGCCCGAGGCCGAGCCGGCCTAGCGCGGCGCCGGGACGCGCTCCATCGAGAACCGCACGCCGAGCTCCGTCTCGCACGAGAACGAGTCGCCACCCGGGTCGGGCCCGGCATCGATCACGACCTCGTAGCCGTCGAACAGGTCGACGAGCGACGCCTCCAGCAACACGGGCACCCCGTCGACCTCCCCGACCGGTTTCTCGGCCGGACCACCGACATATGACGAAAACAGGAAGGGTGCGGTCGAGTCACAACAGCCATTGCCGATCACGAACGTGAGATCCTGTCCACGCGTGCTTCGCGTGCGCTCGAGCGCCTCGCTAGCCGCGGGTGTCAGCACGACTCCGACGCTCGACATGTCTGAAGCATGGCGCAACATGAAGCCCCGCGCCCGGTTTACACCTGTCGTGAAGCTCTTCAGCACACCATTCCTTGCCGTGGCCGTCGCGTGCGCGCTCGCGTCGGCTGCGTTCGCCGGCAGCTACATCGGCACGGAGGCGGCCGACGCGCTTCAGGGCACGGACGAGCCGGACCAGATCTATGCCGAGGGCGGCGACGACACAGTCACCGGGCTCGGGGGCAACGACTACCTCGAGGCGGACGCCGGCGCGGACATGGTTGACGGCGGTTTCGGCGCCGACCTCCTGCTCGGCGGCACCGGCGACGACAGGCTCCTCGCCGGCGGCGGGGGCGACGTGGTGTACGCCGGCGCGGACGACGACGAGGTCATTGGCGGCGCCGGGATGGACCACCTGTTCGGCCAGGTGGGCGCGGACCGCCTCTTCGGCGGGCCCGACGACGATCGGCTCTATGCAGGCTCGGAGGCCGAGCTCGGTGAATCCGAGTTCGCCGACGGCGGGTCCGGTGACGACCGGATCACCAGCGACGGCGCCGGGACGTTCTTGGGCGGGCCGGGCGCCGACTACATCAAGGTCACGGGCGAACGTGCGACCGTCGACGGCGGTCCGGACAACGACCGCCTGCGCACGGCCTCGGATAACGACGACGTCACCGGCGCCACCGGCAAGGACAAGATCTTCACCGGGCGCGGGATGGATGTCGTAACTGCGGACGACGGCGAGCGCGACGTCATCAACTGCGGGAAGGGCCGCGACCGCGTGCGCGCCGACCGCAAGGACGACGTCACCGGCTGCGAAGTCCGGCTGGGCCGAGTCGTTCGCCGATAGGCTGCCGCCCGTGGCGGCGGACGGACTCACAGTCACGGTCACCGGGCCGACCGGCGACCTCGGCATCGCCCTGGTGGACGGGCTCGAGCGTTCGCGCAAGGTCAAGAAGATCGTCGGCATGGCCCGCCGCCCCTTCGACCCCGCGTCGCAGGGCTGGAAGAAGACCGAGTACCGCGAGGGCGACGTCCAGGACCGCGCGAGCGTCGCCGACGCCGTCAAGGGCGCCGACGTCGTCGTGCACCTCGCGTTCGCGATCCTCGAGTCGAGCGACCGCACGCGCGGCGTGAACATCGACGGCTCGCGGAACGTCTTCGAGGAGGCCATCGCCGCGGGCGCTGAGCGCATCTGTTACGCGTCGAGCGTCGCGGCATACGGGTTCCACGACGACAACCCGAACTGGCTCCACGAGGAGGTGCCGCCGCGCGGGAGCGACGCCCACTTCTACTCGGCTCAGAAGGCCGAAGTCGAGGGCGTGCTGGGGCAGGCGCTGGTCAACTCGAGCCGGACGAAGGCCTGGGTGTTCCGGCCGTGCATCGTCGCCGGCCCGAAGGCGCAGACGATGATCGAGGAGATCCCGTACGTGCGCATGTCACAGGCGATGCCGGACCCGGTACGGCGCCTCCTGAGCGGAATGCCTGTCCTGAAGCCGGTGATCCCCGACCCGGGTATCCCGTTCCAGCTCGTCCACGAGGACGACGTGGCGCAGGCGTTCGTACACGGCGTCCACGGCAAGGGCGAGCCCGGCCCTTACAACCTCGCCGGCAACGGCAAGCTCACGATGTCCGACCTCGCCAGCGAGCTCGGCTGGTACTCGATCCCGATTCCGGAGCTCGCTGTCGACGCCACCGCCGAGGTCGTCTCTCGCCTTCCCGCGACGCCGCCGGTCCTCTCGTGGATCGAGAGCGTCCGCAAGCCGGTGCTGATGAAGACGGACAGGGCGAAGAAGCGCCTCGGCTGGCGGCCCAAGTACACCTCGAAGGCGACGCTGAAGGAACTGGTCGCGGCGTACCGCGACGAGCAGCGTTTCTAGCGGCGCGGCCGGGACCGCGATTGGCCGCCCACGTCCTCCGGTCCGAGCGGCTCCTCCGAGAGCAGCACGCCGAACATCTTGCGCGTCGGGTCGCGGGTCAGGTCGACGTGCACGTGCTTCACCTCGGTGTATTCGTTGAGGCCGTACGACGCCGAGCTCGCGACCGTTGCCGGACTGCTTGTAGCCGCCGAACGGCGCGATGCAGTTGATCAGGTGGTGGTCGTTGATCCAGACCGTGCCGGCGCGGATCTTCTTGGCCGTCTCGAGGCAGCGGTCGTAGTCCTCTGACCAAACCGCAGCCGCCAGGCCGTAGATCGTGTCGTTGGCGATACGGACCGCCTCGTCGTCCGACTTGAACTTGATGACGGACAGCACCGGCCCGAAGATCTCCTCCTGGGCGATCGTCATCGAGTTGTCGACCTCGGTGAAGATCGTCGGCTCGAAGTAGAAGCCGCCCTCGGGCGCTCCTTCCGGCCGTCCGCCGCCGAGCACGAGCTTTGCGCCCTCCTCCTTGCCGATCCGCACGTAGTTCTCGACCGTGTCGAGCTGCGCCTGTGACACGAGCGGGCCCATGTCGGTCTCGTAGTCGAGCGCGTCGCCGATCTTGATCTGCTTCGCGCGCGCGACCAGCCGCTCCACGAAGTCGTCGTGGATCGACTCCGGCACGAGCAGGCGCGTGCCGGACTCGCACACCTGGCCCTGGTGGAAGAACGTCGCCCACAGCGCCCCGTCGACGGCGGCGTCGATGTTCGCGTCCTCGAACACGATGTTGGGCGACTTGCCGCCCAGCTCGAGCGTGCACTTCTTGATCGTCGAAGAGGCCAGCTGCATGATCCGGCGCCCGACGACCGTCGAGCCGGTGAACGACACCTTGTCCACGTCCGGATGCGACGCGAGCTCCTCGCCCACCGTCGAACCGCCGCCGGTGATGATGTTGACCACGCCCTTCGGCAGCTCGGTCTCGTCCAGCAGCTCCGCCAGCCGCAGCGCGGTCAGCGGCGTGTCCGACGCCGGCTTCAGCACGCACGAGTTGCCCATCGCGAGCGCCGGCGCGAGCTTCCACACGGCCATCACGAGCGGGAAGTTCCACGGGATGATGCCCGCGCAGACCCCGACGGGCTCGCGCAGGACGAAGTTGTACGAGTGCGTGGGGAACTCGACCGGGTCGAGCGGCTCCTGCGCCGGCCGGTCCGCGGCGCGCGCGAAGTACTCCCAGTGGTTGATGCAGTAGCCGATCACCACCGTCGCCGTCGCGCGCATGGTCATGCCGGCCTGCATCGACTCGAGCTCGGCGAGCTCGTCCTCGTGCTCGGTGAACTTCTGCACGACCGAGCGCATGATTCGCACGCGCTCGTCCGGGTCCATGTCGGCCCACACCCGCGACTCGAAGCTCTCCTTCGCGGCAGCGATCGCGCTGTGCGCGTCCTCGCGCCCACCCTTCGGCACCGCCGCCACGACCTCGCCGTTCGAGGGGTTGATCACCTCGAACGTCTCGCCGGACGAGGCCTCGACCCACTCGCCCCCGATGTAGTTCTTCCAGACCTTGACGTCCTGCGTGGGTGCGACGGCCATTCGCCCTCCTCCTCGTTGCGGCTACGCCTGAAGCTTACGCCCGGCGGCGTGCGCCCAGGCGATGAACAAGAGCTGCACGGGCAGGCGCAGGTAGAGCGCCGTCCGGCCGCCCGGGACCTGCTTGTACCTGTCCGGATTGAGCGCCATGTGCAGGTTTGCCGGGAAGACGGCGATCAGCGTCGCGATGCTCCACCAGCTCGCGATGCGCCGCGTGCGCGGGTGCATCACCCCCAGGCCACCAGCGATCTCCGCCACCCCGCTCGCGACCACCAGCTCGCGATGCGCCGGCAGGTAGTCGGGCACGATCGACTCGTACTGGCGCGGGATGACGAAGTGCATGACCCCGGCGAACACGAAGAAGGGGCCGAAGAGACGCGCCAGCATGCCGTCTAGAGCGCCTGCTTGTAGAGCTCTTCGTAGTCCTCGTCGGTCATCTCGCGCGGGTTGAGCAGCGTCGTGCCGTCGCCCATCGCGCCCTCGACGAGCGCCGGGATCCCCGACTCCGGCACGCCGACCTCGGACAGGCGCGTCGGCAGGCCCATGCGCGCCGTGATGCCGGACACGTGGTCGGCGAGCGCGTCCCCCACCGCGTCGTCGGACCCGCCCGACTCGACCCCGAAGAGCTCGTTTACGTCGCGGTAGCGGTTCGCGATGTCCGGGCCGCCGCGCGCGTTGAAGCGGATCACGTGCGGCAGGTGGATCGCGTTAGCGACGCCGTGCGGTACCCCGAAGTGCGCCCCGGCCGGGTGCGACATCGCGTGCACCGACCCAAGCTGGATCGTGATCGCGAGCGACGCCGCCACCAGCATGTTCCCGCGCGCCTCCTCGTTCGAGGTGTCCTCGACGGCCTGCTCGAGGTTGTCCCGGATCAGCCGCAGAGCGTGCAGCGCGCGGGCGTCTCCGTGCGCGTTCCACTCCGCCGACACATAGCCCTCGATCGCGTGGGTCATCGCGTCCATGCCAGTGGCCGCCGCGATGTGCGCGGGCAACGTGCGCGTCGACTCCGGGTCGAGGATGGCGAGCCGTGGGAAGAGCGGGAAGTCGGCGATCTCGAGCTTGACCTTCTCCTCGGGGTCCTTGATGACGGCGGCCATCGATACCTCCGAGCCCGTGCCGGCCGTCGTCGGGATGCACGCGAGCGGCGCGATCGGCTCGGGCGCCCCCATGCCGTCGCCGCCGCGTGGCATGAGGAAGAAGCCCTCCTGCTCGCGCGCGCTCCCGCCGTGCGTGAACACGGCATCCGCGACCTTCGCGGTGTCCATCACGGAGCCACCGCCGACCGCGAGGAATGAGTCGGCGCCCGCCTCCTTCGCGGCAGCGGCGCATTCCTCGACGACGTGCGTGGACGAGTCCTGCGGCACGCCGTCGAAGATCCCGGCCACCTCGAGCCCGCCGTCCTCGACCCCGGCCTGCACCTTGTCGATCAGCCCGGTGCCGCGGATTACCTCGTCGGTGACGATGAAGACGCGGCTTGCGCCCTCCTTCATGAACTCGAAGCCGGTGCTCTCGAGCAGCCCGCGGCCCGCGATCACCCGGGTGTGATCCACGTATTGGTAGAAGTCCTTGAAGCCCGCCATCTGACGAGCATCGAGCGCGGACGGCTCGGTGCTCACTTCGCGTCGAGCAGGTCCTGGCGCCCCGCGTCCTCGAGCATCTAGCGGTAGCGCGGGAAGACCGGCTTCACGAGCGGGACCAGCTTGAGGATCTTCGCCACGGGGCCCTTCGCCTTCATCTGGCCGCGCGCGAGCGCGACCGTGACGTTGACGTTGCCGAGCCAGAACTTGTGCGCCGTGTCGGCCTCCATCGTCATGACGACCTCGGGATCCATCGAGGTCTCACCGCAATCCACGAGCCCGTCCTCGCCGTCGATCATCTTCACCGTGATCTGCGACTCCGGGTTGCGGTACTGGTACTGGACGATCGTGTTCGCCTTGCGGAACTTGGGCGCGAGCTCGTCGTCGTTCGAGAGGTCCTCGAAGAGCTTGCCGATGTACTGGTAGACCTCTTGGTCGTCCTTGAAGTAAGGCATCGCTGCCGATCCTAGCTGCGCCCAATCAGCATTGCTATGCCCTGGCCGCCGCCGATGCAGAGCGTGACGAGTCCGACGTCGTGCCCCTCGCGCTCCATCTCGCCGAGGATCTTCGTGGTGATGACCGAGCCGGTCGCGGCGACCGGATGCCCGAGCGCGATCGCGCCGCCGTTCGGGTTTACCTTGGCCGGGTCGAGCTCGAGGTCCTTCATCACGGCGAGCGCCTGCGCCGCGAAGGCCTCGTTCAACTCGATCACGTCCACGTCGTCGAGCGACATGCCCGCCTTGTCGAGCGCCTTGCGCGTGGCCGGCACCGGGCCGATGCCCATGGTGGCCGGATCGACGCCGCAGTAGGCGTAGGACAGGATCCGGCCGCGAACCGGGGCACCCAGCTCCTTCGCCTTGTCCGCCGACATCAGGACGACGGCGGAGCCGGCGTCGTTCATGCCCGACGCGTTGCCGGCAGTGACCGTGCCATCCGGCTTGAAGACCGGCTTCAGCTTGGCCATCGACTCCATCGACGCCTCCGGCCGCACATGCTCGTCGCGGGTGAACGGCACCTTCTCCTTCTTGACCTTCACCTCGACCGGAACGACCTCGTCGTCGAACCTCCCTGCCTCCTGAGCGGCGTGCGCGCGGCGGTGGGACTCGAGCGCGAACTCGTCCTGCTGCTCGCGGCTGATGTCGTGCGACTCGGCCAGGTTCTCGGCGGTGATGCCCATGTGGACGCGATGGAACGGGTCGGTCAGGCCGCCCACGACCGGGTCGACCATCTTCGCCTCGCCCATCCGCGCGCCCCAGCGCACATTCGGCATCCAGTACGGGCCGCGGCTCATCGACTCGGCCCCGCCCGCGACGACGACCTCCGCCTCACCGGTCTGGATCGTCTGCGCGGCGGACACGATCGCCTGGACGCCGGTGCCGCACAGCCGGTTCACGGTGAATGCCGGCGTCTCCTTCGGGATCCCGGCCTTGATCCCCACGACGCGCGCCATGTACATGTCCTCGGGCGCCGAGTGGATGACGTTGCCGAACACGACCTGCTCGACCTGCTCCGGCTGGACCCCGGCGCGGTCCATCGCGGCGGTGACCGCCGTCGCGCCCAGCTCGGTCGTGGGTATGTCCTTCAGGCTCTTGCCGTAGGACCCGACGGCGGTCCTGGCGGCGGAGGCGATCACTACGTCTTGCACTTGGCGGCGTCCTTTCGCGGTTTCGATCGGCGCCGAACTCTAGGCTCTCGCCGATGCCCCGCGCCGTCACAGCGTTCGCGGCGGCGCTCCTGGCCCTCGTGGTGGCCGCAGCGCTCGCGCTCGCCCAGGGCGGCTCAGCGCCGCTCAAGGGGGAGAAGCCCACGGACGAGGTGCGCTACCGCGACGGCCACATGGACCGCTACCTGCTCGGCGGCAGGTGGTACGTCCGGCTCGATCCCACCGATCAGGGCGAGGCGCAGGGGCTACCCACGGACCCCTCACTCACCGGCTGGGGCCCGACCACCGTCCCGAACGCCTGGAACGCGCGCGACCACTCCGATGACAGCCAGCGCGGCACCGTCGCGTGGTACCGGAAGGACTTCAGGCTGCCCTCCCGTGACGCCGCGCTCCGCTGGACGCTGCGCTTCGAGTCGGTCAACTACCGCGCCAAGGTCTGGCTGAACGGGGTGCTCATCGGTGAGCACGAGCTCGGCTACGTCCCGTTCGAGCTGCCCACGACCGGCCTCGTGCGCGACGGTGTCAACCGGCTCGTCATCCGCGTCGACGACCGTCGGACGAACGCCGACATACCGCGCGGGTACGAGCGACCGAACGGCCGGCCGGGCGGCGGCTGGTGGAACTACGGCGGGATCCTGCGCGAGGTCTACCTGCGCAGCTTCGAGTCGGTCGACGTCGAGTCGGTGCGAGTGCGCACGGAGATCGCGAGCTCGGGCAAGCGGGCATGGCTGCGCTTCGGCGTCCGGCTCGACAACCCGGGCCGCGACGACGCACGCGTCCGACTGCGCACGACGGTGGACGGCCGCGAGCGGATGTCCCGGCGGCCGATCAGGGTCGGTGCCGGCAAGAGCAAGTTCGTGTCCTACAGCCGGCTCGTGCGCAAGCCGCGCCTGTGGGAGCCAGGAGCGCCCGAGCTCTACTCGGTGCGTGTCGAGGCAGTCCGCGGCGGGCGAGCGCTCTCCGGCTACCGCCTCCACGTCGGCATCCGGGAGATCCGCGTCACCGACGACGGCCTGCTTCTGATCAACGGCAAGCGCGCGCGGCTGTTCGGATCCGACATGCACGAACAGCACCCCCGCCGCGGCGCGGCCCTGCGACCGCGCGATCGCGCCCGTGACATGCAGCTCGTGCGCGACCTGGGCGCGCGGCTGATTCGGTCGCATTACCCGCTCCATCCCGAGTACCTCGAGCTCGCGGACCGGATGGGCGTCATGGTCTGGGACGAGATCCCCGTGTTCGCCCAGGGCTACAAGGGCTTCCAAGTGCCGGGCGTGACGGACAAGAGCCTCTCCTACCTCCGGCAGATGGTCGAGCGCGACCTGAACCATCCCTCGGTGCTCGCGTGGAGCATCGCGAACGAGCTCAACGGCCGCATGACCGAGGACCAGCAGAACTACATTCACCGCGCTGCCAAGCTGCTCAAGCAGCTCGATCCGACCCGCCTGCGGACGATCGTGATCTTCGGCTGGCCGCTGGCGCCGCCGTCGGACGTCTACCACGAGCTCGACGCACTCGGGATCAACAGCTACTTCGGCTGGTACCTGGGGCCGAACGGCTCGACCGAGAGCCGCCGGCGCCTCGGGCCGTTCCTCGACCAGATGCGCGAGTACTACCCCGAGCTCGCCCTGTTCGTGACCGAGTACGGCGCCGAGTCGAACCGCAGCGGCGCCGCGAGCCAGAAGGGCACCTACGAGTTCCAGCGCGACCTCCTGCGCTATCACGCGAAGACCTACATCTCGAAGCGCTACTTGAACGGCGCGCTCACGTGGGTGCTGAAGGACTTCCGCTCACGCCCCGACTGGAACGGCGGCAGCCCGACGCCGCAGCCGCCGTGGAACCAGAAGGGCCTCGCGGAGGCGCGCTGGCACAAGAAGCCGGCGTTCAGGGCGATCGCGAAGCTCTACAAGTCAGTGCGCCCGGTCGCGCGCAGGCCCTACTTCCGCACGAGGCGGTAGACCGGTCCGCTGAGCGATGCCGCGTAGACGCGGCCGCGCGAGTCCTCGCCGAAGCTCGAGAGGCTCGGCACCCGCACGCTGAAGCGCACGCGGTCGCTGGCACCACCCGGCGCTAGCTGCGCACCGCGCACGATGCCCTCGCACAGGTCGCCGTACACGTAGGTTCCGCGCAGGCCCCGGTATGAGCGATGGCGCAGGATGTAGCCGCCCGTGATCGAGCAGAAGCCGGCGCTGTGCGAGTGCTCGATCACCGGGTGGATGTGGCCGGGCGCCTTCGTCTTACGGTCGAAGCGATGGCTTCCCTCGAACGCGTTCCAGCCGAAGTTCGCACCGAGCCCGTTCCCCTCACGGACGAAGTCGACCTCCTCCCACCTGCTCTGTCCCACGTCGGCGATCACGAGGTCGCCGGTCTTGCGGTCGAACGAGAACCGCCACGGGTTGCGCAGGCCGTAGGAGTAGACGGTGGGCTTCGCCCCCCGGCGGCCTCGGAACGGGTTGGAGCCTGGGATGCGCGGTTCGCCGGCCGGGTTGATCCGCACGATCTTCCCAAGGTTCGTGCCGAGGTCCTGTGCGTTCCCGAACGAGTCGCCGCTGCCGCCACCGTCGCCGAGCCCGGCGTACAGCAGCCCGTCGGGACCGAACTGGAGCTGGCCGCCGTTGTGATTTCCGAACTGCGAGTGCTCCTGCCGCAGGACCGGCCGCGCGGTGCGCCTGCGCGCGCGATTTCGCCGCCCCTTGAACTCGACGACTCTGATGTCCCCGCCCTTGTTCGTGTAGTAGACGTAGAAGCGATGGTTCTGCCGATATCCGGGCGCGAACGCCATCGACAGGAGGCCCCGCTCACCGCCTGACTGGACGCGGTCGCGGATGTCGAGATAGGGGCGCGCTCGCTTGCGCCCGCGCTGGATCACGCGGATCGTGCCGCCCTGTTCGACGACAAACAGGCGGGTGCGGTCACCCGGCGGCGCCGTGACGTACGTGGGGTTGGCGAAAGTCCCCACCCGCCGCCGTTTCAGCCCCGTGGCTGCGGTCTCCGCCACGCCGTCGTCCGCCCGAGCGCCCGTGGCCGGCGGCTCCGTGACGGCCATCGGCGGCGTCGCCTCGTCATCGGAGCCGTTGCAGGAAGTGAGCGCGGGCACGGCCAGGAGCACGGCGACGCGAGCCCGGGAGGTCACGCGCCGGAGGATGCCAGAGTGCCCGATCGTGAAAGCACTTGTGACAGGGGCGACCGGGTTCGTCGGCGGGCGGCTAACGGACAGGCTCGCCGAGGACGGCGTCGAAGTCAGGTGCCTGGTGCGCGACAAGGGCCGCGCACGTCACCTGGCGGCCGCCGGCCACGAGCTGCACGAGGGCGACGTGACCAGGCCTGAGACCCTTCGTAGCGCCGGTGACGGGATCGACGTCGCCTACTACCTGGTGCACGGAATGGGCCGGGGCGCTAGCGACGACTTCGAGCAGCAGGAGCGCCGCTCGGCCGCGGCGTTCGCGGACATGGCCGCTCGGGAGGGGGTCGCGCGAGTCGTCTATCTCGGCGGGCTCGGCGAGACGCCCGGCTCGAAGCACCTCCGCAGCAGGCACGACACGGCTCTCGTCCTTGGCGAGAAGGGCCCACCGCTGACCTACTTCCGAGCCGCGATGGTGGTGGGTGCGGGCAGCGAGTCGTACAAGACGCTGCGTTACCTCGTCCAGCGTCTGCCGGCGATGATCGCGCCGGCATGGCTGAAGACCCGGACCCAGCCGATCGCGGTTCACGATGTGCTCGAGTACCTCGCGGCCGCCCCACGTATCGATGCGGCAGCCGGCCGCGAAGTGCAGATCGGCGGCCCGGACGTGCTCTCGTACGGGGACATGCTCGACCGGATGGCCGAGGCACTCGGCACCTACCGGCGGCCGAAGGTCCCCGTTTCCGCTGCTGACGCCGCGGCTGTCGTCGCTCTGGATCGGATTGGTCACACCCGTGGACGCCGGCGTCGCGCGCCCGCTGATCGAGGGGCTCTCCACGGAGACGGTCGTCACCGATCCGTCAGGCGCGGCCCTGTTCGAGGTCGAGCCGACACCATTCGACGATGCCCTCCGCGCGGCGATTGCGGAGGATCAGTCGGCGACGTAGCGGACGAAGTCGTCGGCCTTCGTGAACGAGTCGTACAGCGCACGCGCACGCGCGTTGCCTTCTCGTGTGTGCCAGTAGACCTTCTCCCAGCCGTTCGACCTGGCGCGCTGGAGCACGGCCTCGATGAGCGCTCGGCCGGCTCCGCTCCCCGCGCGGCGGGTGACACAAAGAGATCCTCGAGATAGCAACTATCGGCCACGGCCCAGGTGCTGGGGTGGAGGACGCAGTTCACGAAGCCGACGACATCGCCGTCCTGCTCGGCTACGAGCCCGAACATCGGCCCGTCAGGCTCGAGCACCCGCCGCCACGTCTCCGCTGTCACGTCCGCCGGGACAACCGACTCGTAGAACGCGCAGTAGCCGTCCCACAGCACGCGCCACTGGGGCTCGTCCGCAGCGCACGCTGCTCGGACCTCGACGCCGGACATGCGCGGCGCAGGATGGCAGAGTGCAGGCCCGTGACAGCGCTCGCGACTCTCGTACTGCTGGCGCCGGCAACGGCGGTCACCGGCACCGACGTCGAGCTGACCGTGCGGCGCGCCGATCCGGGAGCGATCGTGCGGCTGGAGCAGCGACGGGACGGTGAGTGGCGCCGCGTGGGCCGTGACCGTGCCGGGCGGAGGGGACGGGCGACGTTCTCGCTCGAGCTCCGGCGCCGTGGCCGGTACGTGCTGCGCGCGGTGGACTCGACCGGGCGACGGAGCCGGCGGGCGCGCGTTCGCTCGCGCTATCTCACGCTGGCCGCCGTCGGAGACATCAACCTCGGAAACGGCCCAGGTGCCTACATGCGCCGCTACGGATACCGCTATCCGTGGCGCCGGGTGGCCCCCACGCTCCGTGCTGCCGACATCGCGTTCGGCAACCTCGAGTGCGCGGTGTCCCGGCGCGGGAGCCCGGTGCCCAAGCAGTACAACTTCCGCGGCTCGCCCGCCGCCCTCCGGAGAGTCGCGCGCTTCGCCGGATTCGACGCCCTGAATGTGGCGAACAACCACTCGGGCGACTACGGCCGCCTGGCGTTCCTCGACACGCTGCGCTTCACCCGGGGTTTTGGCATGACGCCCGTGGGCGGTGGCGTGAACAGAGCGCGTGCGCTCCGGCCGCGGGTGGTGACGCGACACGGCCTGCGAGTCGCGTTCGTCGGCTTCTCGGACCGGCTGCCGCTGTCGTTCTATGCAACGTCGTCACGGCCCGGCATCGCATTCGCTTCGACGTCCGCGATTCGCGGTGCCGTGCACCGCGCGCGCCGCCGAGCGGATGTCGTCGTCGCGACGTTCCACTGGGGCGACGAGCTCAGCCACACGCCGAACGCGCGCCAACGCCTCTTCGCGCGCACAGCGCTGCGGGCGGGAGCGCACGCGGTGATCGGCGCGCACCCGCACGTGCTGCAGCCGCGCCGCCGCGTGGGCCACCGGATCATCGCCTACAGCCTCGGCAACTTCGTGTTCAGCACGGGCGGTGGGGCGACCTCGGAGACAGGGATCCTCCGGCTGCGCCTGTCCGGCCGCGGCGTCGAGGGCATGCGCCTCGTACGCGGACACATATTCGCCGCGCAGCCGCGGTTGCGCAGGCGGTGAGAGAGAAATCGGGCTGAATAGTCCAAGTCCGGGTGCATGCTGCCCACTGGCGGCCAGCGAGTTGGCCCTGCGGGCCGCAGCGTCCCCTTGACCGGGTAGAGCTTCCGCTTTCACGCGGCAGCGACAGTCGCGGCCCAAACGCGGTGGCGGCTCGGAACGCAGCTAAACCGTGCCGCGCCGGCGCTCGGCCGCGTTAGCGTCGCCGGATCCGCGTTCTGACAGTAAGACGGTGACCGCGAGCTGCGCACCGACCCTCGCTACATCTGCGGATTGGGTCGCGCCAGCGCGCTCAGTAGAACAGGCAGCGGCCTTGGCGCCGCCGATGCCAGCGGTCGGCGCCCCAGTCCCACCAGTAGTGGTGTTTCACCCGGTAGAGCCCCGGGCCCAGGCCGGTGAAGCGATGGAAGAGGATCTGCGAACCCGGGTTGTCTACTAGATGCCAGGCGGCCTGGAGCGGCGCCTGGTAGTACCCGTAGCTGCTGGTGAAGGCGTAGAAGGTCGGGCCGGAGACGACTCGTCGCCATGATCGGCCCTGCTTGCGGTAGAGGTCGGGTGACCAGTACACCTGCTCCGGGTTTCGGAAGTCCGTCGGCTGCGTAGGCGACATGACGCGCGGCGGATACACCCTCATGATCCCTCCGGCGTCGCAGATCAGCGCGCCGCGCTCGTGGTACGGAAAGGCGGTGCCATGAGCCGCGGCGCTCCCCGCACTGAGAAGCACTGCCGCCGCCAATCCCGTCGCGAGCGCCGGAACCATCTTCACCCGCCATTTCCTACGAGTTGTAAGGGTCGCCACCCTCTTCACCGCGCCTGGTAATACCCGTACAGATTGCCTTCAGCGGAACCAGCGAAGTACGGCCCGTAGCCGTACAGCGTGCCGTTTGCTTCGCGGGACTTGTGGCTGTTGACTGAATTGACGTAAGCGCCCCAAGTGCTGTTGGGGCTGATGAGCCAGGGACCGCCGCTGGAGCCGCCAGTCATGCCGCACGCGATTAGCAGACTCACATGAGATCCGACCCACTGGGGCTGTCGCTGCGGACACCACGACAGGTAGCGCGGGTCATAGGCGACGTCCGTCCAGCGCACGTCGGTCGCCGGATAGCCGAATGCCCAGACTGCGCTTGGGACGGACTGGTCCCAAGTTATGCCCTGACCACCAGAGACGCTCTGGACGGTGGCAGGGGCCTCCGGGACCTGCTCCGTGACCGTGATGTAGCGGGGATTGTTCCTCTCCTTGCGCCTGCATCGCCTCCTCGCCCGCCTGGAAGGCTTCTCGCTGCAATTGCGCTTCTGCCTGACCTGGCTGTCGACCAGGCGAAAACGGTTCGTTCCGAGCAGGATGAACGCGGTGTCATAGGCGTAGTTGCTGTTGCTGTTGATCCACTCCGTGTGCGTCACGTGGAGTCGGACGGGCCACGCGCCGAGTTTGCAAGTGCCCTCGCCATAGCCGGGGCAGATGTACCCTGAGCGATTCCAGCCGCCCGCCTCCGCGTCGTGGACGCAGTGGGCGGCTGTCACCGCCAGGCTCATGTTTTGCGCGCTGACGACCGTGGCCGTGCACCAGCTCTTTTCTCCGGCCGCGTCGACGAAGAAGTACCTCGCAACCTGACGTGCCGGGGTCGTCGTCGTGCTGTAGGGGTAGTACTGCTCTTGGAACGAGCTGAGATGGGCGCGCTTGATCTCACGGGGGGGTGGTGTGACGGTCGCGGGCGGAGCCGCCGGCGGGATGTAGGTCGGCTCTCCGTCGGAGAGTCCATCCTTATTGGCAGAGGCTCGAGCGCTCTTGCGGGCGCTGAAAACCGGCATCGGCTTCGGCTTGTAACCACGAGGGTTCACGTGACTCGGCGGCTCGGGCGCGTCGTCGACGGGCGCCGCCGCCGCTGGTGTTGTCAGTAGTAGCGGGCAGGCTGCGACGAGCGCCGCCTTCGCACAACGGTGCAGGGTTGGCTCCCTAAGGCGGGAGACGTATCGAAGACGTCCGAGCATGAGCAACTCCTCGCGTCGCTCGTCAACGAAGACGATCAACCGAGCCGGTCGCCCGCATCTCAGAGTGTGGAGCCTCGCTCCCGGCGTCAGCCGGCGCGTGGGCTTGGCACCTACGCCCAACCTACGCCCCACCGACCCGTACCGCAATGGGGCGACTGACCTCTTTTTCAGTTCAGTTGGCTGAACGGAGAGATGCAGTTCGCCGGGCGTTTCCGCTGGAGCTCGGTCGGCCGCGTCGGGTACTACCGCGGGCGGACCGGCCTGCCGCCGACGCCGAAACTGCGAAACGGGTTGGATCGCGTTGGGTATCGCATCCGCCGATGGCCGCTGGGCACCGGCCCCACCCGCTTCGCGCGAGAACGACCAGCCGGGCACCGGGAGCGGGACCTGAAAATCGGGCTGCCCAGATTCGAACTGGGGACCTCTCCGACCCGAACGGAGCGCGCTACCAGACTGCGCCACAGCCCGAAGGGCCTCAGCGTAGCGACTCGGTCAGGAGGCGACGGCCTTGTAGTAGCGGACGGCGAGCCCCGTCAGGAGCGTCTGGAAGCACTCCTCGACGGTGAGGTCGTTGTCGTCGGCGTAGGGACCCAGGCCGCGCTTCTCGATGGCGACGCTCTGATCGATCACCTCGTCGATCAGCTCGGGGTGGCGGTCCGAGAAGTACGCGCCCATCGAGTAGAGGTTGGTGTCCATGAGCGACTCGAGGAACGGGTCGCTCTTCTTCTTCGCCGCCATCGGCGGCGGAGGCTACCTACGCGACGGCTTCAGCCCGCGCGTACTCCTGCTGGAGGCGGCGGCGGGCGCGGAACAGCGCGCTCTCGACGGCCGGGCGCGTCATGTCCATCTTCTGGGCGATCTCGCGGTACGACAGCCCCTCGAGCTCGCGCAGCACGAGCACGCGGTGGTGGTTCTGCGACAGCCCGCCGAAGGCGGTGCGCAGCTGGTCGAAGCGCTCCTTGTGGAGGATCGCGTTCTCGGGCCGTGAGTGGGCCCGGCCGACGAGGCGAAGCTGGTCCGAAGGCCGCAGCGCGTCGTCCGCGTTGATCGAGACCTCCTCGGCGCGGCTCATGCGCCGGTAGTGGTCGATCGCCGCGTTCTTCGCGATCTCGAAGATCCACGGGCGGAAGGTGATCTTCGCGTCGGTCGCCCGCAGCCGGCGCAGCGCGGACAGGAAGATCTCCTGCACGAGGTCCTCGGCGCGCCCGCGATCGCGCACGCGCGAGCCGACGAAGCGGGCGATCTGGGTGCTGTAGCGCCGGTAGAGCTGTTCGAAGGCGTGGTCGTTGCCGCGCCTGACAGCCGTGATCAACTGATCATCGGTGGTGGCGTCCCCCGCGGACGCCAGACGACTGGTCATCCCCCTGCAGCCTCCCGTTCGGTCCCCTGCCTATTGGAATCGGCCGCGCCGTCCTCCGCAGACGGCTCCCCCGACCGACGGCGGTACCCTAGCGTACCGCCGGTAATGTTTCAACGGTGACCCGTCGCGACGAGCTGATCGCCTTTCTAGACGGGTTGCTGGAGTCTCCGGGCCGTCCCGACTACGGCCCGAACGGCCTCCAGGTGCCGGGCGCGGAGGAGGTCGATCTCGTCGTCACCGGCGTGTCGGCGCACCGCGAGCTCTTCGAGCAGGCGGCCGCGGCGGGCGCCCAGTTCGTGCTCTGCCACCACGGGATCTTCTGGGGCGAGAGCGCCGGGCCGGTCACCGAGCAGCTGAAAGCGCGGCTCAAGCTCCTGTTCGAGAACGACATGAGCCTGGCCGCGTACCACCTGCCGCTCGACGCCCACCCCGAGGTGGGAAACAACGCCCTGATCTGCGCCGGCCTCGGCCTCGAGCGGGAGAAGGCCTTCGGCGAGGCGAAGGGAGCACCGGTCGGCTGGATCGGCGCGGCGGCCGAGCCGCTCACGCTGCCCGAGCTGGTGAAGCGGAGCACGGCGCTGTTCGGCTCGGAGCCGCTCGTGTTCGACTCGGGACCCGCGGAGATCAGGCGCGTAGGGATCCTCTCGGGCGGCGGCAGCTCGACGCTGGCCGAGGCCATCTCGCTCGGCCTCGACGCCTTCGTGACGGGCGAGCCCACGGAGCATGTGATGGCGGACGCCCGCGAGGGCGGGATCCATTTCCTGGCGGGTGGCCACTACGCCAGCGAGACCTTCGGGGTCCGCCGGCTGGGCGAGCTGCTGGCCGATCGGTTCGGCGTCGAGCATCGATTCATCGAGGTTCCGAACCCCATTTAATGCAAATAGCGGGGAATTGGTTGCGCCGTCCGAGTCGAGGCGTAAAACTGATCGAAGACATCCGAAAGGGAGGGAAAGAGATACATGGCGATCCATTTGACCCCGACGGAGCTGGCTCGCGAGGCAGGCATGCACAGGCGTGAAGTGATCATGAAGTGCATGGAGCTCGGGGTGCCGATCTTCCAGGGGCGGATCGACAAGACGCTCTTCACCGAGTCTCTGAAGGACGCTCAGCGCCGGGCAGTACCCGCCAAGGCGTAGCGCAAATAGACTTTCTCCGGTTCTGGACACCGACCGGGGAGAAGAGACGAGAGATGGAAGCAGGGACCGTCAGCGCCGCTGACGCGAGCACTGGCTCACAGACGATCGCCGACATCGTCAAGCTCGCCGCGGAGCGCTCGCCCGAGAAGGCCGCGCTCAAGCACAAGGTCGGCGACGAATGGCGTGACATCAGCTATGCCGAGCTCGGTGCGGCGGTCAAGGAGATCGCCCTCGGCCTCGTCGACCTGGGGATCGAGAAGGGCGACCGCGTCTCGATCCTGAGCCACACCCGTCCGGAATGGACCTTCGCGAACTTCGGCATCCTCGCCTCCGGCGCCGCCTCGGTCTCGATCTACCAGACGAACTCCCCGGAGGAGGTCCACTACGTGGCGGACCACTCTGAGTCGACGGCGATCTTCGCCGAGGACGCCGAGCAGCTCGAGAAGGTGCGGCAAGATCCGCGGCGACCTTCCCCACCTCGAGCACGTGATCGCGTTCGAGTCGGACGGCAAGGACGACCACATCTCGCTGGACGAGCTGCGCGAGCGCGGCCGGCAGCACTCCGACGACGAGTACGAGCAGCGGGTCGCCGACGTGACGCCCGGACGACGTCTGCCTCTACATCTACACGTCGGGCACGACCGGGCCCGCCGAAGGGCTGCATCCTCACCCACGGCAACTATCGCCGCGTCACCGACATGACGCAGGAGATGGGCGTCCTCGAGCTCCGACGAGCTCGTCTACCTCTTCCTCCCACTCGCGCACGCGTTCGCGGTGCTGATCCAGTTCGGCGCGATCGACCTCGGCTCGACGATCGCCTACTGGGAGAAGGACCCGCAGAAGATCGTGCCCAACCTGATGGAGGTCAAGCCGACCTACTTCCCGTCGGTCCCGCGCATCTTCGAGAAGATCTACCAACTGGCCACGAGCAACGCGCCCGACAAGGAGCAGCTCAAGCAGGCGGTGCAGCTCGGGCTCAAGGTGCGACTCGCGCAGCAGCGGGGCGAGGAAGTGCCGGCTGAGCTGATGGAGAAGTTCGAGGAGGCCGACAAGGCGCTCTACCAGAACGTCCGCAACATCTTCGGCGGCCGCATCAAGCCAGTGCGTCACCGGCGCCGCGCCGATCGCGCCGGAGATCCTCGAGTTCTTCTTCGCCTGCGGCGTGCCGGTAATGGAGGGCTACGGGATGACGGAGACGTCAACGGTCGCCACCGGGCAGACGCCCGACGACTTCCGCTTCGGCTCGATCGGCAAGCCTCTTCCGGGTGTCGAGATCAAGATCGCCGACGACGGGGAGATCCTGCTCCGCGGCGACAACATCTTCCAGGGCTACTACAAGAACGAGGAAGCTTCGGAGGAGGCGCTCGAGGGCGGCTGGCTGCACACCGGCGACCTCGGCCGCATCGACGAGGACGGCTTCGTCTACATCTCGGGCCGGAAGAAGGACATCATCATCACGGCCGGCGGCAAGAACATCACGCCGGCGAACCTCGAGAACGGGATCAAGCAGAACCCGCACGTCTCGCAGTGCGTGGTTGTGGGCGACCGGCGGCCGTACCTCGTCGCGCTGGTGACGCTCGATCCCGAGGTGGCGACCGAGGAGACGCCCGAGATCCGCGAGTCAATCCAGCAGACGATCGACGAGGTCAACTCGAAGGTCGGACCCGTCGAGCAGATCAAGTACTTCGCGATCCTCCCGCACGACCTCTCGCAGGAGACGGGTGAGCTGACACCGACGATGAAGGTGAAGCGCAACGTCGTGCACGAGAAGTACGCCGGCGTGATCGACTCGCTCTACGACCAGGGGCAAACGAAGCAAGCGGGATAGCGATTACCCCTATCGGGGTAAGCTCTCGATGAATGGCCAGCAACGACCCGACGGATACGGGCGGGCTGTTCGTCGGGCGAAGGCCCGGGACCGCACCTCTCAGATACCGCGCCCAACCGGTCACGGCCGGCCAGGGCCGTCGCACGGCGGACAAGGTCCTGTCCGGGGGCATCCTCCTGCTCGAGACGCTGCTCTGCCTGACGCTGTGGGGGCCGCAGCCGGCCGGCTGGCTGTGGGTCGGCTCGCAGGTTGACTACAAGACCGACTCGGTAGCGCTCGGGATCATCGTGGCGTTCGCGGGCATGCTGACGACGCTCTTTTTCACGCTGTCGATCGCGCGCCGGCTTGACTACGCCTGGAAGCTCACACGCCGCGCAGCCGGCTACGAGCAGAAGAAGGGCGCGCTCGAGTGGATTTTCGTGATCTCGCTGGCGATTGCCGGTAGCGCCTTCCTCTTCTGGTTCTTCATCCTCACCGGCCCCGGCTCCTCCGTCTTCTCCGGCCAGACGCAGTAGGCCCTCCCGCCAGTGGGTCTCCTCGACTACTACCGGCAGTTCGACGACATGGACCAGGAGGAGGTCAACCAGCGCCTGCGCGAGAAGCGACGCCGGGAGAAGGAGATGGAGCTCCAGGTCGTGCCGAACCTCGACCTGTCGAGCACCGAGTGGCCGGACTTCCCGAACTCCGAGGTCATGAACGCCGCCATCTTCGTGGCGCGCGGCCGGGTGAACGGCTACCCGGACCGTTTCGCTTCAGGGGTCCGCGAACACTTGGCAGAGCGCCACGGCGTCGACCCTGAGCAGATCGTCTTCGGGAACGGCGCGACCGAGCTTCTCCAGGAGGCGGCGCACCTCCTGCTGGCGCCCGGCGACGAGCTCGTCACGCACTGGCCCTCGTACCCCCTCTTCCCGCTGATGGCGGCGCGTGCGGGGGCGCGACCGGTGGCGGTGGACAGCGCCGGCGGCGCCGCCGACCCGGAGGCGATGCTGGCCGCGGTGACGGACCGCACGCGGGTGGTCGTCGTGTGCAACCCGAACGACCCCACCGGCGACTACCTCCCCTCGCAATCGCTGCAGTGGCTCCTGTCGCAGCTCCCGGACCACGTCCACGTGCTGCTCGACGAGGCCTACATCCACTTCGAGGACATCGAGCCGATCGACGCATGTCTGCGGCTCCTGAGCGAGTTCCCGCGCCTTTTCGTCTTCCGCACTTTCTCCAAGGCCTATGGGATGGCCGGGCTACGCGCCGGTTACGTGGTCGGCTCGACCGATGCCGCGCGAGAGCTCGAAGCGATCGCGCCCCCGTTGGGCGTCAACGCCCTGACCCAGGTCGCCGTCGAGTACGCGCTGTCGCACGGCGAGGCGGAGCTCGAGCGGCGGCGGAACCTGGTCATCGAACAGCGCAAGCGGGTGCTGGCGGCCATTCCGGGACTGTCGGTCGACGCCGGCGCCAGCCAGGGCAACTTCATCTGGATGGCCAAGCCCGGCATGAGCGGCGCCATGCTGGCCTCACGGCTCGAGAACGAGGGCGTGATCGTCGCGCCCGGCGGCCCCCTCGGGGCCGACGACCACGTGCGCGTGGCCGTCCGAGGCGCGGCCGCCAGCGAGCGGCTGGTCGCGGCGCTCGAAAAGCTCGACTAGGCGGGAAGCAGCCGCGCGATTGCCCGGTGCGCGCGCGCGAAGGCCTGCTCGTCGTCGAAGAGCTGGTAGGCGGCGTTCGCGCCCTGGACCAGCGAGGAGACCTCGAACACGAGCTGATCGGGATCCTCCACGCCCGCGAGCTTCGCCTGCTTGGCGATCTCGCCGAGCCACAGCCCTTGGCCGTCGCGCAGCTTGTCGCGCACGGGGCCAGGGCGTCCGTCGAATTCCGCGGCGGCGGCCGCGAAGAAGCAGCCGCCGGCGAAAACCTTGCGCTCGAGGTAGCCGACCCAGCTCTCGCAGTAGGCGCGCAGGCGGCGGGGGCCCTCGGGCTCCTTCAGCGCGGGCTTGACGACCTCGTCGAAGAAGATCGTGTTCGCGGCGTCCACCGCCGCCAGCTGGAGCTCCTCCTTCGACCCGAAGTGCCCGAACAGGCCGCTCTTCGACAGCCCCAGCTCAGACGACAGGCGCCCGATGGTGAGCCCCTCGAGCCCCTCCGCGGAGGCGACCTCGACTGCGCGTTCGAGGATGGCGTCCCTTCTGCTCATGACGTGTATGCTAACGAACGTTCGTGCGGTTACAACACAGGAGGCCACTCATGGCAGACATGAGCATCAAGCAGGTCGACGACATGGAGGCGATCTTCTACGGCTCGTTCAAGCGCGCCGGCGCCGCGCTGGAGGTGGGCTCCTTCGGCATGAACGTGATCGAGTTCCCGCCCGACACGGGCGAGGGCGTGTATCCCGACCACGACCATGCGGATGTGGGCGAGGAGGAGGTCTACCTTGCGTGGAAGGGCTCCGGGATCCTCACCGTCGAGGGCGAGGAGATCGCGCTCGACCAGGAGACGATGGTCCGCGTGGGGCCGGAGACGAAGCGGAAGGTGCGCTCGGGCCCCGACGGCCTGCGGCTGATCATCCTCGGCGGCGTGCCCGGCGAGGTCTACGAGCGGCGCGAGCGCTACCGCCTGGGCGCGCCCGACCCGGCCGAGCAGCAGCAGGCCTCGGCCTAGGCCCTAACCGTCTTCGGAAGCGGACTGCCGGAGCAAGGCTCCGGTGGTCTGCTCGAGGACCCGGCGCCAGGCGCGCGTCTTCTCGCGCTCGCGCTCCATGTGCTTGAGCACCTTGCGGACGCGGGTGGCGGAGATCTCGATGCCGTGCTTCGCGCAGATCGCGCGCAGCTCGTCGTACTCCTTGGCGAGCCGCAGCGTCACGGACTCGAATCCGTGCCGCGCGATCTCTAGCCGCTTCGTGTAGTTGAGGATGTTCGTGTGGAACATCAGCTCGTCGTTGGGCTCGGGCTCGATGAGGATGATGTCCACGCCCGGGTACTTCTCCTCCCAATTGCGCACCGCCTCGTGGAGGCGCTGGTGCGCGAGCAGCTTGAACGCCTGGTAGCCGACCTGCGGGAACCCCATGTCGGCCACACGGCGCACCCGGCTCCCCCACATCGTCGGAATCACCTTCTGGAAGTCGTTCACATACGGGACGAGCGGGTTCACGACGATGATGAACTTCGCGCCCTGCTCGACAGCGACGTCCACGTTCGTCGTCGAGCGGATCCCTCCGTCGACCAGATGCCGGCCCTTGATCTCGACCGGCTTGTAGACCATCGGCAGCGCGGTCGAGGCGGCGACCGCCCTCGAAATCGGAACGTCGTCCCAGTCCTCGCCGCCGAGCACGATCCGCTCGCACGTGTCGAGATCGGTCGCCGTCAGGAAGAGCTCGTTCTGGAGCAGGCGGAAGTCGTTCGCGCGGTCGGGGTCCGAGAGGACGTCCTCGACGTACTTCTGGAGGCTCGTGCCGTCGTACAGCCCGGGCGGCAGGCCCTCGGCGAGCCCGACCGCCAGGTCCATCACGGACACCTGGCCGATGTTCCTCAGCATCGTCCGCACCACGCCGAGGCTGCGGAGCGGGAGCAGGGCGAGCGAGCGGACGAAGTCGAGGTAGTTCGGGCTAAGCAGCGTGCCCAGGTCGATGTCGCGGAAGGGCGTCGGCACCTGCTGGTTGACGACGCGCATCATCTCCTCGGGCGTCACGCCGTTCGCCGTCATGCTGGCCACGAACGAGCCGGCGCTCGTGCCCACATAGACGTCGAACTGGTTGACGGTCCGGTTGACCGCGAGGAGGTCGAGCGCCCTTAGGGCCCCGATCTCGTAGACGCCGCCCGTGAAGCCGCCGCCGCCCAGGACGAGAGCGGTGCGCGACTGGCGCCGGCGCCGCTGCGTCGTCGTGCGCTGGGGTTGCGCTTTGCGACCGCTCTTCGCCGGCCGTTCGAGTTTTACTACCTTGGCCATCTTGGCTCGGACGACGATCTTAGTGGCGCTGGCGGCTGCGGCCGCCGTCGCGCTCGCCCCTCAGACCGCTCTGGGCGCGGAAAACTCCGCGCGCCTCAAGCGAAAGCTGGACGCCGCGATGGACCAGGCGAGCTCCCGCTCCGGCGCCTACGTGTACGACCTGAGCGATCACGACGGCCTGTTCTCGCGGCGGGCCACACGCCGCCGCATCCTCGCCTCCAACACGAAGCTGTTCACCACGTCCGCAGCCCTCAACAGGTTCGGGTCGGCGGGGCGGTTCACGACCGAGGTCATGGGTGACCGGCTGCCCAACAGCAACGGCGTCGTGCGCGGCGACCTCTACCTCGTTGGTGGCGGCGACCCCAGCTTCGGCAGCACGTCGTTCGCAGAGCGCGCCTACGGAGGCGGCGGGGCGACGCTCGAGGGTCTCGCGACCGCCGTGAAGCAGGCCGGGGTCCGGCGCGTCACGGGAAACGTCCTCGGCGACGAATCGCTCTTCGACTCGCTCCGCGGCGGGCCTGACTCGGGCTACGGGGTCTCGGAATGGGTCGGGCCGCTGAGTGCGCTGTCCTACAACCGTGGGCTGGCGCGCGAGAACGGCAGCGCGTTCCAGACGCGGCCGCCCGAGTTCGCCGCGAAGAAGCTCAAGCGCGCGCTGAAGCGCAAGGGCATCCGGATCGAGGGGTCCGCCGGCGTGAGCCAGGCTGGGAACGGCGCGGAGGAGATCGCCGCCGAGGAGTCGATAACGGTCGGGCGCCTCATCAGGCTGACCAACCAGGTCTCAGACAACTTCTTCGCCGAGATGCTCGCCAAGCAACTTGACGCGACGACGACGCACCCCGGCACGACGGCCGGGGGCTCGGCCGCGGCCGAGCGCTTCGCGAGTCGCTTCGGCGCGACGGCGAACCTGGTGGATGGCTCTGGCCTCGCGCGCGCGAACCGGGCCGCGCCGCGGGCAGTCGTGCGGCTCTTGCGCGGGATGTATCAGCACCGCGGATTCGAGCCGTACTACGAATCCCTTGCCCGAGGGAGCGAGCCAGGCACGCTGTATGACCGCGACACGAACCGCCGCTGCCGCGCAAAGACCGGCACGATCAGCGGCGTCAGCGCGCTATCGGGCTATTGCCGCGCGGTCTCGGGCGACCTGATCGCGTTCTCGGTCCTGATGAACGGGGTCGGCTACGGCTACTCCGGGGCGCGCCGCATCCAGGACACGATGACCCAGGTCATCGCGAAGTACGGCTAGCCGATCAGCTTCAGCAGCTTCGGCTCGTCGATCACTTCGGTGCCGATCTCCTGCGCCTTGTTCCACTTCGAGCCGCCCGGGTCGGCGCCGGCGACGAGGTAGTCGGTCTTCTTCGACACCGAGCCGGTCACCTTGCCGCCGGCCGCCTCGATCCGCTCAGTCGCCTCCTCGCGTGACATGCCGGGCAGCGTGCCGGTGATCACGAACGTCTTGCCGGCGAGAGGGCCGACCGTCCCGGGCGCGGGACCCTTCTCCTCGAACTGGAGGCCTGCAGCACGCAGCCGGTCGATGATCGTTCGCGTCCGCTCCTCAGCCAGCGTCGCCGCGAGCTGGTCGGCCAGGATCGGGCCGATCCCCTCGGTCTCGGCGATCTGCTCCGGCGTCGCGTCGACCAGCGCGTCGATCGTGCGGAAGTGCGCCGTCAGCTTGCGCGCGTTCACGCCGCCGATTCCCGCGATCCCGAGCGCTGACAACACGCGATAGAACGGCATCCCCTTCGACCTCTCGATCGCCTCGACGAGGTTGGTCGCCGAGATCTCACCGAACCCGTCGAGCTCGGCCAGCCTCTCGGCCGTCAGGTCGTAGATGTCGGCGACGTTCTCGATCACCCCGGCCTCCAGGAAGTCGCGCGCCCGCTCCTCGCCGAAGCCGTCGATGTCCATCGCGTACACGAAGTGCTTGACGGCCTGGAAGACCTGGCCGGGGCACGACTCGCGGTTCGGGCAGATCGTCCAGACACCGCCGTCGGGCTTCACGGTCGGCGTGCCGCACGCGGGGCACTTCTTCGGCGGCCGGGGCGGGCGCGATCGCTTTTTACGGCGCTGCGCCTTCGGCGTCGGCGAGACGACCTGCGGGATCACGTCGCCCGCGCGCATGACGATCACCTCGTCGCCGTCGCGCACGTCCTTGCGCTTCAGGTCCTCCTCGTTGTGGAGCGTCGCGAGCTTCACCGTGACGCCGGAGACCTGCACCGGCTCGAGGCTGGCGAACGGGACCATGTGCCCGGTCCGCCCCACGTTCCACATCACCTTGTTCAGCGTCGTCGTGGCAGTCATGGGGGCGAACTTCCATGCGATCGCTCCGCGGGGCTCGCGGCCGACGACTCCTAGCTGGCGCTGAAGCGCCAGGTCGTTCACCTTGACGACGACGCCGTCGGTCTCGTAGTCGAGCTTCTCGCGTCGCTCCTCCCAGCCGCGGCAGGTCTCGACGACCGCGGCAATCTCGTCGTGAAGCTCGATCTCCGGGTTGACCTTGAAGCCGCGCTCCTTCAGCCACATGAGCGACTCGTAGTGCTCGGCGAAGTCCACGCCGCGGTTGGCGCCTACGCTGTAGCACCAGATCGACAGCGGCCGCGAGCGCGCTATCTCGGGGTCGAGCTGGCGGATCGAGCCGGCGGCGGCGTTGCGCGGGTTCGCAAACGTGGACTCGCCTGCCGCCGCGCGCTGCTCGTTCAGCTCGGCGAACGTCGATCTCGCCATGTAGATCTCGCCGCGCACCTCGAGCAGCTCGGGGGCGTCCTCGATCCGCAGCGGAACGGTCTTGATCTGGCGAACGTTCTGGGTGACGTCCTCGCCGATCTCGCCGTCGCCCCGGGTCGCGCCGCGGACGAGGACGCCGTCCTCATACACGAGCGAGATCGCGAGGCCGTCCACCTTCGGCTCGGTCACGTACTGGATCCGCGCGTCCTCGACGCCCTCCTTCTTGAGGCGTCTGTCCGTGCGGGTGACCCAGGCGTTCAGCTCCTCCTCGTTGCGGGCGTTCGCGAGCGAGAGCATCGGCTCGAGGTGCTGGACCTGCTCGAACTTCTCGAGCGGCTTGCCGCCCACGCGCTGGGTCGGCGAGTCGGGCGTGCGCAGCTCCGGGTGCTTCTCCTCGAGCGACCGCAGTTCGTTGAGGAGCGCGTCGTACTCGTCGTCCCCGATCTCGGGGTCGTCGAGTACGTAGTAGCGGTGGCCGTGGTACTCGAGGCTGCGCCGCAGCTCGGCGGCGCGGTCGGCCGCGGCGCTCAAACCTCTTTGGCGGCCGGCTGGAGCAGCCGGTCGAGGTCGAAGTCGCCGAGCTCCTCGATGCCCGGGTGGTGCGTCAGGTCGAAGTGCAGCGGGGTGACGGCGATGTATCCGTCCGCGATCGCGGCGAAGTCGGAGCCGTCTTCGTGGTGATAGCTCGGATCGTCGCCGTAGATCCGGTAGAGCCGGCGGTTGCCCTCCTCCTCGGCGAGATGGAGCTCGTCCCGGTAGATCCGTTTCCCGAGCTTGCACACCTTCGCGCCCTTCGCGTCGCCGTGCGGGCAGTTGATGTTCAGCAGCGTGCCCTGCGGGATGGGCACGTCGTCAAGCTCGTCGACGACCCGCGCGACGAACGCAGCCGCCTGCTCGAAGTCGAACCGGTCCCCGAGCCGAAAGTCCATCTCGCCCTTCCGTGACTGCTGCGATACCGCAATCGCCGGAATCCCGAGCACGACCCCCTCGAGCGCGGCCGCGACGGTGCCCGAATACGTGATGTCGTCGCCCAGGTTCGCGCCGTGGTTGATGCCCGAGATGATCAGCTCCGGTTGGAATTCGACGAGGCCGAGAGCCGCGAAACGCACGCAGTCGACGGGCGTGCCGTCGGTGGCGAAACCAGTTGTGCCGTCGCCGAAGTCGATCTCCTCGACCCACAGGGGCCGGCGCGTGGTGATGCTGCGCGCCGTGGCGCTCCGGTTGGAGTCAGGGGCGATCACAGCGAGCTCGATGTCCGGCAGCTCGAGCAGCGCCCGGCGCATGTGGTTCAGGCCCGTCGCCTGGATGCCGTCGTCGTTTGTCAGGAGCACCTTCACGGAGCGTCGTACCTCACACCTACAAGGTAGAGACCATGGGGTGGTGCGGTCTCCCCCGCATCGCTGCGCGGCCGGCCCGCTGAGAAGCCCCTCGAAGTCGTCGACCCTAATGCCGCCCCCGGGCGACATTCAGCATCGTCCCGACGAGGATCCGCACCTGGTTGCGCATGAAGCTCGGTGCCTCGATCCGGAACTCCAGCACGTGCTCACCGGCGTCGGCCCATTCCGCCGTAGTGATGTTGCGCTCGAAGAGCGTGTGCCCCGTCTGGGTGCGCGTGAAAGCCGTGAGGTCGTGCTTGCCCGGAAGGAGCGCCGCGCACGCGTCGAGCGCTTCACGGTCGAGCGGATGAGGCCAGTGCAGCGCGCGGCGCAGCTCGAACGGCGACAGAGCGTCGCGGATATAGAGGCGGTACGCGTAGGCGCGGGCGGTGGCGTCGCGGCGCGCGTCGAAGCCGTCGGGCGCCTCCTCGCTGGCCAGCACGCGGACGTCGGGCGGGAGATTGCCGTTCCAAGCGCCCAGCGGCAGCGGCTCGCCGGGGTGGCTCGCAACCTGCCCCGTGGCGTGCACGCCCGCGTCCGTGCGGCCCGCGACGGTCAGCTCGACGGGCTCGCGGCGGACGGTCGCGAGCACCTCCTCCATCACGCCCTGGATCGTGCGCTGCCCGTCCTGCCGCGCCCAGCCCACGAAGCGCGAGCCGTCGTACTCGATGAGGAGCTTCGCCGTCAGCCGCGCTTCCGGGCGACGACCAGCAGATACTCGCTCTGGATCCGTATCGAGCCGTCGTCGGCCTCACTGAACTCGCTCATGAGATCGCGGAACCGGCGCATCGCCTCGTCGTACCGCTCCGGCCCAAGCGCCTGCTTCATCGCGATTTGCGGGCCGTTCTTCTCCATCTCGGCCAGCGCCGCCTCGACCGAGTCGAACTCGAACGGCACCGTGCGCCGCTCCATCTCGAGTGTCCCGGCCAGGCCGTCAAAGCGCTCCTGCACGACCTCCTCGCGCCCCCACTCGACCGGCGCCGGAATCCCCTCCGGGCGCGGCGCGAACTCGTTGAAGAGGCCGAACATCCGGCCTGAGAACCCATCCGGCACCCAGCTCGCCATCCCGACCGTGTTTCCGGGCCGCGTCACGCGGAAGAGCTCCTGCGCGACGCGCTCTGGCCGCGGAGCGAACATCGCCGCGAAGACGGACGCGGTGCAGTCGAAGCGGTCGTCCTCGAAGGGGAGCTCCTCGGCGTCGGCCTCGACCCACTCGATGTCAACGCCCTCTCCGGCGGCGCGCTCCTTGCCTCGCTCCATCAACTTCGGCGTCAGGTCGGAAGCGACAACGCTCGCGCCCTCCGCGGCCGCCAGGAGCGCCAGATTGCCGGTGCCGGCCCCGACGTCGAGCACCTCCTGCCCGGCCGATATGGCACACGCGTCGATCATGGCCTGGCTGGCGGGCAGCGTGAGCTTCTCGATCGGGGAGTAGTCACCCCCGCTCCAGACCGCCTTGGTTCGCTCCCTGAGCGCCGCGTAGTCCGGTTCTGTCACGCGCCCGATGCTACCCGCGCGGTAGCGACCGGGTCAGGTCAGTCGATGTCGAAACCGAGCGGCGTGTAGTACGAGACGAGGAGAAGGGCGGCGAGGCCGAAGATCCAGATCGCCGCGATGAGCGCGTAGGTCCAACGCGCGTCCCACCCGGACCCTCGCGGGGGCGCGATCAGGAACACCGCGACAGCGGCGACAGCCAGGACGATGCCGGCATATATCGCGAGTCCCGGCAGGTCGTCCTCGATCCGCGACCAGACGGATGCGAGGGCGCCGCTCACGGCGACGGACCTAGATCAGCTCGAGGAAGACCATCTCGGTCGCATCGGACTGCCGCGGGCCGAGCTTCAGGATCCGCGTGTAGCCGCCCTCGCGGTCGGCGTAGCGCGGGCCGATCTCCTCGAACAGCTTGTAGACCACGAACTTGTCCTGGCCGAGCTTCGCCATCGCCTGGCGGCGCGCGTGCTGGTCACCCCGCTTCGCGAGCGTGATCAGCTTCTCGATCTCGGGCTTGACGGCCTTGGCCTTCGCCTCGGTCGTCTTGATGCGCTCGTGGTCGATCACCTCGCGGGCGAGGTTCATGAACAGCGCCTTGCGATGCGAGGCGCTCCGCGAGAGCTTTCTGCGGTCCTGCCGGTGGCGCATCGGGCCGGGAGACTACCCCGGACGCAGGGACATGCCCCGCGCCTCGAGGGTCTCGATCACCTCTTCGATCGACTTGCGGCCGAAGTTCGGGATCGCGTTGAGCTCCGACTCCGACTTCTGGAGCAGGTCGCCAACGGTCTGGATGCCCGCGCGCTTCAGGCAGTTGTACGAGCGCACGCCGAGCTCGAGCTCCTCGATCAGGATCTCGTCCATGCCGTCGGGCGCCCGGCCGCCGGCAGCGCCGGCCGCACCGACCGCCGCGCCGTCGCCGAGAGCGGCGGCTGCGGCTCCATCGCCGCGGAGTGCCTCGACCCGGTCCGGGTCGCTGAAGATCGCGAGCGACTTGATCAGGATCTCCGCCGCCTCGCGCAGCGCCGCATGGGGGTCGACCGAGCCGTCCGTCTCGATGTCGAGCGTGAGCTTGTCGTAGTCCGTCCGCTGGCCGACACGAGCGGCCTCGACGTTGTACGCCACGCGCTTGACGGGCGAGAAGATCGAGTCGATCGGGATCACACCGATCGGCTGATCGTCGCTCTTGTTGTCCTCAGCCGGCGAGTAGCCGCGGCCGTGCCCGATCGTCAGGTACATCTCGAGCTTCGTCTTCTTCTCGAGCGTCGCGATGTGGGCGTCCGGGTTCAGGATCTCGACACCCGACGGGAGGTCGATGTCCTTCGCGGTGATCTCGCCCGGGCCTGCAGACGACCAGCGGAGCCTCGATCTCAGCCGCATCGGAGTGCATGCGGCAGACGATCTCCTTCAGGTTCAGGACGATGTCCGTCACGTCCTCGGTCACGCCGGCGATGGTGGAGAACTCGTGCGCCACGCCCTCGATCCGGACGCTCGTCACGGCCGCGCCTGCTAGCGAGGAGAGAAGCACGCGGCGCAGGGAAGCGCCGAACGTGTAGCCGAAGCCGCGATCGAGCGGCTCGATCGTGAAGCTGCCGCGCGTGTCGGTGACTTCCTCGGCTGTGATTTGGGGTGTCTGGAACTCGAGCATGGTGGTGATTTCCTTCGCGTCGCTTACCGCCGCGCCAGGACTTGCAGGCGCGGACTGGTGATTACTTCGAGTAAAGCTCGACGATCAGCTGCTCCTGCACCGGAGCCGCGATCTCCTCGCGCTCCGGAAGGCGCAGCACCTTCGCGGTAAGACCATCGTGGTCGGCCTGCAACCAGGCCGGAACTGCGGACGTGAGGTCGGTCGCCTCACGGATGACGTTGTCGGCACCCGATCCGGCCTTGACGGCGATCACGTCGTCGGGCCGCACCTGGTACGAGGGAATGTTCACGCGCCGGCCATTCACGGTCCAATGGCCGTGGAGAACGAGCTGGCGTGCTTGGCGCCGGGAGGCTGCGAATCCGAGCCGGACCAGGACGTTGTCGAGCCGCGTCTCGAGGAGGCGCAGCAGGTTCTCGCCCGTGACGCCCGACTGGCGCGAGGCCTTCGAGTAGTAGCCGCGGAACTGCTTCTCCAGCACGCCGTAGTAGCGGCGGGCCTTCTGCTTCTCGCGCAGCTGCACGCGGTACTCGGACTGCTTCTGCCGCCCCCGGCCGTGATCGCCCGGCGGGTAGTTGCGCCGCTCGACGGCGCACTTGTCGGTCAGGCACCGCTCGCCCTTGAGGAACAGCTTCTGCCCCTCGCGGCGGCACTGCTTGCACTGTGGGCCCGAGTCGCGCGCCATCGCTAGACCCTCCGCCTCTTACGTGGCCGGCAGCCGTTGTGCGCCTGCGGCGTGACGTCGCGGATCGAGGTGATCTCGAGGCCCGCCGCCTGGAGCGAACGGATCGCCGTCTCGCGCCCGGAGCCCGGGCCCTTAACGAACACCTCGACCTTCTGAAGCCCCTGCTCCATACCCTTGCGGGCGGCCGCATCCGCGGTCACCTGGGCTGCGAAGGGGGTCGACTTGCGCGAGCCCTTGAAGCCGGCGCCGCCGGCGGACTCCCACGCGATCACGTTCCCCTCTCGGTCCGTGAGCGAGACGATCGTGTTGTTGAAGCTTGTCTTGATGTGTGCCTGCCCGAACGGGATGTTCTTGCGGACCTTCCGCCTGCCGCCGCGCCTGGCTGGTTTCTGAGCAGCCATTACTTCTTCGTGACCTTCTTCTTGCCGGCCACCTGCATGCGCTTCGGACCCTTGCGCGAGCGGGCGTTCGTCTTGGTGCGCTGGCCGTTGACCGGCAGGCCGCGGCGATGCCGCAGCCCGCGGTAGGAGCCGATCTCCATCAGGCGCTTGACGTCCTGGGAGCGCTCCCGGCGCAGGTCACCCTCGACGGCCAGGTCGTTGTCGATGATCTCGCGGAGCTTCACGACCTCGTCATCGGTCAGGTCCTTGACGTAGGTGTTCGGGTCGACGCCGGTCTTCTTGAGGATCTCCTGCGCCTGCGAGCGGCCGACCCCGTAGATGTAGGTCAGCCCGATCTCCACCCGCTTGTTGAGGGGAATGTTTATCCCTGCAATACGCGCCAATTCAGCCCTGCTTCTGCTTGTGCCGCGGGTTCTGGCAGATGACGAGGACCGCGCCGTTGCGGCGAATGATCTTGCACTTCTCGCACATCGGCTTGACTGAGGCTCGGACCTTCATAGCTCCGCGGGATCGGACAGTAATGAGATTGCAGCGCAAAGCCCAGGAAACGGCCTCGCGCGCGAGCAGGAAAAGATAGCAGCCCTCAAGCGGCTCGCCGGGCCTCCTCGAGGTGCCAGGGGGTCAGGATCCGGGGCCCATCGGCCGTGATCGCGACCGTATGCTCGAAATGGGCCGCCAGCGAGCCGTCCTGGGAGTACACGGACCAGTTGTCGGACGCCATCCGGATCGGATGGGTGCCCGCGTTCACCATCGGCTCGACCGCGAAAACCATCCCCTCCTCGAGCTCCGGCCCCGTGCCGGGCTTGCCGAAATTCGGAATTTGCGGATCTTCGTGCATGTCGCGCCCGATCCCGTGCCCCACGAGCGACCGGATCACGCTGAAGTCGTTCGCCTCGACGTGGTTCTGCACGGCGAAGGAGACGTCGCCCAGGCGGTTGCCGACCCGGCAGGCGTCCACAGCCTCGAAGAGGGCCTCCCGCGTGACCTTCAGAAGCCTGGAGGCGATCGGCGTGACCGATCCGATCGGCAGCGTGATCGCGGCGTCCGCGACCCAGCCCTCATAGACCACGCCCACGTCGATCGACAGGATGTCGCCGCGCTTCAGCTTGTACGTGCCCGGGATGCCATGAACCACCATCGAGTTCGGGCTGGCGCAGATCGAGCCCGGGAAGCCGCGGTAGCCCTTGAACGCCGGCTCCGCGCCCTGCGACCGGATGAACTTCTCGGCCGCCTCGTCGAGCTCCCCGGTGGTCACCCCGGCGCGAGCCTTCGACTTCAGCAGCATGAGACAGCGCGCGAGGATCGACCCGGCCGCTGCGATGCGGTCGATGTCCTCGGGTGTCTTCTTGATGATCAGAGCGTCTCTTCCAGCTTGAGCGTCGCGAGCGTCGCCCGGATGTGACCATTCACCTCTTCTGGCGAGCGCGTCCCGTCGAATCTTCGCAGCAACCCGCGGCCCTCATACCAGTCGATCAGCGGTGAGGTCTGCTCGTGGTAGACGTCGAGGCGGTGCTTGACCGTCTCCGGCTTGTCGTCGTCGCGCTGGATCAGCCGCGAGCCGTCCTGGTCGCAGACTCCCTCGTGCTTGGGCGGGTCGAAGTCGACGTGGTAGAGGTGGCCGTTCTTGGTGCAGATGCGGCGGCCCGAGAGGCGGCGGATGACCTCCTCGTCGGGCGCCTCGACGAGCAGCGCGGCGGTGAGGTGTCGTCCGCGCCGCTCGAGCGCGTTCTCGAGTACCTCGGCTTGCGGGATCGTGCGCGGGAACCCGTCCAGGATGAACCCGTCGTCGGCTTCCGAGCTGTCGACGCGTTCCATGATGACCCGGCAAATCAGGTCGTCGGGGACGAGGTTGCCCGCGTCCATGAACTCCTTCGCTTCCTTGCCCACGTCGGTCTCGTCCTTGACGGCGGCGCGCAGGATGTCGCCCGTCGCGTAGTAGGGCAGGCCGAAATCGTCGACGAGCCGCTGGGCCTGCGTGCCCTTGCCGGCTCCCGGGGGTCCGAGAAGGATGAGGTTCTGCTCGCTCAGCGCGCCCGCCCTACTTCAGGAAGCCCTCGTAGTTCCTCATCATCATCTGCGCCTCGAGCTGCTTCATCGTGTCGAGCGCCACGCCCACGACGATGAGGATCGAGGTTCCGCCGAAGTAGAAGTTGGCTGCCGTCTGGTTGATCAGGATGGTCGGAAGGGCGGCCACGGCGGCAAGGTAGAGGGCGCCGGGGAACGTGAGCCGCGCCAGGATCCGGTCCAGGTATTCGGCCGTCGGTCTGCCTGGCCTCACCCCCGGTATGAAGCCGCCGTACTTCTTGAGGTTGTCCGCCTGCTCCACCGGGTTGAAAGTGACCGCGGTGTAGAAGTACGTGAACAGGATGATGAAGATGGACTCGCCGACGATGTAGGCGGCTCCGTTCGGCGAGAAGAACGCCGAGAAGTCCTGCGCCCAGCTCGCCTGCGTGAGCTCGCCGATCGTCGGCGGGAACGCCATCAGCGAGGCCGCGAAGATCACCGGGATGACGCCGGCCATGTTCACGCGCAGCGGGAGGTACGTGGACCCGCCGCCGGCCATCCGCCGGCCGACGACCCGCTTCGCGTACTGAACAGGGATCCGCCGCTGCCCTTCCTGCATGAAGACGATCGCGGCGATCACGGCTAGCGCGAGGAACGGCATCATCACCTTGAAGACCTGGTCCGGGTTGTTCCACCAGGCGGAGATCCCGTTCGGGATCCCGGAGACGATCGACGCGAAGATCATCAGCGAGATGCCGTTGCCGATGCCTCGCTGGGTGATCAGCTCGCCGAACCACATGATCATCACGCAGCCGGCCGTCAGGCAGGTGACGATCAGGAAGACCCGTCCGAAGGTGAAGTTCTCTACGACCTGGTCAGAGCCGGTGCTGAAGGAGCGGAAGAGGAAGACGTAGCCGACGGACTGGCCGAACGCGAGCCCGACGGTGAGGTAGCGCGTGTACTGCGTGATCTTCTGCTGCCCGACCTCGCCCTCCTTGCGCAGCTTCTCGAGTGACGGCATCACGACCGTCATCAGCTGCAGGATGATCGAGGCGGTGATGTAGGGCATGATCCCGAGCGCGAAGATCGCGAAGCGCTGGAGCGACCCGCCCGAGAAGAGGTTGAGGAAGCCGAGGACGTTCGAGCCGCTGAAGTTCTCGGAGATCGCGTCGACGGCATCGATGTTGATGCCGGGCGCCGGGATGTAGGCGCCGAGCCGGTACAGCAGGAGCATCGCGGCCGTGAAGGCCAGCTTCTTGCGAATCTCGGGAACGCGGAACGAGTTCGCGAGAATCGCGAGCACGAGCTATTCCTCCTCGGGAGCCTCGGGGTCAGACCCCTGCGTGGCGTCGGGCGCCTCCGTCGGCTCCGGGTCCGGGTCAGACCCCGTCGGCGCTTCCTCCGGCTCGGCTTCCGCGACCGGCTCGGCCGGCGGGGCGGGCTTCTGCTTGGACGGCTTCGGCTTCTTCGGCTCGACGAGCAGCTCGAGCGTGCCGCCCGCGCCCTCGATCTTCTCGCGTGCGCTCTTCGACGCGTAGTGCACGCGGATCGTCAGCTTCTTGCCCAGATCGCCCTCGCCGAGAATCTTCACCGGGATGTCCTTGCGCGTGGCGAGGCCCTTCTCGCGCAGCGTCTCCGGGGTGACCTCGGCACCCGAGTCGAAGCGGGCGTCCAGATCCTTCAGGTTCACCGGCTGGGTCTGCGTGCGGAACTGCTCGAATGGCATCGACTTCTTCATGTGCGGCCCGCGCAGCTTGCGCAGCCGCATGTGGATCGGCATCTGGCCGCCCTCGAAGTTGACCCTCTTCTTGCTGCCCGAGCGCGCGCCCGCGCCCTTCTCCCCGCGGCCCGAGGTCTTGCCGGATCCGGACCCCTCGCCGCGGCCAATGCGCTTCTTGCGGTGGCGCGAGCCGTCCTTGGGCTTCAGGCTGTGGAGGCCTATCTCCTGTGCCATCAGTCGTCCACCTTCACGAGGTGCCGGACCGAGTTCACCGCGCCCTTGACCGTCGGGTCATCGGGGCGCTCGACGGTCTTGCCGATCTTCCCCAGCCCGAGCGTGCGCAGAGCGCCGCGCTGCTTCGGGTTCGCCCCGATCGAGGACTTCACCTGGGTGATCTTCATGACGCAGGAGCTTCCTCGGCGGCGGGCGCAGGAGCTTCCTCGGCCGCGGGTGCAGGAGCTTCCGCAGCCTCCGGCTTCGCTTCCTTGATGCCGAGCACGTCGCGCACCGTTAGGCCGCGGAGCTCGGCGACCTCGTCCGGCGCACGCAGCTGCTGGAGCGCGGTGACGGTGGCCTTGACCAGGTTGATCGGGTTCTGGGAGCCGAGCGACTTCGACAGCACGTCGCGAATGCCGGCCAGCTCGAGCACGGCGCGGACGCCGCCGCCGGCGATGACGCCGGTACCTTCTGACGCGGGCTTCAGGAAGACGCGCGCAGCACCGAAGACACCCGTCGTCTGGTGCGTGATCGTCGCGCCGTGCATCGGGACCTCGAACAGGTTCTTGCGCGCGCGCTCGACGCCCTTCTGGATCGCAAGCGGCACCTCGTTCGCCTTGCCGTAGCCGACGCCCACGCGCGAGCGCTCGTCACCGACCACCACGAGCGCGGTGAACGAGAAGCGCCGGCCGCCCTTGACGACCTTCGCGACGCGGTTGATCTCAACGACGCGCTCTTGAAGGTCCTGGCCGGGCTGGCCCCCTCTGTCTCTGCGGTCCCGTCCCATCGCTAGAACCTTAGACCGCCCTCGCGTGCGCCCTCGGCGAGCGCCTTGACACGTCCGTGGTAGCGGTACCCGCCGCGGTCGAACACGACCGTCTCGACGCCTGCGGCCTTCGTGCGCTCGGCGATCAGCGCCCCCACACGCTTCGCCTGCTCCATCGACTGGAGGCCCTTCACGTCGGACTCGGTCCAGTTGACGGACGCCACCGTGCGGCCGGCGACGTCGTCGATCACCTGCACGTTGACGCCGCGGTTCGAGCGGAAGACGGACAGCCGCGGGCGCTCCGCGTTGCCGCGCACCTTCGCGCGCACTCGACGCCGGCGGCGTAGCCTCTTCTTGGGCTTCGTGGCGACGGTCATGCGCGCTTGCCGACCTTCCTCTGGACGTACTCGCCGACGTAGCGGATGCCCTTGCCCTTGTAGGGCTCGGGCGGGCGCACCTTGCGGATCTGTGCCGCGATCTCGCCGACCGCCTGCTTGGAGCTCCCCTTGACGATGATCTGGGTTGGCTGCGGCACCTCGAACTCGACGCCGTCGGGCGCCTCGATCTGGACGGGGTGCGAATAACCCACCGACAGCTCGATGTTCTTGCCCTTGAGTGCCGCGCGGTAGCCGACGCCCTGGATCTCGAGCCGCTTCTCGAAGCCTGAGGTGACGCCCTCGATCATGTTCGCGATCAGCGAGCGCGTGAGGCCGTGCAGCGCCCGATGCTCCTTGCGGTCCGTCGGACGCGTGACGACGATGTCGCCGTTCTGCTGCTCGACGACGATGTCGCGGCTCTTGCGCTCGGCCAGCTCGCCGCGCGGGCCGTTGACGCGGACGACCTCAGGATCGATCTGCACCTGTACCCCGTCGGGCACGGCGATCGGCTGTTTGCCGATCCGGCTCACCAGACGTAGGCCACGACTTCGCCACCCACGCCCTCCTGGCGTGCCTGGTGGCCCGTCATGACGCCCCTCGACGTCGACATGATCACTGTGCCCATTCCGCCCAGCACCTTCGGCAGCTCGCCGGAGTGCGAGTAGTTGCGGCGGCCCGGGCGCGAGACGCGCTCGAGCCCCGAGATGACCGAGCGGCGGTCGTCCGTGTACTTGATCTTCACGCGCAGGACCTCGCCGACCCGTGCAGGCTCGACGCTGTAGCCCTCGATGTAGCCCTGCTCGTCGAGCACGCGCGCGATCTCGGTCTTGAACTTCGACGCCGGGATGTCGGCGTACTCGTGGTCCGCCGCGATCGCGTTGCGGATGCGGGTGAGCAGATCGGCTATCGGGTCGGTCATCGACATGGCGTGCGTCCTGTTGTTACCAGCTCGACTTGGTCAGCCCGGGGACGTAACCCTCGTGCGCGACCTCGCGGAGGCAGATGCGGCAGAGGCCGAACTTGCGGAAGTACGCGCGCGGGCGGCCGCATCGCTTGCAGCGGTTGTAGTTGCGGGTCTTGTACTTCGACGTGCGCTTTTGGCGCACTACCTGCGACGTCTTTGCCACTAGGACTCCTCCTCGGGAGCAGCTTCGGTGCCTTCGCCTGTGCCTTCGCCCTCCTCGCCCTCTTCGGGCTCGGGCTCGGGCTTCGCGTAGGCCTCGGGGTTCTCTTCCTTCAGCGCCTCGAGCGCGGCCTGCTCGGCCTCCGCCTTCATGCGCGCCTCCTCCTTGCGCCGCTCCTCCTCGGCGTCCGTCTCTGCCGCGGCGTCGGCGGAGCCGGGGCGGCCCTCCAGCTGGAAGGGCATGCCGAAGGCGAGCAGGAGGGCAAATGCCTCCTCGTCGCTCTTCGCGGTCGTCGTGAAGGTGATGTCGAGGCCGCGGACCTGGTCGATCGAGTCGTAGTCGATCTCCGGGAAGATGATCTGCTCGCGGACGCCGAGCGAGTAGTTGCCGCGGCCGTCGAACGAGCGCGGGCTGAGCCCGCGGAAGTCGCGCACGCGCGGGAGCGCGATGGCGGTCAGCCGGTCGAGGAACTCGTACATGCGCGCGTCGCGGAGCGTCACCGAGACGCCGACCGGCATCTGCTCGCGCAGCTTGAACGCCGCGATCGACTTTCGCGCGCGCCGGATGTTCGGCTGCTGGCCGGCGATCGTGGCGAGCTGCTCCTGGGCGGCCTCCATCATGCGCGCGTCCTGCTTCGCCTCACCCACGCCCATGTTGAGCGTGATCTTCGTGAGGCGGGGCGCCTCCATCGGGCTCGAGTACTTGAACTGCTTGATCAGCTCCGGGCGAATCTCCTCGTAGTAACGAGTCTTCAGGCGCGGCGTGATCTTGGCCTCGGCGACCGGCATCAGTCGATCTCCTGCCCCGTGCGCTTCGCGATGCGGACGCGGCGGCCGCCCTCGCGCTTGATGCCGACGCGCGTCGGATCGCCCGTCTTCGGGTCGAGCAGCATCACGTTCGAGATGTGGATAGGGCCCTCGCGCTCGATCACGCCGCCCTCCGTGGACTGCGTCCGCTGCGTGTCGCGCAGCATCATCGGGCGCTGGTGGCGCTTCTGGACGTTGAGACCCTCGACGTAGACCTTCTGCTTGCCCAGGTCGACGCGCAGGACCTTGCCCGTCTTGCCCTTGTCCTTGCCGGCGATGACCTTCACGAGGTCGTCGCGCCTGATCTTCGCCCGGTGCGACATCACAGGACCTCCGGTGCGAGGGAGACGATCTTCATGAAGTTGCGCTCGCGCAATTCGCGCGCGACCGGACCGAAGATGCGCGTCCCGCGCGGATTGTTCTGCGGGTCGATGAGGACGGCCGCGTTCTCGTCGAAGGCGATGTAGGTGCCGTCGTCACGCCCGAACTCCTTGCGCGTGCGGACGACGACCGCCGTGACGACCTCGCCCTTCTTGACCGCGCCCTGCGGGGTCGCCTGCTTGACCGTGCCGACGATGATGTCGCCGACCCCGGCATAGCGGCGCTTCGAGCCGCCGCGCACGCGGATGCAGAGAAGCTCGCGCGCGCCTGTGTTGTCGGCGACGCGCAGACGTGTTTCGGCCTGGATCACGGGTGGCTCCTACCGCGCCCTCTCCACGATCTCGACGAGGCGCCAGCGCTTGGAACGGCTGAGCGGACGGCTCTCGATGACCCGCACGGTGTCGCCGGCGTGCGCCTCGTTGCCCTCGTCGTGCACGTGCAGCGTCGACGACTCGCGGACGATCTTCTTGTACATGCGGTGGCGGCGGGTGACGTCGATTCGGACGGTGATCGTCTTGTCCGCCTTGTCGGACACGACGATGCCCTGGCGTACGCGGGCACGCCCGGGCCCGTGCTCGGGTCCTGTGAGCGGCTCGGTCTTCGGCTGCGCGCGACGGCGCTCGCGCGAGCGCTTGCGCCAGCGGCTGCGCTCGGCGGCCTTCTTGCGGCGCGCCTCGGCCCGCTCGGCGGCGCGCTCCTCCGGCGAGCGCTCCGGCTTGGCCTCGCCCGTGTGGGCCGAGCGCTCGCGGCGGCGGCGCTCCTTCGGGCCGAGCTCCTCCTCGGGCTCCGCCTCGGCTTCGGGAGCGGGCGCCTCAGGGGCGGGCCGCCCCCCGCCTCGGCGGCAGGGGCCTCTTCCTCCGCAGGCGGAGCCTCTTCCTCGGCGGGAGGCGCTTCCTCGGCGGGAGGCGTCTCTTCAGTTTCCTCGTTCTTCTCTTCTTCCTCGATCACTCTGTTTCGTCTTTCTGACGCTTGATCTCCGCGTCGAGATCGATGCCCCGTTGCTCCGCGACGGTCAGCCCGCGGGCCAGTTCCTTCTTCGCAGTCCCGAGCCGAGCGGTGTTCTCGAGCTGGCCGGTCGCGTGCTGGAAACGCAGGTTGAAGATCTCCTGTCGCGCCTTGGCAACGAACTCGACGAGCGAGACGTCGTCCAGGTTATGCACCTCGACCGCCTTCACTGCTGTCCGGCCCCCTCTCGCGCCACGAACTTCGTCCTGAGGGGGAGCTTGTGGCCGGCCAGGCGCATCGCCTCGCGGGCGAGGTCCTCCGGCACGCCGGCGAGCTCGAACATGACACGGCCGGGCTTGACGACGGCCACCCAGCCCTCCGGGTTGCCCTTGCCCGAGCCCATGCGGGTCTCGGCCGGCTTCTGCGTAACCGGCTTGTCCGGGAAGATGTTGATCCAGACCTTGCCGCCGCGCTTGATCTTGCGGGTCATCGCGATTCGGGCGGCCTCGAGCTGGCGGTTGGTCACCCAGCCGCGGTCGAGGGCCTTCAGGCCGTACTCGCCGAACTGCACAGTGGTGCCGCCGCGGGACATTCCCGCGCGCCGGCCGCGGTGCTGCTTGCGGTGCTTGACGCGCTTCGGCATCAGCATCAGTTGCGACCTCCTTGCCTGCCGCCGCCGCGGCCACCGCCGCCGCGCCCGCCGCCACCGCCGCGTCCGCCGCCACCGCCGCCGCGCCCGCCGCCACCGCCACGTCCGCCGCCGCCGCCGCCGGACGCCTGCTGCGGTGCATCAAGCTGAGTCAGGTCGGACGCAAAGCCCTTCGGCATGATCTCGCCCTTGTTGATCCAGACCTTCACGCCGATGCGCCCGAAGGTCGTGCGCGCCTCGTGGAAGCCGTAGTCGATGTCCGCGCGCATCGTGTGGAGCGGGACGCGCCCGTCTGAGTAGCCCTCGGTGCGGGCCATCTCGGCGCCGCCGAGCCGGCCGGAAACCTGGACCTTCACGCCCTTCGCGCCCGACCGCATCGCGGACGTGAGCGAGCGCTTCATCGCGCGCCGGAATGCGACGCGGTTCTGGAGCTGCTCCGCGATCGACTGGGCCACGAGCTTCGCGTCGAGCTCGGGGCGCTTGATCTCGAGGATGTTGACCTTGACCGCCTTGCTCGTGAGCTTGTGAAGGTCGCGCCGGAGAGCGTCCACCTCGCTGCCCGACTTGCCGATCACGATGCCCGGGCGCGCGGTGTGGATGTTCACCTCGATCTCGTTCGCGTTCTTCTTGATCGTGATGTCCGACAGGCCGGCGTGCGCGAGCTTCCCGACGATGTGGTCGCGGATGCGGACGTCCTCGAGCAGGTAGTCGTCGAAGTTGCGCTCGTTGAACCAGCTCGACTTCCAGTCGTGGATGTAGCCGACGCGGATTGACTCGGGGTGGACCTTCTGTCCCATGTGGCTAGGCGTCTTCCTTTGTCGTCAGCAGGATGGTCATGTGGCTGGTCCGCTTGCGGATGCGGGTTGCTCGCCCTTGGGCGCGCGGCTGGAACCGCTTCAGGGTCGGTCCCTCGTCGACGAAGACCTTGGCGATCCTCAGCTCGTCCGCTACGAGCTCGTGGTTGTTCTCCGCGTTCGCGACGGCGGAGTCGAGCAGCTTCAGGACGTCGCGCGCAGCGACGCGCGGAGTCGATCCGAGGATGGCACGCGCGTCATCGACGGACTTGCCGCGGATGTGGTCGACGACAAGCCGGGCCTTGCGCGGCGCGCAGCGGACGTACCGCGCCTGCGCGCGGACAGCCACACGGCCCTCGCTGTCGCGCGGGGCAGCGACAGCCTCGCGCTTCGCGGACGTCGTGGTCTCGGCCGAGCCACGGCGACGGCGGCGGCCCTTCTTGGCCGGCTCCGCCTTCGCCGAGGTGTCCTCAGAGGTGTCGTCCGAGGTGCCCTCAGACGTATCGTCGGACGTGTCGTCCGAGGTGTCGTCGTCCTCGGGGGGGAGCGCCTCGGTCTCGGGCGTCTCCTTCTCGTTCTCGAGCTTCTCGTCTTTCTCGTCACTCATCGCATCTTCGCCTTCTCACCGCCGGCGTGGCCGCGGAAGATCCGTGTCGGTGCGAACTCGCCCAGCTTGTGCCCGACCATCGACTCCGAGATGAAGACCGGCACGTGCTTGCGCCCGTCGTGGACCGCGATCGTGTGCCCGACCATGTCGGGGAAGATCGTCGACGTCCGCGACCAGGTCTTCACCATCTGCTTGTCGCCCGACTCGTTCATGGCCTGGATGCGCGCAATCAGGCGCTCCTCGACCCACGGGCCCTTCTTGGACGAACGGCTCATCGCTTCTTGCCCCTCCGCCGTCCGCGCACGATGTAGCGGTCGGACGGCTTGTTCTTCTTACGAGTGCGGTAGCCCAGCGTCGGCACGCCCCACGGCGTCACCGGATGGCGGCCCGCCGTCGTCGAGCCCTCGCCGCCGCCGTGCGGGTGGTCGACCGGGTTCATGGCCGTGCCGCGCGTCTGCGGGCGCTTGCCCTTGTGCCGGTTGCGGCCCGCCTTCCCGATGTCGACGTTCTGGTGCTCGCCGTTCCCGATCGTGCCGACGGTCGCGCGGCAGTCGACGAGGACCATCCGCATCTCGCCCGACGGCAGGCGCAGGGTCGCGTAGCGGCCCTCCTTGGCCATCAGCTGGACGGCGGCGCCGGCCGCGCGCGCCATCTGGCCGCCGCGCCCGGGAGTGAGCTCGACGTTGTGGACGATCGTGCCGGTCGGGATCCGCGCCAGCGGGAGCGCGTTGCCCAGCGACGGCTCGACGGTCGGGCCCGAGATCACGGTCGCGCCGACGCGCAGGCGCTGCGGCGCGAGGATGTAGCGCTTGTCGCCGTCCGCGTAATGGAGCAGCGCGATGTGGGCCGACCGGTTGGGGTCGTACTCGATCGCCGCGACCTTCGCGGGCACGCCGTCCTTCTGGCGCTTGAAGTCGATCTTGCGGTACTTGCGCTTCGCGCCGCCACCGCGGTGCCGCGACGTAATCCGGCCGTGGGAGTTGCGCCCGCCAGACTTCTTCAGCCCCTCGACGAGCGACTTCTCGGGCTCGGCCTTGGTGACCTCGGCGTTGTCGTTCCAGGTCGCGAACCGGCGGCCGGGAGAGGTGGGTTTCTGTTTCTTGACCGCCATTACGCCTCGATGTCCTGACCCTCGAACAGCTCGATCGAGTCCTCGGGGTGAAGCTGGACGACGGCCTTCTTCCAGCGGCGGGTCTTGCCGCTCGACCAGCCGCGCCGCTTGGGCTTCGACTTGACCCACGAGGTGCGCACGTCCTGGACGCGAACCCCGAAGACCTCCTCGATCGCCTGGCGGATCTGGGTCTTGTGGGCCTCGTCGTGGACGCGGAACGTGTACTTGTTGGCCGCGAGGAGGGCGTAGCTCTTCTCGCTCACGACCGGCTTGATGACGATCTCGCGCGCGTTCATGCGGCCCTCTTCGTCAGTTCTTCGAGCGCGCCCTGCGACAGCACGAGCCGCTCGGCGCCGATCACGTCGGCGACCCCGACCTGATCCGCGGGGAGGACGGACACGTCGCCGATGTTGCGAAACGACTTCACCGCGTTGTCCTCGTTCTCGCGCGCGCACACGATGAGCGCGCGGCCCTCGCCGAACTTGGCGAGCGCCTCCGCGGCCTGCTTGGTGGCGGGCTTGTCGTAGTCACCCGGCTCGAAGACGGCCAGCGTGCCGCGGTCGGCGTGCACCGACAGCGCCGCGCGCAGCGCCTTCCGGAAGGCCTTCTTGTTCACCTTGACGGTGTAGTGGCGCGGCTTCGGGCCAAAGGCGACGCCGCCGCCGTAGCGCTGCGGAGTCGAGAGCGCGCCGGCGCGGGCGCGGCCGGTGCCCTTCTGGCGCCACGCCTTGGCGCCGGTCATGGCGACCTCGCCGCGCGTCTTGGTCGACGCAGTGCCGCGGCGGCGCGCGTTCAGCTCCGCGCGCGCGGCCTCGTGCACGAGCGACATGTGGAACTTCTCGCCGAAGACGGCATCTTCGACGTCCGTCTTGCTCGTTTTCCCAAGCGTGACTACCTTCACGACGTCGTCCTTATCTCGACGACCCCGCCCCTGGGTCCGGGGACCGACCCGCGCAAGAGCAGCAGGTTGTCCTCCGGGATCACGTCCACGACCGTCAGGCCGCCCTGATTGACGCGCTTGTTTCCCATCTGGCCCGGCCCGCGAATGCCCTTGAAGACACGCGAGGGCGTCGC
>CAVVIK010000009.1:0-3908 GCA_963748315.1 uncultured Thermoleophilaceae bacterium
TGGCACTACGGCCTCGGGGCAAATCCGCGCGACCGCGAGCACCCGGCTCGCTTCGACCAGGGTTCCTGGGAACCGCCCGGGGGCGACCACTCGCGGGTCCATCACGGCCTGCCGAGCTTCGTCCCGCCGCGCTTTCACGACGCGATCGCGCGCGCGGCGCTCAGGTGGAACGTGCCGATGAACGTGCTCGCCGCGCAGCTCTACGCAGAGTCGGGCTTCAACCCGTTCGCGCGCAGCCCCGCCGGGGCGGAGGGCATCGCGCAGTTCATGCCCGGGACGGCGGATGCCTATGGGCTCGACGATCCATTCGACCCGGTTGCGGCGATCGACGCCCAGGCGCATCTGATGAGCGACCTGTTGAAGCAGTTCGGCGGAAAGGTCGCGCTCGCGCTGGCGGGCTACAACGCCGGCGCGGGTGCGGTCAAGCGCTTCGGCGGCGTCCCGCCGTTCGCCGAGACGAGGGCGTACGTGACGAAGATCCTCGGGCTGCTCGGCGGGGCGGGGGAGATCCCCGTGATCGGAGGCTTCGAGGTCAGGCTCGTGGAGTGAGAAGATGCCGCGCCATGCCGACGAAGCCCAAGCGACTTGTGAAGGACCTGTGGCGCTGGACCGCCCGCCACCCCGAGTGGCATCCCGGACAGTTCGGCGCGGAGGTGGTGAGCTTCGCGGCGCGCGCGGGCGGCGAGTTGCTCCTGATCGATCCACTGCTGCCGGACGACGGCGCGGAGGCCGAGGCGGTGCTCGACGTGATCGAGGGAAACCTCGGCGACCGGCTCGCGATCCTGATCTCGCTGCCCTACCACGTGCGCAGCTCGGAGCCGATCCGCGACCGCTTCCGCAAGGACGCCGAGGTGACCATCCACGGCCATCCCGCCTGCGCGAAGCGGCTGCGGAGGAGGACGGGGTTCAAGACGATCGACGTCTCGAAGCCGCTGCCCGGCGGTGCCAGCGCCTACGCGATCGGCAGCCCGCGCCGCTTCGAGACGCCGCTCCTGTTGCCCTCGCACCGGGCGCTCATCTTCGGCGACGCCGTGGTCGAGCACAGCGGGCGGCTGAAGGTGTGGTCCGCCGAGAGGGTCGACAAGCGCGTGGAGCGCTTCTACCGCGACCGCTTCAACCCGACGCTGAAGCCCCTGCTCGAGCTGGATTTCGACCGCGTGCTGCCCACGCACGGCGAACCAGTGATGAAGGACGGTCGCCGGGCCCTGGCGTCGGCACTGCGGTCGAAGCCCTGGTACCACCGGCCCTGAGCCGTTTCCAGGGAATCTCGATGGACTAGCGGCGGGCGAGACGTGATTCCGGGGTGCCCAGGTAGGGTTCCCGCTCCCTACAAACCCGATCGGTACTCCGCGCGGACGCCGATCGCCGGTCCCCACGAGGTCCCACGATGACTCGCATCCCGTTCTTCCTCGTCCTCGTCGCGCTCTCCGCTGCCCTGGCCCTTGCGGCATGCGGTTCGGATGACGACGACGATTCGTCCGGCGGCAGCGACACCGCTGCCTCGACCACGGCCGCCTCGGCGTGCCACAAGGAGCATCTGCCCCTCTATCGAGTCCGGGAAGCTGACCGTCGGGACCGACAAGCCGGCCTTTCCGCCGTACTTCGTCGACGACGACCCGGCGAACGGCAAGGGCTTCGAGAGCGCCGTGGCGTATGCCATCGCCGACCAGCTCGGGTTCAGCAAGGCGGAGGTGGAGTGGACCGTCGTGCCGTTCAACGCGTCCTACGCGCCGGGTGAGAAGAAGTTCGACTTCGACGTGAACCAGATCTCGATCTCTCCGCAGCGCGAGAAGGTGGTCGACTTCTCGACCCCCTACTACGAGGCGCCGCAGGCGATCGTCGTGCCGAAGGGCTCGGAGTACGCCGGCGTCACGAGCCTCGACGAGGTCAAGGACGCGCGCTTCGGCGTGCAGGTCGGCACGACGAGCCTGAGCGCCGTCGAGGACATCGTCCAGCCCTCCTCGCAACCCCAGGTGTTCAACGACTCGAACGACGTCGTGAACGCGCTCAAGAACGACCAGGTCGACGCGATCGTCGTCGACCTCCCGACCGCGCTCTACCTCACCGCTGCCGAGATCCCGGGCTCGACCGTCGCGGGCCAGTTCAGCGCCCCCGGTGGCGACCGCTGGGGTGCCCTGCTCCAGAAGGACTCCGAGCTGACCGAGTGCGTCAGCAAGGCGGTCGACAAGCTGCGCTCGTCGGGCGAGCTCCAGGAGCTCACCGACAAGTGGATCACCGAGGGGGCAGGGGCGCCGGAGCTCGACTGAGCCTGAGCGGGGTCAGGCAGCCCAGGAGCCCGGATGACCACCGCCGCCGCCTCAGACCGCCGCGTGGCCCGCGAGGCCGCGCGGCGGCGCAAGTCCGTCCGCGGGGCGGGCATCTCGGCGCTCTCCGCCGTGATCGTGATCGGCGGTCTGGTCCTGCTGATCGTCACGAGCCAGGGCTGGCCGGAGGTCAAGGAGACCTTCTTCAACTGGGAGGTCTTCAAGGAATCCTTCCCGGACGTCCTGAAGGGCTTCTGGCTCGACGTGAAGCTGTTCATCGGCGTCGAGGCGGTTGTGCTCGTCGTCGGGCTCGTGATCGCGCTCTGCCGGACGACGAGCTCGCCCGCCCTGTTCCCGTTCCGCATGCTGTCGGCCGTCTTCGTGGACGTGTTTCGCGGGATTCCGACGATCCTCGTGGTCTACCTGATCGGCTTCGGCGTCCCGGCGCTGGCGCTGGAGGGCGTGCCGAGCGATCCCATCGTGCTCGGCGGCATCGCGCTGGCGCTGTCCTACTCGGCGTACGTCGCCGAGGTCTACCGCGCGGGGATCGAGTCCGTGCATCCGAGCCAGCGCGCCGCGGCGGCCGCACTCGGCCTGACCGGCAGGCAGTCGCTGCGGCACGTGGTGCTGCCGCAGGCGATGCGCCGGGTCGCGCCGCCGCTCCTGAACGACTTCATCTCGCTCCAGAAGGACGTGGCCCTCGTCTCGGTGCTCGGGCCGCTCGAGGCGTTCCGGGTCGCGCAGATCGAGGCGGCGTCCGACTTCAACTACACCCCGCTGCTGGCAGCCGCCCTGCTCTACCTGTGCGTGACGGTTCCGCTCGCCCGCCTGCTCGACCGGCGCCAGGCGCAGACGCGCCTGCGCGAGGGCGGCGGAGGCCTGGCTTGAGCGACACCCCCGTCCTGGAGGCGCGCGGAGTCACCAAGGCCTTCGGCGACGTCGAGGTGCTGCGAGGCATCGACCTTGCCGTGCAGGAGCACGAGGCCGTCGCGCTGATCGGCGCGTCCGGCTCCGGCAAGTCGACGCTGCTGCGCTGCCTCGACCTGCTCGAGGAGATCGACGACGGTGACGTGTTCCTGGACGGCGAGGTGGTCACCGATCCGAGCGTCGACGCCGTGCGGATCCGGCGCCGGCTCGGGCTCGTCTTCCAGTCCTTCAACCTCTTCCCGCACATGTCGGTGCTCGAGAACGTGGTGCTGGCGCCGCGCAAGGCGCACGGGGTCACCCAGGCCGAGGCGACGGAGCTCGCGCGCGAGCTGCTCACGCGATTCGGGCTCGGCGACCGCGAGGACGACCACCCGGACAGGCTCTCGGGCGGCCAGCAGCAGCGCGTGGCGATCGTCCGCGCGCTCGCCACCCGTCCGCGCGCGCTGCTGCTCGACGAGGTCACGAGCGCGCTCGACCCGGAGCTCGTCGGCGAGGTGCTGTCGCTCGTGCGCGAGCTCAAGGAGGAGGGCATGACGATGGTCATCGCGACGCACGAGATGGGCTTCGCGCGCGAGGTGGCGGACCAGGTGTGCTTCCTCGAGGCCGGCCTCATCGCCGAGAGCGGCCCGCCGGCGAAGATCTTCTCGGATCCCGAGGCGCCGGAGACGAGGCGCTTCCTCAGGCGCCTCCTCGAGGGCCAGCGTGCCTGAGCCCGCG
>CAVVIK010000010.1:0-446824 GCA_963748315.1 uncultured Thermoleophilaceae bacterium
CTCAAAACCGCCTGTTGGAAGAGCGTCGCCGGCTGGCGATCACGATCGAGAGCCTCGGCGACGCCCTGGTCGTGTGCGACGCGGGCGGCACCGTCGTGTCGGTCAACCCGCGTGCCCGCGAGCTCGTCCCGGCCCTGGAGCCCGGCTCGGCCGCGCAGGGCCCCGAGTCGCCGCTGCCGGATCAGGACGACGCCCTCCGCGGCGAGGTTCTCGTCGACGCCGACGAGGACCAGATCCTCGCCGTGACCGCGGCCGAGATGGAGGGCGGCGGCTACGTCTGGACGATCCGCGACATCTCCGAGCGCGCGCGGCTCGAGCGGCTGAAGACCGAGTTCGTCGCCACCGCGTCGCACGAGCTGCGCAGCCCGCTCACCTCGATCAAGGGCTTCGTGGAGCTGCTGTCGCGCTCCGACGGCCTCGATGACAAACAGCGTGAGTTCCTGGACGTGATCCTGCTCTCGACCAACCGGCTGGTCGATCTCGTGAACGACCTGCTCGACGTCGCGCGCATCGAGGCCGGCCAGTTCGAGATCCACCGCCGCCCGACCGACATGGTCGAGGCCGTGCGCGAGGTGGCGACCCTGATCGAGCCCCGGATCGCAGACAAGGGGCAGCAGCTGGAGCTGCAGCTGCCGCGGCTCCTGCCGCCTGCGCTCGCGGACCCCGCACGGTTGCGTCAGATCGCGACGAACCTGATGACGAACGCCCACCTGTATACGCCGCCGCGCGGGCGGATCGCGGTCGGCCTCGAGGCAGAGGAGCACTCGATCGTGCTGACCGTGTCCGACACCGGCCGCGGGATGAGCCCGGAGGAGCAGGAGCACATCTTCGATCGCTTCTATCGCGGCGCCGACGGGCGCACGCTGCCCGGCACCGGGCTCGGCCTGTCCGTGGTGAAATCGCTCGTCGACCTGCACGGCGGCACGGTCGCGGTCGAGAGCGAGCCCGAGAAGGGGTCGCGGTTCACGGTCAGGATCCCGCGCATGCCGCTCGCCGAGAGCGGGCCGCTGCCGCGCGAGGCGCTGCGCGGCCGCAAGGTGCTGGTCGTGGACGACGAGCCGGAGATAGCCGAGCTGATCGCGGTTCACCTTGAGCCGTACGAGGTCGAGACGACGATCGCGCACTCGGGGGCCGAGGCGATGGACCACCTGAGACGCGAGCGATTCGACGTGATGACCCTCGACATCCTGATGCCGGGCATGAGCGGCTTCGACGTGCTCGAGCAGGTGCGCGCCGACCCCGAGCTGAGCCGCACCTCCATCGTCTTCGTGTCCGTCTACTCGGGACGCGAGGCCCTCGCGGGCGAGTGGACCGTTGCGAAGCCGATCGATGCCGAGCAGCTGACGGACGCGCTCGGATCGGCCGTCCTCGCGGGCCGCACGCGCGTGCTCGTCGTGGGCCGCGAATCGCTCCAGGCGCGGCTCGAGCCGGCGCTCGACCGGCTCGGCCTCGAGCACGACTGGGTCACGAGCGGCACGACCGCCGCCCGCAAGTGCGAGGAGCATCGGTACGAGGTGGCGCTCGTGGATGCCGGGATGCGCAGCCCGCACACGGTCCTCAGCAACCTCCACCTGCGCGGCCGGCGCCTGCGGCGGGCGGTGCTCGTCTTCACGACCGGCGAGGAGCGCGCCGGCATCGTCGCGACGCTGGAGGCCGACCCGGTGCCGATCGAGGAGGCCGCGACCGCGGTCCTGCAGGTCCTGAGCCATACCGTGGAGGGATAATGGGGGCCTTGTCCGGAGCTGACACAAGCTCGCTCGATGAACTGCGCGCGGAGGTCGAGCGCCTGCGTGCGGCGCTCGCCGCGCGGGAAGCGCAGGCCGCCGACAAGGAGAACCAGCTCCAGCGCTACGCGGCCGACCTGCGCGAGACGTTCAAGGAGGAGCGCGCGCGGGCGCAGGAGCTGCGCGATTCGTACTTCGCGACGGTTCGCGCGCTGACGAACGCGGTCGAGGCGCGCGACGCCTATACCGGCAAGCACGCCGAGCGCGTCGCCGCATATGCGCTCGAGATCGGCAAGGCCGTCGGCGAGCGGTGGGCGGACAGCCCTGAGATCGAGTTCGGCTTCCTGCTGCACGACATCGGCAAGGTCGCCGTTCCCGACTCGATCCTGCACAAGCCCGAGCCGCTCACCCCGCAGGAGCGCGAGCTGATCCAGCTGCACCCCGTCACCGGCTGGGAGATCGTTCGCCAGGTCGACTTCCTCGGTGCGGCGTCGGACGTGGTGCGACACCACCATGAGCGCTGGGACGGCGACGGCTATCCCGACGGGCTGAAGGGCGACAAGATTCCGCTGACCGCGCGGGTCTTCGCGGTTGCGGACACGCTCGACGCCCTCACGACGACGCGCCCGTACCGGCCCGCGTCGCCGATCGGCGACGCGCGCGCGCTGATCCAGGAAGGCCGCGGGAGCCAGTTCGACCCAGCGGTCGTCGACGCGTTCGAGGCCATGCCCGACGAGGTGTTCCAGCGGATCCGGGAACAGATCGGCTGATGCGCAAGGTCCTGATCGTCGACGACGACCCGTTCATCCGGAAGCTGATCGCGACCACGCTCGAGGACGTCGCGGGGTTCGAGCTGCTCCAGGCCAGCGACGGCGCGGAGGCTGTGGACATCGCAGCGCGCGAGGAGCCGGAGATCGTCTTCCTCGACGTCGATATGCCGCGCCTCGACGGGATCGACGCTTGCGAGCAGCTGCGCGCGAACGACGCGACGGCGGGCGCGACGATCGTGATGTTGACCGCGACCTCGCGCAGCGACAACGAGCGCCGCGCCGAGGACGCGGGCGCGGACCTGTTCCTGACGAAGCCGTTCAGCCCGCTCGACCTGCTCCGGCTGGTCGACCAGATGGGCTCTTGATCGCCTACCTCGGGCTCGGCTCGAACGTGGGCGACAGGCGGGCGAACCTGATGGCCGCCGCGGAGGCGGTCGGCGCGCAGCGGATGTCGTCGGTCTACGAGACCGCGCCCCAGGGCGAGGTGCTCGACCAACCGGACTTCCTCAACGCGGTCGTCGAGATCGAGACGGAACTCGGCCCGGAGGAGCTTCTCGCGCGGTGCAAGGAGATCGAGTCCGAGCTCGGCCGGCAGGCGGGGGGCGTCCGCCACGGGCCGCGCCCGATCGACATCGACATCCTCCTGCTGGGCGACATCGAGTACGAGTCGGAACGGCTGCGCATTCCCCACCGCGATCTCGACACTCGGCGGTTCGTGCTGGAGCCGCTCAAAGAGCTGGCTCCGGGGCGGGTGGACGAGGCGAAGCTCGCCGCGGTTCAGGACCAGCGCGTGCACCGTCTTCCATAATCGGCCCGATGCTGCTCGCAATCGACGCCGGCAACACGCAGACCCACATCGGGATGTACAAGAGCGACGAGCTCGTCGAGCACTGGCGGCTGCACACTGATCGCGACGTCACCGTGGACCGGATCGCGACCGAGCTGGCGGGCCTGCTCGGGCTCCGCGGCCTGCGGCTGAGCGACATCGACGGGGCGATCGTCTCGTCGGTCGTCCCGGTGCTCAGCCACGAGTACGAGCTGCTGTCGGAGCGCTACCTGGAGGGCCAGCTGCTTCTCGTCGGGCCGAAGCTGAAGACCGGCATGCCGATCCGGATGGACAACCCGCACGAGGTGGGCGCCGACCGATTGGTCAACGCCCTCGCCGCCTACGAGCGGATCGGTACGACGTGCATTGCGGTCGACTTCGGCACCGCGGTCAACTACGACGTGGTCTCGTCGGAGGGCGAGTACCTCGGCGGCGTGCTCGCGCCGGGCGTCGAGGTGTCGATCGACGCGCTCGCCGAGCGCGCGGCGCGGCTGTTCAAGGTCGACCTCGAGCCGCCGAAGTCCACGATCGGGCGCTCCACCTACGCCGCGCTGCAGTCGGGCCTCGTGTACGGCTTCGCCGGGCAGGTGGACGGCATCCTCGGCCGCATCCGCGAGGAGCTCGGCGAGGAGGCGACCGCCGTCGCGACCGGCGGGCACGCGCCGATCATCGCGCCCCACTGCGACCTCATCGACGAGGTCGACGACCTGCTGACGCTCACGGGCCTGCGACTGATCTGGGAGCGCAACCGCCCTGCCGTCTGACGCCATGCGCTCTCTCACGAGCAACTGGACCCTGGGCGGCCGGACGATCGCGAATCGTGTCGTGCTCGCGCCGCTCGCCGGGATCGGGAACTGGTTCGTGCGGCTTCAGGCGAAGCGCCATGGCGCGGGCCTCGTCGTGTCGGAGATGGTGTCGAGCTTCGGGCTGAAGTACGGCGACCCGCGCACCGAGCGCGAGTTCCTTCGGATCCATCCCGACGAGCACCCGATCTCCGTGCAGCTCTTCGGCCACGACGCGGACGTCATGCGCGTCGCCGCCGGAAAGGCGGCCGAGGCGGGGGCGGACCTGATCGACATCAACATGGGCTGTCCCGTCAAGAAGGTCTGCAAGACCGGTGCGGGCGCGGCGCTGCTCGACGACCACGACAAGGCCGTCGCGATCGCGCGCGCCGCGCGCGAGGGCAGCGGGCTGCCGGTCACGGTGAAGCTGCGCCCGGGCCAGCGGCCGGGCGACCGAAACGGCGTCGTGCTGGCACGGCGGCTGGTCGAGGACGCGGGTGTAGCCGGTGTCGCGTTCCATCCGCGCCATGCCTCCCAGCAGCACAAGGGGAAGCCGGACTACGCGCTCGCGCGCGAGCTGGTCGAGGCGCTCGAGGTGCCCGTGATCGTGTCGGGCGGGCTGAGCGACGAGGACGCAGTCGTGCGCGCCTTCGACGAGTCCGGCGCGGCCGCGGTCATGCTGGCGCGCGGCTCACTCGGGAATCCGTGGCGGTTCGAGCGCCTGCTGGGGCTCCGGGACACCGAGCCGACCCGCGCCGAGATCTGCGAGGAGCTCCTGTGGGTGATCGACTGCGGCGAGGAGCACCTGGGGGTCGAGCGCGCCGGGCGCTACCTGCGCAAGTTCTACCCCTGGTACGCGGACACGATGGGGCTCACGAAGCGGGAACGGAACCAGCTCGTCACCGCGCCGACGACGGATGACGCCCGATGCGCCATCCGCGGCCTCGCTAGACTGCCCGATTCCTCCGGGCTGGTCCCCTAACCCCGGGGTTTTTCTATGCCCAAGGAAATCGTCCTCACCAAAAAGGGGCTCGACGAGCTCAAGGCGAAGATCGAGCACCTCCAGACGGAGCGCCGCCGGGAGGTGGCCGCTCGCATCAAGGAAGCGCGCGAGTTCGGCGATATCTCCGAGAACGCCGAGTACGACGACGCCAAGAACGAGCAGGCGATGCTCGAGAAGCAGATCTCGGACCTCGAGGAGAAGCTTCGGTCGGCCAAGGTGATCGACTCCAAGGAGGTCACCGGCGAGACCGTCACCGTCGGGACGACCGTCCACCTGAAGGACCAGAAGACGTCCAAGTCCGAGAAGTTCCACATCGTGGGCTCGGCCGAGGCCAACGTCGCCGAACGGAAGCTCTCGAACGAGTCGCCGATCGGCAAGGCGCTGCTCGGCAAGAAGCGCAACGACATCGTCTCGGTCCCGGTTCCGCGCGGCCCCCAGCGCAAGCTGAAGATCACAAAGATCGAAGCCGGGTAGCACGGCCTTCACGGCTCTGCCGCGGCGTGGAGGACCGCGCGGGAGAAAACTCGAGAAGCTCCGGGCCGACGGCATCGAGCCGTTCCCGCACGAGTTCCCGCGCGTAGTCCCGATCGCGCGGATCCACGCCGCGCACGACGACCTCGGCGAGGGCGAGGAGACCGACTACGCCTATCGCGTGGCCGGCCGCATTCATGCGCGCCGCGGCCACGGGAAGGCTGCCTTCATCGACCTCGACGACCGCTCGGGCCGGATCCAGCTGCACGCCCGCGCGGATGTCCTCGGCGATGAGTCGCACGAGCGCCTTTTGTCGCTCGACCTAGGTGACCTGATCGGGGTGGACGGGACGGCCTTCAAGACGCGGCGCGGCGAGCTCAGCCTCCGGGTTGACGAATGGCAGCTGCTCGCCAAGTCGCTGCGCCCGCCGCCCGAGAAGTTCCACGGCCTCGAGGACGTGGAGACGCGCTACCGCCACCGGGAGCTCGACCTGATCGCGAACGAGGAGGTGCGCGAGCTCTTCATCATGCGCTCGAAGGTCGTCTCCGCGGTCCGGCATTGGCTCGACGCGCGAGGGTTCATCGAGGTCGAGACGCCCGTCCTCCAGCCGCTGTACGGCGGGGCGCTCGCGCGGCCGTTCACCACCCACCACAACGCGCTGGGCAAGGATCTCTACCTGCGGATCGCGACCGAGCTCTACCTGAAGCGGTTGATCGTGGGCGGGCTCGAGCGCGTGTATGAGATCGGCAAGGACTTCCGCAACGAGGGGATCTCGTACAAGCACAATCCCGAGTTCACGATGCTCGAGTGGTACGAGGCGTATGCGGACTACCACCGCATCGCCGACGAGCTCGAGGAGCTCGTCGAGACCGTCGCCAGGCACGTGGGCTACGACGGCGAGATCGACTTCTCACGCCCGTGGCGGCGCGTGACCCTGCGCGACGCGATCCGCGACGAGACGGGGCTCGACGTGCTCGAGCTCCGCGAGCGCGACGCGCTGGTCGCCGCGGCAAGGGAGAAGGACATCGAGCTCGACCCGACAGCGGTTTGGGCGCAGCTCGTAGACCACCTGCTCTCCAAGCACGTCGAGCCGAAGATCGTCAACCCGACCTTCATCGTCGACTACCCGAAGGAGCTCTCGCCGTTCGCCAAGGATCACCGCACCGAGCCGGGCCTCGTCGAGCGGTTCGAGGCGTTCGCGGGCGGGATGGAGTTCGCGAACGCCTTCACCGAGCTGAACGATCCCGACGAGCAGCGTGCGCGCTTCGAGCAGGAGCAGCGCCACGCAGCCGAGGGCGACGAGGAGACGCAGCCCTTCGACGCCGACTTCATCCAGGCGCTCGAGCACGGCATGCCGCCCACCGGCGGCGTCGGTGTGGGCATCGACCGCCTGGTGATGCTGCTCGCCGGGAGGCGCTCGATGCGCGAAGTGGTTCTCTTCCCAGCTATGAGATAGCGGCCGCCCGCACGAGCGGCGCCGTGCGCGGCGGTACCTGCCGCGTCAACACGATGTGGCTCGTCGAGCGCTCGATCGCCGGGCTCGCCACGAGCCGGTTGACGATCTCCTGAAGATGTGCGGTGTCGCGCGCCACCACGCGGGCGATGATGTCGTGTGGGCCCGAGACGGCATCGGCCTCGAGGACCTCGGGCACCTCGTCGAGCGCCTCGACGGCCTCCTCGAGCCGCCCCTGTCCGAGGTCGAGCAGCATCAGCGCGAGGATCGGGTAGCCCATCGCGGCCGGCTCGACCTCCGGCCCGTAGCCGGTGATCACGCCGCGCTGCTCGAGCTTGGCGAGCCGCGCCTGCACGGTGCCGCGGGCGACCTTCAGCCGCCGGGAGACCTCGAGCAGCCCGACGCGCGGGTTCTCACGTAGCTCCTCGATGAGGCGGGCGTCGAGATTATCGATCATATTGACTAGTTGATAGCACGAAACGCGGTCATAACTGCGCATATTGACCCGAACAAGTGGTCACTGTTGACAGCAAGGCCGCCCAGGTGGTGATGTACCGGGCCGATGTACGAGGAGGGCCAGCTCTACTCACCGGTCACCCAGGGCGAGGGTGGCGCAGGTGACCGTGCACCTCGCGGACGACCATCCGGGCGCGAACGACCCCGCCTACCGCGAGCGCCGCAATGAGATCGCGGCAGGGGCGCTCGCCTGGCAGCCCGGGAACCCGGCGCCGGCGATCGAGTACACGGACGCCGAGCAGGAGGTCTGGCGAACGGTGTGCAGGGAGCTGCGCCCGAAGCACCAGCGGCTGGCGATCCGCGAGTTCAACGAGGGCGTAGCGGCGCTCGACCTGCCAACGGATCACGTGCCGTCGCTCGACGAGGTGTCCGAGCACCTCGAGCCGCTCACCGGCTTCCGCTATGTGCCCGCGGCGGGTTTGGTCCCGCTGCGCGAGTTCTACGGCTCGCTCGAGCAGCGGATCTTCCACTCGACGCAGTACGTCCGCCACCCGGCGGTCCCGCTCTACACCCCGGAGCCGGACATCATCCATGAGGTCATCGGGCACGGGCACCTGCTGGCCACGCCGACCTTCTCGGAACTGCACCGCCTCGCCGGCGTCGCGACCAACCGGCTCGAGAGCGAGGAGAGCCTCGTCTTCCTGAGCAGGGTCTTCTGGTTCTCGGTCGAGTTCGGAGTCGTCCACGAGGACGGCGAGGTGCGCGCGTACGGCGCCGGGATCCTGTCGTCCTACGGCGAGATCGACGAGTTCCGCGGCATGGAACACCGCCCGCTCGACCTCGTCGAGATGGGCACCGCCGATTACGACATCACCCATTACCAGCCGGTCCTCTACATCGCGGAGTCGATCGCTCAGGTGGTCGAGGTGGTCGGCGGCTTCTTCGAGACGTGCACCGACGAGTCGATTGAGGAGATGAGCCGTGAGCACGTCACTGGCTGAGCAACAGGCCTTGCAGGCGCAGACGCACGACCCGATGCCGCTGCTGGGGATCGACCACCTCGAGCTGTGGGTGGGCAACGCCGCTCAGGCGGCGTACTTCCTGAGCAACGCCTTCGGGTTCAAGGAGGTCGCGTACTCCGGCCTCGAAACCGGCGCGCGCGAGTGTGTCTCGCATGTCCTCGAGCAGGGCCGAGTCCGGCTCGTCGTCACCGGGACGCTCAACTCGGACCACCCGATTTCGGAGCACCACCGCCGCCACGGCGACGGCGTCAAGGTCGTCGCTCTGGCGGTTCCCGACGTCGACGTAGCCTTCCGCGAAGCCACTGCGCGCGGTGCCGACGCCATCGCGGAGCCGCAGACGCGCGAGGACGACTACGGCGAGGTCCGGCTTGCAGACATCGCCACGTATGGCGAGACGATCCACCGGTTCGTCGACCGCTCGGGCTACGGAGGCCCTTTCCTGCCGGGCTATCGCTCGGTCGAGCACGTCGTCGGCGACGGCGTCTTCACCGGCATCGACCATGTCGTCGGCAACGTCCGGCTCGGCGAGATGGAGCGTTGGGTGAAGTTCTACGAGGACGTCTTCGGGATGACCGAGATGATCCACTTCTCCGACGAGGAGATCTCGACCGAGTACTCCGCGCTCATGTCGAAGGTGGTCGCCGACGGCAAGGGCCGGATCAAGTTCCCGATCAACGAGCCGGCCGAGGGCAAGCGGAAGTCGCAGATCGACGAGTACCTCGAGTTCTACGAGGGGCCGGGCGTGCAGCACATCGCGCTCTCGACTCGCGACATCGTCGCGGCCGTCGCGGAGCTATCGGCGCGCGGGGTGCCGTTCCTGCGAACTCCCGACAGCTACTACGACGACGTGCCGGAGCGGATCGGCGAGATCGACGAGTCCCTCGAAGACCTCCGCAGGCTCGGCATCCTCGTCGACCGCGACGACGAGGGCTACCTGCTGCAGATCTTCACCAAGCCGATCGGCGATCGGCCGACCATTTTCTTCGAGATCATCGAGCGGCACGGCGCGCGCGGCTTCGGCGAGGGCAACTTCAAGGCCCTCTTCGAAGCGATCGAGCGCGAGCAGGCCGCGAGGGGGAACCTCTGATGCGCTACGTGTCCATGGGCCGCCTGCCCGCCAAGCGCCATACCCAGTTCCGCGAGAACGGGACGCTGCTGAGCGAGGAGGTGATGGGCTACGAGGGCTTCTCGGGCAACGAGTCGATCCTGTACCACCTGCACTCGCCTTGCCGGGTCGCCGAGGTCGGCGACTTCGAGCCGATCGAGCTCGAGGAGTGGGTGCCGGACGCGCACGTCCACCGGCTGACCGACACCGTCCCGCTCGCTCCCGAAGGCGATCCGATCTTCGGCCGCAAGGTCCTGATGTTCAACACGGACGTGGAGATGGGCATCTGCAAGCCCATCCACGACGCGGATTGCTTCTACCGCAACGGCGAGGGCGACGAGGTCCTGTTCGTGCACGAAGGCTCGGGCGAGCTCGAGACCGTCTTTGGCCGGCTCCCATTTCACGCGCACGACTACGTCGTCATCCCGCGCGGGACGACGTACCGAGTCGTGCTCGGAGACGGCCCGCACACCTGGCTCACGTTCCACACGCCGGGCGAGATAGAGACGCCCAACCGCTACCGCAACCGCTACGGGCAGCTCACCGAGGCCGCGCCGTTCTCGCAGCGCGACTTCCACCCGCCGGCGGAGCTCGAGACGCACTCGGAGCGCGGCGACCACGAGCTGGTCGTGCGTGCGCGCGGCGGCTACCAGCACTTCACCTTGGACTACCACCCGTTCGACGTGGTCGGCTGGGACGGCTACGTCTACCCGTACACGTTCAACATCCACGACTTCGAGCCGAAGGCCGGGCGCATCCACCAGCCGCCGCCGGTGCACCAGACCTTCCAGGGCCCGAACTTCGTGATCTGCTCGTTCTGCCCGCGCGAGCTCGACTGGGATCCCGAGGCGGTGCCGATCCCGTACGTGCACTCGAACCTCCAGTCCGAGGAGGTCATCTATTACGTCGACGGGCAGTTCGGCTCGCGCAAGGGCGTCGGAGTCGGGGCGATCACGCTTGCACCCGAGCGGCCTGCCGCACGGTCCGCAGCCGGGCGTCGTCGAGAAGATGCTCGGCAAGCGCCGCACCGACGAGCTCGCGGTGATGTGCGACACGTTCAAGCCGCTCAAGCTGACGCGGCTCGCACGCGAGCTCGATGACCCGTCATACGCATTGAGCTGGCACACGCCGCTCCAGAAGGCGGAGGCCTGACCTTCTTCGGATGGGGAACGGTTCGGCAGGGAGGCGGAGAGCCTGCGCCCGCCGCGCGAATAGGCGACGAGGTCGTCCTGCTCGGCGACGTCGTTCCGGACATCCGCTCCCTGATCGAAGCGGGCCCGGCACGATGGCGCGAGGTGCGCGAACACGCTCACGACGCGCCCAGCAGGCTGCCGGTAACCGAGTGCGAGGCACTGCTGCCGGTTGCGCCGCGCGACTACGTCGACTTCTACGCGTCGCTGGAGCACGCGACGAACGTCGGGCGCATGTTCCGCCCGGACGCACCGCTCGAGCCGAACTGGCGCCATCTGCCGGTCGGGTACCACGGCCGTGCGTCCGGCGTCGTCGTGTCGGGAACCCCGGTCACTCGCCCGCAGGGCCAGCTGGGCGAGGGCCGATTCGGCCCGACCGAAGCCCTCGACTACGAATGCGAGCTCGGGCTCGTGACCGATGCCGAGGCGCGCATCTTCGGCGTCGTTCTCCTTAACGACTGGAGCGCGCGCGACATCCAGGCCTGGGAGTACCGGCCGCTGGGCCCGTTCCTCGGCAAGGCATTCGCCACGTCGATCTCGCCCTGGATCGTTCCGTGGGAGGACTTGCCCAAAGCACCGCCGCGGCCGCAGGACCCCGCGCCGCTCTCGTATCTCGCACGTGCGAGGGGCGAGGCGCTCGACCTCGAGCTCGAGGTCGTCGTCAACGGCGAGGTCCTCACGTCCACGAACTCACGCCATCTCTATTGGACGCCGGGACAGATGCTGGCGCATGTGACCTCGGGCGGTGCGTGCCTGACAGCGGGCGATCTGTTCGGAACCGGGACGATCTCCGGCGGCGAGCCGGGCAGCGAGGGGTGTCTCCTCGAACGATTTCGGGGCGAGCGATGGCTCGAAGACGGTGACGAGGTGGTGCTTCGATCGCCGAATTTGGGCGAATGTGCCGGGCGCGTCTTGACTGCCCGTTAACTCCGGGTTTTCACCGATTGGAAGCCGAAATTCGAGGGTAAGCCCGTTGCTAGACTGGCCTCCCGGCTCGGCGACGGGCGAAGGGGGGTTGTCTCGGACGGCGAATCTGCCGAAAGAGGCACTAGACCTTCCGGCTCCCAAGTAGGGTCGGTAGTCCCCGAGAAGAAGGATCCGCACGATGTTCGAGCGCTTCACAGAGAGGGCCCGCCAGGTGGTCGTTCTCGCCCAGGAAGAGGCTCGCATCCTGAAGCACAACTACATCGGGACCGAGCACATCCTGCTCGGACTCCTCCGCGAGGAGGAAGGTCTAGCCGCGCGCGTGCTCGAGTCGCTCGACATCACGGTCGAGCGCGTCCGTGCGCAGGTTGTGCGGATCGTCGGTTCGGGTGAGGAGGTCACGTCGGGCCAGATCCCGTTCACGCCGCGCGCGAAGAAGGTCCTCGAGCTGGCGCTGCGCGAGGCGCTCTCGCTGGGCCACAACTACATCGGCACCGAGCACATCCTGCTGGGCCTGGTCCGCGAGAACGAGGGCGTGGCCGCGCGCATCCTGCTCGACTTCGACGCCGACTCGGAGAAGATCCGCAACGAGGTCATCCGGATGCTTTCCGGGCCCGGTGGCCGGCGCCAGGGCCAGGGCGGTGGCGGCGGTGGCGCCTCCGGCGAGGGCAAGAAGTCCTCGAAGCTGCTCGACCAGTTCGGCCGCAACCTCACCAAGCTCGCCGCCGACGGCAAGCTCGACCCGGTCGTGGGGCGCGAGACGGAGATCGAGCGGATCATGCAGATCCTCTCCCGCCGCACCAAGAACAACCCCGTGCTCGTGGGCGAGCCCGGCGTCGGCAAGACGGCCGTCGTCGAGGGCCTCGCGTCTCGGATCACGAAGGGCGAGGTGCCGGAGCTGCTCAAGAACAAGCAGATCTACACGCTCGACCTGGCTGCGCTGGTCGCGGGCTCGAAGTACCGCGGCGAGTTCGAGGAGCGCCTGAAGAAGGTGATGAAGGAGATCACCCAGCGCGGCGACATCATTCTTTTCATCGACGAGTTGCACAACCTCGTCGGCGCCGGCGCGGCCGAGGGTGCGATCGACGCAGCGTCGATCCTCAAGCCTGCGCTCGCGCGCGGCGAGCTGCAGACCGTCGGGGCCACCACGCTCGACGAGTACCGCAAGTACCTCGAGCGGGACTCTGCGCTCGAGCGGCGCTTCCAGCAGATCCGCGTCGACCAGCCGACCACCGAGGAGACGGTCCAGATCCTCAAGGGCCTGCGCGACCGCTACGAGCAGCACCACAAGGTGCAGATCTCCGACGAGGCGCTCGAGGCGGCTGCCGAGCTGGCCGACCGCTACATCTCCGACCGCTTCCTGCCCGACAAGGCGATCGACCTGATCGACGAGGCCGCGTCCCGCATGCGGATCAAGTCGATGAGCTCGCCGCCGATCTACCGCGAGCTCGAGGACGAGATCGCTGAGACGCGCCGCCAGAAGGAGGCCTCGATCGAGGCCCAGGAGTTCGAGAAGGCTGCGAACCTGCGCGACCAGGAACGCCAGCTCACGAACAAGAAGCGCGAGCTCGAGGAGCAGTGGCAGTCCGGCGAGTCCGGCGAGCGCCCCTCGATCGGCGAGGAGGAGATCGCCGACATCGTCTCCATGTGGACCGGCATCCCGGTCTTCAAGCTGACCGAGGCCGAGACCCAGAAACTCATGCGGATGGAGGACGAGCTCCACAAGCGCGTCATCGGTCAGCACGCCGCGATCGAGACGATCTCGAAGGCGATCCGCCGCTCGCGCGCGGGCCTCAAGGACCCGAAGCGCCCGACGGGCTCGTTCATCTTCCTCGGCCCCTCCGGCGTCGGAAAGACCGAGCTCGCGCGCACGCTCGCCGAGTTCCTCTTCGGCGACGAGGAGGCGATGGTCCGGATCGACATGTCCGAGTACATGGAGAAGCACTCCGTGTCGCGGCTCGTCGGCTCGCCGCCCGGCTACATCGGCTACGACGAGGGCGGTCAGCTCACCGAGGCCGTGCGGCGCAAGCCGTACAGCGTGCTCCTGCTCGACGAGATCGAGAAGGCGCACCCGGACGTCTTCAACATCCTGCTGCAGATCCTCGAGGATGGCCGCTTGACCGACGCGCAGGGGCGGACGGTCGACTTCCGTCACGCGATCGTGATCATGACTTCGAACATCGGCGCGGCTCAGATCGCGAAGAACACGGGCCTCGGCTTCTCGATCGCGACCGACGAGACCGGTGTGAGCTACGACGAGATGAAGACGAACATCATGGGCGAGCTGAAGAAGGTCTTCCGCCCCGAGTTCCTCAACAGGATCGACGACGTCATCGTCTTCCACAAGCTCACCAAGGACGAGATCCGCGAGATCGTCGAGCTGCTGCTCAAGCGGATCCGCGAGGCGATGGCCGAGCGCGAGCTCTCGCTCAACCTCTCCGACGACGCGAAGGACCTCCTGGTCGAGAAGGGCTGGGACCCGTCGATGGGCGCCCGTCCGCTGCGGCGCGCGATCCAGCGCTACATCGAGGACCCGCTCTCCGACGCGGTGCTGAGGTCTCAGGCCGTCGAGGGATCGACGGTCGATATCGACCGTGTCGAGGGTAAGGACGGCGAGGACCCCGACGTGAACATCACGATCAAGGCCCCCTCGAAGAAGCGCAAGAAGGTCGCGGCCGGCGTTGGTGCCGAGGGCGGCGAGTCGTCGGACGGATGCGCCCGAAGGCGCGACCGAGCTGCCGGAGGATCCCGAGGTCCTGCCGGAGGCGCCTGACGCTCCGCCGGCCGACGAGCCGGAGCCAAAGGCTGAATAGCTCCGCGAGCATCCTGCTCGCGTCCTGATGGAAACCTCGCCTTCCGGTCTCGGAGAACCGCCTGTCGAGATCAAGGTCCGCCACAACGGTCCCTACAAGGTGACCGGGCCGATCCGCCTGATCGACGCCGACGGCAACGAGTACGAGATCCCGAAGGGCGAGTCGATCGTGCTGTGCCGCTGCGGCGGCTCGAAGACGAAGCCGTTCTGCGACAAGACGCACTCGCAGATCGGGTTCGAGGCCGCCGAGCGCGCGGTGGCCGGACGCCGGGGACTAGGCCGTCCACCACCCGGCTTAACGTGGGCGGATGCCTTCGCGCACCGTCTTCACGTGCTCTTCCTGCGGGAGTGAGAGCCCGAAGTGGCACGGTCGCTGCCCGGGTTGCGGCGACTGGAACACGCTCGTGGAGGAGAGGCCGGTAGCGACGAAGCGGCGGGCGGCTCCGCGCGCGGCGCCCGTGCGGCTCGCCGACGTCGAGGCGCCCGCGCTGGCCCGTTTCCCGACCGGGATCGGCGAGCTCGACAGAGTGCTCGGCGGCGGGGTCGTTCCCGGGTCGCTCGTGCTGATCGGCGGCTCGCCGGGGATCGGCAAGTCCACCCTCACCGCCTCCGCGCTCGGCAATCTCGCGTCGCAGCGCAAGGTCCTCTACGTCACCGGCGAGGAGTCGCCGGCGCAGGTCAAGCTGCGTGCCGAGCGGCTCGGGCCGGCCGCGCTCAACGTCCCGATCGTCGCGGAAACCGACCTCGACGCGGTGATCGCGACGATCGAGGCGGAGCAGCCCGACGTCTGCGTGATCGACTCGGTTCAGACCCTCTATGCGCCCGACCTGAGCGGCGCGCCCGGCTCGGTCGGCCAGGTGCGCGAGGTGGCCGGCAGGCTGATGCGGGTGGCCAAGGAGCGGAACGTGGCGACCGTGCTCGTCGGCCACGTGACGAAGGAGGGGTCGCTGGCGGGGCCGCGCGTCCTCGAGCACCTCGTGGACTGCGTCCTGCAGTTCGAGGGCGAGCGCGAGCGGACGTACCGGACCCTCCGGGCGCTCAAGAACCGCTTCGGCTCGACGAACGAGGTCGGCGTCTTCGAGATGCGCGGCGACGGGCTCGCCGAGGTGACGGACGCGTCCGCGCGCTTCGTCGCGGAGGCCACGCGCGCGCCGGGATCGGTCGTGCTGGCGGCGATGGAGGGGACGCGTCCGATGCTGGTCGAGGTACAGGCGCTCGTAGCGCCCACAGAGCTCGTGCCGCCGCGCCGGGTCGCGAACGGGGTCGACCGCAACCGGCTCGCGCTCATCCTCGCCGTGCTCTCGCGCCACGGCGGTCTGGCCCTCGGCTCGAGTGACGTCTTCGTCTCGCTCGCCGGCGGCGTTCGGGTCGACGAGCCCGGTGCCGACCTGGCGATCGCGCTGGCGCTCGCCAGCGCCGCGAAGGGCATGCCGCTCGGCTCAGACCGGCCGGTCGCGGCGTTCGGCGAGATCGGCCTGACGGGCGAATTGCGCCCGGTCGCGCACCACGAGCGGCGCGTGACCGAGGCCGAGAAGTTCGGCCTCGCACCCGTGCTGGCGCCCACCGACGGCGTGACGACGCTCCACCAGGCGCTCAGGCGCGCGCTCGCCGCCCCCGCGTCCGCTCAGGCGGCGTAGTTCGAGAAACGGCGCAATAGAGCCAAAAACCGCTGGAAACTCGCAGCCTTTTCCCTACAATGGGTTCGGTGCAGCACGCCGGGGACGAGGTCTCAGAACTCGAGAATCGACAAGAGCCCCGGCTTGTAAGGGCGCTCGAAATGGTCGCGCCCGGCACCGCGGTACGGGAGGGGATCGACGCGATCGTCCAAGCGCGGCTCGGCGCGCTGATCTGCATCGGCGACGACTCCGAGCTCTCGTTCCTCTACTCGGGCGGCATCAAGATCGAGATGGACTACACGCCGGCCGTGCTCTACCAGCTGTCGAAGATGGACGGCGCGATCATCCTCAACTCGAACACGACGAGGATCTCGTGGGCGAATGTCCAGCTGATGCCGGACCCGACGATCCTTTCGGTCGAGACCGGGACCCGCCACCGCACGGCCGAGCGCGTGTCGAAGCAGACCGATTCGCTGGTGATCGCGGTCTCAGCCAGCCGCGACGTCGTGTCGCTGTACCTGGACGGGGCGAAGTACATCTTGGAAGACATCCCGGTCGTGCTCGCGAAGGCCAACCAGGCACTCGCGACCCTCGACAAGTACCGCAGCCGGCTCGACCAGGTGTCGACGCGGCTGACGGCGCTCGAGTTCGAGGGCGGCGTGACGCTGCACGACGTCCTGACCGTCCTCCAACGCTCGGAGCTCGTGACGCGTATGGCGGTCGAGATCGAGCGCTACATCGTGGAGCTCGGCACCGAGGGGCGGCTGATCGAGATGCAGCTGGAGGAGACGATGGTCGGGGTCGCGGCCGCCAAGGCGGCGCTCGTGCACGACTACCTGGCCGACTACTCGGAGGAGAGCTTCGCGCTGGTCGTCGACTCGCTGGCGCGCCTCCCGCACCAGGACCTGCTCGACTTCGGGCGGCTCGCCGAGCTGCTCGGCTACGAGCGCAAGCTCAACACACTTGACCACCCGGTCTCCCCGAGGGGCTACCGCATCCTCGGGGCGATTCCCCGCATCCCGAAGCTCGTCGTCCAGGCGATCGTGCGGGAATTCGGCGGGCTGGACGAGATCCTCGCCGCCACGGATTCGGAGCTCGAAGCCGTCGAGGGAGTCGGGGAGATGCGGGCGAAGGAGATCCGCGAGGGCCTCCGCCGGCTACAGGAGATCAACCTCGTGGATCGATATCTGCAAACCTGATTGGGCGCGCCGGAAGCGCCGACTGCCATAACAGGAGGAAACCATCAGCCCGACTTTGGAGAAGAACGCAGCAGGGGAAGACCTCGAGATCACCCGAGAGACGCCGCACATCGAGTACGAGGTCGGCGACTTCGTGGTGTACCCCCATCATGGGGCCGGGAAGGTCTTGAAGAAGGAGATGAAGGAAATGATCGGTGAGAAGCGGGAGTACCTCACCATCAAGATCCTCCACAACGACATGACGGTCATGGTCCCGACCGAGAACGCCGGCGTGGCAGGGCTGCGGCGCGTCATCGACGAGGAGGCCGTGGAGAAGGTTCTCGGCGTCCTGCGCGATGACGTCAGCCAGATGCCGAAGAACTGGAACCGGCGCTTCAAGCACAACCGGGACAAGATCAAGACCGGCGACGTCTTCGAGCTCGCCGAGGTCGTCCGCAACCTCGCGATCCGCGAGTCGGACAAGGGCCTCTCGACCGGCGAGAAGCAGATGTACACCCGCGCCAAGAAGATCCTCGCGTCCGAGCTGATGTACGCGCTCGAGATGGAGGAGGACGAGGCGGAGGAGCACCTCGACAAGCTGATCGAGGACGCCCACGCCGAGCGGACGGGCGCGGTGGCCGGCTAGCCGGTAGCGAGAAGGTCATATGTCCGTCGTCGGGATCGTTCCCGCCGCCGGAGCAGGCGAACGCCTTGGTGCCGATGTGCCCAAGGCGTTCGCCGTTCTCGGGGGCCGTCCGATGGTCGAGTGGAGCCTCGAGGTGCTCCGCCAGGTCTGTGACCGGGTGGTCGTCGCCGTCCCGCCCGACCGTGTCGAGCCGCCCGACTTCGTGGCCGGCGGGGCGACCCGCTCGGAGTCCGTCCGGAACGCGCTCGCCGCAGCACCGGAGGCATCGGTGGCCGTCGTCCACGACGCCGCGCGCCCGCTGGTGACCGTCGAGCTCGTCCGCCGCTGCGTGGACGCGCTGGAGGAGGGCTACGACGGCGTGATTGCGGCCATCCCTGTGACGGACACGGTCAAGGAGGTCGAGCACGGCGACATCGTGCGCACGCCCGACCGCGGCCGCCTATGGGCGGCGCAGACCCCGCAGGTGTTCCGCGCGGAGGCTCTCCGAAGCGCCACGGGTGAGGCCACCGACGACGCTTCGCTCGTCGAGGCGATGGGCGGCAAGGTCCGCGTCATCGAGGGGATGCGGGAGAACTTCAAGGTCACGACCCCGCTGGACGCCCGCGTGGCGGAGATGCTCCTTGCTGACTGACTACCACCTGCACTTGCGCCCGGACGAGGACGGCACGCCGCCGTCGAGCTACTTCACCGAGGCGAACGTCGAGCGCTACCGCGAGGCCGCATCCGAGCACGGCATCCAGGAGCTCGGGGTGGCCGAGCACGTCCACCGATTCAGCCGCGCGCTGGATGTGTGGCAGCACCCGTTCTGGAAGCGCTGGGCCGTGGACGATCTCGACGAGTACGTCGAGTTCGCACGCGAGAGCGGCCTGCGGCTCGGCATCGAGGCCGACTACGTCCCGGGCCGCGAGGACCGCATGGCGACGCTGCTGGACGAGCACGAGTGGGACTACGTCGTCGGCTCCGTGCACTTCATCCGCGACGATGCGGTCGACATGCGTGGGGAGTGGGACGTCTGGCGGACCGCCGGCGATCCCGACAAGGTGTGGAACGCCTACTTCGAGGCGCTCGGCGAGGCCGCCCGGACCGGCATGTTCGACGTGCTCGCCCATCCCGACCTCGTCAAGGTGTGGGGCGACCGCGTCCCGGACGGCGACCTGCGCCGCTTCTACGATCGCGCGATGGACGGCATCGCGGAGTCGGACGTCGCGATCGAGGTCTCCACCGCGGGGCTGCGCAAGCCCGTCGGCGAGCTGTACCCCGCGCGTCCGTTCCTCGAGATGTGCCTCGAAGCCGGCCGCCCGGTTGCGCTGTCGTCGGACGCGCACCTGCCGGAGCAGGTGGGATTCGAGTACGAGCGCGCCGTCGAGTGGCTCGCCGGCGTCGGCGTCGGCGAGCTCGCCGTATTCGAGCGGCGCGATCGCCGGCTGGAGCCGATCGGATGAGCGACCGCTCGGGCATCGGGTTCGACTCGCACCGGCTGGAGGCCGGCCGCCGGCTCGTCCTCGGAGGCATCGAGATCGAGGACGCGGAGAAGGGGCTCGCGGGCCACTCCGACGCCGACGTGCTGACGCACGCGATCATCGACGCTCTGCTCGGCGCGGCGGGCCTCGGCGACATCGGCCAGCATTTTCCGGACGAAGACGACGCCTGGAAGGGTGCGGACAGCATGCACCTCTTGAGCGACGTCTGCACCTTCCTCGAGGACCACGGCTGGACGGTGCGCCACGTCGACTGCACGCTCATCTGCGAGGCGCCCAGGATGGCCCCCCACAGGGACGACATCCGTCGCTCGCTCGCACGCTGCATCGGCCTCAAGCCGATCGACGTGAACGTCAAGTTCACGACGAACGAGGGCATGGGCTTCGTCGGCCGGGGCGAGGGCATGGCGGCGCTCGCGGTCGCCAGCGTGGAGCGCGCGGATTGATCCGCATCCACGACACGCTCACGGGCGAGGTCCGGCCGCTCGAGCCGCGCGATCCGGGGAAGGTCGGCATCTACGCCTGCGGCCCGACTGTCTACGGGCGCATCCACGTCGGGAACGCGCGCCCGTTCGTCGTCTTCTCGCTCTTCAAGCGCTTCCTGGAGCACGAGGGCCTCGACGCGCAGCTCGTCGTGAACGTCACCGACGTGAACGACAAGATCTACGACGCGGCGCGCGATGCGGGGGTCGGTAGCGAGCAGCTTGCCGGCGATATGACGGCGCACTACGTCCGCGACACGGACGCGCTCGGGCTCGGCCGCCCGGACCGCGAGCCCACCGCCACCGGAACGATCGACGCGATCGTCAACTTGATCGAGGACCTGATCGACTCGGGACACGCCTACGTGGCCGAGGGCGACGTCTACTTCCGCGTCGCGAGCTTCGACGGGTACGGGAAGTTGTCGAATCGGCCGCTGGAGGAGATGCAGCAGGGCGAGGGGGACGATGCCGCAGCGCTGAAGGAGAGCCCACAGGATTTCGCGCTCTGGAAGGCGCAGAAGGAGGGTGAGGACACGGCGTGGGATGCGCCGTGGGGCCGCGGCCGGCCCGGTTGGCACATCGAGTGCTCGGCGATGGCGGAGGAGATCCTCGGCGTGGACTTCGACGTGCACGGCGGAGGCTCCGACCTCGTCTTCCCACACCACGAGAACGAGATCGCCCAGACCGAGGCGGCGCGCGGGAAGCCGCTTGCCCGGATCTGGATGCACAACGGCATGGTCCGGCTCGAGGGCGAGAAGATGGCCAAGTCGGTCGGGAACATCTTTCTGCTGCACGAGGCGCTCGAGGAGGCGGGCCGGGACGCGCTGGTCATGTACTTCGTGTCGGGCCACTATCGCCAGCCGCTCGCGTACTCGCAGGATGCGCTCGACGAGGCGGCGCAGTCGGTCGAGCGTGTTCGTGACTTCGCCCGGCGTCTCGACCCCGAGGCCACGGCCGACGGCATCGAGCCGTACGCCGAGCGGTTCTTCTCCGCGCTCGCGGACGACTTCAACACCCCGACGGCGCGCGCGGCGATGTTCGACTGGATCGCGGAGGGGAACCGGCGGCTGGACGCGGGCGAGCGCTTGGGGCCGGGAGCACTGAAGGAGATGCTCTGGGTCCTCGGCCTGGACAACCTGCTCGACGTCGCCGAGGACGCGGACCCCGAGGCCGAGCGGCTGCTCGAGGAGCGCGAGGCGGCTCGCGCCGCGCGCGACTTCGGCACCGCCGACGCGAAACGTGATGAGCTCGCCGCCCTCGGCTGGAGGGTGCGCGACACACCCGAGGGGCCGAAGCTGGTCCGCTCCGGTTGATCGTCTACGGCCGGAACCCGGTCCGCGAGGCGGAGCGCGGGCCCAGGCGGGTGCTGCGGAAGTGGGAGGGGCTTCCTGCCGACGAGCTGGAGCGGATCTGCGGCTCGCCCGACCACCAAGGCATCTGTGCGGAGGTCGAGCCGTACACCTACGCCGACCCGGACTCGCTGCTTGGGCCCGACGACGCGCTCGTCATCGCGCTCGACGAGATCCAGGACCCGCACAACCTCGGCGCCGTCTGCCGGGTCGCGGAGGTGGCGGGCGCGGCCGGCATGGTGATCCCGGAGCGGCGCTCGGCAGAGGTGACGCCCGCGGTCTGCAAGGCATCAGCCGGCGCGGTCGAGCACCTTCCGATCGCGCGCGTGCGCAACCTCGCGGACTGGCTCGCGCAGGCGAAGGAGGCGGATGCATGGGTCTACGGCGCCGACGTCGCGGGGATCCCGTACGCCGACCCCGACTACGGCGGCCGCGTCGTCCTCGTGCTGGGCGCGGAGGAGAAGGGGCTGCGCCCGCGCGTGGCCGCGTCCTGCGACCAGCTCGTCGCCCTGCCGGTGCACGGCAAGGTCGAGTCGCTCAACGTCTCCACGGCCGCGGCCGCGCTCGTGTACGGAATCCTGCAATTTCGTATGCAGAGTTGACAAGGCTCCATAACGTCCGGAGAATCTTGTAGAAGTAAGGCTGGACCTCAGCTTCAGTGCTGAGAACAATTGAAAGGGCGCTGCCAGGGGAGGTAAGCGCGCCGGACTTCCACCGGGGATCTCGCGGTCCCAAGGAGAAGGACGATGGCAATCGGCTCCTCCCGTACGCAGGCGCATCGCAGTAACGCTGAAGCTGAGCTTGACGATCACTATCTGATCGCTCTCGCAAAGCAGGGTCGTCCGGACGCCTACGACATGATCGTCCGGCGCTACTACGGCTTCGTCCGCCTCAAGGCGTCGTCGTACTTCTTGATCGGCGGCGACTCCGACGATCTGATCCAGGAAGGACTCGTAGGCCTCTACAAGGCCGTCCGCGACTATCGCTCGGATCGCGAGTCGAGCTTCCGCAACTTCGCCGAGCTCTGCATCACACGCCAGATCATCACCGCGGTGAAGACGGCGACGCGCAACAAGCACACGCCGCTCAACCAGTACGTGTCGTTCTCGCAGACGCCGGCGGCGTCGGGGGACAGCGAGCCGACCCTCGACGAGGTGCTCCCGGGTCCGTCGCACATCGACCCCGTCAACCAGGTGATCTCGACGGAGGAGCTGCACAGCCTCGTCGCGTGCCTGTCGAGCGTGCTGTCGGAGCTCGAGAGCTCCGTGCTGTCGCTCTATCTCGACGGCCGCTCATACGAAGAGGTCGCCGAGCGCCTTGCGTGTGACACGAAGACGGTTGACAACGCGCTCCAGCGTGTGAAGCGGAAGGTGGGCGCGCACCTCGCCTCGCGCGCAGTGCCCCTGTAGGCCAATAGAGTCGGCGGCGTCTTGGACGCTGCCGAGCTCGCATTCGCAGGCCCGCTCCGCCAGGCCGAGCTGATCCGCGACGGGGAGATCTCTCCGCGCGAGCTCGTGCAGGTGTACCTCGACCGGATCGAGCGGATCGAGCCCGAGCTGAACGCCTTCCGGGTCGTCCTCGCTGAGCGCGCGCTGACGGAGGCGAAGCAGGCCGCGCGGCGCAAGGCGGGCCAGGACCGCCCGCTGCTCGGCGTGCCCTTCGCCGTCAAGGACAACCACGACCTGACCGGTGAGGTCACGACACACGGGACGGGCGCCTACGACCGCACCCCGGCCGCAGCCGACGCGGAGATCGTGCGCCGTCTGAGAGCCGCGGGCGCGATTCCGATCGGGAAGACGCTCTTGCCTGAGCTCGCCATCTGGCCCTTCACCGAGTCGGCCACCTGGGGTGTCACGCGCAACCCGTGGGACATCGACCGCACGCCGGGCGGATCGAGCGGGGGCAGCGCCGCCGCAGTCGCCGCAGGGCTCGCGTCGTTCGCCACCGCGTCCGACGGTGGCGGGTCGATTCGCATACCGGCCGCGAACTGCCGCGTCGTCGGAGTCAAGCCGCAGCGCGGCCGCGTCTCGCTGATGCCCGACGCCGAGCACTGGCACGGGCTGTCGGTCGCAGGCGTGCACACCGTCTCCGTGCGCGACCAGGCGGCGATCCTGGACGTGATCGCGGGCCCCGCGGAGGGCGACGCGGACACGCCCCCGGCATGGGACCGCCCCCTCGCGGACGCGGCCGCGTCGCCCCCGGGCAAGCTGCGCATCGCCGTGGCGACCAAGCCCCCCGTGCCTCCCGCACGCCTGCACGACTCATGCGTTCGGGCGATCGACGAGATCAGCGCGCTGCTCCGCTCCCTCGGGCACGACGTCGAGCCGCACGAGCCCGACTACGGGATGCTCATCAACACGTCGTTCTCGCCCCGGTACGCGGGCGGGATCCGCGATGACATCCTGCGGATGGCGAAGCCGGAGCTGCTCGAGCGGCGCACCCGTGCGTTCAAGCGGCTCGGCGCGGTGGCGAGCCCGTTCGTGGACCGCGCCCGGAAGCTCGAGGGCGAGTACGGCCCGCGTCTGTTCAGCGTCTTCGACGATCACGACGTGCTGATCACGCCGATGACCGCCCGGCCGCCCGTGGAGGTGATGCGCTGGGAGGGGATGGGCGCCCCGCGTGCGATCGAGGGCATCAGCCGCGTGTATCCCTACGCTGCGCCGTGGAACGTGCTCGGCAACCCCGCGGCGGCCGTCCCGGCGCTGCTGGACGAGGACGGACTACCGGTCGCGGTGCAGCTGGTCGCGCGCCCGAACGACGAACACACGATCGTCGCCCTCGCTGCGCAGATCGAGGCCGAGCGGCCTTGGCCCGAACACCCGCCGATCGCCTAGCGCGACGGCTCGACGACGCGGACCTCGGTGCGCCCGCCGGCCGTGGCGGGCTCGCCCTCGCCGATCACGCCGATGCCTTCGATGATCGTGAAGAAGGCGCGCGCGAACGCTGAGCGTTGTGTCCGCGCTCGAACGTCGTCCCAGTCCACCTTCTCGCGCAGCGAACGCGCCATCTGGAGCAGCGACGAGTAGTCCACGTGGTGCTCGTGGAGCGCCAGCAGCTTCGTGCAGAGGACGTCCTCCAAGGCCATGACGCGCAGCGGCATCGAGAGCACCTCGATTGCCTCGCCTCGCGCGATGACCTCGTCGTCGATCTCCATCCCCTTCGGGTGGAAGATCAGGTCGACGAGGACCTCGCCGTCCCACGCCTTGTAGAGCCAGCCCTCAGGCGGCTTCTCCGGCCGCATTCCCTCCGCCTCCAGCGCCTCGAGCGCCCGCTCGGCGTCGTCCGGCTTGACCATGAAGTCGAGGTCCTTGCGCCGCTCCGGGCCGCCGTGAGCCCAGAAGGCGAGGCTGCCGCCCAGGAGATAGGGGATCTCGTTGTCCCGCAGGGCCGCGACGACCTTCTTCAAGGTGCCTGCGATCTCGTCGAACGAGTGCTCACTCGAGGGCATGCAGTTCCCATACCCGCGGCTTCGGGTAAATGCACCCCGTGTCGATACGCATCGCCGCTGCCGGCGACATCCATATCCGCGAGGCCAACCGCGAGCAGCTGAAGGCCGCGTTCTCCCAGCTGAACGGCCAGGTGGAGCTCGTGCTGCTCGCCGGAGACCTGACCACGCACGGCGAGCCGGAGCAGGGGACCTGGTTCGCCGAGGCCTGCGCCGGCCTTGACATGCCGGTCTTCGCGGTGCTCGGCAACCACGACTGGCACGCCGATCGCGCGGACGAGCTGATCCCGGCCCTCGAGGCGGGCGGGGTCAAGGTGTTGGAGCGCGAATCGCGCGTCGTCGACTTCGACGGGTTCGAGCTCGGCATCGTCGGCCTCAAGGGCTTCGTCGGCGGCTTCCCGGGCTCGAGCCTGCCCGACTTCGGCGAGCCGCTCCTGCGCGAGGTGTACAGGCAGACGAGCGATGACGTGGCGGCGCTCGACGCGGGCCTGCGCGAGATCGCGCACTGTCCCTACCGGATCGTCCTCCTGCACTACTCGCCGGCCGCCGAGACGCTGCGCGGCGAGCCCGAGGGAATCTGGGCGTTCCTCGGCAATGAGCGAATCGCCGCACCGATCCGCGAGCACGAGCCGGACCTCGTGCTGCACGGGCACGCTCACCACGGCAGCTTCGAGGGGACGATCGGCGCGTCGCCCGTCTACAACGTGTCGGTACCCGTGATGGGGCGCGACTTCTGGGTGCTCGAGCTGGCGTCGCTACGCGCGCCGACGACGCCTATCCATTAGTCGGCGCCTGGGTAGAGGGTCATCCCGCCGTCGACGAACAGCGTCGTGCCGACGACGTACTCGGCCTGGTCGGATGCGAGCCACGCGATCGCGCGCGCGATCTCGATCGGCTGTCCCCAGCGGCCCCACGGGATCTCGTCGCGCGTCGTGGTCTTATCGACGCCGGCGTTGATCGGGGTGTCGACTGCGCCGGGAGCCACGGAGCACACGCGGATCCCGCGCGGCGCGAGCTCCTTGGCGATCGACTGCACGAACAGCTTGAGGCCACCCTTCGACGCGGCGTAGTGCGAGTAGCGCATCCACGGGATCACCTCATGGACGCTCGTGTTGACGACGATCGTGCCGCCGTCCATGACCCGCGCGGCCTCGCGGCAGCACAGGAATGCGCCGGTCAGGTTGACGCCGAGCACCTTCTGCCACGACTCGAGCGGCATGTCGACCAACTCGTACGGCTCCTCGAGGCCGGCGTTGTTCACGAGCAGGTCGAGCCCACCGAGCCCGTCCTTCGCCTCCGCGAAGGCGCGCTGCACGTCCGCCTCCTGCGACACGTCCATCTGGACCGTCACGGCCTTTCCCCCGCCTGCCTCGATCGCCTGGGCCATCGCGCGCGCCGTCGAGTCGTCGCCGACATGATTGATCGCGACAGCCGCGCCGTGAGCGGCGAGCTCGAACGCTGTGGACTGGCCGATTCCCGAGTCGGCGCCGGTCACGAGCGCGCGCCGATTCGTTAGCAGCCGCGCATCTTCCGGGTATAGGCTGAACTCGAACTCGCCCATCGGAGAAGTTTTCTCCCCAACTGGGCGCGGTATCAACCCAGCCATGCAGGCAAACGATCTCGACCGGGACACCCTGCGCAGGCTCGCCCAGGCGAAAGCCGGGAATGGCGCGAAAGCGATCAGCTTCTACCTGAATCTGGAGCCCACCGAGTTCGCCACGCCACCGGCGCGTGCATCGGCGATCCGCTCGCTGCTCGACGAGGGCGAGAAGAAGGTGAAGGAGCTCGAGGGCGGGCACGCCGACCGCGCGCTGCGTGCTGACTTCCAGCGCGCGCGTGATTTCTTCAGCGGCGAGCTGCCCACCGATGGCGCGCGCGGGCTCGCCGTGTTCCTGTCCGGCGACACCGACCTGTTCGAGGTCATCCGGCTGCCACGTCCCGTCCACTCCGAGGTCGTCATCTCCGACTCGCCGTTCATCGAGCCGCTGGTCGATCTCGTGTCGGGCACCTGGTGCATCCTCCTGTGCAACCGCCGCACGGGGCGCATCTTGCGCGGTTCGAGCGACCGGGTCGAGGAGGTCGCGCGCGTCACGTCGGAGGACGTGTCCTCGCAGGCCGATGCGGGCGGCTGGTCACAGGCGCGCTACGAGCGCGGGCAGGACGAGGAGGCCCATCGCCACGTCAAGCGCGTCGCGGACCTGCTCCACCGCCGGTTCCGGCGTGCCCCGTTCGACCACCTGCTCGTCGGCTCACCGGAGGAGCTCAGCTCGGAGGTCGAGCGCGCGCTGCATCCCGACGTCGCGCAACGGCTCGCGGGCCGGCTGTCGGTGGACGTCGAGAACACGAGCGTGGACGTCGTCTTCGATGCGGCGCGCCCGGTCATCGAGGAGCACGAGCGGACGGTTGAGCGGGCGGCACTCGACCGCTTGCAGCAGGGCGTCGGAGCAGGCAGCCGCGGGGTCTCCGGGCTCGACGACGTCCTCGGCGTGCTGAACGAGCGCCGCGTCGAGGCGCTCCTGCTCGAGGACCGCTTCCAGATGCCGGGCAGGAAGTGCCCTCAGTGCGGCTCGCTCTTCTCCGACAACGTCTCGACCTGCCCCGCCGACGGGAGCTCGACCGACGCGTTCGCGGACATCGTCGAGGAGGCCGTCGAGCTGGCGGTCTCGCAGTCCGCCACCGTGATCATCACCCGCCACCACGACGATCTCGAGGAGATGGGCGGGATCGGCGCGGTTCTGCGCTTCTAGCGGTAGCCCTGCTCGCGCAGGCTGCAATTAGGGAACGCACGAGAGCCCGCTGTCGGACTCGAACCGACGACCCCGGGTTTACAAAACCCGTGCTCTACCAACTGAGCTAAGCGGGCAGACGGCGAAGTCTAGGTTGCGGCGCCCACGGCAAGCTCGATGTCGCCGTGGCCGTTGGACGACACCGGGACCTCCGGCACGTCCACCTGCAGCCCCTGGTTTAGACGCTCCTCGAGCACGCCGAGGATTGCGCCGAACAGGAAGTGGCGCCAGGTGGCCTGCGCGAGCGCCCGCGGGTTCCCGGCCAGCTTCGGCAGCTCGCGGCGCGCGGGGTGGATCCGCTCGGCCACGCCGATCAGCGGCCAGGTGCCGAAGTTCTCGGCCATGGCGGCGATCACCGCTCGCCCGATCGACGGGCCGGGGATGAACGGCTTTCCGAGTGCATACGCCGCTCCGAACGCCGCGCCGTTCGCAATATGGATTGCAAGCCCGACGGCCGGCCACTCGTCGCCGCGGGTGAGGGCCTTGCCGAGCAGCTCGACGTCCGAGTAGTCGACGTCGAAAACCCGCTTGTCGAGCGGCTCCTGGGCGGCCCAGATGGCCGCTGCGACGGCGCCAGCGGCGGCGCCGCGCGCGCTTCGTTCGAGTCTCATCGCGTGCAGCGTAACGCGACCCCCGGATCCGGGTAGAGAAACCGTGACTCGCGAGCTGAGCACCTATCACGCGCGCACGCGTACGCGTGGGGTCAACCCCTTCGTCTACTGGCCCACGCGCATCGTGCTTCAGCCGCTGCTGATGCTGCTCTTCCGGCTACAGCGGATCGGCCGCGAGCACATTCCCTCGGAGGGCGGTCTGATCCTCGCGCCTAACCACCGCAGCTTCCTCGACCCCTGGGTCGTAGGCGTGTGCCTCCGGCGCCCGATCTACTTCGTCGCGAAGCGCGAGTTGTTCGAGAAGCGCTGGATGGGCTGGTTCCTGAACGGGCTCGGCGCGTTCCCGATCCGCCGCGGCGAGTCCGACGAGGACGCGATGGAGACCGCGCGCATCCTCGTCGAGCGCGGCGAGGCGATCATGATCTTCCCGGAGGGCACGCGCATCCGGCGTGGCTCGCTCGGCGAGCCAAAGCGCGGTGTGGGCCGGCTCGCGCTCGAGACCGGAGCGCCCGTCGTCCCGATCGCCGTCCACGGGACCGAGCGGATCAGGCGCGGCCTCCTGATTCGGCCCTACAAGGTGCGCGTCCGCTGCGGCCGCCCGCTGACCTTCCCGCGCGTCGAGCGGCCCTCCGCGCATCTGGCGAGCGAGGTCACTGCCCGGATCTGGCCGTGCGTCGAGCTGCAGTACGAGTGGCTCGGCGGGCTGCCCGCGCTTCGCACCGCGGCCGTGGTCGGCGCGGGTCCGATGGGCACAGCGCTAGCCAGCCTGCTGGCCCGAGCCGGGCTCGAGGTCGAGCTCGGATGCCGAAGTCGCGAGCAGGCCGAGCGGATCGCCGGCAGCGGTGTGAACCACGACCGCCTGCCGGGGGTCGAGCTGCCCGAGGGCGTCACCGCCAGGCCCGTGTCGGGGATCGAGTTCCAGGCAGTGGACCTCGTCGTCTTCGCCGTCGCAAGCCGCGACCTCCCCGTCGCCGTCGGCGAGGTCGCCGCGAGCATTGGCCGCCGCACCGCTGTTGTCGTCTGCTCGAAGGGACTCGTCGCGCCGCTCGCGCTGCGCCCGTCGGAGTACGTCGCGGAGCGCGTCGTCGCGCGCGGCGTGGCCGCGCTGGCCGGCCCGGCGCACGCAGCCGAGGCCGCCTCGGGCGCGGCCGCGCTGGTCGTCGCCTCGCAGGACGCCGACCTGCGCCGCCAGCTCGTCCGCCTGTTCGAGAAGGCCGGTGCCGGCGTCGAGGAGACGAACGACGTCGTCGGCGCCGAGCTCGCCGCGTGCGCGAAGAACGTCGCGGCGCTCGCCGCCGCAGCGGCCGCCGTCCACGGCCTGAACGATGCCGGCGCCGCGGCGAGCAACGTCTTCGGCGAGGTGTACGCGCTGGCGATCCACGAAGGCTCGCGGCCTGAGACCTTCGCCGGCACGGCCGGCGTCGGTGATCTCGTCGCGACCGTCATCGCCGACGGGAGCCGTAACCGCCGCGCCGGGGAGATGCTCGCCCACGGCGTGCGCCCCGATGAGATCCGCGCGCGCCTGGCCGAGACCCCCGAGGCGCTCGACTCCGTCGCGCTGCTCCAGCAGGCGCTCGAGCGCCGCATGCTGCCCGCGAGCGCGGTCACCGAGCTGGCCGCACTCGTCGATGGCCGCATCCAGGCTCCCGAGTGGGTCGCGGCGGCGCGCTGACCGAGGGGTAGGCTCCGTGCGTGAGCGCGACTCGCGACAAGGTCAGTCTCGACGCCGACTTCACCGAGCTGTACCGGACGCACCTGCGCGACGTATACAGCTATGCGTACTACCGAATCGGCAATCACCACGACGCCGAGGACATCACCGAGCAGACGTTCCTCCAGGCGTACCGCCACTTCGAGCGGGCGCAGCGCGAGGCGCACGGCCGCCCGCTCCGTCCTTGGCTCATCCGGATCGCGCACAACCTCGCGGCGAACTACTACCGCGACCGCTCGCGCAAGCCGCAGACGAACCTCGAGGACGCCGGCGTGCTGCCGACGTTCCACGACACCGAGGACCTGGTGGAGGGGCGCGAGGAGGTGCACCAGGTGCTCGCGGGCGTCGCGAAGCTCCCGGAGGATCGCCGCGACGCGCTGATCATGCGCTTTGCCCTCGACATGGACAACCGCGAGATCGCACGCGCGCTCGGGCGCACCGACGGGGCGACCAAGGTGTTGATCCATCGAGCGATCAAGCAGCTCGAGGAGGAGCTCGGAAATGAGTGAGGCACGGTTCGACGTAGAGGCGCTCCTGCGCTCGGCGCTGACGCCGGTGGAGCCGCCCGAGGCGCTCTCCGACCGGCTCGAGCGGCACCTGACCGAGCTCACCGACCTCGCGGCGGAGGAGCTTGCGGAGTGGGAGCTGAGCGCGATGCGCGACCCGCGCAACTGGGTGCGGCCGGTCGCCGCCGCGACCGTGATCGGCGTCGCCGGCGGCGCGCTCGTCGTCGTCCGCGCGCGGCAGCGGTCGAAGAAGAAGCATGTAACGGGGCTGCGCGCCCTGGAACAGGGACTTCAGGACGTCGTCGACCGAGTGGGGAGGACCCTGGAGAGATGAAGACCGACGAGGAGTGGCGCGCCGAGCTCGACCCCGACCGGTACGCGGTGCTCCGTTGCGGGGCGACCGAGCCGCCGTTCAGCGGCGAGTACGTCGACGAGAAGGCTGACGGGGCCTACCACTGCGCCGCGTGCGGCGCGATGCTGTTCGACTCGAACACCAAGTTCGACTCGGGCACGGGTTGGCCGAGCTTTACGGAGCCCGCGGTCGAGGAGGCCATCGAGCTGCGCGACGACACGAGCCACGGCATGGTTCGCACCGAGGTCGTCTGCCGCAACTGCGGCGGGCACCTGGGCCATGTCTTCGACGACGGCCCAGGCCCCACCGGGCAGCGCTACTGCATCAACTCGCTCGCGCTCGACCTCACGGAGCGGTAGCCGCCGTCGTCGGCGCCGGCTCTGCGGGCGTCGCCATCCCCGCGCCGATTCCCGCCACGCCGATCAGCGCGTGCAGGACGTTGTCCTCGGTGTTGACGACGATCAGGTTGAAGATCGAGTCCCCGTCGCCGTAGATGAAGCCGAGGATCGCGACCACGATGTAGATCGCGCCGAACCCGAGCGCATAGAGCCGCGCGCTCGCGTACGACCCCGCGACCGCAAGGCCCACGACGCCGCTCAGGATGTGCACGACGTTGTGCCAGCCGTTCACGTCGAGGATGCCGAGCACGGCGTCCCTCGGAGCATCGTCTCCGGTCGAGAAGCTCCCCTCGTAGAAGAAGCCCAAGATCCCTGCCGCGACGAGCACGACGCCGAAGATCAGTGCATACAGCTGGGCGGGTGAACGTTCCGCCATGGATCCACCTCCGTTGTAGGCCCCGCTAAGGGCCCGTCCAGGTACCTGCGTAGCAGGGGTTCGACCCGCACACATCGATCACCTGCCCGCCTATGGACAGGAACGCGGACTTCTGTGTCCGCCCCGCAGGGGAGCGGCGCGGGAACTCGTGTGGATCCTGCCCGGCCTGCTCGCCGGGCGGCGTGTTGGTTGTGGGCGGGACCTCGGTCCCGACGGTCTCGCCGTCCTCCGTCCGCTTCGGCCCGATGTCCCAGAGCACCAGTGCGGAGCCGGCGAACGGGAACGTGGGTATCCCCGGGATCGCATAGTGCGGGTCAGCGTCGCTGTCCCGGCCGGGATCCACGTACGGCGTCCGCGCATACGCGCCGATCGTCCGCGCCTCGACCTCGGCCGCCACCTGCGCGACCTGGTGGTCGCCGAGGCCGACATGGAGCATCACTTCGTGCGGCGGCGTGTTCGCCAGCGGATCCGTGGTCATGTGATGCGCGTAGCCGTTCGCCTCCGCGCGATCCCACAGCGTCTGGATCAGCGAGAAGATCAGCTGGCGCTGGAGCTCGTTCGGATACGACTCGTACATGAACCAGGAGTACTCCGGCAGGTCGAGCTCGCTCGGCTGCTGGCCGGTGCCCCAGTCCGTGCTGCGCGTGAGCAGCGTGGAGTAGTTCATCCCCGGCACACCGAGGACCGCGCGGTCGTGGTCGACGGCCACCGCGGTCAGCGCGCCGCCGATGATTCCGCCCTGGCTGTTGCCGTCGTAGAAAAGCCGACGCGTGTCGATCAGGCTCTGGCCGCCGACCTGGAAGTTCGGGTCGCTCGAGAAGCCGTCGGGGTGGATCAGCAGCCGGCCGAGGTAGAGGAAGTTGACGAGCCCCTGCTGCACGCGGTCGGCGAGCTGCGGGAAGTTCGACATGTCGCTGAGGATCCCGAGCACGGTCTGGTAGTCGCAGTTCGGAAGCTGCCCGCGCTGCGCCTTCTCGAGGAAGTCGGCGATCGCGTCGGGGCTCGCGTCCGTGTCGGGCAGGTCGGAGCAGGCCATGCCGATCCAGTCGGTCGCGCAGAAGATGAAGTTGTGCTCGAGGCCGAAGTCGCGCAGCTGCCCCTGATTGACCTCGCCGCGGCTGCCCAGCAGCCCGTGCCCGTAGAGCGACGGCCGTGACGCGCCTGGGGTGGTCGCCGACGTTGGGATGTTGCACTGGAAGCGGGCGGTCGTGGTGCTGCCCGCGGGGATGGCGGGCGGCCCGTTGGTCGAGCCCGACGGATAGGTGAACGTGCCGCCCGAGGTGCAGTCCGGCGTATTGAGGTAGCACGGCACCGTGTACCTGCCCTCCACCCGTAGCGCGAGCTGGTCTTCCGGGTTCGGCGTGACCTTCTCGATCGTGAACTCGGGCGCGTCGCCCTCGACCTTCATGTCGGCGAGGTCGGTGTCGCCGAGCCGCGCGAAGGCGTCGTCGCGGATCGTGAGGACGCGCTCGGTGAGATTGCGCTCGCTCGCCACCGTGAAGTCCCACGCGCGGTAGAGCGAGTCGCGGTCGATGCCCGCCTCGGCGAGCGTGCCGAACAGGGACTCGAAGTGGCCGCGCCGCCCCTCGACCTCGGGGTTCGTGGTGAGCACGCGGTCGCGATAGAGCCGGAAGCCCTCGGGCGCCGGGAGGGTTTGACCGTCCTCGCCCTTCAGGTTCCGCAGCGCGACGATGTAGCGCTGTCCCTCCTCGAAGTTGACGCCCGGGCGGATGAGCAAGGTGACGTCCTCGGGCGATGCGGCCGTCGAGTCGATCTCGGCCCAGACGAGATGGCGTTCGCGTGTGCGGGCGTTCAGCACGACCACCGGCTGCTGCGGCTCGAAGGCCTCCGACATCCTGGTCACCGGGACTGCGCCGGTGGCGTCGAAGGCAGCCTGTGTCTCGAGCCCCGGCGCCTTCGTCACGATCAGCGCGCCGGGGCTGAAGCCGTCGTTGCGGTTGTACGGGCCCGGAGCTATGCGCTTGCCGGCGCGATTCGCCGGCATCGATGCGCTTTTCAGGTTGAGACGGCGGCCGGTGTCCGTGGTCGAGTCGGCGACCGTGAAGTGGTCGTTGGGCCACGGGAAGAGGCAGTCCGCGTCATCGATGAAGTCACAGCGGCTGGCGTTCTCGGTCTCGTAGTCGATCGGATCCTGCGCGCGTGACGGCGGCGACGGCCCGCCGCTGCCGTCACGGCGGCAGCGTGCGGCGTTGACGTTGAGCCGTTGCGCGCGCCGTCTGGTCTTGCCCGGCACGCGCTTGTCGCCGCGGAGCCTCAGCCCGTTGGCGATCACCGTTCGCGGGACGCACGTCCGCAGCTCGCGCCGTCCGGCCCGGATCAGCCTCAGCCGCACCGTGCGCGAGCGCCCGGCCTCAAGCCGGAGCTCCCGCGCCCGCGTTGCCACGATCCGGGTGCGGCGCTTGCCCGGCCGCCTGCGAGTCGAGCCGAACACGCGGTAGGTGCCGGAATGGGCTGCGCGCACCGTGATCCGCATGCGGCGCTTGGCGAGGATCCTGCGCTGGCTCGTCGACTTGACGGACAGCTTGAGCGCCTTGCGCTCCTTCGCGGCCACAGCGTCGTCGCTTGCCGGACCGAGCGCCACAGGCGCAGCCGCTACCGCCACGAGGCAGCCTCCCAGAACCCCGATCGTCCCCCGCTTCGTCAAGGACACGGAGGCTATCGTCCGGCGAATGGACGTGTGCTACCGGCATCCCGACCGCGAAACCGGCGTCTCGTGCTCGAACTGCGGCCGGCCGATCTGCCCGGAGTGCATGACGTCGACGTCTGTCGGGATGCGCTGTCCCGAGTGCGCCGGGCGGACCACGACCGTTCGAAAGGTCGCGGCTGCGCGCGGCGACGAGCCGATGCTCACCTACATCCTGATCGGGATCATGGTTCTGGTGGAGCTCGGGGCGATGGCGAGCGGCGCGAGTGCGTCGGGCTCGAGCTTCGGCGGCTCTCAGCTGATCCTCGACGGTGCGGTGTCCCGCCCGGCGATCGCCGACGGCGAGTACTGGCGGCTCGTGACCAGCGGATTCCTGCACGCCGGTTTCCTTCACCTCGCGTTCAACGCGTTCGCGCTCTACGTCCTCGGCTCGCTGCTCGAGCCCGCGGTCGGCCGCCTTCGGTTCGCCACGATCTTCTTCGTCTCTTTGCTCGCGGGCTCGTTCGGGGCGCTGCTGGTCGAGCCGCGGGGCCTGACGGTCGGAGCCTCGGGTGCGATCTTCGGCCTGATGGGGGCGGCGATCGTCGTCATGCGAAACAGGGGCATCAACCCGATGGAGAGCGGGCTCGGGCTGTGGCTTGGCCTCAACCTGGTCTTCACCTTCGCCATCCCCGGCATCTCGATCGGCGGCCACATCGGCGGGCTGATCGGCGGGGCGCTTGCGGCGTTCCTGATGTTCGACCTCCGCGACCGCATCCGAATGCCACCGCTCATGCCGGTCGCGCTGGCCGCCGGAGTGGGGGTGGCCAGCGTGCTCGGCAGCATCGCCGTCGCGGGCTAGCGCAAGAGCGCGTCGTACTGCGCCTGGACCGCGGCGAGCATCCGCTCGGCGGAGAAGCGCACGCTCACGTCCGCGGCGGCCGCGGCCCCGATCCCGGCCGCCCGAGCCGGGTCGTCGGCGAGCGAGCGAAGACCTTCCGCGAGCGCGCGCGGATCGCCGGGCTGGACCAATAGCCCCGTCTCGCCGTCGCGGATCATCTCCGGCAGGCCGCCGTTGGCGGCGGCCACGACGGGGACGCCGGCGGCCGCGGCCTCGAGCGCCGCGTTGGGGAACGGGTCCGGTCGTTTCGAGGGGACGGCGACGGCGTCGACGGCGCCGAAAAGCGCCCCGACGTCGTTTTCGAAGCCGACGACGAGCAGGCGGTCGCCCAGGCCGAGCGTCTCGCGCAGCCGCTCGAGCTCGGCGAGCGGGCGCTCGGCGCCCGGCCACGGCGCCCCGGCGACGAGCCCGACGGCGCCGATCGACTGGAGCGGCGGCTGTGCGAGCGCGCGGGCAAGCACGTCCTGTCCCTTCCAGTCGCTGATCCGGCCGAGGACCGCGACGGCGAACGGGCCCTGGTCGAGCCCGAGCGCCGCGCGCGCGGCGGGCCGCTCGCCACGGCTCGGGGCGTGCCCGAGCCCGTCGTGGACGACGGCGACCGGCTCGGAGCCGGAGAACTGCGCGGCGACCGCGTGGGAGACGCAGAGCACGCGATCGGCCGCAAGCAGCCGTTGGCGCCACATCGGCCAGGCGAGCGGGATGCGCGGGTAGAGCTCCCGGACGTGCAGGACGTGCGGGATGCCGAGCCTGTTGGCCAGTCGATGCCCGGACAGGATCACGGACGTGTTGGAGTGCACGAGTGCGGCGCCACGAGCGCGCGCGAGCGATTCGAGCTCGCGGACGTTCGGGCGCAACAGCCGAGCGGCGACGCGCGGGCCGAGCTCGGCGCGGCGCAGGACCGTGAGCGGGGCGATGACCGTCTCGACGTCCTCCGCCTCGAGCAGCTCGGCGAGTTCACCGCGCTCGGGAAGGACCGCGACCGGCGTGAACCGCTCCCGGTTCACGCCCGCGGCGAGCGTCACGAGCTGGCGGTCCGCGCCATAGCGGCCCGCCGATGAATGGAGAAAGAGGATTGTCTCCGTCATTACGGAAGCTGGATGCTGACTGGGATTACAGGCCGCGGGGCCGGATGCTTCCGCGGAGGTAACTAGTCTGACCCGCCGTTGAGCCGGACTCTCTCCCGCCGCGAGTTGATGGTGGCCGGTGCCGTCGGCGGCGCCGCGCTCTACCTGCCCCTGCCGGACGCCGTCGGGGCGGTCCGCCGGAAGCGCCCGCGCGACTCCGTTCATTGCCTCGACGGGCCCGACCGGTTCAAGGTGAAGACGATCCTGGTCTCCTGCTCGTTCGCCTCCTTCTCGCCGGACGGGACGCGAATAGCACTCGAGACCCCGAACGGGATCGAGCTCCTCGACCGGGCGAGCGGCGCGCGGGCTGCGCTCACACCGCCGGGGTTCACGCTCGCGGGCAACGCCTGGCACCCCGACGGGGAGGTGTTCCTCGCGAGCGGCCCGGCCGCGGACGGCACCGGTCCGTACCTGCACGCGGTGACGCTGACGGGGATGACGCGGCTCCTGCCCGCGCATCCGGGGCACGCCCGCGCGGCGTTCTTCTCGCCCGACGGGAGGAAGGTCGCCTTCACCTACGTGAATCGCTTCGTGCACCAGGTCTGCATGGCGGACTGGCAGGGCGGCGCTCTGGTGGACCCGCGCAACCTGCTGCCGGCGGAGCCCGCGACGGACCCCGACGTCGGGCGGGTGATGGGAGCGCTCGCCTGGCACGAGACGCGCACGTTCAGCGCTGACGGGCGCCGTCTCTACTTCGCGGCCGACCGCGGCGCCGGCATGGGCAACGTGAGCATCCACTTCCTCGACTTGAAGAGCGGGAAGCGGAGCCGGGTCACCTACGACGAGGGCTTTGCCGAGGGAACCGTGCTGCCGCCGGACGGACAGGCGCTCTACTCGGGCATTACGCGCGCGCGCGACCCCGCGTTCATGACGATGGTGGGCGGCCCGGCCATGCCGCCGTTTCTCGGCTTCGCCGCGACGCCGACTCTCCACGACGAGCTCGCGGCCCGGAAGCTCACGCTGATCGGCAACGGCGACGTGCTCGCCGTCGATCCGACGTACGGGCTCCGCGGGCGAGTGGTAGGCAACCGGCGCACGATCGCCAAGAAGCTGAACGAGCCCGTGCCGCGAGGGACCTACCAGGTGATCGCGTGCTCGATGTCGCCGGACGGGACCGAGCTGGCGACGGCGGCGATCTCCGAAGTCGGCCAGCACGTGGTGCTGCTCAGGCGGCGCCCGCGCACCGTGCCGCCCGCGGTGCGCGTAAGGAGAACGAGGACGCCGCCGGGATCGGCTCCGCTGTCGTCGCAGCCGATCCTGAGTGTGAACCGGACGATGGACGCGCGTGCAGGCGGCCGGGTCTCCCTCAACCTCGACGGCGACCTCGACTCGGGCAACTTCCTCATGTCGCTCGACAACTTCAGCAGCGACTCAGTGCACGTGTTCGCCGGGACGGCTCAGTTCCACACCGCCGCCACCGGCGCGTTCCGGCACCTCGCCGACGTGCGGCGCGTCAATGTCGAGTCACAGGAGGACACGCTGTCGTTCTATCGCGCCGATATGCGCGTCGCCTGGCAGGGACAGACCAGCGGCACCATCGGCAGCAACTCGCGCGCCGGCTCCCTCGACGCCGCATGGGACGGCGCGAAGTTCTCCGGCGTAGACGGCTGGCGGATCGGGGACCGGGGACCGCGGCCGGTGCCCGGCTCCGAGCCCTGCGTGCGCGCCCAGCGGCGCTAGCCGACGACGACCGACGCGTCCGGGTGCAGGTCCGGCGCGCGATCGGGGTGAACGGCGTGCGCGAGGATCTCGAGGCCGTCCACCAGGCGCGGCGAGGGCCGCGAGAAGAACGACGACGCGTCCACCGCGACGATCCGCTGCGCGCCGAGGGCGGCGAGCCGGTCGTGGTGGTCGAGCGCCTCGTCGGCGGCCTCGCGCACGCCGAAGCCGCACGGCATGACCACGACGATCTCGGGCGCGGCGGCAGCTCACCTCCTCCCATGACGCCGTGCGCGACTTCTCGCCCGGGAGCCCGAGCGGGTCGATGCCGCCCGCTATCTCGATCAGCTGCGGGATCCAGTGCCCGCCGATGTATGGCGGCGCGAGCCATTCGAGCGCCGCGACCGTCCGCGGTCGTGCTCCCTCGAGGCCCGCGCGGACCGCGTCGATCCGGTCCGCGGCCTCGTCGAGCAATTCGTCGGCCGCGCCCTCGTCTTCTGTCGCGTCCGCGAGGCGGCGCACGTCGGCCAGCACCTCGCCGAGCGTCATCGGGTCGAGCGATATGACCTGCGGGTGCGACGGGATCTCCTCCGCGACCGCGCGCACGTCGTCGATCGACACGGCGCATACCTCGCACAGCTCCTGGGTCACGATCAGGTCCGGCTCGAGCTCGCGCAGGGTCTCCGCGTCCAGCTCGTACAGGTGCTCGCCGCGCTCCGTCCGCTCCCGCACTGCGGCGTCGATCTCGGCCGTCGAGAGCCCTTCCGGTATGACCGTACGCGTCAGGTTTGGCAGCTCCGCCGCCTCTGGCGGATAATCGCACTCGTGAGTGACCCCGACGACGTCGGGGCCGAGTCCGAGCGCGAACAGCGTCTCGGTAGCGGAGGGAACGAGGCTTGCTATGCGCATGAGTGATGACGAGGTTAAGGACCGGCTGTCGAAGATGGGCGGGTGGGACCGTGACGGGGACGCGCTCACGCGCGAGTTCGAGTTCGCGAACTTCGTGGGGTCGGTCGACTTCGTGAACCGGATCACGCCGATCGCGGAGGAGATGAACCACCACCCCGACTTGGCGATCTCGTGGAACAAGGTGAACGTGTCGCTCTCGACGCACTCCGAGGGCGGGATCACCGAGAACGACTTCGAGCTTGCGGCGAAAATCGACTCCGTGGCTTAGGTGAGGGGCCCGGTCGGACTCGAGCTCTCGCGCAGGGACTTCTTGCGCGACACGAGCGTGCTCGGCGCCGCGGCGCTGATCGCGTCCGCCGTCCCAGTCGCCGAGCGCATCCTCGCCGCCGATCCCGCGCTGGCCGCGGTGCCCACCGACGAGGCGACGATGCAGGCGTTCGCCGACACGATCATCCCGGGCCGCAAGGCCGCGACGACCGACCTCGGTGACGAGATTCATCCGGACGCGATCGCCGGCGTCGACGAGGAGCCCGGCGCCGTCGAGGCGGACGTGATGCGGCTCTACCACCACCCGCTGACGGGGTTCGATGCGCTCGAGCCGGCCTTCCTCGCCGACCTGAGCACCCGCTCGCTGCAGCAGGGTGGGCCGTTCCTCGGGCTCGACTTCGAGCAGCGGAGCGCGGTGCTGCTGCAGGCGCTCTCCTTCGACAACCCCGACCGGGTTCTCTACGAGGCCGCGGCCGCCGTGCCGTTCACGGCGTTCTGCGCCGCGGCGGTGCACGAGACCGGCACGTCGAAGAACGCGTCCGGCTACCGCGTCATGGGCTACCCCGGCGCCGCTCCGCAGGGCTACCGGCGCTACTCGTACGGGCGCAAGCTCGCGCGCGACTTCACGAAGAAGGGCTACCTGCGGTAGCGATGGCCGAGCGCGTCGACGTCTGCATCGTCGGGTCCGGCTTCGGCGGCTCGATCGCCGCCTGGCGCCTGGCCGAGCTCTATCGCGCGGCGGACGTGGACCCGAAGAACATCCTCGTGCTCGAGCGGGGTCCGCGGTTCAAGCACACGGACTTCAGGCAGTCGATGTACATCGGCCACCTCTCGAACATCTACAGCCTGATCCAGTCGACGCAGGGGACCGGCGCGCAGGTCGTGGTCGCGAACGGCGTCGGCGGCGGGTCGAACCTCTACCTCGCGGCGAGCCTGCGGGCGCCGCGCGAGACGTTCGAGCGCCGCGACCACCATCCGGACGACGGGCCGGAGCGGCGGATGTGGCCGGAGGAGCTCTCGCGCAGGACGCTCAACCCGTACTACCGCCGCGCCGAGCGCGCGCTCCGCGTCGAGCGCCCGCGGTGGAACCAGGTGTCGAAGTCGGGCGGCCTCTGGGCGGCGACGCTCAACGCGGCCGGGTACACGTGCGACCGCGTCCCGTGCGCGATCGACCTCGAGCTGTGCCAGAACGTCAAGTGGTGCCACACGGGCTGCATCTACGGCGCCAAGAACACCGTCAACACGAACTACCTGGGCGCCGCCGAGCACGCCGGCGTGACCGTGCGGCCGGCGCGTGAGGTGCAGAGCGTCCGCCGCTCCACGGCCGACGGCTACCGCTATCTCGTCACCGTCTCGGTCCTCGACTGGGAGGGCGAGGAGCCCAGCCGGCAGCCGACGGGCGAGCAGGAGGAGATCGAGTGCAAGGTGCTGATCCTCGCCGCGGGGGCGATGGGCAACCCGCCGATCCTGATGCGGTCCCGCTCCGACCTGCCGTCGCTCTCGGGTCGCGTTGGTCGCCACCTGGGGATCAACGGCGACCACATCGCAGCGGTCGAGTACGACCCGAAGAAGATCCGCGACGTGCTCGGGCTGCCCGGCTACGGCCAGTTCTACAAGGGCCGGCCGATCACGACGATGACGTACGACTTCTGGCATGGGCGACGCGCGCACCGCCACGACGGCACGCGCTTCACGCTCCAGGAGATCTTCCTCTCGTCGCTCACGAACTTCCTCTACGACGACGGGCGTTCGCCGGATGGCGAGCCGTCGTGGTGGGGGGCCCAGAAGAAGCGCGCGATCTCGCGCTGGAACAACCGGATCGAGCTGCTCGCGATGGTCGAGGACACGCATGACGGGCGCTTCTACGAGGTGCCGCCCACCGGCGGCGGCGCCGTGCGGCCGAACGCAGGCCCGGTCGCGATCGGGCTGTTCGATTACACGCTCTCGGAGGCGTCGATACAGGTGCGCGAGAGTGCGAACGCAGCGATGAAGAAGATCGCCGAGCGCGACGGGCTCGGGCGGTTCATGAAGCTGACCGAGACCCAGGGCGGCTACGCGTCGCATCCGCTCGGCGGCTGCCGGATGGCGGCCTCACCGGACTTCGGCGTCGTCGACCACCGCTGTGAGGTGTTCGGGAACGAAGGGCTCTTCTGCATGGACTCCTCGGCGATCCCCACCTCGCTCGGGGTGAATCCCTCACTCACGATCGCTGCCGTGTGCGAACGGGCGGCCGAGCAGCTCACGGCGCGCGCCCACGACCTCGGGCTGCCGCGGCGCCCGGAGGGGTTCAGGCACCGCAGGCCGGGGCGCTTCCTGGGTGAGCGCTACGTCCCCAAGAAGGGCGGCGGGCTGAAGGTCGTCCATGGGTGACGCTCGAAACGGGTGCTAGCGTTTCGGCCCTCCGCGCATGAGCGACGACGACTCGTCTCGAAGTAGCCGCCCCCTCGGGGGCCTCGCATGATCTACGTCCTGCTGCTCTTCGCGGTCGCGCTGCTCGTCGCCCTGAACGGGTTGTTCGTGGCGGCCGAGTTCGCGCTTGTTCGATCGCGCCGCTCGAAGCTCGAGCTGATGGCGGACGAGGGCGACCGGCGGGCAGTGCTCGTCCTTCGCCAGATGGACGACATGAACGCGTACCTCGCGGCCTGCCAGCTCGGCATCACGCTCGCGTCGATCGGGATCGGCTTCCTCGGCGAGCCCGCGATCGCGAACCTGCTCGAGGACATATTCGGCGACAGCGTCCCGCATGGCGTGTCGCTCGCGATCTCGTTCGCGCTCGCATACCTGATCACGACCAGCCTGCACATCACGCTCGGCGAGCAGGTGCCGAAGATCTTCTCGATCGTGCATCCGGAGGCGGTCGCGCGGCGCGTGGGACGGCCGCTGCAGTTCTTTTACGTGGTCTTCAGGCCCGGCGTCGCGGCGCTCAACTCGGTCTCGAACGGCATCCTCCGCGCGGTCGGCGTCAACCCGCAGGCCGAGCTCGAGGAGGCGTCGAGCGCCGAGGACCTCAAGCTGCTGATCGCGCAGAGCGCGCACGGCGGGGTGCTCGACCCGGGCGAGGCAGGCATGCTCTCGGGCGTCTTCCACCTGCACGAGCAGCAGGGGCGCCAGGTGATGACGCCGATACCGGCGGTGGTCACGGTGGACATGTCGGAGGACGTGCAGACGGCACTGCGCCGGTGCGTGTCGTCGGGGCACACGCGGCTGCTCGTGACCGAGAACGGCAACACGGACCGGATCAAGGGGATCGTGCACGCGAACTCGCTCGCGCGGATCCTGATGAACGATGGCCCGCACGCCTCGATCTCTCCCGCGGTCAAGGATGCGCCGATCGTCCCCGAGACGAAACCGCTCGACGACCTGCTCGCCGACCTCCAGCGGGAGCGCGCGACGATGGCCGTGGTCGTCGACGAGTACGGCCGCACCGAGGGGATCGTCACGGTCGAGGACATCGTCGAGGAGGTCGTCGGCGAGATCACGGATGAGACCGATCCGGCCGGCGGAGCGGTGCGCCGGCTCGCGAACGGCGACTGGTTCATCCGCGGCCACGTTCCGATCACCGACCTGATCGATTACGGCATCGAGCTGGAGGCCGACAGCGAGGCGTACAACTCGGTCGGAGGCTTCGTTTTCGGAGAGCTCGGGCGGCTGCCGAAGCGCGGCGACATGGTGCGCGCGAACGGGTACTCGCTGCGCGTCGAGGCGGTGCGGGAGAACCGGGTCGAGGCCGTGCGCGTCCGGGACCACGAGCCGGATTCGCGGAACGGCCGCAAACGGCGTGAGAGCGACGAGGAGTCCGTCCGCGAGGGGGACTAACTTCGATTGGCAAGCAGCTCCTTCCGATGGAGGTCTTGCCGTATGTGGGTCACCAGGCTGACGGATTCGCAGCGAGACGCGTTGAAGGCCTTGATCACCGCTCAGGGGGAGGTAGGGCCGTCGCTCTCGGGTGCATACGAGGCGCTCGACCTGTCCCGCTGGGACGACCTGCCTGAGGCCGAGCTGCCGTGGGATCGGGTCGTCGAGCTCGCGCGGGACCAGGGTTGCGACGAGGCCGATGTGGTCTGGGACCTCGCGTCCGGGATGCGCGTGCCGCACAGGACGTCCGCGAAGCGCACGGCGATCGTCAAGCGCAGCCCGCGGCAGGGCGCCCGCCCGCCCGCACGCCGCAAGGCCGCCTAGCCCTCGTAGTCGTAGAAGCCGGCGCCTGACTTCTTGCCCAGGCGGCCGGCGTCGGCCAGCTCGCGCACGCGCGCCGGCACCTCCGCGCCGATCGACTCGCCGATCGCGACCGCCACGTCGAGCCCTACGAAGTCGAGCAGTGCGAGCGGCCCCATCGGATGCCCGGCGCCGAGCTTCATGCACGCGTCGACGGCCTCGGGGGATGCTCCGTCTTCCACCATCGCCACAGCGCTGAACAGGTAGGGGAAGAGCAGGCGGTTGACGACGAACCCCGGGACGTCGGGAACCTCGATCGCCGTCTTGTCGAGGTGCTCGCAGAATGCCCTCAGCCGGGCGCGCGTGTCGTCGGTCGCCTCGGGCGGGAACGCGAGCTCGACCAGCTCCATCCGGTGCACCGGGTTGAAGAAGTGGAGGCCCCCGAAGCGCTCGGGCCGGCCGCTGTCCCGCGCGAGCTGGGAGACCGACAGCGACGACGTCGTGGACGCCAGCAGCGCGTCGTCTGCGAGCGGCAGTCGGGAGTAGAGCGACACCTTCTGGTCGTGGTCCTCGACGACCGCCTCGATCACGAGCGTGCGGTCCGATAGGGCGTCCAGATCCGTGTATACGTCGGCGTCGACCTTGTCTCGCGCACGGGTCGCGGACTCCTCGGAGCGCGCCCAGAGGACCACGTCTCCGTGCTCGGTCGCGACGCGTGCGATGCCGGTGGCGATCGCCCCGCTGCCAACGATGCCTATCCTTTCCTGCATAGGGGCGCGGAGCATATGCCCGCGACCGCCACCAAGACCGCCGCCGGAGGAACTTAGAAATGTCGATGAATGGCAATGGCCGTCTGGCCGGACGTGAGGTCGTAATAGCCGAAGCGGCGCGCACGCCGATCGGACGAGGGCACCTGGAGAAGGGCTACTACAAGGACACCCACCCCAACGAGCTGCTGGGCGCCGCCTACCGCGCTGTCGTGGAGCGCGCCGGCATCGATGCGGCCGAGGTGGAGAACGTGATCGCGGGCTGCGTCATGCAGTTCGGGCCGCAGGGCCTGCACGTCGGGCGCAACGCCTGGCTTCAGGCGGGCTTCCCGATCGAGACGTCGGCGACCACGATCGACCTCCAGTGCGGCTCCGCGCAGCAGGCCGTCAACCTCGCGGCCTCGCAGGTCGCCTCAGGGGTCCACGATGTCGTCATCGGCGGCGGCGTCGAGCACATGGGCAAGCTGCCGTTCGCCGCGAGCATGAAGACCCAGGAGGACTTCGGCTTCGCGTTCACACCCGAGCTGCTCGAGCGGTACCCGATCAAGGGCCAGGGCCTAGGCGCGGAGATGATCGCCGAGGAGTACGAGACTCCGCGGTCCGAGCTCGACGCGCTCGCCGTCCGCTCGCATCAGCTCGCGCACCAGGCGACCGAGGAGGGCCGGTTCGAGCGCGAGATGATCCCGATGCAGGTGAACGGGGACACGTACGTGACGGACCAGGGGATCCGGCCGGACACGAACCTCGAGGTCCTCAGCAAGCTCAAGACGGTCTTCAAGGACGACGGCGTGATCACCGCGGGGAACTCGTCGCAGATCTCCGACGGCGCCGCCGCCGTGCTGCTGACCACGCCCGAGAAGGCGAAGGAGTTGGGGCTCACGCCGCGCGCGAAGATCGTCGACCAGACGACGGTCGGCTGCGACCCCGTGAAGATGCTCGAGGGGCCGATCCCGGCCACGAAGAAGATCCTCGAGCGCAACGGGATCACGATGGACGACATCGACCTGTTCGAGATCAACGAGGCGTTCGCGCCGGTCGTCGCTGCCTGGCGCCGCGTGCACAACCCGGACATGGACCGCGTCAACGTGAACGGCGGCGCGATGGCGCTCGGGCACCCGCTCGGGTCCACCGGCGCCCGTCTGATCACGACGCTGCTCCACGAGCTCGAGCGCTCCGACAAGGAGGTCGGATTCGTGACGATGTGCTGCGGCGGCGGCCTGGGGACCGGGACGCTGATCCAGCGCGTCTAGCCGCAGCTAACCGCGTTTGAGCAGGTAATCGATGTAGAGCGGGCGCAGGGCGTCCGCCAGCTCGCCCTCGCCGGAGTTCGTCAGGTCGTTCAGGTGGCCGCGCAGCGTCATCACGTCCTGCTCGGCTTCCGCCTCCTCGCCGATCGCGGCCTCGGCAGCAGGCACCGCCTTCAGCAGGTTCCAGAAGAAGCCGACGTCGGCGTGCCGCTTTGCCTCGGAGAAGGCGCGGTCGTGCAGCTCCTTCGAGCTGAGAGCCTCGAGCTCCTCGCGGGTCGTCACGGCGGGCATGCTACGCGGCGGCGTCGGCAATCGCCCGCACGACGGCCGGCCGGTCGCCGAACGGCATGGCGAGCAGGGTGTCCACACCCGCGTCGTCGAACTCCGCGATGCGCGCCGGCAGCCCGGCGAGATCGGTGCAGATCGCGTTCGACTCGATCAGCTCGTCGCTCAGCGCCGCGGCCGCCGCCGCGCGGTCGCCCTCGATGAACAGCCGCTGCACCTCGCGGGCCGAGTCGCCGAAGCCGGCCCGCTCCGCGGCATCGACGTAGAAGTTCTTGCCCTTCGCGCCCATGCCGCCCATGTAGATCGTTAGCCACGGCCGGGCGAGGTCGCGTGCCCGCGCGCGGTCGTCGTCGACGCAGATCATCACGACCGGGGCGACATCGACGTCCCGCCCCGACGCTCGGATCGGCGCGAGCAGCTCGTCCGCCCGCGCCGGGTCGAAGCCGAACGGCAGCCAGCCGTCGGCGATCTGCGCGGTCTGCTCGACCGCCTTCGGCCCGACGGCGCCGAGGTAGATCGGAATCTGCTCCTGCACCGGCTTTGCGAGCAGCTTGAGCGGCTTCCCGAGACCCGTGCCGCCGTCGATCGGGAGTTGGAACTCGCGGCCGCCGTACTGGAGCGGTCCCTCCCGGGCGAGCGCAGCCCGGACTATTTCCACATATTCGCGAGTGCGCGCGACCGGGCGCGAGAAGTCGACTCCGTGCCAGCCCTCGCTCACCTGCGGACCGGACACACCGAGCCCGAGACGGAAGCGGCCGCCCGAGATCACGTCGAGGGTCGCCGCGGTCATCGCCGTCATGGCCGGGCTGCGGCCGGGGATCTGGAACAAGCCCGAGCCGAGGTCGACGTGTTCGGTGACCGCGCTCAGATGGGCGAGGACCGTCGCCGCGTCCTGCCCCCAGGCTTCCGAGACCCAGACCGAATCGAGGCGCAGCTCGTCGGCGAGCTGCGCGAGCTCGACCTGCTCGTCGAAGGAGAACCACGGCCAGTACGCAAGAAAGAGACCTGCTCGCACGTTGTGATGTTCGCAGCTAGTACATCCGTCGAGCCGGCGAATGTGCTGCAGACATATCTGGGAACTCGGACTCACGGAGGAGATATGAGCCCAGGGACGGATCCCGTACCAGTCCTCGTCGTCGAGGACAACCAGCGCTATGCCGAGCTGATCGAGCGCATGCTCGGCGGCGACTTCGCACCAGTCCGCGCCGCCACGCTTGGGGACGCGGTGGCCGCGATCCAGCAGGGCGGCGGCTACAGCTGCATCCTGCTCGACCTGCTGCTGCCCGGCACCGACCGGGTGGAGGCGGTGGATGCCATCCGCGCAGTGGCGCCCGAATGCCCGATCGTCGTGCTCACCGGCGTGGAGCACGGCGGGATCGCGCTGGAGGCGATGCAGGCGGGGGTGCAGGACTACCTCTACAAGGGCGACATCGGGCCCGAGATCCTGCGGCGCTCGATCCTCTACGCGATGGAGCGCAAGCGGGCGCAGCTCGCGCACGAGGCGCTGCACGACCCGCTCACCGCCCTGCCGAACAGGACGCTCTTCCGCGACCGCTGCCTGCAGGCGCTGTCCGGCATCGGCCGCTCGACGTCCGGCGTGGGCGTGCTGTTCGTCGACCTCGACGCCTTCAAGCAGGTGAACGACCACATGGGCCACGCCGCGGGCGACCATCTGCTGATCGAGGTGGCCGACCGCATCCAGCACGCGCTGCGGGCGGGCGACACCGTGTCGCGCTTCGGCGGCGACGAGTTCACCGTCCTCGGCGCGACGCTCGACAGCCGCCACGACGCGACGCGGCTCGCGCAGCGGATCACCCAGGCGCTCGGCGCGCCGTTCGTCATCGCGCGAGCGCGCGCTCTCGCTCACGTGCAGCATCGGGATCGCGTTCACGTTCGAACGCGACGCCGACCCCGATCGGCTCATCCACGACGCCGACCTCGCCATGTACCGGGCGAAGGAGCGCGGCGGCGCGTGCTACGAGGTCTTCGGCCAGTCGCTGCGCGCACGCACGGCGAAGCGGCGAGAGCTCGAGGGGGAGCTGCGCACAGCGCTCGACCGCCACGAGCTCCGGGTCGCGTACCAGCCGCAGGTCGAGCTCGCCACGGGCCGCATGGTCGGGCTCGAGGCGCTCGTGCGGTGGCAGCATCCGGAGCGGGGCCTGGTGCCGGCGGGCGAGTTCATCCGCATCGCCGAGGACACGGGCATGATCCACACGCTGGGGCGCTGGGTGCTCGGGGAGGCATGCCGCGACTACGCGAGCTGGCGTGCGGCGGGCGCACTCGACGAGGACGTCGAGATGGCCGTCAACCTGTCGCCGCGCCAGCTCGCGCGGGGCGACATCGTGGACGCGACGGCGACGGCGCTCGCCGAGACCGGGATCGACCCGCGCCGGCTCTGCCTCGAGGTAACCGAGGGCGCCGTCGTGTCGAACGGCGCCCGGGCGGGCAGCGTCCTCAAGCGGCTCAAGGCGCTGGGCGTCGGCATCGCGATCGACGACTTCGGCGTCGGATACGCGTCGCTTGGCTATCTGGAGCGATTCCCGATCGACACGTTGAAGATCGACCGTTCGCTCGTCGACGGCGTGTCCGCCGAGGCGCGCAAGCAGCGCGTGGTCGCGACCGTCATGGCACTCGCCGACACGCTCGGGCTGACGGTGGTCGCGGAGGGGATCGAAGTGCCTGAGGACGCCCGCGAGCTGATGACGCTCGGATGCAAGTACGGACAGGGGTTCCTGTATGCACGGCCGACCGAAGGCCCCGTGCTCTTGCCGCTGTAGGATCGCCGCCTCATGGCGACGGTCCAGGCGCCGGTCAGGCTCGACCTCCAGCCCTCCCACGAGGAGCAGATGCTGCGGGAGGCGGTGCGCGGGATCTCCTCGGGGTTCGGCCCCGACTACATCCGCGAACGCGCCCTCGCGGGCGAGCCGCCGACTGAGCTGTGGGAGGCGCTGGCGAGCCGCGGATACCTAGGCGTCAATCTGCCTGAGGAGTGGGGTGGCGGCGGGCTCGGCATGTCGGGCCTGTTCGCCGTCGGCGAGGAGCTCGCGGCCAACGGGACGCCGTTGCTCCTGATCGTGGTGTCACCCGCCATCGTCGGCTCGATCATCGCCAGGCACGGCACGGACGAGCAGAAGGAGAAGTTCGTCCGGCCGATCGCCGCGGGGACCACCAAGGTCGCGTTCGCCATCACCGAGCCCGACGCCGGCACGAACTCGCACAACATCTCGACGACGCTCACGCGCGAGAACGGCAAGTTCCTGCTGAGCGGGCAGAAGGTCTTCATCTCGGGTGTCGAGGACGCGGACTACGTCGCCGTCGTCGCGCGCGGGCGGCTTGACAACGGCGAGCTCGGCCTCCCGTCTTTCTGCATCGTCGACGTGGACGCGCCGGGATTCACACGCCAGGAGATCCCGATGGTCAACCAGGGTGCGGACAAGCAGTGGACGCTCTTCTTCGACAAGGTCGAGCTCGAGGAGGACCGGCTGATCGGCGGCTACAACGGCGGCCTCGGGGCAATCTTCGACGGGCTCAACCCTGAGCGGATCATGGGCGCGTCGCTCGCGCTCGGCCTCGGCCGGTACGCGCTCGACAAGGCGTCGCAGTACGCCCGCGAGCGCACGGTGTGGTCCGCGCCGATCGGGACCCACCAGGGCGTGGCGCACCCGCTCGCAGAAGCCAAGATCGAGCTCGAGCTGGCGCGGCTGATGGCGCAGAAGGCGGCGGCGCTCTACGACGCGGGTGCGAAGGGCGCCGGCGAGGCCTCCAACATGGCGAAGTACGCGGCCGCCGAGGCGGGCATCAAGTGCGTCGACCAAGCGATCCAGACCCACGGGGGGAACGGCTTCGCGCTCGAGTACGGCGTCGCCCAGCTCTGGTGGGGGGTGCGGATAGCACGCACCGCGCCGGTGTCCCGTGAAATGATCCTCAACTACGTAGCCGAGCACTCGCTCGGTCTACCGAAGTCCTACTGATGGATCTCACCCTTTCCCCCGACGAAGAGGCCTTCCGCGACGAGCTACGCGCGTGGCTCGAGGCGAACCACCCCGGAGAGGAGCCGAAGGGTGACGAGGAGGAGGCGTTCGCCTTCCGCCTCGAGTGGCAGAAGAAGCTGCACGAGGGCGGCTGGGCCGGCGTGTCGTGGCCAAAGGAGTACGGCGGCCGGGGCGCCACGCCGATCGAGCAGGCCATCTTCAGCTCCGAGATGGTCAGGGCGAACACGCCGTCGCCCGCGAACATCCTCGGGCTCGCCATGGGCGGCCCGACCGTCATCGCCCACGGGACCGAGGAGCAGAAGGAGCGCTTCGTCGAGCCGATCCTCTCGGGCGAGGAGATCTGGTGCCAGGGCTTCTCGGAGCCCGAGTCCGGCTCCGACCTCGCCTCGCTGAAGACGAAGGCGGTCAAGGACAACGGCAGCTGGGTGGTCACCGGCCAGAAGGTCTGGACCACGTTCGCCCATCACGCCAAGTGGTGCATGCTCGTGGCGCGCACCGACACCGAGGTGCCCAAGCACAAGGGCCTCACCTACTTCCTGATGGACATGGAGCAGGACGCCGTACAGGTCCGCCCGCTGGTTCAGATCACGGGACAGCCGGAGTTCAACGAGCTCTTCATCGAGGAGGCGCGCATCCCCGACGAGAACGTCGTCGGCGGCGTGGGTAACGGATGGATGGTTGCGATTACGACGCTCATGCACGAGCGCTCCGGGATCGCGTTCGGGTCGATGGCGCAGGTCAAGCGCGACCTCGCGAGCCTGATCGAGGTGGCGCGCGAGCGCGGGCTCGAGGACGACCCCCTGACGAGGCAGCAGCTCGCCCAGCTCTACATCGAATCCGAGGTCCTTCGGATCAACGCCTACCGCGGCCTCACGCAGATCATCAAGACGGGTCAGCCGGGCGCCGAGGGTTCGCTCTCGAAGTGGCACTGGTCCGACATCAACCAGTCGCTCACGGAGACGGCCATGGACATCCGCGGCCCCGAGGCCCCCATCGCCGACAGCGAGTGGACCTACCGCTTCCTGCGCGCCCGCGCGAACTCGATCGAGGGCGGCACGACCGAGATCCTCAAGAACATCGTCGCCGAGCGAGTGTTGGGTCTGCCAAAGCTCCGATGAGCGAAGCGAACCGGAGCGGTCACGTGAGCCGGATGCGAACTTCTCTATCCAGACGCGGGGCCGGAGGCCCCGCGGAGGTATCCAAATGAACTTCGACTTCACAGACGACCAGCGCTCGATCAAGTCCACGGCGAAGGAGTTCCTCGCCGCGCGCTACAAGCCGGAGAAGCTGCGCGAGCTCGCCGAGTCCGGCGAGTACGACGACGCGATCTGGGACGAGATGCGCGAGCTCGGCTGGGCGGGCATCTTCATCGGCGAGGAGCACGACGGCCAGGGGCTCGGGATCGTCGAGCTCGTGATCCTGATGGAGGAGTTGGGCTACGCGCTCTCGCCGTCGCCTTTCTTCTCGAACGCCGCTGCCGGCCTCCTGATCCAGCAGGCCGGCAGTGACGAGCAGAAGCAGAAGTGGCTGCCGGGGATCGCTTCAGGCGAGGCGCTGGGCACGGTCGGCGAGATCAAGAACGGGCGCGCTCCACTCGTGCCGGACGCTGAGGACGCCGCCGTGATCGTCCTGTTCGACTGCGATCAGGCTTGGATCTACGAGCGCTCGGCCGTCGATGTGGAGAAGGTGGACACGATCGACTCGACGCGCAAGTTCGCCAGCGTCTCAGCCGACGGCGGCGAGGCGCTCGAGGGCGACGTGCAGGCTGGCCTCGACCGGATCGCCACCGCCCTGTCGGCGGAGTTGACCGGGCTCGCGCAGCGCACCATGGAGATGGCGGTCGACTACGCCAAGGAGCGCAAGCAGTTCGACCGCCCGATCGGCGCCTACCAGGGCGTATCCCACCGCTGCGCCGAGATGATGCTGGAGACCGAGGGCGCGCGGGCCGTCACGTACTTCGCCGCCTACGCCGCGGACTCGGAGCCGGACGAGCTGTCGCTGGCGTCGTCGGCCGCGAAGGCGTATGCCTCCGATGCGGGTTGGCGAGTCAGCGCGTCGGCGCTCCAGGTGCACGGCGGGATCGGCTTCACCTGGGAGCACGACCTCCACTTCTTCCTGAAGCGCGCGAAGACCGACGGGCATCTGTTCGGCAGCGCCCGCGAGCACCGCGACCGTGTCGCGGAGCTCACCATGGCGCGCGCCGCCGCGCCCGCCTAGTCGGGCAGCCGGCCGCCGACGAACTGCGTCAGGCCTGCCACGCGCTGGCGGATCTGCGTGAAGCCGCGCTGCTCGAGCGCCTCGACGACCTCGTCGTGCTCGAACAGGCGCATGCCGCTGGGCCTCGCGAGCAGCGACTCCCACGTGCGCACCGGCGCCGAGCGGTTGCGGCACGAGGTGAAGATCGCCACTCGGCCGCCGGGCGTGAGCACGCGCTTGATCGAGTCGAGCGCCTGCATCGGGTCGGCGAACAGGTGCAAGGCGGCGAAGCAGCACACCGCGTCGAAGCTCTCGTCGCGGAAGGGGAGGTCCTGCGCGTCACCGCGCACGTACGCCACCTGTTCCATCCCGCCGGTGTCCTCGAGCGCCCGGCTCAGCATCGTCGTCGAGGCATCGAGCCCGACCACAAGGCCCGTCGGCCCCACGACGCGCGCGAAGTCGCGCGTGAAGTTGCCCGTGCCGCATGCGATGTCGAGCACGCCGTCGCCTGGGACGAGCCCGAGCAGGAGGCGCGCGATCCTGCGCTCCTCCGCCATGCCCGGGCCGAAGACGCCCTTCGCGACGCGTCCCAGCGCCGGCCGCCACCAGCGCTCGTAGACCTCCGGCACGACGCGGGTCAGCATCAGGTTCTGCGTCAGGCCCGTGGACGGCAGACCCTCGGGCGGAAGCAGGTCGATGTAGCCGTTCGGCCTTGTGGCCTCGCCGGCGCGCAGCTCGTCGTCAAGCAGGGCACGCGCCCGCGCGGTGCCGTTCACGTCAGCGAAGGATGCTCGGGCTGTCGACCGCGAGCTTCTCGAGCCGGGCGATCTCGCGCTCGCCCTCGACACGCGCCGGATGGTCGGGCGGCAGGCCGTCGATCAGGTTGCGGATCCTGTTGCGGATCTGGAGTGCGAAGTGCGGCGAGGACGCTCCCATCAGCTGGCGGATGTCCTCGACCGTCGGCTCGCGCGTCAGCCGATCGGGGCTCTCGTACTCGCTCATGGCGGGGAGACTACGGCTCCTCGCTGATCTCGACGGGGATCAGCGCCGTGATCTCGTCGAGCCGGCCCTGCTCCTCGACGGAGATCGTGTCCTCGTCGCCAAGGATCCAGACGTGGTTGAAGACGCTCAGCCGCGGGTCGGCCTCGAAGCCCGGCTGGACGTCGAGCAGGTAGCTCTCGAGCGATCGCGGCAGCGTCTCAGGGTCGTCCGTCAGGAGCAGCGGCGCGAACACGCCGTTCGTGGCGAGTGACGCGGCGCCGACGGCGTCGATCGGCCGCGAGGTCGACGCGACCGTGAAGTTCTGTCCCGGCACCTCGGCACCCCAGCCGAAGTTGCCCGATTGGAAGCGGGCGAACTCGATCGCGTTCTGCACGGGCGTCGGGCCCTCCACCCGCTGGACCCGGCGTGCGAGCGGCTTGACCTTTCGCTCGACTTCCGCGCCGATCACCGACTCGGGGCCGAGGATGAAGACGTCCGGCTTCTCGTGGCGCTTCAGCCCGTCGACGGATGGGGCGGGAAGGTCGTCCTGGGCCGCCAGGAGAACGGCGTCGCCCGAGCGGGCGGCCATCGCTGCGGCCGGCATCGCGTACTCCGCGCGCTCTCCGCTGGCGATGATCACGTCGTCGGACGGCTCGCCCGTGGCGACCGTGTGGAAACGGTCGATCTCCGCGGCGAGCTCGTACACGTCGTCGCCGTCGATCGTCGTCGTCTTGTAGCCGCCGGGCTCGGGCGGGCGCGAGCCGATTCGGATCACGGCCGCGTCCTTCGCCGCATCCGACCCGCGCGGGTCGAGCCGGTCGAGCGTGTCCTCCGACACGGCGGGGAGGTTGTCGTCGTCCGACAGCAGCAGCGGGGCGCCGAACCCGCTGCCGGCGAAAACCGACGCGGCCACGCCGCCCTGCCAGTTGTCCTTCTCCACGAGCACGACGACCTTCGGTCGCGTCGTGTCGCTCGTAGCGGGCCAGACCGCGCCCGCGACTCCCGCTACGTCCGCGATCGCGTCGCCGCCTCCGACGCGCGTCGTGTTCTTCGTCGCGGTGAAGGGGAAGCCGAGGTCGGCCGCGGCCTCCTCGTCGTCGGCCTTCACGCCGATCTGGGGCGGGGTGTCGTCGTCATCCCCGAGCGAACACCCTGCAAAGAAGGCGCAACAGGCGAGTAGAAGCGTCGGGAGACGAGCCACGCGGCTGACCTTACCGGGCTGTTTCGGGGCCGGTCGCGGTACGATTGACTGGTCAGTCAACGAAGGGATCGCAGTGGATTTCCGCCTCACCGACGAGCAAATCGAGTTCCAGCAGCACTGCCGCAAGTTCTCGGCCGAAGTCATCCGCCCGGTCGCCCCGAAGTACGACCGCGAGCAGTCTGTGCCGTGGGACGTCATCAAGGAGGCGCGGAAGTGGAACCTCCATGGGCTCGACTACATCCAAAAGGTCGCGAGCGATCCCGACGGCCTGTTCGGAGTCATCTATGCGGAGGAGCTGCACTGGGGATGCGCGGGAATCGCGCTCGCGATCTCGGCCTCGTCGCTCGCCGCCGCCGGAATCGCCTCGTCGGGCACGCCCGAGCAGATCGGCCAGTGGGTGCCCGAGTGCTACGGCACCGGTGACGACATCAAGATGGGCGCCTACGCCGTGACCGAGGCCGGCGCCGGCTCGGACGTGAAGTCGCTGCGCACCACGGCGAAGCTCGACGGCGACGAGTGGGTCCTCAATGGGACCAAGGTCTTCATCTCGAACGGCGGCATCGCCGACGTCACCGTCGTCGTCGCCACCGTCGATCCGGAGCTCGGCCACCGTGGCCAGGCCTCCTTCGTCGTGCCGAAGGGCACGCCGGGCCTCTCGCAGGGCAAGAAGGAGGACAAGATCGGCATCCGCGCGTCGCAGACCGCCGAGGTCGTGCTCGAGGACTGCCGCATCCCGGTCGATTACCTGCTCGGCGGGATGGACAAGCTCGAGAAGAAGCTCGAGCGCGCCCGCTCGGGACAGTCGACCGGCCGCGCGTCGGGCGCCCTCGCGACATTCGAGATCACCCGCCCGCTGGTCGGTGCTTCGGCGCTCGGCATCGCACAGGCCGCGTACGAATGGACGCTCGAGTACCTCGAGGATCACATCATCGAGAGCCAGCCGGCGCTCGAGGTCCAGCGCGTGCAGCAGGTGATGGCCGACGTCGCGACCGAGATCGAGGCCTCCCGGCTCCTCGTCTGGCGCGCCGCCTGGATGGGACGCAACGGCATTCCGATGACCGGCGGCCAGGGCTCGATGTCGAAGCTGAAGGCCGGCGACGTGACGATGTGGGCCACGACCACGCTGATGGACCTGGTCGGCCCCTACGCACAGACGATGGACTGCCCGCTCGAGAAGTGGTTCCGGGACGCCAAGATCTACCAGATCTTCGAGGGCACGGCCCAGGTGCAGCGCCTGGTCGTCTCGCGCATGCAGCGGCAGGCCTACCAGGACAAGTTGAAGGAGGCCACCGAGGTGCTCAAGGACGCTTCGGCGGCCGAAAACCCGATCGGAGACGCGGCTGAGGCCGTAGCAACGGCGTAGCCTGAACGCCGGTGTATGCCGGCGCAGTCATAGGGATAGTCCTCGCGGAGGTTCTCTACCTCCGCGCCGTGCACATCCTCGGAGCGCGCGGCTACGACGTGCCGTTCTGGCAGCAGGTCTCATGGCACGGCGGCATCGCGCTGACGGCGATCGGGCTCCTGTCGCCGATCGACAGCCTCGCCGAGGACCTGCTCTCGGCGCACATGGCGCAGCACCTCCTGATCGCGGACCTCGCCGCGCCGCTCCTACTCGTCGGGCTGCGCTCACCCGTGTACGCGTTCCTGCTGCCGCGCCCGGCTCTCGTCGCGGTCGCGCACAGGCGCCGGCTGCGGGCGGTGTTCCGGACTCTGCGCCGGCCGCTGGTAGCGATCCCTGTCTTCGTGCTGATCCTCTACGGCTGGCACTTCGCGTTCATGTTCGAGGCCGCGCTCGACAACGACGCGGTCCACGTGCTGCAGCACTGGTCGTTCGTCTTCGGCAGCGTGCTGGTCTGGTGGGCGCCGCTCGATCCCAAGCGCCGCCGCCTGCACGGGGAGCTGTGGAAGATCGGGCACCTGATCGGCGCGCGGCTCGCGGGGATGTTCCTCGGGATGGCCTTCGTGATCATGCGCTCGCCCGCGTACGACGCGTACGGGGACTCCGCGCGCGAGCACGGCATGACGCCGCTCGGCGATCAGCAGCTCGCGGGCGCCATGATGCTCGGGCTCGACTTCTTCGTCATGGTGTTTGCGCTGTGCCTGTTCTTCTGGGCCTCGGCGCGCGACGCCGACGAGGCCGAGGCGGCGGCTACTCGCCCCGTCCGCGCCTGATCTCGTCCCGCTCGCGCAGCCGGTTGTCACGCCGCAGCTGAGCCTCGCGCTCCCGCCGGCGCTCGTCGTCCGTCGTCGGCTCGACTGGCGGAACTGGCGTCGGCTCACCCTCGTCGGTCAGGGCGACCATGGTCAGGTAGGCAGCTGAGGTGTGCGTGATTTCGCCCGTCCGAACATTCTCCGACTCCACCCGCACGCCGACCTCCATCGACGTGCGCCACGCCGCGTTGACGGTTGCCTTGACCGTCACGAGCTGACCGACGTAGACGGGTTCGGTGAAGGTCAGCCGATCCACAGCGGCGGTGACGACGCGCATGCCGCAATGGCGCACGGCGGCCACGCCGGCCACCTCGTCCACCATCTTCATGATCGTGCCGCCGTGCACGTTGCCCGCCGTGTTCGCGTCGGGGATGCCCATCCAGCGGGTGAGCACGGACTCGGAGGCGGAGGGCGGCTTCGGCTGCACGCGGGCGGCTAGTCTAGGACGCCCCTGTCCCGAACCTGAGGAGGCTTGCGATGCCAGGCCTGGCCGGCCGGATGTCGACAACGATCAAGGCGAAGATCTCGAAGATGCTCGACCGCGCCGAGGACCCGGCCGAGACCCTCGATTACGGGTACCGCAAGCAGCAGGAGCATCTACAGGGCGTCAAAAAGGGCATCGCCGACGTCGTCACCGCCAAGAAGCGGATCCAGATGCAGTCGAAGAAGCTCGAGGAGCAGGTGGTCAAGCTCGACACGCAGGCGCGTCAGGCGATCTCGCAGAACCGCGAGGACCTCGCGCGGATGGCGCTCGAGCGCAAGACCGCGATCCAGGCGGAGCTGCAGGGGCTGGACACGCAGGTCACCCAGCTCGAGCAGCAGCAGGAACAGCTGATCGAGAACGAGAAGCGGCTGCGCGCGAAGATCGAGGCCTTCCGGACGAAGAAGGAGGTCATCAAGGCGCAGTACTCGGCCGCGGAGGCGCAGGTGATGATCTCCGAGGCGGCCTCCGGGGTGGGTGAGGAGATGGCCGACCTCGGCCTGGCGATGCAGCGCGCGGAGGAGAAGACCGAGGACATGAAGGCGCGCGCCAACGCCGTCGGCGAGTTGGAACAGGCCGGCGTGTTCGAGGACATCACGCAGCTCGAGGGCGGCAGCAGCGACATCGACCGCGAGCTGGCGCAGCTCTCGCAGGGCGCCCAGGTGGACGAGGAGCTCGCGAAGATGAAGGCTGAGCTCGGCTCTCGGCGGCGACGCCCCGGCTCTCGAGGAGGGCCAGAAGTGATCGTTCGCATATCGGGCGAGGGGCAGTTCCGGCTGCCCGACAACGACGCGGAACGCCTCAACGACCTCGACAACGAGGCCGTTGCGGCTGTCGAAGCCGGCGACGAGGACAAGTTCCACTCACTCTTCGATCAGATGCTCTCGCTCGTCGAGAGCGACGGCGAGGCGATCGACAACGACGAACTCGTCGAGTCGGACGTGATCCTGCCGCCGCGCGACGTCTCGTTCGAGGAGGCCGCCGGCGAGTTCACCGGCGAGGGCCTGATACCGGACTAGATCGGGAGGGGAGAACTCCGCGAGGAGCGCGATTCGGGTCACATAGGTCCGATTTGCACCTCTCGCGAGCGTCACGTCGCCGAGTTCGTGGAACGCCAGCACGGCGTCGTCACAGCTGCGCAGTTGGAAGCCGCAGGGATAACGGCGGCGATGGTCAAGCGGTGGCTCGAGCGCGGACGGATCTTTCGAGTGCAGCCGCGCGTCTATTCGCTGACACCAGGCGTCCCCGCTCGCGGCCGGATGATGGCCGCCGCGCTGACGCTCGGCCGTGACGCTGTGCTCAGCCACCGCGCTGCCGCGGCGGTCTGGGGTCTGGGGGCCTGGCCGACCGGCACGATTGACGTCACGGTGCCCGGTCGACGGCAGCCGCGGCGCGGCATCCGGCTGCACCGGGCGTGTGTGTCCCGGGTGGTCAAGGAGAGCTTCCCCGTTACTACGGTCACGCGCACGCTCGTAGATCTTGCCGGTGTGCTGCCGCTCGAGCGGCTCCGGGACGCGTTCGAGCACGCGGAGCGGTTAGGACTGCTCTGCGCGAAAGAGGTCTACGACGAGATGCCCGGCCGTCGCGGGGCCCGAAAGATCAGGGCGGTCCTGTCCGAGTGGTCGGACCCGGAGCCGACGAAGAACGAGTTCGAGCAAAGCCTGAGAGAACTGTGTCGCGAATACGACCTTCCCCTACCTAGCCAGAACGTGATCCTGCTCGGCTACGAGGTCGATGCATTCTGGGAGCCGGCCCTGGTGGTCGAGCTCGACGGCTGGGAATGGCATCGCACGCGTCGGAGCTTTGAGGAGGACAGGCGAAGGGCCGCGGCGCTCGAGGCGGCCGGCTATCGCGTGCTCCGCTTCAGCTGGAGCCAGGTGCGATACGAGCGCGCGGCGGTCGCCGCAGCGATCAGATCGGGATGTCCCAGAGCGGGAGGTCGCGACCGATCTCCTGCTCGAGCGGCAGCTCGTCCGCCATCTGCGCCTTGAGCCGGAACTCGCGCTCGGAGTCGCGCTTCTGCTTCCCAGTGGGGACGAACGGGTAGAAGCTCCCGCGCTTGTAGTTGTAGATCCAGTAGACCGGCTGGCCCTTCTCCTCGAACGCGAACACCGCCGCCAGGAGGCGGTCCCCGTAGCCGCCCGAATCGAGCTGCGATGAGACCGTGTTGATCGCGACGACGATGTCCTCGAAGTCGGGGTCGCGAAGGATCGCCCAGCGGTAGCCGTACTCGTCGACCTTGGTCTCAGTGGTCGTGCCGGTGTCCGCCGACGCGGAGTCCAAGAGCTCCTGCGTGTCCTTCATCAGCGACTCGAAGTCCGCCGTCCCCAGCGGCTGGAAGACCAGTCCCGCCGAGCCGCGGGACTTGATCCCGAGCCCGGTCTCGAGTTGGACGTAGGCGGTCGACATCGCGAACAGGCGGTCCGGCGCCGGCCCGCTCAGCTTGCGGCGGCCGCCCAATAGCGCGTCGAAGAAGCCCAACCTAGGCGGCGATCTGGAGCTGGCGCTCGTACTCCATGAGCCGCTCGATGCGCTTCTCCATCGGCGGGTGCGTCATGAAGATCGTCTTGATCGAGTTCTTCGCGCGCGCCGGGATGATGAAGAACGCGTTCATGCCCTCCGCCGCGCGCAGGTCGCGCTGCGGCGTCTTCTCCATCGCCGTCGAGATGTGCTGGAGCGCGGAGGCGAGCGCACTAGGCCGGCCGGTGATGAGTGCTGCGCCGCGGTCGGCCGCGAACTCGCGGTAACGCGATAGCGCGAGCATCAGGAAGAACGAGATCACGTAGACGAGGATCGACACGATGAACACGATCGCGCCGGCCGGCGTGTCGTCGTCGCTCGAGCCGAAGAAGAACGCGAACTGGGCGATCATCGACGCGAGCGACGCGAAGAAGCTGGCCATGGTCATGATCAGCACGTCGCGGTTCTTCACGTGCGTGAGCTCGTGCGCCATGACGCCCTCGAGCTCGGTGGGGGAGAGCGTGTTCATGATCCCCGTGGTCGCGCAGACGACGGCGCTCTTCTTGGAGCGGCCCATCGCGAACGCGTTGGGCATCTGCGTGTCGGCAACGGCGATCCTCGGCTTGGGAAGGTCCGCCTGGATGCAGAGCTTCTCGATCATCGCGTGGAGGCCCGGCGCCTGCTCGGGCGTGACCTCCTTCGCGCCCATCGAGGCGAGCGCGATCTTGTCCGAGAGGAAGAGCTGCGCGAGCAGCAGGCCCGCGCAGAACACGACCATGATCCCGACACCCGCGCCCAGTGAGAAGAGCACGGCCGAGAAGACCACGTACAGCAGCCCCATCAGGAACAGCGTCGTCAGCATCCGGAACTGAAGCCCGGTGTCACGCTTGAAAACTGCTCTCGGGGCGGCCATGAACGGAAGTCTAGAGAGCGGACCCTTCCTGCAAGAACCCGTGCAAATCGCAGGAAAACCGGCTCGCGTGCAGACTGAATCCTGCTAGTCTGCGCGCGTCCCAAACGCCGAGTCGCTCTGAAAAACAGGGGGAACGGGGGAACCAAAGGGCCGGAAGCCCGGGGGCGAATGGCCGTCAGGAGCACGGCCTAGCGCGCAAGCGCGAGCCCGTCAGCTAACCCCGTAGGCATCAGGGACGACGAATATGAAGAGACATTTCGGGGTTGTCATAACCCTGGGCCTAGCGGCCTACTTGTTGCTGCCTATGCCCGGGCTTTCCGCGCCGCTCTCCGAGCGGATCGACGAGACGCGCACGCTCGTCCAGAGCAAGAAGTACAAGGAGCACGTCCTCTCGGAGACGATCGCGAGCTACAACGTCAAGATCGACTCGCTCCAGGGCGACATCAACGTCCTCGCAGCGCAAGCAGAACCGAATCCAGGCGGATCTCGACCAGAAGCGAGCGGAGCTGCTCGAGGTTCGCGGCAAGCTCGACGAGGCGCGCGACCGGCTGGCGCGGCTCCGCAAGGAGCTAGGCGTCGCCGAGGACGCGCTCGCGAACCGGCTCGTCGAGCTGTACAAGGCCGACGAGCCCGACGCGCTCACGGTGATCCTGTCCGCTGACGGCTTCGGCGACCTGCTCGAGCAGACGGAATTCCTCCAGCGCATCTCCGAGCAGGACCAGGCGATCATCGAGCGCGTGCGCGTGCTCAAGGAAGAGGCGAAGAAGCAGGCCGACCTGCTCGCTGAGCTCGAGCAGCGCGTCGAGGACGCCGCGAACGCGATCCTCGCCCAGCGCAACGAGCTCGCCAGTGCGAAGAACGAGCTGATCGACTCGCAGTCCGAGCTCGCCGTCCGTGCGCGACGACCGCCGCGCGGTCTACGCCCAGGTCCACGAGAGCCGTGTGCAGCTCGAGGGCGACCTGCGCGAGCTCGAGGCCGAGCAGGCACGGGTCACGGCCCAACTCCAGTCGTCGCAGGGCGCCGCGCCGGTCCAGCAGGGCTCGGGCGCGCTGATCTGGCCGGTCAGCGGGCCGGTCGTCTCGGGCTTCGGGATGCGCTGGGGCCGCCTCCACGCCGGCGTCGACATCGCCGTCCCGGCCGGCACGGCCATCCGCGCCGCGGACAGCGGCACGGTCGTCCTGATGGGCTGGACGGGCGGCTACGGCAACTACACGTGCATCCAGCACACGAGCAGCATGTCCACGTGTTACGCCCACCAGTCGAGCTACGCGACCTCGAGCGGCGCGTCGGTCTCGCAGGGCGACGTGATCGGCTACGTCGGCTGCACGGGCCACTGCTTCGGCGACCACCTCCACTTCGAGGTGCGCATCAACGGGTCGCCGGTTGACCCGATGGGCTACCTGTAGCGCCCAAGTAGCCTGGCGCAGTTGCAGCCCGAGATCCAGATAGGCCCGCTCGAGCTCAAGACGTTCGGGCTCTGCTTCGCCGCCGGCTTCATCGTTGCCGCGGCCGTCCTCGCGCGGCACCTCAAGGAGCTCGGCAAGCCGCACGGACTGGGCCTACGAGATCATCTTCGCCGGGCTCGTGGGCGGGGTCATCGGCTCGCGGGTCGACTACCTCCTGCAGAACTGGGACGACGTCTCCGACGACCTGCTCGGGCAACCTCTTCTCGGGCTCGGGGCTCGTCTGGTTCGGTGGTCTCGTCGGCGGTGCCGTCGGCGTCGTGCTGTGGGCGTGGCGGCGCGGATTCCTCGGCCTGCAGCTGCTCGACGTCTGTGCCGTGCCGCTCGCGCTCGGCTACGCGGTCGGGCGGCTGGGGTGCCAGCTGTCGGGCGACGGCGACTACGGCAAGGAGTCCGACCTGCCGTGGGCGATGTCCTATCCGGACGGCACGGTCCCGACGACCGACGAGGTGCATCCGACGCCGATCTACGAGAGCGTGAGCGTGGGCCTGATCGCGCTCGGCCTGTGGCACCTGCGCGGGCGACTCGCGCCGGGCGCCGTTTTCGCGCTCTACCTGGTCGCGGTGGGGGTCGAGCGGCTGCTCGTCGAGTTCATCCGGCGCAACGACGATGTGGCGCTGGGGCTGACGCTCGCGCAGCTCGTGAGCGTGGCCCTTATCGGCGCTGGGGCCGCATGGCTTGTGCAAAGACGCGGGAGCCTGGTGGAAACGCGCCAGTAGGGCTAAAGTCCGTCACCGAGCGTGCCGATGGCACTCGGTGGGGAACAGTTGCCATGAGAGCCACCAAGGCTTACATCGCGAGTCTCGGGACCACAGGACTTCTGCTTGCGTTTTCCGCTTCGCTGCTGGTGCTGGTCGGAACGCTGTTCGCGTTCGACGCCTGGCCGGGAGCGGACATCCGCGACGCGGTCGAAAGCGTCCTCGTCGATGACGACGAGGGCGACACGGCGCGCGTCTCCGGGCCCGAGCAGGTCGCGCTCGACGCGGCCCCGGCGGCCGTGGCGGTCGCTAATGGGACGGACCCTGGCGCGGCCGGTGGTGGCGGCGGCGCCGGAGGAGGCTTCGGCGGTGGCGATGGCGGGACCACGCCTGGTACCGGCGGCGGCGGCTTCGGCGGCGGCGGCGGAACCGGTGGCGGAGGCGGGGCGCTCACCGACGGCGGCACGTCGCTTCCCAGCGCGCCCTCCGTCGACAGCGGCCAGGGGACGAACCAGGTGGCCGACAGCACCGAGCAGGTGACCGGTGGCCTGGGCGACTCGGTCGGCCAGGTAAGCCCCGAGCTCGGCGACACCGTCAGCGAGACCGGCGAGTCGCTCTCCGACATCGTCCGTGACCTGCCCGACGTGCAGGTCGGCGACGGCGGCGTCAAGCTCGGGAACTAGCCGCGCGCGCGATAAATCGCAGGGATTCGCCCTGCATCTCGCCGTCGTGCTGTAGCGAGCGGTGATGGCCACCGGGTAGTACGAGCAGGCGCTTGGGCTCCTTCGCCGCCTTGTGCAGGTCCTGCGAAACCGTGTACGGGATCTGCTCGTCGCCCTCGGCGTGCATCAGGAGCAGCGCGGTGCGGGGCGCGAGCCGTCCGACGGCCTCGTACAGATCGAGCGCCTCCAACCACGGCTCGATCGCCTCGCGGTCGACGTCGAACTCGACCAGTCGTCCCGAGCGCAGACCGCGCAGCAGCAGGTCCTCGGTCGCCGGGCAGATGGCGACCACCGCGGGCGCCTCGCCCCAGCCCGCGCCGGCGTGTATCGCGACAAAGCCGCCCATGCTCGAGCCGCGCAGCGCCACCGCCGGGGCCTCCTCGGCCAGCAGCTCGCACATCGACACCGCGTCCTCGATCGCGGTCGGCCCGAACTTCCCCTCGGACTTGCCGTGCCCGCGCTGGTCGAATGCGAGCGCCGCGAGGCCGTGGTCGCGCGCCGCGCGGCCGTAGTCGAAGTGGTTCTCCTTCGCCGAGCCCGCGCCGTGCAGGATCACGACGCCCGCCTTCGGTTCCTCGTTCGGCGTGAAGAGCGCGTACGACAGCCCGTTGTGCGTGCCGAGGCGGGGCGGTTCCGGTGCCTCATGGATAATCGGGCTCATGGCGGCGACCACGCTATCCCAGGTCTATCCGCTCGGCTCCCGCTTGAACGAGGCGGGCCGGCTCGAGGTGGGCGGATGCGACGTGATCGAGCTCGCGAAGGAGTTCGGCACCCCTGCCTACGTCTACGCCGAGGACGACATGCGTGCCCGCGCACGCGAGTTCCAGGAGGCGTTCGGGGCTCGCACGGAGCACTTCGAGGTGATCTACGCGAGCAAGGCGTTCCCCTGCACGGCGGCATACCGCCTGTTCTCCGAGGAGGGGCTTTCGTGCGACGTCGCCAGCGCGGGCGAGCTGCACCTGGCACTCGCCGGCGGCTTCGACCCGGCTCGGATCTACATGCACGGCAACAACAAGACCGACGAGGAGCTTGCGTACGCCATCGAGCGCGGCGTCGGAACGATCGTGCTCGACTCCTTCGACGAGATCGCGCGGCTGCAGCGGATCGCGCCGCGCCAGCAAGTGATGCTCCGCGTAACCCCGGGCATCAAGCCGTCCACGCACTCCTACATCCAGACCGGGCAGGTGGACTCGAAGTTCGGCTTCGCGATCGACGACGTGCCGCGGGCGCTCGAGCGGCTCGGCGACCTCGATCTGGTCGGGCTGCACGCTCACATCGGGTCGCAGATCTTCGACCTCGAGCCGTTCGAGAAGCTGGCGGAGGTTCTGGGCGCCCTGGGCGACTGGCCGCGGCTCAACCTCGGCGGCGGCCTTGGGATCGCGTACACGGCAGACGACGACCCGCCGTCGATCGACGACTTCGCCGACGCGCTACTGCGGCGTGCGCCGAAGGACGTGACGGTTCTGTGCGAGCCGGGCCGGGCGCTCGTTGGCAACGCGGGCGTGACGATCTACACCGTGGGCACCGTCAAGGAGATCCCGGGGATCCGCACCTACGTGGCCGTCGACGGCGGCATGTCCGACAACCTGCGGCCGATGCTCTACGGCGCCCGCTACGAGGCCGAGATCGCCGACCGGTTCGGGGGCGAGAGCCTGTGCACCGTGGCCGGCATGCACTGCGAGTCGAGCGACATCCTGGTCCGCGACGTGATGCTCGACGACCCGAAGCCGGGCGACGTGCTCGTCATGCCGGCGACGGGCGCCTACGGCCACGCGATGGCGAACAACTACAACTCGCTCCGCCGGCCACCGGTGATCTTCTGCAAGGACGGCGACGCCCGCGTCGTCGTGCGGCGCGAGACCTTCGACGACCTGACTGCGCGTGACGTCCTTTAGGGTCGGGCTCCTCGGCCGCGGGACGGTCGGCGGGGCCTTCCACGAGCTACTCGAAGGGCGGGCCGGCGCGATCGAAGCGTCCACCGGCATGCGGCCGGAGATCGCCGGCGTGCTCACCCGTAGCCAGGGCGACTTCGAGGAGATCCTCGGCCTCGAGCGACCTGATCGTCGAGGTGATGGGCGGGACCGAGCCCGCGCGCGAGTACATCCTCCGCGCGCTCCAAGCGGGCAAGCACGTCGTCACCGCCAACAAGCAGGTGCTCTCGCAGCACGGCGAGGAGATCTACGCGGCCGCGCGCGAGGGCGGCGCGCAGCTTCGCTTCGAGGCGTCAGTCGGTGGCGTCGTGCCCGTCATCCGCGTGATCAACGAGACGCTCGCCGCCGCTCACATCCACCGCGTCCACGGGATCGTGAACGGCACGACGAACTTCATCCTCAGCGAGATGACGCGCACGGGCGATACCTACGAGTCCGCGCTCGCCCAGGCGCAGGAGCTCGGCTACGCCGAGGCGGACCCGTCCGAGGACGTGGGCGGCAAGGACGCCGCCGCGAAGATGGCGATCATCGCGCGGCTGGCGTTCAACGCGCCGATCAGCCTCGACCAGGTACCGCACCAGGGGATCGAGAACATCACGCCCGACGACATCGCCCACGCGAAGGAGTTCGGCCTCTCCCTGAAGCTCGTCGGCACCGCCGAGCGCGTGAACGGCGGCATCTCAGTGCGCGTGTATCCCGCTTTCCTCTACGGCGAGCACCCGCTCGCGTCGGTCGACGGGGCTTTCAACGCGGTGACGATCGAGTCGCCGGCGATCACCGAGATCACGCTGTCGGGGCCCGGCGCCGGGGGAACTCAGACCGCGAGCGCCGTCCTGGGCGACGTCGTCTCCGCGATGATCCCGCCGCCGTCGCTGCCGGCACCGGCCGAGGAGGTCGAGCTTGTGACCGACGTCGAGTCGGCGTTCTACCTCCACCTCGAGGTCGCGGACCGGCCGGGCGTTCTCGCGCAGGTCGCGGAGCTGCTCGGGCTCCAGGGCGTGTCGGTGAAGTCGGTCGTGCAGCACGGGCTCGGCGACAACGCCCGCCTCGTGATGGTCATGCATCCGGTGCTCGAGTCGAAGTTCCTGGCGGCGGTCGAGCTGATCGGCAGGCTCGACTTCATGCGCGCCGAGCCGCGCGATCATCCGGGTGATCGAGGAGTTCTTCGACTGAGCCTCTGGCGCTACCGCGACCGGCTCCCGGTGGAGCCGCACGTGACCCTGGAGGAGGGGGACACGCCGCTCATCCCGCGCTCCCCATCTCTCGGAGCTCACGGGCTGCGACGTGTGGCTGAAGTACGAGGGCCTCAACCCGACCGGGTCGTTCAAGGACCGCGGGATGACCGTGGCGGTGTCGGCGGCGGTCGAGGAGGGGGCGGAGGCGGTGATTTGCGCCTCCACCGGCAACACCGCCGCGAGCGCCGCGGCTTACGCCGCGCGCGCCGGGCTGCGTGGGGCCGTGATCGTGCCGGAGGGGAAGATCGCGGCCGGCAAGCTCGCGCAGGCGCTCATGCACGGCGCGCGGGTGATCGCGCTCAAGGGCAACTTCGACGAGGCGCTCGCGCTGACGCGGCAGGTCGTCGAGCGCAACCCGATCGCGCTCGTGAATTCGCTCAACGACTTCCGGATCGAGGGCCAGAAGACGGGCGCGTTCGAGGTCTGCGACCAGCTCGGCGAGGCGCCCGACGTGCTCTGCATCCCGGTCGGGAACGCGGGCAACGTGACCGCGTGGTGGAAGGGGTTCGAGGAATACGGGACCGCGCCGGTGCTGCACGGCTACCAGGCGGCCGGGGCGGCGCCGCTCGTCGAGGGGCGGGTGATCGAGCAGCCCGAGACCGTCGCGTCCGCGATCCGGATCGGGAACCCCGCTCGCTGGGAGGACGCCATGAACGCGTTCACCGCCTCCCGCGGTGAGGTCCGAGCCGTCACCGACGAGGAGATCCTGGCGGCGTACGAGCTGCTCGGCCGGCGCGAGGGCGTGTTCTGCGAGCCGGCGTCGGCGGCATCGGTCGCCGGGCTGATCAAGTACGGCGCCGAGGGCCGGGTCGTCTGCGTCCTCACAGGCCACGGCCTCAAGGACCCGACGACCGCCATGAGCCAGGCCGCCTCGGTCGTCTCCTGCGGGCCGGACCTGGACGAGGTCGAGCGGGCGGTGTTCAGCTAGTGCGCCGTCACCGGCTCGTGCGGGTTCCCGCCTCGAGCGCCAACCTCGGGCCCGGCTACGACTGCCTCGCGGCGGCGCTGTCGCTGAACCTCGAGCTCGAGGTGGAGGAGACGGGCGAGTTCTTCGTCCACACTGAGGTGCCCGGCGTGCCGACCGACCGCACGAACCTCTGCGTGCGCGCCTTCGAAGCGCTTCATTCGGCCGACGGCCTGGCCTTCCACATCCGATCGGAGATCCCGGTGGGCGCCGGGCTGGGCTCGAGCGCGGCCGCGATCATCGCCGGCCTGGTGGCCGCGGACCACCTGTACGAGCTCGACGCCCCGATCTTCGAGGTGGCGCGCGAGCTCGAGGGCCATCCCGACAACGTGGCGGCCGCGCTGAGGGGAGGCTTCGTCGTGTGCACCGGCGACCGGGCGGACCGGTTCGAGCCGCCGCCCGGAATGGAGGGGGTGATCGCGATTCCGCCCGACCCCGTCCCGACCGAGGAGGCGCGTGCGGCGCTACCCGCGGAGGTGCCGATGGCGGACGCCGTCCACAACATCGGGCGCGCCTCGCTGCTGGTTCTCGGCCTCCAGCGCAACGACCTCGACCTCGTCGCGCGCGGGCTTGAGGACCGCCTGCACCAGCCGCGGCGCGAGAGCCTCTACCCGCGCTCGATGGAGCTCCTCCGCAAGGCGCAGGAGCTGGGCGCCGTCGGCGCCTCGATCTCGGGCGCCGGGCCGACCGTCCTCTTCTGGATCCACTGGCAGCAGACCGGCGCCGTGATGGACGCGGTCAGGCAGGCGGCCCCGGACTGCGACGTTCGCCGGGTGCAATTCACGCCGGCGGGCGCCGACGTGAAGGAGCTCTAGAGGCGGGGGTTGCCCAGGACCAGGTGCGCCGGGACGTCGGCGACCTGCTCGGACATGGCTGGGAGGGCGGGCTCGTCGTGAAAGCGAAGCTCGCCGTGGCAGCGGGTGCAGCTACCGACCAGGCGCAGGGCGTGCGCTGAGGTCGGGCCGAACCACTCGAACCCGCATTCCGTGCAGGTGACCATGGCGTTCTCGTTCGTCATCACTCGCAGTATCGGCAGCGCAGCGTGCCGCCCGCGATCAGACATTCGTCCAGTTTCGGGTTGGACCGCTTATGCAGCGCCGACGAGCTCGGGGCGGCGGTCCGCCCACGGCCGCTCGGCCTCGATCTGCGACGAGAGGCTCAGCAGCAGCTCCTCGCCGATCGGCGGGCCCGACCAGCTGGATCGAGGTCGGCAGCCCGTCGTCGCCCTGGAGGAGCGGCAGCGAGATCGCCGGCTGGCCGGTCACGTTCCACACCGCCGTGTAGGGCGTGAAGTCGGACGCATCCGGGATCAACGCGGTGAACGGGTCGTCCTCCTTCTGGGGGTCGATCGTCCCGATCGGCACCGGGCGCTGGCCCAGCCCGGGGGTGAGCAGGACGTCGATGTCTGACCACCAGCCCACCAGCTCGCGCGAGATCTGCTGGAGGCGCGTCAGGGAGCCCAGGTACTTCGTGCTGGGTAGCGCGAGGCCCTTCTGGAACAGGTCCCACGAGAGCGGCTCGACCTTCTCCTGCGTGATCTCGTAGCCGAGGACGCCGGCGTAGGCGATCCCCACGGAGACCATGCCGGCCCAGAGGTCGATGAACGTGGCGACGATCTCGTCGGCGGGCCACGAATAGTCGATGGGCACGATCTCGTGCCCGAGCGACTCGAGCAGCTTCGCCGCCTCCTCGGCCCCGCGCACGCTCTCGGGATCCGGGTCGATGCCCATCGGCGGCTCGTCGTGAAGCCGATTCGGAGCTTGCCGGGGTCGCGCCCGACAGCCTCGGCGAACGGGGCGCTCGGCGGCGGCGCCCAGGTGGCGTCGCCGGGCTCGTAGCCGGCGAGCAGGTCGAGCGTGATCGCCGCCTCGGCGACCGTCCTGCAGAGGGTCGCCGTCGGTCGCGAGGAAGGAGTCGCCGAACTCGGGCCCGCGCGAAATCCGCCCGCGGCTGGCCTTGAGGCCGACGAGGCCGCAGCACGAGGCCGGGATCCGGATCGAGCCGCCGCCGTCGCTGGCGTGGGCGACCGGGACCATCCCCGACGCCACGGCCGCCCCCGAGCCGCCCGACGACCCGCCCGGCGTGCGGCCGGTGTCCCAGGGGTTGCGGGTGGGGCCGAACCGCCGCGACTCGGTCACGGGGACGATCCCGAACTCGGGCGAGGCCGTCCGGCCGACGAAGACGAAGCCCGCCTCGCGGAGGCGCCGCGCCACGAAGCTGTCGTAGTCCGGCGCGAAGTCGGCGTACAGGTCGGAGCAGTTCTGAGCGGCCAGCCCGCGACGGCGACGCCAAGGTCCTTGATCGCGATCGGGACGCCGGCGAACGGGCCGCTCGTCCCCGCTCGAGACCGCGTCGGCGGCGGCGAGCGCCCCGTCCGCGTCGCGTGAAGGTGAAGGCGTTGATCTCCCCGTCGACCTCGTCGATCCGTGCGAGCGACTCCTCCACCAGCTCACGCGAGCTGACCTCGCCGGACCGGACGAGCTCCGCAAGCTCGGTTATCGGGCGGAACAGAAGATCGGTCACGGCGACGGCACCTCCTCGACGGGGACCGGGTCATTCTCACGCATCCCGGCGACCCGCTGCGCCTCCTCGGGGAAGCCCACCCGCTGGAGCACCTCCTGCCCGAGCGCGAGGTAGTCCGCGCCGAGCTGAGGCGCATAGTCGAGGATCGACACCCCGCGTTCGGCCGACTCGGCGTAACGGATCGACTGGCGGACGACGCTGTCGAAGACCTTCTCGCCGAACCGGTCGCGCAGCTGTGCGTGCGCCTCGCGCGAGTGACGGGTGCGCAGGTCGGCGATGTTCAGGACGACCCCGAGCCACTCCAGCTCCGGATGGAGATTCTCCTTCGCGAGCTCGATCACCTCGAGCGCCTGCTCGACGCCCTGGAGGGAGAAGTACTGGGCCTCCGTCGAGATGAGGGCGTGGTCGGCCGCGACGAGGCCGTTGACGGTGAGGAGGCCGAGCGCCGGCGGGCAGTCGATCAGCACGATGTCGCGGCTTCGCTTCACCTCCATGAGCCCGCGCTTGAGCGTGAGCTCGCGACCCATCTTGCCGCTGAGGACGAGCTCGGACTCGGCCAGCCCGAGGTTCGCCGGGATGATCCCGTCGTAGACCGCCTCGGTTGCCTTCCGCCTGCCGCCGAGCACGTCCGCGATCGTCGGGTCGGCGTCGGCGGGGACGTCGAAGTAGTCCGACAGGTTGCCCTGCGGGTCGAGGTCCACGCACAGCACCTCGAGGCCGGCGCGTACGAAGACGTCGGCCAGGGTCCGCACGGTCGTGGTCTTGCCCGTCCCTCCCTTCTGGGACAGGACCGCGATGGTGATTGCCACAGGTGGAGACTAGGCGGCTGTAGCGCCGACGCTCGCGCTGTGGCCGATCCGCACCAGGTACAGCCGGAAGCGGCCGAGGGTCAGCTCGTCGTCGTCCTGGAGCTCGCACCAGTCCACGCGCTCGCCGTTCACCCAGACCCCGTTGAGGCTGCGGTCGTCCATCACTCGGATCGCGCTCCCCTCACGGTGGATCAGCGCGTGCCGCCGCGACACCGTCGGATCGTCGAAGCGGACGTGCGCGGCGAGGCTGCGCCCCAGTCGCGTCCAGCCCTCTTGGAGCGGGACGATGCGGACGCGGTCGCCGTCGTCGAATGCGAGGTAGTCGCCGCGTGTAACGAGCGAGTCTCGCGCTGTCTCGAGCCACTCGGGCTGCTCGACCTCGTGCGCGCCCCAGCTGTCGGTGTCCTCGACGGCGAACATCGACGAACGGGCGAACGTCTCGCTATCGCAACGCGGGCACGACGGAACGACGTCGCGCTCATGAAGCGCTATCGCATAGCCACAGCGCTCGCAGTGGAATGAGCCCGCGCCGGCCAGCGTTCCGGCGGTGAAGGCATCCATGCTTCCTCCTCCTCGAATGTGCGGATGTTAACGAGGGACCCGTGCCTCCGACAACATCTTTGCCGCAAAGTGCGGGCTAAATTGCCGCCTGGGGCGTGGCTCCGTCCCTTAGGTGAGGGGAGGAGTACCCAGGACGGGGCCGAATGAACCTGATGTGTCAGAGCTCGCGCGCCGCATCCTGAGGAAGAGCGTCGACTCGATGCGGCAGCAGTGTCCGGAGTGCAGCAAGTGCCACCGGACGCCGGTGCCGGGGGAGTTCATCCACCGGGTCGGGCCGGAGCGCGTCGTGTGCTCCCTCTGCCTCGTGACGCTGCCCGCTTCCAAGCGCGACAGCGCAGTCGTCGAGCGCGTGCACGCGAGCGAGCGGCACATCTCGGCCGTACGGCGCGCTGCCTGACCGAGGCGCGCCCGTAGAATCGCGGCCCCGTGGGGCCCGTCACCGTCGAGACCGTCATCTCCGCGCCGCGCGATGCGGTGTTCGACTTCATCGGCGACCTCGCCAACCATGTGGCCTTCACCGACCACTTCACGTCGGATTTCAGGCTCGCCAGGGCGAAGTCGGACGGGCTGGGCGCGGCGGCGAGGTTCCGGCTGGAGAACCCGGGACCGAAGCAGTGGGCCGAGGTCCAGTTCTCCGTCTTCGAGCGCCCACGACGGATCGTCGAGGAAGGCCGTTCCGGCCGTTTCGCGCGTAACAGGTTCAGGACGATCTGGGAGTTCAGCTCCGAGGGTGAGGCAACGCGAGTGGAACTGACGTTCATGAGCCAGCCGGGCACGCGGTGGGACGCCTTCAAGGAGTCCCTCGGCGGGCGCGGATGGGTCAAGCGGCAGAACAAAGTGGCGCTGGCGCGGCTCCGAAAGGTGTTCGAGGAGCCGAGCGACAAGCCGCTGGCGCGTGCGACCGTGGCGGGCCTGGAGGCGGCGACACTGCCTCGGTTCGGCGGCCATCCGAGCCGGAGCCGGCTCAGGTCCAGGGGATAGACTGCCGCGCCGCATGGGCCTGCGTCGTCTCTCTTTGGCACTCGCGTGCGCCGCGACCGCGCTGTCGCTGTCCGGCTGCTTCCTCGAAGAGGAGAAGGAGGAGGGCGAGCCGCTGCGCGAGGGCCTCGCGGTCAAGGTCGGCGGCATCGAATACAACGTCTTCATCACCCGCGAGCTCAACCCGAGCCTCCCGGACGACAAGGGCTACTGGCAGGGCGAGGAGGCGAAGCCCGGCTTCGCGCTCTACGGCGTGTTCGTCCAGGCGTGCAACCGCAGCGACGATGACGACGACCTCGCGGACGACACCTACGAGGCGACGGACGACTTCATCGTGGAGGACACCCAGGGCAACGAGTACGAGCCGCTGGAGGTCGACGAGGAGAACGTATTCCACTACCACGCCGGCCCACTCGAGCCCGGGACGTGCATCCCCGAGACGGGGAGCCTCGCCCAGCAGGGCCCGACGGGCGGCGCGATGGTGCCGTTCCTCTTCCCGCTAGAGGCCGGCGAGAACCGCCCGCTGGAGCTCCAGATCCACGCGGACGGCGAAGAGGGCCTCGTCGAGCTGGACTTGTAGACCTCCGCGGGGCATACCGCCCCGCGCCTGATGTGAAGCTCGACCTCCGGTCTCGCGTGATCGCGGCGCTACTCGCCGCTCGCTAGCGCCGCCTGCAGCACCACACGGGCGGCGGGCGCCGCCGTCTCACCGCCGGCGCCGTTGCGGACCAACAGCACAGCCACCGCGATCTCGGGCTTCTTCACCGGCGCATACGACGTGAACCAGGCGTCGGTGTCCGAACCGGGCGTCTGCTCGACATCCTCGTCCTCCTCGTCGGTCGTGTCCTCGAGCTCGGCGGTGCCGGTCTTGCCCGCCACCCCGATCGGGGCGAGGGACGCTGCCGTCCCGGTTCCGTAGTTGACCACCGCGACCATGAGCTGCTCGAGAGTCCGCGCGATGTCGCTCGACATCACCCGGACCGGCTCGGAGCGCCCGCCGCCGCGGATCACCGTCGGGGTGCGCCGAACGCCGCCGGACGCGACGGTCTGGGCCATCACCGCCAGCTCCAGCGGGGTCGCGAGCACGCGGCCCTGGCCGATCGCGGTCGCGCCCAGCTCGAGCGGTGAGGCGATGTCGTCCGCTGCGGGCAGCGTGCTCGGCGCGGCGCCGGCGATCGCCGGGTCCTTGTTGAAGCCGAACGCCTCGGCCGTCTCGACGAGCTTCTCGGCACCAACCTTCACTCCGAGCGGCGCGAACACCGAGTTGCACGAGTGGGCGAAGCTGTCGACGAAGCTCCCGCCGCACGACTCGCCGTTCGCGTTCTCCAGCTCGACGCCGTCGATGATCGCCGCGGTCTGGATCGGGAACTCCGTGCTCGGCTTGACGAGTCTCTTCTCGAGCGCGGCGGTCGTCGTGATGATCTTGAAGGTCGATCCCGGCGGCTGCGGGGCGGAGAAGGCGATCCCCGCGAGTCCGCGGATCGCCGCGGTGCGGGCGTCGATTGCCGCGATGCCGCCGAACCGCCCGGCCAGCGCGGTCGCGGCCGCCTCCTGGATCCCCACGTCGATCGTCGTCCGCACGGCGCCCGCAGCCTGTGGCTCGGACGCTGCCAGTACGCGCGTGCCGGCCAGTAGGCGGCCGCCGGGCTTCCCGGCGAGCTGCTCCTCGAGGATTCGCTCGAGCCCGGAGGCGCCGACGGGCGTGCTCTCGTCGAATCCACGCGCGTAGAGCGCGTTGCGCTCCTCCTCGGTCGCGGGCGCGGCCAGGACGCCGGCGATCTCGGCCCCGGAGGCGCCGAGCGGCGAGACCCGCGCTGACGCCGGGCCTTCGACCAGCGTGCCGCCGTCGCGAGCGAGGATCTTCGCGCGCGGGGGCGCTGTCGTCTCGCGCTCCAGCTTCACCCCGGACGGCAGGCCCGGGAACACGAGATGCGGCGACCAATCGATCCGGCCGTCCTCGATCGGCAGGTGCATGCCGTGTTGGACGGTCCCGAAGATGCGCGTCTGCATCTCGACGTCGAGGTCGACGCCGTTCCCCTCCTCGCGCAGGTCACCGATCTCGACGCGGGTCCCGGTCGCGGTCCGCATCGCGTCGGCGTAGGCGGCGTCGAATTCCTGCGGCGTGATCTCGCTCTGGTCGTCCGGCGTGATCATCCGCCACATGCCGCCGTAGTCGCGGACCTCCCACGCCTCGCCGAACTCGCGCGCCGCGCTCTCGGCGTCGGAGTCTCTGACCGCGCCCGTGATCAGCCCCGCGATGAACGCGAGTGCCGCCAGCACGGCGAGCGGGATCATGCGCCGGCGCGCGTAGACGTCGCGCGTCATCGCGCCGGTTAGCTCACGCACGAGGCCGGGGTAGCCTCCTTCCGGCGTGACGGCCATCGACTGGATAATCGTCGGCTTCACGCTCGCCATGGCTTTCTGGGGTTACTCCCAGGGGCTGATCGTCGGCGCATTCTCACTTGTGGGCTTCGCGCTCGGCGCGGTGCTGGGAGCGCGCGTCGCTCCGCTGCTGCTCGAAGAGGGGGCCAAGTCGCCGTACGCACCGCTGGTCACTTTGATCTGCGCGGCGGTCATAGGCGGAATCTTCGCGTCCGGCCTGGAGGTACTCGGCTTCCGGCTGCGGAGCCGCATCGGTCGCCGCGCCGGGGTGCTCGACGGCGTCGGCGGGGCGGTGCTGCTTGCGTGCCTCGCGCTGGGAATCGCCTGGATCGCGGGTGCGGTCGCCCTCCACACGCCGGGCGCGCGCGAGTTTCGGGGCGACGTGCAGGAGTCGAAGATCCTCCAGCGGCTGAACGCCGCCTTGCCCCCGTCCGGGCCGATCCTGAACGCCCTCGCGCGCTTCGACCCGCTGCCGGAGATCAGCGGCCCGGACGCGGAGGTCAAGCCGCCCGACTCCAAGATCGCGCGCGATCCCGAGGTGCAGGCGGCGAGCGACAGCGTCGTGCGGGTGCTCGGCACGGCGTGCGGCCTCGGCGTGCAGGGGTCGGGCTGGATCGCCGGCGACGGCGTAATCGTGACGAACGCGCACGTGGTCGCGGGGCAGGACGACACGACGGTCCAGCTCGAGGGCACGGGTCCCGAGCACGACGCCGATGTGGTCTTGTTCGACGTCACGAACGACATCGCGATCCTCCGCTCTTCGGGCGTCGCCGGGACGCCGGCGCTCGCGATGAACACCGGTGCGGACCCCGGGACCTCGGCCGCGATCCTCGGGTTCCCCGAGAACGGCGGGTACGACGTGGAGCCGGGGCGGCTCGGGCCGACGGTGACGGCGCAGACGCAGGACGCGTACGGCCGCGGCCCGATCCAGCGCCGCATCACCACCTTCCGCGGCCTCGTCCGCCATGGCAACTCGGGCGGGCCGATGGTGGACGGCCGCGGCCGGGTCGTGACCACGATCTTCGCGTCCGCCGCGAGCGGCTCCGCGAAGGAGGGGTATGGCGTGCCGGACAGCCTCGTCCGCTCCGCGCTGGACAAGGCGCAGGGGCCGGTCGACACCGGACCCTGCGTCCGCTGAGTCAGCCGCCGCTGACCTTCACCTTCTCGGGCTCGATCCGGAACAGCACTCGCTCCTCGCCCGGCTCGCGGAACGGGTACTCATCCTCGCCGAGGTACTTCTTCGCGAGGAAGTTGATGTTCTCGTCCGCCTGCTCGTGGTCCTCGTCCACGACCCGGCCCCAGACCGTCACGTACTCGTAGGGGTTGTCGTGGTTCGCGACGGAGAGCGTTACGCGCGGATCGCGCCGGAGGTTCTCCGGCCACGTGCGTCCCTCGGCCGAGTTGACGACGAGGTGTCCGTTGTCCGCGTGGATCCATACGGGGTTGATCTGCGGGCGGCCGCTCTTGCCGAGCGTCGTGATGTGGGCGAAGTTGGCGCCCTCGATCAGTTCACGTGCCTTTCCAGCGATCTTCTCTGGCATCGATCGGTCCTCCTTCGTGTTAAGAACCCGGTCTTGCTCTCTCCTACCCGGGTCATCCCATTTCTCCTCATCTCGCTCGCAGTGCTGAGCCCCTTGGCGCTCGGCTCGTCGGCGTCCGATCGCGGGGCGTCGGCGAGCGCGCTCGACAAGAACCCGTGCCTGAAGCGCGCCACGGCGCGCGAGCTCCGCTGCCCTGATCTGCAGATGGCGCCGCCCGAGAACCTGTTCCTGACGCGCACGCGCAGCGGCCGGCTGCGACTGCACGCCGGCAACTCGATCAACAGCATGGGCGAGGGGCCCGTGGAACTGCGCGGCCGGCGTGCCAGCCGCTGGTTCATGGACGCACAGCAGGTGATCTACAAGCGGGGCGGCGGTTACACGCGGTTGAAGACCGGCGCGCGGCTCGTCTTCAAGCACGTCCCCGGCCAGTACCGCTACTGGAAGTTCTTCCACGCGGCGCGCTTCGAGCTCTGGAAGCTCGGCGCGGGCGGCCGGCGCAAGAAGCTCGTCGAGGTCGGGCCGAAGGTCTCCTACTGCCTGCGCGACCTTCAGCACCGCAACCCGCAGCTCCCGCGCTCGCCGAGCACGTTCCACTACCCGGGTTGCAACCAGGACTCGAGGCAGCAGCGCGAGACCATCGGGACGTCGGTCGGCTGGTCGGACGTCTATCCCTCGACCTACCACGAGCAGTGGATCAACGTGAACGGCCGGCGCGGCTGCTTCGCGTACGTCCACGTCGCCGATCCGCGGAACCACATCTACGAGTCGAACGAGGACAACAACGAGGGCGAGCGGATCGTTCGCCTGCCGTGGCGCGGATCCGGCCTGCGCGGCTGCCCCTCGAAGAGCCGCACCGACGGGTCCGACGGCGGGCCCGACGGCGGCGCCCAGGCGCCGTGACGGCTACGGCCTGACGTAAGCCGTCCGGACGCGCGACGCGCCCGTCGCATAAGGCCAGCCGCCCTCGGCCGGGACGAGGATCCGGAAGTAGATCCGTGTCGGGCGGCTGATCCGCCGGAAGCGGTAGCGGATGGCGAAGCGCCCGCGGCGGCCCGTGTGGCCCAGCTTCACGGCGGGGCGCCACTTGCGCCCGTCCAAGTACTGGATCTGGATCAACTTCCCGGCCGGGGGAACGTGGGCGCGGAAGAGGCCGACGCGGCCGCGGAAGGTGATGGTGCCGCCGCGGCGCAGGTTGCGCGGCTCGAGCCGCAGGCTGGCCCAGCCGCGAACGAATAGGCGGGCGACTTCGGTTGCCGGCTGCAGCGAGCGGGTGCCGGCGAACCGAACGCGGACCTCGCGCGAGACGCCGCGCGGCAGCCTGACGGCGTACCGCCCGTTCCCGTCGGTGACGACCTGGGTGAGCGGGCTCCACTCTCCGCGCGCCAGTCGGCGCGTTTCGATCGCGACGCGAGTGTCAGGCAGTAGCGCCCCGCCCGCCCGCAGCACGCCGCGGAGCCACGCGCGCTTGCGATATCCGATCCGGATCGTGCGTCTGCCGCCGCGCGCGCCTCCCGCGCGGCGCGAGAGGCTGGCGCCGAGCGAGGTGCCGGTGCGCAGCGGCAGGTCCACGACCATCTGCTGTCCGTTCGCGCGCTTGGTGGTGACGGCTGCATTGCCGACGACGTCCGTCGCGATCGCCCGCAGCTCGTACCTGCCGCGCTCGAGCTGGTCGTCGGGGACGGCGGCGACGAGGTCGGTGCCCTCGCGGCGTGTCTCGAGCTCGCGCCACTCGGGGGCGCCCTGCCGCCGGATCTCGATCTGCCCGCCGGCGACGCCGCTGTGCGCGTCGGAGGCCCGCGCGCGCACCTCGGCCGCGGTCTGTTCGTTGGCGAATGCGAGCGAGGGGGGAGTCGTGTCGAGCCGGAGCTGTGCCTCGGCAGCGCGACCAGTGGTCTGCGTGTTCCCGGCTGCGTCGCGCGAGCCAGACATAGACAGTCCAGTCGCCATCGCGCGGCACGTCGAATGCCCGAGATCTGCGTCAGCTCGGCTCCGCGAACTCGCGTTCCGTCCGTTGGCGTCTCGGGCGGCAGATCCCATCTTGTAATAAGCCGCCGCGATCTCGGACCCAGTTCCCTGATCGGGGTTCTCCCACGTGACGGAGAAGTCGTTCGTGCGCCGCCAGCCGTCGCCGCCTTCGACGGCCAGGCCGATCGGATGGCCGGGCGCGTTGTTGTCGACCCAGAAGCCCCTCGTCGTGGAGTTCGTCGATCCGCCCGCGTCGCGGGAGGTCACCGTCAGCGAGTGCTGCCCGTCGGCGAGCTGCCCAGGCTCGTTCACGCTGAACTCGCCACCGGTCGCGGTGGCGCACGGCACCGGCCGCGTGTACCCGCCGGTCGGCAGGCGCGAGCACGAGTGGTTGACGTTGCGGTGGAGCGTGCCGTCGACCGTCAGCAGCACGGATGCCACGCCGCTGCCCGCATCCGCGGCGGCGTACGAGAGCTGCTTCTCACCCGAGTTCCACCCACTCGAGATGCCACCGACACCCGGCTTTCCGGGCGGGGTGTAGTCATCCACCACCGCGTGCGTCTGAAAGTGCGCGACATTGACCGCGCGGCCCGCCGAGGTGGAGTCGGGGCAGCTCGACTGTCCGCACCGTGCACCTGCGTACACGTGCTGCGCGTGGTACGCCGACCCGCCGGGCATCAGCGTGCCGAGCTGCACCTCCGTCTCATCCCACGTGCCGGTGCGCGGGAAGTGGGTCTGGCAGTTCGCATACGGGGTTCGGCACATCGCGATGTTCCAGGAGGTGCCGTTGCGGGCCGTGCCCTCAGACCTGACCGAGAACCCGGTGAAGCGCGCACCCGTCCCGGTGACCATGCTGAGGTTGGCCGCGTTGCCCTGCTTCAGCGCCTTGCCGTCGCGCACCGACCTGATCTCCCAGCGCGCGCACGAGCTCGAGTGCCGGAAGCGGTCGGCCGGCGATGACTGGGCAACCCAGCCGTTCGGGCAGCCGGCACCGTTCATGCCGAGTCCGTACACGTGGAACGTCCCTGCTGCTGCAGGCTCAGCGGCCATGCTCGCCAGTGCCCCGGCTAAGACGAGCAGGCGCCTGGAAAGGTGGGCCAAGCGATCTCCTCCGTCTATGTGTATGACGAAGGCCACACGGTGAATCTTGCTCCCCCTGAAAGCAAAGCGCCCGGCGTTTGCCGGGCGCTTGACTGCTTTGTGAGGTTTTGAGGCCTAGACCTCGTCGGTCACCTCGACGTCGTCACCGACGTCGTCACCCTCGGGCTCGTCGACGCCGGCTCCTCGACGACCTCGTCGGTGCCGTCATCCTCGACCTCTTCGGCGTCCTCCTCGACCTGCGGCGTGGTCCGGTTGTGGACGGCCCGGGCCGGCAGCGCCAGCTCCTCGGCCGCGGCACAGGTGGTCTTCTTGCCCTTCAGAAGCGCGAGCTTCGTGCGGACCTTGACCACGTGGCCGACCTCGAAGTCGAGTGCGTCCATGTCACCGCTGGCGTTGTTGTCGGCGGTGTGGAAGCGCGCGTCCGCGAGAGCGAACGTGAGCTCCATCTCCTTGCACGCCTTCGCGTGCCCGCTGGCCTTCGCGACCATGACGGTCATCGTCTCGCCGTCGTTCGACGTGACCTCGCCCTTCAGGTTCGCGCTGGCGAGCTTGAGCTGCTGCTCCTTCGCCTTCCGCTTGCCTTCGGACTGTCCGTGCTTGTTGCCCTTCTCGGGCTTGCCCTCCGGCCGCTTCGCGCTCGCGCCGGCCGGGATGAGCAGTGCCATGGCGCAGACCACGGCGAAGATCTTCAAATGCGAGTTCAAAACGGCCCTCCTTGGGATTGCATTTGCTCAGTAACGGCACAAGGGGAGCGGAAGTTCGCGTGTTTGCCCGAAACACGGACGCATGTACGAAATGAGCGCGCGAAGGTCAAGCTCTTTGGCTATGCGTCTATCTTGAAAAGGCAGATATGGGCAAGACACTGGTAATCGCAGAGAAGCCGTCGGTCGGTCGCGACCTGGCCGGCGCGCTGCCGGATTCGTTCACGACGAGCAAGGACAAGACCCACATCACGGGTGACGAGTACGTGATCACGTGGGCGATCGGGCACCTCGTTGGCCTCGCCGAGCCGGACGCCTACGACGAGAAGCTGAAGAAATGGCGCTACGCCGATTTGCCGATCGTTCCGAAGAAGTTCAAGCTCGTGCCGAACGACGACAAGTCGAAGAAGCAGCTCTCGGTGATCCACCGGCTGCTGCGGTCGGACGAGATCGACAGCGTCGTGAACGCATGCGATGCCGGCCGCGAGGGCGAGCTCATATTCGCGTACGTGTATGAGACGGCGAAGGTGAACAAGCCGGTCAAGCGGCTCTGGCTCTCGTCGATGACGCGCAAGGCGATCCAGGAGGCGTTCGAGCGCCTGCGCGACGGCGAGGAGATGCAGCCGCTCGAGGCGGCCGCGCGATCGCGCTCCGAGGCGGACTGGATCGTCGGCATGAACGCGACGCGCGCGGCTTCGATCAGGTTGCGCGCCGCGTTCGACGGCGCCGTCTCGCTCGGCCGCGTGCAGACGCCCACGCTGGCGCTCGTCGCGCGCCGCGAGGAGGAGATCCGCAACTTCAAGCCCGAGCCGTACTGGCTCGTCGAGGCGAACTTCGAGGCCACCGGCGACCGCAAGTACGAGGGCCGCTACATGGGCGGCAAGCGGATCGCCGAGGACCTCGCCGCGGAGATCGTCGAGGCCTGCCGCGACAAGCAGGGCGAGATCACGAAGCTCGAGACGAAGGAGGAGCGCGAGCGCTCACAGCTCCTGTACGACCTCACCTCGCTACAGCGGCATGCGAACACGCGCTACGGCTTCTCCGCGCGGCGCACGCTCGCCGCGGCGCAGAAGCTCTACGAGCAGCACAAGGCGATCACCTACCCGCGCACGAACTCGCGCTGGCTGTCGGGCGACCTAGTCGCCGAGATCCGTCCCACCGCGGAGCTCGTCGGAAAGAACCCGCAGTACGCGAAGGGCGCGGCGTACGTGACGTCGCTGAAGGAGCTGCCGCTCGGCCGCGTCGTCAACGACAAGAAGGTCACCGACCACCACGCGATCATCCCGACGCGCTCCGAGCACAACCTCGGGAAGATGGGCGACGACGAGCGGAAGGTCTACGACCTCGTCGCGAAGCGCTTCCTCGCGATCTTCCACCCGGAGGCCGTGTACGAGCGCACGCGCGTCGAGACCACCGTCGAGCAGCACGTCTTCCGCACGAGCGGCCGGCGGTTGCTCGAGGCGGGGTGGAAGTCGGTCTATGGCGAGGAGGCCGCGGACGCGCAGCAGGCCGACGACGACTCGGGTGGCGACCAGTCGCTGCCGAAGCTCGAGCAGGGCGAGACCGTGGACACGCTGTCGGTCGAGTCGCTGCGGAAGGAGACGCAGCCGCCCCGGCGCTACACCGAGGCATCGCTGCTCGCCGCGATGGAGACCGCGGGGAAGGACATCGAGGACGCCGAGTTGCGCGAGGCCATGAAGGAGTCGGGCATCGGCACGCCTGCAACGCGCGCCGCGATCATCGAGCGGCTGCTCGCGGTCGGCTACATCGAACGCGACGGGCGTGCGTTGCACGCGACCGAGAAGGGCGTCCAGGTGATCCGCCTGCTCGGCGACCATCCGCTCACCTCCTCGCAGCTGACCGGCGAGTGGGAGAAGCGGCTCGAGTTGATCGCCGAGGGGGAGGAGAGCCGCCCCTCGTTCATGAACGACATAGCGAAGTTCACCGAGTCGACGGTGCAGGAGCTCGACAAGCTCAAGGGCGTGAAGATCGAGCGGGCAAACCTAGGGCCCGTGCCCGGTGTGCGGCAAGGACGTGATCGAGAACCGCAAGGGTTACTCGTGCTGGTCGAAGGACGATCCCGGTTGCGGCTTCGTGATCTGGAAGAAGAAGGCCGGCAAGGTGCTGTCGGCGACGATCGTCAAGGAGCTGATCGCCAGCCTGAAGGAATCGATCGAGCGCGGCGACGACCCGCCGATCGGCCGCACCGCGAAGCAGGTGACGGGCTTCCGCGGCCGCTCCGGCCGCAGCTTCCGCGCGAAGCTCCGCGTCGAGCCGTGGACCCGCGACGACGGCAGCGGAGCGTGGCGTGTCGAGTTCGACGAGGAGTGGGCGAACCAGCCACGCGCGACCCCGCCATCGGACGAGGACGGCGAGGGCGACGGCAAGGCGGCCAAGGAGAAGGTGTCGGAGGCCGAGGCGCTCGCCGCGGGCGGCGACGCCGGCACCGCCGAGGCGAAGCTCGAGCCCGAGCGCGCCTAGGGGTTAGCCCCCGCCGCCGTCTCCTCCCTCCGGCGTCAGGAGCTCGGGGGAAGGCCGCTGTTCAACTCGGTTGCGGGAAACCATGACAGTCATGGTTTTCGGCAACCGCATCTCGCAACCAAAGCTTACGTTCCCGTTTCTTGGCCTAGGCGACCGGCAGCGGCATCTCGCTCTCGGGCACGTCCTCGAGCACGCCGACCAGCCGCGGGGGACCGTCCTCGCCGACGATCACCGCGCGCCCGGGCCAGTAGGGGCCCTTGCCCGCGCTGCCGCCCGCGAGCTGCGGCGCCCACGTCCATGCGCCGCAGTTCATGAGCCGCGCGCCGGTCGGCGCGCGCCAGTCGCCCTCGCCCGGCAGCGGGCCGGCGCGGTGCGTGTGGCCGTAGATCACCCAGCTCGCGTCGATGCCGAGCCGCTCGATCACGCGGCACATGGCCGCGATGCCGGCGCGGCGCAGGCCCGGCCCGGTCAGCTCCGTGCCGAACGGGCCTAGGCCCGCCGCGTTGAGCAGGGCTGCGCCCGGCCGGGATCAGGCCGCGACGCAGCGCGATCGCTCGCACCCGCGCGACCCGGTCGTCGTCGTCCGGATACATCGCGCCCCACATCCGCACCGACGCGCCGCTCGCGAGCGGGCGCGCTTTGGTCGGCCGCCCCTGCACGGCGGCGTAGACGAGCGCATAGATCGGCGCGAGCACCGCCTCGTACTGGTCAGGCGTCGTCAGCTCGTCGGGGTCGTGGCCCTCGATCCTCGCGAACAGCGAGATGGCGATCGTCTCGAGCGTCGGCACGCTCATATGGAGGTCGAGGTAGTGGCCGTGGGTCGCGTAGACGTCGTCGCGCAGGCGGAGTCCGGGGTACGCGAGCATCACCTCGCAGTCGGGCAGGCGGCGGACGATCGTGCCGAGCGGCCCGCTGCGCGGGGCCTTCACGCACGAGTCGAGGGGCAGCGGTTGGGGCTTCGGCCGCAGGCGCCGGCTCTCGAGCCATGACGCGATCAAAGGGTGGTCGTGGTTTCCGGCCGCGATCACGACTTGCCGGCCGGCGAACGCCGTGTTCAGGTGCTCGGCGAACTCGTAGACCGCCTCCAGCGAGTGGCCGACCGGCGCCTCGCGCAGCTCGGCCAGGTCGCCCAGGATCACGAGCCGGTCGACGTCCTTCGTGGCCTCGAACAGCCGCTCGCGCATCGCGGGCATCCGCAGAAGGTCGTTCTCAGGGAGCGTTCCCAGGTGCAGATCGGAAATCACCGCGCTGCGCACAGGCCAACGCTAGCCTGCGCCGGGACTCGTGAGCGACCTCTTCTGCCGACACAACCGCTTCACCGCCGACTGCCCGATCTGCTCGAAGGGCACCGTGCTCGAGCGGCACGTGCCGAGTGCCACACGAGCTCCCAAACCCCCCAAGCCGGCGGGCGAGAAGCCGGGGAGACAGCAGTTCCGCGGCCCGTACGCGACGGCCGGCCCGTACGACCGCGACGGCGAGCGGGTGGAGGTCCGGCTCGAGAAGGTGCCCGGCGGCGTTCGCCTGGCGGAGTGGAGCGCGGGTGCACTTCAGCGCCGCGCGCCCGTGCTGCCCGCGGGCGACCTGCTCGGCCTGGTCGCCCAGGCGCGCGAACGCGACCTCCTGCCCCAGCGCGACCTCGACCGGCTCGCGGACGCCGCCGCCGCGGAGCGCTCCGGCGATGCGGTCGAATGGGGCGCGAGCGCGGGCCGGACGGGCGATCTCCCCGAGGAGCTCAGGGTCGAGGCGGTGGGCGACGGCGACGTGCGGGTGGCGCGGTGGGTCCTGCGCCCACGCGCCGAGTGGGAGCTGCAGGACGCGCCGCCGATGCTGCCCGTCGCCCGCTTCGCCGAGGCGCTCGCCGCCGCGCGGCGCGCGGGCGCTGCGTGATGTCGTAGCGCAGATCTACGCTGGCCGGATGCCCCTGAAGCTCGTCACGGGACCGGCCAATTCCGCGAAAGCGGGAGCGGTTCTCGGCGGCTACCGCGAGCGGCTCGAGGAGGAGCCGATCCTCGTGGTGCCCGAGTTCCGCGACGTGGAGCACGCGCAGCGCGAGATGGCCGCGAACGGCGCGGTGTTCGGGGTCCGTGTCGCCCGCTTCGGGTGGCTGTGGGACCTGATGGCCCGCCGCGTCGGCTACTCGGCGCGGATCGCAAGCTCGTTCCAGCGGGAGCTGCTCGTAGCCGAGGCCGTGGAGGGTGCAGAGCTGCGCGTCCTCGCGGCGTCGGCGCGCCGGCCGGGCTTCACCCGTGCGGCGGCGCGCTTCCTGGCCGAGGTCGGCCGTGCCGGTATCGAGCCCGACCAGCTCGGCACCGCCCTGAGCGAGTGGGCGCCCAGCGGCGCGCGGCGCGCCTATGCGAGTGAGATCGCACAGATCCACGCCGGCTTCCGCTCGGCGCTCGACCGCGCCGGGCTGGTCGACCGGGAGCTGTTCGCCTGGCGAACGCTCGCCGCATTCCGTGAGAACCCCGCCGCCTGGGGGGCGACGCCGGTGTTCGTCTACGGCTTCGACGACTTCACCGACGTCGAGCTCGCCGGCATCGAAGCCCTCGCGGAGCACGTCGACGTCGCGCTCTCGTTTCCGTACGAACGCGACCGCCACGCGTTCGACGCACTGGCCGAGACGTTCGCCCGACTCGAGCGCAGGGCCGAAGAGCACGTCGTGCTCCAGGGGGTGCCCGACCACTACGAGCCGGCATCCCGGGCCGCGTTGCACCAGCTCGAACGTCGTCTGTTCGACCCGACGGGTGAAAAGGTCGCGGCCGGAACGGCTGTGCGCGTCCACTCCACCGGTGGCGAGCGCGCGGAGGTCGAGCTCGCGGCGGCCTCCGTCCTCGACCAGCTCGCGGCGGGAACGCCGGCCGGTGACATCGCTGTCGTGTTCCGCAGCCCCGAGCGCTACGCGTCGCTCGTGGATCAGGTCTTCGCGGCATACGGGATTCCCTTCTCGCTCGACCGGCGGGTGCCGCTCGGCCACCTCGCACTGGGCCGCGGGCTGCTCGCGCTACTGCGATGCGCGCTGCCCGAGCTCGGCGGCACGACCGACGATCTCCTCACCTATCTGCGCTCGCCCGGCCGCCTGGACGTTCCCGGCATGGCCGACCGGCTGGAGGCGAAGGCCCGCCAGGAGGGCATCCGCGACGCCGAGTCCGCGCGCAGCCTCTGGGAGAAGGAGAACGAGAAGCTGCCGCTTACGGAGATCGACGCGGTTCGCGGCGCGGCCGGTGACCCCGCGAGGCTGGTCGCGGAGCTGGAACGCCGGCTCGAGTGGCTGTTCTCGCGGCCGTATCTGCGCCGCGCGCACGTCTTCGGACGGGACGAGGCGGACATGCCGCGCACGTTCGCGGCGGCGCGCGACGCCCTGAAGCAGCTGCGCGCGCTCGGGAGCGCCGCTCCCGGTGGGCGTCAGCTCCACGACGCACTTCACGAGCTGACGGTCGCCCTCGGGGATCCACCCCAACCCGACCGCGTGCAGGTGACGGGTCCCCTCGAGGTGCGTGCACGCCGCTTCGACGTGCTCTACCTGCTCGGGCTTCAGGAGGGCGAGTTCCCCGGCCCGGCGCGGAGTGATCCTTTCCTGTCCGACGACGATCGCCGCGAGATCGCGCAGGCGACCGGCCTTGCTCTGCCGGTGCGCGAAGACCAACTCGACCGCGAGCGCTACCTCTTCTACGTCTGCGCGTCGCGCGCCGAGCGGATGCTCGTCCTGTCATCGCGGACGAGCGACGAGGAGGGCCGCCCGCAGCAGCCTTCCTTCTTCCTCGAGGACGTTCGCCAGGTGCTCGACCTGCCGGCGCGACCGCATGCCGTCCGCGGCCTTTCGGACGTCGTATGGGATCTGAGCGAGGCGCCGACGCGGCAGGAGTGGGAACGCGCTGCCGCCGCCGCCGGACCGCGGGTGCCACACCTCGTGCCGGACCGGCTCGAGAGTCCCGAGCTCGTGCGCCGGCTGGTCGAGGAGTTTCCGCTGTCAGCGGGCGCGATCGAAGCGTTCGCCGGCTGCCCGGTGAAGTGGCTGCTCGAGCGCCGACTGCGCCCGAAGCTGCTCGAGCCGGAGGCGGAGCAGCTCGTGCGGGGCGACTACGCCCACCATGTCCTCCAACGCGTCTACTCCGAGCTGGGGGCACGCGGCGAGCGCAGGATCACCCGCGAGAACCTGGCGGAGGCCGAGCGACTGCTCATCGACGCGCTGCGCGACTTCCAGGCGGAGTTCCCGATCTCACCTGACCGGACGCGCGTGCGCACCGCGGTCCGGAAGCTCGAGTTCGACCTCCTGCGCTACCTGCGCGACGAGGCCGACAGCTCGACCCGCTTCGAGCCCGACGAGCTCGAGCTGTCGTTCGGAGGCGACGGAGAGGAGCGGGTCTCGATCGGGATCGACGGGCTCAGTCTCATCGGCCGCATCGACCGCGTCGACACGCACGGCGGGCGCGCGCTCGTGCGCGACTACAAGACCGGCCGCTCCCGAGCCGACTACGGCGCGAGCAAGTGGATCGACGAGAACCGGCTCCAGATCGCCGTCTACATGCTCGCCCTGAGCGAGGTCAGGCCTGATCTGGAGGTCGTGGCCGGGGTCTACGACCCGCTCGCGGGGAGCGAGCCAAATCCACGCGGCCTCCTGCTCGAGGACGCGCGCGACGAGCTCGGCGACGGGTGGACCCGCACCGACTGGCGCGAACGGGAGGAGTTCGACTCGATCCTCGACGAGGCACGCGATGCCGTGCGCGAGGTGCTCGAGCGGATGCGACAGGGCGACGTCAGGCCGTGTCCCGACTCGTGCGCCTGGAACGGCGGTTGCTCGTTCCCGGCGATCTGCAGGCACGAATCGTGAGCGCCGCGCTGACACCCGAGCAGCGCGCTGCCGTCGAGGAGCGCGACACGGCGCTGTTCGTCCATGCGAACGCGGGCAGCGGCAAGACCCGCGTCCTCGTCGAGCGGTTCGTGCGCGCCGTGGTCGAGGACGGCGTCCCGGTGGACAGGATCCTCGCGATCACGTTCACCGAGAAGGCCGCCGCCGAGCTGAGGGCCCGCTTGCGCGGCCGGTTCCTGGAGCTCGGCGAGCGCGATCGCGCGCGGGAGGCCGAGGGTGCGTGGGTCTCGACCATCCACGGGTTCTGTTCGAGGCTCCTGCGCCGGCACGCGCTGCTCGTCGGCATCGACCCGGAATACGAGGTGCTCGACGAGACGCGCGCGGCGCGGATGGCCATCGACGCGTTCGACCGCGCGCTCGAGGAGTTCCTCGACCCGGATGAGCCCGAGCGGCTGGACCTCGCCGCGGCCCATACGCCGGATCGGCTGCGTCGCATGGTCACGACGGTTCACGCGAAGCGGCGCAGCGCGGGGGAGGAGCGCCCCGAGCTCCCGCCGCGAGCGGAGCCCCAGCTTGGCGACGAGCGCGAGGTGCTCGCTGCGGCGCTCGGCGACGCGCTCGCCGAGCTGGGCAGCGAGGCGGGGTCGTCCAGCGTCGCCGGGGCGATCGCGAAGCTCGAACGCTGCCGTGACTCGCTCACCCAGGTCCCCGAGGGCGAGGTCGGCGACCCCGCCGCCTTCGCCGCGTTGCTGGTCAAGACGGGCCGGACCAAGGCACTTCAGGGCGACGCGATGCAGGCGGCCGGCGCGGCGCTCGAGGCATGGGTCGCGGCCTGCGCCGCCCGCCGCGCACACGGCGACTATGTGCTGCTCCGCGAGCTGCTGCGCGGCTACACGGCCCACTACGCCGAGGCCAAGGAGCGCGAGTCCGCGGTCGACTTCGACGACCTCGAGCTGCTCGCGTGCCGGCTGCTCGAGGACAACCCGGCACTCGGCGAGCGCTACCGCGAGCAGTTCGAGCACGTGCTGGTGGACGAGTTCCAGGACACGAACCGGCTCCAGATACGACTGCTCAGGCTGCTGGCCGACGAGGACGGGCGGCTGTTCACCGTCGGCGACGAGTTCCAGTCGATCTACGGATTCCGGCACGCCGACGTGACCGTGTTCCGCGAATTGCGTGACGAGGCCGAACAGCGAGGCCGGGTCCGCGCGCTCCGCAAGAACTTCCGCAGCACGCCCGACATCCTCGCCGCGCTCAACGCGGCCTTCGCGCCCGTGTGGGAGGAGGGCTTCCAGCCGCTCGAGCCAGGCGAGGACGAGGCGGAGGCGGCCGATCAGCTCCAACTCGACCTGAACGGCTCCACACCGGCGGACGGCGCCCCGGCCGTGGAGCTGATCGTGGTCGACCAGAAGAGCGCCCGCTGGGACGAAGCCGGTGAGGAGCCGTTCGGCGCAGGCCTGGCCGATCTCGCTCCATGGCGAGCGGCGGAGATGCGCCTGCTGGCCGACCGCATCCGGCGGCTGATCGACGACGGGCGCATGCCCGACGACATCGTCGTCCTGCTGCGGGCGGCCGTGGACATGCCGCTGTATGAGCGCGCGCTGCGCGAGCGCGGGGTAGAGACGTACGTGGTCGGCGGCCGCAACTACTGGACGCAGCAGCAGGTCGCCGACCTGCGCGCGTACCTGGCCGTGCTTGCGAACCCGCTCGACGAGGAGGCGCTGTACTCCGTTCTCGGCTCGCCGCTCGGAGGGCTCTCGCTCGACGCGATCGGCCTGCTCGGACTGGCGGCAAGGCAGCTGAAGCGCGACCCGTGGTGGACGCTCACCGCGCCGGACGGCTCGGCTGGGGTGCTGGAGTCCTTCCCTTCGGCCGATCGCGAGCGGGTGCCGGAGCTGGTCGCCAGAGTCGATCAGCACCGGGCGCTCGCGGCAACAGTCCCGCTCGAGCGCCTGCTCGACAGGGTCATCACCGACTCCGGGTACGACCGCACGCTGCTCGCGCTGCCCGACGGCCGCCGGCGGATGGCCAACGTGCGCAAGCTGATGCGCCTCGCCCGTGCGTTCGAGGCGGAGCAGGGCGGCGACCTGCGCGCCTTCATCGACCACCTCGCAGAGCAGGACGTGCTCGCGGCCCGGGAGGGAGAGGCACCGCTGGAGGCAGAGGACCTTCACGCGGTCCGGCTGATGACGATCCACGCCGCGAAGGGGCTCGAGTTCCCGGTGGTGTGCGTCGCCGACCTCGGACGTTCCGGCAAGGGCGACGACGACGCGCTTCGGGTCACCGACGACGGACGCGTCGGCCTGAAGATCGCGTCGATGGCCGGCGGGTCGGCGAAGGGCCTCGACCTGGAGGCGATCGAGGACCAGCAGAAGCGCGAGCAGGACGAGGAGGAGCGGCGGATCTTCTATGTCGCCATGACGCGCGCGCAGGAGCTGCTCGTCCTCTCCGGTGCGACGGACACCGAGAAGTGGCCGGAGCCCGAGCTGCTCGGCGTGCCGATGAATTGGGTCTGGCGCGGGTTCGCCCCTGGCCTCGAAGCGGGCGAGCCGCAGGGGGCACGCTGCACCGTCTGCACCGCGGCGAACGTGGACGCCCTGCTCGACAGCAGTGCCCGCTACGGCGGCGCGCTCGCCGGCGAAGACAGTCCCGTGCCGGTCGCACCGCTGAAGGAGTTCGAGCGCTTCGAGGCCGCGCCCGCGCTGCCGGTCGGCCGGCTCTCCTACTCCGGCCTCGCGCGCTACCGCGCGTGCGGCTACCGCTTCTATCTCGAGCGGGTGATCGGGCTGCGCGAGCTCGAGCGGCTCCCTGGTGAGGAGGCGCAGGCCGAGCTACCGGGCTCGGATGAGCTCTCGCCGCTACTGCGCGGGACGGTCGTGCACGAGCTCCTCGAGCGGCTGGATTTCGCGGACCCGGCCGCGCCGAGCCCGGGGGACGTCGCCGAACGGCTCGAGTCCTACGGCGCGGAGGCCGGGCCCGGCGCAGTCGAGGACACGCTCCGTTTCGTCACCGCGTTCCTCGGCACGCCTCTCTTCGAGCGTCTTGCGGCCGCAGGCCGCGTGCGCAAGGAGCTGGCGTTCGCCTACGAGCTGGCGCCGCCGGCGGCCGGGGGGCGGAGCCTGCTCGTGAACGGCTTCGTCGACGTGTACGCGGAGGAGCGCGAGCGCGTGCTGATCGTCGATTACAAGACCGACTCGCTCGAGGGCACCGACGCAGAGGCGCTCGTCGAGACCAGCTACTCGATCCAGCGCCTGATCTACGCGCTCGCGGCCCTGCGCTCCGGAGCTCCGGCGGTGGAAGTCGCGTACTGCTTCCTGGAGCAGCCGGAGGCGACAGTTACTCGCGCGTGGACTGCTGCGGACTCGGACGCGCTCGAGCGCGAGCTGCTCGAGCTCGCGGGCGGCGTCATCGAGGGGCGCTTCGAGCCGGCCCCCGAGCCCCACCTGCACCTGTGCGCGCAGTGCGCCGGCCGCCCGAGTCTCTGCTCATGGGACGAGGAGGCAACCTCGCGGGTCCTCGACGCTACGCTCGACGCATGAGCGCCGAGCCAGACCAGCAGCCTCTTCCCGGCGTCGAGAAGGCGGGAATCGACGGGTTCCCGGGGCCGTTCGCCGTCGGCCGCTACGCGCGCGAGTTCCGCGACCGCCTGCGCGCGATGACGCGCGTCTGCATCGTCGGCGAGGTGACGGGCGCGAAGACCGGCGGGAGCGGCGCGAACGTCTACTTCGAGCTGCGCGATGCCGAGGGCGCGATGCGCTGCGCGATGTGGCGAAACGAGTTCGAGCGCTGCGACATACGGGCGGAGGACCTGAAGGACGGCGTGCAGGTGGTCGCGGCGGGCGGGCCCGACTACTACACGGGTGGGGCGAGTGCCTCACCCAGCTTCTCCTTCCGCGTCGTCGACCTGCGCCTCGCCGGTGAGGGCGACCTGCTCGTCAAGCTCGACCGCCTGCGGCGCGAGCTTGCCGCCGAGGGGTTGTTCGAGCCGCAGAAGCTGCTTCCGCGATCGGTCCTGCCGCGATCGATCGGCGTCGTGACGGCCGAGGGGAGCGCCGCAAGGCGCGACTTCCTGGCGGCGCTCGAACGGCGCTCGTGGCGCGGCCGGATCGTCTGGGGTTACGCACCGGTCCAGGACAAGCGGGCGGCTCCGGCGATCCGCACGGCGATCGCGGACCTCGCGGCGACCGGCGGCGTGGACGTGATCGTCGTGACCCGCGGCGGCGGCTCGATCGCCGATTTGTGGGCGTTTTGCGACGAGGCGCTGTGCCGCACCGTGGCACTGCTTTCGGTGCCGGTCATCAGCGCCGTCGGCCACGACGTCGACCGCACCCTGATCGACGACGTCTCAGCCGTCTGCTGCTCGACGCCGACGCATGCCGCCGAGGCCGCCGTCGGCGTGGATTGCGCGGCCGCCGCCGATCGGCTGCGGCATGCCGCGCGCCGGCTCGACTCGTGCGGACGCGCGGGCGTCGTGCGCCGAGCACGCGAGCTCGGCGCGCTGTCGCGAGCGCCGCGCGACCACCTCGACCGCCATCGCCGTGACCTGCATCAGAAGGCGCGCGAGTTGCGCGCGAGCGGCCGCCGCGGAATCGGCGCGCAGGTCTCCTGGCAGGAGCGCGTCGCGGCGCTCGTGTTGAGCCGCAAGCGCGACGCGGCCGCGGCCGCGGCCAGCGCCGAGCACTCTCGTGTCGCCGCCCGCGCGGCGCGCCTCGAGCGTGCAGCCACGGCGCTTGCCGAGCGGCGGGCCGCGGCGCTTGCAAAGCACACCGCAGCGCTGTTCGCCCACGACCCCGAGCGGACACTCGAGCGCGGCTACGCCCTGTTGCTCGACGACTCCGGCGAGCCGCTCGGCAGCGCCGCCGCCGTAAAGACGGCCGGCAGGTTCACCGCCCGGATGGCGGACGCCGACGTGCCTGCGAAGGTTGAGGAGTGAGCGCGCCCGAGAGCTACGAGTCCGCCGTCGAGCGGCTGGAGCAGATCATTGCCCGGCTCGACACAGGCCAGGCCGGCCTGCGCGAGACGCTCGACCTCTGCCGTGAGGGCAAGTCGCTGATCGACTACGCGGCCGGCGAGCTCGAGGCCGTCGGCAAGGGCCTCGAGGAGCTCCGTCTCGACGACCTGATCGCGCGCCTCGAAGCCGCCGCCCCGCCGCAGCCGTAGCCGCCGGCTCGCCTGACTTTCATTCCATCCGCCGCGCGGCCTACCTTCGCGCCATGCCACTGTGCTTCATCGAGCCCCAGGAGGCCATTCGCGTCGTTGCCGAGTCGGTCGGGCGTGAGGCCCGCCGGCAGCTGTTGAGCGAGGTGGTGTCCGCATGGGTGGACGAGATTCCGGACGACGAGCTGGTCGTCCACTACTCGAAGGCGGTCGACGACCTCGACGACGACGACCTCTCGATGCTCGCCGCCTGGCACGCGTCGCTCGAGGTCGGGCAGCCGATAGCGAACAAGGAGTTCCTGCTCGGTGCGTTCCACGGCCTGGGCGAGCACCGGCGCGAGGCGCTCAAGATCGCCGCGGGATTCCGCGGCGATGACGCGTTCGCCCACGGCATTTCCGAGGAGCAGGCGCTCGACACCGTCCTGCCCTGGCTGTCCGACGATCGCGCGATGGAGCTCGCGGCAGAAGCGCTCGAGCTCTACTGCTGGGATCGGCTCGGCTGCGAGAACTAGCCTCGCCCTCGTCGGCATCGCGGCGGTAGTCGCCGGCTGCGGCGACTCGTCGGACGAACCCGCCGAACGGCCTACCTACAGCGGCGGCTACGCGCGGGTGACCAAGGTGACCGATGGCGACACGATCCGGCTCAGCGGGATCGGCCCGGTCCGGCTGATCGGGATCGACACACCCGAGGTCTACGGCGACGCCGAGTGCTTCGGGCGCGAGGCCTCCGCGTTCGCGGAGAGCCTCCTGCCGCTCGGCACGCGCGTGCGCTACCGCGTCGGCGTCGAGGAGCGCGACCGCTACGGCCGCCTGCTCGCGTACGTATGGCTGCCGGACGGCCGGATGCTCAATCGGGTGATGATCGACGAGGGGTACGCGCAGCCGCTGACGATCCCGCCCAACGTCGCATTCGCCGACGTCTTCCGCGCCGGGGCGAGGGCGGCGCGCCAGGCCGGCCTCGGGCTCTGGCACGCATGCGGCGCGGCTGGTTGAATCGGGGCCGATGACCGCCACCTCCCTGCCGGAGCACATCTGCGAGGTCTTCGACCGCTTCATCACGACCGAGTACACGACGGTGGACAAACACGGCCAGCCGATCACCTGGCCGGTCACGCCGTATCACCACCGCGAAGAGGGCTGCGTCGACGTGACGACCGGCCTCGGCTACCCGAAGAAGGCCTATGACGCGCGGGCGAACCCCAAGGTCTCGCTGCTGTTCTCGGACCCGACCGGCAGCGGCATCGACCCGGCGCCGATGGTGCTGGTCCAGGGCACAGCCGACGCGGACGACCGCGACCTCGACGCCAACCGCGAGCGCTATTGGGAGGAGTCGATCGCGAAGCTGCCGGCGACCAAGAGCATGCACCCGCCGAAGTTCCTGCGCGGGATGCTCGCCTGGTACTACACGCGCATCTATGTCCACGTGCGGCCCGAGCGCGTCTACGTCTGGCCGAACGGCGACGCGACCGCCGAGCCGGAGTTGCTCGACTCCCATATGGAGGAGGTCCGCTCCGGACACGACGAGGAGCCCGACGTGTCGTTCGAACCCGCCGCGGGCGGGGCGTCCGTCTGGGACGCTCGGATGGACGAGCTCGGCGACCGCTACCGCAGCGGTGTGCTTTCGATCGTCTCGCCCGACGGCTTCCCGTTCTCCGTTCGACTTCCCGTGGAGGTCGACGGCAGCGAGCGCCTCGTTCGCGTGGGGGATGGCGCCGTCGGCGTGCCGGTTCATCCGGGCCGTGCGTGCCTGGCGGTCCACGACCACGCCCCCGACTTCAAATGGCAGCGGAACTTCCAGGTGCGCGGCGACCTCGTCGAGCGCGACGGCGGCTGGGTCCTCGTGCCGCACAAGCTGGTCGGTGGATTCGAGCTGCCGCCCGGCTCGATGCTCAGCAGGTATCGGCTGAACTTCTCGAAGGTGCGGCGCTACCGCAAGATCGCGAAGCGCGAGCTGGCTGAACGCCGCTGACGGCGCGGCCCTTTTCCCGCAGATTGCGGGGTCACTTCACACAAAGGGCTTGACGAATCGCCAGATGTGGGTTCAAATCGAGTGCAGAGACGCGGCACCGAGCGCAACCAAGAGCGGGTCACGAGATGAAGGACCCGCCGCGAGCCCACAGGACCCCGGTCCAGTGGGAGCGCATCTCAAAAAGCGCAACGGGCCGCGTCTCGATTTGTAAAGGGGGTCTGACCCCCTTTAGGAAAGCTCCTTACGGATCTCGGTGATCGCCTGATCGGCATCCACGTAGTGCACCGCCCTCATTCCGAGTGACCGGGCCGTCTCGCAGTTGACGTCGACGTCGTCGACGAACAGGCACTCGCCGGCGGCCAGGCCGTCGCCCAGGCGCTCGAGCGTCAGCTCGTAGATCTCTCGGTCCGGCTTGCGCATGCCGACGAAGGCGGAGTCCACGACCACCTCGAAGATCTCGTCGATCTCCGGCAGCTTCGCGCGCCACTGGGGCTCCCACTCGCGCACGTTGTTCGTGAGCAGCGCCATCCGCAGGCCGCGGCCGCGCAGCTCGCGCATCAGCTCGATCATCGCCGGGTTCGGGCGCAGGTGGTCGAAGTACACGTCGCGCATCCCGCTCAGGCTCGTGCCGGGATCGAGCTCCGCCTCGAGCATCCCGAGGAACTCGGCCTCGGTGATCGTGCCCTTCTCCAGCTCGTAGAGGGGGTGGAGGCCGTTGTGCTCCGTCGCGTCGGCCATCGCCTGCCCGAGCCGCTCGAACGAGAGTCCGGACTGCCGTTGCCAGGCGGCGAACGACTCGAACAGCGGCGAGGTGAGCACGCCGCCGAAATCCGAGATCACGGCGCGGACCGGCACGGCGGCGCTCACGCGGCGGCCGGCTCCGTCTCGTCGCGGCGCAGCGTCAGCTCGTAGAGGCCCGCGCCGGCATGCCCCTCCATCCGCCAGTTGAACGCCGCGGAGTGCACCGAGAGGCCGTCGAGGTCGAGTGACGTCCCTGCCTGAACCGTCCCGAACAGCCTCCGCGGATAGTCCTCGCCAGGGAACCAGAGCTCAAGCCCAGAGCTGTGCTGGCGCCCGCCGCCGTTGTAGACGGTCGAGACGCGCGCGTCCTCGGGCGCACGCAGCTCACCCGCCTCGATCAGCACGGCCGTGACCAACTCGCTGCCGTGCTCTCCGGCTCCGTGCACGCGGCGGGCTACCACGAACGCCGCGAGCCCAGGCTCGAACACGGCCGAGATCGCTCGCAGGAGGTCGAGCTCGCGCCACTCGGGTGCCCGATGGGTCTCCGCCGCGGTCCCGAGCCCGCTGATCTTCTTGCCGCCGACGCTGCCCTCGACAGAGCAGACCGACACCGCGATCCCGCCGAGGTCCGCGCTGTCGGACACGGGCATCAACTTCACGTCGACGTCGCCGCCCGCGCGCGCGTGCCAGCCGTCAGCCGTCCGCTCGATCTCAACCGGCCCGCGCTCGGCGCGCGCCTCGCGGCCTTCGAACAGAAGCGTCAGCCCTGAGCGGACGGTTCCATGTATGCCGGCGTCGGGGTCGAAGAACGAGAGCGCGACCGCGAGCTCGGCCGGTGCGGGGCTCACCGCGGCAGCCGCGGGGTGCGCGGCCCGAACTCGTCGTCGACCGGCGTTGCGGTGCCCTCGACGTCGTAGTCCGAGCGCCCCCGCCGGCGCGTAACGGCCCCCGCCATGCCGATCCACATCCGCCCTCCGACCACCCGGACGAGCAGTCGCCGCGCGATAGCGCGCGTGGGCGGCAGGAGCAGGAACAGCCCGATCACGTCGGTGATGAAGCCCGGGGTGATCAGGAAGGCCCCTCCGAAGATCACCATCACGCCGTCGAGCACCTCGCGATGCGGCATCCGGCCCGCCGCCATCGTCTCGCTGAACCGGCGCCATACGGCACGCCCCTGCGACTTCAGCAGCAGCGAGCCGATCAGCGAGTCCGCCGCGAGGAGGAGGATCGTCAGCGGCACGCCGATCGCCTCGCCGACCTTGAAGATCACGTACAGCTCGGCGAGCGGGACGACGATGAATATGAAGATCAGGGCCAGGAGCGGCATTCCGGCCTCAGGCTACCCGCTGGCTAGCATTGAACCCATGCCGACCAAAGACGACATCTACGAGGCGCTCTCGAACGTGATCGACCCCGAGTTGGGCCTCGACTTCGTCGAGCTCGGCCTGGTCTACGAGGTCGAGGTCGAGGGCGAGGAGGTCCACGTCACCTTCACGCTCACGACCCCCGCCTGCCCGATCGGGCCCCAGGTGTCCGAGCAGATGAAGGAGTACGTCGGCGAGCTCGAAGGCGTCGCCGACGTGCACCCTCACATGACGTTCTCGCCTCCGTGGTCGCCGGACATGATGAGCGAGGACGCGAAGTTCGCGCTCGGCTACTAGGCCGGCGGCACTCGGCGGCGGGCGGCGGTGCGACTCGCGCGGCGTTCCCGGATGAACAGCATCACGCTGAGCACCAGGACCAGCAGTCCGGTGAGCCGGGAACGCGAAGAAGCCGATCGGGCCGGCGACGCTGACGACGGCGATCACGAGCGCGACCCAGCCCAGCCAGCGCGGCAGCACGGCGGTCCGGAGGATCGAGACCCCGACCGAGGTCAGGAAGACGGTGATGCCGATCACGAACGGCAAGAAGTCGTTGTCCCAGTAGCGCCTGAAGCGTCTGGATCGTCTCCGGCGGGAGGTCGTTGTCCGCGGCCTCCGCCATTGCGATAGGAAGCGTCCCGTCGATCCGCCGCCGACCGCGAAGATCGCGGCGCCCACGAGGATGGTGGCGGCTGCGCGCGTGCCTTGGAACACGGCCCGGAGGTAGTTCGCGAAGAAGATGAAGGGCACCGTGGCGAGCCGCGAGGATGTAGACGCCGGCTAGATCGAATCCTTGTCGTCGGTATAGTGCTCGACGATCTCCGCTGCACCGGTCTTCGGCGTCGGGCGGTTCGCCACCGACGACGAAACCCGACAATCACGAGCACGATGAAGCGACGCCCGTCAAGCGGCAGTAACAAATCCCTTCTTCATTCGGTAACTCCTCCTGCCGTGGCGCGCGCGGCGCCGTTTCCGGCCGGGGTAGTCGGCTTGCCGACATCGGCCGCTTGCATCAGCTCGGCGAGTGCATCATCCAGGTAATCCGCAAATACATCGAGGTCCGGCATCGCGTCGTAGTCGCCGAGCAGGCCAAAGTCGACGCAGCCGTTGTAACTCATGATCGCCACCGCGAGCGCGTGGTTCTCCGGCAGGAACGCGACCGGCGCCAGCTCCTGCAGCTCGCGGCCCAGGAGATAGAGCGGGAACTGCGGCCCCGGGACGTTCGTGACGATCAGGTTGAAGAGCCGGGTCGAGAAATTGAGCCGAGACGCCTGCGCAAGCAGCGTCGGTGGCGCGAAGTCGTTCAGGCTGGAGATGACCTCCGCGCCGAGCGCCTGCTTCGACTGCTTCAGGTGCGCCATCGCCCCCATGACGATCTCGAGCCGGTCGAGCGGATCGGTCGCGTAGACCGGCAGCGGGCCGCGCATCGCGGCTATCTGGTTGCCGAGCTCGCCCTCCGCGCCGGGCTGCCGGATCGAGACGGGGACGAGGGCGCGCAACTCGAGCCCCTCGGTGCGCACGCCGCGCGTCCGCAGCCACCGTCCGAGCGCGCCCGAGACGACGGCCAGCACGACGTCGTTGACGGTCCCGCCGACTGCGTCCTTGATCGCCTTGAAGTCGTCGAGCGAGGAACGCGTCCACCAGAGCCGCCGGTGCGGGCCGATCGGCACGTTCAGCGGGGTCTCCGGCGCCGGATTGAGGCCCGCCCAGACGATCTCGCCGACGCCCTCGGCGGCCTCGCGCGCAGCGCGCGCGGTGCCCACAGGGTCGCGGGCCGCCTTCAGCAAACCGGCGGCGATGTCGCCCGGCGCGCGGATCGCGCCCTTGACGCCCTCGGCGACCAGCTCCGCCTGAGTCGGCTCCGCCGCCGGGGTCCAGTCGTCCTCCGGGCCGGCGCGCTCCTGCGGCACGGGCGACGTGTCGAACAGAACGGTGGCGAGGTCGACGCCGGATACGCCGTCGACCAGCGCGTGGTGGGTCTTGTTGATCAGCGCGAAGCGGTTGTCCTCGAGCCCCTGCACGAGCCAGACCTCCCACAGCGGCTTCGACCGGTCGAGGCGCTGGGAGTAGATCCGCCCCGCAAGCAGGCGGAGCTGCTCGACGCCGCCCGGGGCGGGCAGCGCGGTGTGCCGCACGTGATAGCCGAGGTTGAAGCGGGAATCGTCGATCCACACGGGCCGGCCCATCTCGAAGCGCGGGAAGGCGAGCTTCTGCCGGTAGCGCGGAACGAGATGGAGGCGCGAGTCGATCTGCGCGAGGAAGTCCTCGCGCGCGGGCGGCGGTCCCTCGAAGATGAGCACAGCCCCGACGTGCATGTGGGAGGCGCGACCCTCCTGATGGAGGAACGACGCGTCGACCGAGCTGAGCCGGTCCCTATGCGCGGTCGCCATGTTTCGACCATAACGGCCACAATCGGGCCGTGCGGCCTTTTTTGGTGATGTTCCTGGCGTCGATCGCGCTCGTTGCCTGCAACGAGGCGGCGGACACCGCCTCGACGGGCGCGGAGCCGGCTCAGGACCGGTTCGACGCGGCGCGGGCGTGGAAGGTGCTCGAACACCAGGTGGACCTCGGTGAGCGGCCCGCCGGCTCGCCGGCCTCGCGTGAGCTCGCCGCCTACCTGAAGCGCAAGGTCCCGAACGGCCGCTACCAGCAGGTGCCCGACGGGCTACGCAACGTGGTCGGCAGGGTGCGCGGGCGCGACCCCGACCGGGTGGTGCTCGTCGGAGCGCACTACGACACCAAGGACATCCGCGGCTTCGTGGGTGCGAACGACGGCGCGTCCGGTACGGCCGTGGCGCTGCGGCTCGCACGCGAGATCGAGCCGCGGACGATCGATCCGACGCTGCGGTTCGTGTTCTTCGACGGCGAGGAGAGCCCGCGCGGCGCGGGCCCCGGCGAGTTCGAGGAGAAGGGGCTGCGCGGCAGCAAGGTGGCCGCTCGCCGCTTCGCCGACGAGGTGGACCGGATGATCCTGCTCGACTTCGTCGGCGACAAGGAGCTTTCTATCCCGCGCGAGGCCTACTCCCGGCGCGGCCTGTGGTCTCGCCTGCGCGCGGCGGCCGATCGGGCCGGGACCGCCGACACATTCCCCGCGGGGACGGCCGGCGGCGTACTCGACGACCACATCCCGTTCCTCCGGACGAGGGCGTGCCTGCGATCGACCTGATCGACTTCGACTTCGACTGCTGGCACAAGGCGTGCGACGACCTGTCGGCGGTCTCCGAGGACAGCCTCGACAAGGTCGGCGAGACCATGATGGAGCTCCTTCCTAGACTGTGACCGCGGATGGCCAACGCTCCCGAAAAGCTCTTCCTCGCGGCTCCGCGCGGCTACTGCGCGGGCGTCGACCGCGCCGTGCAGACGGTCGAGCGCGCGCTCGAGCTGTACGGCCCGCCCGTATACGTGCGCAAGGAGATCGTGCACAACAAGCTCGTGGTCGAGCAGCTCGCCGAGCGCGGCGCCATCTTCGTGGACCAGGAGACGGAGGTACCGGAGGGCGAGACCGTCGTGTTCTCGGCCCACGGGGTCGCTCCGTCGGTGCACGCGAACGCCGAGCGGCGCGGGCTGCAGACGATCGATGCCACATGCCCGCTCGTCACGAAGGTCCACGTCGAGGCGAAGAAGTTCGCCGCCGACGGCTACACGATCGTGCTCATCGGGCACGAGGGCCACGAGGAGGTCGAGGGCACGATGGGGGAGGCGCCCGAGCACATCGTGCTGATCGAGACCGAGGACGACGTCGACAACCTCGAAGTCGATGACCCGAGCCGGATCGCCTACATCTCACAGACCACGCTGTCGGTGGACGAGACCAAGGCGATCATCGCCCGCCTGCGCGAGAAGTTCCCGCAGATCGTCGGGCCGCGCACAGATGACATCTGTTACGCGACCACGAACCGACAGGCGGCCGTGCGCCAGATGGCCGACCACTGCGATCTCGTGCTCGTGATCGGGTCGAAGAACTCGTCCAACTCGAACCGCCTCGTCGAGGTGGCCCGTGCGCACGGCGCCGAGTCTCACCTGATCGACAACGAGGCTCAGGTGCGCGAGGAGTGGCTCGAGGGCAAGCGCGTCGTGGGGATCAGTTCCGGCGCGAGCGCACCCGAGGAGCTCGTCCAGCGCCTCGTGGAGTTCTTCCGGGCGCGCGGCACGACCGACGTTGCGGAGTTCGAGGTCGTCCAGGAGGACGTGCGCTTCATGCTCCCGAAGGAGATCAGGAAGGCGCTTGCGGCGGCCGGCGTCCTGAGAAGAAAAGCAGGATCGGCGTGAATTGGACGCCGTGCAGCCGTAACCCCGGGGACTCGGCCTCGACCCGGCCGTCCCGCACCTCGTAGAGGCCCGGCTCGACCGAGCCCGAGAGGACTGCCCATGCCGAGCCGCCCTTGTATTCGAAGACAGCGCCCGCGCCGGCGTCCAGCGCCTCGATGTAGTCGTCGCCGTCGGTCCAGTCCCTGACCAGCTCGAGCCGGTCGCGCTCGCGCGGAAGCACGATGTCCGCGGTCTGCGGCTCGAGCACGACCCCGGGCGCGTCCTCCGGCCTCAGCGGCTCGAGCGGCGGCGGCAGCTCGAGCTCGTCGTCGATCTCGAGCAGGAGCTCTTGGATCGCCTGCTCGCATTCGAGGTAGTCGCCCTCTCCGTAGTGGATGTAGCGCAGCACGCCGCGGCGGTCGAACAGGTAGCGGCCGGGCCAGCCCTTGTTCCCGTAGGTGCGCCACAGCACGAGCTCGGGGTCGATGACGACCGGGTGCTCGATTCCGAGCGCCTCGATCGCCCGGGCGGTCGCGTCGAGGTCTTGCCCGAACGAGTAGCCCGGCGCCTGGACGGTCACGACGCGCAGGCCCCGGTTGCCGTAGCGCTCATGCCACGCCTTGAGGTAGGGGAGCGTCCGCAGCGAGTTGACACGCGCGAAGTCCCAGAACTCGACGAGCACAGCGTTGCGCCCCATCTGCTTGTCCATCCGCAGGAAGGCGACGTTCAGCCACCTGAGGTCCGGGGGGAACTCCGGCGCGTTCAGGTCGGTGCCGGGTGGCGTCCGCATGCTGGATAGGATGCCGACGCCGCCGACCGATGGGAGACACCGTGCCGCTTTTTGACCGCCTCGCCGATGCCCAGCGCCGCTGCAACGTGCTCGAGCACCCCTTCTACACGCGTTGGAGCGCGGGTGAGCTGACCCGCGACGAGCTGTCCTGGTACGCCGGCGAGTACCGGCACGCCGTGGTGGCGCTGGCGGAGGCGACGGCGGCGACCGCCCGTGCGGCTGAGCCGGCCGTGCGCGTCCAGATCGACGAGCACGCCGCCGAGGAGGCCGAGCACATCGGTCTCTGGGATGCGTTCGCCCACGCGGTCGGCGCGGACATCGAGCAGGAGCCCGCGGCCGAGACGGCCGAGTGCGCCGCGGCGTGGACTGCGGCAGGCGACGCGCTCGAGGGTCTCGTCGTCCTCTACGCGATCGAGTCCGCCCAGCCGGCCATCTCGCGCACCAAGCTCGAGGGCCTCGTAGACCATTACGGGCTCGCGGAGGGTCCCGCGACGGAGTATTTCTCACTCCACGCCGAGCGCGACCACGAGCACGCCGCGCAGTCGCGCCGGCTGATCGAGGACCGTCTCGATCAAGCGGACGAGGACCGCCTCGTGGCGGTCGCCGAGGCGGCCCTGAGCGGGAACTGGACGCTGCTCGACGGGGTCGAGCGCCGTTTCGGGCGCTGACGCGCCCGTTCCGAAACTTCCGTCTGCAGACAGGGTTCGTACCGGTGTAGGGTGGACGCGTTCCCCCATGCTCGCGGGGTTTTGCGCTATCGGACTCGGATAGCACCCCGCGTACCCGAACCAACAGGAGGAGTAAGACTCGTGCGTAAGCTTTTGCTAGCGGCTCTCGCGGTCGCCGTAGCAGTCGCCGGCTTCACGGCGGTCTCCCAGGGCGGCGCCGGCGAGGCCGGAACGTCGTGGGAGTTCAAGTACAAGCCGGCCAAGAAGGACAAGGCGGCTGGGACCGACAGCCTCATTCTGCCGGCCAAGAAGATGGATGACGGCAGCTTCGCGGAGACGAAGAAGTCGACGATCTACTTCACGCCGACGACCGAGTTCGACACCTCGGTGCCCCCGCGGTGCAAGAAGGAGGCTGGCGAGGTAGTCGCGACGAACGGCGACGCCTGCAAGAAGGCCCAGGTCGGCCAGGGCGACGCGCTGTCTCAGATCGGCGATCTGGAGACGGCCGCCGTGCTGAAGGCGTACAACCGCAAGAAGGGCATCCTGTTCCTGATCATTGCGTGCAACCCGGGCACAGGTCCCGGCCAGGCGGAGGAGGAGTGCACGCCGCTCGACGGCGGCACGTTCGCTCTCGAGGGCAAGCTGAAGTACCAGGACCAGGCGAAGACGAAGCCGTTCCTCGTGGTACCGACGCCGCAGACCCTGCTCGACGGCAACATCATCATCACGAAGTTCCACCTCGTGACGAACAAGGAAACCGATGGTGGGGAGACCTACATCGAGAGCCCGCAGAAGTGCAAGAAGGGCAAGTTCAAGACCAAGGCCGTCATCCAGTACGACGGCGGAGTCCCCGGTCAGACGATCAAGGACTCCCAGGCCTGCTAGCTAGCGCTAGCGCCTGACGTTTCGAGAGGGCCCCGCTTCGGCGGGGCCCTTTCTCTTTCTCACGTTCCGGAGCAGCGATGCCGATGGAAAGGCTCGTGAGCGTGAACGACCTCGTCCTGGTCCAGGGGATCAGGGATACGCGCCGGACTCTCGCCGGCTGGCGCCGCGACCCGCTGGCGGTCGTGGGCGGGTGGCTGGGCTGGTCGTTCCTGATCGCGCTCGCGCTGCTCGGCTCCGTCTACCTGATCGCCGTCAAGCTCGGGCCGGAGTACTCGCCGATCGTGATCCCCGGCCTGCATCGGCCCGCCGAGGTGGCGGACGTCCTTCACGTCCTTTACCGCAACGGGCTGGTGCTGGCACTGCACGCCATGGCCTGCGTCGCGGGCTTCATCGCGGGCAGTTCCCTTCCCCTGTCTGCCGAGAACCGCACCGGAGTGTCGCGGTGGATTCACGAGAAGGCCGGGCCGCTCGCAATCGCTTTCGTGGTCGGCGCGACGGCGTTCTCGTTGATCACGCAGGCGTACGTGCTCGGCGCCGGGGCGGCGACGCTGTCGTGGCAGCTGGGCGTCGACCCGGCGGCGCTGCTCGCGGTCGTGTCGGTGCACGCCCTGCCCGAACTGGTCGCGCTCTTCCTTCCACTGGCGGCGTGGATGGTCGCCAGCCGCCAAGGGGACTGGCACGAGCTCCTCGCGGCGACCTTCGTGACGCTTGCGATCGCGGTGCCGGTGCTCGTCGTGAGCGCGCTCGTCGAGGTCTACCTCACGCCGCAGCTGCTCGCGATGCTCGTCTAATCCGCCTGCTCTACCTTCTTCTTGACATGAGCGTTCAGCTCGACAGTGTCTCGAAGAGCTTCGGGCTCACCCACGCCGTGGACGAGGTCACGCTCGCCGTGCACCCCGGCGAGCTCTTCGCAGTGCTCGGCCCCTCCGGTTGCGGCAAGACGACTCTGCTGCGCCTGATCGCGGGATTCGAGCGCCCCGACGGAGGCAGCGTCACCGTGGGCGGCGAGCCCGTCGCCGGAGACCGCGTGTGGGTCGCCCCGGAGAAGCGCCGAATCGGGATGGTGTTCCAGGACTACGCGCTCTTCCCGCACCTGACGGTCGAGCGCAACGTCGAGTTCGGCTGTCGCCGGGACAATCGCGACGGAGCCCGCCGCGCGCTCGAGCTCGTGGGCCTCCAGCACAAGGCCGACCGCCACCCGCATGAGCTCTCGGGCGGCGAGCGCCAGCGTGTCGCGCTCGCCCGCGCGCTCGCTCCCGGCCCCGACGTCGTGCTGCTCGACGAGCCGTTCTCGAGCCTCGACGCTTCGCTGCGCGCCGATCTCCGCCGCGAGGTCGAGCTGATCCTCCGCGATGCGGGCACGAGCGCGATCCTCGTGACGCACGACCAGGAAGAGGCGCTGACGCTGGCGGATCGCCTGGCGCTCATGCGCGAGGGGCGGATCGTGCAGGTCGGGTCGCCCGAGGACGTCTATGCGCAGCCCTCCGAGCGCTGGGCGGCGCAGTTCGTCGGCGAGGTCAACGTGATTCCGGGCGTTCTGCGCGGCGAGTCCGTCTACACCGAGGTGGGTAGCTTCGACCTCGTCAGCCCGCCGGGCGCCGCCGATCACGGCACGGTTCACATCGCGGTGCGGCCGGAGCAGCTCGAGTTCCGCTCGGGCCGAGAGCCGAACGCCGAGGTCGTCGAACGCGAGTTCCGCGGCCACGACGTCCTCTACCGGCTCCGCCACGCGGCCGGCCGGACCCTGCTCGTGCAGCTCCCGTCGCTCGAGCTGTACGAGCCTGGGCAGCAGGTGTTCGTGCGCCCCGCCGAGTCGGCGCGGGCGCCGGTGGTCGACTAGCCCGCCTCGAGACGGCGCAAGTCGTTGGCGATCCCCTCCGGGGTTGCCTGGTCCACCGGGAAGCCGATGCGCTGGAAGCCGCGGGCGTCGACGAGCACGATCCGCGCCTGGTGCTCGGCGCCCGGCGCCTGCGGCCGGATCGCATACCCGCGCCAGATGGGAGCAAGCTCGCTCCGCTCGCCAAGCACGAATCGCATGCGGCCGAGCATCCGCTGCTTGGACAGGAATGCCCGCGCGCTGGCCGGCGTGTCGCGCGGCGGCTCGACAGCGATCGCCAGTGCGGGGACATCGTGTCCGAGCTCGTCGAGGGCGCCCTTCACCTGCTGCGCCGCCGGCGGGCAGGTGTCGTCGCAGTGCGTATAGAGGAACGTGACGATGACGGGCTCACCGCGGAAGTCGCTCATCGAGATCGGCTCCTCGCGCTCGTCGGTCAGATCGAACGCGGGCGCCCGCACGCCGTCCGGCAGCAGGGACCCGGCGAAGCCCTCGTAGGTCGCGTCGGGCGAGTCCTCCTCGCCCTCGACGATCGCGTACGCGGCCGCCCCGACCGCGAACAGGCCGGTCAGGAACAGGGCCAGCAGGAGGCGCGGGTTCACGCGGGCGAGGGTACCCTTGCGAGGATGCGCGCCCTGGTCGGCACCGCCGCGGCCGCGCTCGCGCTGATCCCCGCATCGGCACATGGGCAGGGACCCGCCGAGCCGTATGACGGCACGATTCCATTCGATTGCGTCCTCCAGCAGGCGGGGACCGAAGCTGAGTTCCCGGATCCGGACGCGGACCCGTTCTGCGTCGAGTACGACAAGCGCCACCAGAACGTCAGCGAGGGCGGCGTCGTCGAGTTCCTGTCGCTCGAGCCCGCGCGCGTCGCCGCCGCGTCGCCGAAGTGCTTCTACTACCAGCGCGACCACTGGGTCGGCTCGATCGTGCAGGACGACGGGCGGACGGAGACCTATTCGTGGGACGGCTCGTACTACTTCGACAAGGCGAAGGGGGCGGGCGGCGCCTACGTCGAGAACTTCACGTTCAACAACCAGAGCGGCGACCCGACGGCGCTGCCCGGGTTCCCGGAGGAGTGGAAGCCTTACTTCGGCTACGGCCGCGGCGGCGTCCACGCGACGGGCACGGTCGAGGCGGATCCCGGGTGCGTCGCGAAGGCCGAGGAGAACTCGCCCTATCGGAAGGAGCCCGAGCCAAAGCCGGGCCCGCCCGGGTGCCCCGAGGCCGAGGGGGAGGTCGGACGCTCGATCGGGGGGCTCCGGCTCGGCGCGACGCGCAGCGAGACGATCGAGCGCAACGGCGAGCCGCTGCGCCGCAAGCGCGGCTTCCTCCGCTACTGCATCATCGGCGGCGGCAAGTACATGGCGGGCTTCGGCGAGGGCCGCGCCGAGTTCCTGCTCACGACGAACCCGGGGTTCGACGCGGACGGGGTCAGGCGGCTGACGCCAAAGCGCCAGGCGCGGCGGCGCCTGGAAGGGGAGAAGGAGCTCTTCCGCACCTCGAAGACCGTGGTCTGGGCGGTGCCGAAGGCCGACCACGTGCTGCTCGTGCTGATCCGCCACCGCAAGGTCGCCGGCCTCGCGAGCGCCGTGCGCGGGCTCCGCCGAAAGCGGCTATTCGCCTACTACAAGGCCTCGAGATAGGCCGCTACACTTAATGAAGTAAAAGCCGACCCGGTTTGAGGAGTTTGGGGCCTAATGCCCAGCGGCGCAGAGATCATCCGCCAGATCAAGGAACGCATCGAGGAGGTGGACCCGCGCGAGGTCCACGACCTCATCGAGGCCGGTCCTAACGGGACCGTCGTCGTCGATGTGCGCGAGCAGCACGAGTTCGAGGAGTCGCACCTGCCGGGTGCGAAGCACGTGCCGCGCGGCTACCTCGAGCAGCGGATCGAGACCGCCGCGCCCGACAAGTCGAAGCGCGTGATCCTCTACTGCCAGTCGGGCAACCGGTCGGCGCTCGCAGCGGACACGATGCAGCAGCTCCTCGGCTACGAGGACGTTGCGTCGATGACGGGCGGCATCACGCTCTGGAAGGACCGCGGCTTCGACGTCGAAGTGCCCCGCTCGCTCACGGCGGAGCAGCGATCGCGCTACTCGCGCCATCTGCTGATCCCGGAGATCGGCCTCGAGGGCCAGATGAAGCTGCTCGACGCGAAGGTGCTCCTGCTCGGCGCCGGCGGCCTCGGCTCGCCGATCGCGCTCTACCTGGCTGCCGCGGGAGTCGGCACGCTCGGGATCGTGGACGACGACGTCGTCGATCTGTCGAACCTCCAGCGCCAGGTGGCGCACTCGGAGGAACGGATCGGGATGCCGAAGGTGGACTCGGCGGAGATCGCCATCAAGGAGATCAATGCCGACGTCAACGTCGTCAAGTACGAGACGCGACTCGACGCGTCGAACATCATGGAGATCATCGAGGGGTACGACGTGATCGTTGACGGCGTCGACAACTTCCCGACGCGCTACCTCCTGAACGACGCCACCGTCCGGCTTCAGATTCCGGTCGTGTCGGCGTCGATCCTCGGCTTCGATGGACAGCTGTCGGTGTTCCACCCGTATGAGGGCCCGTGCTACCGCTGCCTCTACCCGACGCCGCCGCCGGCCGAGCTCGCACCGTCGTGCGGGGCGAACGGCGTGCTCGGTGTGCTGCCGGGTGTGATGGGCCTGCTTCAGGCCGTCGAGGTGATCAAGCTCGTGACCGGCGCAGGTGAGCCACTGACCGGCCGCCTCTTGCTGTACGACGCGCTCGGCGCGACCTTCACCGAGCTCAAGGTGCGGCGCGATCCCGAGTGCCCGATCTGCTCCCGCGATCCCGACTCGATCGCTGACGACGAGATGGGCGTGTTCCCCGACTACGAGGCCTTCTGCGCCGCCGTCCGGCTAGCCTGCCCGCCTCGATGCCGACCGCGAAGATCCCGCCGGTTCTCCGGAGCTCGACCGGGGGCGAGAAGGAAGTCGCCGTCGACGGTGCCACCGTCGGCGACGCGCTCCGCTCGCTCGCGTCTCAGCATCCGGACACGGAGCGCCAGCTCTTCGGCGACGGCGGGGAGCTCAACCGCTACGTCAACGTCTACAAGAACGACGAGGACGTGCGCGTGCTCGACGGGCTCGAGACGCCGCTGTCCGACTCGGACACGCTGATGATCTTGCCCGCGATGGCCGGTGGGTAGCCTTTTCAAGCATGGACGCGGGCGTCGACAACCGCCCCTGCGGGGGTAAGTACGGCGACACCGTCGCGGCGATCGGGCATACGCCGCTGGTCGAACTGAAGAGCCTCGCGCCGAAGCCAGGCGTGCGCATCTGGGCGAAGCTCGAGAGCCACAACCCGACGGGCTCCGTCAAGGATCGCGTCGCGCGGTCGCTGATCGAGGACGCCGAGGCGCGCGGGGCGATCGAGCCGGGCAAGACGATCCTCGAGCCGACGTCGGGCAACACCGGCATCTCGCTCGCGATGATCTGCCGGCGCAAGGGTTACCCGCTCAAAGTCGTGATGCCCTCGAACGTCACGGAGGAGCGCACGCAGCTCCTGCAGATGTACGGCGCCGAGATCGTGTACTCACCGGGAGAGCAGGGTTCGAACGGCGCCGTTGCGATGGCGCTCGAGATGGCGGAGTCCGAGTCCTCGTACTACATGCCGTATCAGTACGGCAACGAGGCGAACCCGCGCGCGCACTACGACGGCACCGCCGTCGAGATCCTCGATGAGCTCGACGACGTTGCGGCGTTCGTGGGCGGCCTCGGTACAGGGGGCACGCTCATGGGCACCGGCCGGCGGCTCAAGGAGGCGGACCCCAACACGCTGGTCGTCGCGGCAGAGCCGCTTCAGGGAGAGCTCGTGCAGGGGCTGCGCTCGCTCGACGACGGCTTCATCCCGCCGATCATCGACCTTGCATTGCTCGACCGGAAGATCTTCGTCTCGAACCGCGACGCGGTCGTCTGGACGAAGAAGCTGATCGAGGAGGAGGGGATCTTCGCCGGGGTCTCGAGCGGGGCCGTCGCCGCCATCTCACACCGCGTCGCGGCCGACCTCGACGGGGGCAACGTCGTGACGGTTTTCCCCGACGGCGGATGGAAGTATCTCTCCTCGGGCGTGTATACAAAGACGCTCGAAGAACTCGAGGCCGACGGCACCCTCGAGACGGCCTCGTTCTGGTAGTCGGCTAGCGCCGGTCGTCCTCGTCGTCCTCGTCGTCGCGGTGGTCCGACGAGAGCGCCGCGCGGAACTCGCGCATCCCGCGCCCGAGCGAGCGCGCCATCTCGGGCAGGCGCTGCGGCCCGAGCACGATCAGCGCGATCACGAGCAAGACGATCATCTCGAGCGGGCTGATGTTGAACACGTCAGCTCCGGCGCACTCGCGCGGGCTCGGGGATGCCGTTCGGCAGGATCACCTCGACCGTCGTCCCCTCGCCGGGCGCCGACTGCACGTTCAGCGTGCCGTCCATGCCGGCCGCACGTTCGCGCATGCTGGTCAGGCCGAAGCTGTCCCGTTTGGGCGCGTTCGTCGGCGTAAAGCCGCGCCCGTCGTCGACGATCGCCACCCGCAGGCGGTCGTCGGCGCTGATCTCGATGCGCACGACGTCCGCCTGTCCGTGGCGCACCGCGTTCGACGTTGCCTCGCGCACGATCCGCTCGAGTGACTGGCGCGCGGCGGTGGCGATCTCCGGGTCGCCGGTGCAGTCGACCTCGACGCGCGCGCCCATGCGCAGCGCCATCGCCTCCGCACCCCGTCGAAGCGTGACCTCGAGCGGTTCGCCGACCGGCGTCGTCAACGACGAGATCGCCATCCGCGCTTCGCCCAGCGCGCGTTCGGCGGCGGTGGCCATGCGCATCACGCCGCGGTCCGTCGTGCCGCTGAGCCGGGACCCCTCGCTGCGGATGAACGCGAGCTCCTGGGCGAGCCCGTCATGCAGCTCGCGCGCTAGCCGTCGGCGCTCTTCGAACACGGCGGCATCGGCCGCCCCGCGCTGGTAGGCGAGCATCTCGCGGCTGATTCCGATCAGGAGGGCGAAGTAGGCAGCGAGCCTGAACACGTCTCCGACATAGACCCACTCCGAGTACAGCGACGGGAAGAGGAAGTAGTTCAGCCGGGCGAGCGCCGACAGTGCGGCCGAGAGCGCCACCCAGACGAGCAGAGCGTCGCGCTCTCGCTCCGACCGTCTGAGAAAGCCGATCGCGGCGAGCGCGTACAGGAACAGGGTCGCGACCTGGAATGAGAGCACGAGCCAGTGGCCGACGATCCGGGGCCTGCTCGCCGAGTCCGGGGACAGCGCGGGGTCGACGCCCTGGGGCATGTCTGTTGCGAAGAGCCAGCCGAGGATCGCGACGAGTCCGACGACGACGGCGACCCCCGCGAGCGCTTGGATAAGTGAGCGCCGCGGTGCGGTAAGGCGTTGCGGCGCGAGGACGGCGGCGACCGCAAATGCGGCTGCGCCCAGGAAACGGCCGGTCGCCGGGACCCAGGTCGCGAACTTGCCCGGGTTCTCGTCGACGAGTGCTGGGATGACCGAGAAACAGAGGTTGGTGAGCGACAGCAGAGCAAGCGCTGCGCAGAGGAGCACATCCGTGCGCGAGTGCCCGCGCAGCGCGCGTCCGCCGAACAGAACCGCCGCGAGCCCGGGGATGAGGAACGCGGCTGTCTCGATTGCGACGTGTGTCTCGTCGCTGCGGTAGGCGAACTTGAGGCCAGGGACGGCGATGACGATGAGCGTCGCGAGCACGCCGAGCGCCACCGCGCCACCGATGATCCGGTTGCCGCGGTCGACGAATCGGCGGCGTGGTACCCCGTCTGGGTACGGTCCCGCAGAAAATGTTGCTTCTACTCCCACGTCTCGGTCGGTCGATGCTACTTTCGAAGTGCGGGGGGACGGGGCTGAGACTTGGATACTGACAGCGAGATCAGCGTCCTCCTAGCCGAGGATCACGCCCTCTTTCGGCAGGGCCTCCGAGAGCTGCTCGACACCGCCGGCCTCAGTGTTATCGGCGAAGCCTCCGACGGCGTCAACGCGGTGCGACTTGCAGGCGAGCTCCGGCCCGACGTCGTCGTGATGGACCTCAACATGCCGCGCATGGATGGCATCGACGCGACGAGCGAGATCATGAAGTTCGACCGTCCGCCGGTCGTACTCGTTCTCACGGTGTCGACCACGAACGACGACGTGCTGGATGCGATCGCCGCCGGTGCGTCGGGCTACCTGTTGAAGGACGCCGACGCCGACGAGATCGTCAACGCGGTTCGTACGGCGAGCACCGGCAGCTCCCCGCTGTCGCCGACGATCGCCGGCGCAGTGGTGCGACGCGTGCGCGAGCAGAGCAGCAACATCGAACAGCCCGAGGACCTGCTTGCGTTGAGCGAACGCGAGCGGGAGATACTGCGACTCGTCGCGCAGGGTCGCGACAACACCGAGATCGCGCGCGAGCTCTACCTGAGTCCGAGCACTGTGAAGAACCACGTGTCGAGCATCCTCGACAAGCTCGGGGTCGACAGCCGTGTGCAGGCGGCGGTGCGCGCCGCGCGCGCCGGGATCGTCTAGCGGCGGCGGAAGCGGCGGCGGGGCGGCTCGTCGGGCCGCTCGTCCTGCGCGTAGTCGACAGCGGCGCGCAGCTCCTTGACGAGCTGCTTCAGCTTCGCGAGCTCGACGACGAGCTCGTCGCCGCGCAACGCGAGTGTCGCGGCGTCGCGGGCGGCGTCCGGGTCCTCGAGGCTGTCGAGAGCGGCCGCCGTCATGCGGCGCTTCACGCGCAGCCGCTCGGTCTCCAGCGCGAGCACTGCCGCACAGCCATCCGTGTAGAGGTCGTTGATCTCCCGCTGTGACGGCGAAGACTCGTTCCCGCGGTAGCGCTCGAGCAACGCCTCAATGCGATCTTGAAGCGCTAGGGACGTCACCGACTCACCCTCGTAAACGTCCTGGGGGTCCGGCAGGTTGGGTCGTTGTGCGCGGGCTGGTTGCATCGGTTTTCACAGGTTCGGCTATGAGCGGACGAAAGCCATAGGCCGACCGGCCTTTTTCGCCGTTCATGGCGGTGAACATCCGGTGAACGTGGGGCCGGCACGGGGGCGCCGTTCAGGCGCCTGATCGGTCCGCTTAGCCGGCTGAACGGAGTTTCCACCCGGGTGGCCCATTGCGCCATCCGGGCGCCCGGAAGATGCTGGACTCTGACCCTCCGAAAGGACTCGCACGGATGCGCATCTGTTCTTTGGCCGCCGGACGCTGTCCCGCTAGCGCCGTGTCGCGATCTGCGCCCTCCCGGGCGTCGCGGCAGCGAACGTCTTCTCCGAGCTCGACGAGCCGGCGACGATCGAGTCGGTCCCGACGATCAGCATCGCGACGGACAAGGCGGACTACGCGCCGGGCGAGCTGGTGACAGTGACCGGCAGCGGATGGCAGCCGGGCGAGAGCGTTGCGCTCGACGTCGTCGACGACGGCAGCGGCGACCAGCCGTGGCAGTACGGCGTGGTCGTTATGGCGGACGACCGAGGGCGATGTAGTCGACAGCTTCAACCTTCCCGAATGGTTCGTTCCGCTGTATCTGGTGACGGCGACCGGCGAGTACTCAGGCGTCGCGACGACGTCATTCACCGATGCCGTTCTGCCGGCGAGGGGTTGCGCCGACCCCGGGGTCGGCAACCCGATCGACGTGACCACCACCGTCGACGAGCTGAACACCGCACTAGTAACCGGGAACGGCTGCTCGCTCCGTGAGGCGGGTCACCGCCGCCAATGCCGACGTGGGCGCAGACAGCATCGCCTTGGACGCGAACAGCACCTACACGCTGACGATCTCGAATGGCGGTACGCCCAACGAGAACGCGTCCGCCACCGGCGACCTCGACGTCAGCCGCAGCCTCACGATCAGCGGTCCCGCCGGCGGTACTGCCACGACCATCATCGAGGTGGACTCGCCAACGTTGGTCGACCGCGTGATCGAGGTACGTGACAACGCTGGGATCACGCTGAATCTGAACAACCTGACGATTCGCGACGGGCTCAGCGTGACCAACACCGACGGTGGAGGCATCTTCGTCAACGGCAACAGGAACCTGAACCTGAACTCGGTCGTCGTGACGAATAACGAGGCGCAGGGCAACAGCTTCGGAGGTGGGATCGCCCACAACAGCCCTGGTACGGCGACGCTGACGAATTCCGTGGTGAGCAATAACAAGGCGGGCGGTAACGGGGCGGGCATCCGTAGTGAGGGCCCCCTGACCATCACCGACTCAACTGTCCGCGACAACAGTCACACCGGCACCACGGCGCGGACCGGCGGCGGGATCCTGCACCTGACTGCCGGCAGCATGACTTTGACGGACTCCACGGTAAGCGGCAACACGGCGACGGGCGATGGTGGAGGCATTTGGACCACCCGCCCCGCGACGCTGACAAACGTCACCGTGACGAACAACGCCGCTGGAGGTACGGGCAGCGGTGGCGGCATGTTCATCGACGGCAATATCTCGACGCTGCTCAACGCCACGATTAGCCACAACGTGGCGGGCGGGAGCGGCGATGGCATCAGGCGGCAGACGGGAACCGCTCGGCTGAGGAACACGATCGTTGCGAACAACGATGACGGCGGCTCGGCACAGAACTGCAGCAGCACGAACTTCAACAACACCGTCGGCGCGACGAATGCGATCGTCAACGAGACAAGCAACCTCGACAACGGGACGAGCTGTAGCTTCGGCACCGCCAACAACAGTCAGAGCAGTCCCTCTATCGCGGGCCTCGGCTCGCTGCAGAACAATGGCGGACCGACGTTTACACGCGCGCTCGGTAGCAACAGTGACGCGCTCGACGCGGGCAGCAACCCGGACTGTCCGGCCGAGGATCAGCGAGGCGTTGCGCGCCCGCAGCCGTCGGGCGGCCAGTGCGACATCGGCGCGTACGAGAGCGACGCGCAGACGATCACGGTCGACAAGGACTTCTCGGATGACGGCTCGGGCGAAGTCACGATCACGCTGACCTGCGAGTCGGGCACGGTCACGGACACCGACAACACGGCAACCGAAGGCGATGACGCAGAGTTCAGCGTCAGCGGCTTCACGTCGGGTGACACGTGTGACGCGTCGGAGGGCACTGCACCTGCCGGTTACTCGAAGAACGAGTCGGACTGCCAGGACCTCGTACTCGGGACCGATACGAGCTGCCAGATCGTCAACACGACGACGACGACGATCACGGTCGACAAGGACTTCTCCGACAACGGGTCGGGCGAGGTGACGGTGACGTTGACGTGTGACTCGGGCACCGTGACGAACACCGACAACACGGCGACCGAAGGCGATGACGCCGAGTTCAAGGTCGACGGCTTCACGCCAGGTGACACCTGTGACGCGTCCGAGGGCGCCGCGCCGGCGGGTTACTCGAAGGACGAGTCGGATTGCGAGGACCTGGTGCTCGGGACGGATACGAGCTGTCAGATCGTCAACACGACGACGACGACGATCACGGTCGACAAGGACTTCTCCGACGATGGCAGCGGCGAGGTGACGATCACGCTGACGTGTGATTCGGGTGTCGTGACCGAGGACGACAACACGGCGACGGAGTCGGATGACGCGACCTTCACGGTCGATGGGTTCACGCCCGGTGATGAGTGCGACGCGTCCGAGGACTCGGCGCCGGCCGGTTACACGAAGGACGAGTCGGACTGTCAGGACCTCGTGCTGGGGACGGATACCGGCTGCGAGATCGAGAACGTGACGACGACGACGATCACGGTCGACAAGGACTTCTCGGACGATGGCAGCGGCGAGGTGACGATCACCTTGACGTGCGACTCCGGTGATGTGACCGAGGACGACAACACGGCGACGGAGTCGGATGACGCGACGTTCACGGTCGACGGCTTCACCCCTGGCGACACGTGTGATGCGTCGGAGGGCGCCGCGCCGACGGGGTATTCGAAGGACGAGTCGGACTGTCAGGACCTGGTGCTGGGGACGGATACCGGCTGCGATCGAGAACGTGACGACGACGACGATCACGGTCGACAAGGACTTCTCGGATGACGGCTCGGGTGAGGTGACGATCACCTTGACGTGCGATTCGGGTGTCGTGACCGAGGACGACAACACGGCGACGGAGTCGGATGACGCGACCTTCACGGTCGATGGATTCACGCCGGGTGATGAGTGCGACGCGTCCGAAGGGTCGGCCCCGACCGGTTACACGAAGGACGAGTCGGACTGTCAGGACCTGGTGCTCGGGACGGATACCGGCTGCGAGATCGAGAACACGCTGAACACGACGACGATCACGGTCGACAAGGACTTCTCGGATGACGGCTCGGGCGAGGTCACGATCCAGCTCACGTGCGATTCGGGTGTCGTGACCGAGGACGACAACACGGCGACGGAGTCGGATGACGCCCAGTTCACGGTCGATGGGTTCACGCCCGGTGATGAGTGCGATGCGTCCGAGGGCTCGGCCCCGACCGGTTATTCGAAGGACGAGTCGGATTGCGAGGACCTGGTGCTCGGGACGGATACGAGCTGTCAGATCGTCAACACGACGACGACGACGATCACGGTCGACAAGGACTTCTCCGACGATGGCTCCGGCGAAGTCACGATCACCCTGACCTGCGACTCGGGCACCGTGACGAACACCGACAACACGGCGACCGAGTCGGATGATGCCCAATTCAAGGTCGATGGGTTCACCCCCGGCGACACGTGTGACGCGTCGGAGGGCGCCGCGCCGACCGGGTATTCGAAGAACGAGTCGGACTGCGAGGACCTGGTGCTCGGGACGGATACGAGCTGTCAGATCGTCAACACGACGACGACGACGATCACGGTCGACAAGGACTTCTCGGATGACGGCTCGGGTGAGGTGACGATCACCTTGACGTGCGACTCCGGTGATGTGACCGAGGACGACAACACGGCGACGGAGTCGGATGATGCCCAGTTCACGGTCGATGGGTTCACGCCCGGTGATGAGTGCGATGCATCCGAAGGGTCGGCCCCGACCGGTTACACGAAGGACGAGTCGGACTGTCAGGACCTGGTGCTCGGGACGGATACCGGCTGCGAGATCGAGAACACGCTGAACACGACGACGATCACGGTCGACAAGGACTTCTCGGATGACGGCTCGGGCGAGGTCACGATCCAGCTCACGTGCGATTCGGGTGTCGTGACCGAGGACGACAACACGGCGACGGAGTCGGATGACGCCCAGTTCACGGTCGATGGGTTCACGCCCGGTGATGAGTGCGATGCATCCGAAGGGTCGGCCCCTACCGGTTACACGAAGGACGAGTCGGACTGTCAGGACCTGGTGCTGGGGACGGATACCGGCTGCGAGATCGAGAACACGCTGAACACGACGACGATCACGGTCGACAAGGACTTCTCCGACAACAGCTCGGGTGAGGTGACGATCACGCTGACGTGCGACTCCGGTGATGTGACCGAGGACGACAACACGGCGACGGAGTCGGATGATGCCCAGTTCACGGTCGATGGGTTCACGCCCGGTGATGAGTGCGACGCGACGGAAGGCTCAGAGCCGGCCGGTTACACGAAGGACGAGTCGGACTGTCAGGACCTCGTGCTCGGAACGGATACGAGCTGCAAGATCGTCAACGCGCTGAACGTGACGAACGTCAACGTGGCCAAGGACTTCCAGCCGGACAGCAATGTCCAGGTGACGGTGTCGCTGAACTGCGAGTCCGGGGTTGTGACGCACACCGACAACACCGCGACGGAGATCCCGGCGGATACCGCCAACTTCACGGTTACCGGCTTCAATACCGGCGATACCTGCGACGCGAGCGAGACTGGGGTGCCGGCCGGCTTCACGCCGGACACGACGGCATGTCAGAACATCTCGCTCGCCTCGAGCCCGGCGTCCTGCACGATCCGGAACGTTCAGTCGCAGACGCTCGTCACGGCCGGCGGTTGCTCATTCGATCGCGACACGTCGCGCAACCTCCAGCAGTTCCCGCTGATCTTCACACCCGACGGCGGTCCCACCTCGAAGCTGAGTGCGACCAACCCGGGCCAGTTCTTCATGAACGCGGCGTACTCGGGCTCGGCGAGCACCATGACGATCAACATCCCGTATCCCTTCGTCACGGTCGGGCCGAACGCCGTGAAGCTCTACGGCGGCGTCACGAACACGACCTCCGGCGGAAAGACGTGCTTCACGCCGGAGAACGGTCTCGGCTCGGATCCAGTCAGGTCACGTGGAACTTCGGGCCCGGCGGGGCGGTCAACACATTCGGCCAGACGAAGCCGATCACAGTCAACGTGCCCTCAGGCGGGTTCGTCTACGTGCGAGTGCATCTCGCGTATGGCCTGCGGGGTGTGGCGGGCGGGTGTTCCGGTGCGGGCACGCCGCCGACCGCGACCTGCACGCTTCCGACCAATCCGCTCACCATCTCCGGCTACAAGACGTACCCGTTCTCCTTCGGGACGACCACGCCCGCTTTCAACGTGAACGGATCGATTGAGAGCTTCAACGTCTTCAAGAAGAACCCGGGCATCGGCGGCCTCGTGGTGCAGACCCGTCGGACACGCCGGTCTCGGGTGTCAACGTCCAGATCTCCAGGGCACGACGCCGAAGGCGACCGTCCAGACCGACGACGATGGCTGGTACATGTGGTCGTACAAGTACACGGGCAAGGCAACGAGCTTCACGGTGAAGCTGCCTGCGTATCCCGCGGTGCCGGCCCAGACGGTGACGCTCAAGTCGAACGGCTACCTGTCGGTGCCGTTCACGCTCCCCTAGCGCAGAGGTTTTCGCAGCGCCGATGAGCGTCTGCACCCAGGCCGTTCAGACACCTGATCGGTTCGCGTAACGGCCTGAACGAATTTCTCACCCGAGGTGGCCCATTGCGCCATCGAAGTATCCGGAAGATGCTCGTTTTGGACCCTCGAAAGGACTTGCAAATGCGTAATTCGTGCTGCCGGCTGACCGTCGCAGGAGCTCTTCTGATTCTCGCCCTCGCCCTGCCTTCGTCAGCGACAGCCGACGTCTTCGATCCGCTTGCCCCTGCCGCAATTCAGAGCGGTCCGTCGGTCACGACCGACAAGGCCGACTACGAGCCCGGCGTCCCCGGTCGTCCTGACGGGCAGCGGCTGGCAAGCCGGCGAGAGCGTCCAGATCGTCGTCAACGACGATGGCCTGCAGCCGGAGCCGTGGCAGCACACGGCTACCGTCGTTGCCGACGCCACGGGCGCCTTCGTGTATCAGTTCGACCTGCCTGACGTCGTGGTCGCGAAGTACACGCTGACGGCCACCGGAGCCAGCTCAGGCACGGCGTCGCGGCATTCACGGACTCCCACGTCGAGCGCGGCTGCGGCGTCACGCCGACGCTGGTGGTCAACACGACAGCTCGACGACTTCAGCATGGGCGACAACGGCCTGTGCTCGCTGCGCGAGGCGATCGGACGTCGAACGCGCACCCCGAGGTCACTGACATCGATCTCGAGCCGACACCTACACGCTCACGATCCCGAAGGACGCGTCCAACGACGACGGCGAGGACGGCGACCTCGACGTGTCCGAGAGCGTCTCGATCAACGGCGACGGCGCAGGCGCGACCATCGTCCAGGGCGGCGCGACGATTGGCACCGGCGTCGACCGCGTCTTCCACCTGCGCACGCCCGGGACCGACCTCGACCTGAACGACTTCACGATCGAGAATGGCTTCGCGAACACGGCCGGCGGCGGCATCCGCGCCGAGGACGGGAGCATGGCCGAGCCGAACGCGCTCGACCTCGACAACATGGTGGTCACGCACAACCGGATGACGAGCGGCAACGGCGGCGCGGGCCTCTACATCGTGGCGTTCAACATCGACACGACGGTCGAAGGACTCCGACGTTCACCGACAACGACACGGCCTCGAACTGCACCGGTTGTGACGGCGGCGCGATCTTCAACCGCGGCCGCAGTCTCGACATCGACAACTCGCATCTCGACGGCAACTCCGCCGGCGGCAAGGCCGGCGGCCTCTGGAACACCAACGGCGGCCAGCGTCACGATCGACGACTCGACCGTCAACGACAACACGAACAACAACGCAGGGTGCCGACGATCTCGACGGCTTCGGCGGCGGCATCTACCAGGCCGACGAGGACTCGTTCATGACGATCACCAACTCCGAGGTGAACGGGAACACCGCGCAGGGACGAGGCGGCGGGATCTACATCACCAACGGCCACCTGGTCCTCGACCACTCGGAGGTCAACGACAACACACTCGATGGCCCGCGCGACGGCGGCGGCATCTTCTCGAGCAGCGCGCTCGAGAGCCCGCCCGCGGTTCAGATCATCGACTCGACGGTCGCCCGCAACACGACCGGCCGGAGCGGTGGCGGCTACTTCGACAACCAGAACACCAACCACGACTCGCTGCTCATCAAGCAGTCGACGTTCAACGACAACGAGGCCGTGGGCAGACGGCGGTGGCCTTCACATCCGGATGGACGCGACGATCGCGAACTCGACGATCGACAACAACCTCGGCCGGAGCCGACGGCGGCGGGCTCTGGCTGGTCGACAAGAACCTCAACCTCTCAACGACACGATCAGCGACAACGACGCCGGCGGCCTGGGCGACGGGCTTCGCCGCGACCTCGGCGCCGCGAACGACGGCGACTACTTCCTCAGCAACACGATCGTCGACAACAACGACTGCAGCGCCGAGGTGAACGACAACAACCCGATCACGGAGGCGTTCAACGAGGGCACGAACAACCTCGACAGCGGGACGAGCTGCGGCTTCCAGGGCGCCAACAACAGCCAGAGCAACTGCAATCCCGACCTCGGCGCCGCTGCAGGACAACGGCGGACCGACGTTCACGCGCGCCATCGGTCTCTCAGCAGCGACGCGCTCGATGCCGGCGACGAGCTGTCTGCGCGGCCTCGCCGGTCGACGGCATCGACCAGCGCCACGTGCCGCGCCCACAGGGAGCGGCATGCGACATCGGCGCCTACGAGCTCGCGGCGACGATCCGCGGGATGAAGTTCGAGGACCTCGACCCGGTTGGGCCAAGGATGCGACTGATCCGGGCTCGAGGGCTGGATCATCAACGCCTATGCCGACGACGGCGCGGGCGGTGACACCCGGCGGACGGGATCATCGGTCCGGACGAGGCCGCGGCGGGGCCGGCCGCGACGGGCGAGACCGACGCCAACGGCGAGTACGCGCTCGGGCTCTCGGTCAACCCGAACAACGATTACGTGATCTGCGAGGAGCTGCAGGCCGGCTGGACGCAGACATTCCCGGATCCGGGGACCGGCGATTGCTGATGCGATCGCGGCTGCCGGCGACGAGGGGTACTCCGGAGCTCGACCTCGCGGTCGGTGACGACTTCGACGGCCGCGACTTCGGCAACGTCGAGTCGGCGGCGACCGTCTCGGGCATGAAGTTCCGCGACGTTAACAGCAGCGATGGCTCGTTCGATGACACGGAATCCGCCTGACGAGCCGGTCGAAGGCTGGGTCATCGACGCCTACGCGGACGACGGTGACGGCATCGTGGACTCCACCGAGGACGACACCGTCGCGGCGACCGCGACGACGGATTCGAGTGGCGACTACACGCTGACGCTCGCCGCAGGCGATTACGTGATCTGCGAGACGCTGCCCGCCGACTGGGTCCAGTCGTTCCCGAACCCCGGCGACGGGGATTGCTCAGGGGTCGCGGACCACGCCGCCGAGGGCTACGCGGTGTCGGTCAATTCGGGCGATGCCGTGACCGACAAGGACTTCGGCAACATCGCCGGCCTCGTCAAGGGCACGAAGACCGACGAGGCGGACAACCCGCTCGAGGGCTGGGTCATCGACGCTGCGCCGTACGACGGACGACGGCGACCGGTGATGCCGCCGACGGCGAACTGAACGACGCCGAGGCGACCGCCGTGCGCGTGCGACCGACGACCGACGGCAGACGGGAATTACACGATCGGCCTCCAGGCCGGCGACTACGTGATCTGCGAGGAGCTCAGTCCGGATGGACGCAGGTGGCACCGGCCGACACCGATCTGCCAGGAGCTGCCGGATCCGGACGCGGACGGCGGCCACGCGGTCGACGGACCTCACGACCGAGCGAAACTCCACGAGAACGACTTCCAGAACGACCGAGGAGGACGACACCAACACGATCTCGGGCGAGAAGTTCCGTGATGTCGACAGCAGTGGAACCAATAACGCCGGTGACGAGCCGGTCGAGGGCTGGGTCATCAACGCCTTCGCCGACGACGGCGACGGCGTGCACTCGACGACGGGACGGAGGCGACCGAGCCGCCGGCATTCACCGCCACGACGGCGGCGGACGGCACGTACTAGATCGACGTCGACCCCGGCGACTACGTCGTCTGCGAGGAGCTCAAGGACGACTGGGTCCAGTCCTTCCCGAACCCCGGGACGCTGACTGCTCGGTCAGTCGACGGCGCAGGCCCGGAGGGCTACGCCGTTCGATTCTCGAACGAGGGCGATGACGCGACGGACAAGGACTTCGGCAACATCGCCGGCCTCGTTTCAGGGATGAAGTTCGACGACGACGACCGAGGATGGCGTCAAGGACGTGACGGACCCGCCGCTGCCCGGCTGGGTGATCAACGCCTACGCCGACGACGGCGCAGGGTGATGACACCGCAGGTGACGGCATCCTGGGCCCGATGAGGCTGCCGCGGACCCGGTCGCGAGTGAGACGACGAGCGATCCGGACGGCACGTACACGCTCGGCCTCCAGGCCGGCGACTACGTCGTCTGCGAGATGCTGCAGACCGGTTGGCTCCAGTCCTTCCCGAACCCGGGTACCGGCGACTGCTCGAACGTCGACGGGGCAGGCCCGGAGGGCTACTTCATCGACGACCTCGAGACGACCGATCACTTCGAGGACAAGGACTTCGGCAACTTCGAGGGCGCGACGATCTCGGGCCTGAAGTTCGACGATCAGGAGGACCCGAAGGGCACGAACGCCGCCGATCCGGACGATCCGGGGCTCGAGGGCTGGACGATCGAGGCCTACGCGGACGATGGCTTCGGTGCGGCGACACCGGCAGTCCTGTCGCGAGCGACAGTCACGGACGCGGACGGCAACTACACGCTGACCGTTCCCGGCAGGTGATCCGGATCGCAATCGACTACGTGATCTGCGAGCAACTCCAGACTGGCTGGGTCCAGTCGGCACCGAGACGGCCGACGGGACTGCGCGGGCGTCAGCGGAGCCGCGGACTTCGGGCATGTCCGTCAGCGTTGCGGTGGGAGACGAGGTCGACGGACAAGGACTTCGGCAACTACCGCACGGCCACGGTCACGGTCAACAAGACCTACTCGGACGGCACCACCACCACGCCGGTGACGGTCAAGCTCGAGTGCACGGGTGGCGACGTCAGTCCGGCGACCGACACGGCATCGCCGGGTAGCCCGGCCGAATTCGAGGTCGAGCAGTTCGCGGACGACGACACGTGCGATGTCACCGAGGTCAGCGATGTGGACGGCTTCACCGCCGACACGTCCGACTGCGAGAACCTCGACCTCGAGGCGGGCGCTGAGCTCGAGTGCACGGTCGAGAACATCCAGGAGGCGACGATCGTCACGAACGGAGGCTGCACCTTCGACCGCGTCGACGACCGTGCCGGGTTCCAGTTCCCGGCGATCTTCACGCCGCAGACAGGCAGCTACTACAAGCTGTCCTCGACGAACCCGGGGCAGTTCTACCTGAACGTCGTTTACGACGGGGACCAGGGTGACGACATCGAGATCGACATCCCATTCCCGTTCGTGACGGTTTCGCCGAGCGCGATCGACGTGCACGAGGACGTGAACGCGGGCCCGAACGGCAGCGGAAGGATGTGCTTCCACCCGAAGGGCAAGCTGCTCAGCAAGGAGAGCGACGCGGTCACGTGGAACTACGGAACCGGCGGTGACACCTTCGGCGATACGAAGACCGTCACGGTCGACTCGCCGGAGGACGGGCTCGTTTACGTCCGGATCCACCTGGCGTACGGCCTGAAGGGCGTCGCCGGGATGTGCACGAAGGGCGCGGGTACGCCGCCGCCGGCGGACTGCACGTCGCCTGCGAACCATCATTTCGATGGATACGAGCCGTACCTCTTCACCTTCAGCGGCCCCAATGACGACGGTGGCGGCACGGTGGAGAGCTTCAACGTGTTCAAGAAGAACCCGGGGATCGGCTCGTTGGCGTTGAAGACGACCTCGGGCGACGCGGTCCCGTTCACCGCGATCGAGTACTGGCAGGGCACGAAGAAGCTCGGTGCCCAGTCCACGGACGAGGACGGCTGGTCGATGTGGCTCTACAAGTACACCGGCAAGGCGACCACGTTCACGGTCAAGCTCCCGGCGTACGGCCTCTCGAAGTCGGTGCAAATGAAGTCGAACGGCTACGTATCCGTGAGCTTCTCCGTCCCGGAGGGCACCACGACGCCGACGCCGACCCCGACGAGCCGACGCCGACGCCCACGCCGACGCAGCCCGGCGGCGGAAAGAACAGGTAGGACCGAGGACTCGCTGGATCTTCACCGGCCGCACGAGCGCGCGGCCGGTGAAGGAGATCTCCGTTCAGGCGCCTGAACAGATCGCTTACGCGCGCTGAACGGAGTTTCCGCCCAGGTGACCCATTGCGACCAACTGGGTACGCGCAGATGGTGGACATGGCCCACCCGAAAGGAACTCGTGTCGTCTTGCCGCCGTCTCTTCGCCCGCCGTCTCGCACTCATGCTAGTCGCCGGCCTGCTGGTCGTGCCGGCTTCAGCGTCGGCGGAGGACGCGCTCGGGCCGCTCGATTCGTCCACGACGATCGAGGAGACCGTCGCTGCTGAGACCGCACCGGCGGTCAGCATCGCCTCGGACCTTGCGGACTACGCGCCAGGCGACACGGTCACGTTGACGGGAACCGGGTGGGCTCCCGGCGAGGCGGTTCACCTCGAGATCGCCGAGGTTGACGGAGAGGGCTGGACCCACACGGCCGACGTCGCCGCTGACGGCGACGGCGTGCTCGTGTACTCGTTCAGTCTCCCGGATCGGTACGTCCCGACTTACAACGTGACGGCCACGGGCGCGACTTCCGGTACGGCGACGACGTCGTTTACCGACTCGATCGGTGGCGGCGCCGCCCGGCCGGCGACCGCTCGCCGCCTGCCAGTACGGCGGGGGCTACCTCGATCTCGCTCACTCGACCGTCGAATCGCGCGGCCGGTGATTTCCTGCTGGCGGCGGTGACGGTCGAGGACCTCGCGGCTACGGAGAACATCTGTGCGCCCGCCGGCGCCGGGTGGACCTTGCTGCGGCGGGACGACAGCGTCGGGGCTGGCGATGAGCTTCAAGCGTTACGCAGGCGATCTTCTACAAGTTTGCGGCGACCAACGTGTCCGATGTCACGACTGCGTTCTCGTTCCAGACCGGTGCGTGTCCTGCGGGTGGCACCCCAACCTGAAGGCCGCGACCGCCGTGATGATCCGCTACATCGGCGTAGACCCCACATCGCCGATCGATGACCATGACGGCGCCACGGGCTGGGGCACCAGCCTCACGGCGCCGAGCGTCACGACGACCTTCGCGAACGACCGCATCGTGAACCTGTACGGCAGCAGGAGCGACACCGACATCACGGGCGCCTCGTTCGAGAACTCGCCCAACAGCACCGCGACCGGTGGCGAGGACTTCACCCAGGGGACCCCTGGCGCCACGCCGACCGGCACCGCGACCGCGGGTAACGACTACTGGGTCGCACAGACGGTCGCCCTCAAGCCGGCGGACCAGGGCACGATCGAACTGCGCAAGGATTGGGTGGGGACCGCGGGGAACGCGACGCTCTCCATCACGACCGATGAGCCGATCGGGGCGGGCGCCGCGCTCGTCGACGATCGTGACGCAAAGACGAGCGGCGGAGCTAACAACCAGGTGACGCTGAGCCGACCCCCGACCAAGGAGATAGGCGACTTCCTGCTCGCCACGATAACGGTGGAAGACCTCGGGGCCGCCAACATCTGCACGCCCGCCGGCTGGACCTTGCTGCGGCGGGACGACAACGGGACTGGCCTGACGCAGGCGGTCTACTACAGGTTCGTGAACGACACGAACGCCGCCAACTACACGTTCGGTTACAGGTCCCCTACGTGCGCGGGCGGAGCCGCGGTGGCCAAGTTCGGGAGCGGGGTGCTGATCCGCTACACCGGCGTCGACCCGACGTCGCCGATCGACGCCCACAACGTCATGACGGGCACCGGCACCAGCCTGACGGCGCCGAGCGTCAATACGAACTTCGCCAACGATCGTGTCGTGAACGTGTACGGAAGCAAGCTGGACGCCCCCGACATGTCGAACGTCACCTTCCAGGTGTCGTTTGACGCCGGCGGCACGGCGACCGGCGCCGAGGACTTCACGCAGGCGGGAGTGGGGGCCACGCCGACTGGCTCCGCGACGGCGGGTAACGACCTGTGGATTGGGCAGACCGTCGCTCTGAAGGAGGCGCCGAACACCGTCGAGACGACGCCCTTGGTAGGTACCGACGGTACGACCGGCCAGAAGACGAAGCGCAGCGGCGCGACAGTCTTTCTCGACGAGACCTTCGACTCGCCGACGAACGCCGCCGACTACACGTCCGACCTGACGTGCTTCCAGGACCTGAACAACAACGGCACGGACGACGGTGCGGGCGAGCCGGCAGTCACGCCGGCCGCGAACGACGAGGTGATGGTCACCACGCACGTCATCTGCACGTTCACGAACACCGAGCAAGCGGGTTCGGTTTCCGGAACGAAGTTCGATGACGTCAACCGCGACGGGAACAGCGCCGGCGAGTCGGGACTCGTGGGTTGGCGGATCAATGCGTTCGCCGATGACGGCACGGGTGATGGCGTCGAGAATGACGGCGTTCTGCACGCGGATGAGGTCACTCCGGGCCCCGCCGCGTTCGCCGATACCGACGCGAATGGCGACTACACGATCGCGCTCAAGACGGGCACGTACGTGATCTGCGAGGAGCAGCAGGACGACTGGGTGCAGACCGCGCCGGACCCGGCGGGTGCGGAGTGCGCAGAGGCGGATGCGGACGCGCCGGGCGGGCATCCGGTCACGGTGAGCGCCGGCCAGGACGAGGCCGACACCGACTTCGGCAACTACCACCTCGCCACCGTTTCCGGTTCGAAGTTCGACGATTTCAACCGCGACGGTGCCTGGGATCCGAATGGCGCGAATAACACGACGCCCGATTCAGATGACGAGCTTGGGCTTTCGGGCTGGACGATCGAGGCCTACGCCGATGACGGCGATGGCGAGCTCAGTCCGACGGAGGCCGGTGTGGCCGCGGCTGACAGCGCCACGACCGGTGGCGACGGCAGCTACGAGCTGAAGCTGCCCTCCGGCGACTACGTCCTGTGCGAGCAGCTCCAGGCCGGATGGGCGCAGACCACGCCCGATCCGAGTACCAAGCGATGTGGTGAGGTCACCGGCGCTGCTCCGGGCGGCCACGTGGTCGACCTCGATCCGGGCGAGCAGCTCGGGACTCAGAACTTCGGAAACAACCGCTCAGGAAGGGTCCAGGGGTTCAAGTTCGAGGACAAGAATCGCGACGGCATCCGTCAGCCGGACGGCCCGGATAACGACGAGAACACGTTGGAAGACAACGAGCCGATTCTCGAGGGCTGGCTGATCGAGGCCTACGGCGTGGACGGCAATGGCGACGCGACCGGAGACCCGATTGCGGACGACGTGACCGACGTAAAGGGCTTCTACGAGCTCACCCTCCCGGTCGGTAACTGGGTGATTTGTGAGCAGGATCAAGCCGGTTGGACCCAGTCCACTCCCGATCCGGACACGAAGAACTGTGGTTCGATCAAGGACGAGGCGCCGGGCGGCCACGCGGTCGAACTCGATCAGGGCGAGGAGCTCGATCGGGACTTCGGAAACTTCCGCTCAGGCGGCGTCAACGGGTTCAAGTTCGACGATCGCAACCGGGACGGCGTGCGTCAGCCGAACGGCCCGGATGACGACGAGAACACGTTGGGGGACAACGAGCCGCTGCTGGAGGGCTGGACGGTCGGGGCCTACGAGCCGGATACGAACGGCGATGCGACCGGCAGCCCGGTTGACACCGACGTTGTGGATCCGAAGGGCTTCTACGAGCTCACCGAGGTACCTGTCGGTGACTGGGTCATCTGCGAAACACAGGAGGACGGCTGGAAGCAGTCGGCGCCGAGCAATGACAAGTGCGAAGCGATCGACGCGGATGCCCCGGGCGGCCACGAAGTCACGGTCACCCAGGGCCAGGTGGAGGCCGACTACGACTTCGGCAACTACCGCACGGCCACGGTCAAGGTGTACAAGGAGTACTCGGACGGCACGACGGAGACCGCGGTGACGATCGAGCTCGAGTGCACCAACGGGTTCAGCGACACGGATCAAGCTGACCCGGCGACCGATACTCCGGCCGAGTTCACGGTCGAAGGCTTCGCGGAAGGCGATACTTGCGACGTCACAGAGGTCGACTCGCCTCCGGGCTGGACGCCAGACACGGACGACTGCCAGGGCCTCACACTCACGGCCGGCGGGACGCCGCCCGAATGCACGGTCACGAACGTTCCCGAGACGTCGATCGTCACAGCCGGCGGATGCACGTTCGACCGCATGCCGGAACGGAGCGGAAACCAGTTCCCGCTCATCTTCACCCCGGACATGGGCTACTACAAGCTGAGCTCGAGCAACCCGGGCCAGTTCTTCCTCAACGTCGCCTACGAGGGCGATGAGGGCGATGACATCGTGATCGACATCCCGTTCCCGTTCGTGCTGTCCGGGACCAATCCGATCAAGGTTCACTCCGATGTCGTGGTGACCGAGACCAACGGCAAGACGTGCTACTCGCCGGCCGGCACGCTGCTCGCGCAGCCGAGCGGCCAGGTCACGTGGAACTACGCAACCGCCAACTTCGGTGACCAGAAGCAGATCACCGTCGATTCGCCGGAGGACGGTCTCGTCTTCATCCGGATCCACATGGCGTACGACCTCAAGGGACTTGCGCGCGGCTGCACCAAGTACGGGGCCACGGCTCCGCACGAGGCGCGCGACTGCACTGCCCCGCGGGCCGGATTCGACATCGGGAACGCGCCCACGGTCGGCTTCGAGCAATACGAGTTCGAGTTCACCGGTCCCAACGACGACGGCGGGAGCACGGTCGAGAGCTACAACGAGTTCAAGAAGAACCCGGGCATCGGCGGCCTCGTGCTGGCGGCGAGCTCGTTGACGCCGTTCGCCAACGCGAAGGCCGACATCTACCAGGGCACCAAGAAGGTGTCGACCGTCTACACGGACCAGGACGGCTGGTACATGTGGACGTACAAGTACACGGGCAAGGCCACGACGTTCACGGTCAAGCTCCCGAACAACGGGAACGCCTCGCAGTCGGCCACGCTCAAGTCGAACGGCTACCTGAATATTCCGTTCACCCTGCCGTAGGACTCGCTGATCGACACCGGCCGCACTAGCCTGCGGCCGGTGAAGATCACCCGCGAGCACCACGACGCCCTGATCGCGCACGCGCGCGAGGAGGCCCCGAACGAGTGCTGCGGCTACGTCAGCGGCCGCAACGGCCGGATCGAGGAGGTCGTGCGTTCGAAGAACCTGCGCGCGTCGCCCTACGGCTACGAGCTCGACCCACAGAGCCTGCTGGCCGCGAACGAGCTGGACGACGAGGGCCTCGAGGTCGGCATTTACCACTCGCACCCGAAGAGCGCCGCGCAGCCCTCGCAGACCGACATCAACCTCGCGCACTACCCGCACTGGACGTACCTGATCGTCTCGCTCGCGGGCGAGCCCGAGGTGCGCGCTTGGCGAATCGCGGACGGCCGTGTCGAGGAAGAGCCCGTCGAGCTCGCTTAAGTGCCCGCGCTGCGGCGCGGAGCACCCGCTCGACGAGCGCTTCTGCTCGGAGTGCGGCTTTCCGCTCGTCTACGCGGGCTACGAGAAGATCGACCCCGAGTACACCCGCGGCGAGCTCGTGCGCGTCGCCGGCGGGCGCAACCAGGCCGAGGCCGAGCTGATCCAGAACCTGCTGCTGGAGGAGGGGATCCCGAGCATCGTCCGCCGCACGGCGGGCTTCGACGTGCCCGACTACCTGGCGGGCGGCCCACGCGACGTCCTCGTGGCCGAGTCGGCGGTGCGGGCGGCGCGGGAGATGCTGCTCGAGACCGATCTCGCACCGCAGGAGAGCACAGGCGCGGACGCACGCAGCCCGCTCAGGACGGCAGTGATAGTTGTCGCGGTCGTCGCCGCGGCTGTGTTCTTCGTCTACCTCCTGTGGCTGATGCTGCCGAGCTGATCCAGATAGCCTCCCGCGGGCTTTGGACTTCACGCCCTCCGATCGCGTCACGGAGCTCCTCGAGCGGGTAAACGGCTTCCTCGACGAGCACTACTACCCGCGCGAGCGCGAGCTGGTGGAGGCGCTCGACGAGGAGGTGACGCGGGACTCCGGCAAGGCCTATCCGGACGCGGTCGTCGAACTGCGCGAGAAGGCGAAGGGCGAGGGCCTCTGGAACCTCTTCATGCCCGACGAGGAGATCGGCGTCGGCCTCACCAACTGGGAGTACGGGATGTTGTGCGAGGTCATGGGCCGCAGCCTCGTCTCGTCCATGGTCTTCAACTGCTCGGCGCCCGATACCGGCAACATGGAGATCCTGCACCAGCACGGCACGGACGCCCAGAAGGAGAAGTTCCTCGAGCCGGTCCTGAACGGCCACAGCCGGAGCTGTTTTTCGATGACCGAGCCCGACACCTCCGGCTCGGACCCGACGAACATCCACTCACGCGCCGACCTCAAGGACGGCGAGTGGGTGATCAACGGGCACAAGTGGTTCACCTCAGGCGCGGTTGGCGCCTCGTTCGCGATCGCAATGGTCGTGACCGAGCCCGACGCGCCGCCGCACAAGCGGGCGAGCATGATCATCGTCCCGACCGACGCGCCGGGGTTCAACCTGGTGCGTCCGGTGTCCGTCATGGGCCACGACGGCGGCCCAGGCCACTGCGAGATCAAGTACGAGGACTGCCGCGTGCCGGAGGAGAACCTGCTCGGCACGCGTGGCGGTGGCTTCGTGATCGCCCAGGACCGCCTCGGCCCGGGCCGGATCCATCACTGCATGCGTGCGATCGGCGCAGCGGAACGCGGGCTCGAGCTGATGTGCAAGCGCGCGAACACACGCGTCTCGTTCGGCGGCACGCTCGGCGAGAAGCAGTTCGTCCAGGACTTCGTCGCCAAGTCGCGGATCGAGATCGATTCCGCCCGGCTGATGGTGCTGCATGCCGCCTGGAAGATGGACACCGCCGGCAAGCGCGCCGCACGGCAGGAGATCTCGATGATCAAGGTGCAGGCGGCACAGATGTGCATGGAGGTGCTCGACCGCGCGATCCAGGTGCACGGCGCGCTGGGCGTCTCCGACGACACGCCGCTCGCGGCGATGTGGCGCGGCCTGCGGATGCTCCGGCTCGCCGACGGCCCGGACGAGGTGCACAAGATGGTGATCGCCCTGAGGGAGCTGAACCGCTGGAAGGAGACGGCGTGACGACGGCGCTCGCCACGGAACAGAAGGACTTCCTCGAGTCCGTGCGCACCTTCTGCGAGCGCGAGAAGGACCTCTCCTTCCGCGAGACGACAGAGAAGATGGCCGAGCTCCACTGGTGGGGGCTGATGATCGGCGAGGAATACGGCGGCTCGGCCGGCTCGTTCGTCGACGCGTCGCTCTTCCTCGAGGAGATCTCCCATGGGCTCTCGCCCGCCGCCGGTGCCTATGGCGTCACGCTCATCGTCGTCGGCGCGCTCAACTCATTCGGCACCGAGGAGCAGAAACAGGAGCTTCTCGGCGGGGTCGCGAGGAGCGGGAACTGCCTGGCGATCGCGATGTCGGAGCCCGAGGCGGGCTCGGATGTCGGCGCGCTCCAAACGCGCGCGGTCCGGGAGAACGGAGAGTACGTCCTGAACGGGTCCAAGATGTGGATCTCCTACGCGCGCGAGGCCAGCCACGTGCTGATCGTCTGCCGTACGCAGGAGGGCTCGACAAAGCACGAGGGCCTCTCGATGATCTTCGTCCCGCGCGACGCCGAGGGCATGACCATGACGCCGATCGAGACGCTCGGGGGCGACGACACGAACGAGATTTATCTCGACAACGTCCGTGTGCCGGCGGAGAACCTCCTGGGCGAGGACGGTAACGGCTGGCTGCAGCTGATGGCGGGCCTCAACAAGGAGCGCGTCATCCTGGCCGCGCAGGCGCTCGGCCTCGGACAGCGCGCGTTCGACGACGCGCTCGCCTATGTGAAGGAGCGCAAGCAGTTCGGCCGCCCGATCGGCAGCTTCCAGGCGCAGCAGCACCGCTTCGCGCAGCTCGCCACGGAGCTGACGCAGGCACGACTGCTCGTGCGCCACGTGGCGCAGCTGACCGACGAGGACCCGGCCCGGATGCTTCCCAAGGAGGCGTCGATGGCGAAGCTCGCGTGCACCGAGCTCGCCAAGAAGTGCGCGCTCGAGGGCATGCAGTCGATGGGCGGGTACGGCTACGCGACCGAGTACCCGATGGAGCAGTACCTGCGTGCGGCCGTCGTGACGACGATCTTCGGCGGCACGTCGGAGATCCAGAAGAACATCATTGCCAAAACACTGGGGCTATAGACATGTCACTCGTAAGCGGAACTGACTTCCTCATCATCGGCTCGACCGACATCGATCGGTCGGTGAAGTTCTACGACGAGGTGCTCGAGCTCGAGCGGGGCAAGCAATGGGGGAACATGCCCGGCTACGAATTCGAGACCGGGAACCTGACCATCGCAGTCATTCAGTCGGACGCGTTCGGGCAGGAGTTCAAGCCCAACACCAACCCGCTCGAGTTCCGCGTCGACGACTTCGAGGCCGCGAAGGCCGAGCTCGAGTCCCGCGGCGTCGAGTTCAGGGGCGACACCATCGACTCAGGCGTCTGCTTCCAGGCGTTCTTCCAGGACCCCGACGGCAACGTGCTCGGGATCCACCATCGCTACGCGAAAGGCGCGCCGCCCGCTACGACAGGCTGAAGCCTGCGAGGTAGGTCCGCCACTCCTGCTCGACCTCGTCCATCTCGCGCGCGAACGCCAGCTCGATCGCGTTGCGCGCCTGCCAGCCGTGCTCGACCTTCGCGAGCTCGACGCAGGCCTGACGCCCGGCGGCCCGTGCGAGCAGGCTGAACACGGTCCCGCCCAGTAGCTGCGCGTCCGCCGCCGACGGCGGGAACGACGGCGGCTTGCCCTCGCGCATCCTGAGCGCGATGGCGGGCCGCAGGTGGCGCGTCTGTCCCGCGAGGTAGGTCGCGGCTCCCTCGCAGACCCAGGCCAGCTCGAGGTACTTGCGGAACGTCTTGATGTTGAAGGGCGGGGGTAGGGCCGGGTTGTGCTCGGCCAGGACCAGGTGGGCGTACTCGTGGTGCGGCGAGCGCGCGAGCGCCTGGCGCGAGCCCTGCACGCGCGAAGCGCGTGCCTCGAGCGCCTCCGGGGCGAGGACATGGATCTCGCCGCGTGCGAACCAGCCCGCGAAGTAGCGCCGGCTCGCCGGCGCGGCGAACATCCGCGCGACCGGCAGCCACGGATGCGCGAGGGCGAGCTCGAGCGGGCTCGGATGGATCACGACCGCGACGTCCCACGGCGTGCTGCCGAAGATGCCCTCCATCTCGCCGCGGAAGTCCTCGAGCCTCTGGAGCAGGTCGGCGGCCACGTCGGCGTGACGCGTCTCGTGCCGCGCGGAGAACGACATCGATTGCGACTCGACCCACGCCACGGCTAGTGTTTCGCCATATGAGACATGGCACCTACGTTCGCGGTACGCGGAAGCTCATTTGGTTGACCCTGGCATTGGCGCTGGCACTGCCAAGCGCTGCGGCCGCGGGCGGGCCAGGCACCTGGACGCGCATCACGGACAAGGGCGCTTGGTTCGAGCTGAACCTGCTTCGTCACGATGGGCGGCTGCACATAGGTGTTCGTGAAGACGAGACGGCCACGTCGACCTACCACATGATCCACCGGTCGATCTCGTCCGACGGCGTGGTGGGCCCGTCGCACGCCATCGCGCCGGGTTACGGGTACCTCGGCTATTACCCCGCGTTCGTGTCGGTTGGGGATCAGCTGTGGATGAACTTCGGGGCCGGATACGAGGGCGACGGCTACAGCAACTCGCACATGGAGGTCGTCGTATCGAACGACAACGGCGACACCTGGACCGGCCCGTTCGACACGAAGGTGACCGACGGCCCGGCCGAGTCCCCCACCGAGATGGATGGAACGCTGGGCCCCGACGGCATCGGGTACTACGTGTGGGAGGGGACGCTGTGCATCTGCGTGCAGCGCTACACCGGCCTCGAGGACTCCGACCACACGAACTTCAACGACACCGGCGGGAACAACTACGACCCGAGCATCGGGTTCGACTCTGCCACCGGCCGGATGTGGGTGGTGTACCTCGTTACCGGCATCGACAACCCGGGCCTCTACCAGCGCGAGGTCAACACGGCCGATGGCGAACCCATTGGTGACTCGACGTTCCTCGGCGGATCCTCCAGCTTTTTCCAGGGCGCCCAAGTCATCAGTTCGCAGAACGGGCACGTGCCGATGGCGGAGCGTTCGCAGGGCGGCGTCTTCGTCGCGTACCACACCGGCTATCCCACCTTGAACAGGGTGCGGGTGTGGAGGATCGGCGGTGTGATCAAGACCATCGCGCGGATGAAGGGAATCGGTGAGGTCGCGATCGCAGCCGACCCCAACGGCCGGTTGTGGGGGGTCTGGACCCGCAACGGCCGGATCTACGCGCGCCGCTCGAACGAGTCCGTTACCAACTGGGGCAAGACGGTCACCATGAGGTACCCCAAGGACACCGTCGGCGTCACCACCATCCAGGCGGACGCGCAGGCGAAGGTCGTCGACGTCCTGGCGCACTCACAGCAGGTGGGCAACTCGGGCTTCTTCCACACCCAGATGGAGCCGGGGATCTCCTTCCGCGCGCGGCCGAGGCGCTTCCCGAAGGACGAGAGGACCGAGGTCACGTTCAGGACCAAGGACGCGGGTGATCCCCTGCCGAACTCGCGCGTCAAGGTGGCCGGCGAGAGCTGCACGACGAACGCGCAGGGCGTGTGCTCGATAAAGCTGGGGCCCTACGAGCGGCGTAGGCGCTTGAAGGCCACGGCTGAGCACGCCGACTACAAGACGGCGAAGCGGAAACTGCGCGTCACTCGCTAGCCGGCCTTATCTTTCATGACGTGCGAGGGGGGAGCTACGCCGTAGCGATGGCGGTTGCCGGGGCGCTGGCGCTGCCCGCAACCGGATGGGCCCAGGAGACCGCGGTCGAGGACTTCGACTTCGGCGGCTTCCGCAACGTCCTGCCCGCCGGGCAGGGCGAGACCGTGGACGCGATGGAGTTCGGCGCCTTCCAGGCGAGCGGCAGCCCGCCGGAGACGTTCGTCGACCAGCTGCCGCTCTACAACGACCTGGTGCAGGCGGCGCCCGGCCTGACGATGGGCGACCTCGACACGTATTTCAAGCCTGCAGCTTCGGGATCGACGGAGCCACCCTCGAGTCGAGCCCACGGCCCGGCGTCGAGATCTATCGCGGCGAGCACAACGTCCCAAAGGTGTTCGGCGCGACGCGGTCGGATTCGATGTTCGGCGCCGGCTACGCGTCTGCCCAGGATCGGCTGTTCCTGATGGACGTACTGCGACACACCGGAAGGGCGACCCTGAGCGAGCTCGCCGGCCCCGCGAACATCGGGATGGACGCCCAGCAGCTCCTGATCGCCGACTACGACGAGGCCGAGCTGCAGCAGATGATCGACAGCGCCTCGGCGGAGTCGGGCGAGGAGGGCGCGCAGATAAAGCAGGACCTGCTCGACTACGTCGACGGGATCAACGCCTACATCGCCGAGGCGCGCAATGACCCGAGCAAGATGCCGGTCGAGTACCCGGCGCTCGGAAAGCAGATCGAGGACTGGAAGCCGACCGACACCGTCGCGATCGCGTCGTTGATCGGCGGGATCTTCGGCAAGGGCGGGGGCGAGGAGGCGCGCGTCTCGCTCGCCTACCAGGCGCTCCGCAAGCGCTTCGGGCGCCGGGCCGGCAAGCGTGTCTACAGGGACTTCCGCGACTTCGACGACCCAGAGGCGCCGGTGACGACGCACAAACGGTTCCCCTACCGAGGGGCGGGCAAGCCGAAGCGGCGCGGACGGGCGATGATCGACCCGGGCTCCTACCAGCCGGCCGACCCGATCGTCTCGGGCGAGGTGCCGGAGGAGAGCGCACAGGCCGCGCGTCCATTCATGGAGCGGCGCGAGGCGTCGAACGTGCTGCTCGTCGGCCGGCGGGAGTCGAAGTCCGGCACGCCGATCGCCGTGATGGGCCCGCAGGTGGGCTACTACTCGCCGCAGATCCTGATGGAGATGGAGATCCACGGCCCTGATGGGCTGCACGCGCGCGGCGCGACGTTCCCGGGGATCAGCCTGTACGTGCTCCTGGGCCGCGGAGAGGACTTCGCGTGGAGCGCCACGACGGCCAACACCGACGTCGTGGACCAGTTCGTCGAGAAGCTCTGCGAGCCGGACGGATCGGAGCCGACGACCGAGTCCGACCACTACCTCTATGAGGGCGAGTGCGTGCCGTTCAAGGTCTCGGAGCGCCAGTTCGAGACGACGAAGGCGGTAACCGACCTGATCCCGCCACCGGACCTGTCGCCGCCGCAGCAGGTCCACCTGAGCGTCGACCGCAGCGTCCACGGCCCGATCCAGGCGCGCGCGACCGTGAAGGGCCAGCCGGTCGCGGTCGCCGAGGCGCGCTCGACCTACTTCCACGAGCTCGAGTCCTCGCTCGCGTTCAAGCGGCTCAACTTCAACGAGGTGTCCGATGCGCGCGGCTTCAAGCGGACGATGCGCGAGATCAACTTCGCCTTCAACTGGTTCTATGCCGACGACCGAGATATCGCCTACGTGACCTCGGGGTGGTATCCGATGCGGGCGCGCGGAACGAGCCCGGATTTCCCCGCCTGGGGCACCGGCCGGTGGGATTGGCAGGGCTTCGATCCCGATGACTACAGCTCGGATCGCATCCCCGTCACGCAACTCCCGAACGCGCGCAACCCCGCGCAGGGCTACCTCGTCAACTGGAACAACAAGCAGGCGCCTGGCTGGCGCGCGGCGGACGACTACTGGAACTACGGCTCGATCCAGCGCATGACCCGCCTGGAGGACCGCATCCGCCTGGGGATCAAGGGCAGGCGCAAGCTCGACCTCGCCGGTCTGACCCGCGCGATGGAGCTGGGCGCGACCACCGACCTGCGCGGCTGGGAGCTCTACCGATGGCTGCGCAAGGTGACCGGCGCGGGCAAGAGCGAGGAAACACGGGCCGCGATCGATCTGCTGGACCAATGGAAGCGCACCGGCTCGCACCGCCGCGACCTCGACGGCGACAACGTCATCGAGCACGGCCCGGCGATCGCCGTTATGGACGATTGGTGGCCGCTCATAGCGCAGCGAGTCTTCCGGCCCGTGCTCGGCAAGACCGCGTACGAGACAGTCCGCGACGTCAGCGACTACGGCAGCCCGCCGCCGTCCGACGGCAGCGCGTTCGGCAGCGGCTGGTGGTCGGAGGTGAACACCGACCTGCGGAGCCTGCTGGGGGCCCGGGTGCGCGCCCCGTTGTCTCGCCCGTACTGCGGACGCGGGAAGCTCGGGCGGTGCCGGCGCGTCCTGCTCGGCGCGCTGACCGACGCGATTGCCAACGCGAAGGAGCGCTACGGCGTAGGCGCTCTCGACGAGATCCAGATGGAGGCCGTGTGCGACGACGGCGACCTCTGCGACGAGATCGCATTCACCACTGCGGGCGCCGTCGGGGTGGACGACATCCCGTGGCAGGACCGGCCGACTTTCCAGCAGATCGTCGAAGTCCAGGGCCACCGGCCGCGCTGATCATCCGACCGGCCGACGCCGGGATCGGCTGATCGTATTTTCATGGACGAATGTCACTGGTAATTGTGAAAACCGGGCTTACATTGGAGATATGGCCCACACCCACGTCGGACTGCGCGCGATCGTCGCCGTCAACGCGCGTGCGTCCGGCCTCCGCGATCCCGAGACCGTTCTCGCTGCGATCCTCGCGGCGACGGACGGCGCTGGGGTCGACGTGGGCGGGTTCATCACCGAGTCGGAGGACGACCTGCGCGATGCGATCGACGCCGCCGACGGCGGCCGGCTCGTTCTGGTCGGCGGCGACGGCAGCGTGCACTTCGCCATAAATGCCGCGCCCGGCCCGATCGAGATCGGACTCGTGCCGATGGGCAGCGCAAACAACATCGCGCGCTCGCTCGGGCTCCCGCGCGACGTCCCGCGCGCGGCCCGCGTGGCGGTGACGGCGCCCGCCCGTCCCGTCGACGTAATGCTGGTCGAGACGCCGACGCAAAGCCTGTATGGGATCGAAGGCATCAGCGCAGGGCTGCACGCGGCGGCGCGCATGCGCTACGACGCGCCCGACTCGAGCCATCTCCTCGAGGGCGTGAGCGCGTTTGCGGGCGCACTCGCGGCGTACGAGCCGTGGCACCTCGAGCTCGAGCTCGATGGGCGCCCGGCCTATGAGGGCGACGCGGCCGGCCTCTTCATCTCGAACTTCCCGCTCTTCGCGTACGGGTTCAAGATCGACCCGCGGGCCGACATCGCCGACGGGCGCTTCGCCGCCGTCGTGCTCGAGGCGGAAAGCCGCCATCGCGTCGTGCGGCTGGTCGTCTCCGCGTACCGCGGCACGCTTCGCGGCCGGCGCAACGTGACGATCGCGCCCGGGCGCGAGGCGCTGATCACGGCGCCCGTGCCGATGGTCTGCGACTCGGAAGTACTCGGCACGACGACCGCTTCGGTCCGGGTCGAGCAGGGACGACTCTCGATTGCGGCGTGAGGCGATTCGCGCAGACATCGTTGGCATTCCTCGTCGCCTTCGGCCTGGCCGAGGTCGGAGTGGGGCTCGCGCGCGCGGCGACGACGACATACGTACCGGTTCTGCTCGACCGGATCTCTGAGTCGCCGGCGTTGATCGGCGCGGTCATGCTGGTCAACGCCGCCGCGGGCTTCGCTGTGCCGCTGGCGGTCGGCCTGTGGAGCGATCGCCGTGCGGAGGGCGGGCTCGGGCGTCGCACGCCGTTCGTGGTCGGGGGTGTCGCGGTGACGAGCGCCGGGTTGCTCGCCGTCGCCGCCGGTGCCGACACGTCCTACCCGATCCTCGGACTCGCTGCGGGATGCGTGTACGTTGGTCTGAACGCGACCGCGACCGCACATCGAGCGGTGGTCGTCGAACGGTTCGAGGACGGCCGCCGGCCCGCGGCGACCAGCTCGCAGGAGCTTGCAATGCTCGTTGGCGGCCTGCTGGGCGTCGGCGTTGGCGGTGTGCTGATCGGCGACACACCCGCCTGGCTGCTCTTCGTGGTCGCCGCGACTGTGGCGCCACTTCTTGCCGTGCCGACCGTCATGCTGCTCCTGCGGATGGAACGGCGCCCGCTGCAAGCCTCGCGGGAGGAGAAGGCACCTGACGCGTCCCTGCGCGCCGTAATTCGGCGTCCGGGTGCGCGGGAGGTTCTTCTCGCCCAGATCTTGTGGGTTGCGGGCTACGTGGCGCTGCCCGTCTTCTTCGTCCTCTACGCCGATCGCGTCCTTGATCTCAGCGCGGGGGCCGCGGCCGGCATGCTTGCCGGGTTCGGCATCCTGACCGGCGGCGCCATGGTCGTGGCCGGGCGTGCGCGGCCGGAGCGAGTCTTCCCCCTGCTACTCGTCGGAGCGGCGCTCCTCGGCGGCGGTCTTGTGGCCGCGGCTCCGGCCGGCTCGGCGGCGGCGGCAGCGCTGCCGTTTGCGGCTGCGGCCGTGGGCGCGGGCCTCGTCACGGCGCTCGGCTTCCCATACTTTGCGCGCTTCGTGCCGACGGCCGAGGCGGGCAGCTACAGCGGGCTCTACTTCTCGGTGCGCGCCATTGCCGCGGCCGTTGCGGTGCCGATGGCGGGGCTGCTGATCGAGTTCACCGGGTCCTACCGCACGCTCATGGCGCAGGGCGCGTTCGCCCTCATCGCACTCGTACCGCTCGCACTCGCACGCGCCGCCGAACGCGGGCCCGCCGCTGCGCGGCGTCCACTGCCCGAGCGCGTGGCCGCCGTCGTGCCGTGCCACAACGCGGCCGGCGCCGAGGCGGTCGTTCACGGGGTGCTTCCGCACGTGCATGAGGTTGTGGTCGTGGACGACGGCGCGCCGGACGCGGACGCCGCGGTGCTCGCGGCGATCGGGAAGTGGCCGGGCGTGCGGCTCGTTCGGTTGGCAGCGAACGCGGGGAAGGGCGATGCCGTCTCCGCCGGCGCGGCGGTCCTACTGTCGTCACCGGAGCCGCCGGACGCGCTCATCGTCGTCGACGCGGACGGCCAGCATCCGCCCGACCGGATCCCTGACTTCGTGGCCGCGGCCGCGGAACTCGACATCGTGATCGGCGACCGGCGCGGGGATCGCGGGGCAATGCCGTGGACGCGCCGGTGCACGAATGCGGTGTCGAGCGCGCTCTTGACGCTCGTCACCGGCCGCCGCATGCTCGACTCGCAGTGCGGCATGCGCCTGTACCGTCGCGAGGCGCTCGAGCGGGCACCGCTTCCCCCCGGGCGTTACGAGGCCGAGACGCGTCATCTGCGTTCCTCGTTGCGCGCGGGCCTCGCCGTCGGATGGGTGCCCATCCCAGCGATCTACGACGGCGAGCAGAGCGCCTTCCGGCCGATCAGCGACACGTCGCGCGTGCTCGCCGCGATCCTCGCCCCGCGGCGCCGCGTCCGGCCCGCGCTCAGCCCGGGCGCGGCCTTCGCGCGCCGATGGGCGATGCGGTTCGCGCTGCTCGTGGCGGGAACGCTCGGGCTGGCGGCCTCCATGCCGCTGCTGCAGCCGCTCGACGAGCGCCTATTCCTCGAGGTGAACGCGCTCGGAGCCGGGCCGGACTGGCTGCACAGCGCACTCGACCCGCACACCCGCAACTACATCCTGCTGTGCCTTGTTGCGACGCTCGGCGCGATGTTCTACGGCCGCCGGGCGGCGCTCGGTGCGGCGCTCGCGACGACGATCGCCGCGCTCTGGTCGGACGTGCTCGTCCAGCTCGTCTACATGCTCTTCGTCCGCGACCGGCCCGAGGAGGTCCTCGGCGGCCAGGCGCTGCTCGTCGAGGGAGGCCACTGGGCTCACATCGCCTCGTTCCCGAGCGGGCACATGGTCGTGACGACGGCGATCGTGGTGGCAGCGATCGCGTCGGTGCCGTGGCTGCGCGTGCCGCTCTGGATCTACTGCGGGCTGATCGCCCTCACGCGCGTCACGTTCGGCGCGCACTTCCCACTGGACGTCATGGCCGGGATCGCGTTCGGATACCCGGTCGGGCTGTTCGCGTACGAGCTCGTGTCCCGCTTCGACCTGGCGAGGCCGCCGCGAGAACGACCACAGAAGACGGCCGAGGTCTACGCGTAGACGAGGTCGCGCCGGCCCGGGATCACCGGGACCGCCTCGGCGGCGATGTCCTCGATCTGCGCCTCGACGCGGGCGAACTCCTCATCGGACAGCACCGGCGTGCCCTCGAACGGCAGCTCGCGCTGGAGCTCGAGCCATGAATGACAGCCGATGTACTCGTCCCGGACCTTTACGGTCACCGGGCGCGGGATCCGGTAGGTGCGCAGCAGGATGACGTGGAGCGGGTGGCGCGGCTTCCAGCGCAGCCGCTCGCGCATGTACTGCTCGTTCCACACGTAGTACGGCGACAGCGCGTCAACGCAGCGCGGGTCGGTGATCAGGTAGCTGGCGGCCACCTCGGCCCAGGCCCTGATCCGCACCCGGTCGGGCTGCGGGATGCCACCATCGCGCGAGAAGCCGCGGGGCGAAGGCTCGCCGTCGGACCACACGCCCTCCTCGAGCGCGCGCGGCAGCTCGGGCTGATGCGCCTGCTTGACGAGGTCGTTGCGCTGGTGGTCGAACGTGGGGTAGAGGAAGAACCGGTCGTGCTCGATCTCGAAGTGGCGGTTCTCCTCACGGATGCCGCCCTTGCGGAGCGTGAGCAGCTGCTCGCCCTCGGCAAGCGCCCGCACGGTTACGGCCCATTCTTTGAAAGCGACTGGCATTCGGAAGGAAAGCGTTGGCGGCGGGTTCGTGTGCGGTTGAAACGGACCCGCGCGGGCGGCGATTCTATGAAAATTGACTCGCAAGTCAACCCCTGTTTTCCCCCATTGGAAGCCGATCCGCGGGGTTTGCAGGGGAAACGGCCCGCTAAATTTGTGCGGTCGTGACACTTGTGACTTGGCACATGGCGGGCCTAGAGGGATTGGTCGGCACGAAACGGTGGACGAACTCGTCGCGCTGGTAGCCGAGCGCCCGCCACAGCCGGTGCGCGGCGCCCTCTTCGCCGCCGACGAGGGCCGTGACCCGGTGCGCTCCCTGGGCGCGGAGGCGCTCGTGGCCCGCCTCGACAAGTTCGGCGCGCGATGCCCTGACGCCGATCCGACGGCAGCACCGCCAACCGGTACACGTTTCCGCGCCAGCCGTCCCAGCCGGCAATCAGCACACCGACGACCTTGCCGTCCGACTCCGCGAGGATGAGTGCGCCCGGGTCGCGTTCGAGCAGCTGCTCCACGACCGTGGGGTCGTCGGGCGTCTGCGCGGCGGAGCTACGCGCCTCCGTCCAGACCGCCAGCACCGCGTCGATGTCCGCGGCGGTCGCCGCTCGGATCTCGGCGTTCATCCGACCTGCTCCGCGACCGCCGCGAAGTCGTCGTCGTAGTGGCCGGCGTCGTCCGCGCCCGCGTAGAGCGTCTCCGCCGCCGCCGCGACGCGCATGTCCACGCCGAGCGACTCGGCTTCGGCGAGGCAGTGCCGCACGTCTTTCAGCATGTGCCCGAGCTTGAACAGCGCTTCGTAGTCGCGCTCGATGATCGGACGCGCCTTGAGGTCGAGCATCGCCGACGCGCCCGACCCGGCGCCGATCACCTCGATCAGCTTGTCGAGGTCTACTCCCGCACTGTCGGCCGACGGCGATCCCTTCGGCCACCGCCGCCGTGTTCACCGCGGCGACCGTGTTGTTGATCAGCTTCACCATCGAGCCGTGCCCCTGGGGGCCGACGTGGAGCACGAGCTTTCCCATCGCTTCGAAGAGCGGCTTCGCGCGGTCGTAGTCCGCGGCATCGCCGCCGACCATGATCGTGAGCGTCCCGTCCTCCGCTTTCGGTTTCGATCCTGTTACCGGCGCGTCGAGGAAGGGTGACGCCGCGTTCGCCTAACCGGTCCGCGATCGCGCGGCTCGCGCTCGGGGCGATCGTCGACATGTCGATGGCGAGGCCGCCGTCACTCAGGCCCTCCGCGGCACCGTCACCGCCGAAGAGCACCGCCTCGACCTCTGGCGAGTCGACGACCATCGTGATCGCGATCCCGGCGGCGGCCGCCGCCTCGGCCGGGGTGTCGGCCACCACCGCGCCGTGCTCCGCGGCGAGTTCTTCCGCGCGCGCCCGGGTCCGGTTCCACGCGTGCACCTCGAATCCGGCGCGGCATAGGTTCGCGGCCATGCGCGAGCCCATGATCCCGAGCCCCAGGAACGCCACCTTGTCAGGCCTCTCCATGTCCGCCTCCTCCCGGGGTCTCGATTCGCAGCCGGTCTCCGGCGCGGAGGCTACCCGTAGCCTTCGGCGGCAGCTCGTCGCCGTTCAGGAGATTCCGCCCCGGCACGCCCGGTTCGCCGTCGGCGGCTCCCGGGGGCGCGTGCCGCCGGCGTTCGGTGATCAGCGAGTAGTCCATCGGCTCGAGCGCCTCGAGCTCGCGCACGACGCCGTCGCCGCCGCGATGACGCCCGCCGCCGCCCGACCCGCGGCGCACGGAGTATTCGACGGCCCGCAGCGGGAACTCGAGCTCGAGCGCCTCGACCGGCGTGTTGAGCGTGTTGCTCATCGCGACGTGCACCGCGCTCGGGCCGTCGGCGTCGGGACACGCTCCCTGTCCGCCGCCGATCGTCTCGTAGTAGGTGAAGCGATCGTTGCCGAGCGTGAGGTTGTTCATCGTGCCCTGCCCGAGCGCACGCCCGAACGCTGCGAGCACGAGGTCGGCGACGCGTGACGACGTCTCCACGTTGCCCGCCGCGACCGCGGCGGGCGGGCGCGCGTTCAGCAACGAGCCCTCAGGCGCGCTGACCGTGACCGGCCGCCACGCGCCTGCGCTCGGCGGCACATCCGGGTCGGCCAGGACGCGCACGGCGAAGTAGCACGCGGAAAGCGTTACGGCGAGCGGGCAGTTGAGGTTGCCTTCGTGCTGGTCGGCGCTGCCCGCGAAGTCGAGCTCGAGCTCGTCATGCGCCACGGTCGCGCGGAGCCGCAGCGTGAGGTCGCCGTCGCCCGCCTCGAGCACGTCCTCGGCGGTGTGCTCGCCGTCCGGCAGGTCGGCGATCCGAGCGCGTGTCCGCCGTTCGGCGTAGTCGAGTGTCGCCTCCATCGCCTCGCGCAGCTGGCCCGCGCCGTGCATCTGGGCGAGAGCCGCGAGCCGCGCCGCGCCGGTGCGGTTGGCGGCGAGCTGGGCACGCAGGTCGGCTCGGCGCTGCGCTGGGTTGCGCATCCGCGCGGCGAGCTCTGCGAGGAGATCGTCGTCGAGCCGCGAGGGCGGGATCACGACGCCCTCCTCCTCGAGCGTGTGCGAGTCGGCGGGCATGCTGCCGGGAGTGCGCCCGCCTACGTCGGCGTGGTGCGCGCGGTTCGCCGCGAACCCGATCAGGTCGGTGCCCGCGAACACGGGCGAGATCAGCGTGATGTCCGGCAGGTGCGTGCCGCCGCGGTAGGGGTCGTTGAGGATCCACGTGTCGCCGGGGCGGTGGTCCTCCTCGAGCACGGCAGCGACCGAGCTGGGCATCGCGCCGAGGTGCACCGGGATGTGCTCGGCCTGCATCACCATCTGCCCGCGCGCGTCGAACAGCGCGGTGGACGAGTCCTGCCGCTCCTTGATGTTCGCCGAGTGTGCCGAGCGCACGAGCACCGCGCCCATCTCGTCGCACGTCGAGCGCAGCGCGCCGAGCATCACCTGCAGCGTGACCGGGTCGATCATTCGTTCCGCTCCAGAACCCATGCCCCGTCGCTGTCGACCCAGCCCATCCACCCGTCGGGGACGACCACGGTCGTCTCGAGTGCGCGCCGCAGCGCCGGTCCGCGGACTTCTTCGCCGCGTTCGGGCTTCTCGCGCGGCCGGGGAGAGCCGGGTTGAGCGAAGGAGACCCGAACGGTGACGAGTTCGATATCCGCGTCGGGATCGGTGAAGCCGTAGCGCTCCTCGTGTGCGGTGTCGAAGGCACTCCGGATCGCATCCGGCTCGGGCTCGGCTCGCACCGTCAGCTCGAATGCCTGGCCCGCGTAGCGGACGTCGAATGCCGGGCGCACCTCTCCCTCGTCGCTGCCGACTTGGTCGCGCGCGTCAGTCGCCAGCCGTTCGACCGCATCCGTCACAGCCGCGCGGGTCAGGGCGTCGCCCGCGAGCAGCACGCTCTCGACCAGATCAACGCGTCGTTCCGAGACCACCATCCCGAGCGCGGACAGAACGCTTGACGCGGGCGGCACGAGGACTCGCTTCATGCCGAGCTCGTCGGCCACGGCCGCTCCGTGCATCGGCCCGGCCCCGCCGAACGCGATCAAGGTGAGGTCCCGCGGGTCGATCCCGCGTTCCACTGTCATCACGCGCACGGCGCCGGCCATCTCCGCGTTCGCGACGCGCAGGATGCCCTGGGCCGTCTCCACGAACCCGAGGCCCAACTCGCTTCCCAGCCGCGCGATTGCGTCCGCGGCCGCGCGGTCGTCCAGCGCGATCCCACCGGCCAACGGCGAGGTGGGATCGAGATTGCCGAGCACCAGATTGGCGTCGGTGACCGTCGGCTGCTCACCGCCGTGTCCGTAACAGGCGGGTCCGGGCACCGCGCCCGCCGACTGCGGGCCCACGCGCAGCGCACCGCCGGCGTCGCGCCACGCGATGCTGCCTCCACCCGCGCCCACCGTGTGCACGTCCACCATCGGAATCGCAAGCGCACGGCCGGCGACCTCGCGGCCGCCGCTCTGACGAGCGCGCCCGCCACTCACCACGCTCACATCGGAGGACGTTCCGCCCATGTCGAGACAAACCGCCTCGGGTGCGCCCGCGGCGGCCCCGCCGACCGCGCCGCCCGCAGGCCCGGAGAGCACGGTCCACGATCCGTGCTTCGCTGCGACAGCGGCTGGAGCAACACCGCCCCCCGACAGCATGATCTCGGGCTCGGGCAGGCCGGCTTCGACGGCGCGCGCCGCAAGGCGTTCCAAGTAGCGGCGAAGCAACGGGGACAGCGCGGCGTCCACCACGGTGGTGGCGCAGCGCTCGTATTCGCGGAAGACACCGGCAGCCTCGTTCGACAGGGAGACGTGTATGTCCGCGTCGACCGCAGCGCCGCAGGCGCGCTCGTGGCCGGGATGGCGAAAGCCCCAAAGCAGGCACACGGCGGCCGATTCGAATCCGGGCGCGGCGTCGATGCGGCGCCGCAGCTCGTCACAGTCGAGGTCCCGTATTACACCCTCCGGCCCGCACCGCTCGGGGACTGCGATGCGCAACTCATCGGGCACGAGGGGCGGGGGATGACCGGCGCACAGCCGGTAGAGCTCGGCGCGCGCCTGGCGGCCGAGCTGCTCGATGTCGGTGAAACCCTCGGTCGCCAGCAGCGCGGTGCGCGCCACATTGCCCTCGAGCAGGGCGTTCGTACCCACGGTCATGCCGTGGACGAACCGCTCTACATCTTCCGCGTGCGCGTGTGCGCGCGCGAGCGCAACCTTGACTGCGTCGAGGACACCCTCCGACTGATCGTCGGGCGTCGTCGGTGCCTTCGCCGTGACGAGCCCGTCCGGCGTGGCTAGAACAGCGTCGGTGAAAGTTCCGCCGACGTCTACACCGAGAACCACACGGCGGACGCTAACTCAGGCGGCGACGACCTCCGCTGCTCCGAAGTCTTCCTCGAGATGCTGGTGCGACGGGCAGTACTTGCTGCCGGGCAGCGGCACGCGCTGACAGGCGGTGCCCTTGCGCGTTGTCGCGTGACAGCAGAGCGGGCTGCCGTCGAACGTGACACCGGCGCGGGCATGCTCGTCGACGTATCCGATCGCGAGCTTCACGTGGCGTTCCACGACTGTCAGGACGCGCAGCTGGCTCTTGATCGGAAAGAAGACCCGGATTTCGTTGAACAGCGATCGCGACGGACGGGCGAAGTAGTACCTGTCGGTCGCGAGCCGTTCCATCGCGGCCTCGCACGAGCGCAGGACGCGTTGACGGTTCTCATACAGCTCGATTTGATCCGCGCCTTGCACTTCCGCAGCAAGCTCGCGGTAGATCGAGCGACTGAATTGATACACGGTGGGTGGCCCTCCTCCTTGGCCTTTTTTGCCGTCATTCCCCCCGACGACAGAACGCGCAGTATCCCCCAGAGCTTTTACAAGGCCAAGAATCCACTGTTAAGGTGCTTTTAAGGCCCCGCGACGCGCAGAGGAGAGACATGGCCACGCTGCTCGAGCTCACTCAGCAGGTAGATCCCGGCACGGTTGCGGACGAGCGGAAGCTCGGACGCGACGTCAGGCTCATGGATCCGCAGCAGCTCTACGAGCTCTGGGAGCGCCAGCAGTGGGCGTCGCAGGAGATCGACCTGAGCCAGGATCCGGGCGACTGGGCGAACCTCGACGAGGCCGACCGCGAGGAGTGTCTGTGGGGCCTGTCGTCGTTCTTCGTCGGCGAGGAGCGCGTGACCACGGAGTTCTCGGGGCTCGTCATGGCCTACGAGGACGAGCAGGAGGAGGCGTTCCTTGCGACGCAGCAGGTCGACGAGGCGCGTCACATGCAGTTCTTCGATCGCTGGTATCGCGAGGTGCCCGGTTACGGCGACGGTTCGATCTCAGGCCGTCTCGAGATGGCGCGGCGCGACGTGAGCGATGCGTTCATCGAGTTGTTCGACGGCGTGCTGGTCGACACCGGCAAGCGCTTGATCGACGACCCGCAGAACATCGACGCGAAGGTCGACTACATCGTCACCTACCACCTGCTGATCGAGGGAGTGCTCGCACTGACGGGCCAGTACTTCATGACGAAGTTCTTCGAGACGCGCGGGATCCTGCCGGGCTTCGTCGAGGGGTTCACGAACATCTCGCGCGACGAGCATCGGCACGTCGCGTACGGCACGTGGTTCCTCCAGCAGAAGGCGCGCGACGAGCGGTACGCGCGACGGATCCAGGACCGCATCGCCGAGCTCCTGCCGGTGACCGCGGGCGTGCTCGTGCCGAAGGGCAAGTCACTCGGCGACGACTACACGTTCATGGGCTACACGAGCCAGGAGCAGGCCGAGTGGTCGTTTGCTGCGCTCACGCGACGGCTCAAGGTGATCGGCGTCGGGCTGCCCGTACCCGCCTGAACGAAACCGCATAAAGCGCGCACACTCGGGTAGGCCCAAAGGGAACCCGAAATGTGCATACGGAGGAATCCCCTTTGGCTAGAGAGCTGAACGCACGAGATCTGAAGCTCGTGCAGTACCTGAACGAGGCGTACGGCAAGGAGAAGCAACTCGAGACCGCGCTCACCGCGGACATCTCGATGACCACCGACAAGAGCTACCGCAAGCGCCTACAGGACCACCTGAAGGAGACGCGTGACCATGCGCGCCGCGTGAAGAGCCGGATCAGGGCGATCGGCGGCCGCCCGGAGGAAGTATCGGTTCCGGGGCCTGATGCCGTCAGCGACGTCGCGACCGGCGCCGTCAACCTCGCGAACCGCGCGGTCGCGGCCGCCAAGGGGCCCGCGCACGTGCTGCGCGGAACCGGCGAGCAGGAGAAGCTCCTGAAGAACGCCAAGACGCAGTACTGGAACGAGTTCGAGGAGATCGCCACCTACACCGCGATCGAGACGCTCGCCGACACGGTCGGCGACAAGGAGACCGCCAAGGTCGCGCGCGAGATCCGGCGTGAGGAAGAGCGGATGGCGAAGTTCCTCGAGCGGCTGCTCCCGCGGCTCACCAAGGGCGTCGCGCGCGAGGAAATTCCGGCCGCGCTTCGCAACGGCGGCCGCAAGCGGTCGTCGTCACGCCGTCGCACGGCGTCGACCAAGTCGCGGAGACGAAGTCGCGCAGCACGAAGTCGCGTTCGACGAAGAGCCGCACGCGCAGCACGAAGAGCCGCGCGCGCAGCACGGCGCGGACCACGAAGAAGCGCGCCCGCTCGGCGGCGAAGGGCGCCCGTTCCGCCGCGAAGACCGCACGCACCAGCGCGAAGGCCGCAAAGACCTCCGCGAAGCGCAGCCGCGCCGGGGCGAAGGGCGGCCGCAAGCGGACGAAGAGCCGCTCCCGCTAGGCGCTAGTCCCAGCGTTCGAACTGCGGCGCGCCGTCGCCTCGTGCGACGGCGTGCATGCGGTCGAACCGTGTATCCGGATCGGGGAAGTCGGAGCGCTGGTGCGCGCCCCGGCTCTCCTCGCGCGCGAGCGCGGACGCCGCCACGATGCGGGCCAGTGGGAACGGGTCGTCCAGCAACTCGCGCAGCTCGCAGGCCTCGCGTTCGATTCCCGCCAGCCGCCACAGTGCCGCGCGTGTATCGCGCGGCGGTACCGGGTTCGGCCCCTCGCCGGGGGGCTCGCCCGGATCGGCCGGCGGCTCCGGCTCGGCCAATCCCGCCAGCGCGGCACGGCGGCCGAACACGAAGCACTCGGCCAGCGAGTTCGACGCCAGACGGTTCGCGCCGTGCAGCCCGTTGCAGGCGCACTCGCCGATGGCGTACAGGCCATGCAGCGTCGACCCTCCATCGAGGTCGGTCGCGATCCCGCCCATCGTGTAGTGCGCGGCCGGTGCAACCGGCACGCGCTCGCGGTACGGGTCGATGCCCACCTCGTTGAGCGTGTTGACGACGTTCGGGAACCGGCCCTGCTGCACCATCGTCATGTCGAGCGCGACCCGCTCGCCCGCGTCGAGCTTGCGCTTGACGGCGAGCGCCACCTCGTCGCGCGGGGCGAGCTCGTTCACGAACCGCTCGCCATTGCCGTCGTAGAGCAGCGCGCCCTCGCCGCGGATTGCCTCCGTGATCAGGAAGCCGTCGCGCTCACCTCCGGATGCGAGCGCGGTGGGGTGGAACTGGATCATCTCCATGTCGGCGAGCGCCGCGCCCGCGGCGTGGGCGAGCGTCATGCCCGCGCCGATCGCGCCGCGCGGGTTCGTGGTGCGCTCCCAGAGCGCGGCGGCGCCGCCCGTCGCGAGGAGCGTCGCACGCGCGACGACGGCGCGCCTGCCGGTGTCCTCCTGGTCGACGCTGACGCCGATGCAGCGCCCGTCGAGGGTCCAGACCGCACCGGCGGTCGCGTGCTCGAGGACTTCGATCCGGTCGTCGCCCGCGGCGATCGCCGACAGCTCGCGGGTGATCCGGCGGCCGGTCGCGCTGCCGCCGGCATGGACGACACGCCTGACGGAGTGTCCGCCCTCGAGCCCGAGCGCGAGCGCGCCGTGGCGGTCCGCGTCGAAGCGGACGCCGAGCGACTCGAGGTCGTGCACGCGCGCGGGCGCCTCGCGGCAGAGGACGCGTGCCGCGCTCTCGCGCGTCGTCCCACGACCCGCCGTGAGCGTGTCGGCCAGGTGCCGGTCGGGCGAGTCCTCCGCCGCGATCGCCGCGGCGATGCCGCCCTGCGCCCAGTAGCTGGCCGACTGCGCGAGCGGCGATCGCGACACGAGCACCACGCGTGCGCCCTCGCGCGCGGCCGCGAGCGCCGCGTAGATCCCGGCGGCGCCGGCGCCGACAACGGCTATGTCGGCTCGGATGGGCGCGCTGCGCGACTCCGCCATCAGGGGCGGATTACGGTACCTGGATCGGTTCGCCGCTCTATTTCCACCATTCCAGCTCGCTCGAGCACGACACGGGCTCGCATCCGGAGAACAAGGCGCGCATCCCGGCCATCGAGTCCGAGCTCGAGTCGCGCGGGTGGCTGGGCCTCGAGCGGCGCGAGGCGCCTGAGGCCGAGCGCGCGTCGGTGACGGCGATCCACCCGGAGGCGTACGTGGACGCGATTCGCTCGGCGGCCGAGGCGGGCGGCGGGTATCTCGACTCCGACACGATCATGAGCCCCGGCTCGTATCGCGCGGCCATGCACGCCGCCGGGGGCGCGTGTGCGATGGTCGACGAGCTCCTCGCCGGGACCGCCGCCTTCGCCTTCTGCGGCATGCGCCCGCCGGGCCACCATGCCGAACGCGCGACGGCGATGGGCTTCTGCCTCTTCAACAACGTCGCGATCGCGGCTCAGCACGCGCTCAGCAGCGGCGCGGAGCGCGTCCTCGTAGTCGACTGGGACGTCCACCACGGCAACGGGACGAACGACATCTTCCACAGCCGCAACGACGTGCTGTTCGCGAGCATCCACCAGTCGCCGCTCTATCCCGGCACGGGCCCGCTCAGTGACGTGGGCAGCGGGTCGGGAGAGGGCTTCTCGCTGAACCTGCCGGTCCCGCCCGGCTCCGGTGAGCGGACATTCGTGTCGCTTGTACAACACGTGGTCGCGCCCGCCGCACGCGAGTTCGAACCGCAGATCGTCCTCGTCTCGGCCGGCTACGACGCGCATCGCGACGATCCGCTCGCGCAGTGCACGCTCGAGGACGGCTCGTATGGCGCGTTGGCCGCGTGCGTGCGTGAGCTCGATGCGCCGGTGGGCGTGGTGCTCGAGGGCGGCTACGCGCTGGGCGCCCTCGCGCGCTCGGTGGCGGCCACAATCGAGGCGCTCGGCAACGGCGTGCCGGCGCCGTCGGTCGAACCGGACGGTGTCACCGCGCAGGCGGTCGAGTTCCTCGGCCGCTGGTGGCCGCTCGTCGTCTAGCGGCTCGCCGGCGGAAGCTGGTCGCTGACGAACACGGATTCCGCGTCCGGGTATCCCTCCGCGACATAGCGGGTGGCCTCTTCCTGGGCTTCGCTCTCGGTGTCGAACTGGCCGGCGAAGATCAGCCAGGAGCCCGGGTCGAGCGTCGGGTAGGAGCTGGAATCGAGCACGCCCGCGTTCACCCCGCCATCCAAGGCTGCGGTCGCACGGGCGCGCGCCGTCGTCTCGTCCGGGGCATCGGCGAGCGCCACCGTGTACGCCGACGTCCCGGTGGGCCACGACCGCACGTCGCCCGGCTGCGCGTCGCCGCCGGGCTCGGTGGGGGGCACGACCACGACCGCGGGCTTCGTCGCCTCGCGCTCGGCGTCCGACTCCACCTGGTCGAGCGCGATCACGACGCCGACGATGGCGATCAGCGCCGTCGCCGCGATGATCGCGGCGGGCATCACCCAGCTCGGGCGCGGTTCGGGCTCGGGCACGAGCCTCGTTCCGCACTGGAGGCAGAACGTCTCGTTCCCGGCGAGCGGCATCTTGCATGTGGGGCAGTCAGGCACGGCTTCGTAACAGTCTTGCGGGCCGGAGGGTCACTGCGCGCGTTGAGACGTCGGATGCCGGCCCGGACGATCGGTCGCTCGTGCAACCGAACCAGGGAGGTCTCGATGTACCGCGCATTCGGCTACGCCCACGCGGCCCTCTCCAGCGCGCTGCGCCGCGTCCGCGATGCGCACGGGCAGGGGACGGTCGAATACGTCGCGCTGATCCTGCTGGTAGCGCTCGTGATGGCGGGAGTGGTGGCAGCGATGGATGGGTTCAAGACGGACGAGGGGCAGGCGCTCGGCGACGTGATCCTGTCGAAGATCAAGCAGGCGGTCCGGAAGGTGCAGTTCTGACCGAGGCTCACACGGCGCCCATGACAACATGGGCGCCGTGCCAACCGCACACGCAGAGCTTCCGATCGCGGTATTCGACTCCGGCGTCGGCGGGCTGACCGTCCTGCACGAGTGCCTGGTCTCGCTTCCCCACGAGGACTTCGTCTACCTGGGGGACACCGCGCGGTTTCCGTACGGGCCGCGCGGGCGGGAGGAGCTCGAGGAGTTCGCCCTCGAGCTGGCGCGAATCCTGCTCGCGGACGGCGCGAAGCTCCTCGTGGTCGCATGCAACTCCGCGACCGCTGCCGCGCTGCCGATCCTGCGGGCGGAGCTTGGCGGCGAGGTGGGCATCGTGTCTGTCATCGGCCCGGAGTCCCGGCTCGCAGCGCGCGCCACGCGCAGCGGTGAGGTCGGGCTGCTCGCCACCGAGGCAACGGTCGCGAGCGGCGCATACGAGGAGGCGCTCGCCGAGGCCAACCGCGACGCTCGCCTCCATCCCGTCGCGTGCCCCGAGCTCGCGCCGCTGATCCAGGCCGGGGGCGAGGTGGACGAGCGCGTCGTCCTGCAGGTGGAGGCGTACTGCGACCCGCTCCGGGAAGCGGATGTCGACACCGTGATCCTCGGCTGCACGCACTACCCGCTCGTCAGGCCCATGCTCCAGCGCGGCCTCGGGCGCGGAGTCAAGATCGTCACCTCGGGCCAGGCAATCGCCGACGAGGTCGAGGTCGCGCTGCGTCAGCGCGGCCTCGAGCGCGACGAGGACCGTCGCGGCGAATACCGCTTCCTCTGCTCGGCCGATCCGGAGAGCTTCCGCGCCGTCGGCACGCGCTTCCTGCAGCTCCCGATGGGCGACGTCCGGCATGTCGACGTCGCGCCCCCGCCGAAGGCGGCCGCGGCATGAGCGAGGCGCGCAACGATGGGCGGAGCCCCGACCAGCTCCGCCCGCTCACGATCGAGGCCGGGTTCATGCGCACGGCCACCGGCTCCGCGCTGATCTCGATGGGCGGGACGCGCGTGATCTGCACCGCGTCGGTGGACGAGTCGGTGCCCAAGTGGATGGCCGGCCGGGGCCGCGGCTGGGTGACGGCGGAGTACGGGATGCTCCCGGCGTCCACGGGCGAGCGAAAGCAGCGCGACGTCTCGAAGGGCCGCGCCGACGGCCGCACGGTCGAGATCCAGCGGTTGATCGGGCGTTCCCTGCGCGGCGTGATCGACTTCGCGGGGCTCGGTGAGCGGACGGTATGGGTCGACTGCGACGTCCTCGAGGCCGACGGCGGCACGCGCACGGCAGCCATCAGCGGCGGCTACGTCGCACTCCATCTCGCGCTCAGCAGGCTGGTGGAGGAGAAGAAGCTCGAGCGGCTGCCGCTGACCGGGTCTATCGCCGCGGTTTCGTGCGGGATGGTCGACGGACGGGCTCTGCTCGACCTCGACTACTCGGAGGACTCGACGGCCGAGGTCGACGCCAACGTGGTGATGACCGGCGACGGCGGCCTCGTCGAGGTGCAGGCCACGGCCGAGCGCACGCCTCTGTCGCGCGCGTCGCTCGACGAGCTGCTCGCGCTCGCGGCGGGCGGGATCGAGCAGATCCGCGCCGCGCAGGCCGAGGTGGCCGGCGCGCTGCCGGACCCGCCGGCGGCGTGAGGCTCATCCTCGCCACCCGAAACGAGCACAAGCTGCGGGAGTTCCGCGTGCTGCTCGAGCCGCATGAGGTCGTCCCGTTGCCCGACGATGTGGACTTGCCACCCGAGACCGGCGAGACGTTCGAGGAGAACGCGCGCGCCAAGGCGGAGGCGGCGGCGGCCGAGACCGGTGGGGCCGCGATCGCAGACGACTCGGGCATCGAGGCCTTCGCTCTCGACGGCCGCCCCGGGGTGAGGTCCGCGCGCTACGCGGGTGACGGCGCGAGCGACGAGGAGAACCTGGCGAAGCTTCTGGCTGAGGTGCCGGACGAGGGCGACCGCCGGGTCGCCTACGTGTGCGCGCTGGCGTACGCCGAACCCGGCGCCGAGACGCGCGTGTTCACCGAGCGCTGCGAGGGCGAGCTCGCGCACGAGCCGCGCGGCGACGGCGGCTTCGGGTACGACCCCGCCTTCGTGCCCGTGGACACGGGCGACGGCCGCACGATGTCGGAGCTGAGCGTGGCCGAGAAGGACGCGATCAGCCATCGCGGCCGGGCAGCGCGGGCCTTCCTCGACTGGTTCGGAGACCGCAGATGACGCGCGGGCCGGCAGGCGTGCTCAACCCGACGCCCCCGCGGAAGACGCGCGCGGCGGCGATCTCGATCGCCTCGAACGCGACGCTGATCCTGCTGAAGATCGTGGCGGGCGCGATCACGGGGTCCATCGCCGTGATCACCGAGGCGATCCACTCCAGCATCGACCTGATGGCGTCGATCATCGCCTACTTCTCCGTCCGCAAGGCGGACGAGCCCCCGGACGAGTCCCACCCATACGGCCACCAGAAGGTCGAGAACGTCGCGGCCGGAATCGAAGGGATGCTGATCCTGGTCGGCGCCGGGATCATCATCTACGAGTCCGTTCGCCGGCTGATCGAGCACGCCGGCGTCGAGAACCTCGGCGTCGGCATCGCGGTGATCGGATTCTCCGTCGTCGCCAACGTCGTCGTCTCGGGTTACCTGTATCGCCAGGCGCGTCTTACGGATTCGCCGGCGCTGGAGGCGGATGCGGCGCACCTGCGCATGGACGCGTTCACCTCGGCGGGCGTGCTCGTCGCGCTGGTTCTGGTCGAGATCACGGGCGTCGAGGAGCTCGACGCGATCACGGCGCTCATGGTGGCGATCGCGATCGTCTACGCCGGAGTGCAGATCCTCAGCCGCTCGAGCCGCGTGCTCGTCGACGAGGCGCTTCCGGAGCACGAGCTCGCCGCCGTGCGTTCGGCGATCGAGGAGTTCGGCCCCGAAGAGGTCGTCGGGTTCCACAAGCTGCGCGCCCGCAGCGCGGGGTCGCGCCGCTACGTCGACCTCCACGTCCAGTTCCGCGCGGGCACGACGCTCGAGCGCGCGCACGAGCTCGCGCACGAGCTCCAGCGGGCGATCCGCGGACGGCTCCGCGGCGCCGATGTGCTGATCCATCTCGAGCCGGACCAGCGCCGGCGCGACTAGCGGACCGCGCTGCCGCGATTAGCGATTGTCCTGCGATCACCAAGCACGGCAGCGGCCCCCGGAAGGGGTCCCTACCCAGCGCCGTTGGTCCGGCTGAGAGAGACGCTGCGCACGATCCTCCGCCGGTTCCCGGCGCCGTCGATCGCGCGCACGACCAGTTCGGCGCTCGCCGCGTCCATCTCGCTCAGGCGCGCCGCCGCCTTCTTGCGCGCCTTCAGGCGCAGCGTCGTCCGCTCGCCGGCCTCGACCTTCGCCCGCTTGCGCGCGATCCGGCGCGGCCGCTCCCCGGGCAGGCGCAGCGTCGCCCTGACCCTGGACGGCTCGTCGGCGATCAGCTCGACCCGGATGCCTCGCCGGCGGAGCCGGCGGAACGTCGCCGCCTCGGGCGCCTCGACGCGGAGCGTGGGCTCCCGGAGATCGGCCCTCTCGCGCCGGAAAGGCCCCGTGACCTCGTAGAGCGCGCCGAACCCGAAGCTCCGCTGCGCCGAGAAGTACATCCGCGTGCCGGAGGGATCGAAGACCACACCCGTCACCTCGTTGCCGAACTCGGGCGAGGAGGTGTGCTGCGACCCGTCGAGCTGCAGGAACGGCGCGATCACTCGCCCGTCCGCGGAGAGGAGGCTGATGCGCAAAAGGCCCTCGTCCTCGCAGACGAAGATCTCGCCGCCTTCGGAGTGGGTGAGCTGGTCGACGTCGAACGCCGGCGACGCGCCCTCGATCTCCCCGTCCCAGAGGACCTCCATCGTCTCCGTGACCACGTTGTAAGCGTGGATCCGCGAGTCGCTCGTCGTCGTGATGAAGGCGAACGGGTACTCGAAGAACAGGCCCTCGCCGCGCTTGAACTGGGTCATCTCCGGCACCTGCTTGCGCGTCGGCGCACTCGTCGCGTTCGGATCCGGAACCGGCGCCCAGGTGACCAGGCCGTTCGTGTCCACGATCGCGACCTCGAGCAGGCCGCTGCTCAGGTCCGGGTAGCTGTCCGGCGTGAACCGGTAGAAGCCGCTGTCTCCCTCGTCCTCCGTCTGGTAGACGCGCTGACCGATCGGATCGACGCAGGCCGCCTCGTGCGAGAACGTCCCGAGTGCCGGGAGCTCGACCGCGTCCTTCTGGCCGAAGATGTCGCAGTCCCACGTGTGGCCCTGGTCGTGCTCCTCGCACGACAGCCAGGTGTTCCAGGGCGTCTCGCCGCCGGAGCAGTTGGTCTGGGTCCCGGAGAGGATCCAGTAGGCGTCGACGACCTGGGCGTCCTTGTCGAACCGGATCGCGAACGCGCCGCCCTGTCCCGGCAGCGGATGCTCGGAGTTCACAGCCAGGATCCAGCCGCCGTCGGGCTGGGCGTAGGTGGCCGCGCCGTCCGGGAAGAGCGGCATCGGAAACGTCGTGCCGGTAACTGGGAGGTTGCCTCGCCCGATCAGGCGCGACTCGAACCCGCTCGGGAGCCGGAGGCCGTTCGCGTCCGCCGGCCCGAGGTCGCCGTAGGGGCTCGGGCCGGGCATGGCCTGGCGCGCAAAAGCGCCGCGGAGGAACGCTGGGTTGAAGCTGAGCGTTCCGGCCGCGACGGCGCCACTTCGGATGAAGTCCCTGCGATTCAGCACCGGGCGATCAAACAGAGCCGCGGAAGCCTAGGTTGTAAAGAAACCGTTAGCGCAGGTTGACCGCGGCGGCCGCGCCCACCGCCAGCAGCACTCCGAAGTACCCGACGTAGCCCTCGACCAGCAACAGGACGGCCGCGATCAGGCACAGGCCGACGGTCACGAGCCACGAGATTCGCGGAAGGGACACGCGAGTATTGTGGCCGCATTCCGGACGCGACCCTTACTCCCGACCGCGCGGCGGATTTCGTCGAGGGCCTCTCGACCGATTTGCGGGCATGCGTGCTGCTCGACGCGGACGGCCGGCTCGTGTCGGTGGACGCCGCGCACGCGGGTGACGGAGAGACCCTCGCCGAGCTCACTGCGGAGCTGCTGGAGCGCGCAAGGACGGACCAGGTGGAGGTCTCGACCGGCGCCGGGATCGTCTACGCGCTCCGCTCCGGCGGATGGACGCTCGCGGTGGTCGCGGGGCGGTTCGCGCTCTCCTCGCTCGTCTTCTTCGACATGCGCCAGGCGCTGGCGGAGCTCGCGCGGTGAAGGAGCGCAAGGGACCGCTCGGCCGGGTCGGCGACATCGCCGAGACGCTCGCCGCCGGAGCCAAGCGCAGGCAGCAGGCGCGAGAGCCGCGCGTCCTGCTCTATGACGAAGCCGGCGAGCCGCGGGTAGTACAGCCGGGGATGAAGGGACGCGACGAACTCGTAGAGATCGCCGAGCGCATGGTGAGCCTCGTGGACAAGCCGTGACGACTGCTGGCGCCCGAGCTCGCCCACTCGGCGCTGAGCCGGGCGCTCGCGCGCGGCGGCGACTGGGCGGAGATCTACGCCGAGGAGCGCACCGGATTCGCGGTCTCGCTCGACGACCGTCGCGTCGAGCGGCCCCAGAGCGGCCGCGAGGTCGGCGCATCGATCCGGGTGGTCAAGGGCGACCAGACCTACTTCGGGCACGTCGACGGCCTGGCCGAGCCTGACCTGCTCGCGCTCGCCGACTCCGTGTCGCAGGCGCTCCGCCAGGAGGCGACGAACGCGGTCGCGCCGCCGGCGCTGCACTCGCGCCCGGCGTACGAGGTCCGTGAGCGCCCGGAAGACGTGCCGGCCGGGCGCAAGGTCGAGCTGCTGCGCCTCTGCGACGAGACCGCGCGCGCCGCGGGTGCCGAGATCGCGCAGGTGAGTGCGAACTACGCCGAGGGCAGGCGCATCGTCGCGATCTTCAACTCCGGTGGCTTCGCGGCAGGCGACGACCGCACGCGCGTGCGGCTCGGCGTACAGGTCGTGGCCAAGCGCGACGACCGCGTCGAAACCGGCCACGAGACGCGTGGCGGCCATGCCGGCTTCGAGATCGTCTCCGACCGGCCGGAGGCGATCGCCGAGGCTGCGGCGCGGAAGGCGCTCACCGCGCTCGACGCGGTCGACGCTCCGGCGGGCCGGATGCCCGTGGTGGTCGGAAACGGGTTCGGTGGCGTGCTGTTACACGAGGCGATCGGACACGGCCTCGAGGCAGACGCGGTGCAGAAGGACGCAAGCGTGTACGCCGGCCGCGTGGGCGACAAGCTGGCCGAGGAGTTCGTCGTTGCCTACGACGACGGCCGGCTGCCGGGCGCGTGGGGGAGCGATGCGGTAGACGACGAGGGCACGCCGACGCAGCGAACGACGATCCTCGAGGGCGGGAAGCTCACGTCGTATCTCTACGACAGCCTGCGCGCGCACAAGGGGAAGGCGCTGTCGACCGGCAACGGACGGCGCGAGTCCTTCCGGCACTTGCCGCTGCCGCGCATGACGAACACCTACTTCGCTCCCGGCGATGCGACTCCGGAAGACCTGATCGCGGGCACCGAGCGCGGGCTGTACGCGGTCTCGTTCGGCGGCGGACAGGTCGAGCCCGCGACTGGGGACTTCGTCTTCGGCATCTCCGAGGGCTACCTGATCGAGGGCGGCAAGGTGACCGCGCCGGTGCGCGGCGCGACGCTGATTGGGAACGGACCGGAGGCGCTCGCCGCGGTGGACGGGATCGCGGGCGACCTCGACATCGCGACCGGCTTCTGCGGAAAGGGCGGGCAGCGCGTGCCCGCCGGCGTGGGCCAGCCCCACGTACGGATCAAGGCGCTCACCGTCGGAGGGACGGGGTGACGCTCGAAGAGGCGGCGGCGGCCGCGCTCTCCGCCGCGGAGGCCGTCGGCGCAACCGACGCCGAGGCGTGGGCCGAGGAGCGCCAGGGGCTGGAGGTGCGCGTCTACAAGCAGGCGGTCGAGTCGCTGACCGATGCCGGCGGCCGCGGGCTCGGCCTGCGGGTGTTCGTGGACGGTCGGACCGGTTACGCGTACGGGACCGACCTGTCCGACGCCGGCGTACGCGCGCTCGCCGAGAGCGCTCACGCCGGCGCGGCAGCGGCCGACGCCGACGAGTACGACGGGCTGCCGGACTCGTTCGGCTCCACGTCGGTGGACGGGCTCTCCTCGGACGCGATGGCGGACTGGACCACCGAGCGCAAAATCGAACTGGCGACCGCGATCGACGCGGCGGCGCGGGCGCACGAGGGCGTGACGCAGGTGGAGCAGACGGTCTACGCCGACTCGAGCGGACGGGTCGCACTCGCCAACAGCCGCGGCTTCACGTCGGCCTACGAAGCGAGCTCGGCCTGGGCGTACTCGTCTGCGTTCGCCGGCACCGGGGCCGACCTGATGACGGGGTTCGGCGTCGGGCTGGCGCGCGAGCCCGGCGGTCTGGACGCCGATGCGATCGGCGGCGAGGCTGCCGAGCGGGCGCTCGCGCTCGTCGGTGCCCGCCAGCCGGAGAGCCGCCGCTGCCCGGTCGTCCTGGATGCATTCGTCGCCGCGAGCTTCGCCGGCTTCATCGGCGGCATGCTGTCGGCGGACGCCGTCCAGCGTGGCCGCTCGCTGTTCGCCGGCAAGCTCGGCGAGGAGGTGGCGGCACCGCAGCTGCGGCTGGCCGACGACGCGACCGACCCCGGGGGTCTCGCCAGCTCGCCGTTCGACGGCGAGGGGTCGCCGACGCGCCGCAACGCGCTCATTGAGGACGGCCGCGTCGCCACATATCTCTATGACGCGCGCACGGCGCGCAAGGACGGCGGCGAGACGACGGCAAGCGCCACGCGCTCGTCCTACCGGTCGGCACCGTCGGTCGGCACGTCGAACCTCGTGATCGAGCCGGGCGACGCCACGCTCGACGAGCTCGTCGCGGAGGCTGGGGAGGGCCTGCTCGTGACCGATGTCGCGGGGCTTCATTCCGGCGTGAACCCCGTGTCGGGGACCTTCTCCGTGGGCGCGAGCGGGCGGCTGATCGAGGGCGGTGAGATGGGTCGCGCCGGTGCGCGAGATCACGATCGCCAGCGACCTCGTCTCGATGCTGAAGGCGGTCCGGCGCGGTGGGCTCGGAGGCGCGCTGGGTGCCCTTCGGGGGCAGCGTGAAGGCGGCTCCGCTCCTGCTCGAGCAGATGTCCGTGGGCGGGTCCTAGGGCCCAATCAGCCCGCTAGGTGCGCCAATTTCCGCTCCACCAGCGGAAAAACGGGCTTCCGTCGTCCGAAACCGTTGTTAGCTTCGAATCCTCCTACAACCCCGTCAAGGAGGAGAAGGTGACGAAGTCCGAATTCGTTGATCAGGTCGCGTCGGAGTCCGGCCTGGGGAAGGGCGAAGCCAACAAAGCCGTCGAGGCTGCCCTTCAGGTGATCGAGGACACGCTGAAGCGCGGCGGTGAGATCAACATCACCGGCTTCGGCAAGTTCTCCGTAGCCGAGCGCGGCGCCCGTCAGGGTGTGAACCCGCAGACAGGCGAGCGGATCCAGATCGCGGCCAGCAAGGTTCCGAAGTTCAGCGCAGGCTCGGCTCTGAAGAAGAGCATCAAGGAAACCGCCTGACGCATTTCGCAGATCGAGTTGCGGCGCTCGTAGAGGAGCGCCGCAGCCAGATCGTCCTCGGCCTCGACCCCGACCCGTCACGCCTGTGGCAGGTCGCGGTCGGGGCCGAGTCCGTTGACGAGGCCGTCACGCGCGCATTGCCGTGCGGTCATCGAGGCGACCGCGTCCGCATGCGTCGCGGTCAAGCTGCAGCTCGCCTGCTTCGAGCGGCTCGGGTCGAGCGGCTGGCTCGCGCTCGAGAACACCATGCGCGGCGGCGCGGGACCACGGGCTGTTGGTGCTGGCAGACGGCAAGCGCGGCGACGTGCCGGTGACAGCGGAGGCATACGCGCAGGGCTTGGTCGGCGAGACGCCGACACCTTCGGTCCCGTCCCAGGCCTCGGCGCCGACGCATTCACCGCCAACCCTCTGCTCGGCCGCGACTCGCTCGCGCCGCTGCTCGAGGCGGCCGATCGATCGGCCGCGGGCTGCTTCGTACTCGTGCGTACGTCGAACCCCGGCGCCGCCGATATCCAGGACCTCGAGACGGAGGACGGCCCCGTCTACGAGGAGCTCGCGCGTATGGTCGCCGAGCTCGGCGCCGACCGGAGCGGCGACTGCGGTCTGTCAGCGTCGGCGCCGTCACGGGCGCGACACGGCCGGAACTGCTCGCGCGGCTCCGCGAGCTGATGCCGAACGCGATCTTCCTGCTGCCGGGGGTCGGCGCTCAGGGCGGCGCCGTGGATGACCTCGCTGCCGCATTCGAGCCGCACCCGGCTGCCGGCCTCATATCGGCGTCACGATCAATCGTGGACGCTGACGGATGCCGCAGCAGCCGCGGAGGAGATGCGCCGCGCCGCTTGGGCGCTCGCTTGCTGACTGGCCGTAGGCGCGAGCCAGCAGCCTTACCATTGGCTCTGAGATGGACGGTCGACGCCGCAGTCCTGGTCGCCTGCTGGCGCCGATCTCGCTCATCGCGTTCGTCCTCGTGCTGTTCATCGTGATCGCGTCCTCGGGCACCGATGAGGACTCGAGCGACAGCGGAAGCAACATCTCGCGGCAGCAAAGCGATCAGGTGTCGACCACCGGCGACACGACGACCACGCCCGTCGTGACTGGCAACTTCTACACGGTGAAGACGGGCGACACGCTCGCGGGCATCGCGGCGGAGGTCGGGGTCCCGGTCGCGCGGCTGCAGGAGCTCAACCCCGCGCTCGACCCGCAGGCTCTGGTCTCGGGCCAGAAGATAAGAATCCGAGAGTGACGACTCTCATCAGGCCGTTGGTCGCGGCCCTTGCCGCCGCGCTGCTGGTCGGCGCGCCGGCGGCGACGGCGGCAGAGTCGCCACCTGAGACGAGCGGTGCGGCCGCGATCGTGGTGGACGCCCGTACGGGCGACGAGCTCTACGGCAAGGATCCCCGCGAGGAGCGCCCGATCGCCAGCACGACGAAGCTGATGACCGCGTTGCTGACGCTCGAGCGCGCGGATCTCGACGATGTCTTCAAAGCCGCGCCGTACTCGGCCTCGCCGGTCGAGTCGAAGATCGGGCTGATGCCGGGCGAGCGGATGACCGTGGAGGACCTGCTGACGGCGCTCGTCCTCGAGAGCGCGAACGACGCGGCGGTCACGCTGGCGGAGGGCGTCGCCGGCTCTCGCGACGCGTTCGTGCGCGAGATGAACCGGCGCGCGGTCGCGCTGGGGCTGCGCGACACGAGCTACGCGAACCCGGTCGGGTTCGACGACCCCGAGAACTACTCGAGCGCGCGTGATCTGGCGGAGCTCGCGCGCCGGCTGCTCACGAACCCGAGTTCGCCCGCATCGCCGACCTGCCGATGGCGACGCTCAACAGCGGCGACCACAAGCGCACGATCGACAACCGCAACTCCTCGTCCAGGAGTACCCGTTCGTGGACGGCGTAAAGACCGGTCATACGATCGGCGCCGGTTACGTGCTCGTGGGATCCGGAGCGGCAGGCGGCGCGCATGTGATCACGGCGACGCTCGGCGCTCCGAGCGAAGCGGCGCGCGACGCCGACACACTGGCGCTGCTTGCGCTGGGGCCTCGAGCAGTTCCATCGCGTCCGCGTATTGCGGCCCGGCAAGGTCGCTCGAACAGATCGACGTGAACTACCGCGACGAGGACGCCGAGGTCGGCGCGGCGCGGCCGGTGACGCTCGTCCTGCGGCGCGGCGAGCGCACCGAGACCGTCCTCGACGCGCCCGACGAGCTCGACGGGCCGCTCGCGAAGGGGGAGCGCGTCGGATCGGTAGCGGTCGTGCGCAAGGGAGAGACCGTGCGCCGGGTTCCGCTTGTGACCCTTGACGACGTCGAGGGCGCGAGCTTCGCTAGAAAGGTCGTCCGCACGCTCGGGACGCTCTTGATTGTCTTGCTCGTGGTAGGCATCTTTCTTGCCGTGCTGGTAGCAGTACGCCGGAGGAGGGGAATCGCATGATCATCACCGTCACGCTCAACGCGGCGGTGGACAAGACGCTCGCCGTGCCGAATTTCCGCATCGGCCGCCGCCACCGGGCCGTCGAGCAGACCTCGATGGCGGGTGGAAAGGGCGTCAACGTGGCGCGTGCGCTGAAGGCGCTCGGACAGCCCGTGATCGCCACCGGCGTGGCGGGCGGGCCGACCGGCACGCGCATCATCGAGCAGCTGACCGAGGAGGCGATCCTCAACGACTTCGTGCGCATCCGCGAGGAGTCGCGCACCTCGACCGCGGTCGTCGACGACACGACCGGCGAGCAGACCGAGATCAACGAGCACGGGCCGAAGGTCTCGCGAGGCGGAGCTGGAGCTGTTCCGCGACAAGCTGCTCTACCTGGCGAAGGGCGCGGACGTGTGCGTCTTCGCCGGAAGCCTCCCGCGCGGGGTGCCGGAGTCGCTCTATGCCGATCTCGTCACCGAGCTCAAGGGCATGGGCGTGACGACCGTGCTCGACGCGGAGGGCGAGCCGATGCGCCTCGCCGTTCGCCGCGAGCCGGCGATGGTCAGCCCGAACGAGCTCGAGGCCGAGGAGCTCGTCGGGCACGAGTTCGCGGACGACGATGACAGGCTGCGCGGGCTCCAGGAGATCGTCGACATCGGCCCGGGCGAAGTCGCGATGACGCAGCCCTCGGGCTGCATCGGCCTCGTGGGCGACGAGGCGGACCGGCGCCTGTACCGCGTCACGCTCGAGGCGCGCGAGACCCGCTCGACCGTCGGCTCGGGCGACGCCTTCCTCGCGGGCTACGTGGCCGCGCGCTACAGCGGCAGCCCGGCCGAGGATTGCCTCCGCTTCGGCGTCGCCTGCGGCGCGGAGTCGACGCAGCACTTCGGCGCCGGCGTGGTCGACCCGCGCGAGGTCGAGCGCCTGATGCCGGAGGTCGAGGTCGAGGAGCTGCCGGCGGCGGTCACTACTTAGGCGGTGTTCCGCCGCCGCCCGCGGTATTCAACGACTCCGCAAAACGCGTAAAAACCTCGTCCCGGAGCGTCGCCAACGCATTGCTACGCTGACCTCTCTCGTCCGCTTGCGAACCTAGGATGCCGCCATGGAAGTAGAGATCGGTCGAGGCAAGAAGGGCCGTCGCGCCTACGGCTTCGATGACATCGCGATCGTTCCGTCCCGCCGCACCCGGGACCCTGACGACATCGACATCAGCTGGACGCTCGGCCCGTACCGGTTCGAGCTCCCGCTCCTGGGCGCCGCGATGGACGGCGTCATCTCGCCGACTACGGCGGCCATCATCGGCAAGCTCGGCGGCCTCGGCGTACTGAACCTCGAGGGCGTCTTCGCCCGCTACGAGGACGCGGAGGAGCAGCTCGAGCGGATCGCGGACCTTCCGAAGGAGGTCGCGACAGGCGAGATGCAGCGCATCTACCAGGCGCCCCTCGACCGCGAGTTGATGGTCCAGCGCGTGCGCGAGATCAAGGACCAGGGCGTCGTCGCCGCCGCGTCGCTCACGCCGCAGCGCGTACGCGAGTACTACGAGGACGTGATCGAGGCCGGCATCGACATCCTCGTGATCCAGGGGACGGTCGTCTCGGCGGAGCACGTCTCCGCCGACGAGAGCCGCCCGCCGCTCAACCTGAAGGAGTTCATCCGCGACGTCGAGGTCCCCGTGATCGTCGGCGGCTGCGCGTCGTACTCCACCGGCCTGCACCTCATGCGCACCGGCGCCGCCGGCGTGCTGGTGGGCGTTGGCCCGGGTGCCGCGTGCACCACGCGCGGCGTGCTCGGCATCGGCGTCCCGCAGGCCACCGCGATCGCCGACGTCCAGGCCGCGCGCTCGCAGCACATGCTCGAGACCGGCGAGTACGTGAAGGTGATCGCCGACGGCGGCATGCGCAACGGCGGCGACATCTCGAAGGCGTTCGCCTGCGGCGCCGACGCGGTCATGATCGGCTCGCCGCTGGCGCGCGCATACGAGGCGCCGGGGCGCGGCTTCCACTGGGGGATGGCCACCTTCCATCCGTCGCTTCCGCGCGGTGCGCGCGTGAAGACCACCCAGAACGGGACGCTCGAGCAGATCCTGCTCGGCCCCGCACACGAGAACGACGGCACGTTCAACCTGATGGGCAGCCTGCGCACCTCGATGGCCACATGTGGCTACGAGGACATCCCCGCGTTCCACAAGGCGGAGGTGATGGTCGCGCCCGCGCTCCAGAGCGAGGGCAAGCAGCTGCAGCGCGACCAGGAGATCGGCATGGGCGCCACAACCGCCGCGGCGTCAGCCCCGGTCGCCGACAACGCGGGCGGTGCCGTGGGGGCCATCCCCGTTCAGCCCGACCCGGCGCTCGTCGGCGAGTGACCCAGGGGGCGGCCACGCAGGAGGCCGCCGCCCCGCCCGAGGCTGCGACGACCCGTGAGGAGGTGCTGGTCCTCGACTTCGGTGGCCAGTACTCGCAGCTCATCGCGCGCCGGGTGCGCGAGTGCGGCGTCTTCTCCGAGCTGCTCCCGCACACGATCCCGCTGGAGGAGATCCAGAGGCGCCGGCCCCGCGGGCTGATCCTCTCGGGCGGTCCCGCGTCCGTCTACGCGGACGGGGCGCCCAAGCTCCGGCGCGAGCTGCTCGACCTCGGGATTCCCGTTCTGGGCATCTGCTACGGCATGCAGGCGATGGTGCTCGAGCTCGGTGGCCGCGTCGAGGGCGCGCCCATCGGGGAGTTCGGCCGCTCGCAGCTGACGGTGCACGAGCCGGGCCGGCTGCTCGCCGAGCTGCCCGCGGAACAGGCGTGCTGGATGTCCCACCGCGACACGGTGTACGAGGCGCCGCCGGGCGCCACGCCGCTTGCGTCCTCGACCGAGTCCCCCGTCGCAGCGTTCGAGGACACCGAGCGCGGCCTCTACGGGATCCAGTTCCACCCGGAGGTCGTGCACACGCCGTACGGCACGCAGATCCTCGAGCGCTTCCTCGGGGACATCTGCGGCTGCGAGCGCACCTGGAGCGCAGCCTCCGTGATCGAGGAGCAGGTGGAGCGGATTCGCGCCCAGGTCGGCGACGGACGCGTCATCTGTGGCCTCTCCGGCGGCGTCGACTCATCGGTCGCCGCGCTCCTCGTGCACCGCGCCATAGGTGACCAGCTCACGTGTGTCTTCGTCGATCACGGGCTGATGCGGAAGAACGAGGGGGACCAGGTGGTCGCCGCATTCCGCGACACGTTCCACGTGCCGCTCGTCGCGGTGGATGCCGAAGAGCGCTTCCTCACCCGGCTGGCCGGCACGACCGAGCCGGAGGCCAAGCGCAAGATCATCGGCACCGAGTTCATCCGCGTGTTCGAGGAGGAGGCCGCGAAGCTCGGCAACCCGCGCTACCTCGTCCAGGGCACGCTCTACTCGGACGTGATCGAGTCGGGCGGCGGCCACGGCGCCGCGACGATCAAGTCGCATCACAACGTCGGCGGCCTGCCCGAGGACCTCCAGTTCGAGCTGGTCGAGCCGCTGCGCGCCCTGTTCAAGGACGAGGTGCGCCAGGTCGGCCTCGAGCTCGGCCTTCCCGAGCGGCTCGTGTGGCGCCAGCCGTTCCCGGGCCCGGGCCTCGGCATCCGGATCGTGGGCGGCGAGGTCACGAAGGAGAGGCTCGAGATCCTCCGCGACGCCGACTTCATCCTCCAGGACGAGATCCGGTCGGCCGGCCTCTACCGCGAGCTGTGGCAGTCGTTCTGCGTGCTGCCCGGCGACCTGCGCACGGTCGGCGTGCAGGGCGACGAGCGCACGTACGGCTACGTCGTCGTGATCCGCGCCGTCACCTCCGACGACGCGATGACGGCCGACTGGGCACGGCTGCCCTACGACCTGATCGAGAAGATCGCCTCGCGGATGATCAACGAGATCAGGCAGGTGAACCGGGTGGTGCTCGACGTCACGTCCAAACCTCCCGGCACCATCGAGTGGGAATAGGGTTCCGCCATGGGAATCATCTCGTGGATCATCTGGGGACTCTTCGTCGGCGCGATCGCGCGGCTGCTGCTGCCGGGCCGCCAGGCGATCGGGTTCCTGTGGACGATCGCGCTCGGCATCGCGGGCTCGATCGTCGGAGGCTTGCTCGCGACGGAGGTCCTCGACATCGCCGACAGCGATGACTTCGACTTCGGCAGCTTCCTGATCGCCGTAGGCACGTCGGTGCTGCTGCTCTCGGTCGCCGCCCGCTTCATCGGACGCGGCGAGGAGAAGCCCGCGGACTAGCGGGCGGCGTGCTCTAGGACCAGCCGTCCCAGAGCTTCAGGAAGCGCAGCGGGTCGAACGGGTCCCCGCCGTCGTACCAGCCGGGCGCGTCCCACATCTCGTAGTGAAGGTGGCAGCCCTGTGCGTTGCCGGTGTCGCCGACGCGGCCGATCATCTGGCCCGTCTTCACGCGGTCGCCCGCGTGGAACGGTGAGCGCTCCTGCAGGTGCATGTACACGTAGTCGTATTCGGTCTTGTAGCCGTCGATGACTACGTAGTAGCCGGCGGCTGAGTGGTACTGGTTGAACTGCACGCGGCCGGCGCGGGCCGCGACCATCTTGGTGCCGCACTTCGCGAAGACGTCCTGGCCCTGGTGCGAGTGGCCGGAGCGGCCGGCTCCGAAGCGCGCGTTGGCCTGGCCGTAGTCGTGCGGGCCGCGGACCGGGAAGATGTGGCCGTAGAAGTCGAACGCGTCGCGCGTCGCGTCGGTTGTGCTCGAGCTGCGCGCCAGCGCGCCGTCGCTGGACTGCGCGGTCACGCGGAAGACGTAGCGGCCGGCGCTCGCCTTGAGCCCGGGTGCCGCTTTTCCGTTCCAGCGGATCGTGTGCACGGTGTTCGGCTCGACGGGCCCCGGTTCCCAGCTGCGAACGACCACGTCGTCGTCCGCGCGCACGAGCTCGATCGTTACCGGCACCGGCTCGTCGTCGTTCACGCGGTAGGAGAACCGGACCTTCGTGCCCGCGAAGTAGACCCTGCCCGAGCTGATCCCCGTCTCGAGCTGCGGGGCGCCCGGGTCGCGGGGGCCGGTCGACGGCGTCAGCTCCGCGGAGCGCTCGGGCGGCGGGGGCGGAAGGATCTTGATCGAGTTGCTCGGCTCGGACCGCACGCTCTTCGACTTCCGCACGGTGAGCGGGCCGCTCACTGCCGAGTACGGGACCTTCACGCGGAAGGAGCGGGTGCTGCTGGGCGACACCTCGACCTTGACGTTGTCGCTCGTCGTCGACTCGGTGCCTTCGAAGACCACCGTCTTCACGTTGCGCAGCCGCTTGCCGCTGACCTTGACGGCGCCGCCCGACTGGACGCGCGCCTTGCCGGAGCAGAGCGACGCGCATTCGACGTTCGTGATCTCGGGGAGCGGCGTGTAGTCCGTGCCTCCCGTGGTGTAGTCGGCGGCGCTGGCGGCCCCGGGCACGGCAAGGCCAAGCGCAAGCGCTGCAACCGATCGCGTCCGTGGCGTCATCCCCGTGTTTGCCTCTCTTTTCTCCGGCCTACGGGGTTAGCTGACGGGCTCGCGCCGAAAGAGCAGCGCTACAGGGCCGAGACTCGTGGTCGTGCCCTGATTCGCCCCGTCGAGGACCTGGCGGCCCCCGATTGGATCCCCCGTTCCCCGGTGCCATGGCGGCTGTGCACCGGAGATTCGGCAGGCTTACGAACTGGCGCGGCAGTATAGCCAGCCTTTCGGCGGCAACTGCCGTGCTCCTGCCCTAAACAACGAGGGCCAGGAAAGTTTCTTTCGGTGGGCGTGCCAAGGGGCTTTATGCCACCATGGCGCGCTGTCCCTTTCATGAAGACCTACGTCGCAACACCTACCGAGCGCGAGCGAAACTGGTTCGTGGTCGACGCCACCGGCAAGACGCTGGGACGGCTCGCCACGCAGCTCGCCGACACCCTGCGCGGCAAGCGCAAGCCGGAGTACACGCCGCATTGCGACGTGGGCGACTTCGTGATCGTCGTGAACGCGGAGAAGATCTCGGTGACCGGCGACAAGCGCGAGCAGAAGCGCTACTTCCGCCATTCGGGCTACCCGGGCGGCTTGCGCTCGCGCTCGCTCGGCGACATGCTCGAGCGCAAGCCTGAGGAAGTGATCAGGCTCGCCGTCAAGGGCATGCTCCCGCGCAACCGGCTCGCCCGCCAGCAGCTGCGCAAGCTGAAGGTCTACGCCGGCCCGGACCACCCGCACACGGCTCAGAAGCCGGAGCCCCTGGAGGTAAGGACTTGATCGAGGAACCCGAGCAGCCCGACACGCCCGAGGAGGAGCAGGCGGCTCCCGAGGCGGAGCAACCGGCTCCCGAGGAGCAGCAGCCGGCTCCCGAGGAGCAGCAGCCGGCGCCCGAGGAACAGCAGGCGGAGTCGCAGGTCGAGCAGCCCGAAGCTCCCGAGCCCGACACCTCTGAGGCGGCCGCCGAGGAGCGCCCCCCGCGCGGCCAAGGCGCCGGAGCGCGGCGAGCGCAAAGAGAAGAAGGACAAGGCTGCCGAGGTCATCCCCGGCGAGCACCTGACGCCGGACGTCGCGCTCGGCCCCGAAGGTGCCGAGACCGACATCGAGCGGCTGCTCGCCGATCCGGAGGCGCCGCCGGTCGAGTACGCGGACGAGGAGGAGGCGCTCGAAGCGCAGCCAGAGGCCGAAGAGGCAAAGCCCGAGACGGTGGCGCGCACGCCGGTCGAGCTTGCGGCCGAGGCGCGCTACCAGGCCACCGGCAAGCGCAAGACCTCGGTCGCGCGGGTGATCCTGCGACCCGGCAAGGGCGAGTACACGATCAACGGCCGCTCGCTCGACACCTACTTCCCGCGGCCGACGCTGCAGCACACGGCGCGCCAGCCGCTCGAGACCGCCGGCTATCAGGACTCGATGGACGTGGTGGCGAAGATCCACGGCGGCGGCGTGTCGGCGCAGGCCGACGCGCTGCGGCACGGCATCGCCCGCGCGCTCATCGAGGTCGACCCGCAGCTGCGCACGGACCTCAAGCGGCGCGGCTTCTTGACGCGCGATGCCCGCGCGAAGGAACGCAAGAAGGCGGGTCTCAAGAAGGCCCGCAAGCGGCCGCAGTTCTCCAAGCGGTAGTGGAGAAAGCCGCCGCAGAGCGGCGCCTCTTCGGAACGGACGGGGTCCGCGGCGTCGCGGGCGAGTTCCTGACGGCGGAGCTTGCGCTCGGCCTCGGTCGCGCCGCGGCGACCGTCTCGCGCGCGAAGGCACCGCAGGTGCTGATCGTCCGCGACACGCGCGAGTCCGGCGAGATGCTCGAGGCGGCGCTCGCGGCCGGCGTCGCCGCCGCCGGCGGCCATGCGCTGCTCGGCGGCGTCCTGCCGACGCCCGGGGTGTCGCTGCTCGTCCGCCGGTACGGCCTCGACCTGGGCGCCGTCGTGTCCGCTTCGCACAACCCGTTTGCCGACAACGGCATCAAGTTCTTCGGCCCGGATGGGATGAAGCTCTCCGACGAGGAGGAAGCGCGCGTCGAGGCCGTCTTCGCCGAGCCGCGTCAGCCGCCGGGAGCCGGACACGTGCGCGAGCTCCACGGCGCGGCCGGCGACTACCTGCGCGAGCTCGAGATCCGCTTCCAGGGTCTCGACCTGTCCGGCAAGAAGGTCCTGCTCGACTGCGCGAACGGCGCCACCTACAGGGTCGCCCCAGAGATCTTCAGGCGCCTCGGTGCCGACGTCACCGCGGTGGCGGTCGAGCCCGACGGGCGAAACATCAACGACGGCTGCGGCTCCACGCATATCGACGGCCTCGCGGACGCGATGCGTAACGGCGGATTCGACATCGGGTTCGCGTTCGACGGCGACGGCGACCGCGCGCTCGCGGTCGACCGGGAGGGTGTCGTCGTCGACGGCGACGAGCTGATCGCGCTCGCCGCGCTGCACCACCGCGAGGCCGGCCGGCTCGCGGGCAACGGCGTCGCGGTCACCGTGATGACCAACTACGGCTTCCATCAGGCGATGGAGCGTGCGGGCATCGAGGTCGCGACGACGCCCGTCGGCGATCGCAGCGTCCTGGTCGAGCTGCTTCGCCGCGGCTGGACTCTCGGCGGCGAGCAGTCGGGTCACATCATCGACACGAACTTCGTGCCGGCAGGCGACGGCATCGCGACCGCGCTCCTGACGATGGAGGCGCTGGGGGACGGCGACCTGGCCGGCCGCGACGCGATGCGGAAGCTGCCGCAGCGGCTCGTGAACGTGCGCGTCGCGGACCGCGGCGCGCTCGAGCGCGCGCAGGGCGTCTGGGAAGCCGTCGAGCAGGAGGAGGCGGCGCTCGAGGGACGCGGGCGCGTGCTCATCCGCCCGTCCGGCACCGAGCCGCTCGTCCGCGTGATGGTCGAGGCGCCCGACGAGCGCGAGTGCGAAGACATCACCGCACGCCTCGTTGCGGCAGTAGAGCGGGAACTGGGCGCGCCCTAGACTCGGCTCCCATGTGTGGGATCGTCGGATATGTCGGCGACCGGCCCTGCCGTGACCTGCTCCTCCACGGGCTCCAGATGCTCGAGTACCGCGGGTACGACTCGGCGGGTCTCTCCCTGCTCGTGGACGGCCACATCGACTCGGTGCGCGCGGTCGGACACCTCTCCGAGCTGAACGACGCCGTCGCCCGGCGCACGAACGGCGACGGGCCGCAGGACTTCGATTCGACCACCGGCATCGCGCACACCCGCTGGGCGACGCACGGGGGCGTCACCGAGGACAACGCACACCCGCACTTCGACACCAAGGACCGCGTCCACATCGTCCTGAACGGGATCGTCGAGAACCACACCGAGCTGCGCAAGCGGCTGATCGACGCCGGCGCGGAGTTCACGTCGGAGACCGACGCCGAGGTCGTCGCGCATCTGATCTCGCACCACTACGACGGCGACCTCGTCGAGGCCGTTCGAACTGCGTACAACGAGCTGCGCGGCCACTACGCGTTCGTCGCGATGACCGCTGACGAGCCGGACGTGCTCGTGGGCGCGCGCAAGGAGTGCCCCCTGATCGTGGGCGTCGGCGAAGGAGAGCAGTTCCTCGCATCCGCCATCCCCGCCTTCCTGCGCGAGACGCGCACCGTGAAGCTCATCAACGACGGCGAGATCGTCGCGATCCGCCCCGACGGGGTGCAGTTCCTCAACGCGTCGGGCGAGCAGCTCGAGCGCGAGACGATGGAGGTCGACTGGGACGCCGAGACGGCCGAGAAGGGCGGCTACGACACCTTCATGCTCAAGGAGATCCACGAGCAGCCGGACGCCGTTGCCGAGACGATCTCGGACCGGACGCCCCACGACCGGGTCGAGCTTCCGGACACGGGCCTCTCGGACGAGCTGCTCGCGGGCATCCGGCGGATCGTGATCGTCGCCTGCGGGACCTCGTACCACGCGGGCCTCGTCGGCCGCTATGCGATCGAGGAGTGGGCGCGGATGCCCGTCGAGATGGACATCGCGTCGGAGTACCGCTACCGCAACCCCGTGGTCGGGTCTGACGACCTCGTGATCGGCATCTCGCAATCGGGCGAGACGGCCGACACGCTCGCGGCGATGCGGCTCGCGCGCGAGGCGGGTGCGACGGTGCTGGCCGTGACGAACGTCATGGGAAGCCAGGCGACGCGCGACGCCGACGCCGTCTTGTTCACCCGCGCCGGGCTCGAGATCGGCGTGGCCGCGACGAAGACGTTCGTGTCGCAGGTGGCCGCGATGTACCTGCTGGGGCTGAAGCTCGCCGCCGTGCGCGGAACCCTCCCGGATGACGAGCTGACGCACTTGATCGAAGAGCTCAAGCGGCTGCCCCACCTGATGACGGAGCTGCTCGACCGCGTGGACGATCAGGCCAAGGGGATCGCGGAGCACTGGAAGGACAGCGAGTTCTTCCTCTACCTCGGGCGGCACGTCGGCCTGCCGGTGGCGCTCGAGGGCGCGCTCAAGCTGAAGGAGATCTCGTACATACCGACCGACGCGTACGCGGCCGGGGAGATGAAGCACGGGCCGATCGCGCTGCTCGATCAGTCGACGCCCGTCGTGTGCGTCGCGACCGACATGCCGATCCTCGACAAGGTCCTCTCGAACGCAGCCGAGGTACGCGCCCGCGGCGCGCACGTGATCGCGATTGCCACCGACGGCTCGAGCGGCATCGACGAGCAGACCGACGAGGTGATCTGCGTGCCGAAGAGCGACTGGCTGCTCCAGCCGATTCTCGCGATCGTTCCGCTTCAGCTGCTCGCGTACTACATCGCCACCGCGCGCGGGCTGAACGTCGACAAGCCGCGCAACCTGGCGAAGACGGTCACCGTCGAGTAGGGCCATGGCCGGGGTCGGAATCGACCTGCTGGAGATCGAGCGGCTCGAGCGGGCGCTTGATCGGCGGCCGCGGCTCGCGCAGCGGCTGTTCACCGACGCCGAGCTTGCGTACGCGGACGCGCAGGCCCGACCCGGGCAGCATCTGGCGGCGCGCTTCTGTGCGAAGGAGGCTGTCGCAAAGGCACTCGGGTTGGAGGGCTGGGCGTTCACGGACGTCGAGGTCGTGGCCGCCGAAGGGCCGCCATCGGTGCGCCTGACGGGCGTCCCCGCGGCGCGCGCGGGCGGTCGCGATGTGTCCGTGTCGCTGACGCACACGCGGACCACTGCGGGCGCGGTCGCGATCGCGGCATGAGCCCGCCCGACTGGCTCGACCCTCTGTACGAGGCCGCCGAGATGCGCGCGGCGGACGAGTGGGCGATCGAACAGCGGGGCATCCCCGGGCTCGACCTGATGGAGCGGGCCGGCGTCGGGCTCGCACGCGGTCACGGCGGCCGCCGCGCGGCCGGGGCCGGTGCGCGTGGTGTGCGGTAAGGGAAACAACGGGGGCGACGGGCTCGTCGTTGCGCGGCTGCTGCGCGAGGAGGGTCGCGAGGTCGACGTGCTCGCGGTGGGTGATTTGTCGGAGACGAAGGGCGACGCGCGCGCGAACCTCGACCGCCTGCCCGGGGACCAGCCGCGCCCGTTCGCCGCGGACGAGCTGCGGGGCTCGGGCGCGATCGTCGACGCGATGCTCGGCACCGGGTTCGAGGGTGCGCCGCGCGAGCCGGTCGCGGGTGCGATCAGGGCGATCAACGACGCCGGCGTCGTGGTGGTCGCGTGCGACGTTCCGTCGGGCGTCAACGCCTCGACCGGCGAGGTCGAGGACGACGCGGTACGAGCCGACGTCACCGCGACCTTCCACGGGCCGAAGGTCGGCCTCTACGTCGATCCCGGCAAGGAGCACGCCGGCCGCGTCGAGGTGATCGAGATCGGGATCCCGCGCGATGCCCCGCGGCCTACAGACGCCGGGCTGATCGGCGACGCCGTGCTCGGCCTGGTGCCGCCGCGGCCGCGCTCGGGGACGAAGTTCAAGTCCGGCGTGGTCGTGATCGCGGGCGGCGCGCGCGGCCTTACCGGCGCGCCGACGATGGCGGCGCTCGCGGCGATGCGCACAGGGGCGGGCTACGTCCAGGTCGCGGTGCCGGGATCGACCGAGCCGACGTTCGACCTCAAGCTGATGGAGGCGATGACACACGGCCTGCCGGAGGGCGACGGCGCGCACGTCCCGGAGGGCGTGGACCCTGTGCTCGAGCTGTGCGAGCGGGCGGGCGCGCTCGTCCTGGGACCCGGGATCGGCCGGAGCGACGGAGCGCTCGAGTGGGCGCGCGAGGTCGCGCGGCGCGCGCGCGTGCCCGTGCTGATCGACGCCGACGGGCTGAACGCGCACGCGGGCCGGCTCGAGTCCCTGCGCGAGCGCCGTGCGCCAACCGTCCTGACGCCGCACGAGGGCGAGCTCGGGCGCCTCCTCGGGATCGAGTCGGATCAGGTGCAGGCGAGACGGCTCGAGTGTGCACGCGAGGCCGCGGAGCGAAGTGGCTGCATCGTCGTGCTCAAGGGCGACGACACGATCGTCAGCACGCACGAGGGCGTGGTGGCGATCAGCCGCGGCGCCACAGCGGCGCTCGCGACAGCGGGGACGGGCGACGTCCTCTCCGGGGTCACGGGCGCCCTGCTGTCGAAGGGCATGGAGCCGCTGGACGCCGCTGCGGCGGGAGTGCTCGCGCACGCGCGCGCGGGCAGGATCGCGGCCGACCGGCTCGGCGCCAACCATGTGATCGCAGGAGACGTGATCGACGCGATTCCGGAGGCGATGCCGTGACGGAGTCCGAGCGGGCGCTGGCCAGGATCGACCTCGCGGCGGTCGAGCGCAACTGCGCGCATCTGAAGTCGCTGCTCACGGGCGGTGCGCAGCTCTGCGCGGTAGTCAAGGCCGACGCGTATGGGCACGGGGACGTGTGGTGTGCGCGCGCCGCGCTCGACGGGGGAGCGGACTGGCTGGCGGTCGCGACGGCGGCGGAGGCCGAGGAGCTCCGCAGGCACGGCATTCGGACGCGCATCCTCGTCATGGGCGCGCTTACGCGCGAGGACGCGCGTGTCGCCGTAGCCGCCGCCGCCGACGTCGTCGCCTGGGACGAGCGCTTCGTCGCGCTCCTTCAGGAGATCGCCGCAGCCGACGACCTGCGCGTCAACGTGCACGTCAAGCTCGACACCGGCATGGGCCGGCTCGGCGCGAAGGACGAGGCGACCGCGCGTGCCGTCGCGCAGGCGATCGAGGACGCCGACCGGCTCGACCTGCGCGGCGCGATGACCCACTTCGCGACCGCTGACGAGCCGGGCGACGAGCACTTCCAGCACCAGCTCGACCGCTTCCGGCCTTTCGCCGACGAGCTGCGCCAGGGACGCGACGACCTCATCGTGCATGCGGCGAACAGCGCCGCGACCTACCGCGATGAGGCCGCTCACTTCGACATGGTGCGCTGCGGGATCGCGGTCTACGGGCTCGACCCGTTTCAGGAAGACCCGAGCGCGCGCGGGCTCGAGCCCGCGCTGCGGCTCGAGTCGTACGTCGCGGCGGTCAGGCGATTCGAGCCGGGGGAGAGCGCCGGATACGGGCGCCGCTGGCACGCCGAGCGGCCGACGTGGGTCGGGACGCTGCCGATCGGCTACGGCGACGGCTGGCGGCGCGGCCTGACGAACAACGCCGACGTGCTCGTGCGCGGACGGCGCTACCCGCTCGTCGGCACGGTCAGCATGGACAACGTGACGATCGACCTCGGACCGGAGACGGACGTCGAGCCGGGGGAGCGCGCTGTCCTCATCGGCGCGGACGGCGACGAGCGGATCTTGTGCGAGGACGTGGCTCGGCGCCTCGACACGATCAACTACGAGATCACCTGCGGGCTGTCGCCGCGCGTCCGGCGCGTCCACCAGCGCGCGTGAGCTACGTCGTACATCACCGGTTCCCGCCGCCGGTCGAAGTCGTGCGCAGCGCGCTCGGTGATGTGAGCGGCGTGTGGATGGTCGGCGGTGTCGTGCGCGACCTGCTTCTCGGACGCGCGATCACCGACGTCGACCTCGTGACGACGGACGACCCCGCCACGGTCGCACGCGTAGTGGCATCGGCGGCCGGCGGCCCTGCGTTCCCGCTGTCCGAGGAGTTTGGTGCCTGGCGGGTGATCTCGGACGCGGGCTTCGTGTGCGACGTCTCTCCCCTCCAGGGCAGCACGATCGAGGAGGACCTCGGCAAGCGCGACTTCAGCGTGAACGCGATGGCTATGACGCTGACCCTCCCGGCGCACCTGATCGACCCGCATGGCGGCCGGGCGGACCTCGACGCAGGCGTGCTGCGCGTGCTCGGCGAGCACTCATATCGCGACGACGCCCTGAGACCGCTCCGGCTCGTGCGCCTCGCGACCGAGCTCTCGCTCGTCCCGGACGCCGGAGACGGAGCGGCTCACGCAGGCGTACGCGGGCCGGGTGCCCGAGACCTCGCCCGAGCGGATCTGGGCCGAGCTGCGCCGGCTCGTGATCGCCGAGCGCGTCCTCGACGGCCTCGCGCTCGCCGATCGCCTCGGCCTCACGGCCGCCGTGCTGCCGGAGCTCGATCACCTGCGGGGCGTCGAGCAGAGCCACTTCCACCACCTGGACGTCTACGGCCACACGCTGGAGGTGCTGCGCGAGCAGCTCGAGCTCGAGGCCGGGCTCGAAGAAGTGTTCGGGGAGTTGACACCGGACCTCCGCAGCCGTGCTCGACGAGCCGCTCGCGGACGAGCTCACCCGGATGCAGGCGCTGCGCTTCGGGGCGCTTTTCCACGACATGGCGAAGCCGGCCACGCGCCGCGAGCTGCCGGACGGCCGCGTCTCGTTCATCGGGCACGACGCCGAGGGAGAGGGGCTCGTCAAGGGGCTGTGCCGGCGGCTGCGGACGAGCGAGAAGCTCGCGTCCTTCCTCGGCGGCGTCACGCGGCACCACCTGGTCCTCGGGTTCCTGGTTCACGAGCGGCCGCTCGAGCGGCGCGCGATCTACCGCTACCTGCGGACGTGCGAGCCGGTCGAGATCGAGGTGACCGTGCTGTCGTGCGCCGACCGGCGCGCCACACGCGGGCGCAACGCCGAGGCCGCGATCGCGACCCACCTGGACCTCGCCCACGAGGTCATGGGGCCGGCACTCGTATGGCGGCGCGAGGGCGCGCCGCAGGTGCCGCTGCGCGGGGACGAGCTCGCGCGTGAGCTCGGCATCGAACGCGGGCCGCAGCTCGGACGGCTGCTCGAGGCCGTGCGCGAGGCCGTTTTCGCGGGTGACGTGCAAGACCGCGATCAGGCGGTGGGATACGCGCGGGCACTAGTGGAAAATCAGTAGCCGTGACGATCGTCGACTGTGCCGTTTACGAGCAGGGCGAGCGCTCTGACGTCTCGCTCGACCACGCCCACGAGGCGTATCTGCGCGACGGCGCGTTCGTATGGATCGGGCTGCACGAGCCGTCGCGGGACGAGTTCGACACGGTCACGAAGGAGTTCTCGCTGCACGAGCTCGCGATAGAGGATGCGATCAAGGCGCACCAGCGGCCGAAGCTCGAGCGCTTCGACGACGTGAGCTTCCTCGTATTGAAGACCGCTCGGTACGTCGAGCCCGACGAGGTCGAGTTCGGCGAGATCCTGCTGTTCATCGCCGATGACTTCGTGGTCTCCGTCCGCCACGGCGAGGCCGTTCCCCTGCACGGCGTTCGCCTCAAGCTCGAGGGCAAGCCGGATCTCCTGAAGTGCGGGCCGATGGCGGTCGTGTACGCGATCCTCGACGAGGTCGTGGACGGGTACGCGCCGGTCATGGACGCGCTCGACCGCGACGTCGAGGAGGTGGAGCGGGAGGTGTTCGTCGGGGACAGGCAGAACCCGGCCAGGCGTATCTACGAGCTCAAGCGCGAGGCGATCGACTTCGCGCGCGCCGTCACCCCGCTCGTCGAGCCGATCGAGCGCATGACCACCGGGACCACGCGTGTGCCGGAGGGGCTTACGACCTATTTCCGCGACGTGCTCGACCACGTCATCCGGCTGTCGCAGCGGATCGAGGGGCTCCGCGAGTTGCTCACGAGCGTCCTGCAGGCGAACCTCGCCCAGGTGGGCGTGCGGCAGAACGAGGACATGCGCAAGATCTCGGCCTGGGTGGCGATCATCGCCGTCCCGACGATGCTCGCGGGGATCTACGGCATGAACTTCGAGCACATGCCCGAGCTGCGCTGGGAGTTCGGCTATCCAGCCGTGCTCACGCTCATGCTGGTGCTCTGCTTCTCGCTCTGGCGCTACTTCAAGCGCGTCGGCTGGCTATAAACCCGCGTGTGGCGGACGATTGCATCTTCTGCAGGATCGTCGCGGGCGAGCTTCCCGCCGAGGTCGTGGCCGAGGACGAACACACGGTGTCGTTCATGGACATCAACCCGTGGACGCGCGGTCACGCGCTCGTGATCCCGCGCAACCACTCGCGCAACCTCTACGAAATCGACGAGGAGGATCTCGCCCACGTCGCCGCCGCGGCGAAGCGGCTTGCCGTGAGGATGCGCGACCGGCTCGGATGCGACGGGATCAATTTGCTCAATTCCACCGAAACCGCGGCGTGGCAGACCGTGTTCCACTTCCACGTGCACGTGATCCCGCGATACGAGGACGACCCGCTCAGGCTGCCCGGCGCGCCCCAGCAGGTCGACCAGGACGAGCTGCGCCAGGTGGCGGAGGAGCTGCGATGAGAGCTCTCCTGGCCCTGACGATCGCTCTCGCCGCCGCTGGCGCGGCGTTCGCCCAGGACGACACGAACGCCGTGTCCGACGGCGACGACTCGCGCTCGGGCGCCGACATCTCGTCTGTGCGCGCCGCGCACGACCGCGCGAACGACCGGCTTGCTCACATCATTCGCTTCCACGCCGGGATCTCACCGAGTGTCCTGCGCAACGCGATCGACGAACACGGCCCGCCCGGCAGCATCTGCGTCAACATCTGGACGCGGCGCACGCCATGGGAGGCCTCTCCCAATTTCGACGTGTGCGTCACGTCCGACCGCGGGGCGGATGACCTGGAGGCGAGCGTGAGCAAGCTCGGCCCGCGTGGTGGGGTGCGGCGGCGTGGTCCCGCCTCCGCGGAGCTCACGAGCAGGCGCCGGCTCGTCGTCCGCTTCGACCCCGACCTGATCCGCCGTCCGGCTGCCTACCGCTGGTCGGTCGAGGTGACGACGTTCGAACGGGGCTGCACGACCCGCGGGTGCAAGGACTTCGCGCCGCGCCGTGGGCGCTCCGTGCGGACTGAACTCGGTGCTCCGGCTGCCTGACCGACTGGCATTCCGCCGCTTCCCCCTGCTAGCGTTTCCACGTCGGAACTGGCCGGCTATTTCAAACGACGACGTGCCGCAGTTCGGAGTGCGTGAAGCACCGAGCAGGGCGCAGAGGGAAAGGTGCTTGAACGCATGCCTACGGGAATCGTCAAGTGGTTCAACGACGAGAAGGGATTCGGATTCATCACGCCTGACGAGGGCGGCCGGGATCTCTTCGTCCATCACACGGGTATCGAGGGGAGCGGCTTCAAGACTCTCCAGGAGAACGCCCGCGTGTCCTACGAGTCCGAGGACGGGCCCAAGGGCCCGAAGGCGGTGAACGTAACCGCCATCTAGGCGGGCGCTCGTGGGCAAGGAAGAGAAGATCGAGATGGAGGGCGAGATCACCGAGGCCCTCCCCAACACGATGTTCCGCGTGACGTTGGACAACGGTCACGAGGTCCTTGGCCACATCTCGGGCAAGATGCGCCGGCACTACATCCGCATCCTCCCGGGCGACCGGGTCAAGATCGAGCTGTCGCCGTACGACCTCGATCGCGGGCGCATCACCTACCGCTACAAGTAAGCGTGATTCGTCGCGGTGAGCCCGCCGACGCGGAAGCGATCGGCAGACTCCTGCACGACTTCAACACCGAGTACGAGCAGGACACGCCGCCGCCCGCGGTGATCGCAGAGCGCCTCCGCGAACTGATGGCGAGCGGCGACACCGTTGTGCTGCTGGCCGGCGACGAGCCGGATGGGCTCGCGCTCATGCGGTTCCGCCCGTCGATCTGGATCGACAAGCTCGAGTGCTACCTCGGGGAGCTGTATGTCGTGCCGGATAAGCGGGGGCGCGGGATCGGCCGCGCGCTGATGGACGAGGTCTTCACCGTCGCGCGCGCCGAGGGGGCAGGCCACATCGAGCTGAACACCTCGGATGACGACGTGGCGGCGCGCGCGCTCTACGAGAAGCTCGGCTTCACCAATCGCGAGGGCAAGCCGGACGGACCCCTCATGTACTACTACGAGCGAGACGTATAGCTCCAGGCGCGAGTTCGAGGCGATCCACGAACTCGCGGCCGGTCGCCTGCTCGAGGTGCTCCGCCGCGTCGAAGAGGCGCGCCTCATCGCCCCAGGGCCCCTGTAGCTGAAGCGCCATCGGCAGCCCGCTCGAATGCAGCCCGACCGGCACCGAGATCCCCGGCATTCCGGTCATGTTGCCGATGCCGGTCTGGCGGAGATTGCCCGGATCGGCGGGGGCGCGGCCGGAGGGCAACTCGACCGTCGGGTTCTCGATCGGCGGGGCGGGCGCGGGCACCGTCGGCCAGGCGAGCATGTCGCAGCGCGTGAACGCATCGGCAGCCGCGCGCCGCAGCAGCGAGCGGATGCGCGCGGCCTGGTACACGATCAGCGGTGTCATCGTGAGCTCGAACTTCGTTAGCGCGCGCAGCACCGGGTCAGCCTCGGCAAGGTCCTCGGGCCGCACCATCGGCAGGCTCTGGACGGTCAGGCACACGAGCGCGGCCGCTTGCTGGTGTTCCGCGCCGGCGAGCGACAGCTCGACCCGTTCCCATCCGGCAGCGTCGATCGCCGCGTCGCAGGCCCGCTCGATCTCGGGATCGAGGTTCGTCCACCACGGATCGCGCACTACGCCCACCCGCAGCGGCCGGCCGTCGCCGCGGTTGAGGGCGCGTCCGGCGAGCACCTCGCAGAACAGTCGCGCGTCGGCGGCGTCGCGGCAGATCGGCCCAATCGCGCCCATATCGGCGTACCCGTGCGTGTAACCCTCGGTGTCGATCGCGCCGAACGTCACCTTCATGCCCGTCACGCCGCAGTAGGCGGCCGGCAGGCGGACGCTGCCGCCCCCGTCGGTTCCCACCGCGGCTGCCACCAGCCGGGCGCCCACGGCGGCCGCCGACCCGCCCGAGGATCCGCCCGCGCAGTGCGCCGGATTCCAGGGATTTCCGCACGGGCCCCAGGCCGACACGTGGCCGGTCGAGCCGGCGCCCCAGAAATGGCACTGGCCGATCCCGACGATTACGGCGCCCGCGTCGCGCAGCTTCCGGTACACGGCCGACTCGCCGGGCGGGGCCGACTCGCCGGGCGCGCCGTCCGTGGGCGCGTACCAGGGCAGCCGGAACATGTCCTTGACGACGACTGGAACGCCATACAGCGGGCCGCGTGGTGCGTCCGACAGCATTTGGCGGGCCTCGTCCGGAAAGCGCACGACCACCGAGTTGAGCGCTCCGTCGCGCTCGTCGATCCGCGCGAAGGTCGCATCGAGCATCTCGGTCGCGTCGAGCTCGCCCGACGCGACGGCGGCCGCCTGGTCGCGCAGCGAGAGATCCTGCGGGTGACTCATTCGAGCCCCGCGGGGAACCGCGCCGAGGGGGCGCGGCTCGGATCGAGGTCAGGCTCTGCCCAGACAGCGGTCAAATCGGCTTCGACAAGCGCGCGCAGCTGCGGGCCGTACACGCCGTCGGCGACCCGCATGATCGCGAGCTCCGTCTCGTCCACCTCGTAGCCCAGAGCCTCGAGGCTCGCCCGCACTTGTCGCTCGAATACGTCGATTGGCGCAGCGTAACCGCACCTCCGACCACCGCGTGTTGTTGAATCCCCACGACCTTGAAGCGCCTAGTGACAATCGCTACGGCGGTCGCGGTGGGGGTGCTCGCCGTAACCGCATGGGGTTTTCCCAAGGAGCTCGGCCTCGAGCCCAACAACAAGCCCGAGGCCGACTGCGGGGAGGAGCCGTGCCGGGCGACCGGAAAGATGACCGGCTTCCAGGTGCAGCAGCTCAAGCAGGCAGACGGGTCGCAGGTGACCAAGTTCCCGACGAAGATGCGCGGGGGCAACGGTTGGCTCGTCGCCTTCAGCCTCACCATGGGTGATCCCGACGCCGAGCAGCGCCAGTTCTTCAACCGGCTCTGGGGCAAGCCCGCGCAGGCGCGCGTCGCGATCCTCGACCCCGAGCCCGCGCCGGGGGACCGCAATAACAGCCGCCAGCGCTACAGCCTGCACAGCCAAAGCGCCGTCTACGACGTCCGGTCGTGGTTCGGCAAGAAGGCCTGGTTCGTCCTCAAGAAGCGGATGCACGTGGAGAGGGGACAGCTGATCGCGCTGACCCTGCCCACCTGGGCTCCCGTGCTTGCAACCGACCTGCGCAACCGCGAGCGCTGGCGCTCGTCGAGGAAACCGGATCAGTGCGAGGAGGTCGAGCGCGACCGAGCGCGCGAGACGATCGGACAGATCACGAAGTTCCAGTGCCGCCACAACACGGCACGCCTGCTCTTCACGGCACTCGTGATCCGGAAGACGCCCGAGAACAGGTAGGGCCACCCGCCCGAGAGCGGTACGATCAGCGTGTGAGCGCGGAGGGGTGGATCTTCGTGGTCGGCTTTCGGATCTTCGACGTCGGGCTGCTCGTCTTCTGGCTGATCTGGTTCTTCCGCCTGCGCGACGACGACGCGGGGCCGAACGAAGACGGGGGTGACGACGGGGGCGGGCCGCCGGTCCACCCGCCGGATCCGTCTGGCGGTGGTGGGCTCGGCCTCCTGCTTCCCGGGACCCTGCGCGCGGGGCGGCGGCTCCGCGACCACACGCGGCCGTCAAAGCCCGGTCGGCGCAGCCGCGGAGAGCCGCTACGCCGTCCGCAGCCCGCGCGCGTCAGGCGTCCGCGGCAACCCGTGCCGGTGCGCTAGCAGGCGCCCGGGTTCTCCGAGCAGAAGTTCTCGAACTGCTCCGCCTCCGACCCTGCGGGCGGCGGCGTGTCGTTGTCCGGGGAGTCCGGGGTGACGGGCGCCGGAGTGGGCGTCGGCGCGGGGGCGGGCGTAGGAGTGGGCGGCACTGCCGTGTCCGGGACTGTGTCGGCCGTCGTGTCGGTCGACTCGTCGAACGTCGTCTCGTCGCCCGGCACGCTCAGCGGAACCGTCGGGATGGTCGTGGCCGACTCATCGTCGTCGTCGCCACCGCACCCGGCGAGCCCGAGCGCGAACAGGCTGAGTATCAGTGCGATCCGCTGCTTGTTCATCCCTGCCTACCTCTCGATTGCGGGCATCCGCCTGCCGCAATGCGGGCAGTCGTTCACGTCCTTCGGCGCGAGCTGCTCGAGCGAGCAGCCGCACGTCCGCAGGTTGTCGACGGTCCAGGGAAGCTCGCTCTGAGACGGCGCCAGCGGCAGCAGCTTGCCGACGATCTCGAACTCTTCACCGGTTTCGCGGTCGACGTAGACCTGGCCCGGCTCGACCTCGCGAATCACTTCGCGGTCCGAGCGGGCGCGGAGTCGGTACTTCTGACGGGCGCCCATCGAGCGCCGAAACATAGCTGGTCAGGCGGAAGCGAAGCGCTCGGCGACCGTGTCCCAGTTGATCGTGTTGAACCAGGCGTCCAGGTAGTCCGGGCGCTTGTTCTGGTACTTGAGGTAGTACGCGTGCTCCCACACGTCGACGCCTAGCAGCGGGGTTTGCCCATTGCTCACGGGGTTGTCCTGGTTTGCCGTCGAGATGATCGCGAGGCCGGAGCCGTCGTGCACGAGCCATGCCCAGCCGGAGCCGAACTGGTTGACGCCCGCCTCCTTGAGCTTGGTCTTGAAGTCGTCGTAGGAGCCGAACGCCTCGTTGATCGCGTCGCCCAACTCCCCTGACGGCTCGCCGCCGCCGTCCGCCGACATGCTCGTCCAGAAGAGCGAGTGGTTGTAGTGGCCGCCCGCGTTGTTGCGCACCGGGCCGCGCTTGTCGTCGGGGAGGTCGTCGAGCTTCGTGAGCACCTCTGCCACATCCATGTCCGCCCACTCCGTGCCCTCGAGCGCGGCGTTCGCCTTGTCCACGTACGCCTGGTGGTGCTTGTCGTGGTGGATGCGCATCGTTTCCTCGTCGATGTGCGGTTCGAGCGCGTCATACCCGTAGGGAAGGTCGGGCACGGAATAGGCCATTTCATTCCTCCTCGATCGCAGGGAGCGGCCGCGCGGCGGCCGGGCGGTGTGCGACTTTACCGAGCATCAGGATCCTCGTATTTCACGGCTACCTCCTCCGTGGCACCGGCAGCAACGTCTACAACGCCAGCCTGGCGCGGGCGATGGTCGCGCTCGGCCACGAAGTGCACCTGCTCTGCCAGGACCGCGACGCGCGCGCGCTGCCGTGGGTGGACGCGGTGGGCGCGTGGGAGGACGGCGAGCTACGTGTCGAGACGCTGCGCGAGCCGGTTCGCTGCACCGTCTACACGCCGCCGATCGGGCGCGTCCTGCCCGTCTACGTGGCGGATCGCTACGAGGGGTTCGACGCCAAGCCGTTCCAGGACCTGACCGACGACGAGCTCGAGCAGCTACATCCGCGCCAACGTGAGGTGCGGTGCGCGACGTCGCCGCGCGGGCCGAGCCCGATGCTGCGCTGGCAAACCACCTCGTGATGGGGCCCGTCGTTCTCACACGCGCCGAGCTCCGCTACGCGGTCAAGATCCACGGCAGCGCGCTCGAGTACACGGTCAAGCCGCATCCGGAGCGGTTCCTGCCGCTGGCGCGCGAGGGGCTCGAGGGGGCGGCCGGAGTGCTGGTCGGCTCCCGTCACACGGCGGAGAGCCTCTGGGCCGCCCTCGACGACCCGTCGCTGCCGGAGCGGACCCGCCTCGGGCCGCCCGGCGTGGACGTCCACGCTTTCCAGCCGCGTGAGGCCGACGGCGCGGGCGCCGGCCTGCGCGCGCTCGTGGACCGGCTCGAGGGCGCGCCGGCGGCTGGGTGGGGCGGAGACGTCGGCGCGGCCGCGGCCCTGCGCGCGCTCGACCCCGCGCGCGACCGGATCGTCTCGTTCGTCGGGAAGCTGATCGTGTCCAAGGGCGTGGATCTGCTGCTCGCCGCCTGGCCGTTCGTGGTCGCGGCCGTGCCGGACGCGCGCCTGTGCGTGGTCGGCTTCGGCGAATACCGCGAGGGCCTGCAGCGGCTCCTGTCCGCGATCGAGCAGGGCGACCTCGACGGTGCGCGCGAGGTCGCACGCCGCGGCAGGGCCCTCGAGGGCGGGCCCGAGCGCGAGCTCGGGTACCTCGCCGCGTTCCTGGACGGCCTTGCCGGAGAGGAGCGCGAGCGCTGGCTCGCCGCCGGTCCAGCCGCGGCCGCGCGCGTGCACTTCACCGGCCGCCTCGAGCACTCCGACCTGCCCGACCTGCTGCCCGTCTGCGAGGCGCAGGTCGTGCCCAGCACATTTCCGGAGGCGTTCGGGATGGTCGCCGTCGAGGCCGCGGCATGCGGCGCGTTGCCGCTCTCGGCGGCGCACTCCGGCCTTGCCGAGGTCACGGCCGTCCTGCGGGAGGCGGTCGAGGAGGACCTCCGCCCCTTGCTCGAGTTCGAGCGCGGGCGGGACGCGGTTCACGAGATCGCGCAGAAGCTCGTGGAATGGCTCACGCTCGACGATGCCCGCCGCGCGCGCGCCGCCGCTGCGCTGTCGGAGCTGGCGCGCGCGCGTTATGGATGGGAGAGGGTCGCCGAGGGCGTGATCGCCGCCGCGCGCGGGGAGCTCGCCGGCCTGCCGCTGCCCGCCGGTGCTCCGTCCGAGCCGTTTTGATTGGATTCCCCGGCTTGCGCCGCGTGGCCCACAACTCTGTCCTGCTCGTCTTCTCCCTCGCCGCTCTGCTGGCGCTCGCTGCTTGCGGCCGTGAGGACGAGCCCGACCTCGTGAACGGGAAGAGCCTCTTCATCGGCGAGGGCACGTGCGGCAGCTGCCACGCGCTCGCGCGGGCCGGCACCAAGGGGACGCAGGGCCCGGACCTGGACGAGGCGTTCGAGCAGGCGCGCCTTGACGGGATGAACGATCAGACGATCGAGGGCATCGTGCACCGCCAGATCGGGTTTCCGGCCCGCAACAGCATCATGCCGGCGGACCTCGTGACGGGCGACGACGCGCGCGACGTTGCCGCCTACGTGGGCGAGGCCGCCGGGAACCCCGGCGAGGACACCGGCGCGCTCGCCGAGGTCGGCGTCAAGGCCGGCGGCAAGGCGACCGCAGAGAACGGAGTCCTCAAGATCGACGCCGACGAGACCGGCGCGCTCGCCTTCACCGCCAGCACGGCAACCGCCCCGGCCGGAGCCGCTCGAGGTCGTGATGGAGAACCCGTCGCCGATCGAGCACGACATCGCGATCGAGGGCGATGGGAAGGGGCCGACGGTGGGGACCGGCGGCACGTCGGAGTTCAAGACGAACCTCAAGCCCGGCAAGTACACCTTCCTCTGCACCGTGCCCGGCCATGCCGAGGGTGGCATGCAGGGCGAGCTGACGGTCAAGTAGTTGTAAAGGGGGTGAGGCTCTTTAGAAACCGAACCGGGCGGCGTCGAGCTCGGGCGAGACGGCTGTCTCGCGTCCCAGGATCAGGTCGGCCACGAGCCGTGCCGAGGCCGGTCCGATCGAGATGCCCCAGGGGCCGTGGCCGGCGCACACGTACAGGTTCTCCGCGAGCCTGCCGATCAGCGGGCGCCCGTCCGCGGAGACGGGTCGCGCGCACGCGCGCGTCGCGTGCACCGGTCCGATGCCGCGGAGGAACCGCTTTCCGCGCTCGGCGAGCGCGCGCGCGGTTGCGCGCTCGTCCGGCTGCTCGCTCGTGAAGCTCGAGCCAAGGCCGTGGCGACCGTCGGCCGACACGAGGCTGAAGAGCTGCGGGGCCGCCTCGCCGGCGCCGAGCGCCTCGGCCAGGTCGGGGATGCCCGCCTCTTCCAGCACATGCCGCGGCGGCCGCTCGAGTTCCACCTCGGCGACGACGCCCCACACCGGCTCGATCGGGCTCCACCGCCCTGTCGGGTCGACGACGCCGGGCGTCCACGGGCCGGCCGCGACGAGCGTGACCTCGGCATCGAGCTCGAACGACTCCGGCCAGCCGGCGAAGCGTGCGCCCGCCGTCCGTGCGCGATGCGCCAGCGCCTGCGTCGCGGCGGCGGGCGGGACCGCCCAGGCCGTCTCGGTGCGGCACCCGTGCAGGCCGTCCGCGATCACGGGCTCGAGCTCGGCCAGGTCGGCCGGCGTGAGCAGCTGGGGGTCGAGCTCGGGGAGCTCGCGCCGGACGTCTTCTGCGAACGCCTCGAGCGGCTCGGGATCCGAGGCCAGGCTGATCAGCCCGTCGGGCGGCCCGTCGATTGGAAAGGCGTCTATGCCGGGAGCCTCGAGCTCGCGGTAGATCGCGAGGGTCTCCTCGTGCAGCGGCGCGAGGGCGGGGTCGAAGGGGTGCTGGACGGCGCCGGAGTTGCGCCCGGATGCGCCGGCGCCGATCTCGGTCTGCTCGGCAAGGGTCACCTCCGCGCCTGCTTCCGCCAGGAACGCCGCGGCCGCTGTGCCGATGATCCCGCCGCCGATGACGGCGATGTCCATCAGGCCTCGATGAGCGGACGCAGCGCGGCGACGAGCGGCGCTGGTCCCGCGACGAGGCCGAAGGGCTCGCCGCTCAGCTCCTCGACGGCTCCGCCGGCTTCCGTCACGAGCAGGGTGCCGGCGGCCCAGTCCCAGGCGTTCAGGCCGCGCTCGTAGTACGCGTCGAGCCGTCCCGCCGCGAGCCAGGCGAGGTCGAGCGCGGCCGAGCCGGCGCGGCGGATGTCACGCACGGCGGGCAGGAGCCGCCGCACGACCTCCGCCTGCTCGGCGCGCCACGCCGCGTCGTAGCCGAAGCCCGTGGCGACGAGCGCCTGCGCGAGCGGGGGCGTCTCCCGGACGCTGAGCGCCTCGCCCGCGAGCGTGGCTCCGGCGTCGCGCTCGGCTGCGAACAGCTCGTCGCGGTTCGGGTCGTACACGACCCCGACCGCCGTTCCCACGGTGTCCTCGAGCGCCACGCTCACGGACCAGTGCGGATATCCGTAGAGGTAGGACACCGTCCCATCGAGCGGGTCGAAGATCCACCGGCGCCCACTGTCGCCGCTCGTGCTGGTGCCCTCCTCCGCCAGCAGACCGTCCGCCGGCCGCTCGCGGGCGAGCATGTCGCGGATCAGCGCCTCAGAGTCGCGGTCGGCATCGGAGACCAGGTCGGTGGCCGAGGACTTCGAGTCGACACCGTGCGCCGGGCCCCCGAAGCGCTCCAGGAGCAGCGCGCCCGCCGCGCGGGCGACCCGCTCGGCGAGGGCAAGATCGGCGTTCAGAAGATCGCCCTGAGGACCAGCACGAGGAGGACGAGAATCGCCACGACGCCGGCCACGTAGAGGAGGAAACGGAACGCCTCGCGCTCGGAGCGAAGCGGGTTGATCAAAGCGGGTTCCCCGCTCAGACGCGAAACCCGAGCTACGCAAGGACGCAACCTCGAAGACGTGCCCCGCACGTCGAGAGGTGAGGACGCAGCGGAGCGATGGGTTGCAGCCTCTCAAGGACGTAGATCGTCGAGTAGACGATTATCCACATCACGTCGACGAAGTGCCAGTAGATCCGGGCACCTCGACGCCGCGGTGCTCCTTCGCGGTGAAGTGGCCGCGGAACGCGCGGATGTCGCGAACAGGAGCAGAGTTCATGCCGACGAAGACGTGCGCGCCGTGGAGGCCGGTGAGCCCGTAGAAGATCGACGACTGCGCGCTCTCGCCCGACGGCGAATCCGATGTGGAAGTACTCGTTGATCTGGACCGTCAGGAAGGTCGCGGCCAGGAGCAGGAGTGGTAAGCAGGCCTATGCGCAGCGCGGCCCGGTTCTCGCGCTTGGCGCCCTCGAGCGCCCAGTGCATCGTCAAGGACGAGGACAGCAGGATCGCCGTGTTGACGCCCGCGATCGCGACCGGGAGATGGTCGCCCTCGGCCGGCCACGGGTTGTCCGCCACGACCCGGATGAAGAAGTAGGCCGTGAAGAACGCTCCGAAGAGCATGACCTCCGAGATGATGAAAAGCAGCATCCCGAGCAGCTGCGGCTCGATCCGCGAGGACTGGTTCGCGGGCGGCGGGCCGTGATGCTCGTCGTGCTCGTGGCCGTGATCGACCGCGACTGACGCCGATTCCATCTAGCTCTCGACCCTCTCGGGGCTCGCCACCACATGCTCGACGGGCCGCGAGGTTGCCGCTTTGACCCGCTCGATCAGGTTCGCCCGCAGCCATCCCGACCGCTCGCCCTCGAAGGTCGAGATCAGGATGTCGTCCACTGCGTAGAACTGCATCGCGTTCTGGATCGCCGTGAACGGGTCGGGGTGTCCGACCTGGCCGACGGCCTGGATCCCGTCGTCGGTCAGGCGTTTGAGCATGTGCGCGAGCCGCTGGTGCGGGTCGCCGCTGCCGCCGCTCGCGGGAACGACGATCGTGAATTGGTGCTTGCCGTCGCCGCTCCGCTCGACGATCCGCTGGTGCAGGGGCTCCGAGTCGGCGGTCTGGTTCGCCACGACCAGCGTGCGGACCACGTCCTCGCGCTCGGCGTCGAGGTCGACGACGACGTGCTCGACCGGCAGCCCGCTGTCCTCCTCGACGCGGGACACGAGGTCCTTGCGCATCCAGCCCGAGCGGGTCTCCGGATGGGTCGAGATGATCACCTCGTCCGGGTTGAACGCGTGGATCGCGTCCATGGTGGCCGCGTAGGGGTCCGGGTCCATGATCTCGCCGTCGGCGTCGATGCCGACCTCGCGCAGCTGCGCGAGCGTCGTCTGGAGCCGGTTCTCGGCCGCGCCCCGGGCGGCGTCGTCGTAGATCACCCAGCCGCCGCGCGGGTCGTTCTGCGGGCAGATCACGGTGACCTTGACGTCGCCGGCCTCGGCGCGCTGCTTTACGGCGTCGATGAGGGCGGTGCCTCCGACGGTCTCGTTGGCGACGACGAGCAGGCGCTTCATTCGTGAGCGACCACTGGCTTGGTAGCGGCAGGCACAGGTTTCTGGTCGTCGAAGACGGCGTGCTGGGCGCCGGGGATGCCGTATTCGTACGGCCCGCCGACCACCGTCGGGACCTTGTCGAAGTTGAACACCGGCGGCGGCGAGGAGACCTGCCACTCGATCGTGTGCGCCCGCCACGGGTTGGCGGCGGCCTTGGGCCCTGATCGCCACGACACGATCATGTTGTAGAGCCAGATCAGCATCGAGAGCCCGAAGATGAAGCTCGACGCCGAGATGATCGCGTTGAGCGTCGCGAACTGGTCCGCGTAGTCGGCAACGCGCCGGGGCATGCCGTCGACGCCCACGAAGTGCATGGGGCCGAACGTCAAGTTGAAGAAGATGAACGACAGCCAGAAGTGGAGCTTGCCCAGCCGCTCGTCGTACATCCGCCCGGTCATCTTCGGGAACCAGTGGTAGATGCCGGCGAAGATCGTGAACACGGAGCCGCCGAACAGCACGTAGTGGATGTGCGCGACGACGAAGTACGTGTCGGAGACGTGGATGTCCACCGGCACGACCGCGAGGACGATCCCCGAGATCCCGCCGAGCGTGAACATCGTGATGAAGCCGAGTGCGAACAGCATCGGCGTCGTCAAGTGGATGACCCCGCGCCATAACGTCGCCAGCCACGAGAAGATCTTGATCCCGGTCGGGACCGCGATCAGCATCGTCGTGATCATCATCGGCACGCGCAGCCACGAGTGCATGCCGGACACGAACATGTGGTGCGCCCAGACCGTGAAGCCCAGCACCACGATCGCCATCAGCGAGAAGGCCATCATCCGGTAGCCGAACACCGGTTTTCGGGCGTTCGTCGAGATGACCTCGCTGATGATCCCGAACCCGGGCAGCATCATGATGTAGACGGCCGGGTGCGAGTAGAACCAGAAGACGTGCTGGTACATGATCACGTCGCCGCCGGCGCTCGAATAGAAGAAGTCGGTGTGCAGCGCGCGGTCGAACAGCACGAAGAACTGCGACCCCGCGATGAACGGCGTGGCGATCACCACGAGAAGCGAGGTGGTGAAGTTCGCCCACACGAGCAGCGGCATGCGCCAGAACGTCATGCCGGGCGCGCGCATCGTGATGATCGTGACCAGGAAGTTCAGCGCCGTCGCGATCGATGACGCGCCGGCGAACTGGACGCCGATCGTGAAGAACGTCTGGCCGAGCGGCGTCTCGGTTGAGAGTGGGGCGTAGGCCGTCCAGCCGGTGGCGAAGGACCCGCCGGGCGCGAAGAAGCTGGCGGTCATCATGATCCCGGCGAGCGGCAGCATCCAGTAGGACAGCGCGTTCAGGCGGGGGAACGCCATGTCCGGCGCGCCGATCATCAGCGGCAGCACGTAGTTCGCGATCCCGGCGAACACCGGGATGATGAACAGGAAGATCATCAGCGAGGCGTGAACCGAGAACAGGCCGTTGAACGTGTTCGGGTCCACGAACTGCGAGCCCGGCGCGGCCAGCTCGGCGCGCATGAGCATCGCCAGCAGCCCGCCGAAGAAGAAGAAGAAGACGGTCGTGACGATGTACTGGATGCCGATCACCTTGTGATCGGTGTTGACGCGGAAGTAGTCGCGCCACGAGTACGCGCCGTGCCCGGAGTGGTCCTCAGGCCGCGTCGGCTTGCCCGCCGCCCAATAGAACCAGTAGTCGAAGCAGCCGATCCCGACGAGGAAGCCGAGCGGGGCCCCGATCAGCATCACCGTGACGATCGCGTCCCAGTCCCAGAGCGGCTCGTAGCCATAGAGCGACCGCAGGAGGACGACCAGGCCCATGCAGAACGCGGCCATGCCCAGCGTCGCGAGCAGGGCGCGGTACCAACCGGGCGCGGTCCAGCGGCGCAGCGCGACGGCCATTACTTGCCCTTCTCCGTCTTGCTCTCGCCGAGCAGATACTGCACGAGCGTGTCGATCTCCTCAGGGGTCAGCTGGTCGCCGAAGTTCGTGGGCATGGTAGTCCCGAAGCCCTTCACCACAAACGCCCGCGGATCGACGATCGACTGGTGGACGTAGTCCTCGGCGCTCGTCCCCTTCTCGCGCTTGCCCGCCACGCCCGGGAGCTCGTCCAGGTTCGGTCCGACCGTCCCGGTGGCGTCCGCATCGGCGAGCGTGTGGCACGCATCGCAGCCCGCGGAGGCGAAGATCTCGCGTCCCGCCGCGGTCACGCTCTCGCCCTCCTCCGGCGCGGCACCGCCCTCGCTCTGGTCCTTGACCCAGTCGTCGAACTCGGCCGCCGGGACGACGCGCGCCTCCTGGCGCATCGTCGCGTGTCCGATGCCGCAGAGCTCGGCGCAGACGACCGGATAGCTGCCCTCCTCCGTCGGGGTGACGCGGGTTTGCGTCGTGATGCCGGGCACGGCGTCCTGCTTCATGCGGAAGGCCGGCACCCAGAACGAGTGGAGCACGTCCTTCGCGTGGATCTCGAAGTGGACGGGCCTGTCGAGCGGGAGCACGAGCTCGTTCGACTGGACCTTCTCCTCGGGATACTCGAACGACCACGTGAACTGCTCGCCCGTGACCCTCACCTCGAGCTCGTTCGCCTGTTTCGCCTCGATGTCGTCGAGCACGATCCAGCCGTAGACCGCGAGGGCGGAGACGATCAAAAAGGGGATCGTGACCCACACGATCTCGAGCTTCGTGTTGCCGTGGATGTGCGCGCCGTCGCCCTTGTCGCCCGGCTTCGCGCGGAACGCGAAGACGCTGTAGATCGCGATCGTCATCACGAGCACGAAGATCGGCACCGAGACGATCAGGAGGACGTCGTACAGCGTGTCGATCTTGTCCGACTGCGTCGAGCCCTGGGTCGGGAACCAGTCGATCTGAAGGCAGATCAGGACGCCGATCGCGGATGCGATCACGCCGATCAGGAGCATCCGCGCGAGCGGGTGCTTCTGGTGTGCGGGCCGCTGTTCCTCGGGCGTGCTCAACGAGCGCGCGAGTCTATTCAAAGGCCCCCTGGAAAGGGCCTTTGGCTACGCCTGTTCGGAGCCGTGTCCGTTGCTGCTTGTCGCCCGGCCCTTGAGGCTCGAGGGCGGGGCGCCGTGGTGGCGGCGGAAGGCCTTCGCGAACTGGGCCGGCTGGCGGTAGCCGACGCTCTGCGCGACCTCGCGGACGGGGATGGCGCCCTCGCGCAAGAGGCGCGCTGCGTGGCGCATCCGCACCTTTGCGAGGTACTCGCGGAAGCTCGTGCCGCCGACCTCGGCGAACACGCGCTGGAGCTGGCGCCGCGAGGTGGCGATTTCACGTGCGAGCGCGTCGAGATCGAGGTCCGTGGCGTACTTCCGCTCGATCACGTGAACGGCCTCCTCGAAGACCGCCCTTCGCCGCTGCTTGGTCGCCTGCCTCACCCTGTCCTCTGTCGTCTGCACGAGTCCTCCTATCGGGTGGGGTGCCGGTGCAGCCCCGTGAAGTGATTTGAACCCTGCGCGGGTCGCGTCGAAACCGATTCGGAAGAAAGGTGACGCGTGAGTCATCTTTCTACCAGATGGCGCACGTGTGGTCCCCCGAGTACGATTGCGGCAATCGGCACTACCACCCGCGAGGAGGACGGATGCAGGTTCGGGACGGAATGAGCGCGACGGTCCTGACGGTCGGGCCCGGCCACACCCTGCGCGAGGCCGCACGGCTCATGTCCCAGCGAAAGGTCGGCGCCGCGATCGTGATCGACCCCGAGCAACCTGGACCCGGCATCCTCACCGAGCGCGACCTGCTCGAGTCGCTCGGGGGCGGCCAGGATCCCGACGCCGAGAAGGTCGGCGACCACCTCTCGGCGACCCTCACGTTCGCCGCTCCCGACTGGTCGCTCGAGCGCGCGGCGGAGGCGATGGTCCGCGGCGGCTTCCGTCACCTCGTCGTGGTCGACGGCGGCGAGACCGTCGGTGTCCTGTCGATGCGCGACATCGTGCGCTGCTGGACCGACGATGGCGCCTCGTGCGACGTCGACGCGGGGAGCTCCGCGGGCTTCCAGCCCGCGGCCTAGGTAGTTCAGTGCCCGAACGGGCGCGCGTGCCAGCCGTGCTCCGCGAGCTCGTCTAGCACGACCGCCGTAACGACGCCCTCGCGCCCGGAGCCGGCGAGCGGCAGCGGTTCGCGGTCCTCGCGCGCGCGGAGCTCGTTTACGCAGTCGGCCGCTCGGTTCCAGCTCAGCACGAGGCTGGTGTGCGGCCGGTCCTCGTTCGACAGCGTGCGGTTCGTCAGCGCGCGGTAGACCTCGGCGCAAAACCGCTCGTCAGCGAAGCGGCCCGACAGGTCTTCCAGGTCGCGCACGAGCTGGCTCTCAAGCGTCTCGTTCAGAGCGCTCATGAGTTCTCCTTACCCGGGTCAATCCGGGGTGAATCAGTGCTCGAGCGGAAGCTGCGAGATGTCGTCGCGAGCCTCGCGTATCCAGCGTACGACCACGACGACCGTGATCACGACGCCGATGGCGACGATCACCCAGCTGAGGATCACGCCGACGAGGGCGATCGTGATCCCGAAGGCCGTCCAGGCCGGCAGGTAGGTCGGGCCGGGCAGGTGAACCTGCTCGCCCACCGGTGCGACCGGATCGCCGGAGGAGGGCGGCGGAAGCGGCTCCGCCATCAGGTGTAGATCAGCCCGGCGAAGAACGAGAGCCCGAACACGATCAGCGAGATCGCGCCCGCGATCAGCGCCGTGCGGATGTTCTTCTGCGCTAGCCGGCGGTCCATCGCTGTCGACTTGTACCAGAATGCGTACGTGGCCATCCTCGGCGTGGACGTCGGAGGGACGAAGGTCGCCGTCGCGGCCGTGGAGGACGGCGACGCGCGGCACACCGTCGAGTACCCGACGGCGCTCGACTCGACGGAGGCGCTGCTCGCCGGCATCGAGGCCGCGGTCCGCGAGGTCGCCGTCGTGGCGGGACAGCCCGACGCGATCGGAATCGGCGTGCCGTCGCAGGTCGAGTTCGCGACGGGCACGGTCGTTGCGAGCGTGAACATCCCGCTGGCGGGCGTCGCGCTGCGGGAGGAGCTCGGCCGCCGGTTCGGCGTGCCGGTCTACGTCGACAACGACGCGAGCTGCGCCGCGCTCGCCGAGGCGCACGCGATCGGCGCCACCGAGCTCGTGATGCTCACGTTGGGCACGGGTGTCGGCGGCGGCATCGTCACGGGCGGGAGGATCTTCCGCGGCGCCGACGGGCTGGGCGGCGAGCTCGGCCATGTCGTGGTCGAGGCCGACGGGCCCGAATGTCCCGGCGCCTGTCCGAATCGCGGCTGTCTGGAGGCGCTCTGCTCCGGCACCGCGCTCGAGCGCGCCGCCGGGCGGAAGGGCCGCGAGGTCGTGGAGGCCGCGCGCGGAGGCGACGCCGAGGCGCAGGCCCACCTTGATCGACTGGGCCGGTACCTGGGTATCGGCATCTCGAACATGGTCAACGCGTTCCAGCCGGAGGTCGTCGTCATCGGCGGCGGCCTGTCAGCGGCGGCCGACCTCTTCCTCGAGACCGCCGTCGCCGAAGCGGGCTCGCGTGCGCTTCCGGCGCTCTGGGAGCGTGCGACGGTGCAGGTCGCCAAGGCGGGCAACGCGGCGGGCGTGATCGGCGCGGGGCTCCTGGCCTTGCAGGAGCACGCGCGCGACGGGGATACTCCGACAACTTGAACGAATAAGGGGAGGACGTATTGGAGACGGCCACGGCGCAGGACCTCGACCAGCTCTGTGTCAACACGATCCGGACGCTGTCGATGGACGCCGTCCAGAAGGCGAACTCGGGCCACCCCGGCGCGCCCATGGGCCTCGCGCCGCTCGCGTACGTCCTCTACACGCGCGTCATGCGCCACAACCCGTCAGATCCCGACTGGCCGAACCGGGACCGGTTCGTGCTGTCGGCGGGCCACGCGTCGATGCTGCTCTATTCGATGCTCTACCTGACCGGCTATCCGATGACGCTCGACGACCTGAAGAACTTCCGCCAGGTCGGGAGTCCCACGGCGGGTCATCCCGAGCGCAAATACTCACCCGGCATCGAGGCCACGACGGGGCCGCTCGGACAGGGCATCGCGACGGCGGTGGGGATGGCACTCGGCGAGCGGATGCTGGCGGCGCAGTTCAACGAGCCCGGCCTCGAGATCGTCGATCACCACACCTTCACGATCGCGAGCGACGGGGACATGCAGGAGGGCGTTGCCTCGGAGGCCTCGTCTTTGGCCGGGCATCTCGGCCTCGGCAAGCTGATCGCGTTCTACGACGACAACAAGATCCAGCTCGCGAGCCCGGTCGACGTGGTGATGAGCGAGGACGTCGGCAAGCGCTACGAGGCCTACGGCTGGCACGTCATCGATGTCGGCGAGAACGACGACCCGCAGGCGCTCGAGGCCGCGACCCGCGAGGCCATGGAGGTCGAGGACAGGCCGTCACTCGTGATCGTGCAGACGCACATCGGCGCCGGCAGCCCGAACAAGCAGGACACCACGAAGGCGCACGGCTCTCCTCTCGGCGAGGACGAGGTTCGCCTCACGAAGGAGGCATACGGCTGGGACCCCGACCAGCACTTCTACGTCCCCGACGACGCGCTGGCGCACTTCCGCGAATGTTGCGAGCGCGGCGCGGAATTCCAGGAGGAGTGGAACGACCTGTTCGCGCGCTACCGCGAGAAACACCCCGATAAGGCAGCTCTTTTCGAGGCGCTGAACCGCGGCGAGATGCCGGCGGGGTTCGAAGAAGGCCTGCCGCGCTTCGACGCCGACCCGAAGGGGATGGCCACGCGTGCCGCCTCGGGGAAGGTGATCCAGTGGGCCGCGAAGCAGGTACCGCACCTCGTCGGCGGCTCCGCGGACCTGGCGAGCTCGAACAACACGAACATCGACGACGGCGGTGACGTCACGCCGGGCGACTTCTCGGGGCGCAACCTCCACTTCGGCGTGCGCGAGCACGGCATGGGCGCGATCGTGAACGGCCTCGGGCTCCAGGGCCTGCGCGCGTACGGAGGAACCTTCCTGACCTTCAGTGACTACATGCGCGGGGCGGTGCGGCTGGCGTCGCTCATGAAGCTGCCTTCGATCTGGATCTGGACGCACGATTCGATCGGCCTTGGTGAGGACGGCCCGACGCACCAGCCGATCGAGCAACTCTGCGCATTGAGGGCGATCCCGCGCCTCAATGTGCTTCGGCCGGCGGACGCGAACGAGACCGCGCTCTGCTGGCGGTTCGCGCTGCGACAGACAGAGGCCCCCAGCGCCTTCGCCCTCTCGCGCCAGAACCTGCCGGTGCTCGATCCGGACTCCGTGCCGGACGACGCGATCGAGCGCGGCGCGTACGTGCTGAAGGACACGGGCGAGGGCGAACCCGACCTGATCCTCATCGGCACGGGGTCCGAGGTGTCGCTTTGCCTCGAGGCCGCCGCGAAGCTCGACGACCTCGCGGTGCGCGTCGTCAGCATGCCCTGCATGGACACCTTCACCCAGCAGGACGACGAGTACCGCGACTCGGTGCTCCCGCCCGATGTCCGCGCGCGGGTCGCGGTCGAGGCCGCGAGCCCGATGGGATGGGACAAGTGGATCGGCCCGGACGGGGGGTTCATCGGCATGACCACATTCGGCGAGTCGGGCCCGGCCGCGGACGTCTACGAGCACTTCGGCATCACGGCCGACGCCGCCGCGGATCTGGGCCGTTCGATCGTGGGGAGGCTGCGATGAGCGTCACGGTTGGTGCCAACGAGCGGCTCGCAGCGCTCACCGCCGCGGGGACGAGCGTGTGGCTCGACCAGATCCGCCGCAGCCTGATCGAGGGCGGGGAGCTGCAGCGGCTGATCGACGAGATGTCGCTGCGCGGCGTCACGTCCAACCCGGCGATCTTCCAGAAGGCGATCCTCGGGTCTGACGACTACGACGACGAGCTGCGTGAGCTCGCCGAAGAGGGCCGCGACGCCAAGCAGATCTACGACGCCATCGCCGTGAAGGATGTCCAGCTGGCGGCGGACGTGTTGCGGCCCGTCTACGACGAGCTCTCGGGCTACGACGGCTACGTCTCCCTCGAGGTCGGACCCGAGGCTGCACACGACACCGAGGCAACACTCGAGCAGGCGCGCGAGTACTGGCAACGCGTCGACCGCCCCAACGTGATGATCAAGATCCCGGGCACGACGGCGGGCCTCCCGGCGATCGAGCAGTCCATCTCAGAGGGCATCAACGTGAACGTGACGCTGCTCTTCTCGGTCGAGTCCTACGCGAACGTCGCCGAAGCCTTCATCCGCGGCCTCGAGCGGAGGCGCGACGCGGGCGAGGACATCACGAACGTCCACTCCGTCGCCAGCTTCTTCGTCTCCCGAGTGGACAGCAAGGTGGACAAGCTGCTCGAGGAGCGCGGGAACACGGACCTGCTCGGGAGCGCCGGTCTCTGGAACGCGCGCGCGGCGTACGTTCGCTTCAAGCAGATCTTCCAGGGTGACCGGTTCGCCGAGCTGGCCGCCGCCGGCGCCTCCGTGCAGCGTCCGCTCTGGGCGTCCACGGGGGTCAAGAACCCGCAGTACTCGGAGACGATGTACGTCGACGGCCTCGTCGCGCCCGAGACGGTCAACACGATGCCGATGCCGACCCTGCTGGCCGCCGGTGAGAAGGCCGAGATCACGGGCGCCACAGCCGACGTCGAGGAGGCCGAGGCCGAGGCGGCGATGAAGCGCTTGGAAGAGGCCGGAATCGACATGGAGCAGGTCGTCGAGGAGCTCCTCGAGGAGGGCGTCGACCTGTTCGTCGACGCGATGGAGAAGCTGATCGCGGGCGTCGAGAGCGCACGCGAGGCGGCCGTCACCGGCCGTCCGGCGACGTTCGACTCGAATATCCCGGACGAGCTCGAGCCCAAGATCGCCGAGCGGGTCAGGCAGGCGGCCGAGGAAGACGTGGCGCGCCGCATCTGGCGCAAGGACGACACGCTCTGGGGCGAGGCCGGCGCGCCCGAGGTCGGGAACCGGCTTGGGTGGCTGACGATCTCGGACACGATGCTCGAGCAGTGCGGCGACCTGGCCGCGTTCGTGGACGAGGTCAGGCGGGACGGGCTGACCGACTGCGCCCTACTCGGCATGGGCGGCTCGTCGCTCGGCCCCGAGGTCATTCGGCAGTCGTTCGGCCCGCTCCAGCGCGGCCTCAGGCTGCATGTGCTCGACTCGACCGACCCGGGCGCGGTGCACACGCTCGAGAGCTCGCTCGACCTCTCGAAGACGCTCTTCCTCGTCTCCTCGAAGTCGGGCGGGACGATCGAGACGCTGTCCCACTTCCGCCACTTCTTCGAGCGGACGGGGCGCAACGGCGATCAGTTCGTCGCCATCACCGATCCGGACAGCCCCCTCCAAGAGCTCGCCGAGCAGAACGGCTTCCGGCGAGTGTTCAGGAACGATCCCGACATCGGCGGGCGCTACTCGGTGCTTTCGTACTTCGGGCTCGTGCCCGCCGCCCTCATGGGCGTGGACGTCGCGGCGGTGTTGGAGCGCGCGCAGATCGCCGAACAGGTCTGCCGCCACGACGACCAGTCGGCGAGCAACTCGGGCCTCTGGCTCGGGCTCGCGATGGGCGAGCTCGCGAAGAACCGCCGCGACAAGCTGACGTTCGTCGTCGAGGAGCCGCTTGACGAGCTTCGGGCTGTGGGTGGAGCAGCTGATCGCGGAGTCGACGGGCAAGGAGCGGAAGGGCACGCTGCCCGTCGCCGACGAGCCCGTCGGCGGCCCGGACGTCTACGGGGATGACCGCGTGTTCGTCCACCTGCGCTCGGACGGCAAGGGCGAGCACGACTCGCAGCTGGCCGAGCTGGCGCGCGCCGGCCACCCGGTGTTCACCCTCGACGCGGAAGGCCCGGAGGACCTGGGGCGGATCTTCTTCTTCGCGGAGTTCGCGACCGCCGTCGCGGGCTGGGTGCTCGGCATCAACCCGTTCGACCAGCCGAACGTGCAGGAGGCGAAGGACAACACGGCCAAGGTGCTCGAGCAGTTCTCCGCGGAGGGGGCGCTGCCCGAGGTCGAGGAGGGCACCGACGAGGCGCTGCGCGAGCTGCTGGCCGACGCGGAGCCGCCCAACTACGTCGCGATCATGGGCTACGTCGAGCCCTCTGACGAATTCGACGCGGCGGTGCGTGACCTGCGCGCCGCGATCCGCGACGCGACTCGCTGTACGACCACGTTCGGATACGGGCCGCGCTTCCTTCATTCCACCGGGCAGTTCCACAAGGGCGGCCCCCCGACAGGACGGTTCCTCCAGATCGTGCACGACGGCGACCGCGACATCGAGATCCCGGACGCGGGCTACACGTTCGGGACGCTCAAGAACGCGCAGGCGACCGGCGACCTGCAGACGCTGCGCGCGCACGGCCTGCTTGCCGAGCGCGTGCGGCTGGAGGGCGATCCCGTCCAAGGGGTCCGAGACCTGACCGAACGAATAAAGGGGTTGATCGACTGATGCAACTCGGCTTCGTAGGGCTCGGCCGCATGGGCGGCAACATGGTCCACCGGATCCACCGCGACTCCGACCACGAATGCGTCGCGTTCGACTTCTCGGAGGACGCCGTCCGCGAGGCCGAGTCGCATGGCGCAACGGGTGCCTCGTCGCTCGAGGAGCTCGTCTCGAAGCTCGACGCGCCGCGCTCCGTTTGGATCATGGTGCCCGCGGGCGAGCCGACGACGGACACCGTCAACAAGCTCGGCGAGCTGCTCGAGGCGGGCGACACGATCATCGACGGCGGCAACAGCCGCTGGTCCGACGACAAGGCGCGCGCCGCCACTCTCGAGCCGAAGGGCATCCACTACGTCGACGTCGGCACGAGCGGCGGGCGTGTGGGGGCTGCAGGTCGGCTACTGCATGATGGTCGGCGGGCCCGACGAGGCCGTCGAGCGGCTCGCCCCGATCCTCGACGTCCTCGCGCCGCCGTCGGACGACGAGCACGGGCCGGGCTGGGGCCACTTCGGCCCGACCGGCGCCGGCCACTACGTGAAGATGGTCCACAACGGCGTCGAGTACGGGATGATGCAGGCGTACGCCGAGGGCTTCGCGCTGTTCGACGCGTGCGAGTACGAGCTCGACAACGCGAAGATCGCGCACCTGTGGATGCAGGGCTCGGTCGTCCGGTCGTGGCTGTGCGAGCTCGCCGCGCGCGCGTTCGAGCAGGAGGGCAACGACCTGGCCGGCCTCGAGCCTTACGTCGAGGACTCGGGTGAGGGCCGATGGACGGTCGAGGACGCGATCGACAAGCGGATCCCGGCCCCGGTCCTCACGACCTCCCTGTACGAGCGCTTCTCGAGCCGCGGCCAGAACGCGTTCGCCGCGCGGCTGAACGCGGCGCTGCGCGCGCAGTTCGGCGGCCACGCCGTGAAGGAGAAGGCGAAGTCCTGATGGCCACGACGGTCGCGGAGAACCCGCTCGTCGAAGGTCTCGAGCGGCTGCCGGTCCATCCGACGACGCTCGTCATCTTCGGCGCCACCGGCGACCTGGCGAAGCGCAAGCTGCTGCCCGCGATCTACAACCTCGCGCACGAGGGCGCGCTTCCCGAGCGCTTCAACCTGATCGGCGTCTCGCGCTCCGAGATGCCGGACGACGACTACCGCGAGCTGGCGCGCGACTCGATCGCGCAGTTCTCGCGCCGCGAGGCCGACCCGCAGGTGCTCGACTCGCTGCTCGGGCGGATCCGCTACGTGGGCGGCACGTTCGACGACCCTCCGGTGTACGAGCGGCTCGACACATGCGCGCTCGAGTACGACGACGAGGCCGGAATTACGTTCAACCGCGTCTTCTACCTGTCGACGGCGCCGTCGTTCTTCCCGGTGATCGTGCGAGCAGCTCGGCGAGCACGGGCTCGACCGCCGCGAGGACGCCGAGGTCCGCGTGGTGATCGAGAAGCCGTTCGGCACGAACCTCGAGGAGGCGCGCCAGCTCAACCGCGACGTGCTCGAGGTCCTCGACGAGTCGCAGGTCTACCGGATCGACCACTACCTGGGCAAGGAGACCGTCCAGAACATGCTGGCGTTCCGCTTCGCCAACGGCATGTTCGAGCCGCTCTGGAACCGCAACTACATCGACTACGTCCAGATCACCGCCGCCGAGGACATCGGCGTCGGCACGCGCGCCGGCTACTACGACACCTCCGGCGCGCTGCGCGATCTCGTCCAGAACCACATGCTCCAGCTGCTCGCGCTGCTGTGCATGGAGCCGCCCGTCAACTTCTCCGCGGACGAGGTGCGCGACGAGAAGGTGAAGGTCCTGCACGCGATCGATGCGCCAGACCCGCAGCGCGTGGACGAGCATCACGGTCCGCGGCCAGTACTCGGCGGGCATGGCCGGCGGGGAGGAATCGCGCGCATACGTCGACGAGGACGGGGTGCCCGAGGGCTCGCGCACGGAGACCTACGTCGCGCTCAGGCTCGAGGTGGACAACTGGCGCTGGGCCGGGCGTGCCGATCTACCTGCGCACCGGCAAGCGGCTCGCGCGCAAGGTCACCGAGATCGCGGTCACGCTCAAGCCCGTGCCGCACCTCGCGTTCTCGCAGGAGGGGTCGCTCGGCGTGCAGCCCAACCAGCTCGTCCTCACGATGCAGCCGAACGAGGGCGTATCGCTCTCGCTCGTCGCGAAGATCCCCGGCACGCGCATGAAGCTGCGGCCGGTGAACATGGAGTTCCTCTACGGCACGTCGTTCCTGTCGCAGTCGCCGGAGGCCTACGAGCGGCTGATCATGGACGCGATGCGCGGCGACGCCACGCTCTTCACGCGCGACGACGAGGTCGAGGCGCAGTGGCGCATCATCGACCCGATCCTGCAGGGTTGGAGCCAGAGCGACGGCGCCCTGCCGCAGTACGAGGCGGGCACCGACGGGCCGGAGGAGGCCGACGCGCTGATGGCGGAGGGGCATCGCTGGCGCGCGATCTGACCGATGGCGGAGTTCGTCTGGTCTGAGCAGGACACGAGCCCGGGGCGCATCGAGGCCGCGGTTGCGCGAGCTGGTTCAGCGGTGCTACGCCGAGGACGCGTTCGTCCCGGCGCGCGTCCTCAACCTGATCGCGGTCGTCGACCGCGAGTGGCGCGGCGAGGTCGAAAACCGGCTCGAGCGCGTCGGCCGCTACCACCCGTCGCGCACGATCATCTGCTCGATCGACCCGGGCCGCACGACGCTCGACGCCGTCGCCGGTGCTGTCCGGGTCCCGATGCCAAGAAGCCGGGCGAGCTGGCCGATCGGCGTCGGAGACGGTCATGGTCGACTGCGGGCCCGAGCACGTCCCGCGTCTCGACGCGCTCGTCGACGCGCTGGTGGTGACCGACCTGCCCTCGGTCGTCTGGTCGCCGCACCGGCATCCCGAGGCGGTCGACGCCGTGCTGCCGCTCGTGCAGGTCGTGCTGATCGACTCGATCGAGGAGCCGACGCCGCCGAGGCCGTCGCGCGAGCGAACCGGCTGGCTCGAGGACGCCTACGTCGTCGACCTCGCATGGCTGCGCTCCACGCCGTGGCGCGAGCGGATCGCGGCGACGTTCGACCCGCCGTTGTGGCGCGCCGAGCTCGGCGAAGCTGGCGAAGCTCACGATCAGGCACCACCCGGACTCCGCGATGGCGGGGCTGCTCCTGTTCGGCTGGCTGTCCTCGCGCCTCGGCTGGGAGCCCGGCTCGTTCGTCCAGCAGAACGGCTCGCTCCACGGACGCGCGCGAGCACGCGGCGCCAGGAGGTCGACGCTCTGCCTCGAGCCCGAGCCGCGCCAGGCGGCGCCCGGGCCTCGCGGGCCTCACGATCGAGACCGCGTCCGGGATGCGGCTGTCGCTCGACCGCGGTCCGGGCGGGCTGTCGGCGACACGCGTCGACCAGCGACGGCAGGCTGTCGGAATGGACCGTCCTCGGAGCGTCGCGCGGCGAGGCGGGGATCCTCGGCGAGGGGATCCGCCAGGCGCTCCTTCGCGATCCCACCTACCGGCCCGCCCTCGAGGCCGCGGGCGCGATGGTGCAGTGAGCGAGCGGGAGGTGATCGTCCTCGACGACCCCGCGGCCGAGGCCGCGGAGCGGCTCGCCGCGGCCGCGGACCGCGGCGGGCATATCGCGCTCGCCGGCGGCTCGACGCCGCGGCGCGCGTACGAGCAGGCGGCCGAGCTCGAGGCCGACTGGTCGCACGCGACGCTCTGGTTCGGCGACGAGCGCTGCGTGCCGCCGGATCACGAGCACTCGAACTTCGGCATGGCGCGACGCGCGCTGCTCAGCCGCCTCGGCGACGGGCGCGGACGCGCCCGCGGTGCGCCGGATGGAGGGCGAGCGCGGACCGGCGGACGGCGCGAGCGCCTACGAGGACGCGCTGCGCGAGGAGTTCGGCGACGCGGAGCCGCGGCTCGACCTGATCCTGCTCGGGCTCGGGCCGGACATGCACACGCGCGTCGCTCTTCCCGAGCGATCCTGCGCTCGGCGCCGAAGGCCGTTGGGCGGTCGGCGTCGAAACACCGGGCATGGCCCCGCTGGTCCCGCGCATCACGCTGACGCTCGACGCGATCAACGCAGGCCGCGACGTTGTGTTTCTGGTCGCGGGCGAGGACAAGGCGGATGCAGTGGCGCGGCGCATTCGGCGACGCGCCCGGACCGCACGCGCCGGCGAGCCTCGTCCGCCCGCACGCAGGCAATCTGACCCTGCTCCTCGACCCGGGCGCGGCGGCGCGGCTCTGACGATGGCCGACATCCCGTTCTGGAAGCGCAGCCCGTTCCCGCCTATCGCGGACTACGCGTTCCTGTCGGACTGCGAGGCGTGCGCGCTGGTGGCGCCGAACGGCGCGCATCGAGTGGCTGTGCCTGCCGCGGATGGACTCGCCGTCGGTCTTCGGCGCGATCCTGGACCGCGACGCCGGTCATTTCCGCCTCGGCCCCGCCGACGTCTCGGTGCCCGCCGCACGCCGCTACCTGCCGGGCACGATGGTGCTCGAGACGAGCTGGGGCACCTCCAGCGGCTGGATCATCGTCCGCGACGTCCTGCTGATCGGGCCGTGGCACCACGAGACGGAGCGCTCGCACACGCACCGGCGCTCGCCCACCGATTACGACGCCGACCACGTGCTGCTGCGGATGATCCGCTGCGTGAACGGCGAGGTGCAGATCAACCTGGACTGCGAGCCGGCCTTCGACTACGGCCGCGTCGCGGGGCGACTGGGAGTACACGGGCTCGGGCTACCACGAGGGCGTATGCCGTGCGCCCGGCGGACGGCCACGAGATCGAGCTCAAGCTCACCACCGACATGAACCTCGGGCTTCGAGGGGCCGCGTGCGACGGCGCGGACGCTGATCAAGGAGGGCCAGACGCTCTTCTGCGCGCTCGCATGGTCGGAGCACCCCGCGCCGCAGACGTACGACGACGCCTATCGGCGCCTCGTCTGGACCGCGCACCACTGGCAGCACTGGCTGGACCGCGGCCAGTTCCCTGACCATCCGTGGCGCGCGCATCTGCAGCGCGAGCGCGCTGACGCTGAAGGGGCTGTCGTACGCGCCCACCGGCGCGATGCTCGCGGCTGCGACGACATCGCTTCCGGAGAGTCCCGGTGGCGAGCGCAACTGGGACTACCGCTACTCGTGGATCCGCGACTCGACGTTCATGCTCTGGGGCCTCTACTCGCTCGGGCTTCGACTGGGAGGCGAACGACTTCTTCTACTTCATCGCCGACGTGGCGGAGGCGGAGGAGGGCCAGCTCCAGATCATGTACGGGATCGACGGCGAGGCGGAGCTGGTCGAGAAGACGCTCGACCACCTGTCGGGCTATGAGGGCGCGCGCCCGGTCCGGATCGGGAACGGCGCCTACGGACCAGGACCAGCACGACGTCTGGGGCGCGATGCTCGACTCGGTCTACCTGCACACGAAGTCGCGCGATTCGCTTCCCGAGCGCGTTTGGCCGCTCCTCAAGAAGCAGGTCGAGGCCGCGATCGAGAACTGGCGCGACCCCGATCACGGCCTGTGGGAGGTGCGCGGGGAGCCAAAGCACTTCACGTCGTCGAAGCTGATGTGCTGGGTCGCTCTCGACCGCGGTGCGCGGCTGGCGGAGATCCGCGAGGAGCTCGACCTCGCGGCGCAGTGGCACCAGATCGCGGACGAGATCAAGGCGGACATCTGCGAGAACGGGACGCGCGAGGACGGCGTCTTCACGCAGCACTACGACACGGACGCGCTCGACGCGTCAGTGCTGCTCATGCCGCTCGTTCGCTTCCTCCCGCCGAAGACGAGCGCATCTGCGCGACCGTGCGCGCGATCGCGGACGAGCTCACCCAGGACGGGCTCGTCCTGCGCTATCGCGTCGAGGAGACCGACGACGGGCTGAGCGGCGAGGAGGGGACGTTCACGATCTGCTCGTTCTGGCTCGTGTCGGCGCTGTCCGAGATCGGCGACCACGAGCAGGCGCGCGACCTATGCGAGAAGCTCCTGTCATACGCGTCGCCGCTCGGCCTGTACGCCGAGGAGATCGACCCGCGCACCGGCCGCCACCTCGGGAACTTCCCGCAGGCGTTCACCCACCTCGCGCTGATCAACGCGGTCATGCACGTGATCCGCTCGGAGCAGCACGCCGAGGAGGGCGCGGGCTTCTCGACCACGCGCGAGTTCGAGCAGACGCGCGAAAACGCCTAGGCGCTTCGTCCCGGGCTCGTTCACGCCCTCTTCGGTGACGAGTCCCTCGCCGGGCTCGGACACGCGCTCGCCCTCGGAGCCGGCGTCGCCCGGCGTCTCGCCCTTGACGGGCTCCTCGTCCGGAACCTCCATCGGCTCCTCCCCATCGGGGTTCTCGATCGAGCGGCTGTCGCCGGGGCCGTTGTCAGCGTCCATGGATCCTGCGTACCCATCGCGGCCCGGGGGCGAACCAAGCTAGCTGCCGCGCTTTGTGCTCGTGATGCGATCACGGGACACGACAGCGGACCGCGTTATCGGCGAGCTCGCGCGGCAGAGTTACGGTGTTGTAACGAGGCGCGAGCTTGTGGCCGCGGGGGTCACTTCCGCAGAGATCCAGCATCGGCTGGGTACCGGTGCGCTGCTTCGCGAGTACCGCGGCGTGTTCCGCGTTGGGCATCGTGCCCCCAGCATCGAGGCTTGGTACCTGGCCGCGGTGCGCGCGTGCGGGGACGAGGCCGTGCTGAGCGGTCGCGCCGCGGCGCACCTTCATGGCCTCGTGAAGGGATCCGCTCCGGCACCCGAGGTCACGTGCCCTCGAACGAGACGCGTACGCGGAGTAGTGACGCATGAGGCGCGCAGGACCCACCCGCAGGACGTGACGGTCCTTCGCCGCATACCGGTGACATCGGTGGCGCGGACTCTCATCGACCTCGCCGCGTCATTGCGAACGGATGCGCTCGCGCGCGCATGTCACGAAGCGGGGGTCCGATATGGAACGACCCCGGCGGACCTCCAAGCGGTTCTCAAGCGGCGCTCAAATACGCCGGGAGCGCGCAAGCTGCGCCGCATCATCAGCGGAGACGAGCCGGCCACTTTGAGCCGACTCGAGGCGCGCTTTCTAGCCCTCGTCGTCGAGGCAGATCTGCCACGCCCGGTGATGAATCGCGCTGTCGGCAAGCGCAGAGTCGATTGCCGCTGGCCAGACGCCAGCCTGACGGTCGAGTTGGATGGGTATCGGTACCACAGCTCGCGGCACGCATGGGAAAACGACCGCCGTCGCGAGCGCGAGGCTCGGGCGCGAGGCGACGACTTCCGTCGTTACTCGTACGGCGATGTCTACGAAGAGCCAGCCGCCATGCTCGCTGAATTGGACGGCTTACTCTCCGGCTGCCGCGCCGAGTGATCGCACTGCCGTCACTAGGTCCGGCAGCCGGCGGCTACAGGCCGGCGTCCACGACCATCGCCGCGAACAGCAGAGCGAGGTACGCGAGCGAGTAGAGGTACAGGCGCAGGGCCGAGCGACGGTCCGCTCGCCGGCACAGCACGACCGCGCCCGCGATGAACAAGGCGCCCAGGACCATCGAGATCGCGAGGTACGGCAGGCCGAACGCTCCCGCGCAGAACGGCAGCTGCGTCACCGCGTACAGCAGGATCGTGTAGAGCAGGATCTGGCGGCGGGTCTCCTCCTCGCCGCGCACCACCGGCAGCATCGGCACGCCGGCCTTCGCGTACTCGTCCTTCATCAGAAGCGACAGCGCCCAGAAGTGGGGCGGCGTCCAGAAGAAGACGATCGCGAAGAGATAGAGCGCGGTTCCCGACAGGCCGCCGGTGACGGCGGCCCACGCGACGAGCGGGGGGACCGCGCCGGCCGCGCCGCCGATGACGATGTTCTGCGGCGTCGAGCGCTTGAGCCACACCGTGTAGACGAAGACGTAGCCGAGGAAGCCGGACGCTGAGAGCCCGGCGGCCAGCGGATTTACCGTTATTGACAGAAGGAGAACCGACGCGATCCCGAGCCCTACGCCGAAAAGAAGCGCGGCTCGCGGAGACACGCGCCCCGAAGCGACCGGGCGAGACGCCGTGCGCGACATGACGGCGTCGAGGTCGCGGTCGAACCAGTGGTTGACGGCACCGGCTCCGCCCGCGGACAGCGCGCCGCCGAGGCAGGTGAGCAGCACGAGGCCGAGTGAGGGGTCGCCCGCCACGTACATCGTGGTGACGGTCGTGAACAGCAGCAGCGACTGCACCTTCGGCTTGGTCATCTCGAAGTAGTCCGAGACGACGGTGCGGAATCCGGCGGGAGCGGCTGCCGCTGCGCGGACGGCTTCCATCAGGCCGCCGCCGGTTGTTTCGCGACGGGGCCGCCGGCGAGCACCGGCGATGGAACGCGGTAGAGCGACAGGGTCATCGCGATGACAGTCCACCACAGGAGCGTCCCGAGTGCGAGGTGGAGGACGATGAGCGCCTCGTACTCCTCGAGCCACACGTTGAGCGCGCCGACGAGCACCTGGGCGAAGAGGATTCCGAGCGCGATCCACGCTCCCCGCACCAACCCCGGGTCCGGCCTTCGCCTGAGCGTCAGGACGACCAGCGCGAGCACGAGCGCGACCGCGATGTACATGAACAATCGGTGCGTCAGGTGGATGTCGACGAGGCGCGCCTCGCCGAACGGCATGAACTCGCCGTTGCAGAGGGGGAACTCCTTCCCGCACGCATGGTGGGCGCCGTCGCCCAGCTGGTAGTCGGCACGGCCGTAGTTCTGCGTGCCGGCCATGTAGCCGCCCGCGACGATCGTGCAGAGGACCGCCACCGACGCGACCCAGGCGAGCGGCCGGTAGCGCCGGCCCGCCTCAGGCGGATCGGAGCCGATCAGCTCGGGCCGCGTCGCGCGCCAGATCCATAGGAGGACGGCGAGCAGCAGCATCGCGAGCCCGAGGTGGGCGGCCACGAGCTCCTCCTCGAGGTTCTCCTCGACGACCGCGCCGCCGAGCAGCCCCTGCGCGGCGACCAGCACGAAGCCCGCGATCGCGACGCGGACGAGCATGCGGTGTTCGCGATGGTTGCGCCACGCGAGCACGGCCAGCGTGAGCATCAGGAGTCCGACGATCGACGCGACGACGCGGTGGGTGTACTCGATGATCGAGTTCAGGTCCACTCCCGGCGCGACATCGCCGTTGCAGAACGGCCAGCCGTGGAAGCCCGACCCACTCGGGCCGCAGCCCAGCCCGGAGTCGGACACGCGCACGATCCCGCCGATCACGATCAGCAGGAAGGTGAGGAGCAGCGTCGCAAGAGCGAGCTGCCGGTACCGGGGCGACGGTGCCGTCATCGCGAGCCGGACAGGCTAGTGAACGGCCAGGGGCGGAGGTAGAGTCGAGACATGGCCACACGGACTCGCAGCGGGACGGACCCGCTGGCGGCCGGGCACGCCGCGCTCCGGCGCGCCGCTTGGGACGAGGCTCGGGCGATCTTCGAGGCCGCCGTCACGGGGGGCGGCTCCGCCGAGGCGTGGGACGGCCTCAGCCGTGCCGCGTGGTGGCAGGGTGACGAGGAGACCACATTCACCGCTCGCGAGCGTGCCTTTCGCGCCTATCGCGACACCGGCGACGCTGAGGGTGCCGCGACGATGGCGATGTGGATCGCCTCCGACTACTTCGACTTTCGCGGAGACGACGAGGTCGCGGCAGCGTGGCTCCGGCGCGGGCGGGACCTGCTGGAGGGGCACGAGCCCTGCACCGCGCTCGGATTCATCGCTCTGCTCGAGTGCGACCTCCTGTACCAGGCAAAGCGCGATCCCGAGGCTGCCCGCGAGGGCGCAGCCGAGGCGCTGGAGCTCGCGCGCCAGACGGGCGACGCGGACGTGGAGGTCGTCGCGCTCGCGATGCTCGGGAGCACGCTGATCGCATCGGGGGCCGTCGAGGACGGCCTAGAGCGGCTCGCCGAGTGCGTGTCACTGGCGGTCGCCGAGGAGTTCGACGAGGCCGCCTCTCCGGGCTGGGCGTATTGCCACACCGTCGCGGCGTGCGCGGAGGTCGGGGACTTCGGCCGGGCCGAGCGGTGGGCCGACATCCTGCATTCGTGGTCCGCGACGTGGCGCGCGCGGATGTTCTTCGGCATCTGCCGAACGGCCTACGGCGAGCTGCTCGCAACCCGTGGCGACTGGCAGGCTGCCGAGGACGAGCTCCAAAGCGCCGTTGCCGACCTCGAATCGACCCGCCCGGCGCTGGCCGGCCCCGCCGGGGTGCGGCTGGGGCGGCTGCGCGCCCGCCAGGGTCGGGAGGACGAAGCGCGGACACTGTTCGAGAAGGCTCTGCCACTCCCGCAGGCAGTGCTCGCGATCGGCGAGCTCGACCTCGCTGCGGGCAACGCGACCACGGCGGCGGAGGCGGCCGAACGAGTGCTCCGCAACCTTCGCCGCTCCAGCGTCCTCGACCGGTTCCCGGCGTTAGAGCTGCTCGCGCGCGCCCACGCGGCGGCAGGCGACCACGAGCGTGCACGCGAGGCCGCCGCGGAGGTCGAGCGCGACGCTGAGCGACTCGCCACCCCGTACATGCGCGGCCGCGGTGCGCTCCTCCAGGCCGAGGTGCGGATGGCGGCGGACGACCACGATGCCGCGAGGCGCGCCGCCGAGGACGCGCTCGATTTCTTCGCGGCGTCATCGGCGCCATATGACGCCGCGCATGCCCGACTCCTGCGTGCCCGCGCGCTCGAGGCGCTTGGTCGCCCCGAAGAAGCCGCGGCGGAGACCCGGGTCGCTCGCGACGCACTCGCGCTCGTGGGTGCCCAGCCACAGGCGCAAGGCGATCGCGACGCGGCCCTTACCGTGCGCGAGGTCGAGATTCTCCGCCTGGTGGCGGGCGGCCAGAGCGATGCCCAGATCGCCGCGTGCCTCTTCCTGAGCCCGCACACCGTGCACCGCCACGTGGCGAACATCCGCACGAAGCTGCGCGCGCCGTCGCGCGCGGCCGCCGTCGCAGACGCCACTCGTATCGGCCTGCTTTAGCCGTCCCAGGCCGGTACGGGCCATTCGGGCGAAATGGCCGGTTTTGGCGATGAAACCCACTTCGCGCGGCGGGAGACTCGCCGCATGCAAGAGATCACGAAGGCATCCAGCGTCGACGAGCTCCGCTTCCGCCTCCAGGGCGGCCTCCACGAGCCGGGTGACGCGTACTACGAGGACTCCGTAACGCTCTTCAACACCATGATCGACCGCCGTCCGCGCTACGTCGCGGGAGCGGTCACGGTCGAGGACGTCGTCGCCGCGCTCGCGTTCGCGCGTGAGAACGATCTGCCGATCGCGGTCCGCGCCGGCGGCCACTCGGTCGCCGGCCTGTCGCTGGTCGAGGACGGCCTCGTGATCGACCTCCGCGGGATGGATGACATCCAGGTCGACCCGCAGCGCCGGATCGCGCGCATCGGGGGCGGCGCGACCTGGGCGGCCGTGGACCGCGCGACCCAGGCTTACGGCCTCGCTGCCACCGGCGGACGCGTGTCGACGACCGGTGTGGCGGGGCTGACGCTCGGCGGCGGCTCCGGCTGGCTCGAGCGGAAGCACGGCTTGGCGGCCGACAACCTCGTTGGCGCCGAGCTCGTTACCGCGGACGGGCGGATCGTGCGCGCGTCTGAGGACGAGAACCCGGAGCTCCTCTGGGCCCTCCGCGGCGGCGGCGGGAACTTCGGCGTCGTAACCGCGCTCGAGCTCGCTCTGCATCCGCTCGGGCCGGAGGTCTTCGCCGGGCTCGCGCTTTTCCGCCGCGAGCGCGCGTCCGAGGTGTTCCGCGCCTACCGAGACCTGATGAACGGCGCGCCGGACGAGCTCTCGCTCGCGTTCGACCTCACGACCGCGCCCGACGACGACGAGGACGTCCCGCCGGACCTTCGCGGCGCCCCGGTCGTGATCGTCCTGGGCATGTGGGCCGGCGACGTCGCCGACGGCGAGCGTGCGCTGGCACCGATCCGTGCCCTGGAGCCCGACGCGGACTTCTTCGCGGCGACGGGTTACGCGGACTTCCAGTGCTCGATCGACGACCCGCCCGGGTACCGGAACTACTGGACCGCGGAGAACGTCGTCGGGCTTCCCGATGAGGCGATCGACAGGCTGGTCGAGCGCGCGGCAGAGCTGCCGCCTGGGCCGTCACAGCTATTCATCGTCGCGTGGGGTGGGGCAGTGCCCCGCTTCGGCGCGGAGCACTCGCCCCTGGGCGGACGCGAGGCGCGCTTCATCGTCCACCCGCTCCTCCTGTGGGAGGACGCGGCGGACGACGACCGCAACTGTGCGCTCGGGCGCTCTTTCCGCGCCGACGTGCAGCCGTGGTCGATCGGCGCGACGTACCCGAACTTCCTCGGCCAGGAGGGTGTCGCGCGGATGCGCGCCGCCTACGGGGCGAGCGCCGACCGGCTGGCCGCGCTCAAGGCCGAGTGGGACCCGCACGGCGTCTTCCGAACCCACCAGGAGATCCGCGCGAAATGACCGCCTCAGCACCAATCCACACAGGTGAGCTCGAGCTCTGGGTCGAGCAGCGAGGCCAAGGCCCCGACGTGCTGCTGATCGGCGGACTGGGCGACACCGCCGAGTCGTGGCAGTTCCAGCTCGACGGGCTGGCGGACCGCTACCGCGTGACCGCCTTCGACAACCGCGGCGTGGGGCGCACGCCCCTATCCGAGGGGCGGCTCTCCGCGGCGACGATGGCCGATGACGCCGCGTCGCTCTTGCGGGCGCTCGAGATCCCGAGCGCCCACGTCGCCGGCTTCTCGATGGGGAGCGCCATCGCGCAGGAGCTCGCGCTGCGGCACCCGGAGCTCGTCCGCAGCCTGGTGCTCGTGAGCACGTACGCTCGCCCGGACGCCCTCTTCCGCTCCCAGCTCGACTTCTGGCGCTGGCTGCCGGAGGTGGCGCCGAGCGAGCGGGAGTTCTTCGAGGCGTTCTTCACGTGGGTCTACACGCCGCGGGCCCACGCCGACGGCACGGTGGGCCAGATCGTCGAGGAGGCGCTGGCCTTCCCTCATCAGCAGTCCGTCGAGGCCTTCCAGGCGCAGGTCGACGTCTGCCTCACACACGACTCGGCCGACCGCCTGTCGGGGATCGCCGCACCCACGCTCGTCCTCTCCTCCGAGCTCGACACGATCCTGCCGCCGCGCTTCGGTCAGGCCGTCGCGGCGGGAATCCCGGACGCGCGCTTCGAGCTCGTGCCCGGGCAGGCCCACCAGCCCTTCCAGGAAATCCCGGACGAGTTCAACGCCCGCGTCGACGCCTTCTGGCGCGACGTCGAGGCCGGAGAGTGAGGAGGTAGACCATGGGCGAGCACGTACGCGCGGGCGACATCGACATCTGGACGGAGCAGGTCGGCGAGGGACCGGAGGTCCTGCTGATCGGCGGACTTGGCGACACCGTCGAGTCGTGGCAGTTCCAGCTCGACGGGCTGGCGGACCGCTACCGGCTGATCGCCTTCGACAACCGGGGAGCTGGCCGGACGGCGATGTCGAAGGAGCCGCTCTCGGTGGAGGTCATGGCGGACGACGCCGCGGGCGTTCTGCGGGCGCTCGACGTGTCCGGCGCCCATGTGGCCGGCTTCTCGGGAGGCAGCAAGATCTCTCAGGAGCTGGCGCTTCGGCACCCCGATCTCGTCCGCAGCCTCGTGCTCCAGAGCACCTGGTCGGTGCCGGACCCATACCTACGCAAATGGGGCGTCTTCGTCCGCTCGTTCGCGGAGGTCGCGCCGAGCGAGCGTGCCTTCCTCGAGGGCTTCTTCCCGTGGATCTACACCGCGCGCGCACACAACGACGGGACGGTCGACCAGATCATCGAGGAGGTGCTGGCATTTCCCCACAAGCAGTCAACCGAGGATCTGCAGCGCAGCCTCGACGCGTTCCTTGATCACGACACGACCGATCGCCTGGCGGACATCGCTGCGCCGACGCTGGTGCTCGCGGGTGGCCGCGATCCGACCAGCCGTCCCGAGCTCTGCCGCGCCGTCGCCGAGCTGATCCCCGGCGCAGGCTTCGAGGTGATGAAGGAGGAGTCGCATCAGCCATTCCAGGAGGTGCCGGACGAATGGAACGCTCGCGTCGACGCCTTCTGGCGCGAGGTTGAATCGCGCTCAGGCGACCGGCTGAGCCACTGAGCCGGCCTGCTCGCCCGCCCCCTTGGCGACGTCGCGCCGAATGTCCTTCATGGGTTCGACGCTTCGCACCACGGGGATGACGTCGAAATTGTTCGGCGGCGGCGGCGACTGGGTGAACCACTCGAGCGTGTTCGCCTGCCAAGGGTCGTTGCCCGCGACCTTGCCGTTCCTGACCGAGCGGACGATGTTCACCAGCGTCACGAGGACACCGATGCCGAGCAGGAACGAGCCGATCGTCGAGATGAGGTTGTAGAGCTCGAGGTCGCCCGTGTCCGGGTACTGGTACACCCGTCGCGGCATGCCCGACATCCCCGCGGAGTGCTGGATCAGGAACGTCAGGTTGAAGCCGACGAACATGAGCCAGAACGAGATCTTGCCGAGGCCCTCTCCGAGCATCCGGCCGCTCATCTTCGGGAACCAGTAGTAGATCCCGGCGAAGATCCCGAAGACCGAGCCGCCGAACAGCACGTAATGCAGATGGGCGACCACGAAGTAGGAGTCGTGCAGCTGCCAGTCGGCCGGGAAGACCGCGAGCTGGACGCCTGTGATCCCTCCGATCGTGAACAGCCCCACCATGCCGGCGGCGAAGTACAGCGGCGTCTTGAAGACGATCGAGCCCCGCCACAGCGTCGCGAGCCAGTTGAAGATCTTGATGCCGGTCGGCACCGCGATCACCATCGAGCTGATCATGAAGAAGGCGAGCACCACGGTCGCGGTGGGTGTGGCGAACATGTGGTGCGCCCACACGAGCGTCGACAGGAACGCGATCGCCACCGTGGATGCCGCGATCGCCCTGTAGCCGAAGATCGGCTTGCGCGCGAAGACCGGCAGGACCTCCGAGATGATCCCGAACGCGGGCAGGATCATGATGTAGACCTCGGGGTGGCCGAAGAACCAGAACAGGTGCTGCCACAGCATCGGGTCGCCGCCGCCGATCGGGTCGAAGAACGCTGTGTCGAAGTGGCGGTCGGTCAGCAGCATCGTCACGGCCGCCGCGATCGCCGGGTACGCCAGGACGACCAGGTAGCTGAACACGAGCACGGTCCACACGAACAGCGGCATGCGGCCCCAGCCCATCCCGCGCGTGCGCATGTTGTGGATCGTCGCGATCAGGTTGATCGCTCCGATCACGGTGCTCGCGCCCGTCAGGTGGATCAAGAGGATCCAGGCGTCGACGCCGCCGTCCGGCAGATACGCGTTGTCGGACAGCGGCGCGTACATCGTCCAGCCGGCGGTCGGCGGCTCGAAGAAGAGCGAGGTGTAGAAGACGATCCCGCCGGTGACGAGCAGCCAGAAGGACAGCGCGTTCAGGCGCGGGAACGCCATGTCGCGCGCGCCGATCATGAGCGGGACCATGTAGTTCGCGAACCCCGCCAGGATCGGGATCACGAACAGGAAGACCATCGTGGTCCCGTGCATCGTCACGAGGCCGTTGTAGGTCTGGCCGTCGATCAGCGTGCTCTCGGCCTGCGCGAGCTGGAGCCGCATCAGGAGGGCCTCGGCGCCGCCGACCACGAAGAAGACGAGCGCGGCGGCGAAGTACATGATCCCGATGCGCTTGTGGTCGGTCGTCGAGAGCCAGCCGAGCCAGCCCCGCGGGGCGTCGCGGTAGCCGCGCATGACGATCTCGGGGCGCGAGCGGGTGACGGTCGTGGCCTCCATCAGGGACCTTCCTCCTCACCGGGCGGCGGCGGGGGGTTCTTCTCCTCCTTGGCGGTCTTCTTCTGCTCCTCAGGAGTCACTTCGCCGGCGTCCTGATCGGCCGCCTCGCGCTCCTCGCGCTGCTCGGCCAGGCCCTCCTGCGCCTCCTTGATGTCCGCGGTCTGCTGCTCGGCCCACGCTTCGTACTCGTCGGCCGGCAGCACGACGACGCGCGTCCGCATGTCGGCGTGGCCCTCGCCGCAGAGCTCCGCGCATGCGCCCTCATACGTCCCCTCCTCGTCGGCGCGGAACCAGGTTTCGTTCGTGTGCCCCGGGATCGCGTCGGCCTTGCCCCCGAGCTTCGGGACCCACCAGGAGTGCGCGACGTCTGATGAGTAGATCTTCAGCGTCACGGTCTGGTTCACCGGGACATAGAGGGTGTGGAAGCTGAAGAGCTGGTCCTCCGAGTCCTCGTAGTCGTAGCGCCAGATGTACTGCTGCGAGTTGACGCTGATCTTCAGCGCGTTCCCGTCCGGCGGCTCCTTCTGGTTGATCGTCGCGTAGTCCGATCCCTCTGCCTGCTCGATCGCGCTGGCCTTCGAGTTGGGCGGATCCTTGATCCCCGGCAGATACACGAAGGTGACGGTGGCGAGCAGCACGAGGATCAGGGCCGCGCCGATCGTCCACGAGATCTCGAGCGGCGTGTTGCCTCGAATCTGTGCGGCCTCGGGCCCGCCTCTGCGCGCACGGAACTTGATCAGCGAGTAGATCAACACGCTCTCGACGAGCAGGAAGATCACGAGCCCGATGTAGAGCGTGATCTTGTAGAGCGTGTCGATGTCGTTCGCGTTCTCCGACGGCCCCGACTCGGGCGAGATCAGGTCCGCCGACGCCTCCGGCGCGAGGACCAGTAGTACGGCGAGAACTACGAAGAGGATCGGGCGCAGGGACGGTCGCAAGGCCGCGCAGTTATACCTACTAGCCCCCGGTGAACTGCGGCTCGCGCTTCTCGATGAACGCGCCGACTCCCTCCTGGAAGTCCTTCGATCGCGCCAACGCGTGCTGCAGCTCCGCCTCGAGGTCGAGCTGGCCCGTCATGTCGGGGTAGAGCATCCGGTTGAGCGCCTTCTTGGTGCCCGCATAGGACCGCGTGGGCCCGGCCGCGAGCCGCTCAACCAGCGCGTTCGCCTCGTCCATCAGCCGGTCGTCGGCGTGGACGGCGTTGATGAGACCCCAGTCGAGCGCGCGCTGGGCGTCGATCCGCTCGCCCAGCATCGCCATCTGGAACGCCCGCGCCTTGCCGACGGTCGCCGGGACGAAGAGCGTCGAGCCGCCATCCGGCATCAGGCCGATGTTCACGAACGCGAGCCCGAAGAAGGCCGATTCCGCCGCGAGGATCAGGTCGCAGGCGAGCGCCAGGGAGAGGCCGATCCCGACGGCGGGGCCGTTCACCGCGGCAATGACCGGTTTCTCGAGCTCGCGGATTCCCACGATGATCGGGTGGTAGACCTCGTGGAGAGTCTGCGAGACGTTCGGCATGTTGTCCTCGGGGTGCGGCTCGAAGCCGGCCTTCAGGTCGGCTCCCGATGAGAACCCGCGCCCCGCGCCGGTGATCAGCACCGCCCGCACCGACGGGTCGGCGGCGTCCTCGTTCACCGCCTGTCTCAGTTCCGCCCCGAATTCGGCGGTCCAGGCGTTCAGCGTTTCCGGGCGATTCAGCGTGATCCGGCCAATGCCGCCGGACTGCTGCCATTGGATCGTGGTGTAGCTCATGGACTGGCATCCTCCCCGATTGCGACGTGTCATGATGGCCGCCGTGCGCAGGGGTCTCGGCAGGGCGCTCGCGGTAGCCGTTTTTGCGTCGCTTCTCGAGCGGCACGAACGCGTGGGCGGACGGGACCATCACGGCGCGTCCGCCGAACAGCTTCGGCTCGTCCGTCACCACGATCGACCAGGGCGAGAAGGTCACGTTCCAGAACATGGACATCAGCGGGCACGACGTCACGTCGAACCAGACCGGCGACGACGGCTCCCCGCTCTTCAGGTCCGCCCTCATCGGGCCGGGCTCGTCCGGGCCGGTCGAGGGCACGGAGTACCTGACGACGGGCAGCTACGACTTCTTCTGCAGCGTGCACCCCGGCATGGAGGCCGCCCTCGAGGTCACCTCGGCCGGCACCCCCGTTCCCCGGCCGGAGCCGGAGGGCGTGGCCGTGAAGGTCGTGTCGAGGAGCCTCGACCGCGTCGTTGAGACCGGCAAGCTCAAGCTGAAGGTCCGGTCGCGGAGGGGGGAGGTCATCCTCGGCGCACGGGCGAAGACGCGCAAGACGACGATCGCGCTCGGCAGCAAGAAGCTTCAGTTCGACCAGGCGGACGAGCGGAAGGTCGCGCTCAAGCTGTCCGACTCCGCGCGCAAGGCTTTGCGGAAGCGGAGGAGCGCCACGCTGATCGCGACGGCGACGGCCACCCATGGGGGCGGCCACACCGAACGCGCGACGGCTCGACGTAAGCTGGACTAGATGCTCATCGACTCGGTGGAGTGGCTCGGCCACTCCGGTTTCCGGGTCAGAGCCGCCCGCACGACGATCTACATCGATCCCTACCGGGTCGCCGCCGACGCCGCGCCGGCGGACCTGATCCTCGTCACGCACGGTCACTACGACCACTTCTCGCCTCAGGACATCGAGGCGATCTGGCACAAGCGCACATGGTTGATCGCTCCCGCCGCCGTCGCGGAGCAGGTGGGCGGGCGCGTCCTCTCGATCGCCCCGGGCGAGGTGATCGACCCCGAGTTCGCGCACGGCGTGTCGATTCGCGCGCTCGCGGCGTACAACACCTCCAAGCGCGACGCCGACGGCAAGGTGTTCCACGCGCGCGAGGCGGGCTGGGTCGGCTTCGATGTGAACATCCGCGGCGAGCGGCTCTACCACGCGGGCGACACCGACGTGATTCCGGAGATGGACCAGGTGAGCGGCGTGGACGTCGCGCTCCTACCGGTGAGCGGCACCTACGTGATGACCGCCGACGAGGCCGCGGAGGCCGCGCGCCGGATCCAGCCCCGGCTGGCGGTTCCGATGCACTGGGGCCGGCACATCGGGACGAAAGAGGACGCCGAGCGCTTCGCCGAGCTGACGCCCGTCCCTGTCGCAATAATGGAGCCGGTCAGCTGATGGACAGAACACGTCAAGCCGTGGCGGTTATGGCCCGGGAGGACCCGGCGCTCGCTGCCAGGCTCGTCATCCAGACGCTCCCGGCGGCGGCAGCGAAGGTGCCGGGGAAGCTGACGTACGGCCTGGTCGTCGAGGGCCTCGGCGAGTACACGGTCGTGATCGACTCCGGCCGCGCCGAGGTCATCGAGGGGCTGAATGGCACGACCGACTTCAACCTGTCCACGAACGTCAGCGGGCTTGCGGCCCTCGCTGCGGGCACCAGCCCGATGCGGCTGATCGTCTCGGGTCGCGTCCGCATCCGCGGCAACCGCCTCCGAGCGCGCAAGCTGCGCGCGATGTCCAACGGGCCCGTCGACCTCGCCGACGTGGTCGCGAACGGCGGCAGCGTCGATCCCGATCTCCTGTACCGCTCGCTGCCGTACCTCATCGACCCCGAATGGACGCGCGGCCACGCGTATCTGCTGCGCTACGCGATCGGCGAGCAGTCGTGGGACATCGAGGTGCGCGACGGCGAGCCGATCCGCGTCTCCGAGCCGGCGAACGGCCGCCAGCCGGACTCGGTCGTCGCCGTGTCCCCGGAGACCTTCCGCAAGCTCGTCAGCCGAGAGCTCTCGCCGACGGACGCGATGCGTCTCCAGCTCACGTCGGTCGAGGGCCAGATCTACCCGGTGACCCTGCTCGGCCGCTGGATCGACCGCTCGCAGGGCCGCGACGACGCGGAGCTCGAGCGCGAGCGCCGGCAGCGCGAGCTCCAGGCCTCGCGCGCCGGGAGCTGGGGCTCGACCGTGAACGGGGCCTCGGCGTCGCCGGGCCAGGGCGATCCCGCGCACGAGGCGGAGGGCAAGCGGCGAGCCGGCGGGGCCCTGCTCACCTACGGCCAGCTCTACGCCCTGTGGGAGAAGCAGAACTGGAAGGCACACGAGCTCGACTTCACGATCGACAAGGAGCAGTGGGTGACGACCCCTGCGGAGTCGCAGGCGCACACCGCCTGGAGCCTCGGCTCGTTCTACATCGGCGAGGAGCGCGTCACCGCCGACCTGGCTCCGTTCCTGCTCGCCGCGCCCAGCGGTGAGGTCGAGATGTTCCTCGCCACGCAGCTCGTGGACGAGGCGCGGCACACCGCTTTCTTCGACCGCTTCGGCGGCGAGGTGATGGCGCTGTCCGCCGACGACCTCCGCGGACGGATGCGCGAGCTCGAGGCGACGATGATCCCCGCGTGGCACGAGACGTTCGACGCGGGCCTGCGCGAGACGGCCAACCGCATCAAGGCCGAGCCCGACAACCTCGACCTCTTCGTCGAGGGGATCTGCACGTACCACCTGATCATCGAAGGCGTGCTCGCGATGACCGGCCAGCGGCTGATCCTCAAGTACATGGAGGACCACGACCTTTACCCGGGCTTCCAGCAGGGGTTCTCGCTCGTCGAGCGCGACGAGCACCGCCATATCGCGTTCGGCGTGCGGTTCATGAAGGACGTGATGGAGCAGGATGAGGCCCGCTTCCGGCCGATCATCGAGCAACGCGTGCGCGAGCTCGTGCCGAAGGCCGTTCGGGTGTTCGTGCCCCCGTACGCGGACAGCGCCGAGAGCTTCGTCTCCTACGGCTACGACTCCACTCAGATCTACGGCTACGCGTACCGCGCGCTCAAGCGCAGGATGGGGGTCATCGGGCTCGACTGCCCGCCGCCGGAGGAGCTGATGCCCGGGCCGATCGCCGAGGGCGAGGCCGTACAGGCGGTCGGGGCGGCGTCGTGATCAGGCTCCAGGGCCCTGCTTCGTATAAGCAGGTGAGGAAGCCACCATCCGACGCATTCCACGCAAACGCCGCCAGGTAAAGCCTGCAGTTCTCTGGGTCGCACGGGTCTGCGGCTTCCGCTACGACAAGGGCCGCGACGCGTATGTCCTCAGGGTCGTCGGGAACCGGGTCGGCCCCGTGATTCGCAGCCGCCCGCCGGTCGACAGCGCGGCGGCACAGATCGAGTGGTCGGAGTCGATGGACCGGCTGGCCGAACAGCAGCGAAGCGGCGCCGAGCGCGACGTTCTCAAGCACTAACCGCGGATATCCTCGGGGCGCATGCGCCGGGCGATCAGAACTCTGGCCGCCGGCGCCGTCGTGGCCGGGGTTGCGGCGCCGCTCTTCCGGCGCCGCCTGAAGCTGCCGCGCCCGGTCGTGAGCGCGCTCGCCTGGCAGGCGCCGTACGCGCTCACCGTCGCGCTGCCGCGCACTCGCCTGCGCGACGCCGGCGTATACGGGCTTCAGATGCTCGCGTACGTCGCTCACTACGAGATGCCTAATGACGACCCCGAGGCGTTGCTGCGCCGGCTCAGGGTCGACTACCCGATCAAGGTCGACCGCGCGCTGGGCGGCGGCGTCGCCCCGACGGTGAGGCTGCAGCGCAGCCTCGGCGGCGGCGAGGGCGTGGTGCGGCGCCACGACCTGTGGCTCTCGTGGGTGCACTGGAGCTGGTTCTTCTTCCCGCACTCGACCGCCGCGTACGTGCTCTGGCGGTGGCCCGACCGGTTCCCTCGCGCGGCAGGCCAGCTGGCGGCCACCTTCGATCTCGGCTGCATCGTCTACTGGGCCGTGCCCACAGCGCCGCCGTGGTGGGCCGCGAAGAACGGCAATCTCGAGCCCGTGCGGCGGATCATGGTGGACGCCGGGGAGCATTACTGGGGACGGCTCTGGCGGCCGCTTTACGATTCGTTGGCCGGGAACCCCCTAGCCGCGATGCCATCTCTTCACTTCGGGACCTCCGTGATGGCGGCACACGTCCTGTCGGACGTCGGCCGCGGCCACGGCGCGGTCGGTTGGGCGTACACCGGAGCGCTCGGGCTTGCGCTCGTCTACCTGGGTGAGCACTACGTCGTCGACCTGCTCGCCGGCCTCGCGCTCGCGGAGGCGGTTCGCCTGGGGGCGAGGAGGCTGTGACGACGGAGCCTGAGGTCACCGAGCTCACCCAGGAGGAGCAGGACCTAGAGGAGGACGCGCGTGTAGAGGAGGGCGCGAATCTTCTCCGCGATCGGAAGCGCCTCATCTCGTTCGGCCTGATCCTGGTGCTCGGGATCGTGGCGATCTACGTCGTGTTCCCGAAGATCGCCGGCTTCGAGGACTCACTCGAGAAGATGGACGAGGCGACGTGGTACTGGATCGTCGTCGCGATCGGATTCAACCTCGCGGCGTTCGGCGCGTACGTGATGCTGTTCAAGGGGGTCCTTGGCGGGAGCATCGCCCAGAGGGTCAACGAGCGGCTCGACACTCGCGCGAGCTACCAGATCACCATGGCTGGCCTGGCAGCGACGCGGATCTTCTCCGCTGCAGGCGTCGGCGGCCTGGTCGTCACCTACTGGGCGCTGCGCAAGGCCGGGATGGAGCGCCGGCGGGCGGCGTGCCGGATGGTGGCGTTCCTCGCGCTCACCTACGTCTTCTACCTCGGGGCCCTGATCGTCTTCGGCGTCCTGCTGCGCACCGGTGTCCTGCCCGGCGCCAACCCGTCCGGCGGCACGATCGTGCCCGCCGCGATCGCGGGCGTCGTCCTGGTGCTGCTCGGGCTCGTCGCCCTCATCCCCGGCGACATCGAGCGCCGGCTGGCCGAGTTCTCACAGGGGTACCGGCGGTCGCGCCTCGCCAAGCGGGTTGCCACCGGGCCAGCCACCCTCGCCACTGGGATCCGGACCGCGATCGCCTATGTCCGCCACCCAGGGCGCGGTTTCGCCGCCGTGTTCGGCGCCCTCGGGTTCTGGGCGGCAAACATCGGAATCCTCTGGGCCAGCTTCGAGGCGTACGGGGGAGACGTGCCGTTCGGCGTCCTGGTGCAGGGCTTCTTCGTCGGCATGGCGGCGAACCTGATCCCCTCGCCCGCCGGCGGGGTTGGCTCTGTGGACGCCGGCATGATCGCCGCCTTCGTGCTGTTCGACATTCCGACCGCCACGGTCTTCGCGGCCGTCCTCACGTACCGTGTGATCGCGTTCTGGATCCCGATTCCGCTCGGGATCATCGCCTACATCCAGCTGCGGGCTACCGTTGCGACGTGGGAGGCCGAGGACCGCGACACGGCCTATACTTCAAAAAGTAAAGTAAGGGCGGAGGCCACCACTTGAGCGACAACAACGGCAAAGTCGAGAACGTCATCATCATCGGCAGCGGGCCCGCCGGGTACACGGCGGCGCTCTACACCGCGCGCGCGGACCTCGAGCCGCTCGTCTTCGAGGGTTTCGCCTGGGGCGGGCTGCTTCAGCAGACCACCGAGGTCGAGAACTACCCCGGCTACCGCGAAGGCGTGATGGGGCCGGAGATGATGCAGGAGTTCCGCGATCAGGCCGAGCGCTTCGGGGCGCGGCTCATGACCGAGGACGTCGACCGCGTCGAGCTCGCCCAGGAAGGTGGCATCCACAAGGTCTTCGTGGGCGACCAGGAGTACCGCGCGAGGTCGGTCATCCTGGCCATGGGCGCCGAGCCCAAGAAGCTCGGGGTTCCGGGCGAGGATGAGCTGGCGGCCCGCGGGGTCTCCTACTGCGCCACCTGCGACGCCGCCTTCTTCCGTGACAAGCCGACGATCGTCGTCGGCGGCGGCGACACGGCGATGGAGGACGCCCTGTTCCTGGCGAAGTTCGCCAAGAACGTGAAGATCGTCCACCGCCGCGACGAGTTCCGCGCCTCGGCGATCATGCTCGACCGCGCGAGGGAGGCGGCCAACATCGAGCTGCTGACCCCGTACGTCGTCGACAAGTTCGAGGCCGGCGACGACGGCGCGCTCGGCACCGCCGTGCTGGAGAACACCCAGGGCGGCGACGGCGAGACCATCGAGATCGACGGCGCGTTCATCGCAATCGGCCACGAGCCGAACTCGCACTTGGTCGACGGCCAGATCGATCTCGACGACGAGGGCTACGTGGTCACCCAGGGCAAGTCGACCCGCACCAACCTCGAAGGCGTGTTCGCCGCGGGCGACCTCGTCGACCACACCTACCGCCAGGCAGTCACGGCTGCCGGCAGCGGCTGCCAGGCGGCGCTCGACGCCGAGTGGTACCTGCGCGACCGTCCGCCGGATCCCGAGGCGCACTGGGCGTCCAAGGACGAGGCGACGGCCCCGGCGACACCGCGCTAGCCGAATAGGCTCGGGCCATGCCCGAGCAGTGGCGCAACTGGTCTCGCGAACAGCACTGCGCGCCTGAGCGGATCGAGCGGCCGCGGTCCGAGGACGAGGTCGCGGACGCGGTGCGGCGTGCGGTGTCAGAGGGCCGGCGGGTGCGCGTGTCCGCGTCCGGGCACTCGTTCACCGACATCGCATGCACCGACGACGTAATGCTGCGACTCGACGCCCTCGGCGACTTCGGTTCGGTCGACGGCCAGCTCGTCGACGTCGGCGCCGGGATCACGTTGCACAGGCTTGGCGCGGAGCTCGCCGCCCGCGGCCTCGCGATGGAGAACCAGGGCGACATCGATCGGCAGCAGCTGGCCGGGGCGATCTCGACCGCGACGCACGGGACCGGCGCCGGCTTCCCGAACCTGTCCGCACAGGTCGTGGCACTGCGGCTCGTCACGGCGGACGGTGAGGTGCGCGAGCTGTCGGAGGAGGCCGACGCCGACGCCTGGCGGGCGGCGCGCGTGGGGCTCGGCGCGCTCGGGGTGATCACGCAGGTCACGCTTCGGTGCGTGCCGCTCTTCACGCTCGAGCGGCTCGACCTGCCGCGCGATCTGGACGAGACGCTCGCTGCGCTCGACGAGCTGGTCGCGTCGAACGACCACTTCGAGTTCTACGGTTTCCCGTACACCGGCCGCGTCATGACGCGCGAGAGCGAGCGCAACGATCGGGAGGTCGAGCAGACCGAGGCGTGGAAGCGGTGGCTGAACGACGTGGTCGCGGAGAACGCGGTGCCCGCTGCCGTGTTCCGAGCCGGCCGCGCGCTGCCGGGCGCGATCCCGGCGCTGAACCGGCGGATCGTCCCCATGCTCCAGCCCTCCAAGGTGGTCGACCACGCCTACCGGGTCTACGCAAGCCGGCGGAACATCCCGTTCACGGAGATGGAATACGGCATTCCGCGCGAGGCGGCGGGCGAGGCGATCAGGCGCGTGGTGGACCTGATCGAGCGCCGCCGGCTGCCGGTCGCGATGCCGTACGAGGTCCGCTTCACGAAGGGCGACGACGCCTACCTGAGCACGGCGACCGGCCGCGACACGTGCTACATCGCCGTGCACCAGTACCGGGGCATGGACTTCGACGCCTATTTCCGCGGGGTCGAGCGGATCATGGACGACTACGGGGGCCGGCCGCATTGGGGAAAGCGCCACTTCCAGACCGCCGCGACCCTCGCGCCGCGCTACCCGGGCTGGGATGACTTCCAGGCCGTGCGGCGCAGGCTCGATCCCGATGGCGTGTTCGTGAACGACTACGTCGAGCGAGTGCTCGGCGCGCTATAGGAAGCAGCGGCCTTCGCCGCGGTACGTCGGAACCTGGTCGACGATGCGCCCTTCGGACACCAGGTAGAGCGACTCGAAGCGCTCGCACAGCTCGCCGGCCTTCGCGTGCCGCATGTACACGCGGTCGCCGGCCTTCAGGCGGTCCGCCGCCGCCCCGTGCACGGGCGTCTGCACCTCGCCCGCTCCCTCCATCGAGTCGAGCTCGAGACCGAGCGGCAGATACGGCGACGGCAACCGGTAGTCGTCGGCGGGGCCGGATGCCAGGTAGCCACCGCCCAGAAGCGTGACCCACCCGGGAGCAGGCCGGCGCACGACTGGCAGCGCGAACATCGCCGCCGGCTGCAGCTTGAACGACGAGTAGTGGTCGAACAGCGTCGGGGCGTAGAAGCCGGAGCCTGCGGCGAGCTCCGTCACGGCGCTCTCCGCCGAGGTCAGCTCGAGGCTGCCCGTGCCGCCGCCGTTCACGAACCCGAGCGGCGTGACCTTCGAGACTGCTTCGACGATCGCGGCGCGGCGTTCGCGGATGTCGCTGATCGACGACTTGCGCATTCGCCGGATGACCTCGGCGCGGACGCGCTCGCGTGGGTTGTCGCCGACGCCCGCGATGTGGCCCTCGTAGCCCATGAGGCCCGCGAGCTCGAAGCTCGGACGGCGGTCGATCTCACGGGCGAGCGCCACCGCTTGCTCGGGCGTCCGGATGGACGAGCGCTTGGTGCCGACCTTCACACGTCCGCCGGCGGTCCAGAACGAGAGGTCCATCTCGATGCAGACCCGCGTGGGCGCGCCGCCCGCGGTCGCGCTCTCGATCAGGTCGAGCTGCTCGACGGAGTCGACGACGACGACCGGGCGCCCGGGGTCGTCGACGGCCGCCAGCCGCGCAAGTCCCTGCCGGTCGGCTGTCGGATACGCGAGCAGCAGATCCTCGAAGCCCATCTCCCACAGCCACAGCGTCTCCGCGAGCGTGAAGGTCATGAGGCCGCGGAAGCCGGGATCGTTCTCGAGCGCGGACGCGATCAGCGGGCGGCACCGGAGCGACTTGGTGGCGACGCGGATCGGCTTGCCGCCCGCCCGCTGCAGCATGTCGATCGCATTGGTCCACATCGCATCGAGATCGACGAATGCAAACGGGGCGTCGATGGATGCGAAGACCGCCTCGTACCCCTCGTACGTCCCGGCGGCCGCCGTGCGCTCAGCGGTGGCCATGCGGCGATCCTAGACAGATATCCGAGCGCGGGAACGGCCGCCTCCGGCGAGGGTGTACGGATGAGACGTACAGCCCTGCTCGTTGCGGCATTTGTCGTCGGATGCGTGCCTATCGCTCTCGCCAAGACACCCGTGGCGGTGTTCTACGACGGCGCCTTCTACAAGAGCGGCGAGACGGTCTGGCAGGGCGACCTCTTCGGGAAAAAGGCGTGCGCCAAGCGTCGGCGCGTCTTCATCTTCCGCGTGCGCTCCGGCAAGGACGAGAAGATCGGCTCCACCCGCTCGCGCAAGTCCACCGGGACGGAGAACTTCTACCCCTTCTCGTACTCCCAGCCGGGGGTGGCCCGCTTTGGCGAGTACTACGCCAAGGTCAAGCCCACCGACACGTGCAAGGGTGCCCGGTCCGCGGTGATGCAGGGACCCGGCTGAACGCTCAGTCCGGTGCCCGGCCCCACGCGACGTAGGCGGCGCCGAGCGACCGCTGCTCCACCTTGAGATCGCGCACGCGCTCGGCGAGGAGCGTCCACGGCCGGTCGAACCCCTCAAGCGTGGTGACGTAACGTGGCGCCAGGAAGCGAACGTACGCATGCACCGGCACCGCCCAGCGCGATGGCCACTTGCCGCCGGCTGAGACGACGCAAGCCCCGCTCCGTGCCCTCCCGAGCAGGTTGTCCAGCGCAGCCGGGGAGCGGAGCACGTCGTGCGCGAACGAGAAGAGGAGCGCGTCGGGTACAGCGGGCAGCACCGCGTCTTGCGCGGCCGACTCGATCAGCGTCACGTTCTTCCATTCGGCGGTCTCGACGCGCTCGCGTGCGAGCGCAAGCATCTCGGGACTCAGGTCGAGCCCGATCAGGCGGCCCTCCGGGCCAATTCGTTCCTCGATCGACTTGAAGTTGAGACCCGTTCCGCACGCCACGTCCAGGACGACTTGCCCCCGTGCGAGCTCGAGGCGCCTCACGGCTTCGCGGTGCGTCGCGCGCGCGAACCACATGTGGCGGTCGTAGTGCGCCGCTGTCTCGCGGTACTGCTCGAGCGCACGAGCGCTGTCGGGGCCGCTGCTCATACGTAAATCGGGTTGCTGAGGATCCAGGTCCGCTCGCGCCCGTAGGCGTGCAGATACGCCTCCACGCGGTAGGCGCCCGGGCCGTCCACCGCGTGGTCGAGCGTCTTCCCTGACGCCGTCGCGATCTCCTCGCCGTCTCGCAGCAGCCGGATCCGCGCCTCGCGCGGCACGCGGACGCGAAGCGTCCCGTCTTCGTGCTCGAACGTGAACCCGCGCGCGGGCGCGAGCGAGTCCATCGCGATGTAGCAGCGCCCCTCGCGCAGTGCGGCGAAGACGGTGTCGCGGCTCGGCTCGCCGTCGATCAGGACGTGCGTGCGGATGTGGCGGAACGAGCGCTTGTAGGACATCAGCCGCAGCGGCACCCAGCGCCAGACGCGGATCCCGACCTGGTGGGCGTCGAGGCCGCCGATCGCGACGACGGGACGTTTGCGGCACAGCTCGTCCCATGTGCGCATGTTCAGCGCCGGCGGGTGGTCGACGTAGCGGTTCGGCGTCGCGAGGAACTTGACCACGTCGCGCCAGCGCTCGATCGACTGCCCGGTGTCGTTCACGAAGCTCCACAGCTCGAGCCCCTTGAGGCAATCGAGGTCGTGGAACGGGATCCCGCGCCGCTTGAACAGCTTCGACCCGTGCGAGAACGGGTGCGCCGCGAAACCGAACCCGCCCTGTGCCTCGACCGCCTGGCAGACGTCGGCGGGCGTTCGGCCCTGCTTGCGGATGACCGTGTCGATCCCGAACGCGAGGTAGTGGTTCTCGTCGGGCGTCACCTCCTCGCCGACGAGCAGTAGGACGTCGCCGTGCCAGCCCTCCTGGCCGTGGTCGCGCGCCGCGAGCGTGTCGTGATCGGTGAGAAGCACGACGTCCACATCCGCCTTCGCCGCCGCGCGCATGATTTGCGGCACGGTGCCGGTCCCGTCTGACCAGGTCGAGTGGACGTGGATGACACAGGCCAGGTCGCGCACGTGGCTAGCATGACGCTATGGCAGTCATCGAGAGTCCCGAAACGGTCGGAATTCGGCCGTTTCACGAGTTCGACGAGGCAAATTCGCTCTGGCCGCGCGGCGGCCGGCTCGACGCGATCCGGACCGCGGCGGAGGAATTCCGCGCGCGCTTCAAGCAGCAGGGCCAGGTTCGCGCGGTGCGAACCGTCGACCTGGTGTCGGCGGGCTACCCGGTCAAGTTCGCGTTCGGCGGTACCGCGAAGGCGATCAACCCGTTCATCAACATCCGCAACCGGCTCGTCGTCGTGCAGTTCGAGAACTTCTCCGGCGAGACCAAGACGCTCGTCTGGGAGCCGACCGTCCCGGAGGGATCGCGCGAGGCGCCGTTCTACGCGCAGCTCTCCGAGCGCTACGGCGAGACGTTCGAGAAGATCGGGGCCAAGTACTTCAACAGCGTGGGGGAGGCGCTCGCCAAGGTCGGGCTGAGCCCCGCCGACGTCGACTACGTCTCGTTCGACCACCTGCACGTGCAGGACATGCGCCGGCTGATGGGGACGACCAAGCCGGTCGACGGGGAGTCGCTGCCGAAGGAGCCGTTCTTCCCCAACGCGAAGTTCCTCTGCCAGCGCAAGGAAGTGGACACGTTCGCGTCGCTCCACCCGATGCAGTGGGCGTGGTACGTGCCCGGCGGCATGGATGACGTGATCGAGGACAACCTCGTGCTGATCGACGGCGACGTCGAGCTCGGCATCGGCGTCGCGCTCGTGTGGACGCCAGGCCACACTGACGGCAACCAGTCGCTGTGCCTGAACACGCCGGACGGCGTGTGGGTCTCGAGCGAGAACGGCGTGTGCGCCGACAACTGGCACCCGCACCTGTCGAAGATCCCCGGTGTGAAGGCGCAGGCCGAGTTCTTCAACCGCGAGGTGATCCTCAACTCGAACACCCTCGAGGACTCGATCGACCAGTACGACTCGATGGTCAAGGAGAAGTGCCTGGCTGACGCCAACCGCGACGACCCGCGCTTCTTCAACGTGTTCCCGTCGTCGGAGATGGAGAGCTGGCGGCGGCAGTGGCCCGTGGTTCCGACCTTCGTCTACGGGGGCATGAACTACGGGGTGCTGCAGTGAGCGGCGGCAACAGCTTCGGCGCCAAGGACAAGCTCGGCGACCACGAGATCTTCCGGCTGGACGCGCTCCAGTCCGACTACGACGTCGCGCGGCTGCCGTACTCGCTGAAGATCCTGCTCGAGAACCTGCTGCGCACGGAGGACGGCGAGAACGTCACCTCGGAGCACATCGAGGGAATCGCGAAGTGGGTGGCCACTGACGAGCCCTCGCAGGAGATCGCCTTCACGCCCGCGCGCGTCCTGATGCAGGACTTCACCGGCGTGCCCGCGATCGTCGATCTCGCCTCGATGCGCGACGCGATCGACGAGCTCGGCGGCGACGCCGCGAAGATCAACCCGCTCGCACCCGCGGAGCTGATCATCGACCACTCGATCCAGGTCGACCACTTCGCCGAGAAGCTCGCGTTCAAGCACAACGCCGAGCTCGAGTTCGAGCGCAACTACGAGCGCTACGCGTTCCTGCGCTGGGGGCAGAGCGCGTTCAACGACTTCAAGGTCGTGCCGCCGAACACCGGCATCTGCCACCAGGTGAACCTCGAGTACCTCGGGCGCGTCGTGTTCACGAAGGACGGGCAGGCGTATCCCGACACGCTCGTCGGGACGGACTCCCACACGACGATGATCAACGGGCTCGGCGTCCTGGGCTGGGGAGTCGGCGGCATCGAGGCCGAGGCGGCCATGCTCGGCCAGCCGATCTCGATGCTGATCCCGCAGGTGGTCGGCTTCAAGTTCACCGGCGAGCTGCCCGAGGGCGCGACCGCCACCGACCTCGTCCTCACGGTGACGCAGATGCTGCGCGAGCGGGGCGTGGTCGGCAAGTTCGTGGAGTACTTCGGCAGTGGCCTCGCGAACATGCCGCTCGCCGACCGCGCGACGATCGGCAACATGTCGCCCGAGTACGGCGCGACGTGCGGGATCTTCCCCGTCGACAAGGAGACGCTCCGCTACCTCGAGTTCACGGGCCGCCCGAAGGAGCTCGTCGAGCTGGTCGAGCGCTACACGAAGGAGCAGGGGCTCTTCCACGAGGAGGGCGCAGAGGAGGCGGCGTACTCGGACACTCTCGAGCTCGACCTCTCGACCGTCGAGCCCAGCCTTGCCGGCCCGAAGCGGCCCCAGGACCGCGTCGCGCTCAGCGAGGCGGCCGAGTCGTACCACGCGGCGCTCAACGAGATGGTCTCGAGCGGCAACGGGAAGCCGACCAACGGGACGCCGGACGAGGCGTCGTGGGAGTCCTTCCCCGCCAGCGACCCGCCGGCGCCGGGATCGAAAATGGAGGCCGAGGGCGACCCGAACCCGCACCCCGGACCGCCCACCGCGGTGGCCGAGGCGGATCCGGCGCACGCTGTCGTCAAGACCGAGGACGGGCAGGAGTTCGAGCTCGGCCATGGCGCCGTCGTGATCGCGGCGATCACGAGCTGCACGAACACCTCGAACCCGTCCGTGATGCTCGGTGCCGGGCTGCTCGCCAAGAAGGCTGTGGAACGCGGCCTCGCGCAGAAGCCGTGGGTGAAGACCTCGCTGGCGCCCGGGTCCAAGGTCGTCACCGAGTACCTCGAGCGCTCGGGCCTGGACAAGCCGCTGATCGAGCTGGGCTTCGACCTGGTCGGCTACGGCTGCACGACGTGCATCGGGAACTCGGGGCCGCTCCCTGAGGCGATCTCGGAGGCGATCGAGGAGTCGAATCTCGTCGTGTGCTCGGTGCTGTCCGGCAACCGCAACTTCGAGGGCCGGATCCACCCCGAGGTGAAGATGAACTACCTCGCCTCGCCGCCGCTGTGCGTCGCCTACGCGCTGGCCGGCCGGATGGACCTCGACATCGTCGGCGAGCCGCTCGGCCAGGACTCGGACGGCGAGGACGTGTACCTGCGCGACATCTGGCCGTCCCAGGAGGAGGTGAACGCCGCGGTCGAGTCGGCCGTCGAGTCGGAGATGTTCCGAAACAGCTACGGCGACACGCTCTTCGAGGGCGACGAAAACTGGAAGGGGATCGACATCCCTGAGGGCGACCGCTACGAGTGGCAGGACGATTCGACGTACGTCCGCCGCGCGCCGTACTTCGAGGGGATGTCGCCCGAGCCGCCGGAGGGGTTCGAGCAGGTCGAGGACGCGCGCATCCTGTGCCTGCTCGCTGATTCGGTCACCACCGACCACATCTCGCCGGCGGGCGCGTTCAAGGAGGACACACCGGCGGGCAAGTACCTGCGCGAGCACGGCGTCGAGAAGAAGGACTTCAACTCATACGGATCACGCCGCGGCAACCACGAGGTGATGATGCGCGGCACGTTCGCGAACGTGCGCCTGCGCAACCTGCTCGCGCCGGACACGGAGGGCGGCTTCACCCTGCACCTCCCGGACGAGGAAGAGATGACGATCTTCGACGCCGCGATGAAGTACGCGGACGAGGGTGTGCCGCTGGGTGTGCTCGCGGGCAAGGAGTACGGCTCCGGCTCGTCGCGCGACTGGGCGGCGAAGGGGCCGCGCCTGCTCGGCGTCCGGTTCGTGATCGCCGAGAGCTACGAGCGCATCCACCGCTCGAACCTCGTCGGGATGGGGATCCTGCCGCTCCAGTTCCCCGACGGCGAGTCCGTCGAGTCGCTCGGGCTGACCGGCAAGGAGAGCTACACGCTCGCCCCGCTCGAGGACGGCGCCAAGACGCTGAAGGTGTCGGCCGGCGACACCGAGTTCGAGGCACGCGTGCGGATCGACACACCGAACGAGTGGCAGTACTACCGCCACGGCGGCATCCTCCATTACGTGCTGCGGCGGATGCTGCGGGACGCGAGCTGACCCTCCGCCACCACGACGGCTGCTTCGCGTGCGGGACCGGGCCAGGGCTCGGCCTGGAGCTCGACCTGCGCGACGACGGCAGCGTTGGCGGCGGGTTCACCCAACGCGCGACCTTCAGGGCCCGCCCGGCATGGCTCACGGGGGCGTGGTGGCGACCGCGCTCGACGAGGCGATGTCGCTGTGCGTCCACCAGCAGACGCTCGCCTTCACCGCCCACTTCGAGATGGACCTCCACGGGCCGGCGCCGCTCGAGACCCGCATCGAGCTCGAGGCGCGGATCGACCGCCGCGAGGGGCGCAAGATCTGGGCGAGCGCGGAGGCGCTGGGGGAGGGCGGTGTGGTGGCCACCGGGTCGGCCCTGTTCGTAGAGGTAGTGAGATGACCGACGCCGAAATCGTTCGCCAGATGCTCGATGCCCTCAACGACGAGGGCACAGAGGCGGCGCTCGCGTGGTTCGCGGAGGACTTCCACGGCGTCGTCCCGCCCGAGCTGTCCGCGGAGCCCGACTCCTATGACGGGCACGACGGCGTGCGGCGCTACTTCGACTCGTTCCACGAGATCGTCGACGACCTTCGGTTCGACGCCGAGGAGCTCGTCGAGGTCGCCCCGAATGCCGTCGCCGGGCGGGGCCTCATCACCGGCAGCGGGCGCCACAGCGGGATCCCGGTCGAGATGCGCTTGCCGCTGCTGATACGCCTGCGCGACGGCAAGCTCATCGAGATGTCGCCCTACGAGGACTGGGACGAGGCCGTCGCCGCCGGCAAGTCGGCCGGCTAGCTCAGCCGCTCCTCGACCGAGCGGACCTTGTCGTCGAGCGTCTGGTCCGGGCGGTCGCGCCGCTCGTCGAGCTTCAGCACCGTGTAGACGCGCGGGACGTCCATCTCGAACGGCACCGAGTGGAGCTCGCCGACCACCGCGAGTATGTCCTCGGTCGATCCCTCGAGCGACGTGCCCATCGCGTGCATGCGGAAGCCGACGCGGTCCTGCCGCTGAAGTCGCCGCTGGATCTCGGCGATGTACTCCGACGCGCTCGCCTGCGGCCGCCCGAGGGCGAGCACGGTCAGGTCGGCGGTGGCCACTACGTGAGGCTGGTCCAGACCGTCTTCAGCTCGAGGTAGGCGTCGAGGTTCGCGTGGCCCATCTCGCGGCCGATCCCGGACGCCTTGTAGCCGCCGAACGGCGCCGCCGGGTCGGCGGGGGCGTACTGGTTGATGTAGACGTTGCCCGCCTGCAGCAGCTTGGCCATCTTGTGGGCATTGGCGACGTCGCGCGTCCACACGCCCGCGGCCAGCCCGTACTCGGTGGCGTTCGCGCGCCGCGCAACCTCCTCGAGGTCGTCGTACGGCATCGCCACGAGCACGGGGCCGAAGATCTCCTCGCGCGCGATCTTCATGTCGTCCGAGACGTTCGTGAACAGTGTCGGGTTGATGAAGTAGCCGGAGCCGTTTCCGTCACCGTTGCCGCCGGCGATCGCCTCGGCTCCCTCTTCGCGACCGCTCTCGATGTACGACATCACGCGCTCGTACTGGTCCTGTGACACGACCGGCCCGAACTGCGTCGTCTTGTCGAGCCCTGGGCCGACGCTCGCGCCCTTCGCGGCTTCGGCCAGCGCCGACACGACCGTGTCGTACTGGTCCTTGTGGATGAACAGCCGCGACCCGGCGTTGCATGCCTGGCCGGTGTTGAAGTAGATCGCCATGAACGAGCCCTTGATCGCCGCCTCGAGGTCGGCGTCCGGCAGGATGATGTTGGGGCTCTTGCCGCCGAGCTCGAGCGTGACCCGCTTCAGCATCCGGCCGGCCTTCGAGCCGATCTCGCGGCCGACGTCGGTCGAGCCCGTGAAGGCGATCTTCGCGATGCCGGGGTGCTCGACCATCGCCGCGCCGGTGTCGCCGAAGCCCGTCAGCACGTTGATCACGCCCGGCGGGAAGCCCGCCTCCTGGGCGAGCTGGCCGAGCCGCAGCGCCGTGAGCGGCGTCTGCTCGGCCGGCTTGAGGAGGACCGTGCACCCGGCTGCGAGCGCGGGCGCGATCTTCCACGCCGCCATCAGCAACGGGAAGTTCCACGGGATGATCTGGCCGCATACGCCCACGGGCTCCTTGAGCGTGTAGACGAACGAGTTAGGCCAGGTGACCGGGATCGTCTCGCCCTCGATCTTCGTCGGCCAGCCCGCGTAGTAGCGCAGGTGCCCGGCCGTCGCGGCGACGTCCACCGCCGCGCGAACGTGACGGGCTTGCCGTTGTCGAGCGCCTCGAGCTCGGCCAGCTCGTCCGCGTTCTCCTCGACGAGATCCGCGAGCTTCCGCATCAGCGCCTCGCGGCCCGCGGCCGGCAGCTCGCTCCACGCGCCGTCTAGCGCCGCCTGCGCGGCCTTGACCGCGCGGTCGACGTCCTCGGGACCGGCCTTTGCCACCTCGCAGATCACGTCGCCGGTCGCGGGGTCGATCGTCTCGAACGTCTCCCCGGACGCGGACTCGGCCCAGTCCTCGCCGATGAGGAGCTTGTGCGGCCCCTGGTCGACGAACGAACGGGCGGATTCGGACAGCTGGGCGGCGGTGGCGGTAGTCATGCGCGGAGCATACGCCGCGCATGAAATACAGCGCGCCCCTGCTGCGAGCGACGGCGTACGGCGCGCGCCAGCTCGTACGCGCGCGAGCGCGGGAAGACCTTTACGACGTCGGTGAAGCCGACCGCGCGCAGCATCCCCTCGACGGCGGCCGGGTTCGGGCCCCACCAGTTCGTGTGGTCCCCCTCGAGCTCGCGCGCGGGATAGAACGCTGCCGCCGGCTTGCGCCGGAGCACGAGGTCGACGTGCGTCTCGAGCACCAGGCGCCCCTTGGTCACGCTCGCGACGGCGCGGAGCGCGCGCACCGGGTCGGGCAGGTGGTAGAGCACGCCGGCGAACAGCACCAGGTCGAACGTGCCGACGCGCTCGGGGGAGAGATCCTCCACGCGGATCTCGACGTCGTGGACTTCCGATCCGAGCGCCTCTCGGGCGAGCTCGAACGCCGCCTTCGAGCCGCGTTGCGCCTCGTGCCAGGCGAACCAGTCCGTCGCCACGACGCGCTCGGCTCCGCGGCGCTCGCACTCGAACGAGAAGAAGCCGTCCCACGCCCCGACGTCGAGGACGTGCAGTCCCGACATCTCTTCCGGAAGGCCGAGCAGCGCCAGCCGGTCGCGGGGATCGTCCACGCCGGGGGTCACGACACCGCCCGGCAGCTCCATTACGTGGTACCAGGGCAGCTCGTTGACCCGCTGTTGGAGGCTCACGGCCCGCCGCGCACCAACAGCGGTGCCGGGCGGTAGCGCTCCTCACGCCGCTCGGCCCACAGGGCCTCGAGCGCGGCGAGCACCCGGTCGAACCCGATCGCCTCGCCCCAGGTGTATGCCCCGCGCGGGTAGTTCAGCCCGAGCTCGAGCCCGGCGTCGACGTCCTCCGCGGAGCCGACGCCCTCCCCGATCGCGAACATCGCCTCGTTCACGAGCTGGGTGACGATTCGCCCGAGCACGAGCCCGGGGGCGTCCGCCACCCACTCGGTGTGGAATCCGAGCCGGTTCCAGTGCGCCTCGACCTGCTCGTTGCGCGCGCCCGTCAGCTCGACGAGCTGCGAGTCCGCGATCGGCGGCAGGACGTGGAACCCGACCGCATCGGGGTTGCCGAACGCGCGCAGGCTGCGGTCCGCGCATAGGAGCATCGGCGGCTGGCCCAGCGCGCGGACCTCGACCGGCTCGCCGGGCTCGGTCTGCAACTCGTAGCCCGCGGCGACGGCACGCTCGGCGAGCCCGTCGGCCACGGGGCCGCTCCCGGTGATCGTGATCGCGCGGTTCTCACCGCCGCCGGGCTCGAGCGGCTCGGGGTCCGGTGGGCGGTGCTCGCCGCTCTTGTAGTCGTAGTAGCCCCGTCCCGTCTTGCGGCCGTGGCGGCCGCCGCGCGCCATCCGCTCCTGGATCGGGTTCGGCTTCCAGCGCGGCTCGCCGAAGCTGAGCGCATTGAACGACTTGGCGACCTCGAAGCCGACGTCGATCCCGACCATGTCCATCAGCTCGAACGGCCCCATCCGGAAGCCACCGCCGAGCCGGCAGATCCGGTCGATCTGGTCGTGGGTCGCGACGCGCTCCTGGAGCAGCCGCAGCGCCTCGGTGTAGAACGGCCGGCCGCAGCGGTTGACGAGGAATCCGGGGCCGTCCGCCGCCAGGATCACCCGCTTGCCCATCGCCTCACCCAGCTCGCGGGCGGTCGCGACGGTCTCCTCGCTCGTGTCGATCCCCGGGATCACCTCGACGAGCCGCATGAGCGGCGCCGGGTTGAAGAAGTGCATTCCCACGACGCCGGCCGGCTCGGCGGCGGCAGTGGCGAGGAACGTGACCGGGATCGAGGACGTGTTGGTGGCGAGGACCGCTCCCGTGCCGCAGATCTCGGACAGGCGCTCGAAGAGCTCGCGCTTGAGATCGAGCCGCTCCGGGGCGGCCTCGATCACGAAGTCACAGCCCTCGAGGTTCTCGAGCGCGTCGGCGGAGTGAAGGCGTTTGGCGGCGGCATCCGCATCCTCGGCACTCCAGCGGCCGCGCTCGGCGCCCTTCGCGAGGTTGGCGTGCGTCTTCTCGATCCCGCTCGCGAGCGCGTCGGGCAGCGGATCGTGCACGTGCGTCTCGATACCGGCGAGCGCGCCCAGCTGCGCGATCCCGGCCCCCATCGTGCCGGCACCTACGACGCCCAGGCGGCTCGGCAGGCTCACCGGATCAGGTCATCGCGTTCACACCGGTCGCGGCGCGGCCGATGATGAGCTTCTGGATCTGCGAGGTGCCTTCGTAGAGGGTCGTGACCCGCGCGTCGCGCAGGTAGCGCTCGACCGGGTAGTCGTCCACGTAGCCGGAGCCGCCGTGAACCTGGATCGCCGCGTTCGCGGAGCGCACGGCGGCCTCGGTGGCGAAGAGCTTCGCGACCGACGTCTCCATCGTGTTCGGCTGCTTCTGGTCCTTCAGCCACCCGGCCCGCCACACGAGTGCCCGGGCGGCCTCCGTGTCCACGACCATGTCCGCGATCATCTCCTGGACGAGCTGGAAGCTCGCGATCGGGCGGTCGAACTGGACTCGCTGCTTCGAGTACTCGACCGAGGCGTCAACGCACCCCTGGCAGATGCCGACGCAGCCCGCGGCGACGCTGAAGCGGCCGGAGTCGAGCGCGCTCATCGCGACCTTGAAGCCGTCGCCGACGTCGCCGAGCAGCGCCTCGTCCGGAACCTCGACGGCGTCCAGGGAGAGCTCGGCCGTGTCCGACGCGCGCAGCCCAAGCTTCCCGTGGATCTCGCTCGAGGAGAAGCCGTCGGTGTCCGTGGGGACGAGGAAGGCGGCGAGGCCCTTGTGCTTCTTCTCGGGGTCGGTCTGGGCGAAGACGAGCGCGACCTTCGCGTAGTTGCCCATCGAGATCCACTGCTTCTGACCGGAGATCGACCAGCCACCGTCGACCTTCTTTGCGCGGGTGGACAGGTTCGCCGCGTCCGACCCGGTGTTCGGCTCGGTCAGGCCGAAGCAGCCGAGGATCTCGCCGGAGCACAGGCGCGGGAGCCACTCGTGCTTCTGCTCCTCGGTGCCCCAGCGCTCGATCGAGCTGCAGACGAGGGACGTCTGGACCGAGACGACGGTGCGGGCGGACGAGTCGCCGCGTCCGACCTCCTCGACGATCAGCCCGTAGGTGAGGTAGTCGAGGCCCCGGCCGCCGTACTCCTCGGACACGATCGCCCCGAGGAAGCCCATGTCGGCGATCTTCTTGACCAGGTCCAGGTCGAACCGCTCGTTGCGGTCGTTGTCCCTGGCGACCGGGATGATCTCCCCGTCGGCGAAGTCACGGGCGGTCTCGCGGATCAGGCGCTGCTCGTCGGTGAGCTCGAAGTCGATCAAGACGCGGCATCGTACATACGGCCAAAGAGCAGGGTTGGGGCTGCGCGTTCGGTATCACGGGTGTAGCTTCGAAGAAGCCCACCCATGACGGATCGAGTACAGCTCATACACCAGGTGTGGGCCTGCGTGGAACAGGCCTTCATCGTCGGCGATCTCGAGCGAGCACAAGCGCTCGAGCACTTCCTCACCGCGCTCGAGGAACTGAGCCAGGACCCGCGCGAGCTGGCCGCGGACGAGATCCCGACCTAGCGCATCGCCGCTTCGACAGCGTCGAGCGCCGCCTCAGGATCGAGGTAGACGGTGCCGCGCAGCAGCTTCCCGTCCCTCAGCTCCCAGACGTGGGCCACGTGGAGCTCGAGCGTCTCACCGGCCTTCCCCTGGCCGAACACGCGCGCGACGAGGATCACGCGGCCGTCGCCGACGTCCGCGATGCGCTCTACCTCCGCGTCCCAGCGGCTGCCGAACGCTCCCTCGATCTCCTTGACGTAGCGCCGGATGCCGGTGTGGCCGCGGTAGGTGCCGCCGGGCGCCGCGGCGGAGGTGCCGAACTCGATCTCCGGGTCCGCCAGCGCGATCAGGGCTTCGGCGTCGAGCGTCTTGAACGCTCGGTAGGCCTCGTTGACGATCTCGATGCTCGTACTCATGCACGAGCGACCGTACACCGTCCATACTGGCGCGGTGGCCGGGATTGTCCGAACCGCGATCGGGCCTGACGAACGTCTGCCGACGCGCCGGACGCTCGAGGAGCGGTTCATGGTCCGTTGGCCCGGTGCATACGCGGCGCTGTCACGGGCGGTCAACCGGCTGCCGCCGCGGTCAGGCCTTCGGCGAGCACTGCTTCGGCGCAATGCGCTGTCCGGCTGGGGCGCGTGGATGCGGGGTGATCTCGATCTCTGCGTCGTGCGCTTCTCGCCGGAATGGGACTACCACCCCCCACGGGAGTGGCTGGTCGCGGGAATGCCGGACAACTACCGAGGCCACGACGGTCTCCGCGAGTGGTCCGCCGACCTCCGGGAGGCGTGGGAGTTCCTGGAACATCGTCCGCTCGAGGTCGCGGACGGAGGCACGGTCTTCGCCTTCTATTGCAGGGTTCGGCTGCGCTCGCGTACGAGCGGCATCGAGATCGACTCACATCTGGGTCAGGTGTTCTGGGTCGAACGAGGTTTGATCGTGCGGGAGCGCGACTTCTCCGACTGGCAGGAGGCGCTGCGGGTGATGACCGCGGACGCGGCGGTCGAGACCGTCGCCTAGTCGGGGCGCTCGACGACCATCGCGAGGCCCTGGCCGACGCCGATGCACATCGTCGCCGCCCCGAGCTTCGCTCTCCGGCGGCGCATCTCCCAGGTCAGGGTCGTCACGAGCCGGGCGCCCGAGCAGCCGAGCGGGTGGCCGAGGGCGATCGCTCCGCCGTTGACGTTCAGCTTCTCGTGCGGGATGTCGAGCTCGCGCATCGACGCGAGCACCTGTGCGGCGAATGCCTCGTTCAGCTCGACCAGGTCGAGGTCTTCCACCGAGATGCCCGCGCGCGCGAGCGCCTTGCGCATCGCCGGCACGGGGCCGACGCCCATGTAGGCGGGGTCGACGCCGGCGGGCCCGACCGAGACGACCCGCGCGAGCGGCTCGGGGTCGCCCAGCTGCTTGAGGCCCTCGTCGGAGGCCAGCACGAGGCACGCCGCGCCGTCGTTGATCTGGGAGGAGTTCCCCGCGGTGACGGTCCCGCCCTCGCGGAACGCAGGCCGGAGCTTTGCAAGCTTCTCGAGAGTCGTGTCCGGGCGCGGCCCCTCATCCGAGTGGACGGTCACCGGCGGGCCCTTCGGCTGCGGCGCGTCCACCGTGACGATCTCCTCGTCGAACTTGCCGGCCTCGTGCGCGGCGATCGCGCGGCGGTGCGACTCGAGCGCGAACGCGTCCTGGTCCTCGCGCGAGACCCCGTATCGCTCGGCGACGTTCTCGGCCGTCTCGCCCATCGACTCCGTCGAGTAGTTCATCTCCGGGTTGACGAACCGCCAGCCGATCGTCGTGTCGACCAGCTCGCGCTCGCCGCGGGGGAACGCGCGGTCGGGCTTCAGCATCACGAACGGAGAGCGCGTCATCGACTCGACGCCGCCCGCGAGCACGATGTCGCCGTCGCCCGTCTTGATCGAGCGCGCGCCCTGGGCGATCGCCTCGAGCCCGGACGCGCACAGGCGGTTGACGGTCACGCCCGGCACCTCGACCGGCAGGCCGGCGAGCAGCGCGCCCATCCGCGCGACGTTGCGGTTGTCCTCGCCCGCGCCGTTTGTGCAGCCGAAGAAGACGTCCTCGACGCTCGAGCCGTCGATCCCGTTGCGCTCGACCGCGGCCTCGATCACGCGTGCGGCCAGGTCATCGGGCCGCACGGTGGCCAGCTCGCCGCCGTAGCGGCCGATCGGCGTGCGGAGGGCGTCCACTATCCAGGCGTTCGTCATTGGCGCAGATCGTAGACTCGTGCGGTGGAGTTGCTCGCCGTCATCGTCGCGCTGGCCCTTCTGCTGGTCATTTTCCTCGCGATCGGCAAGTGGTATCCGGGGACGGGCGCCGACGTGCTCGACTGGCAGCCGACGCGCTCCTACGAGGACGAGATCCGGCTCGAGATCGAGGACATCGACGAGATGCTCGAGGCGTCGAACGAGCGTCGCCGCCGCACCGGGCGGCCGGAGCTCACGGAGGACCAGGTGCGGCTCGAGGTCGAGCAGGAGCTGATGGACCAGCAGGAACGCGCGCGCGACCTGAAGGACGAGTAGTGGCGCGAATCCTGGTGGTGGGGGAGCCGGGCCGCGCCCGGGAGCTCGAGTCGTCGGGCCACGTCGTCGAGGAGGCGGACGGGGTCGATCCGGACCGGCTCGCCACCGTCACGCCGCGGCTCGAGGGCGTGACCGTCGTGTGCTGGCTCTTTGGCGAGTCGGGGGCCGAGGCGCTCCACGGCGATCGGCTGGCCGCGCTCGTCGAGTACCTCGTCGACACGCCGGTGCGCGGGCTCGTCTACGAGCGCTCCGCCGACCATCCCGGCGGCGAGGAGATCGTCGCGCGTGCGCGCGTGACGTTCAGGATCCCGTGCGCGGTGGTCTCGCCGGGCGACGACCTCGCCACCGCGGTGGCGGAGGTTCTGAGCGGCTAGATGCCGCCGCCGGCGATCGCGTAGATCGTGAGTGCGAGGGAGCCGATCGCGAGCAGGACGGCGATAGCCATCGAGGCGGCCCACGCCACGCCGCGCAGCGACGTCCCGGACGCGGCCGCCGCCGGGATCGGCTCCGCCGGCTCGGGCTCGGCAGGCTCGGCAGGCTCGGGTGCGGCGGGCTCGGGCTCCGCGGGCTCCGGCTCGGCGGGTGCCGGTACCTCCGGCGCGGGTACTTCAACCAGGCGCAGCTCGGGATCGGGCGTCTCGACCGGCTCGTGGTCGGGCTCGTCGGCGACCTCGGGCGCCGGCTCGGGTGCGCGAGCGGCATCGAAGGTGACGACGAGCTGATCGCGGGCCTGCCAGAGCCGCCGCTCGTGCTCGACGCAGCGATCGCAGTTGGCAAGGTGCGCGGCCAGCCGGCGCGGGCCGGGATCGGTGAGTGCGCCGTCGAGCTCGTCGGAGAGCAACCGCTCCGCCCGCTCGCACCACCCGCTGCCCGGGAGGGGCGCCGCGGCGCGGCGCAGCGCCTTGCGGGCGCGCGCGAGCGCGTCGGCCAGGTCCGGCTCCGAGACTCCGGTCTCGGCGACGACCTCGGGCCGCGTCCGGCCGACTAGGTCTACGAGCGCGAGCGCCCTGCGTGCGGGGTCGTCGAGGCCCGGGAGGGTGCCCTCGACGTGCGCGAGCGCGTCGGCCGGGTCGACTGGCCCGGACGGGCGCTGCGGAACGGGTCTGAGGCTGGCGCGCTCCATCCCGGGCGAGGATAACCCCTAGGTGCCTTCCAGCCTCCGCAGGAGGTGCTCGACGATTCGGGCCGTCGCACCCCAGACGAAGTGGCTCCCGACGGTGTACGTCGGAGTCTTGAATGGGACGCCCTTGCGGATCAGCCGCTGGCTCTCGAAGCCGCGCCTGAGGTCCGGCAGCGACAGCTCCAGCACTTCTTCGACCTCGGTCGGCTGGGGGGTCCAGGCGTGGCCCGATCTGATCACGCCGACGAACGGGTGGATCTTGTAGTTCGTCACGAAGGTGCCGACCGGCTCGAGCGCGCCGACCAGCTCGACGTCCGCGGGTGCCAGCCCGATCTCCTCTTCAGCCTCGCGTAGTGCAGTCGTCCGCAGGTCCTCGTCGGGGAAGTCCTGGCGCCCGCCCGGAAACGAGATCTCGCCGGCGTGGCGCTTGAGGTCGTCGCGACGCTTCGTGAAGACCGCATGCAGCGCGCCGCTATCGAGGTAGAGCGGCACGAGCACGGCGGCGTCCTTGGTCCCCGGAGCGTCGAGCGCGGCCGCCGCCTCGGGCGAGAGAAGCAGCGGCCGGAGGTCGGCCGCCGTCGTCACACGAGCTCGAGCTTCTCGTCGAACATGACCTCGCCCTCGAGCGTGCGATGGACGGGGCACTTCGCGACGATCTGCATGAGCCGCTGCTGCTGATCCTGCGGCAGCTCCTTCGGCAGCCTGACGGTCATGTGGAACTTCGTGGGGGAGCCGCGCTGGGCGGGCTCGTAGTCGACGTCGACGACCACCTCGCCGATTTCCCAGCCCTTTCGCTCGGCATACATCTCCATCGTGATCGCGCTGCACGAGGCGAGGCTCGCCGCGAGCAGCTCCTGCGGGCTCGGGCCCTCGTGCGACCCGCCGGTCTCCTCGGGCTCGTCGGCTACGAGGTGGTGCTCGTCGCTGCCGAATTCGATCTCGTGCTTCAGGGTGCCGTTCGAACGGCGGGCGATCGCTCTCATTTTCTCCCTTCGAAGAGCTCGGGTTGGTCGGTGTCGGCGTACCGCGCCATCGCGTACGCCGCGTCGGATGCGCGATTGAGGTAGCGCAACACCGTGTCGTCGGGCAGGTCCCCGGCGAGCTTCAGGTCCACTACCCGGCGTTCCGCGCGGCGAACCGCCGCGCGTGCCACGTCGAGCCGGGCGGACAGCTCGGTCCCGCCGGGGATCACGAACTTGGGCGGCAGATCCACTCGCTCCATGTAGCGGTCGATCACTTCTTCCAGCGCGTCGACCATGTCGGGGGTCACCTTCGAGACGCCATCCTGCAGGCGCTTCGCCGCCTCGGGCGCGGTCGCCAGCTCGGCGCCGGCGACGAACAGCTCGTTCTGGAGCCGGAGGATGTCGGCGGTCAGCTCGGCGTCGTCGCTCGCCGCGCGGCAGAGCCCGAGCGCCGAGCACGCCTCGTCCACCGCGCCGTACGCCTCCGGCCGGCCGCCCGACTTCGCGACGCGGCCCCCGTACCAGAGGCCGGTCGAGCCGTCATCGCCCTTGCGCGTGTAGATCTTCACTCGAGCGGATTAAAGACCAAGCCCGTTGGGATCTTGGGATAGAAGTAGGTCGACTTGGGCGGCATGTTCTCGCCGGTCGCTGCCACCTGCTGGATCTGCTCGACAGGAATGCCGCGCATGTAGAAGGCCGCGTCGGCGCGGCCGGTCACGACCGCGTCGACGGCGTCGGCGGTGTTCTTCGAGTAGTCGAGCCCGCGCTTATGGTCGATGTCGTCGTCGGTCATGCCGAGGGTGTCTCTCAGAATCAGATTCTCGAGCACACGCGTGTCGAGACGATCGTCGTCGGGCCGCGTCAGGCGGAAGCCCTGCTTGAAGTGCGAGTCCATGTAGCCCATCGCGATTCCCGGCAGGTCCGCCGGCGGCTCGAGCTCCGACTGCTCGATCCGCTCGAGCTGGAAGTGCTCCTTGATCGCGGAGCCCAGCCGTTCCTGGACCTCGGGGTCCTTCAGGTCGGTGAGGAGGCGGTGGGTGGGGAAGACCGTCAGACCTGAGTCGCTCAGGCTGCACAGGAACATCAGGACGTAGCGGTGCTCGCCCTCGCCCCCGACCTCCTCGGCATATACGCGCGCGGTCTCGTAGCGGTGGTGGCCGTCGGCGATCAGGAGCTCCTTGTCGGCGAGCACCTCCGCCACCCGCTCGATCGTCGCCGCGTCCGTGACTCGCCAGAGGCGGTTGTGCGTGCCGTCGTCGTCGCGCGTCTCGTCGAACGGCTCGCCGCTCGTGTGCGGCTCGAGCGCGTTCCAGGCCGCGTCCTCCGGGTCCGAGAACAGGCTGAAGATGGGGGAGAGGTTCGCGCGGGTCGCGCGAGTGAGGTTGAGGCGGTCCTCCTTCGGCCCGGGGTGGGTGCGCTCGTGCGGGCGGATCCGGCCCGGCCCGTATTCCTCCACGCGCACGCGCGCGAAGAAGCCGTGTCGCACGTAGTCGCGCCCGTCGGGGCCCTGGTAGTTCTGCGTCAGCGCCCAGATCGAGTCCTCGCGCTCGCGGACGAGGATGCCCTGCTGAAGCCAGTGCTCGTAGGTGGTCTGCGCGTGCAGATAGGGGTCGCCGCCGTTGTCGGCAACGGGCAGGTCGATCTCGACCACGTTGAACGGGCTCTTCTTGACGAGCTTCGCCCGCATCTCGTCATCGATGACGTCGTACGGGGGCGCGGCGACCGCGTCGAGCGACCCGACGGCGGACGGCTCGTAGCGGACAGCGTGCAGGGGACGGATCTCGGCCATGCGGCGCCGGACCCTAGCGCGGCTCTGCGCCTAGTAGCGCGTGCCGAACGAGGTGGCGTAGGTGGCGCCGCTCTCGACGCCCCGCTCCGGGGCGCCCACGACGACGCCCACGCCGATCTCGTGGAAGTCCCCGTTCAGGATGTTCGCCCGGTGGCCGGGGCTCTGCATCCATGAGTGGACGATCGCCTTGGGGGTGGCGAGCTGGTAGCTGCCCCAGGCGAGGTTCTCGCCGAGCGTCCAACCCGTCGCCGGGGTCCACGTAGTCCTGGCGCATGATCCGCTCGACGAAGTCGACGCCGTCCGGCGTCGTGTGCGAGAAGAACTTGTGGTCGACCATGTCGCGCGCGTGCTTGCGCGCCGCCCGGGCGAGCCGCCGATTCGGCTTGAGCGCTCGCCGGCCATGCTTCTTCCGCTTGTGATTGAGGAGGCACAGCGTGGTCTGCTTGACCTCTGCCCTGCTCAGCTGCGACGGATGCGTGCGGGCGTGCTCGCAGCGCGCGGACGCCGATGCGGGCAGGGCGCCGAGGAGCGCCGCCGCCGCGAGGGCGGCGAGCGCGTACCGGCGAGCATGTCCGTTGCTTCGAGTCATCTCCACACGTCCGTGGTGGGGCGGCCTGAGTAAGTCGTTCGGCAAGCCGCATTGCAGCCCTTAAGTCAAGGGCCGTCCGATGGACACGCGAACATACGTTCGCTGTGCATCGCGGGCGTATCTAAAGGAGAAAGCGCGCACGCTGCGGGTCGAGAAGAAGCTGACGATCGACCAGCTCGCCGAGCGCTTCGCGCTACCGCGGACGACCGATCTACTACTGGGTCGAGGACCTTCCGATCCCTGACATGTCGCCCGGCTCGGCAAGCTGCCCGCGGCTCCGCAAGCGGCAACCTGAGGATGTCAGGGAAGTACCGGCTGCCTGCGGGAGGCAGGCATACGAGCAAGGTCGTGCGGAGTTCGCGAAGCTGAGCACAAGGACCAAGCGTTTCGCGACTTCGTAGGTCTGTACTTCGCCGAGGGCTACAAGCGAAACCGGAATGTCGTCTCGATCTGCAATTCCGACGTGGCGGTGCTCTGCGCTTGTCGCTTCCGTGGATGGAGCGACTTCGACGGTGGCGCCGTTCGACGTTCGGCATTCAGTACCACGCGGATCAGGATCTCGATGAGCTGCGCCGAGCTACTGGGCGGCGAGCAACTCCAGATCCGAGCCAGAACGAGATCCGGCTTCAGCGAAAGTCCAACAGCGGCAAGCTCCGAGCAAGCGGACCTGGCGTTCGCGATTATGGCGTTCTCGACGATCCGATTGCAACGACACCCTGTTTCGCGCGCGACTGGAAGGTGTGGATCGATTGCCATGCGGGAGGCGTGGCTAGACTCGGCTTCCTCGGGGCGTGGCGCAGCCTGGTAGCGCACCTGCGTTTGGGACCAGGAGGTCGCTGGTTCAAATCCAGTCGCCCCGACTTGACGCGCATGGCGACATGCGCGGGCGATCGTGCTCCTGCCCGGCACCGTTGCGGTCGTCGTGCCGGCGATTCTGATTGCGCGTGACGGGGCCGAGTTCGATCCGCTTCCCGTCGCGCTCGGCGCTCCGCTGGTGTTCGCGGGCTTCGCCATGTGGGTCTGGACCGTGCGGCTGTTCGCGCGCATCGGCCGCGGGACGCTCGCTCCCTGGGACCCGACCGAGCGGCTCGTCGTCGAGGGGCCGTACGCGCACGTGCGCAACCCGATGATCACCGGTGTCCTCGCGGTGCTGCTCGGTGAGGCGCTGATCTTCGGTTCGACCGCGATCGCGATCTGGGCGGCGATCTTCGCGGTCGTCAACCACGTCTTCTTCCTCGCGTACGAGGAACCGGCCGTCGAGCGCCGCTTCGGGGAGGAATACCGGCGCTACAAGGCGAACGTCCCCCGCTGGATCCCCCGCCGTACGCCGTACCTTTAGGGAAGGCCCCGGTAGCTCAGTGGACAGAGCGGCTGCCTTCTAAGCAGCGGGTCGCAGGTTCGAATCCTGCCCGGGGCGCTCCGAGATGTTGCTCAGAATCGAAACCAAGACCGACGGCGACACACTCACGGTCAAGCTCTCCGGCGAGTTCGACATGGGCTCGATCGCCGATTTCCGCGCCGCGGTGGAGGAGGAGGCCGAGGCCTGGCAGCGCGCCGAAATCGATCTGCGTGACGTGGTCTTCATGGACTCGTCGGGCCTCCAGGAGCTCGTGCGACTAAACAATCGCGCGCACGAGAAGAACCTCGAAGTGGTGCTGGTCAGGCCCAGCGCGCCGGTGATGAGGCTGCTCGAGCTCACCGGCTTGCAGTCGCATTTCACGATCGGCGAGTAACGGCCTCGGTCGGTACGCTCCAGCGAATGGCTACATGTCTGGTTACCGGCGGCGCCGGCTTCCTCGGCTCCCATCTCTGCGAACACCTGCTCGAGCGCGGCAACCGCGTCGTGTGCGTCGACAACCTCGAGACGGGCTCACTGAAGAACATCGAGCACCTACGCGGACCCGAGTTCCAGTGGGTGCAGACGGACATCACGGAGTACTACGAGGTCGACGGCCCGGTCGACTTCATCTACCACATGGCCTCGCCGGCCAGCCCGATCGACTACGCACGCCTGCCGCTGCACACGTTGAAGGTCGGCTCCTACGGGACGCACCACACGCTGGGTGTTGCGAAGGTCAAGCGCGCGCGGTTCATGCTCGCCTCGACCTCGGAGGTCTACGGCGATCCGGAGATCCATCCGCAGCCGGAGACCTACTGGGGCAACGTCAACCCGATCGGCCCGCGCGGCGTGTACGACGAGGCGAAGCGCTACGCCGAGGCGCTGACCATGGCGTACCTGAGGCAGCAGGGCCTCGACACCTGCATCGCGCGCATCTTCAACACCTACGGCCCGCGCATGCGGCCGAACGACGGGCGCGCGATCCCGACGTTCCTCAACCAAGCGTTGAACGGCAAGCCGATCACGGTGTTCGGCGACGGGTCGCAGACGCGCAGCTTCTGTTACGTCGACGACCTGATCCGCGGGCTCGTCGCGCTGTGCGAGTCGGAGGTCCACGAGCCGGTGAACATCGGCAATCCGCACGAGATGACGCTGCTCCAGATGGCCGAGAGCGTCCGCGAGCTCACGGGCACCACGTCTGAGATCGTCTTCGAGGCGCTTCCGGTCGACGACCCGAAGGTGCGCCAGCCAGACATCACGCGCGCGCGCGAGCTACTCGGGTGGCAACCCGAGGTCGAGCTGCGCGAGGGGCTCGAGAAGACGATCGAGCACGCACGGACGTGGGCCGGCGTCGAGAAGCGCGCGCCCGCCGGCGAGGCGGTCGCCGGTGTCTCCGAGCCGTCCTGAGCGATGGCGCGCGACTCCGAGGTCAAGAACCTCGAGGCCATCAGCAAGGCAATCGACGCCCATAACTCCAGCTGCCCGTTCCCGGCCGTCGCGGTGGCGATGAATCCGTTCGAGGTCGAGCGGCTGGGGTGGGACACGATCCGCGGGCTCCCGGTCCGATCCGACCCCGCGATCGGCACAGGCTCCTTCCGAATCGTCTGCGCGCGCGAGGAGTCGGAGCCGTCGGAGGAGGTCGAGGCGGTCGCCGAGGAGGCCGTCCCGGTCATCACTCCGCCCGTCTAGCGCCGCCCAGAACCGCTGCTAGATTGGCTCACGCCTGGTGGGCGTAGCTCAGTTGGTAGAGCTCCTGGTTGTGGTCCAGGCGGTCGCGGGTTCGAGTCCCGTCGCTCACCTTACGGTTGCTTGCTTACTGCGCCGCTGCGCTGCGGCCGTATGCGGCGCGGATCACGAGGTCCAGCGAGCGATCGGGTCCCGGCCAGTGTTCGCGCAGCACCTCGGGACCCCCGCTGCGAAGTGCGAAGCGAAGGGCGAGCGCGGCAATGATCACGTCGTCCAATTGGCCGGCGATCGGGATGAAGTCGGGAACTAGGTCGAGCGGTAGCGCGAGGTATCCCACGAGCAAACCAAGTACGACCTTGCGCCTTCGCGGAACACGCGAATCTGAGAGCAGCCGCCGGAGCAACACGAGGCAGTCCGGGATGAAGCCGGCCAGCGCCCGCGCGTCGCTGCGTCGACCGACCACGACGAGGATGAGGACGGCGCCGACGTAGAGGGCGGCCACGACGGCGGCGACTAGCAGCCAGTCTGTGGTCGTCATGGGTGGCGCGCGCTCCGGGTAGTTTCAGCCAATGAAGCGTCGTAACGGAATCGTGGTCGGCGCCGGTCTCGGCGGCTTGACTGCCGGTTTGGCGCTCCGCCGCGCCGGGTTCGACGTGGAGATCGTCGAGCGCAGGTCGGAGCTTGGAGATGTGAACACCGGTCTGTCGCTGTGGGGGTTCGCGATCGCGCGCCTTGAAGATCTGGGTCTGCGGACGCCCGACGAGTTCGGGTCGCCGATCGAACGGCTCGTCCATCGTACGGCGGCGGATGAGCCGCTAACGGACGTTCCGGTGCCGGGCGGCCGGGGCATCAGTCATGACGTCCATCGTGGGGAGCTCCAGTCGCACCTAGCGGACGCCTTCGGGCGCGACCGGATCACGCTCGGACTGGGATGCGTTGGGGTATTCGGTGGTGCGGCGGGTGCCGAGGTCGAATTCGCTGACGGCACACGCAGGTCGGCCGATGTCGTGATCGGCGCTGACGGCGTCAGTTCGACCGTCCGCACTGCGGTCGTTGGCCCGGTGCGGCTCAGGCGTGACGCCATTGGTGCCTGGCGCGGGATCGCCGCAGTCGGCGTCGACGAGTTTCCGCGGGGGCTGCACCTGCGCTTCCTCGGTGAAGGCGCCTTGTTCGGAATCGGGCGGCTCTCGGACGAGGTGGTCCGCTGGTATGCGGGTGCGTCCCTACCGTCCGTGCCGCCTAAGACCGGCGAGGAGGCGAAGACGCTTGCCGAGCGTGTGTTCGCCGGGTGGCCGGAGCGGGTCGTAAGCACACTGGGCCGCACACCCACGACCGATTACCTCTTCAACGACACGCCCCACAGCCGACCGCTCAGGCGGTGGGGCGCGGGCCACGTCACCCTCGTCGGTGACGCCGCGCATCCGATGCTTCCCACCCTCGGGATAGCCGGAGGCGTAGCGATAGAAGACTCTGCCGTGCTCGGCGAATGCCTTCAACACTCGACCGACATCCCGACCGCGCTGCGAACATACGAACGCCGCCGACAACCCACCGCCCGGCGGATAACGCGCGCAGCGAAGGGATTCGAGCGGGCCATGATGATCGGCGGCCCGTTGCGGCGCTTCCGCGACCCCGCGTTCCGAATCGCCCCGCAAGGCCTCGCGCTTAGGTGGCTGACGGCTGGTGGACGCTTCAGCTAAAGCGGACCGATTCTCGCGTGCGCTACTTGTCCAACCGCAAGGCACGCTGGAAGCGGAGCGGCGTTCGGGTTCGGATGCCCCCTCGCTGCGACCGTCATCGATGCCAGCGGAGACGACCGGCTACGGCAAGAGGCTCGCGCTCTCCTCGATCAGTGGCGTGACTCCGTACACGCCGCCTTGGTCAAATTCGGCGTCCAGGAGTCAACCGCAAAGGACGATGCCTCCGTACTCCTCGCAGCTCTCGAGGGTGCCCTTATCCTGAGCCGAGCAAACCAAAGCACCCAGCCACTCGACACCGTGCAGCGCTTCTTCACCACGTCGCTGACCAAGCCCGGGCGATGACCTCGGAGCCGAGCCTCCCGCCTGCCCCGGACAGCCCGTCGCTGACGCCCTCGCAGCTCGCGAGGCTCGCCGAGCTCGGTGACGAGCGCACGGCGAACGTGGGCGATGTCCTCTACGAGGTGGGCGACGACCTCTACCCGTTCATCGCGGTCCTCGAGGGAGAGGTCGCGATTGTCGACGCCGCCGGCAACGAGATCGTCCGGCATGGCCCGTCGAAGTTCCTCGGCGAGCTCAACCTGTTGTCAGGGCAGAGCGTCTTCGTGGCGGCCCGGGTCATAGAGCCGCTGCGCTACATCGCGGTCGAGCGGGATGTGTTCCGGGGTCTGCTGTTCGAGGACGGGCCACTCAGCGATCTGCTGCTCACTACGTTCATTGCGCGGCGAGAAGCGCTGCAGCGCGTCACGGGGCTCGGCATCGAGATCGTCGGCCCGCATTCGTCCCCGGCGACGATGCGGCTGATCGAGTTCGCTCGCAACAACCGGCTGCCCCTCACCTGGCGCGATACGGAACGAGGAGACGACCCGGAAGCGGCGGCGCTCGTCTCCGGCGTCGACGCGTCGGACCTGCCGCTCGTGCGACTTCCAGGTGGCGTGGAGATGCGGGCGCCGTCGCTCGGAGAGTTGTCCCGCGCACTCGGGATCGGGCGTGAGCTTCCGCCTCGCGAAGAGACCGACTTGCTTGTGGTCGGGGCCGGCCCGGCTGGTCTCGGTGCGGCTGTCTATGGGGCCTCGGAGGGCCTCGACACGCTCATCGTCGAGAGCACCGCGCTCGGCGGACAGGCAGGTGCATCACGCAGGATCGAGAACTACCTCGGCTTTCCCGCCGGGATCAGCGGGACCGAGCTCACGGGCCGTGCAGTCGTACAGGCGCGCAAGTTCGGCGCGCGTCCAGCGACGCCGTACCGGGCGGTTGCGCTCGAGCCGGGGCGACGGACGCCACATCGTCCGGCTCGAGGAGGGCCAGGAAATCGCCGCCCACGCCGTGCTGCTTGCGACCGGCGCGCATTACCGCCGGCTTCCGGTGGACGGCCTGTCCGACTACGAGGGGCTGAGCGTCTTCTACGCCGCGGGGCCGCCGGAGCAAGAGCTTTGTGGCGCATCGCGTGTCGCTGTCGTCGGCGGCGGAAACTCGGCCGGGCAGGCTGCGGTCTGGCTTGCGCGGGGAGGCTCACTCGTGACCTTGCTACACCGCCGCGCGGACCTGCGCGAGACGATGTCGGACTACCTCGTGCGCGATCTGGAGCGATACGGCGTTGCCATTCGCGACCGCAGTGAGATAGCAGAGCTCCATGGAGCGGGCGGGCTGCTCGAGGCCGTAACGCTTACGGACGGGGAGCGGGTGCCGTTCTCGTTCCTATTCCTCTTCCTGGGCGCACGGCCCAACACAGAATGGCTGGACGAGAAGATCGCGCGCGACGACGACGGCTTCATCCTCACCGGCGCCGCAGCCGGTAGCGAACACCTGCTCGAGACGAGTGTCGCGGGGGTCTACGCGGCCGGTGACGTCCGGTCAGGCTCGACGAAGAGATGCGCGGCGGCGGTCGGCGAAGGAGCGATGGTCGTGCAGTTCGTCCATGAACACATCCGTCGATCTCTTGGCTCGATCAAGGCGGAGCTCTGAGGCTCCGGGCCCGCGCGGTGCGCACGGCCCGCGCGAGCGTTTCGACGTCGTACGCGCCCTGATGGCGCTGGCCGTTGATGAAGAAGCTCGGCGTGCCGGCCACCCCGCTCGCGTCCGCGCTCGCCACGTCTTCCTCCACGCGCTCGGCGTACTCCCGCCGGCGCAGCTCGTCCCAGAAGCGCTCGACGTCGAGGCCCAACTCCTTGGCATGGCGCTTCACGTCGGTGGTGGTCAGCTCGTCCTGCTCTGCCAGCAGCCGGTCGTGCATCGGCCAGAAGGCTCCCTGCGCGGCAGCGGCCTCCGTGCCCTCGGCAGCCATCTGGGCGTTGAAATGGACGTCGCTGAGCGGCAGGTGGCGCCAGACGTAGCGGAGCTCGTCGCCGAAATCGTCGAGTAGCTGCCGGATCACGACTTCGGCCTGGCCGCAGTAGGGGCACTCGTAATCGCCGTACTCGACGAGCGTGACGGGCGCCGACTCGGGGCCGCGAATGTGGTCGCGCTCGGGATCCACCTCGTCCGAGAGGTCCAGCAGATCGTCGGCGGTGCCGGACATCTGGCGCGCCCGCACGTCATCGGGGATCCGCCGGATCACCCGGAACACGGCCCATGACAGGAGCGCGGCCAGGAGCGCGGCGGCGAGCACGCCAAGCTTGGCCTCTTCGAGCTCCTGGCCATCGAACGCGATGCCCGCGATCAGAAGCGAGATGGTGAAGGGGATGGCTGCGCCGACGCCGCCGCCGACGATCGCCGGCCAGCTCAGCGAGCGCTGGAGGCCGAGGATCCAGGGTCGCGTGCCGAGCCAGATCGCCGCCATCACGCCGACCGGCTTGCCGACGACGTAGCCGAAGACGATCCCGAGCGTGATCGGTGAGGTGACCGCGTCGCCCAGCAGCTCCCCGTCGATGTCCACGCCGACCGTCGCGAGAGCGAATAGCGGCACGATCACGAAGCTCGTCCACGGATGCAGGCGGTACTGGAGCCGTTCGTTCGCGGAGATCGCGGACGACACTCCGAGCTGTGCCGACCTGGCGAGCTCGGGAGTGGGCTGTTCGCGAAAGGAGCGCGCCAGCTCGGTCACCCGCTCCAGGTCGGTTCGCGCCGGCGGGTAGGCGCTTACGGCGAGCCCGAGCGCCAGCCCTGCGAGCAGCGGGTCGATGCCCGATTCGTGCAGCGAGACCCAGATCCCCACGCCCAACATGGCGGCGCTCGGCGCACGCCACGCCGCCGGCGCGTACCTCAGCAGCAGCACGAGGCCGAGCAGACCGGTCGCCACGGCGAGCGCGACGAGATCCACCTCGTCCGTGTAGACGGTGGCGATCACAAGCAGCGCCACGAGATCGTCGATCACAACGAGGGTGAGCAGGCGAACGCGCAGGCGCGTGGCGGCCGGGGCCACCAGCGCGAGCATCCCGAGCAGGAAAGCCGTGTCGGTGGACATCGCCGCGCCCCAGCCGTGCGCCCCCGACCCGCCCAGGTTGAATGCCAGGTAGATCAGGACCGCCGCGCCCATTCCGCCGACCGCCGCCATCGCTATGAGCGCGATCCGGGCGCGCTCTCTCAGCGCTCCTATGTCGAACTCGCGCCGGGCCTCGAGGCCAACCACCAGGAAGAAGAACGTCATCAGGCCCTCGCTCACCCACTGGCGAAGGTCCATCGAGATGCCTTCGCTTCCGATGCGAACTGAGAGCTCGGTGCTCCAGAAGGTCTCGTAGGAGCCGGACAAGTTCGCCCAGACGAGCGCAACCACGGCCGCGCCGAGCAGCACGACGGCGCTCGCGGACTCCGTGCTGAGGAAGTCGCGCACGGGTGCGGCGAGGTTCCGCGCCCACGCTGTGCGCTCCGTGAACCGGGTCACCGTCGCGTCGATCAGTGCAGTCTCTTAGATCAGGGGGGAGTAGCGTTTTGAGCATGTCCGCTGGCTGGCCAGCGCTGAGCTACGACTCGTGGAGCGGGACCTGCGACACGCTCCACGCGCACACCCAGGTGCTCGGAAAGCTTGCAGTCGAGCTGGCCCCGCCGGAGCCCCAGCTCCAGCACGCCGCCCTACGTCTGACCGCGCGCGGGTGGGAGACCCTGGCCTTGCCGGCGCCGGACGGCGCCGGCGCGATCGTCGCCGCGCTCGACCTGCGCACCCATGAAGCGTTGGTCGAGCATTCGGACGGGCGCGAGGCGAGGATTGCCCTGACGCCCAACCGTCCAGTCGCCGAGGTGACGCGGGAGCTGCTCGAGGAGGTCGGGCGGCTCGCCGGCTCAGTCGAGATCAACCCGACGCCCCAGGAGGTGCCGTGGACGGCGCCGCTGGACGAGGACCGCGAGCACGCGACCTACGATCCCGACCAGGTCGCGACCTACTTTGCGGCCGCCACACAGGCGGCGCTCGTCCTGGGGCAGCTCCGGGCGCCATTTCGCGGACGCGTGACGCCGGTCAACGCCTGGTGGGGCAGCTTCGACCTCGCGGTCAACTTCTTCTCTGGACGGCCGGCCGATCCGCCCTCCGACGACTTCATCATGCGCAACGGAGGCGATGCCCAGCAGATAGAGATCGGGTGGTGGCCCGGGGACCCCAACCACGCGCAGGCCGCCTTTTTTGCCTACGCATATCCGCCGCCCGACGGCTTCGGGAACGCGGACCTGAGCCCGGCTGCGGGCCGCTGGGACGCAAAGCTCGGCGAGTACGTGCTGGACTGGGACGACATCCGGGAGAGCCCCGATCCGCCCGCGGCCGCGGTGGAATTCGGGCTAGCCGCCTTCCGCCACGCCTGCGCGGTGTGCGAGTGGGATCCTGCTCTCGCGGCCACGGCAGAGGGAGTGCCGCCGCCTGTCAGGTGAGCCGCGCCTACTGCTTGTTATGGCTGCCGCGAACTTGGCTAGCGGGCCGGCTTGACCGTCGCGGTGCTCGAGGCCGACTTCGAGGCGTCGGTCTCGGACGTCGCGGTCAGCGTCAGCGTTGACGGCTTCTTCGCGCCGGCGGGCACCTTCACGTAGACCGGCACGTCGATGGTCTCGCCGGCGGGCACGTCGAGCACGTTCGATTCGACGGAAGTCGCCCACCCGGCGGCGCTCGACGGATCGACGCGGATCAGGTCCTCGGCCTCGCCGGTGTTGGTGACCGTGAACGTCTGGACGGCCACCCGCCCGGCCGCCGCCGGCTGGGCGGTGCCCTGCGCGAGCGAGACGCCGCGCGCGTCCGGCCCGCCGCCGTCGAGCGAACGCACCGCGATGCGGTAGGACAGGACGCCCTCCGAGTCGCGGTTCGTGCCGAGCACGTAGAAGTGCAGGCGGTTCGCCTCGTCCACGTACTCGCTGACGACGTCCGGACCCGTGCCGGCGTGGAACAGCGCGTCTGAGAGCTGGCGGTAATCGCCCTTGCCGATCGGCACGGCCGTGCCGTCGGCGCGGATGAAGTCGGTCTTGTCGATGTCCTCGGGGTGCGAGTCGATGACCCAGTTGAACGGGGCCAGGTCCGCGCGCGGGCCCATGTTCTTCGCGATCAGCACGCCGTGGTCAGGCGTGAACGAGTCGGAGCCCATGCGGTCGACGACCTCGAGCGTGTAGTTCTGGTAGCCGCCGCCATCGCAGCGCCAGTCGTCCTCGACGGTGCACGAAGGCTCGTTGTCACCGTCGGTCAACGAGATGTAGAGGCCGTGCAACCCGCTGCGCGACACGGTCGGCCCGACCGGAATCTCGCGCGCCCACACGTCGGCGAACTGCGGACCCGTCTGGGCAAGGGCGGTGCGGTCGAGGAACATCACCTCGGTCGGCTTCAGGAAGCCCATGCCGAGCTTGTTGCGCAGCATGTGGTGCGAGCCCATCGAAGCGCCGAGCGTCGGGGGAATCTGCCAGCGGTTGTGGTTGCCGCCCGGGCCGTTGAACGAGCCGCGCGACATCATGTCCCAGGGTCCCGAGTAATCGCGCTGGGGCGGCGTGGCGTAGGAGTTGCCGTAGTTGTCGAGCACGCCGAGGATGTGGCTGAACTCGTGCGCGTAGACCGACGCGCCGTCGTTCTCGCCCTCCGTCGCCATCACGGCGGGGATCGCGTGCGACCAGATCCCGCGGGCCGCGTAGAACGACGTCCACGGCACGTAGCGCGTCGGCGCCCAGTTCGGCTTGCTCGGATCCGGGTTGCCGAACTCCTCGGTGACGAGGTCCTGGGTCGGGAAGCGCATCTCGCCGAGCTCCTGCCACACGCCCGACTCGTCGTAGCCGGCGTGGAGGAGGAAGCGGAAGTCGAAGTCCTTGCCCTGGGTCACCTGGGCAGCCTCGACGTCGGCAAAGGACGCCGCGAGCAGCTCGGTGTCGAAGTCGCCGTCGCACGTTTCGCCGGTCGGACATGCCTCTTCCTGTCCCCACTCGGCCAAGCCGTACTGGTACTCGGGCCGGCTCATCGTGTACGGGCCGAACGGCTCCATGTCGATGCCGAGCTGCCCGTACGAGTCCTCGAGCCAGTACTCGTTGATCGTGTGGTTGTGGTTCAGCGGCTGCGGCTTGTTGAGGAGGTCGGTGTAGAAGCGCCCGATCTGGTCCTGCGGCACCCCGCCCGTCCCCTGCGGGTTGCCGGCCGGGTCGGAACCGGCCGGCTGGCTGATCAGGAACTTGCGGTCGGGGTAGTCGGCGACGATCAGGGCCGCGCGCAGCTTCTTCGGCGGGTCCATCGTGCCGTCGGCCCAGTTGTAGCCGGGGATCGGCCGGTAGTCGTCCCACGTCATGTCCTGGGGAAGGACCCAGGACTGCGGGTCGACGGGCTGCGGGAAATCGGCGAGGCCCGGCTTGGCCTTGGCGGCCATGGCCGGTACGGCGAGCGTGCCGGCGGCTACCAGCACGGTGCCGAAGACGCCTGCCTTTCGCAGCCCCCGAGGAATACCCATCGACGCTGGGAACGAGGCAGGGGCGCGTTTCTTGCGCCGGGCGGGTTCGCGGCTATAAATGCCGCGTGCCAGACCTGACCGCAATCGTCCAGCCGCTTATCGACCGGTGGGAACGCGGTGACTTCAGCCCACCGCCCGACCTGCTCTCGCCCGACCTCGTACTGACCGGGTTCACGGGTGCAGGAGAGGATCGTGCGGAGGGGCCGGAGCAGATCGCGGCGTACTTGCGACAGTTCTTTGCCGAATGGCGGGACTACCGGATGGACGCTCACCGGGTCACACCGTTGGACGACCAGCACGTCCTGATCGAGGGGCGGCAGCTCGGCATCGGCCGGGCGAGCGGCCTCGAAATCGACGAGACCCTGTTCGTGGTGATCGCGGTGGCCGATGGCCTGGTCACCGGCATCCACTGGCACGCGTACCGCGACGGCGCGTTCAGTGCTGCCGGCCTGGCTGATCCCGCGTAGCCCGTTCGAGAATCCTGCCCGCAAGCGGCATGTCCGGCTGGTGCCACACGTGGCGCTCCTCGAACGGCCAGGCGTAGATCGGGTTTCCGTCGCGAATCAGGTCGAGCAGGCGCGGTTCGCCGAGCTCGGTGGCCGACCACTCGTACACGCCCTGCAGCCGAGGGGCGATCACCGAGTAGTCGAGTAGTCGGCCGAGGCGATGCTCGTCGGCAAGGTAGGTGTCGACGTTATCGGCGAGCGGGTAGCGGTCGGGAAGCACGCGTCCGAGTGACAAAAACGCTCCGGCCATCCCGAGCCGGGGATCGCCGAGCACGCGCCCGAGCGGGGCGAACCGTCCCAGCGCAAGCCGCCGTGCCCCGACAAGCGCGTGCGCATACAGGACGCGACCGAGCGCGACGTTCATGAAGAAGCGCTCCGGCACGCTCTCCGTTTCGGCGAGCGCCCGATGCTCGAGGTAGGCGGTGACGATGCTCGCGTTGTGGGCGCGGTACCAGTTCCGCCCGGTCGGTTGTCTCGATGAACTCGAGCCATAGCCCCACGCTCCGGGAGGAGGGCTGCCCGGACAGGCCGCCGGTGAGCGCGACGGATTCGCACCCATCCATGAGGAGGCGCTCGTTGATGCTCCGCCACCACGGGCTGCCGGGCGGCGAGCCGTCCAGTGGATTGAGAACGCCGCGCTGGACCTGCCAGCGCATGAAAGAGAGCGCCGCCCGCCTGAACGGCAGGTGGCGCGGGGCGTGACCGGTCGGGCCGTGGTAGGTCTGCGTGATCAGCGAAAGACGCCCGCTCGGGTCGTCGCGCACCGCAGCGACCTGCGCGTTCGCCCGGGCGACCGCTTCGCTCACGCTCCGAAGTATCTACTCCCTACAACGCAGAAGACCCCCGGTCGAGTACGGGGGTCCTCCGCGCGATCGCCCGTTGTATCGGGGCCACTTCGACGGGCCTACATACCTCAAACACGGTGGTCGGGCGAGATCTCGCCCGTCGTGATCGCCTGCGCGATCAGCTGCGCGCGCGTTTTCACCCCGAGCCGCTGCATCGCGTTGCGGATATGCGTGCGCACGGTTTCCGCGGAGAGAAAGAGCCTTTGCGCGATCTCCTCTCCGCTCAGCCCCGCGGCGAGAAGCGTGCAGACCTCGCGCTCCCGAGTGGTCAGGGATACCCCCGCGGCCCGGGTCCTGCCGGAGGAGAGGCGGGGGTCCGTGTACGTCTCACCACGCGCGACGGTGCGGATGGCCGTCACGAACTCCGTCGACGACCCCTCCGCGGCGACCATGCCGTCGGCGTCCGCAACGACGGGCGCGCCCGGGGTCGCGGACGCGCTGTAGAGAAGCACCGCCGCGCCGTGGTGCTTCGCGGTCTGGCTCAACGGGCTCGTGCCCTCGCGGTTCATTGCGGGGTCGAGTACGAGGACGTCGACCGCGCGGCGCTTGAAAAGCCCCTCGGCCACGTCGGCGGAGCTCGCGCTGCCTGCCACCTCGATTCCCTCGGATCGCAACAGCAGCTCGAGACCGCGCGCGACCGCTCCGTGAGGAATCGCGATCAGCGTGCGAATCGGCCGCTCAGCGCTGACGAAGAGCGGATTCGACCTTCCGGGTTCCGGAGCATCGGGGTAGAGCTCGCGTACCGCTTCGATCTCCGGAAGCGCCGCCTCGAAGGCGGCCACCACCTCGGGGTCGAACTGGCTGCCTCGGCCCGTACGCAGGGTCTCAAGACCCTCTGAGACGCTGAACGCGCTTCGGTACGCCCTGTCGTGCGTCAGCGCGTCGAAGACGTCGGCCACGGCCGCGATCCGGCCGGCCTGGGGGATCTCGTCGGCCTTCAGCCCACGGGGGTATCCATCCCCGTCGTGCCGTTCGTGGTGCGTCAGCGCCACCGTGGCGGCGAGCTCCAGCACCGGATTGCCGGAGCCGACAAGGATCTCGTGCCCGATCTCCGTGTGCGCCTCGACCGCGCGGCGCTCGTCCGGTGAGAGCGTGCCCTGTTTTTGCAGGATCGCATCGGGGACGCCGACCTTGCCGATGTCGTGCATCGCGGCCGCAGCCCGCAACGTGCTGCACTCCGGCACCCCCCAGCCAAGCTCTCGAGCGACGAGTGCGCAGGTTCGGCTGACCCTTTCCACGTGCTCGGCGGTCTCCTCGCCCCGGAAGCTTCCGGCACGGGCCAGCCGCTCGAGCACACCCTCGGCACCCGGCGCACCGCGCTCCTCGCCCGATCCGAGCCGCACGACCTCCTTGACGCTCTCTACGGGCGCGCTCGCCGATCCCTCCGGACGGTCCCCTGCGCCGCGCGTAAACCGCGCATCCATCGCGCTCAAAGAGTGCCCTTCGGCAACCGGCGCCGCACTCGGTCAAACGACGTAACTTTGCGGCATGAGTGGGGGGCTGCTCCAAGTACTGGAGCGAGCGACCGACGTGGTGCAGAGCGCCCGTAACCAGCCACGGCAGCTGGATCGGATCTTTGCCCGCAGCCCGGTCCCGCTCGTGCTGATGGATGAGGATCGCCGCTTCAGGCACGCCAATACGGCCGCGTGCATGACTCTGCGACGCGGTGTCGGCGATCTCCTGTCGCTTCGAGTGCAGGACATCGTCATGCCGTTCGCGATGACGAAGTTCGAAACGGCGTGGACCGAAATGTGCGACGCGGGACATGTGGCCGTCGAAGCCCTCGCGCTGGAGGGTGGCGACACGGCGCCGGTCTCAGTTACCGCGCACGGGGTCGCAGAGGCGATGCCGGGTCTTTTCCTGGCCGGCTTTGCGCCGGGCAGCCTCTCAGCCGAGGAGGTGGCGGTGTTCCCCGATGACCTTCAACCCGCTACCCCGCTTACGCGGCGCGAGCTCGAGCTGCTGCAGCTCGCAGCGGACGGATTCTGCGGGCCGATGATCGCCGACGAGCTCGTCCTGAGCCGCGCCACCGTCCGCACGCACTTCGAGAGCATCTACAGGAAGCTCGACGTGCACGACCGGGCCGGGGCGGTCGGCAAGGCGATGCGGCTCGGGCTGATCGGCTAGTTGCAGATCGCGCAGGGGCCCGTGGCGCAGGTGCAGGCCGGAGGCACGGGCCCAACCCTGCGCGGACCCCAGCGACGAACCCAATGAAGCGCCGCCGGTTCGCTCCGGTCCGGCGATCCGCCCGGCCAGCAGCGGCTTAGCAAGCTCGAAGCAAGCCGCTTTACATCCGTCTCGGCCCGGCTCGAGATCGCTTCGATGTGAGCGGCGATCAGCGGGTGTCGGGGATCCTGATCGATCCCGACAGGGTGGCACCGGGCCTAGACGGATGCGCCATCGACGTCAGACGGACTGCGGAACGCGGGCGACGCTCTCCTGGTACAGCGACATCTGGCGAGCGATCTCTTCGTTCGTCACGCCGTCGATGTGCCGAAGGTTTTCAACAACCAGGCTCGCATCGATGGTGTTGCGCTGGAACTCCTCGTCCTCGTGCACTGCGGCGATCTGCTCCGCCGATCCATGGAGCTCGATGTAGCCGTTGAGGTCGCCGTTGGGCTGGAAGAGCACGACGTCGAACTTCTCGATCCGGCCCTCCTGCTGCATTCGTCCGCAGATGCCAATGGCCTCGTTGAACACTTCGAGTCCGCGCTCCTCGCGACCCGGGACGGTGTCGCCCCAACTAATGAACAGCACGCGATCTGCCATGCGAAGTCCTTCCCGTCGCGGCCCGGCACCGCCGCCGGGCCAGGTGATCCGACTCTCCCACCGCAGGCTGCTCGATGCAAGCCCAACCGACGAAGGAGCGGCCCCTGGGACTGCTCCGCTTCTCGGCGCGTTTCGCCTGGCTGATCAGCTAGGGGCGAGTGGTGCCGGGGGCTTCGCCGACCCGCCTCTGCGGTGAACGAGCACGGCGACGAGTCCGAAGCCGGACATCAGCAGCACGCCGCCGAGAACGAACCCGACGGTGTTCCAGTCGGTGCCGCCACCCGACGATGAGGAGCTGGTAGACGCGGGGCTCTCCGGCAGCGCCGCGAGGTTGTCCTGGGCATCGGGTGAGCGCAGGTCGTTCCCCGACGTGTGGATCACCGTGACTCCCGCATCGCGGGCGTCCGGCGAACGCAGGTCCGTCGCGCTGGCGCCGGCTGCCGGCCCAAACGCCAGGAGGGCCGTTGCGAGCATTGCGGCCAGGACGCCCCCCCGCCGGGCCCGGGTGGGTGTGTGCTTGAGATCTGACATGCGAGTCCTCCTATGAGGCGGGTTGCTTGCACGTCCACCCTCGCGCGCGCGGACGTTCCGGAAAACCCCCCAGAGGGGTGGACTTTCCCACCCCGGCGGTTGCAGAATCGGGTGTGTGACGTTCCCTTCGCACTCGCTCTCGCCCGCGGAGCTGAGCTCGCTGCTCGTTGCGGAGCGCGACGGGAAGCCGTTCCTCGCCTACAGGGACGACGCCGGAGACCTGCGCCTGGAACCGCTCGGGGCGGTGGCCAGCCTCACGATCGGCCGAGACGAGCACAACGTCCTGGCGCTGGGCTGGGACCCGGAGGTGTCCCGTACGCACGCCCAACTCGAGCTCGTGGGGGCGGAGTGGGTGCTCGTGGACGACGGCCTTTCGCGCAACGGCTCGTTCGTGAATGGGGAGCGCGTCGTTGGGCGACGCCGACTCGCCGACGGCGACGTCTTACGGCTTGGCCGGACGACGATCGTGTTCAGAGCCCCCGGCTCGGCTGCGCAGAGCACGGCGGTGGCTCAGTCGGCTGCGCTCGTTCGGCTGACAGACGGCGAGCGGCGCGTGCTCGTAGCGCTCTGCCGGCCGTTGGCGGCGCCCGGGGCGTCCGCGGTCCCGGCAAGCAACAGGGAGATCGCCGCGGAGCTGCATCTCTCTCCGGACGGGGTCAAGACACACATCCGCGCGCTCTTCGCAAAGCTCGCCATCGAGGATCTGCCGCAGTACCGCAAGCGCACGGAGCTCGCGCAGCGCGCGCTCGATTCCGGCCTCGTGAGCCAGCGCGACCTGGCGACCTAGTTCAGGAGCGAAGTCCGAGCGACCGGACCCGACGCTGTAGGCGTGGATCAGCGTGGCGCCATCCGGGTTGCGCCAGCGCAGCACGGGGAAGGGGCCGCCGGTCGCGGTGAAGTTCAGGAGACGTCCCGCGGGATGAGCGTCGGGCGCGGGCACCCGAGCGATTCGTCGCCCGCCCGCGAACAGGTCGACGACGATCGCGTCCGTGAGCTGCACGACGACGACGCGCCTGACGTCGCCCCGCACCTCGACGTTGCGCGCGCTGAGCTCATTTCCGGCCGGGGCGCGCGCGGCTCGTCGCCCGCTTAGCTGTCCGGGCAGCTGCGCCGTTGCGCCGGGCACGTAGTCGGCGCGTACGAGCATCTCGTGGTCGAAGCCGGTCTCCGCTCCAAGCTCGATCGCCCGCGCCGTCAGAACCAGTTGGCCGAGCCAGCGCGCGGTCGCGGCGCCCGCCACTCCGCGGCGCACCCCGATGGCGGCCCCCGGCGTCAACTGAACGCCGACGCGGTCTCCGGCGCGGACTGGCAGGTTCGCGGGCATCACGTGGGCGCCGTCGTCCGGAACGGATTCGTAGCGCGTGCGGCCAGTCGGGACGAAGCGGTCACCGACGCGCCGGACGACTTGGAGCGCCAGCTGGCCGCTGGCCCCGCGCACCGCCCAGCTGCGAATCAGGCCGGGCTCCCGGGGCACAAGTTCGCGCCCCGGGAGTCGGATCTGGACGATCGTGCACGCCTGCGAGGCGCCGCTTGGCGGCTCTCCAGTGCAGTCCACCGACTCGACGCCGCCGGGCGCGAGGCTACTGCCGAGCGCCCGCGCAGCAGCTTGCACCGGAGGTGCAGGCTCGGGGTTGTCCGCCCCGTCGCCGACCAGGAGGACCACGGCTACGCCGGTCACGGCCGCAAGTCCCAGGCCCGCGAGCACGAAACGCCGGCGGCGAGCTCTTCCAGTGGGAAGTTCGGGAGCTGCCGAGCGTGCGGCGGCAGCTAGCTCGCCCGCCGTGCTGATGGCAGCGTCGGGAAGCTCCGGTGAACGCTCGCCGAGGAGCAACTTCACCAGCGCCGCAAATTCGCCTCTGTCGGCTACCGGCGTGGTCTCGCCCGCGGCGAGCCCAAAATCCGACAGGAGCGCGTGTCCATCGGCGTCAACGAGGATGTTCTGGGCGACGACGGCGCCGTGTGCGATCCCTGCACGGTGCGCAGCGTCCAGCGCAGAGGCGATCTCGGTGAGGAGTTCGACGGCGCGCCCCGGGTCGAGCCGGCCTGTCTCGGCCAGGCGAGCCAGGCTCGTGCCGCGAATGAGTCGCATCGCCACGAACTGGCCTCCGGGCCAGGTCCCGACCGCGTAGAGGCTCACGACGTTGGCGTGCTCGGGCCATTCGAGGGAGCGGGCGAGGCCGGGGCGCGCGTCGCCGTCCGGAAGGAGCTTGAGCGCGACGCGCCGGTCGAGGCTCAGCTGGACCGCCTCGTAGACGACCGCGCGCGTGCCTCGGCCGAGCTCGCGTTCGAGGCGAAAGCCGGCGACCTCCGTTCCAGGTTTCAGGTCGGGAACTTCAGTCGACGAACGAGAACTCACGTGGGAAGACCGCGTAGAAGTGGCCGAGGATGCGCGCGCTGTCGTTCCTCGCGTACTCGATAAAGACGCCCAACTGCTCCGGTACCGAGGACTCGGCGTAGACCTCGAAAGTGAGGATGCGGCCCTCGCCCGGCACGAAGTCGCGGGGGACATCTGAGCGGGCTGTCCGGCGCCCATCGATGAACTCGTCGAGCGCATAGCGGTCGGGCAGCGCGACCAGCCGTATCTCGACCGGACGCCCGCTCTTGAAGCGCAGCCGCTGCTGCTTCACGACTCGCCCGGGCTTCAACTTCGCCGCCGCGGCGCCGGTGACCTGATCCGGCAGCCGCTGCTGCCCGCCGCGCACGTACTCAACTCCGAGGAGCAGCTCGTGCTCGAACCCGCTCTCCTCCGGCTCCGCGGTTGCGGGATCGGGGATCCAGCGCGTGGTGCGCGCGCCGTCCACATCCATGCGCGCGCCCGCCGCCGAGCCAGGGAGAAGCGCGAGCCCGACCAAATCGCCTCGCTCGACGGCAAGGTCCGTAGTGAAGATGTGGACCCCGTCGTTCCCGACGAACTCGTTCCGGGAGCGCGCGATCTGGAAGGTGTCCTCGCCCCGCGGACGGATCACCGATAGCGCGACCTCGCCTCGCGAAGAGCGAACGCCCCAGCGGCGGATCGTGCCGTCATCGGGAACGACCAGGGTGTGCTCCGGCAGCTCCGTCTGCACGATCGTGCATCCCGGCGACGCTGGGCGTGGCGTCCGTCCGCGACAGTCGAGGGCTTGTCCCGCCTCGGAGAGATCGCTTCCGAGCAGGCCTGCTCCGGACACGCTTGCCGACGCGCCCGACTCATCGTCGTCGTCACGGGTGACGGCGTTGATCAACAGGACGACTCCCGCGCCCACCAGCGCGGCCGCGACCAGCCACGGGACGAGCCGGGCGCGGCGCGTGGGAGCCGGTGCCGCAAGGGGGAGCGCGTCGGCGGTCTCGATCCTCGAGCGCGGTAGCGCCCGGAGGAGGCGGCGGGCCAATCGAAGCCTCGCCCGCCCGATCGAGCGTTGCCGCGATCTCGTCGGCGAGCGCAACGGCGCTCTTGGGCCGTTCGGCCGCATCCTTCGCGAGCGCTCGCTCGAAAACCTTGTCGAGGGCCTCGGGGAGTTCAGGCCGCCGGCCGCTTGCGCGCGGCGGCGGTTCGCTCGTGTGGGCGAAGAGGATGGCCGCCTCCGTCCGGCGGGGATAGACGACCGTCCCGGTCAGGCACTCGAAGGCGATTGCCGCGAACGCGTAGCGGTCCGACGCTGGGACTGCCTCGCCTCCGCGGATCACCTCCGGTGCGAGGTAGGCGATCGTGCCCATCAACTTGCCGGTCGCGGTAACGCCTGACGAGCCGCCGAGCCGCGTGAGCCCGAAGTCGCCCAGGTACGCATCGTCCGATTCGCCGACGAGCACGTTCTGCGGCTTCACGTCACGGTGAACGAGGCCCGCCGCGTGGGCCGCGTCGAGAGCGTCGGCTACTTGACGCAGTACCTCGAGCGCGCGGGCCGAGTCGAGCGCGCGGTCCTGCATGAGGGTGGCGAGCGTTGGGCCCGGTACGAGCTGCATCGCGAGGTAGAGGCCGTACTCCGACTCGCCGGCCTCGTAGACGGCGATGACATGGAGATGCTCGAGCGACGCCTGAAGGCGGCCTTCGCGCCGAAACCGCTCGACGAACTCCGGATCGTCACCGAGCTCCTCGGCGAGAAGCTTCAGGGCGACTCGCCGGCCGTGCTCGATGTGCCGCGCGCTGTAGACGACCGCCATTCCTCCGCGGCCGAGGATTCCCTCGACCCTGTAGCTCCCAACGACTGTCCCGGCATCGAGCGCCACGGGTGAGCTCAGTAGAACATAGGTGGCGCGAAGCCACAACTCCGCGCAAGTGGCGTGCGCGTCTGAACTCGAGGCTCTCTCGAGGACCCGCGCCTCCTAGTCCGCCGAACATAGGTAGCGCACAGCCGCAATCTGGGCAGTTCTGCCGATGCCCTTGAACCGGCGCGCTCGTACGGTCGTCGTGATGACCCCTACGACCGAAAGGACCACCATGTTCAAGGGCATTACACGCATCATTGGGCTCGCCGCAGTGATCGCAGCGCTCGGCCCCGCGTCTGCCGCGTCGGCGAACGACCCGGGCCCGAGCTGGGACGCGATCGCCACCCTGCGCGCGGCGGCCGGTCTGGACCCATACGACACATCCAAGGACACGTACGTGTCGGTCACCGGCCCGAGCTGGGAGGCGATCGCCACCCTGCGCGCGGCGGCGGGTCTTGACCCGTACGACACCTCGAAGGACACGTACGTGGCTACCAACCACAAGCGGAAAGCACGCCACGCGCGGCACCGCCGGCACCGATAGGGCGTAGGGGAGCCCGACCAGGACGAGCCCGCGATTTCGCGGGCTCGTCCCTTTATGGCCCAGGAGTGGCGCCCTGCAGGCCGCAGCCCGGTTTGGCGGACAGCCCGCCGCCGCTACTGATGCTCCCGGTCCCGCCGGCCGCGGTCTGGCCGGGCTGCGGACCTTCCGGCTGGCCCCACCAGTTGCCGTCGGCGACGACCGGCAGGTTGTTCGCCTCGAGATCGGCCGCGCCGTTCCCGAACAGGCAGTTACCGCCCGTGCTGCCGAGCGCGCCGCCGCCGAGGTCGAGCTTCACGTCCGTGGGAGTGCCCAAGGCGCCCGTCGGGATCTCGAAGGACGCTCCGCGGCCGCCGTTGCCGCTGATCTCCGTCGCCGCGATCCGTACATGCAACGCGTCCATCGGCGTGTCGTTGGCGACGTGGATGCCGTACTTGGCGTTGCCCGTGATGACGCTGTTCGTGATGTCGGCGACGAGCTCCTTGGACGGGCCGCTGCCGTTGCCCTGGCCGACGTTGGCGAGCAGGCTGAGGCCGTTGTTGCAGTTCCTGAAGACCGAGTTCTTCATCACGAACGTCGTGCTGTTGCCGGCGCCGTTGTGCCCGGCGACCATGCAGTCGCCGATGTTGAACGGGACCGGGTTGTTGCCGCCGTCGCTCGACCCGGGCGGATTGCCGCCGCGCTCGTGGGTGCCGTCGACGAGGACGTTCTTGGCGACGAAGCGCATCGTCGAGCCCGAGCCGAGGTTGCCCTCCTCGAACATGTCGCCCTGGTTGTCGCGGAAGCTGCTGTTCTTCAGGACGACCTCGATGGTGCCGTCGCCGGTCGAGACGATCGTCTCGAAGCCGTTGCAGGAAAACCCGCCGATGCCGTGAGCGAAGGTGTTGTGGTTGACGGTCTCGTAGATCCGCCCAGACCCCGCGGTGTTGGCGAACTGACCCTCGCAGTCGGCCCCCTCGCTGCCGATGAACGTCTGCCTGTTGCGGTTCTGGCTGACCCGCAGCTCCGCCTGGTCGAGCGCCTGCATCCCGATCGCGAGCACCGACCCCACGGCACCCGTGGCCTCACCCGCTTCGCCCTGCTTCAGATGCGTGACCTTGTTGCGCACGACCTTGGCGACGAGCTTCGATGTCCCCATCGCTCGGATGTCGATGCCGTCGGCGCACGACGAGTCGTGCACGCGGTTGCGTCTGATGGCGAGCCTTCCGCTGGCCTCCCTGCCGTCGACCATGATCGATGCCCACCCGTTCTGCGGCGCGACTGCCGGCGACGCGGGAACCATCACGCCCGGAATCCCGGTCGGGACGTTGAACGGCTGAACGAGGAAGCCGTTGGTGCAGGAGGTGTTGGCCTGGGTGATGTCGTTGCCGACGACCTTCACTCCCGGGGTGTCGAGGCCATAGATGCCGCCGCGATGCGCCGTCCTGACCGCGATGTTGCGGACGGACGTGTTCTTCGCCAGACGGATCGCGTCGCCGTCGATGTTTTCGTCCGTCGTGTTCTGCACGGCGGGCAGCCGCTTGAGCTTCTTCGTTCGCCCGGCGACGGCACGCCCGGCACCGACCAACTGCTGGCGACGCTTGAGCTCGATTCCGCCGTCGAGCACAGCCGCGCTCGGCAGGACCATGATGATCTGGCCCGGCTTCGAAGCTTTCTGCACGGCGGCGAGATCGTCGAACGGCGCCCACAGCGCGCCCGTCCCGCCGGGCTTCGCGGTCGCTTTCACGTACCAGACCTTCTTGGCCTGAGCGGGGACGACTACGACGGCGCTCAGTAGCACCGCCGCTGCCGCTGCCAATACGAGGCGCACCGACGTCCTCTAGACGTCGTAGAGAAAGCTGTACGTCGCGGTCATGCCCTCCTGGGCCCACTGAGCCAGGCAGTACCGGCATGTGCCGCCCTTGTCGTCCGGAAGGTCGATCGTCTTCGGCGGGCGCCCCTCGACGGGCTCGACTTCGACCGCCCTGCCCTGCAGCGGTCCCCCCTCCAGAAGCGCGCGCACGAAGTGAGCATACGCGCGGACTAACGAGCAGCCGGCAGGCGCGTACGGCGAGCCACCTACTCGTCGGGGCCCAGGGCCTCCGTGGCCGGCGGGCCGGTGGGCGACTCCGCCGCCAGCCGGCGCGCCTGCTTCTTGGCCTGCTTCTGCATCCGCTTCTCGATCAGCTTGCGCTCACGGTTGAGCTTCGCCATCGTCGTCTTCCGCTTGCCGCCTGAGGCCATTTCTGTCCTCCTCCGGGGTATGTGCACTGCGAAACGCGGAGGATGCGGCTAGGCAACGACAGCTGAAACGCGGGGCACTGCTGCGGTCGGGCGAGGCCCGACCCTCAAGGGCAAGTGTAGGGCCTCCCCGCCACGCAGCCTGGGGGTGACACGCACCCCGCAGACCGGAGCCGAGTAGATTCCTGGCGATGCTGAGGAAGTGGGGGCTGCTGTTCGTGAGCGCGTGCCTGGTGGCTGCGGTCCTCGTCACGGGATCCACCGCTGCGGCGAGCCCGGTGCCCCGCATCAAGGTGCTCTCGAACCGTGCCGACCTGGTGTCCGGCGGCGATGCGCTCGTGCGCGTGAGGGTCCCGCGAAAGGTGAGGCCCGCGCGCGTGAAGCTGTTCGCGGGCAGGCGGAACGTGACCAAGTCGCTCGAGCGAGTCGGGCGCCGTCGGCTGCAGGGGCTCGTCACCGATCTGCGCGATGGCAGGACGCGGCTCGTTGCTCGCATTCGCCACGGCGCCGCGGCACGCCTCGTCGTGTGGAACCACGCGATCGGCGGCCCCGTCCTCGCCGGCCCGCAGATCCAGCCGTGGGCGTGCCAGGACACGGCTCAGGACGACCAGTGCAACGAGCCCACGACGTTCCGCTTCTACTACCTGCCGAAGGGCTCCTCTCAGCAGGGCCAGGCGCTCCCGGGGATCTCCTCCAACAGCGACGGCGGGCCGTTCGAGGAGTACGACCCGGAGAACCCGCCGCCCGACGATCAGATCGAGACCACGACGACCACCGAGGGCGTGACGGTGCCGTTCATCATCCGGCTCGAGATCGGCTACCTCGACCGCGACCAGTACGCGATCGCGACACTGTTCGACCCCGAGCAGCCATGGACGGCGAACGCCCCGCAGCCGCAGTCAAACCGCCGGCTCGTCGTCACGCACGGCTTCTCGTGCGACACGGAGTACATGTCCGCCGAGGCGCCGAGCGTTCTGCTGCCCAAGGTCCTGGGCGGTGGGTTCATCGTGATGTCGCACGCGCTCGACCACGCGGGGCACAACTGCAACCTCCTCACTCAGGCCGAGTCGCTCGTGATGACGAAGGAGCACGTCATCGACACCTACGGCACGGTGCGTTGGACGATCGGCAGCGGGTGCTCGGGCGGCTCACTCGTGCAGCACCAGGTCGCCAACGCCTATCCCGGCATCTACCAGGGGCTCACACCCCAGTGCTCGTTCACGGACGTCTGGTCGTCCGCGATGCAGTACGAGGAGTACTACTTCGGCCTCCAGTACCTCGAGAACCCGATGCGGTGGGGTCCCGGCGTCGCATACGACCCGAACGCGACGTCGGCGTTCTTCGACCACCCGAACCCGGCGAATCCGGTCACGTTCACGAGCGTGATCCCGAACTCGGGCGAGCCGACGCGCTCGTGCCCCGGCGTCCCCGAGGACCAGGTCTACGACGAGAACACGAATCCGGACGGCGTCCGCTGCACGCTCCAGGACTACATGGTCAACGCGTTCGGCCGCGATCCGCAGGGATTCGCTCGCCGCGGCTTCGACAACGTCGGCGATCCAGTACGGGCTGAAGGGCCTTAGGCAGGGGCGCATCTCGGCGGCGCAGTTCGTCGACTTCAACACGAACATCGGCGGCGCGGACCTCGACCTCAACATCACGGCGGAGCGGACGGCGGCCGACCCGGTCGCGCTGCGCCGGCTCTACCGAACCGGGCGCGATCAACTCGGCGAACAACCTCGACAGGGTCGCGATCATCGACCTGCGCGGCCCCGACCCCGGCGCCTTCCACGACGTCTTCCGCACGTACGCGATGCGGGCGCGGCTCCTGCGCAACTTCGGCACCGCCGCCAACCAGGTGCTCTGGCGCGGGCAGGTGCCGCTGATCGGGGATCCGTCCTTCTCGCAGGACGCCGTGTTCGCGGTCGACGGCTGGCTGGAGCGGGTCGACGCGGACCATCGCAAGGTCCCGTTGGCCACGAAGATCATCCAGGACAAGCCCGACACGGTGGCTCCGCGCTGCACCGACGGACAAGGGCAGGAGCAGCCGTCGGAGGTGTGCGACCAGACGGTCGCGTCGTACGGGACGCCGCGCCTCGGTGCCGACGAGCCGATGACGGATGACGTCATGAAGTGCCAGCTCAAGCCGATGCGCCGCGACGACTACCCGGTCGAGTTCACCGACGAGCAGTGGCAACGACTCCAGGAGGCGTTCCCCGGCGGGGTGTGCGACTACAGCAGGCCGGGGGTGAGCCAGCGCGACGCCGTCGCGTGGCTCACCTACCAGGACCACCAAGGCCGGGTGATCTACGGCGGCAAGCGGCTGGGCGACCCGCCGAAGTCGCGCCGGATCAAGAAGGCGCGCCGCCGAGCCGGTTGAGCGCCGCCCGGGCGCGCGGCACCCACCAGTCGAGCTCGCGCCGGCCCCAGTCGGTCTCCGCCGGATCGGGGTGCACGCGCGCGCTGTGCGCGATGCGCCAGCCGTACTGAACGAGCCCGGAGAGCATGCCGAGCTCGACCTCGTGGTCGTTCAGCCAATCGCCCTGTGCCGAGCGGTGATCGGCCTCGATCTCGTCGTGCCGGGCGTCGATCCGGCGCGCGGAGTGCGCGAGGTACCAGGCGAACTCGACGGTGGGCGTGCCGGCGGTCGCGAGGTCCCAGTCGATCAGCACGAGGCGGTCGCCGTCGAAGCCGAGGTTGTCGCCGCGCAGGTCGCCGTGGATGAGCGTCGGCCCTCCGTGCGCGCGGAGCAGGGCGTCGGCGAGTGCGTCCGGCCGGCGCGTGAGGTCGAGCACGACGTCGGCGACGTCGGCGGGCACCAGCTCGTCGAAGGCGTCCCAGCCCTGCTCGAACTGCTTCGGCAGGAGGTCCGGGTGCGGCCGCTCGGCGTCGGCGACGCCCGGCGACGACATACCGATCCGGTCGGCGAGCGTGGCCGGGCCGGGGGGAACGCTGTCCTGGAACGCACGATGGAGGTCGGCGGCGGCGGCGAGGATCCGCCGGCTCTCGTCACGCGAGAGGCGGGCGGTCGCGGGGAGGAGGTGCGGCTGGACGTCGCGCATCGCGATCCAGGCGGCATCCCCGGACCGTTCGACAGCGACGATGCCGTGACTGATCGCCGAAGGCATCCGGTCGAACGCCCCGGCCAGGTAGAGCTGAGCCGTGCGCCCTTCGTCGTGCGTGGCCCGCGCGAGCCAGTCCGCGCCCGCCGCACTCACGCGCTTCAGGACGAATGCGGTTCCGTCGTCGCGGAATGCCCTCACCAGCGCAGCCCCGGAGTTCCCGCCGTGGCTCAGCGGCTCGAGCCGTGTCGCGCCGAGCTTCTCGAGCAGTGACGGCGGCGGGGTGACGGCGGGGGCGACGCCGCCGGTCGGGCGCGCGGCGGTGCTCCATATCTCCGTCACCTCGCCGTCCGCGTTCGTCCGCACGTACCAGCGGCGCCGGTCGCGGTCGTCCGCGCCCTCCCATTCGAAGCTGAGCGCGACGCCGGCGGGCCATTCCTCTGCGTGCCAGTGGTGGATCCTCGCCGGACCCGGGACGGAGAGGTGGTTCACGATCGCATCGGCGCCAGTTCACCTGGCGCCGGCCCATCTCGCTGCTCGTATCGAGCACCGCGTCGCCAGCGAACCGCGGGCGCAACCGCGCCCAGTCCCCGGTCTCGACTGCGGCCCTCAGCATCGCGTGCAGATCGTGTGACACGGGCGTCATTCTGAGCGATGATGGTTGGAGGACATGCATGAAACCGGCATCGACCAAGAGGTCGATCGCAGCGAAGGACTCCTCGAACGCTCCGCCGCCCTCGACTCGCTGACGGCGGAAGCAGCGGCTGTCGAAACGGCCGGAGGGCGTGCGGTGCTGATCGTGGGCGAGGCGGGCATCGGCAAGACGTCGCTGCTGCGTACGTTCCGAGCGCGGCAGGGCGCGCAGCCGAGGTTCATGTGGGGCGCGTGCGACCCGCTGTTCACCCCGCGGCCGCTCGGTCCGTTCTCGGACGTCGCCGCGCAGGCCGGCGGCGAGATGGAGGCGCTCGTCGAGGAGGGCGCGAAGCCTTACGAGGTCGCGACTGCGCTTCTGCGCGAGCTGGCACGACGACCGACGGCGCTCGTGCTCGAGGATCTTCACTGGGCGGACGAGGCCTCGCTCGACGTGCTCCGGATGCTCATCAGCCGTGTGACCACGGTCCCGGCGCTCGTGCTTGCCACCTACCGCGACGACGAACTTCCACGGGAGCACGCGCTCCGAGCGGTGCTCGGAGAGCTCGGCCGTGAGGCCTCCGTCAAGCGCCTGCACCTGGACCTTCTCTCGCCAGAGGCGGTCGCGCACTTGGCCGCGTCGCACGCGATCGACGGTTCAGAGCTCTACCGCGCGACCGGCGGCAATCCGTTCTTCGTCACCGAGGCGCTTGCGGCGGGCGACGAGGACGTTCCCCAGACGGTCCGCGACGCGGTGCTCGCGCGCGCGAGCCGGCTGCCCGCTCCTGCGCGCCACCTCCTCGACGCGGTCGCCATCAGCTCCCAGGCCACCGAGCTCTGGTTGCTGGAGCTCCTCGCGCCGGGTGAGGTCGACGCGCTCGACGCCTGCCTCGCGTCCGGCGTCCTGACGGCGCATGGCGAGTCCATCTCCTTCCGTCACGATCTCGCACGGCTGGCGGTCGAAGAGGCGATCCCCGCGAGGAGACGGTTGAAGCTCCATCGCGCAGCGCTGGAGGCGCTCTCTGGCCCGAACGCCCGCGGGATCCGACCTGGCGGAGCTCGCCCACCACGCCGATGCCGCCGCCGACGCGGAGGCCGTGCAGCGCTACGCGCCCGCGGCCGGAGAGCGCGCGTCCGCACTCGGCGCGCACCGCGAGGCGGCCGCGCAATACGAGCGCGCTCTGCGCTACGCGGAAGATCTACCCGCGGAAACACGTGCGCATCTGCTGGACCGTGCCGCGGAGGAGTGCACGATGGTCGGGCGAGCGACGGATGCCATCGACCTTCGTCGTCGCGCCGCGCGGATCTACTCGGAGATCGGGCGACAAGCTGCGCCAGGGCGATGCGCTGCGTGCGCTCGTCTGGCCGCTGTGGCTCATCGGCAGAAGGCGCGAGGCAGAGGCTGCCGCGCGCGAGGCGATCGCTGTACTGGAGACGATCGAGCCCGGAAGTGAGCTTGCACGTACGCTACGCCGGGATGGCGCTCGTGTACGCCACCGACGGCGACCGCGCGGAAGCTGCTGCATGGGGCCGGCGTGCGATCGAGCTGGGGGAGGAGCTGGGCGACACCCAGCCCGTCGCCGAGGCGCTCGGCCGGATGGGCGCGGCGGAGCTTGCACAGGACGAGGCGAGCGGCCGCGAGATGCTGATGCGAAGCATCGAGCTGGCGCGCGCCGGAGGACATGCGGTCGAGGAGGGGGCCGCGTACGTCTATCTGGTGCGGGATGCGGGCCGGCGCTGGCGGTTCGACGAGGCAGATCGCCTGATCGACGACCGCGATCGAGTTCTGTGACCGGCAGGACCTCGAAGGAACCAGCCCCTACCTTTTCTCGGTCCGGGCCGAGTGCGCTCTGGAGCGGGGCGAATGGACGCGGGCCGCGGACTCGGTTGAATTCGTGCTTGCGAGCGCGCGGCATCGGTCCTGCGCGACGACGCTCGCCTTAACGGTGCTCGGACGGCTGCGCGCGCGACGCGGTGACCCCGGACGGTGGGAGCCGCTCGACCGTGCGCGCGAGCTGGCAGAGCGCTCCGGCCAGATCCCGCGTCTGGGACCGGTCGCGGTCGCGCGGTGCGAGGCGGCGTGGATCGAGGGCCGGGACGAAGCCGCGCTCGAGGAGACGGAGCGGGCGTGGGAGTTGGCTACCCGCGATCGGGTTGGGTGGATGTCCGGGGAGCTCGCGCTCTGGCGGCACCGTGCCGGCGCGGACGAGCCACCGCCGGCGAACATTGCCGAGCCGTGTGCGCTTGTACTCGCCGGGGATTGGCGTGGAGCGTGCGAGCTGTGGTCCGAGCTGGGATGCCGGTACCAGTGGGCGCTGACCGCCGCGGAGGGAGACGAGGAGCACCGTCGGCAGGCGCTCGAATCCCTCTACGCGATGGGCGCGCACGAGACCGCGAGGGCAGTCACGCGCCGCATGCGCGAGCGCGGCGCTCGCAACCTTCCGCGTGGGCCGCGAGCCGGGACGAGCAGCAATCCGGCGCAGCTCACAGCCCGGGAGATGGAGGTGCTCGGCCTTCTGGCCGAGGGGCTCCGCAACGCCGAGATCGCTGAACGGCTGGTCGTATCGGTCCGGACCGTCGACCACCACGTCTCGGCGGTCCTGCGCAAGCTCGACGTCGGCTCGCGCGCACAGGCGGCCGCCGCCGCGGCCGACCTCGGGCTGACGCGCCCAACATGACGACGGCGGAGCTCGAAGTAGGCAATTCTGCCGATGCCCGGCTGCGGGCGCGCTCCTACGGTCGCAATGCAGGCCACGACCGAAAGGAGAACTCAATGTTCCACGCGCGAATCATCTGTTTGATCGCGGTGCTCGCAGCAGTTGGCCGGCATCGGTCGCCGACGCCAAGACTCGTCAGTACAGCGCGAATATCGAGTCGTCAGCGCTGTCCATGGCCGACGGATATCCCGCTGTCGGGGGAAGCGCGTACCTCGTCGGAACGGTTGAGAGCGGTCGGTTCGGAGCGGGCGCGGTCCTCGATCACGTCCGGGTGACGGGGACGCCGTGGGGCGGACCCGTCTTCACGTTCGAGGGCAGCGAGGTCTACGCCACAGCCCGCGGAATGCTCTACAGCGTGTTCACCGGGCACACCGTCCTTGGCGACGACGGCACGATCGGCCTCATCATCAAGGGTCACTTCACCGGTGGCACCGAGCGCTATCGCGACGCAACGGGCCGCTATCGGTTCAACGGCACGATCCCCGAGGGATCGACCGAGATGGCGGGACACTCGCGGGGGCGAGTCACTTTCTGACTCGGAACGTGCGGCGGCCGCTGGTTCGGGCGGCCGCCGCTCCCCTATGATCGGCGGTGCGTGTCGCCATGCGCACACCGCGCCTGTAGACCTCTCGTCGATGGAGTTCTGGGCGTTGCCGCCGTCCGAGCGGGAGGACGGCTTCGCGAAGCTCCGGGCGAACGCGCCCGTGTCGTGGCACCGCCAGCCGGAGTCGCAGCTCCTCCCCGAGTCGGAGGGCACCGGCGGCTACTGGGCGGTCGTGCGCTACGACGACGTCCGCGAGGTCTCGCGCGACCCGGATCGGTTTCGCTCGGGGCAGGGGGTGATGTTCGAGGACATCCCCGCGGAGCTGCTCGAGGCGTCGCAGTCGTTCCTGGCGATGGACGACCCGCGCCACGCGACCCTGCGCAAGCTCGTCGCCGAGGGGTTCAAGCCGCGGGCCGTCAAGCGCATCGAGGATGGCATCCGCGCCGACGCCCGGACGATCGTCGACGACCTCGGCGACGGGTTCGAGGGCGACTTCGTCGAGGCCGTCGCCAAGCGGCTGCCGATGATGACCATCATGCGGATGCTCGGCGTCCCGGAGGAGGACAGGGAGGCGGTGCTGTGGGGCGTCGATGCGGCTGTCTCGTGGAACGACCCCGAGTTCCTCGCCGGCCGGACGCCGCTCGAGGTCGTGACCGAGTCGATGACGATCATGACCGGGATCTCGTTCCGCCTCTGTGCGGAGCGGCGGGAGCGGCCGGCCGACGACCTGATCACCGACCTGGTGCAGGCCGAGGTCGACGGCGATCGGCTGTCCGATGCGGAGATCGGCGCGTTCGTCGTGCTGCTTTCGGTGGCCGGCAACGACACGACGCGCCACACGACCTCGCATGCGATGCGCGCGCTGTGCGACTTCCCCGACCAGCGGGAGTTCCTGATGGCCGATCTCGACGGGCGAATCGAGACGGCGGTCGAGGAGTTCGTCCGCTGGGCATCGCCGGTGATGACTTTTCGCCGGACCGCGACCCGCGACACCGAGATCGGCGGCCAGGCGGTCGCGGCGGGAGAGAAGGTCGTGATGTTCTACCCCGCGGCGAACCGAGACGAGTCCGCCTTCGAGCGCCCGAACGAGTTCGACGTCTCGCGCGATCCCAACCGCCATGTCGGCTTCGGAGGCGGCGGGCCGCACTTTTGCATGGGCGCGGCGCTGGCCCGTATCCAGCTGAAGACGCTATTTACCGAGGTGCTCGGCCGTTTCCCGGCGCTCGAGGTCGGCGAGCCGGCTTACGTGCTCGGCAACTTCATCAACGGCATCACGGCGATGCCGTTCGAGACCGGCCGGGCGACGACTCGCGGGGCGTAGGCTCTCCGTATGCGGACACTCAGGCTCGTCTCCTCCGAGGCGGGGCGCGCGGACAGCGATCCGCGCGACCGGCGGCTTCCGTCAGAGGACGAGGCGCTCGATGCCTACTCGCGGACGGTGGCGACAGTCGCCGAGTTCCTGACTCCGGCGGTCGCGAACCTCCAGATCACGCGCGGCCGCCGAGCCGGCGGGGGGAGTGGGGTCGTGATCTCTCGGGACGGCTTCATGATCACCTCGGCGCACGTCGTCGAGGGCGCGTCGCGGAGGGGCGGCCGGGCGTCCTTCAGCGACGGGCGCGAGCTTCCGTTCGCGGTCGTGGGAGCGGACCCGTTGTCAGACCTCGCTGTGCTGCGAGCCCAGGACGGCGACCTGCCGGCCGCTGAGCTCGGCGACGCCGAACTCCTTCGCGTCGGGCAGCTCGTCGTTGCGATCGGCAATCCCTACGGCTTCGCCGGCTCTGTGACGGCCGGCGTCGTCTCGGCGCTAGGACGCTCGTTGCCGGTGGGCCCGCGCGGCGCGGTCCGCGTCGTCGACAACGTGATCCAGACGGACGCGGCGCTCAATCCCGGGAACTCGGGCGGCGCTCTAGGCGACGGCCGCGGGCGCGTCGTCGGTGTGAACACCGCGGTCGCCGGCGTCGGCCTCGGCCTTGCCGTGCCGATCAACACCGCCACCCGCCGGATCATCGGACAGCTGATGAGCGACGGCCGCGTGCGGCGCGCCTACCTCGGCATCGCGGGCGGGCCTCGCCCGATCCCGCCGCGCCTGCGCGAGCACGTCGGCCGGCCAACCGGCATCGAAGTGGTCGAGGTCGTGCGCGACAGCCCCGCCGAGCACGCCGGTCTCAGGCCCGAGGACCTCATCGTCGCCGTAGACGGCCACGGCGTGGAGCGCGTGGACGACCTCCAGCGGTTGATGGTCGGTGAGGCGATCGGCCGTGCCGTCACCGTCCGGGTCCTGCGTGCGGGCCGCGCATACGAGCTTTCCATCGTCCCGAGCGAGCTGCGGATCCATGCCCGACGAGCACCGCTCGCTGCGAGTCGTCGCGCCGGCCAAAGTCGCCGCCGGGCCGAAGGCGGTGGTCAACTCTCTTCGCACCGCGCTCGCTGCGATGGGCACGGCGCGCGCCGCGCGAACCCTCCGCCGCGTCAACCAGAAGGACGGCTTCGCCTGCCCGGCGTGTGCCTGGCCCGAGTCGGAGGGCCACCACATCGCCGACTTCTGCGAGCAGGGCGTCAAGGCCGTCGCCGAGGAGGCGACCAAGGAGCACCTGACGCGCGCGTTCTTCGAGCGCCATGACATCCCGCAGCTCGCCGAGCAGTCCGACTACTGGCTCGGCCAGCGCGGCCGGTTGACGGAGCCGATGGTCAAGCGCTCCGGCTCGAGCCGCTACGAGCCAATCGGCTGGGACGATGCGTTCGGGCTGATCGCGGACGAACTCGGGCGACTGGACTCGCCCGACGAGGCGATCTTCTACACCTCCGGGCGTACCAGCAACGAGGCCGCCTTCTGCTACCAGCTCTTCGTCCGCGCGCTCGGGACGAACAACTTGCCCGACTGCTCGAACCTGTGCCACGAGTCGAGCGGCTTCGCGCTGACGGAGACACTGGGTGTCGGCAAGGGCAGCGTGTCCGTCGACGACATCCATGCGGCCGACCTGATCCTCGTCGTCGGCCAGAACCCGGGCACGAACCATCCGCGGATGCTCACCGCGCTCGAGACCGCCAAACGGCGCGGCGCCCGCATCGTGACCGTGAACCCGCTGCCGGAGCCGGGACTGATGCGGTTCAAGAACCCGCAAACCGTCCGCGGGATCGTGGGCCGCGGGACGCCGCTGTCGGACCTCTTCCTGCAGGTGCGGGTCAACGGCGACCTCGCGCTCTTCAAGGGGCTCAACCGCCTGATCCTCGACGCGGACGCGGTCGACCGGGAATTCGTGGGCGCGCATTGCGACGGCTTCGACGAGCTGCGGCGCGAGCTCGAGGCGCTGTCGTGGGCCGACGTCGAGTACGCGACGGGCCTCGCGCGCGCGGAGATCGAGGCAGGCCGCCGAGCTCGTGATCGCGTCCGAGCGGACCGTGGTCTGCTGGGCGATGGGCCTGACGCAGCACCGCAACGCCGTCGCGACGATCCGCGAGATCGCGAATTTCCTTCTACTGCGCGGCAACATCGGCCGCCCCGGTGCCGGCCTGTGTCCCGTCCGCGGTCACAGCAACGTGCAGGGCGACCGCACCATGGGCATCTGCGAGCGCCCGACGGCAGCCTTCCTCGACCGGCTGGGGGACGCGTTTGGCTTTGATCCGCCGCGCGAACCGGGCTTCGACGTCGTGGACAGCATCCGCGCGATGCGCGCCGGGAGGGCGCGCGTGTTCATGGCGCTCGGAGGCAACTTCCTGCGCGCGGCGCCGGATACCGACATAACCGCGGAAGCGCTGCGCGGCATGCGGCTGACGGTCCAGGTGTCCACCAAGCTGAACAGGTCGCACCTCGTGACCGGCGACCAGGCGCTGATCTTGCCCGCGCTGGCGCGCAGTGACCGCGACGTGCAGGAGACCGGCGAGCAGGTCGTCTCGGTGGAGGATTCGATGAGCTTCGTGCACGCGTCGCGCGGGCATCTGAAGCCGGCGTCGGATGCGCTCCGCTCCGAAGTGGCGATCGTGTGCGGCCTCGCGCGGCGGGCGCTCGACGGCCAGGCGGCGGTTCCGTGGTCCGAGTTCGAGGCGGACTACGCGCGCGTGCGCGAGAAGATCGAGGAGGTCGTGCCCGGCTTCGAGCGCTTCGAGGAGCGGCTTGCCGACGGTTTCGTCCTGCCGCACCCGCCGCGCGACGAGCTGCGCTTCCCGACGGCGACCGGCCGAGCGCGCCTCTCGGTCAACCCGCTCGACCCGATCCGGCCCGGCGCCGGGCAACTGCTGCTGCAGACGATGCGCTCGCACGATCAGTACAACACGACCATCTACGGGCTCAACGATCGCTATCGCGGGGTGAAGGGCGGCCGGCGGGTCGTGCTGGTTCACCCCGACGACCTCGCGGAGCGTGGCTTCAGCGACGGCGACCACGTCGATCTCGTGGGGGAGTGGGAGGACGGAGAGCGCCGCGCCGAGCGGTTTAGAGCGACGGGCTATCCGACCGCACGCGGCTGCGCGGCCGCGTACTTCCCCGAGGCGAACGCCCTCGTCCCGCTCGACAGCACGGCGGAGGGCAGCAACACGCCGACCTCGAAGTCGATCGTGATCCGGCTGGAGAGGAGCGCGACGTGAGCAGGCACCACACGATGGTCGAGCGCGACGGCGTCCTGGACGCCGTTGCCGTCGAGGAGCCGCTGGAGATCCGGGTCGGGGGAGAGCCCGTCGCCGTCACGATGCGCACGCCCGGTCATGACGACGAGCTCGCGCTCGGATTTCTCTACGGCGAGCGCCTGATCGACAGGCCGTGGGACGTCGGCCTCACCGACGACCTTGCGGCGAACACGGTCGACGTCAAGGGAACGCTCTGCCGTCCTGTCGACCGGCGCCGCTTCTACACGACGTCATCGTGCGGCGTCTGCGGCAAGGGGGCGGTTGACGAGGTGGCGGTCGATGCGGAGCCGCTCCCGCCCGGCCCTGTCCTGTCACGCGAGCTTCTCGCCGACCTGCCCAACCGGCTGACGCAGCCCGGGTTCGAGCTGACGGGCGGTGTGCACGCGACGGGATTGTTCGCAGCGCACGGCGAGCTGCGCGTCGTGCGCGAGGACGTGGGCCGCCACAACGCGATGGACAAGGTGATCGGCCACGCGCTGCGCGAAGGGCTCTTGCCGCTCCACGGCCACGTGCTGTGTGTGAGCGGGCGGCTGGCGTTCGAGCTGGTGCAGAAGGCGGCGGTGGCGGGTGCTCCGGTCCTGGTGGGAGTCGGCGCCCCGACTTCGCTCGCGGTCCAGCTTGCCGAGGAGCTCGAGATGACGCTCTGCGGGTTCGCCCGGCAGGGGCGCTTGAACGTCTACGCGGGCTCGGACCGCGTCGCGTGAGGCGATGCAGAGTGAGCTACAGCTCGTGTTCGCTCGCATCGCCCGTCTGACGTACCGGCGCCCGAAGTGGGTCCTGGCCGGTGCTGTCGCGTTCGTGGCGATCGCGATCTATGCGGGCGGCGGCGTCGCTGACCGGCTCAAGCCGGCGGGCTTCACCGATCCGGAGTCGGAATCCGCGCTGGCCGTGGACCAGGCGGCGCAGATGCTCGGCCGCGATCCCTCCCCAGGGCTCGTGGTCGTGGCCCGGGCACCCCGCGGGGACGCGCGCACGCCGGCGGCCCGTGCCGAAATCCAGCGGCTCGCGCAGGTGGTAGCCGCCGATCCCGAGGTCGCCGCGGTCCGCACTCCGTTCGAGCCGCGACCGTCGCGCGAGCTCGTGTCCCGTGACGGGAGCGCGGCCCTGATCCTCGGCCACTTCTCCCACACGGACCAGGCCGATCTCGAGGACGCCGCGGAGCGGATCCCGCCGAAGCTGCAGTCCGACGAGCTCGACCTGACGGTCGGCGGGTTCGCGGTCGGCTTCAACGACGTCAACGACACGGTGCGCGAGGACCTGACGCGCGCCGAGCTGATCGCGTTCCCGATCCTTGCCGTCCTGCTGCTGCTCGTGTTCCGCGGCCTGGTCGCGGCGGCGCTGCCGCTTCTCATCGGTGGCTTCGCCGTCGTCGGCACCTTCCTCTCGCTGCGCGTCCTGAGCGAGTTCAGCGAGATCTCGATCTTCGCGCTCAACATCACGACCGCCCTCGGCCTTGGCCTGGCGGTGGACTACGGCCTGTTGCTCGTGTCGCGCTACCGGGAGGAGCTCGAACGGTCGGGACCGGGGTGGGAGGCGCACCGGCGCACGGTCGAGACCGCGGGCCGCGCGATCTTCTTCAGCGGCTTGACGGTCGCCGCTGCAGCCGCGGCGATGATCGTGCTCCCGCAGCGCTTCCTGTACTCGATGGGCGCCGGTGCTGCCGCCGTGTCTCTGCTCGCGGCCGCCGGGGCGCTGCTTGCGATCCCGGCGATGCTCGCGCTGCTCGGCGACCGTGTGAACGCGCTCAGCCTGCGCCGCGCTCCGCCGCCGCCTGTCGGCTCGGGAAGGTGGTTTCGCCTCGCTCAGTTGGTGATGCGGCGACCCGTCCCGGTCGCGCTTGCGGTGTCGGTCGTGCTCGTGGCGGCCGCGCTGCCGCTTGCGCGCGCCACTCTCGTCCAGCCGGGTAACCAGTCCGTGCCGGAGGGGCGCGACGCGCGCACCGTGACAGACGCGATCGACGAGGAGTTCACGCCCAACCTGGACTCCCCGATCACGGCGACCGTCCCTCGCGACGATGCCGAGCGGGTTCGGGCTGAGGTCGCGGAGCTCGACGGCGTTCGTGCGGTTTCGCCGGCGGAGCCGCTCGGTGACGACCTGGCGCTGCTCGAGGCGACGCCGGTCGCCGAGCCGCTCAGCTCGGAGGCTCAGGACACAGCCCGATCGATTCGCGCCATTGCCGCCGACGGTCGCGTGGGGGGCGCAAGCGCAGAGTTCATCGACTTCAAGCAGAGCCTGGTCGACCACGCGCCGCTCGTCGCCGGGCTTGTCGCGACGAGCACGTTCATCCTCTTGTTCCTGCTGACGGGGTCGGTGATCCTGCCGCTCAAGACGCTCGTGATGAACGTGCTGAGCATCGCGGCCGCGTTCGGGCTGACCGTGCTCGTCTTCGAGGACGGCTACGGGTCCGGGCTGTTCGACTACAGCGGGCCCGAGGCGATCGAGACCGCGCTGCTCGTGGTGGTCGGCGCGACGACGTTCGGCCTCGCGACGGATTACGCGGTGCTTGTGCTCGCGCGGATCAAGGAGTACCACGACGCGGGGGAGGACAACGAGACCGCGGTCGCGCTCGGCATCGAGCGCACCGGCCGCGTGATCACAGCTGCGGCGGTGATGCTGGCCGTCGTGTTCCTCGCGTTCACGAGCAGCTCGATCTTCTTCATGAAGGAGGTCGGCTTCGCGCAGGCCGCGGCGGTCCTGATCGACGCATCGATCATCCGCGCGCTGCTCGTGCCGGCGCTGATGCGTCTACTCGGGCAATGGAACTGGTGGGCGCCGCGCCCGCTGCGGTGGCTGCACCAACGACTTGGCCTGTCCGAGCCGGCGCTCGGCTAGCCGCCCTGCATGCGCGAGCCGCGACGAGCGGCCAACGGCGCTCCCGCCCGCGCCGGCGGTGTAGAACTGAGCATCTCTTTGCCGGATCAGGTTCGAAATCCATTCTTCGCGCGCTGGTACACGCGCATGGTCCAGAGCGAGGACGACGAGCAGACGGCCCATCGCCGCGAGGCGCTCGCGGGGCTGTCAGGGCGCGTGTTCGAGCTCGGCGCGGGGACCGGCAGCAACTTTGCTCATTACCCGTCGACCGTGACCGCGCTGGTCGCGGCCGAGCCCGAGCCGTACCTGCGCGAGCGGGCCGCTGTGTCAGCCGCAAATGGTCCCGTGCCGGTCGAGGTCGTGGACGCGGTCGCGGATGACTTGCCGTTCGAGGACGGGAGCTTCGACGCCGCGGTTGCATGCCTCGTCCTCTGCACGGTGCCGGACCAGGCGCGTGCACTGGCCGAGATGAAACGCATCGTGCGTCCGGGCGGCGAGCTGCGCTTCTACGAGCATGTGCACGCACATCGTCAGCCGCTCAGGGCCGTGCTGGAGATCTTCGACCGGACCAGGGTGTGGCCGCTCGTGAGTGGTGGCTGCCACCCGACGCGCGAGACCATGGCCGCGATCGAGGCGGCAGGGTTCGACGTCGAGCACTCGCGGCGGTTCGGGTACTCGCCGAGCCCAGTCATCCCATCGGTGCCGCACATTCTCGGCGCCGCGCGCCGGCCCTAGTCCGGCAGCAGCGGCACGCTCAACCCGCTCGGACGGCCGAGCAGCACGGCGCGCGTGACCACGTCGGCGCCATAGCGGTCGCGGAGGGTGTCGAGGGTGACGTCGAGCGCGGCCGCGCGATGGTCCTCGAGCGGAAGTGCGAGCTGGATCGCGCTGTCGTCGTCGAGGTTTCCGAGGGCGATACCGATGAGCGTGAGCCCTTGGCGCTCGATCATCGGCAGCGCCACGGCGAGCAGCTTGCGCGCGGTCGCGAGGATCGTCTGCGTCTGTGCGGTCGCCTCGGTCAGCGTGTGCGCACGGGTCGCGCGCGTGTAGTCGTCGAACCGCAGCCGCAGCGTGACGGTGCGGCAGACCCGCCGCGCCGCCCGAAGCCGCCGCGCAAGCCGGTCCACGATCGCGACGACCGTCGCGTCGATGTCTTCAGGTGACTTGGGTGCGCGCCGTCCGAGCGCGCGTTGCGACCCCATCGAGCGTCGCCGTCGGCCCCGGACGCGCCGCGGGTCCCGGTTGTGTGCGAGCGCGTGGATGTGGCGGCCCGCCGCGCGGCCGAGCAGCTCGACGAGCGCATGCTCGTCCGCGCCGGCGACGTCTCGAACGGTCGTGAGGCCGGCGGCGCGGAGCTTGCGCGAGGTAACGGGGCCGACTCCCCACAGGTACTCGATGGGAAGGGGGTGGAGGAAGGCGAGCTCACCGCCGGGCGGCACGACCAGCAGACCGTCGGGCTTCGCAACCGCGCTTGCGACCTTCGCGAGGAACTTGGTCCGCGCGACGCCGACCGTGATCGGCAGCGCCACCTGACGTCGCACCTCTCGGCGGAGCCTGACCGCGATCGCTTCCGGAGTGCCGAACACGGCCTCCATCCCGCGCGTGTCGAGGAAGGCCTCGTCGATCGAGAGCGGCTCGACCACGGGCGAGGTCTGCTCGAAGATCTCGAACACGGCCTTGCTCGCCTCGGAATAGGCCGCCATGCGGGGCGGCACGACAATTGCCTGCGGGCACCTACGCCGAGCCTCGGACCCGCCCATGCCGCCCTGAACGCCGTGCCGCTTCGCCTCGTAGCTGGCCGCGAGCACGACCCCGCCGCCGACGATCACGGGGCGGCCCCGGAGGAGCGGCGCGTCACGCTGCTCGACCGACGCGTAGAAGGAGTCCAGGTCCGCGTGGAGGACGGTCGCATCGGCTGACACGAACACATGTTCGCATTTGCGCCGGGCGGCGGAAGCGGGCGAATTACCACAGACCGGGGATTTGGCCCGGGATGGGGCGGGCCGATAACAGGAGCGAGGAACACGGGAGGAACCAAGGTCTCCGTGCTCCAACAACTAGGAGTTCGCCTCGGGGTCGCGCATCATTTCCCAGGCTGTGCTCCGCCCACAAGCGTCAGAGGCCCCCGGCTCGGGCATTGCCGGGGGCCTTTCGCTTTCAGGTGCGGGGGCGGCTACGTCTCGCGGTCGAAGTACTCCACGCCGCTTTCGCGGCGCACCATCACGTTGTCGGCCTTGTTGCCGGTCCAGACGCCGATCTTGTCGCTGTCCGGGTAGACGCTCGCCGTCGGGAGCACGACCGTGGACCACATGAGGATGCGCGCGTGTGCGTCGCCGTCGTTGCGGATCTGGTGTGCGCCCTCCGGTCCCTTCGGGAAGAAGACGAGATCGAGCGGCTCGAGCTGCTCGGTGCCCTCCGGCGTGCGCACCGAAGGCGTCCCCTCGAGCACGAGCGCCCACTCCTCCTCGCCGTACTCGTAGTGGTACGGACACACCGCTTCGCCCGGCCGCAGCTCGTACAGGGTGGCGCCGCTGTCCTTCGAGCCCACGTCGCGCCCGAAGCGCGCCATCCCGCTGCGGAAGCCCTCCGGGTCGTCGGGGTCGTACTCGAACTTCGCATCAGAGAGCCGGACTCGTCGCATGCGCGCATCCTCGCATGCGCTAAAAGGCGGCCATGGCCGACCGGGTCCTCACGCGGCGCGAGCTGAACCGAGCGCTCCTCGCACGCCAGTTCCTGCTCGAGCGCAAGCGGCTCGGCCTGCCGAAGGCGCTCGAGCGGATCGGCGGCATCCAGGCTCAGTACGCCCCGTCGATGTACGTCGGGCTGTGGACGCGACTCGACGGGTTCGAGCGCGGCGCTCTCGACCGCGCGCTCGAGCGGCGCACCGTGGTTCAGGGCACACTGATGCGCCTAACGATCCACCTGGTCTCGGCGCGCGACTGGTGGCCGTTCGCCGTCGCCACCCGAGAGGCGCGACGGATGACCTGGCAGCGCCATCCGGCGCACGCCAAGGCGCGCTCCGCAGCCGCTGCCGCGCGCAAGCTCCGGCGGCTGATCGCAAAAGGACCGATGCAGCGCAAGGAGATCGAGGCTGCGGTCGACATCGGCCAGGGCACGATCTACGGCGTCGGCTGCTGGCTCGACATGGTGCGCGTGCCGCCGTCCGGCACGTGGGCGCGTCGCCGCGCCGACCTGTTCGCGGCCGCCGAGGACTGGATCGGATCCGAAGACGTCGCGCCGGACGATGCGCTCGACCAGAGCGTGAACAGCTACCTGCGTGGGTTCGGGCCGGCGTCGAAGGGCGATATCGCCGACTACCTCGGGCTCGGAAAGCGCGCTGTCGAGCCGGCGCTCGCGCGGCTCGATCTGAGGCGCTTCCGCGACGAGCAAGGCGGCGAGCTGCTCGACCTGCCGCGCGCGCCGCTGCCCGACGCCGACACGCCCGCGCCGGCTCGGTTCCTGCCCGTGTGGGACGCCACGCTGCTCGCGCACGCGCGCCGAACGGGGATCCTGCCCGAGCGATACCGCTCGCGCGTGTTCAACGTGAAGACGCCGCAGTCCACCGCGACTTTCCTGGTGGACGGGGAGGTTGCCGGCACCTGGCGGTACGAGAAGGACCGGATCAAGCTGAGCCCATTCGGCCGGCTGGAGCGCTCGGTGCGGCGCGCGCTGGATGACGAGGCGGAGCGGCTCGCCGAGCTGCATCGCGACGGCTAGCCGAGCACGCCTTCGGCCTGCCGAGCCATCTCCAGATCCTCACGCGCGCGGATGACGAGTGTCCTCACCGCCGCGTCCGCCTGCGAGAGGTCAACGTCACCGTCGGTGCGGACATTCTTCGCCGGATCCAATCGGACGCCGAGGAATGCCAGCCGCTCCGCGGCGGAGGCGCGGATCGCGGGCGCGTTCTCCCCGACTCCGGCGGTGAACACGAGGGCGTCCATGCCCCCGAGCGCGGCGGCCATCGCGGCTATGCCGGCATGGAGCCGCGTGGCCGAGCTCGCCGGCCGTCACGCCGCGATGCTCCAATAGCCACAGCAGCGCACCTGGATCGACCGAGCCCGACCTGCTCGATCGTGAGGTCGACGCCGTCGAGCGCGCGGACCTCGGTCCGTCCCTTGCCGTAGTGCATGTGGAGGTCGTGGGTCTCGATTGCGGGTGCGCCCATGTGCGTGACGCTACGCCCGGTGCCCGAGCCGGACATCGGGAGCGACCCGCGAGCCTGGTGCGGATAACTACCGAGCCGCTTCGCGCAGCACGTGGTCGAAGAGATCGACGTACTGCGTGAGGTGGCGCGGCCCGAGGAACGCCTCCCGTACGCGCAGCCGGGCCTGCTCACCAAGCCGCGCGGCGCGTGCGGGGTCGTTCAGGAGGCCCGTGACGGCGTTCCCGAAAGCGCCCAGGTCGTGCGCCTCTACAAGCACGCCCGTCTCGCCGTCGACGATCTGGTCCTGGATCCCGCCGACGGCCGACGCGACGACCGGCCGCGCCTTCCACATCGCCTCCGCGACGGTCAGGCCGAATCCCTCCGCGAGGCTCTTCTGGCAGACGACGTCCGAGCGCCGCTGGAGCGCGTTCACGATCGCGGCGTTCTCCTCGAGGTCGTCCATCGGGAGCAACGCGAGATGCACGCGGGAGCGGACCTCGCCGGGGAGCCGTTCGCGCTGCGCCGCCACCTCCCGCAGCACCTCCGCGCCCTCCGGGTCGTCGGCGACTGCCGCGACGGCGGGCCCGGCGAGCACCAGATGCGCGTCCGCCTGCGGCGCGATGGTGCCGGCGAAAGCCTCGAGCACCCCGGCGGGATCCTTGAGCCGGTCCCAGCGCGAGACCTGGGTCACGATCGGCACCGACGCCGGCAGCGGCTCGTCCTCGATCAGCTCGGCACGGGCATCGACGCGTTCCGGGGATCCGTCCGTACGCGTGAACACCGGCGCTTCGCGGGGAGGCTTGCCCGCGCCAAGGCCGGCTATCGCGAGAATTGCGGAGATGGTCTGCGGCTCTAGCGGCTGGTTCTTGGGAGTGAAGACGTCGATCGAGGGCGGAATGACGAACAGCCGCTCGGGGTCGAGGTCCTCCCAGGCGAACGCCCTGCGCGAGAACACGTGCGCCCGCGCGTCCTCCACGTACGGCCGCAGGAAGTCCCACGCCGACCGCGCGAAGTCGTTCGGCACGTCGAGCCCGACATGGCAGCGCCAGATCACGTGTGCCCCGCGGTCGAGCAGGGGCCGCACCAGCCCGGCGGTCTGCGGGTCGTGCAGCAGCATCAGGTCGCCCGCGCGGACATCCCGCCGGAGGGCGCGCGCGTTCTCGTCGCTGACCCGCTCGTAGATCGCTCGCTCCGCTTCAGCGAGCGGGCCGCCGTCCCCGGCGGCGCCATGAAGGCGATTGTGGAGCCGTTTGGTCACGGCGAAGAAGTCCGGGTTGCCGGCCATGACACTCCAGCGGCAGTCGAAGCCGGCCCCGCGCACGTACGCGACGAGCGACTGCAGGAGCTCGGCCACGCCGCCCCCACGGGCCGTGGAGTTGACGTTCCAGATGACGCGCGCGTCGATCATGCGCCGCGCGCGCTCAATCGTCGCGAGGAGGTCCGACCACTGCGCCTGCGTCAGCACGGTCTGGAACCGCGCCGGCGACTGCGCAGCGGTCGGCACCTCCTCGAGCAGCCTCAGCTCTTGTGCGTCTCGCGCCACGGCAGACGGAGCGTAAGGACCAGGAAGCCGATACCCGCGAGCAGCAGGCAGATGCCCATCACGATCGAGAAGGTCGCCACCTGCTCCGCGAAATACGACGTGTTGAGCGCCGTCGACAGGGCGGTCTCCGTCACCCAGATGTTCCGCTCGGGGTTGCTCACCGGCTCGCCCGACTTCGGGTCGATCGCGGCCTCGGACTCCTCCGCTGTCGGCTCGCCGTCCTTGCCGATGAACCGCGGCATCTCGGCGTAGGTCTTGCCGTCCGTGTCCTCCAGCGCGTGGATCCGCATGTACTCCGCGAAGCACTTCGCGCTGTCGCCATCGTCGACGTCCTCATCGGCGACGGTGCAGTCCGGGATGTCGGCGTCGATGCCGGCCTCCTCTACAGCCGCGCGCGTGTCGTCCGGATTCATGTCCGGCGTCCCGACGATCTGCTCCGCCTGGATCTTGTCCTGCACCTCGCCGCGTCCGGATGCGCCAACGACGATCGATCCGATGCCGATGCCGATCATCACCACGCTCGCGGCGATGCCGGCATACACGTACAACCTGTTCATCTGAGCCTCCTGAGGGTTCGGTGTCGAACCAGCATCGGAGTCCCAGCCTCGCCGAGCATCGGTTCGCGCTACGGCATTCGATCCGTGTTAACCCGCAACCGGTCCGCGTGTTGACACGGATGCCTGCCGGAGCTCGGCAACCGAAGATCGGAGCATGAAGCCGACCCCGCTACAGATTCCTCGACGTGAACTGCTCGGCTGCGACCCTGAGCCGCTCGGGACCGAGCGCTACGCGCGCCTTGTGACCCGGATGGCCAGGCATTCCAAAAGGCCCCGTCGTTCGGTAGCGTCGCATCGACGCCCGGCGCACTGAGGACCCGCAGATGCACGTCGTAATCGCAGGAGGAGGAGTGGCCGCTCTCGAGGCGGCGATCGCGTTGCGCGACCTGGCGGGCGAGCGGGTGGACATCACAATGCTCGCGCCGGAGGACGACTTCGTGTTCAAGCCGCTCTCCGTCGGCGAGCCGTTCGCGCTCGGCGACGCCCAGCGCCTGCCGCTGAAGAAGTTCGCGCGCGATCTCAAGCTCGAGCTCGTCAGCGACGGGCTCGCGTCGGTGTCGCCTGCCTCGGGTGTGCTTCGCACCACGGGCGGCAACGAGCTGAGCTACGACAAGCTCGTGATCGCGACGGGCGCAAGGCGCGAGGAGCCGTTCGAGCACGCGACGACGTTCCGCGGCCAGGAGGACAGCGAGAAGCTCCACGGCCTGATCCAGGACTTGGAGGGCGAGTACGCGCGCCGCATCGCGTTCGTGGTCCCGACGGGCGTGACCTGGACCCTGCCGCTCTACGAGCTCGCGCTGATGACCGCGCGGCGAGCGCACGACATGTCCCTCGAGGGTGTCGAGCTGACCTTCGTCACGCCGGAGGACGGGCCGCTCGCCGTGTTCGGGCCCGGGCCGAGCGACGAGGTGCTCGAACTGCTCGAGCAGGCGGGCATCACCGTTCGCTGTTCCGTGCACGCGGAGATGCCGCGCAAGGGCACGGTCGTCCTGCATCCGGGCGGGGACCAGATCGAAGCGGACCGCATCGTCACGCTTGCGCGGCTGCGGGGCAACGAGATCCGGTCGCTGCCCCAGGATGAGGACGGCTTCCTGCCGATCGACAACCACGGCCGCGTGGTCGGAATCGAGAACGTCTACGCGGCCGGCGACGGCACGAACTTCCCGGTCAAGCAGGGCGGCATCGCGTGCCAGCAGGCGGATGCGGTCGCCGAGGTGATCGCCCGAGCGGCCGGCGCGTCGATCGAGCCACGGTCGTTCAGGCCGGTCCTGCGGGGCCAGCTGATCACCGGCCGCGAATCCAGGTTCATGCGCACGAACCTGAGCGGCCGCGAGGGTGACAGCGCACAGACCTCGCCAGAGACGCTGTGGTGGCCGCCGAGCAAGGTCGCGGGACGCTACCTCGCGCCGTATCTCCACGAGACCGAGGCGGCGGCCGAGCGGGAGGCCCACCGCAAGCAGGCGCTCATGGGCCGCGAGTACGAGATCAGACCCGGCTAGCGAAGCTAAACGCCAAGCAGCGCGCTCAGGCCGAGCATCACGGCGGAGCCGGCCACGATTCCGGTGAGGGCCGTGCGCACACGTCCTGACTCGAACGCGGACGGGGCGAGCTCGAGCGCTACGAGCGCGAGCATCGCGCCGGCCGCGAAGGCGAACGAGATCGGCAAGAGACCGTCGATTTCTTCGACGAGCAGGTACGCGATGATCGCGCCGATCGGCTGCGGGGCGCTCGTACCGACGGCGGCCCAGAACTGGCGCGCCCGGCCATAGCCCGCTGTGGCCAGCGGTATCGCGACACTTGTTCCCTCCGGCACGTTCTGCGCTCCGATCGCGAGGATCACGAACAGGCCGAGCCCGGCAGTGTCTGATGCATAGGCGGTGCCGATGGCGAAGCCCTCCGGCAGGCTGTGCACGAGCAGGACGAGAAACACCAGGAGGGCGGTCCGGCGCTCGGCGGAGTAGGTCACTCGCGAGCGCGGCGACTCGATCCACCACCGGCTTGCGAGCAGAAACGCCACCCCGAGGGCTGCTCCCAGAGCCACATCGCCGGCCGTCCCTTCGTCGAGAGCCGGCAGCAGCAGCCCGACGACCGAGGCCACCGTCATGACGCCCGCGGCGAAGCCCAGCAACCACGGCCGCAAGGTCGCGGCCCGCTCGCCGAGGAAGAACACCGGCACCGCTCCGAGGCCGGTCGCGACCGCCGTCGCCGTCGCGGCGAGCGTGAGCAGGAGCAGGTCCACGAGGCGAGGGTAGGGTGCCGACCATGATCCGGATCGTCATCGCCGACGACCACCAGGTCGTGCGCAGCGGCCTCAAACTGCTGCTCGATGCGGAGGAGGATCTCGAGGTCGTCGCCGAGGCGGGCGACGTCGACTCCGCGACGCGGACCGTGCTCGGCTACAAGCCGGACGTGCTCGTGCTCGACCTCAACATGCCGGACGGATCGAGCCTGCCGGCGATCCCGAAAATGCTGAGCGACTCACCGGGCACGAACATCGTCGTCCTGACGATGCAGGAGGATCCCGCATTCGCGCGCGAGGCTCTCCAGGCGGGCGCCCGCGGCTACGTCCTGAAGGAGGCGGCCGACAGGGAGCTCGTCGAGGCGGTCCGGATGGCCGCCGCGGGAAGGACGTATCTCCACCCCGAGCTGGGCGGGAAGATCGCGGCCGAGCCGCCCAAGCCGGCGGGGCCGCCGGACGACCTCACCGAGCGCGAGGTAGACATCCTGCGACTGATCGCGCTGGGGCACACCAACACTGAGATCGCCGAACAGCTGTTCCTCAGTGTTCGGACGGTGGAGTCGCACCGTGCGCGCGTGCAGCAGAAGACGGGCCTCACCACCCGCGCGGAGCTCGTCCGATACGCGCTCGACAACGAGATCGTCGAGCGCTAGTCCGCATGCCGGACCGGAATGGACGCTCGGACGAGCGTCCCGAGCCCGGCTTCGGACGATTCGACGGCGAGCGTGCCGCCCAGCATCTCGACGCGCTCCCGCATTCCTGTGAGGCCGAAGCCGGAACGGGGCGCGGACGGCTCGAAGCCACGACCGTCGTCACGCACAGCCACGTCGAGGCGGCCGTTCGTCTCGGCGATCCGCACTTCGGCCGTCACCGCAGCCGCGTGCTTTCCGATGTTCGTGAGCCCCTCCTGGACGATCCGGTAGGCCGTGCTCTCGATCTCCGGCGCGAGCCGCGCTCCGCCTTCGTCCGAGGCGAGCGCGATCTCAATTGTGATCTCGAGGCCCTGTGTTGACAGCGTGCGCTCGACAAGGCTCTCGACCGCGGCCCTCAGGCCGATCTCGTCGAGCGCCGCGGGACGCAGCTCGGCGATCAGGGCCCGCAGCTTGGCCACCTCCTCGCGGATCTGCTCGGTCGCGTCCGTCACACCCGCGCGAAGGTCGTCCTCCGACGACCCGCGCAGAGCGGACCCCAGCGTCATGCCGAGGCCCGCGAGTCCCTGCAGCGTGTCGTCGTGCAGCTCGCGCGCCCACCGCTTGCGCTCCTGCTCGGAGGCATCGATCGAGAGCCGCAGCCGGTCCTCGGCGACGGACTTCGCCGTTGCGACGGCCGCAGCGGCGCTAGCCGCGAAGCCCGACATCAGCCGCTCATCCTCGTCGGTGAACTCGGGGCCGTCCGAGCGGCGGTCGAAGGCGGCGAGCACGCCGTGCGTGCTACCGCGGAAGACGAGCGGGACGAGCAGCGCGCTCGTTGCGCCGGCCATCACGACAGGTGCTCGCCGAAGCTGCGATTGCACATCCCCGATCCGCTCCGGTCTCCCAGTGAGGAGGACATCGCCGCTCAAAGAGCCCGACACGGGCACATGAGCGCCCTCGGCGGACGGAGCGATGTCTCCGGCCGTCGCCTGCACGATGAGCTCGTCTCCCTCGAGCAGCATGATCACAACGGCCGTCGCCTCGACGAGCGCGCGGCCACGCTTGACGATGAGCTCGAGCACGCGCTCAAGCTCGGTCTCGCCCGCGAGGGCACGCGCGATCTCGATCGTGGCCTCGAGCCCGCGGACAGCACGCTCGAGCTCGCCACGCCTGCGCTGCACGCCTTCGTAGAGCCGCGCGTTGTCGATCGCAATCGCGGCCCAGTCGGCGAGGACGAGCAGGGCCTCCTCGTCCTCCTCGGTGAACGGGCCGCCCTGTTTGTCGGTCAGGTACAGGTTGCCCCACGCCTCGCCCCTGATGAGGACCGGCGCACCGAGGAACGTCTTCATCGGCGGGTGGTTGGGCGGGAATCCGTACGAGTCGGGGTGGGACCCCACGTCCTCCAGCCGGAGCGGCTTCGGATCGCTGATCAGGAGCCCGAGCACGCCGTGCCCGCGCGGCAGCGAGCCGATTCGGCTCCGCTGCTCCTCGTCGATTCCGACCGTCAGAAACTGCTCGAGCTGCTGCTTGTTCTCATCGAGAATCCCGAGCGCGGCGTAGTGGGCGCCGGTGAGTTCGCGCGCGACCTCGAGCACCCGGTCGAGGACGTTGGGCAGGTGCAGCTCGGACACGAGCGACCGCCCCACCTCGATGAGCCGCTCGAGACGCTGGGCATCCACGACTCCAAATCTAAACCGGCTGCGGGGAACTACGGGCGCGATCGGCGGGAGCGAACGGATGCCGCCCGCCCCGGGGTTGCCGATCCTGTAGCCGTGCTCGAGATGCGGACACCCACCCGGAGACGAAACGGCGATTCGGACAGCTCGCACAAGGTCGTAATTGCCGGCGGAGGAGTCGCAGCGCTCGAGGCGCTGCTCAGGCTCAGGGAGCTTGCGCAGGATCGCGTCGAGATCGATCTCGTGACGCCGAACTCCGAGTTCGTCAACCGGCCGATGGAGCTCGCCGCGCTCTTCCACGACGAGCGCGTCCAGCACTTCGACCTGGCCCGGATCGCCGGCGACCAGGGCGCGACGCTCGTGCCCGACCGCCTCGAGGGTGTCTGGCCCGACAAGCGCGTCGTCCTGCAGTCGGGCGCGCAGCGGGCCTACGACTCGCTCCTGCTCGCGGTGGGCGCGCACCTGCGCGTCGGGGTACCCGGCGCGATGACGGTGGCGGCGCCGGGTTTCCGACAGGAATTTCGCCGTGCGCTCGACGACGTCGAGCGCGGCATCGCCCGCAGGCTCGCCTTCGCCGCTCCGGCGGGCACCGGGTGGCTGCTACCGCTGTACGAGCTAGTCCTTCTGACTGCCGACAACCTCGCGGAACGCGGGGTGACAGCCGAGCTGATCGTGGTGACACCCGAGGACGCTCCGCTCGAAGCCTTTGGGCTCGAAGCCTCCCAGCAGCTCGACGGCCTCCTCGCGGAGCGCGGCGTCGAGCTCCTCGCGGGCCACCGACCGGTCAGTTTCGACGTCAACGGGCTGGTCACCGCCCCTTCCGGGCTGATCGACGCGGACCGAGCCGTCGCCCTTCCCGCGATGCGCGGACCGAACATCCGCGGAGTCCCCCAGACCGTGGCGGGTTACATCGCCACGGACCGGCACGGCCGCGTGCTCGGGGCGGACGACGTGTACGCCGCGGGCGACGGCACCGCCTTCCCCGTCAAGCAGGGCGGCCTGGCCGCCCAGCAGGCCGACGCCGCCGCCGAGGCGATCGCTGCCGCTGCCGGAGTCGAGATCGAGCCGACGCCCTTCGTCCCCGTCCTGCGCGGACTGCTGCTGACGGGCGGCGAGCCGCGCTTCCTGCGCCACGACTTGAGCAGGCCAGGATCTCCCGACCGAGACGGCCGATCGGTCGCTCTGGTGGCCGCCCGCGAAGGTCGCCGCGCGCAGCCTCACGCCGTACCTGGCGGCCCGGCCCGGCCTTGAGCTGCGGAGAACTACGTAGGCGCGCTCCGGGTTCGCGCGCCAGCCGGTCGGCTTTTCCCGGTCGTAGCCCGCGCTCAGAAGACCGAGATTTAGAGCAGCACAACGACTGAGGGAGAAGCAATGACGCCGATACTCGAAGACCCGCCCATCCACGAGCTCGACCACGAGCGCATCGACGAGCTCGAGGAGCGCGCCGAGCGGACCGACATCCGCGACGGGCTGTCGCTGCTCCTTTCGGTCCTTGCCGCCGGCGCGGCGATCACGGCCATCGGTCTCGTGATCGCGTTCAACGGCGGCGACGACGAGCAGATCGTCACCCAGGCTCCCGCCGCGGCCGGCACCGCGGCCACCGGCGCGGCGCACGACCACTCCACGCACGCGCTCGTTCAGCGGCGACGTCGAGGAGTACAAGCGGCCCGACGCGACGCTGCCGGCGCCGCCGGCCGGTGATGTGAAGGAGTTCCGCGTGGACGTGTACGAGCACGTCACGAAGGTGTCGGCGGACCAGCCCGCGACGCGCGTGTGGTCCTACGCGGTGAACGGCAAGTTCAACCGCGGCACGGGCGTCTCAGAGCCGATGGTCGTCACCGAGGGCGACAAGGTCGAGATCACGCTCGTGAACGGCGCGTCGGAGAAGATGGACGTGCGGATGCCGCACTCGATCGACTACCACTCCTCGGAGGTCGCGCCCGAACGAGGCGTTCAAGACGATCCAGCCAGGGGAGACGCACCGGTTCAGCTTCGTCGCGAAGCACCCGGGCGTGTTCATGTACCACTGCGCGACCGACCCGGTCCTGATGCACACGGGCGCCGGCATGGTCGGCATGATGGTCGTCAAGCCGAAGAGCATGGCGCCGGTCGACCGCGAGCTGTGGATGACCCAGCAGGAGTTCTACATCGGCGAGGAAGGCCAGGACGCCGACCCGGCCAAGATGGCGGCGAAGACGCCCGACGTCCTCACCTTCAACGGCTACGCGCGCGCAGTACAAGGACCACCCGATCACCGTCAAGCGCGGCGAGACGATCCGGATGTACGTCCTGAACGCCGGGCCGTCGATCTGGTCGGCGTTCCACGTGATCGGCACCGTCTTCGACACAGACGCATGGTCGAGGGCGTGGTCGGACATGACGCCCAGACGATCAACCTCGCGCCGTCGCAGGGCGGGTGGGTCGAGTTCACGCTCGACCAGGAGGGCAGCTACCCCTTCGTCACTCACGCATTCGGGGACATGGTCAAGGGAGCGGTCGGCGTCCTCGCGACCGAGAACGCCCCCGCGACGGAGATGGAGCACTGATGTTCAAGACGATCTTCGTCGCGGACGGGGGCGGCCGCCATGGGGGGGACGCCCTTCGCCTGCCCGCTACCTCGCGACGCCGGACACGCGCTTCGTGATCGGGTCACTCACCTCTCCGGTCCACGGGACGGAACCCGCACGGCGTGAGCACGCAGACCTGATTGTCGTCGGCAAGCGTCGCTACGCCGCTGCATCCTCGACGGGTCCCCAATCCCGGTTGCGGTCGCGCCACTCGGGCTTGCGGATGGCGTGGAGGACCGGCTCAGGGTGATCGGGGTCGGTTTCGACGCACAGTCGGAGTCGCGCTTCGCGCTACGTATGGCCGAGAAGATTGCGCTTGAGCACCGGGCCACGATGCGCGTGTTCGCGGTTGTCCCGCCGAACGACTGGAGCTCAAGCCGGATCGAGCCCACGCCGGCCGAATATCGTCGGCTCATGCGCGAGAGCCTCGGTGAGCGTCTTCGGGAGGACGTCGAGACTCTCGACGGCGGCGTGCGTGCTGCGGCTTCGGTGCTTAGGGGTGATCCGGTCGAAACGCTGACCGAGCGCACACGAGAAGGCCTCGACCTCCTCGTCGTCGGCTCGCGCGGGTATGGGCCGCTGCGGCGAATCGTGTTGGGCAGTGTGTCGAGCCGCCTGATCGAAACGGCCGAGTGCGCCGTGCTGGTTTTCCCGCGTACCCCAACCGAATCCGAGCGGGCAGCGATGGAGCCCGCCAAGGCGGAGACCGTGTAGTGACCAGCGGGCCCATCCTTATTTGCTACGACGGCTCGACGAACTCGCGGCAGGCGATCGCGCGGGCCGCCGAACTGTTCCCGGACCGGCCTGCGCTCGTCCTGCACGTGTGGGAGTCGCTGAAGGATGTCGCCTCCGTGCCTCCCGTCCCGGCCTCTCCGGGGTGCTCAAGGGAGGCCTTGACGAGATGGACACCATAGGTGCGGACGTCTCGCACGCGACAGCAGAGGAGGGGACCCGCCTGGCGGCTGAGGCCGGCCTGACCGCCGAGCCACTCTCGATACAGGCCCGGGGTCGGGCATGGCGCGGCATTTTGGAGGCAGCTCGCGAGCACGATGTCATGGCGATAGTCATCGGCCGGCGCGGGATCGGCGGCGCGGAGCGGGCGCTGCTTGGCGGCGTCTCAAACGGCGTGCTCCATGGCGCCGACCGCCCGGTGGTCGTCGTCCCCGAAGCTGGCGCTCAGTGAGAGACTCGAGCCATGCATACCGAACCGCCGGTTTCCACCGCAGGACATCCGCTCCAGTTCGACGTCGAGTACCCGGAGCGAGACCTGGATCGCGTCAGCAGCGCGTTCCGGATCTTCGCCGCGATCCCGATCATGATCGTGCTGGCGACTCTGGGCACGATCACGTTGAACTCCCCGGGCGAGGAGTACACGAGCGTCGTTGTCACCGGCGGGGCTGTGCTGTTCCTGCCGCCGCTGCTCATGCTGCTCTTCCGCCAGAAGTACCCACGCTGGTGGTTCGACTGGAATCGCGAGTTCCTGCGGTTCGCCAATCGCGTCTATGCGTACCTATTTCTCCTGAGCGACCAGTACCCGTCGACGGACGAGCAGCAGTACGTGCGGCTCGAGGTCGAGTATCCCGACGCGCGCCAGGATCTGAACCGCTGGCTGCCACTCGTGAAATGGCTGCTCGCGATCCCGCACTACGTCGTCCTCTTCTTCCTCTGGATCGGAGCGGTCTGCGTCGTGATCGTCGCGTGGTTCGCGATCCTGTTTACGGGCCGCTATCCGCGCGGATGGTTCGACTACGTCGTCGGCGTCATGCGATGGACGAACCGCGTGATCGCGTACGCGTTCATGCTCGTCACCGACGAGTACCCGCCGTTCAGGCTCCGCGCGTAAGAGTCAGGAACTCCTGGCGGGTGCGCGGGTCGTCGCGCACCAGTCCGTGCAGCGCGGACGTCACCGTCTTCGTGCCGGGCTTCTGAACGCCGCGGAGCGTCATGCACATGTGCTCGGCCTCGAGAATGACGCCGACGCCGCGCGGGTGCAGTTCGCTCTCGAGCCAGTCGGCGATCTGGACGGTCAGCCGTTCCTGGACCTGGAGCGCTCGCGCGTAGTACTCGACGACGCGCGCGAGCTTCGACAGGCCGACGATCCGCTCGCCGGGCAGGTACGCCACGTGCGCGACGCCGACGAACGGCAGCAGGTGGTGCTCGCAGAGCGAGTGGAACTCGATCTCCCGGGCTACGACGAGCTCGTCATAGCCGCCGTCGTTCGGGAACGTGGTCGCGCGGAACGGCTGCGGTGTGAGCTGCTCTACGTAGGAGTCGACCATCCGCTCGGGGGTCTGCGCGAGGCTGCTCTGCTCGAGGTCGACTCCGAGGGCCTCGAGGAGCTCGGCGGCGGCGGCGACCGCCCGCGGCCGGTCGACGTGGGTCGCGTCGACGACCTGGGTCGGAGCGCCCTCGAGCCGGAACTCGTGGCTGCCGTTCGATCGGGATGCGTCGCTCATCGTTGAACGAGGAACACTAGTCGCTCGCGCACTAGGCTGCGATCCGATGGCCCACAAGGTCGTCCACCTAGACGAGATCGAGCGCATTCCGGGCCCGGACACGCTCACGTGGCTGCCGGTGCGGGCGACGCTCGACATCCGCGCGTTCGGCTGCAACGCATACGTCGCGGGTGCGGCGGGCGAGGACGTCGTCGAGCCGCACACCGAGGAGGGGGCCGACCACCAGGAGCTCTACTTCGTCGCGCGCGGGAGCGCGAAGTTCACGGTCGACGGCGACAGCTTCGACGCGCCCGCCGGCACGTACGTCTTCATCCCGGACCCCGAGTCCCACCGCCACGCGGTCGCCGCCGAGGCGGGCACGACCGTCCTCAGCTTCGGCGGCCCGCCAACCTTCGAGCCGTCGGAGTGGGAGGGGCGCTGGCTGCGCGAGCGCGGCGCAAAGACGAGCGCCCCGGGCGAAAGCCCAGGGCGCTCGGATACTGCTGACTGACTTTTCGGGCTAGAGACCGAGGAACGACAGACCGGCGTCTTCCTCTTCCGCAGCCTGCTGCCCACCGTCGGCGTCGTAGACCTGCGCATTGCCGCGAGCGAGACCGAGCTGGTCCTCGTCCTCCGGCTCGTCGAAGTCGCACGTCGGGTTATCTGCCGCCTCGTCGATGAAGATCATGTCGGCTCGCCCGGTTCGGCTCGCCGTTGTCCTCGACGTACAGGTTGAAGTTGCCGGCGCCCTGGCTTGTCCCACGAGCCGCCCCGATGTACGGCCATGTCGCCGCTCACCATGAGGCAGGCCACTGTTCCGTGGTAGCGGGTCTGGCCGTCCGCGCGTCCGGTCGATGTACTGGACTTGACCCGGGTTGTCCGCCCGATCCTGCGCGGTGAAGGCAATCGTGTCGCCCGCGCCGCCCCTGGTCCGATCAGGACCTGGCCGCCTCCCGTGGCGCGATCAGTCGGGCTTCCGGCCGATGCAGCGAACGGCAGTGCGAGCGCGACCAGCGCCGCAGATACGAGTGCGATCCTCAGTTTCAACGCGTTCCTCCTGGTGGGTTGGTCACATGTCCCCCTGCGCGCGAGGGCGCCAGCCCCTGAAGGGGGTCGGTGCGCTAAAACGCCGCCTGCGCGAGAAACTTGCGCGTACCGCTGTAAAAGTGCTGCTAGCGGCCCTGCCAGCGGGGCTCGCGCTTCTCCTTGAAGGCGGCCGCGCCCTCCTTGGCGTCCTCGGAGGTCATGACGGGGCCCGCGATCGCGCCCTGCTTGTCCCACATCTCGTCTGAGGACCAGTCGAACTGCTCCTGGAGGATCCGCTTCGACGCGATCAGCGAGAGCGGCCCGTTCTGGCCGATCGTCTCGGCGAGCTCGAGCGCCACGTCGACCGCCGAGCCGGGCGGGGCCAGCCGGTTGACGACGCCGAACTCATGGAAGCGCTCCGCCGGCACCATCTCGCCCGTCAGGGCCAGCTCCATCACGGCGTGGTAGGGCATCCGCTTCGGCAGGTGGAGCAGCGCGCCGCCGGCCGCCACGAGCGACCGCTTCGACTCCGGGATGCCGAGCTTGGCGCCCTCCGCCGCGACGATCAGGTCACAGGACAGGGCGATCTCGAGCCCGCCTGCGACGGCGAAGCCTTCGATGGCGGCGATCAGCGGCTTCTCGGATGCCCGCCGGGTGATGCCGGCAAAGCCGCGGTCGCCGACGTACGGCGACTCGCCCTTGACGAACGCGCCGAGGTCCATGCCCGCGGAGAAGAACCCGCCGGCCCCGGTGAGGATCCCGATCGACAGCTCGCTGTCCGAGTCGAGCTCGTCGAGCGCGGCGGCGACTCCCTCGGCGAGGGCCCCGTTGACCGCGTTGCGGACCTCGGGCCGGTTGAGCGTTATGAGCAGCGCGCGGTCGCGCCGCTCGGTCAGGACAGCGGGTTCGTCGTTCATCGCCGGGACCCTACGGCCCCGTCGGCTACGGCGTCACGTCAGGGTTGGGCAGGTCCGAGAGCGCGACGTCCGAGCCGTGCTCGAGCGCGGCGTCGTTGGGGAACGTCGCACAGCGGTCGTAGCCGTCGCGGTAGGTCGAGCCGGCGTCGAACACCTCACCCGCGCCGCGGAGCAGCGAGCACGTGACCCGCTCGCCCATGGTGTGCGAGACGTTGAAGAAGTAGTTGTCGTTGTCGATCGGCGAGACCTCGTCGCCCGCCTGGTTGAAGAACGACCGCCGGACCGGCTCCGGGTAGGCCTCGTAGGGCGCGATCAGGTAGCCGAGCTGGTCGTTCGCGAGCCCCGCCGTCATGTGACCGCGCGCGGGCACGGTGTCGGCGACCTTCAGCGCGATCTGCGGATACATCTCGCCTGGGCCCGACGAGAGCAGCACGTCGCCGATGCGCGCGCTGGCCGTGATCGTGCCGAGCACGTTGCCGGCGAGCCACGGCGGCGTCATGGAGCGGTTGATCGGGATGCCGGCGGCATCGCCCGCGTAGAGCATGCCGAGCAGCAGCGCGCTCGAGCTGACGTCGTTCACCAGGTAGGAGCGGGCCGTGACGATGGGATCGCCCTTGATCTCTTCGGCGTTCGCGACAGCCTCCGCGGCACGGTCGACGACCCGCGAGGCGTACTCGTCGAGCGTGCAGAGCTCGCGGGCGTCGTCGGTCAGCGTGCCGTCAGGGCAGCCGCGATCAGCAGGCTGCGTGCGGCCGAGCGTCGCCATCACGGTCATCGCCTCGCCCCCGAAGCGCTCCTCCATCATCGGGTTCGCGCGCTGCGGCCAGTCGCCGGTGATCTTCGTATTGCCCGAGCCGAGCACCGTGCTGTGCGCGGAGAAGTTGAGCATCGTCGCGAAGGGCGCGCCTTCGTCGTCGCGCGCCTGCAGGACTCGCACGTCGGAGTCGACGACTTCGTTCGCGGCGTCGTAGTCGAACTGGTTGGAGAGCAGGTCGCGTCCCGGGGCCGTGCCGTACCAGAGCGTTCCCCGCTCGCGTGACTCGAACGCCTCGACGATCGCGGCAACCGTCTGGTCCTTCATGAAAGCCATGTACTCATCCGGGACGCCGCCCCAGACGCCGATTGAGTCGGCCCCGCCGTGGCTGTGGTCGGTCTGGACGACGACGCTCTCGGCGGGCAGTGCCCCACCGGTGGCCTCGTCGACCGCCTTGCGCATGTCGATCAGGCCATAGGGGCCGTTCTTCGTGGCCGCGAACCAGCCCTGCGTCTCGATGTCAGCGATTGCGAAGGCGTTGCCCTCGTCGTCCGAGACGACGAACGCGCGCACCGAAGGTCCCTCGCCGAGCACGCCGGTCGCGGCGCGCCCCTCGAAGACGGGCGATCCGCCGCCGATCCCGTACCCGCCCAGATAGACCGGCTGGCCGGCAAAGGTGCCGTCCGCGTCGGGGCTGATCGAGCGGCTCGCGAGGCCGACTTCGTACTTCGGCTTCTTCGGCGCCTTCGTGGGCTTCTTGGCCTCAGCCGGCGCACCGAGCGCTGCCACTGCGAGCGCGACGAGCGCGCAGAGCCTTGTCCCCCTGCCAAACCGCATCGCCAATAAGAACGGTCCAGCCGCGCATTCCTTGCGCGGTTTCGTAGGCTCGCGGTCCCGTGGCGTCGCTGTCGTTCCTAACCGGCTTTCCCGGCTTCATCGGGCGGCGGCTCGTCGTGCGCCTGCTCGAGGAGGATCCGGAGCTGAGAGTGGCCGCGCTGGTCGAGCCGCGGATGGCCGATGCCGCGCGCGCGGCGGCTGCCGAGATCGGCGACGACCGGGTCGAGGTCATCGCCGGCGACATCGCCGAGCGCCGGCTTGGGCTGGCGGACGCGGACTGGGAACGGCTCACGGCCGAGGTGACGAGCGCCTTCCATCTGGCCGCGATCTACAACCTCGCCGTCCCGCTCGAGCTCGCGCAACGCGTCAACGTCGACGGCACCGGCAACGTGCTCGAGCTCTGCGCGGCCTGCGAGCGGCTAGAGCGGCTCAACTACGTGAGCACCGCCTACGTCGCGGGAGTCAGAAAGGGCGTCGTCTATGAGCACGAGTTGGCTCTCGGGCAGGCGTTCAAGAACCACTACGAGTCGACGAAGTTCCAGGCGGAGGTCTGGGTACGAGACGCGATGGACGACGTCCCGACGACGATCTACCGGCCGGCGATCGTGGTCGGCGACTCGCGCACCGGGGAGACGCAGAAGTTCGACGGGCCCTACTACATGCTGCGCGTGGTCTCCTACTCCGAGTCGCGGGGCGTGCCGATCCCGCAGTTCGGCCGCGCAGCGGCGCCGTTCAACGTCGTCCCGGTCGACTTCGTCGTCGACGCGCTGGTGACCGGCTCGCTGTCCGCCGACGCGGTGGGCGAGACGCTGCATCTCGTCGACCCGGAGCCGGTCACGGCGAGCGAGCTGTTGACGCTTCTCGCGCGCGAGTACGCCGGACGCGAGCCCGGCTACCGCCTGCCGCCGTGGCTCGTCGAGGACGCGCTGCGGCTCGAGGCCGTCCGCAACATGTACGGCGGCGCTCCGCGCGAGTCGATCAAGTACCTGAACCATCCGGTCCGGTTCGACACCCGCCGCGCCGAGCGACCTGCTCGCCGCCCAGGGACTGCGGTGCCCGCGCTTCGAGGAGTACGTCGGGTCGATGGTGCGCTTCTTCCGCGAGCACGAGCAGGATCCCGCGTTCGCCCCGGCCTCAGCCTGAGCGCCAGAGCGCGGCCTCGACGCGGTCGGCCGGCTCGTCCTCGAGCACGACTCGGCACCACACCTCGCCGGACCAAAGCCTCAATGCCTGCGCGGCGCTCGGCGCCGGCACGGTTGCGGCCTTCCAGCGTTCGCGGTCGACACCGAGTAGTTCGCGCAGCACGCCTTCGAGTAGGAACTCGGGGCGAGCAGCGGGCTCGATGTAGCGGCGGACGTCGAAGCCGAATCCGCGCTTCTGCCGGCGCGCGACCTCGCGCGGCAGGTGGCGGTCCGCGAGGTCGCGGAGAACGCCCTTGCGGCCTGGCTCCATCCGCGCCTCGAGCGGCAGGGATAGAGCGAGCGCCGCGAGGTTCGGGTCGAGGAACGGCACGCGCGTCTCAATCGAGGCCTGCATCGTGTTCTTGTCTTGGCGGTTGAGGAGATGCGGCAGGTAGGTCGAGAGCTCGCGCAGCAGCTCGGCCTCGAGCGCGCGGCGCTCGGTGCTGTGCATCGCGTAAGCCTCGTCCGCGTGCAGCGCCGCCTCGCGGTCGAACTCCACGCTCGCGGCGGACGCCTCCGGCGCCACGACGGGCGGTGGCTCGCCCGCCCCTCGGCGCAGCAGCGCCGCGGGGCCGTCGCGCCGCAGCTTCGCGGCCGTGAGGCGCGCGATCGTGCCCAAGCGCCGGTTCGCCCGGAGGTAGCCGACGTAGAGGTCCGAGTGGAGGAAGCCGTAGCCGCCGAAGAGCTCGTCGGCGCCCTCGCCAGACAGGAGCGCCTTCACGCCGCCCGACCGCGCGAGCGAGGCGATCTGGAACATCGGCACCGAGCTCTCGTGCATCAGCGGGTACTCGTTGTGGCGCACCGCCTCGACGAAGTCCGCCCTCCAGGTCGCCGCGGACATCGCGACGGTCTCGAGCTCTACGCCCAGGTGGCGCGCGACCCTCGTCGCGAACGGATGCTCGTCGTCGTCCGGCTGGTCGGTGACGGACGCGTTGAACGCGACCACGCCGGGCTGTTCGTCGCGAACGAACGCCGTCACCAGGCTGGAGTCGATCCCGCCCGAGAGGAAGGTTCCGACCGGCACGTCCGCCATCAGCCGCCGGCCGACGGCGCGGCGGAGCTCCACCTCGACCTCGTCCGCCAGCCGGCCGCGGGGCTCGCGCGCGAGCGCGGCGAGCCGGTCGTGGTCGACCAGCGCCGCCGGCTCGAACCAGCGCTCCCGGGCGACGGCGAGCGTCTCGAGGTCGACGGCGAGCGCCTCCCCGGGCAGGACGCGCTCGATCCCGGCGAGCGGCGTCGCGCGTCCGTTCGCCCATCCGTGAACGACGGCGTGCGCGACGACGTCGGGCTCAGCGCGGCGCGGGACACCGGCGGCGAACAGCGCGTGCATCTCGCTCGCGAACCAGAGCGCGCCGCCGTGGCGCGCCCAGTAGAGCGGCTTGACGCCCCAGCGGTCGCGTGCGAGGAAGAGCTGCCCGCGGTCCCGGTCGAGCGCGGCCAGGCCGAAGAGGCCGTTGAAACGCGACAGCGCGTCCTCGCCCCATTGCGAGAGCGCCTCCAGCACGGTCTCGGTGTCCGAATGGCCCCGCCAGGGAACCGGCTCGAGCTCGCGTCTCAGCTCCAGATGGTTGAAGACCTCGCCGTTGTAGGTGAGGAGCCAGCGGCCGTCCCGGTGGCGCATCGGCTGATGGCCGGCCGGCGTCGGATCGACGATCGCTAGCCGCCGGTTCACCAGTCCGAGGCTGCCCTCGACCTCGATCCCCTGGTCGTCGGGGCCACGGTGCGCGAGTGCCGCGCCCATGCGTTCGAGTGCCTCGCGGTCCGGCGTCTCACCGGCCGGCGCCACGCAACCGGCGATGCCGCACATCGGCGGGAGGATAAAGTCGCGCCAGCGAAACGAGGAGGAGCGTTGGGACTTGACCCGTCGAGGTTGAAGGCGATTCCGCTGTTCGAGAAGTTCTCCGAGGAGGAACTGCGGCAGATCGCGCCGTTCGCCGAGGAGGCGACGGCGGAACCGGGGAGCGTGCTCGTACGCGAGGGCGACTACTCGTACCAGTTCGTCGCGATCGAGGAGGGCACCGCGAAGGTCATGCGCGAAGGCGAGACGCTCGCCGAGCTCGGCCCCGGCGACTTCTTCGGCGAGATCGGCCTACTCGAGAAGACGTTCCGGACGGCGACCGTCGAGGCGACTTCCCCGATGAAGCTCATCACTCTGACGGGCTGGGACATGGCCCGGGTGGAGAAGGTCATGCCGGAGGCGATCGAGCAGCTCCACCGCGCGATCGAGGAGCGGCGGCCCCACGACGACTAGTGGTGGTTGAGCCCGCCGACGCTGAGGACCGTCGCGCGAAGCTCGCTTAGGTCCTCGTCCTTCTTGAGCCAGGCTTCGACGCCCGCCTCGCGCAGCTCCGCCTCGGTGCGGTCGTCGATGTACTGCGAGTAGACGACGATCCGGGTGTCGGGGGAGGCTTCGCGTATCTCCGGCACAGCCTCGAGCCCGGTCATGCCCGGGCATTCGCAGATCGAGGATCAGCACGTCCGGGCGGGCCTCGGGCAGCTCGCGCACGCACGTGATCGCGTCCTCGGCCTCGCCGACGACCTCGATGCGCGAGTCGTCCTCGAGCGCGAAGCGCATCAGGTCGCGCAGCGCGCCGTAGTTGTCGCAGATGTAGACCGACAGAGTCATAGGCCAGGCGGATGCCGAACGACAAAGCCGCCGGAGGGCCTCATCTCGGGTTGCCAGCGAGATCCGAGGCGCGTTCGGCCGCTCGTGTCGAAGCGGAGTCCTGCCACGACCATATAGACGTGGCCCGGATTCGTATAGATCGTGATCCAGCGCCCGGGCCCCGGCTCGCCGTAGGTCATGAACCCGCCCGAGGTGAGCGGCGAGCTCACGAGCTCGCCGGCAAAGAGCGCGAAGCTGACCGAGCCCGAGCAGTCGTAGCCGTCGTCGAGCCAGCGCCCGTGTCCACCGCCCCACACATAAGGGCTGTTGCTGATCAGGTTGCCGGCGGCAATTACCTCCTGGACGAGCCCGGGCGCCTCGATCGGCGGCGACGCGGTTCCGTCCGGCTGGAGGACGGCGGCGTTCCCGGTGCCGATCGGCGCGCGGCGGAACGCCGCGAGATCGCGCTTGAGCTCGGCGTCGGTCGCGGCGATGTCGGCCGGTTTCCTCTCCTTGGGGAGCACGTCGGGCTCCGCGACGTCCGGGCCGGACGGCGGCGCGACGTCTCCCTCGACGCCGGGCGGCAGCGCCTGAACGACCTGCGGGCGCGGCGCAAGCGGGGCGTCGCCGGCCTCCTCGGACGCGGTGCCCTGGGCGTCGCGTTCGGCGCTCGAGCCGGAGTCCGAGCATCCGGGTGCGGCGCACGCGAGGCCGGCTAATAAGAAGATCAGGATCCGTCCTGTCACTCGGGGCGAGTATTGCGAATGCGCCGTGGGTACGCGAGGTCCAGAATCAGGAAATGGCAGCCGATCAGCCGATAGCAGAGGTCGCCGACCGGGCCCGTGAGGCGGGCGTGCTCGGAATCGACACCGAGTTCATGTCGGAAGGGCGCTACCGCCCGCTGCTCTGCCTGATCCAGGTCGCGGTGCCCAACGGCGACGGCTCGCGCATCGAGCTGCTCGACCCCTTCGACGACCCCACCGTCGAGCCGCTGGCCGAGGTGCTCGCGGACCCGGGCGTCGAGATCGTGATGCACGCCGCACGCCAGGACGTCGCGATTCTTCGCCGTGCGCTCGACACGGAGGTCCGCGGCCTCTTCGACACACAGCTCGCGGCGGGCTTTGCCGGGATGTCAGCGAGCCTCGGCTACGGCGCGCTGCTCGACCAGCTCCTGGGCGTGAAGCTGAAGAAGGGGGAGGGGTTCACCAAGTGGGACCGGCGGCCACTGACTCCGCAGCAGATCAAGTACGCGCGCAACGACGTCGCGCACCTGATCCAGCTCGCCGACGCGATCAAGGAGCGGCTCGCGGACAACGGACGGCTCGAGTGGGTGCGCGAGGAGTGCCGGCCGCTGGAGGAGGCGACCGACGAGCGCGATCCGCGCGAGGTCTGGCGCCGGCTTCCGCGGGTGAATCAGCTCGGCGGAGACGCGCGCGCGGTCGCGCGCGCGGTCGCCGAGTGGCGGGAGGGCGTTGCGCAGCAGGAGGACAAGCCGCCGTCCACGATCGTCGCCGACCAGGTCGTCGTGGCGATCGCGCGCAACACGCCGCAGCAGCGTCGACAAGCTGCGCGACGTCCGCGGCCTCTATCCGCGGGCGATCAAACGCTGGGGTAGCGAGATCGTCGCCGCCGTGCGTCGCGGCGAGAAGGAGGAGCCGCCGCCGAAGGAGGGCGGCGGAGGCTTCAGCACCGCAGCGGACGCGCCGGTGATCGCCCTGTGCGAGGCGCTCGTGCGGGCACGTTCACTCGAGGCCGGGCTGGCGTACGAGCTGGTCGCCTCGCGCGCAGACCTGACGCGCGTCGTCGTGGCGGCGCGCCAAGGCCGGCCCGAGCCCGAGGTTCGCACCCTGCAGGGCTGGCGCCGCGAGCTCGTGGGTGAGGAGCTCGATGGCCTCCTGCGCGGCGATCTGTCGCTGGCGGTCGGTGAGGGACGCCGGCTGCGCGTGACGGGTTAGCCTGCGCCCATCGCGACCCCGCACGGAAAACCGGAGGCCTATGCCGGCGGAGTGACCGCGGTTGGTGACGGCTGCTACGCGTGGATCCAGCCGAACGGCGAGTGGTTCGAGTCGAACGCCGGCCTGGTTGCCGGCGACGGCGAGTCCGTACTGATCGACACGCTCGCCGATCTGAAGCTGACGCGGCAGATGCTCGATGCGTTCACCGACATCACCGAGCACGCGCCGATCCGCACGCTGGTCAACACGCACTCCGACGCCGACCACGTGGACGGGAACCAGCTCGTCGCGGACGCGGACATCGTCACGTCACGCCGTAGCGCCGAGCTGATCCGGCAGCAGGATCCCGGGTCGTTCAAGGGGTTCGGCCGGCTCGCGCACGGCATGCGGCTCGTCGGCCGGCTGCCGCTGCCGGTGATCGGATCGCTGCCTCTGCCGGTGCTTCCGCGCGTAAAGCTCCGCTCGATCGGCACCTACATCGGCGACATGCTCGAGCCGTTCGACTTCGAAGGCATCGACGTCGCCGCCCCTACGCGCGAGTTCGAGGGCGAGACGAGCCTCGATGCCGGGGGCCGCAAGCTCCGCCTGCTCGAGGTGGGGCCCGCGCACACCCCCGGGGACCTCTTCATCCACGTGCCGGACGCCGGCGTGGTCTACACGGGCGACATCCTGTTCGTGGGCGTCGACGCCGATCATGTGGGCTGGACCCGTCGTCAACTGGGTCGTCGCGATCGACAGGCTGCTGGACCTCGATGCCGACACCTACGTCCCCGGGCACGGCCCGGTCTGCGGCCGCGCCGAGGCCGAGGCCGTCAAGCGCTACTGGGTCTGGCTCGAGGCCACCGCGCGGCACCGGTTCGGGCTCGGGATGTCGGCGTGGGAGGCCGCGCGCGACATCGCCCTCTCACCGGAGTTCAAGACCTACGAATGGTCCGAGTGGGGGCAGCCTGAGCGAATCGTCGTCAACCTGCACACGCTCGAGCGCGAGCGGCGCGGGCAGCTCGGTGGCGAGGCGTCCCCGCGCGAGCTGATCACGCTCTTCTCCCGCGTGGCGCTTCTGGCCGAGGAGCTCGAAGCGAACTGAAACGCAAACGGGGCCGGCTTCCGCCGGCCCCGTTTTCGAATCACAGTGCTCGCGTATCAGTCCGCCGCGAGAGTCGAGACCTCCTCGTCGTGCGCGGCGTGCGTCGGCTCGATGATCAGCGTCCGCTTGCCGACGGCGGCCATCGCGTCGGCGTTGTCGGTCATGCTGGTGGTCAGGTCGGCCTTCAGCTCGATCGTGTGGATCCCATTGCCCACGTTGAGCGCGAGCCAGTTGAACGCGTTCGACGTCCCGATCTCATCGAGGGTGCGGATGGTCGCGTCCTCGTCGTCCAGGTTCGTCGTCTCACGCTCCTGGAAGTGATCGCAGAACGTCACCTTGCCGTCCTCGTCTTCGGTCGACACCGGGACTGGGTTCCCGTCTATCTCGATCCACTCGTCGACGGTGCCCCTGGCGTTCGCGAGGTCGTTGCCCTCCGTAGTCAGCTCGGTTGTGATTACGCACTCCGAGGTGACGCCGAGGATCAAATCGCTCGTGTTCGAGGTGCGGATCTGCTCCGAGAGGAGCGTGACCGCCTCACCCGGTGCCGCGACCTCCGGTGTCGCACCTGCCGCTGCCACCTTGTCGGCGGGCGTGCCTGCCGCGCCGGCGAAGTTGACCGAGAGCCCAACCGATACCACCGCTGCGGCAATCACTGCCAGCAGTGTCTTCTGCATGTATCCCCCTGCCTTCGAGTTGGTGCGCCGTGCCCCCCGAAACGCGGCGGCGCCTGCCCCTAGCTAACGCTCACCGATCGCGAAACTGGCGCAAGCCCCACCGTGTCCAGAGCTCGACGATGTCGGCGGCTGTGCCGTACAGGTGGCCCAGCGGTCCGGTGTAGAGCCACGCGAGTAAGGTGCTTCGCCCCATGGCCGTGAAGACAACCACGACCGAGCTCGATCGGTCGCGCGTGCGCGTCGACGTCGAGGTCGAGCCCGCCGCAGTCGAGAAGGAGCTCGACGCCGCGGCGACGGAGCTCGCGCGCGAGATGAAGATGCCGGGCTTCCGCAAGGGCAAGGTGCCGAAGGAGGTCGTGCTGCGCCAGCTGGGGCGCGAGGCCGTGCTCGACCAGGCGCTCCGCCGCGCACTTCCGGCGTGGTACGAGGAGGCCGTGACGGACGCTCGCGTGGCAACCGTCGGCGACCCGAAGCTGGACCTGACAGGGCTTCCGGAAAAGGGTGACCCGCTCTCGTTCACGATCGAAGTCGGGGTCCGGCCGAAGGCGACGCTCGGCGATTACAAGGGAGTCGAGGCGGGCCGGCGCGAGGCGCAGGCGACCGACGAGGAGATCGACACGGAGCTCGAGGCGCAGCGCAACGCGCTCGCGTCACTCGAGAACGTGGACCGAGAGGCCGGCAAGGGCGACTTCGTGGTGCTCGACTTCGTCGGCAAGGTGGACGGCGAGCCGTTCGAGGGGGGAGAGGCGCGCGGGTACCTGCTCGAGCTCGGCTCGCAGCGGCTCATCCCCGGCTTCGAGGAGCAGCTCGAGGGAGCGAAGGCCGGTGAGCGGCGCGACATCACGGTCACCTTCCCCGACGACTACGGCGCCGAGCAGATGGCCGGCAAGGAGGCCGTGTTCGAAGCCGAGGTCAAGGAGGTCAAGGAGAAGCAGCTTCCCGAGCTCGACGACGACTTCGCCGCCGACGCCGGCGGATTCGACTCGCTCGCCGAGATGCGCGAGGAGATCGGGTCGAAGATCGCCGAGCTGAAGGGACAACAGCTGGAGGGAGAGTTCCGCGAGAACGTGGTCGACGCCGCTGCCGCGAATGCGACGATCGACATCCCGGGTGAGCTGATCGCCTCAAAGGCCTCCGAGATGTGGAACCAGGCCGCGCGCGGCCTGGCGCGGCGCGGCATCCCGCCGGATCAGTACCTCCAGATGACGGGCAAGACCGAGGAGCAGCTCGTCGAGGACGCCAAGCCTGACGCCGAGAAGGCACTCCGCCGCGAGGCGGTGCTCGCCGCCGTGATCGCAGCCGAGGGAATCGAGGTCTCGGACGACGAGCTGCTCGACGCGCTGCGCACGGCCGCCACCGCCGCCGACGGCTCGCAGCCGACCGACGAGGACCTCGTCAAGACACTCGACCGCGCGCGCGAGCAGGGCCGCGACGAGCTCCTGCGCGAGGACATCGCGATGCGGAAGGCCGTCGATCTCCTTGCCGAGCACGCGAAGCCGATCCCGATCGAGCAGCAGGAGGCGCGCGACAAGCTCTGGACGCCAGAGAAAGAAGCGGCCGAGAAGAAGTCGAAGATCTGGACGCCGGGCAGCTAGGCCCGGGCGACCTCGTACGTGTGGCCGGCGGCGCGCAGCCGGTCGACCAGCGCTCCGTCCATCGCCGTCGACGGCGTAAGGACGCCGGCGCGGTCGGGGAGGCGGTCCCGGTCACGTGCGAGGCAGAGCGCCGCCTCGCCGAACATCACCGCCGTCGCTGCGTAGCCCGGGTCTCCCTGCGCGCTGATGCGCGCGACGTATCGCTCGCCCGCGGGCGTGCGCGCGTGTGTATCGATCTTGAAGAACCCCTTCGCCCGCGCCTCCGTGCTCGGCCCCTCGCCCGCCTTCGGCAGGAACTTGTCGAACAGTGCCCGCGTCGGTCCGAAGGTCATCGCGCCCATCACCGCGCCGAGGCCTCCCGACATGGCGAGTCCCTTGGCCCGGCCCGCAATCCCCGCGCCCATCGCAGCCGTCTCGCGGTAGCGGAAGCGCCGCCCGTACGCCCAGTCCTGCAGCGCGTTGCTGCGCCGGACGACGCGCGTGTTGATCGCGGCCATCACGAACGGCCCCAGCCACTCGCCGATCTCCTTGTCCTCCACCGGGAGGCGCACATCGGACTCGTCACCGAGGTCCGGCTCCGCCGACCGGTCGGGGCTCAGCCCGTAGGGGTCGGCCAGCAGCTTGCGTGCACCGCTGTCCGCCTTTGCCTCGTCGAGCATGCCCTTCATCGAGTCGAGCGTTCCGCCGCTCGGGCCGCCCTTCATCGCGCGGACCACGAGGGTCGTGTCCTCGAGCTCGCCGGCCTCCTGGTGCAGTAGCCACACACCGAGGTCCGAGGGGATCGAGTCGAAGCCGCAGCAGTGGACGATCCGAGCGCCGCTCGCCGCCGCCCGCTCGTGGCAGCGGTCGATCGAGTCGCGGATGAAGAGCGGCTCGCCGGTCAGGTCGATGTAATCGGTGCCCGCGTCGGCGCATGCCTCGACCAGCGGCATGCCGTACTTGCGATAGGGCCCGACCGTCGTAGCGACGACGCGGCAGCGCTCCGCGAGCGCCTTCAGCTGTGCGGCGTCGGACGAGTCGGCCACGATCGTCGGCCAGTCCTTGCCGATCTCTGACTTCACGCGCGCGAGCTTCTCCTCCGACCGGCCCCCGAGCCCGATCCTCGTGCCTTCCGGCGCATGCCTGGCGAGGTACTCCGCGGTGAGCTTCCCGACGAAGCCGGTTGCGCCAAAGACGACGATGTCCAGCTCGCGGTTGCCCTCCATGGACGGAGACGCTACCTGGCTAGACTCGGGCGCACCTTCCCACTCGGGAGGAATCCCCTGAAGCACACGAAACAAAGCGAGAGCCAATGAGCCCCCTTGTCCCGATGGTCGTCGAGCAGACCTCTCGCGGAGAGCGCGCGTTCGACATCTACTCCCGCCTCCTGAACGAGCGCATCGTGTTCCTCGGCACGCCCGTGACGGACGAGATCGCGAACCTGATCGTCGCTCAGCTCCTGCACCTCCAGGCCGAGGATCCGGACAAGGACATCTCGCTCTACATCAACTCGCCCGGCGGCTCCGTCTACGCGGGCCTCGCCATCTACGACACGATGCAGTACATCAAGCCCGACGTCCAGACGATCTGCGTCGGGATCGCGATGTCGATGGGCGCGCTGCTGCTCTCCGGCGGCGCTGCAGGCAAGCGCATGTCGCTGCCCAACGCGAAAATCCTGATCCACCAGGTGTCGTCGAGCTTCCAGGGCCAGGCGACCGATATCGAGATCCACGCGAAGGAGATCATCGATACGCGCAACCGGCTGGACGAGATCCTCGCTCACCACACGAAGAAGGACCTCGAAAAGGTGGCCAGCGATACCGAGCGCGACTACTTTATGTCTGCCGAAGAGGCGAAGGAATACGGGATCATCGATCGCGTGATCGAACCCGCATAGACCCTGATGGCACGCCCGACCGACTCCAACGAGCAGCTCCTCTGCAGCTTCTGCGGAAAGTCGCAGCGGCAGGTCAAGAAGCTGATCGCGGGGCCGGGCGTCTACATCTGCGACGAGTGCATCGATCTCTGCAACGAGATCATCGACGAGGAGCTCACCGCTCCCGCAACCTTCGACCTCGAGAACCTCCCGAAGCCGAAGGAGATCTACTCGGTCCTCCAGGAGTACGTCGTAGGGCAGGAGCCCGCGAAGCGCACGCTGTCGGTCGCGGTCTACAACCACTACAAGCGCGTGCAGATGATGCAGTCCGAGGACGCGGACCTCGAGTTGCAGAAGTCGAACATCCTCTTGCTCGGGCCCACCGGATGCGGCAAGACGCTGCTTGCGCAGACACTCGCGAGGATCCTGAACGTCCCGTTCGCGATCGCCGACGCGACCGCGCTCACTGAGGCAGGCTACGTCGGCGAGGACGTCGAGAACATCCTCCTCAAGCTGATCCAGGCGGCCGACTTCGATGTGAAGAAGGCCGAGACCGGGATCATCTACATCGACGAGGTCGACAAGATCGCGCGCAAGGCGGACAACCCGTCGATCACGCGCGACGTGTCGGGCGAGGGTGTCCAGCAGGCGCTGCTCAAGATCCTCGAGGGCAGCGTCGCTTCGGTGCCGCCGCAGGGTGGCCGCAAGCACCCGCACCAGGAGTTCCTCACGATCGACACGACGAACATCCTGTTCATCTGCGGCGGCGCGTTCGCGAATCTCGACAAGGTCGTCGAGCGCCGGATCGGGCACAAGGGTGTCGGCTTCGGCGCCGCGGTGCAATCGCGCAAGGACAAGGACACCGGCGACGCCTTCGAGCAGGTGCTGCCGGAGGACCTCGTCGAGTACGGGCTCATCCCCGAGTTCATCGGCCGCCTGCCGGTACTGTCGGTGATCCATCAGCTCTCGCGCGACGATCTCGTGACGATCCTTACCGAGCCGCGCAACGCGCTCGTAAAGCAGTTCCAGAAGTTCTTCTCGTTCGACGGCATCGAGCTCGTGTTCGCCGAGGACTCGCTCGAGTCGATCGCCAACAAGGCGCTCGCCCGCGAGACGGGTGCGCGCGGTCTGCGCTCGATCCTCGAGGAGACCCTGCTCGACGTTCAGTTCGAGCTGCCGTCACGACGCGACGTGAAGAAGTGCGTCGTGACCAAGGAGACGATCGAGAAGAGCCGCAAGCCCACCCTCGTCACCGAGGCGGCGAAGGACGAGGACGAGGGCGACGCCGTGGCCGAGTCGGCCTAGCTCACTCGCCGCAGTCCTCGAACCCGTAGTCCCTGGCGGCCTTGTCCGCCTCGTAGAACGGGTCCTGAGGGGTGTCGGACGCCTGCACGACGGCGACCGCCTCCTGCGGGTCCTGGATCTCGGCCGCTTCGTCGGTTGCCGCGTCGGCCTGGTCGAGGATCGAGTTGATCTCGTCCTCCTCGCCGTCGGGCATCTCGAGCTCCCGCACGTCGTCGATCGTCTCGCGCTGCACCGGGATCAGATCCTTGAGGACTGCGAGGACCTCGTCGGCGGTGGGGTTCTGCGGATCCTGGAATGCCTCGCCGGCGATCTCTTCCGCTCGCTGGTCTCCTTCGCGGCAGATCGCGTCGGCGTCCTCGATGAACTCGGCCTTCGACGGGCCGCTGTCACCGCCACACGACGCGAGGGAGAGTGCAACTACGAACGGGGGAAGGAGAGATTTGCGAAGCATCTGGACGTACTGACCGGGATCGGCGGGCCTCAACCATTTCGGCTGTAGGCTCGCCCGCGTGAAGGAGCTGGCGCCCGGTCTCTGGCAGTTGCGGGGGTTCCCGCCGCAGGGCATCAACGTCTACTTGATGGGCGATGTGCTGGTCGATGCAGCCACCAAACGCGCGGGCCGGCGGATCTTGAAGCAGCTGGAGGGCAGGCAAGTCACGGCGCACGCGCTCACTCACGCCCACCCCGACCATCAGGGCGCGAGCCACGAGGTCTGCACGGCGCTCGGGATCCCGTTCTGGGTCGGCGAGCGCGACGCTGACGCCGCCGAAGATCCGCGCCTGATCGAGGAGCGCCAGCCGCACACGTGGCTGAACGGCGTGATCAGGCGCTTCTGGACGGGGCCGGGCCATCCCGTGGACCGGCAGCTGCGCGAGGGGGACACGGTCGCCGGTTTCACCGTGCTGGACGTTCCCGGCCACTCCGCCGGCCACGTGGCCTTCTGGCGCGAGTCGGATCGCGTCCTCGTGCTCGGCGATGTCCTGAACAACATGGACGTCGTCACGGGCAGGCGGGGGCTCTACGAACCGAAGCGGGCCTTCACGCCGGACCCCGACCGCAACCGCGAGTCGATCCGCCGCGTGGCGGCGCTCAGGCCGGAGCTCGCCTGCTTCGGCCACGGCCCTCCGTTGAGGGACCCGGCGGCACTCGCCGAGTTCGCCGCGGGATTGCCTGCTTGACTTCCCGCCGGATGGCGGTTGACAGGCTGGAACAGCTCGAGGGGCGCACGCGCTACGACCCGACGGACGTCGAGGACCGCGTGTTCGCGCGCTGGCTCGAGGCGGGCATCTTCAGCCCCGAGCCGGAGGGCGACGCCTCCGAGAACTTCTCGATCGCCGTGCCGCCGCCGAACGTCACCGGCGCGCTCCACATGGGGCACGCCCTCAACGGGGCGATTCAGGACCTGCTGATTCGCCTCAACCGGATGAAGGGCAGGCGCACGAAGTGGATCTTCGGCACGGACCATGCGGGCATCGCGACGCAGATCCAGGTCGAGCGTCAGCTCGAGGCCGAGGGCACGTCGCGCTCCGAGCTGGGGCGTGCGGCGTTCACCGAGCGTGTCTGGGAGTGGCGCGAGCAGTACGGCGGCACGATCGTCGAGCAGTTCCGCCGGCTCGGTGCCTCACTCGACTACGGCGACGAGCGCTTCACGATGGACGAGGCGTACGTGCGCGCCGTGATGCACGTCTTCGTCGCGCTGTACGAGAAGGGCTACATCTACCGCGACACGTACATGGTCAACTGGGATCCGGGGCTGCGATCGGCGATCTCCGACCTCGAGGTCGAGCAGCGCACGGTCGAGGACACGCTCTACAAGGTCGACTATCCGCTCGAGGGCGGCTCAGGGTCGCTCACGATCGCGACGGTCCGGCCGGAGACGATCCTCGCCGACACCGCGATCGCGGTCCACCCGGACGACGAGCGCTACACCCGGCTGATCGGCGAGCACGCGATCCTGCCGCTCGTCGGACGGCGGCTGCCGATCATCGCCGACGAGTACGTCGATCCCGAGTTCGGCACCGGCGCGCTCAAGATCACCCCGGGCCACGACCCGAACGACTTCGAGATCGGCCGTGCGCACGGGCTCGACGAGGTGACCGTGATCGGCGAGGACGCACGCATGACCGCGGCCGCGGGCGAGGCGTTCGAGGGGCTGCACGTCGACGAGGCGCGCAATGCGGTCGTGGCGGCGCTGCGGAAGGAAGGGCTCATCTCCGGGACGCAGCCGTTCGTGCACGAGGTGCCGCACTCGCACCGGTCCGGCCAGCGGATCGAGCCGTTGATCTCGCTTCAGTGGTTCTGCGACATGACGAAGCTCGCGGAGCCGGCGATCGCCGCCGCGAAGGACGGCAGCCTCCGCTTCCACCCCGAGCGGCCTCACCGCCAGGTCTACCTCAACTGGCTCGAGAACATCCGGCCCTGGTGCATCTCGCGCCAGCTCTGGTGGGGCCATCAACTGCCGGTCTGGTACCGGGGCGACGAGACGTACGTGGGAATGGAGCCGCCGGAGGGCGACGGCTGGGTGCGCGACCCGGACGTGCTCGACACTTGGTTCTCGTCGGCCCTGTGGCCGTTCGCGACGCTCGGCTGGCCGGACGAGACGCCGGCGCTGAAGGCCTTCTACCCGACCGACGTGCTGTCGACAGCGCGCGACATCCTGTTCCTCTGGGTCGCACGGATGGTGATGATGGGCGTCGAGTTCACCGGCGAGCTGCCGTTCCGGGACGTCGTGGTCCACTCGGTGATCCAAGCGCCGGACGGCCGGCGGATGTCGAAGTCTCTCGGAACCGGGATCGACCCGATCGACCTGATCGACTCGCACAGCGCTGATGCACTGCGATTCGGGCTGCTCGCGATGGCGTCGGGACAGGATGTGCGCTTCAACGAGGAGCGCGTCAAGCAGGGCGCCGACCTCGCGAACAAGCTGTGGAACGCGTCGCGGCTCGTGCTGCTGCGGGTGGAGGACGTCGACGCGGAGCCGCGCACAGAGGCCGTCGAGGACCGCTGGATCGTCTCGCGCCTCGAGCGGCTGACGGAACGGGTCACCGAGCTGTACGAGGGCTTCGCGATGTCGCACGCGGCGCTCGAGCTCTACGAGGGCTTCTGGACCGATGTCTGCGACTGGTACCTCGAGCTCGTGAAGCCGCGGCTCTACGGCGACGCGCCGCCGTCAGCGACGCTCCTGTGGGTGCTCGAGCGGACACTGACGCTCCTCCACCCGATCATGCCCTTCGTCACCGAGGAGATCTGGTCGTACATGCCTGGCGACCGCGGGCTGCTGGCGGCATCCTCGTGGCCGACGCCCGATCCCAGCTTGATCGACGACGAGGCCGAGGAGCTCGTCGGCGACGCGATCGCCACGGTGACCGCGCTGCGCCGGTACCGCGACGAGGCCGGCGTGCCGGCGCGCGCGACGCTTCGCGCTCGGGTGTCAGCGCAGTCGCCGCTCCAGGATCACGTCGCGCGGCTCGCGCGGGTCGAGTTCACCGACGACGGTGACGAGTCGGTCGCGACGGTCGGGGCCATCGAGATCCTTCCCTCCGATGATGTCTCGGCGGCCGACCAGGCCGCGCGTGTCGACGCGCGCCGTTCCACCCTCGAGGCGGAGATCGCGCGCGCGGAGGCCAAGCTCGCCAACGACGGCTTCGTCAAGAAGGCGCCGCCGGACGTGGTCGAGCGCGAGCGCGAGAAGCTCGAGCGCTTCCGAGCCGAACTCGAGTCGCTATGACGTCGCGCGAGGCGGAGGAGTACCTCCTAGGGCTCGAGCTGTTCGGGATGCGGTTCGGGCTCGACCGCATGCACAAGCTGATGACGGTGCTCGGCATGCCGCAGCGGCGGTTCGCGTCGATCCACGTCGTCGGCTCGAACGGCAAGTCGTCGACCGTCCGGATGATCGCGGCGATCCTCGAGCGCCACGGGCTGCGGACCGGCTCGTACACATCTCCCCATCTGGCGACGTTCGCCGAGCGCGTCGAGGTGGGGGAGCGGCCGCTTCCCGAACCCGCCTTCGCCGCCGCGGTGGCGCGGGCCGCCCACGCCGCCGAGCTCGTCAACCGCACGCTCGCCGACGACGACGAGGTGACTCAGTTCGAGGCGCTGACGGCCGCCGCCTACCACGCGCTCGCGAGCAGCGGTGTGGAGGTGGCCGTGATCGAGGCGGGCCTCGGCGGGCGCTACGACGCGACGAACGTGATCCCGTCGAAGGTGCAGGTGCTGACGACCGTCGGCCTCGAGCACACCCGCTGGCTGGGCCCGACGATCAAGGACATCGCCGGGGAGAAGCTCGCGGTCGTCCGCGACCACGCGACGCTCGTGACGGGGCCGCTCGAGCCCGAGGCGAGCGCAGTGGCTCGCGAGGTCGTGGCGGCTCGTCACGCTCGTCACGTAGAGGTCACGGAACCGTGGCGCGGCCCGCTGGGACCGCGCGGCGACTTCCAGCGCTGGAACTTCGCCGTCGCCGCGGCCGCCGCCAGCGCCTTCGTCGAGCCGCGCAATCTGTGCGTCGCGATCACGATGCGGCAGCGGCCGGGCGGCGCGGAGTCGAATTCCGGGCCGGCTGGAGGCAGATCGCCGACTCTCCGCTGACGCTCATCGACAGCGCTCACAATCCCGATGGCGCGCGCGCCCTGGCGCAGGCCGCTCGAGGGACAGCGTTTCACCGGCGTCGTCGCGATCCTCGACGACAAGGACGCCGCTGCGATGCTTCGAGAGCTGCTGCCTCTCTTCGACCGGGTCGTGTTCACTCGCTCGGCGAACCCGCGAAGCCTTCCGCCGGCGACGCTCGAGTCGCTCTCTACCCAGCTAGGCGGCCCGCCTGCGACGGTGGTCCTGGATCCCAAGCGGGCGCTCGAGCGGGCCCGAGAGATCGGGCGCCCGGTCCTCGCCACCGGCTCGATCTACCTGATCGCCGACCTGGTCACAGAGCGCCGCGGCGTCCGAGCCTCCACACTGTGAGACCGTGAACGACGACAGCCCGAGCATCATCCTCATGATCGGCTTCGTCGCCCTCGTGGTGGCGACCGTGATCCTGTTCTTCTTCGGGATCGGCTACCTGCTCGGGCGGCTGTTCCTGTAGACGCCCGCCGATACACTGGCCGCTCCTGATGGGCGCCCTCGCCGTCTTCGGCATCACAGACGACACGCTGAACCTGGTGGTCAACCTCCTGTTGCTCTGCCTGGTCGTCCTCTACTTCGCGCTCATCTACTGGACCTACGCGGACGCGAAGCGGCGCATCGAGGACCCGATGCTCGTCGGCTGTGCGACGGCCGCGGCGTGCTTCCCGTTCATCGGAGCGGTCGTCTACATGATCGTCCGCCCGCCCGAGTTCCTCGAGGACCAGCGCGAGCGCGAGCTTGAGATCGCCGCCGCGGAGGCGCGCTTGGCCGACATGGACCACCTCGCGTGCCCCTACTGCGACTTCGACATCGAGAAGAGCTTCCTGCGCTGCCCAAGCTGCCTGCGCCGGCTGAAGGAGCCGTGCGCCACCTGCGGCAAGCCGCTCGACCCGCGCTGGAAGATCTGCCCGTACTGCGAGGCCGAGATCGGGCAGGCGCAGCCGCGCCGCCGCCGCCCGACGACGCAGCAGCAAGCCGTAAGCCCCTGATCGATCGAAAGGACCCGTCTTGGACCGGACTCTGATCCTGGTGAAGCCCGATGCGTTCGCGCGCAACCTGACCGGCGAGATCATCGCCCGCTTCGAGCGCAAGGGGCTCAGGATCGTCGCGCTCAAGCACATGCAGATGGATCGCGACCTCGCTTCCCAGCACTACGCAGAGCACGAGGGCAAGCCGTTCTTCGGGGAGCTCGTGGAGTTCATCACCAGCGGGCCGCTCGTCGCGATGGTGCTCGAGGGCCACGAGGCGGTCACCGCCGCGCGCCAGGTCATCGGCGCGACCAACCCGCTCGAGGCGACGACGGGCTCGATCCGCGGCGACTACGCGGTCGAGGTCGGCCAGAACATGGTCCACGGCTCGGATTCGAACGAGTCCGCCGAGCGCGAGGCGAAGCTCTTCTTCCCGGAGCTCTAGTGCTGACGCTCGCTTCCCGCTCGCCGCAGCGGAAAGCGATCCTCGAGCAGCTGGGCATCGAGTTCCGGGTCGAGCCGGCGGACGTCGAGGAGCTGACCGACGGCGAACCGCGGGAGGTCGTCATCGAGAACGCCGTGCGGAAGGCGCGCGGCGGTCGAGGGCGATCTCGTCCTCGGCGCCGACACGGAGGTATTCCTCGACGGGCGGATCTTCGGCAAGGCGAGCAGCCAGGCGGAGGCGGAGGCCTATCTGAGGACGCTCTCCGGGCGCACCCACGAGGTGTGGGGAGGGATCGCGCTGCGGCAGGGCGACGAGGAGAGGACGGCGCACGCCGTCACGAGGGTGACCTTCGCGGACCTGAGCGACGCGACGCTCGGCTGGTACCTGGCGACGGGCGAGTGGCGCGACCGCGCCGGCGCCTACGCGATCCAGGGCCGCGGGTCCGCGCTCGTCTCCGAGATCGCGGGCGACTTCTGGAACGTGGTCGGCCTGCCGGTGCCGGAATTGCTCAAAATCGCCCCTGGCGTGCTTACCCCATAGCGGGTACAGTGGAAGGCGGACTTGCGCAGGCCGTCTCCCGCAACGGTATTGGCGTTCATCGCCCTCCTGTTCGCGATGGGCGGGTTCGCGATCGCCGCAAACGAATCGGCGGACACGGCCGCGAACAAGAAGAAGATCCGCGCGTGCGTCGCCAAGAAGGGAGGCGACGTCCGCGTCCTCAAGGCGAGCAAGCGCAGGTGCCACCGGAACGAGAAGAAGCTCGTCTGGAACAAGCGCGGGCGCAAGGGCCGGCGGGGCCCGCAGGGCGAGGTGGGCGCGACGGGGCTGACCGGGCCGCAAGGACCCACCGGCCCGGCCGGGAGCGGCGGTGGCGGCGGGGTGCTCGGCCCGGGCACGGTCGGGACGGACCACCTCGCCGACGGGTCGATCACGGCGGCCAAGCTCGTCCAGAACCTGATCACGGACGACCTGCTCGGCCTGGTGGTCAGGTACGGGGAGAGCGCCAGCAACAGCTCGGGGTCAAAGATCGCCTACGCCGAGTGTCCGGTAGGCACGCAGCTCGTGGGCGGGGGTGGTGGCCCAACCGACGGCCTCTTGGTGCCCATCAACCCAATCGAGCTCGCGACCTCGTACAACGGGCCGACGATCGGCAACGACTGGGCCGTCAACGCGCACGAGGTCCTGCCGCTCGGGTCGGCCTGGCAGGTCACCGCCTTCGCAATCTGCATCCGTAGCTAGCCCGGTCGCAGAATTGCAGCCTCGCCGGGCGCGCGCCCGCTAGCTAGACTTTTCCTTGCCTCAGCGGCGGTTTCGGCCCCCTGGGGCCGCTTCTTATGGGGTTTCTCAGCTATCTGACGGGATTCGGGGGCCGCGACATGGCGGTCGACCTCGGGACCGCGAACACGCTCGTCTACGTGCGCGGGCGCGGCATCGTCCTGTCCGAGCCGTCGGTTGTCGCGATCGACTCGCGCTCGGGCGAGGTACACGCGGTGGGGATCGAGGCGAAGCGGATGCTCGGCCGCACGCCCGGCACGATCCAGGCGATCCGGCCGCTGAAGGACGGCGTGATCGCTGACTTCGACGTCACGGAGCAGATGCTCCGCCACTTCATCCAGAAGGTGCACCAGAACCGCTGGGCGCATCCGCGCGTGGTCGTCTGCGTGCCCTCGGGCGTGACGGGGGTGGAGAAGCGCGCGGTCGAGGAGGCCTGCCTGTCGGCCGGCGCCCGCCAGGCGTACCTGATCGAGGAGCCGATGGCCGCGGCGATCGGCGCCGGCCTGCCGGTCGGCGAGCCGACGGGGAACATGGTCGTCGACATCGGCGGCGGCACCTCGGAGGTCGCCGTCATCTCGCTCGGCGGGATCGTGGTGTCCCAGTCGATCCGCATCGGCGGCGACGAGCTCGACGAGGCGATCATCAACTACGTAAAGCGCGAGTACAAGCTGATGATCGGGCAGCAGACGGCCGAGGAGGTCAAGCTCGAGATCGGCTCGGCCTTCCCGCTCGAGGAGGAGGTGCAGGCCGAGATCCGCGGCCGCGACCTCGTATCGGGTCTGCCGAAGACGATCGTGCTGACAAGCGAGGAGGTCCGGATCGCGCTCGAGGAGCCGCTCCAGGCGATCATCGACGCGGTCAAGGAGACGCTGGACCGCACTCCGCCCGAGCTTGCGTCAGACATCATGGACCGTGGCATCATGTTGGCCGGGGGAGGGGCGCTGCTCCAAGGGCTGGACGAGCGCCTGCGTGACGAGACGCAGATGCCCGCCCACCTCGCAGACTCGCCGCTCACCTGTGTAGCGGTCGGCTCCGGAAGGTCGCTTGAGGAATTCGAGGCGATCCACCGCAGCAACAGAAATTCAAGGAATCGGCGCCGCTACTAGCGGGCGCCCCGGAGGACTTCTTCCGTGTACGACAAGACGGTCCGCAGAAGGCGGGCCGCTCTACTCATATTCGTAGCCCTATCGATTGGGCTCCTGACCGTCTATTTCGGCGAGTCCGCCAGTGGCGGCCTGCACGCGATCCAGCGCGGTGCCCAGGAGGTGCTCGCGCCGATCGAGGAGGGCGCTAGCCGCGCCTTCAAGCCGTTCCGCGACGCGGTCAACTGGACCGGTGACGTCTTCGACGCGAAGTCGGAGAACAAGGAGCTGAAGGACGAGGTCGCGCAACTGAGAGAGGATCTCGCCGCGGCGCAGACCGCACAGCGGGAGGCGGAGCAGCTGCGCGCCCTGGTCGGGCTGCCCAAGGACGACCTCTTCCCGCAGAGCACGGAGCCCGTGATTGCCCGGGTGATCGCGCGCTCGCCGACCAGCTGGCAGTCCAGCATCCAGATCGACAAGGGGTCGGGCGCGGGCATCCACGAGGACATGCCCGTGGTCGCGTCCGGCGGCGAAGGCGGCGGTGGGCTCGCCGGCAAGGTGACGTCGGTGTCCGGCGGGACTGCGACCGTGACGCTGATAACGGATGAGTCGAGCGCAGTCTCCGCTCAGGTCATGCCGGACGGCGCCGCCGGGATCGTCAAGCCGACCGTCGGCGACCCCGGGGACATGCTGCTCGACTTCATCGAGAAGGGCCTGCCGGTGTCCACCGACACGACCGTGATCACCTCGGGCTCCAGGTCCGACCGGTTCGAGTCGCTCTTCCCGCGCGGGATCCCGATCGGGCGCGTGACCGAGGTCGACGCCGAGGAGCGCGAGCTCTACCAGCGGGTGCACATCGAGCCGTTCGCCGACCTGAAGCGCATGGACTTCGTCCAGGTGCTCACGCGACGCGGCGTGGAGCAGGCGCAGGTGCTCGCCCCGTGATCCCTGGCCCCTCGACCGTTCTCCGCGTCGCGCTGATGATCCTGGTGGCCGTCGTCTTCCAGATCGCGTGCCTCGTCCAGATCCGCGTGCTCGGAGGCGTCGCGGACATCACGCCGCTCCTGGTCGCCGCCGTCGCCCTCTACGCCGGCAGCGTCCCCGGCGCCGCCACGGGGTTCTTCACCGGCTTGCTGCTCGACCTCGCGCTGGGGACGAGCCTGGGAGCGTCGTCGCTCGTCCTGACCGCCGTCGGGTACGGCGTCGGCCGGTACCGGGAGCAGCGCGATCCGTCCCACGGGCTAACGCCGATCCCGGTAGCTGCGGCCGCGACCGCCGGCTACGTGTTGGCTTACGCGGCGGTGTCTTTCATGCTCTCGATCGATGCTCCGGTGTCGTTCCTGGTGGTGCGCGAGATGCTCGTGACGGTGCTCCTCAACGCGCTGATCGCGATGCCGTTCTTCGCGGTCACCCGCCGCATACTCAGGCCCGTGCTGCTGGTCGAGCCCGGACCGCGCTCACGCCGCGACCCGACGGTCTCGTCCGGCCCGATCGGTCTGCGAGGGCTCGAGGTCTGATGTACCTCGACTCCGACAGGAGACCGCCGATCACGCCGCAGCTCGCGTTCCGCGTCGCCGTCATCGGCGGCATCGCGCTGGTCATGTTCGCGATCATCTTCTTCCGGCTCTGGTACCTCCAGATCCTGTCCGGCGACAAGTACCTCGCGGATGCGAACAACAACCGCGTGCGGGAGATCAAGGTGGAGGCGCCGCGCGGCGAGATTCTGGACCGCGACGGCCGTGTGCTCGTGGACAACCGCGTCGGCCTGGCGGTCAAGGTGCGGCCCGACGAGATCCCGCCGCCCGGCCCTCGGCGCACCGCCCTGTACGAGCGCCTCGCCAAGACGCTGCGGATGAAGCCCGAGGCCGTGCGCAAGAGCGTCGAGAGCCAGTTCAAGGCGCAGCCGTTCGTGTCGGCGATCGTCAAGCAGGACGTCCAGTTCCCGGCTGTCTCCTACCTGGCCGAGCACGCGCGCGACTTTCCCGGCGTCGAGCCGGAGGCGGTGTTCCTGCGCGAGTACCCGCACCACGAGATCGGCGCGCACCTGTTCGGCACGGTCGGCGAGGTGAACCAAAAGCAACTCAAGGACCCGCGCTACCGCGGCGTCGCACTCGGCGACCGCGTCGGCCAGTCGGGAGTCGAGTATTCCTATGACCGCTTTCTGCGCGGCGAGAACGGCAAGCAGCGGGTCCAGGTCAACGCGCTCGGGGTGAAGACGCGCGACCTGCGCGAGACGGAGTCGCGCCAGGGCCGCAACCTCCGGCTCGGGATCGATCTCGACGTCCAGGAGGCCGGGCAGGCCGCGCTCGGCACCTCGCGCGGCGCGTTCGTCGTCATGAACGCGAAGACGGGCGAGGTCGTCGCCCTCGGGTCGTCGCCCTCGTTCGACCCGAACATCTTCGCCAAGGTGATCCGCCCGCGCGACTACAAGCGGCTGTCCGCGGAGGAGAACGGCAAGCCGCTCTTCGACCGCGCGATCCAGGGCGGCTACCCGACGGGCTCGACGTTCAAGCTCGTGACGGCGACCGCCGCACTCGAGGGCGGCCTGATCACGCCCGACACGCCGCTGTTCGACGGCGGCTCGCTGACGGTCGGCGGCGTGACCTTCAACAACGCCGGCGGCGCGGCCCACGGCAGCCTCGCGCTGCGGTCGGCGCTGACGGTCTCGAGCGACGTGTTCTTCTACCGCCTCGGATTGGCAGCGGCGAACCGGGGGAACGGCACGCTGATCCAGGACTGGGCGCACCGGCTCGGGATCGGACGCCTGACCGGGATCGACCTCCCCGCCGAGGGGCAGGGGCTCGTCCCGACGCCCGAATGGCGGAACAAGCTCTACAAGGAGAAGCTCACCGACCGTCCGTGGTCGGTGGGCGACAACATCAACCTCGCGATCGGCCAGGGCGACCTGTCGGTCACCCCGCTGCAGCTCGCCGTCGCGTACGCGACGGTCGCGAACGGCGGATACGTGGTGCGCCCGCATCTCGGCCAGCGGATCGAGGACGCGGAAGGGCGCGTGCTCCAGGAGTTCGAGACCCCGAGCCGGCGCAAGGTGAACATCGACCCCGCGTACCGGCAGGCGATCATGGACGGGCTCTACGGGGCCGCGAACCTGCCCGGCGGCACTTCCACCGAGGTGTTCTCGGGCTTCAAGATCCCGGTGGCCGGCAAGACGGGCACCGCGGAGAAGGGCCTTGGCCGCCCGGACCAGTCCTGGTACGCGGCGATCACCTATCCGGACGACCCGCAGTACGTCGTTGTCGCCACGGACGAGGCCGGCGGCTTCGGTGCCGAGCGCGCCGCGCCGATGGTGCGGCAGATCATCGCCGCGCTGTACGACGCCAAGGACGACGGGCCCACGACCGTGAGTAGGGTCCCGGACTGATGGCGGCTGCGCAATCAGCGTTCGGCACGGCGGTGAAGGGGTTCCGGGAGGAGAGCGCTGCCCGGATCGTGCGCATCGACGTGCTGCTGCTCGTCGCCGCGATCGGGCTGATCGCCTGCTCGATCTACACGCTTGGCACGGCGACCGAGGACGACATCGAGGGCAGCCCGTACTACTACGTGGTGCGGCAGTCGATCTACGGCGGCGTCGGGATCGCGCTCATGCTCCTCACCGCCCGGTTCGACTATTCGCGGCTGCGCGAGCTGAAGCTCGGGCTGTACGGAGTGACGCTCGCCTCGATCGGGCTCGTGTTCCTGCTCGGTGCGGCCGCCCGCGGCTCACGCCGCTGGATCGAGCTGCCCTTCTTCCGCTTCCAGCCGTCGGAGCTCGGCAAGGTGCTCCTGATATTGGCTCTGTCGGCGTTCGTGATCGACAGGATCAGAAGGCTTCAGGATCGCGAGACGACGAGCCGGGTGATGCTGCTCGCGCTCATCCCGGCGATCATGGTCGTCGCCCAGCCGGACCTCGGGTCCGGGCTTGTGTACCTCGCGATCGTCATCACGATTCTCTTTGTCGCAGGGACCCCGTGGACGCATTTGGCGGGGCTCGCGGGAATCGCGGCCGCTGCAGTTGCGGTCGTGCTCGTCGCGGCTCCGGCCGTCGGCGTGACCGTGCTCAAGGACTACCAGGTGGACCGCCTGACGGCGTTCATCAACCCCTCGGACAACCCGCAAGAGGAGGGCTACCAGCTCGAACAGTCGATCACTGCGATCGGCGCCGGTCAGAAGACCGGGCGCGGGGCCGAGGACGCAACACAGACAAGGCTCGACTTCCTGCCGGAGCACCACACGGACTTCGTGTTCGCGGTGGTCGGCGAGGAGTTCGGCTTCGCGGGAGCAGCAATCGTGCTCTCGCTCTTCGCCCTTCTCATATGGAGGGCGCTGCGCATCATGACAATGTCAAAGAACCTCTACGGCTCTCTGATAGCCGGCGGCATCTGCGCGATGCTGATGTTCCAGGTATTCGTGAATGTGGGAATGACCATCGGGATCATGCCGATCACCGGCGTCCCACTCCCACTCATGAGTTACGGAGGGTCGTCCGTCTTAGTGACGTTCCTCGCCGTGGGACTCCTGCAATCGATACACGTGCAGGCACGCGAGACCGCCGCCGCCAAGGGCCGGGAGATGATCATTTGAGAAGAGGCTTTTCAATTGAGAAAGCAAGTGCTCGTCACGGCAGACCGTGGCGAAACCAGAGTTGCGATCCTCGAGGCGGAGGAACCGCCTAAGGGACAGAAGCAACAGAAGCCCGACTGGAAGGTCGGCGAGCTTTACATCGAGCGGCGCGGCTCGCGCTCGATCGTCGGAAACATCTACAAGGGCCGCGTAGACAACGTCCTGCCCGGGCTCGAGGCCGCGTTCGTCGACATCGGAATCGACAAGAACGGCTTCCTGCATGCGGATGACGTGGTCATGCCGGGTGTCGAGCTCGCGCGCCGTGGCCGCCACGGCTCCAAGGGCAAGCGCATCTCCGAGGTGCTGAAGCCCGGTGACGAGGTCGTCGTGCAGGTCGTCAAGGACCCGCTCAAGACCAAGGGCGCACGCCTGTCGATGCAGCTCTCGATCGCAGGCCGCTACCTCGTGTACGTGCCGGACGGCGAGGGGGTCGGCGTTTCACGGCGGCTTCCCGACAAGGAGCGCGACCGGCTCCGCAAGCAGGCAAAGGGCCTGGACCTCGGCAAGGGCGGGGCGATCATCCGGACGGCCGCGCAGGGGGCGAAGCGCGAGGACTTCGAGCGCGAGGTCCGCTACCTGCACAAGCTGTACGAGGTCCTGCAGAAGCGGGTCAAGGAGGCGGCCGCCCCGGCGATGGTGTTCCAGGAGGCCGACCTCCCGGTGCGGGTCATCCGCGACATCTTCTCGGACCAGTTCGAGCGCGGGATCGTCGACGACGAGAAGGCGCATCAGCGTCTGGTGTCCTTCTTCACCCGCACGTCTCCCGAGCTGCTCGGCCGGCTCGAGCTCCACACGGGCAAGAAGCCGCTGTTCGAGAAACACGGGATCGAGGACGCGATCAAGGCCACGCTCAGTCGCCGCGTCGACCTGCCCTCGGGCGGCTACCTGATGATCGACTACGCCGAGGCGATGACGGTGATCGACGTCAACTCGGGCTCGTTCACCGGCCGCGGCAAGGGCGCGCGGCTCGAGGACACGATCACGAGGACGAACCTCGAGGCGGCGGAGGAAACCGTTCGCCAGCTCAGGTTGCGCGACATCGGCGGGATCATCGTCATCGACTTCATCGACATGTCTCGCGCGCGCAACCGCGACGCCGTGCTGAAGGTCCTGCGCCGGGAGCTCGACGAGGACCGGACGAAGACCTACGTGATGGAGATCTCGCCGCTCGGGCTGGTGGAGATGACGCGCCAGAACGTGACCGACGGCGTGCGCGAGATCCTCACGAAGACGTGCCCGACGTGCGACGGCGAGGGCGTGGTCCTGTCCGAGGAGACGGTCGCGCTCGAGACGGAGCGGCGGCTGCGCGACTTGGTCAAGGACAAGCCGGAGCCCGAGGCCTACCTCGTGCGGGTCCACCCGCGCGTCTCGGCCCGACTCCTCGGAGCTGAGGCGGGCCGGCCGCTGCTCGAGCTCGAGCGCGAGGTCGGCAAGCACTTCCACTTCGAGGGCAGTGAGGGTCTTCCGCTCGACTGGTTCGAGCTGGTCGACACGGGATCCCGAGACGAGATCGAGCAGCGCGCGCTGCCGTTCCGCGAGGGTGAGGAGCTCCTGGTCAAGATCGAGGAGCCGCACATGTACGACGAGGACGCCGCCGTCGGCAAGATCGACTCGTACGTGATCTCGGTCGCCGGCGCTGGGCGCCTGATCGGCGAGGAGCGGCTCGTCCGGATCACTGAGGTGGGCCGCAGCTCGGCCGCCGCGGAGATCGTGGGCGGCGTGCCCCCTGCAGAGGAGGGTGAGGACGGCAACCGGCCACAGCGGCGCCGCGGGCGCCGTGGCGGCCGCGGCCGGCGGTCCAAGGCGGCCCCCCGGGCCGAGTAGTGGCCGGCATCCGGCGGTGAACCTGGACACCGAAGGCGGTGCCGCACGGCGGCGGGCGTGGCTGCTCGGGATCGTCGCCGTAGCCATCGTCGTGCGGCTGGCGGGGCTCGGTGATCGGCTGACGGACGCGGAGGCCTACTCCTGGCTGGTCGCCTCGGCGGGCGACCTCGGCGAGCTTCGCGATCGCCTCCTGGCGTACGAAAACACGCCGCCGCTCTTCTACGTGCTGCTCTCGCTGGGCCCGCTGACGGACGAGGCCTGGGTTCGGTGGCCCGCCTTCCTCGCCGGCGTCCTCTCCGTGCCGGTGCTGTACGCGGTAGTCCGCCCGCTCGCCGGCGCACGCGCCGCGCTCCTGTCGGCCGGATTGCTCGCCGTCGCGCCGTACCACGTCTCCTATTCCAATTACTCGCGCGCCTTCGTTCTGGCCGGGCTGGCGATCCTCGTGGCGGCATGGGGCGCGGTGCGCGCCACGGGCGGCGGCGGGACGCGTTGGTACGTCCTGTACGCAGCGGGGATCGTGGCCGCGCTCTGGAGCGAGCTCGATGCGGCGTTCTACCTCGCCCCGGTCGCGCTTTTCATGATCGCGGCGGCGCCACGTCGGCGCACCGCGCTCGTCGCCACGGCGGTTGCGCGCTGCTCGTGGTTCCGTGGTTGACCCAACTGCCCACAGCGCTCGATGCGCTCGACCGGACGAAGATCGCCCCAACCTTTCCCGAGCCGGGGTTGACGACCGCGCGCGACGTCGCCACAGCACTCGCATTCGGCGAGCACGGCGCGCGGGAGGGTGCGACGGGCTGGCTTCAGCTCGCCCTGATCTTCGGCGTTCTGATTGCCGCGGCAGCGACCGTGTGGCGGTATGGGCCGACCGGCGCGCGCACGCTGGTCCGCGGGGCGGCGTTGATTACCTGCTCCGTCGTCACCGGGACGGTCATCGTTTCGCTCATCGGCCCGGACCTGTTCAACGAGCGGTACCTGACGACCCTCATCCCACTCGCTGCCGCCGTCCTGGGAACCGCAGCCGCAGTCCAGCCGTGGCGGTGGCTGCGCGTTGGTGCCGTCGTGGCGATCGGAGCGACGGCACTCGCCGTAATCGTGCAGCGGCACGGACGTGAGCTCGAGCCGGACCCGAGCCCGCTTGTCCAGGCCGTTGCCGCAGCCGCGCCTGCCGAGGTTCGCACCAACACGGCCCTGGTCGCGTGGCATCTCCGGCACCTGGAGGGGACGAGCGTGGTCCTCGACCGCCCGTTCGGGCTGGCGCGGGACCTCAGCGGATGCGCTACCCCGGAGTGCTTCGTCGTGGAGGACAGCCGGAGCCCGGGCGGACTGCGGCCGGGGCCCGCCGTCGCACCCTTCGGGCCGTACGCGGTGATCGCGCGCCGCTAGACTCCCCGGCTCCGGCGGCCCCGTGGGCCGCCCTCTCTGTGTCATGTACGCAATCGTCCGAGTCGGCAACAAGCAATATCGCGTCGAGAAGGGGGACACCCTTCTCGTCGATCGCGTGCCCGACGACGAGGGGTCGAAGCTCGATCTCGAGCCGCTCCTCTTCCGCTCCGACGAGACCGTGTTCGACAGCGCCGAGCTCGAGAAGGTGAAGGTCGAGGCCGCGGTCGTGGGCCACGAGCGCGGGAAGAAGATCCACGGGCTCAAGTTCAAGCCGAAGCGCGGCTACAAGCGCCGCTTCGGCGCCCGCGCCGACCTCACCAGGATCGAGATCAAGGACATCAAGCTGCTCAGCCGCAAGCCCGCCTCGTCGGCCAAGCCGAAGGACGAGGAGAAGGAGGCGGCCCCGGCCGCGAAGAAGAAGGCGCCGGCGAAGAAGAAGGCACCCGCGAAGAAGAAGGCGCCGGCTGCTAAGAAGACGTCTGCCGCGAAGAAGGCGCCGGCGAAGAAGAAGGCAGCAGCGAAGAAGAAGGGAACCGGCAGTGGCTCATAAGAAAGGTCTTGGCTCCAGCCGCAACGGCCGCGACTCGAATGCGCAGCGACTCGGCGTGAAGGTGTTCGCAGGCCAAACGGTCAGCGGCGGCGAGATCATCGTGCGCCAGCGCGGCACGCGCTTCAAGCCCGGCGACGGCGCCGGCATCGGCAAGGACGACACGATCTTCGCCGCGCGCGCAGGAACGGTCGAGTTCGGCACGAAGCGCGGCAAGCGCTGCGTCACCGTCGTCCCGAACGACTAGCGCTCGCCCTTCTCTGCTTCGCCGCCGGCTGCGGCGGCGGGGAGGACGACCAGCCGACGCAGCCCGCCGCGGCGGCCGCGCCGCTGCGCGAGCAGCTCGGCTCGCTGCTCGTCTCGAGCTTCGACGGCACGACGCTGCCGGGCTACATGCGGCGGAGGCTGCGCGCGCGTGAAACCGCCGGCGCCGTGCTGTTCGGCCCGAACGTCGTCGACGCGGCTCAGACCAAGCGGCTGACCGCGCAGATCCAGGACGCCGCCGGCGGCGACTCGCTCGTGATGGTCGATCAGGAGCGGACGGTCCGGCAGCTTCCCTTCGCGGACACGGCGGGCGACCTGGCGCGCGCCGGCGTGAACGTGAACCTCGCGCCGGTCGCGGACATCGCGCAGCCAGGCTCCGTGATGGCAGGCCGTGCATTCGCGACGGACGTGCCCGAGAACGTGGTCGCGGCGTCGCGCGAGCTGCTCGACGCGGGTGTGATGCCGACCGCGAAGCACTTCCCGGGCTTCGGGCGCGCGACCGAGAACACCGACGATGCGCCGGTCACGATCGACGCTTCGCGCGACGAGCTCGAGACCGATCTCGAGCCGTTCCGGGCGGCGATCGATGCGGACGTGCCGCTGATCATGGCCTCGCACGCGCTGTATCCGGCGCTCGATCCCGAGTACATCGCCTCGCAGTCGCCGGCGATCCTGCAGGGTCTCCTCCGGGACGAGCTGGGCTTCGACGGCGTCGTGATCACCGACAGCCTCGAGGCCGACGCGGTGCTCGCGCGCTCGCCGGTCGAGGTGGCGGCGGAACGGTCGCTCGCGGGGGGCGCGGATCTGCTGCTGATGACGGGCCGCGGGTCGTGGATCCACGTCTTTCCGTACCTGCTGCGCCGGGCCCGCGTCTCGCAGGCGCTGCGTGCGCGGATCGCGGAGTCGGCCGCCCGGGTCGAGAGACTTCGCTCCGGTCTGCTGGACTAGAGCTGTGCTCACGGATCGCGCGAAGATCTTCGTCCAGGGCGGTGCGGGCGGCAGCGGCGCGGTGTCGTTCCGCCGCGAGGCCCACGTGCCCAAGGGCGGTCCCGACGGCGGCGACGGCGGTCGCGGCGCCGACATCGTCCTGGTTTGCGACGGGTCGCTGCGGGACCTCCAGGCGTTCAGGCGGCGCGCGCACTTCAAGGGCTCGCGCGGCGGGCACGGCGAGGGGGGAGAGCGACACGGAGCCAGCCCCGGCGTGCTCGAGATCGCTGTCCCGCCGGGCACCATCGCGGAGGACACCGACGGCAACGTGCGCCTGGACCTGACGCAGCCGGGGCAGCGCGCGGTCGTCGCCCGTGGGGGCTTGGGCGGACGTGGCAACAAGCGCTTCACGAGCTCGACGCGGCAGGCGCCGCGGTTTGCCGAGAAGGGCCTCCCGGGCGAGGAGCGCTGGCTCGAGCTGCGCCTCAAGCTGCTCGCCGACGTCGGCCTGGTCGGGCTGCCGAACGCGGGGAAGTCGTCCCTGATCGCTCGCCTGACGCGGGCCGCGCCCAAGGTGGCCGAGTATCCGTTCACGACGCTCGAGCCCGTGCTCGGCACGCTCGAGGGACCCGACCGCCAGCTCGTCGTGGCGGATATTCCCGGGCTGATCGAGGGCGCTAGCGGCGGTGCCGGGCTCGGTCACGAGTTCCTCGCTCACGTCGAGCGCACCCGCCTTCTCGTCCACGTGCTCGACCTCGCGCCGATGGACGGGTCGGACCCGGTCGACAACCACGCGACCGTCGAGCGCGAGCTCGCCGGATACGGGCACAGCCTCGGCGAGCTGCCGCGGATGCTCGCGCTGTCGAAGGCGGACCTCGTTCCCGCGCGAGGACGCGGAGCGCGCGGCGGCCGACTGGCGCGAGCGGCGGCCGGACCTGCTCGGGGTCGTGGTCACGTCGGCCGCGACCGGGCAGGGGATCGAGGACCTCGCCCGCGACCTGTTGCGGCACGTGCAAGATCCGAGGACGGACACCGTTCTTGCACCCGCCGACGAGGTCGCCGAGCACAGGGTGTACCGCCCGGCCGACGACGAGGGATTTCGCGTCGAGCGCGGGCCGGGGGGCGTGCTGAGGGTCGTCGGCCCCGCCATCGAACGCCTGCTCGCGCGTCACGACATCGGGAACGAGGAGGCACTCCGCTACGTCGAGGAGCGCCTGCGCAAGATGGGCGTCATCCGCGCGCTCGAGCAGGCGGGCTTCAAGGCGGGAGATGACGTGGAGCTTGCAGGGACTGTCTTCGAGCTCGACCCTGGGGCACCATTCCGGTAATGGCACGGCTAGTAGTGATGAAACTCGGGTCCAGCATCGTCGCCGACGAGGGCGGCGAGCTGCGCGCGGACGTCATCGACGGCGTCTGCGCCGAGGTCGCGCGCCTGTACGAGGCGGGCGACGACGTGGTCATGGTCACGTCCGGGGCGATCGCCCGCGGGATGCGCCTGATGGACCTCCCGGTCCGGCCGTCCGCGATGGCCGAGCTCCAGGCGGCGTCGGCCGTCGGCCAGGGCACGCTCTACCGCGCGTACGACGAGATGCTGACGGCGCGCGGCATCCCGACCGCCCAGGTGCTGCTCACGTTCTTCGACATGTCCGCGCGCACGCACTACCTGAACGCGCGCCAGACGCTGCACAAGCTGCTCGACTGGCGGCGCGTGCCGGTGATCAACGAGAACGACACGACGACGACGGACGAGATCACCTTCGGCGACAACGACTTCCTCGCGGCGCAGGTCGCGATCCTGCTCGGGGCCGACGTGCTCATGCTGCTGACCGACATCGACGGCCTGTACACGGCGGACCCGCGCCGCACCTCCGACGCCGAGCTGATCCCAGAGGTCAAGCGATTCGAGGACCTCGAATCGCTCGAGATCGGCATGTCGACCTCACCGCTCGGCTCCGGCGGCATGCGCTCGAAGGTCGTGGCCGCGGAGATGGCGACGGCCGCGGGGATACCCGCGCTGATCCTCAACGGCACCCGCCCGGGAGCGATCGCGGCGGCGCTCGAGGACGGCGGCGAGGGCACGCGCTTCCATCCGCAGGAGGGGCGCGTGTCGAGCTTCAAGCTGTGGCTCAAGTACGCGAAGCCCACCCGGGGCCGGCTCCAGGTCGACGGCGGGGCGGAGCAGGCGCTGCGAGAGCGCGGCACGAGCCTGTTGCCGGTCGGGATCGTGGGAGTCGTCGGCGACTTCGAGGCGGGCGACGCCGTCGAGGTCTGCCCGGTGGACAACGGCCGGCCGATCGGGAAGGGGATCGTGAACTACTCAGCGGAGGAGCTGCGCACGATCAAGGGCATGAAGTCGTCCGAGATCCAGTCGCTCCTGCCGCGGGCGGTCGATGAGGCCGTCCACCGCGACTACTTCGTACTCGGCTAGAGCCGGCGCTGCAGCTTGCGTACGGACTCGAGCTCGCGTTCGCGCAGGTGCGGGTCGCGCAGGCGCCGCTCGGCGGCTGCGGCCAGGAGGTCGGGGCCCGGCCGTTCTCCGACACCGCCCAGGTAGGCCGCGACGAACCGCCGGCGCACGGCGCGGCCGATCGGTTCGAGCCAGCGCGGGAAGTCGGCGTCCGAGGTCGCGAGGATCACCTGGCTGAAGGCGACGTCCGTTAGCGCGTCGCCCTCGCTGCCGTTCGACCAGTCGATGACCACGGGCCCCTCCCGGCCGAGGAGGACGTTGAGCGGGTGGAAGTCCCCGTGCGAGACGCCGGCATCGAACAGCGTGCGATGGATGCGGCCGAGCTCACGTCCGAACCCTGCGAAGCGCCACGGCCGCCGCTCGATCTCCGCCAGCATGGTCGGCCCGTCCACGCGCTCGAGGACGAGCGCGTCCGGGTGCACCTCGAGTACCGCGGGCACCGGGACCCCTCCGGCCTCGGCCTTGCGCATCACGGCTGCCTCTCGCTCCGTGTCGCACGGCTCGCCGGAGCGGTAGCGCCGCAGCACCGCCCGCTCGCCGTATTCGAAGACGTCACAGGCGCGGCCGCTCGCCACGAGACGGCCCGGGTCGGCCGGTACCCTTGAATCGATGGCCACCACGGCAGCATCAGTATCCGACATCTGCGCGCAGGCGAAGGCCGCGTCGCGCAAGCTCGCCGCGCTCGACACCGAGACGAAGAACCGCGCGCTTCATGCGCTCGCCGACGCGCTCGAGGAGCGCGCTGGCGAGATTCTCGAGGCGAACGAGCGCGACATGGAGGCGGGCCGCGAGAGCGGCCTCAGCGCCTCGCTGCTCGACCGGCTTCAGCTCACCGAGGAGCGGCTGGCGACGATCGCGCGCGACGTGCGTGACATCGCCGCGCTGCCGGACCCGGTCGGCGAGGTGGTCGAGGAGCGGACGCTGCCGAACGGGATCCGGCTTCAGAAGAGGCTGTTCCCGATGGGCGTGGTCGCGGTCGTGTACGAGGCGCGGCCGAACGTGACGATCGACTGCTCGGCGCTGTGCATCAAGTCCGGGAACGCGATCGTGTTGCGCGGGTCGTCGATGGCCGCGCACTCGAACGCGGCGCTGGCGTCGGTGGCGGTCGAGGCCGTCGAGGGTGCGGGGCTGCCGCCCGGCTCGATCTCGCTAGTGGCCGGCGGCGACCGCGACGAGCTGCGCCAGATCGCGTCGGCCGAGGGCCTCGTCGACCTGGTCATCCCGCGCGGCGGCGAGGGCCTGAAGGCCGCGCTCAAGGAGCACGCCACCGTGCCGGTGATGTACGCGGCGGCGGGCAACTGCCACGTGTACGTCGACGCCGACGCGGACCTCGACATGGCCGTCAGGATCGCGGTGAACGCGAAGACGCAGCGGCCGAGCGTCTGCAATGCCGCCGAGACGCTCGTCGTCCACTCGCAGATCGCGCCGGACTTCCTGCCACGAGCCTTCGCCGAGCTGCTCGACCGCGGCGTCGAGCTGCGCGTCGACGGGCGCGCCCGCTCGCTCGCGGGCGACACGCGCGGAGCGCACGACCGAGGCCAGCGAAGAGGACTGGGCGACGGAGTTCCACGACCTGATCCTCGCCGTCAAGGTGGTGGACTCGGCCGAGGAGGCGATCGACCACATCAACCGCTGGAGCAGCGGGCACAGCGAGGCGATCGTGACGAGCTCCGATGAGGCCGCGAACGCGTTCACGACGGAGGTCGACGCCGCGTGCGTCTACGTCAACGCTTCGACGCGCTTCACCGACGGCGCCGAGTTCGGAATGGGGGCGGAGATCGGCAACTCAACCCAGAAGCTCCACGCGCGCGGGCCGATCGGCACACGCGAGCTCTGCTCGTTCAAGTGGGTCGCCCACGGCGACGGGCAGATAAAGGAGTAGACGCGGGCTTGCGGATCGGCCTCTTCGGCGGCGCGTTCAACCCGCCGCACGTTGGACACCTCGTCTGTGCGCAGGAGGCGCACGCCCAGCTCGAACTCGACGTCGTCGTGTGGGTGCCGGTCGGCCAGGCGCCGCATCGAGACATTCCGCAGGACCCCGGGCCGGAGGTGCGGCTTCAGATGTGCGACTACGCGACGGCGGCAGACGAGCGCTTCGGCCTGTCCCGGATCGAGGTGGACCGCGACGGGCCGTCGTACACGGCGGACACCCTGCGCGCGCTGCGCGAGCGCTCGCCCGACGACGAGGTGGTCCTGATACTCGGCGGCGACCAGGCCGCGGCGCTTCCCACGTGGCACGAGCCCGGCGAGGTCATGAGGCTCGCCACGATCGCCGTCGCCGAGCGGGAGGAGGTCGACCGCGCGCGTGTCGAGGAGGCGATCGGCGGGCAGGCTGAACTCAGGTTCTTCGACATGCCACGGATAGACGTGTCGTCAACAATGGTGCGAGAGCGGGCGGCCTCGGGGCAGCCGATCCGCTATCTCGTGCCGGACAAGGTCGCCAACTTCATCGGCGCGCAGAGCCTGTACGGCGCGTCCGTCCCATCCTGATGGCAGAGACAGCACAAGCACACGACACGCTCGCTCCCGAGGCGCTGGCGAACCGGATCGCGGAGATCGCGTCCGACCGCAAGGCGGCGGAGATCCGCATCCTCGACCTGCGCGGGATCGTGAGCTACACGGACTACTTCGTGATCTGCTCAGGCAACACCGAGCGCCAGACGAAGGCGATCCACGATGCGATCCACGAGGCGCTGAAGAAGCAGCACGGCCTGTTGCCGCGCCGCGTCGAGGGCGACCGCGAGGCGCGCTGGGTGCTGATGGACTACCTCGACTGCGTCGTACACATCTTCACGCCCGAGGCGCGGGCGTACTACCGGCTGGAGCAGCTGTGGGGCGAGGCGCCGGTGCGCGAGGTGGAGTAGCGAGCGGGGTGCCCGCCACGGCGCAGTGGCGCGCCGGGACCTGTTCGATCGCCTCTTGGCACGGTCGCCGCTCGGGGTCCTTCGCCTTTGCGAGGACGTCGTTCTCGATCGTCGCGAACGCGAGGACTCCGCCGGCGGCAGCCAGTACCGCGGAGACCTGCATCCCGATCTGGAAGCCATCGGCGATCGCCTGTGGATTCTCGTAGTCGGTGCCGCTGAGCCCGGCGATCAGCGGCAGGACGGCGACCGCGACCAGACCCGCCGTGCGCGCGACCGCATTGTTGACGCCCGAGGCGACGCCGGCCTGGTGCGGGTCGGCGGCGGCGAGCACCGTGATCGTGACCGGCGCGACCACGAGCGTCAGCCCGAGACCGAAGACGATGATCGCCGGGAGCACGGACTCGACGTAGCTGTCGCCGATGCCGACCATGCTCAACATGAACATGCCGGCCGCAACCACCAGCGGGCCGACGGTCAGCGGCAGCCGCGGGCCGATCCGCTGCGCGAGCGCGCCGGCGCGTGGGGACAGCAGCAGCATCAGCGCCGTCGTCGGCAGCGTGGCCGCACCCGCCTCGATCGCGCTGTAGCCCAGGGCGACCTGGAGGAAGACGACCAGCAGGAAGAAGACGGCGCCGAGCGCTGCGTAGACGACGAACGTGACGAGGTTCGCGCTCGTGAACTGGCGCGAAGAGAAGATCGAGAGCGGCAGCATCGGCTGCTCTGCGGTCCGCTCGGTATGCAGGAATGCCGCGAGCGCGGCGAATCCGACCACGAAGCCGCCGATGACCATGGGCGACCCCATGCCGTGGTCGGGGCCCTGGATCAGCGCGAACGTGATCCCGGCGAGGCCGATCGTGGCGAACACGGAGCCGCGGATGTCGAGCTTGCCCGTCACCGTGGGGTCGCGCGTCTCCGGGATGTGGCGCCGGGACGCCCACACGACGAAGGCGCCGATCGGGATGTTGATCAGGAAGATCGCGCGCCAGCTGACGTCGTCGATCAGATAGCCGCCGATCAGCGGGCCGACGGCGCCGCCGACCCCGGTGAGCGCGGACCAGGCGCCGATCGCCCGCCCGCGGTCGTCCCTGTGGAACGTTGCCTCGATGATCGCGAGGCTGCCGGGGGTGAGCAGAGCGCCGCCGACGCCCTGGACGACCCGTGCGAGGACTAGTACCTCGATGTTGGGCGCCACAGCGCAGAGCGCAGAGGCACCGACGAACCAGACGACCCCGACCTCGAAGATGCGTCGCCGGCCGTAGCGGTCTCCCAGCGAGCCGCCGAGCAGGATCAGCGATGCCAGCGTGATCAGATAGCCGTTGATCGTCCACTGGAGCCCGGAGAAGTCGGCGTCCAGGTCGCGCCCGATCTCCGGCAGCGCGACGTTGACGACCGTGGCCTCGAGGAACGCGACGGCCGATCCGAGCACCGTTGTCGCGAGCACCCACCGGCCGCGCGTCGAGCTCAGCCGAAGTTGCGGCTCGTCGTTCAAGGACACAAGCCTACGAGTTCGTGATGGCCGGCTGGCGGTCGCGCGGGAGCGGGGTTACGCTCGGCTTCCACCCACGGAACGGAGGACTTGCATGGCTCGTGCCGAGACGAAGATCAAGGAGGGCGCCGCGGCGCTGCTGGACGATGGGGAGGAAGTGCTTGCGGCGGTTGTGGCGCGGCCGCGTGGTTGGACGCAGTCAAACGCGTCTGCCGGTGGCGGGCTCATCCCGGGGATGGTCGGTGGCGCGCTGGGCGGCAAGAAGCAGCGGGAGAACGTGGAGGCTGCGGAGTCCGCCGACTTCGAGCTCGCGAGCCCGATGGCGCTGGCCGTTACGCCGCGGCGTCTGGTCGTCTTCAAGATCAGCTCGCCGATCGGGCTCGGGATCGGCGGGGACGTGAAGGAGCTCGTCAGCTCGGCGCCGCTCTCTGATGTCGATTCGATCGAGGTGAAGCGCCTTGCGGCGGGCAAGACGATCACCGTCACGGTGCGTGGCACTGCTTTCGTGCTCGAGGTCGGGGCCGGCGCGAACGCGAAGGGCGTGGCCGAGGCGTTCGAGGGCGCGAAGGCCGCCGTCTAGAGACGAACTCGTAACCCTCAGCACACCCGCGTCACACCAAGCACGCGAGGCTTGGACCATGAGCCCAACCCCGCGTCACCAACAGGTCGAGGACCGCATGCGCGAGCTGCTGGCCGCAGCCGGTCTGCCCGCACCCGACGACGTCGCGCACGTGAGCCGCGCGGTGATCTTCCTCTGGTACGAGACGAAGGCGTTCGTCCTGGTCGACCTCGAGGAGATTCCGGACGGCGACGACCCGCTCGACGGCCTCGACGTGACCCAGCTCGCGATCGACCTGGACGACGAGCTCGCGGACGCGCCCGGCTTCGTCGAGGCCGCCTAGGCGGCGGCTCGGTCCGTCGCGTACCGGCCGACGAACAGCCCGCGCGGCACGCCCTCCAGCCGCAGCTGCGGGGCCGCACCGGTCAACCGCACGAACGGACGGCCGCGCCGCTCGACATGGAATTCCTCGCCCGCGGCGGCGCGCTCCATGTACCAGCCGAAGCGGTTGCGGAACTCGTTCGCCCCAACGACCACAGCCCCGGAATTCCGGGGCTGTGAGTGGAGCTGGGGGGACTCGAACCCCCGGCCCCCTGCGTGCCATGCAGGTGCTCTGGCCAACTGAGCTACAGCCCCGTCGAATTCGTAATCGGCGGCTAGGTTAATGCCCGCCCGCTGTCCATTCTTCGGCGGCTCAAGGCGAAGATGAGGCGCCCGGCCGGTTGCAGACGAGCTCGGCGGGAACAGGTAGCAGCGTGTCTAGTTCGCGCGCAGTACGCGGCCAGATGAGATCGACTCTCGCGCATGTAGACGATACACGTACCGCGAGGAGAGCCGACTGCCGCCGCCTGCGCTCTCGGTTGAGATGACTAGCGCGCTCCCGTTCCGGACTAGCCGGGCCGACTTGCACTGAACTCGGAGGATGTCGGCCCGCGATCTCGAAGCCGAGGTCGTAGCGACCGTGTTCGGCGACGGGTTTCAATACCGGGATGCCGAGTTTCGTCGCGGCAAGCTCGACCGCGAGCTCGGCTACTGCACCCTTGACGTTCGGTGACTGCACGAACGTATGTTCGCGTAGCGACCGGACGGAAAGCTAGTTGTTCTCCACCCAGCTCGGCGGCTCGAGGTCGGTGAACGGGTTGTCGATACTCGAGCTGCGAGGCCGCGCCCGTGCGGGCGGCGCGGCGTCCTCCGCAACCGGCTCGCGTTCCTCGAGCGGCGCGAGCGGCTCGTCGCGCGCCGCGGCCCGAAGGTCCGCCGACATCGCCCGGTGCGAGTTCGTCACGTCGCGGAGGATGCGCTCCGCGTGAGTCGTCAGCAGCTGCGCGAGCTGCTTCATCCCGCCCGACACGGCCTTCGCCTGCTCGAGCACGTCGTCGGCGGCCTCCTGGGCGTCCCGGATCCGCGCCGACGCCTCCTTCCGCGCATGCTCGACGTCCGCTTGGGCGGACTCGCGCGCGAGCGCCCTGACCGATTCCGCTTCCTCGCGCGCGGCGCGCGTCAGCTTCTCGGCGCTCGCCTGTGCGACGCCCACGATCTGCTCGACCTGCTCCGCCGCGAGCTCCGCGGCTCGCGAGACCGGCTTCGGTGCCGGCTGTTCGCCCTCGGATGCGCTCATCGCTCCCCTGATGCTGACAGGAGGTCCAGGCAGAAATACCTGATTGCCTGATTCAGCACCTCCGCCTGCTCCCACTGGAGGAAGTGCCCGGCGCCTTCCACGACGAACGGGCCCACCCGCTCGGTGCACGCGACCGTCATCCGCTGTGGGAAATCGCGCGGGATCACGTGGTCCTCGGGCCCGTACAGGAGTAGCGTCGGCACCGCCGACCGCTCGAAGATCCGCGGCATCTCGCTCACCTGGCGAGGCCCGCCCGCGTACTCGTAGTTCGCGATCGACGCCCGGAACGACTCCGCGTCTCCGAACGGCTCGACGTGGAACGCCACGTCCTCGCGCGTGAACGCCCCCGGCGCCGCCCAGAACCGGGGCCCGTACATCTCCGCCACGTAGCGGCGCCGCTTCTCCTCGGTGTCGAGCTCGGCTGCGAGCCCATCCGCATCGCGCGCCTGGCGCATGAAGTAGTCGGCGGCCTGCCTCACCTCGCGCGGGATCTCGCGCTCGATCCCGGCGGCCTCGTACTCGTCGGGCAGGATCGGCGGCACCGTGTTGAAGAGCGCCTGCCGCACGACGAACCCGTCGAAGCGCAGCGACAGGTCGTAGAGCACCAAGCCGCCCAGGTCGCCGCCCGCCGTGACGCACCGTTCGTGCCCAAGCACGTCCGCGACGAGCGCGTGCACGTCGCGCGCGTGCGCCGCCACGTCGTAGTGGTCGTCCTCGGCCACTCCCGAATCGCCGAAGCCGGCGAGGTCCGGGACGATCACCTCGAACCCCGCCGCCGCGAGCGGCTCCACGTTGCGCCACCAGATCCGCTTCGTCTCCGGCCAGCCGTGGAGCAGCACGAGCGGGAAGCCGCCGGCGCCCTCGCGGACGTAGGCCATGTCCACCCGGTCCCTGACGCGCGTGCGATGAACCTGAAACGCCACGAGCCGAATGTAACCTGCGCGCATCGCTTCATACGACCCGAAAACGATCGAGCGCAAGTGGCAGCAGGTGTGGGCCGACGAGCGGACGTGGCACGTCTCGAACGACGTGCTCGGTCAGGACGTGCCGACGTCGTACGTCCTGGAGATGCTGCCCTACCCGTCGGGCGAGCCCCATATCGGCCACCTGAAGAACTACTCGATCGGCGACGCGATCGCGCACTTCCACCGCCGCACCGGCCACATGGTCCTCCATCCGATGGGCTACGACGCGTTCGGGCTGCCCGCCGAGAACCACGCGATCAAGACGGGGCAGCATCCGCGGGACTCGACCGAGGCGTCGATCGTGGAGTTCCGCCGGCAGTTCAAGCAGTGGGGCATCTCGATCGACTGGGACCGCGAGTTCGGCACCCACGAGCCGCGCTACTACCGCTGGACGCAGTGGATCTTCCTGCGCCTGTTCGAGAAGGGGCTCGCCTACCGCAAGGAGGCTGCGGTCAACTGGTGCCCGAAGGACCAGACCGTGCTGGCGAACGAGCAGGTGATCGAGGGCCGCTGCGAGCGCTGCGGGACGCAGGTCGAGGTGCGCCAGCTCGAGCAGTGGTTCTTCCGCATCACCGACTACGCCGACCGCCTGCTCGACGACCTGAAGACGATCGACTGGCCCGCGCACGTGGTCGCGATGCAGGAGAACTGGATCGGGCGCTCCGAGGGCGCCGAGGTGACCTTCCGCTGCGAGGAGCTCGGGATCGACTACCCGGTGTTCACCACGCGCCCGGACACGCTCTTCGGCGCGACGTTCTTCGTCATGGCGCCTGAGCATCCCGACGTCCTGAGGCTGAACGACTCGCCGGAGGTGCGGGAGTACATCGCGCGCGCGACCAGCGAGTCGCCGGAGGAGCGCGGTGCCGAGGACAAGGAGAAGACGGGCGTCCCGCTGGGCCACACGGTCACCAACCCCGTGAACGGCGAGGAGATCCCGATGTTCGTGGCTGACTACGTGCTGATGGAGTACGGAACGGGCGCGATCATGGCCGTGCCGGCCCACGACGAGCGCGACTTCGAGTTCGCCAAGAAGTTCGGCCTCGAGATCCGCCGCGTGATCGAGTGCGGCGACCTGCCCTGCACCGACGACGGCCCGATGGTGAACTCGGGCCAGTTCGACGGCATGAACAACCGCGAGGCGTTCACGGCGATCATCGAGTGGCTCGAGTCGGAGGGGAAGGGCAGCCCGGCGATCAACTACCGCCTGCGCGACTGGCTGCTCTCGCGCCAGCGCTACTGGGGCTGCCCGATCCCGATCGTCCACTGCGAGAAGTGCGGCGTCGTCCCGGTGCCGGACGACCAGCTCCCCGTCGAGCTGCCGGACATCGAGGACTACGCGCCCAAGGGCAAGTCACCGCTCGCCGCGGCGGAGGATTGGGTTGCCACGACGTGTCCGAAGTGCGGCGGGCCGGCCCGCCGCGAGACCGACACGATGGACACGTTCGTCGACTCGTCGTGGTACTTCCTGCGCTACTGCGACGCGCAGAACGACGAGGCGGCGTGGGACCGGCAGATCGTCGACGGATGGATGCCGGTCGACCAGTACATCGGCGGCGTCGAGCACGCGATTCTGCACTTGATGTACGCGCGCTTCTTCGTGAAGGCGCTCGCCGACCTCGACTACGTCGGCTTCCAGGAGCCGTTCGCGCGCCTGTTCACGCAGGGCATGGTCACCCGCGACGGCGCGAAGATGTCCAAGTCGAAGGGCAACACCGTGAGCCCGGGCGACTACGTCGAGCAATACGGCGCCGACGCGACCCGCGCGTACATCCTCTTCGTCGGCCACCCCGCGGAGGGGGGCGACTGGTCCGACCAGGGGATCACCGGCGTGTCGCACTTCCTGAGCCGGCTCCACCGTGCCGCGCTCGACGCGCCGGCGGCGGACGCCGGCGGCGATCCGACTCCGCTGCTGCGTAAGACGCACTGGGCGATCGACAAGGTCACCCGCGACCTCGGCGAGCGCTTCGCCACGCACACCTCGATCTCCGCCGTCATGGAGCTCGTAAACGAGATCCACAAGAACCGCGACGACCCGCATGCACGCTTCGCAATCTCGACGGCGGCCTCGCTAGTCTTTCCGTTTGCCCCCCACCTGGGCGCTGAGGTCTACGACCTCATGACCGGGGAGCGAGTGTGGGAGGTGCCATGGCCGGAGGCGGATCGCGATCTGCTCGTCGCGGACACGTTCCAGCTCGTCGTGCAGGTGAACGGGAAGCTGCGCGACCGCATCGAGGTGCCGGCGGATGCCTCGAAGGAGGAGCAGGAGAGGCTTGCGCGCCAATCTCCGAAGGTCGAACAGCACCTGAACGGCGCCGAGGTCGCAAAGACCGTTGTCGTGCCGGGCAAGCTCGTGAACTTCGTAGTGCGGTAATCGCGCAAAACCTCTGCAACCGGTCAATCCGGTTTCTTGGACCGCGCGCACTGGCCCAAGCTCCATGGGTGTTCGACGAGGAGGCGGGCTAGGCGCGATGGACTTTCCGGGGGGCCGGGAGGCCACCGGTAGGCAGGGAAGCCGTGCGCGGTCGCCCCTGACCGAGCACGAGCTGAACGCGGCGATCGTCGACGCCGTCGCCGATCCGATCGTGACGGTCGACCACGAGCACCGCATCATCGCGATGAACGTCTCCGCCGAGGCGGCGTTCGGCTGGGAGCGCGACGAGGCGGAGGGCCGCGAGCTCGTCGAGCTGCTGATCCCGGCCGACATCCGCGCGCGCCAGCGCCGCACGCTCGAGGGGCTGCTCGAGGAGGCGGACGAGCAGAGCGGTTCCCGCACCACGCGCATCATCGCCGCCCGCCGCGACGGGCGCCGGGTGCCGCTCGAGGTGGCCGTCACCCGCCTGGGGCCGCAATGGCCGGCTCGCTTCGCCTGCTTCCTGCGCGAGACGATCATGACCGCGAGCGGCGTCGCGGCCGAGCGCGACCCGCTCACCGGGCTCGGCACGCGCGCGGCGCTCGAGCACCAGCTCGAGGCGGCGTTCGCACGCGCGCGTCGTCGCGGCTGCGCGGTCGCGCTGATCCACATCGACCTCGAGGGCTTCCGCCTCGTCAACCGCAGCCTCGGCTACGACGCCGCCAACGAATTGCTGCGCTGCGTTGCGGAGCGATTGATCCGCGTGGCGCGGACGAGCGACGTGGTCGCACGGCACAGCGCGGACGAGTTCCTGGTGCTGCTGCCCGACCTCGACGTCGGCGATCCCCAGACAGCCGAGGGCACGGGACGGCTGGCGCAGGCGGCGGAGACGGTCGCCCAGCGCGTCCACGCGGCCCTCGCGCGGCCGTTCACCATCCACGGCACCGAGCTCTTCGTGCGCGCCCGGGCCGGCATCAGCATCTTTCCCTTCGACGCGGCCGAGCCGCATCTGCTGCTCCAGCACGCCGACGCCGCGCACTACCAGGCGAAGGAGCCGGGCTCGGCGCCGACGCGCATCTTCGCCGCCGGGTCGGAGGCGGTCGAGCAGCGGCTCGAGCAGATCACGAGGCTGCGCAAGGCGGTCGACCGCCACGAGTTCATCCTCCATTACCAGCCGGTGATCGACCTGGAGCGGGCGCAGGCCGCGCTGCATGCAGGCAAGCCGACTGTGCCGATTGTCGGCGTCGAGGCGCTGATCCGCTGGGAGGACCCGGACCGCGGCATGGTGCCGCCGCTCGACTTCATCCCGCTCGCGGAGGAGACCGGCCTGATCGAGCCGATCGGCGAGTGGGTCGTCGAGGAGTCGTGCCGTCAGGCCGCCGCCTGGGCGGCTGAGGGGCTCGAGCTCGACGTGGCGTTCAACGTCTCGCTGCGGCAGCTGTGGCAGCCGGACTTCGTCGACAAGACCCTGCGCGCCGCGCGCATCGCGGGCGTCGACCCGGGCCGGATGATCGTCGAGGTCACCGAGTCGTCGGTGATGGCCGATCCTGCCCGCACGCAGGCGGTGCTCGAGGCGCTGAACGAGCACGGCTTCCGAATGGCCATCGACGACTTCGGCACGGGCCACTCCTCGCTCTCGCGGCTCTGGCGGATGCCGGTGGACCTGTTGAAGATCGACCGCTCGTTCGTGGCCGAGATGCCGGACGACGAGGCGGCCTCGACGATGGCGTCGACGATCATCCATCTCGCCAGCAGCCTGGGCATCGACCACCTCGCCGAGGGCATCGAGCGCGAGGACCAGCTCGACTACCTCGTCGAGCAGGGCGCGGGGCTCGGGCAGGGCTACCTCTTCGGACGGCCCGGGCCCGCGAGCGAGATCACCGCTCTGGCCGCGTAGATTTCTCAGGATGCGGATCTTCCTGGCCGGTGGGACCGGCGTAATAGGCCGCGCGCTCGTGCCGCAGCTGCGCGAGGCGGGCCACGAGGTGACCGCGATGACGCGCTACGAATCGCGGGCGGAGAAGCTGCGCGGACAGGGCGTCGAGCCCGTCGTGTGCGACGCGTTCGACATCGATGGCGTCGCTCGTGCCGTCGCCGCAGCCCGCCCGGAGGTCGTCGTGAACCAGCTCACCGACATCCCGGACGCGCTCAACCCCCGCAAGATGGCCGAGCAGTTCGAGACGAACGACCGCCTCCGCACCGAGGGCACCCGGAACCTGATGGAGGCCGCCGAGGCCGTCGGCGCGCGCCGCCTCATCTCGCAGAGCATCGCGTGGGCGTACACGCCGAGCGAGGGACTCTGGACGGAGGAAGACCCCCTCTGGGCGGAGGCCCCGGAGCCGTGGGGGCGCAGCGTCGGGGCGGTGCGAGCGCTCGAGGAGGCGACACTCGGCAGCGACAGCGTCGAGGGCGTCGTGCTGCGCTACGGCCTCTTCTACGGGCCGGGCACAGCGTTCGCCAGCGACGGCTCCACCGCCGCCATGGTCCGCAAGCGCGCGTTCCCGGTGGTCGGGCGCGGCACGGCCGTGTACTCGTACATCCACGTCGATGACGCGGCGAGTGCGACCGTCGCGGCGCTCGATCGCGGCGCTCCCGGCGCCTACAACGTCGTCGACGACGATCCGGCGATCATGCGCGAGTGGCTACCGCAATACGCGGACGCGCTCGGCGCTCGGCCGCCGCGCAGGGTTCCTCGTTTCATCGCGAGGCTGGCGGCCGGTAAGTTCGGTCTCTACATGGCCACGCAGCTACAGGGAGCCACCAATACAAAGGCCAAGCGCGAGCTCGGCTGGCAGCCCCGCTGGGCGAGCTGGCGCCAGGGCTTCCAGGAGGCGCTCGGCTGATGGCGCGCCGTCCCCTCGACGCCGGCGCCGCCGTGGCGGCGGGTGGTGCGCTTCTGCTCCTGGTCAGCCTCTTCCTCGACTGGTACGGGGACGACGGCCGCGGCTACAGCGCATGGACCGTCTTCGAGGTGGTCGACCTCGCGCTGGCGGTGATCGCGCTCGTGACCCTCTCGACCTTCCTGAGCCGGAGCGGGCTCGAGCCGCGGCTGCCGCAGGCGCCGCTGCTCGTGCTCGGCGGCGCCGCGCTCGTGCTGACGGTTTCCCAGCTGATCGACGAGCCCCCGGCGGTTGCGCTCGCGCAATTCGACCTGCAGACGGGCGCATGGCTCGCGCTCGCCGGGTCCGCGCTCGTGCTCGCCGGGGCGTTCATGTCCGTCGCGCGGGTCTCCTTCAGCGTCGAGCAGCGCGAGCCGCGAGCCGCGGAGACGGAGACCGTCAAGATGCCCCCGCCCGATCCGCCTGCCTGACGAGCGCTACATCGCGGTGGTCGGGCCGGGCGACGCCACCGCCTCAGAGCGTGCCACGGCCGAGGAGGTGGGGCGGCTGCTCGCCGAGGCCGGCGCCGTCGTCGTCACCGGCGGGTGCAGCGGCGTGATGGAGGCCGCGTCGAAGGGCGCGCAGGAGGCCGGCGGCACGACGCTGGGGATCCTGCCGGGCGCCGACCGGGCCGAGGCGAACGCGTGGGTCAGCGTCGCCGTTCCGACCGGGATGGGGGAGGCCCGCAACGCGCTCGTCGTGCGCGCAGCGGACGCGCTCGTCGCCGTCGGCGGCGCGTGGGGCACGCTGTCCGAGATCGCGCTGGCCCGCAAGACCGGCAAGCCGGTGGTCGCGCTCGGCAGCTGGGAGCTCGAGGGCGTCGATGCGTTCGACACTCCCGCCGAAGCCGTCGCGGCGGTCCTGCATACACTCGGCCTGATCCAGTCCGAGGCGCCCTACCTCGACGCGCTGCGCGCCTACGCGGGCCGCCGGCCCGGCCGCTTCCACGTGCCGGGCCACAAGGGCGGCCCGGGGGCCGATCCGGGCCTCCGGGAGGCGATCGGCGACGCGGCGCTCGCGCTCGACATCCCGGCTTTGATCGAGGGCATCGACGTCGGCCCCGAGCCGACGCCCTGGCAGCAGGCGCAGCTGCTCGCGGCGGAGGCCTGGGGCGCGCGCAGGACCTGGTTCCTCCTCAACGGCGCCTCGCAGGGCAACCACGTCGCGTGCCTCGCGCTCGTGCATCTCGGGGACGAGATCGTCGTCCAGCGCACAGCCCACTCGAGCACGGTCGACGGGCTGATCGTGTCCGGCCTGCGGCCGCACTTCGTGCAGCCCGAGCTCGACCCGGAGCTGAGGATTGCGCACTGCGTCACCCCGGAGGCGCTCGACCGTGCCCTCGCGGAGACGCCGCGGGCGGTCGGCGCGCACGTCACGTCGCCGACGTACTTCGGCGCCGTCGCCGATATCGAAGCGCTCGTCGGGGTCGCGCACTCGCACGGCGTTCCGCTGGCCGTCGACGAGGCCTGGGGCGCGCATCTCGCCTTCCACCCCGAGCTGCCGCCGCACGCGCTCGCCGCGGGAGCGGACCTCGTCATCTCGAGCACGCACAAGATCGTGGGCAGCCTCACGCAGTCCGCGATGGTGCACGTGAACGGCGATCTGATCGAGGACCACCTCGTCGACCGCGCGGTGACCCTGACCGAGTCCACCAGCCCGAACTCGCTCCTGGCCGGCTCGCTCGACGCCGCCAGGCGGCTCGCCGCCACGCGCGGCCGCGAGCTGCTGACCGAGACGATCGAAGGGCTGGCCGCCGCCCGCCAGGCGATCCGGTCTCTGCCCGGGCTCGACGTGATCGACGAGAGCATCGCCGGGCGCCCCGGCGTCCATGCGTACGACCCGCTTCGGCTTGCGATCGACGTCCGCGGCACGGGCGCCACCGGGTACGAGCTCGCCGCGGCGGTCGCCGAGGACGACATCGTGTTCGAGCTCTTCGGGGAGAACGTCGTCGTCGCGATCTTCGGCATGGCCGAGGACGTCGGCCCGCAGGCCGAGCGTCTGGTCGCGGCGCTGAGGCATGCGGTCGACCGGCTGGACGTGCCCGGCGATCGCGAGCACGAGCCGTTCGCACCGCCCCCGCCATGGGGCGAGCTGGCGATGACCCCGCGCGAGGCGTTCCTCGGGCCGCAGGAGGCGGTTCCCCTCGCCGAGGCCGCGGGCCGGGTCGCCGCGGAGTCGCTCGCGGCATATCCGCCCGGCGTGCCGAACGTGCTTCCGGGCGAGCGGCTGACCGCACCCACGATCGAATACGTCCAGCAGACGCTGGAGCATGGCGGCATGCTGCGCGGCGCCTCCGACCGGAAGCTGCGGACGATCCGGGTCGTGATCGAACGGTGAGCGTCCCCCGCTACACGGGCGTGCGCACGTTCGCACGGCTGCCCCATACCACCGAGCTCGACGGGGTGGACGTCGCCGTCGTCGGCGTGCCGTTCGACACCGCGACGTCGTACCGGCCGGGTGCGCGGTTCGGCCCGGAGGCGATCCGCGCGGGCTCGACGCTGCTGCGGCCGTACCACCCGGCCATGGCGATCGACGTCTTCGGCTCGTTGGACGTCGTCGATTACGGCGATCTCGCCATCACGCCGGGCAACGCCGAGCGCACGGCGGCGCAGATCGCCGACGGCCTCGCGCCCGTGCTCGCCGCGGGCGCGGCCTCGCTCGTGCTGGGCGGCGACCACTCGATCGTCCTGGGCGAGCTGCGCGCGCACGCCGCCGCGGCCGGGGAACCGGTCGGTGTCGTGCTGCTCGACGCGCACGCGGACACCTGGGACGAGTACTACGGCGAGAAGTACTTCCACGGCACGCCGTTCCGGCGCGCGGTCGAGGAGGGCGTGATCGCTCCGGAGCGGTCGCTCTTCGCCGGCATGCGCGGCCCGCTCTACGCGGAGAGCGACCTCGGCGACGCGCGCGACATGGGCTTCGAGTTGATCCAGGGCGACGAGCTGCGCTCGATCGGGCCGGGCGACTACAGCGACCGCGTCCGCCGTCGGCTCGGCGACGGGCCCGCCTTCCTGTCGTTCGACATCGATGTGGTCGACCCGGCGTTCGCGCCGGGAACGGGGACGCCCGAGGTCGCCGGCCTACTGCCGCACGAGGCGCTGGTGTTGCTGCGCTCGCTCGCCGGGATCGACTTCCGTGGCTACGACGTGGTCGAGGTGTCGCCGGCTTACGACGGGCCGGGCCAGACCACCGCCATGCTCGCGGCGAACATCGCCTACGAGCTGCTCGCGTTGAGCGCGGTCGCCCGCGGATGAGGAAGCGCGTCGTCGTACACGGCCGCGTCCAGGGCGTCTTCTTCCGCGACTCGACCCGGCAGCGCGCGCAGGCGGCAGGCGTCGCCGGGTGGGTCGCGAACCAGCCCGACGGGACGGTCGAGGCCGTGTTGGAAGGCGACGATGACGCGGTCGAGGCGATCGTCCGCTGGGTCCACGACGGCCCGCGCGGCGCTGACGTCGACCGAGTCGATGTCAGCACTGAGGAGCCGGAGGGGCTCTCGGGCTTCGACGTCAGGTAGTTGCGCTTGTAGCCCAGCCGTAACGGCGGCGTCCCTAGCGTCGGCCGCGTGCCGGACGAGCGTCGCTCTCACCTCTTCCTGTGGATCGCGGCTGGGCTCCTGCTGATGGCGGTCGGCTACCGGGTGCTTGGGAGCCGCTCACCGGCGCCACCGCCGGTTGCGGTCGAGAAGCAAGCGGCCACCAAGGCGCCGCGCACGAACGCCGCGCGGGTCTACGTGCACGTCGCGGGCGCGGTGCGGCGGCCCGGTCTCTACCGCGTCCGCGAGAGCACGCGTGTCGGCGCGGCGCTCGAGCGCGCGGGCGGCCCGACGGGGAAGGCAGACCTGGCCGCAACCAACCTCGCGGCCCGCGTCCAGGACGGGCAGCAGATCCTGGTCCCGGTCCGGGGTGCGACGGCGGCTCCGGTTGCCGCCGCCGGCACGGGCGCTCCCGCCGGCCCGATCAGCCTGGCCGGCGCGACCCAGGCCCAGCTCGAGGAGCTCGACGGAATCGGGCCCACGCTCGCCGCCCGGATTCTCGAATACCGCGACGAGCACGGCGGCTTTCGCTCGATCGAGGAGCTCGGGGAGGTGGACGGCATCGGCGAAGTCCGGCTCGCCGCCCTCCGCGAGGCGGTCCAGCCCTAGGCATCTGCCGCAATTTGCACTTGATAGTTGTGCAAGCGCAATTGATGCCGGGGTAGCGGACTTACCATCGGGGCGGAAATCGGTCGCCCGAATGGGGGCGATGGGGCAGCCCGACGGTTCAGACGTGATGCCGAAAGGGATGTGCCGATGGAGAGGTTCGAGCTAGTGGCCTGGGACGACGCGGGCGGTTCACGTCGTCCGGGTGTCTGGCGAGTTCGACGTCAGCGGATGCCGCCGCTTCCGCAGCGCGAGCGAGCGGCCCGATGCGGAGCTGGTCGTCGTGGACCTGAGGGAGACGACGTTCCTGGACTCGTCCGCGCTGAGTGAGCTGATCCGCCTCCATCGCCGGACGGAGAGGCGAGGCGCGCGGCTTGCGATCCTCCGCCCGAGCGGAAAGGCCGACCGGATCTTCAAGCTCACCGGCATCGACGGCCACCTGCCGCTCTACGACGAGCGCGTGCCGCTCCTGGCTCAGCTCAACTTCGGCTGAGCGACCGCGACTGCGCCGGCGACGCAGCTGGCAACGAGCCGATCCGCGTCGACGCGGAACAGGTCAGGCACCCCGGGCGCGAGCTGGCGCAGGCCCACGCGGGAACGCGCGAGGTGCATCGTCCCGAGCGTCTGGGTCCACAGGACGTTCGCCGTGTACTCCGGGTCCTCGGTGCCGAGCTCCCGGAGAATTCGCGTGAGCGGGTCGATGCAGCTCGCCATCCCCTGACCGAGTCGTAGCCAGACCGATTCCGATACCTGGTCCTTGAGCTCCATCGCGGGTCGTCGCATCAACGACAGGGAGCAGTCGAGGAAAGCGGGGTAGCGGAGGCAGAAGCGGGCGTACGCCTCCGTCACGAGCTCGAGCTGCTTGCCGGGGAGCTCGCTGCCGGTCATCGCGGTGCGGATGAGCTCCGACAGTTCGGCGAGGTAGTCCGTGACGGTGAGGACGAAGAGCTCCTCCTTGGAGGCGAACTGGCGGTAGATCAGCCCGCGCGCGATGCCTACCGAGCGCGCGATCTCCTCGATCGGAGCGTCCTGCATCCCGCGCTCGTCGAACAGCGTCCGCGTGGCGGCCACCAGGTCGCGCTCGCGGTCCTGTCGGAGGGATGTTGAACGCACGTTTGACATTCGTTCTCAGCGGTACTACCCGCCATGTGGCGGAAGTAGGCGCGCCCCCCAAAGTCTCAGGCCCGCGGCGCCGGGCGCTGAAGGCTGTCCGGTCGCTGTTCTCGCCGCTCCTGCCGGACGACTACCTCGAGCTGATCAACCCGCTCTGGTCGACGCGCGAGCTGCGCGGGCGAATCGAGCGGGTCGAGCGCGAGACCGACAACGCCGTCACGATCGTCATCAAGCCCGGCTTCGAATGGGAGGGCCACGAGCCCGGCCAGTACCTGCGTGTGGGCGTGGTCGTCGACGGCGTCCACCACTGGCGCGCTTATTCGCTGACCTCCGACCCGAACCGCTCGGACGGTTGCATCTGCATCACGCCGAAGCTCGTAGAGGAGGGCAAGGTCACGCCTTTCCTGGTGCGCCACGCAAGCCCGGGCGCGCTGGTGCGGCTCGGCGGAGTCGAAGGCGGGTTCGTCTTGCCCGATCCCCTGCCCGAGAAGCTGCTCTTCATCAGCGCGGGCAGCGGCGTCACGCCGATCATGAGCATGCTCCGAGATCTCGATCACCGCGACGAGCTCGGCGACGCAGTGCACATCCACTCGGCACGCACCGAGGACGACGTCATCTTCGGCGAGCGGCTGAAGCACCTCGACTCCTCCCACGACCGCTATGTGCTGAAGCTGCGGCTCACCGGTGAGGAGGGACGGCTCAGGCCGGCCGACCTCGACGACGTGTGCCCGGATTGGCGTGAGCGCGAGACCTTCCTCTCGGGTCCCGAGGACATGATCGACGCGATGCTCGAGCACTGGGAGGCGAACGCCGACCCGGACAGGCTCCACCTCGAGCGCTTCCAGCCCAAGATCACCGGCGGCGAGGAGGGCGAGGGCGGCGAGATCAAGTTCCTGAAGTCCGAGACGACCGCCGAGTCCGACGGCAGCACTCCCATCCTCGTCGCCGGCGAAGAGGCGGGGCTCGAGCTGCCTTTCGGCTGCCGCGAGGGGATCTGCCACACATGCATCGGAAAGCTCTGCTCCGGGCGCGTGCGCGACATGCGCAACGGGAAGGTGTACGGCACCGACGGCGAGATGATCCGCACCTGCATATCCGCGCCCGAGGGCGCAGTCGAAATCGAACTATGAGCGAGGAGACAGCTGTGATCGAGAGCCCACTGGCACGCCTGACCGACGAGCAGATCGAGGAGCTCGGCAAGGAGTTCGACGCGATCCACGACGAGGTCTACTCCGATCTCGGCGACCGCGACCGCCGCTACATCGTGAGCATGATCGAGATGCATCGCAGGCTGGCGGTGCTCGGCCGCGTGCTCCTTCTCTTCTCGCGCCACCGGCCCACATGGATCGCCGGAACGACCGCGAATTCGCTCGCGAAGATCCTCGAGAACATGGAGATCGGGCACAACGTCCTGCACGGGCAGTGGGACTGGATGAACGACCCGTACATCCACTCCTCGAGCTGGGATTGGGACACCGCGTCGACGTCGGAGGCCTGGAAGCACTCACACAACTACGTGCATCACACGTACACGAACATCCGCGGCAAGGACAAGGACCTCGGCTACGAGATCATGCGGATCGATCCGCACCAGAGGTGGCACCCGGTCTATCTCGCGCAGCCGGTCTACAACGTGCTGCTGATGCTGTTCTTCGAGTGGGGCGTGGCGTTCCACGACCTCGACTTCGAGGCGATCCGAACGGGCGAGAAGTCGAAGAAGCAGCTGCGCAGGGAGCTGAAGGGGATCGCCGGCAAGGCTCGCAGCCAGATCGTGAAGGACTACGTCGCGTGGCCGCTCATCTCCGCGCTCGCGATGGCGGCGCTCGACATCGCGCGCGAGGCGCCGGAGCTCGGCAGGAAGCGGCGCCTGCGCAAGCGTGACCCGCGCCGGATCGCGGCCGCGGCGGGTGCGATCGCGTTGAAGAGCGGCGGACGCGCCTACCGCAAGACGCTCACCGCGAACGTCGCCGCGAACATGGTGCGCAACGTCTGGGCGTACGCGATCATCTTCTGCGGGCACTTCCCCGACCAGACCTACACCTTCAGCCAGGAGGAGGTCGAGGACGAGGACCGCGGCCGCTGGTACGTCCGCCAGCTCGTCGGAGCGGCGAACATCGAGGGCAGCCCCCTCTTTCACGTCGCAAGCGGGAACCTCGGCTACCAGGTGGAGCACCACCTGTTCCCGGACATGCCCAGCTCGCGCTACGCCGAGATCGCGCCGCGCATCAAGGAGATCTGCGAGCGCTACGAGCTGCCGTACAACACAGGGCCGTTCGGCAAGCAGCTCGGGATGGTGCAGCGGACGATCCTGCGGCTGGCTTTCCCCGGCGGGAAGCCGCGGCCGAAGCCGGGGCCGTACAAGGGCGGCGAGGCGGACGACGTCGCGCCCGCACAGGCCGTGCGATCCGAGCGTCCGACCGGCGCCAACGGCTCCGGTCCCCAGCAGCCGGACGAGGGCGTCCGGTTCTCGATGCCCGACCGCTAAGGCGTTGTAACGCTCATGAGCTAGGCGGCACGCGGCGCCGCCTAGCGTCCCGTGCGTGCGGGCCAGAGCGGGCGAGTTCGTCGATCGCCGCCGCTATCACCTGAGCGCCGGCGCCGCGGCTGCAGGGCTGGCCCTCGCTCCCGCCTCCGCCGAGGTGGCCGCGCGTCGCGGCGCTCGCGTTAGGCGCAGTTGTGGCGGCGGCGCGCCCGCGAGTTGCCGTCCTTGGTGCACTGCTCCTGCTTGCCGGTGTGAGCACGGGCGAGCTGCGGCTGCGAGCGATCGATGCGCCGGGCGGGCGGCTCGAGCCGTTCGCGCCGATCGATGCCGAGGCGGTGCTGCTCGAGCGGCCGCGCACGGCCGGCGACCGTGCGAGCGTCGCCATCCGATTCGACACTGGACCGGTCCGCGGTGCGAAAGTGCTCGCCGTCGCCGACGGCGAGTGGCCCGGCCCGGACGAGCCCGGTGCGATCGTGCACGTTCGCGGCACGGCGAAGCCGCCGGTCAGCCACAGCGACTCGTCGTTCGACTGGGCTGCGCACCTGCGCCGCCGGGGGATCGAGTACGAGCTCGACCTGACGAGCGTCGAGCCGACCGGCCGGCGGCGGGGCGGGGTTGGCGGTGCGGTCGACGCGGCCCGCCGTCGCGCTGAGGACGCGATCGAGAGGGGGCTGCCGCCCGACAAGGCGGCGGTCATGCGCGGCATGGTTCTCGGACAGGACGAGGCGATCGACGCGCTCACGCGCGACGACTGGCGCGACTCCGGCTTGGCGCACCTGCTCGCGGTGAGCGGCCAGAACGTGATGCTCCTGTGCGCGCTCGCGCTGCCATTCCTTGCGCTCTCCGGCGTCGCCCCGCGCGCTCGAGTCGCGGTCCTGCTGGTTCTGATTGCCCTCTACGTGCCGCTCGCAGGCGCTGGGCCATCGCTTCAGCGCGCCGCGGTCATGGGCGCTGCGGGGCTCGTCGCCCTCGCGTCGTCGCGCCCGGCGTCGGCGACGTACGGGCTGCTGGTCGCGGCGGTGGCGACGCTCGCGGCCAACCCGCGCATCGCGGGGGACGCCGGCTGGCAGCTCTCGTTCGCCGCCGTTGCGGGAATCCTCGCCGGCCGGCCGCTTGCCCCGCGCGGGCCGGTCGGGGCGGCGGTGTGGCTCTCGGTGGTCGCGAGCCTCGCCACGACGCCGCTCCTGGCGCTGCATTTCGAGGCCGTCCCACTCGTCTCGATCCCGGCCAACCTGGCGGCGTTGCCCGCGGTCGCGCCGGTGATGTGGGCGGGCATGCTCCAGGCGGCGACCGCCCAACTCGCCGTCCTGGGAGCGCCCGGCGAGGCCGTTGCGGCCGCGTCAGCGACGGCGATCGGCCTCTTCGCGGAGCCGCTGCTCGCGTGGCTCGACCTGGTCGCGCAGCGGTTCGCGGGGCTGCCGCACGCGGTCGCCGCCGTCAGCCTTCCGGGACCGCTGGCCGCCGTCGCGGCCTACGTGCTGCTCGCGGTGCTCGGCCTCACCGCGTATCGGTGCGCGCGAGCGGCGGCCCCGTTCGCCGACGAGCTCCGCGCCCGCGCGCGCGTCGCCTCGCGCCGAACGCTCGCGGCCGCGGCGCTGATGCTTGCGGCGGCGGTCGTCTTCGTGGCCGCACCCGTCGTCAGCCCGTCGGCGCCGGACCGGCTGACCGTTTCGTTCCTCGACGTCGGCCAGGGCGACGCGACGCTGGTCCAGCACCCCGACGGAAGCGCGGTCCTCTTCGACGGCGGCCGCCCGGAGGCGCGCGTCACGCGCCTCCTCAGCCAGGCGGGAGTCCGTCGCCTGAGCGCGGTCGTCGCCACGCACGCGTCCGCCGATCACCACGGCGGGTTGCTCGAGGTCGTCCGCCGCTTCCCCGTCGACCTTCTGCTCGACGGGGGAGACGGCACGCGCGACCCCGATTTCCGGCGCCTGCTCTCAGAGGCGCGTGCTCGCGGCGTGCCCGTCGTCCCAGCTCGCGCCGGCGAGGAGCTGCACGCGGGCGCGCTCGCAATCAGCGTTCTGTCGCCGGCGCCCAGGCCGCCCGGGCCTCCGCCCGAGGACCCCAACCCGCGCGCGGTGGTGGCGATCGTGGCCAGCGGCCGCTTCGAGCTCATGCTGTCCGCCGACGCCGAGAGCCCGACGCTCGCCGGGCTCGACTTGCCGGACGTCGACGCGATCAAGGTCCCGCATCACGGGAGCGCCGACCCCGGCCTCGCGGCCGTGCTCGAGCGGCTCCGGCCGGAGGTCGCAGTGATCGAGGTGGGGGAGAACTCCTACGGCCACCCGCATCCGGACACGCTCCGCACCCTGTACCGCGCGGTCCCGCACGTGCGTCGCACCGACCAGGACGGGACCGTCCGGCTGGTCGTCTCAGGGGACCGGATGGTCCTCGAGTAGCCGCCGGGCCGGCTACGTACACTCGCGGCGTGGCCGACCTGAAGCCCGTCTACCTGATCTCCGGCGACGACGACGCGAAGATCGACGCCTGGCGCGGCCGGGTCCGCGCCCGGGCCGAGCGCGAGCATGGGCCCGGCGGGCTCGAGCAGTTCGACGGCAAGGGCGACGGCGCAGGCGCGGTGGCCGGCGCGCTGGCCGCGTTGACCTTCGCCGAGGGCACCCGGTACCTGCTGGCCGAGCCGGTCGAGGACTGGAAGGTGGACGACATCGCGGAGCTCGAGCCCTCGCTCGCCGCGATGCCGCCGGAGACCGTGCTCGTCCTGATCGCACGCGGGAAAGCGCCCGCCAAGCTCGCCAAGGCGGTCGAGGCGGGCGGCGGCGAGGTCCGCGACTACGGCGCTCCGAAGCCGTGGGAGCTGCCGAAGTGGGTCGTCGCACGCGCGAGCGAGGAGGGCCTCACGATGGACGGCGAGACGGCGAAGCAGCTCATCCAGACCGTCGGAGCGCGCCAGCAGCAGCTACAGCGCGAGGTCGAGAAGCTGCGGATCGCCCTCCATCCCTCGACGCGTGTCAGCCCCGCGGACGTCGAGTCAATCGTCGCGGGCGAGGCGACGGCGCAGGCGTACGACCTCGCGGACACGATCGTGGTGGGCGACCTGCGGGCCGCCCTAGCAATTGCCGAGGAGCTGCGCGCGGCGGACGCCCGGCCGGGCGCGCTCACCTATCGGCTGGTGAGCAGGCTGCGGGATGTCCATCGCGCGGCCGTCCTGCTCGATGCCGGCGTGCCGGAGACGAAGCTCGGCACCCATCTGAAGATGCCGCCGTGGCTGGTCAAGCGAACCGTCGCGCAGGCGCGCAAGGCTGACCGCGAGACGCTCGAGCGGGCGCTCGAGGCTCTCGCCCAGTTCGAGCTCGAGTCGCGCGGGGGCGGTGACAGGGACCTCGACGAGGACACCGCCTTCACGATGACCCTCGCCACCGCTGCGGGCGGTTAGCTCGACGCGATGGCTTGCCGGACCGAGTCCGGCTTGCGGAAGAGCTCGTGCGCCTTGCCGTCGCTCGTCGTGAAGCCGAACCTGTACGCGAGCTCCTCGAGCTCGGCGAGGTCGGACACGTGCGCGCTCGCGCTCTCCGAGTCGAGCAGGTCGCCGCCGCCCGTGACACAGGGCCTCGAGGCGACGTGCTCGGGCTCGGGTAGGTCGGGCGGCTCGAAGTCGGGCTTCTTCCAGTTGAAGCTCTCACCGACGTTGTTCGCCTCGTCGACGCGCGTCGGCGCGGCGTCCGCGAGAGAGCGATCGAAGTCGAGGCCGAACCGGTACATGATCAGCTTGAGGATCGACTCGGTGCCGTACTGGCCGTGCCCCACCCGGACGGGATCAGACGAGAGGTTGCGCGTGTAAGGCGAGATCGTCACCGCGGGGATCCGGAAGCCCATCTGGCCGAAGTCCTGATCCAGGTCGGCGCTCTGGCGGTCGTCCGGAACACTCGGCGGCTTGACGTGGTCGAAGAAGCCGCCCCACTCGTCGTAGATGACGAAGAGCGCGCCGCGCTCGTAGTTCGGTGACTCGACGAACGCCTTGACGACGTCGGCCATCCACGCCTGTCCGAGGCGCACGTCGCCGTGCGGATGTTCGTCGGCGGAGTTGCCGTCGAAGCCGCCACCGTCACGGAATGGCGGATCGACGAAGGTGATGTTCGGCAGCTGTCCCAGCGCCGCGTCGGCGTAGTACTCCGCGAGCGGTCGGGTCCACGAGGCGCCGCGTGCGCCGAACGTCGCCGAGAACGGCAGGTCCGAGTTGTAGTAGCGCGCGGTCACATCGCTGCGCAGCGCGACGTCGAAGATGGTCTCCCACTGATTCCCGGCGGTGTCGACGGGCGGCGAGTTGTTGTTCTTCCCACCCGACTGCCCCGACCACTTGTAGTAGCGGTTCGGCCAGGTCGGACCGAGCTGCGAGCAGAACCAGCGGTCGTAGATCGTGTACGCCTTCGCCGCGTCGTGGATGAAGCCGAGCTCGCTCTCGTTGTAATAGGTGAGCGCGAACTCGTCGTTGCCGCTGCCGTCCGCCATGAAGCCGTCCCTGAACTGCGCGCGCCCGGCGTCCCAGCCGTGTCCCGGGTCGGGGTGACCGCATCCCTGCCACTCGGCCGCGCCCATCGACGACGCGTGCCGCGTATCGACCGGGGTGCCCGCGGGGTCCAGGTAGGTGGCCTGCTGTAGGCCGTCCACGAGGCCCGTCTCGCCCAGCCAGCCGAAGTAGTGGTCGAACGACCGGTTCTCCATCATCACGACGACGAAGTGGTCGATCGGCATCTGACTCGGAGACGGCAGCTTCGACCGCTTGGCGGCGGCTGCCTCCTGCAGCAGCAGGTCAGCGGGCAGGATCGCGGCGGCGCCGGCGAGGCCGGCGGTGTAGGCGGCGCGCTCGAGGAGTTCGCGGCGGCTGAGTTCGGTCATGCCTCACACAACGTGCGTGAGGGGCAACCCTTGCGCCGCTTAACGGCCTGGCTACGAACTTGGAGCGCAGCGCGGCCGCGCGGCTCTTCTTCCGCGCGCCCGTGTTGCGGTGCATCGCACCGCGCTTCACCGCGCGATCGATCTGCGAGATGAGCTCCTTGTGCTCCGTGTCGGCCGCGCCGGAGTCGCCGGCGTCGACCGCGGCCTCGAGGCGGCGGAAGTACGTCTTGATCGTGGACGTGTAGCGGCGGTTCTCGAGCCGCTCGCGCTCCGCCCGGTGAATCCGCTTTTCTTGTGAGGCGATGTTGGCCATGAACGGCGGCGGATATTAGCGACGGCGGAGGCGCAGCCCAAGCGCCGTCTCGCGCTCAGCGCCGCCTTCTTCTCGTTTGCGACGGGGCTGTCGCGCGTGGCGGGGCTGGTGCGGGAGATCGTCGCCGCGAGCTATTTCGGCGTCAGCGGCGCGATGTCGGCGTTCACCATCGCGTTCCAGTTCCCGAACCTGATCCGGGCGCTGTTCGCCGACGCGGCGCTCCAGGGAGCGTTCGTGCCCGTCTTCACCGAGCTCCTGGAGAAGGGCAAGCGCCGGGAGGCCTTCCACGTCGCGTCGAGCCTGTTCTTCCTCATCTGCCTGGTGCTCGGCGCGGTGACCGCGCTCTTCATGTTGCTCGCACCGGTCATCGTGCCCCTGCTCGCGCCGGGCTTCGACTCGGAGCTCGAGGACCTGACGGTCGGGCTCTCGCGCGTGATGTTCCCGATCGTCCTGCTGCTTGCCCTCTCCGGCCTCGTCGTCGGAATGCTCAACGCTTTCGGGCACTTCAGCGTGCCCGCGCTCGCTCCGCTGGCGTGGAACCTCGTGATCATCGCGGCGCTCGTCGTGCTGGTGCCGGTCTTCCCGGAGGAGGACGAGATCTACGCGTACGCGATCGGCGTCCTGCTCGGCACGATCGTGCAGCTCGTCATGCCGATCCCCTGGCTGCGCGGGCGCGGCGGGCGCTTCACGGTCTCGTTCGACTTCCGCAACCCGCACGTCGTGCGCGTCCTGAAGCTGATGCTGCCCGTGACGATCACGCTCGGCCTCATCAACTTCAGCCTCCTGATCAACTCGTTCTTCGGCACGCTCGTATCGGACGAGGCGCCGGCGGCCATCGACAAGGCGTTCCGGATCTACATGCTGCCGCAGGGCCTGTTCTCGGTGGCGATCGCGACGATCCTGTTCCCGACGCTCTCGCGCTACGCGGCGCGCATGGATTTCGACTCGCTGCGCCGCACGATGGGGAACGGGGTGCGCCAGATCGCGATGCTCCTGATCCCGAGCGCGGTGATCATGGCCGTGCTCGCGGAGCCGATCACCCGGCTCGTCTACGAGCGCGGCGAGTTCGACGCGGCCGCGACCGACCTCGTCGCCGAGGCGATGCTGTGGTGGGCGTTCTCGCTGCCGTTCCAGGGCATCAGCCTGCTGTTCTCGCGCACGTACTTCTCGCTTCAGAAGCCGTGGACCACGACCGCGCTCGCCGGCGGCAACCTCGTGGTGAACGCGATCGTCGCGGCGGCCCTGTACGAGCCCTTCGGGGTCGCCGGGATCGTGATCGGCACCGTCGTAGCGACGGTCGGCATGTCGATCGCGCAGGGCCTCATGCTGCGGCCGGACCTGGGCGGGGTCGAGGGCCGCGAGACGCTCACGGCCGGTGCGTACATGCTGGTGGCCGGGCTCTTCCAGGGCATGGTCAGCTGGGCGATCTGGAAGGTGCTCGACGACGTCCTCGGGCGTGCGCTCATCGCCCAGGTGGTGTCCGTCGGTGTCGCGATTGCGGTTGGGCTGGCGGCCTACGCGGCGCTGGTCCGGGCCATGGAGCTGGACGAGGCGCGCCAGATCCAGCGGCTGTTCGCCGGTCGCTTCAGGCGGCCAGGTAGCGCTTGAGAACGGCCTCGGTGTCCGCCGGCCGCTCGATCTGCGGGACGTGGCCGCAGTTCAGCTCCACGTGCTGCGCGGCGGGAAGTGCTGCGCGCACGTGCGGCACGAACGCCGGCACGATGAGCCCGTCGTGGCGTCCCCATACGAACAGCGCTTCGCGGTCGAGCGTGCCCAGGCGCTTCCAGAACTCCTCGGAGCGCTCGAGCACGATGTGCCGCGCGGCCGCGTAGAACGCCGCCCGCCCGCGTGGCGTGCAGTACGAGCGCACGAACTCGTCGATTCCGGCTGCCGCCCATCCGCCGCGGCCGCCCGGGATCGATCGCCGCACGATCCCCTCGACGATCCCACGCGGCGCGGGTTGGATCAGCCCGAGCTCGGGGCGCAGGAAAGGCAGGTACCGCGCCCACGGCGGACGCCGCTTCCACGGTAGTGAGCACGCGAGCAGGGCGAGCTTGCGCGCGCGGTCGGGGTGCGCGAGCCCGATCTCGAGCGTCACTCGGCCGCCGAGGCTGTTGCCGATCATGTGCGCCACGTCGATGTCGCGTGCATCGAGGAAGTCGATCGCCGCCTTCGCCATGAACGGCGCGTCGTAGGCGGCGAAGAGCGGCTTGTGCGAGTCGCCGAACCCCGGCTGGTCGATCGCGATCGCGCGATACCCGGCCGACGCGAGCGACACCACGGTTGGCAGAAAAGACGCCTTGGTGCCCCCGAGCCCGTGGATCATCAACACGGGATCGCCGCTCCCGGCCTCCATGTACGCGAGACCCGCCGCGCGTCCGAAGCGCAGGCGGCGCTCTGCGGGCGCGCCGCTCGTCGCTGAGAGGAATCCGACCCCGACGTGGAGGTTTCCGCGCATCGTGAGCTTGCCGCGGCCGAACGCTTGCAGGCCCGCGCCTGCGTCCTTGGCCAGCTGTTGCCACACGCGCTCGTCGGCCTCGATCAGCGTGTCGGCGCGGCCATCCCGTGGCGGCCTGATGCGGACGCTCTTCCCGCGGATCGAAACGTCGCGCGCGTCGCCGTTCCAGCGCACGCGCACGCGCGCCGAGCCGTCCGGCGCGTCGAACGCCTCGGGGTCGAAGCGCGCGACCAGTTCGTCGAGGAACTGCGGCGTCATGACCAGTGGAGGCTAATAAGCTCGCGCCATGGCGTCGTTCGAACCGGTCGTGATCGCCGCGGTGCAGGCGACGCCCGTGATCCTCGATGCCGACGCCACCGTCGACAAGGCCGTGCGCCTGATAGGCGAGGCCGCGGCGGGGGGTGCGCACCTCGTGGTCCTGCCCGAGACGTTCGTATCGCTCTATCCATCGAACGCGTGGGCACACCAGGCCGCGCGCTTCGGCGGCTCGGATGAGCTGTGGGAGCGGATGTGGGGCAGCTCGGTTGAGGTCCCGGGGCCGCTGGTGGACCGGCTGGTGGCCGCGTGTGGAGAGCACTCCGTCCATTGCGCCATCGGCGTCAACGAACGCGAGCTCGACCGTCCCGGGACGCTGTACAACACGCTGCTGCTGCTGGGTCCGGACGGCCTCATCTGGAAGCACCGCAAGCTGATGCCCACACACCAGGAGAGGGTCTTCCACGGCATCGGCGCCGGTGATGACCTCGAAGTGGCCGAGACACCGCTTGGGCGCATCGGCGGCCTGATCTGCTGGGAGAACCGGATGCCGCTCGCCCGCTGGGCCATGTACCAGGGCGGGCCGCAGATCTGGATCGCGCCGACCGCCGACGACAGCGACGGTTGGATCGCCAGCATGCGCCACATCGCGATCGAGTCCGGCGCGTTCGTCGTCTCCGCCCCTCAGTACATCCCACGTGCCGCCTTCCCAGACGACTTCCCGATAGCGCTTCCGGAGCAGGAGGCGTTCGGCAACGGTGGCGCGGTGATCGTCGATCCGGAGTGGGGAGAGGTCATCGCCGGGCCGCTCTACGGCGAGGAGGGAATGGTGACCGCGACCTGCGACCTGCGCCGCGGACTGCACGCGAAGCGCTGGTTCGACGCGGTCGGCCACTACAGCCGCTCGGACGTGCTCGGGGCACTGGCCCCGACGCCCAAAGCGCCCGCCGAGGAGGAGCCGTCGCCGGAGGTCCGACCCGCCGCCCCATAATGCTCGCGACGTGGCCGCGCCCGCGAGCAACATCCGCAACTTCTCGATCATCGCCCACATCGACCATGGGAAGTCGACGCTGGCCGATCGGATCCTCGAGGTCACCGGCGCGGTGGACAAGCGCAATCACAAGCCGCAGATGCTCGACTCGATGGAGCTCGAGCGCGAGCGCGGGATCACGATCAAGGCTCAAGCCGTGCGCGTCGAGTACAAGGCGCGCGACGGCGAGACGTACCGCCTCCACCTGATCGACACGCCGGGGCACGTGGACTTCTCGTACGAGGTCTCGCGCTCGCTCGCGGCGTGTGACGGCGCGCTGCTGGTGGTCGACGCCTCGCAGGGCGTCGAGGCGCAGACGATGGCGAACACCTACATGGCGGTCGAGGGCGGCCTCGAGCTGATCCCCGTGCTGAACAAGATCGACCTCCCTGGCGCCGAGCCCGAGCGCGTGGCCGGCGAGATCGGCGAGCTGCTGGGGGAGGGCGACGACGTTCTGCGGATCTCGGCGAAGACTGGAGAAGGGATCGAGGACATGCTCGAGGCGATCGTCGAGCGCATCCCGTCACCGGAGGGCGACGCGGACGCGGCACCGAGAGCGCTCATCTTCGACTCCGAGTTCGACCAGTATCGGGGCGTCGTTGCGTACGTGCGCGTCGTGGACGGCGTGCTGCGCAAGCTCGACCCGATCGTTGCGATGCAGACGCAGACGGAGGCGGACATCGACGACATCGGCTTCTTCGCGCCCGACATGAAACCGGTCGCCGAGCTGCGGGCCGGCGAGGTGGGCTACGTAATCACGGGCATCAAGGAGGTCTCGCGGCTTCGGGTCGGCGACACGCTCACGCACCGGGAGAACCGGGCGACGGAGGCGCTCCCCGGCTACAAGGAGGTCAAGCCGATGGTCTTCTGCGGGCTCTTCCCCGTCGAGACCGACGACTTCGAAGACCTGCGCGACGCGCTCGAGAAGCTGGCCCTGAACGACGCCGCGCTCTCGTACGAGCCCGAGACCTCGCAGGCGCTCGGCTTCGGGTTCCGGTGCGGCTTCCTGGGCCTGCTGCACATGGACATCGTGCGGGAGCGGCTCGAGCGCGAGTACGACCTGTCGCTGCTCGCGACGACCCCGAACGTCGAGTACGACGTGATCCTCACCGACGGCGGCGAGGTGCGCGTGCACTCGCCGGTCGAGATGCCCGATCCCGCTCGCATCGAGGAGGTCCGCGAGCCCTACATCAGGGCGACGATCCTCTGCCGCAAGGAGGACGTCGGGGCGGTCATGGAGCTGTCTCAGGAGCGCCGCGGCACTCACACCGGCATGACGTTCCTCTCCGAGCAGCGCGTGCAGCTCCAGTACGACCTGCCGCTCGCCGAGATCGTCCTCGACTTCTTCGACCAGCTGAAGTCGCGCACGAAGGGCTACGCCTCGCTCGACTACGAGCTGCTCGGCGAGCGCCCGTCGGACCTCGTGAAGATGGACATCATGCTCGCGGGCGACATCGTCGACGCGCTGTCGATGGTCGTGCACAAGGACAAGGCCTACGAGCACGGCCGCGCGCTGGCCGAGAAGCTCCGCAAGCAGATCCCGCGGCAGCAGTTCGAGGTCGCGATCCAGGCCTCGATCGGCTCGAAGATCATCGCGCGCGAGTCAGTCAAGGCCGTCCGCAAGGACGTGATCGCCAAGTGCTACGGCGGCGACGTCACGCGCAAGCGCAAGCTGCTCGAGAAGCAGAAGGAGGGCAAGAAGCGGATGAAGCAGGTGGGGCGGATCGAGGTGCCCCAGGAAGCCTTCCTCGCCGTCCTGTCACTCGGCGACGGCGACAAGGGTTAGCGCCGCGGACATCCCTGTCCGCGTCTTGATCTTCTATGGGGCTTCCGGCCCCAGTAACAACGCGCTGCCCGTTCCGTGGGCGAGCAGCTTGCCGCTGTCCTCGGCCCACACGCGCCCCTCCATCGTCGCGGTCTTGCCACCACGGTGGACGACGACGCCCTCGGCGCGGATCCGGCCCGTCTCGCTCGTGATGGGGCGGACGAAGCGCACGGACAGGTCGAGCGAGCCGTAGCTCCACCCGGCGGGCAGCGTCGTGTGCACGGCGACTCCCATCGCGGAGTCGAGCAGCGTCGCGGCGAGGCCGCCGTGCACGACGCCGATCGGGTTGTAGTGCTGCTCGCCGGGGTCCGCGGTGAAGGTCGCGCGTCCCTCCTCGACCTCGACGACTCCGAAGCCGAGCAGCCGCGCCATCGGCGGCTGCTCGATCTCGCCGCTCGCGATCGCGCGCATGTAATCCAGGCCGGAGAGGCTCGTCATGGCCTCCATCATGCTGCCTGGGGAGCTCGAACTCGAACTTCGGCTCCGCCATCTCCGCGAGCGCGTCGATCAACTCCTGCAGCTGCTCTTCCGGGATCTTCAGCCCGGCGATGCTCTCGGGGGTCATGGCCGCCTCCTAGGTTGCTTGACGAAACGCACTACCGGACGCTACAGTTTCATCATGCAACTCTGTGTGAGCCGCCGCACATGTTGAAGAACACGTACGAGGGCCAGGCCTGCTCGATCGCGCGCTCGCTCGAGCTGATCGGCGAGCGCTGGACGCTCCTGATCGTCCGCGACGTCTTCCGCGGCCAGCGCCGCTTCGACGAGATCCAGGAGAGCCTCGGGATCGCGCGCAACGTCCTGGCCAACCGGCTCGACCGGCTCGTCGAGGAGGGCATCTTCGAGAAGCGCCGCTACCAGGAGCACCCGCCGCGGTGCGAGTACTTCCTGACCGAGAAGGGGATCGACCTCTGGCCCGTGCTCATCTCGCTGATCAAGTGGGGCGACAAGTACGAGCCGTTCGGCGAGTTCGACGGTCTGCCCCCGGTGGTGATCCGCCACAAGGAGTGCGAGGGCGAGGTCGACGAGCACTTCACCTGCACCGAGTGCGGCGAGCGCGTGTGGGCGCGCGACTGCTACAACGAGCGGCGGGTGCCGATGCGTGCGGCCGCGTAGATACGCTCGCCGCGCCATGGGTCTCGACACCGCTCTCGTAGGCAAGACCTACGACCCCGTCACGTTCGAGGTGGACGCCGACCGGATCCGCCAGTACGCGGACGCCGTCCACGAGGACAGCCCCGTCCACCACGACTCCGAGGCTGCGCGCGAGGCCGGCTTCCGCGACGTCGTCGCGCCGCCGATGTTCGCCGTCGTCTATTCGGCGCCCGCGATGGGCCCGCCGATCTTCGAGGCGATCGGCGAAGCGCTGCCGCGCATGGTCCACGGCGGGCAGGAGTTCGTATGGGGCGAGCCGGTCTGCGCCGGCGACACGATCACGACCGAGGCGTCGGTCAAGGAGATCTACGAGAAGGACGGCAAGGGCTTCTACGTCTTCGAGTCCGTGTCGAAGAACCAGGACGGCGACGAGGTCGTGCGCGCCGCCTGGACCAACATCGTGCGAGGAGTCTGAGATGAAGCAAGGCGATGCGATCCCCGAGCTGAAGGTCACGCCCGACGCCGGCCTGACGAAGCGCTACGCCGCCGCGTCCGGCGACCCGAACCCGATCCACACGGACGAGGAGTTCGCCCGCAACGTCGGGCTGCCCGGCTGCATCCTCCACGGCCTCTACTCGATGGCGCAGGTCGCCCGCGCGAACACCGCCGCGGCCGGCGGCGATCCGCGCAAGCTCAAGCGCCTCTCGGTGCAGTTCCGCGGCATGGGGTTCCCCGAGCAGGAGATCACGGTCAGCGGGACCGTGAAGGAGGAGCGCGACGGCCACGTCGTCGTCGACACGGTCGCCGAGCAAAGCGGCAACCAGATCATCAAGAACGCCGAAGCTGAGCTCGAAGTCTGAGCAGTCGCCACAATTAGTCGCGTGGAGCTGACCACGCGACAGCAGATCATCCTGCGGGCCGTCGTCGAGGGCCACGTCCAGGGCGGCCAGCCGGTGGGATCGAAGGTCCTGTCGGAGGAGGCCGACATGCCGTGGAAGCCCTCGACGATTCGGGCCGAGCTGGCGCGGCTCGAGGAGCTCGGCCTGCTCCAGCACCCGCACACCTCCGCGGGGCGCGTACCGACGGACCAGGGCTACCGCCACTACGTCGACGAGCTGCTCGAGGACAGCAGCCTGCCCGTGCCGCGGCGCGGCGTCCATCTGGGCGACATGCGCCGCGAGGTCGACGAGGCGATGCGCGCCACCACCGAGCAGCTCTCACAGATGACCGACATGCTCGCGGTGGTGTCGGCGCCGCCGATCGACACGACCACGATCCGGCACGTGGAGGTGCTCCTGCTCCAGCCGCAGGTCGCGATGGTCGTCGTCATCACTTCGACGGGCGGCGTGACGAAGCGCGTCGTCTCGTACGACGCGCCGGTCGACCCGGGCCTCGTGGACTGGGCGGGCAGCTACCTGAACGAGACGCTTGCGGGGATGAAGATCGGCGCGCGCATGGTCAACGCGCGCCTGAACGACGGGTCGCTCGGCTCGGCGGAGCGCACGTTCCTCGCGACGCTCGCGCCGGCGTTCACGGAGCTCGAGGAGACCGCCGAGACGTCGCTCTACTTCGGCGGCGCCGCGCGCCTGCTGCAGGAGGAGCGCTTTCAGGAGCTGTCGCAGATCAACGAGCTGATGCAGCTGCTCGAACGCCGCAAGGCGATGCTCGCGCTCATCCAGCACGCCCTCGATGCGCCGAGCATGTGGCTCTCGATCGGCGCCGAGAACGAGGTGCCGGAGCTGCGCGCGGTCAGCGTCGTCGCATCCGGGTACGGCCTCGCGAACCGCCGGCTTGGCGCGGTGAGCGTCATGGGGCCGGTGCGGATGGACTACGTGCAGGCCATCACGTCGGTGCGCCAGGCGGCGGCTGAGCTCTCACGCTTCGTCGAGGACATCTACGAGGAATGAAGCGCGACCCGTACGAGGTGCTCGGCGTCTCGCGCCAGGCCTCGGACCAAGAGATCAAGAAGACGTTCCGCAAGCTTGCCCGCGAGCTCCACCCGGACGTCAACTCCCACGATCCGGAGGCCGAGGAGAAGTTCAAGGCCGCCGCCGAGGCGTACGAGATCCTCTCCGACCCCGAGCGGCGCTCCGTCTACGACCGTTACGGCCACGAGGGTCTGAGCTCGAGCGGATTCCACTCGACGTTCCAGGGCTTCGGATCGTTCGGCGACATCTTCGACGCGTTCTTCGGCGGCGGCGACCCGTTCGGCTCCGGCCGCGGCCGCCAGGGCGCTGTGCAGGGGGGCGACGTCGCAGTCCAGGCGGAGGTGAGCCTGCACGACGCCGCGCGCGGCACGACCGTCCAGGTCGAGTACGAGCGAGTGGGCATGTGCGAGCACTGCAAGGGCAACGGCGCCGAGCCCGGGACGCCGATCGACACATGCGGACGCTGCGACGGGACCGGAGAGCTGCGAACGGTCGCGCGCACCGCGTTCGGCCAGATCGTGCGCAGCCAGGTATGCGATGTCTGCATGGGCGACGGCAAGACCGCCCAGGTGCCGTGCGAGGAATGCGGCGGCCGTGGTCGCAAGGCCGTACGGACGCAGCTCGAGGTGACCGTCCCCGCGGGGATCGCCGACGACCAGCGCATCCGCCTCACGGGGCACGGGCACGCGGGCGAGCGGGGCGGCCCGGCCGGCGACCTGTACGTGCTCGTGCGCGTGCGGCCGGATGAGCGCTTCGTGCGCGAGGGCAACGACCTCATCACGGTCGTCGATGTCTCGGCGCCGGATGCGGCGCTCGGTACCACCGTCAAGGTCGCGACCCTCGACGGCGAGGAGGAGGTGGAGGTCGCGCCGGGCACGCAGCCGGGCGAGCTCATCACGCTGAAGGGCCGCGGCATGCCGGCGCTTCAGCGCGGCCGCACGGGCGACCAGATCGTCGTCGTCAACGTGGTGGTCCCCCGCAACCTCTCCGCCGAGCAGCGCGACATGCTCGAGCGGCTGTCCGCGACGCTCGACGCGCGCAACCTCGAGGCGGCCAACGCCGAAGGGCTGTTCGCGAAGGTCAAGCGGGCGTTCCGCTGATCAGGCTCGCCGTACGCGCGGCGGCCGACGACGCGGAGGCCGTCCTCGCGGCCCTGCTCGAGCTCGCGCCGTCGGGCTTGGAGCAGGTGGACGGGGAGAACTGGGTCGAGTACGCGCTCTACGGGGCGCCGGGCGAGCTGCCTTCGCTGCCCGAGGGCGAGGCCGACATCGGCGGTGCGCGCGTTCGCGTGCGCGGAGAGGAGGTGCCGGACGACTGGGCCGAGCGGTGGAAGCGCTTCCACGTGCCCGTGCTCGTCGGCGGTCGGCTCTACGTGCGCCCGCCGTGGGAGCAGCCGGCGGTCCGGCCCGGCGTCGCCGAGATCGTGATCGACCCGGGGCGCGCGTTCGGCACCGGAGCGCACCCCACGACCCGCCTGTGTCTCGAGTTGATGCTCGAGCTCGACGCGCAGGGGTCGTTCTCCGACCTCGGCTGTGGCTCGGGTGTGCTGGCGATCGCCGCCGCGAAACTCGGCTTCGACCCGGTCGCGGCCTTCGACTCCGACGCGGCCGCAATCGAGGCGACGCGCCTGAACGCGCGCGACAACGCAGTCACGCTCGACCGCGTCGAGCGATGGGACCTGCGCCGCGACCCGCCGCCCGCCGCCCGCACGGTCACGGCCAACCTCATGCGCCCGCTGCTGCTCCAGCTCGCCCCGCGGCTCGAGACGCCTGACGCCCTGATCGTGTCCGGGCTGCTCGACGACGAGGCGGATGAGGTGGCGGCGGCGTTCGCGCCGCTGCGGGACCACCGCCGCATGAGCGACAAGGGCTGGACGGCGCTACTGCTTCGCTAGTTCAGCGAGGCCCCAGAGGTCCTTCCACTCGTGGTCCGGGACCGTGTCCGGGTCGGGCAAAGGCTCCTGGTGGCGGTTGACCCAGGCGGTCCGGAGGCCGACGAGCTTCGCCGGGCCGATGTCGTACTTGAACCCGAACGCGACGTGCAGCACGTCCTGTGGGTCCTCGCCGAGCTCGGCCAACAGGCGCTCGAAGTTCGCGACCGCCGGCTTGTACGAGCCGACGTCCTCGGCGACGATCACCTTGTCGAACTCGACACCGATCTGCTTGACGCTGTGGCTGATGATGTCCCGGTCGGTGTTCGACAGGATCACGAGCCGAACGCCCGCCTCGCGTGCCGCGGTGAGGGCGGGACGCGTGTCCGGGAAGGGCTGCCACGCGCGCATCGAGCCGACGATCGCGGGGCCGTACATGTCCGCGTCCTCGATTCCGGCCTCGTGACACCACGCGACCGTCGCCTCGGCGAGGATCTCCTTGTACGGCTTGTACGGGCCGCGCACGAGCTCGAACTGGATCTCCTCCCACCGCGTGCGCAGCTCGCGGCCGGGAGGCGGGTCCTCGACTCCCTCGCGCAGCATGAGCGCGTACAGGAACGCGCCGATGCCGCCCTCCCAGTCGACAAGCGTGCCGTAGCAGTCGAATGTCGCCACCTTGGGTCGCATGACGGCCGAGCCTACACTTGACCTGATGTCAGTCCTGGAGAAGGTCCGCGAGGACACGACCGCGGCGATGAAGGCCGGCGAGAAGGAACGCGTCGGCGCGCTGCGCATGATCGTGAACGAATTGCAGAAGGCCGAGAAGGAGGGAGGCGGCGACGAGCTGGCCGTCCTCCAGCGCGAGCGCAAGCGGAGGCTCGAGTCCGCAGAGGCGTATCGCGAGGCGGGCCGCACCGACCTCGCCGAGAGCGAGGAGCGCGAGGCCGAGTTGATCTCGGGCTACCTGCCCGAGCAGCTCTCGGACGAGGAGCTCCGCGCGATCGTCGGCGACGTGATCGCCGAGACAGGCGCGTCGTCACCCAAGGAGATGGGCCAGGTGATGAGCCAGGTGATGCCGAAGGTGGAGGGCCGCGCCGACGGCAAGCGCGTGTCCGGCGTCGTAAAGGAACTGCTTACCCCCTAGTGGCGCGCACGCAGATCGAGCTCTCGAACGAGGTCGCAGCCGAGCTCGCGGGCCCGGGCGACGCGATCATGAAGACGCTCGAGGTGGCGCTCGAAGCGGATGTGTTCCTGCGCGGCAACGTGCTGACCTTGGACGGCGCCGAGCAGGAGGTCGAGATGGGGCGGACGGTCGTCTCGGAGATCACCGATCTGGTTCGCCAGGGGCACGACATCGCGCCCGGCACGATCGAGGCGATCACGGGCGCGCTCGAGCAGCACGAGAGCCCGAGCCGGATCCTCGAGGACGTCGTCTGGCGCCACCGCAACCTGAAGGTCGCGCCGAAGACCGTCAACCAGAAGCGCTACGTCGACGCGATCCGCGAGAACACCGTGACCGTCGGGATCGGGCCGGCGGGGACGGGCAAGTCATTCCTCGCCGTCGCGATGGCGGTCGCCGCGCTGTCGCGGCGCGAGGTCAATCGCATCGTCCTCACCCGCCCCGCGGTCGAGGCGGGCGAGCGGCTCGGCTTCCTGCCGGGTGACCTGATGGCCAAGGTCGACCCGTACCTGCGTCCGCTGTTCGACGCGCTCTACGACATGCTCGAGCCCGAGAAGGTGAACCAGCACCTCGAGCGCGGCGTGATCGAGATCGCTCCGCTCGCGTACATGCGCGGCCGGACGCTGAACGACTCGTTCATCATCCTCGACGAGGCGCAGAACACGAGCCCCGAGCAGATGAAGATGTTCCTCACGCGGCTCGGTTTCAACTCGAAGATGGTCGTCACCGGCGACGTCACCCAGATCGACCTCCCCACCGAGCAGCGCTCGGGGCTGAAGGTGATCGGCGACATCCTCGAGGGGATCGAGGACATTGCCTTCATCCGCTTCGGCGGGGAGGACGTCGTCCGGCACAAGCTGGTGCAGCGGATCGTCGCCGCGTACGACGCGTATCAGCAGCGCAAGCGCTGAGTTTCATCGTCTTCTCATCATCCGGAGGATGATTGGGGCATGCGCGTTCTCGTAGTAGAGGACGAGCCCAAGATGGCGGGCCTCGTCAAGCGCGGGCTCGAGGAGGAGGGCATTGCCGTGGACGTCGCCGGCCGCGGCGAGGACGCCGTCTGGATGGCGGGCTCCACCGAGTACGACGTCGTCGTGCTCGACGTGATGCTCCCGGGCTTCGATGGCTTCGAGGTGTGTCGGCGGCTGCGGGCCGACGAGGTGTGGACGCCCGTGCTGATGCTGACCGCGCGCGACGCCGTCGAGGATCGCGTCACCGGGCTCGACGGGGGCGCCGACGACTACCTCGTCAAGCCGTTCGCGTTCGACGAGCTGCTCGCGCGGCTGCGGGCGCTCGCTCGGCGGGGCAGCGCCGAGCGCCCGGCCGTGCTCGAGGCGGGCGACCTCCGCCTCGATCCGGCCACACGGCGCGCGAGCCGCGGCGACGTCGAGATCGCGCTGTCGCAGAAGGAGTACGCGCTGCTCGAGACGCTGATGCGGCGTCCGGGGGTGGCGCTGTCGCGGCTCCAGCTGCTCGAGCACGCCTGGGATGACACGTACGAAAACCGCTCGAACGTGATCGACGTCTACATCCGCTACCTGCGCGAGAAGATCGACCGCCCGTTCGGCACCGACACGATCGAGACGGTGCGCGGCGTGGGCTACCGGCTGCGCGCATGAGCCGGATCCCGATCCGCATCAGGCTGACGCTGGCGTTTGTCCTGGCGCTCGGCGTCGTCCTCGCAGCGCTCGGGTGGGTCGTCTACAGCCGCTTCGAGGACAGCCTGAACGACAACACCGATCGCGCGCTCCGCTCGCGAGCGACCGACATTGCCGCGCTGATCGAGCGCTCGGGCCCGCGGATCCCGGGCGTGCAGGACGACCGCTTCATCGAGAGCGAGGAGAGCTTCACCCAGATCCTCGACGCGCAGGGTCAGATCGTCGATGCCAGCAGCCGCGCGTCGTCGGAGCCGTTGCTCGACGCGGATGAGATCCGGCGCGCGCAGGAGGGATCGCTGACGCTCACCCGCGACGACGCGATCGAGGAGGGCGACCCGGCGCGGATGTTCGCCGTGCCGGTCGACGGATACACGCTCGTGGTCGGCCAGGCCACGGACGACAACGAGGAGTCGCTCGCGACTCTCAGCCTTCTGCTCGGTGTCGGGCTGCCGATCGCGCTCGTCCTCGCCTCGCTCGCGGGCTACGCAGTCGCGGCGGCGGCCCTGCGCCCCGTCGAGGCGATGCGCAGGAAGGCGGCCGACGTCAGTGAGGAGCGGCCGGGCGAGCAGCTGCCGATTCCACCGGCCGACGACGAGATCCGCCGCCTCGGCGAGACGCTGAACGCGATGCTCGCGCGGCTCGAGGCCGCGCTCGAGCGCGAGAAGGGCTTCGTGGCCGACGCGAGCCATGAGCTCCGCACGCCGCTCGCGAGCCTGAAGACCGAGCTCGAGCTGGCGCTGCGGCGCGACCGCACCGAGGAGGAGCTTCGCAGTGCGCTCCGCTCGGCGACGGAAGAGACCGATCGCCTCAGCCGGCTCGCCGACGACCTGCTGGTCCTCGCTCGCTCCGACCGCGGCACCCTGCCGCTCCGGAAGGAGCGGATCCAGGCGTGGGACCTGCTCGACCGCGTCGCCGCGCAGTTCCGCGCGGCCGACGTGCACGTGAACGTCCCCGACGGGCTCGTGGTCGAGGGTGACCGGCTACGCCTCGAACAGGCGCTGGGGAACCTGGTCGCGAACGCCGCGACGCACGGCGACGGCGCGATCACCGTCTCTGCCCGGCCACGTCACGGCACCGTCGAGCTGCACGTGGAGGATGAGGGCGAGGGCCTGCCGCCGAACTTCGCCGACCACGCCTTCGAGCGCTTCAGCCGCGCGGACGAGGCGCGCGGTGGTGGCGGCGCGGGCCTCGGCCTGGCGATCGTCGCGGCGATTGCCCGCGCCCACGGGGGAAAGGCGGGCTTTTCCCCGCGGCAGACGGGAACGGACGCGTGGATCGCACTGCCCGCTCTCATCGAATCCTCATCCGCCCCGGGTACAACCGGCCCATGACCCGAACGTCCCTGCCGTCATAGCCGGTCTCGCGACCCTCGCCGTCGGGCCTGACCAGCAGCCAAGCGGTGGGCCCCGACCAGTCGAAGGCCGAGTTCAGCGACCCGACCGACATCGACAACCGCTACTACCCGCTCACGGAGTTCGACCGCTGCGTGCTGCGCGGCAAGGAGGACGGCGCACACGTGCGCGTCGTCAGGAAGCCGCTCGACCGGACGAAGCGGTTCACGCACAACGGCGAGCCGTTCCGCGCGGCCGTGATCCGGGACAGCGAGTTCGAGGACGGCGAGCTCGTCGAGCGGACGTTCGACTACTTCGCGCAGGACGATCGCGGCACGGTCTGGTACCTGGGCGAGGACGTCAACGAGATACGAGAACGGCAAGCTCGTCGGGCACGGCGGCGCGTGGCTCTACGGCAAGGACACGAACAAGATGGGCGTGGGCATGCCCGCGCATCCGCGCGTGGGCTCGCGCTGGCGCCACGAGGACGTCCCGGACGGGCCGTTCGAGAGCGACAAGGTCGTCGCGATCCTCGACAAGGCGACCGTGCGCGGCAAGACGTATCACGACGTGCTGAAGGTGCGCGAGCAGGACCAAGCCGGACAACGAGCGTCGAGTTCAAGCTCTACGCACCCGGCGTCGGAAACATCCAGGAGACGGCCGCCCGACGGGCGCCTCGGGCTCGTCGGCTGCAACTAATGAAAGGAGACACGATGAACTCGAGAACGAAGAAAGGACTGATCGCGGCCGGAGTGGTGGCCGTGCTCGGCGCAGGCGGTGCAGCCGTCGCGGTCGGGACCGATGAGGCCGGCGACGACGACGCCACGCAGAAGTCGATCAGCGGCAGCGCGCTCAGAAGGCGAGCGACGCCGCGCTCGAACACACGGGCGGCGGCGAGGTCACCGAGACCGAGGTCGGCGACGAGGAGAGCTATTACGAGGTCGAGGTCACGACCGACGAGGGCCAGCAGGACGTCCAGCTCGACCGCAACTTCAACGTGGTCAGCAGCGAGGGCGACTCCGACGAAGGAGAGGACGAGGACTAGAGCCGCAACAATCGGGGCGTGATCGAGATCGACGCCCCGAACGCGGAGCTTCGCCAGGCGGCCGACGCGGCAGTGTCGGCCGCCGGCCTTGACGGGCACCTGGCGATCGAGCTGGTCGACGAGGAGCGCATCCGCGCAGCTCAATCGCGACCACCGCGGCAAGGACGAGCCGACCGACGTCCTGTCATTCCCGGTCGACGAGGCGGCGCCGTCGGCGGGCCCGCGCGAGCTGGGCGACGTCGTCATCTGCCCGGAGCACACCGGCGACCTCGTGGAGGCGACCGTCCACGGCGTGCTCCACCTGTGCGGCTACGACCACGAGACCGACGACGGCGAGATGCTGGAGCTGCAGCGCCAGGTGCTGCAATCGCTCAGGTGAGTCGCAGCGGCTTCGTCGCGCTCGCCGGCCGGCCGAATGCCGGCAAGTCGACGCTGCTCAACCGGATCGTCGGCGGCAAGGTGGCGATCGTCTCGGACAAGCCGCAGACGACGCGCCGCGCGATCCGCGGGATCGCGACCGGGCCGGACTGGCAGCTCGTGCTCGTCGACCTGCCGGGGATGCAGAAGCCGCGCGACCTGCTCACCGAGCGGATGCAGGGTCAGGTCGAGCGCGAGTTGAAGGAGGCCGACGCGGTGCTCTTCGTGCTGAACGGCGAGCAGGAGATCGGCCGCGGGCGACCGGTTCATCGCGGAAGCGATCGTGGCGTCGGGCGTGCCGGCGGTGACGATGCTGAACAAGGTGGACCGGCTGAAGCCGCACGAGATCGCAGAGGCGCTGGCCGTAGTCGCAGAGCTCGGCGTGCCCGGGGAGGTCTATCCCGCGAGCGCGGAGACCGGCCTGCACGTGCCCGAGATCGTCAGCGAACTGGTTTCACTCATGCCCGAGGGGCCGCCGATGTATCCGGCCGAGCAGCGGACGGACCTGCCCGAGAACGTGCGGCTGGCCGAGCTCATCCGCGAACAGGCGCTCCTGCGGACGCGCGAGGAGGTCCCGCACGCCGTCGAGGTCGAGATCGACGAGGTCGAGCCGAAGGACGACGGCTCGGTCGTCGTGCGAGCCCTTCTCTGGACCGAGACCGACTCCCAGAGGGGCATCCTGATCGGCGCGGGCGGGCGGATGGTGAAGCAGATCGGGACGGCCGCACGCCGGCAGATGGAGGCCGAGCTCGACCGCACGGTTCACCTGGATCTCTCGGTGCGCGTGCGCCGGGGATGGCGCGGCGACGAGGGCCTGCTCGACCGCCTGGGGATCGAATAGGACAATGTGTTGATGGAAGTCCGCTTCGACGACAGCGGCCTGGTCCCGTGCGTGGCCCAGGACTGGCGCACGGGTGAGGTGCTCACGCTCGCCTACATGAACGAGGAGGCGCTCGCGCGCACGCGCGAGTCCGGCGACGTCTGGTTCTTCAGCCGCTCGCGCAACGAGCTGTGGCACAAGGGCGAGACGTCGGGCAACTTCCTTCGCCTGAAGGCGTTGCGCTACGACTGCGATCTCGACGCGGTGCTGGCGCTCGTCGAGCCCGAGGGCCCGGCGTGCCACACCGGCGAGCGGACCTGCTTCCACAACGGCGACGCCGACGTCGTGGCTCCCCACGAGGCGCTGCCCGTGCTCGAGCGGACGGTCGAGGCACGGCGCACCGCGTCGGCGGAGGCGAGCTACACAGCTGAGCTCCTGGCCGACCCGGCGCGGATCGGCGCGAAGGTGCAGGAGGAGGCGGAGGAGGTCGCGCGCGCGGCAGCGGACGAGAGCGACGACCGGGTCGCCGAGGAGGCTGCGGACGTGCTCTACCACCTCGCCGTCCTGCTCGCTTCGCGCGGGCTCGAGTTCAGCGATGCGTTCGAGGCGCTCAATGGCCGTCGCCGCTGACACCGCCAACCTCGACATCTCGCCCAGCCTCGACGAGGTGCGCGAGCTCGCGCGCGATCACACGCTGGTGCCGCTGCGGCACACGTTCATCGACGACTGCGAGACACCCGTCTCCGCGTACCTCAAGCTGCGCGGCGCCGGGCCCAGCTTCCTGCTCGAGTCGGCCGAGCAGGGTCAGCGGTTCGGGCGCTGGTCGTTCCTCGGCGTGCAGCCGCGGAGCGTGATCCGGCTCGCCGACGGTGTCATGACGGTCGACGGCTCGCCGCGCGAGTTCGACGACCCGTACCAGGCGGTCGCCGAGGAGCTCGCGCGCTACAAGCTCGCCGAGCTGCCGGACCTGCCGCCATTCGCGGGCGGGGCGGTCGGGCTGTTCGGCTACGACCTGGTTCGTTGGTTCGAGCCGACCGTCGGCGAGCCGAACCCCGACGACGTCGGCATCCCGGACCTCGCGCTGATGGTCTCCGACGTCCTGCTCGCGTTCGACCACTTCACGCACCAGGTGACCGTGCTGGCGAACGTCTTCGCTGACGGCACGGATCTCGACTCGCGTTACGCCGAGGCCGTGGCGGCGATCGTCGACGTGCGCGAGCGCCTGTCCGCCCCTGTCCCGCACAGCCGCGTGGGCCGGCGCGAGCCGCCGGCGTTCGGAGAGTCGAACCTCGGCGCGGGCGGGTACGCGGACGCCGTCGAGCGCTGCAAGGAGTACATCCGCGCGGGCGACGCGTACCAGGTCGTTCCGAGCCAGCGCTGGAGCGCCGAGCTGCCGGTCGACGCGTTCTCGATCTATCGCGGGCTGCGCGCAGTCAACCCGAGCCCGTACATGTACTTCCTCGACTTCGAGGACTTCGAGATCGCGGGCGCGTCACCGGAGGCGCTCGTCACCGTCCGCGGCCGCGAGGCGCGGCAGCGCCCGATCGCGGGCACGCGTCCGCGCGCGGCGACCACGGAGGAGGACCTGCACGTCGCCGAGGACCTGTTGGCGGACGAGAAGGAGCGCGCCGAGCACGTGATGCTCGTCGACCTCGGGCGCAACGACCTCGGCCGCGTGTGCGAGTACGGCAGCGTCACGGTGGACGAGCTGATGGTCGTCGAGACGTACTCGCACGTGATGCACATCGTGTCGTCGGTGACCGGAACGCTGCGCGAGGACGTCAGCGCGATGGACGCGCTGCGCGCCTCGCTCCCCGCGGGCACGCTCTCGGGCGCGCCCAAGATCCGCGCGATGCAGATCATCGACGAGCTCGAGCCGGTCAAGCGCGGGCCGTACGGCGGCGCGATCGGCTACCTGTCCTACACGGGCGACCTCGACACGTGCATCTACATTCGCTCCGCCGCGGTGAAGGACGGCCGCGTCCACGTGCAGGCGGGCGGCGGGATCGTCGCCGACTCGGAGCCGGGGTACGAGGAGCGCGAGACCGAGGCGAAGGCCGGCGCGGTGTGGCGCGCTATCGAGCTCGCGTGCGCGCAGAGCGACTGGGCGTGAACCGCCGCTCGTAGACGACTGCGGCGTCCTCGCGGATGAGCTGCAGGTGGAGCTCGTCCCTCCGCACGTCGATCAGCGTGAAGTGACACTCGTCGCCTGCGTACGCCACGCCGGGCTGGTCGCGCAGCTCGTCGGCGGCGAACGGGTCCGTCAGCGTGATGTCGTTCGGCTTCGGGATCCCGATCGGTGCAGCGCGCGCCTCGTACCGGCCGTCGGAGTCGAACACCCCGGTCAGGTGGGTGTCGCCCGTCAGGAACAGGGTGGTCCCGCTGACGCGGCGGTCGATGGTGTCCAGCAGCAGCTCGCGCTCGGCCTCGAAGTCGTTGCTCCAGTTGCCGTCGCGCGAGTTCCCACCGAGGAAGATCGTGCACGGTGAGCAGATGACCTTGAAGCGAGCACGCGACCGCGCGAGCGTCTCGAAGAGCCACCGCCGTTGGCGCGCTCCCAGGAGTGTCTTGTCCGGACCGTCCTCGATCTCGGGGTCGCTCTTGTAGCTGCGCTGGTCGAGCACCCAGAACTCGGCTGCGCCGGCCGGGAAGCGGTAGTACGCCCGGCCGCTCATCAGCGAGTCCCACGGCGCGAGCCCCCACGGGAAGTCCTCGGTCATCGTGGAGTTCGCGTCCTGGACGCCGAAGTCGTGGTCGTCGCGCTGGGCGGCGAACGCTGTGTTGCCCAGGATCCGCTCGAGCAGCGGATTCGCCAGGAAGTCACGCCAGATCCCGGCGTAGGCGCTCGTCGTCTGGGCGAGCGGCCCGTGCGTATCCGGGTAGTTCAGATCCCCCTGCCAGACGAACACGTCCGGCTGCTGTTTCGCCAGGTGATCGAAGATTGGGCCGAATTGGGCGGCGCAGGCTGCAACGGCGACCCGTGTCGCGCGCCTGGGTCCCGGCGGCACACGGAAGCTGCGCACCGGGCCGAGGGTGATCCGGCCGCGCCGCTTGAGCCGCGCGCGCCAGTAGACGCGCCGGCCGGGCTTCAGCCCGCGGACCACCTTGCTCGCCGCCTGGAACCCGTCCGTGCGCCCGAGCTCGAGTCGGTCCGCGTTCCGGAACCGCGGCGAGTAGGAGATGTCGACCGTCGCCCGCGCCGGAAGGTCTGAGGCGATGTGCAGCTCGGCGCCGCCACGGACAGGCCGGCCGGTCGTCGCTGCGACAACGGTGGCGCCGCTCGTCCGGGGTTCGCGTGCGGCTTGCACGGCAATCTCGTGAAGGCCGCAGTCGAGCGCCTGCGGATCTCCTCGACCACCGCCTGTCCCAGCTGGGTGGCCATGAACGCCTGTCCCTCCTGCACTCCCCAGGGCAGCAGGTGCAGGTTGCCGAGCGCCGGCAGCACGGGGTTGCCCTCGCTCGGGAAGAGCGTCTGGGCGGTCGCCAGCACTCCGGGATCGCCACGGCGCTGGAGCGCTGCGAGGTCGTCGCCGTCTCGACCGCGACCGAGCCGCCGGCTGAGTCGACGATCGCCGCCTGCAGGAGCGTGGGCCGTGCGCCCGTCGCGGCGAGCGTGAGCCTGAACGGCGCCTGGATCGCCGGTGCGGGCACGCTCGCCAGCTCGTCGAGCTCCGCTCCGTGTCGCCGCACGATCAGGAGCGCCTCGCGCTGGGTGTCGTAGACCGCCGCGTAGTAGAGCGTGGGCGAGCGCCGGCGCAGCACGACACCCGCCGCCGATCCCGGTGCGGTGATGCCGGCGGCTATCTCGGCGTCGCGGAGCCGGCAGTCCACCGCGAAGGCGACGGGCCGCGGGTCGTTCGGGAACACGTCCGAGCCCGCCTCGAGGACACCGCGACCCTCCGCGCGGCGGAGGTTCGCGACGCCGGTCGTGCGCCACCCGTCGGGCCAGCCATCGCCGTCCGGCAGCGCCTCGAAGTCGAGCCGGCGGACGGTGCGCGCGCGGCCCGCGGCCAGCGCCGAGCGATCGAACGCGAGCATCGTCCCCGCCGCCGCCCCCGCAGCGACAAACTCACGCCGGCTGAGCTCCATGGTCAGAATGGTCACATGACGGTGCCGGGACACACGCTGGTCATCGACAACTACGACTCCTTCACCTACAACCTCGTCCAGTACCTCGGCGAGCTGGGTGCGGAGATCGACGTCGTGCGCAACGACGCCGAGACCGTCGACGAGCTGCTCGCGCGCGAGCCGGCGCGGGTGATCGTGTCGCCCGGGCCGTGCACCCCGGCGGAGGCCGGCGTCTCGGTCGAGGCGATCCGGCGCTTCGCCGAGGCCGGCACGAGCGTCTTGGGCGTCTGCATGGGCCAGCAGTGCCTCGCGGTCGCCTTCGGCGGCAAGGTCGTGCGCGGCGAGCCGATCCACGGCAAGAGCGCACAGGTCGAGCACGACGGGCGGACGATCTTCCGCGGGCTCAGCAGCCCGTTCGAGGCGGGCCGCTATCACTCACTCGTCGTGGAGCCCGCGCTGCCGGATTGCCTCGAGCGCTCGGCCTGGTACGGCGACACGGTCATGGGCGTCCGGCACGCCCAGCTCCCCGCCGAGGGCGTTCAGTTCCACCCGGAGTCCGTGCTCACCGGGGAGGGGAAGCAGCTCCTGCGCAACTTCCTGGAGGTGGAGGGCTGATGGACCAGCGGATGAGCCTGATCACGCTGGGCGTCTCGGACCTGTCGCGCTCGCGGGCGTTCTACGAGGCCCTCGGGTGGCACACGAACGCCGGCCCGGACGACGACGTCGTCTTCTTCCAGGCCGGCTGCATGGTCATCGCGCTGTGGGATCGCGCCCGGCTCGCCGAGGACTCGGGTGTCGAGGACAACGGCGGCTGGGGCGGCATCACCTTGGCGTACAACACGCGCTCGCCCGCGGAGGTCGACGCCGTGATCGAGGAAGCGCGCGCCGCGGGCGGGGCGATCCCGCGCGAGCCGGGTGAGACCTTCTGGGGCGGCTACTCCGCGATGTTCTGCGATCCCGACGGCCATCCGTGGGAAGTCGCCCACAACCCGAATTGGGAAATCGGCGACGACGGCGCCGTCACGATCTAGCTTCCGCTGCGATGCCGAACGAGATCCTGAGTGACGCGATCAATGCCGTCTGCCGCGGCGAGGAGCTCTCCGAGGATGCCGCCGCCAAGGTCCTGCGCGAGGTCATGGAGGGCCGCTCCTCTCCGGAGGAGACCGCCGGCCTCCTCATCGCATTGCGCACGCGCGGCGAGACCGCGGACGAGATCGCGGGTCTCGCGCGGACGATGCGCGACCTGGCGACAAAGGTCGAGGTCGGCATCGACGGGCTGCTCGACACCGCCGGGACGGGTGGCGGCACCCCGACGTTCAACGTCTCGACGACCGCGGCGTTCGTGGCCGCGGGGGCCGGCTGCCCGGTCGCGAAGCACGGCAATCGCTCCGCCACGTCGCAGTGCGGCTCGGCCGACGTGCTCGAGGCACTCGGGGCGCGGATCGACCTCGGACCAGAGCAGGTGGCCGAGTGCATCGAGACGGTCGGATTCGGGTTCATGTTCGCGCCCCAGCACCACGCCGCGATGAAGCACGTCGTGCCTGTCCGCAAGGCTCTCGGCGTGCGCACGATCTTCAACCTGCTGGGACCGCTCACCAACCCCGCGGACGCCCCGCATCAGGTGATCGGGGTGTCGGACGGCCCCTTCCTCGAGCACATGGCGATGGCCCTGGCTAGGCTTGGCGGACGTTCGGCGCTCGTCGTATCGAGCGAGGACGGGCTCGACGAGATATCGATCGCAGCACCCACGCGCGTCGTCGAATTGAGGGACGGAAAGGTGGAGACGTACACGGTGACTCCCGAGGAGCTCGGCGTCGAGCGCACGCCGATCGACACGATCGCGTTCGGCGCGCCGGAGGAGAACGCCCGCGTCACGCGGGCGGTCCTGTCCGGGGACGACGACGGCATCGCCCGCTCGTTGACGCTCGTGAACGCCGGTGCGGCCGTGTACGCCGCCGGGCGGGCGGACTCGCTGCGAGCCGGGGTGGCCGCAGCGGCGACCGCGGTGGACTCCGGTGCCGCGAACGACGTGCTCGAGCGCTTCGTCAGCCGGACCAAGGAGCTCGCTGCGGCTTGACCCGTCTCGACGCGATCGTGCAGGCGACCCGCGATGAGGTCGAGCGCCGCAAGCGCGAGCGGCCGCTCGCCGACCTCGAGCGCGAGGCCGACACGCGGCCCGAGGGCAGGCCGTTCCACGAGGCGCTGGCGCGCCCCGGGACATCCCTGATCGCGGAGCACAAGCGGCGCTCGCCGTCGGCCGGCGAGATCCGCGAGGGCGCGAGCGTCACGGAGATCGTGCGCGCGTACGAGCGCGGCGGCGCCGCCGCGTTATCGATCCTGACCGAGGAGCGGCACTTCGGCGGCTCGCTCGCCGACCTGACCGAGGCGCGTGCCGCCAGCGAGCTGCCGATCCTGCGCAAGGACTTCACCGTCGACCCCTACCAGCTCGTCGAGGCGCGCGCGGTCGGTGCCGACGCGGTATTGCTCGTGGTCGGCTCGCTCGACGCGAACACGCTCGCGAGCCTCCACCGGGAGGCGGGCGAACTGGATCTCGACGCGCTCGTCGAGGTCCACGACGGCGAGGAGCTCGAGGCCGCGCTCGAGATCGACGCCGACCTGATCGGCATCAACAACCGCGACCTCCAGGACTTCAGCGTCGACATCTCGAAGACGTTCGAGCTGCTCGCGGACGTGCCGGCCGGCAAGACCGTGGTCTCGGAGTCGGGAATCGTCCACCGCGAGCAGATCGAGGAGCTCGAGCGGGTGGGCGTTGACGCGGTGCTCGTGGGCGAGACGTTGATGCGCGCGGCGGACCCGGAAGCCGCCTGTCGCGAGCTGACTCGCTGGGAGGAACCCACCCAGGCGTAAAATCGACCGGGCATGGCTGCGATCCCGGAGCTCGACCCGAGCGCAGTCGCCTCCCTGGGGGAGCGGCTGGCGACGAACATCCGGCGCGCAGTCAAGGTCGAGGACAGGGTTCTCCGCGAGGTTCTGGTCGCCCTGCTCGCCGAGGGCCACGTGCTGATCGAGGACTACCCGGGCGTCGGCAAGACGGCGCTCGCGCGATCGCTCGCGCGCTCCGTGGACGCGGAGTACGCGCGCATCCAAAGCACCGCCGACCTGCTGCCGGCCGACGTCGTCGGCACGAACGTCTTCAACCAGCGCGAGTCACGCTTCGAGTTCCGGCCGGGGCCGGTCTTCGCGAACGTCGTGCTCGTCGACGAGATCAACCGCGCATCGCCCAAGACTCAGTCGGGTCTCCTCGAGTGCATGCAGGAGCGCCGCGTAACGGTGGACGTGCACTCACACGAGCTCGCACGGCCGTTCGTCGTGCTGGCCACGCAGAACCCGGTCGAGTACGAGGGGACGTATCCGCTGCCCGAGGCGCAGCTCGATCGCTTCATGGTGCGCGTCTCGCTGGGCTACCCGGACCCGGACGAGGAGGCCGAGATGCTGGGCGAGCACTCGGTGCGCGATCGCGTCCTCGACCTCGAGCCGGTGTCGGAGGTCGGAGAGGTCGTCGCCGCGCAGGACGCATGCCACCGCGTACACGCGAGCGACGCGCTTCGCCGCTACGTCGTGTCGGTGCTGGACGCGACTCGAACCGACCAGCGCACCGAGTTGGGCGGCAGCCCGCGCGCGGGCCTCATGCTGCTGAAGGCGGCGAAGGCGAACGCGGCGCTCGACGGGCGCGACCACGCGCTTCCGGACGACGTCCAGGCGCTCGCCGAGGCGGTGCTCGCGCACCGGCTCCTGCTCACACCCGAGGCGGTCGGCACTCCGCCCGCCGCGATCGTGCGCGACGCGCTCGACCGCGTACCGGCGCTCTAGGCCTCACGATGGTCCGCGTCGCCGGCACACTCGCCCTCGGCGCGGGGATGACGGCGACGGCGGCGGTGTTCGGATCGCCGTCGCTCTATGTGCCCGGGATCGCGCTGATGCTGCTCGCCGTGGGCGCGGCGGTGTGGGTGGGCGGCGCGGCGAGCGGCGCCACGCTCGAGCGCCGTACCGGCCCCGGCACCGTCGAGGAGGAGCACGAGTGGCCCGTCGAGGTCACGGCCGAGACCGGGCCCTTCCCCGCGCCCGGCGGGGAGCTCGCCGAGCCGCTCTTGCGCGGCTCGCTGCCGATGACGGGCCACTCGAGCCGGCGGATGCGCGTCAGCGTGACCTTCGAGCGCCGCGGCCGGCGAAGGCTCGCGCCGGCGCGGCTCGTGATCCGCGATCCGCTCGGGCTGCTCGAACGCCGGCTCGAGACGGGGGACGGCGACGAGGTGCTCGTGCTGCCCCGCATCGAGCCCGTCATCGCGCGCGGCCGCGGTGCGGGCGCGACCGCAGAGTCGGCGGCGGGCGCGCGGCCCGCGGAGGTGGCGGCCGAGATCGAGATGGAGTCGCTGCGGCCGTACCGCGAAGGCGCACCGGCCTCGCGCATTCACTGGCCGACGGTCGCGCGCGTGGGGACGCTGATGGAGCGGCGGCTGCTCGCCGACTCTGACGCGCATCCGCTGGTCGTCGTCGATCCGACGCAGCCGGTGAGCGACGATGCGCTCGACATGGCGGTTCGTGCCGCCGCGTCCCTGTGCGTTCACCTCGCCAGGCGCGGCGGCTGCTCGGTGCTCCTGCCGGGCGATCGAAGGGCGGCGGACCTCGGCCCCGACCTCGGCGGGTGGCCCGGCCTGCATGCACGGCTCGCGCTGGTCGAGCCTGCCTCGGGGGCGCCGGTGGCCCGGCTCCACGGCAGGCGCGGCGCGGTGTTCTGGGTGACGGCGCGGCAGGGCCTGCCGCGCGGGCTGGAGCGGGTCCATGCCGAGCGCTACCTCGTGAGCCCGAACGTGATGCGCGGGGAGGCCGCGTTCACGGTCGCCGGCTGCGGGGCGATTCCGCTCGGCCGCGGCGCGCGGAGGGCGGCGTGAGGAGGCTCCGCGGTCTGGGGCTCGAGGTGGCGACCTTCGCCGCCCTCGCGTGGTACGCGGCGGCCCACTGGGCGAGCGGCCTCGTCGCGGATGCGCCCGGCGGGCGCGTGTTCGCCTGCGTCCTGATCGCGGTCGCGGTGGGCGTGGTCCTGGCGCTGGCCGATGCTGCGCCGAAAGCGCAGGCGTGGGCGCTCAGGTGCGGCGGGATCGTGGCCGGGCTGGGGGCGGGATTCGTCGCGATCGGGCTCGATGCCCGGTATCTCGCGCCCGCGCACTGGGACGAGCTCGGCGACGGGCTCGATCGCGGCTTCACGGCGCTCGGCTCCGCGCAGTGGCCCTATAGCGGAGCGGAGCCGTGGGGCACGACGGTGCTGCTGCTCGCGATTCCGCTCGTGCTCGTCGTCGCGGCCGCATTCGCGTTCTGGCCGAACAGGGCGCTGCGGCCCTTCGCCGTTGTGCTGCTCGTCGCGCTGTTCGGCGTCGCGGTCACCGAGCACCAGTTCGACGGCGAGCTCGGCCGCGGCGTGGGCCTGCTCTTCTTCACCGCAGCCTGGCTATGGCTCCCACGCATGCCGGAGCGCGGCGGGCGGACTGCCGCAGCGGCTGCGGGCGCGGTCCTCATCGCGTGCATAGCGGCGCTGCCGGCAGCGGCGAGGTACGACGACCGCGACCCGCTGATCGACTACCAGTCGTGGAACCCGTTCGCGACGCACGCGTCGACGCGCTTCGACTGGTCGCACGATTACGGCCCGATCGACTGGCCGCGCGACGGAACGACCCTGATGTACGTCAGGTCGAACCAGCGCAACTACTGGAAGCTCGAGACGCTCGGCGCCTTCGTCGAAGACCACTGGGTCCGGTCCGGCTTCGGCCGCGGCAACTACCCGCTCCTGCCGGAGCCTCGCAACCCGGCCTGGGAGACAGGTCTCCGTGTGACCATCGCCGACCTCGACACGGATGTGATTCCGATCGCCGGCACGGCGCTCCGGATCAACGGCCTCGACTCGGGCACCCTGCCGACCGAGGACGGCACGGTGGAGGCGCTCGACGAGCGGCCCGAGGAGGGCGACACCTATTTCGTCGAGGCTTATGTCCCGGAGCCGACGCCGGTCCAGATGCGGCGCGAGGCGCCGCTGGACGCGCCTTACGCCCTGCTCGAGTACGAGGACCTGGGGCACCTGGCGCCGGCGTACGACCGTGTGGCGGCCCTCGCGAAGAGGCTCGCGCGCGGGCAGCCCACGACGTACGACATCGTGCGGGCTGTACAGGACCACCTGCGGGGCGAGTACATCTACGACGAGCACCCGCCGCAGCGACGGTACCCGCTGCCCGCTTTCCTGCTCCGCGACCGGGCCGGCTACTGCCAGCACTTCTCGGGTGCGATGGCCCTGATGTTGCGGATGGTGGGCATACCGGCACGCGTCGCCGCCGGCTTCACGCCCGGCTCGTACAACGCGGACACGAAGGAGTACCGCGTGCGCGACCTCGATGCGCACTCATGGGTCGAGGTCTGGTTTGAGGGGATCGGCTGGGTCCCATTCGACCCGACACCGTCGATCGCGCCGGCCGAGGCGCAGTCGGGCGTCAACGACCCCTCCGCGTCCGGTGGCCCTGCGGGCGCCGGTGAGGTGCCGGACGTCCCGAACGCGCCGGACGCGTCGTCCGGGGATGGCGGGCGCGCCGAAGGAGGCGCGCATCCGGGCGGACCCGTCCTCGAGACCTGGATGGCGTTTGCCGCGATCGCGCTGGTCGCGCTCGTTGCACTCACGCTCGTCGGCGTGCGGCGGCTGATGCCACGACGAGGCGGGATAGAGGCGGAGGAGGCCGAGCTCGCCGCCTTGCGGCGCGTGCTCGCCCGGACCGGTGAGCCGGCCGCGCCGCGGCTGACCCTGCGCCAGCTCGAGCTGCGCCTCGACGGCGGCGCGGATCCCGCAGCCGCCCGGTACCTGCGGATGCTGCGCGAACGGCGCTACAGCCCGCGGCGCGGGGGATTGCCGGACAGCACCGCGCGCCGGCACCTGCGCCGCGCGCTCGTGCGCGGTCGCGGCCTGCGTGCGCGGCTGGGAGCGCTCGTGGCGATGCCGCCGCCTTTGTTTAGACGAGGTTGAGGCACCGCTCCTATAACCCCGGTCGTGAGCGGTCCCCGAACTCCGTATCTCCTCTCCGGGCTGATCGGTGGCCTCATCGCCGTCGTGCTCGGCGCGGTTCTGATCGCGACCGATGTAATCGACACGGGAGACACGACGCGTGAGCTCGTTCGCCAGGCGCCGCTGACGCGCCCGGCCGCGAATACCGACGAGGGGCTGACCGTCAGCGACATCTACGACCGGGACGGTCCCGGTGTCGTCTTCATCCAGAGCGACATCAAGTCGCAGAGCACGTCGCCGTTCGGGCTCCCTGACCAGGGCGGCGGCATCGCAACCGGCTCCGGCTTCGTGCTCGACAAGGACGGGTACATCCTCACCAACGCGCATGTCGTCGAGGATGCGCGCGAGGTCGGAGTCCGGTTCACCGAGGAGAGCGATCTCGTAGAGGCCAAGGTCATCGGTGCGGACCTCTCGAGCGACCTCGCCGTCCTCAAGGTCGATCCCGACGATGCTCCGAAGCTCGTTCCGCTGAAGCTGGGCGACTCGGCGGACCTGCGTGTCGGCGACCCCGTGATCGCCATCGGCAATCCGTTCGGCTACAGCCGGACCGTCACCACCGGGATCGTCTCGGCCCTCCAGCGCCAGATCACCGCGCCCAACAACTTCCAGATCGACAACGTCGTCCAGACGGATGCGTCGATCAACCCGGGGAATTCGGGCGGCCCGCTGATCGACTCCCACGGTGAAGTGATCGGGATCAACTCGCAGATCGCGACCGGCGGCTCGAGCGGCTCGGTCGGGATCGGCTTCGCGATCCCCGTGAACACCGCCAAGGAGATCGTGCCTCAGCTCGAGGACGACGGCGAGGTCGAGCGTCCCTTCCTCGGCGTCACGACGACCACCGTCAGCGACCAGCAGGCCGAGGATCTCAACCTGCCGGTGGACCAAGGCGCGCTCGTCCAGGACGTCGTTTCGGGCGGTCCCGCCGACAAGGCCGGGCTGCGCGGCGGGCGCACCGCCATCGCTCAGGGCCTGAAGGTCGGCGGTGACCTCATCGTCAAGGTCGACGGCCAGGACATCGAGCAGAGCGCGGACGTCGCCGACGCGATCCTCGACCGCAAGCCCGGCGACACCGTCGAGATCGAGTACTTCCGCGGCGACGAGCGCAACTCCGTCGAGGTCAAGCTCGGCGAGCGGCCGCAGTCGCTCAACGCGAGCGACCAGTCTCAGGGCGGGCAACAGCCGCCAGACGAGGGCCTTCCTTTCCCCCTGCCGTAGGGCTTTGCGACCATTACCGCATGACCCACGTAAAGGTCTGCGGCATCACGAACGTCGATGACGCCCAGCGTGCCGTCGACCTCGGCGCGTGGGCGATCGGCCTGATCTTCCACGAGCCGAGCCCGCGCGCGTGCTCGCTGCCGGACGCGGAGGAGATCGGGCGACGGCTGAAGCGCGCCCCGGTCGAGGTGACCGGCGTGTTCGTCAACCGGCCGCTCGACGAGGTGGCGGCGATCGCCGAGGAGTGCTCGCTGTCGCTCCTGCAACTCCACGGCGACGAGGGGCCCGCGTATTGCGATGAGGTCGCGCGACGCACCGGCTGCAAGGTGATGAAGGCGGTGCAGGTGCGCGACAGGTCGTCGCTCACCAGCCTGCGCCCGTACCACGTTGACTACTGGATGCTCGACGCGCACCACCCGGAACTGCGCGGCGGCACGGGGACCACCTTCGACTGGGGCCTGACCGGTGAGCGGCATCCCGTCCCGATCGTGCTCTCGGGGGGGCTCACGCCCGACAACGTCGGCGAGGGGATCGCCGCGACGCGCCCGTTCGCGGTCGACTCCGCGAGCGGCACCGAGGCCGAGCCGGGACGCAAGGACCCGGCGAAGCTCGAGGCCTTCTTCAGCGCGGTCGCGCGAGCGGACGAGCTGGCTGCCGCATGAGCGAGCCGGCGGTAGAACGGCGGTTCGGCCCGTACGGGGGCCGGTACGTGCCCGAGACGCTCGTGCCGGCACTCGACGAGCTCGAGGCGGCGTGGCTCTCCGCGCGCGCGGACCCCGCGTTCGAGCAGGCGCTCGGCGACCTGCTTCGCGATTACGTCGGCCGCCCGAGCCCGCTCTACCTCGCGAAGGGGATCTCGGAGCGCGTGGGCCGCGACGTGTGGCTCAAGCGCGAGGACCTGAACCACACCGGGGCGCACAAGATCAACAACGCGATCGGCCAGGCGCTGCTCGCCAAGCGCATGGGCAAGCCGCGCATCATCGCGGAGACCGGTGCCGGCCAGCACGGCGTTGCGTCCGCGACCGCGTGCGCCCTGCTCGACCTGGAGTGCATCGTCTACATGGGCACCGAGGACATGCGCCGCCAGCGCCCGAACGTCGAGCGAATGCGGCTTCTAGGCGCCCAGGTCGTCGGCGTCGAGGCGGGTGCGCGAACGTTGAAGGAGGCCGTCAGCGAGGCGATCCGCGACTGGGTCGCGAACGCGGCGACCACGCACTACATCATCGGCTCGGCGGTCGGCCCGGCTCCGTACCCCGCGCTCGTGCGTGACCTCCAGCGCGTGATCGGCGACGAGGCGCGCGCGCAGGCGCTCGAGGTGACCGGCACCCTTCCGGCACGTGTGACTGCGTGCGTCGGCGGAGGGTCGAACGCGATCGGCACCTTCACGGCGTTCGTCGACGACGAGGACGTCGAGCTCGTCGGCGTCGAGGCCGCGGGCGACGGGCTCGACACGCACCGCCATGGCGCGTCGCTCACGGCGGGTGCGACCGGCGTGCTGCACGGGTCGCTGTCGTCGGTGCTCCAGGACGAGGAGGGCCAGATCCTCGAGGCGCATTCGATCTCGGCAGGGCTCGACTATCCGGGCTCGGGGCCCGAGCTCGCGCAGCTGCGCGATGCCGGGCGGGTCCGGTTCGTCGCGGTCACGGACGAGCAGGCGGTCAGCGCCTTCCGCGAGACGTGCCGGCTCGAGGGGATCATCCCCGCGCTCGAGTGTGCGCACGCGATCGCGTGGCTGTTCGCGGAGGGGGCGGGCGACGGGGCGCCCGGCTATGACCTGCTCACGCTTTCCGGCCGCGGCGACAAGGATCTCGCCGAGGTCCTCGGGCTCGACGAGTGACGACGGGCGTCGAGAGGATCGCTGCCGCGTTCAGCGGCCATGGCCGCGCGGCGGCGCTGATGCCGTACCTCATGGGCGGCTATCCGAACGTTGCGGCGTCGATCGAGTGCGGCGTGGCTGCGGCCGAGGCCGGCGCCGACCTGATCGAGCTCGGCGTGCCGTTCTCCGACCCGCTCGCCGACGGGCCCGTGATCCACGCGGCCGGCACCGAGGCGCTGAGGAACGGCGTGCACGTCCACGACGTGCTCGACGTGGCGCGCGAGATATCGAGCCAGGTGCCGGTGGTGCTGATGGTCTACGCGAACCCGGTTCTGAAGCGCGGGCCGGAGCGGTTCGCCGACGAGGCCGCGGCGGCCGGTGCCGCGGGCCTGATCGTTCCGGACCTGCCGTTCGACGAGGCCGGCGCCGTCCGTGAGGCATGCGACGCGGCCGGCATCGCGCTCGTTCCGCTGGTCGCGCCCACGACCACGCCCGAGCGGCTCGCGGAGATCGGCCGCAACGCCCGCGGGTTCGTCTACACGGTCTCGCTCTCCGGCACGACCGGCGAGCGCGACGCGCTCGCGCCGGAGCTGAAGGACACGGTCGAGCGCGTCCGCGCGGCCGCCAGCGTGCCCGTCGCGGTCGGGTTCGGCATCTCGACGGCGGAGCAAGCGCGCCACGTCGGCGCGATCGCCGACGGGGTCATCGTCGGCAGCCGGATCGTCCGCGCGGCCGGCGAGGGCGGGGCGGAGGCGGTCGGCGCCGTGGTCCGCGAGCTCGCGACGGGGCTGGAGTAGGCTCCCAGCCATGCCGCGTACCGCCGAAGAGACAGTTCGTTCGTACTTCGATGCCGTGATCGCCTGTGACCCGGAGGCCATGGCCGAGCACTGGGCCGAGGACGGGATCGAGGAGATCCTGCCTGTCGGCATCTTCCGCGGGCCGGAAGAGGTGAAGGCCTGGTTCACCGAGCTCTTCACCGCGGTCCCGGACTTCGAGATGACGCTCGACCGCGTGCTTGCGCACGACAACGACGTGCTCGTGCAGTGGCGGATGAACGGCACGTTCAGCGGGGGTCCACTGATGGGAATCGATCCGACCGGCCGCCGGATCGAGATGCGCGGCCTCGACTGGCTCGAGGTCAAGGACGAAAAGGTCGTCCGCAACACAGCCTTCTCGGACGGCATGGCGCTTGCGCGCGGGATGGGGTTGATCCCGCCGCAGGACTCGGCCGCGGAAAAGGCGATGTTCGCCGCCTTCAACGCGTTCACGAAGGCACGCGGCGCGGTCTCTGACGTACTGTCCCGCTAGATGACGATCCTCGTCGCCCTCACGATCGGGCTGGTCTGGTGGGTCTGCGCCTGGGCACTCGGCGTGAAGTCATTCGACGCCTTCATGGTCACGGCGCTGATCGTCGTGATCGCCGCCGCCTGGTACGTCGCCCGACCCTACGTCCAGAGCTTCTTGAGCCGTGGCGAGCAGGTCGGCTGATTTCTAAAGGGGGTCAGACCCCCTTTAGAAATGGCTAGCCGAAGAACGCCTCGGCGACGGCGAAGTCCTCCGGCGGGACCGTCTTGAGCGACGCCACGGCGTCCGCCAGCGGCACGAGCTCGATGCTCGTCCCGCGCAGCGCGGTCATCGTGCCCCACCGGCCCTCGGTCGCCGCGTCGATCGCAGCGGTCCCGCAGCGCGTGGCGAGCACGCGGTCGAACGCCGTCGGCGTGCCGCCGCGCTGGACATGCCCGAGCACGGTTGCGCGCGTCTCGAAGCCCGTTCGCGCCTCGACCTCGCGCTCGAGCACCTGCCCGATCCCGCCGAGCCGCTCGTGGCCGAACTCGTCCTTCTCGCCGCCCAGCGTCGCGAGTGTGCCCTCGAGCGGGGTCGCTCCCTCGGCGGCCACGACGATCGAGAAGTAGCGCCCGCGCTCGTGGCGGCGCTTGAGATGGGTGCAGACGTTCTCGATGTCGAACGGCCGCTCGGGGATGAGGATCACGTCGGCGCCGCCCGCGATCCCGGAGTGCAGGGCGATCCACCCGGCGTGGCGGCCCATCACCTCGACCACGAGCACGCGGTTGTGGCTCTCGGCTGTCGTGTGGAGGCGGTCGATCGCGTCGGTCGCGACTTGCACCGCGGTGTCGAACCCGAACGTCAGGTCCGTCCCGTTCAGGTCGTTGTCGATCGTCTTCGGCAGGCCGAGCACCGGGACCCCCGCTTCGTGCAGCTTCTGGGCGGCCCCGAGCGTGTCCTCGCCGCCGATCGCGATCAGGCCGTCGAGCGAGAGCTTCTCCATGTTGTCTCGGATTCGCTCGAGCCCGTCGTCGTGCCCCAGCGGGTTGGTCCGGGACGAGCGGAGGATCGTGCCACCGCGCGGCAGGATGCCGCGCACCGCGTCGATCGTCAGGTCCATCCACTCGCCTTCGATCGGGCCCCGCCAGCCGTGCAGGAAGCCGATCAGCTCGTGGCCGTGGCCGTCCACGCCCTTGCGCACGATCGCCCGAATCGCGGCGTTTAGCCCGGGGCAGTCGCCGCCTCCTGTGAGGACGCCGAAGCGCACGGGCGCCACGTTAGCCGTCCCGATGGGCGGCGGACCTACAATCGCGGCCTTGCCGCTGAAGGTGACAGCCGTGCTCTCGCTGGCGCTGCTCGCGGGGTGCGGAGGAAGCGGCAGCGACGACCGACCGGAGCCGGTCCAGAGCAAGACGCTCGCCGTCTACTCCAGCCTCCCGCGAAGCGGCGGCTCGCAGGCGATAGGCGACGCGGTCGCCGCGGGGCAGCGGCTCGCGCTGGCCGACGCCGGCGGGCGCGTTGGAGAGCACCCGATCGAGCTCGTTGAGCTCGACAGCGCGGAGGCGGACGAACGCGACTGGGATCCCGATCGGGTGGCGGAGAACGCGGACGAGGCCGCCGACGATCCCGCGGCGATCGCCTATCTCGGCGAGCTCGAGCTCGGGGCATCAGCAGTCTCGCTGCCCGTCACGAATGACGAGTCGATCCTGCAGGTCTCGCCCACCGACGGCCTCTCTAGCCTGACCGTGCCTCAATCCGGGCCCGGCGCGGGGCCGGAGCGCTTCTACACCGAGGATGCGCGCAACTTCCTTCGGCTCGTGCCGCCGGACTCGGCACAGGCGGGCCCGATCGTCGCCGTCGCTCGCCAGACCGGTGCCGCGACGCTCGCGATCGCACACGATGGCGGCATCTTCGGCCGCCAGCTGGCAGGTGGAGTCGAGCAGGCGGCGGTCGACCAGGGGGTGGAGCTGACCAACGTGGAGCGGATCGAGCCCGAGCTCGACGAGGCGCCGAACCTGGCCGCCGACCTCGCGGAGGGCCGTCCCGACGCGGTGATCTACCTCGGGATCGGGGGCGACCCGGGCGCCACCATGCTCGCGGCCATGGCGGACCCCGCGCTCGCCGGCACACCGCTGATCGGCGCCGCTCCGCTGGCCACCCCCGATGCGCTGCCGCCGGGCGAGCCGGTGCAGCCACTGCCCGTCGTGACCCCGATGCTGCCGGCGCGTCAGTACCCGGCCAAGGGCCGGCGGATCCTCGCTCGGATCGCGCGGGCGGAGGGTGCGGTACCCGCCGGTCGAGGCCCTGTACGGCTACGAGTCGATGCGGGTTGTGCTCCGGGCGCTCCGTGCGGCCGGAAAGGACGCGACCGACAGGGTGGCGGTGATCGATGCCGCCCGCAGCCATGGGCCGGACGGCTCCGTCATCGGGCGATACCGGTTCGACCGGCGCGGCGACACGACGCGCAGCCGGCTCGCGCTCTATGACGTCGAGCGCGGCGAGCTCGACTACCGCGGGCCGGCGCCCGGCTCGGGCCGCTAGCCGTGCGGGTGGAGCGCGAGCGCCACCCGGCGCGCGGCTACGCCCTCGCCGCGGCCGCAGCCGCGATGTGGGCCCTCAACGGCAGCATGGCGCGCTACCTGCTGGACGACGGCATCGGCCCGTTCGAGCTGTCCGAGATGCGCTCGCTCGGCTCGTGGGTGATCCTCTTGGTCGCACTGGCCGTCACGCGTCCGCAGCTCCTCAGGGTGGAGCGCGACGAGCTGCCGGCGCTCGCATTCCTGGGCGTCGCGGGGCTGGCAGCGGTCCACGCGTGCTACTTCGCGGCGATCGAGCGGCTCGACATCGGGCCGGCGGTGACGATCCAGTACCTCGCACCCCTGCTGCTCCTTGTCTGGCTCCGCGTCGTCCACGGGCGCCGCCTGGCGACCGGCCTCTGGGGCGCCGTTCTCCTGTCCGCCGCAGGTTGCTTCTTCGTGGTGCGCGCCTATGACGCGAGTGCCCTGGACGCGGCTGGCGTCGCGGCAGCGTTCGGCGCCGCGATTTCGTTCGCGATCTACATGGTCGGCTCGGAGCGCGCGGGTCACCGCCACGAGCCTGTGACGACGCTGTTCTGGGCATTTGGCTTCGCCAGCCTCTTCTGGGCCTTCGCTGCGCCGTGGTGGAACTTCCCGTTCGGCGAGCTCGATTCGGCCCGCAACCTCCTGCTCGCCGCGGGGGTGGTGATCGTGGGCACGCTGCTGCCGTTTATCTGCATGGTCGCGGCGCTCAGGCACCTGCCGGCACCCCGCGCCGGGGTGGTGGCGACGCTCGAGCCGGTGCTCGCCGCCGTCTTCGCCTGGGTGATCCACGACGAGGCCCTGGCGGCCGTTCAGATCGCCGGCGGCATGGCCGTCGTGGCGGCTGTGGCGTGGGTGCAATCGCGGCGCCCGGACCTGGAGGCGGAGCTGGCCCCTGTACGTGGTTGAGGTTGAGCGTAAATGGTGCTTGCGTTGCGCTCGTTGCCCAGGCGCCGGAAATACGGTTAGGATGCGGCGCGGTTGGAGTCGAACACTCTTCTTAGGAGGGACATTTTGCGAGTACGGTGGATTCTCGTCTGCCTTCTCGGAGCGCTCGCGTTGGGCGTTGCCGCGTGTGGGGACGATGACGATGACGATGGCGGAGGTGGTGGCGGGACCACCGCGAGTAAGGATGTAACGGTGTACTCGAGCCTTCCGCTTCAGGGCACGACGCGAGAGAACTCTCTCGACGTCCAAAAGGGCGTTGAACTGGCCCTCGAGCAGCGGAACGGCAAGGCGGGCGCATGCACCGTCAGCTACGAGAAGCTCGACGATTCCACGGCGCAGGCCGGTGCGTGGGATCCGGGCGCGACCTCGGCGAACGCGCGTAAGGTCGTCAACGACGACAGCGCGATCGCTCTGATCGGCGAGTTCAACTCGGGTGCATCGGCGATCTCGATTCCGATCACCAACGAGGCCGGTCTCCTACAGGTCAGCCCGGCGAACACCGCGCTCGAGTTGACGAAGGACGCGGGCCCGGACGATGCGGGCGCGCCGGAGAAGTACTACCCGGCGGGTACTCGTACCTACGGGCGTGTCGTGCCTGCCGACCACATCCAGGGCTCGGCCCAGGCCGAGTGGATGGCCGAGGAGGGCGTCAAGAAGCTGTACGTCCTCGACGACAAGCAGGTGTACGGCATCGGTGTCGCCAAGACGACGGGCGACGCGGCCGAGCTGAACGGCATCGAGGTCGTCGGCACGGACTCGATCGACCCCAAGGCGGCGAACTACCGGTCGCTCGCGTCGAAGATCAGTGATTCGGGCGCGGACGCGGTGTTCTTCGGCGGCATCACCGCCAACAACGCGGTCCAGCTGTACAAGGACCTCGGCGCGGCACTGCCGGACGCCACTCTGTGGGGCCCGGACGGCGTCGCCGAGTCGGCGTTCACGAACGACATCCCGGCGGATGTCGCGGAGCGGACCTACCTCACGGTCGCGACGATTCCGCAGAAGGACTACCCGCCGGCCGGCCAGAAGTTCTACAAGGACTTCCAGGCCAAGTACGACCAGAAGGTCATTCAGCCGTACGCCATCTACGGGTTCGAGGCCATGGACGTGATTCTCGACTCGATGGAGCGCGCCGGCGACTCCTGCAACGACAGGCAGGCCGTCGTCGACGAGTTCTTCAACACGGAAGGCAAGGAGGGCGTGACGGGCACGTACGACATCGACGACGACGGCGATGTCAACCTGAGCCAGTTCGGCCGTTACCGGATCGAGAACGGCGAGCTGAACGAGGGCATCACCGTTGACGTTTCGCAGGACAGCAACGGCAACCCGCTCGGCGGCGGCGGGGGCGGCTGAGCACATCGTGAGCATGGGCCCCGGGGAGGCGTTCCCCGGGGCCCGGCTCGCTTCTCCGGCCGGCTAGGAGGGCATAGATGGAGGCCGCGACAACTGCACTCGAGCGAACGCCGCTCCAGCGCCGCATCATCGAGCGGGCGCGTGCGTGGGTCGATCGCTGGGGGCTGATCATCGTGCTGCTGGCATTGCCCGTCACGTGCGCCATCGGCGACCTCACGGACGCGGAGAAGCTCGCCTTCATCACCTTCAACGGCCCGGAGGAGAACGACCTCTCGCGGCTCGTCAGCAACCTCAAGGACGGGCTCTCGAACGGCGCGATCTGGGCGCTGATAGCGCTCGGGTACACGCTGGTCTACGGGATCATCCAGCTGATCAACTTCGCCCACGGCGAGCTCTTCATGATCGGATCGTTCACCGCCGTCGGGCTCTACTCGACGTTCGGCCTGACGCCCGGGACCGCGGCGATGGGCCTCTTTTTCGGTCTGCTGGCGGTCCTCGTGGTCACGATGATCACCAGCGGAATCCTCAACGCGATGATCGAGCGCGTCGGCTACCGGCCGTTACGTAGCGCGCCGAAGCTGGCTCCGCTCATCACGGCGGTCGGCTTCTCGTTCATCCTCCAGAACGTCGGCATCCTGTGGCTGGGGCCGGCGCAGCAGGCCGCGCCGGACCTGATCGAGTCGCAGAAGGAGCTCTTTGAGATCGCCGGCGTCTCCATCACCCAGGGGGACGTGCTCGCTGTCGCGGCCACCGTCCCGCTGCTGCTGCTTCTGGGCGCGTTCGTCACGCGCAGCCGCATGGGCAAGGCGATGCGCGCGACCGCGCAGGACCCGGAGGCCGCGCGCCTGATGGGCATTAACGTGGACACCACGATCTCGTTCACGTTCATCCTGGGCGGGCTGATGGCCGGCGCGGCCGGCCTGATATACGCGCTCTACCAGACCACGATCTGGTACTTCCAGGGCTTCGCGGCGGGCCTGATCGCGTTCACCGCGGCCGTCATGGGTGGCATCGGCAGCCTCCAGGGCGCCGTGCTGGGCGGGGTCATCATCGGCTGCATCCAGCAGATCTCGGACAACCGGATCGGCGGCGAGTGGACCCCGGCGGTCGTGTTCGCCTACCTCGTGCTGATCATGGTCTTCAAGCCGCAGGGACTGCTCGGAGAGCAGACGCGGGAGGCCGGATGAGCCTGGCGGTCATCCGGCGCCATCAGGACCTGGCGATAGCGCTCCTGCTGTTCGGGTTCGCGGCGTTCCTCCCGCTCTTCTTCGCCGAAGGTGCTCCGTTCATGGACGACTCCGTGACGGCGCTCGCATACGTCGTGATGGCGCTGGGGCTCAACATCGTCGTCGGCTTCGCGGGACTGCTCGACCTCGGCTACGTGGCGTTCTTCGCGATCGGTGCCTACACGATCGGCTGGCTCGCGTCGGGGTTCGCCGACAGGATCAACGACGGCGAGGGGATCCACGTCGGCGTCAGCTCGTTCCTCGAGGCCCTGCCCGGGATCCACCTCAACTTCCTGCTGGTCATACTCGCGGCGATCATCACGGCGGCGATCGCGGGAGCTGTGATCGGGTTGCCCACCCTGCGCCTGCGCGGCGACTACATCGCGATCGTCACGCTCGCGTTCGGCGAGATCATCCGCGTCATAGCCCTGAACGGCAACGAGATCACGTTCGGCGACTACAAGCTCACCAACGGCGCGCAGGGCATCACGCCGGTGGACAAGATCGACCTCCCGTTCACGGAGCAGTTCACGTCGCTCAACCTGAGACCGTGGTACTGGACCGCGCTGGGGCTGGTGGCCCTCGTCTTGTTCGTGAACTTCCGGCTGCGTGACTCGCGCCTCGGCCGAGCCTGGATCGCGCTTCGGGAGGACGAGATCGCGGCCGCGAGCATGGGCGTCCCGCTGGTACGGACGAAGCTCCTCGCCTATGCGACAGGCGCGGCATTCGGCGGCATCTCCGGCGCGTTCCTGGGCTCCTACCTGAACACGGTGAACGCGGACCAGTTCCAGTTCTCGTTCTCGATCTTCGTGCTCGCGATGATCATCCTGGGCGGACTGGGCAACATCTGGGGCGTCGTACTGGGCGCGGTGGTCCTGTCGTTTGCGAACAACTACCTGATCCCGGACGTACTCAACCCGATCCCAGCTGATATCGGCCTCGACTTCGACCTCACCTCGCTCAGCTTCGGGATCTTCGGCTTCCTGCTCGTGATCATGATGGTGCTCCGTCCCGAGGGCCTGCTTCCGGAGCGAAGACGCAAGCTCGAGATGGCGGGCATCGGAGCCGGCGACAAGGCGGGCGTCGGCGAGGAGCCCGAGGCGTTCTACGAGGTGCGCGCATGAGCGACGAGGCTCAGGTCACCGAGCCCGAGGAGCAGGCCGCGGGGCCGGACGGCGCGATCCTCCAGGCGCTATCGGTCACGAAGGCCTTCGGCGGTCTGACCGCGGTCGACGACGTCGAATTCGCAATCCCCGAGCGGTCGATCGTCTCGATCATCGGGCCGAACGGCGCGGGCAAGACCACCTTCTTCAACATGCTCACCGGCCTCTACCGGCCGACTACCGGGCGCATCTACTTCCAGAACCGCGACATCACCTACGTGCGCCCGGATCGGATCCTCGCGCGCGGGATGGCCCGTACGTTTCAGAACATCCGCCTGTTCGCGACGATGTCGGCGCTCGAGAACGTACTCGTGGGCCAGCACGCGCGGCTGAAGGCGGGGCTCTTCCGCTCGATCGCGCGCACGCCGGGCGTACGCAAGGAGGAGCGCGAGGCGGGTGAGAAGGCGCGCGAGGTGCTCGAGTACGTCGGGCTGAGCCCCGAGAACATCGACGAGATGTCCGTGAACCTGTCGTACGGCGACCAGCGGCGCGTCGAGATCGCGCGGGCGCTCGCATCCGACCCGAGCTTGCTGCTGCTCGACGAGCCGACGGCGGGGATGAACCCGGAGGAGTCGAAGCGCCTGACCGAGTTCATGCGGAAGCTCCGCGACGACCGCGGCTTGACAATCCTCCTGATCGAGCACGACATGAAGGTCGTCATGGGCGTCTCGGAGCGGATCACCGTGCTCGACCACGGCGAGAAGATCGCCGAGGGGTCGCCCGAAGAGGTCCGGAAGGATCCGCGCGTGATCGAGGCCTACCTGGGGAAGCAGGGCTAGCCGTGGCGTTCCTCGAGATCAAGGACATTCACACCTTCTATGGCACGATCGAGGCCCTGAAGGGCATCTCGCTCGAGGTGAACGAGGGCGAGATCGTCACGCTGATCGGCTCGAACGGTGCGGGCAAGTCCACGACCCTGCGCTCCGTGTCCGGCATGACGCCGCCGCGTGAGGGCTCGATCAAGTTCAACGGCGAGGAGATCGGCGAGACGCCGCCGCAGGAGATCGTCCAGCGCGGGATTTCCCAGGCCCCGGAAGGCCGCCGGATCTTCGACCGTATGTCGGTCCGGGAGAACCTCGAGCTGGGGGCTTACCTGCGACGCGACACGGACGGGATCCACAAGGACATGGACCGCGTCTTCGACCTCTTCCCGCGGCTGAAGGAGCGCGAGAAGCAGAAGGCGGGCACGATGTCGGGCGGCGAGCAGCAGATGCTCGCCATCGGCCGCGCGCTGATGGCGAACCCCAAGCTGTTGCTGCTCGACGAGCCGTCGATGGGCCTCGCGCCGGTGCTCGTCGAGCGGATCTACGAGACGATCGCCGAGATCAACGAACAGGGGATGACCATCCTGCTGGTCGAACAGAACGCGAACTTCGCGCTCGACGTGTCGAAGCGCGGCTACGTGCTCGAGACCGGCACGATCGCGCTGTCGGACGAGACCTCGAAGCTGCGCGAGAACCCCGACGTGCAGAAGGCGTACCTGGGCGCATGACGACCGTCGTAGCGGCAATAGGCGCTCAAGCTCTGTATCTCACGTTCGCCTGGCTGGGCTCGGCGATCGTGGCCTCGTGGCTGTCCGATCGCAAGGGCTACGGCGAGAAGCCCGGGCTTGCCGCCGGCCTGCTCTTGAGCCTGGTCGGTGTCGTGATTTGGCTTGTCTGGCCCGCGCGGGCGGAGTCGCGCTGGAAGGTGCGGGGGCCGTTCGGTCGCGGCGAGAAGACGGTCGCCGAGGTGCGTGCGGAGCAGCACGCGGGCGACGCCGAGAGCTCCTGACCGGCGAGCAGCCGCCGAAGCTCGGCGTCCTCGAGCGCATCGGGGCCTGGCTGCACGTGTGGACGCCCCCGCGCGAGGCCGTCGTGCCGCCGCCTCCGTGGCGCAGGATCGCCCTCGGCGCGATCGTCGCGCTGGCGGTGCTCGGCGGCGCGGCGGCCGTGATCGTGCCCGAGATCGAGGAGGCCAAGGACGAGCGCGCAGAAGCCGAGCGGCGGCGCGACGCCGCCTTCGAAGAAGCGCAGCGCAGGGAGCTCGCCCGGGAGAGCAGGCCGCACTTCGGCCGCGCCGACAAGCCGGCCGGCAACCTGTCGCCGGCGGCGGAGCGCCGTGCACGCCGGAAGCTCGTCCAGGACGTTGAGCGGGCGATCACCCGCGACGCGCGCGCCCGTGCCCGCGCCGGCAAGCTCGACGGTCCGATCCTCGCGACCCGATGCGAGATCAACCCGCCGTCGCAGCGCCCGCGCGAACGCGATCTGCGCGTGCGCCGGATGGAGTACCAGTGCCTTGCGGTCACCGCGCACGACCCGCAGGGGCAATTCGTCGTCGGCCACACCTTCGAGGCAGTGGTCGACTACAAGCGCTTCCGGTTCACGTGGGCCAGGGTCTGTTATCCGCCGGGGGAAGGTTCCGCGCGCCTGACCTGCTGACTGTCCGTTATTGTCAGCCGCCTATGAACAAGCGCTTCCTTCTGTTTCTCCTCACCGCCCTGCTCCTTCTCGTCGGCACCGCGCTCGCGGCCTGCGGCGACGATGACGACGACGACAGCGGAGGAGGAGGCGGCACCGGTACGACGGCCACGGCCGAGCTCGACCTGATCAAGGACGGGACGCTCATCGTGGCCTCGGACATTCCGTACCCGCCGTTCGAGCAGGGTGACCCGCCGGACTACGAGGGCTTCGACATCGATCTGATCAACGAGATCGCCACGCGGCTCGACCTCGAGACGGAGATCAAGGACCTCCCGTTCGACGCTCTACTTCAGGGGAAGCTCGGGACGTTACGACGTCGCGATAGCGGCGACGACGAGCAGTGGCGACGACGGGCGTAAGCGCGAGCAGAAGGTTGATTTCTCGGACCCGTACTTCAACGCCGAGCAGTCGCTGCTGGTGCGAAAGGACGGCGACATCAAGTCGATCGACGATGTCACCTCAGACACGATCATCGGCGCCCAGGACACGACCACAGGCGAGACCTACGCGAACGAGAACACCGACGCGGACGTGCGGCCGTTCCAGGAGATCGATGACGCGTATCAGGGCCTGGCGAACGGACAGGTCGACGCGGTGATGAATGACCTTCCTTCCACTGACCAGGCAGTAGAGGACAACCCCGATCTCGAAGTGGTGGACACGTTCGACACCAAGGAGGAGTACGGGATCATCTTCGCCGAGGATCAGGACGCGCTCCGCGAGCAGATCAACACCGTCCTCCAGGAGATCAAGGACGACGGAACACTGGACGAGCTGTACCAGAAGTGGTTCCAGAAGGACGCGCCGGCGTCGCTCTTGAAGGCGACGCACGAGCCGACCTGATCGACCGGACATAGAAGGGGCGGCCGCGGGTCCCCGCGAACGGAGGAGCCATGGACGCGATCATCGAGCAGTACTTCGATCTCTCCCTCATGTGGGAGAGCCGCAGCGAGGTCCTTGACGGCTTTCGCTACACGCTGCAGCTCTCGCTGGTCGCCGGAGTGCTCGCGCTCGTGTGGGGGCTCATCCTCGCGGTGCTCCGGCAGATTCCGGGGCGGATCGGGTTGCTCATTCGCATTCCGACGATCGTCTACATCGACGCGTTCCGGGGCGTGCCGATGCTGCTGGTCGTCCTGCTGATCTACGGCAGCCTCGGGGCGCTCACACAGGAGGACGTGATCCCGAGTTCATCGGGATTCCGACCTGGTTCGATCAGCCCGATGTCTTCTGGTACGGCGTCTTTGCGATCACACTGACCTACGGTGCGTACATGGCCGAGGTCTACCGCGCGGGAATCGAGGCGGTCCCGAGCGGCCAGATGGAAGCGGCGCGGTCGCTCGGCATGAGCCACGGCCAGGCGATGCGGCATGTCATCGTGCCGCAGGCGGTTCGCAAGGTGATTCCGCCGCTCCTGAACGACTTCATCGCTCTGATGAAAGACACCTCGCTCGTCAGCGTGATCGGCCTGATCGAGGTCGTGCAGGTCGGCCGCGACATCCAGTCCGAGACCCTGAACAGCTCGGCGCTGATGCTCGGCGCGATCCTGTTCCTGGTGGTCACGATTCCGCTCGCGCGGCTCGTCGACTGGCAGATCGCCCGCCAGCAGGCGCAGTTCCAGCGGGGCCTCGCTTGACCCGGTTGTCCCCGGCGCGGACGATGGTCCGCCTCGAGGGGGTCCGCAAGCGGTTCGGCGACCTGGAGGTGCTGCGCGGGGTTGACCTGGAGGTCGCGCGGGGCGAGGTCGTCTGCGTGATCGGGCCCAGCGGTTCCGGCAAGAGCACCCTGCTGCGCTGCATCAACTTGCTCGCCCCGCCCGACGAAGGGCACGTCTTCCTCGAGGGCGTCGAGATCACCGGCAAGCGAACGCAGGCCGAGATCAATCGCGTCCGCCAACGCATCGGAATGGTGTTTCAGCAGTTCAACCTGTTCCCGCACAAGAGCGCGCTCGAGAACGTGGTCCTGGGCCAAACCGCGGTGCTCGACCGCCCCGAGAAGGAGGCGAGGTCCAAGGCGGAGTCCATCCTCGCGCGGGTCGGGCTGTCCGACAAGCTCGGCGAGTATCCGGAGCGCCTGTCCGGGGGCCAGCAGCAGCGCGTCGCGATCGCGCGGGCGCTCGCCATGGATCCGCACGTGATGCTGTTCGACGAGGTCACGAGCGCGCTCGATCCCGAGCTGATCAAGGAAGTGCTCGACGTCATGCGCGGGCTCGCTGCGGATGGGATGACGATGGTCGTGGTCACGCACGAGATGGGGTTCGCGCGCGACGTCGCGAACCAGGTCGTGTTCATGGACGAGGGCGTGATCGTCGAGGAGGGCCCGGTCCGGCGCGTGATCGACGCTCCGCGCGAGGAGCGGACTAAGCGCTTTCTCGGACTGGTTCTCGAGCACTGACCGGGCGGCTCGTCGCCGTCAGAAGCCCGATCAGCACGAGCGCCGCGCCCGCGACCTGCAGCCCCGTGGGCTCCTCGCCGAGCAGCACCACGCCCAGCGCGAGCGAGGTGAGCGGCTGGAGCGTGAGCAGCACCGATGTCACCGCTGCCGGCAGGCGCGGCAGCGAGCCCGTGATCAGGAGCCATCCGACTACCTGCGAGCTGAACGCGAGCAGCACGAGCCAGCCGTGCTCCGGCCATGACGGCACGAAGTCGACGTCGCCGATCGCGATTCCCGCAAGGCCGCAGCCGACCGCGGCCACCCATGTCGCCTCGAAGAGCGGTGCCGCCGGCGCCGACCCGGTGCCGGACGCGCGGATGAGCAGGATGAATCCCGTGTAGCTGATGGCTGTGATGACCCCGTAGATCGCGCCCTTGGTCGGGTCGCTGCCGTATGCGCCGTCCTCGAGTACTCCCGAGATCAGCACGATGCCGATGAGCGCGGGCGGCACGGCGATCAGGGTGCGGGCCTCGGGTCGCTCGGCGAGGACGAGCCACGCCGTGACGCCGACCAGGACCACCTGGAGGTTGCCGAGGACGGTTGCGAGCCCCGCGCCGATGTAGGCGATCGAGTAGTGCCAGGCGACGAGATCGACCGCGAAGAGGACGCCGGCGAGGTACGCCAGCCGCCGCTGGCGGGGCGTGCGCGGCTCGTTGCGCGCCAAGAGCCAGAGGATCGGGACCGCATAGAAGCAGCGGAAGAACGCTGACGTGGGCGGGGCGACGTCGGACGCCTTCACGAGGATCGCCGAGAAGGCGATCGTCAGGGCGCCGAGGAGTGCTCCGAGGCGCGGGGAGGGGTCTGACCCCGAGATCGTGGCGCTACGTGGCCGGCTGATGGGCTCTGGGGTCAGACCCCGGTGGCTGCCCGCAGGGCGTCGTCGAGGTCCGGCCGGGCGAACGAGTAGCCCTCGTCCAGGAGCCGCGTGGGCACCGCGCGGACGCCGGTCGTGACGACCCACGCCATCTCGCCGTAGAGCGTCCGGATCGCGAGCGCGGGCACCGGCAGCAGCGCGGGGCGCTTGAGCGCGCGGCCGAGGGCCTTCGAGAGCTCGCTGTTCGTGACGGGCTCGGGCGCCGTGACGTTGTAGGTGCCCCTGCCCCTGTCGAGCAGGAAGAGCAACGCCCCGACGACATCGTCGAGGTGCACCCAGGGGACGTACTGACTCCCGCCGGCCACCGGCCCGCCGACACCCAGCTTGAACGGCGTCAGCATCTTCGCGAGCGCGCCGCCATCGCCCGTGAGGACGACCCCGGTCCGCGGGATCGCCACGCGCATCCCGAGCTCCTCGGCCTTGAGGGCCTCCGCCTCCCATGCCCGCACGACCTGCGCGAGGAAATCGTCGCCCGGGGCAGCCGTCTCGTCGACCGGCTCAGTACCGCGCGCGCCGTAGTAGCCGATCGCCGACATCGACACGAGCGCCTGCGGCCGCTCGTCGTCCGACAGGCGCGAGAGGGCTTCGACGAGGTGCCTCGTCCCGAGCTCACGCGACTCACGGATGCGCCGCTTCGCCGCCGTTGTCCAACGCTGCGCCACGTTCTCGCCCAGCAGGTGCACAACGCCGTCGCGGCCTGCGAGCGCCTCGGGCGGCGGGGGCCCCGCCGTCGGGTCCGTCCAGTGGACGGTGCCGGGTGCGGCGCGCGAGAGCACCGTCACGTCATCGCCCCGGGCGCGCAATGCGTCGACGACGCGCCGGCCGATCATGCCGGTGCCGCCTGTGACAGCGAAGCGCTTCACTTGGCCGAGCTTGCGACCGGCTCTCGCGATGCCTTGTCCGCGACGGCGCTGGCGACGGCCGCGCTCACGTCACGGTTGAAGACGCTCGGCACGATGTAGTCCTCGGCGAGCTCGTCGTCGGAGACCACCTCGGCGATCCCGTGCGCCGCCGCGAGCTTCATCTCCTCGGTGATCTTCGGCGCGCGTGCGTCGAGCGCGCCCCGGAAGATCCCGGGGAACGCCAGCACGTTGTTGATCTGATTCGGGTAGTCGGAGCGGCCGGTCGCCATCACCTTCACGAACGGCGCACACTCCTCCGGCGGCACCTCGGGCACCGGGTTCGCCATGGCGAAGACGAACGGGTCCGAGTTCATCGTCTTCACGTCGTCGACCGAGATCACTCCCGGTCCCGACAGCCCGATGAACACGTCCGTCCCCTCCAGCGCGCCGCCCAGTGTCGTCTCGCGCCGATCGGGGTTCGTGTGCTCGGCGAGCCAGGTTTTGGGGGCGTTCATCTCACCGGACTCGTAGTCGGAGCGCCCCGCGTGGATCGACCCATAGCGGTCGCAGGCGACGATCGAAGCGACGCCGGCGTCCATCAGAAGCCGCGCCACAGCCACGCCCGCTGCGCCCGCGCCCGCCATCGAGACACTCAGGTCGCTGAGCGCGCGCCCGGTCAGCCGGCACGCGTTGAGGAGCGCAGCGAGCACGACGATCGCGGTGCCGTGCTGGTCGTCGTGGAACACGGGGATATCCAGCTCCTCGATCAGCCGGTTCTCGATCTCGAAGCAGCGCGGCGAGGAGATGTCCTCGAGGTTGATCCCGCCGAACGTCGGCGCGATCAGCCTGACGGCCTGCACGATCTCGTCGGGGTCCTTGGTGTCGAGGCAGATCGGGAACGCGTCGACGTCCGCGAACTCCTTGAACAGCATCGCCTTGCCCTCCATCACGGGCATCGCCGCCTCGGGGCCGATGTCGCCAAGGCCGAGCACCGCCGTCCCGTCGGAGACGACGGCGACGGTGTTCTTCTTGATCGTGTACTGGAAGGCCTTGTCGCGGTCCGCGGCGATCTCGTTGCAAACGCGAGCGACACCCGGCGTGTAGGCCATCGAGAGGTCGTCGCGCGTCTTGAGCGGGACCTTGAGGCCGGTGTAGATCTTGCCGCCGCGATGGAGCTCGAAGGTGCGGTCGGTGACCTCGATCACCTGCACGTCGTCGAGGCCCTCGACGACCTGCACCACCCGGTCCCAGTGCTCACGGTCCGAGCAGTCGACTGTGATCTCGCGCAGGGTCTTGTCCTCGCCCTGGACGAGGATGTCGATGGCGCCGATCTGGCCACCCGCCTCGCCGATCGCCGAGGTCAGCCGCCCGAGCGATCCGGGCCGCCGCAGGAGCTCCACGCGGAGGATCATCGAGAACTGCGCACTTTGCGACAACGAGCCCATAGACGGATCATAAGATCACGCGCGTGGCAGCCGAGACCCGCGAGCTATTCCTGATCGACGGCAACAGCCTGGTGTACCGCGCGTTCTACGCCCTGCCGGAGACGATCGCGACATCGACCGGGCAGCCGACCAACGCGATCTTCGGGTTCGCGTCGATGCTCGTGAAGATCCTGACCGAGTACGGGTCGCAGCCGACGGTGGTGGCCTGGGACGCCGGGATGTCGGGTCGCGAGGAGGTCTCGACGGAGTACAAGGCGGGTCGCAGAAAGCGTCCCGACCTGCTGAGCGAGCAGTGGCCGCACATGCATCCGCTCGTCGAGGCCTTCGGCTACCGGAACGTCAAGGTCGACGGGTACGAGGCGGACGACGTGATCGCGACGCTCGCGCGCCAGGCACGCGAGAAGGGGATCGACGTGATGGTCGTCACCGGCGACCGCGACATGTTCCAGATCGTCGGCGACGGCGTGCGTGTGATGGCGACGAGCCGCGGGATCACCGAGACCAAGCTCTACGACCGGCAGGGCGTGATCGACCGATACGGAATCCCGCCGGAGTCGATTCCCGACTTCTACGGGCTGAAGGGCGACACGTCGGACAACATCCCGGGCGTCCCCGGCATCGGCGACAAGACGGCGTCGGACCTGCTGCAGCGCTTCGGCGACCTCGAGACGGTCCTCGCCTCGATCGACGAGATCTCGGGGGCAAAGCGCAAGGAGAACCTGACGAACCACGCCGACGACGCGCGCATGTCGAAGGAGCTCGCGACGATCCAGACCGACGTCCCGGTCGAGATCGACCTGGAGGAGGTCCACGCCGCCGAGCCCGACCGGTCGGCGATCCGCGAGACCTTCCGCGTGTTCGAGCTGCGCGACCCGCTGCGGCGGCTCGAGGAGGCGCTCGGCGCGGAGGAGGCCGGAGCCCCCGCACCGTCCGCGACGACGATCGAGGTGCGTGCCGTCAAGACCGCGCCGGCGGGCTTGTCCCAGCTCGACGGCGAGCTGGCGGCCCTGGCCGCGGAGCGGCCGCAGGCCGACGAGCCGGCTCAGGGCGAGCTGCTGCCTGCCGAGCCCGCCGCCGAGCCGCTTCGCTTCGCGGCGTACGCGGGCGGGGACGCGATGGTCGGCGAGGCCGAGACGCTCGCCGCGGTGACGCTGGGGTGGGGCGAGCGGCCGGTTGTCGCTCACGACTGGAAGTCGATCGCGTCGCCGGAGGAGCCCTGCTCGACGCCCTCGCTCGAGCACGACACGCTCGTCGCCGCCTATCTGCTCGATCCGGCGGGCCGTGCGTATCCGCTCGAGGAGCTGCTCGAGAACGAGGGCATCGGCGTCTCCGTGAAGGGGGCCAACGGCCTCGCGCAGGACGTTGTGGGCACGCGGGTGCTGGCCGAGCGCCAGCGCGAGCGCCTCGAGGAGCTGGGGCTGACGCGGCTGCTGCGCGAGGTCGAGCTTCCGCTGGTGGAGGTCCTGATCGAGATGGAGCGCACCGGTGTGAAGCTGGACGTTGCCCGCGTGTCGGAGATCTCGGGAGGCGTCGTGGAGCGGATCGGCACGCTCGAGCGCGAGATCTGGGAGCTGGCGGGCGAGGAGTTCACGATCGGATCGCCCCAGCAGCTCTCGGAGATCCTGTTCAACAAGCTCGGCTTGTCGAAGAAGCGGCGCGGCAAGACCGGCTTCTCCACCGACGCGCGCGTGCTCCAGGCGATCCGCGGCGAGCACCCGATCGTCGAGAAGATCGAGGACTGGCGCGAGCTCTCGAAGCTGAAGTCGACATACCTCGACGCACTGCCGGAGCTGATCGACGCCCAGACGGGCCGCCTCCACACGACCTTCAACCAGACGGCCACGACGACGGGACGCCTCTCGAGCACGAACCCGAACCTCCAGAACGTGCCGATTCGGACCGAGCTGGGGCGCGAGATCAGGTCGTGCTTCGTCGCCGAGGAGGGCCACAAGCTGATCTCGGCCGACTACTCGCAGGTCGAGCTGCGCGTGCTCGCACACATCGCCGGCGAGGACGCGCTGAAGGAGATCTTCCGGCGCGGCGAGGACGTCCACACCGCGACCGCCGGCACGATCCTCGGGACCGCGCCCGAGGACGTCGACCCCGGCACGCGCTCGAAGGCGAAGATGGTCAACTACGGGATCGTGTACGGGCTCTCCGCCTACGGCCTGGCCGACCGGCTGCAGATCCCGCAGGACGAGGCGCAGGAGTTCATCGACCGTTACCTCGACGGCTTCCCGAAGGTCAAGGAGTTCATCGAGTCGACGATCGAGCACGCGCGCGAGGAGGGGTACGTCTCGACCCTGTTCGGGCGCATCCGGCGCATACCCGAGCTCCGCGCGCGGCAGTGGACCACGCGCTCGCTCGGCGAGCGGCTCGCGGTCAACACCGTGATCCAGGGGACCGCGGCGGACATCCTCAAGGTCGCGATGCTGCGCACGCACGCCGCGCTGTCCGACATGGACACCAAGCTCGTGCTGACGGTCCACGACGAGCTGCTGTTCGAGGCTCCGGACGACGAGGTCGAGGCCGCGAAGGAGATCGTGCTGCGCGAGATGGAAGAGGCGTACGAGCTCGAGCCGCCGCTCGAGGTCGACGTGGGGGTGGGTGTCAACTGGACGGACGCGAAGTAGTGACGAAGGAATCGGCGGTCATGCTCACCGTCTTCGCCGGCGGCCTGATTGCGATGCAGGCGCCGATCAACTCGATGCTGGGCCGGTCCGTGGGGACCTTCGCCGCGGCGAGCGTGTCGTTCGTCGTCGGGACGATCGCGCTCGTCTTCATCACGCTGCTGGTTGGCGGCGGCTTCGGCGACCTCGGCGAGGCCCGCCACCTGTCCTGGTACTACCTCATGGGCGGCGTCCTCGGAGCCGTCTACGTGACGACTGCGCTGGTCGCGGTGCGCGAGCTCGGAGCCGGCGGCGTTACCGCCGCGACGATCGCCGGCCAGCTCACGCTGTCGCTCGTGATCGACCAGCTCGGCATCCTCGGCGTGGACGAGCGCGCGATCACGTGGGACCGGGTCCTGGGCGTGCTCTTGCTTGCGGTCGGCACGGTCTTGATCGTGCGCGAATAGGGGCGTACATTCGTGACATGGCCGCTCATGTACGACACGCCTTCTGGGTCGCGTGCGGGTCGCTCGTCCTGCTCGGGATCTTCTTCGCCGCGCTCGGCGCGTTCGACCCCACCGAGGCCGTCGGGCTGACCATCGCACTGCTCGTGCTCGCCGCGCTCTGGCTCGCGCACGAGTGGGGCGGTATGTGGCGCGACGAGCATCACGCGCGATAGGGTCCCGCGCCATGGAAGAGCAGCCGATAGCAGCGCCGTCGGAACCCGAGCGACGCACGGACGATCGCCGCTCCACCATGAGCATCGGCGGCCGCCGCCGCGCCCCGCGCCGCGCCGCGGACCGCGCCAGGCTCCTCCGCGACATGGCGGCGCTCGTGTTCGCCCTGTGCGGCGGGCTGGCGGTCGTCTACCTGTTCTTCGCGGCGTTCGGGGCGATCGACTTCGGCGAGGCGCTGACGGCCTCGCTCATCGCGCTCGGGCTGGGACTGATCTGGATGATCGGCTTCGGCTACCGGATCCGCAGCCACGCGGAGCGGGCGCAGCGCGGCGACCGCGAACGGCGCGGTTTCTGACCTAACCGTCTTCCTGCCGGTGCTCGGCGCCGTGGTTCTGCATGCGCCGGTGCTCCGCTACGACCTGCTGAAGCCGCTCAAACGGCCGATCTCGAATCGGCTCTTCGGGTCGAACAAGACGTGGCGGGGCGCGCTGGTGATGTTCACGGGCGTCCTGCTGGCGACAGGCGTGCGTCTGGGAGCTCATGCCGGACTCGATTCAGGACGAGTCGTGGCTCGTGGTGGGCGCTTTGATCGGAGCCGGGACGGTGCTCGGCGAGCTGCCGAACAGCTTCCTCAAGCGCAGGCTCGGGATCGGGCCGGGGAGCGGCGTCTGACGCCGGGCGGGATCGCGCTAGTCGTTTACGACCAGGCGGACTTCGTCCCGGGCATCGCGCTCTGTCTGCTGCCCGTCTGGACGATGCCGCTCGACACGCTGCTGATCGGGTTCGTGGCCGTTGCCGCCGTTCACTTCGGCGTCAACGTGGTCGGCTACGCGATCGGAGCGCGCGACCAGCCCATCTGACGGAGCGGGGGCGATCCGCAGGTAGTGCCCGAACGCCCAGTGCGACAGCGCAGGCCGGCCCATGGCGCCCACGACGCCGCGAAGCAGTCGCGGCGGGATGCGCGGGACCACCCGCTGGGCGCGCAGCATCAGGTCGAACTTCCACCGGTGCCGGTCACTGAAGGCGCCGTAGCGAGCGAGCGCCTGGTCCCGCGTAGCACGCCCCTCGACGACGGCTTGCAACTCACGCCCGCACGCGATGCCGAAGTGCCAGGCGGTGCGGATGCCCTCCGCGGTCAGGGGGATGCAGTGGCCCGCCGAGTCACCCGCGAAGAAGATCTCGTCGTCGACCGCCGCTCGGATCTTGTGCGGGATCCAGTTGCCCTGGTAGCGGACCGCGTCCTCGCCGAGGTCGGTCGCCAGCCGGACGGTCGGCTCCTTGACGTGGTAGCGCGGGTCGAACGACCCGACCCCGATCCGGAGCTCGTCGTCGGCCGGGAAGCTCCACCCGTAGCCGGCGGGCACGTACGACCGGTCGATCCACAGCTCGAGGTCACCGCCCGAGCCGTGCGGGTGGACCTCGAGGCCGCGCGACAACGGCGCTTCGGGCGGCTGGTAGCCGTCACCCGCGAGGACGCGGCGCCAGCCGAGCGCGTCCACGATCAGCGGCGCCGACAGGTCTCCACGGTCCGTGTGCACCGTCATGCCCGGTCCGCCCGTTCACCTTCGCGGTCTCGAACTCGGCCTCGTTCTGCTCGTCGAGCAGCTCGCATAGGCGCGGGTAGTCGAACGTCGAGAACGTGAACGGCAGCGGCCACGCCGAGGTGCCGTGCGGCGTATGGACGACCAGCCGGTCGAAGGTCTGCTTCATCGACCCCTCGAGCCCAAGCGCGCGGATCCATTCGGTAGGGGCCGCGCATGCGGACGTCTGCCGCTCGCCCACCTCGTAGCGGTCCACGATCAACACGCGCGCGCCGCGCAGCTCGCGTGCAACCGCGAGGCCCGCGAAGCTCGCTCCGCAGATCAGGACGTCGTACTCCCCGCCCAGAGGAGTGCGGTCGCTGCCCCGCTTCGTTCGCCGCTTTGGCATGGCGACCGAGAGTACATGCCGCTACCCTGTCCCGTTCGTGGCTGAAGCCGACACGATTACCCCTGCCTCCGCCCAGGAGAACGGCCTGTTCATCGAGGTCGATGGGCAGATGGTCCCCAACTACGACGCGACGCTCGTCCTCTTCGAGGAGGGCGATGTCGTCTCGGGTGAGGTCGTTCGAATCGACAAGGACGAGGTGCTCGTCGACATCGGCTACAAGTCGGAGGGCGTCATCCCCGCGAACGAGCTGTCGATCCGCAAGTCGATCGACCCCGCGGACGAGGTGTCGCTCGGCGAGGAGGTCGACGCGCTCGTCCTCACCAAGGAGGACCAGGACGGGCGCCTGATCCTGTCGAAGAAGCGCGCCCGCTTCGAGAAGGCGTGGCGCCGGATCGAGTCCGCCGCCGAGACGGGCGAGCCGGTCAAGGGCACCGTCATCGAGGTCGTCAAGGGCGGGCTGATCATCGACCTCGGCGTGCGCGGCTTCCTGCCCGCGTCGCTGGTCGACATCCGGCGCGTGCAGAACCTCGACGAGTTCATGGGCCAGACGATCGAGTGCCGCGTCATCGAGCTGAACCGCTCCCGCAACAACGTGGTGCTGTCGCGCCGCGCCGTCCTGGAGGAGGAGCGCAAGGAGCAGCGCCAGCAGATCCTCGACCGGCTCCAGCCGGGCCAGGTCGTGGAGGGCGCGATCTCGAACATCGTCGACTTCGGCGCCTTCGTGGACCTCGACGGCATCGACGGCCTGATCCACATCTCCGAGCTCTCGTGGAGTCACGTCAACCACCCGTCGGAGATCCTCTCGATCGGAGACGTCGTGCCGGTCAAGGTGCTCGACATCGACCGCGACCGCCAGCGGATCTCGCTCGGCCTCAAGCAGACGCAGGAGGATCCGTGGCAGCGTGTCATGGACACCTACAACCTCGGTGACGAGCTCGAGGGGACGGTCACGAAGGTCGTCACCTTCGGCGCGTTCGTCGAGATCCTCGACGGCGTCGAGGGCCTCGTCCACATCTCCGAGCTCGCACATCACCATGTCGAGAACCCGCGCGAGGTCGTCAACCAGGGCGACAAGGTGCGCGTGAAGATCCTCGAGATCGACTCCGAGCGCCGCCGGCTGTCGCTCAGCCTCAAGCGCGTCGAGGACCAGGTGCTGCCGCTGCGCGAGGGCGCACCGCCGCCGGATGACGCCCCGCCGGAGGAGCTCGGGGAGGTGCGCGACCTCGGCTTGTCCGAGGACGTGTTCGCCGGCGCAGAGACGCCCCCGCCGGCCGAGGAGGATCCCCCGGTCGAGACTCATCCCGACGCCGACGACGTGCCGGCCGAGGCGGAAGAGCAGCCCGCGCAGGGGGAGGACCAGCCGGCCTGAGCATCCCGGTCGTCGGCCTCACGGGGGGCATCGGCGCGGGCAAGTCCGAGGCGCTGGCGGCGTTCGAACGCCTGGGCGCCGCGACGCTGTCGACGGACGCCGTCGTACATGACCTCCTGGCGAGCGCCGACGTGCGCGACCTCCTGGCTGAGCGCTGGGGCGAGGACGTCGCGCCGGGAGGTGCGGTCGATCGCGCCGCGGTCGCGCGGATCGTCTTCGAGCGGCCCGAGGAGCGCGAGTGGCTTCAGGGCGTCCTGTGGCCGCGCGTCGGCGAGCGCGTCGCCGGGTGGCGCGCCGAGCTCGACCGACCGCGACCCGCAGCCGCGCGCCGCGATCGTCGAGGTCCCGCTCCTGTTCGAGTCGGGCATGGAAGCGGTGTTCGACAAAACCGTCGCGGTGATCGCCGACGAGGAACTGCGGGCTGAGCGGGCCGGCGGCCGCGGCCACGAAGGGCTCGAGGGGAGAACTTCTGCCCAGCTTTCCCAGGACGAAAAGTCGCAACGTGCGGACTTCACCGTCCGCAACGACGGCAGCCTGCAAGAGTTGGAGGAGAAGCTCTCCGAACTGCTCGACTCGCTATGAGCACCGCCACCTACCGCGCTCGACGAACACGACGCCGCGCGACCGTGCGGCGCCGACGGCTGGCCGCGCTCGTGATGCTGCTCGGGGCGGGTGCCATCGCGGTGGCGATCGCCGGCATCGCGGGCTACGGGCCGCTGGCAGACGAGGTGCTGGAGATCAGGCTGCCGCTCCAACACGAGGACATCATTCGCCAGCAGGCCGCCGACAAGGACGTCGACGCCGCGCTGATCGCGGCCGTGATCTTCGAGGAGTCGAAGTTCCGCGACCAGACCTCGCACGCGGGTGCGCGCGGGCTGATGCAGATCACGCCCGGGACAGCCGACTACATCGCGCAGAAGTCGGGCGGGATCGCGTTCGAGCAGGGAGACCTCGCGAGCCCGCAGATCAACATCGCCTACGGCGCCTGGTACCTGGATTACCTCACGGAGAAGTACGACGGGCATGAGCTGGCCGCGATCGCGGCCTACAACGCGGGCGAGGGCACGGTCGACCAGTGGGTCGGCACGGCCGGCGGCCTGGAGGTCTTCGACGAGGGCGACATCGCCTTTCCCGAGACGCGCGAGTACGTCGACGGCGTGATGGACCACCGCGCCGCGTACCGCAAGCACTACTCGGACCAGCTCGGCTACTAGATAACCGCGAGCAGGCGTTCGAGGTCCGACTCGTCGTTCCAGGCGCCGACGGAGGCGCGCAGGAGGTTGCGGCCGGGGAGCTCGCGGATCAGGACGCCCGCCTCGCGGGCGCGCTCGTTGACCGCGGTGGCGTCCTCGCAGTCCCACGCGACCAGCGTCGTGTCGCCGCGCGGGCGCACGGTGTGGCCGCGGTCCTCGAGCAGCTCGGCCAGGCGTGCCGCAAGCTCGACGCCGCCCGTGTGGACCGCATTCCAGCCTGCCTCGGCCAGGACGTCGAGCGACGCCAACGCGAAGCGTGACGTCTCGCCGGCGAGCGCCGGCGTGTCCCACGCACGGCTGTCCGACCACCGCTCCGAGTCGAGGCCCGCGGCCGGGTCGGAGAGGGTCACGTAGCTCGGGATCAGCGACGGCACGCGCTCGCGAAACTCGGGCGCGACGTAGAGCATCCCGCTCCCGTCGGGTCCGCAGAGCCACTTCTGGCCCGAGCCCGCGTAGGCCGCGCACCCGAGCACCTTCACGTCCACCGGCACGGCGCCGACCCCCTGCGCGCCGTCGTAGACGACCGGGACGCCGACCGATGCGAGCGCGGCGGGCGCCAGCCGGCCGGTGATCCAGCTGACGTGCGAGCAGACGACGGCGGTGGTGGAGACCTCGACCGCGTCGGCGAGGTCGTCGAACGGCGCAACGATGACGTCCGCGCCGCGCCGCCGGGCAGCGCCGAGCGGCCCGTACACGCCGGGATGCTCCTCGTCCGAGGTGACGATCGTGTCGCCGGGGCCCAGCCCGGCCACGACCGTCGCGATCCCCTCGCTCGTGGAGGTCGTGAGCGAGATCTCGTCGGGCGCGCAGCCGAGGCGTGCGGCGTACTCCGCCGCCTGCCGCTTGCGCATCTCCTGCCGGCGCTCGAAGTAGGCCGCATGACGGCCCTCGCGCGCCTGCAGCTCGACCTCGTCGGCCGCGGCCTCGGCCGCGCGCCGCGGCACCGGCCCGTTGCTGCCCGTGTTCAGGAACGCCACCCGCTCGCAGGCCGGGAACTCGGCGCGCAGGCTCACGCGGCGCCGGCCTCGCGCTCGCCGACGTCGGTGTCCTCGGCCAGCTCCGGCAGCGCGACGTCGGGCGTTCGCGCCACCACCGAGGCGCCGATCAGGATCTGCACGGCCGGGGAGGGCAGTCCGTCGCGGGGCGGGTAGTCGGCGACGAAGCGGTCATACCGGTCGAGCATTGCCAGCACCGACGCCGCGGTCTCCGCCTGCGGCGCGTCGTCGCCGACCTCGCAGGCCAGTCGCGCGAGGCCGACGTATTCGTCGCTTACCTGGCCCGTGAGCATCCGCGACGCGGCCGTGTGCAGGTACTCGTGGACGCGGGCGAGCAGCAGGTCCGGTGCCCGCGGAGGCGGTCCAGGTGCCGGCCCCGCGTCGATCAGGTCGTCGCCGGCGACCACCCGCTCGGTCTGCCGACCCGCGACGCACTCGATCTGCTCGCGGTCGAGCCCGGCCTGGAGCGCGCAGCGCATGGCGTAGAGGAAGCCGCCGGCGGGGCTGCCGTAGGGCGTGTCGCTCGCGATCAGGATCCGCCCGGGTGGCACGAGCGAGAACAGCGCCATGAAGTCGGCGACCGTCCACCACGACGTGTCGTAGAGCAGATTCGGGCGCTCGTCGGCGTGGCGCCAGAGCCACGCGAGGTCCGACACGCCCGCGTGCGCGAGGATCAGGCGCGCGTCCGGGTGGCGCCCGGTCAGCTCGTACGCATGCCGGCCGAGCGCCGGGATGCCGCGGCCGGCATGCACCAGGATCGGCAACCGCCGCTCGTCCGCGAGTGCGAACAGCCGCTCGACCTCCGGGTGGTCGAGGGTGAAGTTCTCCGCGCGCGGGTGCAGCTTGATCCCGCGCGCGCCGCGCGCGAGACAGCGCTCGGCCTCGGCGACCGGATCGGCGTTCGGGTCGAGCCGGCAGAAGGGCACGAGCCGGCCGCCGGACGGCCTCCGCCTCGGCGAGGATCCGGTCGTTCGCCTCCGGGTAACCGTCCGGCTCGTGCATCGTGAACACGACGGCGCGCGCGTCCACGATCGCGAGCGCCTCGAGCAGCTGGTCGGCGCTTACTCCGTAGCCGTCGGGGTCGTTCGCGCCCGTGTGCGTGTGCGCGTCGAAGTAGTCAACGTCGGGCAGCGCCTCGATCCAGGGCATGAGCAGATGGTCGGCGTACACCGGTGCCACCCTACGCGCCCTCTACGCTTGACCGTGTGCCGAAGTTCCAGCTGAACTCCGCCTATTCGGCGGTCGCCGACCAGCCGAAGGCCCGCGACGAGCTGTCCGCGGGCATCGACGGGGGCGACCGCTTCCAGACGCTGCTCGGGGTCACCGGCTCGGGCAAGACGGCCACGATGGCGTTCACGATCGAGCAGGTCCAGCGGCCCGCGCTCGTGATCGCCCACAACAAGACGCTCGCGGCGCAGCTCTGCAACGAGTTCCGCGAGTTCTTCCCGAACAACGCGGTCGAGTACTTCGTCTCCTACTACGACTACTACCAGCCGGAGGCGTACGTGCCGGCGCAGGACCTCTACATCGAGAAGGACTCCTCGATCAACGAGGAGATCGACCGCCTTCGCCACGCGGCCACCAGCTCGCTGTTCGCCCGTCGCGACGTGATCGTCGTCGCGTCGGTCTCGTGCATCTACGGCATGGGGTCGCCCGACAAGTACAACGCGCAGGTCCAGATCCTGAAGAAGGGCGACTTCATCGACCGCGACGAGGTCCTCCGCAAGCTCGTGGACATGCAGTACAACCGCAACGACCAGGTGCTCGCGCGCGGCACCTTCCGCGTCCGCGGCGAGACGCTCGAGGTGTTCCCCGCCTACGCCGAGTCCGCGTACCGCGCGGTGCTGTTCGGCGACGAGATCGAGCAGGTGCAGCATTTCGACCCGCTGACCGGCGAGATCTACGACGAGCTCGAGCACGCCGCGATCTGGCCGGCCACGCACTACGCGACCGACCGCGAGACGATCGAGCGCGCGGTCGCGGAGATCCGCGACGAGCTCGAGATGAGGACGAAGGAGCTCGAGGCCGAGGGCAAGCTGCTGGAGTCGCACCGGCTGCGCCAGCGCACGCAGTTCGACATGGAGATGCTGCGCGAGCTCGGCTTCTGCAACGGGATCGAGAACTACTCGCGGATCCTCGACAACAGGAAGCCGGGCGAGCGCCCGTACTGCCTGCTGGACTTCTTCCCGGACGACTTCGTCTGCTTCATCGACGAGTCGCATCAGACCGTGCCGCAGATCGGCGGCATGTACGAGGGCGACAGGTCGCGCAAGCAGACCCTGGTCGACTTCGGCTTCCGGCTGCCATCCGCGCTCGACAACCGCCCGCAGACGTTCGACGAGTTCCTCGAGCGCACGCCCCAGATCGTCTTCGTGTCCGCGACGCCCAGCGATTTCGAGCGCAATCACTCCTCGAGGATCGTCGAGCAGATCGTCCGGCCCACTGGCATCGTCGACCCCCAGGTCGAGGTGCGAGAGACGAAGAACCAGATCGACGACCTCATGAACGAGGTGCGATCGCGTGCCGAGGCCGACGAGCGCGTCCTCGTCACGACGCTTACAAAGAAGATGGCCGAGGACCTGACGGACTACCTGCTCGAGTACGGGTTCCGCGTCCGCTACCTCCACTCGGAGATCGACACGCTCGAGCGGATCCAGATCATCCGCGACCTTCGTTTGGGCGAGTTCGACGTCCTCGTCGGGGTCAACCTCCTGCGCGAGGGGCTCGACCTGCCCGAGGTCACGCTGGTGGCGATCATCGACGCGGACAAGGAGGGCTTCCTCCGCGGCGAGACGTCGCTGGTCCAGACGATCGGACGCGCGGCCCGGAACGTGAAGGGGAAGGTTCTGATGTACGCCGACAAGGAGTCGACGGCGATGCGCGCCGCGATCTCGGAGACCGACCGCCGCCGGGCGATCCAGGTCGCCTACAACGAGGAGCACGGCATCACGCCCGAGTCGATCCGGAAGGGCGTATCCGACATCGCCGACTTCCTGTCGCTCGAGTCGAAGGTCCCCCAGGGCCGCGGCCGCCGCAAGCGGCCCGAGACGGAGGGCATGTCTCCCGCCGAGCTCGAGAAGACCATGGTCGAGCTCGAGGAGGAGATGCTGCTCGCGGCCGACGAGCTGCGGTTCGAGTACGCAGCCAAGCTGCGGGACGAGATCAAGGGCCTCCGGCGGGAGCTGGACGAGCTGGAGGCCGCCCGCTGAGATAAGGTTGGCGCGTGCGGCGGGGGGTCGTTTGCGCGCTTCTGATGGGGCTGTGGGTCATGCCCTCGGATGCGCTCGCGCACCTGGAGGACATCGAGAGCCACATGGTGTCGGCCGATCTCCCAGGCCCGGCGTGGGAGTCGTTCGGCAAGTTGCCGCTCGGCGGCCTGCCGAGCACGACGCGGGCGCAGGTCGAGCTGCCCGCTCCGCCGGAGCCGAGCCCCGGCTCGTTCGAGCTGGTGGGGCACGACCCGCTGCTCAGCCGCGGGATGAACGCGGCGCTGGCCGTGCATGGCGACTACGCGTATGTGGGCTCCCGGACCGATGGGACCCACCTCAACTCGGGTGTCCTGGTGGTGGATGTGAGCGACCCGGCGAGCCCGGAGATCGTCAGCGAGATCGGGCAGCCGAACGAGGCCAACCTCGGCGAGAGCTCGCGGGAGCTGCGGATCCTGCCGCAGCAGGACCTGCTGCTCGTCCTGAATCACGCCTGCAGCGAGCTGATCCACCGCTGCGCGAACCCGTCGCAGACCGGCCGCAGCCTGATGCCGTCGAACATCCGCTTCTACGACATCTCGGGCGAGAACGCCGCCGCTCCGAAGCTCGTCTCGACCTACCTGCCGTCACGGTCGGCTCCGCAGCAGCCGCACGAGATCTTCCTCTGGACGGATCCCGACGATGCGAATCGCGTGCTGCTCTTCGAAACCACCCCGAGCAGCGACGGCAGCACGCAGCCCAACCTCGTCGTCACCGACATCTCGCGTGCGCGCGCGGGAGAGTTCGAGGAGATCGGGACCTGGCATAACTCGATCGGCAACCCCGAGCGCGACAACCGGCTGCACTCGCTCACGGTCTCGAACGACGGCACCCGGGCCTACCTGGCCTATCTGGGCGGCGGCTTCCTCGTCGCGGACACGAGCGACTTCGCGGCCGGCGTGCCGAATCCGGAGGTCCGGCTGGTCACACCCGTCGAGAATCGCGTCTTCTGGACCGATCCGGGCGCGCACAGCGCGATCAAGCTCTGGGGCAAGCCCTACGCGCTGGTCACGGACGAGGTCTACGGAAAGCTCGGCGGCGTGCTGCCCGCCCATGGGTGCCCATGGGGCTGGGTGCGCATCATCGACATCCACGACGAGACCGCTCCGGTCCTTGCGGCCGAATACCGGCTGCCCTCGAACGAGCCGGAGATCTGCGCATCGCAGCCGCCCGACCGCGACCACATCGGCAGCTTCTCGGCGCACAACCCGACGCTGACGCAGAATCTCGCCTTCATCACGTGGCACGGGGCGGGCCTCCAGGCGGTCTCGATCGCCGACCCGACCCAGCCGCGCTCGGCCGCTCAGTTCATCCCGGAGCCGCTCGCGACGGTCCAGACGGAGGATCCCGCCCTCAGTCAGGGCCGGGACAAGGTCGTCATGTGGAGCTTCCCGATCATCAAGGACGGCCTGATCTACGCCGTGGACATCCGCAACGGGCTCTACATCCTGCGCTACCACGGGCCCTTCGAGCGCCAGGTGGCGCGGATCGGGTTCCTCGACGGGAATTCGAACTCCGGCGACGCCCAGCGCCTCGAGTGATCTTGCGTCCGATAGGACGCTAGTCTTGCGCCGCGTGGAGCTCGATCGCCGGTACATCACCCGTAAGGATTTCCCAGCGGCCCGTCGCGGCTATGACCCCGACGAGGTCGACCAGCACCTCCGCGAGCTGGCGGACGCCATCAACGACCTCCAGCGCGAGGCCGAGCAAAGGCCGCCGGAAACGACGAGCGTCGCGGGTGCGGCCGCGGAGCAGGTGCGCACGATTGTCGAGGCCGCCGAGCGCAGCGCCGGCGAGATCGAGCAGCGCGCCCAGCTCGAGGCGACCCAGGTCCGCGTCGCCGCCGAGGCCGACGCGCGCGACACCCGCGCCCGCGCCGACGCCGAGGCCGCGGAGCACATCTCGCGGGTCGAGGAGGCCACGCGGGGGATGCTCGACCGCGCCGACCAGGCCGACGCCCACGTCGCCCAGCTGCTCGACGGCCTGCGCGCTGCGGCGGACGCGATGGTCTCCGACCTGCGCAACGGCGCCGAGCAGCTCGGCCGCGACCTAGGCGAGATCCGCCGCGGTCTGGGCGCACTGCGCTCCTCGCGCCCCGACCCGGGCGAGGCCGAGCCGCGCGCCCCCGAGGACATGCCGATCCCGGAGCCGGCGCCCGAGCCCGAGTACCACGAGCCCGAGCCGGAGCCTGCGTATCAGGAGCCCGAGCCCGAGCCGGAACCCGCGCCTGAGCCGACCTACGTGGCTCCTCAGCCCGAGGAGGAGTCGCTCAAGTACCAGGGCGACGAGCTGCAGCCCACCGAGGAGGTGCCGCCTCCGGCGCCCGAGCGCGAGCCGTTCGTGCCCGAGGCGGAGACGGAGTTCACCGAGCCGGAGCCCGCTCCCGAGCCGGCCCCGGCCGGCGGCGGCGGTGGGGGCGGCGGGTCCGAGGGCGCGCGTCTCGTCGCGCTCAACATGGCGCTGAACGGAACGCCGCGCGAGGAGACCGCGGCATACCTCGCGGAGAACTTCGACCTCCCCGACCAGGAAGCCCTCCTGGACGAGGTCTACTCCCGCGCGGGCTAGACCTCGCGGCCCACCGGGCGTCTCTAGACTCGGCGGAGTGCCGCCGCAGGACGTAATACGGGTCTCGGGCGCGCGGGAGCACAACCTCAAGGACCTCCACCTAGAGCTGCCGCGGAACGCCCTCGTAGTGATCACCGGGCTCTCGGGCTCCGGCAAGTCGAGCCTTGCCTTCGACACGATCTACGCCGAGGGGCAGCGCCGCTATGTGGAGTCGCTGAGCGCGTACGCGCGCCAGTTCCTCGGGCAGATGGACAAGCCCGATGTCGACTCGATCGAGGGGCTCAGCCCGGCGATTTCGATCGACCAGAAGACAACGTCGCGGAACCCGCGCTCGACGGTGGGCACGGTCACCGAGATCTACGACTACCTGCGCCTGCTCTGGGCCCGGATCGGGCATCCGCACTGTTACAACTGCGGCCGGCCGATCGCCGCCCAGTCGGCCGAGCAGATCATCGACCAGGTGATGATGCTGCCGGAGGACACCCGCTTCATGGTGCTGGCGCCGGTCGTGCGCGGGCGCAAGGGTGAGTACGGGAAGCTCTTCGAGGAGCTCCGCGCCGAGGGCTTCACGCGCGTGAAGGTGGACGGCGAGCTGCGCCGGCTCGAGGAGGACATCGAGCTCGACAAGAAGTACAAGCACGACATCGCGGTCGTGGTCGATCGGCTCGTCATGCGGTCCGACCTGCGCAAGCGCCTCGCCGACTCGATCGAGACCGCCGTCGGCCTGGCCGAGGGGATCGTGGAGATCGAGGACGCCGATAGCGGCGAGATGAGGACCTTCTCCGAGCGCTTCGCGTGCCTCCACTGCGGCACCTCGATGCCCGAGCTCGAGCCGCGGATGTTCTCGTTCAACTCACCGCACGGCGCGTGCCAGCGATGCACCGGACTCGGGTCGCAGATGGAGATCGATCCCGAGCTCGTCGTGCCGGACCCCAGCCTGTCGCTCGCCGACGGGCGCGATCCTGCCGTGGTCCACGAGCGCTTCGAACTACTACGACCAGATGACGCAGGCGATCGCCGAGCGGTACGAGATCGACCTCGACACTCCCTGGGAGGACCTGGAGGACGACGCGCAGGACTGCTTCCTGTTCGGCACGAACGGCGACCGGATCTACGTCTCCTACCGCAACCGCTACGGCCGGCGCCGGTCGTACACGACGTCGTTCGAGGGCATCGTGCCCAACCTCGAGCGCCGCTACAAGGAGACGGAGTCGGAGTACGTACGCGAGAAGATCGAGGAGTACATGTCGGTCGTCCCATGCCCGGACTGCGGCGGGGCACGGCTGCGCCCGGAATCGCTGGCGGTGAAGGTCGGCGGCCTCGGCATCCACGAGGTCACGGCGCTGTCGGCGCGGCGCGCAATCGGGTGGTTCGAGGAGCTCGAGCTGACCGACACCGAGCGCCAGATCGCTCGGCTGATTCTCCGCGAGATCGACGAGCGGCTCCGCTTCCTCGACAACGTCGGCGTCGGGTACCTGTCGCTCGAGCGCGCTGCCGCGACGCTGTCAGGCGGCGAGGCGCAGCGGATTCGGCTCGCGACCCAGATCGGCTCGAGCCTCGTCGGGGTGCTCTACATCCTCGACGAGCCGTCGATCGGGCTCCACCAGCGCGACAACACGCGCCTGATCCACACGCTCGAGCGCCTGCGCGACCTCGGCAACACGGTCATCGTCGTCGAGCACGACGAGGGCACCATGCGCGCCGCCGACCACCTCGTGGATCTCGGCCCGGGCGCGGGCGAGCATGGGGGACACCTGGTCGCCGAGGGCGCGCCCGCCGACGTGATCAAGAACAAGGACTCGCTGACCGGCCAGTACCTGGCCGGCAAGCGGGAGATCCCGATCCCCGCCAAGCGGCGGCGCCCGACGGGCTACATCCAGATCGAGAAGGCGGCCCAGCACAACCTGAAGAAGATCGACGTCAAGTTCCCGCTGGGAGTGTTCTGCGCGGTCACGGGAGTGTCCGGCTCCGGCAAGAGCACGCTCGTCAACGAGATCCTGCACAAGGCGGTCGCGAACAAGCTTCATCGCGCGAAGCAGCGGCCGGGCGCTCACCGGCGCGTCACGGGGCTCGACCAGATCGACAAGATCATCAACATCGACCAGTCGCCGATCGGGCGGACGCCGCGCTCGAACCCGGCGACCTACATCGGTCTGTTCGACTCGATCCGCGAGCTCTATTCGAAGACCCAGGAGGCGCGGGCGCGCGGGTACAAGCCGGGGCGGTTCTCGTTCAACGTCAAGGGCGGCCGCTGCGAGGTCTGCCGCGGCGACGGCCAGATCAAGATCGAGATGCACTTCCTGCCGGACGTGTACGTGCCGTGCGACCAGTGCCACGGCAAGCGCTACAACCGGGAGACGCTCGAGGTCCGCTTCAAGGGCAAGACGATCGCGGACGTGCTCGAGATGCCGGTCGAGGAGGCGCTCGAGTTCTTCCAGCACATCCCGAAGATCAAGCGCCGGCTTCAGGCGCTGCACGACGTCGGGCTCGACTACATCCGCCTCGGCCAGCCGGCGACGACCCTGTCCGGCGGCGAGGCCCAGCGCGTGAAGCTCGCGAGCGAGCTGTCCAAGATCGCGACCGGACGGACGCTGTACATCCTCGACGAGCCCACCACCGGCCTGCACTTCGCCGACGTCCAGCGCCTGCTGGAGATGCTCGACCGCCTGGTCGAGTCCGGCAACACGGTCGTCGTGATCGAGCACAACCTGGACGTGATCAAGACGGCCGACCACATCATCGATCTCGGCCCCGAGGGGGGCGAGGAGGGCGGCCGCCTCGTTGCCGACGGCTCGCCCGAGAAGGTCGCCCAGAAGGCCGGCTCATACACCGGCCAGTTCCTGCAGGACGTGCTGCCGGCGCCGAAGCTAGGCCGCGCGCGGCAGCACAAGCGGGGGAAGAAGCGAGAGCTCCTCGAGAGCAGCTCGTAGCGCCGCGACCTTCTTCTTCCCGATTCGCTCGCCCCACTCGGCCTCGATCTCGGCAAACGTCTTGAGCGCGGCGTCCTGGACCTCCTGGCCGCGCGGGGTCAGGCGCACCAGCTTCGCGCGCTTGTCCGCCGGGTCCGGGATCCGCTCGACCTAGCCGAGCTCTTCGAGGTCGGCGACGATCTCGCCGACCGACTGCTTCGTGATCCGGGCGCGCTCGGCCAGGTCCGTGAGCCGGACGCCGTGCGGGCGCATGTTGCCGAAGACACAGCCATGGGAAGGGCGCATCTCCGCGTAGCCCGAGCTGCACGCAGGCGCGCGTGGAGCTCGTCCTGCATCTGGCGCTGGACGTCCGAGAGGAGGGCGATGAGTGGGTATTGCGTGCGCTGTATCACTTTGGTCAGGTCTCCTGATAAGGTAGCCTGATCGTCAGGTTCCCTTACAAGGTTTCCTGACCATTGTAGACCACGTTACGGAGGTTGACCAGATGGCTCGCAAATGGGTGACGCTCGCAGTCGTAAACGTCGCAGTCTTCATGCTGCTGCTCGACATCACGGTGGTGAACACCGCGCTGCCGAGCATCAGAGAGGACCTCGACGCCAGCTTCACCGACCTCCAGTGGGTGGTCGACGCGTACACGCTTACGCTCGCCGCCTTCGTGCTCGCCGCCGGCTCGCTGGCAGACCGGCTTGGCCGCCGGCGCGTCTTCGCCTGGGGCCTCGGGATCTTCACGGTGGCGTCCGGCGTGGCGGCGCTGTCGCCCGATCCGACGTGGCTGAATCTCTCGCGCGCGGTGCAGGGCGTCGGCGGGGCGATCATGTTCGCCGTCTCGCTCGCGCTGATTGCGCAGGAGTTCAAGGGCAAGGAGCTCGGGATGGCGACCGGTCTGTACGGCGCGACAATCGGCGTCGCGGTGGCCATAGGCCCGCTGGTAGGCGGCGCCTTGACGGATGGGATCGGTTGGCAGTCGGTGTTCGCGCTGAACGTGCCGATCGGTATCGCCGCGATCGTGCTGACGTTCCTCAAGGTCAAGGAGTCGCGCGATCCTGCGGCTCGCGGTGTCGATTGGCCCGGCACCGCCACCTTCAGCGGCTCGCTCTTCCTCCTGGTGCTGGCGCTCCTGCGTGGGAACGCCGAGGGATGGGGGAGCACCCTGATCGTCGGCCTGTTCGCGGGCGCGGCGGCGTTGCTGGCGGCGTTCGTCGTGGTCGAGATGCGGCAGAAGAACCCGATGCTGCCGTTCCACCTGTTCCGCATCCCCACGTTCACCGGCGTGCAGCTCGCGTCATTCGCGATCTCGGCGTCGATGTTCGCGCTCTTCCTGTACCTGACGCTCTACATGCAGAACATCCTCGGACTGTCTCCGCTCGAGACCGGGCTGCGGTACTTGCCGTTGACGGTCGTCTCGTTCGTCGTCGCGCCGCTCGCCGGCGTGCTGCTCTCGAGGCTCCCGGCCCGCGGCATGCTGGCCACCGGCCTCCTGATGGTTGGCGCAGGCCTGATCCTGATGGCGGGCGTCGACCAGGGCGACGAGTGGACCGGCCTCCTCGGCGGCTTCCTGATCGCCGGTGCGGGCATCGGCCTGATCAACCCCGTGATCGCGAATCTCGCAGTGAGTGTGGTGCCGCCCCAGCAGAGCGGTATGGCCTCGGGCATCAACGACACGTTCCGGCAGGTCGGGATCGCCGTGGCGATCGCCGCCTACGGCGCGCTCTTCCTGAGCACCGCCGAGTCCGAGATCGTGGAGCGCGTTCCGTCTGCGGATGGGCACCAGCTGGCGGAAGCGGTGTCGTCGGGGAACCTCCCGGCGAACACGCCGGAGCCCGTGGCGGACGCCGCCCGCGAGGGCTTCCTGGCCGGGTTCAATCAGATCACGCTGATCGGTGCCGCGATCGCGATCCTGGGAGGGGTCGCCTCGCTGGTGCTGATCCGGTCGCGCGACATCCGCGATGCGCCGGAGCAGGTCGAGGTCGAGGTCGAGGTCGAGGCAGTGCCGGTCCCGGCCTAGCTAGCCTGCGGCCGACCGATGGAACGCAAGTGGTGGACGCTCATCGTCGTATGCGTGGCGACGTTCATGCTCCTCCTGGACATCACGGTGGTGAACACAGCACTGCCGGATATCCAGGAGGACCTGGACGCGAGCTTCACCGACCTGCAGTGGGTGATCGACGCATACGCGCTCACCCTCGCGGCGTTCACGCTCAGCGCCGGATCGCTGGCTGACCGACTGGGCCGGCGGCGGGTCTTCGTCGCCGGCCTCGTGATCTTCACGCTTGCGTCTCTGGCTTGCGGGCTCGCGCCGTCGGCGACCGCGCTCAACATCGCGCGCGCCGTCCAGGGCGTCGGCGGAGCGGTGATGTTCGCGGTGTCGCTCGCCCTGATCGCACAGGAGTTCCACGGCCGTGAGATGGGCACGGCGACGGGCATCTATGGCGCCACGATCGGCGGCGCCGTCGCGATCGGGCCGCTGGTCGGCGGGGCGCTGACCGAGGGCCTCGGCTGGGAGTGGATCTTCTTCCTGAACGTCCCGATCGGGATCGCCGCCGTCTACCTCGCGCTGCGGGAGGTGCGCGAGTCGCGCGACCCGGATGCGCGCGGGGTGGACTGGGCCGGGACGATCACGTTCAGCGGGGCGCTCCTGTGCCTCGTACTGGCGCTGCTCCGCGGGAACGACGAGGGCTGGGACAGCACCGTGATCTTGCTGCTCTTCGCGGGCGCCGCCGTGCTCCTCACCGGGTTCTTCGTCGCCCAGATGCGCGTGCGCGAGCCGATGCTTCCGCTCGCGCTCTTCCGGATCCCGTCGTTTACCGGCGTGCAGCTGGGGGCGTTCGCGGTCGCGGCGTCGCAGTTCGCGCTCTTCCTCTACATCACGCTCTATCTGCAGAACATCCTCGGGCTGTCTCCGCTCGAGGCCGGCGTGCGCTATCTGCCGCTGACGATCGTCTCGTTCTTCGTCGCTCCCCTGTCCGGCCAGCTGATGAACCGGATCCAGCCGCGCTTTCTGATCGGTGGCGGGCTGCTACTGGCCGGCACCGGGCTGATCCTGATGTCCGGCGTTGAGGAGGGCGACACGTGGACCACCCTGCTGCCCGGGTTCATCCTCGGCGGCATCGGCATCGGCATGCTCAACCCGCCGACGGCGGCGGTGTCGGTCTCGGTCGTCCCGCGTGCTCAGAGCGGGATGGCGGCCGGGATCAACAACACCTTCCGTCAGGTGGGCATATCCGTCGGCATCGCCGCCTACGGCGCGATCTTCCTGGACCGCGCGGGGAGTGAGATCGCCGAGCGCGCGCCGGGGACCGATTCGCACGGGCTGGCCGAGGCGGTCTCCTCGGGCAACCTGCCCGCCGGTCCGGAGAACATCGTGCACGCCGCGCGCGAGGGCTTCTTCGCCGGCTTCAACGAGATTCTCCTGATTGGCGGCGTGCTTGCGATCGCCGGCGCGGTGTTCGCCGTCTTGCTCGTGCGGCCTCAGGACATGCGCACGGAGGCGGCGCCGGCGGCCGCCGCGGCGTGATCAAGCTGTACCTCCAGAAGTGGCGCTGGTACCAGCGCAATTCGCTGCCCTGGAACCGCCTCGCGATCCATCGAGAGTTCATGAAGCGCGGCGCGTTCGTCCGCTGGCCGGTGGAGGGGAACGTGCTGGAGGCCCTCCGGGCGGGGAGGCTCGAGGTGGGAGAGGGGACGCTGTTCGAGCCGCACGTATGGATCACGTGCCCGGGCGAGGCCCGGATCAGGATCGGCGAGGGCACGTTCCTCAACTTCGGTGTGATGGTCGCCGCCGACGAGTTGGTCGAGATCGGCGACCACTGCATGTTCGCCAACGGCTGCTTCATCACCGACGCCAGCCATCGCTTCGACGATCCGGACAAGCCGATCACCTGGCAGGGGTTTTCGTCGAAGGGCCCGACCCGAGTGGGCGACAACGTCTGGTGCGGCGCGAACGTCGTGATCACGAGCGGCGTCACTGTCGGCGAACGCTGCGTGATCGGTGCGAACTCGGTCGTGACCGAGGACGTCCCGCCGTTCTCGATCGCGGCGGGAGTTCCGGCGAAGGTCTTGAAGTCAGTCGACTACGACAGGACTTGAACCACAGGCGCGAGAGTACGCCGACCTTCACTTCGGATGCGACCTGGTGTAGCGTCGTGGCGTGGCTCGCTCCCGCCTGCGCCGAGCAACCGTCGTCTTGGTTGGCGTGCTCGCCGTGGCTGTCGCACTGCCGCCCTTGGCCGGTGCGGTGCTCTCAGGCAAGAACGGACGCATCCTGTTCGTCAGCGGACGTCTGGGCCCCGACGGCGACGACAGCCAGTCGAAGCTTTTCCTCCGCCCGGTGACGAGCAGCACGGGCGCCGGCGGTCCCGCCACCGGGCCGTTGGATTCGACCGCCGGTCAGCACCGCCACCCGACCTGGTCCCCCGACCGGACCATGGTGGCCTACGCGCGCGGAGGCGGCTCCTGCAACCCGGCGTGCGACATCTTCGTGCTCGACCTGACGACGCCGGGTGCGACCCCGCAGAACATCACCAACACGCCGACGGTCACCGAGGATCGGCCAGCGTGGTCGCCTGACGGCACGCGCATCGCTTACGAGTCCCTGTCCAACAACCAGGTCGACATCATCGTTGACTCGGACCCGTTGGCGGCGGGGGGCACGTCGAACCTGACGGACTCGGCGTCCGTGACCGAGGGCAAACCGGCGTGGAGCCCCGACTCGGCGACGCTCTACTACAGCGTGGGCAACGTGAACGTGCCGCCGAACGGCAACACCAACGACGTGAAGATCTTCCAGGAGCCTGCTGACAACAGCGGAACCCCGACGCAGGTGGTTCATATCAGCGGCGCACATACCTTCCAGCCGTCGATCTCTCCGGACGGCACCAGCATCTGCTACACGCTCGGCACGACCGCGGGGCTCAACGCCAGCGCCAGCATCCTCGTCGCGCCCCTAGCTTCCGCGAGCTCCGGGACGGTGCTCGCCACAGGCGACGGCGGCAACTACAACTGCACCTGGTCGCCCGACGGCACCAAGATCGCATATGTGCGCGGCGTCTTCACAAGTGGGGCGCTGGTCATGGAGGAGGCGGACAACAGCAGCCCGTCCGCGATCGAGCTGGAGGACGACGCGGGCAACTTCGACGGCAACCCGGACTGGGCGCCCGATGGGCGGCCGACGTGCCCCGACTTCACCGTCATCACGCGCAGGAACGAGCCCGTGACGATCCCGCTGGAATGCATCGACACCGGCCCGGATTACGAGCGGACTCCCGTGAGGGAGGGCATCGCAAACGACGGGAATCCCACGAACGGGACGCTTGGCCAGGTCGAGACAGGCGATCCGTCGCTGGTCACGTACACCCCCGATCAGGGCTTCACCGGCACCGACAGCATCAAGTTCATCGGCTTCGATGACTTTGGCTTCGGCACCGAGGTCGGCAGCGTCACGATTCAGGTGCTCGAGCCGGACAGCCCGGTGCTGCCGCCAGCGGCCGGCGGCGGGAGGGTCCCGACGTGCGCCGGGGAGATCGCCACGATCATCGGCACCGCGGGGTCCGATCCGCTGCTTGTCGGGACACCGAACGCGGATGTCATCGTGGGCCTGGGCGGCGACGATGAGATCAGCGGGGATGGTGGCAGCGACCGCATCTGCGGCAGTGGCGGCGACGACGAGCTCGGGGGCCGACGCGGCAACGACCGGCTGATCGGCGGCTCGGGGAAGGACCGCCTGCTCGGCAATGGCGGCCGAGACAGGCTGAAAGGGAAGGGCGGTCGCGACCGGCTGAAGGGGAACCGCGGCGGCGATCGGCTGAAGGGGAACCGCGGCCGAGACCGGCTCAGGGGAGGCGCAGGGCGCGACCGGCTGCGCGGCGCCGCCCGCGCAGATCGCCTCTTTGGCGGTCGCGGCGCTGATCGCATGTTGGGCGGCCCCGGACGCGATCTCTTACGCGGCGGTCCCGGAAGGGACCTGCTGCGCGGCGGACCCGGCCTCGATTCTGTGCGGCAGTAGCGCCCGCCGGGGCTACGAAAGCAGCTCCTCGAGCCGCGCGGCTTCGTCCGGCGCCATCGTGTACTCGTGGTCCGGCTCCGGGATAGCGGCGCTCACGCACGTCCTCGGCGAACGCCTCGACACCCGCGACCATCTGCTCGCGCACGTTCGCGTAACGCTTGACGAAGCGAGCTGCATGGCCGTCGTAGATGCCCAGCAGGTCGTGGAACACGAGCACCTGGCCGTCTGTTGACGGGCCGGCGCCGATCCCGATGACGGGCACGTCGAGCTTCGGCACGATCATCTCGCTGACGGCGCTCGGAATCGCCTCGAAGACGATCGCGAAACAGCCGGCCTCCTGGAGCGCGAGCGCGTCCTCGCACACCTCGAGCGCGCGGTCGGCCGTCCGCCCCTGCGAGCGGTAGCCGCCGAGCGACACGGCGGTCTGAGGCGTCAGGCCGACGTGGCCCATCACCGGGATGCCCGCGTCGACAATCGCCTTCGCGCGCTCGACGGAGGACCCACCTCGCTCGAGCTTGACCGCGTCGCAGCCCGCCTCCTTGACGAACCGCTGCGCGGTGCGCACGGCGACCTCATTCGACTCCTCGTATGAGCCGAACGGCAGGTCGCCCACGAGGAACGGCGTCGTCAGCCCGCGTCGCGCGGCGGCCGCGAGCATCAGCATCTCCTCGGTCGAGACGGGCACGGTCGACGGGTAGCCGAGGACCGTCATCGCCCCGGAGTCGCCGACGAGCACGAGGTCGACGCCCGCGTCTTCCGCGACCTTTGCGGAGGGGTAGTCGTACGCGGTGACCATGACGATCGGCTCGCCGAGGGCCTTCTTCTCGCCCAGGGTCGAGAGGGTGACCGCCTTGCGCTTGCGCGGAGGGGCGGGTGTCACCCGCGGTGCGGCGCTCATGACAGCAGCTCCGCGACGGCGCTGTCGACTGTGATGATTTCGTTGTCAGCGTTCACGTGCACGACGACGGGCTCGTACATCTCGAGCTCCTCCTTCTCGTACTCCCCATACGACACGACGATGACCGTGTCGCCCGTGTGGACCAACCGCGCGGCCGCTCCGTTGATCTTGATCTCGCCGGAGCCGCGCGCGCCGGCGATTGTGTAGGTCTCGAAGCGCGCGCCGTTGTCCACATCGAGCACGTGCACCAGCTCGTGCTCGAGGATGTCGGCGGCTTCGAGCAGGTCCGCATCGACCGTGATCGAGCCGACGTAGTGAAGGTCGGACCCGGTCACCGTCGCGCGGTGGATCTTCGATTTGAGCATCGTCCTTCTCATCGGTCCCCCGTCAGAATCGTGTTGTCGATCAAACGTGCACGGCCTACCTGCGCCGCCACGGCCAATAGCGTCGAGCCGTTCACGCGCTCGACGGGTGCGAGGTCTTTCGCCGACCTGAGCTCGAGGTATTCGGGCTCGAGGCCGGCCTGCTGAAGCTGTTCGCGCGCCGCCGCCAGGACGTCGTCAGCGTTCGTCCGCCCCTCGGCAACGACCGCCTCCGCCGCCTGCAGGGCGCGGTTGAGGCCGAGCGCGCGCTCGCGCTCCTCAGCCGAGAGGTAAGCGTTGCGCGAGCTGAGGGCGAGCCCGTCCGGCTCGCGGACCGTCGGGCACACCTCGATCCGCACCGGCATGTCGAGGTCGCGCACGAGCTTGCGGATGACGAGCGCCTGTTGCGCGTCCTTCTGGCCGAAGTACGCGACGTCGGGCCCGACCATGTTGAAGAGCTTCGTGACCACCGTCGTCACGCCGGCGAAGTGGCCCGGCCGGGCGGCGCCGCACAGGACGTCGGTGACGCCCGCGATTTCCACCGTGGTCGAGAAGCCGTGGGGGTAGACCTCGTCGTGGTCGGGCGCGAAGAGGATGTCGGCGCCGCACTCCTCCGCCAGTCGCGCATCGCGTTCCTCGTCGCGCGGATATGCCTCCAGGTCTTCGCCCTCGCCGAACTGCTTCGGGTTGACGAAGAGCGACACGACGACCGTCTCGCACTCCTCGCGCGCGCGCCTGATGAGGGAGAGGTGCCCTTCGTGCAGGAAGCCCATCGTGGGTACGAGGCCTACTCGCGGCTGAGAACCAGCTCGGCCGGCATCCGCCGCCCGATCAGCTCGCGCCTCAGGTCGGCAACTGTGCGAGCGGTCTTCATGCTGCGATCGCCCTTGTGCGCTCGACCAGCGCGTCGAAGAGGGGCAGAAGCTGGGGCGAGGCGGCGGATATCGCCTGCCGCTGCGCCGTGACGGTGTGCTCGTCCCCGCGCGCGACCGGGCCGGTCAGCGCCGCCTCGGGGCCGAGCGCGACCCAGTTCTCGACCGTGGTGCGGACGAGCGGGGCGAGCAGGCGGCGCGCCTGGGCCGGCTCGAGGCCCGCGTCCCGCGCGACCTCCTCGGCCATCGCCTGGAGCGTGACGAGGAAGTTCGACGCCACCGACGCGGCGGCGTGGTAGGCGGCCCGCTTGTGGTCCGGCAGCTCGAACGGGATCATCCCGAGCCCCTCGGCGAGCGTGCGCGCGGTCTCGAGCGCCTCGGGGGTCGAGCCGGCGATCGCGCAGCCGATTCCGCGCAGGTCCGGGGTGTCGCCGCCGGTGAAGGTCTGCAGCGGGTGGAACCCGAAAACGTGGGCCCCGCCGCGGGCGGCGGGGCGAAGTGCGGCGAGTGAGGTGGCCCCGCTCGTGTGCCCGACCAGGTCCGCGCTGCCGGCGACGGTCTCGGCCGCGGCCGTGATCTCGGCATCGGGGACACAGAGCAGGATCACGTCCGCCGTGGGCACCTCGCCACGCCCGGCGGGGCCGTCCACGTCGTAGCCCGCGTCGCGCAGGGCGGCCGATAGCGCCGTCCCGAGACGGCCCTTTCCGACGATTCCAAGTTTCATGGTGGTGGGTCCGTTCTCCGGCGGCGGAGTAACGGCCTGAAAGAAGGATAGCCTGGCGCGGAGATGGCGACGCCGGAGGAACGCCGGGAGCAGCTCGTCGAGCTCTACAGCAGCCTGCGTGACCACGAATGCCCGTTGAGCGCCGGCCGCAGAAAGCTCGTGTTTGGCGCCGGGAACGCCGACGCCGACCTGATGTTCGTGGGCGAGGCGCCGGGCGCGCGTGAGGACGAGCTTGGCCTGCCGTTCGTCGGGCCGGCCGGGCAGCTGCTCGAGCAGCTTTTGGGCGAGATCGGCCTCGAGCGCAAGGACGTGTTCATCAACAACGTTCTCCAATGTCGCCCCCCTGGCAACCGCGATCCGATGCCCGAAGAGGTCGAGGAGTGCAAGCCGTTTCTACTGAAGCGGATCGAGCTGATTGAGCCGCAGGTGATCTGCACGCTCGGGAACTATTCGACCAAGCTCCTGACGGGGAGCCCACGCGGGATCACCAAGGTCCACGGCGAGCCGCAGCCCAGGGAGATCGGGGGCCGCAGCGTGATCCTTTACCCGCTCTTCCACCCGGCAGCGGCACTGAGGTCGACATCGGTGCTGGACCTGCTTCGCGCCGACATCCACCGGCTGCCTGAGCTAATCGAAGAACACGTCCCGGAGCCCGCTGCCGATGAAGAGCAGCTCGGCCTCTTCGGCTGAGACCGAGCGGCTGGGGGCCGAGCTGGCGAAGTCGCTGCGGCCCGGCGACCTGGTGTTGGTCAGCGGCGAGCTCGGCAGCGGCAAGACGACGTTCGTCCGCGGGGCGTGCCGCGCGCTCGGCGTCGCGGCGCCCGTGACGAGCCCGACGTTCACGATCGGCCATCTCTACGACGGCGACGTCGAGATCGCGCACCTCGACCTCTACCGCGTCAGCGAGATCGACCCGGCGATCCTGGAGGACTACGTGACACCCGAGCGGATCACGTTCGTCGAATGGCCGCTGCCGCTCGCGGAGGCGACGCACCACGTCCGGCTCGAGCACGCGGGCGGCGACAGGCGGACAATCGAGGTGGAATGACGATCCTCGGGTTCGACACGTCGACCGCCGCATCGGTCGCCGCCGTCCTGTGCCCAGATGGGGAGCTGTTCGAGAATGCGCCCTCACCGGCACGGCTGCTCGAACGCCCTGCGCACGCGAGCGAGCTCCTCCCCGCGGTCGACGACGTGATGTCGCGGGCGGAGGTCGAATTCGCCGACCTGGACGCCATCGCCGTCGGCGTCGGGCCGGGTACGTTCACCGGCCTGAGGATCGGCGTCGCGACTGCGCGCGCGCTCGCCAAGGCGAACGACCTTCCAGTCCGTGCCGTCTCGTCGCTGGAGGCGCTGGCGGCGGGCATGACGGGCAGCTCGCGGCTCGCGCTGATCGACGCGAAGCGCGGCGAGGTGTACGCCGCGCTCTTCGAGGGCGACGAAGAGCGCTGGCCACCAACCGTCCTCGCCATCGATGCGCTGGTCGAGCGCCTTCGCTCGGCGCCGACGACCCCGCTGGCGGCGGGCGACGGGTCGCTACGATTTCGCGACGAACTGGAAGCCGCCGGCGTGGCGGTGGCGCCCGCTGAGTCCCCGCTACACGTCGTAAGTGCGGGGCACCTCTGCAGGCGTGCGCTCGACGCGCCGGACGTCGCACCTGAGCAGGTGGTTCCGAACTACCTGCGCGAGCCCGACGCACTACCGAGATGAACGAGAACGTCGAGATCCGCCGACTCACCTATTCGGACCTTCCGCATGTGATCGCGATCGAGCGACGGGCCTTCCCTACGCCGTGGTCGCTGTCCATGTTCGTCCTCGAGCTCTCGAAGCCGTCCGGCATCTGTCTCGCGGCCACGCAGAACGGCCGGCTCGTGGGGTACCTGGTCTGCTCCCGCTACGACACCGTCTGGCACGTCATGAACGTCGCGATCGACCCCGCGCGGCTGCGTGAGGGGATCGCTAGCACGCTGATGACCCACCTCTTCGAGACCGCCGACCGCCCGCACGAGCAGTACACGCTCGAAGTGCGGGAGTCGAACGACGGAGCGATCGCGCTTTACGAGCGGTTCGGGTTCCGCGGCGCGGGACACCGCCGGGCCTACTACCACGACAACCGCGAGGACGCCCTGATCATGTGGCGAACGGTCCCGGCCCGGCGCGCTACGACCGCTTGATCCTCGGGATCGAGACCAGCTGCGACGACACCTGTGCCGCGCTCGTCACCCGTGACGGCGCGATCCGGGCCAACGTCGTCGCGTCGCAGGGCCTGCTGCACGAACGTTATGGCGGCGTAGTGCCGGAGATCGCGTCGCGCCAGCACCTCGAGGTGCTCGACTCGGTGGTGGACGACACGCTCGAGCGCGCAGGGCGCGACGCTCGCCGACGTCGAGGAGATGGCGGTCACGCGCGGGCCCGGGCCTGATCGGCGCGCTACTCGTGGGGGTTTCCGCTGCGAAGGCGCTGGCAGCGGCACGCCGGCTCCCGCTCTCGCCCGTGGATCACCTGCACGGCCACGTCACCGCCTCGATGCTTGGCGACGAGCCCGTCGAACCGCCGTATCTCGTGCTCGTCGCGAGCGGCGGGCACACGTTTCTCGCCCGCGTCGACGACCCGAGCGAGTACCGCGTGCTCGGAGAGACGCTCGACGACGCCGCCGGCGAGGCCTTCGACAAGGGGGCGCGCCTGCTCGGCCTCGGCTATCCAGGCGGGCCCGAGATCGATCGCCTGGCGCGCGACGGCGACCCGACCGCGTTCGACTTCCCGCGCTCCCAGCCCGGCGACGGCCTCGACTTCTCGTTCAGCGGGCTGAAGACCTCGCTCCTCTACACGCTGCGCGACAGCGTTTAGGGACGGAGCGGAGCTCCGTCCCAGCACCGGACCTCGCCGCGTCCTATCAGCGGGCGATCGTGGACGCCCTGATCGCGCGGCTCGAGCAGGCCCTCGAGCGCGAGGGGCTCGAGCAGGTCGCACTCGGCGGCGGGGTGGCGGCGAACCGGGAGTTGCGCGAGCGGGCGAAGGCGCTCGACGCGCGCGTTTGGGTGCCGCCGATCGAGCTGTGTACCGACAACGCGGCGATGATCGCCGGGGCGGCGCGCTTCGGGCGTGCACTGCCTTACCCCGAGTACCTCGACCTCGACGCGGCGGCGCGGCTGTGAAGCACGTCGTGCTTTACGGCAAGGCGGGCTGCCACCTTTGCGACGAGGCGCGCGAGGTCGTTGCCGCCGTGCGCGAGCAGCACCCGTTCGAGCTCGAGGAAGTCGACGTCTCGACGGACCCGGAGCTTCACAACGTGTACGGCGAGCGCATCCCGGTGCTCGCGCTCGACGGCGACGAGCTGTTCGAGTTCCACGTGGACGCTGAGGAGCTCGCGCGACGGCTACAGTCCGACCGGTGAGCTTCCAAGGCTTTCAGGAGCTCTCCGAGCGCGGGACCGAGCGCCTCTCGCTCGGTGTTGCGGCGCGGCTCTCGCGGTACCTCCAGGTGCTGACGCAGGCGAAGAAGATGGGGAAGGAGACGATCTCCTCGCAGGAGCTCGCCGACTACACCCACGTCAACTCGACGCAGATCCGGCGCGACCTGTCCGGTTTCGGCAAGTTCGGCAAGCGCGGCGTCGGCTACAACGTCGACTCGCTCGTGTCGCAGATCCGGAAGATCCTGCGCACCGCGGGGCAGCACAACATCGCGCTGTTCGGCGCCGGGCACCTCGGGCGCGCGATCGCGAGCTCAGACATCTTCGCCGACCACGGCTTCCGCGTGGTCGCCATCTTCGACGCGGACCAGGACAAGGTGGGGGATCGGATTACCGATCACCTCGTCGTACGGCCGTACGACGAGGTGAAGCAGGTCGTCGCCGAAGAGGAGATCGTCGTCGGAGTGCTCGCAGTCCCATCGGACGCGGCTCAGCAGGTCGCGGACGATCTTGTCGGAGCGGGGGTGAAGATCATCTTCAACTACTCCGAGGCTCTGTTACAGGTGCCTCCGGAGGTCACCGTGCACACCTCCAGCCCGGCCGTGGACCTGCTCTACGCGCTGTACTTCTACCTGACCTGAACATGCTCGACATGGACCGTGCACGCGAGGTCTTCGAGGACTCGGAGGACTTCACGATCGGCATCGAGGAGGAGTTCCAGATCCTCGATCCGGCGACGCTCGATCTCGCCCAGCGCTTCGAGGAGCTCCAGGAGGCGGCGCGCGCCGACCCGCCGCTCTTCGAGTCGATCACGGGCGAGCTGATCGCATCCGAGATCGAGATCCGGTCGGGCAAGGGCGCGACCTTCGCCGACGCGGTCGTGCAGCAGCAGGACGCGCGCGACCGGCTGTTCCGGCTCGTTGTGGAGCGCGGCGCGCGGCTCGCGGCGACCGGCACCCACCCGTGGAGCCCGTGGCAGGAGCAGCGCATCATCGACACCCCGCACTACCGCCGCCGCGAGGACTGGCTCAAGTACGTCGCGTGGCGCAACAACACGTTCTCGCTGCACGTGCACGTCGGCGTCCGGGGCGCGGACCGCGCAGTCGCGGTGTGCGACCACCTGCGCGCGCTGCTGCCGGACCTGCTCGCCGTGTCTGCCAACTCGCCGTTCCTCGACGGGCGCGACTCCGGGTTGCACTCGGCTCGCACGCAGATCTTCACGCGGAGCTTCCCGCGCTGCGGCGTGCACGAGCCGTTCGGGAGCTGGGCCGCCTACGCCGAGTTCGCCGAGTTCCTCGTGAAGGTGAACTCGATCGAGGAGCACACGCAGCTGTGGTGGAGCGTCCGGCCGCACCACGACTTCGGCACGGTCGAGTTCCGGATCTGCGACGCGCAGACGCGTGCCGAGGACTCGACAGCGCTGGCCGGCCTGATCGCGGCCTGCATCGCGCAGGCGGCGCTCGACTACGACGAGGGCGCGCTGCCGGAGCCGGTCAGAGGCCGCTACATCGAGGAGAACATGTGGCGAGCGATCCGGCACGGGATGGAGGGCAAGATGATCGACCTCGAGCGCGGCGAGGAGTTCGAGGCGCGCGCGATCCCGGAGCGGCTGCTCGCCTGGACAGCACCCGCCCGCGAGCGCATGGGGATCGATCCGGTATTGCCCGAGGAGAGCGGGGTCCAGCGCCAGCGCCGCGCGGCGAACGTGCGCGAGGCTTTCGCGGCCGAGGTCGACCTGACCCACCGAACATACGCGCGCGAGGGGGTAGCGACGTGAACGAGGACGAGATCCGCGAGGCGTTGAAGAAGATTCGTGTCGAGGACGTGCTGCTTCAGACAGCCGCGACGCTCATCGACTTGGCGGCGCGCCGGATGGGGCTGGCGGAGGACGACGGGCCGAAGCAGCTGGACCAGGCGAAGCTCGCCATCGACGCGATCCGGGCGCTCCAGCCGCTCATGACCGACGAGCAGCAGGCCGCCCTGCGCGAGCCGCTCTCCCAGCTCCAGATGGCCTACGCGCGCGAGGCGCAGGCGCCCGCTGAGGCGCCGGCGAGCGCCCCGGAAGAGGCGTCGAAACCCGCTGAGGAGCCGGAGGACGACGAGGAGCGCGCCAAGGCCCGATCGAAGATCTGGACCCCGCCGGGGACCTAGCGGCGGGGCTTACCGGACCCAACCTGGGTAGACTGCCCGCGCTCTTGGTCCGCCCGGCGCCGAACGCGCCGTCACCCGCGGCGCAGCTTCAAACCAGCATCCGGAGGATCCTCCTTGACTGACTTTCTTACCGATTACGGCATCGTCATTGCGCTCGCCTGCGCAGGTGCCGCCGTCCTCTACGGGCTTGTCACCAGCCGCTGGCTGCTGGCCAAGTCGCCCGGAAACGAGGAGATGCAGAGCATCTCCGCGGCCGTCCAGGAGGGCGCCCAGGCTTACCTGAAGCGCCAGTACACGATCATCGGCGCGGTCGCCGTCGTGCTTGCCGTGGTGTTGGCGGTCGCGCTCGACATCGAGACGGCGATCGGATTCGTGATCGGCGGCACATTCTCTGCCGCGGCCGGCTTCATCGGGATGAACGTGTCGGTGCGCGCGAACGCGCGCGTCGCCGAGTCGGCGCGCAGCGGCGTTGCGGCCGCGCTCCAGGTGGCGTTCCGGGGCGGCGCCGTCACGGGCATGCTCGTGGCAGGGCTCGCGCTGCTCGGCGTCGCCGGCTACTACGGGATCCTGCTGCTGGCCGACGTCGACGAGAAGGACGCGATCGACGCGCTCGTCGGCCTCGGCTTCGGCGGCTCGCTGATCTCCGTCTTCGCCCGTCTCGGCGGCGGCATCTTCACCAAGGCCGCCGACGTCGGCGCCGACCTCGTGGGCAAGGTCGAGGCCGGCATCCCCGAGGACGACCCGCGCAACCCCGCCGTGATCGCCGACAACGTGGGCGACAACGTGGGCGACTGCGCCGGCATGGCGGCCGACCTCTTCGAGACCTACGCGGTCACCGCGGTCGCCGTGATGCTGCTGGGCGTGCTGACCTTCAACGAGCTCGGCGAGGTCGCCGTGTACCCGCTCGTGATCGGCGGCGTCTCGCTGATCGCCTCGATCATCGGCACGTACGCCGTCCGCGGCGTGAACGTCGAGCGCGCGCTGTACCAAGGCCTGGTCGTCTCTGGCGCGATCGCCGCGGCGGCGTTCTACCCGATCACGCACTGGCTGATGGACGACGTGACGCTCAAGAGCGATCTGCCCGGGATCCTGAGCGGCGTCGGCGACGCCGGCCCGACCGAGTTCTGGCTCTGCACGCTGATCGGAATCGGCGTGACCGCCGGTCTCTTCGTGATCACCGACTACTACACGTCGACTCGCTTCCGGCCGGTGAGGATGACTGCGCGGGCGTCGCAAACCGGCCACGCCACGAACATCATCCAGGGCCTCTCGTCGGGCTTCCAGGCGACCGCAGCACCCGCACTGCTGATCTGCCTCGGCATCCTGGGGGCGAACGAGCTCGCCGGCATCTACGGCATCGGCGTGGCGGTGATGGCGCAGCTGTCGCTGACCGGCCTCATCGTCGCGCTCGACGCCTTCGGCCCGATCACCGACAACGCCGGCGGCATCGCCGAGATGGCGGACCTCCCGGAGGACGTGCGCGGGGTGACCGACCCGCTGGACGCGGTCGGCAACACCACGAAGGCCGTTACGAAGGGATACGCGATTGGCTCGGCCGTGCTCGCTGCGCTGGTGCTGTTCGCGGCGTTCGTGGTCGAGTTGAACGAGGAGGCGGAGAAGGAGGGCGAGGTCCTCTCCAGCTTCGACATCTCCCAGCCCGAGGTCCTGATCGGCCTCCTGATCGGCGGCATGATGGTCTACCTGTTCGCCGCGCTCGCGATCGAGTCGGTCGGGCGCGCGGGCGGTGGCGTCGTCGAGGAGGTGCGCAGGCAGTTCCGCGAGAAGCCGGGGATCATGGATCGCACGGAGAAGCCGGACTACCGGCAGGCCGTGTCGATCGTGACCGCCGCGGCGCAGCGGGAGATGATCCTGCCGTCTCTCATCCCGATCGTCGTGCCGGTCGTGGTCGGCCTCCTGAGCTACCAGGCGCTCGGCGGCCTGCTGATCGGCGTGATCGTGGTCGGCTTCTTCGCCGCCATCTCCATGACCGCCGGCGGCGGCGCGTGGGACAACGCGAAGAAGCTGATCGAGGACGGCGAGTTCGGCGGGAAGGGCTCCGAGGCCCACGCGGCGTCGGTGACCGGCGACACAGTCGGCGACCCCTACAAGGACACCGCCGGCCCGGCGATCAACCCGATGATCAAGGTCGCGAACATCGTCGCGCTCCTGATCATCCCCTTCCTCGTCTAGACGTTGGCGCTTCGTGCCCCCGGCCTTACGCTGGGGGCACGGACTCGCGCGGATGGATCGTCGTCGCGGCGCTCGCCACCGTCGTCTGGCCGGCGGCGCCGGCGATGGCTGACACGCTCTACGCACACCCTGACGGCGATGGCTCCGACCCTTGCCGAGATAGCGGACCCGTGCCGCTACGGACGCCGCCAGCTTCGCGGGGATCGGGCGACGAGATCATCGCCCTGGGCGGCACGTACGACGTCACCAGCACCGTGACGATCGCGAGTGGAGTGACCCTCCGCGGCGCTGCCGGACCTCGACCTGTCCTCGAGGCGACCGGCTCTACGGACCCGCTGTCTCTCGACGGCCTGCCCGCTGACCCTGTGACGGCCAGCCACCTCGAGATCCGATCCGCCGGCGGGCAAGCGGTTTTCGCCAACAACGGTGTCCTCGAGGATCTCGTCGTCTCCCACGGACTCCGGAACTGCCATCCACATGTTTGGACAAGCAAGCTTTCTGCGGGACACGCTTGCGACGAACGCCAATGGCAGGGCCGCGGTTCTGGTCGAGAGCACGGGCAGCGGGACGGTTCGGCTCTACAACGTCACCGCGATCGCGACCGGCGATAACTCGTACGGGATCATCGTCCAAGGGGACGCGGTGGATCCGTTCTGCGTCGCGTCGAACGGCCTACTGCTCGTCGAGAACGTGATCGCGCGCGGTACGGCCGCCGATATGTTCGCCACCGAAGCGCACGACGCCACTTGCTCGCCGCCCGCCGCTTCGATCATCGCGGCGTACTCGAACTTCCGCGACGTGGATCTCAGCGGGTCCGGGACGTTCACCGAGGGCGACGGCAACCAGCGTTCGGCTGCTCAGACGAACGACGCGGCGATCTTCGCCAACACCACGAACTATCGCCAGCGCGACGGGGCGCCCACGTACAACGCCGGTCGCGAGCACACCGGCGATTCCGAGCGCGTCGATCCGGATGGGGATCCGCGCGTCGTGGACGGGGCGGTTGACATCGGGGCCGACGAGCTGCCGGTCGCGCCGGCGGCAACCACCGGTGGGCCGACGATCGTGGGCGCCACGTCGGCTGAGGTCACGGGCAGCGTGGACGGGCGCGGGCACCCGGTGACATACACGTTCGACTACGGGCCGACGACTGCTTTCGGGTCCAGCACGCCCGCCGAGTCGCTCGACGGCGTCCGCGCCGCTCACCTCTGTCAGCGGCGTCCTTGGCGGGCTTGCTCCGAACCAGATCATCTTCTACCGCCTTCGCGTCCAATCGACCGGTCTGCAGCCGCGGACGACGGTTGGCGAGACTCGTTCGTCTACGACGCAGCCCACGCTGGCGCCAAGTGTCGTTACGGACCTGCCCACGGCGGTGGATGCGACGTCGGCGCTGTTGCACGGCTTGGTCGTCCCGAACGGACTTGCGACGAGCTGGCACTTCGCGTTCGGCAGGACCTCGACGTACGGAGACGCAACCAGCGTCGGCAATGCCGGCTCGGGGGGCTGCCCGTCTCGGTCTCGAGGGAGCTGACCGACCTGAAGCCGGCCACGACGTACCACTACCGGCTCGAGGCATCGAGCGAGGCGGGTGCCGGCACGGGTTCGGATCAGAGTTTCAGGACGAAGCGGTTGAAGGTCCGCCGGTGGCGGTCAAGCCAAGCGCTTCCGGCTCGGCTCCGATTTGCCGCAGGTGGCCCGGGTCGGAGCGGTGATCAAGTTCCGCCTCAACGGCGATGCGAAGGTGAAGCTGAAGTTCCTTCGGATCAAGCACGGGCGGCTGGTGCGGAAGGGTGCGTTCAAGTACAACGCCGAGGCCGGGAAGCAGCGGATTCGCTTCGAGGGCCGGCTGTCGCGCAAGAAGAAGCTCAAGCCCGGAAGAGCAAGCTCGTCGTGCGCGCGAAGACGGCGGGCTTCAGGTCGAAGAAGGTCTCGGCCAAGTTCAGGCTCCTGCGCGAGCGCTAGGCCTTCCAGGCGAAATCGCTTCCTTTTCCGGGCCTCCGGGCTTACGCTGGGGGCACACGAAACCCCGCGTATGGATACTCGGGGCTGCTCGCGACCGTCCTGTGGCCGGCGGCGTCGGCGACTGCTGCGGACACGTTGTATGCGTCGCCGATGGGCAACGGGTCCGATCCCGTCCGGACACCAATCCGTGCAGCCTGACTGACGCCCTGGCGGCTGCGAACTCGGGCGACACGGTCATCGCTGCGGGCGGGACGTACAGCCCGACCGCGGTCACGGTTGCCAGCGGGGTGACCCTCCGAGGCGCAGCCGGCACCCGACCACTCCTCGAAGGAAACGGGATGAACGTCACGGTGGCACTGGACGGCACCGCGCGGCACCTCAAGATCGACGGTGCGGGCGAGCCCGCGCTCATCATGAACGGAGTTGGGTCCTACCTTGTCGTTTCGAGCAGCGTCGCCGGCGCCGCCGTGATGAACATCAGCGGCGGCGCCAGCTCTTTGCGCGATTCACTCGTGGTGTCGACCGGCGACGGCGCGACGGCGCTGGACGTGGGTCCTACGCCGCCGACAGCGTGGAGATTCGCAACGTCACCGCGATCGCGACCGGGATGGATTCCTACGGCATCTCGGCACACGGAAGTGACACCGGCGGCGTCCCTCCATGCATCGACAGTCACGTGGTACTCAGCAACGCGATAGCCCGCGGCGTCAAGGCGGACCTCGCCGCCAGCTCAATCTGCGCCGGCGGCGCAGGGGTAATCAATGCGTCGTACTCGAACTTCTCCGCCTCCGACGTAGAGGAGGGTGCAGGGGGAACGGTCACGGAAGGCGGGCAACTACATGCGTCCGCCGCCCTGACGAACAACGCGGCGATCTTTGCCAACGCGACGAACTATCGCCAGCGCGACGGCGCGCCTACGTACAACGCCGGCGGGGCCGGGTCCGACTTCGGGATTCTCTCGACCCGGACGGCGATCCTCGGGTCGGCGACGGCCGGGTCGACATCGGCGCCGACGAGCTGCCGTCGGCTCCGATCGTGAGCACCGGGGCGGCGACGGCGATTGCAGCCACCACTGCGGAGGCCAACGGCACCGTCGATCCGCAGGCGACCACGGTCACCTACAAGTTCGAATACGGCCTGACGCCCGCGCTCGGCAGCAGCACCTCGGTGGCGTCGGTAACCGCGCCCGCCACCGCCACCGCGGTTCAGGCGATGCTCTTCGGACTCCCCGCCGACACGACGGTCTACTACCGGATCTGGGCGCAGTCGGGTGGACACCAGCCGCGGATCGTCGTTGGAACCACGCAGTCCTTTACAACGCTGCCCACTTCCGCGCCGGGAGTGACGACTCAAGCGGCTGAGGTGGGTCCGTTCTCGGCCCTCCTACAGGGGCTGGTCGACCCGAACAGGCGTCCCACCACCTGGCAGTTCGCCTGGCGTGAGGCATCGGGTGAGGTCTTCGAGACGACGCCCACCGAGGACGCGGGCTCCGGCGACGAGCCGGTTTCGGTGTCCGCGGAGATCACCGGCCTGATCAGGAACCACCTACAGCTACCAGGTGGCGGGGGCGAACGCGATCGCGACGGCGCTTGGGTCGGAGGAGACGTTCACGACGCCGCGGTTCAAGGTCGCGCGCGTCGCGGTCAAGCCGAAACGGTTCCGGTTGGGCAACGACCTGCCCCACGTCGCGCGCGTCGGGACGGTCATCAAGTTCTCGGTCAACGCCGACTCGCGCGTGAAGCTCAAGTCTCCGGATCAAGCGCGGGCGGCGCGTCCGGAAGGGTGCGTTCAAGTACAACGCCGAGGCCGGGAAGCAGCGGATTCGCTTCGAGGGCCGGCTGTCGCGGAAGAAGAAGCTCAAGCCCGGCAAGTACAAGCTGGTCGTGCGCGCGAAGACGGCGGGCGTCAGGTCGAAGAAGGACTCGGCCAAGTTCAGGCTCCTGCGCAAGCGCTAGCTAGCCACTCACATCGGTAGGTTGCCCGGCGGCATTGGCTGAGCGCCGACCTAAGCACGCAGGCCTAGAGCGGGTCCTCGGCACCGGGGCGCTGTTACCGCCTACGGCAACGTAGGCAGCTCGATCTACTACGCGCTCGGGCTCGTCGCCGTGTACGCGCTCGGCATGACGCCGGTCGTCTTCATGATCGCGGCGCTCCATCTTCGCCGCACGGCCGCCACCTATACGGAGGCGACCGCGATGTACCCGGAGGCCGGCGGCTCGTCGTCGTTTGGCGCGCCGCGCCTTCAACGAGTTCTGGTCCTTCTTCGCGGCGTGGGGCCAGATGCTCACCTACATCATCACCGTCTCCATCTCGGCGTTCTTCGTGCCGCACTACCTGGGCGTGTTCTGGGAGCCGCTCGGGGAGTCGCCCGCCGACATCGTCGCCGGCATCGGCGTCGTGGTGCTGCTCGGCGCGCTCAACATCTTCGGCGTCCGCGAGGCGGCGGGCCTGAACGTCTTCCTCGCGCTGGTCGACTCCTTCACGCCCAGCTGCTCT